>JAEPMJ010000002.1 GCA_017644005.1 Rhizobiaceae bacterium
GGTCGCCAGCGGCCATGGGTCAATGAAAGCCTGCGCCGCCTGCTTTATTTCGGCGAGGCGCCAAAGCCGGTCGAAGGCGCCGAAGGCGACATCCTAACCGAGCGACGCCAGCTGCTGCTGTCGATCGCGGCGTTGCCGGACTTCAAGCGCAAACAGGTGGAGCGCATCGCCTCGAATGGCGGCGTGCCGATGGATGCCATATTCGGCATGTTGCGTGCTCTCGGACGCGATGCGCCGGACGATCCGGCCGAACTTGAAAAACTGCTTCGCGAGCAGACCGTTCGTCTTAAGGAAATTCTCCAGCGTAGCGCGACCCTTTCAAGTACGGACCCGGAAATAGTCCGTTTCACCAGACTTGCCGATCTCGCCATGGAAGAAGGAGCTTTCGATTCCAACCTGCGATTTCGAGAGGCTGCCAGAGCTCGCTTCGAAGCGATTGAGGGGAGACTCGATCAAGTCGAGAACGAAATTCGAGAACGGCGTCTGGAGGGCGGCGACGTACTCGCAAAAACAGCCGACGCGCACTTGCTGTTGTCAGATTATCTGGCCGCCGCCGACAATTATCGAAAGGCCTTTGACCAAGTCAGACGATGGGATCGAAGAACCGCCTGGGTCTATAAGGCGCGCGAAGCCAACGCGCTGCAATTTCACGGCGATCTCAACGCGGACAATGCCGGACTGTTGAGGTCGATATCGGCCTACAAAGAGGCCCTGCTCCTGGCGCCGCGAGATCAGGAGCCGGAGTTGTGGGCAGCGACGAATAATGATCTCGCGAACGCAATGTCCATCCTCGGCAGACGCAAATCTGACCGGCACTTGATTGAGGGAGCGATATCCGCCTATCGAGCCGCGCTGGATGAGTTTGATCCCGATAGCCGTCGCCGCTATTGGGCCGGTCTGCAAAACAACATCGGCGTTGCCTTCCAGCACCTCAGCCGCGCCGATGCCGGTACGGAGAACATTGAGCAAGCCATATCGACGTTCCGGCTGGCACTCGCTAGCCTCGATCCGGTGGAATACCCGCTTGACTGGGCAGAGGTAAAAAACAACCTCGGTAACGCGCTTCTTGTTCTTGGCAGAAGACAACCCCAAAACGGCGCGTTGGAAGAAGCGGTGGCGGTACATCGCGAAGCGCTGCAGGTCAGAACGCGGTCACGTTCATCCGCGTTGTGGGCAAAATCGCAAAACAATCTGGGAATGGCCCTCAGCGCGCTAGGAGAGCGAAATAAGGACCCAATTCTGCTAATTGAAGCCATTGGCGCGTTTCGCGCAGCTCTTGAGGAGCGCACCAGGGAGCAGGTGCCGCTTGAATGGGCCACTATCCAACACAACCTTGGAGCAGCCCTGCAAGAACTCGGGCAGATCGAGAACAACTGGACAACGCTAGGTTCAGCGCTTGAAGCCTATCGGCTGGCTCTTCAGGAACGCACGCGCGCTCGCGTTCCAGTGGACTGGGCGAGCACCAAAAACTTGGTCGGTACCGTTTTGTCCAAAATCGGTGAGTTACGACGAGACCCGATCCAACTCGAAAAGGCTATCGTTGCGTACCGAGCGGCTCTCCAAGTGCGAGCGCGTGAACGGTCTCCGCTCGGGTGGGCCGAAATCCAGGGTAACCTCGGCATCGCGCTGCACCTCTTGGGTGAGCTTAAGAACGACCCTGCGTATACGCGGGAAGCGTTGTCCGCTTTTCATTCGAAACTTGAAGTCTACAATCGCGCCCGGTCGTTGCTTGATTGGGGACGGACGCAGTTCAATGTCGCGCTCGCTCTAAGCAACCTTGGCGCGCGCGAAGCTGACCAATCCCTGCTTCGCGAGGCGGCGGCAACATTTCAGCTCGCCATGGAAGGATTGCCGCTTGAACAGGTGCCGCTCGAATGGGCCGCGGCCCAACTCAATCTTGGCAATGTGCTTTTTCGCCTCGCTCTTCACGAACCTACGACAGAAAACTTCAATGCGACCATCTCGGCGTATGAAGCCGCATTGACGCGGTGGACCCGCGAACGCGCACCGCAAAATTGGGCAATGGCACAAGCCAACCTCGGCACTGCCTTGCTGAATTCGGGCCAGCGTAGAAACCACGTTGGCCATCTCGAAAGGGCAATCGTAGCTCTGCGTGCGGCGCAGCAGATACGTACGCCCGAGAAATCGCTCCTTCCTTGGGCGCAGCTCCAGGCAAAGCTGGGAACCACCCATTTGGAGCTGGCAACGCGAACCCACGAGATAGGTCAGGCGATGAAAGGTCTCGATGCCTTCGAACAAGCGATCCGGGTACTGAACGCAGCCGGGAACTCAGGCTACGATGAGTTCTTCAAAGGCAAGATCGCCGAAGCAAGATCGACCGCAGCGCAGTTGCGATAGGGCTACCGCATGCCAGGCGGCGCGGTCAGCGCAACATGTTTGCGTATCACGGCCCCGGTCTCAGGGCTGCCGGCAAAACGGATACCGGCCGCGAAAGCGCAGTCAATCTGACGCGTATCGAAGCGGCGCCCGAAGCACTTGAGCAAACGCTGTCGGCAGGGGTTCCCTACCCGCGCGCCATACCCTATAGAGCGCGCCTAGCCTGAACATCCACTTCATGCACTCCGCCTCGAAAAACCGGGCGGAAAAGCGCGCGCCGAGCCGGAACCCGAAAATGCCCAAACGCACTGACATCAAGTCGATCCTGATCATCGGAGCCGGCCCTATCGTCATCGGCCAGGCCTGCGAATTCGACTATTCGGGCACACAGGCCTGCAAGGCGCTGAAGGCCGAAGGCTACCGCGTCATCCTGGTCAACTCCAACCCGGCCACCATCATGACCGACCCGGAGCTGGCCGACGCCACCTATATCGAACCGATCACGCCCGAAGTCGTCGCCAAGATCATCGCCAAGGAGCGTCCCGACGCGCTGCTGCCCACCATGGGCGGCCAGACCGCGCTCAACACGGCACTTTCGCTGCGCCGCATGGGCGTGCTCGACCGTTACAATGTCGAGATGATCGGCGCCAACGCCGAAGCCATCGACAAGGCCGAGGACCGCGCGCTGTTCCGCGAGGCGATGGCCAGGATCGGGCTCGAAACGCCGCGCTCCATGCTGGCCAACGCCTCCGACATCAAGAACGCCGACCGCAAGAGCCACGAGGCCGCCCGCGCCGAACTGCGCCTCAGGCTCGCCGGCGACGAACTCGACGCCGCGCTCGACGAGCTCGAAAACCAGTGGAACCTCGGCGAGACCGACCGCAAGCAGCGCTACATGGCGCATGCGATGGCGATCGCCGCCACCGCGATCGACCATGTCGGCCTGCCGGCGATCATCCGCCCCTCCTTCACGCTCGGCGGCACCGGCGGCGGCATCGCCTACAACCGCTCCGAATTCTTCGAGATCGTGGAGCGCGGGCTCGACGCCTCCCCCACCACCGAGGTGCTGATCGAGGAATCGGTGCTCGGCTGGAAGGAGTATGAGATGGAGGTCGTTCGCGATCATGCGGACAACTGCATCATCATCTGCTCCATCGAAAACGTCGATCCGATGGGCGTGCATACGGGCGACAGCATCACCGTCGCGCCGGCGCTGACGCTGACCGACAAGGAATACCAGATCATGCGCAACGCCTCGATTGCGGTGCTGCGCGAGATCGGTGTCGAGACCGGCGGCTCCAATGTCCAGTTCGCCGTCAATCCCGAAAACGGCCGCCTCGTCGTCATCGAGATGAACCCGCGCGTCTCGCGCTCCTCCGCCCTTGCCTCCAAGGCCACCGGTTTCCCGATCGCCAAGGTCGCCGCGCGCCTGGCCGTCGGCTACACGCTGGACGAGCTCGAAAACGACATCACCGGCGGCGCAACGCCCGCCTCCTTCGAACCCTCGATCGACTATGTCGTCACCAAGATCCCGCGTTTCGCCTTCGAGAAATTCCCCGGCGCAGACCCGGTGCTCACCACCGCGATGAAATCCGTCGGCGAGGTCATGGCGATCGGCCGCACCTTCGCCGAGAGCCTGCAGAAGGCGCTTCGCGGCCTCGAAACCGGCCTCACCGGCCTCGACGAGATCGAGATCCCCGGCTACGTCGCCGGCGGCGACGCGTCGGAAAACCGCAACGCCATCCGCGCCGCGCTCGGCCGCCCCACGCCCGACCGGCTCAGAATGGTGGCGGAAGCCATGCGGCTGGGCACCTCCGTCGAAGACGTGCACGCCATGTGCCGCATCGACCCCTGGTTCCTCGAGCAGATCGCCGCCATCCTGGCGCTTGAGGCGCGCGTGCGCGAACACGGCCTGCCCGCCGACGCCGACAATCTGCGCATGCTCAAGGCGCACGGTTTCTCCGATGCCCGCCTCGCCTCGCTGACCGGCTCCGACACGCAGGCGGTGCAGAAGGCGCGCAGCAAGCTCGGCGTCCACCCGGTCTACAAGCGCATCGACACCTGCGCGGCCGAGTTCGCCTCGCCCACCGCCTATATGTACTCGACCTACGAGACCCCCTTCGCCGGCAGGCTCGCCGACGAGGCAAAGGTGTCTGCCAAGAAGAAGGTCGTCATCCTCGGCGGCGGTCCCAACCGCATCGGCCAGGGCATCGAGTTCGATTATTGCTGCTGCCATGCCGCGTTCGCGCTGGCCGACGCCGGTTATGAATCGATCATGGTCAACTGCAATCCCGAGACCGTCTCCACCGACTACGACACCTCCGACCGGCTTTATTTCGAACCGCTGACGGACGAGGACGTGCTGGAGATCATGCGCGCCGAACAGGCGGCGGGAGAGCTGGTCGGCGTCATCGTCCAGTTCGGCGGCCAGACCCCGCTCAAGCTCGCCGACGCGCTCGAAAAGGCCGGCATCCCGATCCTCGGCACCGCGCCCGACATGATCGACCTCGCCGAAGACCGCGACCGCTTCCAGAAGCTGCTGATCAAGCTCGACCTCGCCCAGCCGAAAAACGGCATCGCCTATTCGGTCGAGCAGGCCCGCGTCGTCGCCGGCGAGCTCGGCTTCCCGCTGGTCGTGCGCCCCTCCTACGTGCTGGGCGGCCGCGCCATGCAGATCATCCACGACGAGGCGATGCTGCAGACCTATCTGCTCGACACGGTGCCGGGCCTGGTGCCCGAAGACATCAAGCAGAAATACCCGGCCGACAAGACCGGCCAGATCAACACGCTGCTGTCGAAGAACCCGCTTTTGTTCGACACCTATCTCACCGAAGCGATCGAGGTCGACGTCGACTGCCTCTCCGACGGCTCCGCCACTTATGTCGCCGGCATCATGGAGCATATCGAGGAGGCCGGCATCCATTCGGGCGACTCCGCCTGCTCGCTGCCGGTGCACTCGCTCGATGCCGAGCTTGTCGCCGAGCTTGAGCGCCAGACCGCGAGCCTCGCCCGCGCGTTGCATGTCGGCGGCCTGATGAACGTGCAATATGCCATCAAGGACGGCGAGATTTACGTGCTGGAGGTCAACCCGCGCGCCTCGCGCACCGTGCCGTTCGTGGCCAAGACCATCGGCCGCCCGATCGCCAAGATCGCAGCCCGCATCATGTCGGGCGAAACACTGGAAGCCGCCTTCGAGGCTTATGGCGGCCGCCCGGCTTCGGGCCCGCTCGGCCACATTGCGGTCAAGGAAGCCGTCTTCCCCTTCGCCCGATTCCTGGGCGTCGACACCCTGCTCGGCCCGGAAATGAAATCGACCGGCGAGGTCATGGGGCTCGACACCGACTATGCGCTGGCCTTTGCCAAGTCGCAGCTGGGTGCCGGCGTCGACCTGCCGCGCTCGGGCACGCTGTTCGTCTCGGTGCGGGATGAGGACAAGGCACGCGTGCTGCCTTCGGTGAAGCGGCTTGCCGGCGAGGGTTTCCGCGTGCTCGCCACGAGCGGAACCGCGCGCTTCCTGCGCGAAAACGGCGTCGAGGCGGAAAAGATCAACAAGGTGCTGGAAGGCCGCCCGCATATCGAGGACGCCATCCGCAACCGCCAGGTGCAGCTCGTCTTCAACACGACCGACGGGCAGAAGGCGGTGTCGGATTCCAAGTCGCTACGCCGCGCAACGCTGATGCAGAAGGTTCCGTATTACACGACGATGGCCGGCGCCGCCGCCGTCGCGGAAGCCATCGCGGCGCTGAGGGCGGGGAGTTTGGAAGTCAGGCCGTTGCAGGGGTATTTTTGAGAGGCGATGGCGAAACCGGTCCGCTTCACCGCCCATGCCGAAACCGTGCTGCGGGAGCGGAGGCTTGAGCGGGAGTGGATCGAACGCGCGGCGCAGTCGCCTGAATGGACCGAAAGCGACCGCGCCAATCCGGAGGCCGAACGCCGCTTTCGCGCCGTGCCGGAGCGCGACGGCCGCATCCTTCGCGTCGTATGCGTGG
This sequence comes from Rhizobiaceae bacterium, assembly GCA_017644005.1. Classification (GTDB taxonomy): domain Bacteria; phylum Pseudomonadota; class Alphaproteobacteria; order Rhizobiales; family Rhizobiaceae; genus RCIO01. The sequence goes on from JAEPMJ010000002.1 coordinate 6,327, forward strand.
AAACCGGCAGCGAAATCCGTATAATATCGGCGTTTCTCGACCGGAAGGCCCGGAGGCCGGAATGAAACCTGTCGTTCAGTATGATGAAGCCGCCAACGCGGCCTATATCCGCTTTTCGACCGAAAACGTGCTGGAAAGCGAAGAGGTCTCCGAAGGCATCGTCCTCGACTATGATTCCGAGGGCCGCATCGTCGGCATGGAAGTGCTCGACGCCCGCCGCAATCTGCCGCCCGCCGCGCTCACCGAGGCTGCGTAAGTTTTTCTGGACGGCTAGAAGGCTGTGTCGGACTCCAAGTCGCTATGGGGAGCGGCCACGCTGATGCAGAAAGTGCCGTATTATACGACGATGGCCGGCGCTGCCGCCGTCGCCGAAGTTATCGCTGCGCTGCAGGCGGGGAGCCTGGAGGTCCGGCCGTTGCAGGGGTATTTTTTGGGGGCCTAGAAGGCTGGGCCGCAGTGTTAGGGCACGGGCGGCCAGTACCGTAGTCGGCCGGTCTCAAGCTGAGTTTGCATCTCTGGCGTCAACTGGTTCACTGCGGCTTCAATGAGGGCATCTCCACCGGGAACATACTTCCAGATGTCTGTTCCGCTGTCGAAGGAGTCAAATCCTAGCAAATTTTCGTCAAAGTCATAGACAGCGCCGTTAGTTGGCACTTCGGTCATAATCCCCTCAGGCACTGGAACAGCCATCGCATCGCGCGCGGAAAGGAAACGCCATCCGCCGGACAGGGCCAAGGCCACCGTTTCGCCAGTTGGATCGAAGCGATGCGGCGCAAATTGCGGATTTACAATATTGGCAATCTCCCTGCCCGTCTCTAGATTGTACAAGTAAAAAACGGCACGATCATTGTTGTTGTCGTAAATATTTAAAGACGCGGCGTTTTGCGAGACTGAGAATTGTGCAGCCTCACCGATACCACCTCCTAGCGGAGTAAAGAATTTACTTCCGACATGTTCTGTATCGATATTGTATATTGCACCTATGCCGCCAAATTTATTGCAATAACAGTGCTTGACAAACCCAATATGCTCGTCATCAATGAACGAAACCTGTGGCGACTCGCCAGTTAAAGCATCAATTTCATCAAGCATCGAGAACTTTTCGTAGTATTCGCTGGCAATTTCGGAAGTTGTAAACGCTTCATGAACGTCTTGCAGAGTAAGTCTGTCAATTAGCTCTTTAGTTTTGGTATTCCAGATGCTTGCTATATCAACTTCGCCGCCAATCGTTGCGAGCAGGCTTCCGTCTCTGTTCAGTGCAACACTTGCGTTGCGATTCTCCGGAGATAAATCTCCTTCACGTAGGCGAACGGCACCGCCAAATTCCCAAATGAGGCCTGCATCATTGGCATCCCATACCGAGACCGTGTTGTTATTACCAATGGAAGCAATCTTGCTGCCGTCCGCTGAAAAGACGAGCCCGCCCTGCAGGCGGTAAGCCGACTCTCCCTGCATTGATGACAAGGTTCCGACCCGGTCGCCCGTCGTTGTATCCCACAGTTCGGCCAGCAACGTCCCATTCCCCGGCGCCTGAACTGTAATCACGCGGTCGCCTCGCGGCGAAATGCTGACACCGGAAACTCCCGGCTTGGCTTTGATGCGCACGTTGCTGGACCGCAATGCCTCGCCCAATGCCCGCTCTGCAATGCGAAACTGATCACCCAGGCGCTTAGCCGGTACGTCCGGGATAGCCATGACGGCGCTGAAAATCGCACTGGCGCGATCGCCCACGTTCAAACGATCCCTCGCCTTCGCCGCCAACAATTCTGATGCAGCGACGGCTTCACTGGTTGTGAGATCGCCGTTCAGCTTGAGCATATGGCTGAACGAAGACCTGACCCAGGGTCTCTGCGAAAAGCCCGTTTCTTCTTCAACTGAGCGAGTCACCTCGCTTAAGACCTGCTGGATCGGAAGGCCTGGCGTTCGTAGTGACTCTTGAAGCGCACGTGAAAACGGACTCATTGATCCTTCGCCGTCAAAGGCCACGGCGTTGGGCGAAGCCGAATATGCAATAAGTACGCCTCGCGGATGTGTTGTAGAAACCTCCTGAAGAGGTTTGTTATTGACGAAGGGAACCGCGCCACGTCCGGTTTCTGGCGAAAGTCCCTGGGCGACGTTATCACCGTACGGGTTGGTACGACAGGCATCGAGAAGCACAATTGTCGCTAGGGATTCGGCCTGGGAGAGAGCGACAAGGGGCGCTAATGCGACTACACCCTGTGCCTCGTGTGCATTGCTCCCCGCATCCTTAGTAAGAAGAAAATTTTCGTCATCTATCTGAATTCCATGTCCCGAAAAATGCAACAAGGCAATATCCACGTCATCCAACATCTCGGACCATTTATCCCGACAAGCTTCAAACTCGTGCTGAGTGGCGTCGAGCGACCGAAGGACGGTGAAACCAAGCAAACGGAGCGTTTCGGTCATTGCGATAGCGTCATTCACGGGATTGGGAAGTTCGCTTACATGTAGATACGCGCCGATGCCCGCGACAAACGCAACCCGACTTTGCTCTCGCCCGTCGGCGTTGATCATCAGGCGCGGTGGAATTCCGTCCACATGAGGCGCGAATTGAGCGCAGTGCGATTGTTCGATCACGTCATCGGCAAGGACATGTTTGCCCCAAAGTACCATAGTAATGAGGGAGAACGCGAATAGCGCAGTACTTACCGAACCTGGAATCTTCATCGATTGGCCTCACTTCCCTGAAGGTGAGGGTATCCGGAAGCTCATACATTTCAAGTGATAGAAGATGACTGAACATGTCCGGCTAATCGTCAATTACGACAGTGGTTGCGCCGCAGTCGCTGAAGGCTCAATGGACAACGATCTTTCGATCGATCTGGTTTGTTTTTGCAGCCTAGCAACGATCGGCGCCTCTCCGCCGTAAACCGGAGCGTGAGCGGAGGCTCTCTGGGGTCCATCAGGACTCCAGCGAAGATCACCACCGTTCCGGAATGGATACCGGCTCGCGGTCGCAAGCTCCGTTGGCCGGGATGACGGCGGTGGTAGCGGCTCCGGCTAATCGCAGACGCCGCGTGGACAAATTTGCCCCGGAAACAATTCTCATCCCCACCAACCCCCTTGCCCTACTGCCGATTGCCCACTCACCACCCACGTTTCTATCCCCGCTCCCCAAAACCCCTCCGACAATGCCCGCAGACCAACGGCGAGGCTGGAATGGACTGGGCACTGGCAATCAGACGCAACCGGGAGGCGCTTTCGCGCATTCTCGCGGCGCTGTTCCCGCTTGTCGGGCTCAATGACAGTCCTCATCCTGAGGCGCTCGCCGAAGGCGAGCCTCGAAGGGTGCCCCGCCACTTGCATGCCTATGCGCTGCGCATTCTGCGCGCCGCCGAATCCGCCATCCGTCGTCTCATCGTGATTGCCGCGCAGGATGTCGTGGCGCGTCCGGCCGGCGGTACATGGCCTCCTTCCTCTCCCCCGCAACGAGAGGGAGAGGAGCCGAGCGAAAGCGAGGTGGAGTTGGGGCAAAGCCTCCGCATCCCCGCCTTCCCGCTGCTCGACCCGCTGAAGAGGTTCCGTTTCGAACCACCGAGGCACGCCTCGAAATTCATGCCGCGCATCTGCGTGGTGGGCGTCAACGAGCCGGCGCCAACCCACGAAAAGCCGGTCATCTCTCCAGACGATCCGGTCGATGCGACGAGCCTCTGCCGCCGCCTGCTTTCGTCGCGCCGCGCACTCGCCAACCTGCCGCGCGAGGCACGCCGCCTTGCCCGCTGGCATCAGCGCAACAGGCTCGGGCTCCTCCCGACCCAGGGTCGCGGCCGCGTCTCGCCGCTGCGCATCGGCCACCCGCCCGGCAGGCGAAAGCGATCAACCCACTTGGTCGACGACATATTGAAGGAATGCCAGGCACTGGCGCTGGACGTTCTGTCCCCTGCCGATACGTCGTGATCAGCCTGTTCGCGCATGGTGAGGGTGAAAAGCCTGCGGTGCGGGAACGATGAACCATGAGCGAACGCCTCTCCGCGCGTCATCGCGGCCGAGCGAAGCGAGAGCCGGGACCCATTCCGTGACTGCCGTGCAGGTCACGACCGCTCAGGCATGGATCCCGGCTCGCGGTCGCAAGCTCCCTTGGCCGGGATGACGATAGAGTACGGCCGTAGGCCGCAAGCCCGACCGTGCCGCGATGCGCAGCGAAGCGGAGCACGCAAAACCAGGAGTCTCGGGCCTCATGGCCCGCCCCCGCGGACCCGGTGCCCCCGGACTTGCTCCGGGGGAACTCGGCGTGAGCGAGAAATACCTATTCGAACATGCCCTTCGGCGTCTCGCCCTTCAGGAACGGGTCGATGAAACCCATCAGAAGGTCCACCTGGCCGATAATCGCCGTGTGCGCGGTGGCTGGCAGCACCGCCAGCCGCGATTCGGGCAGCGGCTGGCCCATGTCGCCCATCACGCCGCCGCCAAGCAGTTTGAACAGCGCCACCGAATGCTCCAGCGTCATCACATCGGCGTCCCCGGTGATCACCAGCACTGGCGTCTCCAGCGCTTTCACCTCGGCTTCCCACTGAAGCGGCTCATGTTCGAGCGCGATCATTTTTTCGATGAAGGCGTCGTAACCATCCGGGTTCGGCGCCAGCGCCTCCCATTGCGCGCGAAACGGCTCGAAAATCGCTGGCGTCATCTGCGGAATGAAGGCCTTGTATTCAGGCTGCATGCCCTCGATGTCGAAGGCAACCGAGGCCGCGACCAGCTGATCGACCTTGTCGGGGTGGCGGATGGCGAGCTGCAGCCCGACCGCGGCACCCATCGAATAGCCGACGATATCGGCCGTCTCCAGACCCACCGCGTCCATGAACGCCGCCACGTCGTCGGCGAGGTTCTCATAGGTGATCGGCCGGTCGATATCCTCGCTGCGGCCATGCCCCTGGAACTCCGGCACATAGACTTTGCGCGTCTTGGCCAGCGCGGGAATGATCCCGCCCATCGTCTCGATGTTCATGTGGGCGCCGTGCAGCACGATGATCGGCTCGCCCTCGCCCGACACCTCGTAATAGGTGTCGATGCCGTTCACTTCGATCCTGTCACCCTGGGCAAAAGCGGGCGCGGCGGCGAGCAGCGCGGCGGCAACAATGGTTTCACGCAGCATGATGTCTTTCTCCTCGAGCTTTGCGGGTTCGTTCGTCCTGACACGAGGACGGACACTGCCGCCGAAATCCGACAATGGCTGAGTTATTTTCTTAATTCACCCGCCGGCGGTCGCGGCCGAGCCCGGTCTCGTCGAGCAACCCGGCGGCCTTGGCGTCGTAATAATAGCCGCGCGCGTAGAGCCGTACCGCCTGATCCTCGTCGCCGCCGGCCGTCAGATAGGCGCCGCGCAGATAGCGCACCGCGTATTTCAGGTTGGTTTCGGCATCGAGCAGTTCCTCCGGCGGGCCGGAGTGCCCCATGGTGCGCGCGGTCTGCGGCAAAATCTGCATCAGCCCCCAATAGGGTCCGTTGCGCGCCGCGGGGTCGAACGTGCTTTCGCGCTTCACCACGCGGCGCACCAGCCCTTCCGGCACGTCGTAATGTTCCGCATAACGCGCGATCAGCAGGTCGAGTTCCGGGCTGCGCGCCGCAACCCGGTCGGGGCCGAAGCGTCCGGCAGGTGCGAACACGGTGTCGGCGGAAGCCGGCGTCGGGCCGGCATAGGAGGCAAGAGCGAAGTCCTCGCCCCGCGCGGCGGGTACCGCATCGACAGTGTCGGGAAGCGCCGCTTCTTCCTGTGCAGCCGCCTGCAACTGCTCGGCCATTCCGCCGGACGACGTGCAGCCGCCGAGCGACAGCGCACCCAGCGTGAAAGCGAGCAACACGGATATCTGAGAAAGGAACTTGAGCGACGGGGACATGCGCAAACGACCGAAACCGGAAACTCCCCACCCGCCGCCCTCTTAGCGAAAGGAGGGGTTCGGCACAAGCGCAACCGGCCACCCGGCCAGAGCGGCGGCCGTCGTCAATGCCCCGATGCCTGCTCGCTCTGTTCGGCAGCCAGCCTCTCAGCGGCCCTGGCGTCTGCGTCGGCGATTTCGGCCAGCAGGTAGCCGCAGGATTTCGCCTTCAGAAGTTGAGTTCGGCGGGCAGCCGCCTCCCACGAAAGCTGCGCCAGAAGTCCGTCCTGCGCTGCTTCGGCATTGCTCACCTCGCGCAGCGCGGGTGCATGCAAGGACCCGCACTTTTCATGCACCAGCACCGAAAGCGCATAGGAATGGGTGAAGGATGATTCCGCCATGATCTCACGTGGAACGGCGGCAACCTCCATACTGTCCGTCGCGCCCTGGGTCTCTGCCTTCAAGCCCGGCGCCTCGGCGCTTTCGGGTACGGCAAAGTGGAAAGTCCATGCCACATAGCCGCCTGCGCCGACAGCAAGCGGCACCGCCGCCGCCACCGCGAAGAAGAGCTTGGACCGCTTACGAGGAGCGGCCCCGGCATCTGGTTTTTTTGAGTTTGTGCCCATGCCACGAGGTAGCCGGGCACAAATTAACAGCTGGTAATCGAATGCTCGAAGCTCGCGGCGATTCCACGAAATCGCGTTCTGAGACTGCCTTCAACCGACGCTGAGCACTCCCTTCATCGCCGGATGAAAGCGGCAGAAATAGTCGGGCGCCATTTCAGCCGAAACGGTGATGGACTTCGCCTCGCCTTTCCTGATCGTGCCGGTATCCCAGCTACCGTCGGCGGCAGTAGCGGTATGGGGGGCAATGTCGGCATTCGTCCAGGTAACGGTGTCGCCCACCTTTGCATCGATCGCCGCCGGCACGAATTTGAACCGCTCGATCGTCACCGTGTGATGTGCCGCACCCTCCTTGCTGTGGTCGATCCCGTTATGGCCGTAGGCTCCCCGCCCCGACAGCGCGGCAGCAAATGCCGCCGCACCGCCCACGAGAACGGAACGTCTGCTCCGCCCGCTCATTGCGAGACCTTCTCCACCATCATTTCAGCGTGCCCCTGATGTGCCTTGAATATCTCGAGTCCGGCCTCGAACAGGGCCTTGACCTCGGCGTTTTCGATATTCGGGATGAAAGCATTCTCGACCAGATCGTTGACCGCCCTGTGATAGGCGAGCTCGTTTTCAGCATAGCGCTTGTCGAATTCAGCGCCGCGCAGGTCAGCCATCTCGTCGACCAGCTTGTCGGCGTTCTCAAGCAGTGTCCGGCTGAGGAAATTGTCCTGCGCCTGCGCGCCGAGCTTGTCGAGCAGCGCCAGCGCCTGCTCGTTCACGGCCGTATGGTCACGGATCATCGTTTTGGCGAACTCATGGATCGCAGGGTTGGTCGAAATCGCCAGCGCCAGATGCGCATAACGAATGTCGATATTGTCGGCGACATAAGCGACATGTGCGATTTCGAGATCGTTGAGATCCGCCGCGTCCTGTGCCGATGCCGGTGAAGCAACGAGAAATGCAGCAACGCCAGCTGCCAGGAAGGAAGATAGTGTCTTCATTGGATCGGTTCCTTTTCGGTTCGCCGAGGGCCGGTGCGGCGCTCGTTCGCACAACCAAAACGGAATCGTCTGGATGGATGAATAGCTCAAAGTTCACGAAACTTGATCGAACGTTCAGGATGGTAACCGTCTATGGACGACGGCTGATCGCGATGACATAACGCAGCCATGGATCTGCTGAGCGACATTCTCTCCCATATGCGACTTGCTGGGACACTCTATTTCCGCACCGCATTTACTTCGCCCTGGAGCATTCGTGTCCCGGCCTATGAAAATGTCGCGCGGTTTCACTATGCACACAAAGGCCGCTGCATGGTCCGCATCCGAACCGACGAGCCGCCGGTTCTTTTGGAACAGGGCGACCTGCTCATCATCATGCGAGGCGCGGCACACACCATGTATTGCGACCCCAGGACCGAGAACCTTGCGGTTCAACTGGAGAGCGTGATTGAGGAATCGGGATTCAACGGCAAGGGCGCGCTCGTCTATGGCCCGACGGGCACCGACCACGCCACCCAGCTTGTTTGTGGGCATTTCGCGTTCGACCCGGATGCGCGCTCTCTGCTCATTGAGGCATTGCCTGACCACATCCATATCGCCAATTACGGTGAGGCGGCGGGCGCCTGGATGGAACAGACGCTGAAGGTGATCGGGGCTGAGGCCGGCCGACAGAGGATGGGTAGCGATCTGATTGCTCTCAAACTGTCGGAGATAATCTTTGCACAGGCGCTGCGCACCTATCTCGCCACCGCCGGCTCAGACAGGCCGGTGCTTGCCGGTTTCGCCGACGCGCACATCGCCCGCGCCCTGACGGCAATTCACGAAAGACCCGGCGACACATGGACAATCGAGCTGCTTGCGCGCGCGGCCGGCATGTCCCGCACTGCCTTTGCGATTCGTTTTGCCGAGTGCATGGGCATGACACCTATTGGCTATCTGACGCATTGGCGTATGGAGGTCGCGCGTCAGATGCTGGCTGGATCGAATGAGCCGATCATCGAGATCGCCGAGCAGGTCGGCTACGGCTCCGAAGCCGCCTTCAGCCGAGCCTTCAGCAAACACCAGTCCAAGGCACCGGCTGCCTATCGCCGTTCCGCGAAAGCCGAAGCTGCTGGCGTGTGGTAGCTGCCTCCAAGGTCATCGGTCAGAACGGACAGCTCAGATCGCCCTCGGGGCATTCGAGCATCCGATTGAAATCGGCGGTGCGCTGCTCGGTAAGATCGGCAAGGCAGCCAGCATGGATTGTGGCATAGATCGTCCCGCCTTCCACCCCGCGCGCTCGGAAGGTGCATTCGGCATCGCGAAACGCGATCCACGCGCGTTGCGTTGCAACGAGCTGCGCCGTGCCATCGGGATCCAGCCGCGACCTTACCTCGCCATAAATTTCGTTGAGCTGCGCATCGGCGGCCTCGTAGGCAAGGCCCGCACAGTGGTTCATCTCGAACTGCGTCTGCGGATCCTCGCAATTCTGCGCTGAGGCGCTAATTGTGGATGCCGCGAGCAATATCGCGGCGATGATCTTCAGACGCATGAATTCCTCCTGTTGTTAAAGGACATTGTTTCGGCGCTTAAGTCATATGTCCACCTCCAACAACGGTGGCGGAATCAATCCGCGAGGAACGCATAAATCGGGTGGCAGGAGCGAATAGTTCGTGCTTTGTTCCATAACGCCGACATGTTATGATCAAATGCCCAAGGGTACGACAGATGACCGAAATTGCGTTTTCTTCCGACATGGCTCCCGGCGCCTGTATATTCGGCACCGCGCTTGGCTTCTTCTCGATTGCCTGGAGTTCACGCGGTATCTGCCGCTGCATTTTGCCCGAACCAACTCGGCAGGCAGCCGAACAATTGCTCGCCAATCGTGGTGGCCTCTACGCTGCGAATATTGTTGCTGAGACCGACCTCCCCGCCCCGATTGGTTCCGTCGTCGCCGTAATTCGCGCTTATGCCGAAGGCGATGAGCGTGGATTCGATGCCGTGCCGCTCGACCTTGACGGCATTGATCCGTTCCGGCGCGCCATCTACGCTGCCGCACGCAAGCTCGGCCACGGTGAAGTTGTGACCTATGGCGAACTCGCCGCGCGCGCCGGCTTTCCAAACCACGCACGCGAGACCGGCACTGCACTGGGACGCAACCCGATCCCGCTTATCGTACCATGTCACCGTATCGTGGCGGCAGGCGGCAAGCTCGGTGGATTTTCGGCCGAGCGCGGCACCGAAACGAAAAAGCGCTTGCTTGCCCATGAGCGTGCGGCGCCACCCGCCGCGAACCCTGCTCAGGCCGTTTTCGCGTTCTGAAATAGACACTTACGATGAAACTTGCGCCGACCTTGCGCAAGCAAAGCCGACTCTTGCGCCAAGATTCGACCGAAGGCATACTAGCAATCGGGTGATTCGGGGGCGTAGCCCGCTGTAGCCGGGCAGTAATTCCAAAAAAGTCGCGGAGTATTGGCGCGTTCGCGCGCCGCGTGTTGCGTTCGACCAAAACGTCAACAGGGGGGCGGCGTGCACAACATACCGGAAGACAACGCCAAACGCAGACTGATTGAGCCGGAGCAGCTTTCGGCGGTTGCGGACTATATGCTGTCGCGTGGATACGGGCTCGAGGACATTCCGGTACAGCTGGCCCGATATTACTACGTCGACCTGGATCTTCTGAACGATATTCTCTATCGCGCCGCCAAGCCCACCGCATTCCCGGCAGAAGCCGAAGAGGGTTTCCTGCAAGTGGCCTGAGCGCCCGAACTGTGCCTCCCAACGGGTATTCTCCCGCAACTCAAGGCCCGGCCCAGCCGGGCCTCTTTTTGTGTTGCGCGGCGCATTCCAGGAAGGACCGTCCAGGCAATCGGGTTCGTCGTGGATGCATCCCACCAACGGCGGGAACCTGTCAGCCGAAGAGCTGCACCACTTTGCTGCGGACGCCAATATAGGTCGACAAAGGCACAGATGACGGTTTCAGGTACGCGCCGGCGGGCAATGAGGTCGCCAGCACCCGGCCGCAATAGAGGTCGGCACCGGCTTCGAAAGCTGACGCCACCTGGGAATTGGTGTTAAGCCCGCCCGCATGTACGCGCGCGCCGGTGGCGCGCAGGCTGCGAAACAACGGTTTGAGGAGCTTTCTGGCCTGACTGGAGGCAGCGACCTGATTGAACCAGCTCATGTCCAGCGAGACAATGTCCGGACAAATGGAACGAACCGCTTCGATTGCCGCCGGCGACCCGTTAAACCGGCCAAGCGAAACCCCTGCTCCGAGCCGTCGGCACGCGGCGGCGTAACGCCCGATATCCGGTATATCGACGAACTCAGGCGACGGCAGTTCGCAGATCAGTCCGGCGGGCTTGAAATCGTCGATCAGAGCCAATTCGCCCTCGGCGCCAAGCGCACTTGCCAACAGTCCGTTCTCGATCTCGTCGTGATTGCCCGCAGGGACGATCAGCGACAGACCGCTGACACCAGTATTGCCTCGATTGAGCGCCACAAGCGCCCGGCCGATCCCCGCCGCCTTGCCGATCTCGCGAACATCGTTCTGAAAGTCTGCGGCGTTGCTGCAACCTTGAACCAGCTGAATGCGGGCCTCTCCCACCAGAGCAGCCATGCGCAGCTCGGCACCGTCGATCTCATATACCGGCCTGAAATAAGCTTTGACCAAAAGCGTACCGAGCCGCGCCGTGTAGATGCCAAGCGCATCGACTTCTATAAGAGGTGATATCCGTTCCACCGACATCAGCTCAGAGCGAACGGTTCGGACGCTGCCCGAAGGCGCGTCTGGGTGCCGCCCGACGCACCGGTTCAACTTCCGGTTCTGCCACCGCCTTGTTGCGCGCGATCGGCTCTCCCGTGCTTTCGTTGCGCTCCGGGCGCAACGGCGAATTGTCTGAAAACTTCCCAAAGCTGGTGGGAACGACCTCCGGTCGAGCAAGAACAAAACCCTGCACCATCGACGCACCGCATTTTTCGGCAAGGTCGAGTTGCCAGGTTTCCTCGATACCCTCGAAGAGCGTGTTGATGCCACGCCCTTCAAACTCCTTCACCATCGCCTGCAACAGTGCAAATCCCGGACCCGACTGCATCAGATGGGTGATGAAATGCGAGTCAAACTTCACCACCTCCGGCTGCAGTTCATTGATGCGCTTGATGCCGGATTCCTCAGCACCGTAATCGTCGACCGCGATTGCGAAGCCATGTTCGCGCAGCGCCTGAACGAACATATGCAGGCCGGCATCCGACGACGTCTTCTGCTCGGTGATTTCGCACACGATACGCTCCGGCTCGATGTCCGCCTCATGCAGCACGAGCCTCATGTCGCGCAGCGCATTTGCGGCGAGTTGCCGGTCGACATAGACTGAAGGGTCGAAGTTCACGAACAGCCGTGCGCGCTTGTCGAGAAATGCGCCGCCATTGAGCAGGTGCAGTGTACGCGACAGCGTCTCAACGTGAAGCCGGTCCTGTGCCGGAACGGTATTGAAGAACTTGCCGGGCGGCATCGGTTCGTCATCCCGAAAAGGCCTGAGCAAGCCTTCAAAGGCAGCGATCTCGAGCTTGCCGTTCTTGAAGGCGAAGATCGGCTGAAACGCCGATTTGAGCGCAAACACCCCCCACACGCCGACTGACGTGCCGTCGTTCTGCCGCATAATGTGCGCTAGTCCAACGCTGCGGGCCACGTTCGTGTCTCCACTTCCAAGTCTCGATTGTGGCTGCGAACGATTGACCTGCCGTTAACGGATGGCTCTAAAGCACGGGTGTTCTGGCGCTTTTACTTGCGGTTGAACTGGCGTGAGACTAAGAGACCCCCGACCGCTTTCCGGCCGCAATCCAATGGAGATTTCCAAGATGGCATTTCTTGCCGACGCCCTGTCACGCGTTAAGCCCTCCGCGACCATCGCCGTGTCCCAGAAAGCCCGCGAGCTGAAAGCTCAGGGCCGTGATGTCATCGGCCTCGGCGCCGGCGAGCCTGATTTCGACACGCCCGACAACGTCAAGAATGCTGCCATCGACGCGATCCACCGCGGTGAAACGAAATACACGCCCGTCTCCGGTATCGTACCGCTTCGCGAGGCCATCGCCGCGAAATTCAAGCGCGAAAACGATCTCGACTACAAGCCGGCACAGACGATTGTCGCCACTGGCGGAAAGCAGGTGCTTTTCAACGCCTTCATGGCAACGCTGAACGCCGGCGACGAGGTCGTGATTCCGAGCCCCTACTGGGTGAGCTATCCGGAGATGGTGAACATCTGCGGCGGCACTCCGGTATTTGCCGAAACGTCGATCGACAGTGGTTTCAAGCTGACACCGGAGGCACTGGAAAAGGCGATTACGCCGAAGACCAAATGGCTGGTGATGAACTCGCCCTCCAACCCCTCAGGCGCGGCCTACACCAAGCAAGAATTGCGCGCGCTCGCGGACGTGCTGCTCAAGCACCCACAGGTGTGGACGCTCACCGACGACATGTATGAGCACCTCACCTATGGCGACTTCAAATTCCACACCCTGGCGCAGGTGGAGCCCGCGCTCTACGACCGCACGCTGACGATGAACGGCGTTTCGAAAGCCTATGCCATGACCGGCTGGCGTATCGGCTATGCAGCGGGTCCGCTGGAACTCATCAAGGCGATGGACATGATTCAGGGTCAGCAGACTTCAGGCGCCTGTTCGATCGCTCAATGGGCCTCGGTGGAAGCACTGAATGGCCCGCAGGACTTTATCAGCAAGAACAAGGCGATCTTCCAGGGCCGGCGCGACCTGGTCGTGTCGATGCTCAACCAGGCAAGTGGCATCAACTGCCCGACCCCCGAGGGCGCGTTCTATGTCTATCCGTCCTGCGAAGGCTTGATCGGCAAGAAGACGGCTGCCGGCAAGGTGATCGCGTCCGACGAGGACTTCGTCACCGAGCTTCTCGAGGCCGAAGGGGTGGCCGTGGTGCATGGCAGCGCGTTCGGCCTTGGCCCCAACTTCCGAATTTCCTATGCGACATCCGAAGAACTGCTGGAGGAAGCCTGCATGCGTATCCAGCGATTTGCCGGCTCGCTGAGCTGAACCAAGGCAGGCGACGCCCGCCGCCGCCTGCCGGCTCTTGCCGAAATCCGAAACCCGTGTGACGATGCCGCTCATGGCCTTCGAGCGGCCGCAAGAGCCGTCGCGGCCATGCGACGGCCGGAGGCCGGCCGCCGCTCATCGCGAAACGCATGAGGGAGAGGCCAGTCATGGGAAAACGCGCAGGAGAAAGACGCACGGGACCGAAGTGCGTGGCCATTGTCGGTCCCTTCGCAAGCGGCAAAACCACACTTCTCGAGGCGGTTCTGGCGCGCACAGGCGCGATCCCCAAACAAAATTCGGTCGCATCAGGCCAGACCGTGGGTGATGCTTCGGCCGAAGCCCGCAGCCATGCCATGAGCGTGGAGGCTACCGTCGCAACGACCGAATTCATGGGCGAGACGATGACCTTCATCGATTGCCCGGGATCCGTCGAGTTCGCGTTCGAGGCCGAACCGGTACTCGCGGCAGCCGATGTCGCAGTTGTGGTGGCAGAAGCGGACGAAAAGAAGGTGCCGGCACTTCAGCTCGTACTGCGACAGCTCGACGAGATGAGCGTGCCCTGCATGCTCTATCTCAACAAGATCGACAAGAGCGAGGCAAGCATTCGCGACACGTTGAAACTGCTGCAGCCCGCAAGCGCCAAGCCACTGCTGCTGCGCCAGATCGCGCTGCGAAAGGACGGCATTATCATTGGTTCGATCGATCTGGCGCTGGAGCGCGCCTACATCTATCGCGAGCACGCCGAGAGCGAGATCCAGCCAATTCCCGACGACGACAAGGCACGCGAGATTGAGGCCCGTTTCTCGATGCTCGAAAAGCTCGCCGACCATGACGATGAGTTGATGGAGCAGTTGCTTGAGGATATCGAGCCGCCGCGCGATGCCGTATTCGACGACCTTGCCGCGGACCTTCGCGACGGTACAGTTGTGCCGGTGCTCATCGGCTCAGCCGAAAAAGGCAACGGCGTGCTGCGGCTTCTGAAGGCGCTGCGCCACGACGCGCCTGACGTTGCAGCGACGCGCGGGCGGCTCGGCGCAACCGGCGGTAGCGCAACCGCCCAGATCATCAAGTCGTTCCACACACCGCACGGCGGCAAACTCTCCATTGCCCGCATTCTGTCGGGTACGATCGCCGACGGCACCGAACTGACGTCCTCATCCGGCAACACGGTCAAGGTGTCGGGCATTTACCGCATGCTCGGTAAGGATCAGAGCAAGCTGTCCTCGGCCACCGAAGGGGAAACCGTGGCTCTCGGCAAGCTCGACGATGCCGAAACCGGCGAAGCGCTTTTTGCCGACAAGAATGCCAACGCCGCATTTGCCGAGATCAGTGCGCCGGGGCCGGTATTCGCAATTGCGCTTCGGCCGCGCGAACGCAAGGACGAGGTCAAGCTGTCTTCAGCCCTGCAAAAACTCAAGCAGGAGGACCCTTCGCTCACCGTCGAGCACAATCAGGAAAGCGGTGAGACGATATTGTCCGGCCACGGTGAGATGCATCTGCGCGTTGCGGTCGAGAGGCTGGAAGGCAAGTACCAGATCCCGGTGCAATCCTACCCGCCTTCGATCCCCTATCGCGAGACGATCCGCAAGGGCACGACACAGCGCGGCCGGCACAAAAAACAATCCGGCGGCCATGGCCAGTTTGGCGATGTGGTGATCGACATCAAGCCGTTGCCTCGAGGCGCAGGTTTCGAGTTTACCGATACGATTACCGGCGGCGTCGTACCCAAGCAGTACATCCCCTCGGTTGAGACCGGCATCCGTGATTACCTGAAAACCGGGCCGCTCGGTTTCCCTGTGGTGGATGTCGCCGTCAATCTGTCGGACGGCTCATATCATTCGGTCGATTCTTCCGACATGGCCTTCCAGCAGGCGGCCAAACTTGCGATGCGCGAAGGCATGGCGGCCTGTTCGCCGGTTCTGCTTGAGCCCATTTACAAGCTCGAAATCTTTACGACTTCGGATGCAACAGCTCGGGTGACGGCGCTGGTACCCCAGCATCGTGGCCAGATTCTCGGCTTCGACGCTCGCCAGGGGTGGGACGGTTGGGACGTTGTGGAAGCGCTGATGCCGCAGGCTGAGATGAGTAACCTCATTATCGAACTGCGGTCTGCGACGGCCGGTGTTGCGTCCTACAGGGCAGAATTCGACCATATGGCAGAACTGACCGGACGCGCCGCAGACATGGTGCTCGACGCACAGGGCAAGGCCGCCTGACGGAAAGGCGTCGCCCCGCAGGTGTCGGTCGCGATCGCAATACGAATTTCGTTGGACAAAAAAAAGCGCCGGATCAAAAAGATCCGGCGAGTCGTTGGAGTGCCGTTAGGCAAAACCTCCAGAGGGGAACACTCAACGAATGCCAATGGGAGGAGGAATGCATTCGCGAGTGATTGAGATATGTGCATTTGCAGCCTAAATAACAAGCATCCCATTTTGCAATGCACCCATGCAGAATTGCATGGGTGCTATTATTGATTGAAAATCAGCCACTTGCATCAATTTATTGCAAAAAACGCACTGCCGAAATGCAGTGGGTAATCAGAAAACTGCAGCTTGCCGCCTAAAACGACCAGCTTCTGGCTTTCGAAATCAGGAAGTCGCGAAACACGTGGAGTCGCGCCTGCCCCTTCATGGCATCGGGATAGCAGAAATAGGTATCGAACGAGGGCACCTCGGTTTCAGGTAGCAGCTGCACCAGACCTGAGTTCTTGTCGACCATGTAGTCAGGCAGCATCGCAATTCCCGCACCGCGCTGCACCGCGAGCTTTATCGAAAGTATGTTGTTGATTTGCAGCGACGATGCGCGTTTGGCGCCATCGGTTTTACCGGCTGTTTCAAGCCAGTTCATATCCGACAGATGCGGCGGCACCTGCTCGCCAAAAGTCACTATCCGGTGCCGATCCAGCTCCTGTATCGAATTCGGCTTACCGTGTTTGTTTACATAGGCTGGCGATGCATAGAGGTGGAAATGCACCGTAAACAGCCGCCGCTGTATCAGGTCAGGCTGCTGCGGCTGACGCAAACGGATGGCGCAGTCGGCCTGGCGCATCGTCAGATCGAGTTCCTCATTGGCAAGGATGAGATGCAAGTCGATCTCGGGATAGAGATCGAGAAATTCAGGGATACGTTCGGTAAGCCAGCCCGAACCGAGGCCCACTGTCGTGCTGACCCTGAGTACACCGGAGGGCAGGTCCTTTGTCTCGGTTAGCCGAAGTGCGACGTTTTCGAGCTTCATCAGCACTTCATGCGCGGTTCGGTAAAGCAGGTCGCCCTGCTCGGTCAGCACCAGCCCGCGCGCATGGCGATGAAACAGAGGCACGCCGACTTCCTGCTCGAGAGCGCTCACCTGGCGTGAAATCGCCGATTGCGACAAATGAAGGGTCTCGGCCGCGTGGGTGAACGAGCCGGCCTCGGCCGCCGCGTGGAATACCCGCAGCTTGTCCCAATCTACCGCCATCGTCGTTGCCCTCGTATTGCCGCAGCCGCCTATTCGGCGGCTTCCCTGTGCGCTTCCCGCTCGGCGAGATAACGCTCTGCCTCCAGCGCGGCCATGCAGCCGAGACCGGCCGCGGTGACTGCCTGACGGTAGATGTCGTCGGTGACGTCGCCGGCTGCGAAAACGCCCGGCACGTCCGTCCGCGTCGAGCCCGGGTCGGTCCACAGATACCCGTTCGGCTTGTGTTTCAGCTTGTCCTTGAAAAGCTCGACCGCAGGCGCGTGGCCGATCGCCACAAATACGCCATGCACCGGCATCTCCGTCACCGCACCGGTTTTTACGTTCTTCAGCACGACGCCGTTGACCGACGCAGGCAGTGGTGGCTTGCCGGCCTCGCCCTTGACCTCCTCGACGACAGTGTCCCACACAACGGTGACGTTCTTTTTGGCGAACAGACGTTCCTGAAGAATGCGCTCCGCCCGCAACTCGTCACGCCGGTGGACCAGCGTCACATGGCTGGCAAGATTGGAGAGGTAGAGCGCTTCCTCGACTGCGGTATTGCCGCCACCGACAACAACGACGTCCTTGTCGCGGTAAAAGAAGCCGTCGCACGTGGCACAGGCAGAAACGCCGAAACCCATGAATTTCTGCTCCGACGGCAGGCCGAGCCACTTTGCCTTGGCACCGGTCGCGATAATCAAGGCATCGCCTGTGTATTCCGTGCCGGAATCACCGCGTGCACGAAACGGCTGCACCGAGAGATCGACCTCGACGATAACGTCATTGGCGATCTCGGCACCGACATTCTCGGCCTGTTTCAGCATCTGCTCCATCAGCCAGGGCCCCTGAACCGGCTCGGCGAAGCCTGGATAGTTCTCCACATCGGTGGTGATGGTGAGCTGGCCGCCCTGTTCAAGGCCGGCGACAAGAAGCGGCTTCAGGAGCGCACGCGCGGCATAAATCGCCGCCGTGTATCCGGCGGGCCCGGAGCCAATAATCAGAACGGGCGCGTGACGGCTCGACATGTCTGTTCCTTTCAAGGGTTCTGCGCAGGTGAACACGTCCGGCACAAACGGATGCGAAGCACATACACGGCGCTACATGATCTAAGTGTCGGACCGATGCCAACGCAAGTCCAGCACTGCTTTTCTCACAAGCTGCCCATTGTCGCAGTGCTTTGCCAATACCGACGGATGGAATAGTTTCCCTGCCACTGATGGATTCGCGCCGAGGAAGCCGCACGTGAAAGCCGATCTTGATGCAATCGACTGGAAGATCCTGCGTGAACTGCAGGACGATGGCCGAATGACCAATGTCGAGCTGTCGCGGCGCGTCGGCATATCGGCACCGCCTTGTCTGCGCCGGGTCAAGCGACTGGAAGATAACGGCATCATCCGCAGCTATCGCGCGATACTCAACACGCCGGCTCTCGGCAAAGATGTGGTCGCGTTTTGCCAGATCGGGCTCCACCACCAGGCCGATGCCGAACTCAAGGCATTCGCGGAACGCACGCGACACTGGCCGATCGTGCGCCGCGCATGGATGGTGTCGGGCGATTCAGACTTCCTGCTTCACTGCGTGGCAGACGACCTGACCACCTTCCAGACCTTCGTGATCGAGGAACTGACCTCGGCGCCGAACGTCGACACGGTGCGCACGGCGCTGACGATCCGGCAGGTAAAGGACGAAGGGCTGGTCGCCATCAGCGCTTCATAACGCGGGTGCCGCTACACGAAGTCGACCCGCAGCACCTCATAGCCGCGAGCGCCGCCGGGCGCATTGACCTCAATCGCGTCTCCAACGCCTTTGCCGATCAAGGCACGCGCGATCGGAGAGGATATGGAGATACGGCCTGACTTCACGTCGGCTTCCTGGTCGCCCACGATCTGATAGGTCTTTTCCTCTTCCGTGTCCTCATCGACCAGCACAACCGTTGCGCCAAACTTGATCTTGTCGCCCGACAGCTTGGCGACGTCGATAACCTCGGCACGGGCGATCATGTCTTCGAGCTCGACAATGCGCCCCTCATTGAGGCTCTGCGCTTCCTTGGCAGAATGGTACTCGGCGTTCTCGGAAAGATCGCCATGTGCACGCGCTTCCGAAATCGCCTCGATGATCCGCGGACGCTCCTCCTGCTGGCGCCAGCGCAACTCCTCCTGGAGCGAGCTGAAGCCGGAAGCTGTCATCGGAACCTTGTTCATAGTCATACACCTCGGTCCAAGCCGGGCAGCGCCTGTCCGGCCGCACGGCAAAAAGAAAACGGTCCGCAACGCGAGGCCGCGGACACGCTTCATCAGTCACCGGCCAATATAGCGATTCCAACGCGATTTTCATCCCAAAAGTGACCAAATGGCAGATTGAAACCGCGCGCCTGGCCCAAAGCCGCATTCGGCACACACACAATTGAGGTATGTACAACCCGACCCGGCAGCACCCCTTGCTCTCAGGCGCAGCACGCCTACCTTCCAGCCGATGAACAAGATTCTCATCCTTGCGCTGTTTACTGCAGCGTGGCTTGCCTCCGCCGAGTTCGCGGCAGCCCACCGTCGGGCCATTCAGGCAGGTGCAATACCCGCAACTGCAGAAACAATGGCTGCCGGCCTCGAAAACCCCTGGTCGCTCGAGTTCCTTCCCGACGGCGCTGCTCTGGTAACAGAAAGGCCGGGGCGACTTCGCATTCTGGAAAAAGGTGAACTATCGGCACCGCTGTCGGGCGTACCGCAGGTCGCGGACAGCGGCCAGGGCGGCCTGCTCGACCTCGCGCTTGCGAATGATTTCGCTTCTTCCGGCACAATATACATGTCGTATGCCGAGCCGGGTCCGGGCGGCGCCGGTACGGCAATCGCCCGTGCCACGCTTGTGCGCGGTGAAACACCTGCGCTTCAGAATGTACGCATCATCTTCTCGATGGAGAAGAAATCCGGTGCCGGCCAGCATTTCGGATCGCGTATCGTGGTCGCGCCGGACGGCACCCTGTTCTTCACGATCGGCGACCGCGGCGACCGGGAACGGGCACAGGACTTTTCCGACCACGCCGGCGCGGTGCTGCGCATTGCGCCCGACGGTTCGATCCCCGCCGGCAATCCCTGGCCGGGCGAAGCCGAAATTCAGCCGGAGCTTTGGTCGAAGGGTCACCGCAATCCGCAGGGTGCCGTATGGGACCCGCTCACCGAATCGCTGTGGACGGTCGAGCACGGAGCGCGCGGCGGCGACGAGGTCAACCAGCCGCAGGCAGGGCTCAACTATGGCTGGCCCGTCATCAGCTATGGCCGTCATTATTCGGGTCTCAAGATCGGCGTAGGTACCGAAGCCGAGGGTTATGAGCAGCCTCTGTTTTACTGGGATCCTTCGATCGCCCCTTCGGGTATGACCGTTTATGACGGCGACATGTTCCCTGAATGGCAGGGCGATTTTCTGATCGGTGCCCTGCGTGCCGAGCTGGTAGTCCGGCTGGAAAGAGATGCAAACGGCAACATCGTTGGCGAAGAACGGCTGTTCGATGGGTTTTTCGGCCGCATTCGTGACGTGAAGGTCGCACCCGACGGCGCGATCTGGCTCCTCACCGACGAAAGCGACGGCTCCGTCATACGGGTCAGCCGCGGCGAATGAAAAAAGGCGGGCCTAGGCCCGCCTTCCCCTGACTGGAGGCATTCGCCTCTTATATTTGCTTCAGGTGATCATCGATCTGGCGCTCAAGCTCCAGATATTCCGCACAACCCGTGCCGCAGCGATTGGCGATCTCCCGCAACTGGGCGCGAGCCGACGCGACGTCGCCAAGCTGCAGATATGCCTCACCCATATACTCTCGCGCCAACGTGAAATCGGGATTAAGCAGCAGCGCCTCCTCGTAATAGCCAAGCCCAACGGCAATGCGGCCCTGCTTGCGGTGCGAATAGCCGAGATAATTGAGTACACGTGGGTCGCCGTTCGCGGCAATCGTGCTCAACACCGTGATCGCGTCGCCATAACGTCCAGCGTGCGCGAACGCGCGTCCAGCCTCGTAAAGGGAGTCATCGTCGAGCCTGCTTTCCTCAGGATCGACGCACTTTTTCATCTGTTCGCTGTAAACCTTGCCGCCTTTGCATTCTGTGGATGCATTGGTGCTTCCGCCACCGCCGTCGCCAGCGGCAAATGCCGAGCCGCCGCCGATTCCAATCAGCAACGCCGCGGCTCCGACCATTATGGGAATTCGCATTCGCGTGCTCCTTCGATTGCCACCTCAGCCCTGCCGAACCCTAGCCTTTCCGTGCGATGTGAGAAATCAAAATGCCGTTACGGAAACGTCCCGTTACGGGCTGACATGGTTTGTGACGGTGCCGGACATCGCCATGTCACGGTCAATGTGCACACAAGCGGGAATGAAAGTCGCAAAAGCCATGGCCACATTTGCTGCTGCCTTTGTGTTGATTTCTGCGTTTTCTGTCGGGATATCGGGCAGCGCATCGGGCACCACAGCGAGTTTGCCCGAGCAGGTTCGCGTACCAGACGCCAGACCCCAACAAGCCGGCATCCGGCCCGCGCCAATGACCGGTGGTCTGCCGGGCGGCGAGCATGCCTGCCGCGCACGCCTGGTCGCACTCGGCGTCAGCTTCGAGACACTGCCGGAAATCGATGGCGAAGGCGCGTGCGGCATCCCTTATCCAATCAAGGTCACGTCGTTGGGAGACGGTGTCGGGCTTCAGCCCGCGGGTGTCATGAACTGCGCTACTGCGGAGGCTGCAGCTCGACTGGTCGCCGACGCGGCACAGCCTGAAGCCATGCGCCTTTTTGGTAAAAACATCTCGGCCGTGCGCCAGTCGTCGGCTTATGTCTGCCGCCTCCGGTCAAGCGGTGAAAAACTATCCGAGCACGCCACGGGCAATGCGCTCGACATATCCGCTTTCGTTTTAAGCGACGGACACGTCGTCGAGGTTCGGAAGCACGAGGCAATGGAAAAGGCGGAGCGGCGGTTCCAGCGTACGGTCAGAAACGCCGCATGCGGTCCGTTCAAGACGGTACTTGGGCCAGGCACTGACCCGGATCACGCGACCCACTTTCACCTCGACCTCGCCGAGCGGCGCAACGATGGGACATACTGCCGTTGAACCTGCCGCATGGTAAATGCGACCGCTGAGACTTCCTTTACAATTTGCCTCTAGTTTTAGCCGCTCTTTGCGAGAACGAGAGGGGACAGGTACATGCGTACCCCCTGGTTCGCGGTGAGTCCGGGCCGCGCGCACAAAAAATCCCGCCCGGGGATGGCGGCGACACTTGCCGCGCTGGCCGCGGCTGCCGCTATTGCCACATCCTGCTCGCCCAGCGGCGTGATGACACTGACCCCGCAAGTGGACGTCCGGGAAACGTCATCGGTATCACCAGTCCCGGCGCGAGGCCTGCAGCGGCTGGTTCCTTCCAATCCCATGATGGTGGGTTTCCCGCGCTGGACCCAACCCCGTGAGCCGGGCGTCATGCCGGCCGAAGAGATCGCGTGCCGCCAGGAACTCCGGCGCATCGGCGTCAAATACCAGGATCTGGCGCCCATCGACGATGGCGGCGCCTGCCGCGTCGACTATCCCGTCAAGGTGTTCGGGTTGTCCGGCGGAATTGCCATGCAGCCGGCGGCTACGCTGTCCTGCGACATGGCGCTGGCTTTCGCGAAATGGACCAAGCATGAGCTCGCTCCGACGGCGCGAACCCGCTACCTGACCGGAATTGGCGCGATCCACCAGGGGTCGAGCTATTCCTGCCGCAAGATCGCGGGCACCAGCACGCCCTCCGAACATTCCAAGGGCAATGCACTGGATGTGATGAAAATCGAACTGAAAAGCGGTCGGGATATCGACGTTCGCAAACCAGGCTTCTTCAAATTTCGCGAAAAAAGTCTGCTCAAGGCCGTACGAGCTGGCGGCTGCGAATATTTCAACACCGTGCTCGGCCCCGGCTACAACGCCGACCACGCCGACCATTTCCATTTCGACATCAAGGAACGCCGCAACGGCTACGTTGCCTGCAAGTAGGCGTGCGCCTGCTTACAATACCGTCGCATTGCGCGGATCGGGATGCTAAGCACCGCATATGCTTGCGGTCCAGATTGCCATCGTTGCCGGCCTGATTCTCCTGAACGGCCTCCTTGCCATGTCCGAACTCGCGGTCGTTTCATCGCGGCCGTCAAGGCTGGCGGCGCGGAAGAAGGAGGGCCGCCGCGGAGCTGCGCGCGCACTCGCTCTGGCCGCCAATCCAGGCCGTTTTCTTTCAACGGTTCAGATCGGCATCACGCTTGTCGGTGTCCTTTCCGGCGCCTTCTCAGGCTCCACGCTCGGCCTGCGCCTTGCCGCCGTTCTGGAAGAAGCCGGACTTGCACCGGGAATGGCCAACACACTTGGTGTAGGCGGCGTGGTGGCCATCATCACCTATTTCTCGCTCGTGGTCGGCGAATTGGTGCCGAAACAGATTGCGCTGCGCAACCCCGAACGCATTGCGATGATGGTCGCCCCTTTGATGACCCTGCTGGCCACGCTCGCGGCACCGCTGGTGTGGCTGCTCGATATTTCCGGGCGCATAGTCTTGCTGCTTATCGGTCAGTCCGGACGGGAAGACAGCCGCGTTACCGACGAGGAAATAAGCAGCCTCATTGCGGAAGCCGAGACTCAAGGCACGATCGAAACGGACGAACGGCGCATGATCGCCGGGGTCATGCGCCTTGGCGACCGCGCAGTGCGCGCGCTCATGACCCCGCGCAGCGAGGTGGCGTGGCTCAATCTGGACGCGGATCGCAAGACGTTGAGGCGGCAGTTGATGGAGACCAGGCACTCGCGCCTGCCCGCTGCCAGCGGCACCATCGACAATGTGATTGGTGTCGTTCACACGCGCGAACTTCTTGCCGCTCTTCTGTCGCGCAAGCCATTTGATCCGAGGCAGTTCCTGCATACCGCGCCGATCGTTCACGACAATGCCGACGCACTGGATGTTCTCGCCACGCTGCGCGAGGCCGATGTTCCGATGGCGCTCGTGCATGATGAGTACGGGGCATTCGAAGGGCTGGTGACGCCGGCAGATGTGCTTGAGACGATTGCCGGTGCATTCAAGGCCGACCTTGATGCCGAGGACCCGCCCGCGGTTCAGCGCGCCGATGGCTCCTGGCTGATCGCGGGATACATGCAGGCCGACGAAATGGCGGAAACGCTCGGTTTCGTTCTGCCGGTACGCCGAGACTACGAGACGGTGGCCGGTTTTCTCCTGTCATTTCTCCACCATCTGCCGACCAGCGGCGAAACGGTGGACGCGCATGGCTGGCGTTTCGAAGTGGTAGACATGGACGGTCGCCGCATCGACAAGCTGATTGCTTCGCGGCTGCCGGCGACCCATCGCGAACAACCCGCCTGACCGGCGGGCTGTCGCGGTGGTACAGGTCAGGCTGCTTTCGCGGTTGCAGTCTCTGCGGTTCGTGCGGATTTCAATGCGGATGTCCACCAGGCGAGCTGGTCGAGCAGCGCGTCTGCGCCTTCGTTGAGATACTCGAAATCGGCGAGCTTTTTGCCGTTCTCAACAACATCCATATAGACCGGAAACATGATGTGCACGCCGTTGCGGATGGGCGCCATCTGCAATTCGATGGCGTTGAGACGCAGCTGCTCGATCGCACGCGCACCACCGACGCCGCCATAACCGACGAACGCTGCGGTTTTCCCGTTCCATTGCGGGTAGGCATAATCGAGCGCGTTTTTGAGAACGGCGGTCGGGCCGCGATTGTACTCGGCCGCGGTGAAGATGAAGCCGTCGAATTCGGCAACTTTGTCCTGCCAGATCTTGGCCGCCTTGCTCTCCATCTGGCCGTATGCCGGGGATGTGCTCTCGTCGAAAAGCGGCAGGTCGTAATCGCGCAGGTCGACAAGCTCGACCTCAAAATCGCCCTTCAACCTGGCGCGGTCCATAATCCACTGAGCTGGATGATCGGCAAAACGGCCCGGTCTGGTGGAGCCGACGACGATCGCAATCTTGGGTTTTGACATTGGCTGTTTCCTTGTTTGGGTGTCGTACCTGCACGCCCAAATGGAAACGAAACGGGTGCGCCGCAATCGGGCTTTCGGTTGACAGTGAGTCAACAACCGGATCGGCGGAGGCACTGTGGCAATGCTATTCCGGTGGAATTTCCTTGGGTTTTCCGTTTCCGTCGAGCGCAACCATGATGAAGTCGGCATGCGTTACTCGCTCCATCAGATCAGAGAGATAGCGCTGCGCCCAGGCCTCAACCCGCAATGTCATCGAAGTTCGGCCGATACGCGTGATGCTGATATAGACGCCGAGTGTATCGCCGACCTTCATCGGTTTGGCGAACGACATCTCCTTTACAGCGGCGGTGACCACACGCCCTTTTGCCCGTTCGGCCGCGCGGATACCGCAGGCCAGATCCATCTGCGCCATCACCCAGCCGCCAAAGATGTCGCCGGCCGCATTCGCATCGGCGGGCATGGCAAGCGTACGCAGTGTCAGGTCTCCAACCGGCGTATCGGCGTCCGCAACCATGTCGTGCTCTCCGTAATATCTTCGGCGGGCGATCGTTTCCCGCCGTTCTTAGCGGATTTGCCTGTCGGGTGCGCGCGGAGCCGCCAAATCGGTCGAAATATTCACAGGCGGTGACGCAAAGACCCGGCGACGCCTTCAACCCGCAGCGCTAGTCTCGTCCAATCTGGAGGAGCATGCCGGCTTCAATGCAGGAGTTCGATTTCATAGTAGTCGGAGCTGGCTCCGCGGGCTGCGTAGTTGCCAACAAACTGAGCGCAAGCGGGCGATACTCGGTTCTCCTGCTTGAAGCCGGAGGTTCCGACAGGCGCTTCTTCGTCCAGATGCCGCTTGGTTACGGCAAAACCTTCTTCGACGCTCGCATCAACTGGAAATATCAGGCTGAACCCGACCCTGGTCTTGCCGGCAATGCGGATTGGTGGCCGCGCGGCAAACTGCTCGGCGGCTCCAGCTCCATCAACGCAATGGTCTGGATCAGAGGCCAGAGCGCCGATTATGACGGCTGGCGCGCCGCCGGCAATGTCGGCTGGGGTTTCGACGATCTGCTGCCGGTTTTCAGGGCAATCGAGCACGTTCAGACCGGCGACGAAATGCGGGGTATGGGCGGCCCGGTCCATGTGAGCGACATCACTTCGTTCGTACATCCGCTCGTGCGCAGCTACCTCAAGGCCGCAGAACAAACGGGGCTCCCGATTTGCGGAAGCTTGAGCTGCGCCGACTCGGAGGCTGCCGGCATCTACCAGATCAGCACCAAGGGCGGCCGCCGCATGTCATCGGCTCGTGCCTTCCTGCGTCCAGCGCTGAGGCGACCGAACCTGAAACTGGTGACGAATGCGTTGGCGACGAAAATCCGTTTCGAGGGCAAACGCGCCACCGGTATCGAATACCGTGCCGCAAGCCGAAACTTCATCGCAACGGCGCGCCGCGAGGTAATAGTATGCGGCGGCTCCGTTAATTCTCCCCAGCTTCTGGAATTGTCAGGCATCGGCAACCCCGACGTGCTGGGGCCGCTCGGCATCGAAACGCTGCACATGAACAGCCACGTCGGCAACAACCTGGCCGATCATCTTGGCATCAACTACACGTGGAAGGCACGGATACCGACGCTCAACCAGGTGTTGCGGCCCTGGTGGGGCAAGCTCGCAGCCGGCACCCGCTATCTGCTTATTGGCAGCGGCCCTCTTTCGATGGGCATCAATCAGGGCGGCGGATTCTTCCGTACTGACCGGAACCAACCACGCCCCAACATGCAGCTTTATTTCCAGGCGTTTTCGACCGTTATTCCGAAGCCGGGCGAGCGGCCTATCCTGACACCGGATCCATGGCCGGGCTATTCTATCGGACTGTCGAACTGCCGTCCGACCAGCCGTGGTTCGATCCATATCCGCTCCGCCGATCCGGCGGTTCCGCCGCGCATCGTCGCCAACGCGTTCTCCACGGCACATGACGTCGAGGAGATGCTGGCTGCGGTGAAATTCCTGCGCCGCATTGCGTCCCAGCCGGCCCTCGCCGATCTGACCGTCGAAGAGGTTCTGCCAGGCAGCATCTGTGCTTCCGACGACGAGCTGGTGGACGATTTCCGCCGCCGGTCGGGAACCGTCTACCATCCCGTGTCTACCTGCCGCATGGGCCCGGATGCCCGGCAGTCGGTTGTTGACCCACGGTTGCGGGTACATGGCGTTGGCGGGCTGCGGGTGATCGACGCTTCAGTCTTCCCCGATATCATCAGTGCCAATACCAACGCGACGGCGATGGCGGTCGGCGCAAGAGGCGCCGACCTCGTGCTTGAGGACGCCCGCTAGGTGTAATCAAAAATAGGCAGGTCTAGGCCCGTACGCGGCCCGCAAGGTTTCGGTGAACGAGCGGGCCTTTGAGAGCGGCCAATGCACCTTCGGTCATTTCGTGCCCCAGCAAACGGTGCGGATCGACTGGCCCTGGCATGAGTATCTGCCCGTGTGGCAGCGTGGCAAAACCGAGCGGGCCGTAGTAGGGCGCATCTCCGACCAGAAGCACGGCACTTTGGCCCGCCTCTTTCGCGGCTTCGATCGCCAACTGTACGAGTTTGCGCCCGATACCGACATTCTTGTGTGCAGGGCGCACTGCAAGCGGACCGAGTAGCAGCGCGGCGCCGGCGCCGGCCGAAACATGCGTCATTCGCACCGAACCCACGATTTCACCGGCCGAAGTTACCGCTACAAAAGAAAGGGCCATATCGTGCGGCCCACCCTCGCGGATGCGATAGGCCGCGCGCGTGTAGCGGCCCGGTCCAAAGGCTTCGGCGTTGATTTCTTCGATTGCAGGATCATGCGCCGGGTCTTCCGGCAGATACACGATTTCCGTGGTGCTCATCGCAGTGCTTCCGTTCGCGAATTGGGTTTGCGCAAGGCGCGCGTTGCCGTTCGCGCCCTCAGGCGCGGTCACCCATTCGTCGTCGCAGGAAGCTCTTCGCGATGCCCATTGTGTCCCCCGGAAACCGAGCGCAGCGTGACTAACACCGTTTATGCCGGCGCACAATCGGATGTTTTCGGCATGATGAACGCACATTTCTGTTGACGGTCAGTTTACCCGCGACGCCTTTCACCGATTGTCCCGCTCACCTACATCAGGACCAGCGAAAGGATGGCAAGATGGGCATGCTCGTAGATGGCGTCTGGCAGAAGGGCTGGATCAACACAAAGAAAAGCGGCGGGCGCTTCGTTCGCTCGCAATCGCAGTGGCGCGACTGGGTCACAGCGGACGGAAAACCGGCCGAAGGACGCGAACGCGGCTTCAAGGCCGAACCGGGCCGTTACCATCTTTACGTCTCCTATGCCTGCCCGTGGGCGCACCGCACACTGATTTTACGCAAGCTGAAAAAGCTCGAAGACATCATTTCGGTATCGGTGGTTCACCACTTCATGGGCGAGGATGGCTGGACATTCGAGAGAGGCGACGGCGCGACAGGCGATCCGCTCTATGGCAGCGAATTTCTGCACCAGATCTATACCAGGGCGGACCCGGCCTATTCCGGGCGTGTGACGGTGCCGGTTCTCTGGGACCGCAAAGAGGAAACGATCGTTTCCAACGAATCCTCCGAGATTATTCGAATGCTCAACAGCGCTTTCGACGAGTGGGGCGACGGGTCCATCGATTTCTACCCCGTGCCGCTTCGGGCAGACATCGACGCCGTTAACGACCTCATTTACGGCGCGATCAACAATGGCGTTTACCGCACTGGCTTCGCAACGACGCAGGAAGCCTATGAAGAGGCCTACGGCGAACTCTTCAAAGCACTCGATGTCGTCGAAGGCAGGCTTGCGGCGAGCCGCTATCTGGTCGGAGACACACTCACCGAAGCCGACTGGCGCCTGTTCACGACGCTCATCCGTTTCGACGCGGTTTACTACTCACATTTCAAGTGCAATCGGCAACGGATCGGCGACTACCCGAACCTCTCGAATTACCTGCGCGAATTGTACCAGGTGCCGGGCATCGCGGAGACGGTGAACATGCACCATATCAAGCATCATTATTACGCGAGCCACGAGAGCGTGAACCCGACGCGTATCGTTCCTCTCGGACCAGAGCTCGATTTCAGCGCACCCCATGACAGGACGCGCCTGAAAGCAGCGGCCTAGGTCAAGACCCTAATGCGTCATCGCCGGCTCGCCATGCCGGCGGTGCGTGATTTCCCGTTCGGGATCGACCCCACGCCTGCGGTGGTCGATCCTGACCGGCTTCTTCTCAACCGGCACGGGCCCCCAGGGCGTCCACAGGACGATGGGCCGCCGCTTCGTATGGCCGAGATCGATAACGGTTTGTTCCAAGGTGTAATCTCCCGACACCGTATCTAGGTTCGCAATTGCGACAGTCCCGGGGCATTTCACTCAAATCGTCGTTATCAAAACATTACCAGTACGGCGAAGCGTCCTGGCCATCGAGAATTTCGGCAATGCGCCGCCGCGTGCCGGCGGTGGTGTCCGCCGGCAGATTGTCGGCAGGAAAGAACTCCGCTTCGGCAATTTCACGGTCGGCGCGTTTGGCGCCGTCCTGCGAGAAGCCCGTGACGAGATAGAGCAGCACGTGGTCGCGTTTGCTTGCATGGCGATTGAAATGGACCGACTTCAGTTCGGGTCGCGCGGTCAGGCGAATGTTGCCCTCTTCATGCAGTTCGCGCTCCAGAGCCTCAAGCGCTGTCTCGCCGGTTTCGACCCCGCCGCCGGGGAGCTGAAATCCAGGCACATAAGTGTGCCTTACGAGCAGGACGCTGTTTGTCTCGCGGTCCAGGACCAGTCCGCGCACGCCGAACGTCATCGGGCGGCGGAGGACGAACAGGAGATGGAAGAACCTCCCGCGGAGCCTTGACCAGGCGGTACGCGCCTTCTGCGGCAAGACTCGATCACCCATTGCCGATCACCCCGATCCGCTTGAATGGATTGTGTTTGCCCGTCCTGCCACTAGAAAGGACCAATGTTCCGGCTTGCTCATCTCTCAGACATCCATCTTGGCCCCTTGCCCGGTGTAACCTATCGCCAGCTCGCATCAAAGCGGATCACGGGGTACATCAACTGGCATCGCAACCGCCGCCGCAACCTTCATGAGGGTGTGACCGAACGGCTACTGTCCGACATGGCGGGTTTCGATCCTGACCATGTCGCAATCACCGGTGATCTGGTCAATCTCGCGCTGGATGCGGAACTGGAGATGGCCCAGCTTTGGCTTGAATCGCTCGGTCCGGCGGCGGGCGTTTCAGTCGTTCCCGGTAACCACGACGCATATGTACCTGGTGCGCTGTCGCGGGCCTGCCGCGCGTGGGAGAAGTGGATGCACGCCGACCTGACGCCGGCAACCACGACTCGCCACGGCTTTCCCTATTTGCAAAGGCGCGGACCGCTGGCGATCATCGGCGCTTCATCGGCAGTCGCGACGGCGCCGTTCATGGCGAGCGGTTCATTCTCGTCAGAACAGGCGAAGGGCCTTTCGGAGCTTCTCGAGAAAGCCGGTGCAGAGAACCTCTTTCGCGTCATCATGATCCACCACCCGCCTGTGCGGGGTGCCACGGCTACCCGCAAGCGGCTCTACGGGATTCGGCGATTTCAGAAAGTGCTACGCAAAGCCGGGGCGGAACTGGTCATACATGGCCACACCCACCTTGCCACGACACACTGGATCACGGGCAAAGACGGGCGTATTCCCGTTGTGGGAGTTGCCGCCGCAGGTCAGGGCCCTGGAAGCTCGAAACCGGCTGCACAATACAACCTGTTCGACATCGACGGGAAACCTGGAGCATGGCGGCTCACTCTTCAAAGGCGTGGCCTGAAGGGTGAGGCGATCGACCCGGTGAAGATAGCCAGCGAAGAACTGATGTAACGCCCCCTCGCCCGGCTAAAGGTCGACCTTGATCGTCCCGCCTTCCTCCGCCGCTCTTGAACAACACAGCACAATCCGGCTCTGGCGCTCCTTGGCCGACAAGACATAGTCGCGATGCTCGACCTCGCCGTCGGAGTAGTTGCAGGCACACACGCCGCAAATCCCGTCCGAACATTTGGTCGAAATCGGTATTCCGTTCTCGGCAAGCACGTCGGTCGCAGACTTTTCAGCCGGAACCTCGATGATACGGCCGGTCTTTGTCAGTTCAATCAGGAAAGGCGTGTTGACGTAGTCCGGCGGCTCAGGAACGGTGAAATACTCCCGGCTGAGTGCGTCTTCAGGCCAGCCATTGTTGCGCGCCGCCTCGAATACCGCATCCATGTATCGGTCGCTGCCGCATGTGTAGAGTTTCATGCCTGGACGGAACACCGGAATGGTCTTGGCGAGGTCTGCCCGACCGCTCTCGCGCGAGAAGTGGCAGGTGACCTTGTCGGCCCAGGGCGCGGCCTCAACCTCGCCCGCAAAACCGCACCCTTCGCGTGTCGCCGCGCTGTAGTGGAAGGTGAACGGGCGGCCCAGCGCATGCAGACGGTGCGCCATGGTGATCAGCGGCGTCACGCCGATGCCTCCGGCCATGAGCACCGAGAATTCAGCATTTTCATCGAGCGGAAAATGATTACGCGGATCGGAGATGAAAATCCGGCGGCCTTCGCGGAAGACCCGGTGCATCAGCAGCGAGCCGCCGCGCCCCTGGGACTCCCGCTGGATGCCAAGTACGTAGCGCCCATTGTCGGCCGGGTCGCCGGCCAGGGAGTACTGCCGCTGGTATTCGGGCGCGATCACCACATCGACATGGGCGCCGGCATCGAAGCGCGGCAGCGGCTGGCCGTTCACAGCCGAAAGCTCGAACCGCACGACATCCGGCGACAGATCTTCGCGTTTGCTGATGACAACGGGAAACACCGGCGGCCTCTCATCGCTCTCGGGCGCACGGGCAGGCACCAGGTCCGACGTTTCGCCGCGTTCGAGCCTTTCGCGGTACTCATCCGGCGTCAGCATCGAACGATAGCGTTTGATGCCTTCTTCGCGGTCGAGCGGCTGCACAACCGGGTAAGGCCGCGGCATGACGTCGGCCGGGTAGACGGCAAGCGTCTGGTCCTCATAGCGCAGATCGATATCGACATTGAGCCCGCGTTCGTTGACGGCCCCCGCCTTCAGGTAGCGCCCTTCGGCCTGGGACAGCTCGATGTCCCACCACCACTTCTTGACCGGATTGATCGAGCCATGGCCGAGACGGTCGTCCAGTTCGGCGAGGATGCGCGCGCTCTTGGGAAAGGTGATGGCCATGCGCCTGAATGCAGCGTCGGAAAACAGCCCCTCCAGGTTCCACGGGCAGGTCTTCATGCACCGCCCGCACATGCCCCCTGCCGAATTCGTGAGCCGGTAGCGGGCGCACTTTTCTGCATCCGACTTCCAGATCTCATAGCCATTGTACATCAGCTTGGGACCGGCGGTGATGGCACCGGACGGGCATTCGCGCGCGCATTTGTTGCAGTTGTTACAGAACGTCTGCAGCCCGAAATCGATCGGCCGGTCATGGTCCATCGGCATCGATGTGGTGACAACACCCGATTTCAGGCGCGGCCCAAGATATGGGTTGAGGATAACCTCGCCGATCCTGCTCACCTCGCCCAGGCCTGACAGGAGCAGGAGCGGCGGCTGCAGCACGTCGCCATCGATGACCGAGTGCACACGCGCCGAATAGCCCAGTCGACGAACCTGCTCGGCCACAACGCCTCCGAGCAGCGAAAAGCGCAGATACGCGCGCATCGACTGTGCGACCGAAATCCAATCGTCGCCGCTGGCGCCTTCCATGGTCTCGTGGCCCTGGTCGATAAGGATCGAGATGCCGTTATCGTGATATGGCTCGATCGGATTGCCGCCGGCGTCGTGCGAGTAATATGCCCACTGCGGCACACGCGACAGGCCCACTGCGTCACTGGATAGGAAATAGGCGGAAGCCTTGAGGTTTTCGGCATTGCGCTTGGCATCGCTCGTTTCCGGCGCGACCGGCCCTCTAGCGTCGCCGAACTGAAGTAGCAGTAGAGCGCCCAGCGCACGCCTGGCACAGGCGCCGATGGGGCTCTTCATCACATACATGCCGCCCTTGGCAGCTTCCTGAACCGACTTGCCCATATCGCCGAACAATGCGCGGGCGAAAAAGTCCGCCCGCTTCGGAAAGCGCGGCACACGCTCCTCGTCGATGAAAGTTGTCGGCTCGTCGCGCCGCCGGATCGTCTCGAACGGGTAAGGCCCCATGCGGAATTCACGGTCGTGAAATGGTTCGGCCGTGGCCTGCTTGCGTGCCGTCCCCTTGCCGAACCACCATGAAGGACCGTGCGAACGCAGCCCGTTGCGCCCGCCCTCGGCGGCGAGCGGCGCATCGGGTTCCATGGCCATCGTCGTGGTAATGGCGGCGAGCCCGAAACGCCGGCCGACAAAGGCGTTTTCGATTTCCGCATTGCCGTCGGAGCCGGTGATGCCGGCAAGTCCTGCAGACACAGCCAGCCGGCGCAGGTCGATTTCCGATGTGGTTGCTGTATGAGCACGAGCCTCGAAACCGAGCATGCGCAAATAGTTGGCCAGAACGACTGCACAATTGGCGCTCAAAAGCGCTGCGCGTTGCGGCTGGATACCGCGAATCCAGTCGGTCCCGGGCTCGTCCTTACGCGGTTCGCGCGTATGTTCGACGAGGAAGACAACCGCGTGCGTATGATGCCGGACAGGCTCCAGTTTGGCCCGCGCGGACTCCAGAATGTCGGCATAGATCGCGTCAATTCCCGCCGCGAAAGACTTCGGGCCGCCCGCTTCCAGTTCCTGCTTCAACTGGTCGATCATCGGGTTCCGGTATGGCGCGGAGAGAAAATGATCGTCCTCCAGTTGCGCTACCCCGACCATGGCAGCATCGAAGTAGTAGCCGGCCGCCTTCATGTGTCGGGCGCGCTCGCCTGGATCGGCCGGTATTTCCGCTTCGCCATGGACGATCGCCCCATCGCGCACGGTATCGAACATGCCCATGAAGCGGCCCATCGCGTGCGAGATGGAGTGCGGGTCGGGATGATCGAACGACAGCGCTTCGGCTTCCGGAAGCTGCTTCAGGTCGGCGGCGTGGTCACTGCGCGCAAGCGTCTCCAGGGGAAAAGGCCCCAGATGGACCGGCCGGTTCTTGTAGGAGAAGAAGCGCATGTCAGCGATCTCGATTCATGATTCAGGTCACAGCTTGGTAAGGCGTTCGTGTTCGTCGGCGCTCAATACATCGAGTGCGTGCATGAACTGAGCCGTCATTTCTGGGCTCAGCTTGGTCATGAAATGACTGTTCATGGACTCAACCGCGACACGGGACTGCTTTAGAACGTCCGCCCCGGCACCAGTCAGCGAAAGCTCGATCGTGCGCCCGTCGCTGCTGCCGCCATTGCGGCAGACCAGCCCTTTTGCCACCATGTCCTTGAGCAGACGCGACGTCGCCGGGCGGGTGATGCCGATATAGTCGGCGAGCTCGGAGGGGTTTGAAATTCCCTCGTCGCCAACCCCGGTGAGCACGCACCACATCAGCCGGGTAAGGCCGAATGGCGCGAGTCCGCGCTCAAGCCGTGCCTGCATGATGCGCGACAAACGCGACACCCTGTAACCCAGTCTCCGGTGGAGTTCATATTCTCGCATGTCCACTGCCCTTTGAAATTAAACTTGACGAACTAATTAACATTGTCAATCATCTGATTACCGAGGGTAACTAAATGCAGGCAGTCTTCGCACTGCGAATCCCCTCGACCCTGGGAGGAATATCAATGCTTAACAAGATTCTGGCGGCCGCAGCCGTCGCGATGCTGGTGTGCGCCGCGCCGACGCACGCTTCCGAACTCAAACTTGCGCATTTCATGTCGCCGCAGCATCCGATGGATCGGCATATCATGACACCGCTCGCCGAGCGGGTGGCCGCCGCGTCCAACGGTGAACTCACAATCAAGGTTTATCCGGGCGGTGAATTGGGTTCAGGACCCAATCAGCAATATCGTCGCGCGGTGACCGGCATCGCAGATATTGCCTTCAATCTTCCGCAATATACGCCGGCTCAGTTCAAGCGTTCGGTTCTTCTGCATGTGCCAGGGCTGTTCACGTCGCCTGAACAGGCAACCGCTACGATTTGGGACAGGATCGACGCACTGAACGAGGATTTCTCCGAAGTAAAACTGCTCGCATTCTGGACCAACAACCCTTCGATCCTGTTCACGCGTGAACGGGCAGTTCGGTCTCTTGCCGATATGAAAGGGCTGAAAGTCCGCATCCCTGACCCGGTCTCCGCCTCGATCGTCGAGGCCTGGGGCGCCATTCCGGTTTCGCTGCCAGCAACCGAAACCTATAACGCCCTAAGCACCGGCATTGTGGACGCCGTGCTGATCGATGCGTCGGCTGTCGGCTCCTACAAGCTGCATGAAATCACCAAATACGTGACAACCGACATCCCGGGTGCACTGTCCACGTTCACATTGATCATGAACAAGGGCGCATGGGACGGCCTGAGTGAAGAGCAGCGCGGCATACTCGCGGCCGAGACCGGCAAAGACCTGTCGATGGAAGCCGCCGCCGCATTCAAGGGTGCGGGCGACAAGGGCATGGAGATGCTCGCGGCCGCCAATATCGAGCTGATCGAGCTGGGCGATACCGAACGCGCCGCCTTTGTTGAGGCCATGCAGGGACCGGTCTCGGCGTTTCTGACCTCCGAGGGCAACAACAGCGGCTTTGACGGCCCCGCCTTTGTCGACGGGTTCCGTACCGCGAACTGAGCCGGTCGATGAACCACAATGAACCCGATGAGCTCCCGGAGGATACCGGGGGCTCGCTTCCGCTGATGCCCGCCGAAAAATGGCTGGTTTCGGCTCTGCAGTTCCTGGGCGGCATCGCACTTGGCGCACTGGCATTACTGACTGTCGCGGACGCTTTGTTGCGCTCTTTCGCCAACCGGCCGATCCTGGGTGGCAACGACATGGTGCAGGTATTGCTGGTACTGGTGGTCGCCGCCTCCATCCCGCTCTGCATTCACGCCGGGCGTGCCATCGCGATCGAGATGATCCTGGAGCGGCTGCCGGCCGGTTCCCGCATGGTCATTACCAAATTGTCGGATCTCTTGTGCGCAACTGTCCTGGCCGTCCTGTCCTGGCGCTGCGCCATCAACGCGAGCCAGGCGGCGCTTTTTGGTGAAACGACAATGCTCCTT
The DNA here is from genome assembly GCA_017644005.1 of Rhizobiaceae bacterium. Taxonomy (GTDB): domain Bacteria; phylum Pseudomonadota; class Alphaproteobacteria; order Rhizobiales; family Rhizobiaceae; genus RCIO01. Next base: position 42,364 of record JAEPMJ010000002.1, read on the forward strand.
CAGATACCCTTCGGGCCCTTCTACTGGTGCCTTGCCGTGTCATTCGCGCTCAGCGCCCTGCTGTTCGCGCTGAAATTTGCAGGCTGGAGACTTGCCCGATGAGTTCTGTCGCAATTGGCCTGCTCGGTTTCGCCGGGCTGTTCGGCCTCATGGCGGCCGGGGTACCGGTCGGCCTCGCCCTGCTTGCATCCGGTCTGGTCGGAACCGTTGCACTCGCGGGCTGGACATCTGCGGCCTATACGCTCTCCGGTCAGGCTTTTGCGACCGCTGCCCACTACGAACTTTCGGTTCTGCCGCTTTTTATCCTGATGGGTAATCTCGCTTCGCGCTCGGGGCTGAGCAGGGATCTCTACGAAGTTGCCTATCGCTGGATCGGTCACCTGCGCGGCGGCCTGGCTGGCGCCACCGTTCTGGGTTGCGCGGGGTTTGCTGCACTGTCCGGCTCATCAATCGCATCCGCGGTCACGATGGGCCGCGTCGCCTACCCCAACATGCGCAGGTTCGGTTACGGCGGTAAACTCGCCACAGGCACGATTGCCGCCGGGGGCACGCTCGGCATTCTCATCCCGCCCTCGACCGGCTTTGTGCTCTACGCAACGTTGACGGAGCAGTCGATCGGGCGCCTCTTCATGGCCGGCATTCTTCCCGGGCTGCTGCTGACTGCGCTGTTCCTCATCGCCATCGCCATCATCGTGCGCCTGCGGCCGGAAGAGGGCCCGGCCGGCACGCCTTCCGACTGGCGGAAGCGCTTGCGCGCAACACGAAGGGCGTTCGGCATCACAGCCATTGTGCTCCTGACCATCGGCGGTATCTACGGCGGCATCTTCACGCCGGTCGAAGCCGCCGGCGTCGGCGCCGCGTTTGCCTTCATGATGCTTGTCGTGCGCGGCATGTTCAGCATTTCGGCCATGACCGACGTAATGGCCGACACGCTGCGCACCACCGGCATGTGTTTCCTGATCCTGATCGGCGCAAACGTCTTTTCGCCGTTTATCGCACTGACCGGCCTTCCGGCGGTCGTAGCAGAGCTTTTCGCGTCGTCGCCTCTCGGTCCCTATACGATGCTGCTGCTGATCATAGCCGTCTACGCCCTGCTTGGCATGGTCATCGAGGGATTGTCACTGATGGTCATCACCTTGCCGATCGTCTACCCGCTAATCCTCGGGCTCGGTTTCGACCCGATCTGGTTCGGCGTTGTCATGGTGATCGTGCTCGAGATGGGTTTGATCAGCCCGCCGGTGGGCGTAAATTGCTTCGTCGTCTCGACAATCGCACGCGACGTGAAGCTGGAAACCGTATTCGCCGGGGTCATGCCCTTCTGGGGGGCAATGGTCGTGGCAATCCTGCTGCTCATCGCGTTTCCGCAGATCGCGCTGCTGATGCCGAATTCAATGTTCAACCAGTTGCCCTAGCAGCCGCACCGGTCTCAGTTGAGGCCCAGCACCGAGGTGATTTCCGGAACCCTGTCGCGCAACAGCGCCAGGGTTGTCGCCCCACCGATCAACACGCCAATGATGACCAGCGCCAGACCGGACAACGCCTCGCCGGCCCGGCTGCGCTTCGCCGTTTCGTCGCTCGCGACTGCAATCGATGGCTCCGAACCCGGTTGTGCGGTACGCGCGACCGAACGCTCCTCCGGCTCCACGAGTTGGCGTTTGCGTTCCACGATCCGTTCAGCGACATATCGCGTGACGGCCTCCGCGACGGGAGCGGCATCATCCGCTTCCGCGAGTACCACGCGCCCGGCGCGGGTATCGCGCAGGAAACGATAGGTGCGGCGATCGCGGGCGATTGCGACATAAGCAACGGCGTCAATCCAGAACCGCGGCTGCACGCCGGAGGAAATCGCGAAGTCGAATATCTCGTCTTCCGCGGGCACATCCTCGATAACATCCTGAAGTTCCTGCTTCAGTACGTCCAGACGGGCGCGCTGCAGATCGCGGATTTCGTGAACGACATCGTCACGATCGGCCCGTGCAGACTTGGCCTCCAGAATCGCCGCCGACAACCGCCGCACATTGTCCTGTTCTATCGCCTTTTCGGTGTTGTCACTCATGGCTCTGCTTTCGAAACCGTTTACTAAGGTAAACAGAATCTTAGCACATCGGAGCGAGCCTGTGTGTGCAGTGCGTCAACAAGGTTTACAGGCGGAACGGATTGCGTTCAGCGCATGTTTCTTGCGATCAATTCCGAAACAAAATCAGGCACTTCCTGAGGCAACATATGGCCAACACCTTCGAGCAGGTGCAGCGCGAATTGCGGCGGCAGTGCGGCGGTTTGGGCAACGGGAAGAACATTGTCGATGGTGCCCCAGCAGACCGCGACCGGCATCGAGAGCCCGGCCATGCGCTCCCGCGGAATGGCACCCTGCCGCCCATCGCGCGTGATTGTCCGCGAAAGCGCAACCAGAGCATCTGCCTGCCCATCGGCTGCACGCCAGGCAGCAAGGGCCGCCACAACATCGTCGTCCACCGGTGTATCCCAACCTGTCATGGCCTCGAGTGTGGCCCTCAGTTCCGCATGCGAAACCGCTTCCGCGGAACGGGCGAGCAGCCTCGCATTGATCTGCGGGCCGAATCCGCCCGGCGCGAAAAGCGACATGGACGCTACGCGTTGCGGTGCTTCCAGCGCCATAAGCACGGCAATGGCCCCGCCCATCGAGTGGCCGGCGACATGAAACTGCTCGATGCCCCGGCGCGTCAGATCGGCCAGCACCGCATCGACCGCGACTTTGGGTTTGGCAGTTTCAGGCCAGGGATGGGAGTTACGGTGGCCGGGCAGGTCGTAGGCGAGGATACGGCAGTGCTGTGAAAGCAGCGGGATGACCGCGTCCCACGTCGCGTGGCTGCCGCCGAAACCGTGCAGCAGAACGACGGCTGGACCGGATCCGCCGGCTTCAAGCGCAAACAACCTCATCGCCACGCACCTCCGGCCAGGGTCAGGAATATTGGCAGGGCCGGCGCGGCTGGCACCGGCCCCGGCCGCTCATTCGGCAAGCATCAAAATCCGGTTCGCGGCAGAAACGACGGCTTCGAGTGATGCCGCTACGATGTTGGTGTTGATCCCGACACCGAACAGTTTGCCGCCCGGATGTTCCATTTCCATGTAGCAAACCGCTGCCGCATTGGAGCCGCGTTGCATTGAGTGCTCGGAATAGTCGATCACCGAGAGATCGACACCGATATGTTTGGAAAGCGCATCGACAAAACCGTCGATGGGGCCGGTGCCGACGCCTGAGATGTTGATTTCCTTGCCATTGTCGACAATCTGCGCCTCCACCGCGCGGCGGCCTTTGACCGAGGCATCCGGGAAGGTCTGGTGATCGACGAATTTGAGCCGCGCCGACGGCTGGTCGACATAAGCCTTGAGAAACTCCTCATAGATGCGTTTCGAGGGCAGTTCACGCCCCTCGCCGTCGGTGATCGCCTGAATCGACTGGCTGAATTCGACCTGCAGGCTGCGCGGCAGATTGAGGCCGTAGTCGGCCTGAAGCACATATGCGATGCCGCCTTTGCCTGATTGCGAATTGATCCGGATGATCGCCTCGTAGCTGCGCCCGACATCCTGCGGGTCGATGGGCAGATAGGGCACCTCCCAGAGCGGCTTGTTGGCCTTCTTGAACGCCTTCATGCCCTTGTTGATGGCATCCTGGTGCGACCCGGAGAACGCCGTATAGACGAGCTCGCCGACATAGGGATGGCGTTCGGGGATCCGCAACTGATTGGAATACTCGTACACATCCTTGATGCGCGTGATATCCGAGCAGTCGAGTTCGGGATCCACGCCCTGCGTGTACATGTTGAGCGCCAGAGTAACGATGTCGACATTGCCGGTGCGCTCGCCGTTGCCGAACAATGTTCCTTCCACACGGTCAGCACCGGCCATCAGGCCGAGCTCCGTCGCGGCGATACCCGTGCCACGGTCGTTATGCGGATGAAGCGAGATGATCACGCTGTCGCGCCGGTCGATATTGCGGCACATCCACTCGATGCGGTCGGCGTAAATATTGGGTGTCGACATCTCGACGGTGGACGGCAGATTGATGATCAGCCTGTCGTCAGGAGTCGGCTGAACCACGTCGATGACCGCGTTGCAGATATCGAGCGCGACATCCAGCTCCGTTCCGGTGAAGCTCTCGGGCGAATACTGGAACCGGTAGCCGCCGCCCGCGGCCGCGGCCATGTCGGTAATCATCTTGGCCGCGTCGGTCGCGATCTGCTTGATACCGGCGACGTCCTTTTCGAACACGACCCGGCGCTGCAGTTCGCTGGTCGAATTGTAGAAGTGGACGATCGGCTGATGCGCGCCTTCCAACGCTTCGAAGGTGCGTTTGATCAGTTCTGGACGGCACTGCACCAGCACCTGCAGCGACACATCCTGCGGCACGCCGGCTTCGGTAATGGCCCAGCGGGCGAAGTCGAAATCGGTTTGCGACGCGGAAGGAAACCCGATCTCGATTTCCTTGAAGCCCATATCGAGCAACAGCGCGAACATGCGCGCCTTGCGCTCATGTCCCATAGGATCGATCAGCGCCTGATTGCCGTCACGCAGATCGACGGAACACCACACCGGCGCGGTTTCGATCTGCTTCGACGGCCATGTGCGGTCGCTAAGCGTGACTTGCGGATAATGTTCGTATTTGCGGCCTGCCCCCGGCATTCCAGCGACGGGTCGGGTGGAAGATGGCGTCTCTTCGCGTTTGTTCATCTTTAAGGCTCCGGCTGTGTCCCGGCTGAAAAAAGCTCGGCGACACGGTATGAATTGCTGATCCGATTGATAAGGAGCATCAGGCCGCGGCGGCCCATTCGACCGCCGGGCGCTCCTCTTCAGCGAGCCCGGCGATCGCCGCTAAGGCCGAGTAGACGGAGCGTAGAAAAAAGCGCGCGCATGGTCTCGCCCGCAAAGGCGGGCTTGCAAGGAACCGCGTATGTGCTGCGCATCGACATGAGCGGCGTGATAACGCGAAGGCAGTGTCAAGGCAAGTGCGGACGCTATGGTGCGCGCCAAATGGCGCCTGCCCTCAGGCGGTCGCGATGTGGCTCTGCACGGCTGCCATTGGCACCGGAGCGTCCTGTGGCTTGTCATGGCTCAGCACCACGACGACGGTGCCCACGGGTACCCGGCTGTACAGATCCAGAATATCCTGGTTGAACAACCGGATGCAGCCCGACGATATCGCCTTGCCGATCGACCAGGCCTCAGTCGTTCCGTGAATGCGGTAGAGCGTATCCACCCCGTCCTGGAACAGGTAGAGCGCACGCGGACCGAGCGGGTTGGTCAACCCCGGCTCCATGCCACCGGCAAGCGGGCCATAACGCGCCGGTTCCCGTTTGATCATCGACTGGGTTGGCGTCCAGCGCGGCCACCGGGCCTTGCGCGCAACCGTAGCCCTGCCCTCGAATTCCAGGCCTGCCTTGCCCACGCCAATGCCGTAGCGCATCGCCTTGCGGTTTTCCTGCACAAGGTAGAGGAAACGGTTCGGCGTATCGATCACGATCGTCCCGGCGGCTTCGGGGCCATGGTAGGCAACCTGCTGGCGCAGATACTGCGTTTCGACATTGCTGATGTCGGTGGCCGGCAGGGGAAAGCGCTCATCCGGTTTGGGGCCGTACATCGCCACATAATACGGGTCCGGGCCGGCAGGCTTGAGCGGCTGGCGCGCGGTGACGCAGCCGGCAACTGCGGGAGCTAGGGCGATGGTGAGAGCGTGACGCAGGAACTGGCGGCGGGATAAGGACATAACAGACGAAACCAAGCTTCTTTGCGGCCGCCGACGAGCGGCCTGTAAAGGTCGAGTTGCCCGCGAAAGATGGCGCGGGTCTGTGCCAAAAGCGTTCAAAAAAAGGCGCGCCGGTCGGTGTGGCGCGGGCGCCACAAGCCGCATGGCTGCCATGCAAAAAGGCCGCTACTCTCGAACGCTTTTCGCAACCAGCCGTGCGAGACTTGGGCCCATCAGAAGCACGATCAGGAAGCGCAGCATCTGCAACGCCATGACGAATGAAAGATCGACGCCATCGGCGGCCGCGGCGATGATGGCGACTGAGTCCATGCCGCCCGGGCTTGTGGCCAGATAGGCCGTAAGCGGATCGACGCCGGCAAACTGCGCCAGCAGAAATGCGATCAGCCCGCAAATCGCGATCAGAGCTAGTATCGAGGCGGTCACCTGCCATAGCGAGCGCCGGATTTGCGAAATCGTTTCGCGATTGAAGCGCAGGCCGATCGTCAGCCCGACTGCGCCGTAGCTCGCCGCAAGCAGCCATTCGGGAAGCTGGAACTCGACTCCAGCTCCGGTATGAAGCGCAAAGGCGAGCAGAAGCGCTCCGATGAACTGCGGCGAGGCAAACCGCATCAGCTTGCCGACAAAAGGCCCAACGACCACGACAAAAATTGTCGCGGCGAAAGGCACGGCTTCGATCGGTGGAAACCACACCGTCTGAATATCCCCCGCATCGGAGACCCATAACCGCGCGATGATCGCAGCTGCAGCGGTTACCAGCACGACCCGGTAATACTGCATGAAGGCAACCAGCCGCTGGTCGGCGCCGAACGCACCTGCCATGAGCACCATGGCCGACGCTGCGCCGGGCGCTGAACCCCAGACGGCAGTGGTCCCGGGAAGAATTTTCCAGAAGCTGATCAGCCAGCCGAGCAGGCTGCTTGCAGCCAGCGTGATCACCACGCTGCCGACCAGAAGAGGCCAGTTGGCAACAAACGCCGGCAGGAACTCCGGCGAGAGGGAAGAAGCGATAAGACAGGCCACGACCGCCTGCGCCACGACGAACATGCGATGCGGCATGCGGATTGTCGCGCCACCGACCCCGAACAGGATTGCGCACAACATTGGCCCGACGAGGAAAGCGGCAGGAAACTGCGCCGTTTCAAGCACAAGAGCGACGCCGACTGAGAGAATGGCGAGCGCTGCCCACTGCATGGCGGGCGGCAGTTTGGCAATTCCGGCCATGCCCATCACGCGAATGGCACCGCGCTGGAACCGGCGGGCAGTTTCGCCTCATGTTCCGGCTCGACATGGATGAGAACGCGCACCGACGGTATTTCTGCTTGCAGGGCCTCCTCGATACGATCGCAGATCACGTGGCTGTCTCTCACCGTCATGTCCGCTTCGACAACAAGGTGAAACTCGATGAAGGTCGCACGCCCGGCGATCCGCGTCTTGAGATCATGTACTTCGATGGCACCTTTTGAGACGGCCGAGATGATATCGCGGATGCGGATATGTTCCTCAAGCCCGACGGCACGATCCATCAGCCCGTCGACCGATGTCGAGATGACCTTCCATCCCTGCCATAAAATATTCAGTGCAACGATGAGCGCCAGCACCGAATCGAGCCAGAACCAACCGGTCAGTACCGCGCAGGCCAGCCCGGCAATCACGCCGACGGAGGTCGCCACATCCGAAAACAGATGCCGGCTGTCGGCATCCAGCGCCGGCGACTTGTGAGCCCGTGCCGCACGCAAAAGCAGCGTCGCCCAGAGTGTATTGATGACCGTAGCCACGCCGTTGACCGCGAGGCCTGCCCACGGCGCCTCGAGGACAACCGGCGCCTGCCAGGCGCGCCAGACTTCAAACACGATCAGCAATGCCGCAATGACAATCAGGACACCTTCCAGAACTGCGGAGAAATATTCGGCTTTGTGGTGGCCGTGTTGATGTGTCCGGTCCGCCGGCTTGTGCGAAAGCCTGATGGCCAGAAGCGCAGCTACCGCGGCAATCACATTGACGATCGATTCCAGAGCGTCGGACAGCAATGCGACCGAGCCGGTCATTCGCCAAGCGGCGAACTTCAGCGCCATGACCGCGAATGCGATCATGATCGACCAGCTCGCCAGCGCCCGGACGCACTTCTTCGACATCGGCCTGTCTCCAGACTCAGGCGGCTTTTGCCCCGGCCTTGCGGGGCAGATGCGCAACCACGTTCTCGATCATGCGCATTCCGGCATTCTGCCCGAGCGACATAATGGATTCGGGATGAAACTGCACGGCAGCAATAGCGGCGCTGCTATGTTCGATAGCCATCACCACGCCATCCTCCGTTTCGGCCGTTATCAGAAATTCGGGCGGCAATTTGGCTGGATCGGCGAAGATCGAGTGATAGCGTCCGACCGTCACTTCGCCCGGCAGGCCCGAGAACACGATGCCGGGTTCGTTGATCCTGATACGCGAGGGTTTGCCATGCATTGGTTCCCGCAGCTGGCGTAGTTCGCCACCGAAGGCCTCGGTCAGCGCCTGTAATCCCAGGCATACGCCGAAAATCGGCAGGTTGCGCGCCCGCGCTCTTTCGATGGTCGTCTTGCAATCGAAATCCTTCGGCGACCCTGGGCCAGGTGAAAGCACGACGAGGTCGGGATCAATTCCCTCGAACACGTCGTCCGGCACCGGCGAACGAACGGTGGTAACCTGTGCACCGGTCTGGCGGAAGTAGTTCGCCAGCGTGTGGACGAAGCTGTCCTCATGATCGACGAGCAGGATCGAAAGTCCATCGCCGACGCGGGCCGCGCTTCGCTCGCCGCTGGGTGCATTTCCTGCGGTCGCGTCTCGGATCGCCGAAAGCATCGCCGATGCCTTGAGCTCGGTCTCCGCTTCTTCCTCTTCCGGGTTGGAATCGTTGAGCAGCGTCGCTCCGGCCCGCACCTCCGCCAACCCGTCTTTGATGCGGATGGTGCGCAGCGTCAGCCCGGTGTTCAAATTGCCGTTGAAATGCACCATTCCGACCGCACCGCCATACCAGGCACGCGGGCTCTTTTCGTGGTTTTCAATGAAGCGCATCGCCCACAGCTTGGGTGCGCCGGTCACTGTCACCGCCCATGCGTGGCTGAGAAACGCGTCGAACGCATCCATGCCTTCGCGCAGTCGTCCCTCGATGTGGTCGACCGTGTGAATGAGGCGCGAATACATCTCGATCTGGCGCCGCCCGATAACGCGCACCGAACCCGGCTCGCAGACCCGGCTTTTGTCGTTGCGGTCAACGTCGGAGCACATTGTGAGCTCCGATTCATCTTTTTTCGAATTGAGCAGCTTCAGTATCTGCTCGCTATCGGAAATCGCGTCATCGCCGCGCCGGATTGTGCCTGAAATCGGGCAGGTCTCGACGCGTCGACCGGACACGCGCACAAACATCTCGGGCGACGCGCCGATCAGATATTCGCGCTCGCCGAGATTGATGAAGAAGGAATAGGGAGACGGATTGATTGCCTTGAGACGACGGGAGATTTGCGACGGTCGGGATTCGCACCGTTCGTAGAACAGCTGCCCGGGCACGACTTCGAACAGGTCGCCACGACGGAAGCTCTCTTTCGCCTTTTCCACCAGCCGCGCATATTCGCCAGACTCATGGTCGCCACGCGGGGGAATGGTCGCCGCGGGCGCGAACGGCTCCTCCTCGCCACCGCGTTCAAGCCCTTCGGTCGAATAGTCGGTGCCGGAGAAGTCATACCGGTCGTGCCAGGCCTTGGCGGCATGATGATCGACGACCAGAATTTCATCCGGGAGGTATAGCACCAGATCGCGCTGGCTTTCGCCGCGCTCGAGCTTTTGTTCGATGGGATCGAACTGGAAAGCCAGATCGTAACCGAATGCACCGTAGAGACCGAGATTGTCGTCATGATCGCTACGAAACAGGTCGACAATGACACGTAGCACCGAAAATACCGTTGGAGCGCGCGAGCGTTCTTCTTCCGCGAAAATGCGCGCCGGCTCGGCCACTTGCAGTTTGATGCTGCGCTCCGAAACCGCTCCAACCGAGAAATTATCGCTGCCGCTCAATGTCTCGGCAATAAGCGGCACCAGTACCGCACCTCGCGCATTCAGCGCTTCGACGCGCACAGCCCGCCCCCGCGCGATAATGCAAAGCGGCGGATCGACAATCGCAGTATCCCAGCGCGTGTAACGTCCCGGATACTCGTAGTTGGACGAGAAAACACAGCCGCGCCGCGCATCCAGCGCATCGACATATGTGTCGATAGCGCCATCATATGGCGTCTCGTGGCGCCGTCGCGTTATCGTGACGCCACCTTTCGTCACGAAGCGCTCTGCGCCGTCTTCGAGAGTTTCGATTACCATTCTCGGTCTCCGTCCTTCGCTCAGGGCGGGACATAAAAAATGGCCGCCCGGTTATCCCGTTGCGGCCAACATGTTTTCAGAACACGCGTTTCGTCAGGCCGCTAGGTGCAGCCCCACCACCAGTTGTTGTGGGTCGAAATCACGTTCATGGCAAGATCAATAGCGGCGAAAGTGCCACCGCGCAACCAGTGATGCGGCGCTATTCGGGTTCGCCCCAACGGCGCGTGTGAAGCCATGTGAACACCAGCCAGGAGAATGCGGCCCACGCAACGCCCAGCGCCCAGCCGGCCAGAACATCGCTCGGCCAATGGACACCGAGATAGACGCGACTTGTGCCCACTGCGAGCGCGAGAACGACAGCGGCCACAACAACATAGATTCGAATGCGCAATTTTCCGACAAAAAGAACAATCAGTGCGGCGAGCGTCAGGTAAACAACGGTCGCCATCGTGGCATGGCCGCTCGGGAAGCTCGCCGTGAATGTATCCACAAGGTGGTTCACGAGATCCGGCCGCGGCCTAGCGTAGACGAGCTTGAGCAACTGGCTGAGCGCGGTACCGGCACCGATAGACACAAGCATGTAGGCGGCCGGGCCGAACTTCCGCGACAGCACCAGATAACCTGCCACCGACGCGATCAGCACTGTCAGCACTGGATAACCGCCAAGCGCCGTAATTTCGGCCACAGTTTCCTCAAACCACTGCGGTCCTATCGGGTCGGCTGAGTTCCGAGGGTCGCGGAACCACAGCAGGATTGCGCGATCCAGCGCGACGATCTCTTCGCTGCGTACCGCGTTTGCGATGCGCAGGAAAACAAAGACCGTCGACGCGATGCAGATGAGAAGCGCAACCGGTACCGCAACCCTGCGCTGCGACATGAAGGAACCGGGGTTCATCTGGTTGCGGCTCTGCCGTTCTTCTTCGATCGTGTCTTCACCAATGCCGCTGCCGCCCGAACCCGCTTCAGGTCGAACGTCGACGTCAGAGTCGATTCGGCCCGCTCCAATGCAATCTTCGAATATTTCAGAGCCGCAGTCTGATAACGCTTGTCGCCGATGCATGCGAGCGCACCATAGGCTTTCTGTAACCTGATCTGCACTTCAGCGATTCCCGCGCCATCACGCGAAATCGGGGCCATCAGGTCCTCGAAAAGTTCATCGACCAGAATCGGCGGTACAAAGACATTAGCGAAACGCGGTTCGGGCACCTCGTCTGAGTTCCCGGCCCAGATGGAAAGGACACGAACCGCGCGGCCGATGACATCGATTGCCGTGCCCGGGTCGTTCAGGCCGGGTGAAAGTGCGCGCGAGGCAATTTCGGCCAACACGCACAGGCCGAAGCGCGGGTCCTGGTCGAAGGAGCGCTCATTGGCGATTGTGAATGCGCTGGCCACGTGTGCCGGATCGAAATCACCCTTTGCGCCCGTTACCCAGGCAATCGGGCGATTGAGGTCGGCAAAGGTGCCGGGCAGCGCGCCGAGATAGACCCTTGCGCCAAACTCCCCTGCCCGCGCCGAGATGGCGCCGATATCGACATGCTGCACATAACCGATCCGATGCGCAAACACCGGTTGCGCATTATCGGGCAGCAGCTTCATGTCGTTCCAGGGCACACCTCCCAGATTTGGCAGATTTACCCGTGCTTTCATCGCCAGAACGGCTGCCTTCTCAACTTCCTCCGTGGTTTCACCTACCCGGCCAAGACGGATCAGATAGTCGATCCAGCGCAACAGTGTGACCACGATGAGCAGGATAACCAGAATGGTCACGGCAAACAGAATGACCCGCCCCTGTTCGCCATAGGCGTTCATGGAAAGCGTGACGATTCCGACGACCGAGAACAGGAACGAACCGACGAATGTCGCGAGAACGTTGAGGGTCGTCCGATCTTCGATCAGGAGTTTCGTCGCACGCGGTGTGACGCTTGTCGAAGCCGCCGAATATGCCGCCACCATCGTCGACAGCGAGAAGGTGGTTACCGCGAGCATGCTCGTCGCGATGATGTTGAGGATATGGTCGACAGCATCTGCGCCGATCTTCGCCGAAAGGCCGCTGGGAAGGTATGGCGAGATGGCAATCGAGATGAGGGCGGCGGCGACCGCCAGCAGCGAGATTAGCGTAGCGCGCAGCCACAGCCGCCTTGTCAGGCGCCAGAGCAGCCAGCCCCATTTCGCGATTGTAGGTCGCTCGATAGTGTCCATACCGCTCGTATGGCCGCTGGCAGCCTGGAGCGCAACTGGTTAGCTTCGTTGTGTCGGCTCGTGCGCCCGCATGCCTGGCGCGTTGCCCTAGAACAGGCCTTCGATCAGCCCTTCGTCGTTGAGGAAAATCTTCTCGGAGGCAGGCGCTCGCGGCAGACCGGGCATGGTCATGATCTCACCGCAAATGACGACGACGAAACCGGCGCCCGCAGACAGGCGCACTTCGCGCACCGGCACAACGTGATCGACCGGTGCGCCGCGAAGATTGGGATCGGTTGAAAATGAATACTGGGTCTTCGCCATGCAGACCGGCAGATTGCCGTATCCGGCCTCTTCCCATTGCTGAAGCTGGGCACGCACGCTCTTGTCGGCAATCGCCTCAGAGCCGCGATAGATGCGTTTGACAATGGTATTGATCTTCTCGAAGAGCGGCATGTCGTCTGGATAGAGCGGCGAGAACTGCGCCATACCGCTCTCCGCGAGTTCGACAACCTTGTGAGCCAGATCGACCGTACCTTCCGAACCTCTTGCCCAGTGTTGGCAAAGCACCGCTTCCGCGCCCTGGGCGGCCACATATTTTCTTACAGCTTCAATCTCGGCGTCCGTATCGGCAATAAAGTGATTGATAGCGACAACGGCAGGTACGCCGAATTGCTTCACATTTTCGATGTGACGCCCGAGATTGGCACAGCCCTTGGTGACTGCCGTCACATCCTCCTTGCCAAGATCCTCCTTCTTGACCCCGCCGTTCATTTTCAACGCGCGTACCGTAGCAACGATGACGGCCGCCGACGGCTTGAGCCCGGCCTTGCGGCATTTGATATCGAAGAATTTCTCAGCGCCCAGGTCGGCGCCGAATCCGGCCTCGGTGACAACGTAGTCGGCGAGCTTCAGCGCTGTCTGTGTCGCGACCACCGAGTTGCAGCCATGTGCGATATTGGCAAACGGACCGCCATGCACGAAGGCCGGGTTGTTCTCCAGCGTCTGCACCAGATTGGGCGACATTGCGTCTTTAAGCAGAACGGCCATCGCCCGGTCGGCCTTGATGTCCCGCGCATAGACCGGGGTCTTGTCGCGGCGATAGGCCACGATGATGTCGCCAAGGCGCTTCTCGAGATCCGCGAGATCGGTGGCAAGGCACAGGATCGCCATCACTTCCGACGCCACGGTGATGTCGAAGCCGGTCTCGCGGGGAAAGCCGTTGGCCACGCCACCGAGCGAGACGTTGATCTGCCGCAACGCACGGTCGTTCATGTCCATCACGCGCCGCCAGGTGATGCGGCGAATGTCGATGCCCAGTTCGTTGCCCCAGTAAATGTGGTTGTCGATCATCGCCGAAAGCAGGTTGTGCGCCGTCGTGATGGCGTGGAAGTCACCGGTGAAGTGGAGGTTCATGTCCTCCATCGGCACGATCTGCGCATAACCGCCGCCCGCAGCGCCTCCTTTCATGCCGAAATTCGGCCCCAGCGAAGCTTCGCGAATGCAGATGGCTGCGTTCTTGCCTATCCGGTTGAGGCCGTCACCAAGCCCGACCGTCGTGGTCGTCTTGCCTTCGCCGGCCGGCGTCGGATTGATCGCCGTGACGAGGATCAGCTTGCCGTCCTTCTCGCCACGCTTCGAGGCGATGAAGTCGGAGGAGAGTTTTGCCTTGTCGTGTCCGAACGGCAGCAGGTGTTCTGATGGGATACCGAGCTTTGCACCGATTTCCATGATCGGCTTCTTTTTCGCTGCCCGCGCGATTTCGATGTCGGACTTCACCTCGGCCATTCGACTGCCTCCCCCTCATGTGTGACGGTCTGCCCTGCAGGCTAACCGTGTCCCGGATGCCCTCAGCAACAGCGGACGACAATCGGACTAAATCCAACGCGGTCCGCCCACCATTCAGAAACTGCCGTCAAATGCACGGAATGCGACAGGCAGGGCGCATTTTGCTTATCCGCTGCCCCACTATCCGTTGAGAGCCAATTGCGAGAGGCTATCTGTCCAGGACGTCCCTGATCTCGGTCAGGTTGGTGCGGACCCTGAGCACGTAGAAGCCCATAGTCGCCAAGTGTGTCGGCATGATCCAGCCGGCCTCACGGCCGTTGGATATGATCAGCGGCTGCAATAGAAGCGCTGCTTCGAACTGATCGTCCAGCCGATCCCACAACGGCGCCAGGCCGCGCGACTGCACGATGTCGTGGAAATCGGCGCGTGCCGCTCTCATGATCCCGTAATAGCCGTAGAGCTGTCCGAAGCTGAACCAGAACCGGTCATCGGCGCGGGTGTCGAACCAACCTCGATTGTAGTTCTCCGAACGTTCGCGAAGGATGTCGGAAGTCGAGCCGATATCGTTGGCGATACGGTCGATGAAGGTCAGCAGATTGTCGGCGCGGCCATCGAAAGTCGCGTCGCAGCTTCCGAGGCGGTCATTGAAATTGGCCAGGTCGCGGATCGCAGAACGGTAGAATGACGGAGTGGGGGTTTTGGGGCCGAAAGGGTTGAGGCCGAAATACCAGGTTTCCTCGTCGAACTGCATGTTACCGCGCGCATCCTGGAGATTTTGATCCACCTGGGAGGTTCCGCGCACGCGGCCAAGCGTGTCGACAAGCTCAACGGTGGTACGCCGCACCGCCTGGTTGATGCCGCGCTGGAAAGACGCCTTGTTGTCAAGGAACGGCGTGTGGTCCCAGTCGATGCCGAACAGGCCGAGCTTGTAGAGCAGCATGGAAGAAATCCATGCGTTCTGGTTCACATTGAGGTCGATCAGATCGGCCGTCACATCGGCGATCGCCGAACGGCTGCAGGTGCCGGCGGTATCGGCCACTTCGGCGCCGGCCGAGTTGTTGCGCTGATTGAATTCATACGCCGTCGCGTAATTGACGTCGAAACCTGTCCAGCTCTGCGAGTTCCAGACGAAATAGATGTAAAGCCCGGCGAGCACGAGCAGGAAGATGCCGATAGGCCCCTTGATCAGCCAGCCGCGCCGCGCATACCAGCGTCCGGCGGCGAGGAACGGCCACATGATCCAGGCCACCAGCAAGCCGATGCCGCGCCCCAGCGCGTGAAAGATACGGGTGAAGAAATTCACGATTGGATCAAGCATGTCCGGCCGGTCCCTGTTCAGTCCTCAAGCCCGTAGAGCCGCGCCCGGAACCCATCTTTGTCACTGAGATATGTGCTTTTGAGCGTATCGACAACATAACGCCGCCAAACGGCGTCGAATTGGTCGTAATCGGCATAAAAGCCCTGTTTGTTGAAGACGTAGCGCGACAGAAAATCGCTCGGCACGAAATCCGAGATCAGCCGGTTGGTCAGCCAGGCGTCGGGATGGTCGGGCTTGCCGCGCACGACCAGAAAGCGGAATTCAGGCCGGATTTCATCGACGCGCAAATGTCCGAGCTGGGCGAGTTCGCGCTTGGCCGCGTTGAGAAACGGAAACCGGCCGTCGGCGTTGATCATGTCCGCGTTGGCATGGATCCAGCTTTGCAGCCACACACGGTCGAGCCCGCCAATGTCCTGCTTGGGGTCCTTCCGGTGCACAAGCTCGCGCACCACCAACCCGGCGCGGTGCTCCAGATAGTCCGCCTTTTCCATCCATGACGCGCGCGGCAGATCGAGCCGGCCGGTCGAGGCGAGAAAACGGAAAACGCGGGCTGGATCCCGCAGCGAAAGATAGCTCACCTGCCAGGGCCGCGAACGGCGGAAGCCGGGCGCCGTCGGGTCGCAGATGACGGTGGTCACATCTGGATCGATGAAGACGTAAAGCCCGCCGAAATGGCTCGTCCAATAGGCGTTGTGGCGAAAAACCACCTGGTCCGGCACCAGTGTGTTTTCGCGAATGTCTCCGGTGACCTTGGCAAGGTCGACCATGCGCTCCAGCATCGCATCGTCGCGCCAAGCCTCCGGCTCCATTTTCAGCCGGTCAACCAGCGTTCCGAGCTCGGACGCCTTGCCCACAACGTCATCGGCCGACAGCACGCGGAACTCGACCTGGTTGATCGATAACAGGTCCTCGATATCCCCGACCTTTGAGACCGAATCTTCGATCTCGCCGTAGATGACGTCCTTGATCGTCAGCGCATCGATGGCACGCGCATTGCGCGACATGAACTCGTGGACGAGCTGCGAGGTATTGGAGAAAGCGGTGTGCACCACCGGCAGATCGATCTGTTGCGGCGTGAGAATGATGAAACGGCGATTGACCTCATTCGGATCGAGGTAATGAGGGTCGTCGAGCTCATTCGCAATCTGCGGCGAGAACCCGGTACGGTCGATCTCGAATCCGTCGAGCGATGTAGGCCGCAGCCCGAACGCCTTCAACGCCTTGTTGTAACGCTCGATCAGATGCGGCTCTGCAATCGGCAGCAGCCGCCCGTAGATCAGCTCGTTGTCGCGCAGGAGGTCCATCAGAGCCTTTTCGGGAGAGACAAGGCGACGCCCACCGTCTGCGCCGCGGCGCAGAGCTTCTGGTCGAACGTGGCCAGAGGCAGGCGCTTGCGGATTGCAAGCTCAAGATACAGTGCATCGTACACGGTCAACAGGTGAGTGTCGGCTAGTTTGACGGCCTCCGAGAGGTGACCGACCTCGGCCAGATCATGCATGAGGCGCAAATTCTCGATAAAGACAAGCGCCTGCTCCCGATCTCTTTGATCGATCCTGCCATGACGCATTGCCATCGTCAGACCGTTGGCAAACTCGGCGCGAAAAAGGAACGGCGTGTGGCCTCCGTCGTTCATCACGCGATCCAGAATCTCGTCCGAGACGGCGCTGCGCTCATCTGCCAGCGTCCAGGCCAGGGCCATGGAATTGTCGATCACCACCGTCAAATGCGGCGCCCCTCATTCACCAGGTCTCTTAGGCTTTCGGGACCAGGTCGGCTTCGCGCGCGTATCGCGCGCAAGCCTTCCGCAGCACGGCGTACTTCCTCAATATCGCGCCCTCCGGCGGCGACGATTCTGGCCACAGGCTTGCCGTTGCGCGTAATTGTCACCTCTTGCCCGGCCTCGACCAGGGTAAGAAGCTCGCTGAGCCGATTCTTCGCCTCGAATGTTCCAACCTGCATGGTAGAGCCTTTAAGCTAGCTTAGCTAGATTTAGTCTGTTGCTCCGTGCTTTTCAATAGGTTGCCTTCAGCCGCCCCAGTGCCCCTTCGACTTCATGTCCTCGATCTCGCGAATGGCGCGTTCGCGCACGCGCTGGTCGCGGATGATGCGCTCCACAGCCGCGTCGTCGGCACGGTCCGAGTAGCGGAATTCGCTGTCGGCGTAGCGGTTCACCTCCTGCATGACCATTTCCATGTCGAAAGGCCCGCGCAGTTCCTCGATCATGGCTTTCTTGTCGTCATAGGACTTGTGCATGAAGGCTTCCGGCGTTTCGAACCACTCGTCGGGCAGCTCGATGTCCATCGCCCGCATCTTGATCGCGTCAGTGACGTTCTTGATGGCGCGGCCGGTGAAGCGCGGCTCCGCTTCCTTGATCATGTGCAGATAGGTGCCGATATCGGCCAGCGTCTTCGGCGCGCCATTGTCCTTCAAGAAGCGCTCGTAAATGCGCTCAAGCCCCGCTTCCCGCGGCTTCGAATGCTGCTCATAGGCGGTGTCTACCGCGCGCTGGATTTCCTGCGCAGCATAAAGCTCGTGTTTGCCGAGCGGGATCTTGTGGTTCTTGCCGGCAAGAAGCGCGAAAATGTCGATATAGTCGTCGCGCGTCTGCGGACCGTCGACCAGCCATCGTGCCCCTGCCCGCTGCCTGAGAGCATCGTCGACATTCTCCGGGTAGTTGGAAAACATGCCGAAGGAGCAGTTGCCGCGCACGACGGTCATCGCGCCGGAAAAAGCCGACATCAGAACACCGGTGATCTCGTGCTGGCCGGCCGAGGCCCGATCATCGGAGCGCTTTGCAGCGACCTGGTCGATATCGTCGATGGTGCCAAAACCAATCGCCTTCGGCGAAAGCACGTTGTCGATGAACTGTCGGCAGCTCTGACCCGATTTGCCCTGATAGGACGATATCTGGTCGACACCGAAGTTCTCGTAATGAAACGGATAGCCGGCGACCTGGCAGTAACCCTGGATAATGCCGGCAATCATCTGGATCAACGTCGTTTTGCCCGTGCCGGGCGCGCCGTCGCCGATGAAAGTGAACAGGAAGCCGCCGAGCTCGACAAACGGGTTCATCTGCCGGTCGAAATCATAGGCCATCAACATCTTGGCAAGCTTGATCGACTGGTATTTGGCGATGTGATTGCCGACGACCTGCTCCGGCTTCTTGAAGTCCATCGTCAGCGGTTTGACCTTGCGGCCGGGCGCTACATCAAACCCGTCGATGGTGAAGTCGTCGGCATCGAGCCGCATATGCGTGTTGTCGAACGCGCCGAGTCCGTCAAACCGCCCGCGCCGCTGCAATAGCCCTTCGATCGCCTCGGTGGCGAAGGCGCGCGTACGTGCTGCAAGGTCCTGCTCGTCCTTCGAGCCGGAGAGAGCCGTGTCCAGACCTGCGATCATCGCCTTCAGCGCATCCTGCTGAGTGTCGAAAACGAAGTCTGGCTCTGCGACGTCATTGGGCGCTTCACCATCGCTCTCGACCAGCTGCAGCAGATAGGACGCGAAGGCGAAGGCAACGACATATGACGATGCGGCCAGCAGACGCTTGAAGACCGCCGCATCCTCGCCCTCGAGCGGGGCGCGCGTGTTCTTGGATTGCAGGCTTTCAAGGTCCGTCGCCTTGGCGAAATTGTCGCCGACGGCAAGCGCAACCTGAATGCCGCGACGGGCGCGATAAAGCACCGTGTGCTGGCCGATGGAGAGAAGCTGGTCGCCCGGCCGCACGGACTGAATGGTTTTTGTGAGTTCGACCTCGCGCGTCCGGCGTACCGAGCCGGATGAAACCGGCGAAACGAAACGGCGTCCCGTGCCTGCCAGCGCGGTCTGTGAGCGACCGGTACCGTCTTCCATGACAACGACGCGCGTCACCATGCTGTGCGCCATCGGCAGGTGCTTTTCGACGTCTTCCTCGCCGATCGTGGTCAGCCCGGTATCCATGGTGCCTCCTGGAAGCCGTGATTTTCCTCACCCTTCAATGGCGAGGTGCGGCGTGCAGCAAGGCAGAGGGGACAGCCACCCCCGGCCATTTGCTTCGCACTCCCATTAGAGGGGAGCGAAAGAGCAGCCCCGCCCTCAAACATCGGAAATCACCTTGCCGTTGGAAACGACATGGACCTGATATCCGTCGAAAATCTTGCGCGCCTCTTTGGCCGCGTAAAGAAGCTGATAGGCCTCGTGCGGGATCAGCGCGTGTTTCTCGTATGAGCTGACGCCCTGCCGCGCGGCGTCGAGATCGTCGGTGTTGATGTAGAATTCCTCGCGCGCCGGCTGGCTCGACCATAACCCCTTGCGTGCCGGCTTCTCGCTCTTGGAAAACACCTCCTGCACAGTCCATGTGAGCAGCCAGGCGTTTTCCTTGCGCCGCACCTTCGCCAGGATGTCGGTCACGGTCGAATTGTGTTCGGTGATACCGGCCGAATAGAAGGGTCCAAGCACAACACGGCGCAACTGCTTCGGGTGCAGTTCGTCGAAATCCTTGTCGAGATTGCCGGCGATTGTCGCCGGCGACAGCGAATAGGCGGAGTTCTTTTCGGCAAAGTCGTCGAAGCGATGCGCAAGCTCCGGATTGAGCAGCCCTTCGACCGGCAGCGGAACCTCGACGTCTTCGTTGAGCTTGCCGCCTTTCGTGACCAGCGAGCGCACCAGCCCGGACGAGGAATCCTCCAGCGTCGCCATATAGATGAGCGGCAGGTTCGCCGAACCGTCGAACGTTCCCCAATGGACGAGGTAGTAAGGCCGTCTTGTTGCCGGGTTGACCGAAACCTTGACCGTACGCGGCAGGATAAAGGGAGAAAAGACCTGCCCGCTGCGCACGTTTTCCAGATAGAGCCGTTCAGCCATCGAACGCTGCAGCGCCCTGGGAAACGACTTGTGACGGAGGATAAAATCGGCCATCTCAGCGCGGATCTGGTCCGGCTGCGGTATCGCAGAGAGCCGCCCCTCTGCTGTCTTGCGGTCGTTTTCGAGTTCCAGAACGTTCTGGAACACGGGATATCCGCTTTCGGCTCGTGAAATGCGGAAGGCATCTGCGAAAGCCAGCCGGTTTTCCCAGCAGGAGAACGAACGCTCGAGCCGCTCCAGATATTCGGTGACGATGGTTGCGACCGTCTCGTGCCGGTAAAGCGGCGAGCTGTCGTCGCGCAGAAAAATGTCCAGCCCCGAGATCGCGGCCGAAATTGCATCGAAATAGCGTCGTGCTGCGTCGCTCGCGGCATTCATGTCGCGGTCTCCGGCAGCCGGCTACGGCCTCACATAATCAGCGGCGTTATGCTTGCGCATCACCTCATCGAAGCGGCGCGCGAAGGCGTCGTCAGCGAGTTTCTTGCGGCGCTGGATGTCTGCGGTGGCGACCATGTTCTTCTCGTGCATTTCCAGGAGGTCGCCGATGTGCTTCTGCGCGGCCGCGCCGATACCCGCCATGGTCTGTTCCGCAGTTGTGTCGACCTGGCTGCCAAGCGTATTGATCTTGTGCGCAACATCCTGCTGCGCCGCCGTCTTCAAGCTGTCTTCCAGCGCCTTGTAGAGCACGATGCGCTGCTCGGTATCGATGGTCAGCTTGTTGATCAGCGTATTCTGCGCCGCGATCTGGTTGTTGAGCGAATCCACGAAGGTCTGGAACATCGAGGTATAGCGCTCCAGTGTCTGACTCTCGGCCAGCAGTTCCTGTTCCTTCGCCTGCTGCTCGTTATATTCGGTCGCCAGCTTGGAGCGTTCGCCCTCCAGTTCAGTGCGTTCCTTCTGGCTGGTCGAGGCGGCGATCTTGTTTTCGAGATCGAGCAGCATCGGATTCAGTTCTTCGATCCGCTTCTGTGTGGTCTCCAGATTGGCCATCGCCTGTTTACGGCGCTCGATCACCTGGGCAAGACTCGCCTCGGACGTCTTGTAGCGCTGATCGAGAATGTCCTTCTGGTCTTTGAGAATACCGACGATCGTGTCTGATTTCGCCAGGAGCTCCTGCAAATTGCCGGCGAGCGACATGTTGCGCACGCGTTCGGTGCGCATGCGCTGCTTGCGCTGCTTGGAGAAAATGCCGATGAAATTTTCCCAGCCGGTGTAGCTCTTCATACTCTCGAATTCGGCACCGAACACATTGGTCGCGTCTTCGAGCCCGATGATAAGGTCGGCAATATTGCCTTCCATCACCTTCTGTTGCTTCAGAACGTCGTCGATACGGGCGTTCTCGATGTCGAAATCGGCGGCGCCGATCGTGGTATCGGCCTTGGCAATCTGGTCCAGCACGACGCCGGATTGTTCGATCTTGGAGCGCATCTCCTCGACCACTTGCTTGGTTTTGGCGATTTCCGAATCGAAATTCTGCAATGTGGCCATGGACGTTCCTACCTCGCACCCCGAACTGGTTTCGCAAGCAATATATGTAGCCGCCATTACGAATGAAAGACTGGCCCGGCCGGCCGCGCACGTCTGCGGCGGCCCGACACCGCGGCCTCAGTTCCGTGAGTAGCCGATCATGTCCTCTGCTGGCCAGCGGCCCATTTCCTCTTCCCAGTGGCGGCGGCAAAGGGACACATATTTGTCCTCGCCGCCGATCTCCACCTGCGCCCCCTGGTGCAGCACCTTGCCGTCCGGCCCGAGCCGGACGACCATCGTCGCCTTGCGGCCGCAGCGGCAAATGGTGCGGATTTCCCTGAGGTCATCGGCGAGGGCCAGCAGTGCCTTGGAGCCCGGAAACAGCTGTCCCTGAAAGTCGACGCGCAAGCCGTAACACATAACCGGCACGCCAGCTCGGTCGGCAAGGCGCGCGAGCTGCCAGACCTGATCTTCGGTGAGGAACTGCGACTCGTCTACGAAAACGCAATGCACGGGCGAAACGGCGTGGCGCTCCGCAACCTGCGTATAAAGATCGTCGTCGGGTCCGAATATATTGGCCTCGGCGCTGAGCCCAATTCTGGAACCGATGCGCCCGCGGCCGGCCCGGTCGTCAAGCGCCGCAATGAACAGCATCGTGGTCATGCCGCGCTCGCGGTAATTGTACGATGCCTGAAGCAGTGCAGTCGATTTGCCCGCGTTCATGGTCGAGTAGTGGAAATAGAGCTTGGCCATCAGCCTATTAATCGCAACAGGGTTGCCGACGGGAGTCGCGAGGCCCGATACTCCACGGAAAACGACATGCAGTAGTCGCATACGAACCACTGCGCGGCGCTGCGAACATAGGCAAGCACCTTGAAACCATTGAAAAATGGTGTTTGGTTCCAAGCCAAGCTATGGCTCGCCGTCACGGCGCAAGCACGCCAGGAAATCATGTTCAGATAATGGGAGAAATCAGATGACGCGTTTTAGGCACCTCACTTTTGCACTGGGCATGGCGACCGCGCTGTCGGCCGGATCGGCTTTTGCGGCCGACCCTGAATCGTGCAAGACCGTCCGCTTCTCCGACGTAGGCTGGACGGACATCACCGCCACAACCGCCACCGCTTCTGTCGTGCTGGAAGCGATGGGCTACGAACCGGAGGTACAGGTTCTTTCCGTCCCCGTCACATACGCGTCGCTGAAGAACAACGACATCGACGTGTTCCTCGGCAACTGGATGCCGACGATGGAGGCAGACATTGCGCCTTATAGAGAAGATGGTTCCGTCGAAACGCTGGTGACCAATCTGGAAGGTGCGAAATACACACTCGCCGTGCCGAAATACACCTACGACGCCGGCCTGAAGAGCTTCCAGGACATCGCATCGTTCGCCGACAAGCTAGACGGCAAGATCTACGGCATCGAGCCCGGCAATGACGGCAACCGCCTGATCCTCGACATGATTGAAGCCGACACCTTCGGCCTCAAGGATTTCGAGCTCGTTGAAAGCTCGGAAGCCGGCATGCTTTCCCAGGTCACCCGCGCGGCCGGCTCGAAAGAGGATGTCGTGTTCCTTGGCTGGGAACCGCACCCGATGAACGCCAATATCGAAATGGCGTATCTGGAAGGCGGCGATGACATCTTCGGGCCCAACTATGGTGGCGCAACCGTGCACACCAACGTGCGCGCCGGCTACGCTACCGAGTGCCCGAACCTGGGCAAACTGTTCACCAACATGGTGTTTTCGCTCAAGATGGAAAATGAGATCATGGGCGCGATCCTGAACGACGGCGCTGAGGCGAACGATGCTGCCACCGCATGGCTGAAAGCCAATCCGGACGCCATCGAACCGTGGCTTGAAGGCGTCACGACCTTCGATGGCGGCGATGCCGTCGCGGCGGTGAAAGCCAAACTCGGCATGTAAATGCCAACCGCACGGGGCGGCCGGAGGGGATATCGGCCGCCCCAAGCGATTTAGGGGGAAATATGGATCCGATTTCGGAGTGGGTCGCAGGCTGGAAGATACCCATCGGTCGCTGGGGGAAGGATTTCTTTGATTTCCTCACGACCAACTTCGCCTGGTTCTTTCGCTCGATCTCGAACGGACTCACCTCTCTGCTTGATGGAATGGCCGAGCTGATCCTGATGGCCCCGCCGGTTGTTGTCGTGCTGGCGTTCGCAGCAATCGCCTATTGGCTGCAGAGATCCTGGAAACTCTCCGCCGCGATGGTGCTCGGGTTTCTTTTCATCATCAACCAGGACCTCTGGGAACAGACTGTCGACACATTGGTTCTCGTTGTCGCCGCGGCTTCCGCATCAATGGCGATCGGCGTACCCATCGGTATCTGGGCCGCCCACAAGAAGACGGTCTGGAACTGGCTGAACCCCCTGCTCGACTTGATGCAGACCCTTCCCACATTTGTTTACCTGATTCCCGTTCTGATCCTGTTCGGCCTGGGCGTAGCACCGGGACTGATCGTTACCGTTGTCTTCGCATCGCCGGCACCTATCCGACTGACCTACCTGGGCGTTACGTCGGTGCCGAAACCTCTGCTGGAAGCCGGTGAGGCCTTTGGTGCAACACGGCGTCAGCTGCTCTGGAAGGTAGAGCTGCCGGCTGCGCTTCCAACGATCATGGCGGGGCTGACCCAGTGTATCATGCTGTCGCTTTCCATGGTGGTGATCGCCGGATTGATCGGCGCGGGCGGACTTGGCACCGAAGTCGTGCGCGCCCTGAATTCCGGTCCTCGCGGCATTCCGCTTGGCATCGAGGCGGGCTTGGCGATCGTGATCCTCGCGATTTCACTCGATCGCATGTCGCGCGTGCGCGTGGGGACGGCACGATGACCAAAGCCGTGGAATTTCGCGACGTCGACATACTGTTCGGCGAAGACAGGCAGCAGGCTGAAGCCCTGCCCATGCTCGATGCAGGCTTGAGCCGTGCCGAGATACTGGAAAAGACCGGCGCCGTGCTTGGATGCGCTGGCTGCAGCCTGACCGTCGAACAGGGCGAGATTTCGGTTCTGATGGGCCTGTCGGGGTCGGGCAAGTCGACGCTGCTGCGCGCCGTCAACGGCCTCAACAAGGTGACCCGCGGCGAAGTGGAGGTTCACGACGGCGATTGGTCGGCCGATGTCGTGAGCTGCGCTCCAGCCGATCTGCGCAAGATCCGGCGCGAATGCGTCGCCATGGTTTTTCAGCAGTTCGCTCTGCTGCCATGGCGCACGGTGGAAGAAAATGTCGGCTTCGGCCTCGAATTGTCGGGCGTGGCCGCGAGTGAGCGCAAGGAGCGCGTAGCGCGCCAGCTCGAACTGGTCGGATTATCCGAGTGGGCTTCAAAATACGCGCATGAGCTTTCGGGTGGCATGCAGCAGCGTGTCGGCCTTGCCCGTGCCTTCGTAACCGAGGCCCCCATCCTCTTGATGGACGAACCGTTTTCGGCGCTCGATCCGCTGATCCGCACCAAGCTGCAGGATGAACTGCTCGATCTTCAGGAGAAGCTGCACAAAACGATCCTCTTCGTCAGCCACGACCTCGAAGAAGCACTCAAGATCGGAAACCGCATCACGATCATGGAAGGCGGCCGTATCGTGCAGACAGGTACACCGGAGGAGATCGTTCTTTCACCGGCAAATGAATATGTTCGGGATTTCATCGCCAACGTGAATCCCATGTCGGTGCTGACTGCCTGGAACGTCATGCGCGACAAGCGCGACCTAGAAGTCGCCGGCGACAACTGGCTCTGGCTCGACCGTCGGCAAACGACGCGCTTTCAGCTTGACGCCAATGGCCTGGTCATCGCAGCCGAACACAATGGCAAACCGGCAATGTGGACTTCCTGCGATCCGCTTGAGGTCATTCGTCCGGGGGTTCAGCCGGTATACTGGGCCAAACCTGGTACGCCGCTGCGCCTGGTGATGCAGGCCATGCATCAGTCTCACACGGCGCCCGTCGCCCTTTTCGATGAGCAGTCGCGTTTCATCGGCGCAATCGGAATAAGGGACATCCTGAAGGCAATCCTGCGCAGATAAAGCCGGCATATAGTTCCAGACGAAAATTCGTTGTCGCCTGCCAAAGGCACCGAATTGCGGATGTCATTCACCTGCGGGAAAATGAGCCTCCCATCGGGTGGGAAGAGCTTTGCCGGCGAATCAAATTCCAGTTTTTACTCAAATTTCACCCCGTTCAGCGATATTGACCCCCGATTTGGCCGGAGGGCCGACTTATGACGGGCATGTTCCGCAGCATCCGGCGTGGAAGCAATCGGAGGGACGGGCCGGATGCTTCCGGCTCGTTTCTGCCTCTTTTGCGATTCATGAAACGCAACAAGGCTCCGGCGGCTCCGGCGGATGATACCGACACCGCGGAGACGATCGCGAAAGCAGTTGGCGGGCTCCACACGCGCAACGTCTTCGTCACGCTGACCTTTGTCGCCGTCTGTGGACTTGCGGTCGCCGGCGGACACAAGGGCAACTCGTATTTCTCCAACGCCACATCCATGGCGGTGCTCATCGCTGAGGCGGACGATCTCAGCGACTATCTCACGCAGACCTCGATCCAACTTACGGATTTAGACCGGCGCATATCGGAGGTGGCCAAAAGAGCGCTGAAGGTTCAATCGGAGCGACTCGACGATCTCCACGACCGTATGGATCGAGTTTGGAGCCGCGCGGATTCCAACCTGAAAACGCAGCTTCTGGTCTACACGCCCCATGGCCGCATGAGCCCGCCTGAACTCATCGAACACTGGCGAGTCCGGGTTGATGAAGCGACGCTCGATGCAGCAATAAATCCGGTGGCGGCGGGCAAGTTTCTGCAAGGCTATATCGGCCTCGCAGTCAAACTGTCGCTCAGGCAGCAAGCAGACATTCTGCGCGAGCTGAACGCCGTTCTCGCAGACCGGACCAAGATCGCGATCAATGCAGCTGGCGCGTTCTTCCTGCTCTTCGCCGCATTGATCGTCTTCGTCTTCTTCATCCCCATGGAACGCTCGATCGGCAAAGCGCTCGACAAGTTGCGGGTAGCCCTTGAAGAGGCCAAATCGTCCGAAAAGGCCAAATCGGAATTTCTGGCCAATATGAGCCACGAAATAAGAACGCCCATGAACGGCGTGATGGGGATGGCCGAGTTGCTGGCCCAAACCGACCTTGACCAGCGCCAGCGCACCTTTACCGATGTCATCGTCAAGTCCGGCTCTGCGCTCCTGACTATCATCAACGATATTCTCGATTTCTCCAAGATCGACGCGGGCCACATCGAGTTCGATCCTGCCCCCTTCGATCTGCGTGAAGCCGTCGAAGACGTTGCGACGCTGGTGTCGTCGCGTGCGTCCGAAAAGGACCTGGAGCTTGTGGTCCGTGTCGACCCCGAATTGCCCCATTGGGTGATGGGCGATGTAGGCAGGATGCGCCAGATCCTCACCAACCTGGTCGGCAACGCAGTCAAATTCACCGAACGGGGGCATGTGCTGATCGAGTTGTCGCA
Organism: Rhizobiaceae bacterium; assembly: GCA_017644005.1. Lineage (GTDB taxonomy): Bacteria > Pseudomonadota > Alphaproteobacteria > Rhizobiales > Rhizobiaceae > RCIO01. The sequence goes on from JAEPMJ010000002.1 coordinate 69,516, forward strand.
AACGCCTTCCGGTATCCGTTTTGCCGTAACCGACACCGGTATCGGCATACCGGAAGACAATCTCAGCGGCGTCTTCGACAAGTTCAGCCAGGTCGACTCGTCGTCAACCCGCCGCCACGAGGGAACCGGCCTGGGGCTCGCCATTGCTTCCCGGCTCGTCACCCTGATGAACGGCAAATTCGGCGTCGCCAGCGAAGTGGGCGTCGGGTCCACCTTCTGGTTCGAGGTACCACTCATGGAGCACGAAACACCGCAGGAAGAACCAGTCGTCGCGAGCGACCATACCGGAGCACGCATTCTCGTCGTCGACGACAGCGCAATCAACTGCGAGATCTTCACGGAAATGCTGCGCAGTTGGGGTTACGACAGTTGCGCTGTCGAAAGCGGCAGGCTCGCCCTGGATTTCCTCGATCATGCCGCCGAGATGGGCGCAGGCGTTGATCTGGTGATCCTGGATTATCAGATGCCGGACATGAACGGCGCCGAAGTGCTGACCGCATTGAGAGGCCGCGATGCGATGCGTGAACTTCCGGTCATCCTCCTGACCTCGGTCGACCATGGTCTTGCTTTTCGTGAATTGAAAGCGGCGGGTGCATCGGCAATCCTGACCAAGCCGGCGCGTTCATCCGCGCTCCACGCCGCGATCATGGAACGTTTGTCGGCAGCCCGGTCCGGGTATGACAGCGCTCACCCGGCCGAACCGGTCGCCGAAAAAAGCTTCGAAGCCCCGCAACAGGTCAATCCCACGACATCGGAAGCGAAGTCCCCGGATAGAGCCGCGACCACATCCGATCCCGATTCACTGGATATTCTGGTTGCCGAGGACAACGAGGTAAACCAGCTCGTTTTCGACCAGATCCTGCGGCCGCTCGACTACCAGTTCCGCATAGTGGATGACGGTAACAGCGCCGTCGAAACCTGGAAACGCCGCCGACCGCGCCTCATCCTCATGGATGTTTCCATGCCCGGCATGAACGGTTTGGAAGCAACACAGGCCATCCGTGCCGTGGAAACCGAACAGGGTCTACCGCGCACGCCGATCATTGGCATTACCGCTCATGCCCTGAAAGGCGACCGCGAGCGGTGCATCGAAGCAGGTATGGACGACTACCTCACTAAGCCTGTCTCGCCAGACCGGCTGGCATCCAAGCTTATGGAGTGGATCAGTTCCGGCGAGCAAAGGCAGGATTGCGCCTGAGCCTTCGTACCCAATACTCGGCTGTGCGATTTCCAGGTCTTGGCGTGCAGCGCGGCTTGCACCCTGTGCCGGGCTACCGGTACGATGTGCTCAGTTTGTTTTATTCCATAACATTCAGGAGGAATGGATGAATCCATCCGGTCAGGTAGCGGTGGTCACCGGCGGAGGTTCGGGACTTGGCGAAGCAACGGCTCGGGCCCTGGCGGCCAAAGGTGCCCAAGTCGCCCTGCTCGACGTCGGCATAAAGAATGCGGAAGCAGTTGCGGCGGACATCGGCGGCATAGCGATCAAGTGCGACGTTTCAAATGCCGAAGCCGGTGACGCTGCATTCGAAGAGGTGACCTCCAGACTTGGCGCGGCTCGCATCCTGATCAATTGCGCCGGGATCGGCATCGCAATGAAAACCACCAGCAAGGAAGGCGCCCATCCTCTCGACCTCTACCGCAAGGTCATCGAGGTCAATCTGATCGGCACGTTCAATATGATCCGCCTGTTTGCCGTCCGGACCGAGACACTGGAGCCGCTCGACGGTGGCGAACGCGGGGTGATCGTCAACACGGCGTCCGTTGCGGCTTATGACGGCCAGATCGGACAGGCGGCATACTCGTCCTCGAAGGGCGGCGTGGTCGGCATGACGCTGCCGGTGGCACGCGACCTTGCCCGTGCCGGCATTCGGGTTTGCACCATCGCACCGGGGATTTTCCGCACGCCGATGCTGGCCGGTTTGCCGCAGGACGCGCAGGATTCGCTCGGTCAGCAGGTGCCCTTCCCTCCGCGCCTCGGCGAACCCGCCGAATACGGCGCACTTGCTTGCCATATCGTCGAAAACCAGATGCTCAACGGCGAGACGATACGGCTCGACGGAGCCATCCGCATGGCACCGCGCTAATAGCGGCCACCGAAATGGCGGCTGAGAGGAAAGGCGGCCCGCTTGCCGGGTTTCGCGTTCTGGAAATGGCCGGGCTCGGGCCGGTTCCGCTGGCTGGTCTGATGCTCGCCGAAATGGGTGCCGATGTCATCCGCATCGAACGGCTTTCTTCGACCCGCGCTTTCCTGACGATACCCGAGAAGTTCGACCTCGACCGGCATGGTCGCGCGGCCATCAGGCTCGATTTGAAGGACCCGCACGCGGTCGAACTTGTGCTGCGCATGGTCGAAAAGGCCGACGCTCTCGTCGAAGGTTTTCGGCCCGGCGTTATGGAGCGGCTCGGTCTGGGACCGGACATAGCGCTTACACGCAACCCAGCCCTGGTCTACGGACGCATGACGGGTTTTGGCCAGGATGGTCCGCTGGCAGACCGCGCCGGACATGATTTGACGTATCTGGCGCTTACCGGTGTACTTCACGCCATTGGCCGGAAGGGCGCCAGGCCGACACCGCCGCTCAATCTCGTCGCCGATTTCGGCGGCGGCACAATGTTCCTTATCGCCGGCGTTTTGGCCGCCCTTCTGGAGCGCAGCCGCAGCGGCGAGGGTCAGGTGGTGGACGCTGCTATGATCGATGGCGCGTCGATGCTGGCTTCGCCCTTCTTCAGCTTTCTCGCTACCGGATTCTGGAACGAAGCCCGCGGATCGAACTTGCTCGATTCCGGCGCACCATTCTACGACACCTATGAAACCTCGGATGGTGGCCATGTCGCAGTTGCTTGTCTCGAGCCGCAGTTCTTTGCGGAGTTTGCCCGGCTACTTCCGCTCCCCGGGCGGCTCGCAAAGGCGCAGTACGACCAATCGCACTGGAATGACATGCGAACTGAAATTGCAGCGCGATTCGCAACCCGGCCGCGCGATCAATGGGCGAAGCTCTTCGAACGGACAGATGCATGTGTTGCGCCGGTGCTGACTTTTTCCGAAGCAGCGGCATACCCGCATAACCGTTTTCGCAACACCCACACGGATGCGGCGACGGGCATGGTTCGCCCGCGTCCCGCTCCGCGCTTCGGGCGCACACCGTCGGCGGTTGCTCGGCCGGGAAATATGAACGCGGCTACAACGCTCGCCGACATGGGATTCACCGACAATGAGATCGATGACCTTGTCAGCCGGGGCATCGTCGAACGATAGTCCCGGCAACGAAGCAGCAACCGGAAACCCGCGTGGTCAAGGACAAGAAGGACGTGTTGCGTCCAACCGATCCCGAGGCGATCGCCCTCGCCCGCAAGCTGATGCGCACCGCGCGCTTCGGCGCGATAGCGGTGCTCGATCCGGAAAGCGGTGCGCCGGTTGCGAGCCGCGTCGCGGTCGCAACCGATTTCGACGGCACGCCGATCATCCTGGTGTCCTCGCTGTCAGCACACACGGCCGGCCTGTTGGCCGATCCGCGCTCTTCGCTGTTGCTCGGCGAACCTGGCAAAGGCGACCCCCTTGCCCATCCACGCATCTCGCTCTCCTGCCGCGCGCGCCGGCTTTGCCGCGACGACAGCTACCATGCACGCGTCGAGGGGCGTTTTCTGAATCGCCACCCGAAGGCCAGGCTTTATGGCGGTTTCGCCGATTTCAGCTTTTTTCTTCTGGAGCCGCTGAACGCCAGCCTGAATGGAGGATTCGGCAAGGCATATGCTTTGGCTCGCAATGAGTTGCTGCTCGCCTCGCCGGCGACCGAACAGCTGGAAGCAAGCGAGCCATCTGCCGTTGAACACATGAACGCCGACCACCCGGACGCAGTCAACATTATCGCCCGCGCCGCTGCCGGCACCGGCAAGTGCAACTGGCGCATGACCGGTATCGACGCCGAAGGCATCGATCTGATCGGTAACGACCAAGGCCTGCGCGTGCTTTTTCCGGAGCCACTGGGAGACCCCAACGAACTCCGGGCGGTGCTCGCGCGCATGACTGTCGAAGGCCGCGCCCTGTTGGGCTCAGGCAACTAACCCGCAGCGCCGCATGTCATCGATCATCCATATCGACAGCGCAGACGACCCGCTTATTTCGGGCTACCGCAACATTCGCGACCGCGACCTGGCGCGCAACGACGGGCTTTTCATTGCCGAAGGCAAAGTGGTGTTGCGGGTCCTTCTCGAAACGCAACGCTTCGAGCCGGTATCGGTCCTGGCGCTGGAGAACCGGCTTGAAGGTCTTGGTGAAATCCTAGCCGCCGCACCGGCAGACCTTCCGGTTTATATCGCCGATGCATCGGTAATGGACACGATCGCCGGTTTCCACATGCATCGCGGCGTGCTGGCACTGGCCCGCAGGCCCGCCCCGCAGCCTGTAGCCCGACTGGTGGCGGCACTGCCTGAAAATGCGCTTCTGGTGGCACTCGTTGGCATTTCCAATCACGACAATATCGGCGGCATTTTTCGCAATGCGGCGGCGTTCGGCGCAGATGCCGTTTTGCTCGACAAGACCTGCTGCGACCCACTTTACCGCAAGGCAATCCGGGTTTCGGTAGGTGGTGTTCTCAAGGTGCCGTTCGCGACCGCATCGAACTGGCGCGAGCTATGCCTCGCACTGGACACGGGAGGGTTCAGGCAACTCGCGCTCACCCCCTCCGGCATGTTGGACATATCCGAGGTCTCGCCCGGCGACCGTACGGCGCTCTATTTCGGCACCGAGGGCGAAGGGCTGCCGGCGGAGCTGATGGCGCGTATGGAAGGCGTCCGGATTGCGATCTCGCCTGGGTTCGACAGTCTCAACGTCGCCGCTTCGTCGGCAATCGCCCTGCACAGGCTGTCAGCCCGCTAAGCGCATTCAGCGCTGCGCGGCGGCCGCCTTCTGCAAGGCGCGTACACGGTCGGCAAGATTGACGATTGTATCCGCCGCCTTGGGCGCGCCGTTGATGGACGGCGTTTCGTCCAGCGCCTTGCGGATCGGCGAATCCGGGCCATCCAGCGCCAGCGTGAGATTTACGACCTCGGCCGCCAGATCGTTGATTTGCTCGCGCAGCAGCGCGTTTTCGCGCCGCTCGTCATCCCAATCGTCCGACTTGTTGCGTTCGAACGCTTCAACCTGCTTGCGCAGTTTCTTGTTCTCTTCGACCAGTATCTTCAGCCGGTTTTCGATTCGGTCACGGTCGGCATTGAGCTTCTCCATCGCCTTCTCGATGTCGGCGCCCTTGGCACCCTCCAGAAGCTTGGACATCTGCAGCGTCAGCTCCGCCACTTCGCCTTCAAGCGCAACCTTCTCCTCCTGAACCTTGCCGAGCTCCGCGCTCAGGTCGCTTTCGGAACCGGAGTTGTTTTTGATCTCTTCGCGCAGCCGTCCAAGTTCCTTCTCACGGCGATCGAGCTTTTCTTCCCTGTCCGACAGCGTCGAGATTGTGCGCTCAAGCCGGCTTTCCAGGTCGGCAGCGCGCCGTTTTTCCATTTTGAGGGCGTCCTGCGCCGCTTTCGTTTCCGCCGCCATCTCGCGTACTTTGCGATCGGCTTCCTTGCGCTGGTCGCGTAGCTCGGAAACATCAGTGGAGAGCTTTTCCACTTCGGTCTCGCGCGCCACGAGTTCGATCTGCCGGCTTGAGGAGGCGAAAGTCGCCTCGTCATACATGCGGCCCATCTTGTCGAGCTCGAGTGCCCGCTCCTCGAGTTTGGCTTCCGCATCCAGCAGCTTGTTGGAAAGCTGCTGCAGTTGCTCCTCACGTCGGCGCAACTCGTTGCGAAGTTCGCCGGCATTGGCTTCGAGCGAAGTGAGCGCGTCGTTCTTTTCGGCCCGCTCCTCAGAAAGCCGGCGCAGTTCATCACGATTCTTGTTGATCTCGATGATCTGCGCCGCCGCTTTCTCCTTGAACGCCTTGACGCTCATCTCCAGCCGTCGCGTCGACATGGCGAATTCGGCCCGCATACGGTCCTTGTCGGCTTGGATTTCGTTGAGGGAAAGCGGGACAGAGGCTTCGATGCGGCGCCGGGTCAGGACTACAGCACGCCGCCAAATAGCAGGCGCAACCATCAGAGCGAGGAATCCCGCGCACAGGAACCCCAGGGAAAAGAACAAAATACTCTGTATCACGGACAAAAGCCCCATGACCGCCACATGTGGGCAGACTGTGCCACGGCGTGCCTCACTGAATCCAGTGCCTCCCAGCTTTACTGTTCTTTAAGGTTAAACCCATCGCTGCACCTGTCTGTGACAAAACGAAGGCGCCCGCCGGACAACCGGCGAGCGCCTGTTCGAGCAGTTGCGGTGCTGCGAGGTCAGAAAGGATTCCAGGTCGGAAACTGCGTCAGCTTCAGATAGCCGACATTGACGCCGAGGCGTGCGCCGACGCCGGTACGGATTGGCACCAGCAGGACGTCGCCGCGCTTGAGGACGTTGAATCCCAGACCCGCCACCGCATAGGCGGAACCGGCGACGCCGAGGAAGCGCTGGTAGATGGCGGGTACGGAATTGAGATTGTAGACCAGCATCATCGTGCGCGAGCCTTCGCCGCCGAAATCCCAGCCGAGCGACGGCCCCTGCCAGAACACCACATGATCGCCGGCGTTCTTTGTGTAAAGCTGGCCCTCGCCATAGGTCAGTCCGCCGACAAGGGCGCCGGAGCCCTCCTGGCCCAGCACGTAGCCGTTTGGCAGGCCGAACGACGAAAACGCCTTTTCGACAACGGCCGCGAGTCCGCCGGACGTGGATCCGAAAAACCGGTGACCCGCATCGACAACTTCCTGCATAGAGTAGGAATCCTGCGCATTTGCGCGCGCCGAAGCCATGCCGACGGCCATAGCAGTCAGGAAAACGAGTACCGCCGCTGCGAGACGGGTGCGGATAGAGGCGGGGAAACCGGTTAGCATCTTTCCATTCTCCGTTATTGCGGTAACAGCCGCTATCGGAGACAGAAGGCCAAATCACGGCCGGTCCGATGCGCGGATGAATCGAATGCGATCTTAGGTCTCAATTCTTTTTCAACCATTAATCCGCGAAGACATCCTGCAATTGCGCTCCGGCTGCCGCATTGCGCGATCGCGCAGTTGCAACTGGTTGCAGATCGGCTTTTGTTCAAGCCGACACTGGGCCGTATATCGCGCTATGATGAAAGCGTGCGATTCGGAACGGACCGGGGCGCAACATGATGCAGTTGAATGGGGGCCTATCTGGTATGGACGACAAATTTTCACTGTCAGCGTCGGAACTCGCGGCGCTGCTTTGTAGCCGTGTGTGCCATGACATCATTTCCCCCGTTGGTGCGATCAACAACGGCCTTGAGCTTCTCGATGAAGGTGGTGCCGACGAAGACGCCATGCAGCTCATCCGCGCCAGTGCGGTAAACGCCTCCGCCCGCCTTCAATATGCGCGCCTGGCCTTTGGCGCGGCCGGCTCCGCCGGCATGCAGATCGACACAGGCGACGCACAGAATGTAGCTACCGCGTATATTCGCAACGAAAAGCCCGAGCTGGAGTGGATCGGCGCCCGTGCGCTGCTGCCAAAGAACAAGGTCAAGCTCTTGCTCAACCTTCTGCTCATTGCAAATGGAGCGATTCCGCGCGGCGGAAAAATCACCGTTCAGCTCGAGGAGCTGGAAACCGCGCCGAAATTCACTCTGGTTGCCGGCGGTCCCATGGTGCGGGTGCCGCCGAAATTTCTCGAACTGCATTCAGGCGTAAAGCCCGAGGAGCCGATCGATGCGCATGCGGTTCAGCCTTATTATACGCTGCTTCTAGCCCAGGAAGCCGGAATGACAGTGGGTATCCACGCCGGCGCAGATGAAATACGGCTGACAGCCAGCTGATTGCATTGCTCGTTACTTCTCAACGCAAGGTTAGACCTAAATCAGATTTTGGAAACCATGCGCGCATCGCATTACGTGATTGTTTACGGGTTGGCGCCTATCTTTCGGCGCGCTCTCGGGCGCGAGAAGCAATAACCGACAGGATAACAGGGTCATGAAACGGTGCATGATCGTGGACGATTCAAGCGTAATTCGCAAAGTAGCGAAGCGCATTCTGTCGAGCCCGCAACTGCTGGTTAGCGAGGCGTCGTCCGCGACCGAAGCAATCTACATGTGCGAAGCAGACATGCCGGATGTGATCGTGCTCGACACGACATTGCCGGACATGGGTGCCGTCGACTTCATCAGACAGGTAACCGCGATCGAATCGGACGTGAAGCCGCAGGTCGTCGTCTGTCTCACTCAATTCGATATCGGCACGATCATGCGCGCCAAACGTGCGGGCGCGAAAGGCTACATCCTCAAGCCGTTCAACCGCCAGCTTCTCCTGGACCGTTTGCGCTCCATGGATCTGTTGGAACCAGCCGAAGCAGGCTGATCAGACACTTTCGGATTCTACCGAAGCGCCAGGGTTAACCCCAAAAAAATGCGCGGTCCCGAAGACCGCGCACATATCTGATACAGCTTCTAGAAGTACGACCCGCCTCGGTCAGGCGCTTTCGCGCACTTCTTCGGGTTCCCGCAGCACGTAACCGCGTCCCCAGACGGTTTCGATGTAATTCTGGCCGCCGGACGCTGCGTCGAGTTTCTTGCGCAGCTTGCAGATGAAAACGTCAATGATCTTCAGTTCCGGCTCGTCCATGCCGCCATAAAGGTGATTGAGGAACATCTCTTTCGTTAGCGTGGTGCCCTTGCGCAGCGAGAGCAGTTCCAGCATCTGGTATTCCTTGCCGGTCAGGTGAACTCGCTGTCCGCCGACTTCCACCGTCTTGGCATCCAGATTGACGATGAGATCGCCGGTGGTGATGACCGACTGCGCGTGCCCCTTGGAACGGCGCACGATCGCATGAATGCGGGCAACCAGCTCGTCCTTGTGGAACGGCTTGGTCATATAGTCATCGGCGCCGAAGCCCAGCCCTCGCACCTTGTCCTCAATGCCGGCCATGCCGGAGAGAATCAGGATCGGCGTTTTGACCTTGGACAGCCTGAGCGTACGCAGCACCTCATAACCCGACATGTCGGGGAGGTTCAGGTCCAGGAGAATAATATCGTAGTCATAGAGCTTGCCGAGATCGACACCTTCCTCGCCGAGGTCGGTCACGTAAACGTTGAAGCTCTCCGATTTGAGCATCAGCTCGATGCTCTGTGCCGTGGCACTGTCGTCTTCAATGAGCAGAACGCGCATCTAATTCCCCTTCTCTGCCGCCGGACCGGTAGTCACAGTGATGACCGGGGCAGCGATTGCCTGCATCGGAGGCTGCCAGCTAATGGTTAACAAAATCTGATTCTGCCAGCAGAAGCAATATCAGACCTGATCAGCTCTCGGGTACATTCCCTTGAATCTAATGATGAATCGCACAGAACACAGCTTAACGCAGCACTTCAGAGTCAGCCCGTAAGTGACTCATCAGACTCAACGTCCGGGGAAATCCGCCAACCGGCGCCGATCTTTACCCTGCCTTAAGCCCTCGCACCTATGATTAACGATGCCCGTAAACGAATGGTTACCGGCACCGTGAAAGATTAGGATTTTCTTTCCTAATTGCGGTCCGGAAGCGGGTGGAGGGGTTCGATGCGCTGTTCAGCATGCGAACCGTCTATGAAGGGTGTTTCGACCGCTTGGTCACGGTTTGCTGCGTGCAGGGAGTATTGAGTCATGAAGTCGCGCCATAATCTCGTTCGGCTCAAACAGTTCCAGGTGAGCGAAAAGCGCCGGCAGTTGGCGCAACTGGATCTTATGATCGCTGAGTTCGACCGCATGGCTATGGAACTGGACGCCCAGATCGCAGCCGACGAGAAGAAAGCCGGCATCACCGACATAAACCACTTTGCCTACCCGACCTTCGCCAAGGCCGCCAGGCAGCGGCGCGACAACCTGCGCGACTCGCAGGTTGACCTGGCGCAGCAGAAAGAAGCCGCGCAGCTCGCGCTTGAGGAAGCCGAACAGGAACTCGCCAAGGCCGAAATGCTGGAATCGCGCGATGGCCGTGGACGCGATACAGGCGAAGAACCACGTCACGCCATGCACGGCTGACGCCGCCGCCTGTAATCTCCCTGGCTTTCCGCCAGTCATCGAGGCAGCTATAGCAGGTGGATGCGCCTGCTTGCCGCCGCCGTGATCACCACTGCCGTCTTTTGTTTCGCACTCGGCATCACCCTGCCGCTCCTTGAAGTGAAGCGGCTGATGTTCTTTTCCGAAAAGCCATCGCTTCTGCACATCATCGCAGGTCTGTGGGATAGTGGTGACCGGCTTTTGGCGCTCGCCATAGCGGTCTTTTCCATCGTCCTGCCCGCGCTCAAGCTGGTTTCGATCCAGTACCTGGCCAGCGCGCCAGCCGGCAGGGCGGCGCGCTTGCCGACGATGATCGGCACGTTGTCGAAATGGTCGATGCTCGATGTCCTGCTGGTCGCGCTGGTGATATTCGCCGCCAAGTCGAGCGGGCTTGCAGCCGCGCTGACCTTGCCCGGCCTGTGGTTTTTCGCGGGCTCGGTAGCATTGACGGCGATCGCGTCCTTGCTGGTCCGGCCCGACTTCGGGCGCTAATGCCGGTACTGCTGGATGCGTGTGGTGCGCAGGCCTGCGAGGCCATGGTCATCGATCGAGGCCTGCCAGGACAGGAACTCCTCCACCGTCAGCCGATAGCGGGTGCATGCCTCGTCGAGGCTCAGCAGACCGCCGCGCACGGCCGCAACAACCTCCGCTTTACGCCGGATAACCCAGCGTCGCGTATTCTGCGGCGGCAAATCGGCGATCGTCAGCGGGCTGCCGTCCGGCCCGATAACATATTTGACACGCGGTCTAACCAGATCGGTCATCGTACTCTCTACAAACCCACGGACCTAACCTGAGCAACACTACGCAGACAGCTTTAAGATTTGCCTAAACGAACGGTAATCGACGGCTAACCTCGGTGAACGAAAGGTTAGCGGCAAGGTTCACATTTTATGAAATCGGCCCAACACCCCATGACTGTGGCGAAATGGACTCTGCTGCCCTATATCGAGACCGTTGGCACTGGACCCCGATCCGTGCGAAATGGACCTGTCGCCATCGCATCGCAACCGAGTCCGCCGACTCGGGCCAGACGCCGCTCGGAAACGGCCACGGAAATGAATGACCGCCTCAACAGCCTCGACCTGCCTGGCAAGCCAGCCAATACCCGCATTGTGGTCGCAATGTCGGGCGGCGTGGATTCTTCTGTTGTCGCCGGCCTGCTGGCCGCGGAAGGTTACGAAGTCGTCGGCGTAACACTGCAGCTTTACGATCACGGAGCTGCGATCCACCGCGCCGGCTCCTGCTGTGCGGGACAGGATATTGACGACGCGCGCCGTGTGGCCGAAACGCTGGGCATTCCGCATTACGTGCTGAATTACGAGCAGCGCTTCCGTGAAGCCGTGATCAACCCCTTTGCCGAGAGCTATGTAGCCGGTGAAACCCCGATCCCGTGCGTAGCCTGCAATCAGACGGTGAAGTTCGCTGACCTGCTTCAGACCGCACGCGACCTCGGCGCCGACGCGCTCGCAACCGGCCACTATGTGCGCAGCCGCCTGAATGGCAGCCACCGCGCGCTCTACCGCCCGGTCGATAACGACCGCGACCAGAGCTATTTTCTCTTCGCGACGACGCAGGAGCAGCTCGATTTCCTGCGCTTTCCCCTTGGCGGCATGTCGAAACCGCAAGTGCGCGAGGCAGCGGAGCGCATGGGGCTGGCGATCGCCGCCAAGCCAGACAGTCAGGACATCTGCTTCGTTCCTCAGGGCAAATATTCCGACATCATCGCCAAGCTGAAGCCTGACGCCGCAGTGGCTGGCGACATCGTTCATATCGACGGCCGCGTGCTTGGCCGCCATGAAGGCATTCTGCGCTACACGGTCGGCCAGCGACGCGGTATCGGAGTAGCTTCAGGCGAACCGCTTTACGTCGTTCATCTCGATCCCGACAACGCCCGCGTTATCGTCGGTCCGCGCGAAGCGCTCGACACGCACCGTATCGCCTTGCGCGACTTCAACTGGCTCGGCGATGGAAATGCCTCCGAGATTTCGGATGCCGGCGTCGAACTCTATGCAAAAGTGCGCTCGACTCGCCCGCCCAGGCCCGCGCGGCTGATTGCCGAAAACGGTTCGTTCGTTGTCGAGCTATCGGAGGGCGAGGCCGGCGTAGCGCCCGGTCAGGCATGCGTGCTTTACGATGGCGACGGCGACAATGCCCGCGTCTTCGGCGGCGGCTTCATCGAGCGCTCCGAGCGCCACGCGGATGCCGAGACCATGCTGCGCAAGCTGGCGGGCGAGACACGGGTGGGTGCCGGCTAGGCTCCGTCAGTCGTGCGTGACCGTGCCAGCGGTCAATATCTTCAGCACGCCGATTGCTTCCTCGCCATTGGTGCGCGGCTCCTCGCGCGTTTCCACGCAATGCAGGAAATGCTGCAATTCGCGCGTGAGCGGCATGCCTTCGGCCACCGGCACATAAGTCGGCTCGTTGGCGGTGAATGCCCATTGTCCCGAATCCTGCCACACTGCATGGCGGTAGACGGCGAGTTTGCGGCTCCAGGGTTCCACATCGTCGAACACAGCCATCGCCCGCGTTCCGACAACCGTCAGCCTGCGCTCGCGATACGGATTCAGGCGCGACGTGAAGAGGTGGCCGCGAATACCGCCCGGAAAGCGCATGTGCAGATGTGCGAAGTCCGACAGATGGTCGAGGAGTGCAGCCCCCTCCCCGCGCACCTCTTCCGGCGCCGCCCCGGTGATCGCCAGGATCATGGAAAGATCGTGCGGCGCAAGATCCCACAGCGCGTCGTTCTCAGTATGGAATTTCCCGAGGCCGAGGCGGTGTGAGTGGATGTACTTCACATCGCCCAGTTCGCCCGAGCCCACCAGTTGTTTGAGCTGTTCGAAAGCGGGGTGGAAACGCAGCACATGGCCGACCATGAAGATCCGCTTATGCTCGCCGGCGGCAGCAACGGCCCGCTGGGCATCGGCGACCGACAGCGCGATCGGCTTTTCGACCAGCACGTCCTTGCCGGCTTCAACGGCCTTGATTGCCATGTCCGCGTGATATTGCGGCGGCAAAGCCATCACGACGGCATCTATGTCGTCGCGCGCGAACAGATCGTCCGGCTCCACTGCCAGGCAATCATGCTCGATCGCGAAACCTTCCGCGCGGGCGGCGTTCACATCGGAGACGGCGTGAAGTGCGCCAAGCGCCTTCAATGTCCGGACGTGATTGCTTCCCCAATACCCGCAACCAAGGACTGCTATGCGCGGTGCCATACTTCTCTTTGCCTTAAATGCGCCGCGCCTCAATAGACCCGGGCCCGTGGCCGCTCAACCCCACACTTTGATAATGGGTGAATCGCTGCGTGAAAACGCCCTAATTCGCGGCGACTGCAATGCTTGACAGCCCGACCGCCGCAACCTTATATCCGCGCGACTTCAGGGTGGGCACGCTCACCTGGGGCGGAGTAGCTCAGTTGGTTAGAGCAGAGGAATCATAATCCTTGTGTCGGGGGTTCAAATCCCTCCTCCGCTACCAAAAATTTCGATAACAAAACCAACAGAATAACTTACTTAGGCCTGTGTGCAATAACTGGTTTCGTGCTGCGCCATGTTGCAACTTAGTTCCCTTGATTTTCAACGGATTTCACGCACACTCGGCTGCTCCACGCGACATGTAATGCAACATGGAACTGGGACGGATGCGAGACTTCCATCAACGGATTCCGGACGTAGATGTAGTCCTGGAATTGGAACCTGAGGAACTTGCTTGGCATGTTCTAGCAACGCTACAGGGCCGAGGCGCAGACGTGAAGTTCCATCTTGGAAACCTTTCCAATGAATTCCACGGTGGAGACCAGCCCTACGGCGCTAAGGCACCGCACGTTGCCAGGGCCTTTAGAGAAGCTGCTGCATGGTTAGCAGGACAAGCACTCATCGTCTCGGACGGAAACCCCGGAAGCGACTGGATGCAACTGAGCCGAAGGGCGATTTCGCTGCGTTCCGAGCAGGACTATAGCGCGTTCCTTGCAGCGTCCCGTTTTCCGCGAGATCGGATTCATGCTTCCATCGCTGATGACACTTGGTCGGAGTTCATACGCGGAAATTACGCTACCGCAGTTTTTGTTGCCATGCGGCAAGTGGAGATCGCGGTAAGAAAAGCAGGCGGTTACGGGCCCAAGGTTATTGGGGTCGAACTGATGCGCCAAGCTTTTCACCCCGACAAAGGCCCACTGAGGGATCCAGAGACAGAAAGTGGTGAACGAGACGCGCGAATGCATCTGTTTGCTGGGGCAATCGGAGCCTACAAGAACCCTCCATCGCACAGAGAGGTCGACATGAATGATCCCGACGAGGCAATGGAAGTCATTCTTCTCGCCAGCCACCTACTTCGCATCGTGGAGGCACGGGCTCCGAGTGGTTAGTGGTGCGCGTTTCCTCGGAGGCTTTGACGGGCCTTCATGCGAAATTCCAATGTGTCCGATTCACTCACCGACGTAACAAACTGGACTTCGCCCTCCCGGGCGGCTCCAAGCGCTGGTGCCACCGCAGCGATGGCCATTCCGTTTTCGGTCATACGGACAATCGCAGCGCCCCGTGTAGGGGCTCCTGATAGGCGTACCGGTAGATCCCTGCGTCGTTGGGGGGCGCCGTTGAACGAAAGCGGCCGGAGGCGTCGGAGGGGCGATAACCGGTTTGTTTCGCGCCAGGTAGTCAGCGTGCACCCAGCCAGTCTGCCTCCCAGCGATTACCTGGCGCCAGACACCATCAGACGCAATCAACTGAACGGGCTCGCCAGGAAAGAGCGTTCGATAGATGTCCGCGGCTGCGTGAGGCGCTGCACGTAATCGAACATTGGCTGTCGCGTATAGCCAGGTCGCAGAGCTCACAGGTTCCGTTGGTCTGTCTGGCGGCCGGCTCTTGTTAAATGTGGCATCGGGTTGAGGTGCGATGATCGGTAGGCTCGGAGTGGGATTGCTCGAGGTGCCGTACGGTTCGTTATCTGACATTAGCCAGCCAAAAACGATCAGTGTAGCAATGAGCCAAAAAGCGCCACGAAGAGCAGCCATCTTACCTACCCTACCCGGCTCTATTGTAGATGCGAATTGTCTTTTCACGGAAGCTCAAATACTTCTACGCGATGCTAGCAAGACTGGTTGGATGCCTATTTCTTATTTTTGCTCCTGCGCTGCTTTCGGGCGGTGGATTTGCGGCCGAGCCGCTCGGGTTATGCTACGGCCCCAACCGTGCTGAACGTAAGGTGACTTGCCTGGTAGATGGCGACACTGGGTGGGAAGCGGGCGTCAAATGGCGCCTCCAGAGCATTGATACTCCTGAGTATCCACCTTTTGCTGAGTGCATTGTGGAACCGGAGTATGCCAAAGCGGCAACGTTCCGCATGCTCGAGCTGATGAGAGGCGGGTATCAAATCGAGTGGCTGGGCGAGAAGGGCAAGGCGGGCCGTGATCTGGTGAAGATCCGTCTGAGTGATGGGCGCGATGCCGGAAGTATCCTTGTCGCTGAGGGGCTTGCACTAGAGTGGCCCCATCCGCCGAAAGCGTGGTGTGGTGCACCAATCGGCTGATAGAGTTGCCAATGAAAGAAATTTCGACATTGCTGCAAGCAATTGAAGGTGACCTTGATCCACCCAAAATCCGGCGCCTTGCCCTGAGAGCAACAGCCGGCATTTCCGACATGAACGCCGCGGCCAAGCTCCATGACCGACTTTCATCGATGCTCGACCACCGACTGCCGAGCTTACCCGGAGCCGACGTTCTAATCCGCCAAAACCTTCAGGAAATAGTTTGGGATATCGCTGACTTAATTCGAAAAGCCGATTGAGCAAAACTAATTTCCTCTTACGTCCCGCCACGTAACCCTGCGAACGTAGTCAATTTTGTCGATCCGACGAATGGTCATTCGTTGCCGATCTTCGGCCGAAGGCGATACTATCTGAATGTCGAGTGTATGCGTCTTTCGGCAATGCGCGCAGCGCATCTGATACACCACGTCGTCGACTTCGATATTGCCGAGCACCTTCCTGAGATCGTCCGGCATAAAGTAGCGCTTCGTTTTGCAGTACCGGCACGAGATGCACAGCAGATGCCCAAGCCGGTGTACATCGGCAAGTGCGAACCCTCCTTTCTTTTTCGGCCAGTACGGTTCAGGCATGGAGAACGAATTAGGAACAAATGCCTGTTGCCGTCAAGCTGATGAGGTGGCAGTCTCGGGGTAACACGTCGCAATTGCAGGGAAGCAGGTGCCTGTCGGCGAATGGACTTTGGGGGCGTAGATGCACTTTCTGATAGCTCTGGCTGGGGTGGGAATGATCGCCTATGGCATCGTGTGGTCAGCGGCGTACATGGGGATCCCCGAGTCCTTCGAACGCAGCCTGTTGGGTGACCTGCGGATTGGAATCGGGCTGATCCTATTGGCGCTTGCCGGCATCAGCTTTCAGTTGCGTAAACCCAGGTAGTAGCAGCCCTTCCTTCATTGAACTGTAGGGCAATACGCCATGTGCAATCTCTACAACATCACGACAAACCGCCAGGCGGTTCTGGAATTCACCCGCGCGATGCACGATCGCGGCGGCTTCAATGAGCCATCGCGTGACGTTTTTCCGAACTACCTGGCGCCAGTGGTGCGCGCCCGGGCGGATGGCGAGCGCGAGATTGCGCCCCTGACCTGGGGCATGCCAACGCCGCCCGAGCGCGTTACAGGCAAGGCAGATCGCGGAACCACGAACATTCGCCATCCGCACTACCGGCACTGGCATCAGTGGATGGGCAGCGAGCACCGCTGCGTCGTGCCGGCAACCACGTTCGCGGAGCCTAGCCCCACAAAAGACGAACGCGGCCGTGTCCCGAACGTTTGGTTCGCGCTAGGTGATGTCCGACCGCTTTTCTTCTTCGCTGGCGTCTGGGCGTCGTGGCGTGGGGTTCGCAAGGTTCGGGACGGCGAGCAGGACTTCGAGCTGTTTGCGTTCCTGACAACAACACCGAACGATGTCGTTGCTCCTGTCCACCCTAAAGCGATGCCGGTGATCCTGACGGAACGCGATGACGTCGAAGCCTGGTTGACCGAACCTTGGCCTGACGCAAAGCACCTGCAGCGACCGCTGCCCGACGGTGTGCTGAAAATTGTTGAATCGCCTGAAGGGTTCTTTGACCGCAATCCGAAGCTCGCGTGAGCCAGCAAGCGCGACACGGTAAGAGGTTCCTACTTCGTGCTCCGGTTTGCACGATCTTGGTTTAGCGCGAACAGTCTAGCCAGTACTTCTTCATCAGCAAGTTCGGCAGGCCATCCGTAGGCGGCAGCTACGGCGTGATCTAACGCGCGGTGGGCATGTTCCAGCCATGCGGGACGCTCGTTGTAAAGGTTCGTCAGCGTCCGCTTTTTCAAGACCCTCGCAGCATCTTCACTTACGGAAAGGATCCTATCCGGAAGGCCCGGCACCACCTCCGGCTCGCGCCGGACAAGGTCGGCAGGATTCAGCCAGTTCTCGCGAAGCTCATTCAGCCGGCGCGCAGCCTCAGCAATAGCAATCGCTCTCGGATCCTCCAGGTAGTCATCCGGCCTTATGTCCGGCGTGAGCCCATCCGGGAAAGGAAATGTTTCAAAGGTTGAGGTCGGGGTGTAGCGTGGATCGTTGCCGACGCCGAGCCACGTGCCCATCGAAAGTGCCCAGAGTTCATGAACCCAGGAATGAAGGATTCCGAAGGTGGTATCGTCATCGCGGGCGATGGCCACAGTAGCGGAATCTGGAACGACCGATACGTCCCTCCACACGAAAAGCCTATGCTTAGAAACACGAGGTGTGATGATGATCCGCCTCAGTGAAGCAATTGCGGCGAACAGCTCAGGACGGCTGCGCCAGAGCCTCCACCAATGCCGATTCAGTTCCTCATTATCCCTTTCAGCCCTGAACGGTCGAACATTCTGAAGGACATAAGCAAACGGAGCTTCGAAGAGAGCAGCGTCCGCTTCGGTGCTGTCGCCTTCGAAGAACACGATCCAGCGATCTTCGGGGCGTCGGGTAATGTCGCGACCGTTCGTCCAAGGTCTCACGACCATCGCATTACCGTGGCCGTTCGGATTGATCGGAGATTGCAGCATTCCACGAGCGACATCTCCGCTGATCTCGAAAGGGCCATAGCTAATCGTCCCCTGAAAGGCAGTTCCCTTGTTCTCAGGGAGAGCGGCTGCGCGCGTTAGGTCGACACCTGTTGACGCGGCTGTCAGGTCGGAGAAGATCTCATCCACTACTCTGCCATCGAGCCGGCTCACGCCCGGACGACGAGGAGAGAAGCATATGAGCGACACGCGAACTGCGGCGCCATCCACGGTCCAAGGTTCGTCCGAGAATGCCGCGTATATCGCGCCATCGGCTACGATCGGCTTCAGGACCTCTCGATTTGCTCCACCCCGGATAGAGTTCGTCGAAACGAGACCTACTCGTTCGACCTTGCCACGCTGGACGTATCCCCATGCCTTGGCGAACCAGAAGCACACAAGATCGGCTCCCCCCCGCACACGGCCTGCGTATATCCTTCGGAGTGTGTCCGTATACGCCGGCCCAAGCTCAGGCTTCATTTTGCGATCGCCTAAGAAGGGAGGGTTACCGACTATTGCGTCCGCTGTAGGCCATTGGGCCTCCTGCCACCGGCCGCCGTTATCCGGAACCCACGCCATTAGCGCGTCTCGGCACTCGATATTATCGAGCGGCTTAAGGATTGGGTTCTGGCTGGCCGCGAAGCCGTTCTTCAGCATCCACTGGATCTCGCCGACCCAAACCGAAACACGCGCAAGTTCGGCTGCATAGGGATTGAGTTCGATTCCTTTCACGACTTCCGGCCCGATCTGCGGGAATCCCCTCGGCAAGCCGAATGCCTCCGCCTCGACCTGCGCACGGTGTTCCAGATCTTTCAGCGCCCGTAGCGCTAAGTAGAGGAAGTTTCCGGAACCGCAGGCCGGGTCCAGAACGCGATAATCGGCAAGGCGCTTCAGGAACCGATCAAGGATCCCCTGCGCTCTATTTTTTGCCCGTGTAGCGGCAGCCCCCCTGGCGGTCGCCGATTTCTCCATCAGGCCAGCTATCTCTGCCCTTGCCGCCTCCCATTCCGCCGTCAACGGCTCTACAATCACCGGATCGATGATCATCATGATCTTATCACGATCGGTGTAGTGAGCCCCGAGCTGACTCCGTTTGTCCGGGTCCAGACCGCGCTCAAAAAGTGTGCCGAGGATCGAAGGATCAACGTCGCCCCAGTACTGAAGCGCAGCCGTATGAACGATCTTGATCTCGTCCTTGGTGAGAGAAAACGCAACGTCGTCGTCGAAAAGACCGCCATTGAACCACGCAATGCGGTCGAACCCCACACGGCCACCGCCTTTCATTGCGGCGAACAGGTCTTGTGCGAAGGTCTCGAACTGCGACGGATCCTCAAGCGCCCTTTCAAGCATCCTGGTGAACATCTTGTCGGGTAGAAGCTTGATGTCTTCTGCGAACATGCAGAAGACAAGTCGATTGATGAAGTGAGCGACCTGATCCGCTGCGTGACCACGCGCCCGGAGCGAGCGCGCCAGCTCAGCAAATTCTCCAGCCACTTCCTCTGTGAGTTCTTGACGCGTCTTCTGTGGTCGCAACGAGTCCGGATCGGAAAGGGCCGCTTTGAGCCACCCTCGCTTCTCCGGATCACCAAGTTCAGCAATCGGGACTGCGTAAACCTTGGATACTGAGTTGGTCCAGTTCGTATGAATCCTGATCATCGTTCCGATGTCGGAGACGATCAACAACGGGGGATTATCAAGAGCGATGGCATAGCGCTGTAGTTGCGCAAAGGCTGCATCTAGGTCGGCCTTGGTCCCCTTGTACTCCCATCCGAAGTGCCCGCGCTTGAAGACGTCCGCAAAACCTTGGCCGCCAGTCGTCTTTGAGGCGCCGACCTCGAACCCGTAGTCCTTTCCGCCGGGGTCGACGTCCGCGGGCGTGGGCTCATCGAGGAGGCGACAAAGGTCAAGGAAATGAGCGTGCGCGGCTGCGCTTTCCTTGAGCCGAGAGTTCTGCCATTTCGAGATGAATTCTGCCGGCGTCACCGTGGCACTCCCTCCGAGTGGTGCCCGAGGACAATACGGGGCAGTCCAGCGCAATCAACACCAATTCGGCTATGGAGCGGCAGATCGGAGCTTGGCGATAGTCGCCCCATCGACTGTCACAAAGAGGCTTGAGCGAAGCGCTCGAGCACCGTTACAAAGGTTAGCCGTCGCCGATCCACTAAGTATTCTGCTTCTCCGTACTCGTCTGAAGCGCTGATAATAGCCTCAGCTGGCGCGATTGTCTCGAGAAGCACGCTTCCGCCTTCATGCGTCCGCCATACGCCGAGGGCGAAGGATTCCGCCACCGCCCGGTCAGACGACCAAGAAAGCCCATAGCTGCGTCGGCGCCGGTTCCACATGCTGTCGCCTCTGTAGAGTCGAACGGCAGGGCCCTCATACCGGGGTAGCAGGTTTCGCAGGGCGGATGCCAATGCCAGGTCATCGCCGGCTGCCTGCCGGATATCGATGCCATCGCGCATCCAGGTAAGGAGGAAATCTCGACGGGTCTCCTCCGGAACTGACGGCAAGCGGGCGACACCAAGCAATGCTCGCCGCCAGCCGCCCCCCACGTTCTTCCCGTACCGAGGGCATCGAACGATCGCTCCATCCGATGCACGTCGCCAGCTTTGGCGCCTTCGACGAATTCGACAACTGCTGCTAGAGCGCGCCGCCGTTCATCGGCGATGCGCGCTCGAGACTGTGAAATCATCCGCGGGTCGTCTTCCCGTGTCATGCGCTTTCGCTGAGGCGGATTCGGAGCAAGTCGTCAATAAGCGATCTTGCCAGTCGCAATTCTGTCGTGTCGAGTTCTTCCCAGAGCGGAACGCCCTCACAAGCCCTATGAACGGCAAGCGCCTTTACCGTCAGGCCTTCGATTGTCTCCGCAGGGATCCGTTCGATTTCACGCACAATCGACGCGCACCGGACTGCCGTGCCTAAAGCCATTGATGGGGCATCGCGCCCTCCGCTAATCGCATCTCCAAGGTCGGTTCCGAGCTCGCGCAACCGACCGTCGGTCGGTTTGGGCTTTGCGAATTCGATCTTTGGTTCGCCCCAAGTGAGCGACGGCCCGACAGTCGCAATTACCTGCTTCAAGGATGGCCCTTTCTGTTCGAGCATCAGATCGGTAAGGGCGCGAGAGAGGTCGCGGGAAATCCGGCGCACGCGATCGATGGGCGCCTCGGCGGCAAGCGGGGCCTCTGACTGTATTGGGAGGCCCGGGGTGGCTTCCGACGTCGAACCAGCAGCGGTCGCAGTCCCTGCAGCTCCTGTGGCTGAAAGACCGGCAGCACCTAGGTGTTTGATGGCTATCATGCAAAATCTCCATGGTTGACACCAACAAGACTTAAGAGAACCCTTAACGCGGAACACCACGACCGCCGGCGCGGACGCCGGATGCCTGTTTAGGTCTCAAGACTTGCATGATTGCGGGTTGCGGCCGGAGCCTGGTCGCTATGGATGCAGCGACAACAGGAACGCTAGCAGTCAATTTCGGCGCTGACAATAGCGGGCGTTTGACCGGTTAGTTGACCGACTTCCCCAGCGCACGCAGCGCGATCTCCCTGCCCCGCTGGAACCCATCGACCGGCTGGGCAGGCCCTCGTATGAACGGCGCGCCCAGGCTGGTCGAGGGGCCTTGAGCCATCAATTCAGCTAGAGACGATCCTTGCCTTTGTGCCGGCGAAACCTCGAGCGCGCCAATAGCTTCGTCGACCGGGAGCGAGGTGTTAAGTGCCAGGTGACGGGCGAACAACTCCCTGCCCCGTGCCGCCTCGTGGTCTAGGATCGCTGCCATTCGGGCGCCGGCTTCCGCCGCGCCTTCTGCCCGCGCAGCCGCGAGCTCGATGCTGGCGGGATCCTGCCGACCGAGTGATGACCGTATGCTGGTGGTGACCTGTCTGGTCCCCGTCAGCTCCGCTATCACGTCACCGAACGTGCCGACGCGATCGGCAAGGCCGGCCTTCACGGCACCTTCGCCAAGAAAGGTTCCGGCCTCCTGCTTCCGGACTGCATCGCGGGTGAGCTTCGGCCTGTGATCTGCCACCAGCTTCACGAACCCGTTCATGATGGTTTCGATATGAGCGCGAAGGGTAGCCGCGGCTTCTTCGTCCAGCGGGCCGAAGGGATTGCCCTTAGCCTTCAGCTTGCCGGCTGTGATGACGGTTGCTTTGACTCCGCGCCTTTCGAGTTCTCCTGATCGATCGAAGTGAACCAGGGCAACGCCGATCGACCCGGCAATGCCACTCTCGGCAGTCACGATCTCATCGGCGGCAGATGCCAACCCGTAGGCCGCGCTGGCGGCCATGGCATTGACGACGGCAACGATCCTCTTTCCAGTTGCCTTGGCTATGGCTCGGATCGATCGGGCCGCGTCGGTCATCCCGTAGGCCTCACCGCCGGGCGAGTTGACGTCGAGCACGATGTGCTTCACGTCCGCATCGGCGGCAGCCGCCCTCACCTGTTCGATGATGCCCTCGTAGCTCGTCAACCCAGACGATGCGCCCAGCCAGGCGCCGCGGTTCACCAGTTCACCCAGGATCGAAACGATCCCGACGGAACCGACCTTCCGGTATCCACGCCAGCGGCCATCGCGATCAGCCTGTTCCTGGCCAACGAAACTATTTGCATCGGGGCCAGCTCCCTCCATGCGGGAGCGGAGATATAGGCCGACCGTTTCGGCTGCGTTCGGCGCAATAAGCAGCGGCTTGCCGAACACCAAGCCGGCAATCCGCATATAGAGCAAATCGCTCGAGAGTGTGGTCTGACTAGCTGGTTCTGTCTCGGTGTTCATCGTCAGACTTTCACGATACGATCATTGTCGACAACCACCGGAAAGCGCGGCACAGCGGATGTCTTACCCTTCCGGATCCTCGCAGCTTCGCGCATCAGACTGGCAGCAAGCGCATCCATCTCAAGGGTGTTCAGCTGGTGCACAATCGCGTCGCCGTTGAGCGCAACGATAATCAGTTCGGCCAATTTCTCCTCGGGCATAGGGTTTAAATAGACGCCCGCTTCAAGCTCTCTTTTTTCATCGCTCATCTGCTACCATTCATATCCAGGGCGCCCATCAATTGCGGTTTGGCGCGATCGCATGAGAACCTGGTTCAGCAGATTATTCAGCTTCGCCAACACTTCGTCGGCGTTGGCGCCGTGGATGTTCACCTGACCGATCAGCGGACCGCCATTGCCCCCGAGCACGCTGTTCGGGTGTATCCGCCCAGACGCGCCGGGCGTGAAGATTTCCGGGCCACGCTCACCGACCAGATAGCGCAACCCAGCCTGCACAGGCCCGCCTGCTGCTCTCTTGCCGCTGAGCTTCTGCTCGGCGCCCGAGAGCACATTGAGCGGCTTCTGCGTGTTGCCAGGTCCGCTGCCCGCATTGGCTGCCCAGTTCGAGTTCAACGTTGGGCCGCTGACAGAGAAATTCAGGGCACCCTTGATCGCGCCGGCAATGCGCGATGCGATCTCCTGCACCTTGGCGAACAGGGACGCGAGCCCATCGATGAGGCTCTGGACGATCTTTTGGCCAGCCGCATAGAGATCGATGTCTCCAATCGACAGCAGGACATTGGTGATCTTGCCGACGTACTCACCGGCTCTCGTGCCGATGCTGCCGAGCTCGACATCAACGGCCTTGAAGAGGCGACCGTAATATCGATAGACCGACATATTGGCGTCGAGCATCTTGCTGAACAAGCCAACGGCCTTCTCACCCGAACCGTCGGCAAGTGTGTTGTTGAACCCCTCCAGGAAGCCAGCCTGCGCACTGCCGACCTCGCGCAGAATGCGAGCCGCAGCGCCGCCGCTCTCTTTCAGCATGCTGAAGAGACTGCCGAGCGAGTCGACGTACTTCTGTGTAGCGTCGTGCTCGATAAAGCGGCTCATGGCATCGACCGTGGCGTTGATGCCTTCTGCTAGCTCAGTGCCCCACGACGCCGACGACTTGGCCCAACGCATGTCGTACATCGCCGGCGAAGCGACAGCAGCCGCGAACTCCTTCACTTTGTCGACAAAGCTCGAGAACCGGCCAACGATCGCTGGATCCAACGCACCGACGAAGTTGCGGCCGAAGTTGACCGCGAAGTTCGACAATGCATCCCACTTCAAAGCGGCGATGGTTGCGAGGCCTGCACCGACGATCACCAGCGGGTTGAGCATCAGACCGAGTGCGGCCGCAATGCCGGTGATCGCGAAGCCCAGCGGAGCCAACGCAGCTAGGCCTACGACAGCATAAGTGCCGAACTTCAGCAGCTGAGGATTGGCTTCAGAGAGGCCAAGCGTGAAGTCGCGCAGTGTCTGAACGAGCCGAGTTGCACCCTGTAGCACTCCGGATGCCGCGATCTTTTGCGACGCGGTGATCAAGGCGGCCGACAGCTGCGACCAGGCACCGACGATGCCCTGCATGCGGGTGTTTCGTAGAGCTTGGGCGAAGCCTTCCGAGTTTTCCTCGAGGTCATCCACCCACTTCGACAGATCGTCGCCGAACAGCGCCAGGGTACGGGCGCCCTGCCTAACATCGAAGATCTTGAAGAAGTCCGACATTGCGATGCCAGCTTTCTGCATGTCCGCAATCAGCCGCTCCACGTCGAGCTCTTCGCCGAATCCGAACAGTGTTTCAGTCACGGCATCTGAAATCGCCTGTGCCGACATGGTGGTCTTGTCGCCCACCGCGTTCATGATCGCCGACGTGATCTTCTGCACCTTGTCGCTCGAGGCGATGTCCATGCGAAGGATCTTGTCGATCTCTCCCTCGGCCGCGCGTGCGTCCAAGCCACCGAAGGACAGCGCCGTCGAGAAGTCAGCGGCCGTCAGTTCCTTCGTTTGTTCGAGATAGTCGGCGAGGTCGATGTTGTACCGAGCAAGCGCGGCCTGCGCCATGTTGGTTGGGCGCACCATGCGGGTGAACATCGCGCGGATCGACACGCCGGCTTCCGACGCCTTGATGCCGCGCCGCGCCTGGATGACAAACATCGCGGCCAGTTGCTCCATCGACACGCCCAACGCGGATGCGGATGGCGCAGCGTACTTGAAGGCTTCAGTCATCTGCTCGATCGTTGAGTTCGTTTCGTTGGCCGCGTAGGCGATTACATCGGCAGCGCGCTTCGCCGATTCCTCAGCCTGGCTCTGCGTCGCCATCGGCAGACGCATTGCCGTCATGACGTTGGTCAACTTGTCCGCTGCGGCTTCTGTGTCGAAGTTGCCGGCGATCGCGAAATCCATCGAGGTCGGCAGGATCGCATGAACCTGCTCGTGCGAAAGACCGGCCTGCACAAGCTGATTATACGCCTTCATGATCTCGTCGGCTGTACGCGGCGTGGTCTGGTTGATCTCGTTGACCAGGGCGACCACGGAGTCGCGGAACTGTTGCCGGCTCATGTCGATGCCCGACGCAAGAGTGAAGGTGTCGTTCTTGCCGAAGCGACGACCTTCGATCTCGTTGAGCACGTCTTCCATCGAATAGATTGTCCGGGCGCCCTTGCCGATCGCCAGCGACAGGCCAGTGCTGGCGACAGCAAGGTTTGAGACATTCCGTCGAATGTTGTTTGCGGTCTGGTTCAGAACCGCAGCTGGTCCGGCCGCCATGCGCGTGAACGCGCTGACCGAGTTGTGGACCGTGGCCAGAGACGCAGCAATGGCCTTTGCTGGACCAGAGACTTTGTCCAGCAGCCTAAGAGTCAGTGTTGCTTCGCGACTAGCGGCCATGGCACGCAACTTCGATTAGATGATGCCGGCCGGGCGGTCTGCGAACCCGGCCGGCATCGAGGGCACCGTCCATCCGTGCCAAGGGCCTCACCTTCCCGCGACGAGGCTGCCGGGACGAGAAGGGTTCAACGCGCGGTCCGACGCGCCAGGTTCCCCGGCTATGCTGCATTAGATGTCTCGACTGGCGACCCGTCATCTGGCTCATCAGTGTCTTGGAGCTCGTTGGATCGCTCGCGGTAGAGCACCGCTGCGATAAGCTTTTTGAGCGTTGCAGCGCTCTCAAGATCGAGCGAAAGACTTAGGTATGACTTCTTGCCTAGCTGCTGCCGAAGATGCAGGCGCTTTTGTCCTGCTTTGCTTACCGCCACGACGGCTCGCCAAGGCGGGCGATCAATGAAATGGGATGCGCTGGACATGCGCCGTCACCGTTTCCAAATCGCCGGGTGTCCTGGGCGAGGGTCGGGAAGCTCTGCGACCTTTTCGTAGGGCGCGCTGGGCCACATGATTGGCGCTCCGGGTATATCAACGACCTCATTGACCGATTGCAGACGCGGCTCTCCGGCCGGAACCCCGCTTCGATTAATATCGAGTGCAAGCCGATCAGCCCTGCGCGATCTTTCGAAACCCTCGGCGATGGCAAGCGCGAGTTGAGGGTACGTTTCAGCCTGCCATTTAGCAGCTGCCTCAATCTCAGCCTTGGCGGCCTCGTAGTTCACGCGGAGTTCGGACTGGCGCTCCCTCTCGACGGCTAAGCTGAGTTTTTCGTTTAGCGCCGCGATCCGAACGCGGTGACGTTCAGCTGACTGCGCACCGGCAGCAATCTCGGATTCCAGATCAGCGTATGCCCCATCATCAAACGCGACTTCGGGGCGACGCTTTTCAAGCTCGTCGGCCTTGGCCAAAGCTTCCGCGAGGCCTTGGTCTTCAGCGGCGATCTTCTGCTCAATCTCTACTGAGGATAGGACTTGGGTCATGTCTTCTGCGACCTTCCGAGCAATTTAGCAGCGATCGCCTTGCCGCGCTCGAATCCGGGATCACCAGGAAGCGATCCGGACGTCATGAGCGTCGTGGCGATCTTCCTACCCCGCTCGCGCTTTGCAGCGTGGTCGCGCAGTTCAGCTTCGCGATGTGCTTCGACAGAGTCGTATCCGTCCAGCGGATTGGGCAACGACGCGACGAAGCGCTCGAGATCGGTGCGTAGGATCACAACGCGATCGCCGGCCATATGGGCTTGCAGTTTCTGCGACGTGATAGCGCCCCAGATCTGTGGCTCGGTAAGGCTCGCCGCTTCAGCAGCTTGTCGCGGAGTGAAGGCAATACGGTCATCCATGAGCGGATCATATGGACGCGATGCAGCTCGCGGTATTGGGAATGGCAGGGAAATGGATAGGGAATATCTAGGAAATGGCGCCCAAGTGGGCGAGCACCTTGCGTTTGTCGAAGACCCATCGGGAGTTTTGCACCTCGGGGTCCAACTTGTGACCGAGTCCGAACTTGACAGCCCAGGTGATCATTGTTTTTCGATCTTTGACGTTGCAGAGCCGTGCCGCCTCCAGGAGCCCGATGAACTCGGGATCGTCGGCCGTTTCCTCGGAAACGAGTTTCGCCGAAATGAAGGCGAGCGCAGCACACAATTGTGGCCTGCCGGCAGCGTCCAGCAGGTGTCGCAGGTCTTCAGAGAGCGCCGGCAAACCCATCGGCTCTACCCATGCGATGCGATCTGCTGCCCGATTTCGTCAGCCGTCAATCCCTGCTTGGCTGCGAGCAAATGGAATGTTCGGCTGATGAGCGGGCCATAGGTCTCGACCTCGAGGCGGTCAAAGATCAGCCGCATGAAAGTGCGCTCCGCGTCCGATTGCGACTTCGCAGCGATAGCAAACCGCAGCGCATCGAACAGCTCTGCCGCAGCCTTGCCAGCTCTGGCTAGCTCAGCTTCAGTAGCCGATGCTGACGAGGCCTTACGCACAAGCCGCTCAACGCGGACACTCTCGTCCCGCAACTCACGGAAGAAGTGGGCCCACTCGTAAGGGGTCTTGTCCGAGTAGAGCTTGAAGTAGCGTCGGCAGCGGTCGAGATCATAGACGCCCTCATCATTTGCTGGCGGCAGAAGATGCGCTTGCACCAGCTGGCGGACACGGCGCGCGGTTACGCCGAGCTCAGTGGCGAGCGTTTTCTGATCAACACGAGAGGAAGAGGAAATCGGCATTTCGAAAACTCCAAAAACTCTCAAAGGATGCGCTGCGCCGCGCCCGCGGTAGGGGGGGTGCCTGGGAAGGACCCGCGGGTTGCACAAAGCTGTCACGCGGCGTCACCTGGGGAGCGCCGTGTGCAGCGTTGGTCGATCTCGCGCTGGACTGCTGAGCGGAAGTCGAGAAGCTGGCGCTCGATCTCGTTATGACCGAGCACCGTCATCCGAGAGCTTAGTAGCTCGATGATGCCCGCCCAATACTGGGCACGGCGCTGTTGCGTTGTGAAGCGAACCATTTCATTCGCGACTTGACGGACGAATGAGAGTTGCCGCGCTGGCGGGAATGACCTCAAAACATCCTTCACCTTCTGTCGTGCAGTCGATCGCGATCGTTTGAGATCGCTCCTGAAGTCGACATTGATGACGCAGGGATCGAGTCTGAGTTCAAGCTGGCGTTCTGGCATCTTGCAGTCCATTCGAGCTATCGCCTCATCTTGGCAGCGGAGTAGGCGTTTGATTGGCCGGCCGCGTCCAGCGGTCCGGCCATGATGTCGCGCACTTCAGGAGGAGACTGGCAGAAACGCTTAGACTCAAACGTTGAATGCGGAGCACTCCCTTGCTGGGCGGAACGGCCATAAGGCCGTCCGCCTTCAGTGGGTTCTTCTAAGGGTTCTTCAATGGGATTCGGTGGCAATATTTTGCCGGTCAAACTGTCGGAAAATTGCGGATCAAAGCGCGCGGAATTGCCGGTCAACGTGGCTTCTTGATCCGCAATTTCTTGCTGATCATCGACATGTTGATCCGCAACATCTTGCCGATCATCGAAGCGTATCTGGTAGATGTTCGTTCGCCCTCTGCCGCCGCGCTTCGCGCGCAGATGCCCCGCCTTGACGAGTTCGCCAACGAGATTGCCAACTTGCCGCACCTTCAGGCCTAGCACCTTGGCAAGCGTTTCCTGGGCTGGCCAAGCTTCACCGGTCGTGCGGTTAAGAAAACGGGAAGCGATGACGTAGGCGAGCCGGAACGCTGGCGCGGAGATTGACCTGTCCTCGGCCAAATGGTCGAGCCAGGCGAGCTTGTCGCGTGTAAATTTGTCGCCGGTCAATGCGACCTCGCCCTGATGAGGCGCGCTTCGGAGATGGCCCAACAGGCCTCGCGTGCGGATAGGCCGAACCGGCGTCTCAACGCAGGCACGGCTGGTTTGGGGACCTGCGCTTCGGGCAAGCTGGCGAGCCACTGCGCGGCAGCGCCAATTGCCTCGCTACTCTCGTGACAGGCGCCGGTGGTGCCACCGACAGGCAAGGCGTCCGGATCCATCAGGAGTCCTCGCCCAGCAGAAATCGAAGCAGCTTTCCCCTTTCAGATACCCAGCGTCCGCCAACCTTCTTGGCTGGAAGCTGTCCCGATTCGAGGAGGTGAAAAGTCTGACGGGTCGAACGATCAATGACCTTCGCGATCCCTTCACCGCCCCACACCAACTCAACAGTTTCTGTACTCGGATCAGTCACCACAGGGATGTTCGCCTTTTCTGAGAAATATCGTATCACATCGTAATGCGTTGACCCCCGTTGAAAAGGATGAAAAGGTTCACATACGCATTAAATCCAAAAAAGCGTAACAAGGATCAGATGCTACCAGTTCGATTAGAATGGCAACGCCCGCGCGACGGCGTTGAGTGTCAACCCGCCCGTTTCATTGAGCCGGATGGAGTGGAGCTTGACGGCGCGATCTTTAGGCCCCGATCACCCGAGGTAAGCCCGATCAGCTACCACGTCGCCAATCTCGAGAATCCGATCGCGCTGCACTTCATCAACTGCCGCGACAATCTTGCCTTCGCGCATTTTCTCGAAAGATTTGGGATGTTGCAGAGTGAACGGTCTGGGGCCGGCGGCATGTGGGAGAAATCTACAGAGCTCGTAAGCTTCAGATCGACGCTGCAGACCCTTTTTCGTTGGAGTTCCCTAGGTCCCGACGCAGTCCTTCCCCGAGCAAACGCTGTTGCCAGCTATTCTTCTTTCAAGCCGAAGCTGGAGCGGACAAGTGGCGGAGGCCTGCGACTGGTGATTCAAGCCTCTGGCCTTGAAGACTTGATGGTCATGGAAGCAATGATGGCAATCGAAATTGGTGCGGTAATCACCAGCTGTGCACATTGCTCAAGAGCGTACCTGACTGGACCTCTTACAGGTCGGCGGTCTCATTCCGTCTATTGCTCAGATCGCTGTCGAGTGGCCGCCATGCGGAAGCGAAACGCCGAGGGAGCTAAAGCCTGATGTCTGTTCGAAAGCGCACATGGACGACAAGCAGAGGGGTCGAGAAAACCGCTTGGGTGGTCGATTACATCGACGTTAAGGGAACGCGCCGACTGAGGACGTTCGCCAAGAAGAAGGACGCTGACGTGTTCGCTGCAACTGCCGCCGTCGAGGTGCGCGAGGGCGTTCACGTTGCCGATCGCGATACGGTCACCGTCAGCAAGGCCGGCGCACTTTGGATCGCAACTGGTGAGGCAACCGAACTGGAACGCAGCACTATTAACCAACGCCGGCGACATCTGAAGTACCACATCGAGCCTTTTGTCGGCGGCACGCTGCTATCCAAGGTGACGGTCCCCTTCATTCGCAGTTACGAAGACACGCTTCGCGCTGAAGGCCGGTCGCCAGCGATGATCAAGAAAGCGGTGAGCTCGCTTGGCAGCATATTTGCGGATGCGCAGGAGCGCGGCCTGGCTACCAGAAATCCTGTTCGGGATATCCGCGACCGCCGCCGTAGCGACAGGCGCCAGGAGAGGCGACAGAAGCGTAAGCTCGTCGTCGGCGAAGACATTCCCACTCGAGAGGAAGTCAAAGCGTTGATAGCAGCCCTGTCGGGCCGCTGGCGGCCACTGCTCCTCACTGCGATCTTTGCGGGGCTCCGATCGTCCGAGCTTCGAGGTCTACGCTGGCAGGACATAGACCTTGAGGCGCGAGCCTTGCACGTCCGACAGCGGGCAGATGAATTCGGAGAGATTGGTCGGCCGAAATCGGAAGCAGGCGAGCGGACAATCCCTGTCCCGCCGATCGTAGTAAACGCGCTGCGGGAATGGAAGCTGGCATGTCCAAAGGGCGATTTGGGGCTCGCCTTCCCGAATGGAGCCGGGAAAGTCGAAAGTCACGCGAACATCATCAACCGCGGGCTGATACCAGCCATGGTGGCGGCTGGCGTGTCTGTCGATACTGGGGACATTGACATGGAAGGCAAGTCGGTTAAGGCCGCTAAGTACTCTGGCCTTCACACCCTGCGGCACTTCTATGCTTCTTGGCTCATCAATCGTCAGCAGGACGGGGGACTTGGACTGCCGCTGAAACTGGTACAGGAACGTATGGGGCATTCTTCCATCACGATGACCGCCGACGTTTATGGCCATTTGTTTCCCCAGACAGACGATACTGAGGAATTGGCGGCTGCCGAGGCCGCCTTACTCGGATGAAGGTGTATCCAATCTTTGAAATAGAGGCTGACATCGAGTTCCCAGAGTCACTGGGAACTAAAGAAAAGTTTTGGATTACACACCATGGCAAATTGAGCTTACTCAAATTCGGACGAGAGAACACCGGGGAAGATTGGGCTGAAAAAGCCGCCTGCGAGCTTTGTCGCCTTTTGGGTTTGCCAGGTGCTCACTATGATTTTGCTACATTTGCAGGCAGGCGTGGGGTGGTAAGTCCGACTTTGGTGGAAGATGGCGGGCGACTCATTCTCGGCAATGAACTTATCAGCCAAGTCTCGAAAGACTACGATGGTGCTCGCTCTTATTTGCAACGAGAGCACACAGTCAGCCGGGTGTTCGCCGCATTGAAGCGCCATTCGATCATGAACTATCAGGAAACGTGGCATGACTTTCTCGGGTATTTGATGCTTGATGGATGGATCGGAAATACCGATCGGCATCATGAAAATTGGGGTCTCATTCGAGCGCCAACTGGGCAGGTTGTGCTCGCGCCAACGTTCGACCATGCTTCAAGCCTAGGCCGAGAATTGTCAGATGACACTCGGCGAAGGCGCCTCGACACAAGGGATATGCGCTATTCAATAACCGCATTTGCCGATAAAGCTCGGTCTGCCCTCTTTGCTGATCCGACCGACAAACAACCGCTTTCGCCGATTGACGCATTCACATTTGCCGCACGAGTGCAGCGCGGAAGTGGTTTCTATTGGCTGGATCAACTGCGCTCAGTGTCGGAAAAACAGGTTACCGGGGTCTTCGACAAAATGCCCGATGGAGTAATGACAGATGCGGCGAAGGAATTTGCATGCGCACTCCTAGCGACGAACCGAAATACACTCTTGAGCTCGCTGAGGAACGACGATGACTGACAGTTTCTTTGTCAACTGGCAGGATCCAGACAGCCGTCGATGGCACCCGGTGGCGAAACTAACCCGTGGGCACGGATGGTACACGTTTGCGTACACCGGCGGCGCCGAGCGTGCGTCAACATTTCAGCCTTTCGCAAACATGAGTGACCTTGGGTCCATCTACATCTCCTCTGAATTGTTTCCGATTTTTGCAAATAGGGTCATGAATGAGAGACGCCCCGAGTATGCGCGATATGCGCGGTGGTCTGGCCTCGAAGGCAAACGATTGACCGACCCACTTCTCCTTATGGCCAGGATGGGTGGCAGCCGTGCCACCGACACACTTCAGGTTCATCCCGTGCCCGCCCAACGACGTGGGCAGTATCGGATGGTATTTTTCTGCCACGGCATCAGCCACCTTGCATCGAACACCCAAGCTCGCGCATTCTCGTTTGAGGCAGGTGAACGGCTCTTTGCGATGCTTGATGTACAGAACCCGTTCGATCACGACGCGGTAGCTCTTCGATCTTCCGATCCCGCAATGATGGTGGGCTATTGCCCGCGATTTCTGGCCAAGGACATTCGGCAGCTGGCGAGTGATCCGAAGAATAGACTTGAGATCAGGGTGAAGCAGGTGAACCTCGACGCGCCCGCCCAGTATCGCCTGCTCTGCGAAGCGGTCGCGTATTGGCCAGAGGGGTTCCTGCCGTGCGACGACGCCGACCACCGCACGATTCGGCCCTTCGACCACAACGAAATTGTTCGCGCCGTCGAGCGCCAAATCAACAAAGAAGAGGATCGCCTTGCCGACATCCGCGACGCAAGCGCAACATGAATGTGACATGTTCTCAATGGAGCCGCGCATCGTAGAGGTTTGACAAGGAATCATAATCCTTGTGTCGGGGGTTCAAATCCCTCCTCCGCTACCAAATCCCACCCGCGCTGCGATCGTCATGTCGTGACAGGCAGCTGTGGCTGCAACTCCAGCTTGATGCCTAGGCAGGACGCGCGGCAACGGCCCGGTATTTCCCGGTTGGCTAGCCTTCGGTGTTCGCGCTGCCGAGATAGAAGTCGTGCAGCTTGTCGGGTGCATCGAGCAACGTCTTGCAGTCACCGTCGTAGACCATCCTGCCGCGGCGCATCACGTAAGCCCTGTCGCCAACATCGAGCGCCAGTGCCGCGAATTGCTCGACAAGCAGGATCGCCAGCCCCTCATCGGCCAGTTTGCGCATCGTCTGCATGAGGCGCCCTACAATGACCGGCGCTAGCCCCGCCGACATCTCGTCGATCATCAGCACCTTCGGCCGCGTCAGCAGAGCCCGCGCGATGACCAGCATCTGCTGTTCTCCTCCCGACAGCAGACCAGCCGGCACGTCCTGCCGCTGTACGAGCTCCGGAAACAGCGCATAGGCTTCCGAAATGTCGGCACTGTCGTGAAGACCGACGCGCAGATTTTCCTCGGTCGTCAATTCGCGAAAAACCGTTCTGCCCTGTTCGACATAGCCAAGTCCTGCACGTGCGCGCGCACCGGGGCGCGCGCGTTGCAGTGGCTGCCCCTCAAGTTCAATAGTTCCACCGGCAATGCGAATGACGCCTGAAAGACCTTCGAGCAGCGTCGTCTTGCCGGCGCCGTTGGCGCCAAGCAGAACGCTTATCGTGCCGCGCTCGACTTGCAAATCGACATCGTTGACGATGGCCAGCTCCGCCCTGTTCACCGAAACCGAATTCGCTTTGAAGATGCTCATGCGGCTTCACTTTCTGCGGCGTGGCCGAGATAGGCTTTCTTGACCACCGGATTGTCGAGCACGGCATCTGGCGGGCCGGAAGCAATGATCCGGCCGAAATCCAGAACCCTCACCTGCGAGCATGCGGCCCGCACTAGATCCATATCGTGTTCGACCAGCAGGACTGCCGAACCGAAAAGCGCCGGTATCTCGGCAATTCGCTCGCCAAGTTTCAACGCCTGATCGTAGGACTGTCCGGCTCCCGGTTCGTCGAGGAGCACGACCGCCGGCCGCGCGGCGACCACGCCTGCGACGTCGAGGAGCCGCCGCGTTCCGGCATCAACCGCTGCAACCGGCACCTGCGGCGATGGGCATCCGATCCAGGCGAGCACCGCGACGCGCTGATCTTCACTCAGGCCGCCTGCGGCCAGATTGAGGTACTCGCCAACAGTCAATTCCGGTGCGATGCGCGTTGTCTGCCATGTCCGCCGAACGCCCATTCGCGCCCGGCGGTGCGCACCGATGCCTTCGAGCGGTCGGCCTTCGACGCTGACCTGCCCCCCATATCGATCGAGAAACCCTGCGACGGCGTCGATAAAGGTCGACTTGCCCGCTCCGTTAGGCCCGATCAGGCCAACGACCGTTCCGGCGGGCACATCGAAACTGACGTCTTCCAGCGCAACCACCGAACCGTATCGGACGGTAAGGCCTTTGATGGCGAGCGCGGTGCCGGCGGTTCGGGTGACCGGCGGAGGTAGATGCTCACGCGATGCACTGGCTTCCGCGACAGGCCTTGCAGGCAACAGCTTGCGTGCCAGTCGGCGGAACGTCTCTGAAATCGTTTCGCCGGTTGAAAGTGCCTGCGTCGCGCCGATCGCGAATATGACGTTGCCGATATCCTGCGGCAGATCAAGACGCCGGAGCAGTTCCGGAAACATGACGATCAGGATGCCACCGATAATCGCCCCCTCCACGAAATGCGCGCCGGCCATTGTGGCCACCGCGAAAAGCAAAAGCGACTGCATCATGGAGAAGTTCTCCGAGACGAGCGTACCGAGATAACCCGCAAGCATGCCGCCCGAAATGCCGGCGATGAAAGCTGAAATGGCGAATGCCGAAAGCTTGGCCATCGGCACCGAGACACCGTGCGCGGCAGCCGCCCGCTCCGAGTGCCGGACCGCGAGCCAGGACGCGCCGAGACGGGTGCGCGTGACAAAGGCGAGGCAGATTGCGATCAGCGCATAGATGATCAGTACAAACACGAAATACCCTTCGTCGCTGTCGACGATCCCGGGTCGGGGAACGGATATGAACGCGGTCTGCCCCGGATAGGTGATTGTGGCGAGAATGGTATCGAACGCCACCGCGAAGGAAAGGGTCACGATGGCAAGGTTGATACCGCGCAGCCGCAGAGCCGGAAGGCCGATGGCAACGCCCAGCGGCACCGCAGCCAGTCCTCCCGCGACGATCCACGCCACAAGTCCGCCAGGTGCATTCCAGACATTGAGATAGCCCACTGTCCAGGCGCCGACACCGGCAAACGACATCTGGCAGAGCGCGATCATTCCGGTGCGGCCGGTCACCAGGCCAAGGCTGAGAAGAGCTACCGCGGTGATAAGCACCGCAGTTGCCAGGAACACCCAGTAGGGCGGCAGCAATCCGACGATCGCAGCGCCCGCTACGGCCAGCGACACCGCAATTGTAAGTGCTGAACGAAGGCTAGCGTGCATCATCCCAGCGGGCTCCCCTCTGCGACCACAGGAGGACGCCCAGAATGACCAGGAACGGTATCGCACCGCGATACTGGCTGACGCCGTCAAAGCCACTCACCAGGCCTTCAACCACGCCGAGCACGATACCTCCGGCGAGCGCGATCCAGAACGAGCGGAACAGCCCGACAAGCGCTGCCGCCAGCGCCGGCACCACGAGAAGGCTCAGTGTCATGAAATTGGGAGAGCGCTGCGGCGCGATGATCATAAGTGCGAATGCCGTGAAGGAGCCTGTCACCGCCCAAACGAATATCGACAGCAGTTTCACACGCACACCGAGCAGTTCAGCGGCCATCGGCCGCTCCGAAAGCGCTCGAAGATGCAGTCCCGTCCGCGTAAGGTTGAGGAACCAGTCGGCAAGAAGCGTGAAAAGCACGGCAAGGCCAATGGTCAGCGCCGACGCGATCGTCACCTCCACGCCCGCCAGGCGGAAAGCCGAGCCGGGAAAGAGATCGGGCATCACGTGAGGATGCTGCCCGCCGGTCAACCTCAGCCCGATTGCGATCAACCCCACCAGAAGCGCCACGGTGACGGCGGCCTTCGTTGATGCCGCGGATTCGGCGAACCAGGTTGTCATGACGAAACCGATTAGAACGCCCGCGATCGTGCCGCCCGCGATACCGGCGAAAACCGACGGCCAAAGCGGAAACCCAGCGTCATAGAGCGTGATAAGCACGAAGGTGCCGGCGGTGCCGATGGCTGCTCCGGTGAAGTTCACCACCGCAACCAGCCTGTAGGTGAATACGGCGCAAACGCCCAGCAGCGCGTACGCGCCAGCCGCGGTCAGCCCTGCTACCGCCGATGTCAAAAGAGAGTTCATTGGCCGTTCCAGTTGGAGGCGCGCAGGCGGCGAAGGTCGCCGCCTGCGCGAGATTGCCTATTGCATGGTTGGCAAAACGAGCCATTCAGGCGTCTCGACGGTCCAGTTGCCCTTTTCGAGCTTCATGACCTTGGTGGCCTGCATGGGCGCATGCTTGTCAGCTTCACCGAAGACGTACGGGCTGCCGATCAGATCGTATTCTCTCGGGTCCATCTTCAGCAGCGCCTCGCTCACGCTTTCGCGGGTCACTTCACCGTCGATACCCCTGATGACGTCCAGAAACACCTGTGCGGCGAGATACCCGCCCTGCGAGAAGGCGGTCAGCGGTCGGCCTGCAGCGCTCATGGCTGCAATCCACTCCTGATTGGCCTCCGAACCGGTTTCGGTGAACGGCTCCCATTCGGTGCCGACATAGACCGGCTGACTTGTGTCGGCCAACGCCTTCGCAACTTCGACGGTGTACCCAGGGGCGAGAAACAGCCAGTTGATACCTTCGATCTTCTGGGCATCGACCGTCTTGATGAGCTGCACCACCTGGGGCTCCACCTGATTGGTGAGCACTGCGTCGCAGCCTTCGTCCCGCGCCTTGATCACGTAAGGCGTGAGATCACCCTGGAAGGGCAGCGTAAGATCAAGAACGTGGATCTTCTGACCGGTTAGTTTTTCCCAGTCGGCGATCGCGCCCTTGTAGGCTTCCTGCGTGCCGCCGATGATGATGAAGAAGGCGCACAGCTTCTGCGCGTTCAGCTCGTTGGTGGCGTAGTATGCCATGGCCGTCGACAACGTATAGGGGCCGACATTGACTGGCGCCACGTTTGGCGAGTTGAAGCACGCAGCATCGACGCCGAGGCCCTGCACGGCAAGAACGCTCTTGCGGCTATAGGTCGTTCCATTGACTGCACAATCGAGGAGACTGGCGGAACCGACCAGTGCCACCACCTCCTTGTTGTCGATCAGATCGCGGGCTGCTTGCGCTGCAACTTGCGGATCGGCCTTGTCATCGGAAATCGCGTATTCGATCTTACAGCCGTTGATGCCACCCTCTGCATTCACCTTGTCGAAGACGACCTGTGCCGCTTCCGGCACCTCGCTGAAGTCGGCGGGGCCGGTAATGGTGGAGACAGCACCGACAGAAATCGTGCCGTTGGCGCAGGTCGGAGCAGCAGATGCCGTTCCGGTGAACGCCGCGGCGGCGAAGCCCGCCAACCCGGCGACTGTCAACAGTTTCAATTTCAAACGCATATCCTTACCTCCCGTGGTTTCGATGCGATTGGCTGCACTTTCAGGCCAGTTCTTCCTGCCTTGCCGGCCTGGAAATGGCTCCGGCTTCGATCGAGGCGAACCTGGCAAGAGTCCGCTCGATGATCTCCCTGTCGATGTTCCGAACGATGAAAACGATGCGGGTTCGGCGGTCGGCATCCGGCCAGCCGTTCAATCGGGCTGGCGGATGGACGA
The DNA here is from genome assembly GCA_017644005.1 of Rhizobiaceae bacterium. Lineage (GTDB taxonomy): Bacteria > Pseudomonadota > Alphaproteobacteria > Rhizobiales > Rhizobiaceae > RCIO01. The sequence goes on from JAEPMJ010000002.1 coordinate 107,597, forward strand.
CGTTCTGGACGGCATGCACGACCATCGGCCGGTCCGGATCATCCGAGAGGTAGACGAGCCCCTTCATGCGAAGGAGGTCCTGGCCCTTGAGCATGGTCAGATATTCGAGCCATTGCGCAAATGCTGGCCACGCAACCGGTTCGTCGATCACGAAGGCGTAGGACCGAATGCCGTGATGCGCGAACGCGTGTGCGCGATGATGGTGTTCGTGCGAACAATGCGGGTCGGCGCAGTGGTCATCGTGAACGTGCGCATGGTCGGCAGCCCGTGCGGCATCGCGGAACCGCGCTACGACATCGCCGGAAAGTCTGTCCGGATCAAAGCCGCCGCCTGACAGCACCAGGTCCGCGTCAACTTCGCCATGCGCCACTGTGACAAGCATGGCGGTCGGCGTGAGACGCGCGAGCCGGAGGCGAAGCGCTTCCGCATCCGCGTCATCAGCGATGTCGGTTTTAGTGACCAGAACACGGTCGGCGACGGCCACCTGCTTTGCGGCCTCCTGATGCTGATCAAGCGTGGCAAGGCCGTTGACGGCGTCGACTGTGGCTACAACCCCATCGATGACGAAAAGCTCCGCCAGCTCGAGGTCGACGATAAGCGTGTGCAGAATGGGCACCGGGTCGGCGAGCCCGGTCGTTTCAATGAGGATGCGCCGCACCGGCGGCAGTTCGCCGCAATCTGCCCGCGCGGCCACGTCTTTCAGGGTGGTGACGAGATCGTCGCGAACCGTGCAGCAGATGCAGCCATTGTCGAGAAGCGCGAACTGCTCTTCGCTCGTTTCAACGAGCAGATGATCGAGACCGACAGCACCGAACTCATTAATGATCGCCACAGTCCCATCGAGTTCCGGCTGACGCAGCAGATGATTGAGAACGGTGGTCTTGCCCGATCCCAGAAACCCGGTCAGGACAGTCACCGGGATACGAAGAGAGCTCATGACGATGCCCCCCGTTCATAGACGAGGCGTCCCTCGAAATAGGTCTGCAGCACATTGGTGTCGGCGATTTCGTCTGACGGCACCTCCAGCACATTGCGATCCAGCACGATGAAGTCTGCGGACTTGCCGATCTCAAGCGAACCGACGGTGCCATCAAGCCCCATGACCTTGGCCGGGTTGATGGTGAAGATCTCCAGCACAGTGGCAATGTCGAGCGCCTGTTCCGGCCACAGCGCTTCGCCCGGGAAATCACCGGATGGATTCTGGCGGGTCACCAGCCCTTCCATGCCGTTCCACGGATCAGGATTGGGAATCACCGGCCAGTCTGACCCGGCGGCCATCAGCGCGCCCGCTTGCAGCAGATCCTGATTGGGCCAGAACCGCGTCGCACGGTCCACGCCCATGGTCTGCTTGTGGCCTTCAAGGAAGGAAGTTGGATACCAAAGGAACGGCGACAGGTCGGCGGCGACGCCAAGCTCGGCGAAACGCTTGATGTCATCGGGAGCGATGTAACTCGCATGTGCGATGTGATGCGTCAGATTGGTCGGTCCGTTGAATGACCGCACCACGTCGATTGCATCGAGCGCCTGAGTAACTGCGGCGTCGCCTGCGCAGTGAATTTTTACTGCGATGTCGAGTTCCTCGCAGCGCCCGACCCAGCGCACCAGCTCGGGCACCGTCGCCAGCGTGGTTCCGCGAAAGCAGCAGCCGAGAATAGGGTTCTTGGTGTAAGGCTCGTGGAAAGCTGCGGTGCGCGCACCTGGAACACCGTCCAGAAAGACCTTGGCGAAATCAGGCTTCACATGCGCCGAGCGATACCCCTCGCGCAGCGCAAAAAGCTCTTCGCCGGCAATGCCGAACATGAAGGATGGTTCCATCACCGGCAACGCAGCCGCCGCCCATGCAGTGAGTTGTCCGCGATCGTCCAGCCCTTTTAGAGCAGCGATGACCGGCTGCATGGCGGCTGCGTCGAGAAACGCGGTCACACCATAGGAATTAAGCGTCGCGACGGAGCGGGCTATTGCAGCGCGATCCATTTCCGGTGTGTAGTGTCCCGAATTCACGATAGCGCGTTCGACAAGACCGGATGCGGCCTCGATCATCATGCCGGTCAGCGCCCCGGTCTCTGCGTCGCGGCCCAGACCGCCCTGATCTGGATCCGGCGAATCGGCCGTGAGGCCAGTAATGCGCATGGCCTCCGAATTTACCCAGCGATTGTGATAGGTGTCGTCGCGCAGCATGACCGGGCGGCCAAGGCTCGCCTCGTCGAGTGCGGCCAGGGCTTTCACCGTGTTCAGCTCGGGCCACATGTCGCTGCCCCATTGCTGACCGATAATCCACTTTCCCTCGGGTGAATTTTCGGCCGCCTCGCGCACCTTGGCGAAAATTTCTTCAGGGCTGGACAGGCTGGAAAAGCGCAGCTCGAACAGCTCGGCCTGCCCGCCCAGCATCAGATGGTTGTGAACATCGACGATGCCCGGCATAGCCATGCGGCCCTGGAGGTCGAGTTCACGCGTATCGCTAGCTTTGTGCGGATCAACCGCAGCATTGTCGCCGACTGCCAGAATGCGACCGCCGCGAACGGCCATGGCACTCGCCCAGGAACGCTTGTCGTCCACTGTGTAGATGCGGCCGTTTCTGACAATCAGATCGGCGACTGCTGGTTGCTCGGTCATCGGTTCCTCCTCCCTTGAACCTGGTCGGTTCTAATCGTCTAAGCCGCCCGGTTCTGCACCGGCGCCCGCCCGCCTCCATCCGCCACCAACACAGCGCCGGTGACGAAAGAGGCTTGGGAGGACGCGAGGAACAAGCAGCAGGCAGCAATTTCGTCAGGCGTGCCGACGCGGCCGAGCGCAATGCGGCGCGTCAGCGCCGAAAATTCGCTTTCGCGCGATGTACCGTTGGCGCGCGCGGCCTCATCCATCTCGTCTTCGCTCATCGGAGTGCGTACCCAGCCAGGCGCCACGGCGTTGGCGCGGATGCCGTCACGGCCATGCGCGTAGGCGAGCGAACGGGTATATGCGACGAGGCCCGCCTTCGAGGCCGCATAAGCCGCGTTGTCCGGGCTGGCATTGAACGCAGCAACGGAGGCAACGTTGACGATGGCGCCGCCCGAAATCTTGAGCAGCGGCAGCGCAGCCCGGCATACATTCATCGAACCGGTGAGGTTGACCGCGAGCGTGTTGTTCCAGACCTCGTCGGTGACACTTTCGGGCGTATCGGGTTCCAGCATGCCGGCGGCATTGACCAAGATGTCCAGCTGACCGCCGCAGGCTGCGAGCGCCTTTTGGATGTCGGATACGCGCGTGACATCGCCGTGCACGGCCATTGCGCCGATGGCGCTTGCGGTCTCGTCCAGTTTCCCGCCGCCGAAGCCGAAACAGATCACTGTCGCGCCTTCTCGCGCGAAACGCTCGGCAACCGCGCGACCCATGCCGGTGGCGGCACCGGTGACGAGAGCGGTGAGCCCAGTCAGCTGCCCGCTCATGACAGCCCCCACTGTCTAGCGACCGCAAAGCCGGTTTCCGGCAGGCTCGATCCGCCATCCACCGTCATGATCTGGCCGGTCATATATCTGGATTGCGGCGAGGCGAGGTAGAGCATCGCATATGCGATATCGTCGGCCTGTCCCTTGCGCCCCATCGGTATGTGTTGCGCGAGTTCTGCCGCGGTTTCCGGCTTGCTCATGGTGCCGCGGCCGGGCTTGTCGATGAAACCGGGCGCAACGCCGTTGACCGTAATGCCATCGCGGGCGTATTCGAACGCCGCGGCGGCAATGAAGCCGTTCACGCCCGCCTTGGCGGCGGAATAATGCGCCCCGCCCCCCATTGCCAGATGTGCGGACACTGACGACGTTATGAGAACGCGACCGAAACGGTTGGCGCGCATGTGGGGCACTGATGCCTGAGTCAGCCAGATCGCGGCATTCAGGTTGATGTTGATCGTTTCAGCGAGCTTCTGCTCATCCAGATCCTCGATGGCGGCCCAGGGGCAGCCGCCGGCATTGTGAAGCATGATGTCTAGTCGTCCATGACGCGCCGCCACGCCGTCGACCAGCGCCCGAAGATCAGTTCGTGTCAGTGAGACAAACGGAACTGCCTCCGCCTTCAGGCCCCGACCGGTCAGGTCCCTGGCCAGAGTTTCGGCGACATCGGTTGTCCGGTTGGCTATGACGACATGCGCTCCAGCTTCGGCGAAACGCGTTGCGCAGGCCGCTCCGATGCCGCGCCCGCCGCCAGTGACGATCGCCACCCTGCCGGAAAGGTCGAAGGGCCGGTCGATCGCAGTCACAGCGCGCCCTCCCGCTTCAGAAGTTCGACAAACTGCCGAAACGTCCTGGTGTGTTGCGCAATGTCCGCTGCCGATGTGTCCGGACACATCAGAAACATCGTGTGGAAAGGCGTCACCAGGATGCCCTCGTTCATGTAATAGGCATGAAGCAGCGTCTCGATGTCGCCGCGCCGGGTCGCGACAACCTCCGCTCCATTGCGCGGCGGGCGCGGCATGAACATGATCTCTGCGCGCGCCCCGATCTGGGTGACGTGCCAGGGTAGGCCATTGTCTGCGATGACGCGGCGGGCGCCTTCCGCCAGTTGCGCAGCATTGGCGATCATCGCTTCGAAGTTTTTTTCGGTCAGCACCTCGCCAAGCGCTGCGCGCATCGTGGCAATAGTAAGTGCACTGCCCGCCAGCGTACCGCCGATACCCAGATGTGCTGACTGGCGTTTACGCGGATTGACGTCCGGCACGAGTTTCCGCAGGCGCTGCGATATCTCTTCGGTAACGCCGAATACGCCAGCGGGGATGCCGCCGGCGATCGCCTTGCCGCAAACGAAGATATCGGGTTCCAGGTCGTTGAGTTTGGTATAGCCGCCGGGCCCGCAGGAAATGGTGTGGGTTTCGTCGATAATGAGGACGGAGCCGTGCTTGCGGCAGAGTGCCCGCAGCGCCTCATGAAACCCGTCCTCTACCGGGATCATGCCAAAATTGGTCATCAGCGGCTCGGCTAGCACGCAAGCGACATCTTCCTCGGCGAGTGCCTTTTCAAGTGCTGAAATGTCGTTGAATTCGACGACCTTCGACACTGCGGCGTGGTCGACGCCGTTCGGATGGATCATGTTCCTCAGACCCATCTTGCCGTCTCTGATCTCGACATGCGCCTCCTCGACACCGCCGTGATAGCAGCCTGAAAACACAAGTACCTTGTTGCGACCGGTGATCATGCGCGAGATACGGATCGCGCCGCGATTGGCGTCGGTGGCTGAAGTTGTCAACGTCCAGTAGGGAAGTCCGAAACGGCGCGCGAGTTCCTTGCCCACCCACAGCGAGTCTTCGGTCGGCAGCATCATCGTGGTGCCGCTCCGCAGCTGGTGGACGGCGGCGCGCGTCACCGCTTCAACCGCGTGGCCGCACATGCCGCCAGTATCGCCCAGCGCGAAATCCACGTAGCTGCAGCCGTCAATGTCCGTGACGTGCGACCCTGATGCGTTCTGCACATAGACGGGAAAGCCGCCGGCCCAGCGCCGCATCCAGTGCGACGGACCTCCATAAAGGAAATGTCTGCGTCCCTCCGCCCAGGCGACCGCGGATCTGGGATGCAGGTCGGCAAAGCGGCGCTGCTCGCGATCGATGAGGCGATCAACGATCTCCGCTGTGGGTTTCTCGATTGGAACGAAAGCGTTCATAGCGCGATCCACGCTGTCTTGAGATCGGAATATTCGTGAAGCGCGTGCAGCGACTTGTCGCGACCGAAGCCCGACTGCTTGAAGCCGCCGAGGGGTACAGTGATATCGGAGCCGCCATAGGTGTTGACATGAACTACGCCGGCGCGAATGGCGCGCACCATACGGTGCGCGGTCGACAGGCTCGATGTCCAGACAGCAGAGGCAAGACCGTAAACCGTGGAATTGGCAATGGCGATCGCCTCTTCCTCCGTGTCGAAGCGTGTCACCGCCAGAACCGGACCGAAGACTTCCTCGCGCGACAGTGTCATTTCGGGGGTAACGTCCGCGAAGACCGTCGGCTCCATGTAGGAACCACCAGTTTCTTCCAGAATGCGGTTGCCACCGGCCAGGCGTTTAGCGCCTTCCCGTTCCGCGATTGCGACAAATTCAAGGTCCTTTTCCAACTGAGCGAAGCTGGCGACCGCACCAACATTGGTTTCGACATTGAGCGGATCGCCGACCTTGAGCATGTCCGTTGCCTTGAGCAGCTCGTCCATGAAGCGGTCGTACACGCTGGACTGGACGAGCAGCCTGGAGCCCGCGACGCAGACCTGCCCTGCATTACGGAAAATGCCGTTGACGGAGACTTTGGCCGCCGTCGCAATGTCGGGCGCATCGGCAAAGACGACATTGGGCGACTTGCCGCCAAGCTCCAGATAGCAGCGCTTCATGTTGGAACGGGCCGAACATTCAAGCAGCCGCCGGCCTGTCACCCCGGAGCCGGTAAACGCCATGACGTCTACATCCATATGTAGCGCAAGTGCCTGCCCGGCCTCCGAGCCGCGGCCGGTGACAACATTAAAAATGCCGTCAGGCATGCCTGCTTCGGCAGCGAGTTCGGCAAGACGCAGAAGTGTCAGCGATGCAATTTCCGGCGGCTTGACCACCACGGCGTTTCCAGCGGCGAGCGCCGGCGCGATCTTCCACGACCCGATCATCAGCGGAAAGTTCCACGGTACAATGACGCCGACCACCCCAAGTGGCTCGCGATGCACCAGGCCAAGCACGTTCTCGCCCGTCGGCGCAATCTCGCCATAAACCTTGTCGATGGCTTCCGCGTAGTAGCGGAATGTGTTGGCTGCGCTGCCGGGCTCGGCCTTAAGAGCCATCCCGATTTCGGTACCGTTGTCGCGGACACCAAGTACAGCAAGCTCGAGCGCGTGCTGCTCGATCAGTTCGGCGAACCTCAGCAATACTCTCTTGCGCGCGGCTGGTGCGATGCGCGACCAGGAATTGCCCTCAAATGCCGCGCGCGCTGCAGTAACCGCCCGATCGACATCGGCCTCGTCGCCAGCCGAGATCGACGTTAGGCGCGCGCCATCGATCGGCGAGAACACCTCGATCGTCTGGCCGGATTGCGCCTCCTCGCGCCGACCATTGATGAACAGCTGTTGGCCAGGAACGGGTCTCGCGCGGAGATCATCGATCTGCGTCTGGATCATGGAAATCTGACTTCCGTCTTTTTGGAACTGCGGGACGTGCGCCGCTCGCGGCTGTGTGAATAGATGCCCAGCGCAATGCCTGCGCAGGCGAGCGCCAGCAGCGTTGCGGCTATCGGGCGGGTCACGAAAACGCTCGGATCGCCATTCGCGAGGCTGAGCGACTGCATCATTCGCATCTCGAACATCGGCCCAAGCACCAGGCCTATGACAAGCGGAAAAGCCGGTATGCCGTTGCGAATGAAGAAGCGCCCGATAATGGCGAAGATCACCGTGATCAGCGCATCGGTGATACGGTAGTTCTGCGTGTAAGTGCCGATGAATGCGAGCACCAGGATAGTCGCGCCGATCATTCGCGGCGAAATCTTCGATAGCTTCACCACGTATTTCGTTGCGAACAGCAAGAAACAGAGCACGCAGATATTGAGAAGCAGAAGCGAGATGTAGAGGCCTGAGATGAAGTCCGGGTGTTCGGCAAAAAGCTGCGGGCCGGGAATGATGTTGTGGATCATGAACACCGCAAGCACCATGGCCATCAGCGGATCGGTGGGTATGCCGAGCGAGAGCAATGGCACGAGCACTGTGGAGGTGCAGGCAGAGATCGAGCTTTCCGAAGCAACGAGTCCCTCCGGCGACCCCTTGCCGAACTTCTCCGGATTCTTCGAAAAGCGCCGCGCCAGCGAATAGGAAAGAAACTGGGCGCCGAATTCGCCGACGCCGGGAAGCAACCCCATGGACAGGCCGAGCCCGCAGGAACGCGCCAGGGTACGCGGATATCGGAACGCCTCGGAAAGTCCGCGAAAGCGGTTCCTGTACGCAAGCTCGCCTGCGTCTGGGCGGTGAGATTTCGTTTCCAGAAGGATGAAGGCCTGCGACATGGCGAACATGCCTATGACCACTGGCACCATCGGCACGCCGCCGAGCAGCCATTGCTGACCGAACGTATAGCGCTGTGTATTGAACAGGGCGTCGAAACCGACCGTCCCGAGGAACATGCCGAGCCCGAGCGAAACGAGCGCCGGTATGATCTGACGCTGATGAGCAAGCACCACCGAAACCAACGCGAGAACAGCAACCATCGCATATTCCGGCGCACCGAAATGCTCGGCGACTTTGGCAAGGTAGGGCGCCAGGAATATCAGTGCCAGAACGGAAACCGTTCCGCCGATGAACGATGACGAATAGGCCAGCGAAAGCGCACGATGGGCTTCGCCGCGCTTTGCCATCGGGTAGCCGTCATATGTGGTGAGCACATTGACCGGCGTGCCGGGCACCCGGATGAGGATTGCGGGTATCGCACCACCGTACCAGGCACCGCCATAGGCACCCAACAGAAGCATTACGCCTGCAAGCGGCTCCAGTTGGAGGCTGAACGGCAACAGGATTGCCATCGCCCCTGCCGGTTCGAGACCGGGCACGGCGCCGACGAGAATTCCACAGAAGGCGCCGAGAAGTAGCGCCAGAACGATCTGCCAGGTGGCGATATGTTCGAGGCCGAGAAGGACGTTTTCCACTACAACACCCCGCTCAAACTGTTGCCGACCCAGGCCGGAAAAAGCTTGAACAGCGGCGCCAGCGGAAACCACAGCCCGATGCCCAGCCGGAAGACCACGACAATGGCGAGAGTGACAGCGATCCCGGCGCCCACCCACATCCGGCCGCGCAAACCCGAACGCCAGATCGTCACCTGCATGAAGATCAGCGTGGCTAACGTGAAGCCGAGCCACGCGACACCGATCAGGTAGATGCAGAAATACAGCGAGTATTCGAGCGTGCCGCCAAAGCCGCCAAATGCCCACAGCGCGTTGCGCCGGAACGTTTCTCCTCCGTCCGCGCGCCAGGCGGTGACGAAGCGCCAGGCAAGAATGGCGCCGGCAATCGAAGCCAGCCCGAGCGAGAGCAGCGGCCAGTTTACCGGCGCGAGGAACCAGGCCCGGCCCGCCGGCGGCGGACGGGTGGCGAAGGGTGCAAGTGCGATCAGCATCAATGCAGCCGCAAACAGCACCATACCGGCCATACCTTCGGCCTCGGCCGGAACACGATCCTCCGGCTCGGGGTGATGAGCTTCCGTACCCTCATCTTCCAGGCAGTGCGTCGTCATCGTTGCCGCTTTCACCGGTTCGGAAAGGCGCGCGGCACGCCTTGCTGAGGCGTGCCGCGATCCGTCACTGCGCTTGAACCGCCCTGACGAGCACTTCGGCGTCCGCGTAGTCGCGGTTGATACGCTTCACCGCAGCGTCCGCGCCCATCCAGTAGACGCCGGCGCCGGTCGCTTTCGCGATCTCCTGCGCCTTGTCCGACATCACTGCTTTTTCGGCGATTGCCGCGATTTTTTCCTTCACCTCGTGCGGCGTACCCTTGGGCACGAAGAGGCCGTTCCACAGCGTGATGTTCAAACCGGGAACCTGCTCGGACAGGAGCTTGGCATCAGGGAGGATCGAAAGCGGCTGATCGGTATAGGCTGCGATTGCCTTGATATCGTCGAGGCACGACAGGACGGTTGCCATCGTCGTGTTCATCACATCGACATCGCCATTCTTCAGCGTGCCACAATCGAGCATGTCGAAGCCGGCGTCCGACCCAAATGAGAAACCAAGCTCCTTGGCCGCAACGAAGGTTGCCATCGTCGGCACCAGATCATAACCGAAGTGGCCCAGCTTGACCGCGTTCGATTTCGCATATTCGGCAAGCTCGGCCATGTTGTCGTAAGGCGCTGACTTGAGGGCAACGAGCGCGAACGGATACGTCAGAAAGATACCGACGGGCTCGAAAGCCTCGCGACCGTAAGTGGCGTTGCCCTGTATGATGTGCATGGTTGGCACGTCGATGACGAGCGACCCGACCGTATAGCCATCCGGATCTGATTGGGCGACCGCTGTCGCGCCTTCAACAGCACCGCCGCCCGGGCGGTTGACCACCTTCGCAGGCACACCCGTACCAGCGGTCATTTCTTCGGCGATAAGGCGCGTAAGCTGGTCTTCGAGATCTCCGGGGGGCCACGGAACGATGAACGTGACCGGACGTTCCGGGTATTCCGCTGCGGCGGGCGTGACGCAAGCGCCGGCAATGGCAACCGCGCCAGCCAACAGGGTGACGAACTTCTTCATTTTTTCTCCTCCGCGCCGGTCGACTGACGGCGCATTCCCAAATTAACGGTTCACTATTTGAACTTCTGTTTTATTTATAGACTTGCAAACGTCACCGCTTCCTGTCAAGTTAATTCACACGTGAAGCATTTTTGAGGAGTTCACGTAGTTATGAGCACTGTTGGGAAAGCACTGTTCCTGCTCGAGCAATTTTCCGCTGCGGAGCCGGAACACGGGCTTTCGGAGCTCGCCCGACGGGCCTCGTTCGACAAGGCGACGACGCGCCGCCTGCTGGTTTCGCTGGCCGAACATGGGATCGTGGAGCAGGATATAGAAAGCCGCCGCTACCGGCTCGGGCCGGGCCTCTCCAGGCTCGCCAGGGTCAGGGAATCGCATTTTCCCTTTCAGCAGGTGTGCATTCCCTATGTACGGGAACTCGCTCAGGAGACGGGCGAGACCATTCATCTGTCGGAATACTCATCCGGCTCGCTCATGACCGTCCATGTCGAACTGTCCACGCGCGCCAACCGCGTGAATGTCGACCTCGGTCAGATACTACCGCTCCACGGGACTGCGTCGGGCATCGCGTTTTTGTCGCGTGCGCGCGCGGACATACTGAAGGCATGTCTCGAGGGCCCCATGGAGGCATATACGCCCTTTACGGTCACCAGCCGCACACAGCTTGAAGAAGCAGCCAATCAGGCACGCTCGCGCGGCTATTCGCGCAGCGATCAGGGCTTCGAAGAAGGCGTTTCAAGTGTTGCCGCACCTATCCTCAACGCAGATGGATTTGCGATCGGGACGCTTGCCATTGCATCGCCTCTGTCACGCGTGGACACGGACACCTGCGAACGGCATGGCCAGATGGCAATGCGTGTTGCGGCCGACATCTCAAGCCGGCTCAATGGTGAGCCAACTGCCCTACAAAATGAGCGCGCATCATGACGGCCCCTGAAATGGCAAATACAAAAACACCACGCATTCTCATCATCGGGACGGGCGATACCAAGGCCGACGAACTTCTCTTCATGCGCGACAGGATCGAGGCCGCAGGCGGCATCGGCATCATGCTTGATGTCAGCATTCTCGGCGATCCGCCCTACCAGGCAGAGTATGACAAGCACGCGGTAGCAGCCGCAGCCGACACGACGATCGGAGAGATTGCCGCCAGCGGCGATGAAAACACCGCAATGTCAGCGATGGCCCGGGGCGCAGTGGTGCTCGCAGGCGATCTCCACGCAAAGGGTGCAATCGACGGCATGATCGCACTTGGTGGAACGATGGGAACGGATCTCGCACTGGACGTTGCGCAGGCCCTGCCGCTCGGCGTACCGAAAATGATCGTCTCGACGATTTCGTTCTCCCACCTGATGCCGCCTCAGCGCATCGCCGCTGACCTGATGATGATCTTGTGGGCGGGTGGCCTCTACGGCCTGAACGGCGCCTGCGCGTCGGTATTGTCGCAGGCATGCGGGGCAGTTGTCGGTGCGGCAAAATTGGCTGAGCCGGTTCGGATCGACCGGCCCGTTATCGCCATGAGTTCGCTCGGCAAGAGCTGTCTTAAATACATGGTGACGCTCAAGCCCGCGCTCGAGGAACGTGGTTATGAGGTTGTGGTGTTCCACACCACCGGGATGGGCGGGCGTGCAATGGAGTCGATTGCAGCCGAGGGCGGATTTGCCGCCATTCTGGATTTCTCCCTGCAAGAGCTCGCCAACCAGATGAACGGCTCGGTCGTCAATTCGGGGCCAGACCGTTTGGAGAACGCAGGGAAGGCCGGCATTCCTCAAATCGTCGCACCGGGGGCGATCGATATGGTCGACTTTCCGACCTGGCAGCCCGTACCTGAGAATTTCTCCGACCGGCCCTATCATGCGCACAACCGCCTGCTTGCATCGGTCACTCTGTCCGGAGCGGACCGCCGCCGGATCGCACGGGCGATCGGAAAGAAGCTGTCAACGGCGAAGGCGCCTGTTGCCTTCGTGCTGCCGGCTGGCGGCATCCAGCAATGGGATCAGGAGGGCGAGCCGCTCCATGAGCCGGAAGCTCTCCAGGCATTCAACGAGGAAATGCGTGTTGCGATCCAGAACCCGGTCGAGTTCCACGAGATCGAGGGGCACATAAACTCCGATGAATTCACGAACACCGTTCTGAAGATATTCGACGAGTGGGTGGTCAGGGGCATAATCGCACAAGGGAAGAGTGCCGCGACATGATCCGGCAATCGGCATCGGCGCTTGTGCTGGATTTCGGCGGCGTGGTCACCAAGACCCTGTTCGAAACGCACGATCTCACGGAAGATTCGCTCGGGCTGAAGCCGGGCACTTTGACTTGGCAAGGCCCCTTCGCGCCCGAATCCGATCCGCTGTGGCAAGCAATGATCCGCGACGAAATCACCGAGCGCGAATACTGGCTCAGCCGTGCCCGGGAAGTCGGTACATTGCTCGGCGAGAAATGGGACCGGATGGACGCATTTGTCAGGCGAGCGCGCGGCGCGGACCCAAGTGCCGTCATCCGACCGGAAGCGCTGGCGGCCATTCGCAAGATCAAGGAGAACGGTCATCGTCTGGCGATCCTCTCCAACGAACTCGATCTCTTTTACGGCAAGGATTTCCGCAAGCGGCTTGCCTTCATCGATCTGTTCGACGTTATCGTGGACGCGACTTACACGAATATCCTGAAGCCGGATCCGCGCGCCTACGCGCTTGTGACGGATGCACTCTCGCTTCCAGCCAGCGCTTGTGTCTTTGTCGACGACCAGCCCCGCAACGTCAAAGGTGGGATTGCCAGCGGCATGCGCTGCGTACAATTCGATGTGCGCACGCCGGAAGAGTCCTTTTCCGAGGCACTATCCTATTTCGGGCTCGCATTAACCGACCATTCGAACCAACTGACCGGAACCTGACATGCGTGACACCAACTTTATCGTCGAGAACAACGCCAAGCCGATCTGGCACCCGATGGCGCACCCGGCGGAAATGCGTGCAAACGGTCCGAAGGTCATCACCGTGGGCGAAGGCGTCAACATCACAGATCTCGACGGCCGAACCCTGCTCGATGCCGTCGGCGGCCTGTGGAACGTCAATCTCGGATATTCCTGCGATCCCATCAAAAAGGCCATGACCGACCAGCTCAATACGCTGCCGTATTATTCCGGCTTTCGTGGCACCTCGACAGTGCCTTCCATAGAACTCGCCTACGAGCTGGTCGAGTGGTTCAAGCACGATGGTATGGCTCGTGCTTTCCTAACGTCAGGCGGCTCAGACTCCGTCGAGACCGCTCTGCGGCTTGCCCGCCAGTACTGGAAGATAAAAGGTGAGGCCGATCGTACCAAGTTCATCGCGCTCAAGAAGGGCTACCACGGAACTCATTTCGGCGGTGCCTCGGTCAACGGCAACGCCAATTTCCGCCGCAACTACGAACCGCTCCTCCCCGGCGTGTTCCACATCCCGGCGCCTCATACCTACCGCAATCCGTTCGGCGAAACCGACCCGGCGCGCGTTGCCGAGTTGTGTGCAAGGGCCCTGGAAGACGAAATCGCATTCCAGGGCGCTGACACCATCGCGGCATTCATCATGGAACCGGTTCTCGGTGCCGGCGGCGTCATCGTTCCGCACGAGAGCTTCATGCCACGGGTTCGCGACATCCTCGACCGGCACGGTATTCTGATGATCTCGGACGAAGTCGTCACCGGCTTCGGCCGGACAGGCGCATGGTCGGGCGCGCGCCTGTGGGGTGTCAAACCGGACATGATGACGCTCGCCAAGGCCGTGACCTCGGGCTATTTCCCGCTTGGTGCCACGATGATCGGCGAGAAGGTTGCCGAGGTGTTCGAAAGCGACAAGACCTCCTTCGGCTCGATCGGTCACGGATACACCTATTCCGGTCATCCCGTAGGTTGTGCGGCGGGAGTTGCAGCACTTGCGGAAACGAAGCGTCTCAGGCTCAACGAAAATGCGGCCGCGCGCGGAACCGAACTGGGAGTTGCTCTGGAGAAGCTGAAGGCGTCGCACGACGTTGTCGGCGATGTCCGTTACAAGGGCCTGATGGCAGCACTCGAACTCGTTTCGGACCGCGATGCGAAAACGCCGGCTGACAAAGCAACGATGGCACGGGTAGCCGAGGCCGCTTACGACGCCGGCGTGATGATCCGGGTGTCCGGAAACCAGATCATCCTGTCGCCGCCGCTCATCGTGACTGCGGACGATGTAGAGAAGATCGCCAGCGCGCTGAATGCAGGGCTTGCTGCCGCCTGAACTGGCCGCCTGCGCTCCGCCGGCTAGTCTTCGAAATCGCCAAACCTATCCTGCAGCCGCGTCAGGGTGTCGACGCGGCTGTTCACCTTGTCGCCAAGTTCGACGATCAAATTTGCAATCATCAGGTCGAACACTGCGACCATGGTCGCCGCACCGTCCCAAAGCGGCCCTCGCGCCCCGGGCATGATGATCGGAATGTCGCTTGCGTGAACCCAGGTGCACGCATCGTCGGACACCAGCACGATCTTCACCCCCGCAGCCCGTGCTTCCTGTGCTAGAGTAAGCGCTTTGGCGGCAAAGCGGCGGACGTCGGCGAGAATGAGCAGCCGATTTTCGGCACTGCCGTCGAGCAATTCCGAATAGGTGCCGTTGAGGCCGTCGAGAAACTGAACCTTCGGCCGCGCGTAGGACAGCTGGGCCGCGAAATACTGGGCAACGCCACGAACGTTCTGATAGGCGGCGACATAGACCTCTTCCGCCTCGGCAATTGCCTTGATAGCCTCATGCCATTCGGGCGAAACGGTGATCTCGTACATCTGCGTCAGATCGCCGATTTGCTGTTCGATAAGCTGCGCTAGCAGCCGACCTTCGCGAATATCGTCCTGCAGGCGGTCGAATTTGCCCTTAACCTGCCAGGCCGTGCGGCTCGAGCCTTTGCGCATTTCCTGCTTGAGGTCTTCGAGACCGTCATATCCGAGGCGGCGCAGGTAGCGTCCGACGGTCATCTGGCTGACGCCGACGCTCTCGGCAATTGACTTCGCAGTCTCAAAGGGAAGCTCGGCCAGATTCCTCTCAATGTAGTTCGAGATGAGGATATCAGATTTGGTCTGACGGGCTTCCGCTTTCCTGAGCCTCGTCAAAAGGGTCGCCGACATCCTTTTACCCGCGCCTCATTGCATCAGATTACCGAGGCGTCTCCGGCGAGAGACCGGAGACGCCTCGACGAAATTGCCGGTGATCTTACTGCGCTGTTTTGACCTTGGTCCAGACACGATCATATTTGCGAATATCGCCGCCAAGGTCGACGAAGATCTGAAGCCGCTCCATCACTTCGTCGGGCGGGTTGATTTCTTCCGAATCGCGAATGTGCGGGGGCGTGAGCTTACGGGCTTCGACATTGGCCGTGCCGTTGGTCTGCTGCTCGATATTAAGCGCCGCAATCTCGGGTTGCGTATAGAATTCGAGGAACTTCTTCGCGTTTTCCTTGTTCGGGGCGCTTTTGAGGACGCAGATGTCCTCCTGGTACATGGTCGCGCCCTCCTCGGGAATGACGTAGCCCAGTTTTTCAGGCTCACGAAACACATCAACCATCGCACCGACGAAGAAGTGGCCGGCCGCAACGTCGCCGGCTTCGACCAGCGGTCGCGCTTCATAAGTGAATGCCGCCACATACGGCTTCATGTCGATGATGGTCTGTGCAGCCTTTTCAAGTTCACCGGAATCCGTGGAATTGACACTGCCGCCATTCAGCATCAGGCCGACCCCGAGCACTTCGCGCATGTCGTCAAGCAGCGTGAACTTCAGGTTCTTCGCCTTAACCGTCTCGATCAGATCCCGCCATCCGGTGATGTCTTTGCCGAGCACGTCGCGGTTATAGACGATACCTACGGAGCCCCACGCGTAAGGCAGACAGTACTCGCCCTTGGGATCGGATTCGGCACGCAGGAACCGAGGTTCGATATTCTTGAACCCCTCATACTGGTTGATGTCAGTTCGTTCCAGAAGATCAAGCTTCGACATGATGTCGTGCATGTGTACGGACGGAAAGACGATATCGTAGTCGGTTCCGCCCGCTTGCACTTTGGCGAGCATCTCTTCATTTGACCCGTAGACATCGAGGTTTACGTTGATGCCCGTGTCGTCTTCGAACTTCTTGAGAACAGCGGGGTTTATGTACTCACCCCAGTTGTAGATGTTGAGCACACCGTCTGCGGCCGCCGGCGACAGTGAAATGCCCGGCATGGCAATCAGCGCCAGCGCACCGAGCGCGACGCCCCCGAGACTGGCTGGCCGGAATGCGCCGCCCCGATTCTTGATCCCTCTTTCAGTCATAGTTCAGGTCTCCCGTTCCAGATGGCACCCTGCCGCGCAATCGCCGGAGTCTTTTTGCGTCCTGAATGCTCCGTACGCCATGCACGCATTGACAAGGCATCTGATATGTTATCATTATAACTTCACTTATCAATAGTTATTCGAATACCAATCGAGGCTGGTAAATAGGCGCAAGCGGGGGAGCTAATGGCCGAGAGCATTGTCAGGCTGGAAAAGGCACGAAAGGCCTTTCCGCTGCCCGAGGGAGGCACGGTTACGGCACTCGACGGCATTGAGCTTGAGGTTGCCCGCAACGAGTTCCTGACGCTGCTTGGCCCTTCCGGTTGCGGCAAGACCACTCTGCTCCACGCCATTTCCGGCTTTGTGGAACTCGACGCGGGCAGGATCTTCGTCGACGGCGACGACGTCACCGAACGGCCTCCCCATAAACGCCCTGTCAATACGGTATTTCAAAACTACGCTCTGTTTCCTCATATGACCGTCGGCAGCAATGTCGGCTACGCGCTCGACATCTCCGGCACTCCGCGGATGGAGCGCGACAGCCGCGTTGGTGAGGCGCTCGAAATGGTCGGACTGGGCGGCCTGCAGAACCGATTGCCGCGCCAGCTCTCTGGAGGTCAGCAACAGCGCGTGGCTCTGGCTCGCGCAATTATTGCGCGGCCGAAACTGCTTCTTCTCGATGAGCCGCTTTCAGCACTCGATCGCAAGCTGAGGCAGGCCATGCAGATCGAGTTGAAGACACTGCAGGCAGAACTCGGCATCTCATTCATCTTCGTTACGCACGACCAGGAAGAAGCACTGACAATGTCGAACCGTGTGGCGGTGCTCGACGGTGGCGCGATTCAGCAAATCGATACGCCGCGCGCCGTCTACAACAACCCGGCCAACGAATTTGTTGCCTCCTTCATAGGCGCCAGCAACCTTTTTCGCGGAGCGGTCAAGGGCAACACGGTCGTTACGGCCGGCGGCGATGTGATCCAGGTATCGGTTGACACAACATCGATGAACCAGGTGACCGCGCTGCTGCGGCCGGAACAGTACGCAATCGCCAACGGCGAACGCGATGCCAGCGCCGCCTATATGGATGTCACTGTCCGGCAGATCGTCTTCACTGGTGCGGGTTACGAACTCCACGGCGAAACGGCTAGTGGCCACACGGTCGTTGCAACCATCGCCGCCGCCCAGCAAACGCAGGTGGCAAACGCCGAAACTTCACGACGCGCAACGCTCTCTTACGACCCGGCCGCCGTGCACCTGATCCCTGCCAGTGGAGGCAAGCCGTGAGCGGGCCCTCACGGCGAGGGCGGGAGCGCGCGCAGCTCGGCTTCCTTCTTGGTCCGGTCTCGGCGTTCCTGACGATCTTCCTGGGCGGGCCGCTGGCCATCATGCTGATCTACTCGTTCCTCGCGCCAGGACTTTATGGCGGCGTGGAATGGCAGTTTTACCCGCACAATTTCGGTCGCATCCTCGGTTTCGCCGACCCGGAATTCGAGGATTTCGACCCTGTTTATCTTGCCATCTTTCTGCGCTCGGTCCGCATAGCGGCGACGGTGGTCATCATCACACTGCTCGTCTGTTATCCCGCCGCGTTCCAGATCAGCCGGCTGTCTGAGAAGCGCAAGTCATTCGCGCTGTTTCTGATCACGCTGCCGTTTTTTGCCAGCCTGATCGTGCGCCTGTTTATTTGGGTGCTGATCCTGAAGAAGACCGGCTTCGTTAATCTGACCCTGCAAACCCTTGGAATCGTCGATGAACCGCTCGAACTGATCTATACCGAGGGCGCCGTGATACTCGGCATGGTCTACATTTTCATTCCGTTCATGTTCCTGCCCGTCTACGCCAGTGTCGAAAAGCTCGACTGGACGCTGGTGCGCGCGTCGCAGGACCTTGGTGCAAGCGGCTTTCAGACGTTCTGCCGCGTGATTTTTCCGCTCACGCTTCCAGGTGTGATTGGCGGCTCGATCATCGTGTTCATCCCTTCGCTTGGAAATTTCGTGGTGCCTGCCGTGCTTGGCGGCGCAAAAACACTGATGCTAGGCAACTTGATCGAGCAGCAGTTCCTGGCGGCTCGCAACTGGCCATTCGGAGCAGCGCTCGCAATGCTCGTGATGTCGATCGTCCTCCTGCTGCTGTTCATCTACGTGCGCCACGAAACGCGGCGCGGCGATGACGCGCCGGGCATTCGTTAGGAGGCGGACGACATGAACTTCGTACACAAACTCGGTTCCCTGAGCCTGATCGTCTACGTTTTCATCTTCTTCGCGTTCATCTACTTGCCGATCGCGCTGATCGTCATCTACTCGTTCAATGCCGACCCGGTGAACATGATGCGCTGGTCGGGATTCACGATCGACTGGTATCGTCAGATCTTCGGGTTCAGGAACGCATCCTCGGAAGCAGCCCTCTACATCGAATCGACCGATCAGCTGCTCGCCGCCGTTCGCACCAGCCTCATAGTCGCAGCCTCAACGACAGCGGTCGCGACGGTTCTGGGTACCGCAGCTGCGCTCGCGGTTTTCCGCTACAGCTTCTTCGGCAAGCGGTTCTATCGCGTGCTTCTTTTCGTGCCCATGCTCATGCCCGACATCGTGCTCGGCATAGCACTTCTGATCTTCTTCGTTGGCGTAGGCATCTCGCTTGGCGTCGGCACGATCATTATCGGCCAGTGCACCTTCCTGATCTCTTATGTCTTTATCGTGGTGTCGGCACGACTCGCCGGAATGGACCGCACGCTCGAAAACGCTTCGGCAGATCTCGGCGCGGACGAATGGACCACCTTCAGGAAGATCACTCTGCCGCAGGTTATGCCGGGAGTGGTGGGCGGTGCATTGCTCGCCTTCATCATTTCGATGGACGACCTTGTCATCACCTATTTCATCTCTGGCACATCCACCCAGACACTGCCGATTTTCATATTCGGCATGTTGCGCCGCGGCATCAAACCGGAGGTCAACGCCATCGCGACGATGATGCTGCTGTTCTCCTTCGCGATCGCTGCCTTGGGCCTCTACCTCAACAGACGCAAACGCTGAAGCGGACAGGAATAATGAACAAAGAACGTGCCATCCGCGCCCGCGACCTTGGGCTGGACCTGCCCGGCATCCCGGGTCCCTACAACGCCATCACCGATGTGCCGGGACTGACGGTGGGTTACACGACGATTATCGAAAACAAACCACGGCCCGGCCGCAAGCGCGCGGCGCGCACGGGCGTTACGGCAATTCTGCCACGTGGTAATGAACCGGAACCGAAACCAGTCTGGGCAGGTGTGCACAGGTTCAACGGCAACGGTGAAATGACCGGCGCGCACTGGATCGCCGATGGCGGTTATTTCGTAGGCCCGGTTCTGCTCACCAACACACACGCGGTCGGCATCGCTCACCAGGCGTCGATCCGCTGGATGCTGGACAAATACCCGGATATCTACGAGGTCGACGCACCGATCTGGCAGATGCCGGTCGTGTCTGAAACCTATGACGGTCTCCTCAACGATATCAACGGGTTGCCGCTAACCGAGGCCGACGTGCTCGCCGCCCTCGATGGCGCCGGGAGCGGTCCGGTGCGCGAAGGCAATGTAGGCGGCGGCACAGGCATGATCTGCTATGAGTTCAAGGGTGGCACCGGCACATCTTCACGTCAGATCGAGGTCGCCGGTAAAAAGCATGTCGTTGGCGCACTGGTGCAGGCAAACCACGGAATCCGTGACTGGCTGACTGTGCTCGGCGCGCCGGTTGGCCGGCACTTGACCGAAAACCGCGTGCTCAAGAACTCGGGCGAGCGCGGTTCGATAATCGTCGTCGTTGCTACAGATATTCCAATGGCCCCGCACCAGCTGCAGCGCCTTGCGCGCCGTGGCACGATAGGTATCGGGCGCGGTGGCACCAATGGCGGCAACTCGTCGGGCGACATCTTCCTCGCATTCTCAACTGCGAACGAACGGCCACTGCCGCACCGCGTATCTGCCCGATATCAGATTGAGATGATCAACGACGACCTCTTCGATCCAATCTACCAGGCGGCCGTGGAAGCCATCGACGAAGCAGTGGTCAATGCCATGGTCGCGGCACGGGACATGGGTGGCACCGAGCATGATATCGCACTCGTAAAAGCGATCGATCACTCGGCACTGGTCGAGGTCGTCGGCCACTACAATCGCCTGGCATCCTGAGTTCGCGATCAAGGCGTTTTCCTGAACCCATCGTGGTTTCGTTCCAGGCGCTCGTGACCGTGGTCAGGCGCTCAACCGCCGCGCCATTTCAACGATCACGTCATAAGCGGTATCTGCATCAGCTTCGGTCATGTCGAACTGCCCAGCCTGAAACCGGATCGCAATTCGTCCGTCGACCCGCGTCTGAGTGAGGTAGATGCGACCGTCGTCGTTGATCGCGTTAACGAGCGCGATGTTGTGGCTGTCGGCCATTTCCCCGCCAAGGTGACGAAATGAAAACAGCGACAGTATCGGCTCGGTGACGAGTTCGAAATCCGCCTCGGCCGCCAACCGCCGCGCCAGCTTCTGCGCCCAGCGGACGTGGTTCCTGATCATCGTCTTCAGGCCATCAAGCCCATGGTGGCGTAGCAGGAACCATATCTTCAGCGAGCGGAAGCGGCGACCGAGCGGCACGGTCCACTCCGAGTAGTTGATGATTCCGTCCCTGCCGTGTGTTTTCAGGTACTCCGGTTGCACGGCGAGCGTGCGCACAAGGTCTTCGGGCGAACGGATGAAATGCGCCGAGCAGTCAAACTGCGCGCCAAGCCACTTGTGCGGATTGAAGACAATCGAGTCCGCCAGTTCGATACCGTTCCAGATATATCGAAACTCCTCACAGATCATCGCGGCACCTGCCCATGCCGCGTCCACGTGAAGATAGAGGTTGTATTTGTTTCCGACCTCGGCAATCGCGGCGATGTCGTCGCAAGCACCGGTTGAGGTGCCGCCTGCGCAGGCGATGATACCGGCCGGCAAAAAGCCAGCCTCGCGGTCGGCGACAATGGCCTTTTGAAGGGCATCGACATCCATGCCACGCATCGCCCCCGAAATGGGAACGCGCACCAGATTGTCTTCGCCGATCCCCGACACCCAGACCGCCCTGTCGATCGATGTGTGCACCTGGTTCGAAGCGTAAACGCGCAACTGCCGATTGGCAGCGAGGCCCGCAGCGTTGCCTTTCCAGGCAAGGGCCCTTTCGCGCATGACCAGAACCGCCGACAGTGTTGCAGAGGATGCGCTGTCCTGGATGACACCGGCAAAGCTGTCGGACAGGCCGATTGCCTGCCGCAGCCAGTCGAGCACCTTGGTCTCCAGTTCCGTTGCAGCCGGTGAGGTCTGCCACAGCATGCACTGGGCAGCCATTGCAGAGACAAGATACTCCGCTACCACCGAAACGGGAGCTGCATTAGCCGGAAAATACGCGAAAAAGCGCGGATGCTGCCAATGCGTCATGCCCGGCATGACGATCTTCTCGAAATCGGCGAATATCGTCTCCATGTCCTCGCCCCTGTCGGGGGGCGAAGCGGCAATCTGACGGGCAATGTCGCCGGGTGCGACCTGCGAACGAACCGGCCGGTCGCGCAGCGATGCCCTGTAGTCTGCGCCCCACTGGGCCGCTTTAAGCGACCAGTCGCGAAATGCACTCTCGTCCATCGCTTCCTCCTCGCCGGCTACCCCGTTAGTCGGAGAACCGGCTTCAGCGTCAAGGCGCGATGATCGGCGTTGCCTTGAGAGCAGACTCAGAAACCGGTGTTCCCCCGAACACCGATCCCTCTTCGAACCATGAGCGCGGCGCGGGCGCCCCCCACAGCGTCTGACGCTGCGGGTCCTTCAGATCCCAGCGGATCGGATCGAGATCCGGATCGACGGTCAGGTAGTCGGAACAGTATATCTCCACCCGGTGATTGTCAGGATCGCGAACATACAGGAAGAATGCGTTCGAGATACCGTGACGACCCGGGCCACGCTCGATATTCGACAAGTAGCCAGTGGTCGACATCAGGTCGAGCAGGTCGATGATGTTGAGCGGCGTCGGTACCCAGAATGCGACATGGTGAAGGCGCGGGCCGGAACCATTGGTAAAGGCCAAGTCGTGAACCCCTCCCTTGCGGTGCATCCAGGCTGCCCACAAACGGCCGGTCTCCTCGTCTTCGGTATACTCCGTCACCCGGAAGCCGATATCGCTGTAGAAGGCCACCGATGCGTCCACATTCGTCGAGAAGACATTGAAGTGGTCGATCCGGAGCGGCTTCACGCCGCGGTAGAGCTCAAATTTCTGATGAATAGGCTCCAGCTTCTCCATCCTGACGAAAAACTCGATCGGTACGCCGAGATTATCGCAGGTGCGCAGCGTCTTCGATTGATATGCCCGCTCGACATATTCAACCGGCATGCCCTTTCCGCGGAAATAGGCCTCGGCCTTTTCGAGGTCTTCTTCCGCGTAGAGCTTGAAGGCGAGATATTCCACCGATGGTTCGTTGGCACGGGTGAGAACCATACAATGGTGACCGCGCTCTTCCAGCGCGCGCAGAGTGATCGTGTCGCGGTCTTCATAGGTGACCTGCAGTCCCAGCGTGTCCGCATAGAATGCGCGGCTCTTCGTCAGGTCGGTCACATTGAGACCAACGTGACTGAGCCGCACGACATTGAATGGCGGATGGAGATTTGGACTGGGTACGGGCATTTGGGTTCCTGCTCAGGTTCGCTTGGCGCCTCAGGCGGTCATGCGCGGATTCCTATCCGCCCAGCTTCGGGATCGCATGCGGCGCGGTCGCAATCGCGACATTCTTGGTTTCCATGTAGAAGTCGAATGACCAGTCGCCGCCGTCGCGGCCGAGCCCTGAGCTTTTCGCGCCACCGAACGGCGTTGGCAGATGGCGGACATTCTCCGAATTAACCCAGATCATTCCGGCTTCGAGCGCGTCTGAAACACGTAGTGCCCGCGTGATATCCGACGTCCAGACATAGCCAGCCAGGCCGTAGTCGGTATCGTTGGCGATGGAGAGCGCTTCCGCCTCATCCTTGAACGGAATAGCGGTCAGAACCGGGCCGAAAATCTCTTCCTGCGCAATGCGCATGTCGTTTCGTGCGTTGGTGAAAAGCGTCGGCACTATGTAGCAGCCCCCACCCGGTCCGTCATACTTGGTCCCGCCGGCCGCGATTGTGGCGCCTTCGCTCCGCGCGAGGTCGAAATATGAGAGTACCTTCTTTTCGTGCTCCGGATGGATCAGCGGGCCGACAACGGTTTCGGGGTCTAGTGGATGTCCGATCCTTATGCGGCTTGCCTTCTCGGCAACCTTGGCCGTGAAGGAATCATAGATTGAAGCTTCGACCAGCAGGCGCGACGAGGACGTGCAGCGCTCGCCATTGAGTGAGTAGATCATGAACAACGCCGCATCTGCCGCGCGTTCGAGATCGCTGTCGGCAAACACGATGACAGGATTCTTGCCGCCAAGTTCGAAATGAACACGCTTCAGGGTGCCAGCGCCCTGCCCCATGATCATCTGACCGGTGCGGCTTTCGCCGACAAACCCGATAGCCTTGATCGCCGGATGCTCTGTCAACGCCTTGCCGGCGTCTTCACCGAACCCGTTGACGAGGTTCCAGACGCCCTTGGGCAGACCCGCCCCCTCTGCGATCTCGATCAACAGGCTGGCCGTAAGCGGTGAAAATTCCGCCGGCTTGTGGACAACGGTGCAACCTGCCGCGAGCGCCGGCGCAATCTTCCAGGTCGAAAGCATGAATGGCGTGTTCCACGGCGTGATGATGCCGACCGGTCCAATTGGCGAACGGCTCGTAACATTGAGCTGGTTCGGTGCCCGCAGCGCCTCACCGTCGCGGGCGAACGGTGCGCGGTCGGCAAAGAAGCGGAAGTTCTCAGCCCCGCGTAGCGCTGCCTTCGACATGAAGCGAATAGACTGGCCGGTGTCCATACTTTCGACGAATGCGATTTCCTCGGCGCGCGCCACGATGGCGTCGGCGATCGCATGTAACAGCTCCCTGCGCTTCGTTCCGTCCAGTGCCGACCATTCGGCAAATGCAGCTTTCGCGGCCCGCGCCGCGCGGTCGATGTCATCGCCGCCGCCGCACGCAACACTGGCAATAGGCTTCAGATCTATCGGTGAAATGCTCTCAAACGTTGCGCCGGATGCCGCCGGCACATTCTCACCATTGATGCGGTTCAGGACGCCCTTTTCACGAAAGCGAGCCAGATAGGCTTCAGCCTTCTTCAGGTTCTCGTTGAGTGCGGACATCGTGGCTCCTGTCTATTCAGTGCCGCGCAAGCGCGTATGTATGCCGTTCTTCTTCCATGTCGTGACCGGATCGATCTCGCAGATCTCGAAAGAGAGCGCGAAATAGGGCTCCGCCAGCAACTCGGCGCAGAATTCCGAAACGGCTGCGAAAATCCGGTCGCCGGCTGCCTTGCGCGTCTCCGCATCGCGTCCGATGCCGACTCTCAGCATCAGATGAACGAACGCGTTTTTTGGATCATCATCCGCGATCGAGTAGATTTCGCTTTTGTGGGTCCGCACGCGAATGGCGCCAATCTCGAATATCCCCGTTTCGAGAGCTGCCTGCCGAGTGACCTCGCACAACGCCTTGATGTCGAGGCGGCTGTCGAGATTGGACGAATATTCGAAAATGAAGTGCGGCATACGCACATTCCTCCCGCGGGCATTGCGCCAATTTGATTAACAAGTTAAATATATACCGGAAACTGTCAAGTCCCACGTTCGGAAAGGGGAGGACCACGTGCTTTCACTCGACAAAGATTTCCTGAAGGGGTCGATCCCCCCACTCGTCACGCCCTTCAAGAATGGCGTCGTCGACTACGACGCCTATGCCGGACTGGTCGAGTTTCAGGTCAGGGAAGGCTCGCACGGCATCCTCATCAATGGGACAACGTCGGAACCTGCATCGCTGACCGTCGAGGAGCGCAATCGTCTGATCGATGTCGGCGTTGAAGCCGCCGCGGGCCGTGTTACCGTTGTCGCAGCCACCGGCTCCCAGAGTTTTGCTGAAACTGAGATCCTGACCAAACACGCCGCAGGCAAGAAGGGCGTCGATGCCCTCCTGATCGTAACGCCATACTACTCGCGCCCGCCGCAGCGTGGCCTCGTCGAGTATTACCGGGTACTCAACGCGATGCACGACAAACCGTGGATGATCTACCACATCCCAGGTCGCGCCGCCGTTGACGTGAAACTCGAAACCGCCAGGGAAATCGACAAAGTCTGCCCGACATTCGCCGGTATGAAACACGCCTCCCTCGACCTTGCTTATGTGTCGGATCTGCTTGAAGCGATCAGCCATGACCTCAGGATTTTCGTCGGTCTTGAAGACCTGTCCTTTCCGATGATGGCGGTGGGTGCTTGCGGTCTGATGAACGCCGTTGGCAACCTGCGGCCAAAACCGCTCTCGGAAATGTGCGAAGCTGTCTGGGCAGGCGACCTGAACCGGGCGCGCGACCTTCATCACAAGCTCTTCGAGATCAACAAGGCCGTTTTTTACGACATCAACCCGATCCCGATGAAATACATGATGAAAAGGATCGGGATCTTGCCTGAAAACGAACACCGGCTGCCGCTGATGCCAGCTACGGCCGAACTTGAAACACGTCTTGATGGCGTGCTGAAAAAAACCGGGCTTCTCTGATGCGGCTGCTGACCTTCAACATCGGCGGAGACCTGAAACCTGGCGCACTCGTCGGTGAGGATGGTGTTGCCGACCTCAGCGCGCGGATGGGTGCGAGAAGCGTTCGTCAGATCATCGCAGAAGGTCGCCTCGGCGAGGCGCAAAAAGCTGCAACGGCAGCCGACTACCGGCTGTCAGACATCGAACTGGAACAGCCGATGCCTGATGCCGATCGCATTTTCTGCGTCGGCGTCAACTACATGAACCGCAACGAGGAGTACAAGGACGGCTCGGCCGCGCCCAAATACCCCTCATTGTTCCTCCGTACGCCCGCCTCTTTCGTGGCGCATGGCAAGGCACTTACGGTGCCGCTGGAATCGGAGCAACTCGACTACGAAGGCGAGATCGTACTCGTGGTGGGCACGCCCGGCCGTCGGGTCCGGCAGGCCGACGCGATGTCTCATGTCGCTGGCCTCACGATCATGAACGAAGGCTCGATCCGCGACTGGGTCCGCCACGGCAAATTCAACGTCACCCAGGGCAAGAACTTCGACGGATCCGGCGGCATCGGTCCATGGATCGAGACCGATCTGGCGAAATTCGACGTCGTCGCCGGCATACATCTCGAAACTAGGGTCAATGGCGAGGTTCGGCAGAGGGACACCACGAACTCCATGGCCTTCCCTTTTGCGCGTATCATCGAATATGTATCAACCTTCACCCGGCTGATGCCTGGCGATCTGATCGCAACGGGCACGCCAACCGGCGCGGGAGCCCGCTTCGAACCGCCGATCTGGCTCAAACGGGGCGACGTGGTCGAGGTAACCGTCGAAGGCATCGGCACGTTGGTCAACGGAGTGGAAGAAGAGCATTGAACGAAGACGTAGAGCTTACGTTGCCCAGTTCTCATGAGGACCGGTTACTGCCACGCGATACGCGCCGTTCGCTGCCGATTGCGCTGCTGAGGGCACGCGAGGCTGTCATGTCCCGCTTTCGCCCCATGCTTGCCGAGCATGGGGTAACCGAACAGCAATGGCGCACGCTGCGTGTCCTCTACGAGTCAGGGACAATCGAGGCTACAGAACTTGCACAGCGCGCCTGCGTGCTGCCGCCGAGCCTGACACGCATCATTCTTGCACTTGAAGAACGGGGCCTCCTTACTCGCTCGCGCCATGAAAAAGACGGGCGGCGGGTGCTTCTCGATATCACCGCCGAGGGTCGGGCTTTGATAGCGGCCGTTACGCCTGAGAGCGCGGCCATCTACAAGGAGATGGAAACGCGTTTCGGCAAGGCGGAGATCGAGCGCCTGCTCGACCAGCTGGAAAAGCTCGTCAACGCACTCTGACCGGTTTACGATCCGCTTCAGCGGCAACCCAGGCAGAGCGGTGCGGCGAGGTGCCGCCCTTCTCCGCACCGTAGAGCAACGCCTGGGCATGCCCGCAGGCCTGATGCAACCGCACCAGAGCTCGGGCACGCAATTCTGCCGTGAAACGCGAGGTTGGGCCGAATACGCTTAGACCGGCAATCATTCGCCCGGTACCCGTCAGAACGGGAACAGCAACAGCCGTGATCCCCTCTTCGCGCTCACCTTCATTAAAGGCGTGGCTTTCGCGCGCCACGCGATCGAGTTCCATCCGCAACGCGTCTTTCGAGGTGATCGTGCGAGACGTCATGCGCGCGAGGTCAAGCTTATCGAAATAACTTTCCAGTTCCCGCTCTGGCAGGTGCGCCAGCCAGACCTTCCCATGTGCGGTGCAATAGGCCTCCAGCCGGCTGCCAACGCGAATATCGACCGAAAGCGCCCGGCTTGGCGTCGCACGCGCAATGCACATTACCATGCCATCGTGATAGATGGTTGCCATGGTCGCCTCGTTGAGGTCTGCCGTCATCGCATTCAGGACCGGCTGAAGTATGCGCCCCAGCTCTTCTTCCCGTAACGCCAGGTCGCCGAGTTCCACCAGCATGTAACCCAACCGGTACTGACCCTTGCCGGTTTGAACCAGCGCCCCTTCATGTTCGAGCGTCTTCAGGAAACGATGTGCGGTGATGCCGTTCATGCCCAACGCCCGCACGACGTCCGCAGCCCTGATCTCGCTATGCCCCTTGGAAAACAACTTCAAAATGCTGAAAGCCTTGGACACTGAGTTGTTAAGCTGCGTTGCCACATGCCGTTCCTTTACTGCCGCCCGGCATCAGCCGAGCCACGCCGGGAAAAACAGCACAATACCCGGAAACGCAATAAGCAAGGCAACCCGCAAAAGCTCCACCAGAAAAAAGGGAAGCGCTCCTTTGAAGGTATCCATCATGGGAACATCGCGCGCCAGCGAGTTGATGACAAATACGTTCATGCCAACCGGTGGCGTGATAAGGCCGAGTTCCACAACAATGAGCGCCAGAATGCCAAACCATACCTTCAGATCCATCAGCGGCATGCCGAATTCCAGTTGCGCGATCACCGGCCAGAAAAACGGCGTGGCAAGCAGGATCATGGACAAGCTGTCCATCAGGCACCCAAGCACGATGAGCGCGACAAGAAGCAGGATGAGAACCGTGTAGGGTTCAAGCCCGGAATTCAGCATCATGTCGGCCGCAGCCTGCGGAACGCCGCCACGCGACATGAATATCTTCAAAAGTTCGGCGCCGAAAACGATGAGATAGATCATCCCCGCGGTCCGGGCGGTGCCGAGAATGGCATCCACAAGATCGCGAAGACCTACCAGCCGCCGCGCCGCACCATAGGCAAGCACCAGAAAAACACCGATCGAGGCCGCAGGAGTCGGCGTAAAATAGCCGGCATAGATGCCACCGATGACGAGCCCGAAGACAACGAGAACAGGAATGACCCCCAGACTTGCCGTCAGCAACTCGCGCCGCTCTACCCGCTGTCCCCTGGGACCGGCTTCAGGGTTGATGGCAGTGTAGATGGCGATCACGAGAATAAAGAGGGCGACGGCGATCAGCCCCGGAATGAGTGCCGCCGAGAACATGGTCACGATGTTTGCTTCGACGATGACCGCGTAGACCACAAGCACCACCGAAGGAGGAATCAGGATCCCAAGTACGCCGCCGGCTGCCAGAGTTCCCGTGGCCAGTGCTGGCGAATAGCGATAGCGGCGCAATTCCGGCAGCGCGACCATGCCCATGGTCGATGCCGTGGCCAGGGAGGAGCCTGAGACGGCGCCGAAACCTGCACACGCTGCGATAGCAGCCATCGCCACACCGCCGCGCAGGCGGCCGAGCCATGCATTTGCTGCCCTGAAAAGTGCCTGCGAAAGACCGGCCTTGCCAGCGATGTTGCCCATCAGAATGAACAGCGGCACCACCGAAAGATCGTAGTTTGAAAAGGTGCCATATGCCAATGTCTTCAATTGCGACAGGAGGACCGTAGGCCCGGACAGTGTCAGAATCCCGCCGATTCCCACGGCCGCCATCGCATAGGCGATCGGCACGCGAATCGCGATCAGGCCGACAAGAAGGCCCATGCCGATGAGCCCAGCCAGCAGTCCAAAACTCATGAAGTGGGCCTTCCTTCGCGCATGGGGTCACCCTCATCCTCCCGATCTGTCACGGCCCGTGTCTCCAGCAGGTTCAAGAGCGCCGAGACCGCCATCAGCAGCAGAGAAATCAGGATCGGAACGTAAGCGTACCAGAGAGGAACTTGGTGGATCGCGGTTGTCTCGCGATAGGTCTGCAGATCCTGAAGTCCGAAGAACATCCGCCAGAGCAGGAGCACTGCTAGTAGGAGCGCGAACAAGGCGCCAAGTGCTGCAAGCCGGGCAAGTGCGCGGCGGCCGAGATTGGCAGTGAATATGTCCGCCGTAACGTTTGCGCCCGTTATCTGACAGTAGGGAAGGAACATGAACATGCCGATGGCCACCCCCACCTGCACGATCTCATGTACACCAGGAAAGGGCCGGTCAAAGAGAATGATCAGGGCGACGCTGTAGACGTTGACTGCGACAACGCCCAGGATGACAAGGCCTCCGACCAAGGCCCACCAGCCGGTCGCTTTTCTGACCGCCAGAAAGATGTCTTTACTCCCGGGCATCGTCGCCTGTCCTTCAGTTGCTTTGTTTTGCGACGGCCTCGCGTGCCGCGTCCACCAGCTTGCTCCCGTCTATTCCCTGGCCGTTCACCTCCTCGACCCAGCGTGCAACCACCGGTTCGACTGCATCCACAAACGCCGCAGTCTCTTCTGGCGAGAGCACTATATGCTGGTTTCCAGCCTTGACCGCGATGTCGATGCCGTGATCGTCGATCCGGCGCCAGGTCTCACCGACTTCCCGCAACCAGTCCTTGCCGGAATTGTCGAGGAAAATCTGCTGAATATCTTCAGGCAGGCTGTTCCATCGATCGAGATTCATGGACACCTGAAAAACAGTGGTTCCAAGACGACGGCTCTCGGCAAGTTCGACCTGGTAGTCGGTCAGGTCCTGAAGCTGCAGCGCGGGAATGATCTCCCAGGGGATGAGACCGCCATCCGCGACGCCGCGTGAGAGCGCCTGCGGAAAATCGGGAACCGGCATTGAGACCGGATTCGCGCCGAGCGCCTCGATCACCCAGGCGCCAGTTCGCGTGGGGATCCTCATGGTGGTTCCCTTAAGATCCTCGGGCTTGCGTACCTCGCGGTCCGCCATGTGGATCGCCTGGCCAGCATGAACATGCTGGAACAGAACTTTCACTCCCACATGCTCCTCGGAGAAATACGTATCGAACATCTCAGAAAGAGCCAGATTGGTGGCGACAGGATCGTTGGTATGGATGTTCGGGAGTTCGAACACCTCGGTGCGCGGGAAAAGCCCTGGTGTGTAGCCGTTGACCGTCCAGACGAGGTCGACAACACCGTCACGTACCTGACGAATTAGCTCTCCCGGCCTGCCTCCGAGAGACATGGAGGGAAATATCTCTATGTCGACCCGGCCTTCGGCCGCCTCCTCTATCCGCTTCGCCCAGGGTTCCAGCATATCGACCTGCGCTGGCGCTTTCGGACCCAGGAAGTGATGCAGCGTCAGTTTGACCGGCTCCTGCGACTGGGCAGAAACGGACAGTGAAACCGACAGCGCGATGACGCCGCCGGCGAACGCGCCGAGGCGCGAGAGAATTCGCTTCATGGTTAGTCTCCTCCACATTGATGGCGGCTTCAGCAAACGTAAGCCAGCAAGCCACATCGTGAACATAGAGCCAAATCGTACACTATGTAAAATAGTAATTTCTCATATAGATACGATTGACAGGATTCTGATCGGCCGCATCCATCTCCCGCGTCGCGTCGAGAATCGTCGTTTCAACCGCTGAGAGTATCGCCTTAAGGCGCGCT
Source organism: Rhizobiaceae bacterium (assembly GCA_017644005.1). Classification (GTDB taxonomy): domain Bacteria; phylum Pseudomonadota; class Alphaproteobacteria; order Rhizobiales; family Rhizobiaceae; genus RCIO01. Next base: position 139,030 of record JAEPMJ010000002.1, read on the forward strand.
AGCCGCAAAGTTGGACTCGAATGACAACCGTCGCCATCCACCATTGACGTAATCTGACAACCTGTTATCTCTATTTAAGATAACAATATTTCAATTATAGAAAGATGAATGCAACCCAAATTCACCTGACCGCTGGCGGCGCCCTCCTCGCTCGGCTGAAAAGGCTCGGCGTTGACTATATTTTCGCTAATTCGGGCACGGATTTTCCGCCGATCATCGAGGGCTTGGCGGAAGCTGCGGCAAAGAAAGTCGACCTGCCCCAGGCACTCATCATGCCCCATGAAAACTGCGCCATGGGGATGGCTCACGGCTATTATCTTGCTACCGGCCGCTCACAGGCGGTGATGGCGCACACCAATGTCGGGCTCGCAAACAGCGCGATCGGTGCCATCAACGCAGCCGTTGAGAACATCCCCGTACTGTTGTTCTCGGGTCGCACGCCGGTCACCGAAAAAGGACGTTTCGGCGCGCGCACTGTGCCAATCGGTTGGGGTCAGGAAATGCGCGACCAGAACGCCCTCGTGAGAGAGGCTTCGAAATGGGACTATGAATTGCGCTTTCCCGAGCAGGCCACTGAACTCGTCGACCGCGCTTTCGCCATCGCCAATTCCACGCCCAAAGGCCCGGTTTATGCCAGCCTGCCGCGCGAGGTGTTGTGCGAACCCTATCCGTATCAGGATATCGGTGACGCTCCGCGCATGGTCCCTGCAGTTGTGGGGCCTGACAGCCGTCAGATAACGCAGGCCGCCGAGTGGATCGCCGGCGCGAAAAAACCGGTCATCTTTGCCCAGCACGGCGCGGGCAGTGCGGCCGGTTTCAGGGCGCTGGCCGAGATCGCCGAGCGCTGGGCTGTTCCGGTATGCCAGTACTGGGCGGTTCAGCTCGCCGTTCCCACGGACCACCCGATGCATGCCGGAACCGACCCGGCACCGCTTCTTGAGGATGCGGATGTCGTCCTGGTTCTGGATTCACTGGCCCCCTGGTCCGCGGAACTGCACACGCCGCCTGCGGATTGCCGGATCGTCCATCTCGGCCCCGACCCGTTGAAGGCGCGCATGCCCATTCGCAACTTCCGCTCGGATCTGTCGATCGCCTGCGAACTTGAGGACGGCATCCTCGCGCTCAAGGCCGCGCTGGCTGGCAAGACCACGCCTTCCGGCGTGGAGGCGCGCCGCGCCCGGATCGTTGCGGCTTCCAACGCGCAAAGACGAAGCGCATTGGATAAGGTCGATGCGGGTTCCGACAGTGTGATGAGTGCCGACTGGGTGGCCAAATGCGTGTCCGACGCCATTGCCGGAAAAGAGGCGGTTCTGCTTTCAGAGCGCGGTTGCCCCATGCCCCCCATGACGCTCCGTCATCACCGCGCCTGGTACCAGGAACCGCATGCCGGCGGCCTCGGCTGGGCCTTTCCAGCGGCTCTTGGCATGCAGTTGGCGGAACCTGAGCGGCTCGTGGTCGCCACCATGGGCGATGGTTCCTACATGTTCTCCAATCCGGTTGCCTGTCACCAGATTGCGGAGGCTCTTGGCCTGCCGGTGCTGGTGATCATACTCAACAATGCCGAATGGTCGGCAGTGCGGCAGTCCGTGCTCGAAATCTATCCGGACGGCTATGCGTCAAAAACCAACCGGATGCCTCTGACCGGGCTCTCGCCCATACCCGATTTCACGAAAGTAGCCGAGGCCAGCCGTGCATGGACGCGGCATGTGGCCAGAGGTGAGGATTTGCCGGGCGTCCTGGCTGCCGCCATCGACCATATCGAGAAAAACCGAACACTGGCCCTCCTCGACGTCACCATTCGCAGCTGAATCCCCATCCGATTTCACAGGAGTACACCATGCCTGAAGCGGCCAAAAGCGAGTTCTGGAAGGACCTCAAACCCATTACGCGGGTTTTCCAGCCTGATGCCAAGCCGGAAGTCTATATCCAGAACGCACCGAGCGATGACGAGCGCTATTACGTGCCCTTCACGGACACCGTCTTCTCACGCCCCTTGTGGATTTCCCCGACCCAGAACAAATGGTGCGACATTCTGATGGCCAAATCCGCCGGCCTGGTGAACCGCCACTACCACCCGCATGAGGTGTTCGCCTACACGATCTCGGGAAAATGGGGCTATCTGGAACATGACTGGACAGCGACCGCCGGCGATTTCGTCTATGAGACGCCGGGAGAAGGCCACACCCTCGTGGCGTTCGAACACGAAGAACCGATGAAGGCGATCTTTCAGGTGAAAGGTCCCTTGATCTGGCTCGACGAAGAGGGAGAGCCCGACGGCTTTTTCGATGTGCACAACTACATCGCGATGTGCCGCGCCCACTATGACAAGGTCGGGCTCGGCGCCGACTATATCGATCGCCTCTTCCGGTAGAGGTTCTGATAGGCCCGCGTGCTCACGCGGGCTTCTTGATCAGGCGCTCATTCCGCCATCCACCATCAAGGTCGTTCCTGTGGTGAAGGCGGAAAGGTCCGAAGCCAGATAGAGCACCGACCGCGCCACCTCATCTGAGCTGGCGTGACGGCCCATCGGTATCATCTCGTTGAAGAACTCCGTGCCGTCCCGGCCGATCTCGACGCCCAGGCCGCGCTCCACGGCCAGCTGGAACTCGTTATCGACAGGCCCTGGATGCACCGTGTTCACGCGTATGCCCCGTGGCGCCAGTTCCTTGGCGAGACAGCGCATCAGCCCCACCTGAGCATGTTTTGCGGTGATATAGGCATAGACGCCCGGATCGCCCCGCACACCGGCAACGCTCGATGTGATGATGAAACTGCCGCCCCTGCCCATCAACGGGCTTAGATGCTTGGCGAGCAGAAAGCCACCACGCACATGCACGGCATAGACGGAATCGAACACGGTCTCGGAATAGTCCGCGATTGGCGCGACCGCGCCAAAATTTCCCGCATTGGAGAAGACGACGTCTATGCTGCCGAACCGTTCACGGATCAGTTCTGCAAGCTCCATCACATCCGCGCTGGATGAGACGTCGGCAGGCAGCAGGAGAGCCTTTCCTCCCTCAAGGGAAGCCTGAGCTGTCTCGAGGCCCTCCATGTTCAGATCCGACAGGACCACCTCCGCGCCTTCGGCCATGAAGCGGCGCGCGGCGGCCAGCCCCAGGCTTCCCGCGCCGCCGGTCACGACGCAGACCTTCCCCTCAAGCAACCCCATGACAGCCTCTTCAGATCGGATAGTGGATCGGACCGTCCTGAATGGTGATCCAGCGCAACTCGGTAAACTCGGCCACACCCCATTTGCCGCCGAAGCGGCCATAGCCGGAGGCTTTGACGCCGCCGAATGGCATTTGCGCCTCATCATGAACGGTGGGTCCGTTTATATGGCAGATGCCGGATTCGATACGCTTTGCCACTGCCATCGCCCGATTTGTATCCCTGCCGAACACCGCCGAGGACAGTCCATATTCGGTGTCATTTGCAACGCGGACAGCCTCATCCACGCTTCCCACGCGCACGACGGTCGTGACCGGACCGAAGGACTCTTCTCCATAAATCCGCATCGACGGCGTTACCTTGTCGAGCAGGGTGGCGTCCATGATCGTTCCTTCCAGCCGGCCGCCCGCCGCAAGGACAGCCCCCTTTGAGATCGCATCTCGGACAAGCTGCTCGATCCGACGGGCGGCACTGGTATCCACCAGGGAGCCCAGGGGCGTATCGCTGCGTTTGGGGTCCCCGGCTATAAGCGTCGCCGCCTTGCTCGCCAGTTTTTCCACAAAAGCATCGGCAACGCTCTCCATGACCACCAGTCGTTCAGTCGACATGCAGATCTGGCCCTGATTCATATAGGCGCCGAAGGCTGCCGCTGCGACTGCTTCGTCAAGATCGGCATCGTCGAGCACGATAAAGGGCGCCTTGCCGCCCAGTTCAAGAAGCGCGGGCTTCAGGTGCCGCCCGGCCGTCTCGCCTATGATGCGTCCGACCCGGGTGGAGCCGGTGAAGTTGATACGGCGGACGGCGGGATGCGCAATCAGCGCCTCCACGATATCGGCTGCGTCGTCCGGCGCATTGGAAACCGCGTTGAGGGCTCCTTTGGGCAAACCGGCCTCCACCAGGGTCTCGACAATCAGCCGATGCGTGCGCGGGCAGAGCTCGGAGGTTTTCATCACCACCGTATTGCCGCAGGCAAGCGGCGTCGCCAGCGAACGGACACCGAGGATCACCGGCGCGTTCCAGGGCGCCATCGCCAACACGACACCAACGGGCTGGCGGATGGCCATCGCCATGCTTCCGGGCCGGTTGGACGGGACGATCTCGCCTGAGATCTGCGTCACCAACGCTGCTGCCTCGCGCAGCATTTCGGCGCCCAGCATGACGTTGAACATGGCCCAACCGGCAGTCGCGCCGATCTCCGCACCCATGGCTTCGACAAATTCCGAACCCCGCGCCTCAAGATGATCAGCGGCCTTGTTGAGGATCTTGCGCCTTTCCCGGGGCGCAAGCGCCGACCATTCGGGAAACGCAGCCGCGGCGCTGTCCGCGGCGCGCTGCGCATCCTCAACGGTCGCTGCGGACGCCCGCGTCGCGACTTCGCCGGAAATGGGGTTGAGGCGCTCGAAAGAAGCATCGCCTGTGGCGCCAACATTCTCATTGTCGATGAGCAGGCCGAGTTGGTCCATTCCTTTGTCTCCTGGTCGCTAGTTGTTCAAGGCTGCAGCACCGAGGAAGGCGTTCTGCACGGCCGGGTCTGTTCGAAGCTCTGCGGCACTTCCCTCGCCAACGATCCGCCCCGTCTCGAGCAGATATCCACGCTCGGCAATGGCAAGGCTTGTCGACACATTCTGTTCCACCAGCAGAAGAGAAACACCGGTCTCCTTCACGCCGCGCAGAGCCGCGAAAAGCTCTTTCACGATAATCGGCGCAAGGCCAAGGCTGGGTTCGTCGAGCAAAAGATATCGCGGGTTGCTCATCAGCGCCCGACCGATGGCGACCATCTGCTGTTCTCCGCCGGACATGGTGCGCACAAGCTGACCACGCCTTTCACCAAGGCGTGGGAAAAGATCGAAGACCAGCTGGCGTCGGGACGTTTCCTCCGCGCGGGCACGGCGCGGATTGGCTCCGAGCAAAAGATTTTCCTCAACGGTGAGATCGCCGAACACCCCGCGTCCCTCAGGCACCAGCGCGATTCCCGTTTCCGGAACGAGATGGGCGGGCATTCCGATGATCGAGCGCCCGCCGAGGGTGATGCTGCTCTTGCCATTCGGAACCGCCAGACCGGCGATGGATTTGAGAAGAGAGGACTTGCCGGCACCATTTGCGCCGAGAATGACGACCGTCTCCCCTTCCCCCACGGTGACTGAAACCTCATCGAGGGCAAGATGGCGACCATAGCGAAGCGAGAGTTGTCTGATCTCAAGCATCGGCTTCCCCCAGATAGGCGCGAACGACATCCGGTTCGGCCAGCACGGCCACCGTCGGCCCGTCTGCAATGATCGCGCCCGCATTCATCACCACAGCGCGCGTGCAAAGCGCCCGCACAGCCTCCATGATGTGCTCGACCAGCAGAATGGTCATGCCACGCTGGCGCAGGGAAAGGATGAGATCGATCCCCACCCGCAATTCGGTCGGGTTCAGGCCCGACAGCCACTCATCGAGAAGCAACAGGCGCGGCTCGGCAGCGAGCGCCCGGGCAAGTTCCATGCGCTTCTGGTCTATATAGGTAAGGTCGTCCGCCTTCTCTCCTCCGCGTCCGATCAGGCCTACCTCTTCCAGCAGGGCATCGGCCTGTCGCTCGGCGTCGGTGCCCCAAAGTCCGTTCTGGCGAAAGGCCAGCGCCGCCACCACATTCTCACGCACCGTCAGGGATGGAAGAATGCGCACCAGCTGGAAGGTTCGTGCCACGCCACGATGCGCGATACGATGAGGAGCGAGACCGGCAATTTCAGCCCCGGCAAGGCGGATGTGACCGGCGGTCGGGACAAGTGCGCCGGAGATCATATTCAGCACCGTCGTCTTTCCCGAACCGTTCGGCCCGAGCAGAGCGACGATTTCCCCCTCCTCTACCGAGAACATGACGTCGCTGACCGCGGTGAGGCCGCCGAACTGCTTGTACAGTCCCTCAATGGCAAGAAGCGCCGTCATTGCACGACCTCCTTGCCGACCGGTACATTCTCAGGGACGCTGCGCGCTGGCCGTTTCCACAATTTCTCGACCATCGCCAGAACGCCCTGCGGCATCACGAAAACGATGGCGATGAAAAGCAGGCCGAGAATGATCGAGTAGTGGTTGGGAAAGTTGGCGCTCAGCCACTCGAACAGCAGGAAGAGCGGTATGGCACCAAGAAGCGGTCCCCAGAGCCGGTTGGCTCCGCCGAGCAATGCCATGATGAGCGTGAGAAACGAAATCGTCTGGTTGAAGACGATCGATGGCTCCACATAGGTCCAGCGTGGCGCCTGAATCGCGCCGACCAGCGTGATGATGGTCGCCGATACCGCAAAGAGCGTGAGCTTGACCCGGGCGATATTGATCCCGGCATGGGCGGCCACCACCTCGTCGTCGCCGATCACCTTCAGGGCAAGGCCGATGCGCGAGCGCCCGATCGCCCAGCCGATGCCGATCGTAACCGCAGCAAGGGCAAGAAGCTGCCAGTAGATCTGTTCGCCGCTGATGGGCAGGAAAATGTAACGGCCAAGCGTGCCCGTGACATTGACCTCATACCAGGTGACAAGCTGACGGACGAGTTCGGCGAGACCGAAGGTGAAGATGACAAAGTAGACTCCGGCAAGCCGCAGTGTCGCCAAACCCACCACCAGCGCCACGCACAGGCCTATGGCGGCGGCGACCAGCAGGATCACCGGATAGGGAAGCGTCTCGCTCAGCACGGCAACCGTGTAGGCACCGATACCGAAAAAGGCGACCGTGGCCAGTGAGACATAGCGGGTAGGGCCTGAAAACAGCGCCCAGGCACTCGCAAGCGTGACGTAACCGGTCAGGCCAAGCAGAAGACCCACCCCATAGGCGCCGAACTGGGTGGGAACCCAGGCGAGCGCAGCCAGCGCGCCGACGAAAAAGAGAACGGCAAGCACAGTACGGAACATCAGCGGGCCGCCTTGCCGAACAGACCCGACGGACGCCACAGCAGTACCGACAGGAAAATGAGATAGGTAGCAGCCAGGGTCAGTCCCGGATCGATATAGGTGGCGACGAAGGTTTCCACGAGACCGAGCAGCAGCCCGGCAACGAGCGCGCCCATCAAGTTGCCGAGGCCACCCATGATGACCACGACGAGCGCCTTCATCGTGAAGACAACACCCATGGAAGCCGTGAAGGTCTGATACATGGAGATCATGACCCCGCCGGACGCCGCGAGCATCGTCCCGAGAGCGAAAGCGAACCGCGCGGTCTTGTTGACGTCGATGCCCACAAGCGGCGCTGAATTGGGAGCGACGGCCACGGCACGAACACGCGTTCCCCAGCGCGTATGCGCCAGCGCCAGATAAAGAGCGCCGCCGATCAGAACCGCAAGCGCGAAAGCCAGCAGCCGGTTGGCGGCAATCGTCGTTCCAAGAACGTTCACGCCGACATTCATGTAATTGTAGCTCGTATAGTTGGAGCCGAAGAAAACCAGCATGACGCCCTGGATGACGAACAGAAGGCCGAAGGTGGCCAGGATGGAGTCCACTTCCAGATTGCCGGTTTTTACGGAGCGCCGAACGAGCGGCTGCATCATGATGCCGTAAATGCCATAGCCGAGCGCAAAGGCGACGGGCAGGATGAAAATCAGCCCCAAAAGAGGATTGATGCCGACCACTGAAAACAGGAGAAATGCGCCAAAGGCGAATAGAATGATCGTCTCACCATAGGCGAGGTTCATGATCCGGGAAATCCCGTATTGAAGCGTCAGCCCCATGGCGATGAGCGCGTAGGTGCCACCCAGCACAAGGCCGGAGATCAGAACGGTGGTTGGCATTACCTGGTATTCTCCGTATCCGCGGCGCTCCGCCGCCCCTCCTCACGAAGGACGGCGGAGTGGCCCGTTCCCGAACCGCAAGAACGTGATTGCAAAGTCAGTTTGCCGCCGCCCAGGGCTGCTTGGGAAGCCGCGGTTTCGAGGCACCGGGCCGATCGGCGGGCGCAAGAGCAACGAATTGCCCGTCCTGCCACTGGCCTGCCCACCACATGTCACGGAACTGGCGGTCCTGAAGTTTGACCTCTCCGATCACCGTATCGAATGTGCCGGTCGCCAGTTCCTCCGTAACGTCGCCACGGTCGAGCCCAACACGGCGGATCGCTTCCTGAAGCATTTGCAGCGTGGCATAGGTCACGACGCTGCCCCAATAGTCGGGTGCGGCACCTAGAACTTCCTCGTGATGTTTGCGGTATTCCATGACCTTAGGATTGGAGACGTCCGTCCCGCCAAGTCCCATGATTCCGGTGGCCTTTTCGCCGTTGGCGGCGAGATAGGACGGAAACTGGGTACCAACTCCGAGAAAAAGGACTTTTGGATTGTAATCGGCAACCTGCGTCTGCTGCGTCAGGGCGAAGGTGTCCGGCGGATACGAAAACGCCACAAAAGAATCTGCGCCGCTTTGCGCCGCTTCATTGATCATGGGTGTGAAATCGGTCGTACCGGGTGGATAAGTCCGATCATAGACAATCTCGAAGTCCGCCTCTTCGAAATCGGCGCGCGCCGCGGTCACGAGATCGATGCCAAACCCTTCGGCGACGGAGATGACGGCGACCTTCCTGTTGATGGTGCCCTCATCTGCAGCACCAGCGAGAATATCCACCAGGGCCGCCGTATAGTCGGACCCGCCACCATGCATCCAGAAGCTGCGCGGCCAGCGTTTTACAAACTCCGGTGCCTTGTCGGTAACCGCCGAAATTGCCAGTTGCGGATAGCCAAAACGGTCGAAGATCGGTGCTGCAGCCAGATTGAAGCCCGTACCCCAGGGCGCGAGGATGAAATCGACTTCGTCCTGGGTGGCCAGTCGCTCGATCGAGCGAACCACCTCTTCCGACGACGAACGGTCGTCATATTCGACGACTTCGATCGGCAGACGCGAACCGTCGGGCAGTTCGAGCCCTCCGGCATCGTTCACATCCTTGACCCAGAGCTTGTAGTTCGGGATCGTCGTAATCCCTGCGCCGCCGGCATTCGCACCGCTCTTGGAAATCGCATAGCCGATCTTGACGGAACTGCGCTCCTGCGCAGCGGCATCGGGTGCCCCAGCGCCGGCCGCCGCAACAACGGCGCCAAGCGCAAACATGATTGTCCTGCGGGAATAGATACCCATTTTATCCTCCTCCGTTAGCCGTTCTTCGATGCGTGCACTGGCGCGCTTTCGATCACACGGTCTCGTAAAAAGTAGCGAAGGCTCTGCAGCTCAGAAATAGACTTTTTGGGGAGATACTTGTACTTTTCACGGATGGACCTGCACCACGCAACCGCACATCTACCGGCACCCTCTCGCCTTGATCTGGCGAGCGAGCTCGAGGCTCAAGCCATTCAATCGCCTCTCGACCGGGCCGAATGGACGCTCCATGGCCGCCGCAACCGCATTTTTGTACTCCAGTCGGGAGGTGGCAAAGTCTCGCATTCCGGGGAGGATACGACCCTGGCCGCCCCCTGCCTCGTCTGGATTCCAGAGGGGAACATGGCCCTGCTCACGCTTCACGCGGGTGCGCGCGGCGCATGGATGGCGCTCAGCACCGCTGCGATGGGTGAAATTCCCCTACCCGCTCACGTTGCACAGGAACTGGGTCGTCTGGCCGACCAGACGCGATTGGGCACGAAGCTAGAAAACCGCACAGCGCGGCGGCTTTGCGAAATGCTGGCAACAATGGAGTACGAGCTTCGTGAGCGCGAACCCGGCGCACACGATATGATCCGCCATCTATTGGCGCTTATCGGCGTTCTGCTCTGGCGCAGTTCGGATCTGGTACCTTCCGACCCGCAGCCCGCGCCGCGCGTCATCGTCGGAAATTTTCTGCAGATGATCGATCTGCAGATGCGACAGCACTGGTCGGTCGCCGATTATGCCCGCTATCTCGGTGTCTCCACGGACAGGTTAAACACCGCGGTTCAGCGTGCCACGGGGCGCACTCCGCTCGCCGTTATCCATGCCCGGCTCACGCTCGCCGCCTGTCAGATGCTGGAGAGTTCGGGGCTTCAGATCTCCGAGATCGCCAGCCTTCTTGGATTTGAGGACGCCGCCTATTTCAGCCGCTTTTTCAAGCGAATGGCCGGCAAATCCCCGCGCCAGTACAGAACCGCCGCGGCACAGCGCCAACTTCCCATGACGAACTCGTTCGCGGCCTGGCCGTGATCCACTCCCGGTCTTTTCCTGTCTTTCGCCCCGCGCGTGCCTTCGATAAGCAAGGAGGGGAATCAGGAGAATGCCATGCGAGGTCACCATCATCTGAGGGCGACCCCCTCCACCTGTCACTGGGGGTTCTTCGACGGCGCGCGCGAGCCCGCCCTCAACGTGCGCAGCGGTGAACGAGTAACCATCGACACTGTTTCCGGCGGACCGGAAGTGCAGCCCGGGAAGGGCTTCGCGATCCTTCCTGAAATGTCGGCGATCCACAGCCGGACCGACCGCGCAATCGGGCCGCACATCCTCACAGGACCGATAGCGATCGAGGATGCCAGGCCCGGCGATGCGCTGGAGATTCGCATCCACGCCGTCCGGCTCCGCCAGGATTGGGGCTATATGCTGATCCGTCCCCTCCTTGGCACCCTCCCCCATCAGTTCGATCTGGAGCGTACGGTTCACATCCCGCTGGACGACGAACGCCATACCGCCGCCCTGCCCTGGGGCGGTGAACTCAAGCTCAATCCGTTTCTCGGCGTTATGGGCGTTGCACCCCCGGCCCACTGGAACCGCATCACCTCTCTGGTGCCGCGCGTGCACGGCGGCAATATCGACAACAAGGAGCTCACCGCCGGGTCGGTGCTCTATCTTCCGGTGCTGGTCGATGGAGCGCTCTTTTCCTGCGGCGACGGCCACGCGGCGCAAGGCGATGGTGAAGTGTGTCTCACGGCAATCGAGACGGCGCTCCAGGTGGCGCTCGAATTCCATGTGCGCCGTGATCTCGTGCTTGATTTTCCCCGCGCCGAAACGCCCACACATCTGATCACCATGGCCATGGGACCGGATTTGGACCTGTGCGCCGAGCAAGCCCTCTCGCGCATGATCGACCTGCTCGCCGATTCAGCCGGTCTGACGCGCGAAGACGCCTATATGCTGTGCAGCATCGCCGGCGACCTGCACATCACCCAAACGGTCAACCAGAACAAGGGCGTGCACATGATGCTCAACAAGGATGTTCTGCCGCGTTAGGTAGTTCGCGAGTTTGCAGCTGACTGCGGCAAAACGAACATGCCGCCGGATGGTGGCGCCACGCTCACTTGAAGCCGGCATTCGAACACCGTTTCCAACAGGTCATCGGTGAGTACGGTGCGAGGCTCGCCGGCGGCCGCCAGCCGGCCCCTGTGTACGACCGCAACCTGGTCGGCATACATCGCCGTCAGATTGAGGTCGTGCAGAATGGCGACAACACCGCCGCCTGCTTCGGCGAACTCACGCGCGATGTTCATGATGACGAGTTGGTGGCGGATATCGAGGCTGGACACCGGCTCGTCGAGAAACAGGAACCTTGGCACGCCATCCAGGACCGGTCGCCAGACCTGGCAGAGCACCCGTGCGAGCTGTACACGCTGTTGTTCGCCCCCGGAAAGCTCCTGATAGTAGCGGCCAGCGAACCCCGCCAGATCGACGCGGATGAGCGCTTCCTCAATGATCGTTTCGAGAGCTCCGCCGGCAGCGCCCGAACGGCCGCCGACCAGTCCGAGGCGAACGATCTCGCGTACCGTGAATGGAAATGAGAGATTGGCCGACTGCGGCAGCACTGCACGCATCGACGCGAGTTCGAAGGCGTCGAGCGATGCCAGATCGCGGCGGTTGATCTCCACACGGCCCGTGAACGGCACATCGCCCGTCAAGGCACGCAAGAGCGTCGTTTTTCCCGATCCGTTAGGTCCGGCAATCGCGGTCACACGGCCGGGCGAAGCAGCAAAATCGACATCATGCAGGATCGGCGATCTGCCGAGTCTGACTGAAATACGCTTTGCGGAAATCATTGCGTCTAAAGGTCCACAATGCCGCGTTTGCGCAGCAGTATCCAAAGGAAGAAAGGCGCGCCGACGGTCGCCGTCACGATGCCGATTGGGAGCTCCGCGGGCGCAACGATCGTTCGGCTCACGGCGTCGGCCAACAGCAGCATAATCGCCCCAAGCAAAGCGCTGGCCGGCAGCAGATAACGGTGATCCGGTCCGATCAGCAGGCGCAGCATGTGCGGTACCACGATACCGACAAATGCGATGCCGCCGGAAACGGCAACAGCCGCGCCGGTTGCCGCAGTAGCCGTGATGATTGCGGTGTACTTTACACGTTGAACCGGCAGGCCGAGATGCCCTGCCGTGGATTCGCCGAGTGCGAATCCATTCAGGCCCCGGGCCAGAAAGGGCATCGTGGCAAGCGAGGTGAGGATGATCGACCCGGCCGTACCGATCTTGCTCCATGTCGCCCCCGCAAGCGAACCGAGCGACCAGAACGTCACGTCGCGAAGCTGGCGGTCGTCAGCCATGAAGATCATCAACCCGGTAAATGCCGCGGCAAGCGCGCCGAGCGCTATGCCGGCCAACAGCATGGTTGCGACGGAGGTGCGGCCATGGCGGGTTGCAATACCGTAAAGCACCATGGTCGCCGTGAGCGCACCGGCAAAGGCCGCCACCGGCAGAGCAAACAAGCCGAGGAAATATGTAAGCGGCGCCAGCACGGTACCGCCCCACACTATGACGGAAACTGCGCCAAATGCCGCCCCGGCCGAAACGCCTATGATTCCCGGATCTGCGAGCGGATTCCGGAACAGGCCTTGGAGCACCGCGCCGGCGATCGCAAGTCCAGCTCCGGTCAGGATGCCCAGTATCGTACGCGGCAACCTGATCTCATATATGATGATGCGCTCATGCACGCTTAAGCGGCTGTCCGTTTCCGACATGAACCAATCGCCTAATACGGCGAAAAGCGAAGCGTCCGATGCGCCCCAGGCCATGCTGAACAGCGAAACCAGGCAAAGGGCGCCCCCCAGAAGCGCGATCACGTACCGTGCCAGCGGCCCGCGGTCGCCGTTTGCGGCACGCATCGGCCAGCCAATCCGGTTCGCCACCATCTGCACGTGCGACATCGTCAGTTGGCGATCGCGGTGCCGTACAGCGACACTGCGAGGTCATGCACGGCAGATGCAGTGCGCGGGCCAAAGCCCAGCAGATAGGCTCCGTCCATATGAAGTACCGCCTTCGTCATGCCTGCAGGTGTGGCGGCAATTGCCGGATGCGCGAGAAGCTCCGCCGTGATCTCCTCGTTCGATTTTGATCTGGCGTTCATCATCAGTATGAGGTCAGGCCGGGCGGCGATGATCGCTTCGTCAGCGAGCTGCCTGTAGCCACTGAAGCCGGACATCGCGTTTACTGCGCCCGCCATCTTGATGATGCCGTCAGCGGCGGTATCGGCACCCGACGCAAGCAGCCGGCCACCCTGATTGGATAGAATGAACAGAACACGGCGGCGCTCGGCAATATCCCTGGTCAGTGCCTGTGCGGCCTCAAGGTCGGCGCCTACCTCTTCTGCGAGCCGCTTGGCCTTGTCGTCGACGCCGAGCGCCTGCCCAACGGTGCGCAGCTTGACCAGAATACCCTGTGCGTCAAAACGCTCGGGTACAATGACCATGGGCACGCTGGCTTTCTTCAACACTTCGAGCGTCTCGGGTGGGCCACTGCCTTCCAGCATCAGCATCGCGCTCGGATTGACCGATAGCACTCCCTCTGGCGAAAGAGCGCGCATATAGCCGACATCAGGCAGGTCCAGAGCCGCTGCAGGATATACAGCCGTCGAATCGCGCGCGATCAGCAGTTCGTTCTCATTCAGCGCGAACACGATCTCGGTGATCGAACCGCCAATCGCCACAAGTCGCGAGGTGTCATCGAATGTGTCGACGACATCTGAACGTGCCGGCGCGGTTGCAACTGCAAGCAGACCTAGAGACAGGAGAGCCGATACGAGGAATTGCACGCTGATTTTCTCCTAGGCGGCGTTGCTGTTTGAAGTGCGCGGCAGGCTTTCGACGAGCGCGCGCCAGTCCTTCAGTTCCTCACGGCCTTCGCCGCGTTCGCCAAAGAACTGGATGATCATTTCGTTGCTCTTGTCATAGGCCTCGATCGAAGTGACGTGCCCATCCGATGTCGGCTTGCGTACGGCCCACACACTTTCGATATGATCGAGGCGCAGATGAAGGTGAAAGCCGGGGTCCATGACATTTATCCAGGGTCCCACCGGCTTGATGTTTGCGACAGCACCGGAGTGGATCTGGATGCACCCGTGATTGCCGACGAAACACATGATCGGGATAGCCTGGCCCGCCGACTGCTCCAGCAGAAACGGTACTGTGTGCGCCTCCACGGGCCAGGCGAAATCGTCACCGATCATCTCGAGCGCCTGAAGCCGGGTCAGCTCAAGTTTCCGCAGAACGCCGAAAAACTGATGCACATCGGTCATGGCTTCCCAACGGCGGCGCAGTTCGGCCTGGCGGACTTTGTCTCCGACGGCAGAAGGGTTGCCTGCGTCTGATTTCCGGGCGCGCGAACCCAGCGTGCCCGGCTGCACCGGCTGATCGGTCCGGAGGAAGCGCCTCACGAGAGCATGATAGGCGTTGAGATCGGATTCGGGGCGCAGATGTATCTTGTGCACCGCGTCGCCGGATGCATCGAAGAACTGAAGGCTTCGGCGCACACCTGCTTCGCCGGCCTTTTCGACCGCGAAGCCATACTCCCATTTGGACGGAAATATTCTCAGGTCGATGTCGCCGGCCAGGACGATCGAGGCACGCGCACCCGGATGAACATTGTCGTAAATGCCGATTTTCTCGTGCACGGCGCTTTCATTGCGGGTCAGCGCCATCACCTCGCCCAGCGATGCGAGTTCGGGAAGCAGCGCGTTGATGTCCGCGCTGATGGGAGTGGCGCCTTCGCCCATGAAGGCGCCGATAAATTCACATTCCGAAATGCCCAGCTTTCTCGCCAGGTCGCGCTCGCGCATCTGGTGATGCTCTTTGCGCGCACGTCGGATCGCCTCAGGAGTCACCGGCGAAGCGCCGGTCTTTTCAACAGTTTGGGCCTGTGTGTCTGTCATTCTAATTCTTGACTCTCGAAATCATGTTAAATAGGAACTGCATTAGTGGAGCGATTTAGTCAACATTCTTTTCGCTCCGGCCAGCACGAATAATCATGACGCGTAGCGAATACCGAGTAGCCGACCGCGAGCCAGAAATTAGGAGTAGGGACTATGGGGTTGGTGACACGAAACGCCGCCGTTCTTTTGAGCGGAGCGGCCCTGGGAATGTTGGCTACAGCATTGCCTGCGAAGGCCCAGCAGACGGACAAACAGGGACGTGTCACCTCGCTTCAGCGGTTGGTCATCGGCGCCGGCGAAGACAAGGTAGCGATCGACACGCCGCAGTCGGTCACTGTGACCAACCAGGAAGATCTCAACGACGAGCAGCCGCAGAGCGCCGGAGAGATGCTGCGCGACATTCCCGGGGTGAACACATCAGGCTCGGATCGCCTTCTGGGTCAGACCTTCAATATTCGCGGCATCGGCGCGCCGGAATCAGCCAATGAGGAAGGCCGTATAATCATCACCGTCGACGGCGCGAACAAATTCTACGAACAGTACCGCATGGGCGGGCTGTTTACCGAGCCCGAGCTGTTCAAGCAGGTCGAGGTGCTGCGCGGTCCGGCATCCTCCACCCTCTATGGCTCGGGCGCCATAGGTGGCGTGATCAACTTCACCACAAAAGACGCTTCAGATTTCATCGACGACGGACAAAGCGGCTCGCTGCGCCTCAAGGGCGGCTTCAACAGCAACGTCAATAGCTGGCTGGGTTCGGCACTGCTGGCGCAGCGTCTGGGTGAAAATGCGGGATTTCTGATTGCAGGCAATTACCGCAAATCCGCACCTTACGTGACAGGCGCCGGAACGGTCGTGCCCAGCTCGGACTTCTCTGCCTGGTCGGGCCTGGCAAAAGGTACTTTCAAGGTGGGCGACGAAGGCACACTGCGCGCATCCTACCAGCATTGGGATTCCAACGCCGTCAACCAGGATTACGCACAGGTCGGCACCCAGGCTGCCTTCGGAACGGTAGACCGGCACGTCGTCGACAAGACGGCGGTGGTTTCCTACGAAAATCCCTTTTCCGAAAATGACTGGATCGATCTGAAGATCGCCGCATCGTTTTCCGGTACGACGGTGCGGCAGTCCAATGCCTCCGGGATTCCTGCTGGGACGTTCGGACCCGGCACACCGGCGACCACCTGCGCCAACAACATTCTCTTCTGCAACACAACCTATGGCTATCAGACGTGGCAGTTCGATGTGCGCAACACTGCCGAATGGCATGGCGGAAACTGGGACAACTACCTGACTTTCGGCTGGCAGACCGCCTACCAGATGCGCACCGCACAGCCGACGACTGTCGCCGGCGCGGCCGGCGCGATAAACTTTCATCCCGAGGGCACCGATTTCAAAACCGGCCTCTATGTTCAGAACGAATTTATCTGGGATGACCGCCTGACGATTATCCCGGGCATCCGCGTCGACTGGCGCACACTGACGCCTGGGGCCCGAACCGGGATCACCACGCCATCGTCCGACCTGGCGTTTTCGCCGAAAATCGCGGCGCATTACCGTTTCAACGAGAACATCGCAGTGTTCGGCTCGATCGCGCATACGGAGCGCTTCCCCGTACTCGATGAAGTGTTCTCGACCGGCGGCTCAGGTTCGACATTTCTTCCCAGCCTCAACCTGCGCAAGGAGCGGGCAAACAACTATGAGCTTGGATTCGCCTTGTCGGGTTATGACCTGGTCCAGACGGGCGATGCCGCGCAGCTCAAGGTTACCGGCTTTTTCAACGACGTCCGCGATTTGATCGACAATAACCCGGCTATCAGGAGCAGCCGTGGAGGCCCGCCCGTCGTAAACAACCTGCCCGGTTACGTGAATATAGGCCGCGCGCAGATTTACGGCTTCGAGATCGAGGGGGCCTACGAAGCCGAATATCTGTTCGCACGTGCCGGCTATTCCTATGTCGTCGGTCGCGACGTCGCCACCGGGGCTTTCCTGACTTCGATCGCCCCACACGAGTTCGGCTTGACCGTCGGAGGCAAAATCCCCGAACACGATCTTCGGTTCGGCTGGAAGGCCCGTTTCGTTGCTGCTCCGCAGGATCCGGCACGCCGCTCTGCCGCGACACTGCCGACGGGTACTTCGGCAACAAGCCGGCACGCACTGGCATTCAACGTTCACGACGTTTTCCTGTCCTGGACACCCGGACAAGGCACATTCAAGGGGTGGGAAGCGCATCTCGGCGTCGATAACGTCTTCAATGCCAACTACAAGGAATTCCTCCACAACGACTTTGCCAAGGGCAGAACCTATAAGGTCTCGCTCAGCAAGCAGATCGGTTGGAACTGACCGTGCGCCGTCTTCTTCCCGGTTTCCTGCTGTTTTCGGCACTGTCGCTTGCGGCGGTGCCGGTCACCGCGCAGCAACAATCTTCGCCTGACACCACAACGCTCGCGATAGACCTCAACGGGCTGGCTCCGTCACAAGGCGCATGCCGGCTCACATTCGTGGTCAGAAACGGGCTTCAGGCGGATATCGCGAAATCCGCGTTCGAGCTCGCGCTGTTCAACAAGAACGGCTTTGTGGAACGGCTGATAACGCTCGATTTCAAACAACTGCCACGGGGCAAGACGCGGGTACGTCAGTTCGATCTGGCCGAGCTCGAATGCAGCTCGCTTGCCCGCATCCTGATCAACGATGCGCACGAATGCAGCGGTCCCGGGCTGACACCGGATGCCTGTATGGACAATCTCGCGGCGACAACTGTCACCGATTTGGAATTCGGGAGCTAGTCTCTTCATGGCAGACACCTTGCGTGACAGCCTTGTAACCCTGATCGGGCTTGGTGGGCCTGTCGTTGCGGTGCTGCTGGCGTTCTCGGTGCTGGCCTTGGCAGTGACGCTGGTGAAGCTGCATCAGTATTGGCGCGAAAGTGTCGGCGTCCACAAACCGGCAAGAGCCGCCTTGCACCACTGGCATCACGGCCGTTTCGTCGATGCGCTGCGCGTCGCGGAGAACGACCGCTCGGCCGTTGGAGCCGTTCTTACCGCGGCAATGCGCATGAGCCGCGCGCAAGCAGGCCGCCACGCCGTCGAGGAGGAGATCGGCCGTATCGGATTGTTGCGTATTCATGGCCTGCAACGCGGGCTGAAGGCGCTCGACGCGATCGCTCAGATCGCGCCTCTGCTCGGACTGTTCGGCACAGTGCTCGGTATGATCGAAGCGTTTCGACAGCTTCAGGGCGCAGGCAACGCGGTCGATCCATCCCTGCTGGCGGGCGGCATCTGGGTTGCTCTGCTGACCACTGCGGTCGGACTGGCGGTTGCCATGCCGGTGTCGCTGATCCTGACCTGGTTCGAGTCCCGTGTGGAAAACGAGCGTGTCGCTATCGAGGGAGTTGCAGCCGAATTTCTCGGCAGTTGGACAATGACGCAAACCCGTGACGCCCCCAACCGCAGCGAGGCAGACGCCGCTGTGGTGCTTGAGCCAGGTCATGCGCGTTAGCGCCGTCCCGCGCAGACGACGACCACTTTCGCTCACCTCGCTGATCGACGTGATCTTCCTTCTGCTGCTGTTCTTCATGCTCTCGTCGACCTTTACACGCTTCGGCGAGGTTCCGGTCACCGGAGGCCGCACTACAGCATCGGAAGGCAAGCCGCCTGAGGTGATGATCCGGCTCACCGAAAGCGCCTGGACGGTGAATGGCCGCTCTTTCGACGAGGCCAGTGCAATCGGCGAACTCGCGAAGCTGCAACGGGCCGGTGCGCGAACCGCCATACTCGCGATTCGCGGCGCGGTAGACTCGCAGCAGCTCGTCTCGGCGGTAGAGAAGATCGGCCGCGAAAGCCGGCTAGCTGTTTCGGTGACGAGGTAACCCCATGGTCGTACTGCTTCCCAGGCCCAGAGAGGCGCGTCAGCGAGAAAATACGATCGCGCTCATCAACATCGTCCTTCTGATGCTGATCTTCTTCCTCATCGCAGGCACTTTAACGCCGCCGCTCGACAAGGACGTGGAACTGATCAGCACCGTCGTGGCCGCCCCTGCGGAACCGCCGGAAGCGCTTTTCATCACTGCCGAAGGCGACATCCGCTGGCAGGGGCGGTCGACAACGGTGTCCGACTTCCTCGCCGGCCGCCGCGCCAGCAGCGAAGAGCCTGTACGCATAGCAGCCGACCGCTCGCTGCTGGCAGACAAATTAATCGACATTCTCGGCGAACTGCGCGCTCAGGGCGCGGAACGGGTCGTCGTCGTTACGGAGCGGACCACCAATTGAGCCGCCAGGCAGCCATATGGACGGTCGCGCTTACCGCGTCTTTGGCGCTACATGCCGGTGCGGCAGTCTGGTTGGCTCCACGGGACGAGCCTGTTGTGGTCGCAGGTGGTGCGCAGGCAGAAATCGCCGTCCTGGGAAATGCATTCCAGGATACGCTGGTCGCCGGCAGCATGTCAGGGATTGTCGAGCCGGTGGACGCCGAAAGCGCACACCCCGTCGAAGGTGACATGGTGGTGGAAACCACCCTGGAGCCTGCACAACCCACCAGACAGCAGGTTAGGGAGCCGGCGCGCGATGTTTCCTCGACCAGGACCGGTGCGGTTTCGGGCGCGAGGCCTGCCTCCGCTGACATCGACCCTGTGAAACCTCGCGCTGAAGGCACTCAGGTTGCCCCGATCCTGCAACGCGGCACCGCAATGTCGAACCCGGCGAGCCAATCTCCGCGCGCAGGTGCGCCGGTGGAACCGGTCGAGATCATGGACATTCGCACGACGCCTGACACCGCGCCCAGACCTACCGCCCGTCCCGCGCAGGTCGCCATGGCGAACAAGCCCATGCCGAAGAGCAACGGGGCACGCAGGAAGCAGGAGAAGGCAACTGAGAAAGTCCGACAACGCGCCGGCGCGGGAGGTCAGTCCACGAAAAACGCCCGGCGAGGCTCCGCTGACGGTTCGACACGGGCCAGGGAAACAGCTTCGGGCGATACCGGGGGCGCGCGCGAGTCGGGCAGCGCGGCCGTTTCCAACTACCCGGGTAAGGTCTATGCCAAACTGCGGCGCAGCCTGCGCTACCCATCGGAAGCGCGGCGCAAGCGCATTCTCGGCGAGGTGCACATACGCTTCACGGTCTCCCGTTCGGGTGGCGTCGCATCGGTGCGCGTCGCGCGCAGCTCGGGTTCGTCCCTGCTTGACAATGCGGCACTGGAAACGGTGCGTCGGGCGGAACCGTTTCCTGAAATCCCGGCCGCCGCCGGCCGCTCAAGCTGGTCGTTCACCGTTCCGCTTCAGTTCAGCCGTTGAGCGTCGGTATCCAGGATGGTTTTCTCCATCCGACCGGCTGGTTAAGTCGGCAATGCCGAGATTTCAGGTCGCCTTCCATATCTGCCGGGCGATAGCCGCATGCTAACCTGCAGGACTGTCCGTTTCGATCGGACCGACACGGCAGTCATTCGCCCGTGAAATCGCACGCGCAGAGGATTGACAGACGGACTGCCGTTAGAAACAGTCGGATCGGTCAAGGTTCTTCCGATCGGGCTGCTGGTCGGAAGCTAAGAGGGAATCCGGTGCCCCGCTGGGAAATCCGGAGCTGACCCGCAACTGTAGGCGGCGAGCCGCTTTGCCGATCAACGTCACTGGCCCGAAATGGCCGGGAAGACAGGCAAGGCAGCGACGACCCGCAAGCCAGGAAACCTGCCTGACTGAATAGAGTTCCGTGGTCGGGGATTGCCACAGGAGCGCGCATCTGCGGTTCCGGCCTTGGCCTCCGCGAGCGTCGTTTCAGCCTCCCCGTCCACATAAGGTCGGGGATATTTGCTTTGGGACTCCGTGATACGGCCGCGCCAGGCGCGGCGGCGAGAAGGCGGGCAGTGTTGCTGCTCGCCAAATCGGCCTTTGCCGCAGCTCCGCATCGCGAAATGCGGCGCATTGCCGACATGGTTGCCCTGATGCCCGGGGTTGCGAAAGCGCTGCACTGTTTTTCGGAGCAAGGGGCGCCATCTCTGCGCGACGCCCTGGAAGACGTGCGAAGCGGCCCCTATTCCGACATCATCATCGTGCCTCTGATGCTGCCCTTGGAGCCCGGGTTCGTCAACTGGCTCACCCGCTCGCTTCGGCGCTGGCAGGCCGAAACATCCAAGCCATGGCCGATGGTACGGATTGCGCGCGACATCGCACAAAGCCTCCATTTCGAACCGCTGCTGGCGGCGCTTGTCGCGGGCACGGCCGCCGAACCGCCGGTCCTGCCCGAAGCCGGCCACAAGCTTGAGGGCTCGCTGGTCCCGGCGCAAAAACGGCGTGTGCTCGTCTGCGAGGGCGGCGCCTGCAACGCGGCCGGCGCCGACGTGATCTGGGGACATCTGCGCAACCGTCAGGTCCAGTGCAAGCTGCGCGTCAAAGGCGACGGTACAATGACGGCCAAATCGACATGCCTCGGTCCGTGCAGCCTTGCACCCGTCCTGCAGGTGTTCCCGGAAGGCACCTATTACGGCGGCGTCTCCGAGGCTGCCATCGACCGCATCGTTCACGAGCACCTGCTCGGCGGCAAAGTCGTTTCCGAGTTCGCCTACGCACCTACCGGCCGCAAGCAGCAACTGCGCCGGCCTCATCCAACAAACCCGGAAAAATCCCAAAACCCAGGAGAAGTCAAATGAACCATGTCCCGCGACATGCACTCGCGGCAGCGACAGCTTCGGCGGTCGCCCTGCTAACAGCGATAGCACCGGCTACCGCGCAGGAAGCACTGAAAGTGGGAACTACGTTCCTGCTCGGCAGCACAGATCCCACCGCCGGCTCTGCCGGCTGGGCGCTGACCAGCCATGGCATTGGCGAGAAGCTCTTCATGGTCGACAAGGACGGAAATCTGGTGCCCGAACTGGCGGCGCAGGCCGAGCGTAACAGCGAGCTTGAATGGACCGTCACGCTCCGGTCCGGACGCTACTTCTCAGATGGAACCCCGGTCACCGCCGCGGCAATTGGAGAGGGTTTCGCCAACACATTCGAGAAGAGCAAGACGGCAGCGGCGACGGGCGGCAAGCTTGCCTTCGAAGCGGTGGACGATCTGACGCTGAGAGTGACGACGGAAAAGCCGGTGCCGCTGATCCAGGCTTTGTTCGCCGAATGGCCGCTGGTGGCCTACATGCTGGATGACGCGGGCGAAGCGGTTTACACCGGCCCCTACGCCATCGCGGAACTGAAGGCGGACTCGCACCTTGAACTGGCTCCGAACGCGCATTTCGACGGCACGGAGCGTTCCCCGATCACGCTGCGCAAGTTTGGCGATGCTCAGACGATGGCGCTTGCCTTCGAAGCAGGCGGGCTCGACCTTGCGTTTGGCCTGCCTTCCGAAGTCCTTTCGCGGCTCAAGGCAAATCCCGACCTGACCGTGAAGAGCTTCCAGGTCGGCTACCAGTATTTCGGTTTTCTCAATACCGCCCGCCCCGCATTTTCGGACCCGCTGGTCAGACAGGCAGTCGATCTGGCGATCGACCGGGATCAGCTCGTGGCCGCGATCAATGGCGGCCAGCCAGCGACCGGCGCCTTTGCGCCCTACTTCCCCTTCACGCCGGCCGAGGCTCGAGAGTTCGATCCTGAAAAGGCGGCGCGGCTGCTTGACAAGGCCGGCTGGGTGGTCGGCCCCAACGGCATCCGGAGCAAGGGCGGCGCACCGCTGCGCCTGGAGGCCTCCACCTATCCGCAGCGCCCGGACCTCGTCACCATGCTGCCGGTGGTGAAGGCCGCACTCGCCAGAGTCGGCATAGATGTAGGGACGCGCGTGGTCGAAAATGCCAACGAAGTGGCGGCGTCCGGCGAATTCGATATGTTCCTGTGGGCACAACATACGGCGCCAAGTGGTGACCCGGCCTTCTTCTTTCATTCAATGCTGCGCAGCGATGGACCGCTCAACCATGCTCGCTATGGCAGCGAGGAGTTTGACGCCATCATCGCCGGGTTCTCCACCTCCGGTGACTTGGAGCGCCGCGCCGAAATCGCGCTCGACGCCCAGCAGAAGCTGTTTGAGGACGTGCCGGTAACATTCCTTGTCTCGCCGGCATGGCATGTAGGCGTTTCGGAGCGGCTGTCGGGCTACGAACCGTGGGGTTCGGATTATCACGTCATTCGCCCCGACATGGGCGAGACACGGCAACAGCTTCCTTGACCGGCCACATCGTTCGGATTGGCCTGCGTTCGGCCGTCAGCCTGCTGGCGGTCTCGGCGCTGGCCTTTCTGGTCGTTGCGTTCATGCCGTCCGACCCGGTGATGATCGCAATCCGGGCGTGGAACCTGCCGGTCGACGAAACCACCATCAACGCGCTGCGCACCGAATGGGGCCTCGACCGGCCATTCCCGGCGCGCTACCTGTCCTGGCTGGCCGATTTCGTGACCGGCGACTGGGGACGATCCTTCCGAACCGGCGAGCCGGTGCTCAACGAATTCTCGTCACGACTGCCGCTGTCGCTGGGCATCGGCCTCGGAGGCCTGGCACTTGCCGCCTTGGCCGCAGTTCCGCTGGGCTTTACTGCGGCACTCAAACCGGGTGGAATCGCGGATCGGTTCAGTCGGCTGCTTGCAATCACCGTGCAGGCTGTGCCCGCTTTCTGGCTCGGCCTTGTGCTGATCTGGGTCCTGGGCGTCAAGCTGCAACTGATCAGCCCTTTCTCTGCAGGGGTTGACGTGATTGCGCTCGCCATAGGGTTGGTAGCCCTGCATTCCACAGGCATGCTCGCCCGCGTCTACCGCCGCGACCTCATTGAGCAGACGGCACAGCCCTACTACCGAACGGCGCTCGCCAAAGGCCTGACGCGCCGCCAGGCGCTGTGGCGACATGGCCACCGCAGCGCGATCTACGCGCTTCTCTCGGCCATGCGTTCGGAGGCCGGCTGGGCGATCGGCACCACGGCCGCCCTTGAAGTTCTGTTCGGCTTACCCGGTATCAGCCAGTTTCTGGTGCAGAGCATCAGTGCCCGCGACTATTTTGTACTGCTCGCCTACATCATGGTCGTCGCAAGCTGGATGCTGGCGGTGAACGCGAGCGTGGAGCTCACCCTGCGCAGGCTTGATCCGCGGGCCGACAGATGAAGATCAGGTTTCTCCTCTGCTCGATGATGGGGCTCCTCGTTCTCGCGGGCGGACTCTGGCAACCGCACGACCCCGATGCCATCGACCTGACCTTGCGCCACGCATCGCCGTCGCTCGAACATCCGTTGGGCACCGACCACCTCGGCCGCGATCTCGCATCGCGCATGATGATTGCCGGCTGGCGCACGGCGTCGGTGGTGTTTGCAGTTGGCGCGATCGGCTTTTTCGGCGGGTCGCTGGCTGGCACAGCCGCCGCGATCATGGGCGGCTGGCGCGAGCAGATAACGCTGCGGGCGGCCGAACTGTTCATCGTTGTACCGACCCTGATCTGGGCACTGACCGCGGTGGCAATCTTCGGGCTGTCGCCGGTGACGGCAGGCATCGCCCTCGGCCTCGCCGGCGTGGGCCCCTATGCACTTTTGTCCAACTCGCTGACCCATCGTGTGCTCGGCCAACCCTTCGTCAGTGCTGCCCGTGGTTTGGGCGTATCGCCGCCCCGCCTCATGACGCGCCATGTGTTGCCCAATACGCTGCCGTTGATCTTCGTTTACGTCGGCAGCCAAGCCGGCCAGGCCGTGGTTTCATATGCGGCGCTGGCATTCATCGGCCTTGGGGCGGACCCGTCCAGACCCGATTGGGGGTCAATGCTCTATGAATACCGACTCTTCGCCTTCGATCAGCCGATGCTCATGATCTGGCCTGGATTGGCGATCGTGACGCTGACTGCACTGCTGAACTGGGTGTTCGATCGCCCGGAAGCACACAAATAACCCGATCTTAGATCCGCATCCCCGTGATGGCGCCGACGCAGACCCTTCAGCCGTCGCCAGACACGTTCGCGCTCTGATCGGTAGCCATCCGCCCCCGTTCCGGCCGGGATCGCCAACCATAGGCGTTGGACTCGGAATTTCCGATCAACGGTCTTGCATCGAAGTCCACCCCATTTGAGGGAGGCACCGGTGGAACCTCCTCCCTACCCTTCAGCCCGAGTTCTTGGAGATTTGCCACAATGATTCACCACGCTTGCGTGCTGAACGTTACGTCCCTGTTTGCAAAAGCACTGCGCCCGCTGGCCGCTGCCGCACTGCTTGGCATCTTGATTCCACAGCCAATGCAGGCGCAGGAGCAACTCTCGGAGGAAGACAAGGCACGCCTTGCTGCCTCCGATGGTGCTGGCGCCATGCCATCCACCATGCTCAGCCTGCCATTCCACGACCCGTTCGACGGCAATCAGTTGGCAGCCGACTGGGCGACGTTGAATGTCAATCCCGACAAGTTCGTGGTCGAAAATGGCGGCATCTTCGTCATTGAAACGGGCGGCAAGGCGCGGCCGGACAATCCGGAAACAGACAATGTTTTCGTCCTCGGCCACGCGCTGCCGGCTGGCGATTTCGATATGACGCTGAAGGGAACGCTCGATCCCAAGACGGGCTATGAAAATATCTGGTTGGGTCTGCGCGCTGGCGCGGAAGATTATCTCGCGGCCAATCTATCGATCCTCACGAAAGGATGCGGCGCGGCTCTCTACCTGAACATCGAGAATACCCGCGTTCTCGACAAAGGCGAAAAGCCCGTGAAGACCTGGTTTGGCGACAATCTGTTCGACGGTCCGTTGCTCAAGGACATTTGCACCAGCGGCCGAACCTATGCCGACGCAGCCCTGGCGGTATTGCCGGACAGCGGGTTCACGCTCACCTTCTCCCGGCGCGGCATGCGTTATTTCACAAGCGTCAAACTCGACCTTCCGTCGGACGAAAAGCACGAGGGCGGTCGAAAGACCGTCGCATCGTTCGCGCTGTCGCGCGTCGAGCCCTTTGGTCAGCCCTTCTTCATGCTCGGCCAGTCGTCAAAAGCCAGGAACGGCGAATCATCGGCAACCTTCGACGACTTCTCGATCATCGCAGTTCAATAGGCCCTGGGGTAAACGAATGACTTGCTTGAAACACGCCGCCCGCTTCGCCCTCGCTGCCGGTATTTCGTTTGGCACATTGGGCGTACCGGCGGTTGCTCAGGACGACGAACTGCAAACGGCGACCGAACTCGTGCGGCTGTTCTTCGCCGAACACACACGCCGCTTCAGGTCGGGCGGCGAGCCGCTGCTGAACGACGCCGGCGCGGCAAAACTGTTCCTGACCGACGATCTCGCGGTCGACGGTTTGCAGGGAATGCTCCAGTTCGATCCTGTCTACGGCGGCCAGGATGCCGACATCACCGCGGTTAAGATATACCCAGATCCCGAAATGCCGGTGCTCCGTGGGGCTGGACAGATCCGCGTCGATGTCACCAACTTCGGCGCGCTCCGTCGTTTCGTTTATACGACCGTGAAGGTCGATAACGCGGAGTGGCAGATCAGCGACATCTATTCGGAAGACGACGGATGGTCGCTGGTCAATCTGATGCGGCAAAGCGGCGTTACCTTCTCGCCGGTCGGTTCCGACGACGTGACGATTTTCGAGCGGGGCAGGCAGGCCTCGGCCGTCATCGACAATCCGGCGGACGACGTCGGCATCGATCCCGGCGACCTCCAGGGCAATCTGGCCCAGGCGCCCGATCCGAACGCGGAAATCGGCATGGAACAGGGCGATCTCCCGGGCGACGGCAGCACCGACCGCAAAGACCTGCTTGTAATCCTCGACGCGTCCGGTTCCATGTGGGGGCAGGTTGACGGCGTCGCGAAGATCTCCACGGCCAAACAGGCGCTGAGCGGTCTGCTGAACGATCTAGGTGCCAGCACCAATTTCGGCCTGGCGGCCTATGGTCACCGGCGCGAGGGAGATTGCAGCGACATAGAGGTTCTGCTGCCCGTCGCCGATCATGCCGAAGGCATGATCGGCCCGGTGATCGAGGGTATCACCCCGCGCGGAAAAACGCCGATTGCGGGTGCGCTGCGG
Organism: Rhizobiaceae bacterium; assembly: GCA_017644005.1. Taxonomy (GTDB): domain Bacteria; phylum Pseudomonadota; class Alphaproteobacteria; order Rhizobiales; family Rhizobiaceae; genus RCIO01. The sequence continues at coordinate 166,182 of JAEPMJ010000002.1, forward strand.
GCTGCCGGCGGCGCGTTTCCGAGTAATGGCCAATCCAGCGTGCTGTTGATCTCCGACGGATTGGAGACCTGTGGCGGTGATCCCTGCGCAGCGGCAGAGGCGCTAGTTGCTCAAAGCATCGACACACGCGTGCACGTGGTCGGCTTTGACCTGACCGAAGAAGAGAATGCTGCGCTTCAATGCATCGCAGACAAGGGCAACGGCAACTATTTCACCGCGAACAACAGCGCCGAGTTTGTCGATGCGCTCAACGAGGCGGCAAACCTGGCCAACATCGAAACCGCGCCCGAATCTGAAACGGTGCCAGCGCCCGAGACTGAGGCCTTTTTCGAGGAAACGTTCGACGGCCCTGCGATTGCGGCCGCTTGGTCGGTGGCAAACGAACAGCCGCATTTGAAAGCGCTGGACGGCAAAGGCGCACTGCTTGTGGCTGCGGCAGGCCGCGAGACCTTTTACGATAGCGAAAACGCCGCAAACCGTTTCGTGCTCGACCACGAACTTCCGGAAGGCGATTTCGACCTCGTCACCAGTTTCAGAATGCCGGTTCAGACGGGAGCCGAGCATCTCTGGCTTTCACTCTTCAACTCACCCAGCGATCAGGTTGGCGCCCTCCTGTGGGCCGAGTGGAAGGGCTGTGGACCGGCAATCAAGCTTGCGCTGATCAAGGTCAGCAGTGAAGCCGGCGCAAAGCCCGAAAAAACCCAGTTTGAGGCGGCGCTGTTCGACGGGCCGTTGCTCGACGACATCTGCACGCGGGGGCGCAAATACGCTGACGCGGTGCTTCAGGCCCTTGAAACCGACGGCGCCGAACTGCGCCTCAGGAGAAACGGCCGCAATCTGACGGCAGCGTTCGCCATGCATCTCCCCGCTTTCGGCGAGATCGAAGCCCGGCCGTTCGTCCACGAGACCGAGCCGATTACCGCGCTGCGTCTATCTGGCAAAGCCAGCCTGTTCGCCGGCCAATGGAGTCGCGCCAAACTGGGCGAGAGCCATTTTTTCATCGACCGTTTCGCAATCGAGCAGGTCCGGCCATGACTCTGCGTACGCCTCTGGCGGCGGCCATGACCGTCGTCGCGCTGACGATTCCGACTGCGGCTCAGCAATCGTCGGGCGGCGACGAAATCGAGGCGTTGCGCTGCGCGGCCGGATTCGGCTGCCATGGTCTTGCGGTGAGCGAGAACGAAGCGCAGGTGCTGATTGGCGTCGGTTCACGCCAGGAGGCAAGAGACGCCTACGCGCTCAATCACCCTGACGCCTATTTCGCGGACACGCTGCCGGAAGAAGGCGAAGCCGGCAATCCGGTTGAACTCGACAAGCTGGAGGGCCGCGACGATATCGTGCTCTTCCCGAAGGACGGGCAGAGCGCTGACGATGGCCTGAAGTCCCAGTGGAGTTGCGCCGCCGGATACGGTTGCGAGGGGCTCGCCGTCGACCAGCAGGAGGCGCTTGTTCTGGTCGATGCGGCCGACACAGAGAATGCGCGCGACCAGTACGCGCTCAAATACCCCGAGGAGTACATTTCAAACGCCCTCGCCGACGGCGGAGATCCCGTCAACGTTATCGATCTATTCGCGGACGGTGGGGGTTCGAAAACGCCGATCGAGCTGTTTCCGGGAAAGGGCGAGCAGCCCGAGAGGCCCAACATGGCCAACCACCCGGTCGACTTCACGAAAATGGAGGGCTACGCCGAGGTGCCTTGTTCGGGAAACCTCCACGAAGCCCCGCAATTCATGAACACGCCGGGTCTGGCCGTTTCGACCTGCACAGCGCCGCATGATCCGCAGGGCAATTGCGGCCTGCCGGCTGCTAACGGATATTGCCTGACCACCGGTACCAGCTTGCGCGCGGCCTGCTATGGCGTGACGACGGCCAGCCGCGCCGCAAATCTTGGAAACTACTGCGAAGGCGGTAGCTGCTCGGCTTTCAGCTACGTCGTTTGCCAGTAGTTTTCCGGTGTGGCCAGCCACGGCAGGGGCCATCGACCCCCGCCGTGACAATCAACAATCAGATATTCCAGATCAGCGAGATGCCTGAACTCGGGCGGTCGCCGTTTGCGTCGAGCACGGCAAGGAACGTCCCTGTTTTCGTTTCGCTGCGCACGATCTCCGCCGCGGCCACCTTGGCGATGGCGAGTTGAAGATCGGCACCCGGTGTGAATGCGCCGCCGGTGAGGAAATTTTCGCCGGGAAAAAAGTTTTCACCCGGAAAGAAGCTATCGTCGGGAAAATAGTCATCTCCCGGAAACTGCGACTTGCCCGGTGCGAGGGAGAAAGCGTCGGACAGGTAGATCGCTTCGGCGCGCCTGTTGGTTACACGGGCTGCCGCGCAGCGGACTTCGGCTGGCTTGGCTGCACGCGAGCCCAACATCAGCGACTTCATCACCGCGCCACGCAGCTTCGACCCCTGCACCTCCTTCAGGGCGGATCGGTTTTCCAGCGCCAGCTGGAAAGTGGCGGTGCCCCCCGCCCGCGCTGGAGGAACAGCGGCTACGATAGCAGCTGCACCCAGCGCTTTCGCAAATTGTCGACGATCGAACATCGGCATCTCCTTGTTGTTCATGCTGCCTAGATTGCCCGCCGGCCCGTCGTCGGCCTCTCCCAAATGGGTGAGGCACCGTCGCACATTCGGTGTCACGACAGAGTTCGATGTCATTTGACGAAGGAACGCCCGAATGAAAAAGCTGATCTTGGCGCTGGGGCTGGCCTTAGCCGGCTATGGAACACTTGTCACGAGCGACGCGCAGGCGGCCAACTGCCTCAGGAACTTCACGTTCAAGAATACCACCGGCGGACTCGTCAGGTTCAAGATAGAGTCGCGCACGCGTGCCAACGCGCAATGGTACGACGGCGGACTGGTTTTCAGCGACCGCAAGGACATCATCCATTCAGGCGGCACGAAGACAGGAACCATCTCCTACCCCGTGCTCGGCTGCGGCGTGAAACGGAAAATCCGGATCAAGGTCACCTGCCTCAACCTCAGCGAGCGCGCGATTGGAAGGCGGGTCATCAATGTGTCGCGCGGCGAATGGCACAAGCCCTACGACCTGAAGTCCGATCTGAAGTGCAGTTAATCGCTGAATGGCCGGTGCGGGTTTACGCCAGCCACCCGAGCGGGCCGGACATAACCCTGGCCGCAAGTTCGGACTGGCTGTGAACGCCCATTTTGCTGAAGCTCTTCTTCAAATGGCCGCGCACCGTACTGACCTGAATCCCCATGGCATGAGCGATCTCGTCGGGGTTTTTGCCGGCAGCGATGGCAAGCGCGATCTCTGCTTCCTTCGCTGTCAGGCCGTATGCAAGCTCCGCGAGCACTCGCTGGCTTTCGCGTGAGCTTCTTTCTGCACCACCGGCGCGCACCACAAGAATGCTGGCCGGCCCCTGACGCTGCAGGCCCGTCTGCTTCAGCGCATCCGGAAAGAACTGGTAGCCGACCGGGCGGTCGCCGGCGAGCAAGACACGCTCAGACTTCCCAGACCGCTTCTCGCCCTGCACGTTATCCGTCAGCAGTCGTTTTGTTGCACGCATGTCGCCGACACCATTTGCCATCTCGTCGGAATATTCCGGGTAGAGCGTTACGAGCGCTTCCGCGTAGGCGCTGTTGGCATGCAGCAGGTCGTTGTCTTTATCCAGAATTGCAACGCCGATCTGCAGCCGCTCAACTACGTTCTGCAGGAGAACGCCCATGGTCGCCGCCATCATCACCTGACGGTTGATGTTGAAGGCACGCTCCCAATGCGGCATCAGCCGGCTGATGCGTTCTTCCAGGTCGTCTTCCGCGTCGTCTCCGGACCGCTCAGCCTCGTAGATCACGCGGTAGATGATTTCGGTCCAGCGGTGCTCGTCGTCGATAGCGTTGTAGCAAAGCTCCACAAGTTCTTCCGGGTTGAGATTTGTCCGGTCAGGATCACCCAGCCGCGCAAGAACGTCGGTGGCGATCTGTGCGACATTCACCTCCGGCAGATCGTCTGACGGCCGGTGCTTCTCGGCCACCCAGTTCAGAATACGCTGACTGATCGAGAACTTTTCTTCCTCGAGAAAAAGCGCCGTGCGGGCACCCTCGACTTTGTCCGCGGCGATTTCGGCAACGCCTATTCGTGCGAGGAAGCGACGGATTGGAGGCAGAAACCCGCCACTTCGCAACATCGCGTCCTCGCCGCCGAACAACATGAGGCAGCGTGTTCCTTCCCTCACGCGCAACCCGGCGGGCCACTTCCAGGCTGACAACATACCGCCGAAGATATTTGACCAATATGCCGGCGTGGGCACCGGCCATGCGAGCGGATCGTCGATGATCTGCTGGATCACAGCGCGATCCGCACTCATCACGTCGGCAAGATGTTCGCGGTTCTTCAGGTGAGCGCCGAGAAAGGCGTAGAGATGATGGAGAGATTGTTCGTCCGGTTCGTCAGGCTTTTTCGCGCGCAGGCGGACTTCGGCGAATGTCTTGCCCACAAGTGCGAAGGTACGCTGGTTCGGTGGCGGCGAGATCATCACGATATTGCGGGCCAGGTCCGGCCATTCCTTCAGCACTTCAAGGGTCAGTAGCGCCGTGATGTTTGGAACGACGATCAGCCGGTCCTCCCAGGCGACATCATGGAAACTGCGCTCGAACAGGAAGCGCATGTCCTCGATGGCGTCCTTCCAGCCCGATTTCCGGTCGAGATGCCCGGGTGGATTGGCGGCATCGGTACTCAGACCGTGGCCGCGAATGTCGCCGGAGAAGGTATTCCACCCCGCCGCTTTGAAGCCGGAAGCAAGACTATCAAGCATGCCCGAATGTGTGGGTTGGCTGTGGCCCAGAAAAACCGCTCGTTTCGCGGATGGCCTTCCGCGCTGCGGCTCACTTACCCATTCGCGAAACATAAGCGTGGGCGCATCGCTTCGCGGCAAGTATTTGTACTGCATACGTAATCTCCAGGGCCACATAGTCGCACTGGCGAATGAACCCAAGATGAACATCGGCATCTGCAGGTTTCTACGTACGCGAATTATCAGTGAATTCAATTGGCGCGGTACGCCGGCCTATTCTACATATTGCTTGAGGCCGAAAGCGGCCCTTTCCATTTCCGTCACCAGTGGGCTGAGGACTTCGTCTATCCTGTCTTCGGACGCGTTGGCGCCAATCAGCTTGTCCTGCGCCAGGAAGAACAGGACGTCATCGTCAAGAACGAAGCCGACATTGTGGTAGCGTTCTTTGGCGTTCAGCATCGCATCCTGCGTGGCAGGCGACAGAATTCGCAAGATCTCAAGCGAAATATCGGCGACGGCCGAGGTACCCGAGACATGAAACGCATTGTTGAAGGCGATGGATTCCGTCTTCATGTCGCGGTCGAGCGCGCCGACATTTGCTACGTTTTCCGGTTTGATGACCGCGCGGACGCCGGTCTTGCGGTCGATCCGGTAAGCTCCGAGAAACGAAAAAAACACGCCCGAGCCGCCGCGACCGCCACGGCTGTCGCCGCGAAGCGATGGATTTGCGGCAAGCATGGCGTTCATTTCCATCGAACCGACCGCTAGCCAGAACGGACGGTCGCCCAGAGCGCTTTCTCCCCAGAACTCCCCGTCGAGATGTGCGCCGACGAATGAGCCGACCTGCAATTTGGTCAGCTCCGGCACGACGCGCTCTATCTCCAGCATGCGTTCCGATTTGACCAGATGTGTTCTGCGGTCGATGCCCTCGCTGTCCCTGACGGTGGTGAATTCACGAACTCGTTCGAGCAGCTTGCCGGTGTAAGACCAGCCGTTTTCCCGCGCAATCTTCACCCTGCGGATCGACTTGCGACCGTCGCTGTTTGCCAGATGTTCCACGGCCAGGAAAATCGCCCACAACACCGTAGTTGCGCCAACCGCGACAAACGGAAAGTCGCCGGTCCAGATGCCTGCGGCCATGACCCAGACAATGCCGAGGAGAGCGCCGACGAGCGTAGCTTGTTTCAGCCACTGCGGAACAGCGATGCCCCTGCGGATGTTCGAAATATCGTCGGTGGCAACCTTGATGGAACCCCTGATCGGGTCCCAGTGGGTGCGCAGTCCGCTCATGCTTGCGCGCCTGGCAGGTTGATACGAGGCATCGTTTCCACCTGCTTGGCCTCGTCCTCACCCAGGGTGAAGAATTCCGCGCGCTTCATGCGCAGCATGCTGCCGACCCAGTTCGACGGAATAGCGTCGAGCATCGTGTTGAAATAGGCAACATTGCCGTTGTAGAGCCGCCGGGCAGCGCTGATCTGGTCTTCGGTTTCTTCCAACTGAGCCTGCAGCTTGCTTATGTTTCCGGTTGACGTAATCTGGGGGTGGTCTTCAGCGTAGCCGAAGAACTGCCGCAGCGACGAGGTCAGCTCCTCTTCAGCGGTTTTGATGGCGTCCATAGCGCCCTTGCGCACCGCTTCGACTGCTTTTTCACGCACCTCGAGGATGTGTTGGAACAACTTCTCTTCCTGCGCGATTGCACTGCGCACGGTGTCGATCAGTGCGGGCACAAGATCGTGGCGCCGCTTGAGTTGCACCTGGATGCCGGAATAGGCCGACTGCACGGCGTTCTGAGCGCGCACGAGGCGGTTCTGTACGAATACGAACCCGAGAATGAGCACGATTGCGGCTATGAGCGCAATTGTCATCAGCTGGCACCTTCTTTTCCCTTTTCGGCAGCATCGATTTTGAGAACGTCGATGACATCCAGCACCGCCGCGATCTGCGAATCGACTTTCCGGGCGCGGTCAGGCCAGTCGGCGACTGGCCGGAACAGATGTCCGGATTCAAACTGGTCGTTTGCGCGGTTGCGGCGAACTGTGATCAAAAGACAGTTCTCGAGAAAAGCCAGCGCAAGCCCGCGTTTTGTCTCGAAATGGGAAGCCAGCGCCTCGATCTTTTCCATGAATGCGGGTGTCAGCAGGCGGAATGCTTCAAGCTTGTCTGTCGAATAGACCTCGAAACGGTCTTCGAATGCGAGGCCTTCCAACTGCACTGGTTCGCCGTTCTGTCGCATTCTCTCCATCAGATTCCCGACCGCACCATGGTCAGGCAGAACAACGGTTTGCGCGTTGAATGGCTTGGGAAAACTGTATGAAAGCAGCAGCCCGTTGAAGACTGTGTCGTCGTTCCTGTCCTTTCCCCCGGGCCTCTTGAAGCGGCCCTCGCAGAACTCGATGTCGACACCCTTGTAAGTACCTGCCAGCCGGTCTTCCAGCCGGTGACTGCGATGGTAAGGCAGCATCGGCTCGAAGCGCTCAACCGGAAATTCGAACCCGGTCGCTTGGTAGCCCAGCCCACGATGGGCTGCGATCTTGCCGGTCAGAACGCCCTTGAACCGCTGATAAAGCGCGCGGTAGACGAAAAACGCGCCAAGCAGCGAACCGAACATCACCGCGAAACAGGCAATCTGCAGAATGTCCCGGGGGATCCCGAAGGCGGCATGCACATCCGTTGAGGTCGAAACGAACACGCCGGCACCGGCAACAAGCGCCAGCCCCACAAGCTCATAGACATGCAACATCCGACGTGAGCGCTGCCGTTCCATTTCGGCAAGGGCGGGAGCGATCTCGCCGTCAAAAAAGACTACGAAATCGTCATTCCGGTCAGTCGAATCAGCTTGTCCCGCGCTCTGATTTTGTTCCAAGCAAGTCATTCCTGCAGCGCAGCCCGGCTGCGCCAAACGAGTTTCCATCCGCATGTGATCCAGCCGGTGGCGCAAAAAGACATCCCCTATTTGGGGTGGTCTTGCGTGATAGGGAGGCCGAAGCGGAGTCAGGACCAGAATTCGTCGACATGGCCAATGTGGTGTTCCGCGAAGAAGTGATCTATGGCATGTGCGCGTGTTCTTCTTCAGCAGCGAGGATTTTCCAGACGGTGCCACCAGCGCATGCCAGACCGGCTCTCTCACACTTCGAACCGGTAGCGTCACGGGCAACTGTCGGCGAGGCGGTTTACCGCGAACTGCGCGACGCGCTGTCGGTGGGCCGCTTCGACCCGAGCCAGGTTTTGACCATCGGCGCGATCTCCGAAGCCTTCGGCACGAGCCATATGCCGGCGCGCGAGGCCTTGCGCCGCCTGGTGGCGGAAGGTGCGTTGAATGTAGGAACTGGTGGCTCCGCCCGGGTTCCTGCTGTGGACGCCAACCGACTTGACGACATCACCGAGGCGCGCGTACTGCTTGAGCGCCGGGCAACCGTTCTCGCCGTGGCTCACTCAGACGCAGAGATTGTGAACGAGATCGACCGGCTGGCGCGTATACACGCCGAAGTCGCCAATCACCGCGACGTTTTCGACATGCTGATGAAGAACCGGGCATTCCACTTTGCGATCTACCGCGCCTCCGGCTCCGCGGTCCTGCCGCCGCTCATCGAGTCACTCTGGCTGCAATACGGACCTTATATGCGGCTTCTGTCCGATCACCTGAACAGTGCCCGCGCCGATGGCGGCCACGACGTATATGCTGAGGGTCATCGGCACATAGTGGCCGCCTTCCGGGCCGGCGACGCCGACGCAGCGGCAGACGCGATCGAAGCCGACATCCGGCGCACGCGCAGCGAGATGCACGGTCCGCTAAGCGAACTCGCGGGTTAAGCCGTCCGGCGTTTCAATGCGGTCACTTCGAGTTCAACGCGCATTTCTTCTTCGGCGAGCGTGACGATCACGGTCGTATTGGTTGGCTTGGGGTCGCTGAACGTCGCGCCCAGAATATGCGAGACAGGAACAATGTCCTCGCGACATGTCAGAAAGACGCGCACCCGAACGATGTCATTGAGTGTGGCATCTGCCTGCGCCAGAGCTTCGGCGATGTTGGCCAGTGCCTGCCGCGTCTGCGCTTCTGCACCGTCCGGAATGGCTCCCGTCTTGAAGTCATAGCCGACAGTGCCTGAGACGAAGATAAACTCTCCGTCCACCACCGCCCTGCTGTAACCCGCGAGTTCCTCGAATTTCGATCCCGAGGAGATGGCCCATCTGTTCGTCATTCACAGCCTCGATTTTATGGATTGCTCATTTGATCAAACTTTGTTTATCCTAAAGACAGCCAACCGGCAATCGTTCAGTGAACCGTCATACAGGAGGCGACATGCGCGATCTTGCGCGCCGCGTAACCCGGACTTCGAAGAAAGATTACGGGATGTTCGCGAAAGCGGCCGGGATCAATGATCCCGCGCGCGACCTGATCCATCTGGAATTGGGCCGCCCCTATCAGACAACGCCGGCACATATCGTCGAAGCCACAGTGGCCGCCTTGCGTGCCGGCGAGGTGCACTACAGCGATCTTCCCGGCCTGCTGGAGTTTCGCGCTGCAATCGCGAAGAAGCTGAACGCCTACAACGGAATGAACGTCGGACCGCAGGATGTCATCGTCACCAATGGCTTGACCCAGGCATCCTATGCCGCCTTCATGGCGCTCATTGACGAGGGCGACGAGGTCATCCTGCTCGAACCTTACTACCCGCAGCATCTCGGCAAGATCGAGATGGCGGGGGCCAGGCCGGTACCGGTAAAACTCGACGCCTCAAACGGCTATTCCATCGAATCCAGCGCGATTGAAGCCGCCATCACCAGCCGCACCAAGGCGATTGTGATCGTCAATCCTTCCAATCCGACAGGTCGCGTCTACAGCCGGGAAGAGCTGGAGGGACTGGCCGCGCTGGCGCGCAAACACGACCTCTTTGTCATCGCCGACGAGGTATACGATCACATCGTGTTCGACGGCAGCACCCATGTCAGCATTGCCGCCTTGCCCGGAATGGCGGAGCGCACCGTTTCGATGTACGCATTCACCAAAGCTTACGCGATGGATGGATGGAGACTGGGTTATCTCACCGCGGCTCCCGCGCTGCTGGCTGGCATTGCCAAGATTGTCGCCACTGAAGTCACTCACGTGAACACCTTCATTCAGCATGGTGGCAAGGCGGCGCTGCAGGGCCCTGGCGAGGTACTCGACGAACTTGTGAAGGAGGACCTTCACAAACGCAATCTCGTCGTGGAACGACTCAACCAGATGCCCGGTGTCACCTGCGCCCTGCCCCAAGGTACCATCTATGCCTTTCCCGACATTTCGGCGACCGGGCTAAGCAGCCAGATTGCTGCTGAGCGGCTTTTGGACGAAGCCGACGTCGTCGTCGAATCCGGCGCCTTTTACGGTGAGGCCGGCGAGGGTCGCCTGCGCGTCTGTTTCGGGTCCGAAAGCAGCGAACGTCTGACACTGGCAATGGACCGCATGCAGACATTCTTCAATTCGATCTGACAAACGCACCCCCGAAACACGGGACAGCGAGAAGCCCGACCGCAAATTTTCAACCTGATACTGAACCAACAAGGAGGAAGCCTGATGAAATTCACGACCGTAGCTGCAGCGCTCGTTCTCATGACGACTGCCGCGAATGCACAGACCACCTGGCAGATGCACATCAATTTCCCGGCCGGAAATTTCGATACGCAGAACGCGATGAAATTTGCCGAGGCGGTTAAGGAAGAAACCAACGGCGAAGTCGTAATCGAAGTGATGGCCGGCGGATCGCTCGGCCTCAAGGGACCGGAAGTGCTCGGCGCGGTACGTGACGGGATCGTACCGATCGCGCATTACCACCTGGATACGGCCGTTGGCGACGAGCCGTTCTTTGCCATCCAGGGCCTGCCCTATCTGACCCGCGGTTTCGACGATGCCTCGAAGCTGCACGCACTGGCCAAGCCGACCTATGACAAGATCGCTGAGCGCAACAACCAGAAGATCCTCTATTCCGTCTTCTGGCCGGGTGCGCAGCTTTACACCAGCGAGCCTGTTGAAGCGGTTTCGGACCTCTCCGCGCTGAAAATCCGCACGGCCAACAAATCGAGCACCGACTTCCTTGCCGATGTCGGCGCAGCCCCCGTGCTGATGCCCTGGGCGGATGCCCTCGTGGCGCTCGCGTCGGGCGGTCTCGACGGCATCGCCACCTCCTCGACATCCGGCGTCGACGGCAAGTTCTGGGAATTCATGGGTGCGGTCAACACGATCAGCTACGTGAACCCGACCGCAGTGGTCGCCGTGAACCTCGATGCTTTCAATGCGCTCTCGGCCGAAAACCAGAAGATCATCATGGATATCGCCGCGCGCATGGAACCGGAGCTGCGCGCGGTGGCCGAGACAGAAGACACCGTGCGTCTGAAGGAGCTTGGCGAACAGGGTATGGCTGTTTCAGCACCGAGCGAGGCATTCGCAGACGCGCTTGTTGAAGCGGCCAGGAAACAGTGGGACGCGTTTGCGGAAAACGGCGGCGCCGAAGCGCGTCCCGTGCTCGACGCGTATCTCGCCGAGCGCAAGTGAGGTCGCAGCCCGCTATAGTTCATGTCGCCGAACGCGGCATGAACCTGCTGACGAGGATCGCGGAATTCGTTTCCGCGGTCCTTCTTTGGTTGATATTCGCCGTGCTCCTGACCGAACTGGCGTTACGCAACCTGCTTACGCAATCGCTGGCCGGAAGCTGGGAACTCGCGGCGTTCCTGATGTCGGCGATGCTCTATCTGGGGTTGGCCCCTGCCCTGCGCGCCGAAGCGCATGTGCGCGTCCTCATGGTGTCGGGCGCACTTAAAGGACTGCCGGCGAAGCTGCTTGAAGGGCTGGTGCTCGCTCTCGCACTTGCTGTCAGCAGCTATGCCTGCCTGGCGCTTGCAAATCTGAGCCTCACATCACTCACCCGCGGCTCGAAATCGTGGGAGCTTTCGCTGCCGCTGGCCCTGCCGCAGGCATTTGTCGCCTTAGGCATGGGAGTTTTCGCCTGTGTGTTTGCCGCACAGCTGGTGCTTCTGTTTACCCGCCGACCCGCGACGAACCCGGAGACGCCGGAATGAGCGTTACCATCACGACACTCGTTGTGACATTCGCGTTGCTTCTGGCCGGCGGCCTGTGGATCGGGCTTTCGATGATAGCCACTGGCATCTTCGGACTCGAGGTGTTCCACACCCTGCCTGTCGACAAGGTATTGGCGCAGAACCTCTTCAACACGGTCAGTTCGACCGAGCTTCTGGCACTGCCTCTTTTCATCCTGATGGCAGAGGTGCTGTTTCGAACCCGCATATCCGACCACATGTTCACCGGCCTCGCACCATGGACGACGCGGCTGCCTGGCCGGTTGCTGCATATCAACGTCATTGCCTCGACGTTGTTCGCCGCAGTGTCGGGGTCGTCCGCCGCTACCACTGCAACCGTTGGCCGGATCACTCTGAGCGAGCTCGACAAGCGTGGTTATGACCGCACCATTGCCATCGGATCGCTAGCTGGCGCCGGCACTATCGGCTTCCTTATACCGCCGAGCCTGCCGATGATCGTCTATGGCGTTCTGGCCGAGGTCTCCATCCTCAAGCTCTTTATCGCCGGCATCGTGCCGGGGCTGGTTCTGGCGTTCGGCTTCTCGCTGATGACAATGGTGTTGTCTTTCGTCCGCGGCACCTCCTCTTCCGATCATATGCGCTTCACGGCACGTGATCGGCTCACCAGTATACGGAAACTGGGGCCGATCACGGCATTGATCCTGCTGCTGATTGTCGGGCTCTACGGCGGCTTCGCGAGCCCGACGGAAGCCGCGGCCCTGGGTGTAGCCGGCGCAATCGGCCTCGCAGCGCTTGGGCGCGACCTCAGCTTCCGGACCCTGCACGAGGCCGCGGTCGCGACCGTGCGCACGTCAAGCATGCTGGCACTCATCACCAGTGGCGGCGCGTTCCTGTCGGTCGCGTTCAACTATCTGCAGATCCCGACCTACGTTGTCGGCCTGGTCGGCAGCGCGGAACTCTCGCCGCTCGGCGTGGTACTGATCCTGCTTGTGATCTATATCTGCCTCGGCTGCATTCTCGATGGCATGTCGATGATCGTGGTGACGCTGCCGATCGCGCTGCCCGCCGTGCTTGCCGCGGGATGGGACCCGCTCTGGTTCGGCATTTTCCTCGTGGTGACGATCGAGATGGCGCAATTGACGCCGCCGGTCGGCTTCAACCTGTTCGTTATTCAGGGCATCACCGGCGAGACGATGACGCATATCGCCCGCGCGGTCGTGCCATACTTCGCTGTACTGCTACTGTTGATGGCGACGCTGATCGCAGCACCCGGACTTGTGCTGTGGCTGCCAGGCCTTATGTGATCCCCGGCCCGCGCCAGCGTCCGGTTTCATTGACCATCACCGCTGTCATTTAGTGTGCGACAGCCGCGCGGCGATACAAACGCCGCAAACCACTCCTTGGCGAGGTCGGGCGTTTGGCGCCGGCCAAACAGGCGCGCCTGAATGGGCGGGGCACAACGGCGCATCATTTCGCTAACGGCTGAAACGTGTAAGGCTGCGCCGTGGCCGCATCGGCGGCGGATGTTAGCCGGCGGGCGACCACATCTGCACGCGTTGCGCCGAGCGTGAACAGGGAAGGCAGTGCATGGACAAGACGTATGACATCGTTGTCGTCGGCGCAGGAATCGCCGGAATTTCGGCGGCCAGCGAACTCGCTCGCACAGGCTTGAGTGTCGCCATCCTGGAAATGGAACATCAGCCGGGCTACCACGCCACCGGCCGCTCCGCGGCGATCCTCGCGCAATCCTACGGCAACGCCGTCATCCGCAGATTGACCCGAGCGTCGGAGCACTTCTTCAACGCACCCCCCACTGGCTTTACCGATCACCCTCTCCTATCACCGCGCCCCATCGTGCATGTCGCCCGGCCGGACCAGGCGCAGCGGCTGCGCAGCCAGTTTGAAGAAAGCAATGACGACGGCAAACTGCTGGAGTGGCTCGACGCCGGCGAACTGGCACATGTGGCGCCCCACCTGAAAGAAAATTATGCCGTTTGCGGTTTTCTCAACGGAGCGGCAAGCGACATCGATGTGAACGCATTACTGCAGGGATACCTGCGGTTGTTCCGGCAAGCGGGAGGCGAACTGCACACCGCCCGTGCGGCAACCGGTCTTATCTATGATAGCGGCCGCTGGACCATAGAGACGGCCAAGGGCCGCTTATACGGCAACATCCTCATCAACGCCGCCGGCGCCTGGGCAGCCGAACTCGGGAAGCTGGCGGGCGCGCGCGACATGCCGCTCACGCCCATGCGCCGCTCCGCAGTCGTCATCGACGCTCCGGAAGGCCTCACCGTCAGCGAGCTGCCGATGGTCATCGACGCCGACGAGGAGTTCTACATCAAGCCGGAAGCCGGCAAATTGATGGCCTCGCCCGGCGATGAGACGCCTAGCCCGCCATGCGACGCAGCGCCCGACGAAATCGATATCGCCATCTGTATCGATCGCATCGAGAAAGCGTTCGGGCTGGATGTACGGCGTATCGACAGCAAGTGGGCAGGGCTGCGCAGCTTCTTGCCGGATAGAACACCGGTGTGCGGTTTCGATCCACAAGTGCCGTCGTTCTTCTGGCTTGCTGGCCAGGGCGGATACGGCGTGCAGACTGCCCCCGCCATGGCATGGCTGGCAGCGGCCATTGTCGCGCACCAGCCACCTCCTGCGGCACTGAACGATTTTCGCATTGCGGCCGAGGCACTGTCTCCTGCGCGAATTTTCTGAGCCGGAAGACTTCCATGGCCCGGCCCCGCCCCGTCGGTTCGCGCATGTTCTGTCCGTGCCCGACGCAGCCGGTTGGAAAGAAAATCGCCAGTCCCGAGACTCCGATTCTTGACGTGATTCCAAAGCTTGCCTAATCCTCGGGAGTCGGTGGTGATTCGCTTTCATCGCCGCCGCTTAGAAGTGATTCCCGTTCAGGCGCGTATCCGCAGGACGGCAGCTCGCTGCCGTCGGCGCATGGATTCGTGCTGCAGTATTGTGACCCGCGCGTCTCCTGCGGATTGACCAAAGCGACGAACCAGGAACCAGCGGCGCTCCGATGAACAGCCTTGCCCATCTCTCTGAACCTGCCGGTGATGCTCTGCTCCCGGTGGATCGGCCGGGCCTCCTTCGCTTTCTGCTGAACCTTTCCGGGCAACTGAGCGCCGACAACTACCTGATCGCCAGAATCGGCAGCGAACGCGGTAATGACGAGGTCAAGATCGTTGCGGCCAACTGGACCTTCGACAGTGTCGAAACGCTGGGGCATGAAAATCTGCTGGCGCTGGTCGGCGCGCCGGAAACTTCTTTCGTCGGGGCGGCGGTCCGCAATTGGCGACCGGTCTCGATACCTGCCTTGCCGCCCAGGGTGGCCGCACAACTCGAAGGAGCGGGACACCGCGAATTCGTCTCGACCCGCCTTCGCGTGGGCAACCGCCACTATCTGACCCTGTTTTCGGCCAACCGGCTCGACAGGCTAGACTTGGCGCAGCTACCCGCAGCACTTATGGCGTTGTCATATGCACTGTCCTCCACCGGTGACGGTCTGGACGAAACAGCCACCGACTATCCGATTTCGGACAGGGAGCGCGAATGTCTGGGCTGGGTCGCCGAGGGCAAGACAACCATGGACATCGCAACCATACTCGACGTCTCTTCCAACACCATCAACAGTTACCTGACTCACGCGATCCGGAAGCTCTCCGCACGCAACCGCACAATGGCGGTGGCACTGGCAATCCGAAGCGGGATCATCTGATGCCGATCAAACGCCGATACGACATCGCGCGATGTTGAAGCCGGTCGTCAGCGACGCGGTCGAACCGCGGATTATCCACCTCGACACCCTGCCCGACGCCGTTCGCAAGCTGCGCCGGATCGCTGAAGAAATCCGCGCAAGCCATTTTGCGACCTTTCTGATCGTTCGGCGGGGAGGGCGGCGGCAACTCCGTCCGTGCCTCGATGCCCACTATCCGGGTATCTCCGAGCGCTCGAAAATGATGATGGCGTTGCTGGGAGAGCGCTTCGCGAAACGCATCTGCGGAACAGCCAGGCCCCTCTGGTGGTCGAAATCTGATGACCAGCCACATGCCCCGGACACCAATGCGGCTTTCGCCGAACGCATTGAAGTACCCGTTGGCTCCCAATCCGGCATCGCGCTGCCGGTTTCGGCCGAACACGGCCCCGAAGGCACCATTATCCTGACTGGCGAACGCATCGCGCTGAATGCGCCTGTCCTGTGCGATATTCACGCCCGCTGCTTTGCGCTGTTTGGTGTCATCGCTCGGCTCGGACCGTCCGCCGGCGACCGCACCCCGGTGATCTCCAAGCGTGAGCTGGAATGTCTGATGCTCACTGCCAACGGCCTGACCAGTGACGAAATTGCCGAAAAACTTGGCTTGTCGGTCCATACAGCAAATCAGTATCTGACCAACACAAGCAGGAAGCTCAATGCGGTGAACCGTGTTCACGCGGTGGCTAAGGCTATGCGTCTGGGAATGTTCGACTAGAGTACGTCAGCCGGCCATCCGCATGTGTGTGCTCTTGCGGATACGCGATGCTTCCAATGCAGTTTCCAGAAAAGCGGTGTTTGCCTCCGGCTCGTCGGCGGGGCGGTCAAAAGCGACATAATTAACGTCAATGCCTGCCTGCCGGTCGCCGAGCGACAATGAAAAGAACACGGTCGCACCCGCCGGCTTCAACTCCAGGTCGAGCACCACTTTCTGCTCTCCATTCCAGCTGAGGTCGAGGTTGCCGCCATGTCCGAACCTCAGCGTGCCGGGCATGAAATAGAGTTCGGCTGCGGAATCCACGATATCGGCCAGATTCGCCAGATGTCCGAGATGGATGAACGACACATAGTCGGCAAGCTCAACCATCCGCAATTCGGCAACGAAATCCTGAATGGCATTCGCTACGATCGCTTCCCTCGAGACGGAATAGGCCTGCTTGTGCATTGGTGATTCCTAGTGGGCTGAAGCCGGCTTGCGCGCATAGACGATGCGAACCAGCTCAGCGACTGCCTGATAGAACTGAGCTGGGATGAGACTATCGATCGAAACTTGTTTGTACATGGAGCGCGCGAGCGCGACGTTCTCGAACACGGGAACGCCGTTCGCTTCGGCGATCTCGCGGATTTTCAGGGCAACAAGGTCCTGCCCCTTTGCCACGACCACCGGAGCGTCGTTTTCCTCACGCACGTAACGCAGCGCGATTGCGTAGTGAGTTGGGTTGGCGATCACAAGCGTCGCAGTGGGCACCGCCGACATCATACGCTGGCGGGCGCGATCGCGCTGCAGCGAGCGCATGCGCATACGCACGATCGGATCGCCCACGGTCTGCTTGAGCTCGTCCTTCACCTCCTGGCGGGTCATGCGCAGATCCTGTAGCCAGTGAAAACGCGACCACAGAATGTCGGCCACCGCAATCACCAGCATGACCATCGTGATTGCAATCAGAATCTCTTTCGCGATGTCGTTGATGACGAATCCGAATACCGCCGGATGCGTGCTCATGCCCGAAATGAGCTCCGATTGCGCGTTGCGCATCGCGATTGCGAGAATAATACCGGCGAAGGTCAACTTGCCGAGTGACTTGAGTAGCTCTGCAAAACCCTGCGCGCCGAAGAGGCGGGTAAAGCCCTCCTTGAGGGATATTCGCGAAAGCTGTGGTTTGACTCGCTCCAGCACGAAGCGCGGTGTGTTCTGGAGTATCGATGCCGCGATTGCAGCCGTCACCAGCAGGAGCATCAGCGCCGCCAGCACCTTTGCGCACTCGAACATGACAACCTGCATGATCAGAATGACATCGCGTTCGGTACCGAGCAGCCAGTCTTCCGGCTTCTCGAGAAACAGCGACAGAAACCCGGCCAAGCGGGCGGCACTGTGTTCGGCGAAGAAGATCGCAAATAGCAGGATCGCGACAAAGGACGCGAAGATCGGCGCCTCGCGCGCGAAAGGCAGCTTGCCCTTCTCGATCGTGTCCCGGATCTTCTTTTCGGAAGCGTCTTCTGTTTTGCTCTCTTTGTCCGGCTTCTCCGACACCGCGCCCGCTCCCTCAGTTCAGGTCAGGCAGCGTTGGCAGCTGCTTCTTCGCCGTCTGCCTGACCGGGCAGCACGAGAGCACCTTCAGATGAAAGGCGGATCGCGGTCGAAGCGATGGAGCGTCTGGCGGCGCTGATCTCGTCTGCGGGAACGTTGCCCGCCGCGTCTTTCAGTTCGGATTCGATCATGCGTCGCGACCTCGCGCCGATTGCCGAAAGCACGGCCTCGGTCAATGCGGCTTCGGCTCCGCGCAGCGCAACCGTGACCGTCTCGGTCTGGATGTTGTCGAAGAGGGTGACGCGTGCGGCCTGCGAGAGGAGCACCAGATCCTCGAAGGCAAAGAGCTTGGATTTCAGCCCCTCCAGATCCGGAGTGCCGGCGGCGACCATATCTTCCATGACATCGTCGAGAAGCGATTTGTCGAGCTCGTTGAGGACACCCGCAACACGCATCTGGCCGGCCGAGTTGTCGCGTACCGAGCTTTCATCGGTCAGCTTCGCACGTAGCTTGTTCTCGACCAGTTCGCGCGCGTGATCGGTAACCTTGCCAAGCGACATCATGCGCTTGACGACCTCGCCCCGAACAGACTTCGGCAGTTTCACCATGATCGCAGCGGATGCCGGAGCTGCAATGGTGGAAAGGACAAGCGCAACGGTTTGCGGGTGCTCGCGCTCGAGCACTTCCGCGACCCTTTCCGCGGGGAGCTTCTCCAGCTGGGGCCAGAAGGTTTCCTTCGGAGCGTCGTCGACCTTCTTCTCCCCCACCATGATTGCATCGACCTCTTCCGGCGTCAGCGTTTCGCTCAGGATGTTGTTCATGGTGTCGCCCGAATCGAGCAGCCCGGCGCCTTCTGCAAACTCGTTCTCGAATTCAGACACGATGCGATCGAGTTCGCTCTGCGGTATGGTTTTCAGCGAGCGGGCGGCCTCGATCAGTCCGCGCAGCTCTTCCTGTTTGAAGAACTTGAGAAGCTTGCCGGCAGATGGCTTGCCCATAGCAACCAGTATGGCTGCTGCTTTCTGCGACCTCGAGAGAGTTGGCAACTGGCTCATGTGTCTGGAACGAAACCGTCTCTGCTACCGGCCACGAGTGGCAGTGTTGATTTCCGTCAGCTTGATCCCGAACCGCGATGGATCATCTTCGAGGACCGTAATCTCGCCCTTTGCGATTTTTCGGCCATTGACCATCACATCGACCGGTTCGCCAATGCGCCTGTTCAGCGACACAGTCGCTCCTTTGTGCAGTGCCATCAGCTCCGAAACAGGCATTTCGGTGCTGCCGAGCACAATTTGCACTTCAACGGGAATACCGAGGATGATGCCTGCATTCGAGCTCGATGATGAGCCGGCTGTCACCGAACCCGCTTCATCGGACTCGTTCAGTACGCCCCGCAGCTCTTCGATCGCCTTGGAAAGCTGATCGTCGTCGGCTGGCTGATCGGCGGCGGCATCCGCCGCCTCGATCGGGGTTTCCCCTTCTTGCGCTGGGGTTGGCTTCGGATCAGTCATGCTGAAATTAGCCCTTCTACAAAATCTTCATGTGCGTCGAACGGCTGCAGGATCCGCACGGTGTAATTCTGTCCAAGTTTGCCGAGTTCGCAAATGAACAACACCTTGTCACGCGCGGTAAGCCGCGCCTGCGACTGTGCCTGCTCGGGAAACGCAATTACCTGGCCCGCCTGAAACCCGGCAATCTCGCGCAGCGTCATTTCGCCGATCGGAATAGCGGCGGTGAGCGGTAGCTTGGAACGCATCACCTCTTCGTTGAACTTCGCACGCCATACGCCCGCAGGAGCGGATGTGCTCGCGGTTGCATCGCCTCGAAGCTGGATAAGCACGCGTTGCGGTAGGGCCACCGTCAGCTTGCCGCGATTTTCACCGAAAACCAGCTCGAATACGATCCGCGTTGCGGGCCCGTCGCGCATGGCGTGGATGCCGATCTCTTCGCCCACGATCGGCTCTTCGAGCGGAAATCTGACGCCGAAGGAGCGCTCGCCGGAACCGTTGAATATCTTCGCGACGGCGTCGAAAATCTTTGCCGCGATTTCGATTTCGATTTCCGACGGAACACGGGCGATCGGCGCCAGCGTCTGTTCGGAATCTGCGCCGAACAGCGCCCCCACGGCGATCGTAATCGCGTCGGGATCGAGGGTCATGAACAGCGCGTCCGGCGATATCTCGGCGGTGGCCACCATCATTGCGCCAAAGCTGCCTTCCGGCAGCCGCACATCCGCCATGCGGCAAATCTCGATGTCATCCAGCTCGATCTCGATCGCGGTGCCGAGCTCTTCTTCGAAGTATCTGGCAATATCGGGGGCACAGCGCGCCGCACAGGCCCGGGCCGTATCCAGAACGTGGTCGGGGTTGCCGGTTTCGCCCGTCAGGCGTTCGACTATCAGGTCCCGCATCTGTACCGGTGCTGGCCGACCGCTCATTTGGAAAGCACCTTGCCCAAGTTACGCACCAATCAGGCTGCCTTCGCGGCTTCGCCGCCTGCGTTGAGCGTGCTCTCTTCAACCGCGTCGATCGACGGCCGATCCTTCGACGAAATTGTCTTGCGGCCGAACTCAAGCGCAACTTGCGGCAGCGAGCCATTCATATAGGCAAGCAGGGTCTGCTTCACGATGATGTAGAGACGCGTCCTCTTCTCCCGAACCACCTTCACTTTGGCCGCGATCGGGCCAACCACCGCGTAGGCCATGAAGATGCCAAGGAAGGTGCCGACGAGGGCGGCGCCGATCAGGCCGCCGAGGATCTCGGGTGACTGATCGAGCGCACCCATCGCTTTGACAACGCCCAGCACCGCTGCACAGATGCCGAGTGCGGGAAAACCGTCCGCCATCTGCTGAAGTGCGTGATAGGACTTCAGCTTGTCATGTTTGACGGTGTGAATTTCTTCGTCCATCAGCGCCTCGATCTCGAATGGACGGGCATTGCCGATGATGATGATGCGGCAGTAGTCGCAGATGAAGTGCGTTAGATCGTGGTCCTTCAGCACCCTGGGGAATGCCTGAAAGATCGATGATTCCTCGGGATTGTCGATATGCGCTTCGACCTCGTTCCGCGGCTTGGTCCTGAGCTCGCGCATCAGGCTGTGCAGCACCCCCAGAAGTTCCAGGTAATCCTGCTCCTTCGGCACCGACTGCTTGAAGGCATCCAGCATCGCCTTGCCCGAGTCTTTCACGACCGACATCGGGTTGGCCACGAAAAAGATGCCCAGAGCGGCGCCGCAGATGATCACTACTTCCCATGGCTGCCACAGGACGTCGAGATAGCCGCCCATGGCCATATAGCCGCCAAGCACGCAGCCAAAAGTGACAACCATTCCGATGAGAATACCCACAAGCCGGCCCCGATTACAGAATCAACGGCATTACCGATAGGCGGCGTGCCTTGTGTGAGGCTTGTAGCTCCGGCTCGACACCATCAGCCTCACGCAAGCGTCGTCACATATCCAGTACCGCGCAAATTGCCGGAGACCTGCCTTGGTCAGCACTTTCACCAGCTATCAGCTCATCACGCGCGATATTGAGCGGTCGCTGACGCGCGTCGAGAACAAGCCGTTGGTGGCGCGGGAAACCGAGTATTACGTGAACAACATCACCAAGGTGAAGTCGATCGACGAATTCGTCTCCGACGCCCGCCTTTTCAACTATGCCATGAAGGCGCACGGCTTGAGCGACATGGCGTATGCCAAGGCCTTCATGGTCAAGGTGCTGGAGGGCGGTGTCAAAGACCCTGACAGCTTTGCCAACAAGCTCACCGACAAACGCTACCTCGAATTCGCCAAGAGCTACAATTTCGCCGCGCATGGCGAACAGGCCACCGTTTACAGCAATGCCCAGCAGGGAACGGTAGCACGGTATCAACTACAGGCTGCGCTCGCCGGCGTGGCATTCGACAACCCGATTCTGAAAGCTCAAAACGAAGACTATCTCGCCCGCATCAAGGATGTGACGTCGGTCGATCAGTTTCTCGCCGACGATGCGCTCTTCAGCTATGCGGTGAAGGCCTACGGGCTCGCCGACCGGCTCGATGACAAGGATTTCATGCGGAAGATCCTTGTCGGCGGCGTCACAGATCCAGACAGCCTGGCCAACAGGCAATCCAATCCCGCTTACGCCGAGTTCGCAGCCGCCTTCGACTTTGCCGCGCATGGCGAGAAGGCCACCGTCTTTACGGCCGCCCAACATGGTGCGGTCGCAAACTATGCTCGCCAGACACTGGAGGAGGAAGCCGGAAGCCAGAACGAGGGTGTACGGCTCGCGCTGTATTTTCAGCGTAAAGCCGGTTCACTGAAAAGCCCGTATCAGATCCTGGCCGACCAGGCGCTCGCCACCGTGGTACGCACCGCTCTCGGCATACCTGCTTCCAGCGCCACCGCGGATATCGACCGGCAGGCGGCGATGCTGTCCGAACGGCTGGACATCGCCGACCTCAGGGAACCGGAGGCACTCGGGAAGTTTCTCGCACGCTTCACCACCATGTGGGAGCTGAACAACGGCCAGTCGACGGCTTCGTCGCCGGCCTCCGTGCTTTTCGGACAGCCCCTCGAATTTGGCATTTCAACCGACGTATTGCTCACCTTGCAGCGGCTGCGCGGATAAGGAGACACGCAATGGAAACCGGGCTCTACGTGGCGCTATCATCTCAGATCGCACTTGAGCGGAGGCTCACCACTATTGCCGACAACATGGCAAACACCAGCACGGTCGGCTATCGCGCAACCGGGGTGAAATTCGAGGACATGGTTTCCGGCAACGGCGGCAATTCAGTTTCGTTCGTTTCCTCCGGCGACACTTACATAGCTGACGTGAACGGCTCGCTCCGCGAGACCGGCAACCCGCTCGATTTCGCCATTCAGGGCGATGCCTGGTTCGCCATCGAAACCCCGTCGGGAACCGTAATGACCCGTGACGGCAGGTTCTCGATGCGCAACACCGGAGAGCTTGTCACATTAGATGGTCACGCCGTGCTGGATGCCGGTGGTGCACCGCTACAGCTCGACCCGCTCGGTGGACCTCCCGAAGCCGGAGCGGATGGCATGCTGCGCCAGAACGGCCGGCAGATCGGCGCCGTAGGCCTGTTCAACTTCACTCCAGGCGTGAACTTCGTCCGGTTCGGCAATTCCGGCATCATCCCCGAGGGCACTCCCGAACCCATTGTCGACCGGCAGCAGGTCGGTGTCGCACAAGGTTTCGTGGAGGATTCAAACGTCAACGCAGTCAAAGAGATGATGGAACTCATCCAGGTCCAGCGCGCGTTCGATCAGGTCACGGCTCTGATGCGCGATAGCGAAGAGGCAATGGACACCTCCATCCGCACGCTGGGAGCGGGCTGAGGCAGGGCTTTTGACTACATCCGAGAATCTTCCCGTGACAGTCGGCCGCAACGACGGCCTTCACGCACTTCGTGCACTGGAGGCGCTCTACAGCCGGTTCAGCGAACCCGGCGAGACCGTCCGCGTCGGCGGGCACGTTGTGGAAGTGACGCCCACCCACTTGCGCGTCGATGGCCTGTCGCGCTCGGCCAGGCTTGGCGATGTCGTCGATCTGCACACGCGGCGTGGTACGCGCTCAGGCGAAATCGTTCGCATCAACGCAGGAAGCGTGCTCGTCGCACCCTTCGAAAGCAGCTCGGACGTTTCACTCGGCCAGGCGGTATTCAATCGCGGGCCGACATCGATCAACCCAGGCGACAACTGGCGCGGCAGGGTCATCGATGCCCTCGCCCGCCCGATCGACAATGCCGGGCCGCTGGTAGGCAGCTCCGCTACTTTCGTGCCCGAGACGCCGGCTCCCTTGCGGCGCGCACGCGTGGACGCACCGTTCAAGACTGGCGTGCGCGTGATCGATATCTTCACTCCGCTTTGCTACGGCCAGCGGCTGGGCGTATTCGCTGGCTCGGGTGTCGGCAAATCGACGCTTCTGGCCATGCTGGCCGCCGCGGACGCATTCGACACGGTTGTCGTTGCGTTGGTCGGCGAGCGCGGCCGCGAGGTTCGCGAATTCCTTGAGGACACCCTCGGTCCCGACACAATGCAAAAAACAGTCGCTGTCGTCGCAACAAGCGACGAAAGCGCCATGATGCGACGGCGCGCTCCTGATACCGCAATGCGGGTAGCCGAACACTTTCGGGACCGCGGCGACCGGGTTCTGCTGGTTCTCGACTCCATAACGCGTCTCGCACATGCGCTGCGCGAAGTCGCGACCGGAACCGGCGAGCCGCCGGTTGCGCGCGGCTATCCGGCATCCGTGTTCACGGACCTTCCACGATTGCTGGAACGTGCCGGACCCGGCGTTGAGGGTCGCGGCTCGATCACAGCCATGCTGTCAGTCCTCGTCGACGGCGATGACCACAACGACCCGGTCGCCGATTCAGTGCGTGGAATTCTGGACGGCCACATCGTTCTCGACAGGGCGATCGCCGAACGGGGTCGCTTTCCCGCGGTCGATCCGCTGGCATCGATCTCCAGACTGGCAGGCCGCGCCTGGACCCAGGATCAGCAAATGCTCGCAACGCGGCTGAAATCGATGATCTCGCGCTATGAGGACACTCGCGATATCCGGCTTCTGGGCGCATATCAGCCCGGCGCGGACGCCGAGCTCGATCTCGCGGTCCGGCAGGTTCCGTCAATCTATGAAGCCCTGTCGCAAGGTCCGCAGGATCCACGCTCGCACGACCCATTTGCCGACCTTGCCCGGCATCTCAAAGCCAAGGAGGCTCCCGTTGAGCAGTCTTAGGGAACGTTGCGATGGTATCCTCAGGGGGCTCCTTGTTCTCAGTGAGAAGAGCCAGGCGGCCCGACGCAAGCGCCGGCATCTGAAACAACGCTCGGGCGACATAATCGTCGCCGGCCTTGGGATTTCGCTTGGCCTCGTTTGCGCGTTCTTCCCCTGGTACGTTTTCTTCAACCAGGACCAGTTCGGCATCCGCCGCGTCCAGTTTGCCGGCGGCAGCACAACGCAGGTCTTGCCGGAGAACCTGACCTACCAGCCGACGCTCGTAGGCAAGGGCTTTTCCCTTGAGGACGTGCCGCTGCTGGAGCTCGACCGTATCGCCACGGGCGCTGTTCCGGATGCGTCAGATCCTTCGGTTGGCGAAGTGCCGCTGTCCGATCAGCCATTCCCCGGCGATGAGTTGCCGCCGCCGGAATACCGTGTCGTTCACGTCGCAAACGGCCGCGCCATGATTGAAGACGAGGAAGGCCTCTACATAGTTCAGGCCGGCTCGCTGCTGCCCGACAAAAGCCGGGTGTCCATGATCGAGCAACGGCAGGAAGGCTGGGTCGTTATCACCAGCGACGACAAAATCGTGCCACTGTCCGGCATCGGCCGCTAGCGGGCGACCGCCGCAAGGCCCACGCAAGGCCCGCATCCTAACTTCGGTCTGCTGCAAAAGGGAATCTGCAATGCAGGCCGTAAATTTGTTCGACATCGCCGCGCAGCAGGCCAAGTGGCTTGCCGTCCGCCAGTCGGCTGTTTCGAGCAATATCGCCAACGCCAATACACCGGGTTTCAGGGCTTCGGACATCGAGCCGTTTGAAAGCCTGGTCTCCGGCACCGCCGTGAAGATGGCCGCCACACACCCGGGGCATGTCGGCGCTGCTGCATCCGAGGCGTCGTTCTCGCTCAAGGAAATCGATCCGGAGAGGGAGCTCTTGCCGTCGCAGAACACGGTCGAACTGGAGTCCGAACTGATCAAGGCCGGCGAGGTTCGCCGTGCATTCGAGCTCAATACCGGACTGGTGAAGGCCTTCCACCGCATGCTTCTCATGGCTTCGCAGGGCTGAAACGATGGATCCGCTGTTTTCATCTCTCAAGGTCGCCGCATCCGGAATGACCGCGCAGTCGGAACGTCTGCGCGTGGTATCGGAAAACCTGGCCAACGCCCAGTCGACCGCCAAGTTACCCGGTGGCGACCCCTATCAACGCAAGACGGTGACGTTTGCCGCCGAACTCGACCGTGCCAGCGGCGCCAGCATGGTCGACGTTGCGTCGGTCGGCACCGACCCGAGCGACTTTCCGGTCGAGTATCAGCCCGGCCACGAGGCAGCGGATGAGTTCGGCTATGTGAAGATGCCCAACGTAAACATCCTGGTCGAAATGGCCGACATGCGCGAGGCGATCCGCGGCTACGAAGCCAATCTTCAGAACATCAAGCAATCGCGCGAACTGATTTCCATGACGATCGACCTGCTGAGGACTTCATAATGCCTATCGGTGCCCTCACAGCGCTAAACATCCTTTCCACAGCGCAAAACGTATTGACCTCGGCGGCAAACAAGCCAGCCCCTCAGGCCGATGCGGCGGCGGCGGCTTCCTTCGCAGATGCCCTCACCAAGGCCGCCGGAGACACCATTACGTCCATGCAGAACGCCGAGAAACTCTCCGTATCAGCCATCCAGGGCGGCGCAGACATGCGTGAGGTCGTCGACGCCGTGATGGATGCCGAGCAGACGCTCAGGGCCGCAATCTCGATCCGTGACAAGATCGTGCAGTCATATCTCGAAATCAGCCGTATGCCGATCTGAAAGGTGAACTGACATGAAAGCACTCGCCATCGCGGCAACCGGCATGAACGCCCAGCAGCTCAACCTGGAAGTCATTGCCAACAACATCGCCAACATCAACACCACTGGCTTCAAGCGCGCCCGTGCAGAGTTTTCCGATCTGCTCTACCAGACCGAACGTCTGCAAGGCGTTCCCAACCGCGCGAACACCAGCGTCGTTCCCGAGGGCGCAATGGTAGGTCTCGGCGTGAAAACGGTTGCCGTTCGCAACGTTCACCTGCAGGGGTCGCTGGTCAGCACCGGCAACCCGCTCGACCTGGCGCTGACCGGCAATGGCTGGTTCATGATCGAGGGTGCCGACGGTACACCGCTTTATACTCGTGCCGGCGCTTTCAACACCAACGCGACCGGCACGATCGTGACGCCTGACGGCTTTTCCGTTTCGCCCAACATCACGGTGCCGGAAAACGCCATCGAGGTGATCGTCAACAAATCGGGCCAGATATTCGCCCGTATCGCCGACCAGCAGGAACTGGAAGAACTCGGCCAGCTCACTCTGGCGACCTTCTCCAACCAGGCGGGCCTTGCCCCATTGGGCGACAATCTTTTCCAGGAAACAACAGCCTCGGGGCCAGCAAATGTCGGCATCCCGGGTGATCCTGGCTTTGCGACGATCGAACAGGGTTACCTCGAAGCGTCGAACGTCGATCCGGTCAAGGAAATCACTGAGTTGATTTCCGCGCAGCGCGCCTATGAAATGAACTCCAAGGTCATCAAGGCCGCCGATGAAATGGCCTCGACGATCACGCAAGGCATGCGCTGATGGCGCTGGCGCGCTACATGCTGCCCCTCGCCGCCGCCATCATGGCGGCGTCGGCCGTCATGGCGCTTGCACAGGATACTGTGGTCGTGCCGACACGCGTGGTCTACCCGGGCGAACTGGTGACCACCGCCGACATTCAGTCGGTCGCCCTGCGCAGATCGACCGTAGGGCTGCCGCCCCTCGCCTATGATCGTTCCGAAGTTGAAGGCAAGGTTGCACGCCGGACACTGCTGCCCGGCCGGCTGATCGCACTCAGCTCGCTGCGCGAGGCCTACGCCGTCGAAGCCGGGAAACCCGTTCAGGTTCAATTCGTACAGGGAAGCCTGACCATATCGGCGGTCGCGGTACCGCTGCAGCCCGGATCGGTGGGTGATCTCATCCGCGTCCGCAACATCGACAGCGGCGTGGTCTTTTCCGGCATCATCATGGCCGACGGCACGGTGAGGGTCGGCGCGACATGATACGACGGCTTGCGCTGGCGCTGATCGTCGCATTGTCCCCGCTGTCTCCGGCGTTCGCGGGCGGCGACACCATCGGCGGGTCCCGCATCAAGGACATAGCCACGCTGCAGGGCACGCGCGACAATCAGCTTGTCGGATACGGGCTGGTGATCGGACTGATGGGAAGTGGCGACGGGCTGCGCAATTCGCCATTCACCGAACAATCCATGCGGGCGATGCTGGAAAACCTCGGCATTGCCACCGAGGGCGGCCGCGTGCGCTCCAACAATGTCGCTGCGGTGATCGTGACCGCGAACATGCCGCCTTTTGTGCAATCCGGCGCGCGCATAGATGTTTCCGTGTCTTCGCTCGGCGATGCGACGTCGTTGCAGGGCGGTATGCTCATCATGACGCCTCTGCGGGCAGCCGATGGCGAAATCTATGCCGTTGCCCAGGGCCCGGTCGTCGTATCGGGGTTCAATGCTCAGGGCCAGGCCGAACAGGTAACGCAGGGTGTGCCCACCAGCGGGCGGGTGCCCAATGGCGCAATCGTCGAGCGGCAGGTCGATGCCGAATTCAACGACTTCCAGACCCTAACCCTGCAACTGCGCAATCCGGATTTTTCCACCGCCGTTCGTGTCACCGACGCGATCAACCAGTTCGCCCAGACACGATATGGCGGCCTGGTGGCTGCGGAACAGGACTCCCGCACCATCATGATACGCAAACCAGGAGGTGTGTCGGCGGCACGCTTCTATGCCGAACTTGAAAACATTCAGGTCGAGTCCGATACGCCAGCCCGCGTCGTCATCGACGAGCGCAGCGGCACGATCGTTATCGGCCAGGACGTCCGGATCGCCCGCGTTGCGATCAGCCATGGTGCGCTCACCGTTCGCATTACCGAGATGCCGCGTGTCGTACAGCCCGAACCGTTCTCACGCGGTGAAACCGAGATCGAACCCTTCACCGCGATAGAGGTCGAGCGGCCCGATTCCAAAGTCGCAATCCTTGACGGTCCCGACCTGCAAACTCTGGTTGCAGGCTTGAACCGCATTGGCGTGAAGCCCGACGGCGTCATTGCGATCCTGCAGGCCATCAAGTCCGCGGGCGCACTGCAGGCCGAACTCGTGGTCCAGTAGGAGGACGTCGGTGAGCAGACAAAATGCCAATCGCAGAATGGGTATTGCGGGGCTTGCGGTTGCATTGCCGCTTGCGCTCGGCACCGCGATACCGGCTGTCTCCCAGACATTGGTGCCAAGCAGCAGACCCGCAACATCGAGCGCGGAAGAAATTGCCCGCTTTTGCGGCAACATTGCCGATGCTGCGCGCGACCGCCGCTACCAGCTTCAGAAGATGGAACTGGAGAAGCTCCAGGCCGACATCGACGAACGTATTCAGAAGCTCGAAGCGAAACGCGCAGAATACGAAACCTGGCTGACCCGCCGTAACCGGTTCATGGAACAGGCCCAGGAGGCCGTCGTCGGCATCTATGCCAACATGCGGCCCGATGCAGCGGCAAGTCAGCTAGGCGAATTGCGCGCCGAGACCGCCGCGGCGATTCTCATGAGCCTCGATACCCGCAAGGCGAGCGTTATCCTCAACGAGATGCAAGTCGAAACCGCAGCGTCCCTGACGGGCATCATGGTCAATGCGGCACGCAGGAAGGATCCGAGTTGATGCGTAGTTTCGTCGTTGTCGTTCTCGCGCTGATGCTTGGAGCATGCTCCGCCATGGATGAAATCGGGGTTCCGCCAAGACTGTCTCCAGTCGCAGTGGGGGTCGGCGCGGCAGCAATGTCCGCTTCCGAATACCCCGACGCGCCAGCCGAACCTGTGCGCCGCTTCTCGCTCTGGAACGACCGCCAGAGCCGCCTGTTCACCGACCGCCGCGCCCTGTCCGTCGGCGACATTCTCACGGTATCGATTGAGATTAACGACCGCGCGCAGTTCAAGAACGAATCCGACCGCAAGCGCACCATTTCGCGCACCCTCGGCCTCAGCGCGTCAGCGACTGCCGGGTCGCTCTCGGCGG
This sequence comes from Rhizobiaceae bacterium, assembly GCA_017644005.1. GTDB lineage: Bacteria > Pseudomonadota > Alphaproteobacteria > Rhizobiales > Rhizobiaceae > RCIO01. The sequence goes on from JAEPMJ010000002.1 coordinate 195,784, forward strand.
ATGGCGGGATCACGTCGGGTACCTCAACCGATGGATCCGGCGCGACGACACGTTCCGAGAGCATCAACCTGTCGGTTGCCGCCGTCGTGACGGATGTGCTGCCGAATGGAAATCTGCTGATCAGCGGCTCTCAGGAGGTCCGCGTCAACGCCGAACTTCGTATCCTCACCATCGCCGGTATCGTGAGACCCTCCGATATCGGCGCCAACAACACAATCGACTATGAGCGCATCGCGGAGGCGCGGATTTCATATGGCGGCCGCGGCCGGCTGACCGAGGTTCAGCAGCCGCCTTATGGCCAGCAGATTCTCGACAACGTGCTTCCATTCTGACGGGTTGAAAGCAGGCAATGGCAAAAGCCGATGCGGAAAATGCCCCGAAGAAGGGGCCATCGATCTTCATCCAGCTGGCACTTTTGCTGCTGCTCACGGGCGCGGCGGCGGGAACCGGCTGGCTTACTGGCTCTTTGATGACGGGCGAGAAGCCAACCGTCGGCACCGGTTCGCAGATCGGCGCTGAAAACAGCTATGACGACCTCCCCGGTTCGGACGATGTCGCCGAGGCGCTCCATGTCTTCAGGCTGGAGCCGATCAGCACCAATCTGGCCGACCCGATCGACATCTGGGCCCGCATGGAACTGGCTCTCGTCTTCAATGAAATTCCCGACCCGATGGTAGCCGAAGCGATTCATCAGGACTTCGTCGCCTATCTGCGCACCGTCAAGGCGCGCCAGATCCAGGGGGCAAGTGGCTTCCAGCACTTGAGGACTGACCTCGAGGAACGCGCCCGCATCCGCAGCAACGGGCGCGTCGACAAGGTACTGGTCAGGACACTGCTGTTCGAATGAGACGTCTGGCGACTGCCTTCCTGCTTCTTCCGCTCCTTGTCGCCCCGGCATTGGCGCAGCAGATCGATCTCGGACAGTTGGCACAGGCAGATGGTTCGACCATCGGCACGATCATTCAGCTATTTGGCTTGATCACCATTCTGTCAGTTGCACCCGGCATCCTCATCATGGTGACCAGCTTCACCCGTTTTGTCATTGCCTTCTCGATCCTGCGCGCGGGCATCGGCTTGCCGACGACCCCGGCGAATCTCATTCTGATCAGCCTGGCACTGTTCATGACCTTCTATGTCATGGCGCCAACATTCGATCGGGCATGGAATGACGGCATCCAGCCGCTGATGAACAACGAGATCGAAGAGGATGAAGCGCTGCGCCGCATCTCCGATCCGTTCCGCGACTTCATGGCGGCCAATGTCCGCGAAAAGGACTATGCACTCTTTGTGGATCTCGCGCGTGAGCGCGAAAGCGCGGTGGTTGACGGCGCGCAGACCGATCTGCGGGTTCTCGTTCCGGCCTTCATGATTTCCGAAATACGCCGGGGCTTCGAGATCGGCTTTCTTATCGTGCTGCCCTTCCTGGTCATCGACTTGATCGTTGCAACGATCACCATGTCGATGGGCATGATGATGCTCCCTCCGACTGTGGTCTCGCTTCCGTTCAAGATACTATTTTTCGTTCTGATCGACGGGTGGAATCTCCTCGTGGGCAGCCTCGTCAGATCCTTCGTTTGACTATCTTACGTTTCGTAACTGAAGCGATTTTCGCATTTTCAACACTCTGCGTTGAAAATTATCAGTTTGGTAGGAATTGCGGCCCATATTCGCCCCAGCATGGCGGGTGACCCATCGGTGGTCATGGGCATGATGCCACTCCGTCAAACCGGTCAGCCCGGTATGTCCCAAGAATAGCTACCTATGAGGGGCAGGTCCCATGTCCAGTATCATGACAAACTCCGCCGCAATGACGGCGCTCCAGACCCTGAAGGCAACCAACAAGCAGTTGGACGTCACCCAGGGCCGTATCTCCACCGGCTATCGTGTCGCTGAAGCGTCCGACAACGCCGCCTACTGGTCGATCGCTACCACGATGCGTTCCGACAACAAGGCGCTATCGACCGTTCAGGACTCGCTCGGCCTCGGCGCCGCGACCGTCGACGTTGCCTACACCGCGATGGATTCCGCAAAGGACTACATCGACGAAATCAAGACCAAGCTCGTTGCTGCAACAGCTCCTGGCGTCGACAAATCCAAGATCCAGGCTGAAATCACCGAGCTTCAGAGCCAGTTGACCAGCCTTGCGACCTCTGCCTCCTTCTCGGGCTCCAACTGGCTGTCGGTCGACTCTTCCGCTTCCGGCTACTCCGCAACGCAGTCGATCGTCGGCTCCTTTACCCGTAATGCAGACAACAGCGTTACCTTGGGCAAGATCGACATCGCGCTCGGCAATATCTCGCTGTTTGACTCCAGCGCTACTGGCGCCGGCCTGCTCGATCAGGGTGTTGCACTCGCGGAAGACGGCAACGTGCAAGATGTCGCGCAGGACGCCGGTGACGGCGCCGGTACCGAGGCTGTCGTGGCCGTGTTTGCAGACGCAAGCGCCGGCGTGACGCTGAGCGGCAACAACGAGATCAGCTTTGACCTCATCCGCAACGGCGTGACCACCTCGATCACGATCAACAAAGCGACCGTAGATACGGCTTTGAGCTCCACCGACGGTGTGATTTCGAATGCTGCCAACATGGCGCTCGTTCTTGATCAGGCTCTCACCGATGCCGGCATCGACACCACCAACGACGTGACGGTCGCCGCCAACGGTAACGCCGTGGAAATCACGCATGCCACGGACGCCGTGACCGACACGCTGCAGATTTCGAACGCGGCATCGTCCAACAACGGCAACGACTTCAGCCTCGCCACGATCGACATCTCGTCGGCTTCAGCCACCGAGATCGAGACCTTCATCGAAGGCGTCAACAACATGCTGGAATCGGTCACCTCGGCCGCTTCGAGCCTTGGTGCCGTCAAGAGCCGCATCGACATGCAGAGCGACTTCGTGTCGAACCTCATGGACGCGGTGGACCGTGGCGTCAGCCAGCTGGTCGATGCCGACATGGAAGAGGAATCGACCCGTCTTCAGGCGCTTCAGGTGCAACAGCAGCTTGGCATCCAGGCGCTGTCGATCGCCAACGGCAACTCGCAGTCGATCCTGTCGCTCTTCCGCTAATCCGCTCAGCGGTAACGGACAAGACATACGGAAGGCCGTCCTTCGGGGCGGCCTTCTTACATTTTCGCACAAGCTTCGGCGGCTAGGTTGATGGCTCGATAATTATCGGAGCCAGCCGGTGCCTGAGCAAATTCAGCGAATCTTCGACAATCTTCGTAGCTTCGGGCCCCAACGGCTCGCAATGATGGGCGGGGTGGCGGCACTCGTCATCGCCATCATCGCCATCGCATCGATTTATCTCAATCGTCCGGCATACGAGACACTCTACGTCGGCCTCGAACGCTCCGACGTGAACCAGATCGGCCTGGTGCTTGGCGAGGCTGGAATCGATTTCGATGTCGCTTCCGACGGCACCACGCTACTGGTTACCGCTGGAAAGACCTCGCAGGCCAGAATGCTGCTTGCGGAGAAGGGCCTGCCGACCAGCACCAATGCCGGCTACGAACTGTTCGACAATGTCGGCTCGCTGGGCCTCACGACATTCATGCAGCAGATCACCCGCATTCGCGCACTCGAAGGTGAGATTGCACGAACCATTCAGTCGATCGCGGGCATTCGCGCTGCACGCGTCCACGTCGTTCTGCCGGAGCGCGGCAGCTTCCGTCGCGAAGAACAGAAGCCCACTGCTTCGGTCGTCATTCGTGCTTCGAGCATAGACGGCCAGCGCGCCGCATCCGCAATACGTCATCTGGTCGCCGCGGCAGTGCCCGGCTTGAATATGGACAGTGTCACGGTCCTCGATTCGAATGGCACGCTGCTGGCCTCCGGCGACGATCCGAGCAACAGCTCGATGGCCAGATCCATGACGGTCGAACAATCGGTGGCATCGAACATCGAAGCCAACATTCGCCGTGCACTCGCTCCCTACCTCGGACCGGAAAACTTCCGGGCCAGCGTGCGCGCCGACGTCAATACGGATTCCCGACAGATCGAGGAGACCATCTTTGACCCTAATTCGCGCGTTGAGCGCTCCGTCCAGGTCGTTCGTTCCAACGACTCGGCAAACCAGCGTTCCGCGGCAAATCCGACAACTGTAGAGCAGAACCTGCCGACTGCGTCGGTCGAAGGCAGCGGCGGAGCGCCCGAATCGTCGGAGCAAAGCGAGCGCCGCGAGGAAATCACCAATTACGAACTGAACTCCAAGCGTATTGCCACTGTGTCCAACGGGTATTCCGTCTCCAAACTGTCGATCGCGGTGGTTGTGAACCAGGCGAGGCTGCGTGCGATCCTTGGTGATGCCGCCACCGAGACGCAGGTGAATGAACGTGTCGCTGAGATCCAGAAGCTTGTCGTATCGGCATCCGGCTTCGACCAGGCACGCGGCGACATGCTGGAGGTTTCCGCCGTGGAATTCATGGCTGAGGAGGCAGGCTTCGATGTGCCGGGCGGAAACATCATCGACCAGTTGACACGTCAAAGCGGCACGATGATCAACGCCGCCGCCTTCGTTTTGGTTGTGTTTCTGGTTGTCTGGTTCGGCATTCGCCCGATGACAGCAGCCATCGCCGGCAACAGCGGTCCAAGTTTCGATGAAGTGCAGCGCAGCTTGCCCAACAACACCAAGGATCAGCCGGCAGCGCTCGCCGATGGCTCAAACGGGGGCGGAATGCCTGACGGCGGCCAGGTCAGCTCCTCCGAAGACACACCCGACGATATTCGCCGCAAGATCAAGCCGGCGCCGCAGGAACGACTCGCCCGCATGGTCGACCTGTCCGAGGAGCGCACGGCGCAGATTCTACGCAAATGGGCAGCACAGGAGGCTAGCTGATGGCTGCTCCCGCCCTCGCGGACGTGTTGAAGGATTTCGGCAGCGCGGTGCTGTTTGAAAAAAGCGTCCACACTGCCGAACCGGCGCCGCCGCAAGCTCCAGTCGCCGTTCCGGCGCAGCCGGAGAGCCTCATCGACGAAGCGGTGCAGCGGGCGCTGGCTGAGGCCAGAGCTGGGTTCGAGGCCGAGCATGAAGCAAAAATCGAAGCGCTGCAGGAAGCGCACAGGCACGAAATCGAGCGTCTCGAGACCGAGATCGGTGAAAAATCAGGCGACTTGATCGTCGCGCGATTCGAACAGATGGAGCAGCGGCTGGTCGAACTGACCTCGTCAGCTGTCGCACGTATTCTGGGCGCTGCCCTCACCGAAGACATTCAGGAAAAGGCGCTCCAAACCCTCTCGGCTGAAATCGCCAATGCGGTTCGCGATCGGGAATCGGTTCGCGTCCGCGTTCACGGACCGCTTTCGTTATTTGAGTCCCTGCAGGCCAGGCTCGGCGGGAACGCCGACCGGGTGGAATACACCGAAACCGGCGACATCGACCTAACCGTGGCGATCGACGACGCATTGTTCGAAACACGCTTGTCAGACTGGTCGGCAGCACTGGCGGAGATAATGGCATGAAGGCCGACGCCGAAGGCACACAGGAAATCATCATTGTCCGCCGCGGCAACATGGATGACGATGACGGCCATCACGGCGGCGTGTGGAAAATCGCCTTCGCCGACTTCATGACGGCAATGATGTGCTTCTTCCTCGTTATGTGGCTGATCAATGCTGCTAACGAGCAGACCCGGGCGGCACTTGCGAGTTATTTCAACCCGGTCAAGCTCGTCGACCGCAACACCGCCCGCAAGGGCATCGGCGACCTCGACAAGGGCCCCGAATCCTCAAGTGTCACGGGGGATGAAACCCGTACACCTGCCGCCGAAACCGCAGTCGGAACGCGCATGACGTCGCCCAAGACCGCCGAAGAGAACATACCGACTGAAATTCCTAATGTCAGCCAGCACACCGAGGACGAACTATTCGCCGATCCTTACGCTGTACTGTCCGAGATTGCCGGTGAAAGCGAAGCTTTGCAGAACGTGTCCGCAAGAGGCGACGGCGGCGCCCAGGACGCTGGTCCGTCCAACGGCGCACAAGGAGGCGAATCCTACCGCGATCCGTTTGCGCCCGATTTCTGGACCAGTCAGATCGAGGTACCGGAAGCCGGGGAAGAAAGCGCCAAGCCATCGTTGCCCGAAGGTCCCATCGCCGCCGATCTCCTGCAACCGCCGCCCGACAACGCCGCGATCGACGATGATCCATTTGCACCCAGTTACGACGTTGCAGGCGAAACCGATACGACCCTCGAGGAGGTCGTGGCCGAAATCACCGACAGCAACAGGCTGCCCGGCCTTTTGCCTGAGGAGCCGAAGACAAAGCCCGAGGAGCCTGGACAGGTGCCGCCCGGCTACGCCGACGAAGTCGAACGGCTTCGCGCTGAATTGGCGGCAGAAGCGGAAAGACAGAAGGAAGCCGAAGCCGACTATCGCGAAATCCTCGCTGAGGAAATCCGCGCGGATATTGCCCAGTCGCTCGGCGGCATTTCCCAGGACGGCATTTCGGTGACCCCTACCGACACCGGAGTTCTGATTTCCGTCGCTGACAATTTTCAGGATGGTATGTTCGAAATCGGCTCCGCCATTCCGCGCCGCAATCTGGTTCTGGCAATGTCTGGAATCGGCCAAACGCTGCGGTCTCGGCAAGGGCACGTGGTGATAAACGGGCATACGGACGGACGCCCGTTTGCCGGTGACGGCTACGACAACTGGCGACTTTCCACCGCCCGCGCGCACGCCACCTACTACATGCTGGTTCGCGGCGGCCTCAATGAACAGCGTATCACGGGCGTTGCCGGCTATGCTGACCGCCGGTTGAAGGTACCCGAGGATCCGTTCGCTAGCGTAAATCGCCGCATCGAAATCCTGCTCGAGACAAAGGGATGATTGGGGCGTCGCGCCAGATTGCGGCGGCCGCCGCACTGACGATCATCGCATCGACGGCGCAGGCTGAGTTGGCACCGTTGGAACCCTACCAGATGGTTCGCTCGCTGCAGCTGCTCCAGGACCGCATCGCCGATGGCGATCATGCGGCACTCCCCATGCAGCGCAAACTGATCGAACTGATCGATGGCCGCCTGCTTTCAACCCGGTTGTCGGACTATGAAGACAAACGCAATTTCCGGGCGCTGCTCGTCTATGCAATGAGCGGCGGCAATCCGCGGACGGTCGCCTCGATCATCACCAAGCTGCCGCTGGACGGCACCGACGCGCGCATCAGCACGGGCATCATCGAGTATCTACGCGGTCAGTTTGGCGCCGCCACAGAGGCGCTGAAGGGGGTTGACCCGCGCGACATCGAGACAGAAGTCGCGGCGTTCCTTGCGCTGGTCAAAGGGTCGGTCATGGCCAGCGACGACCCGGCGGCAAGTCTGAAATATCTGGACCTGGCGCGCGTAATAGGACCGGGTACCCTGGTCGAGGAGGCGGCACTCAGGCGCTCAATCGCCCTCGCCATTTCCCAGAACGACGCCGACCGCTTCCTGCGCGCCTGCGAACAGTATGTCAGGCGCTTCCTCACATCGCCCTACGCAACGCAGTTTGCAGACTCCTTCGTGGACGGCGTCACCAGTCTGGGTAACACGATCCACCTTGAAAGCGTCGCGAGCATTATCGACGCGATGAACCACGAAAAAGGCAAAGTGATCTACCTGCGGCTTGCTCGCCGCGCGGCCATCGACCAGATGACCGACCTCTTGCAGTTTGCCCGTTCCGGTCTGGAAGCCCTGGCCGCAAGGACTGGCGATGAAACCGACCCGCGCGCGCTCCTCTATTCAACCGTGGCCACGGTCACAACCGAAGATGTAGACGCCGTCAGGGTTCGCCTTGAGACCATCGACAGCCGCCGGCTTTCGGCCGGCGACCGCATGCTGCTCGACGCGGCCTTTCGGATTCTGGATGAGGTTTCAGTGCTTCCTGCAACGGGAAGACAACCGCAAACACCGGGCGTACAGCCTGCTGGGATGGACGCCGGGCAAGAGCTTATGCCGCTTGCCAGCGAGCCGGAAACCGCAACCGGACCGACCCCGGCTGAGGCGGCCGAACTTCCGCCCGAACAAGACGAGAGCGACGCATTCATCGCCGACATGCGCAGCAAGCTCCAATCAATCGACGACATGCTTCAAGGACCGAAGGAATGAGTTTGGCCGTTCTAGCTTCAGAAACCGCCGTCAAACCCAGCGCCAGCCGCGCCGACCGCAAGGCCGACGCGTCTGAGGAGCCCGGCAAGTTTAAGAACCTGCTCAAAAACGACGCGGAGGGTTCCGACCACGAGACCCAGGGCGAAGTCGTTGCTGTCAAAACCGGAGCGGCAGATGGTAAGACGTTGTGGAGCCGCTACCACGAACTCGTGAACCGCACTGCGACCGGTATCGAGGCGAAAATTGCCGGTCCAGGTGACGGAGAAGAAACAGAGGCTCAGGACAACTCAGAGGCTGCGCTGCGGGGCGAAGAAGTTTCTGCGGACGAGGCCGGCACAGTGTCGGCCTTCCACAACAAGGTTCCCGAAATCGCAGCTCAGTCCACCACCGTTCGGCCGGCAGAGAAGACCGAGGCCGTGCCCGCCAAACATGCGACCGAAACCGAAATGCGCGCTGAACCGCGGGTCATTGCCAAGGCTGAACCGAATGGCGATGTCCCGCAACCGGCGAACCGGACGGCAAACGCCGCCGCGACCACGGCGAGCTCGAGCGAGGTTCGGCATCAGCCTGTCGCGCCGCAGCGTGGCGAGAACACGCAGCAAAACCAAAGCGTACAGCAGGCTACACCCGTGGCAGGCACAGTTGGCCGGGACGGTGAGACCGGCGACGGCGCAAACACCGGCGAACGCGATGGAAACGGGCAAGGCGGTGGACGTGACCAATCCCCAGCCCAGGCGGCCCAGCCTCAATCGAGCGGGCGCGTCAGCGGCGTGACGGTTCTGTCGCAGCAAACCGCGCCGGCACCAGTGCAGCCGATGACGCAAACGGCTTCGGCGCTGACGGAAGCGCTGGCTGAGGGTCTGACGAGGTCACAGCGTGCGGCGGCTTCGGAAGTCGTTTCGCTTCAGCCTCAATCCACAGCGAAAGCCGGCATGGTTACGACGCTCAATATCCAGCTGCAGCCGATCGATTTGGGCACCGTGACCGCACGCATCTCCGGCACCGAGGGTCAGTTGTCCATCGACATCACTGTCGAAAATGCAGAGGCGCGGCAAAGACTGACCACCGATTCCGACTCCATCGTCACGGCGCTGCGCAGCATAGGCATCGAAGTCGACCGGGTGACCGTCCAGCAAACGCAGACAACTGCCGGTACGCAGCAGAACAACACCGGACGTGACCAACAGTTCGGACAGTCGCAGGACGGCCAAAGTGAAGGCCGAGGCGGAAACTCCGGTCGCGGTTATGAGCAGGAAGGCGGCCATGGTGCACGGACACAGGGCAATGAAACTTCCGACCCTGCTGGCAGCGGTCTTTATATCTAGCGCACCTGCATTCGCGGCGGCGGGTGCCAATATCTGTGAACGCCACATCGCGGGTGCGGCAGAACGTTATGGCATTCCTGCGGCGATCCTCTACGCCGTCGGCCTCACCGAAACAGGGCGCCGCGGCAGCCTCTACCCCTACGCGCTCAACATCGAAGGTCGCTCTGTCTTTCCGCGCTCGGCGTCGGAAGCGCTGAACGAATTCAATAAGGCGCGTAACGAGGGCAAGAAACTGATCGACCTCGGCTGCATGCAGATCAACCACCACTACCACGGCGATCAGTTTCGCAGCCCGCGCGACATGCTCGATCCGGCCCGGAATGTCGACTATGCCGCACGGTTTCTGAAACGGTTGAGAGGCGAGCATCGGACATGGTCGATGGCGGTCGCCCGTTATCACGCAGGACCGGACAACGACCCTGCGCAAAAGCGCTACATTTGCCGCGTCGTCGCCAATCTGGTCACCACCGGTTTCGGACAGTGGACCCCTCAGGCTCGCGATTTCTGCATCGATGAGAAGTGACAACAGGTAAGTCTGTGCTTACCTAACGCAGTGCGCAGGTCGCATATGGCAACCGGATTCGGCTTCGTTTACAGTATGTTAACCATAAATCGTCAGGTTGATCGGGGTGCCGAAGGCACTCCCAAGAAATGACGTACCAGATTTTAGTGGTTGTCCGCGATTCCTGCCAACGGATACCCCTCGTTTAACACTTGAAGCAACTGATTCGGAGGGCGGCCGATGATAGTTATTGTGGACGAGCGCGATCTTGTAAAAGAGGGCTATAACTCGCTTTTTGGTCGCGAAGGCGTGGCAAGCGCCAGTTTCGGACCAAGCGAATTCGGCGAATGGGTTGAAAGCGCGGCCGACGACGATTTGAGCGCGGTTAACGCGTTCCTTATCGGCCAATGCCCCGACGAACTGCTTTCTCCCAAGAAGCTGCGAAACCGGTCCGACGCCCCGATCATCGCACTGGCGGATCAGAACTCTCTGGAAAATACGCTCAAGCTCTTTGACGCGGGCGTTGACGACGTCGTTCGCAAGCCGGTTCATATTCGCGAGATACTGGCGCGTATTTCGGCAATCCGCCGCCGCGCGGCCGAAATGGATCGCTCCACGAACATCGGCGGCATGCGCATTTTCAGCGACGGACGCGACCCCGAAATCGCCGGCGAGCCGCTGCCGCTGCCGCGCCGCGAACGGCGCATACTCGAATATCTGGCATCGAACAACGGCAGACGCGTTACCAAGACGCAGGTTTTCAACGCGATCTACGGCATTTTCGACGATGAGGTCGAAGAGAACGTCGTTGAAAGCCACATCAGCAAGTTGCGTAAGAAACTCCGCGATCGCCTCGGACACGACCCGATCGATTCCAAGCGCTTCCTCGGCTACCGGCTGGTCGGCTGAGGCAGAACATGTGGCGGTGATGAAAAAAGTCGCCGCAACCTCCCGAAATAATTAGCAAGGCCAGCTTCGCGCAAGTCAGCGCGACTATTCTCGTGCCACTTGGTCAGGAGAATGAGGAGAAAAGGCCATGAGCCTATATGGCATGATGCGCACCGGCGTTTCCGGCATGTCTGCTCAGGCCACGCGGTTGAGCACGGTAGCTGACAACATCGCCAACTCCAGCACGACTGGCTACAAGCGTGCCAAATCCGAGTTTTCGACGCTTGTTATCCCCTCGAGCGGCGGCACCTACGCATCTGGCGGCGTCACCGCCAACACGATGAACGACGTCTCACGTGGCGGCGTCCTGCAATACACCACCTCGACGACGGACCTGGCGATCAGCGGACAGGGCTTCTTTGTTGTCCAGGATGCCAGCGGCGTACCGTTCCTGACGCGCGCCGGCTCATTCGTTCCCGATGGCGAAGGCAGGCTCGTGAACGCGGCTGGCTTCCAGCTTATGGGCTATTCCTACCAGAACGGCACCCCCACCGTGACAGCCAACGGCTTCGACGGTCTCGAGCCGATCCAGATATCCGAAACCTCGCTGGTCGCCAGCCCGTCAACCGCCGGCGGTCTCGCAGCCAACGTGCCCGAGGCCGCGACTGTGGTCGCAGCCGCGAACCTGCCGTCGGCAAATGCGGCCACGGCCCAATACTCCGCCAAGACCTCGATGGTTGCCTACAACAATCTCGGCGACCAGATCCTGATGGACTTCTACTTCACCAAGACCGGCGCAAATACCTGGGAAGTAGCGGTGTTTGACCAGGCGCAGGCTGCTCCCGGTACTTTTTTCCCGTATGGCGCAGGCCCCCTGGCAACTCAGACGCTGACATTCGATGCCACGAACGGCCAGCTCGACGCGCTCTCTGCCACCGACATCACGATCCCCGTGCCGGGCGGCCAGAATGCGGTTATCGATCTTTCGTCGATGAGCCAGCTGACCAGCGGCTTCACCATGTTCGACGCGTTCGTCAACGGCAATCCGCCAAGCTCGATCGAGGTTGTCGAGGTGGCGCCTGACGGCACCTTCTACGCCCAGTATGGCGATGGCTCCTTCCGGCCGCTCTATCGGATACCGCTGGCAAGCGTTCAGTCGCCGGACCGGCTGCAGGGGCTGGCTGGAAACGTATTCAGCCAGAGCTCCGATTCCGGCACGGTCCGCCTCGGCTTCCCGAGTGAAGGCAAGTTCGGCGCGGTCGAGTCCGGCGCACTGGAGAATTCCAACGTCGACATCGCCCAGGAGCTCACCTCGATGATCGAGGCGCAACGCAGCTACACGGCAAACTCGAAAGTGTTCCAGACCGGTTCGGAACTCATGGACATCCTTGTCAATCTGAAACGTTAACCGGTCGAGCGGAGACCACAAGGCCAACAATAGATGTCTCTGTCCACAGCACTGAGTATTGCGCAGTCTGCGCTTCTGAATACGCAGCGGCAGACGACGATCGTTTCCCGCAATATCTCGGAATCGGCCAACCCCGACTATTCTCGTCGGGGTACGATGCTTTCGACGACCGGCAATGGTGCGTCCGTCGTCGATATCCGAAGAAGTACCAGCGACGTGCTGATTCGACAGAACATGGCGGCGCTATCGGCATGGTCCGGACAGAATACGCTGCTCAACGGACTGAATACGCTCGACATGGACGTATTCGGCTCCAATAACGCCAATCACCCGTCGCGGCTGCTCGGCAACCTTCAGTCGGCATTGCAGACCTACAGCTCGTCTCCATCCAACACGAGCGTGGCGGAAAACGTCGTTGAGACCGCGCGGCAGCTCGTCAATGCGCTGAATACCGGTTCCGATGCGATCCAGAACTACCGCACCAGTGTCGATCGCGAGATTGTCTCCACCGTAGCCGACCTGAACACGCTTCTCGCCGACTTCAAGGTCGCGAATGACGAGGTGGTGGGCGGTTCCAAACTGGGCCGCGACGTCAATGATGCACTCGACCAGCGCGACGCAATCCTGAAGAAAATCACCGAGATTGTCCCGATCACCGCTATCAAGCGCGGTGACAATGATCTGATGCTCACCACATCGTCGGGCATTACGGTATTCGAGACCGTGCCGCGCAGTGTCAGCTTCACGGCAACTGCTGGATATGCAGCCGGAGCACCGGGTAATTCGATTTATGTCGACGGTGTGCCTCTGGCTTCCGGAAGCGGCGCCAATACCACCGCATCAGGCAAGCTTTCAGCGCTTGTACAGTTGCGCGAGGACGTTGCCGGCGGTCTGCAGGCACAATTGGACGAGGTAGCACGAGGTCTTATCACTGCCTTTGCCGAAACCGACCCGTCGGCGGTCAACCCCGATCTGGCGGGCCTGTTCACCTGGCCGGGCGGTCCGGCATTGCCTGCGGCAGGGACGCTGGAGGACGGGTTGGCCCGCGTCATCAGCGTCAATTCCGCTTATGATTCCAGCGTCGGCGGCAATCCGCATCTGTTGCGCGATGGCGGTGCTAATGGCGCTGCCTATGTTCATAACACGTCGGGTGGCGCCAGCTACGCCGATTTGCTGTTGAACTACGATACCATGATCGGAACGCCCATCGCATTCGATCCTGCCGCGCAGATCTCCGGCACCATCAGTTTGAGTGCCTATTCCACCGAATCAGCGAGCTGGTTTTCGGCGCTGCGCAGCGACGCAACCCGCGCTACCGACAATAAGTCCGCCCTGATGATGCGCACTGCTGAAGCACTATCGAATGTCACCGGCGTCAATATCGACGAAGAAATGTCGCTGCTGCTCGATCTCGAACACAGCTACCAGGCGTCTGCCAAACTTGTGCAAACCGTCGACAACATGCTGGCAGCGCTGCTGGCTGCTGTGAGGTAGGTATGAAGACAACCTTCATCTCCTCGTACAGCACCAACCAGTCCGTCAGAACGCATCTGATGAAGATGCAGGCCGAGCTCATCAAAGTAGAGCGGGAAGTCGTCACAGGCCGCGTGGCCGACGCGGGAGTGGAACTCGGTTCCAGAACCGGCCACTCCATCTCGTTGCAGCGCGATGTGGAGCGACTCAGCACGATCATCGATTCCAACGCGCTCGCCGCATCGCGCCTGGAGGCAACCCAGCTTGGCCTTCAATCGCTCGCCGACCACGCCCAGAAATATCTGAGCATCATGACGGCTGCCGCATCGGGCTCGGTCGAGGCGTCGATTTCAATGTCCGAGGCTGACACCACAATCACGGCGGTGACGGGTGTGCTCAACTCAAGCATGAACGGCGAAAACCTCTTTGCAGGGGTGAACACCGACGTCACGCCCATCAACGGGTTCGGGCCTGGGTCTGCTGCCCGCACCGCGATGGAAACGGCTTTCGTCACCCATTTCGGCTTTGCCCACACGGCTCCCGCCGCCGCGGCCATCGATCAGGCTGCGATGCAGAACTTTCTGACGACAGTCATCGAGCCCCAGTTCATGGGACCGGACTGGACGGCCAACTGGTCGAACGCAACAGACGAGACGATCACCGCGCGAATCACACTTACCGAAACCACTTCGGGCTCGGTAAGCGCCAACAACGAAGGCATGCGCCGCCTCATGATGTCGGCCGCAGTGGTCGCAGTGTTCATGGACGGCAATCTGAACGCAAACGCCGGCAAGGCTGTTCTGGAAACGGCCGCATCGCAGGTCGGCCAGTCGATTTCCGCACTCGGGCAGTTGCAGGCGCAGACAGGCATTGTCGAGCAGCGCATCACAACCGCGAGTGAACGGTTGCAAATGCAGATCGATATCTTCGAAGGCAAGATATCCGATCTGGAGGGCGTCGACGCATATGAGGCGTCGACGCGTGTTTCGACACTGCTGTCACAGATCGAGACCGCTTACACCCTTACCTCGCGCATTCGCCAACTCAGCCTTGTGAGGTACCTCCCATGACCGTCCTCACGCACACACCAGCAGAGCGGATTTGACCGAACATGTACCAGTTTTCCTACGCAGACATTCAGACCGACTCGGTAGCGGATGCACGCGATCGCGAGAGGCAACTTCTCACCCGGTCGATCGATCTGCTGGCAAAAGCGATGGAAACCGGCCCGAAATCGCCGGATACGGTTGAGGCACTGCACTTCGTCAACCGTATCTGGACCACGTTTCTCGAGGATCTCGGTAGCGACGAAAATGCACTGCCGCCGGAACTGCGTGCAAACCTTATCTCCATCGGCCTGTGGATGCTGCGCGAAGCCGAAGCGGTTCGCCAGGGCCGCTCTCAAAACTACGAGGGAATGATCGAGGTCTCTCAGATCATTCGCGACGGGATACAATGACACAGACTTTGCGCATCACGCTGAAAGCAAACGAGAAGATCTACGTCAACGGTGCGGTAATCCGGGCTGACCGCAAGGTCTCGCTCGAGCTTCTGAACGATGTGCAGTTCCTGCTTGAAAACCATGTGTTGCAGGCAGAGGACGCCTCCACGCCTCTGAAACAGCTCTACTTCATCGTGCAGATCATGCTGATGAACCCGGAAAGCTGCGACGAGGCGCGGCAATTGTTCAGGATCACGCTTCCGTCATTGCTCAAGGCGTTTTCCGACGCTCATGTCCTGTCGACGCTGAAGCATGTCGACCAGCTCGTGGCGGAAGACCGGCCTTACGAAGCGCTCAAAGCCATCAGAAGCCTTTTCATCCTCGAGCGGCAAATCCTCAACCCGTCCGCCGAGCAACCGCAGCTTGCATTGGCTGCAGGAGAATAGACCATGTACGTCACCAGCACATCGGGCGCCACACAAGCCGGGCAGCAGTCACAGGCAACCGGCGCAGCCGTCGACTATCAGGCATTCCTCAAGCTGCTCGTTGCGGAGATGAAGAACCAGGATCCGACCGAGCCGATGGATTCAACGGAATATGTCGCGCAGCTCGCCAGCTTCTCCCAGGTCGAACAGTCGGTGCAGATCAACAAGAAGCTGGATCAGATGTTGCAGAGCTCGGCTGTCGCCCAGGCAGACGCGCTGCTCGGTCACACCGTAACATCGGCAGACGGCAGCAAATCGGGTGTTGTCGCCGAAGTTCGGCTGACATCCGATGGAGTGATTGCCGTAACCGCCGCCGGCGACCAGATTCCGGTCGTCAACGGCATTCGCGTATCCTGACCCTTGAACGAGGCCGACGCACTCGACATCGTCCAGTATGCGATCTGGACGGTGCTCGCCGCATCGGCGCCGGCTGTCATCGTCGCCATGGTGGTCGGCGTCGGCATCGCGCTCGTTCAGGCGCTGACGCAGGTTCAGGAAATCACCCTGACTTTCGTGCCGAAGATCGTCGCGATCCTGCTCGCGATTGCCCTGTCCGGCCCCTTTGTCGGTGCTCAGGTGAACAGCTTCACCACTGTCGTGTTTCAGCGTATCGAGACGGGCTTCTAGCCTCCCTCGCCCGCAAATGCAGGCGCAAAGTGCAGCTCGCCCTGCGGCGCTTTGCCTGCGAAAACAACACGCTGCACATACTCGAGCGGCACGCTGCCATATGTGAGAGCGCCGTCGCTGACAAATCCCATACCTGCATAGACGGTCGGGTCGCCGATAAGCGCACAGCCTTGCGCACCTTGCCGGCGCAACCGCTCCAGTCCCGCCGATACCAACTGGCGTCCAACGCCCTGCTTCTGCCGCGCCGGTTCGACCGATATCGGCCCCAGCCCGAACCATGAACCCGCGACGCCGACGATCCTGAGCGGCGAGAACGCCACATGGCCGATGATCGCATCCTCATCAACCGCGACAAGGGACAGCTCAAGATCTCCGGCCTTGCGCAACCGCAAGATGATGCCGGGTTCCGAACCGTCGCTGAAGGGCATTCCTGCGAATGCCCTTTGAGTGAGAGAATGGATCGCGGCCTCGTCCCCCGGTCGCTCATCCCTGATTTGTATCTGCATCGTTTTGCCGCCTTGTCTGCGGAGGCACGGATCGGCCGTCTGCCTGAACCAGCTTCCGCATCGCACTCCGCCCTCGCACAAGCTTCGCTGCCTAGTATGCACCTCCAAGGTGAGGATCGGAATGGCAGTTACCGAGGGCATAGCAGTACCGGCGGCGCGACGGAGTTCGCGCGATATCGGCTTCGCGGTCGGTATCATCATCATATTGTCGGTTCTGTTCCTGCCGATCCCGGCGTTCCTGATCGACGTAGGGCTGGCGTTTTCGATCGCCGTTTCGGTGCTGATCCTGATGGTTGCGCTCTGGATTCAGCGCCCCCTCGATTTCTCGTCGTTCCCAACCGTGCTGCTGATCGCGACGATGCTGCGCCTCTCGCTCAACATCGCCACGACCCGCACAATCCTCTCGCAGGGTCATGACGGCACCAACTCCGCAGGATACGTGATCGGCGGCTTTTCCAAGCTGGTGATGGCCGGTGACTTCGTCATCGGCCTGATCGTATTCCTGATCCTGATCGTGGTGAACTTCATCGTCATCACCAAAGGCGCGACACGTATCGCCGAAGTCGGCGCGCGCTTCACGCTCGATGCCATTCCCGGCAAGCAGATGTCCATCGATGCCGACCTTTCCGCCGGCATGATCGACGACAAGGAAGCGCAGTCCCGCAGGCGTGAACTTGAAGAAGAATCCAGTTTCTTCGGCGCCATGGACGGTGCTTCGAAGTTCGTGCGCGGCGATGCGATCGCGGGCCTCATTATCACCGCCATCAATATCGTTGGCGGCATCGCGATCGGCTATGCGCGCCACGATATGGAGATCGGCCAGGCAGCGGACGTATTCGTCAAGCTGTCGGTCGGCGACGGTCTCGTGACCCAGATCCCGGCGCTCATCGTTTCGCTTGCCGCAGGCCTTCTGGTTTCAAAGGGAGGCACGCGCGGCTCCGCTGATCAGGCTGTCTTCGGTCAGTTGGGTGCCTATCCGCGCGCGCTCTGGGTCGCAGCCGCCCTGCTGCTCATGCTTGGGCTAATGCCCGGCCTGCCAGCCTTGCCCTTCCTGTTTCTGGCCGCGGCCATTGGCTCGGTCGCGTACATTTTGCCTCTGCGCCGCAACCGTGAAGCCGCCGCGGCCGCAGCCGAGCAGAAGAAGCTCTCCGACGCCAGGGAAGACGAGGAACGCAACTCGATCAAGCACTCGTTGAAGACCCCCGAGGTCGAGTTGTTGATCGGCAAGCAACTGTCGACGCGCCTGCTTGCCTCGCATCAGGAACTGGCCTTCCGCATGAACAAGATGCGCAAGAAGTTTGCGACTCAATACGGCTTCGTGGTTCCTGAAGTTCGGCTTGCCGACGACTACGCTATCCCTAACAAACACTACCAGATCAAGATCCACGGCACGGTCGTCGCCGAGTACGAGATGCGCGTCGGCGAGTTGATGGTTCTGCTCGGCAATCGGTCCTTGCCCGACATGCCCGGCGAAGAGGTCAAGGAACCAGCCTTCGGGATGCGTGCCTATTCGGTGCCTGAGATGTTCGCCGAGGACCTGAAACGCGAACAGCTCGCTTATGCCGACAACATGTCGGTGCTCCTGACTCACCTCTCGGAGGTCATTCGCAACAACCTGCCGCAGCTGCTGTCATACAAGGACATGAAAGCGCTGATCGACAGGTTAGATCCCGAATACAAGAAACTCGCGGACGAAATCTGTACGACCCACATCACCTATCCCGGCCTTCAGGCGGTGCTGAAACTGCTGTTGGCTGAGAGAGTGTCGATCAGAAACCTGCACCTGATCCTGGAATCGATCGCCGAAATTGCACCGCATGTGCGGCGCACCGAGCAGATTGTCGAGCATGTCCGCGTACGGATGGCGCAGCAGATCTGCGGCGACCTGAGCGAGAGCGGCGTGCTCAAGATCCTGCGCCTCGGCAATCGCTGGGATCTTGCTTTCCACCAGGCACTGAAACGCGACCCCAAGGGCGAAGTCCGCGAGTTCGATATCGACCCGCGCCAACTGGAAGAATTCGGAGAGGAAGCGGGGAAATCCGTCCGGTCGCATCTCGATCAGGGTGAGCGTTTCGCCATCGTCGCTGCACCCGATGCACGGCCATATGTGCGCATGATCGTCGAGCGGCTGTTCCCCACGCTGCCGGTTCTGTCCCATGTCGAGATCGCCAAGGGCGTCGAGATCCGCGTCCTCGGCGCCATTTCCTGAGGCCGATGGATGCCGATCGTACAGGGCGTCGTAATAGCGGCGTTTCTTGCGTTCTGCCGCATTGGCGGCTGCTTCATGCTGATGCCCGGCCTGTCGAGCGTTCGAGTGCCCACCAACGTGCGCCTTTTCGTGGCGATAGCGGTGTCTTTCGCCTTGCTGGCCCACATGTGGGAGAGCTTCGCAGCGGTCGTCACGCCCGCACCCGCGATACTGGCGCCGCTCGTTGTCGCCGAACTTCTGGTCGGCGCACTCATTGGCCTCATGGCCCGCTTCTACCTCCTCGCACTGCAGTTCATCGCATCCGCGATTTCCCTGCTTTCCGGACTGGGCGGAATGCCAGGACAGGGTATCGAGGAGCTGGATGCACAGACGCCCCTGGCGGGCATCATTTCGCTGTCGGCGCTTGTGGTGCTGTTTGCCTTGGACTTCCATCATCTCATCATCGAAGCCCTTGTCGCATCCTACCGGCTGGTACCTCTCGGAACCCCTTTCGACACGCAAGGCGCCCTGACCGACCTGACGGATGTCATCGGCGAGGCATTTCTAGTGGTTCTGCGTCTCGGCAGTCCGTTCATCGCTTATGCGATCCTGGTCAATCTGGCGGCCGGCCTGATCAACAAGCTCTCGCCCCAGATCCCGGTCTACTTCGTATCGCTTCCATTCGTGATAACCGGCGCGCTGATCCTCGCATATCTCGCCTTCGGCCCAATGATCAGCCTGTTCGCGGATGGCTTCGCGGCGGTTGTCATCGACAGGTGATCTAATGGACGAGCGCAGGCTCAAACGGCTGACGAAACTTGTGCAGGTGCAGCGGCAGATACAGGCGCTGCACGAGACGCGTCACGCAAACCACCTCGCCTCGTCGGTCGCAGCCGAAAACGAAGCGCACGATCTGATCGAACGATTCGACGGCGGCGCACTGTCATCGGCGCTTTTCCCGGACCTCTACCATAAGCGGATTTCAAACGCGTTTGCCCGCCGCGACGAGGAGCGGGACCTGGCAGCGGGTGAAGTCAGGCACGTCGTGTCGGCCACGCTGAGGGCTGACAAGACCGACAAGGAACGCCAGCAGGCGGCGAAGATGCTTGAGGAGAAGTCCGAGGAACGATTGCGGCTGGAAAGGGCTGCCCACGTCGGCAGGCCACCAAAGTAAGCCTGCCACAAGCTTTCGGAGGCATAATTGGTATGAATGAAATGCGGGAGTTTGGGCTGTGGCAGTCTCACTCGTCACCGACATCGTCATGGACGTCATCAAGGCGGCCGAGCCTTCCAGCGCCCAGGCAGCGCACGCGAAGCTCGTCCAAATGTCGGGCGCGGCGAAGTCGAGCGAGCCATTCTCGGCACATGTCGGCGCAAATGTCCTCCCGCAGCCTCATCAGTCGGCCGATGCCGAGGCCTACCGCAAATTCGAGTCGCTGGTGCTGGGCGGCTTCATTCAAACCATGCTGCCGGACGAAACCCAATCCGTCTATGGCGGCGGCCTTTCAGGCGATATGTGGAAGTCGATACTGGCGCAGCATCTCGGCGACGCCGTCTCCGAACGTGGCGGAATAGGCATCGCCAACCGCCTGTTGGCCGATCAATATCGCGAAGGCCGCGAAGTCGTTCCGCTGGTAGGTGCAAACGACAGCGAAGCCAGGGCAAACCTTGCTGACTCGACATCGCTGACCACGGCGCTGGTGCAGGAGTTCCAGCGCCAGGCAACCGATGCCCTGTTCCGGGAAGGTTCCATTACCGCCACCAAATCCGACATCAGCGGCTGAAAACGTGAAGGCTGAACCAATGTCCTATCTAGTCGAAACCGGTCCCGCAAACGACACCCGGTCCGAGGTGGTTCCGAGTGGCACCATTCCGACGATCATCCAGCGGATCGAAGAGGCCGTAGATATCGAAACCGCAGCGATCAAGACGGACGTGAACTTCGACCTCAAGGCATCGAATGCACGCAAAAGCCGCTATCTCTACGAATTGAACCGCGCGACGCGCGATCTGGATCCAGACATGGTGGGCGCGGAAACCCGCTCCGGCCTGGCGCGGCTGCGCGAAAAGCTGGAGCTCAACGAACGGGCGATTCTCGCGCACCTGAACGCGGTCAAGGAAGTCGCCACCATGGTTCAGGATGCAATTCAGCACTCGGAAAACGACGGCACATATTCGGCATATGAGTTCGGCAAGGCCTGAGCGATGATCAAATTCGTCTTTGCGGCAGTCTGGATCGCGGCGGCGGCACTGGGGTCGGTCTACTACTCCTTCAATCAGGCGAAGGAGCAGAGCGGCACACCCAGCGAGCCCAGCCTTTTCGGCGGCCTCGACTACGTCAAGACCGGCATCGTTTCCGTTCCGCTGTTCTCCAACGGACGGGTGTATGGCTATTTCCTCGCCAGGCTGGTGTTCACGGTGCAGCCCGAAAATCTCAAGGCGTTGTCATTGCCGATCGAGGCGCTGCTGGTCGACCAGGTCTACGACTTTCTCTACGCCAACCCTGACATCGACTACCATGACAAGGAAACTGTCGATCTGAAACGGGTCAAGGAAGGCATCCGCGACAGTGTCAATGCACGGGTCGGGCGCCAGCTGATCCATGACGTTTTGATTGAACAGGTGGATTTCCTGTCGAAGACCGACATTCGTGACAACACGATCCGCAGGCGCACCTCAAGATTGGATGCAGGCGAAAGCCTGCTTGGTCCGCCAGACGCGGCAGTCAAGGATGCGGGCGCCGACGCCGGCCACTAGTCGGCGCGCAGCGCGCGGTTTCGATCAGGAGAAGCGAGGCTTGCGTTTCTCCAGAAACGCCCTGAGGCCCTCTTTCGCATCGGAACCGCTTTGGGATAGCGCCGCGCTGAGGCTTTCCGCGTAGAGCCCGTCGGCGCGCGCCATGTCGTTGATCCGGGCGATTGACTGGATAATCAGATAGTTGACCAGCGAGGCGTTGGAAGCGATTTCGGAAGCGAGTTCGCGCGCCTTGTCTTCACCCTGTCCCGTTTCCACCAGATAGTGGGATAGACCAAGCTCATGCCCCTGCCCTGCATTGTAGGTGCGTCCCGTCAACATCATTTCGGTCATTCGGTCCGGGCCGATGATTCGGCCCAGACGTACGGTCGCACCGCCGCCAACGAAGATGCCCCGCTTCCCCTCCGGCAGACGATAGAGCGCACTTGGCTCGGCGACGCGGACATGTGTCGCAGCAGCAATCTCCAACCCGCCTCCCATGACCGCGCCTTCGAGGACGGAAACGACCGGAATTCCTGAAAACTGGATGAGATCCATCACCGCATGCCAGCCGCGCGAATGGCGAAGCACGTCTTCGGCCGTCCGTTCTGACTGTTCGGAGAGGTCGAGGCCGGAAGAAAAATGGCCGCCTGCCCCCCTCAGAACGACGACCCGCACGTCATCGGGAATACCGGAAAAGAAGTCTGACAACGCCCCAAGCAGCGCATCGTTGATCGCATTGCGCTTTTCCGCCCGGTTAAATGTAAGCCATGCGGCATTGCCATCCTGCCGGACGGTCAGAACGTTCTCGCACGCACTCTGGTCGGGAGTTTCCGGTGAACTCATGGTACCTTCGAAACCGGGTCGGAAAACCGCATCAGCCGCCGCCTCATGAATTGTTTTATATCATAACATTTATTTGCCGCTCAAGACGACGGCAATTTGCCAGCCAACTGTCGGCTATCGCCCCTTTGCCGGTCATGCCAGGACATGTAAAGAAATATGATGACGTTAGAAGATGAAGCAATGGCAGCCGATCCTGAAACAGGTCAGCGTTTGGCAGCGGACAACGAGGGTGTTTCCCAGCTTCCGGAAATGTCCTCGATCGTTGGTTATGTTCTGCGCCGCGCCCAGCTCAGCGTTTTTCAGGATTTCATCGAAAGCTTCGCCGAACTGAAGCTTCGCCCGGCCGAGTTTTCGGTACTCAATCTGATTGCCCAGCGCCCCGGCCAGAAACAGTCGGAGATTGCGGAACAGCTGGGAATCAAACGGGCCAACTTCGTTGCGCTCATGGATGGCCTTGAGCGGCGCGGCGTCGCTGAACGTCGTAAATCTCCTGAGGACAAGCGTTCGCACTCTCTGCACCTGACGGCCGAAGGCGAACGTTTCCTCTCCGAGATGCTGTCGGTGTGGAACGCGCATGAGCAGCGCATCATTCAACGTCTTGGGGGTGATGCTGAGCGCGACAAGCTCATCGAGCTTCTTGGCCGGCTTTCGGGACCAGACTAGCTGGAAGAACCTAGGCCCGCAGCGCTGCGATTACCTCATCCGGTATAGGCACGGCTTTGATACGGGCAGGGTTCTCAGGGTCGCGGCCGGTCCAAACGCGCTTCTCCTGTGCCTCGATCGCGAGGGTCTCACCCTTGAAAACGCGATGCACGATATCGAAGCTCGATCGACCGATTCGGCTGGCGCTCGTTTCGATGGTAATCACATCGCCATAGCGCGAGGGCGCGATGAACTTTGCGCCGGTGTCGACCATCGGAATGCCGATGATGTCGTATTTCCTGGTCCAGGCGATCTTCTTCATGCCGAGTGCCTTTTCGAGCAAATAGGCTGTCGATGCGTCGAACATGGCGAAGTAGCGCGGGTAGAAAACAATACCCGCCGCATCGCAGTCGCCCCATTCGATTTCGACATCACGTCGGTTGGTCAGCATGGTCAGTTCACCGCATCAGCGTTTTCAACGAGGATAGCGATGCCCTGCCCGCCACCGACGCAGGCCGAGGCAATGCCGAAGCGCAGACCGGACCGCTTCAGCTCGCGCGCGACTGTGGCGGTGATGCGAACCCCGGTGGCGCCGAGCGGATGGCCGATCGCTATCGCGCCACCATTCACATTGACCCTGGCGTCGTCGAGATCGAGTTCGCGGATACAGGCCATGACCTGCGCGGCAAATGCCTCGTTGATTTCGATCCGGTCGATCTGGTCGAGCGTCAGTGCCGCTTCCTCCAGAACCGCCCGGATGGCCGGCACCGGCCCGATGCCCATGATGTGCGGCGGAACCCCGACGGTGGCCGCGGCGACAATCCGCGCCAGCGGTTTAACGCCTGCTCTTTCCGCCGATTTACGGTTGCCGACCAGCACTGCGGCGGCACCATCGACGACAGCCGAGGAGTTGCCACCCGTCTGCACGCCACCGAATGCAGGTTTGATTTTGGCCAGAACCTCATACGGCGAAAGCCGGACATGGCTGTCTTCGCCGACGCTCTCTACCTTGCGAGGCAGGCGGATCGAACGAGCGTTGAAGCCCTCTTGCACGAACGTCTCGCTGCTGACCCGCACGATCTCGTCGTCGAAAAAACCGGTCTCGCGAGCTGCAACGGCGCGCGCAAAGGAACGCTCGGCATAGCGGTCCACCTCCTCGCGCGTGATCTGATAGTCGCGGGCGAGATTTTCAGCCGTATCGCCCATTGTGCAGGAGCAGGCAGGATCGAGTAGCGCTTCCCACAAAAAATCCTTGAACTCGATCTGCCCCAAGCGGAAGCCCGTCCGGTGGGTATAGGCGGCGACAGGATTGCGGCTCATGGATTCCGCACCGACGCAGAGCGCCAGATCGACCTTGCCGCTCGTTACGAATTCCGCGCCTTGCACGATCGCCTCGATACCCGTTCCACAGATACGCTGCACCAGATGTGCAGGACGCTCAACCGGCACTCCGGCATAGATGCCGATATGGCGCGGCGTCATGTAGGCGTCGAACGAGGCCTGGGCCATACTACCCGCGATGGTCGTGCCGATATCGGCAGGGTCGACGCCGGCGCGCGCAACCACCTCACGCGCAGCCTTGATGCCGAGATCTATGGGCGAGATTTTCGCGAATGCGCCGGTGTAATCCACGAAAGGCGTGCGCAGCCCGTCGATCAGCCAGCTGTCTTCAAACGAATATCGCAATCCCTGGGATGCGGTCATTGGGCACGTTCCATATTCGCAACGATTACGTGAGGCGGCGGCGGCTCGGCATAAAGATCTTCGACGAGTTCTGCACGTGCCGCCATCACGGCGCGCTGGTTGATCGACCCCTTGTCAGTCACCTCGTTGCGGTCGATTGAGGGTGGGCTGCCGAGCACGACGATCCGCGCGACGAGATTCGAACTGCCGGTCGAAGTCGCGGCGAGGGCATCGAGCCGTTTCTGAAATTCTGCACGCAACGCCGTACTTGCGGCCAATTCGGCGTCATTCGCTTGCGTCAGCCCGGGCGCTAACTTCCGCGCTGCTTCGGAATCCAGAAACAGCATTGCTCCGATATGTCCCCGATCGAGGCCGGTCAGCACTGCGTCGCGCACATAGGGCGCAAAGGCCGAGATGATCGAGCCGCGCACCATGCTCATATTCACCCATGTGCCCGTGGAAAGCTTGAAGTCTTCCGCCACGCGACCGTCGAACAACAGCCCGCGGGCCGGATCGTCCGGGTCGGCGAACTTCAGCGCGTCTCCAATCTGGTAAAAACCCTCCTCATCGAAGGACAGGGCCGTTTTGTCAGGCTGGCGCCAATAGCCCGGCGTGACGTTCGGCCCTTTGAGCCGCAGCTCGAGCTTCTCTTCGTTGGGCACGAGCTTCAACTCCAGCCCGGCTGCCGGCAGACCCACTTCGCCGGGCCTGTCGACCGGCCAGGTTGTAGTCAGCGCAAAGGGTGCGGTCTCCGTCGATCCGTATCCCGTGATGATCATCACCTTCTTGCCGGTCGTTCGGACAGCCAGTTCTTCAAGGGCTGTCCAGACGTGCTGTGGCAGCCCGGCGCCGGCATATTGCAGCAACTCGACCTTTGAGAAGAAGTTCTCACGCAACCCGTCGTTCCGCGCCAGGTGATCGGCCAGCATCTCGAAGCCTTTGGGCACGTTGAAATAAAGTGTCGGCGCCACCTCCTCGAGATTGCGCACGGTCTTGGCGATTCCCGTCGATGTCGGATTGCCGTCATCGATGTAGAGCGTCCCGCCGTTATATAACGCGATGCCGAAATTATGGTTCCCGCCGGCGGTATGGTTCCAGGGCAGCCAGTCGACCATCACCGGCGGACCATCCTTCAGGAAGGCAAGCGCTTCGGCGATCATCGCCTGGTTGGCGCAGATCATACGCTGTGTGTTGATCACCGCCTTGGGCATACCGGTCGAGCCGGAGGTGAACAGGAATTTCGCCACCGTATCGCCATTGACGGCTCGGTGGGTCTCTTCGACCGACAGGGTCGGCTGAGTGTTCTGAACGGTTTCAAATAAAACCGCTCCGGGCAGCGCCTTCCGCGCATTCACCAGCGCGGTGTCGGGCCGCATAACCTCGGCAAGTGCTTCTTTGAAGGGTTCCCCCTCGGCGCAGAATACAAGACCCGGCGTTACCAGATCGAACACATGTTTCAGCTTGGCGTAGTCCTTTGCGATCAGGGCATAGGCAGGAGACACCGGCGCGACCGGCACACCGGCACGCATGGCGCCAAGGGTTACCAGCGCATGCTCGATACTGTTGCCGGAGAGCACGGCGACAGGCCGGTCCACCGTCAGGCCGCAATCGAGAAAATACTGTGCGATGGCACGGGACCGGTCGCGCGCGTCGGCATAGCTGAGATGACGCCATCCTCCGCCAAACACTCGATCGGCAAAGAGTGTACGTTCCGGCACAAGCGCCGCCCAATGATCGAGGCGCTCTGTCAGTGACCGCGCGTAGGACGGCAATGCCTCCGTTGACGTCAGGTAGATCGAGTCGCCCTTGCGGCGCACTGCAATGGACAGGCTGCCCATATTTATGGGCCTCAAGCCCGGCCGGTTAACGACTGGCACCTCACCCTCCTGCTAATTGTTATTATGCATAACAATTAGCACCGACGTCATCAAGCTGCCTGCGGTGCCCGGAGGGCCGCAGGCAGGCCCAATCCCATTTCGGCCAACGTGATGATCAACCGGCCGAGCTTTGCTTCCCGCGCTCGCGATTGCTTGTTCCCGGAAGTGTCCCTTCCAGCTTGGCGATGATCCCGAGCATGATCTCGTCCGCGCCGGCACCGATCGATACAAGTCTCGTATCACGGAACGCGCGGCTTACCGGATTGTCGAACGCATAGCCCATGCCGCCCCAGTATTGCAGGCAGGTATCGGCCACTTCTCGCGCCAGACGGCCCGTCTTCAGCTTTGCCATCGAGGCAAGCCGGGTCACGTCACGTCCAGCCACATATTGCTCGATAGCACTCCAGGTCAGCGCCCGCAGCGCTTCCACTTCGGTGCGCAGTTCCGCCAGACGGAAATGCACCACCTGATTGTCGAGAATCGGCTTGCCGAACGTGTGCCGCTGACCTGTATATTCGATGGTCAGATCGATCAGCCGGTCGAACCCCTTGATCGAGCTCGCCGCCGAATAAAGCCGCTCCTCCTGAAATTGCAGCATCTGGTAGGTGAAGCCCATGCCCTCCTGCCCGATGATATACCGCTTCGGCACACGCACCTCATCGAAGAAAAGTTGCGCAGTGTCGGACGAGTTCATGCCGATCTTCTTGATTTTCTGGCGCTCGATGCCCTTGGCATCCATCGGCACGGCGATCAGCGACTTGTTCTTGTGCGGCGGGCCGTCACTGGTGTTGGCCAGCAGACAGCACCAGTCGGCCTTCATGCCATTGGTGATCCACATCTTGGTGCCGGAGATCACGAGATCGTCTCCGTCGGCACGCGCTTCTGTTTTCGCGGCAGCAACATCGGATCCGCCGCCCGGCTCTGAAACGCCGAGGCAGCCGACGGCATCGCCGGCAATTGCGGGCGCCAGGAAGTCGCGTTTGATCTCGTCGGAACCGAAACGGTTCATGGCCGGCGTACACATATCCGTCTGCACGCCGATAGCCATCGGCACGCCGCCGCAATCGCAAAGCCCAAGCTCCTCGGCCATCACCATGGAATAGGAAAAGTCGAGCCCCAACCCGCCATAAGCAGGGTCGTATTTGATGCCGAGCAGGCCCAGATCGCCGAGCTTCTTGAACAGCGCGTGGCTGGGAAATTCCTCCGCCGCCTCCCACTCGTCGGCGTGCGGATTGATCTCGCTGGTGACGAACTTCGTCACCGTGCGACGCAGTTCCTCATGCTCGGGGGT
Organism: Rhizobiaceae bacterium; assembly: GCA_017644005.1. Lineage (GTDB taxonomy): Bacteria > Pseudomonadota > Alphaproteobacteria > Rhizobiales > Rhizobiaceae > RCIO01. The sequence continues at coordinate 223,780 of JAEPMJ010000002.1, forward strand.
AAACTGCATTTCGTCCTCCCAGACAGATGCGCACTGCCAATTCTCGCTGGCGCATGAAGCGCTTTCGAGGAAAGCATCCGGCGCGCCTTGGACGACATTGCGGCTATCCAAAAAACGCTAGATCACGTTGACGTAAACGTCAATCAACTGCTATGCGGAGTGCAACTTGGAACGGGCCGACAAACAGTTCTGAACCCCAAGGACAGGCCCAGACAGCGCCCCAGCGGAGATGACGATGACGCTTCAGGAAATCGCCGACAAGATCAGCAGCAAGGCATCCGGTTCCGGCTTCAGCCGTTCGGTCAAGTTCGACCTCGGTAACGACGGTTCGATCCTGGTCGATGGCGAGTCCGTCTCGACCGGCGGCGGCGATGCCGAATGCACGATTTCACTGGCCAAGGACGACATGGAATCAATCATCTCAGGCGATCTCAACGCAACCTCTGCCTTCATGCAGGGCAAGCTCAAGGTCGATGGCGACATGTCGATCGCCATGCAGCTCAGCCAGGTCCTCTAGGCCCCAGGATACGGCCTACTCCCCTCCGAGGGAGAGGGCATTTCAAGCCGCGCGCGAATTCCGCGCCTTCCGTCCGCCAGCGCGCAGCACGCCGCGAGCGCCGTCAAGTGCGCTTTCCTTCAGTTCCAGTGCCAGGAAGCGGTGCGGCTCATAGGGTCCGGGCATCGCCAGTGACGTCGTCTTCTCCGCCGTGAAACCGAAGCGGGCATAATATGGCGCGTCACCCACGAGCAGGATGGCGCTATGGCCAAGCCGCCTCGCCTCAGCGATCGCATGGCGCATCAGCATCGAGCCGACACCCGCCGATTTGAGGAGGGGATCGACGGCGAGCGGCCCAAGCAGAAGCGCAGAGGGCCCGCCCTCGCCCGCCATTACCTCCCACAGCCGCACGGTTCCCACGACAATGCCGGCATCGTTGCGGGCAACAAGCGCAAGCCCTTCGGCAGGAAGCCGCCCACGCCGCAGCTTTTCCGACGATTTCTTGCGCCAGCGCGGACCCATGGCCCGGTCGAGCAGCGCATCGCGTGCAACGACATCCGACGGCAGTTCGTTGCCGACCAAGATGGCCGGCGCAAGGTGCGTTCCCTCATTGTCACCGGGGCGTGGCGGTGCAGATGAGAGAGCATTGTACGAACTGCCAATGGCTGGGACGACAGCGTTCATTTCGATGACCCAAAATGCGAAGGACTGCGCAAGCTGAGCCACTGCCGGCGTCAGCCGGCGGTGGCATTCCGAACGCGGCAATGCCGCTTCAGATCACGTAGGATCGCAGAGGTTCAAATCCGTTGAAGGCGACGGAGGCGTATGTGGTGGTGTAAGCGCCCGTACCCTCGATCAGCACCTCGTCGCCGATTGTCAGCGACAGGGGCAGTGGATACGGCGTCTTTTCATACATCACGTCGGCGGAGTCGCAGGTCGGACCGGCAAGCACGCAGTCGCCGGTTTCGCCGCCATCATGGCTGGTCGAAATCGGGTAGCGGATCGCTTCATCCATCGTTTCAGCCAGGCCGCCAAACTTGCCGATGTCGAGATAGACCCAGCGCACATTGTCGTTGTCGGCCTTTTTGGAGATCAGCACCACCTCGGAGCGGATCGTCCCGGCATTGCCGACCATGCCACGCCCGGGCTCGATAATCGTCTCCGGCAGCTGGTTGCCGAAATGGGCCCGCAGCGCGGAAAAGATCGCCTGCCCATAGGCCTGGGCTGCCGGGACGTCACGCAGATAACGGGTCGGGAAACCGCCGCCCATATTGACCATCTTCAGCACGATGCCTTCCTCGGCGAGCGCGGCGAAAACGCGCTTTGCGTCGCCGAGAGCGCGATCCCAGGCCGAAAGATCGGTCTGCTGCGAACCGACGTGGAAGGAGACGCCATATGCGTCGAGGCCGAGCGCATGCGCGCGGCGCAGCACATCGACGGCCATGGACGGCGCGCAGCCGAACTTGCGCGACAGCGGCCATTCGGCACCCTCGCCGTCGGTCAGCACGCGGCAGAACACGCGGCTGCCGGGCGCGGCGCGGGCAACCTTCTCCACCTCGGCTTCGCAATCGACCGCGAACAGGCGGATGCCCAGCTCAAAGGCGCGCGCGATGTCGCGCTCTTTCTTGATCGTGTTGCCGAAGGAGATGCGGCCGGGCGTGGCGCCGGCGTCGAGCGCCATTTCGACTTCCGCGACGGAGGCGGTGTCGAAATTGGAGCCAAGCGCGGCAAGCAGGCGCAGGATTTCAGGAGCCGGGTTGGCCTTCACGGCGTAGAAGATGCGGCTGTCGGGAAGGGCCTTTTCGAATGCGCGGTAGTTGTCGCGCACAACGTCGAGGTCAACGACGAGGCAAGGTCCATCCGGACGTCGAGTGGCGAGGAAGTCGAGAACGCGCTGCGTGGCCATCGGGGTCTCTCCATTGGCGGCATCTGCCGCCGGCAAGCGCGGGCCGGAACACACGATCCCGGGCACCGTGGTGGACAAAGTGCGTGGCAACGATCCGCAGCTACCGGCCTGTGGAGATCCGACAACATGCAAATGCGTATCACGCGGTGGTGGACCCTCGCCCGGAAGCGAAAATCCGCTTTGTCTGCCTCAGCTTTGGAGAACCCTCCGCACTGCCGGCAATGAAGGTGTGCCTCTTCAGTAACCCCGGTCTTTGGACGACCGGCAGAACACCAGAAAGGCCCGCACCGTCGTTGCTTCAAGATGTCCTCGATTTCACGGTTGGCCGTGAAAGCGACTGGAGGGGTTAATTCCAGGTACCTTACCGTTTCCCTCACCAGACGAGGGGACGGCGGACACCCACAGGCACGTGCGACTTTGGGCAGCCGCGATATATGGATAAGCCCTGTCACAATCAATGAAAAAATCGCTTCCGCTTGAATTTTTTTCTGCGCTGACCGAACCTCCGATTCTTGTCTCTGGAGAGTGAACAATGAACGCTCCGTCCAACACCCTGAACGCCTATGTCCAGGCACCTTTTCCGCCTATTCCGGGTGCGGCAGAGGGGCCGCTCGCGGGACTGACCTTCGCTGTGAAGGACATCTACAACGTGCGCGGCCAGAGAACCGGCGGCGGCAACCCGCAGAAGCTCGATGAGGCAGCGCCGGCTGCCGGCACCGCACCCGCAGTGCAGAAACTGCTCGATGCTGGCGCGACGCTTGTCGCACGCGCGCAAACCGACGAACTGACCTTTTCACTGATGGGTCAGAACGCCCACTATCCCTTTCCAGTCAATCCGGCCGCGCCTGACCGGGTGACAGGGGGATCGTCCTCCGGATCGGCGGCTGCGGTGGCTGGCGGACTCGTCGATTTTGCGACTGGTTCGGACACGGGCGGCTCCGTTCGCGCCCCGGCGGCCTTCTGCGGGTTGATCGGGCTGCGCGGCACGCACGGTGCAATATCGCTGGATGGCGCCATGCCGCTGGCGCCCTCGTTCGACACATTCGGCTGGTTTGCGAAGAATGGCGAGACATATGAGCGCGTGGGAAGGGTGCTGCTTCCCGCTGCTTCCGGCAGCTCAAGCTACCGCACCATCAACTTGCCGATGCTGGAGACGCTGCTGCTCGGCGAAACTGAAGCAGCCGAATACAAGCGCATACGCCGCGTCGTCGCAGATGTGACCGGCCCGCCTTCCGACGCAAAACCGCTGTCGCAGTCGATCGACGATCTCTATTGGACCTTCCGCAAGCTGCAATCCTACGAGGCCTGGGCAATGCACGGCCCATGGATTTCCGCAAAAGAACGCCACCTCGGCCCCGGTGTGAAAGAACGCTTCGAATTCGGCTCCACGATCAGCCGCGAAGTCGCGAAAACAGAAACCGAAAAGCGCGGCGCATTGCGCAACGAGCTCGCGCAGATGCTTGGTAATGACGGCCTGCTGGTCTTGCCGACCGTGCCGGGCGCTGCACCGCTCAGTGATATCGGCTTCGATGCTCTCCAGGACTACCGCGAACGTGCGCTGCGCCTGCTTTGTCTGTCGGGCCTCTCCGGTTTTCCGCAAATCACGATACCGATCGGTAAGGTCGATGGCGCGCCGTTTGGCATATCGCTGCTTGGTCCGGCCGGCACCGACATGGCACTGATCGGGCTTGCACGAACGATTCTCGAACATGCGAAAGGCGGTCGCTAGTGGATACTTTGACCCGCATGCGGGCCTTCATCGAGGTCGTTGAAGCGGAGGGCTTTTCCGCCGCTGCGCGCAAGATCGGGCGCTCCAAGGCGCTGCTGTCGAAATATGTGCGCGAACTGGAAGACGAACTCGGCGCCCTCCTGCTCAATCGAACCACTCGTCAGTTCTCGCTTACCGAAGCCGGCCACGACTACTACAGGCGCGCCACCGAAATCGTGAACGATATAGATGCATTGGCGGAATCGGTGCGCGAACGCTCCGGCGACGTTCGCGGTCGCATCAAACTGACCGCGCCGCGCACCTTCGCCGACGCAGGGATCGGCCGTTCGCTGATCGATTTCGCCCGCGATCACCCCGATATCAGGATGGACATTCAACTCGATGACCGTTTCGTCGATCTCGTTGAAGAAGGGTTCGACGTCGCCATCCGCATTACCCGCATGCAGGATTCCTCGCTGATAGCGCGTAAGCTGCGTCCGTTCACCGTCCGGATGTGTGGCTCGCCGGACTTTGTCAAAGCGACTGGCCTTCCGGAGAGACCGCAGGATCTTGCTGGCAAGCCCTGCGTCATCGACACCAACGGGCGCGGGTTCAACAACTGGCAGTTCAGGAATGTCGATGGCGAAGCGATCACGGTGCAGGTCGACAGCCGCCTGGAGGTCAACAGCCCCATTGCCGCCAGGGAAGCTGCAATCGCCGGGCTCGGATTTGTCGGTCTGCCCGACTTTATTGCCGAGCCCGCCCTGGCGAGCGGCAAGCTGATTGCGATTCTCGACGACTGGCAGCCTCCGGCGGGCGGCATCTACGCCGTCTACCCGCACAGGCGATATCTTCCGGCAAAGATTCGCGTGTTTGTCGATTATCTTGCCCAGTGGATGAAAACCAACGAATCCGACTGAGCGCCCGAACGTCCAATTTTCGCCCGTTTGCTGACGACAGTGGGCAAATCAATCTGAGGGGCAATACGACAATGAAGATCGGTCGGCCTATAAAGGCAGCAACGGCCAGCCTTTTGGTGCTGTTGGCAGGCACCGGGCCCGTGCGTGTCCACCCGCATGTTTTTGCGCAGGCTACCCTTGAGATCGCGGTCAATTCGGCTGGCGAAGTAGAGGCGCTTGGACATGTCTGGCGCTTCGACGATCTGTTTTCGTCCACCGTGTTGCTGGAGTTCGACGAAAACAGCGACCTGCAGCTCGACGAAAACGAGCTCGCAACCGTTGCCGGCGTGGTTCACGATTCGCTGGCCGAGTTCGACTATTTCCAGTTTGTCAGCGTAAACGGCGCTCCGACGGCGATGCAGGCACCCGACAAGCTGCTGGCGACGCATGAAAACGATCAACTCACGATCCTGTTCCAGTCACAGCCGGTCAAGCCGCTGAAGCTGAACGGAACCGTTGCCTTCGGCGTCTACGACCCGACCTTCTATACCGCGATCGATTTCTACGAAGACGGTGATCTCATCGTGCGCGGTATGCCGGAGGGCTGTTCGCGCACCGTGGTGCGGCCCGACCCTGACGAGGCACTGGCAGCCAATCAGGACACCCTCACCGAGGCATTCTTCAACGATCCGTCAGGCAACGATGTTACGAAGCTTTTCGCCACCCGCCTTGAAGTCACTTGCGGAGCAACAAACTGAACCATGATCCGTAGCGGACAAACCTTGCCCGCGCTTGTCCTGACCGCGTCGGTGCTCGCTTTCAGCGGCGCAGCGCTCGCCCAAAGCTCGCTCGGCATCGGCAACAGCGAAGCGACCCTGCCCTCGACCGGCATGTTCGCGGGTATCCTCAACTGGGTGAACGCGCAGCAGCAGGGTTTCTACCGTACCCTGACCGGCGCGCTCAAGACAATGAAACAGGACGGCAGCGGTACGTGGGTTCTGGTCGGTCTCTCCTTCGCCTATGGCGTTTTCCATGCTGCCGGCCCCGGCCACGGCAAGGCGGTTATCTCATCCTACATGCTGGCAAATGAGGTTGCGCTGAAACGCGGGGTCGTACTCTCCCTGCTCTCGGCATTGCTGCAGGGCCTCACGGCGATACTCGTCATGGGCGCGGTGTTTCTGGCGCTGCGCGGCTCGTCCGTATCGATGACCGACGCGACCTGGTTTCTCGAACTGGCAAGCTACGCGCTGATCACCGGCTTCGGCCTTTGGCTGTTGTGGCGCAAAGCGGGCGTCCGCCTCGTTTCGCGCGTCAGGGCAAAGCCCGCACACAGCCTCTCGGCCGCCAGCGTTGCTCACGACCACGTGCATCATCATCACGGGCATGACCACGCACATCATGACCACAATCACGACCATGATCATGATCATCACCACCATCATCATGTGGAGGGCGAAGTCTGCCCCGAATGCGGCCACGCCCACATGCCGGATCCGAAGCTGTTGAGCGAACGCGAATTCAGCTGGCGCAGCGCCTGGACGGCAGTCGCCGCTGTCGGCCTGCGCCCCTGCACGGGCGCGCTGATCGTCCTGTCATTCGCATTTCTGAACAGTCTTTGGGTCGCAGGCGTGCTTTCGGTACTGGCAATGTCGATCGGCACCGCCATTACGGTGTCGATCCTGGCGATACTGGCGGTGACTGCCAAGAACTGGGCCGTATTGATTGCCGGCGAAGGCCCGCGTCGCGAGACGATCCACGTCGGGATCGAGATTGCTGGCGCGGCCCTCGTTTTCCTGCTCGGCCTCACCTTGCTGTCAGCGAGCCTGACGACCTAGATTCGGCCCCCGAGTTCGTCCTCGATGTGAATGCGCACGATGTCGTCGAAGCTCGTCTCCGCTTCGAACCCGAGGGCGCGGGCGCGTTTGGCCTCGAACCGGGTCGGCCAGTTCTTCACCAGCGCCCAGACCGCCTCGTCAGGTTCCTCACGCACAAGCGCGGCGACCTCCTTCCCGGCAATCCGCTCCAGCGCCTCGATCTGCTCGCCGACTGTCACTGCCACGCCAGGCATCGTGAGGCAGCGGCGCGGCCCGATCGTTTCGCCGGACAAACCGGCCGCGTGGATCAGGAAGTTCACCGCCGAGCGCGGGCTGGCATGCGTGTGAACCACAGAACGCGGCACCGGCAACAAAGCCTCCTTGCCGTCCAGCGGCTCGCGAATAATGCCGGAAAAGAAGCTCGAAGCAGCTTTGTTGGCTTTACCCGGACGCACACAGATCGTCGGCAGGCGAATGCCGACGCCATCCATGAATCCGCGCCGCGTGTAATCGGTCAGCAGTGCCTCACCCACAAGCTTCTGCGTGCCGTAGGAACTGAGCGGTATGGTGTGAAATTCGTCGGGAATCACCTCCGGAAATGGCCCGCCGAACACACCGATAGATGATGAGAACACCACGCGCGGGCATGTTCCGGTCAACCTGATCGCATCGAACAACGCCCGGGTACCATCGAAATTGACCCTATAGCCAAGGTCGAAATCCGATTCCGCCTCGCCCGAGACGATACCGGCCAAATGGAAGACGACATCCGGCGAACGGCCAATAAGCTTGGCGATCTGGACCGGGTCCGACAAATCGCCAGCGAAGGCATCGCATGGGAACTGCGCATCAGGTTTCGACGGCGCAATGATGTCGTGCAGATCAAGCGCGCTTATGACTTGCCCGGCGATCTCACCGTCCTTGGCAAGCCTTTCCACGAGCTTGCGTCCTATCATTCCGGCTGCGCCCGTAACGAGAACCCGCATCTCAGCGTTTCCTGTTCTGATGACGGCCTCGCAGCCAGAAAAGCGCGAAGAAACCGAGCAGGAACAGCGCGACAACAGCGCCTGCCGCCACCGGCGAGAACTCGGCGGCAGCCATCATGATATCGGGCAGGTAGAAAGCGAGAAGCGCAAACCCGGCCAGGATGATGGCCGCGGCTATCATCGCATTTCGATTTTGATGCATGGCGATTCCTGTTCCGATTGTCGGAACGAGCTATAACGTCAGCTGTCTGCCCCGACCAGTGCCGCGCGAATATCGGCAAGTCGATTGCGCTGCTGTCCCCGTTCATCGAAATTGGCCGGATCGAGCCATGCCTCGAATGCCGAGCGAATCAGCGGCCAGTCGCGGTCGGTCATGGCATACCACGCAGTGTCGCGGTTCTGGCCCTTCACCACCATGTGCTGGCGGAACACACCCTCGAAGCTGAAACCGTAGCGAAGTGCCGCCCGCTTGGAGGGTTCGTTGAGGTTGTTGCATTTCCATTCGAAGCGGCGATATCCGAGATCGTCGAAAGCGTGTTTGGCAAACAGGAACAAAGCCTCGGTTGACGCGGCGCTGCGCGCCATGAGGCTACTCCACAGGATCGAGCCGATTTCGATCACACCATGTGCGCGGTCGATCCGCATATAGGATTGCCTGCCGACGACCCGCCCGCTTGCGCGGTCGATCACCGTGAACCACAGCGGATCGGTACTCGCCTGCGCCTGATCCAGCCAGGGCTGAAGCGCCCCCCGGTCGGCCGGCGGCGGCTCGAAAAGGTAGCGAAAGCGCTGCGGATCATTGGCTGTGATGTCAAAGAGCGCATCGCCATGTGCGGCGGCGTCCAGTGGAACCAGCCGAATGAAACGGCCTTCAATAGGGGCACGGCGTGGCGCGTCGCGCGCTGTCCAATTGGCCAGATCCGACATGACCGGCGCATCTCCGATTTGACATTTGGGTACCAAGCCTCACAAGAAATGCGCCCGCAACAAAGAACCAGACCAGTCACGCATATGCTCCACACAGTTTCGAACTTCGACCGCATCGGCGAGGAAAACGCGTTCGCGGTTCTGGCCCGCGCCACTGCGCTGGCGCAGTCCGGCCGCGACATAATCAACCTTGGCATCGGCCAGCCGGATTTCAGTACGCCCGGTCATATTGTGGAAGCTGCCATAAAGGCGCTGCGCGACGGGCATCACGGCTACACGCCCGCGACCGGCCTGCTTGCGACGCGGGAAGCAGTGGTACGCCGCATGCTGTCGACGACCGGTGTCGAGATCTCGCCCGACAATGTGATGATCATGCCGGGCGGCAAACCTACCATGTACGCGGCGATTGTTCTGTTCGGCGAACCGGGCACGGATATTCTCTACCCGGATCCCGGCTTTCCCATTTACCGCTCGATGATCGAATATACCGGCGCGCGGCCTGTCCCCGTCCCAATCCGCGAGGAAAACGGCTTCGCCTTCTCCGCCGACGAGACGCTGTCGCTGCTGACGCCGGCAACCCGGCTTCTCATCCTCAACTCGCCTGCCAACCCGACCGGCGGCGTTACGCCGCGCGCAGAGATCGAGAAGCTGGTCGCCGGCCTTGCCGATTTTCCCGATGTCGCGATCCTCTCCGACGAGATCTACGACGTCATGACCTATGACGGCGAAGAGCATTGCTCTCTGCTCACCTTTCCCGAAATTCGCGACCGGCTGATCCTGCTCAATGGCTGGTCTAAGACCTGGGCCATGACAGGCTGGCGCATGGGTTGGTCGATCTGGCCGAATTCGACCGAGAGCGGACATCTTTACGACAAGGTACGGAAGCTGGCGGTCAATTGCTGGTCGTGCGTCAACGCGCCAAGCCAGTTCGCCGGCATCGCCGCCATCGATGGCCCGCAGGACGAAGTCCAAAAGATGATGCAGGCTTTCGACCGCCGCCGCAAAACGGTCGTGGAGGGCCTGAACAGCCTCGACGGCGTCAGCTGCGCGACACCGAAGGGCGCCTTTTATGCCTTTCCGAATATCGCGGGCACCGGTCGCAAGGCCAAGAAGCTCGCCTCGGATCTGCTGGAGGAAACCGGCGTCGCACTGATCGGCGGGCCGGATTTCGGCGTTCACGGCGAAGGTTACATCCGCCTTTCCTACGCCAACTCCGAAGAGAACATATTGCGCGCCATAGACCGCATCGGCTCATTCCTGACGCGTTAGGCTGCCTGCTAAAAGAACATCATCCAGATCGCCAGCGTGCTGGTGATACCGACGCAGACATTCATGGGAATGCCGATCTTGAGAAAATCGGCGAAGCGATAGTCGCCGGCACCGTAGACGAGCGTGTTCGTCTGGTAGCCGATGGGCGTTGCGAAACTTGCGCTTGCGCCGATCATGACCGCAATCACGAAGGGTCTGGGATCGAACCCCATCTGGTTTGCGAGCTCGATGACAATCGGGGTCATGATGACCGCAATCGCGTTGTTGGTCACCAATTCGGTGAAAAACGACGTGATGAAGAAAATCGCCAGCAGCGTCATCAGCGGCGGCATGTCCGTCAGAAACGGTGCGAGCCCCATGACGACCAGTTCCACGGCGCCTGTCGCTTGCAGGCCCGCGCCCACCACGAGCATCGCAAAGATCAGCACCAGAATGGAGCCTTCGATCGACGCCCAAGCCTCCTCGCCGTCGATGCAGCGCAAAATGAGTATGGCTGCAACGGCGATCATTGCCAGCATGCTGATGTCCATGAAACCCACCGCTGCCAGCAGAACCACCGCCGCCAGTGCCGCGATGGCAATTGGCGCGCGATCACGTCTGAATGCCCGGCCGCTGGGTCGCGAAACCGCGACGAGATCGGCTTCCTGAGACAGCGCATCGAAACCTTCCGGCGAACCTTCAAGCAGCAGCTTGTCGGCCGGCCGCAGCCGGACATTTTCGAGATCAGGCCCAGGAATGTGCTTGTGGCGATGCGCGCCGAGCACCCGCACGCCATAGCGGCGTCCAAGCATCAAATCGGCGATACGGTGTCCGGCGCTCGATTTCTGCGGTGCAACGATTGCCTCGACCGCAACCTTCTCGACATCGGTATCGATACCGCGCCTGAGACCGACCCGCAGCGCCGAGCGTTTGTTGAGTGTCAAAAGCTCAGACGATGTGCCGACCACAATCAGCGTGTCGCCTTTCTTGAGTTCTTTCTGGCCGATATCGGTGCGGATCATCTTTCCGCCGCTGCGTAGACCCGTAATCCTGAGACCCGGACGGCGAAAATCGGTTATGTCGGCAATTTTCTGACCGTCATACTTGCCCTCGCCCCTGATCGTGATCTCGGACAGGAATTCCGTCTCAAGCATTGGTGCATCGTCGCCACCGGAATCGCGGTCGGGCAACAGAAACCAGCCAAGCAATGCCATCACCGTAATGCCGGTAATGGTTGCCACCACTCCGATCGGCGTAATTTCGAAGATGGAGAACGGCTCCATGCCCGCCTTTGTCGCTATGCCGTCGACAAGCAGGTTGGTCGAGGTGCCGATCAAGGTACAGGTGCCTCCAAGGATGGCGGCATAGGAAAGCGGGATCAGCACTCTGGTGGATGCCAGGCCGAGAACGGCCGCGAACCGGATGGTGATGGGGATCATCACCAGCACCACCGGCGTGTTGTTCATGAACGCCGAGGCAACCACAACCGCGCCCACAAAAAGCACGATCGCAACCAGAGGGTTGACCGCGGCGCGATCCATGACCTTTTCGGCTATCGCATCGAGCACCCCGGTTCGTACCAACGCACCCGAAAGCACAAACATCGCCCCGATGGTAATCGGCGCCGGGTTCGAAAACACCGCCAGGGCTTCGTCGGTCGAAACGAAGCCGAACAGAACAAACAGGCCTGCGAACCCAACCGCCGTGACTTCGGGCGGATAACGCTCGAACACGAATGCGGTCATGAGTGCGGCAAGCATGACGAGCGCAACAATGGCACTGTTATCGGCCAGAAACGCGATCATTGGAGAACCCTCAGAAGAAATGCCGATGGCACCATATTAGCGGTTCCGATCGCTCAGCCGCGGCCGACAAATGGCATTTTGGTTGCCATGACGGTGAGGAACAACACGTTCGCATCGAGCGGCAGCCCGGCCATGTATCTTACGGCATCGGCGACGCGCTGCACATCCATCAGGGGTTCGGCCATGATCGTGCCGTTGGCCTGAGGCACGCCATCGGCCATTGCAGACGCAAGTTCGGTCGCGGCATTGCCAATGTCGATCTGTCCGCAGGCTATGTCGAAAGGCCTGCCGTCAAGCGCAAGCGTCTTGGTCAGCCCGGTAATGGCATGTTTCGTCGCGGTGTAGGCGGCCGACCCTGGTCTTGGCGCGTAAGCGGAGATCGAACCGTTGTTGATGATGCGCCCACCCTGTGGCGACTGGCGCCGCATGAGGGCAAACGCCGCACGCGCGCACAAAAACGACCCCGTCAGGTTGACATCGACCACCTGCCGCCACAGTGCGACGGGCATTTCATCGATGGTTGCGCCTCGGGCACCCATTCCGGCATTGTTGAACAGAAGGTCGACACGGCCCAAATCGCGCTCCACCTGCCCGAACAGCTCGTCGACCTGCGCCTCGTCGGTTACGTCGCAGACGATTGCCAGGGCGCGACCGGGTCCTTGCGCATCTGAAACCGCTTTCTCCAGCCTGTCGCGCCGCCGTCCGCAAAAGATGGTGGTCCAGCCCTCCGCGACCAGCGCCAGGCCTGCAGCCTTGCCGATCCCGCTGCCGCCCCCCGTTATCACGGCCACTTTGGCGTTCATGCACTACCTCCCCGTGTTCACCAAGAGAGTGTGCAGATCGTACGGCTCGAAACAAGGAAGGGAATGTCAAAAAGGGCGGCCATTCGCGACCGCCCGTTTCGGACCGTGCTTGGGAGGAGGAAAGCCGATCCTGCTTGTTCCAGAATGAACCAGCCCGGTTAACGGATGGTTAACGCGCTTATCGCGTCACGCTGGCGATGGTCGCCTCGACATGGTCCACAAGCGCGTCCGGAAGCTGCAGACGTCCGGCTAGCTGATCCAGATAGCCGCGCTCGGCACGGGTGTCCGGGTCAATCGCAAGCCGGGATGCCGCATAGATTTCGACCTTCTGCGCATCCGTTTGCGCACTTGCCACGAGCTTGTCGAGGTCGATCGGCTTTTCCATTTCCGCAACGAGAAAGGCCTCTGCCTCACCATCAAGGCCGGCCAGCTTGAGCTTGTCGCCGATATGCTTGCGCTCGTCATCGTCGATGCGACCGTCCGCCCTGGCCGCGGCGATCATTGCCCGTATCAGAGTCAGTGCGAAATCGTCTTCACCCTGGGGGGCCTGTCTTGGGTCGAACGCCGTATCCGCCGGTGGCGGCAATATCTCGACGCCGTCCTCGCCCTCGCCCGGCTTTTTACCTGCCTGATAGTTTTTGTAGGCCGTGTAGGCGAGCCCGGTTACGGCTGCGAGACCTCCGAGTTTGAGCGCGGTGCCGGCTACTGCCCTTCCGGCGCCCGTTCCCAGTAGAATTGCGGCGATCGCAGTCGTCGCGATCGGGTTGTCCTTCGCCAGTTGGGTGACCTGGCCTGCCTTCTCGCGCACCGTGGAATCGGTTCCCGGGAGTTTCGACCCAAGCAGATCATTGAGAAGTTTCTTTGGATCAAACATGGGCATCCTCCATCACAACGGCCAGTCAGTCAGACAACGTGCGGTTGACGTAGGCAGTGGGGTCCGAAATTACAATGATCGCGTACCTGGAAGCAGCTTATCGGCCGATATGTGGGCCGGCGCCCCGTTTGTCGGCAAGTTCCACCTGCCTCTGCCGCTCCGCGTACCGCTTGCGGTCTTCATCAGTTCGGCTTTCATGGCAGTGGGGGCAGGAGACGCCCTCTCGAAACTGCTCCGATTCCCGTTCCTCCGGCGTCAGGGGATGCCGACATGCCCGGCACAAAGTCGTCTCGCCCTGCTCGAGGCCGTGTCGGACACCCACGCGCTCATCGAAGACGAAACACTCCCCTTCCCAAAGGCTCTCATTTGCCGGCACCTCTTCGAGATATTTGAGAATGCCGCCCTTGAGGTGGAAGACCTCCTCCACGCCAATGCGCTTCAGATATGCACTTGCCTTTTCGCAGCGAATGCCGCCGGTGCAGAACATCGCGACCCGTTTGTCTTGCAACTGCACGAGATTTTCTTCCGCCCAGCGCGGAAATTCGCGAAAGCACCCGGTTGCAGGATCAATAGCGCCCCTAAACGTGCCGATCGCGGTTTCATAGGCGTTGCGGGTATCGATGACGACCGTGTCGGGATCGCTGACCAGCGCATTCCATTCAGCCGGCGGAACGTGAACCCCGGCTTCATGCGCCGCATCGAGATCGGCGACTCCCATCGTCACGATCTCCTTCTTCAGTCGCACCTTGAGCCGGTGAAACGGCATCCTGTCCGCACTGCTGAATTTGATATCGACCCCGGCCATGCCGGGCATGGCGCGAACGGCCTCGAAGAATATGTCGAGTCCGGCGCGCGCGCCTGCGATCGTGCCGTTGATGCCCTCCGGCGCAACCAGCACGGTACCGCGCAGCGCCTCGGCTTCAGCGAGGCTCAACAAGCGCTCGCGCAGCGCCGCGGCATCTTCCACCCTAGCGAATCGGTAGAACGCTGCGACCGCAACGGAGGTCTCGGACGGGGATAATTTCATCGCCGCCACCTAGCGCGTCCGTTGCTGGGCTTCAACAAAAAGCTGGAACCGGGCGCGCCGGCGGGCGTCAGAAGCACGTCGGGCACGGCCTCGTTATCCCCGCGCTCACGCACCGCCGCACAATATGCGCTGCAACGCGGGGAAAGGCATGTTGACCCATGAAACCAGAAAAGCGGTCGCCGCGACCGCAGCGGAATTCGGCATCGAGCCGGCGGCGCTGCTTGCCGTCGCCGAAATCGAGTCCGGCGGCAAGGCTTATGTACGGATCGGCGGGCGTCGCGAGCCCGTGATCCGCTTCGAGGGTCACTATTTCGACCGTCGCCTTGCTGGCGAAAAGCGCTGTCTTGCACGCCGCGCGGGCCTGTCCTCTCCCGCAGCCGGCGAAATCGTGAACCCGCCCGGGCAAGCCGCCCGATGGCGCCTACTGGACCGTGCCATTGCAATCGACCGCAAGGCCGCGCTGGAATCCGTTTCCTGGGGGTTGGGACAGGTTATGGGTGCGCACTGGGCATGGCTCGGGTTCGGAAGCGTCGAAGATCTTGTCGCCGAAGTACGCTCCGATGTCACCGGACAGGCGCGGCTGATGGCGCGATACATCACCAAGGCGGGTTTGTCGGACGCTCTCGCCGACCGCGACTGGGCACGATTCGCCCGTGGCTACAACGGACCGGCCTATCGGAGGAACCGTTACGACAGGAAGCTTGCCGTAGCCTACCGCCGCTATGCCGATGGCGGCACGACGCCCGCCCGGCCGGAAGCGGATCGCGCACTGCGCCGCGGCGCAAGTGGAACGGCTGTCGCCGAATTACAGATTACGCTGTCGGCTGCCGGTTACCCGTTAGCCATAGACGGGCGGTTTGGGCGCCTGACGGAGATGGCATTGCGGCGATTTCAGAAGAGCGTGGGCCTGACCGCCGACGGCGTCGGCGGTCGCGAAACGCTGGCAGCGCTGCGCGCGCACCTGTCTCTCGCAGCGCGGCTGCGCCGGTGGTGGGCTCTGTTGATGGCCTTGCTCGCGCCCCGCAATTGATGCTGGTCCAATGCACGACATGTGTTAGAAGCGCCCCGCAATAAAATCGATTTAGCACCACAACGGGGTCGCCAATCCATGAAAGACAGATCGAACGCCCTCATCGAGCTGCTTGACGGTCAGCGCGTGATACCGGTGCTCAAGATCGACCGGCTGGCAGACGCCGTGCCGCTCGCGAATGCGCTTGTTGCGGGCGGCCTCAAGGCAATCGAGATCACCTTGCGGACCGACGACGCGCTGGATGCCATTGCATTGACGGCGACCGAGGTGCCAGGGGCAATCGTCGGAGCCGGCACGATCCTGTCGCCACGCGACTATTCCGCGGCGACGAAAGCCGGTGCGCGTTTCATCGTCAGTCCCGGCACGACCCAGGAGCTGTTGGATACGGCCCACGCTTCCGATGTTCCCTTCCTGCCTGGTGCGATCACACCGAGCGAGATGATGTCGCTGCGCGAGGAAGGCTACCGGATGATGAAGTTCTACCCTGCCGAACAGGCTGGTGGAGCGCCATTCCTGAAGTCGCTGGTCTCGCCGCTCGCGAATATCTGCTTCTGCCCGACCGGCGGCATCACCCCGGACAACGCAAATGACTACCTCGTCCTGCCGAACGTCGTGTGCATCGGTGGCTCATGGGTTGCACCAGACAAGCTGATCGCGGCCGGCAAATGGGACGAAATCGAAACCCTCGCACGCGAGGCCGCGACCCTCGCAGGCCCCGCCGGTTGATATCCTGAACTGCCGTCAGTTCTTGTCGAAACGTGCGACCGAGAGGAACGTCACCGCATTTCCGGTGAATCGGTTCGGCTGACCCTGGTCGTTGCCGCGACCGAACCCGGCAGTGTAGACGAGCTGCGGCGCCGAGCGGACATGCGCCACGCGGAACGAGGGAGCAACCGTGCCACGGTCGCTCATGGCCTCCGGCGATGGATTAAGCGCCCACTGTGCAACCTGGCGTGGAATTGGCACCAGCACCGCTTTCGGATCCGGCCTCGAATCGCCCGGGCCCGGTTTCGCTGCTTTCGCAGTCGTCTTGACCCCGGTTGCAATCGCATTTTCAGGCGTTTGACCAGTGTTCGACATCAGTGACAACCGCTGGGAGGCCGCAGGGGCAGACCCTAGCCGCGCCAGCCTGCGATCGGTGTTTTCTCTCGGACGGCTGACAACAGCGTCGCCACCGTCGGAAATGGGCGGGGCGCTGTAGGACGGCCCGGAACTGGGCAATGCCGCAAGTACATATTCGCGCGATTCTTCACCATCAGGCCGCCGGTTGGGTAGTGGAACGAATGCCGCTACCGTAGCGGACGGTCCCGTCGACGCGCTGGCGCCCGCAGCTTCAACGCCTGCTTCCGCGACATCGGCCGGCATAGGCAACCCGCCGGGTACGACTGCCTCGGCAATCTGAACCGGAGTGTCCTGGGTCGCTACATCCGGCCGGCTGGTGGGTACCGGAACGCTGGCATCGAGACTGGCGAGAACCGTCTCGTCCGCGGGCAGCACAGCTTCATCGACTGCTTCGACTGCAGAGTTCGCCGAGGGTGCCGTATCGCCCAGTGCCAGCAGTTCGTTCACGCTCGCACCGCGCGGCGCGGCCTGCGGAAACGGAATCACGTTGGGAGAAAGCGAAGCCAGAATGGTTTCTGGTGTCGGATCGGGAACAACCGGGGCTGGCGCCGCAACGGCCGGCTGCCGGACTTGCGGAACGGACGCGCCGGGCCTGACGCTCTCAGCCGTATCTTCTTCCTCGTCGACGCCACCGAACAGTGCCGCAAGCAGGCCGCGCCGCTGCGTCGGCTCTTCGGCACTTGCGACCTGCACCGTGGCGCTACGCTGTTTACCCGCTTTGATCGCTGCCATCGCCTGGCTATAGCCGGCGAGCGGCTTGCCGTCGGAGGGAATATGAGCCGTCCTGCCGTCTGGGAACAACGCCATCAGTTCCTGGCGCTTCATGCGCGGCCAGTGCCGAACGCTGCCGACATCAAGATGCACGAATGGCGAGCCCGATCCCGGATAATATCCGACACCGCCCTGCTGCATGCGAAGTGCGGTTTTGCGCAGAGTAGCGAGGTTGACGCCAGGAATGAAGAAATCGACCGCTTTGCCGAGTGTATGCTGGCTGTTCTTGGCAACGCCGCGGCTGCGGCTGCGCAACATGGAGTTGGTCGCCGGCGAACGGTAGGCTGAAACCACATTGATGTAGTCGCGAGCGCCGACCTCGCGATAGACTTCCCAAAGCAGGTCGAGCACGCGCGGATCCATCTTGGTCGACTCGTCACGTCGCCAGTCGCGCAAAAACCGGTTCACCTTGTCGAGACCGCTCCGGATATAGCGACCGTTGCGCTTGTAGGTGATTTCGGCGCGCTCTTTGGTGTGAATGAAATACAGCTTGAGCGTACGCGTCTCGGCGCTTGCCGTTCCGGCAGCCGACAACAACAGGGCAAAGGTGACAAACAGACCCGTCAGGATCCGCTTCATGGCAAACATGGTTGCTCGCCGTCCCCCGAAATTACGCGTGCTCTCTGTCAAACCCGTCGCCTTGCCGGCACAAGATTGTCCCCTGATACCCGGACCCAGGACGACCCGACTATCGAACGTAATGGTTAATCCCGGCTTATTGAAGCCGGAATGCGGTAACACCAAGGCACATTCAAGGCGGCATTCGCCCTTCGTGCCTATGGTAAACTAAAGGTTTAGCACAATTTTTTCGGAATCGCCGCTAGCGAAATCTGATCCGAGCCGAACAGTTAAGACGCAAGCTTAACGGCACGCCCGGTATCGGGATCGATTCCAAGTTCCTTGAGCTTGCGGTAGAGTGTCGAGCGCCCGATGCCGAGCCGCCGCGCGACTTCGCTCATCTGACCGCGGTAGTGATCCACCGCGAGCCGGATCATCTCCGACTCGACATCCGCCAGAGCGCGCACATTGCCTTTGTCGTCCAAGGCACGAACCGACCCCGTGTCGCTCGCAGATCTGTCATCGGGCAGTGCGCCTGGCTGCGATG
Organism: Rhizobiaceae bacterium; assembly: GCA_017644005.1. GTDB lineage: Bacteria > Pseudomonadota > Alphaproteobacteria > Rhizobiales > Rhizobiaceae > RCIO01. Next base: position 242,301 of record JAEPMJ010000002.1, read on the forward strand.
CGACCGCGGGCGCCGCGGCCGGAATTTTGTCCAGCAAAACCGGCGTCGCTCTGGTCGAAAGTTCAACGGTTGCGGTCTGCGCCCTGATCTGCGGAAAATCGTCCGCTGTCAGCACTTCGCCGTCGCACAGAACGACCGCTCGGAAGATGGCATTTTCCAACTGCCTGATATTGCCTGGCCAGTCATAGGTTTCGAGCATCGCGAGCGCGTTGGAGGCAATGCCTTTGACGCGCCCGCCGGTTTCGCTCATGCCGAGGCGGCGAATGAAGTGCTGCGTCAGCAACGGAATGTCCTCGGGGCGGTCTCGAAGTGGCGGCACGTGAATCGGAAACACGTTGAGCCGGTAATAAAGGTCTTCCCGGAAGAGACCGTCTTTCACCCGCTGAATCAGGTCGCGGTGCGTTGCCGAGATCAGCCTGATGTCGACACGGATCGGCGCTTTGGCACCGACGGCATCCACTTCCCCCTCCTGCACCGCCCGCAGAAGCTTCACTTGCACATCCAGAGGCAGATCTCCGATCTCATCCAGAAACAGCGTGCCTGAATTTGCTTCCACGAACTTGCCGACATGCTTTTCGGTCGCACCCGTGAACGCTCCCTTCTCGTGGCCGAACAGGATGCTCTCGACCAGATTGTCGGGAATCGCGCCGCAGTTGACCGGCACGAATGGTTTGCTGCGCCGCCCGCCACCACCCTGGATGGCTCGGGCCACCATTTCCTTTCCGACGCCAGACTCACCTTCGATCAGGATCGGAATATTCGACGCTGCCGCCTTGCGGCCCAGCCGTAGCACACGCTCCATCACCGGGCTGGCCGCGATCAGGTCGTCAAATGTGATTGCGTGCGAAGACGACACTTTGGCCTGCTTCTGTTTTGCAACCGAACCGCGCTGCTCCACCTTGAGCGCGCCCGAAACGGTGGCGACCAGCTTGTCTGGCGAAACAGGCTTGACGACGAAGTCGAACGCACCGGCGCGCATCGCCGAAACAACCGTGTCGATGCCTCCCTGGGCGGTCAGCACGACGACCGGATGTTCGAGCCCGCGCTCGCGCATGGCTTCGAGCATCCCCAGCCCCCCGATACCGGGCATCTTCAGGTCAAGCACCACAGCACCGATATTGCCGCCGCCGCGCGCCTCCAGCGCCTTCAGTCCCGCCTCGCCGCTGTCGGCAACCACGACCTGGTGATCTGACTTGGCAAGTGCCGTCTCCAGAAGGCGGCGCTGGACTGGATCATCATCGACAACGAGGATTGAGACGGTCATGTTCGCTCTGCAGGTAGCTTTGATTTGATTCTGGGGTGATTTGGCTCATCGTGGCACAGCCCTATAAACAAGGGCTCAAGATTTGCGGTGAACAAATCCTTATCGACATGGAGTGATTCCCGCCCTCTTAGGGTGGATTGGGGAGTTGCATGAATTTTCTTAACAAATCAGCCCAGCCGTTTGCCTCGGCCCCGACCGCGCCGGGAGACGCGGCCACGCCGGACCTTGGCGCGCTGCCGGAGTGGAACCTGGCCGATCTCTATCCCGGCATGGATGCTCCGGAACTGAAAAGCGACTTGGCTCGCGCCGCCGAAGCGGCGGTTTCGTTCGAGAAACGCTGGAAAGGCAAGTTGCTTGACGCCGCTTCATCGCCGCAGAAAGGCGATCTCGGCAAAGCGCTCGGGGAGTTCGAAGATCTGGAAGAGCTCATCGGGCGCATCGCCTCCTATGCCGGCCTTGTTTATGCCGGCGACACCTCCGATCCGCGCCGCGCCAAGCTTTATGGAGACGTGCAGGAGAAGATGACGGATGCCTCGGCGCATCTGCTTTTCTTCACGCTCGAGCTCAACCAGATCGACGAAGCGGAAATCGAGAGGGCCCTGACGGCCGACAAGGGCTTTGCCCGTTACAGGCCATGGGTGATCGATCTGCGCAAGGACAAGCCCTATCAGCTCGACGACCGGACCGAGCAGCTTTTCCACGAAAAGTCGGTGACCGGCCGCGGAGCCTGGAATCGCCTTTTCGACGAGACGATGACCGGCCTTCGTTTCGAGGTGAACGGCACCGAGCAGCCGCTCGAACCGACGCTGAACATGCTGCAAAGCGCCAAACCCGAGGAGCGCAAACAAGCGGCGGAGGCTCTGGCCGAAACCTTCCGCAAAAATATCCGCCTTTTCACACTGATCACGAATACGCTCGCCAAGGACAAGGAAATCTCGGACCGCTGGCGCGGCTTCAACGACATCGCCGATTCACGCCACCTGGCAAATCGCGTCGAACCTGAGGTGGTCAATGCACTGACCGCTGCGGTGCGCGACGCCTATCCACGGCTTTCGCACCGTTACTATGCGATGAAGGCGCGCTGGCTGGGCATGGATCAGATGAGCCACTGGGACCGCAACGCGCCCTTGCCGGAAACGCCGCAGGCCGCGATCGGCTGGGACGAGGCGAAGAACACGGTGCTTGCCGCCTATCACGGCTTTGCGCCCGAGATGGCCGATATCGCCAGGAAGTTCTTCGACGGCAGATGGATCGACGCCCCCGCCCGGCCTGGCAAGGCACCAGGGGCCTTCGCGCACCCCACCGTGCCGTCTGCGCATCCCTATGTGCTGCTCAATTATATGGGCAAGCCGCGTGATGTGATGACGCTCGCGCACGAACTCGGACACGGCGTCCATCAGGTGCTGGCCGGCCAGCAGGGCGCGCTTATGTCGGCAACTCCGCTTACGCTTGCCGAAACGGCATCGGTGTTCGGCGAAATGCTGACTTTCCGTTCGCTGCTCGACCGCACCAGGGAGCAGCGCGAACGAAAAGCCATGCTCGCGCAGAAGGTCGAGGACATGATCAACACGGTCGTGCGCCAGATCGCCTTCTACGAGTTCGAGCGCAAGGTACACACCGAGCGCCGCAACGGCGAGCTGACCTCCGACCAGCTCGGCGAGTTCTGGCTCGAAGTACAGGCCGAAAGCCTCGGTCCCGCGATCGCGCTTCGCGAGGGATACGAGACATTCTGGGCCTATATCCCGCACTTCATCCACTCACCGTTCTACGTCTACGCCTATGCCTTCGGCGACTGCCTGGTGAACTCGCTCTATGCCGTCTACCAGAACGCCGAGCACGGCTTTCAGGACAAGTATTTCGAGATGCTGAGGGCCGGCGGCACCAAGCATCATTCCGAGCTCTTGAAGCCATTCGGGCTCGACGCCTCCGATCCCGCATTCTGGCACAAGGGCCTGTCGGTCATCGAAGGTTTGATCGACGAGTTGGAAGCGATGGACGGATAGGTGCCTTGTTCCCGCGTCACACCCCGTATGACGGTTCGTCGACGCCGTTTTCCATCGGCTTGAAACCACTCGACCCGGCGGACTGGATCGAAATCGACCGACGCTACCGCGCGCAGTTGGAAGAGAAGGACCGGCTGATCGCCGAGCGTCCGGATAGTGTGTTCGCCGCACGCGCCGACACGGATGCCGCTCAGCGCGAAGTGCTCGACATGGTCGTCGACCACCTGCTCCGAGGTCGTGGCCGCATCTTCCCCGGACCCGAAGAATGGGGCATCCTGGAAAGCCGGCTCGCACGTTTTGAACGTCGCGGGTCGAACGAGCAGCCGCTTCAGATCGCCGCGCGTCTCGTGCAGGAAGATCTTGTCTTGATGCGTCGGATGGACGATGGGTGGCGGCTCGCAGCCGCTTCGCTCTGTTTTCCGAGCTCCTGGACGCTGGCCGAGAAGTTCGACCGCCCTCTGCACGACATCCATCGGCCGGTGCCGGATTTCGGGCCGGGCACGCGCATGGCAACGCTGATCGGCCGTATCTTCGACAGTCTTCAGCCCGAAAAACCGGTCGAGCGCTACAACTGGTCTGTTCAGAACAACGACGAGCTCTATCGCCCGCGAAGCGAGCGGGAAAAGAACGGACGCACCAATGGCCCAAAGGAGCCTCGCCTCGAAAGCGCTGCAACCTTCATTCGTGTCGAACGCCAGACGCTTCGGAAACTGCCTCTTTCGGGAGATGTGCTGTTTACGATCCGTATCTGCCTCGACCCGCTTGCCGCAATTGCCAGCCACCCCGACGGGGTGCGGATCGCCGCGTCCTTTGCCGAACAGCTGAAAGCACTCGATGCACGTCAGCTCGCTTACAAAGATCTTGCCGCCGACCGCGATGGGCTGGTGGCACAGCTGACGGCGCTCGCAGGCGGCTAAGGGATTTTCCCTTTATTGTGACACCCTAATGTGGTTAGCGCCTACCTGAACCGGCGCGGAGTGCGCGAATTGAAGCAAGGAGTATAGTCGATGGCTAAGGCGAAGTGGCCGATACACGGGGAAATCACCGGCCCGATCGTAATGATCGGCTTCGGGTCGATCGGCCGCGGCACGCTGCCGCTGATCGAGCGCCATTTCAAATTCGACAAATCCCGCATGGTCGTGATCGACCCGCGCGACGACGACAAAGCGCTGCTCGACGAGCGCGGCATCCGCTTCATCAAGGAAGCGGTGACGAGGAAGAACCACAAGAAGCTGCTGGGCGACCTGCTCACCGAAGGCGACGGCCAGGGCTTCTGCGTCAATCTCTCCGTCGATACTTCCTCGCTCGATATCATGAAGCTCTGCCGCAAGCTCGGCGTGCTCTATATCGACACGGTGGTTGAACCCTGGCTCGGCTTCTATTTCGACAGCAGGGCCGACAACGCGTCGCGAACCAACTATGCACTGCGCGAAACCGTGCGCGAGGAAAAGCGCAAAAACCCGGGCGGCACCACGGCAGTATCCTGCTGCGGTGCCAATCCGGGAATGGTCTCCTGGTTCGTGAAGCAGGCGCTGGTGAACCTTGCTGCCGATATGAAACTCGACATCAAAACCCCTGCCCCGACCGACCGTGACGGCTGGGCCAGGATGATGAAAAAGCTCGGCGTGAAGGGCGTTCACATCGCCGAACGCGACACCCAGCGCACCAAGCAGCCCAAGCCCTTCAACACCTTCTGGAACACCTGGTCGGTGGAAGGTTTCGTTTCGGAGGGCTTGCAACCGGCCGAGCTCGGCTGGGGCACGCACGAAAAATGGATGCCGAAAAACGCCAGGAAGCAGAAGAAGGGCAGCAAGGCTGCGATCTTCCTCGAACAGCCGGGTGCCAATACGCGGGTGCGCACCTGGTGCCCGACGCCCGGTGCACAGTACGGCTTCCTCGTCACACATAACGAGTCAATCTCGATCGCCGACTATTTCACCGTACGCGACAAGAAGGGCAAGGTGACCTACCGTCCGACCTGCCACTATGCATATCATCCCTGCAACGACGCGGTGCTGTCGCTGCACGAGATGTTCGGCGACGCCGGCAAGGCGCAGCCCGTCTTCCACGTGCTGGACGAAAACGAACTGGTCGATGGCATCGACGAACTCGGCGTGCTGCTCTACGGCCATAAAAAGAACGCCTATTGGTACGGTTCGCAGCTGTCCGTGGAGGAGACACGCCAGATCGCGCCCTACCAGAACGCCACCGGGCTGCAGGTCACCTCGGCAGTGCTCGCCGGCATGGTATGGGCACTGGAGAACCCCGAATCCGGCATCGTGGAAACAGACGAGATGGATTTCGAACGCTGCCTTGAAGTGCAGATGCCTTATCTTGGCCCGGTCAGGGGATATTATTCGGACTGGACGCCGCTCGAAGGCCGGCCGGGGCTTTTTCCTGAGGACATCGACAAGTCCGACCCGTGGCAATTCAGGAACATTCTCGTAAGATAACTGTTCAGCGTCGTATGGATACTGGTATTGTCCGGTGAAACGGCTCAAAAAGCGGCAAAACCCTGCGAGGAGACAACGTCGTGAAACTTAATGCGGGCTTGCTGGCGGCAGTCGCCGTCCTTTCAACCGGTATCATCGTGGCCGGCTGCACCGGCACCACCAGCCGCCGGCCGCTTCCGGGCGTTGCCGCAGCGCCGGCAACCTCGGGGATCGAAGGCGCATGGCTCGATCAAGCCGGCACGGGCGTGACCAACTTTTTCAATGGCCGCTTCGAGACCTACGCGACAGACTCCGGACAAAAGCTCTCCGAAGGCACCTATCAGTTCCGCGATCAGGTCCTGGTCGAGATTACCGGTATTTCGATCATCAGGCAGAGCCCCGTGGCCTTCAATTGCTCGGTCGCAAGTCCCAACCAGCTCAACTGCACGGCATCCAGCGGCCAGCAATTTATCCTGACCCGGCGCGCCAACACGATCGGCTGACCTTCGGGTTGGGCTGTCTGAGGTTCGGGCGATGCTGATCGTTCTCGGCATCGTCCTACTTCTGACTGTTACGCTGCTGCCGCAGCTGCTGGTACGCCGCATCATCAAGAAACACGGCGCTGACCGACCGGACCTTCCGGGTACCGGCGGCGAGCTTGCACGCCATCTGCTCGACCGTTTCGGACTCGATGCGGTCACGGTCGAGGAAACCGACCTCGGCGACCATTATGACCCCGATGCCAGGGCCGTGCGATTGCTCAAGCAGCACCATGACGGCCGATCACTTTCCGCCGCCGCTGTTGCCGCCCACGAGGTCGGCCACGCGCTGCAACACGCGCGCGGCGAGCGTATGCTCGCCTGGCGCCAGCGGTTGGCGAAGCTTGCAATGACCACCGACCGCATCGCCTCCGTTTTCTTCATCGCCGCGCCTGTATTGGCGATTCTGGCGCGCACACCGCTCGCCTTCGCGGCTCTCGTTGCCGTGGGTCTGGCGTTGATGTCGGTACGCGTCATCGTCAATCTCGTCACCCTGCCGGTCGAGTTCGACGCGAGTTTCGGCAAGGCGCTGCCGATCCTGCAGGAAGGCAAATATTTGAGCGAGGACGACATTCCGGCGGCAAAATCTGTGCTGCGCGCGGCAGCCTTCACCTATGTCGCGTCCGCACTTGTTTCGCTTGTCAACCTTGCGCGCTGGATACGCGTGCTGCGATAACGGATAAAAACACTTCGGGAGGATCTATGGCCGTCAATTACGACGCGTTGGAGTGCCGCGCGCCGCAGGATCGGGAGGCCGATCTCTTCGCGCGGCTTCCGGGATTTCTTGCGAAGGCGGCCAATGACGCACCTGGCCTTGGCAACTGGCTTGAGGGCCACGATCTCAAATCGATCGACTCACGCGAAGCACTGGCCACCCTGCCGGTGCTGCGCAAAGCAGAACTCATGGAACGTCAGCTGGCCGAACCGCCTTTCGGCGGCTTCGCCAATCCGTCGTCCATCGGCGGAAGCCGCGTCTTCGTCTCACCCGGCCCCATCTGGGAGCCGCAGGGTTTGGCCGCGGACGCCTGGCAATCGGCCCGCGCGTTCTTTGCCGCCGGCATCCGCCCCGGCGATGTGGTGCATAACGCCTTTTCCTATCATTTGACGCCGGGCGGCTTCATTCTGGACGAGGGCGCACGCGCGCTGGGCTGCACCGTATTTCCGGCGGGCGTGGGCAACACCGAAATGCAGGTTGATGCGGCCGCCGCTCTGAAACCGCAGGTCTATTGCGGCACGCCCGACTTCCTGAAGGTCATGCTTGACAAAGCCGGAGAGATGGGGCGCGACCTGTCCTCCTTCCGGCTTGGACTGGTGTCGGGCGGCGCGCTGTTTCCCTCGCTGCGCGAACATTATCGCGAACATGGCATTGCCGTGCTGCAATGCTATGCGACCGCTGAGTTTGGCGTCATCGCCTATGAAGCGGCGGATGCAGCCGGCAACCCCTATCCGGGCATGTTGCTCAACGAAAACCTGATCCTCGAAATCGTTCGCCCCGGAACCGGCGACCCGGTTGCCGAAGGCGAGGTCGGCGAGGTCGTTGTGACCAGCTTCAACGAAGCCTACCCGATGGTGCGGCTCGGGACAGGAGATTTATCCGCCGTGCTCCCGGGCGCCTCACCATGCGGCCGCACCAACACACGGATCAAGGGCTGGATGGGCCGTGCCGACCAACGCACCAAGATCAAGGGAATGTTCGTCGATCCGAAGCAGATCGCGGAAGTGGCGAGGCGCCATCCTGAGATCGGGCGCGCGCGCCTTGTAGTGAGCCGCGACGGCGAACGCGATGCGATGACGCTGCATGTGGAACCCAGCGATGAGTCGAATCCCGATACCGCCGCAATCGGCGCTGCCCTGCGTGAGATTACCAAGCTGGGCGGCGAGGTATTGCTCGCGGAACGTGGCAGCCTTCCCAACGATGGCAAGGTGATCTCCGACGAGCGCGATTACGCAGGCTAGGCAAGCTCGATTGTGCTTGCATGCCATTTCCTACAGTGTGAACATGCCGGCAAACAACAATAGAAAAACCGTCAAAAAGACGGACTAAGAGAGAGACTGCCACCAGTTTCATGGGAGACGAGACATGAAAAGACTTATGAGCCTCGCGGCGCTTTCGGCATCGGCGCTCGCGCTGTCGGCGCAAGCCTCCTTTGCCGACTACACGCTCAATATCATGCACATCAACGATTGGCATTCGCGCATCGAGTCGATCAACAGGTTCGATTCCACCTGCTCGGCTGAAGATGAGGGCGAGGGCAAGTGCTTTGGCGGCGCGGCAAGGCTCGTAACGGCGGCGCGCGACTATCGCTCGGCGCATGACGGGCAGAATGTGATCTTCCTGAACGCTGGCGACAATTTCCAGGGCACACTCTTTTACACCACCTACAAGGGCGAAGCCGAAGCCGAGTTCCTGAACATGATGGGCACCGACGCGATGGCCGTCGGCAACCACGAATTCGACGATGGCGAGGAAGGTCTCGCGACATTCCTGGCGAAGGCCGAATTCCCGGTTCTGTCAGCCAATGTGAAGGTCGATGGCATGTCCGTTCTGGGCGACCGTGTCAAAGCCTACACCGTGCTTGAGGTGGGCGGCGAGAAGATCGGCATTGTCGGTGCTGTTGCCAACGACACCGACGAACTCTCGTCGCCGGGCGAACATGTCATGATCGAGGAAGATGTGGCTTCGATCACGGCGGCGGTGAAGGCTCTTGCAGGCGAAGGTGTCAGCAAGATTATCGCGCTCACCCATGTCGGTTACCCGCGCGACCTGGAAGCAATTGCGAAGATTCCGGGCGTCGATGTGGTTGTCGGCGGCCACTCCAACACACTGCTGTCCAACACTTCGGACCGCGCCGCCGGTCCTTACCCGACCTGGGTGGACAATCCGCTCGGTTACAAGGTGCCGGTTGTGCAGGCCTACGCTTACTCGAAATACCTTGGTGATCTGGAAGTCACCTTCTCCGACATCGGCATCGTGACGGAAGCCACCGGCGAACCGATCCTGCTCGATGCCTCGGTGACGCCGGACGAAGCGGTGCTTGCCCGCATTCAGGAGCTTGGCGCACCGATTGAAGAACTCAAGAACCAGGTGGTTGCCGATGCCGCAGAGGCGATCGACGGCAGCCGCGAAAATTGCCGCGCAAGGGAATGCCAGATGGGCAATCTGGTGACCGATGCCATGCTGGCGCGCACCAGAGATCAGGGCGTCCAGTTCGCCATCACCAATGGCGGCGGCCTGCGTGCATCGATCGACAGCGGCGAAATCACCATGGGCGAAGTGCTGACGGTTCTGCCCTTCCAGAACACGCTGGCGACCTTTGAGCTCAAAGGCGCGGATGTCGTGGCGTCCATCGAAAGCGGCCTTAGCCAGATCGAGGAAGGCGCCGGCCGTTACCCGCAGGTATCGGGCCTACGCTACACATACGATCCCTCGGGTGCGCCTGGCGAAGGCCGCGTGATCTCGGTCGAGGTCGACAATGACGGGACCTGGGCGCCGATTGACCCAAACGCAACTTACCTGATCGCCACCAACAACTTCATGCGCGGCGGCGGCGACGGCTACGAATTGTTCGGTTCAAACGCCACCAACGCGTATGACTACGGTCCGGGCCTGGAACAGGTGGTTGCCGACTATCTGGCCGCCAACAGCCCCTACACACCTTATCTTGACGGCCGCATCTCCGAAGGCAAGGCCATGATGGAGGAGATGGAGAAATCCGAAGAGATGACGGAAGAAAAGGCCGCCGAAGAAACCATGGAAGACAAATCCATGGAAAAGACCGAGGTTGCGATGACCAAGGACGGCGGCGAAACCGCAATGGCCGAAGGCGATACGCATGAGGTCATGGCTGGCGACAATCTCTGGAACCTGGCCAAACAGTATTATGGCGACGGCACCAAGTGGATGATGATCATGGAAGCCAATCCGGACATCAACCCGAAGAACCTGTCGATCGGCTCCAGGCTGAACGTGCCGGCCGCGAACTGACGCGGCCAACCATCCAAACACGAAGGGCGGGCATTGGCCCGCCCTTTTCCGTTCAACGGGTGCGGCACAGCGGCCCGTTGAATTGGACGGTTCATTGTCTACCTTGCAGACTAAGCAAGGAGAGAATTCATGAGCCCAGCCGACAATGGCAGTGCTGGCGCCAACAAGGCGTTGGGACCGCTACCGGAAAGCCACCCGCCGGTGAGGATCGGCAAGATTGGCGTGTTGCTGGTCAATCTGGGCACGCCAGATGGAACGGACACGGCATCGGTGCGGCGTTACCTGCGCGAATTCCTTTCCGACCCGCGCGTCATCGAACTCAACAAGTTGATCTGGAAACCGATCTTGTACGGGGCGGTGCTGACCACCCGTCCGCCGAAGACGGCTGCAAACTACAAGAAAATCTGGAATGTCGACCGTGACGAATCTCCGCTGCGTACAATAACGCGCGGCCAGGCTGAAAAACTGGCATCGATATTCGCGAACGAGCCGCGCATCCGCGTCGAATGGGGCATGCGCTACGGCAATCCGTCGATCCGCAGTGCCGTCGACCGGCTCATCGCGGAGGGCTGCGACCGGATTCTCTCCGTGCCGCTCTATCCGCAATTTTCGGCGACAACGACCGCGACAGCGAATGATCAGCTTTACCGGGCACTGATGAAGATCAGGCACATGCCGACGGTCAGAAGCACGCCACCCTACCACGACGAGCCGGCCTACATCGATGCTCTGGCGGCCTCGATCGAGCGGCATCTGGCGTCGCTCGACTTCGAGCCCGAAATCGTGCTCGCATCCTATCACGGCATCCCGAAAGCCTATTTCGAGAAGGGCGACCCCTATCACTGTCACTGCCTGAAGACGTCGCGGCTGCTGCGCGAGCGCCTCGGCTGGGGCGAGAACCGGCTGATGACAACCTTCCAGTCGCGCTTCGGTGCGCAGGAGTGGCTTCAGCCCTACACCGACAAGACTGTCGAAAAGCTCGCGGCAGACGGCGTAAAAAGCATCGCAATCGTCAATCCCGGCTTCTCGGCGGACTGTATCGAGACGCTGGAAGAGATAGACGGCGAGGTCCGCGAGATATTCATCCACGCCGGCGGTGAGAAATTCAGCCACATTCCCTGTCTCAACGACAGCGAAGAAGGAATGGCAGTGATCGAACACATGGTGCGGCGTGAGCTTGGCGGCTGGCTCTAGCCCTCGCTAAGGCGCCGCCGGAATTGTATCGTACGGTGCGCCAACCTACATCTGATCATATCGGGAATCGTGCTAGGTAATTGGCCTTGCACGCAACACCTATGGAGACCGGCATGCTTTTCTCAGGCTTTGATATCGTCATTGCGGTGCTGGTGCTCCTGGTCCTGCTGCTGATCTTCGCAGGCATCAAGACTATTCCTCAGGGATATAACTACACGGTCGAGCGGTTTGGCCGCTACACGCGCTCACTCACCCCCGGGCTCAACATCATCGTGCCGTTCATCGACCGCATCGGCGCCAAGATGAACATGATGGAGCAGGTGCTGGATGTGCCCACCCAGGAGGTGATCACGCGCGACAACGCCATCGTGGCAGTCGACGGCGTAGCGTTCTATCAGGTGCTCAATGCAGCACAGGCCGCCTATCAGGTGTCGGGACTGGAAAACGCCATCCTCAATCTGACCATGACCAACATCCGCTCCGTCATGGGTTCGATGGATCTCGACGAGCTTCTTTCCAACCGCGACGCCATCAACGAGCGACTGCTGCGCATCGTCGACGAAGCCGCCAATCCGTGGGGCATCAAGATGACCCGCGTCGAGATCAAGGACATCAACCCTCCGGCAAATCTGGTGGAATCGATGGCGCGTCAGATGATGGCTGAGCGCAACAAACGCGCACAGATTCTGGAAGCCGAAGGCCTGAAACAGGCACAGGTACTGGAAGCCGAAGGGCGCAAGGAAGCTGCCTTCCGCGACGCCGAGGCGCGCGAGCGTGCGGCGGAAGCCGAAGCCCGCGCCACACAAGTCGTGTCGGACGCGATCGCGCAGGGCGACGTGCAGGCGATCAACTACTTCGTGGCGCAGAAATATACCGAAGCGCTGGCCAAGATCGGCTCGTCCAACAACAACAAGATCGTTCTGATGCCGTTTGAAACCTCGTCGCTAATCGGGACGCTGGGCGGCATAGGCTCCATCGCTAAAGATATGTTCGGCGACAATGGTCCCGGCAATAGTACGCCCCGCCCCTCGCGGGCGCGCCCGCCTGTAACCGGCCCGGCCCAAACCGACGGGTAACGGTCATGATCGCCACCGCTTTTGCCGAACTCGGTCCCTGGAACTGGATGGTTCTGGGTTTCCTCCTGCTCGCCGCCGAAATTGTCCTGCCCGGCGTTTTTCTGCTGTGGATCGGAATCGCGGCCATTTTGGTCGGCACGTTGTCGCTCCAATTCTGGGGCTACGCCTTCTGGTCATGGCAGGTGCAGGTCCTGGTGTTCCTCGTGCTGGCCATGGCGTCAGCCTATGTCGGCAAGAAGATCATGTCCGCCACGCAGGGCGACAGCGACGAACCCTTGCTGAACCAGCGCGGCAGGCAGCTGGTCGGCCGAACCGCCACGCTCCACGAAGCGATTTCGGAGGGGCGCGGCCGCATCCGCCTCGACGATACGACATGGAGGGTGACAGGCCCGGACCTGCCGGCCGGCACGCGCGTTCGCGTTGTCTCCGCCAATGGCGGCAATCTGGTCGTCGAGGCCGCGACCTGAGCTGTTTTGCGCCGGCGGCCATATGGTCGCCAATCCCGGATTTCCACCCAAGATCAACGCTCCGTTAACCATCGCTGTTTACGGTTCGGCAAGGATTGGCGCTTTGCGGCGCTGAAGGAACAGAAGTCGCCGAGGAAGCAGTCTGGTGACGAGGTCGCGCGTCAGGCCCATCAACTATTCAGCATGCAACATTTCCGGCATCGCGACGGCCGTCGCAATCGGCTGGGTGAGCTGTTTTGCGACCGGCGCATTTGCGCAGGAAAGCACCGCTCTCCGCGGTTCCGTCGCAAGCGGAGAAAGCGGTATGACCCCGCTGCCGACCTCCCGGCCTCGTTTTGCTGAGCGCAGCACAGAACTGCCGACGACGACATCGGCGCCCCGCTACCGCCCCGTAAGCGAAGGCGCTCTGCCTGACGACACCCCCGATACGGAGCTCGACGGCTATGTCGAGGCCGAGCCCGGTGCGATCGCCACCAACGACCTCACCGCCGCACGTACGGTGCGCCGCCGTTCGACTGATGAAACCCAACCTGGCGAGGAAGAGCAGAGCCGCGCGGTTCGCAGACAGACCGGCGAAGACCAGATCGCGGTCAACGACACGCCGCTGACGACCGGCACCGTCCGCACCGGTAGCGTCATCGCTGGCGACGAAGAACGCAACATCGCTGCGCGGGTGTCATCGGAAAGAGTCGGCGCCATCGAAGCGATCCCGTCAGAACAGGAAGAAGACCCCTATGCAGCGCCGGGCATCAGAATTGGTTCGTTCCTGCTGCGCCCGACACTCAGTCAGGGCATCGAATGGACATCCAACAATCAGTCAACGGCGGGCGGCAGCTCCGACTTTCTTTCCTCCACGAACCTGAACATCGAAGCAGCGTCGCAGTGGTCGCGCCATTCGGCGACATTGACGCTCGACGGCACCTACCGCACCTCGATCACCGGGACCGGCTTCTCCGAATTCACCGGCAGCGCTGATGCCGCCGGCGTCGTGGATGTCGGCAACGACTATCGCATCAACGCTGGTGCCGGCTATTCGCGAGGCCCGGAAGCGGCCACATCGCCGACGGTGCTCTCCGGAACAGCAAGCCGGGCGCTGCGCCAGACGCTGACAGGCACCCTCGGCGCGGAGAAATATGCCGGCAAGCTGCGCGCCTCGGTGACGGGCGAGGTCGCCCGCAACACATATGGAAACGCGACGCTTTCCGGCGGCGGCACACTCTCCCAGGCCGACCGCAACAACACGCTTTATTCTGCAACATTGCGCGGCGGCTACGAAATCTCGCCGGCGCTGGTGCCGTTTATCGAGCTCGAATACGGACGCAGAAACTACGATCAGCGGCTCGACAGCGGCGGCTTTGCCCGGTCCGCCAACATATTCGGAGGCCGCGGCGGCGTTGAGTTCGATCTGGGCGAAAAGCTCAACGGCGAAGTCTCCGCCGGCTGGCTTGGCGAAACGATCGACGATTCCCGGCTTGCATCAATTTCGGCCCTGTCCGTCGACGCCCAGGTCAACTGGTCGCCAATGCGGGGCACCATTGTGGCGCTGAACGCGGGAACCGAAGTCGAAGGCTCCACCAACCCCACATCGTCGGGCTCCGTGCGGTACGATGCGTCCGTCTCGCTCACACGCCAGATGCGCGCCAACCTGACTGGAACGGCGACGTTGGGAGCAGGGTGGCGGCGTTATGCGGCAAGCGCTGACCGCGACCTCACACTTAACGGTGAGCTCAGCCTGACCTGGTGGCTGAACAGGTTTGCCGGCATCACCGGCAGGGCGTCGCATGAGCAGGTCTCAAGTAATGTTGCCGGACGCGGCTCGCAGACCAGCACGGTCTTCCTCGGACTTACGCTGCGGCGTTGACCGCGTTCAGGCGCGCGAGCGCTTCCGGGAAAGCACTTCGGCTTCGCTGAGCAGGCTGGCAAGATTGCCGCCAATGCGCTCGCGCATATCTTCGCGCTGCAGCGCAAATGCGAGATTTGCCTCGACAAACCCTTCCGGCGAACCGCAGTCGAAAGCGCGGCCCGCATATGGGTAAGCGAAGAAATCCTGCTGGTCCTTCAGTTTCAGCATACCGTCGGTCAGCTGGATTTCGTTGCCGGCGCCGCGCGCCTGGTTGGCAAGGATGGAGAATATCTCCGGCTGCAGGATATAGCGGCCGTTGAGGTAGAAATTGGAAGGTGCTTTGCCTTTCGCAGGCTTCTCCACCATCTCTGTGATCTCGAAACCGTCTCCGGTGGTGCGGCCACGGCCGACAATGCCGTATTTGTGCGTTTCCGCCGGATCACACTCCTGCACCGCGACGACATTGCCGCCGGTCTTTTCGTAAAGTCCGATCATCTGCGCCATGCAACCGGGGTCCGATTGCATGATCATGTCGGGCAGAAGCA
The DNA here is from genome assembly GCA_017644005.1 of Rhizobiaceae bacterium. Classification (GTDB taxonomy): domain Bacteria; phylum Pseudomonadota; class Alphaproteobacteria; order Rhizobiales; family Rhizobiaceae; genus RCIO01. Next base: position 257,649 of record JAEPMJ010000002.1, read on the forward strand.
GCGCAAACGGCTCGTTGCCGACGAGTTCACGGGCGCACCAGACGGCATGGCCGAGGCCGAGCGGCTTCTGCTGCCGCGTGAAGCTCGCCTGCCCGGGCGCCGGCTGCATACGCTGCAAGTCGCCTAGCACATGGTCCTTACCGCGTTGAGCAAGCGTATCGTAGAGTTCGACCTGAACGTCGAAATGATCCTCGATAACACCCTTGTTGCGCCCGGTTACGAAAATGAAGTGCTCGATGCCAGCCTCGCGGGCTTCCTCGACCACATAATCGATCACCGGCCGGTCGACGACTGGCAGCATTTCTTTCGGGATCGCTTTGGTGGCCGGCAGAAAACGCGTTCCCAAACCCGCCACAGGAAAGACTGCCTTGCGTACCTTTGTCATCGAATTGCGCCCTGCTGTTTCCCACAAATGCCGGCCTGGGACACTTTCACGTCGGAATTGACGAATATTGAACGCAAAGGGCTGTCGGGTCCACTGCGGAGCGTTGAGGCCCGATTAGTATGACTTCCTGCGTAATTTGGTAAACTGTTTCCTAACCGCAATCGGCGAATGATGGTTCTTTCAGCATATCGAAGGAGGCTGACAATGAACGCCCAGGCGATCTCGGTTGCCGCAACACGTGTCGCAGCTGCAATAGGATTGTTGCTTACGCTTGCCATAAGCGAAGCTGCCGCTGACGCTGGATTTCAGCGCTGGGTATCGCAATTCCGCGCGGTTGCGGCCAAAAGCGGTATCAGCGGAACCACATTCGACCGCGCATTTCGCGGCGTTACAGCGCCTGACCCCGAAGTGCTCGAGAAGGCCCGCTACCAGCCGGAGTTCCGCGCCGAGGTCTGGGAGTATTTCGACAATCGGGTCAACGAGAGCGCCATTGCCACCGGACGTAAGCTGGCACGGCAGTGGAAACCGTGGCTCGATCACATCGAGGCCAGGTTCGGCGTCGACCGCCATATCCTGCTGGCAATCTGGTCGATCGAATCCAACTATGGCGAAATCCTAAAGAACGACCGCGTGATGCGCAATGCGGTGCGCTCGCTGGCAACACTCGCCTATGCAGACAGACGCCGCGCCAAATACGCGCGACAACAGCTCATCGCAGCGCTGAAGATCCTGCAGCGCGGAGACATCGACGTTTCGCATCTGACCGGTTCATGGGCGGGCGCGCTGGGCCACACCCAGTTTATCCCGACCAGCTATGAGGCCTACGCCGTCGATGTCGACGGAGACGGACGCCGTGATATCTGGAACTCCATCCCCGATGCACTGGCAACGGCAGCAAATCTGCTGGCTCGCAATGGCTGGCGTACTGGTCACACATGGGGCTACGAGGTCTCGCTTCCGGGCGGGCGCAAGTTCCCTGGCGGATCGATGAACCTCGACCGCTGGGCATCGATCGGCGTCGTACGCGTCAACGGCAAGGATTTCCCGCGCGGCGGCGACAATGCCGAATTGAAGGTTCTTCAGGGCCGCGATGGCCCGGCTTTCCTGATGACGAAGAACTTCTTCGTTCTGAAGCGCTACAACAACGCCGACAAATACGCCCTTGCCGTTGGCCTCCTTGCTGACGAAATTGCCGGCTATTCCGGCCTCCAGCGAGACTGGGACCGGCCTTTCACGCGGCTGACATCGTCGGAGACCGAGGAGCTGCAGCGCCGCCTTTCCGCACTGGGCTACTACAATGGCCCGATTGATGGAAAGATCGGCAGCGGTTCCCGCGACGCGATCAAGGCGCTCCAGGGCCGGCTGGGCTTGACGCAGGACGGGCACCCCAGCAAAGAAGTCCTTTCGACCCTGCGCAGGTACTAACGGAGTGCGGAATTGGGCAACAAGCGCCTCCCGGAGAAATCGGGGAACAGGCTAACCCTCGCCTTGTTTGCGACACTGATCGCGCTCGCCCAGCTTTTGCTCGCATATTCCACAACGGCCGTGGCGCAGGAGCGGCGAACACTGTTCGATGTACTCTTCGGCGGCAAGAAGGTGGAGCGAGCCGAACGTGCAGGGCCGGCTCGCAACAGTGGAACACGACGGTCGTCCAATGTCGTCCGAGTTCCTGAGCCGGAAGCCGTCGACAAACTGGAGAACGCCCGCGTCGTTTTGGTTGTGGGCGACTTTCTGGCCGATGGTCTCGCCGAAGGCCTGGTCACTGCCTACGCCCAGTCTCCCGGCATCCGAATTGTGTCGAGCACCAGCGGCTCTTCGGGCCTCGTCAGGGATGATTATTATGACTGGCCTGCAGCCATCGGTCCGATCATAGAAGAACAAAAGCCTTCGATCGTCATCGTCATGGTCGGCTCCAACGACCGTCAGCAGCTTGTGGTTGAAGGCAACCGCGAGAAGGTGCGCAGCGCCAAATGGACTGAAGAGTATGGCGCGCGCGCCGAACGTCTGGCGAAAGAAATCCGCGACCGCGGATTGCCGCTGTTGTGGGTCGGCCTGCCTTCGTTCAAAGCCGGCTCCATGAGCAACGACATGCTCGCCTTCAACGATGTCTACCGAGGCGTCGTAGAGGCCGCCGGCGGCCAGTTCATCGATATCTGGGATGGCTTCGTGGACGAAAACGGCGCCTTTTCGTCTGTCGGCCCGGATATGAACGGCCAACGTGTTCGGTTGCGTGGCTCGGACGGTATCAACCTGACGCGTGACGGCAAACGCAAGGTCGCGTTTTACGTCGAGCGGCCGCTCAACCGGCTGCTGGGCTCGGCGGTGGGCGCGGGTGTAGCCAGCTTAGGACTGGAGCCGCTTGCGCCTCTCGACATCACGCCTGAGGAGATCCCGGAGATCACCCGGACCAGCCCGGTGGCGCTGGGCGGCGCTGAGCTGGACGGCGGCGATAGCCTGCTTGGAGCGACGGGAACGCAGCTTAGGCGCGAAGCACGCACCCCGGGCGAAAAACTCTCCATGGAAGGCATAGCTCCGCCGCCTAAGGAAGGCCGCGCAGACAATTTCTTCGCGCCACCTTACGTGGCCTTGCCCGGCGCGCCGGCGGACGCGGAGACAACAACGTCGATCAACCGGTAGGTTCTCTAGCGCGGCAGCAGCGTCGTGCCCATGAGGAATTCGTCGATTGACCGCGCGGCCTGCCGGCCCTCGCGGATCGCCCAGACCACCAGCGATTGGCCGCGACGTACATCGCCGGCTGCAAACAGCTTGTCCACGCTTGTCCTGTAGTCGACATCGTTGGCGACCACATTGTGCGATCGCCGCGCGTCCTGTGCCATCTCAAGCCGGTCTCCGAGATTGCCGGCAAAGCCGCCTTCCGGTACGCCGGCGAAGCCGATTGCGATGAAAGCAAGGTCGGCGCGGATGAAAAACTCGGTGCCTTCGATCGGCTTGCGCTGTTCGTCGACCTCGCAGCATTTCACTGCGGTGAGTTCGCCATCCTCACCGACGAATTCGAGCGTCGCCACCTGGAATTCGCGTTGCGCGCCTTCTGCCTGCGATGACGAAGTGCGCATCTTGGTCGCCCAGTAGGGCCACACGGTGAGCTTGTCTTCCTTCTCCGGCGGCTGTGGACGGATGTCGAGCTGAGTAACCCGGACGGCGCCCTGGCGGAATGCAGTACCGACGCAGTCCGATGCCGTATCGCCACCACCCACGACCACCACATGCTTGCCGCCGGCGAGAATCGGCTCGGACGGCCATGCGACCGACTGGATGTCCTCATTTCCCACGCGCCGGTTCTGCTGCACGAGGTAAGGCATCGCGTCGTGAACGCCGTGAAGGTCGACGCCGGGAATACCGGCCGGGCGCGGCTTTTCGGACCCACCGCAATAGAGCACGGCGTCGTATTGGGCGAGCAGTTCGTCCACCGGTTTGTCGACCCCGACGTTGACGCCGCAATGGAAGGTCACGCCCTCGCCCTGCATCTGCTCGACGCGACGGTCGATATAGTGCTTCTCGATCTTGAAGTCGGGAATGCCGTAGCGCATCAGCCCGCCCGGGCGGCTCTCGCGCTCATAGACGTGGACCTCGTGGCCGGCGCGTCCGAGTTGCTGAGCGGCTGCCATGCCGGCGGGACCGGAACCCACAACGGCGACCTTTTTGCCGGTCTGCTTTTCCGCCGGATAGGGCCGCACATAGCCGGTTTCGTAAGCCTTGTCAGCGATCGCCTGTTCGATGGTCTTGATGGCAACCGGAATGTCCTCGAGGTTCAGCGTACAGGCTTCCTCGCAGGGTGCGGGGCAGATCCGACCGGTCCATTCTGGAAAATTGTTGGTTGAATGCAGGTTGCGGATCGCCGCATCCCAGTCACCCGCATAGATCAGGTCGTTCCAGTCGGGAATCTGGTTGTGCACCGGGCAACCGTTCGGGCCGTGACAGAACGGAATGCCGCAATCCATGCAGCGGGCAGCCTGTTTCTCCACCTCGCTGTCCGACATCGGCAACGTGAATTCACGAAAATGCCGGATGCGGTCAGCCGCCGGCTGGTACTTGTGCACCTGCCGGTCGATCTCGAGAAAGCCTGTCACCTTACCCATAATTCAGTTCCGTAATTCGTATCCAGCTGTCGACACACCGTTGGTCGCCAGAACATCAGCGACACAGGCGGCCTACTCCGCCGCCAGCCCCATGCGCTGGCGCTCCATCTCCTGCAAGGCACGCCGGTATTCGATCGGCATCACCTTGCGGAACTTGGGGCGGTAGTCGGCCCAGTTGTCGATGATGTTTCGGCCGCGCTCCGAGCCGGTATAGCTCACATGGTTCGAGATCAGCTGGAACAGCCGCTCTTCGTCATGGCTCGTCATGTCGCCGTCGACGGACACCCTGCCCTTGTAGTCAAGGTCGCCACCATGATGGTGGAGCTTTTCCATCATGTCGTCTTCCTCGGGCACGGGCTCAAGCTCGACCATCGCCATGTTGCAGCGCTCTGCGAAATCGCCAACCTCGTCGAGCACATAGGCAACGCCGCCCGACATGCCGGCCGCAAAGTTGCGCCCCGTCTGTCCGATGACGACCACGATGCCCCCGGTCATGTACTCGCAGCCATGGTCGCCCACACCTTCGACAACCGCGATGGCGCCCGAGTTGCGAACCGCAAAACGCTCGCCCGCCACACCGGCGAAATAGCATTCGCCTTCGATCGCTCCATAGAGGACGGTGTTGCCGACAATGATCGATTGATCGGCCTTCGTCTTGGCCTTTGCCGGCGGGCGAATGACGATTCTGCCACCGGAAAGGCCCTTGCCGACATAGTCGTTGGCCTCCCCCTCGAGGCTGAACGATACGCCGCGCGCCAAGAAGGCGGCGAAGGACTGGCCGGCGGTGCCGGTGAGGCGAACCCTGATCGTATCGTCACGCAGCCCCTTGTGGCCGAAGCGCTTGGCAACCGCGCCGGAGAGCATCGCACCGGCGGAGCGGTCGGTGTTGCGGATCTGTGCATCGATTTCGACCGGCTCGCGCGCCGTGAGCGCAGGTGCGGCCTGATCGATCAGCTTGCGGTCCAGAACATCGTCGATCGGATGCTTCTGTCGCTGCGTCCAGCGCGTTTCCTCTTCCGCTGCCTCCGGCTTGAAGAACAGTTTTGAGAAGTCGAGGCCCTTCGCCTTCCAGTGCTCGACCATCGCTTCCTTTTCGAGCAGTTCGGAATGGCCGATAACCTCATCGAGCTTGCGGAAGCCCATTTGGGCAAGCAGCACCCGGACTTCTTCCGCAACGAAGAAGAAGTAGTTGATGACGTGTTCGGGTGTACCCTTGAAGCGCTTCCTCAGCACCGGGTCCTGCGTCGCCACCCCGACAGGGCAGGTGTTCAGATGGCATTTGCGCATCATGATGCAGCCGGCGGCGATCAGCGGCGCAGTCGAGAAGCCGTACTCGTCAGCCCCCAGAAGCGCTCCTATGATGACGTCCCGACCGGTGCGCAGGCCGCCATCGACCTGCAGCGCAATGCGGCTGCGAAGTCCATTGAGAACCAGCGTCTGGTGCGTTTCGGCAAGGCCCATTTCCCACGGACTGCCGGCATGTTTGATCGAGGTCATCGGCGAAGCACCGGTGCCGCCGTCATAACCCGCGATGGTGATGTGGTCGGCACGCGCCTTGGCAACGCCCGCCGCGACGGTGCCGACGCCGACTTCCGAAACCAGTTTCACCGAGACGTCGCCCGTCGGGTTGACGTTCTTCAGGTCGAAAATCAGCTGCGCCAGATCCTCGATCGAATAGATGTCATGATGCGGCGGCGGCGAAATCAGGCCCACGCCGGGCGTTGAATGCCGGGTCTTGGCAATCGTGGCGTCAACCTTGTGGCCTGGCAGCTGGCCGCCCTCACCGGGCTTCGCGCCCTGCGCCACCTTGATCTGCATCATGTCGGAATTGACGAGATACTCCGCCGTGACGCCGAAGCGCCCGCTGGCGATCTGCTTGATGGCGGAGCGCTCCGGATTTGCCTTGCCGTTGGGCAGCGGCATGAAGCGGTCTGGTTCCTCGCCACCCTCGCCGGTGTTGGACTTGCCGCCAATAGCGTTCATGGCGCGCGCCAGCGTGGTGTGTGCCTCGCGGCTGATCGCCCCGAAAGAGATGGCGCCGGTCGAGAACCGCTTGACGATCTCGGCGGCGGGTTCGACTTCATCCAAGGGTACGGGTTTGCGTCCCTGCTCCTCGGCCGTGTGGATATGGAACAGGCCACGAATGGTCTTGGCTTCGGCGCTGGTCGCATTCACGCGCGCCGAGAATTCGGCGAAAGTCTCGGCCGAATTCTGCCGCACGGCATGCTGCAACTCGGCCACCGCGTCTGGCGACCACAGATGCGCCTCACCCCGCATGCGGTACATATATTCGCCCCCGACATCCAGTGCTGTGCGCAACACGGGATCGGCGCTGAATGCACGGGAATGCCGTTCGGTGGTCTCTCGGGCAATTTCATCAAGTCCGACGCCCTCAATGGTCGTCGCCGTACCGGTGAAATACTTCTGCACAAACTCGGTTTTCAGGCCGACAGCATCGAAAATCTGCGCGCCGCAATAGGACTGATAGGTCGAGATGCCCATCTTGGACATCACCTTGAGGATGCCCTTGCCGATCGATTTGATGTAGCGCGTGACCACCTCGTGCGCATCGACTTCTGGCGGGAATGCACCGCTCTGGTGCATATCGAGAAGCGTATCGAACGCGAGATAGGGATTGATAGCCTCGGCGCCGTACCCCGCCAGGCAGCAGAAATGATGCACTTCGCGCGGTTCGCCCGATTCCACGACCAGGCCGACTGCGGTGCGCAGGCCTTTGCGGATCAGATGGTGGTGCACAGCCGCCGTTGCAAGCAAAGCCGGGATCGCGATGCGATCCGGGCCGAGCTGCCGATCCGACAGGATGATGATGTTGTAACCGCCGGCAACGGCCGCCTCGGCGCGCTCGCACAACCGCTCGACCGCGCCGGTCAGCCCGGCCGCGCCCTCGCTGCTGGCGTAGGTGACGTCGATCGTCTTGGTGTCGAAACGATCCTCGGTGTGGCCGATCGAACGGATCTTCTCCAGATCGCCATTGGTCAGGATCGGCTGGCGTACTTCAAGCCGCTTGCGCCGCGAGGTGCCGACCAGATCGAAGATGTTGGGTCGCGGACCGATGAAGGAGACCAGGCTCATCACCAGCTCTTCGCGGATCGGGTCGATTGGCGGGTTCGTCACCTGCGCGAAGTTCTGCTTGAAATAGGTATAGAGCAGCTTCGACTTGTCCGACATCGCCGAGATCGGCGTGTCGGTTCCCATGGAACCGATCGCCTCCTGGCCGGTCGTGGCCATCGGCGCCATCAGGAGCTTGGTGTCTTCCTGCGTGTAGCCGAATGCCTGCTGGCGGTCGAGCAGCGATACATCCTTGCGCAGCGCACGGGGCTCAACCGGTTTCAGCTCTTCAAGTATGAGCTGCGTGTTCGCCAGCCACTGCTTGTAAGGATGCTTGGTTGCAATCTCCGACTTGATCTCCTCGTCGGAAATAATGCGACCCTCTTCGGTGTCGATCAAAAGCATGCGGCCGGGCTGCAGCCGCCAGCGCGTCTTTATCTGTTCATCCGGCACGGTCAGCACACCGGCCTCTGATGCCATGATCACCCGGTCGTCGTCGGTGACGATATAGCGCGCGGGCCGCAGCCCGTTGCGGTCGAGCGTCGCGCCAATCTGGCGTCCGTCGGTAAAGGCAACGGCCGCCGGTCCATCCCAGGGCTCCATGAGAGCGGCATGATATTCGTAGAACGCCGCACGCTCCTTGCTCATCAGCTTGTTGCCGGCCCATGCTTCCGGGATGAGCATCATCATTGCATGGGCGAGCGGGTAGCCGCCCTGTGTCAGGAATTCGAGCGCGTTGTCGAAGCAGGCAGTGTCCGACTGACCTTCATAGGAAATCGGCCACAACTTCGAGATATCGTTGCCGAACAGTTCCGAATCTACCGATGCCTGGCGCGCCGCCATCCAGTTGACGTTGCCGCGCAGCGTGTTGATCTCGCCATTATGCGCGACCATGCGGTAAGGGTGCGCCAGCTTCCACGAGGGGAAGGTATTGGTCGAAAACCGTTGGTGAACAAGGATCAGCGCCGTCTCGAAACGCGGATCGGTAAGGTCCTTGTAATACGCGCCGACCTGATAGGCGAGGAACATGCCTTTGTAGACGATTGTCCGCGCTGACATCGAAACGACGTAGAAACCGTTGTCGACGCCGCCGGTCTCGGCGTAGATGCGCGCCGATATCACCTTGCGCAGGATATAGAGCCTGCGCTCATACTCCTCTTCGGTATCGATCGCTTCGCTGCGTCCGATAAAGACCTGCCTGTGAAACGGCTCCGCCGCTGCAATATCGGGTGCTTTAGACAGAGATGAATTGTCCACCGGAACGTCGCGGAAGCCGAGAAGCGGCTGACCTTCCGACTGGCAGACGTCACGAATGACATCGTCGATATGGGCCCGCAGTTCAGGATCCTGTGGCATGAACAGATAGCCGACGCCGTAGCGGCCCGGTTCCGGCAGTTCGACGCCCTGCGCCGCCATTTCCTCACGGTAGAATTCGTGCGGAATCTGCACCAGAACGCCGGCGCCGTCGCCCATCAGCGGATCGGCGCCGACAGCGCCGCGATGGGTGAGATTCTCCAGCATCTGCAGACCGTCTTTGACGATCCCGTGCGATTTCACGCCCTTCATATGCGCAATGAAACCCACGCCGCAGGCATCATGTTCGTTGCGCGGGTCATAAAGGCCAGCTGCGTTCGGCAGGCCGCCGGCGGTGCGTTTCGTGGCGGACTTTATCGCTTCGGCCGGCATTGCTCCGGTCGCCGGGGATGGTGTCATGACCGTCATCATCCAGTCCTCCACATTGTGCCCATAGGCGCTCGTCAGTCGTTTCGAAGGCACATGAAAAGCGCACTCCGGTTGTTTGCTCGGCATATCTTTCGAAAAGCCGGAGGCCGCCATACCGTCAAACGGTGCAGGCCGCCTCTGATTTACACACCAGCAGGACAGGCATGAAGCAGCAGTCCTGCTGGAAATCGCTCTTGCCGGAGCGGCACCATTATATGCCAACTGCGGCTGCGAGCGCCTGCATAAATAAGACAGTACTACTGTCCTATCTCCTAAATGCCAGAAATCCCGGTCCTACGCAAGACGCTTTTGTGATAATTCAGCGCAGTTGTTGAAATTAAATTATACGAACAGCGCCCGATTCGACAGAAAAATACACACACCGGAGCCGCCAGGCTCGCCTGCGAAGTGCCCGAACCGGCAGCACTTGCCCCTTTTTCGATTACCGGACAAAAAGCACATGGCATCAGCGTGGAAAGGGGCCGGCATGAACTTCGCATCGGATAACTGGGCCGGTGCCCATCCCGAAATTGCAGCTTCATTGACGGAACATTCGACTGGGCACGTGCCGGCCTACGGTGCGAGCGAGTTGGATGCGCGTGTCGAGGAACGGCTTTGCGAAATATTCGAGCGCAAGGTCGCGGTATATTTCGTTGCCACCGGAACCGCCGCCAACAGCCTTTCGCTTGCGGCGGTGGCGCGACCGGGTGGCGTCGTTTTCACCCATTCCGAATCCCATATGATGGACGATGAGTGCGGCGCGCCGGAGTTTCTGGCAGGCGGCGCGCGACTGTGCCCGGTCGAAGGCGCCCTCGGTCGCATGGACCCGGAGGCTTTGGCATCCGCTATCGAGCGCTACCCGCCCGAGTTCGTTCATGCCGGTCAACCCATGGCTGTTTCGATCACACAGGCGACGGAGGTCGGCACCGCCTATTCGCTGGAGCAGATTGCGGAGATAGCGGCAATTGCCCGCAATCACTCGATACCGCTCCACATGGATGGAGCCCGCTTCGCCAATGCGATGATGGCGCTGGAATGCACGGCAGCGGAAATGACCTGGAAGGCCGGCGTTGACCTGCTCTCGTTTGGTGGCACCAAAAACGGCTGCTGGTGCGCCGAAGCGGTGATTGTACTCAACCCCGACCTTGGCGCGGAATTGCCCTTTCTGCGCAAACGCTCGGCGCAACTGTTTTCCAAGTCGCGCTTCGTCGCAGCGCAATTCGATGCGTATCTCGAAAACGACCTGTGGAAGCAGACCGCAGCTCACGCCAACCGAATGGCGGCGCGGCTAGCCGCCCATGCCGAGCGTGCTTCTGCATTGCGGCTTGCCTGGCAGCCACAGGCAAACGAGGTATTCGTCATAATGCCCAAGGCAACGCAGGAACACCTGACCAGGTCCGGTGTATCGTTTTACCCTTGGCATCGACCCGCGAGCTTCGAAGGTGAAATCAAGGACGACGAAACGATGGCCCGTTTCGTCACCAGTTTCGCAACCACGGAAAGCGAGATCGACAGTTTCGGCGAATTGATCCGCTAGACTGCTGCGGCCGTGTTCAAACTATCCGTGACCGACACGTGATAGCCGCTCTCGCTCGGTTGATTTCCAAGTGAGCAGACCTCTTTGCACATTTCGCGAGCCGGGCAGACGGCCCGGTGATCTAATTTAGTGCTAGAGGAGCTCCTAATGTCCACCAAAACACTCGTCAGCGCGGCCTATGTCGCGGGCGCAGTTGCCGCTGCCGTTTCCACTGCGACGCTCGTTGGCGCCACGAGCGCCGTCGCCCAGGAAAAAGAGAAATGCTACGGCGTTTCCATGGCCGGCAAAAATGACTGCGCCGCAGGGCCCGGCACGACCTGCGCCGGCACATCGAGCGTCGACTATCAGGGCAATGCCTGGACCTTTGTCGACGCCGGCACCTGCATGGACATCGATCTTCCGGACGGCCGCATGGGCTCGTTGGAGCCGCTCGACCGCGACCTGCCCGCCTGATCGAACGAGATAATCGCAGCCTCCCTCATCGGATGCATCGCGCATCCGTTTTGGGGCGGGGGTCTGGGGCAGAAGGCGTGTAGCTTTCTGCCCCTTCTGCATCGTGCAATAATTGCAGCCACCGCCGGGAAGGTGCCATGAACCATCATGTTTCGACCGTGAACGCAGCACAGCGCTTTCCGCGCTTCGCAATCGAAGGCCTGTCCGGCGCCAGTTTCAAGCCCGAGCACTTCGAAGCGATTGCGAATGACGGCGAGTTCGATGGCTTTCTGGAGGTTCATGCCGAAAACTACATGGGTGACGGAGGCCCGCCACACAGGCAACTCGCGGCCATGCGCGGGCGTTTTCCCCTCTCCCTGCATGGCGTTTGCATGTCGATAGGCGGCCAGGGTGAACTCGACTCCGACCATCTGGCGCGTTTTGCAGCGCTTGTGCGCCGCTACGAACCGACACTGGTTTCGGAACACCTCGCATGGTCGACACATGACGACGTGTTCCTGAACGACCTCCTGCCGCTGCCTTACACGTCTGAAACGCTGGCCCGCGTGACCACCCATATCGACCAGGTTCAGGAGGCGATAGGCAGGCCGTTGCTCCTGGAGAATCCGTCAACCTATCTGCTGTTTGAGGAATCAACCTTCTCCGAAACCGACTTCCTGGACGAAGTCACCGAGCGTACCGGCTGCGGCCTGTTGCTCGACGTCAACAACGTCTTTGTCTCCGCCACCAACCATGGCACATCTGCTCTGGATTATCTGGCACAGTTCCCACTCGAGAAAGTCGGCGAAATCCACCTCGCCGGTCATGCCGAACAGGATGATGGCGAAGGCCACGTGCTGTTGATCGACAGTCATGACGGTCCCGTCGCCGACCCTGTGTGGAAACTCTACGAGATCGTCATTGGCCAATGCGGTCCGATCCCGACCCTCGTCGAATGGGACAACGATGTCCCCGGCTGGCCGGTCCTGAAATCTGAGGCCGCCGCCGCACGCGCGATAATGAACCGGCACGCCGGTACTTTCATGCTTGGCCGCCGTCATGCCTGACGCCGCGTATGAGCAGGGTTTTCGTGCCGCAATCCTCGACCCGACGGCAGAAACGCCCGCGGGGCTGACAAGCGCTTTTGGCGGCATGCCCAGGAAACGCTTCGACGTTTACCGCAACAACGTAACCGTCAGCCTGACCACAGCGCTTGCCGACATCTTTCCCGCCGTCAGCCGGATCGTCGGCGAAGAACGTTTTGCCGATCTTGCGCGACTTTTCGTGCGCGCCCACCCGCCAGAATCACCGCTGCTTTTCCGCTACGGCGAAAATTTCGCCGCGTTCATCGAAGCGTTCGCACCGGCGGCTACCATGCCTTATCTGGCTGACGTGGCCAGGTTGGAACATGCTTGGCTGACTGCCTATCACGCGGCAGATGCAGCGCCGCTTGCGCCTGAGATGCTCTCGGCGATCCCGCCCGAGGAATTGCCGCACGCTAAGTTTGAAACGCACCCGGCGACAGTACTGATACGCTCGCAATATGCGGCCGTCTCCATCTTCAACGCCAACCGTGAAGAACGGGAGCGGCAGCGCATCAACGCTGGCATTCCTGAAAACGGATTGGTCACCCGGCCCGAGCTCGCCGTCAGGCTCACGGCGGTTACCGGCGGCGACGCCACGTTCCTGCACGCGCTGATGTCCGGGAATACACTGGCCGAAGCAGCCGAGGCGGCCGTCGTCGCCGACACCGCATTTGATCTGTCGGCAGCGATCGGCCTGGTGCTCACCAGCGGCGCCTTTGTAGCCGTGCACGTCGAATCATGAGGAAAGCGAAATGAGTGCCCTGATCTCAATATACGATACGCTGGTCAGACTGGCCGACCGGGTCACGCGTGGCTGGTTCTTTGGCCTGTTCGCCCGGTTCACCTTCGCCTCGGTACTCTATTTCTATTTCCTCAATTCAGCGAAGACCAAAGTCGGCGACGGCCTTCTCGGCTTTTTCAGCGTCTCCGACAACGCCTATTACCAGATCGCTCTTCCTGCGGTCGAAGCGGCGGGCGGCGATGTTTCGCAGGTCGCGTTCTTCCCCTGGACGCTTGTTGTAGTTGCCGGCACCTATGCGGAATTCGTCCTGCCGCTGCTGATCATCGCAGGATTGTTCACCCGCATCGCTTCGGTCGGCATGATCGTCTTCATCGCCGTGCAATCCTATGTCGATATCGCCGTACATCAGGTTGGCGCCAAGACGGTTGGTGCGATGTTCGACCGGTTCTCCGACGGACTCATCGCGGACCAGCGGCTGCTGTGGATTTTCCTGCTGGTTTATCTCGCGGTGCGTGGCGCCGGCGCGCTTTCCATCGACCGGCTGCTCACGGCAAGGCGCGAAAGCAACCGCCCCCCACAGGCCAACGTCGCGATCTGACGCCGGCACGTAAAAAAGCGGCGCCCTTGCGGGCGCCGCCTCCTGACTGGCAGGTCCGACCGCTGGTCAGGCGGCTTTGGCTTCGATCTGCTGAGCCTTCTTGCCGCCGCCGTTCGCGATCGCGATCTTGCGTGGCTTCATCTCTTCGGGAATGTTCCGCTTCAGCTCGATGTGAAGCAGTCCGTTCTGCAGTTCGGCACCGTTGACCTCAACGAAATCGGCAAGCTGGAACCGGCGCTCGAACGCCCTGGCGGCAATGCCGCGGTACAGGAACTCGTTCGTATCCTCGCGCTCCTCGGCTTTTTCGCCTTTCACAGTCAATACGTTGCGGTGCGCTTCGATGGAAATTTCCTTCTCGTCGAAGCCGGCAACGGCCATTGAAATGCGGTACGCGTCATCGCCCGTACGTTCGATATTGTAGGGCGGATAGGTCTGGCCGTTGTCGGGCTGACCAAGCGTGTCGAGCATGCTGAAAAGGCGGTCGAAACCGACTGTGGAACGGTAAAGCGGGGAAAAGTCGACGTGACGCATGTGTCTGTCCTCTTTCAAGCAACAATGTTTGCGTTTGACCCCTTCGGCGAAACGCCTTTGGCCGTTTCGCACGGGTCAGTGGCCCCTTCCTGGCGACCACGACACTGATTTGGGTGCCCCGTTCGGCCATTTCAAGAGTTTCGCCCAACCCGCGATGAACGGCAGATGAACGCCGGTTTCCGGAACCGTTCACACAGCCTCGGATAGCTTCCACACTCAACGCTGGAGATCGGCGGCCGATGTGCCGCCTCTTGAGCCGGAGCCGGGTGCAACGTCCCTTCCGCCCGGAACCGACAGAAGGCTGGGCAGGACCGTGAGGTCTGCCCGGCCTTCGTCTCGTCTGGGCGCTGCCGCGATTGGCTTTGCGTTTTGTCCCGGTGCCTTTTATTCAGTCGTCCCTGGGGACGGGCAAAGCGACGGTCGCGATGGATATAAGGGCGGGACAGCTTTTCGAAACGGACGGTAACCCCGTCCCGCCCAGAACGCGTGCGGGCACGATCGCTATGCAAGACGGCACGATCGTCCGCTATGCACGTTTCGAAGCAACGGGCCGGCCGCTGAAAGGCACGGTGCTTCTGATCCAGGGTCGCAATGAATGCATCGAAAAGTACTTTGAAACCGCGTCGGATCTTACCGCACGCGGTTTTGCGGTTCTGACCTATGATCTGCGCGGGCAAGGCGGCTCGGATCGGCTGATAGCCGATCCGCAACGGGGTTATATTGACAGCTTCGACCAGTATGTCGGGGATCTGGAGGAAGTTTTCGAGAATATTGCCCTGCCCGATTGCAGGCCACCCTACTATGCTGTGGCGCATTCCACCGGCGGCCTGATCGCGCTCCTTGCCGCCCCGCAGATGATCAACCGCATACGGCGCATGGTACTGACAGCTCCTCTGCTCGCATTTGCAAGGAGCGCTGTCTCCATGCCGCGCCTGCACCGAATCGCGAGCATTCTCTACTTTTTCGGCATGGGAACACGGTATCTGGGTTCGGGACCTCGTCCCGCAGAACCGCCGCCGTTCTCCACCAATGTCCTGACGACCGACCGCAGCCGCTTTGCACGCAACCAGCTAATCTACAAAGAGCACCGGGAATTGGCCCTGGGCGGCCCCACGGTCGCATGGATTCGCGCGGTATGTCAGGCAGTTGAGCGGGTGACCGATCCGGCATTCATGGCCCGCATCCATATTCCGACCCTGTTCGTCGTTGCCGGATCGGACGAAGTGGTTTCCACACCCGCAACGGAAGACTATGCCGAACGGCTGCGGTCGGGGTCGCTGCTTACGGTCGACGGAGCACGTCACGAACTGCTTCAGGAAACCGACCTCTATCGCGAGCAGGTTCTTGCCGCATTCGATGCCTTTATCCCGGGTTCCGACGAAGCTGCGTTCTGAACCTGTCAGACATCGGCAACAAACGCCCGCGCCTGTTCGTGCAGCCTGGCATTCGCGGCGGCGATGATATTGCCGCCATTTTCCGGGCGCCCGCCGTCGAACGTCGTCACAACTCCGCCCGCCTGCTCGATGATCGGTATGAGTGCCGCAATGTCGTAGGCGTTGAGCCCTGGCTCGACGACCAAATCGACATGGCCCGACGCCAGCATCGCATAGGCGTAGCAATCTGTACCGTAGCGCGCGAGCCGTACTTCGTTCTCCAGACGGTCATAGGCTTCGCGCTGAACCCGACTGAACAGCGCCGGTGTCGTCGTGCACATCGTCGCGTCCGACAGGCTTTCCACATGGCTGGTTGAAAGCCGCTGTCTGGCCTGCCGGTGTTCAAGGAAGGCACCGCTGCCATCGGCCACATAAAGCTCGCCGGTGAAGGGCTGCGACATCATCCCGGCGACAGCGCGACCGGCAGCCGTTAATCCGACGAGCGTTCCCCAGAGCGGAATACCGGAAATGAAGGCGCGTGTGCCGTCAATGGGATCAACGACCCACTGGCGCGATGCGCCAGCATTGGAGAGCCCGAACTCTTCCCCCAGGATACCATCTTCAGGAAAAGTCTCACTGATCAGGGCGCGGATGACACGCTCGGCTTCGCGGTCAGCCTCGGTAACGGGATCAAACCCGGTGCCCAGCTTGTTGATTACGGTGGGCAGCTGCCGAAATCGCGGCAATGTCTCGTTCGCGGCGGCCGCTGCCAGAGCGCGCATGAATTCTTGCATTTCGTCCACTTGTTCCGCCTTTCGATAACCTTCCCGATCTACGCGATTCACGCGCAGCCGAAGACGGTGTCGCCTCGCGATGCTGTCGTTTTCCCCGAGTTAGCCGGTCTATTCGGCGGCCAGAGGTGGCGCTTCGAGATAAAAATCGGGCAAGGTGGTGAGCTCCGCAGCGAAACGTGTCAGATCATGTGCCAGTGCGGCGTAGCCGCTTGCCTTCTCGTAAGTCCGTTCGTTCAAATACAATCCGCGATTGACCTCGATCTGAAGCGCGTGAAGACCGCGGTTTGGTCGCCCGTAATGTTCGGTGATGAAGCCTCCTGCGTAAGGCTTGTTGTGCGCAACCGTGTAGCCCATCTCGGCAAGGAGACCGATGGCATGCTCCGTAAGGGCGGCCGAGGCTGAAGCGCCGAAGCGGTCGCCGACAATGAAATCCGGCCGGATGCCGCTGTCGCCGACACGAATGCTGGCGGGCATCGAATGACAGTCGACAAGCACCGCATAACCGAACCTGGCATGTGTTCGCGCAAACAGCCGTTTGAGCGTTTCGTGGTAGGGTTTGTAAAGAAACTCGATGCGATCCGCCGCTTCCTGCAAGGGCAGCTTGCCGCCATAGATGTCGAGCCCCTCGCCGACCAGGCGCGGGACAGTACCGAGCCCGCCCGCAACGCGGGGCGAACGCACATTCGCAAATGCCGGCAATGGCTGCGCAAACATGCGCGGGTCCAATTCCCAGGGCTCGCGGTTCACATCGAGATAGGCGCGTGGAAAATTGGCCGCCAGAAGCGGGGCGCCCAGCCGCACCACACCGCCAAACAGCTCGTCCACATAGCAGTCTTCCGACCTGCGAATCGTGTCGGCATCAAGCTTCGCCATGGCGAGAAATCTGTCCGGATAAAACCGGCCGCTATGCGGCGAATTGAAGACAAACGGCACGCGCTGCTCCGCCGCCTCTGCCAGGGTAAAAGGCCCAACAGAGACAAAATCCCTGGCCGCCGTCATCGCACACGCATGAAGTTCGGTTTCATGATCCGAGCGTGCCTAATATCGCCGCCCCTGTCCAGCCGCGCTATGTGGAGCAAAGAAGCAACACCACAGCGGCAGCGCCCTTCCATTCACTTGATGTTTACCTGACACCGCGCATATAGCGGTATGGTTAACGGGCAGTCCGCCCGAAGGGTATCAAGCTGTCGGAATTGGCAATGGCACGAATTCTCCTTGCGGAAGATGACGAGGACATGCGCCGCTTTCTGGTCAAGGCGCTGGAGCGGGCGGGGCACGACGTGGTCGACTTCGACAATGGGGCGTCCGCATATGAAAGACTGCGCGAGGAAGCGTTCTCCCTTCTTCTGACCGATATCGTGATGCCCGAGATGGACGGCATCGAGCTTGCGCGCCGCGCCACCGAACTCGACCCCGACCTCAAGGTGATGTTCATTACCGGCTTTGCCGCAGTTGCCCTGAACCCGGATTCGAACGCGCCGAAGGATGCCAAGATCCTCTCCAAGCCGTTCCATCTGCGCGATCTCGTGAACGAGGTCGACCGTATGCTGGCAGCCGCCTGACCAGGGTCGGCCATTGCACCGACACCTCTATTGACCGCGACCAGCCGGTATGCTGTAAGCGCGCCTCGGATGGGCGTGTAGCTCAGCGGGAGAGCACTACGTTGACATCGTAGGGGTCACAGGTTCAATCCCTGTCACGCCCACCATCCAAGATACTGACAACACTATGGAATTTTCGCGCAACACGCTGCGTACATAGTGATCCTGAGGTTCAAATGAACCTTCGCCGCTTCAACCGCTCATTCTACCTGGTGGTCGCCATCGTAATAATCATGGCGGCATTACAGGTGGCGAAGTACGGAATATGGGCTTTGAATATCATCGCCAGCTAGCGCCGGTCCGGCCACCCATCTGCCCGCGCTGGCGGTGAGACAATGATTGCATTGGCCTTCTCGCCACACACAGAGCAGCGTAGTTTCGGCAAGAGCGCACCCCGCGTAGCCGAATGATCGGCACCTAGCCTTGTCGCCAATGCCGGCAGATCAAGCGCCCTGTTATGCCCTGCCGGGCAATAGGCGGTGATCGTATAGCCGTTGTCGATGCATTCCTGCAATGTGCCGTTGACGCGCATTGCCACACAGTATCAGATTTGTGTGGTATGCTGTCAGGCATGGAATACGACGCAATCACCGAATTGGCACGGTCCATGTATCTGGCCGAAACGCCAAGAGGCATATGGGCTGCCGAAGATGAGGCAACCCGGCTCTATTGGATGCGTCGGGCTGCTTTAAGAGCCGACTCGGAACCGCAAAAGGCGCTTCAGGACGGTGAGTTTAACCGGCACCGCTGAATAGCCAGCTCCATAACCAGCCGGTCTATGCCCTTTGCGGTCAACGGCACCTCGATCTTTTCCGCCGATTCATCCGAACCGATGGTGATCAGGAGCGAGGCAAGCCGGAAATCCGCATTCGGAACGGCACTGACCGAATACCTTGTCGGCGGCTTTTGTCTATCCGGCAGGAACGAGGCCATGAACAACACCACATAGGCCACTATCGACAGCAGCCCGGTAAGCAGCCATGCGAGGGCGGCGCGCATTCAAACCAGTTCCCCCGTCCAGCGCCCCCGCTCATCAACTGGCATGGAGAACGGTCTCATTCGACCGTCCCGGATCATCACCGTGCCAAGCTTTTCATAGCCCTTGGAGTAGCCGAAGAACGGGTGGCGGGGATCGACCAGACAGCCGGTAAATCCGCCCCAGAAGAATCGATCACCGATCTTGATATCCGGCGTGTATTGACCGATTTTCGAATGATAATGACCGATGACGAGGCTATAATTGCGTCCGTATTTGGCAGGGATTTCTTCAAGGATGACGCGCTTCAGCCCTTGGGTGTCCTTGTGGCCGTGCCGGAACAGGATATCGCCCATGCGGATTTCGGAATGCCACGACCACCCCACCGGCGCGTCTATGATATCCTCGACAGGCCGCATGAACTCAGCCGGGATGCGCCCCCTTGTTCTGGCCCTGTCGAACCGCCCATGAACATGATTGGAAACGCAGGATACACCGGTCGAGAACTCAGCATAGAAGGACCGCATGAAGCCCTGGCCGGCTGCAAATTCCGTATGAGGCCTGTCAGCCTCCGGCATCTTCGCAAAGTCTGACAGCCAGTTCAAATCGATTTCATCGCCAATGCAGACGATGTTGATCGGCTTGTATTTGTCGCGGATCGCGCAGAGAAAGGCGAGCGCATCGGGATGGTGAGCGGGTGCCTGAATATCGGAGATGACGAGGGTATCGCCCTCCGGGATCGTTCTGGCGGAATGGCCGTCAAGGGCATTGAATGCGGGGACGACGATCTTGTTCCGCCGCCGCAGCCGTTCCCAGACTGTGCTGTAACTGACCTTTAATCGACGTGCGGTTTCCCTGATGGCGCCGGTTTCTTCGAATGTATCGAATATAATCTGATCGGGAACTTTCTGGTGAGCTGGCATGGGGCCGCTCCTATGACTGGCCGCCCCGGAGCATGTACCAGATAGCCCCGAGAACACCCGCCGTTATGATGCCTACAGCCGTGACAATCGATTGCTTCTTGATCGTACCGACGGCCATTCGCCAGTCTCGCAGGTGCTGCATGTCCTTCTGCAATTCGAGAGGGTTGTTGGCGTCCATGCCAAACGTAATGAGCGTTTCGCGCACCGCTTCACGGGCGGCTTTGTTCGCCGCTTCGTCCACCATGCGCTGCAATTCGTGCTCGGAAAGCGTGACCCGTTTTACAGTCATGTCCGACTCTCCCCGTTAAGGAATTGCGGCGTATCGTGATTCTCAGCCATTGCGATCACCTCGTTTGATCGTGTTGGTTAGGGTCGGGGAATGTGTTGGCGCACGTCCCCGGCCTGCCGTTATTTGCGACCCAGCGTGTTGGAAAGCGCCTGAACGACACCCATTGCAGCGCCGGAATAGAACAGGCTGTCGAATATGCGGGTGGTGAGCCGTTCGAGCTGAGGCGGCAGCGCTGCCACATCAGGCAATGCGCCGTTAAAGAGGCTGTCCATCATACCCCAACCGTACCAGAGCGAAGCCGCCCCCGCAGCGATCAGCCAGGGTATCCAGAATGCCTTGAACTGCATCTGGGCGACGGCGACATTGCCGCCCGTGGCAGCAACCGACTTGGCCAGATCGGCCCTCGTTTCCTCTCGGCGCGCGTCCGTCTGGGCCATCTCCAATCGATAATCCAGCACGCGGCTCAAGCCACGAAAGAGGAAGTCAGGGAGAATGCGGGCGAGCAGAGCGAACACTAGACATTCTCGCCTTTGAAGTCCTGCGCTTTGACCTTGGGCTTGTTCGGGACAGCCCACACGGCACAGGCGAGCAAATAGCCAACGATGTCATTGGCAAGCTGCTCATCCATGCCGAGATCAATGCCGTAACGATTGCGCAGGGTGTTTGCGGTCACGATCAAAAGCGCCGCCCAGAACTTGGCTGCTGTGGTCTGCATGTTCGTTGCTCCTACATGCTGATTCTGATAGAGTTGTTGATGGTGGCGGCACCCAAAGGCCACGGGTGCAGCGGGAATCGAGTTCGATCCAATTTTGTAGCTCAGAGGAAAGAGCGCTGCCGCCAAGGCAGAGGTCGCGGGTTAAAGTCCCGCCAAAGTGACCGGCCTCTGTTCCTCGCCACTCCTTACTTCTTTGCAAAAAGCGCAACGAACGCTTTGATGGCTGAAATGATGAGGGAGAGAACGCCCGTCTTGGGCTCAGATTTGGCGGCAGGCGCGGGTTTGGCCGTCGCTGCCTCTCCGTACCCATCCGCCTTAAGGAGCGCGTCGTACGCCACCGCATGGCCCGCAACGAGCGCCGCCTTGTCCATCAGGTTCACGATCCGACGCGCGTTCCTGAAATCGGATCTCTGGAGAGTGATGTAGTCGGCCAGTTTCTTGCCGGTGAACCAGCCTTCCTTCATTCCCACGACGAGGATGGTGGCGGAATAGCGCGGCTCCAGCAGCAATTTCGGGCTGGATACGAAATCGACCCCGAGCTTCCGGCTGGCCTTCTCGTAGTTTTCCTTCCATGTGAGCTGGACGAAGCCCATGCCGACATAGGGGTAATACCTCTTGCCGCGCAAATAGGCTTCGCCGCCATACTCACGCACCGGCTTCATGGTGTGCGCCGTTTCGTGCCATGCCGTCGCTAGAACGTAGGCTGCCTGGTTCCGCAGAAGGCCGTGCTTCTTACACTCGGCGATGATCAGCCGAGTATGGCCCTTGTTAAGGTCCATCCTTCTTGTCCTTCATGTTGTGTGAAACATGCGCGCCGGTTGTGCTTGGCGCGGGGCATTGCGAAAATTTGATGTGCTTGGTAGGTGAAAGCGAATGGACGCAAAAGTCACAGAGAACTATGACCGCTTCTACCGCGAGCGAGACCCGGTTCACGTCTATCCGGTCGAGTTCGTGGTTAGAGCTTTTCTGGGCACATACCCGCGCCACAAAACTAACCCGCGATCATATTCAGGCAAAAACGTGCTTGATATCGGGTTTGGTGACGGACGCAACATGCCGTTGCTCTATAATCTCGGAATGCAGGTGTATGGCGTCGAAATCTCCGAAGACATCTGCAACCGAACTAAGGCGCGACTTTCCCGTCTCGGAATCCAAGCCGATTTGCGTGTCGGACGAAATTCCTCCCTACCGTTCGATGACCGAGCCTTCGATACCGTGCTGTCCTGCCACTCCTGTTATTATGTGGACCTCGACCAGCGATTCAGCGACAATATCGCCGAGATCGCGCGCGTACTAAAACCAGGCGGTTCGTTTATCTTCTCCGCACCAAAAGCATCCACGTATATTCTCCGCGACGGCATCGATCGCGGCGATGGGCACATAGAGATCACAAGCGACCCCTACGGCATCCGCAACGGAGTTGTGATGAAGAAGTTCGACGCAGAACGCGATATTGCTTTGGCTCTGAGCCCCGGCTTTACCAATTTCGCAATTGGCTCCTGTCAGAACGATTTCTGGGGCATAGAGGAACACGTCTGGGTAGTGGTAGCGACAAAAGCTATCTAGCCCACATCTGCCAGTATACCGTAAGCTGCGCGGTTTGTTCGCGCGAAGGCGTTCGGCGGCGCTGAGTTCCACAATTCTGGCGGTGTCGCCCCGCCACCTATTGCAGAACCCATTATCACCACGTCATAGCAATTTCCCTCAATGTGAGCGTAGCGGTCTGGGGTTCCCGCCGTGGTACGAGGGGCGAGGATAACGACACCGCGAACCACTCCCTGAGCCGGGTCCGGATTCCCAAAATAGAATGGGCGTAGGTAGCTGTTATTGGGGTGGTCGAACGGGGCTGTGATCAAGATACCGCCCTGCACATGGCGTTTGTTGGGGTCTCCGGGCGAAAGACGCGGGTCAGTACCGGGCTGGAAAACCCAGCTATAAGCGCCCTGCCCTGCTTCCTCGCGCGGGGAGCGCAATTCAAGGCCCGCGACTGCCCCTTCAAATGTACCCGATGTGCCGGAGCACGTTTCGGCATTCGGCTGGTCAATCACAAGATTGTTGATCTGGCTGTCTGTATCGAAGAAAAGGCCCTGTTGGCCATGAAGCGTGGGCATATGGTGATGGTGATGGCCACCGCCTCGGAAGCTCTCATAGCGGATCGTGTTGCGCCCCACGTCATAGCCAACAAGGCGGTAAGTTGTGTTTGAGAAATTCCTGTTGCCCGTAAATAGGATCACATCACGGACGCCATAGCCCCTGATGTCACGAAAGTTCATGTACGAAGCATCCCCGACACGAATGGCCAGCGCCGCGTGATCCGTTGCCCACGGATCGGGACCAGTGCCGGAGAAGACCGTAAATCCGCCGATCTCGGCATACTCCCTCACGGCACCGGAGTAATCGAAATCGAACACCGGCTGCCCGGTAGAAAAGCCTTCGGCCCATATGCGGGTCTGGTTTGGCCCTGAACCTATGACATTGAACGGCGCGGTGGGTGCAATCGTCGTCGCTTCGATGCGGTAGTGCTTACCCGGCTCCGGGGGCGGGATCACCAATGTCTGGCCGGTCGTGGAGCAGTGTGCAAATGCGTCCACGAAAGCCTGCGTGTCGTTGCTCCAATCGCCCGCAGCGCCAAAGTCCGCGCGCAGGTTTACGAACATTGCGTCAGGAAGCGGCATGATACCTCACCAGGCTAAATGCATCGTTCCGCCATCGAACGCGTCGGCGGTCGTGATTTGGATTCTGTCAAGCGGTGCGGAGAGGGATTTTATGCTGCCCACAACGCCCATTGCCGAATTTGCACTGTCAAATACGATCCCGGATATCGACCATCGATTGCTTGCGCGGGAAACAAGGCGGAAGGTCAAGGTGCCGTAGCGCATCGCCGTGGGGCTCGCGGTCGGCAACTGGATACCGGTGGTGTTGAATCCGTTCGCCGCAGACGAGGCAAATATGTTCCCGACGCCGCCAAGATAGCCGGTGGTTTCGATCCCGCCGGCATCCCCGATCTGGATGATGACAACCCCCGAACCATCCGTCGAAACCGCGTCAAGAGTGACATCGAACTCTGTGACCCAAGAGGGGATATCCGTAACCGTCACCTGACTGCCGGTCAGGCCGGCGGTGGTAGCCAAACGCCGTCCGCCCGGCGGACGGGTGACGCGCTGATAGCTGATGCACCGCCAGTTGCCGCTACCCTCGGAGCGCATCACAGCCGTATCCCCGGCGACTGTGGTGATGTCCAACGATCCCGGCAGGATCAGCGACGTGGCGTTGTGCGTTAGAGTTAGCGCACCGGAGAAGGTCAGAAACTTGACGGTTCCGGCCTTGACCGTGCCAAACCCTGTAATTGTGGTAGTGCCAGTAACGGTCAGCGCATGCGCGGACTTCGCGCCGATATCGGTTGTCGTGGCGGACGCAATCGTGTCGCTCGCGAAATTGTCCGCGATATGCGACATGATCTCCCGCAAGCCGTCATCCATATTGGATGCGGGCGCGGTGCCCTGAATATTGACGCCGCCGACATCCTCATTACCGGATGCCGTGCTGTCGTAGTCAGACAGGCGATCCTTGGTGGCGAAGGCCGGGACCGTTGTTCCAAACGCCAGAAGCGCCGCCAGAAGGCAGCGGAAAAGCATCGCTTTCATGGGAGTCCTATTTCTTGCTTGAAGTTTTGCCAGAGAACATCCCGGCGTCGTAATCGCCGGGCGCCTTCGTTTGCGTGGTTCCGAATTTCGAGTTCGACTGCTCGACGTAGCCATTGCCGAGCGACGTAAAGCTGATGTTGGGATCGGAACGAGAGAAGGCCGTAGCGCCAGCTGGGGCACCGAAAACCGACCCGATTGCGCCGTAGCCTGAGCCAACTCCAAAAGCTGGAGCGTTGTAGTTTGGTGCGGGAATGCCCGAGAACATCCCTCCGAAGCCGCCCCCGCCAAGATTAAACATCCCTCGATAGGCATCCCGAACGCCGCTGAGGATCGGCACGCGGCCCATGCCCTGCATGTTGGATCGGATATTGCCCATGATCTGGTTTCGGGCCGGACCAAGCGCAGCGCCGACAACAGCCCCGAATGGCCCGCCTGTCAGCGCGCCCATAAGCGCGCCCTTGGCCACCGCTTCCCGTGCCTGACGCCCCGGTGTCTTCGGTGCTTCGGGAAAGCCCATCGTCGGTGTGGCGGGGACCGTCTCGTCAAACCCTGCCATCGGTGCGACCAGGCTCGCCGGATCGATGCCGGCAAGGCTTGGGCCGCGACGGCCTTGCGACGCGCTGACAACCTCGTTGGCCTGCTGCCTCGTCATCGTATCGATGGTGGGCGGAGCCATGAGACTTGACTGCCTGCCCGGTACGGCTTGAACAGTCGTGCGGTCTACCGCAGGAGGCGAGATGGATACTGCTCCCGCCCCTCGCGCCCCTACACCCGGGACAGCAGATGCCGTTGCATTCACTTTTGCCGGATGCGCTTCCGGTGCCATGCGGGATTGGCCATGGCTGGAATATGCGTTGATGACCGCCTGTTCTGCCGGTGTGCGATAACCCTGCACTTCGCTCGCTGCTCTTGCGCCTACCGCTGGGGAATTCGGCGCATAGGCCGGGCGTTCGGCCGGTGTCGGTGGGGCTGTGCGTGGTGTTACCCTGTAAGGCCCCGCATTCAGCATGTCCCCGATGATCGGACGCGCATATTCCGGCACATCTTCAATATCGACGCCAGCGTAGGGATTCCGCCCCGGTCCCCACACCGCTGGGTTGCGGCGCGTGTCCATGTGGATATTGCCGGATGGATAAAGCCCGATACCCTTCGCATTCCCCTTGACTATGCCCGCTTCAAGCAACGCGCCACGCTGCGCTTCCGTCATTCCGGCGGTGGCCAGATCGACGGCCCGACCACTCATGTGTTGTGACCGGCTTGCGCCGCCAGCTCGTGCATTTCTCGATGGCGAACGGTAGCCGGAATTCACCCCGACATCGCCAAATCCTGCGCGGGTAAGTTCACCCATCAGTGTTTGGGTGGTGGGATGCAGCCCCGCAACGTCATAGGACGAGATCGGCGTCCCGCGTTCATTCGGGACCAGATTTGCCAGCCCCTTACCTGGTTCAATCGTGCGCGATGCCTTACTTGGCGCGGAAGTTGGTACGGGCGCAACCTGCGGCAGAGAAATGCTTGGTGCTGTCTTTGGCGGTACAAGGTCCGCATAAGGATTTGTGATCGGCTGGAGGTTGGGCGCAACCATCGCAGGCTGATTGGCCTTGGAAGGCGTTACAAAACCCTGAGCGGTTCTAATCGAGCGACCTTGCGGGTCAGAAAAATAAACGTGTGAGCCGGTCTTGGTTTCTTCAGTCAGACCGCTGGGAAGGTTGCCTTTGGCTGCCGGAGTTGCGTAGAAAGTGGCCCCATGAACAGGCCCGTGCGTTTGCACATCGTCCCAAGCCTGTTCGGCAATATTGCGCAGTCCCTCGGTGCCAGCGGGCAATGCCTTCCCATAGGCATTGAATTCAGATGGGACCGAAACCACATCTTCAGGGGTTACACCGAGTTTATCAGCCCTGTTCTGGATAACGGACGCAATGGCCAACATGTCGGAGTAACGTTCCGACCGGGATTTGCCGCCCGCTTCGCCAAGGATGACATCAATGACGGTTTTTGATACCATTCATCCCACCTTGACGCGCATTCTACCCACGTCCCTGCTCGCGCTAGCTGCGGTCGCAACGCCAGCGGCGGCAAAGACGTGGGTTGATGAGGCTTGCGTTTATCTTCTGGTTTCGGGCGAAGAAGCTGCACCGTTCCTGTTTCAGACGACAGACGGGCGCACTTCCGTAGGATGCCGGGTTGACCAGTGGCCGACAGACAGCGCCGAAGCCACGATGGCCTGCGATAACGGGGCCGCTCCAAAGATGACCCTGATTTCCGACAGCGAAGTCGAATTCGATGGAATCCGCCTCTATGCCAAAGGCGATGAACGGATCATGTGCGATTGACCGACCCTGACGACAAAGAGCCGCCCCGGATTGAGTTGCGGCCGACCAAATGGCGAAGTGACCGAAACGACCCGATAGAGCACCTGATCGACCTGGCCGTCGCTATTGGCGGAATCGCGCTAACCGTCTGGGTCGTGCGGTCTGGATTTCAGGACGGGTTGGCGGAGTGGTTGCGTCAGTCCTATTGAGGGCGTCCGGTAGCGGCTATGTTCGCCCCGCGAGCCGTAATCCCAACCATGCGCGTCAATGCATCCACCGCCGCCATATATTGCGGTGACGAGGCAGCCGACCGGATGGCTCTTTCCATAATCTTCGGATCATCCGACAGAAGCATTTCTGCCGTGTGCCTCAGGACTCTTTCATCCAGTTTCCGTGCGCCCATGCGGGCCGCCCCTGTCAGTGCAGCGGCAGATATGCCGGTCTGATAGTCTCCCGTCCATGCCCACGTGCCGCCGCCGACAAGACCAGCCTCAATCAACTGCCTGGCCGTAGTCGAATTGCCAAACGCGCCGCGCAGCGCATCCATGGCGTTTTCAACTCGCACGAAGGCTTCTATTTCCCTCGCCCGTTCACGCCCAAAAGCCATGACCATCTTTTGGCGAGCTTCAGGAGACCCAAAAATCTGCTGCACCACGTTAACGCGATCTCGCGCATTGGTCGCCCTGTCGATCAATTCGGATGCAAAGCCCGTTTCAAACGCTTCGCGCTCCGCCTTGTTCATCGAGACGATGCCACGCTTGTACTCCGGCAGCATCCTGTTTGATCGGGCAAAGGCCTTGCCGGCCTCAACGGCGTCATCGGCCCCGAAAAATGCTGCCGCCCCCTGCCTCGCCGCTCGGTATGCGGGTACGGCCTCGTCCAGCATCGAGACAAGCTGTCGCTTGAGCGACGTGAGATCGCTGGCCAGTGTCTTGTCCCCGGCCCTGCTGGCTTTCCCAATCTCGCCGTCGAGATTCCGCTTGACCTGATCCCAGAATTGCAGCGTCGGCTTCACGCCGGGTTTCATCGAAATACCGTTCTCCGTAAAGATGAACGGATTTTGAACCGGCCTGCTTCCTTCCACTGCTGCCCTGTTGGCTCCGCGCGTAGTAGCCAGTCGAGCCGCCCGCTGCATCGCTGGCGCTCGCATCAATTGCTCGAAGCCTTCATCCCACATTTGCTGCGCGGAAGGGTGGGTGTAAGCCTTGTTGTATGCGCCTCTGTTGGCTGCCGCCGCCGCGTCCTTCAATTGGGACTGTAGCGCCAGATCGTCCGTTTTCCCCCCTGAAATACGGGAAATCAGTTTCACGATTCGGTTGCCCTGATCGGCAAAGCGATCAGATACGGCCCGGTGCATCTTATCCCGCGCTTCCGGTGAAAAATTGGCCGATGCACGAGCAAGGGCGCGGGTGGTTTCCCCGCCACGGTCGGCATTAACGATAGGCTGCTGATTGCGGGCCGCAGCGGCTATATCATCCCCCGAAAGAACATTGCCCGCTGCCCTGTCGGCTTGCATCGCCGAGCCTAAGCGGTGCGCCGCCTCCGCCGATGGGTTTACAACACTGCGCGTGAGAGAACCCACATATTGCTTGCCCGCACGGTAGAGTTTCTTTGCTCCCGCCCCGACGCCAGGTATGGCCGCGCCAATGCCCGCCCCCAACAAGGCTGAAACACCGACGTCTGCGGCATCGCCGCCACGAACAGCGGTATCCGCCCCGGCAATGGTAGCGCCGCTCGCGCCTGACATTCCGATGCGTTGCGGTAACGTGCCCCTCATGCCAAGAGCAGCCGCGCCCCTTCTCGTTCCCGCGACTGGCCCGAGGATCGCTGTAGTACCGGCAATGTTGCCGGCCAAAGCTGCCCCGGGGTTTTCCTCGATAAGCTGTTTCTGACGCTTTAGAGCCCAGTCGTAGGCTTCGCCGAATGTCGCGTCCGAGAATGGCGCTATCAACGCAGCCGAGCCTGCCGCAGCGCCCCGCTGCATCAAGGGTCCGATCACCGGAAGATCATTCGCCCCCGCAATGAAGCCACCGACCGGGCTGGATTCCCTTTCGACTTCTCCCGTCTCGGGATTGTAGCCCTCAACGCCCGGCGGAATATACTCGGGCGCGTCGTGGCCCCTGTGACCAGTCACGCCCAACGAGCGCGCAATCTCTTCCACAGTCGCGTTCTGCTCTTCCGGCGATAAGCTCAGGAAAGAGTCATCAACTTTGACCCTCTTCCCCTCAATATTGAGTGTCGGCATCTATTCGACGCTCCATTGCACGCCGGAAGATGTGCGATTGCCGGGTGCCATCGAGCCACCCGGAACATAATTGCCGTTGCGCGAGGCGGCTTCCAGCTTGCGCACGCCCTCTTCAACCGCGCTCACGAACTCATCCAGCGCCGCCTTGAAGTCAGCTTCGTTCTGTGCGGTGTTCATACGGACCATTGCCGCTTCGGCCTTTACGCCCTCGACCTCAGTGATCTGACCGCCGCCCTTGAGCATCTGGTATGCCTGGAGGAACGCACCGCCCTGCAACTGGTCAATCTTGGCCTGCACACGAGCAGCATCAGCAGACACGTTCGGCAGCCTGGAGTCCACCGGCCCAAGCATGCGCGGCAGATAGGGGTCATTTTTCAGGCTATCGACCTGCGCACGCACCTGAGCAGCTGTCTGCCGTGCCGTACCAAGTGAGCTACGCGCATCTGCCGCCGCCTTTGCATCCTCTGTGCCAGCAGCTTTGTCGAAACTCTCCTGATAGTTTTCCTTGGACTGCTCGCCGACCTTCTCACCGGTGCGCTTATCGTAGAGAAGCCACTTTGTGCCCGCATCGATCTTGTCAATGCCGGAAGCGACAGACAGTCCGCCTGTATCGATCTTCTTGAACGATCCATCATCCCCGATGGTGCCAAGCACGGTATTGCCACTGTCGTCGGTCATATATACTGGCGTTTTGGAGTAAGATGCACCATCAGCCCCGCCCTTGCTGAAAGCATGCTGCCACGCCATCTGCACGGGCATCCCGGCAGACACAGCAGCGGCAAGGTCAGGGCGCGACTTCTGAAGGTAGGCCAGCGTGGCGTTCTGCTGCCGCTGTTCCTCTTCCTTCATCTTCCGCTCCCCCATCGCCTGACCGCCAATCATGAAGGCGTTGCCGAAGGATTCGCCGGGCGTGCGGCCCATCATCATTGCGCCAGCCATCGGGAGGGCAATCTCAGGCGCAAGCATGCCGCGCAAACGCTGTCCTGCACCCGCAAAACGTGACGGTGCAGCCAATGGCGCGGGCATTACCGGAGGCTGTTGCAAACCCTGCGCAGGCCCCATGAGCATAGGATTGAGGATATTCACCATGTTAGAAGGGCCTCATAGCGTTTAGCAGTGAAGCGCCGCCGAGTAGACCACCGCCGATCATGCCAAGCGTATTGCGCGGCTGCGTTTCAGAGGCTGTGCCGCTGCCGGATGAATCCGTGCGGGTATGCGCGAACGGAAGGCCAGCCCCGGCCACGCCCAACAGGCGCTCAAGTTCGATATTCGGCGTCTGACCCAGCGAAATCAGGTCATAGGCCGACGATCCGGCATTCCCGAGGCCGGTCTGCCCCATGCCGAATATCTGAGCCGCCGCCGCATTCTGGCGATCACGTTCCGTATTGTACTGGCTGAGATCAAACCCGGCGAGCGTGTCGGCCACTTCCGAGGCCACATGACCTTGCGCATAGGGTGAGCCGCCCCTGCCCCGCATGGAGGCGGACATTGCTGCTTCCGTGGCTGCGTCGGCCTGAATACGATTTCTGATCTGCTCGTAGCCCGGCGCGCTGGTGATATCGAGATAATCGCCTCGCATGGTCGGCATGAGTGCATCAACCGCACCGCGCTGCTGCGTCGTGAAGCCATCCGCGCCAGTCATGTTGAACGTGTCCATGATGCGGTCGCGTCCGAGGCTCGAATACTTGCCCCAATCCGCCGCACCGGCTGTTTTCCTGTAGTTCGCCAGGGCATCGCTGAACGCCGTATCGTACAGCTTCTGCGTCTGCGAATACGGCGCGGCCTGCGAGGCAGTCTGGCTCGTGTTCGTGTTTTCCTGTTTGGTCGTGTTGTCGCCCATCACTTAACCTCGAAGGTCTGCCGGATTACCCGAGCCGTGGGGAAAAGCCGCCTGTAGGCAGCCGGTCCCGAAAAGATTGCCGTATCCGTGCCGCAGAGATTTCCAAGCGCCCTGACTGCATCCATGAACTCGTCACGCCATGTTCTGAAATCATCGCCCCAGAAGGCGATTACATTGATCTTCGGCCCGTCCGCCCACTGCTCCGTTACGCAGATCGCAGCGCCCCGAATTTCTTCATCGAAGGCGATGAGTAGATGTCCATTTCCGGTCCTTGCCCGCTGGTACAAATCAGCCAGCGTGAAGTTCCCGGCGCGCTTGCAGACTTTTCCGAAGCCATTCGCGAGTTTGGGCCAGAAGCGGTCAACGTCCGAAACCGGAACAATCTGGAAATTCATTCGACCACGTAGGCCGCATTGACGTGCAGGAAGTTCCCTGTCTCTGCCGTCACGGCGAGAATGTAGTTGTGGGGCAGGATGATCGGGCGCGGCAGCCCATCAAGCGCATTGCCGGAATTGGCGGTAATGGTGCCCTTCCAGAGCACTTTGTAAGAGCTGCCGTTGTCGGGCGAGATTTCGACAGTCAGCAGTTTGTTGGACGCACCGTCATTCGTCGCCCCGATATCGCCGACCTTCCAGGTCTCGCCCTGCTTATTGTTGGAAAGCAGTGTCGTTCGGCTGCTGGTCGTAAGATCGACATTTGCAATAGGCTGCGGGCTGCCTGACAGGACGAACAACGTGGTCATATGTTGCCGTCCCTGGATACGCGAACCGGCGCAATTGCGGTGATGAAGCTCCAGTCGGTCCCGGCTGGGATCGTCGCCTCAAATCCATGAAGAAGCGCCGACTTGCGGAAATTGACCATGCCTGTACGCGCATGCTGCGAAACCGCAGCGCCTTGGATTCTGGTCCCACCGTGCCAATGCGATGTCGTCTGCTTGACTGTTATGCCGGTAGCGTCTGTCACCACCCGCATTTCGTGCGGTGTCGTGTGGCCCGGTCCAAACTGGACATCTGCCGTGGTGACGGTTGCCTTAAGATAGGGGCCGGAGAAGATGCCGAGCTTGTTATCCGTATCCCAGCCGTTCAGCGTCGGTCTGCCGCCCTGCAATAGCCTGGCATCGAAAGCAATGTCAGCATCATTTATCGAGGCATAAAGCGCATCCAGGCCGTCTATCGTCACTGCTGCCGTAGCCATGGCTGAAAGGTCGGAAACGTTCTGGTCCGAATAGCACCAGCGACGGTGAAAATAGTTGTACCCAAGCAGCGCCTTGGTGCCGTCCGTCTTCTGGTACTGCCACCACACGATATCCCGGAATGGATCGTTCATGCCGACGACTTCGGGGAGATAGGTCAGGTCCAGCTCGTCGCCGGAGAGGAACCAGCCGTCCACGTCCTCGATTTCGCCGATTGGCTCCGCGTTCGGCCCCATGAAAAAGCCCTTCTCGGACAGCCAGGCGAAGTTGTTTGTCGAGATATTGACGATGGAAAGCGGAGAAATCGCCCCGATTGCCGGGTTCAGAATATCCATGTTGAAGGCGCTGGTGATGTCGCCGTTTCGAATCTGTGTGCGGATCATGTCGCGCTGGAAAACGATAGCGCCGTTCTGCGAACCGATGCCGCCCTGCACTTCATTGCCCGACTGGAATATCTGGGACGAAGAACCCCGGCTGCCTTCCGTCCAGTTCGACCTGTCCCGTATGGCCGACCAGCGAATTTCGTTCGGGCTGTCTGCGGTGTGGCCTAGTACAAGGTGTTCGCCGGCGGTCCACACATATTTGGCGTTCGGCGCGTTCGATTCGGCGGCGAAATTGGAGCCGCTATCGACATCGATATAGAGCAAGCCGTCATTGATATTCGTGGCGACCAGTTCTGTACCGTAGATATCGAAATCCCATCGATCACCCTCGGGCACATTGTAACTGGCCAACGCCTGCACGGTAACATCGTCCACATTGAGCGTGGTCGTGCCGACCGCCTCGAGCTCAAACGTGGTATTGCCCGTCACGGCGGTTAGATATTCGGTGTAGGTGCCGTCCGCCGTGCGCGACGTTCCATTGACCGATGTCCCGCCCGAAATGACGGGGCGAACACCGCCCGCCGAATACCCCGAGACGGTGAAAACCACCTTGTAGATTGTGCCTGCGCTGAACGACTGTGCCTGAGACAGCGATTCCCCGTCCGGCGAGGCGGTGAACGTGCCGACCCCTGCGGCAATTGTGACGTTTGTGCCCTTGGTCCAATCGCTGTCTGTGGCAAACCCGCCATTCGTCACCTGATCGGCCGAAAGCGCCGACACATGATCCCAGGTATACGGAACCGATGACGTGTTCATTTTGTAGAGCTTGTCGGTCGTGCCCGCATAGATGGCGAAAGAACCGGCAGACGTGCGGACCAGAATGCTGCCCTTGGGTGTTGATGCCAGCGCCTCGGTAATCGCCACAAGCGAAGACAGCGGCCCCCAGCCGTCCTTGATGGGCACAACGTTGATTGCCGTGGTAGACGCCAGCAGCGCGTAACGGCTTCGCGCGGGCTGGAACGGGCCGAAGGGGATGGGCTGCATCAGAAAGCGGTCGCTTCAAGGTAGCCTGGCGCAACCCGATCTTCGGTTTCGCT
The DNA here is from genome assembly GCA_017644005.1 of Rhizobiaceae bacterium. GTDB lineage: Bacteria > Pseudomonadota > Alphaproteobacteria > Rhizobiales > Rhizobiaceae > RCIO01. The sequence goes on from JAEPMJ010000002.1 coordinate 291,168, forward strand.
CATGAGGCGTTGGAATTCCTGCTTCTCCGCAACATGCATCGCTGCGGCGAGGTCGTAATCGCGGGTCTTTCTCAGAGCCAGTTCGGCTGTCGCCCGGGAACGGATGAGTTGATAGCCATGTGTCATCCACACATTATCCGCCTCGGCGTCAGACGCAGGGGCTGCCTTGCGGATATGGCCCATCATGCGGATGGTGTAAGCCGCATCCGGGATCGCATAGAGCCCTATTGTGCTGTCGAAATAGCTGTAGCAGTCCGGCTCGCCGGAATCCGCGTTGCTATCTGCCAGCAACTCGAATTCTACAGGATCGATCCAATACAGTTCACGGTTGTCGCCATCCACGGTGATGACCAGCCCGTCCAATTTGACGAATTCGGGAATTGCGCTGTCATCCGAAGATGAATAGCGCGCCTGAGCAGCCACCGTGGCAAACGTCTCGCTGCGCGTTTCGTTGAACCAGAAGCGCTTGTTCTGGTAAAAGGTGATAGCGCGCGTGATCGCATCGGCGATTTGCGACGTGCGGTCGCTTCTCGCCAGATCGTCGGCAATATCAGCCTTGAGTGTTGCCAGCGTTGTCATGGCCGCCCTTGCAGTGCTTCACGTGAAAATGACCGCCCCGGCCAAGCTTGCGTCCGCATTTGGGGCATGCAGAAAGGGGCGGGGATTGCTCCCCGCCCGCTCGTTTGGGCTCGCTGAAATCCACCAGCGACCAGTCGGTATCGTAGTCCGACATCAGCTGAAGACCGCCGCCGCAGTGGACATGACGGTGCCGGAAACATACCAGTACGTCCCGTCACTGATCATTCGAATCCACGTGCCGCCCTGCGGGAGATTGACCTGAAGCTGATCGTCGTCAGACTGATCGGCAACAACAGCCGCTACCGTAGCGGGGGCGGCGTCGGTATCCACCATCAGGACGCCGCCATAGAACAGGTCGGCGGTGTCGTCCGCTGCGAATATCCAGTCATGGCCGTCAGCCGCGCCGACCGATGCCATGAACAGGAATTCTAGCCCGGCAGATGGTGCGGGGAGCGTGAATGTCCGATCTGCCGAGACGTTCGCAATGACGTGCGTCTTGCCGCTGTTCGCCGCCAGCACAGTGTAGTCGGCGTCAGCAATGGTGACATAACGCCCGCTCACATCCGCAGCGGCATTGATTTCAGCGGCTGTTGCGGTGACTTGCGAGCCGTCCAGATAGAGGCTTTCAACCCAGACATCGGAATCTTTGTAGAGGTCGTGTTTGCCAGTAGCCATGTGAGTTCTCCTTGATCGTTAGGAGGCGGGCCGGAGCCCGCCTCACATGCCGCTACTGATCGCGCGGCACGATGTACTGGAGGAAAACGACAGCTTCGCCAGCAGTCCCGTCGCCGGTGGGTGCAGTCGTGAAATTGCACGTCACTTTGCGGGCTGAGGTCGAGTAATCGTTCGCCGTTGCCAGGTCATCGAACGCTGTGGTTGCCGCCGAGTTCATGTCACAGGCGGAGTGGAACAGGTCATCGTCGGAACCATCGACGCCCACATCCAGATCGTCTGCCGTGGTATCGTTGAACCCCGTGATCACCTTGACGCCGCCAGACGTGACAATCGCGTGCGGAGGCAACCAGCCAACCGTCACAGTGGCGTTGCCCGTGCCGGCACCCGTCCCCGCTGAGTTGAGGGAGGTGTAGGTCACGGTCTTGGCCAGAAAGTGCGTCTGGTTGGTCTCGTAGCGCTGGCCAGTATCACCAGCAGTATTGGTAGCCATTTGTCAGCCTCCTTAGCTGGTGTGAGCCGCAGCATAGGAAGACACGACAACGGTGCCGAAGTCGGCGCTGTTGAACTGGGTCTTCTTCATGCCGAAGATGGACATCACCGAGACTTCGAGCTTGCGCTTGTGATCAAGCAGCTCTTCGTTCCAGCTGTAGTCCGTTTCGCCGCCATCCTTGGACGTGGCCATGGCGCACGCCTGAGCGCCGAGCAGAACCGCGCGGCGGGTGTTGGCAACCGAAGTCGTCGGGGTGCTGGAATTCGCGCCCAGAGTGACGTGGTTGGCCTTTTTCAGGATGACGTTGTTGTGCTCGCCGAGCGCATCCGTATAGATCGGATTTTTCGACGCAGCACCGTTTGCCAGCGCGGCCTTCTGGATATCCAGCCACTGTCCAGTGGACGTGTTGGTGCGCAGGTCTGTGACCTGATAGGGATGCAGGTACATGCAGTACTTGCCGCCCGAAATGTCCCGGCCATCGTCGTAACCTTCGACGTTGATCGGGCGCACAGGGTTCGACTGCGTTTCCGCAACTTCGCGGGCGATATCGACCATACGCAGCGTGAACACGTCGTCGCTGCCAAGGTTTTCGTCGCCATCGGAGTTGTTGTTGGCAGCATCCACCCAGACCTGACGGCCCGAACTCGGTGCGATGATTGCGTTGTTGCCGCGATACTTCGCCCGCGTCTCTGGCGTGTAGCCGCAGACATGGTTGAAGAACACCGTCGAAAGGCGCTTCGACCACCATGCGCGAAGACCCATGCGGGCAGCATCACGCAGATTGAACGGAACGCGCTGCTCGTCAATCGAACGGCCTTTGTTGGGAATGCCAACGACATGGCCCAGCTCGTTGATGACAATCGCATCCGAATAGATCGAAAGCGACTCGCCGTTGCCCTCGGCAATTTCAGCTTCAGTGAAGCCGTCGCCGGTGAGTTCGGTCATGAGGGAGAATGTCACCTGATCGCCCGGTGACTTGGATGTCTCCGACTTCAGGTGAATGATGGAATTCGCGGATTCGCCGATAAGCGAGGAAATGTCGGTTCGATAGACAATCTGGAAACCGAGACGCTTCGCCCACAGCTTCACCGCATTGGCGTCGTTGACGCCAAAGGTGGTCGTTGCCATTGGATGGCTCCTGTTGCTGTAAAGGTTTGGGTTTGCGCCGTGCGATAACGCCCGCTAGGCAAGGCGAAGCATCAATATCGGATGATGCACCCGAGGGTGTGCCGGGATGACGGACCCGGCGACCGAAGCATGAATTTTAGGCCGTCATACGTAGGCCATCACGGACGGGACTTGGCAGGATCAGCCGCCCATAATCTCGTCAAACTTCTGCTCGTTGCCTCGTTTCGACATCCAGGCCTTGAAATCCTTGTCTGACATCTTGGCGAGCGCCTTGGCGTCGAGCGGAGCGGGTGCATCACCGCCAGGTGCATCGGAAAGGCTCTGGTGCCGCTCCTGTGTGGCAGCGACCGCTGCAAGGTCTTTCTTGGCGGGCTGCGCAGGGGTCGGCGTAGCGGTCTGCTGCTGCCAGCCGCGCGTCTGCGCAATACCCTTCACGAAATCAGCTATCGGCTGGCCGCTCTGAACGGCCTGCGAGGCAGCCATGGTGAAGTTGTGGAATACCTGCTGCATCCCCTGCTGCAATTGATGCCCTTTGTAGCCGAGGAACTTCAGCTCCTGCTCATAGGACGCCCATGCGGCCTTGAATGCCTCGTCAACAGCCGGGTCGGACTTCACTGCTTCGTTGTAGTGCTCCTGCACGTAATCCTGATGTTGGCGGAACGCGCTTTCCCGATCTGCCGCCTCACGCTGTTCCTGCGTCGTTTTTTGACGCTCGGCATATTCTTCCCGGTCGCGCTGCTGACGCCACTTGATCCAGCCCATGGGGTCGGCTTCCGGGTCGGGCGCATCAGCGAATGGATCATCCAGCTTGGCTTCTGCCGGCTTGTTCTGACCGGCAAGAAAGTCGTTCCAGCGCTGCTCCAGCGTAGCAGCATGCTCGCGAGCCTCGCGGATTTCCCGGCGCGCTTCCTGCAAGGCGCGGACGTCAACCATCTTCGGCTCATCGTCCGGCTTCTTGTCGGGTTCCGGCTCCTTCTTTGTGTCAGCCTTGACCGGCTCGTCGCCGGCATCGTCCGGCTTGTTCTTCTTTTCCGATTCAGGCGGGGTATCCGCCTCGGCGGTATCGTCAGCCTCGATTGTCGCCGGGGCTTCGGCCATCTCTTCTTCGGTCGGGGCAAGCCCCAATTCTTCCTCTGTCACAGATTTACGTGCCATTGTTTCCTGCCTTTGGTTGCCAATATGCCCGGAATGACCCGTCCGAACGCGGGAACTACTACTGCCTCACAGCCTGCCGCTGTGCGGTTGCCTTCGCATTCATCGCCTCTACCTGCGCGGCGATTTTCTGCATATCGGCAGCGTGCTTTTCGCGATCCCGTTCACGCTCCATGGCCATCTGCTGCATGGACTGAACGAATTCCTGGCGCGAGACCTGCATTTCCATTTCTGCGGACTCGCGCTCGGCCTGCGCTTTGATCTGTTCGGTTTCGCCCTTCGCACCCTCAGACATGGCTTTCGCCTTGTTCAGAACGGCCTCGGATTTTGTCTTGTCGATCTCAGCTGCCGCCATCTGTGCCCGTGCCGCCGCTGCCTGCTGGGCTTCGGGATTGGGTGCCTTGGCCATTTCCTCGAGCTCGGAAACGACGCTGGACGGAAGCGGCGAATATTTGAGCGCCTTCAGGATATACTCTGGCGGGATGACCTTGCCGACCAGCGGCAGCATGGACGAGACGATATCCCATATCTGCTCTTTCTGGTTCGGCGATTCCGGCGCATCGTCTACAATGATGTCAAAGGCCTTATCGGCCTCCTTCATCAACGGGACGTACTGCTCCTGATCCTTCCCCGAGATGCGAATAAGCGTACCGTCCGGGATATCATTCTGAAGGTAGTACAGGACCACCCTGCCCTGCATTTCCCGGTAGAGTTTCAAGCCATCGAACAGCGGCTGAAGGATCGTCATGCCCGCCTGTCGGCGCTGCATTTCCAAAGACGCAGCCTGATCTGCCTCCCTCATGCCGAGCAGTTCGACCGAAACGCCCGAAACGTCGCGGATCGATGAAATGGCAAACTCGGTTAGCTGCTGGAAGCCTATCGGGAACTGTCCCTGCGGCTTTTCCTTCACCTTCTGACCGGAAATCGCCCCATCAGCCATGATGGTTACGCTGTCGGGCTGCGACCATTCTCTTTGTGCGGTGCGAGGGTCGGCGAACGCCCCCTTTTCCGCCATAATGCCGCCCTTGGCGTTCGAATTCATGATGTGCATCATCTGGGCCAGCCACTTGTTGGCCCAACGCTGCGGGTCTTTCATTGCCCGAACGACACCGTACCAGGTGCCCTTGTTCCGGTCGAACTTCGCCGTGACACACTGAAGCGAAAATTCATCATTGCACGGGGCCGGTCCGTAGCTCAGAACAACCTCGCCAAAAAACGCTTGCTTGCGTACCTTGCGCTTGAACTTGACGCCCTGCATTTCCATGCCGATGAGCATCTTGAGGCGCTTGTTTGCCTGCGAATACTCTTCCGGCGTGAATTCCGCCTCCTGCCCCGTGGTCGGGTCTTCAGCGAGGTAATATTCCTCCTTCTCGATCCACTGGCATTGCACGATGGTCACATAACCATCGTCAGGCTCGCCTGTTGGCTCGTGCGCGCGCTTCAGATCGGCTTCTGAGTTGACCTCGGTCCAGCCCGCGTGAAGCTCGTTCTTGTCGAAGCCGGGGAACATGGCTTTTGCTTCCGCCGTCGGCAGTCTACGCACACGCCATACCCTGCGAGCGTCTTTCAGGTTGCGCTGGCGAGCATCGCGATCCCAAACCATCTCGAACGGGTCGATTTCCTCGATCACAGGCTTGGGATTCGGGCCATCCGACAAGTTCAGGCGGGTTTCAGTCCAGCCCATGCCGCAAATGACAGCAGATGCGAACATGGCGCTGTCAGCGTATGAGCCATAGCCTTCATCGCGGAACCACTGACCTGCGCCGGTCAGAAGCTCGTTCGGCTTCACGTCCCCCATCTCGCGGGGGATGTAACGGACTTCACGACGATTGCCGATCTCGTAACCTGTGATGGCGTCAATGATCGGCCCAATACGGTTGAACACCACGACCGGACGCTTGCGCTTGATGAGCGTCTTTTCTTCATCCTCGGAATACTGCCGGGATGCGACGAAATCGAAATCCTCTTTGGCTTCCTCGCGCCATGCCTGGGCTTTATCGCGATCAGGTATGTACCACTGACGAAAACGCAGCGGCACCGCCTCGCCTTTCCGTATCGTCTCGCCTGCTACGCCGTCAGCCATGAACTTTCCTCATCCTCACGGTCATAGAAGCGCCGTTTGTGCCGGTCGCCTCCATGAACTGGGGCGGCGGTCGGTGTGTGCTGCGAGTTGGCAAATGTGAGATATGCATCAGCGCCGTTCGATTCCGGGCCGTGGTGCGGATGGTCGCGCCAAACAAGCCGGCGCTCATCCCATTCCTTGCGATAACGCTTCAGGCGAGACAGGCCTTCCTTTGTGCCCGCCTCATCAAAAGCGGCAGAGCCAAACTTGCGGCGGCCAATCTTGATCGATTCCCACTTGTCGGGGTGCCGGTTGACGATTTTCGGCCTGAAGCCGAGTCGCGCCATGACAACCATGGAGCCTTCGGGCGTCCAGATAGTCTTGCGATCACCGTCATGTGGCAGATAGTGCTCCCCGAACACCGCCTCGCGGTCGTCAGCCCATTTCTTCAGCCAACGGATGTAGTGTTCGATCCCCTCGCCGGAATTCTCGTAATAGCCGATGAAAGTAGGCTGCGCGCCGAAATCCTGTTCAAGCCAGATTGCCGTTTCGTCATTGTGGCCCAAATCCCAGAACGTGTTGACGGGCCGCGTCTTGTCGAATGGGAAATTCCCAATCCGCTTATGCTTGTGAGCAATGGCGATGTCGTCGGCGAATATCGCGCCTTCGATGGCCTGCTCAAATGCCTCCTTGGGCGTTGCGGGGTATTCCCGCTTCATATCACCGCCGAGCTGCTTTTCGGTCGCCAGCCACCAATTGCGCTGTTCCTCGTCCAGCTTGCCGCTGAAATGCGGCGCAAGAGACGGGTCGGCCATAATCTCGCGCTCAATGCGCTCGAAATATTCGGTATCCTCTGGCGATTCTGCTATGGTCGAAGCCGCAAGCCGGTACTCCCTGGCGCGCCACCATGGGTAAAAGAAAAACTTGAAATCTCGCTGGCTGGGAAAAACGCTGCGGGCTTCCAATTCCTGCGCGGCCTGCGATTTCTCGTGAAAGTCTCCACCCTCACCCTCCGCCGTGCTTTCAATGGTGATCACACCGTTTTCAGCAGCCGGGAATGAACCCGTTCTGATCTCCCGGCCCTTCTCAGGAAACTGAGCGCATATCTTGCCGTATTCCGATACATGCAGCCAGTTGAGCGTTCCCGAGCGGGCCGAAGTCGAAACCCTGAAACTGGAGTTGTTCGCCAGTGTTAGCGTGTCCGCGCTATCCTGCGTGACTGGCAGCGCCGCCTTCAGGCCATCGTCCAGGTTCTCATATGGAAAGCGAACCTTGTCCCTGAATATGACCTTCGCATCGTCCAGCTTGTGTGCGATCACCGCCGCCCTGGTGTTCGGCGTGAACAAACAATCATCCAATTGTACCAGGCACATCAGCGTCGTGAAGCCGCGCTGGCGGCATTTCAGGATCAGATTGCGTGTATGGATTCGCTCCAGAAAATCAATCTGCTCCGGCCACGGCTGAAACGGTACGGCGCGCCCGTGCTTGTCGATGATCGTGTAGAGATTGTGCAGTCGCCAGATCGGGTCTAGGAACTGGTCAGGATTCAGCGAGGCGTTTGCCACGGTTTGCTATTGCTTCAAGCAGGTCTTTGAGAGGGTCGGAAACATCGTGCTTATGTTCCGCATCCAATTCGACGGCCTGCAAATTCGGTAAGGCTTTGTCGAGTAATGTCTTTCCGCAACTGACCTGTTGGGCTGAAAGCTCGACCTCGCCGTCTATGCACTTCTGGAAACGATTGATGATTGCCGCTGCCTGAATCTTGGCTCGGGTTTCCTCATCGTGTCTGATCTTGCGAACGCGGGCGGGCATGATTTCAGTCTTCGAAGCCTAGGCGGATAAGCAGCGAGGATGCCGCAAAGGTCGGTGTGCCAGAACGAACGACACCCGACAGATAGAGCGAGGAGGCCGGGGCAAGAATCGTATCGACGTTGCCGACCGTCGCGAGCTGGCTATTGATCAGATCAGTGTAATTGGCCGTTGCTACAGATACCTTCGCCAGCACTTTCTGTGCGTCGGCATCACTGATGTTGATTGCTGCATTGATGGTGCCGAGCGCGACTGTGCCATCTGTGAACAGAAGATCGATCGCAACTCCCTGGTCCGCCTGATCCAGCAGCGTGACGCTGACGAGCTTGCGCGCCGCAATGTGCGTGTGAGCACGCTTGAAGGACGGCACTTCAATCGGAACGAAAAGTACATCCCCGGATGCGTATGCATTGGTGTCGCACACCGGCACGACTTGGATAACCTGCATTTTGGCTGTTCCTTCGTTTTAGCGCCGCTTCACCACACCCGCTCACAGTCACGGGCATCGAACCAGCCATCGCCAGACTGTCCGCCGTTCCTTATGCGAATGAGAAGCCGACCGGAGTCAGTGCTCTCTCCGTTCTTGGTGCCAGACTTCATTCCTTCGTGAGAAGGGTAGCGGTAGATCATGGGATTTCCTTGGAACGCAAAAACCCGCCGGGCGGGTTGCCGAGCGGGTTTAGATGGTCGCAATTTCTGCTGTTAGCCAATGTGCTGCCATACCGTGCGCACGTAGTCAAGTCATTTCGGAGGCGGAACGGTCGCGTATCCCCAGTGTGCAGCCAACGTGTCGAGGTACATCCTGAGGTTATCTGCCATCGTATCCCGCTGCCTGCGGGTTTCTGTCAGCTCGCGGATCGTGCGCCCTTCCCCGCAGATGTAGCCCACGAGCCGCCATGCATAGAGGCCATGAGAGGGCACCAGCGCATCATATGCCCTTGCCAGCTTCTTGCCTGCATCGATTGCTTCGTCTCCGATAGGCTCGGGGAATGTCCCGCCATCCACAAATTCACGAGTGGTATCGATACCCTTAGCGCCACTGGCACCCATGGTTTCGAACAGCGTTCGGAATTTCTCTGCCGCTGCGTGCTGGCTGGCCGTGATCGCGTCATTTGCCAGCATCGCGGAAATAGAGCTTTCGCGGATATTCACCGCTGCCGTGATGTTCCGAGGAAATGCCCTCACCCCATCCCGGTCTGGCCGCCAGTCCGGATTCGGAACCGAGCGCAGGACGGTTTCGGCTTTGATGTTACCCAGCATCATCGACATTGATTTGTCCTTCTGCCTGGATTTCCGCTTCGCTGCCATCGTCTGCCCTCGTAAATAGCTGTTCGGCCTTTTCCCGTGCATCATCCCGGCTTCCGCCTCGCCAGAATGCAGGTTTGGAATTGAGCGCCTGCACGAGCGCTGTTGCTGCTGCTATTGCTGCATCCGATGGGTGAGAGAACGGCACTGGTTCGCCATCGCTATCCCGGACAATGCGATGGCCGGACCAATGGGCCAGACGGTATTCGGCCCGATACCCCATGCCATCCCTGACATATCTGAATGCGAATTGGTTCACTTGCCTTTAGCCCTCAAAACAACCTTGCGCGTCGGCTTGTAGACCACCCCTTCGCGGTCAATTAGCCACGGTCTCTCGGCGGTCGATTTGTTCGCGGCAGACGGCCAATGAAAAATCGAGAACACCCACTTCATGGGCTGAATATCTCGCCAATAGCTTTTCACAGGATGCCGCCTGTAAGTTCGGAAAGCTCAAGCTCCCAACGGAACCGCTGCATTCGTTCGTTTCGGGCGATCTCCCCTTCTGCGAACATGCGGGCGCGGTTTACCGGCGACACCGATATCAGACTATCGAGTCGAAACCTCTCTCGTGTTTCGAGCGAGTAGAGCAGTTGCATACGGCGTTGCTCGGCGCTGTCCGGCTTTCCGCCTGCGAGCCACTGGCGAAGCTCGGCTATGCGACCGGCCTTCCACCTGCCTTCATTGGACGCGGCAATGCTCTCCGAGGGCAGACCACTCCCCGGTTGCAAGTAGCCACCCGCGGCCTGATCAGACAGGCTTTTTGCCAGCGTTGGCCCTGATGCCACCGCGCCAGCTCCTATGCCGAAGAATCCGCGTCTGCTGAATTTCATCCGCTCTCTCGAAGTTCATAGGGGCGAGCGCCGCCACGCTTGGATTTGCCCGCGATTTTCTCGATGGTTTTCACCCTATTGCCGCAAGAAGTGCATTCCTTGATCCTGCGTTGAGCCTCACTCACAGGCCGGCTATCGACCGTTCGCAACATGCGTTTGCCGCAAGCGGGACAGTGAAGGCCAACAGATTTGGTCATGCGAACCTGCGAAGCGTTCGGCCCCGCTCAGCGCGTTTGTCGGGATAAACGCGCGAGGCATGAAGGACAGTCGTGTGATCCCTACCCCCAACAAAGCGCCCTATCTCGGGAAGTGACCGCGATGTGAGCCGCCGTGCCCAATACATGAACGCCTGCCGTGCCAGCACGACCCGCATGCTTCGTCTGGAGCTGTGTATTTCAGCCCGCGATACACGAGTGGCTTTGCATATGCGGCGTTCGATTTCAGCCAGGGTGATCCGGTAGGGAACGCCGGCTTTGTATCTGGCTGCCCGTTCTGCTGCCTCCTCAGACGCGGCACGGCGCATTTCGCGGGCCTCGGCTGCTTTAAGTCGGCGCCACCTCCCATTGGCGTAACCTATCGGATCGGCCCTCATTTCTTCCGATATGTTGGGCTTCCGCCTCAAATCAATCCCGTTATCCTGCACGATCTGCCGATAGCCCTTGGCTGTGTTGTGTGCTGATACTGCGTACATCTCTGTCACTCCGCTTTACGCTTCTGCTGTTCGTTCCATTGGCGAAGGAAAGCCGTCTGGCCGGTGGGGCCTGTCCGGATCGGCACGACATTTTCGCGCTCTGCCATGCGGCGCTGATAGTCGCGTTCCTGCTCAGCCCAATCGGGGTAGGCCTCTTTATTCAGCCAGCTCGCCGCGAGGGGCACGTAGGGCTTGTCTGCTTCCTTCATGAAGCGGAAGAAGCCCGTTGCCCCGTCGATGATGTCCTGCGGATCAGCACCGCTCAGAATGTGCTTGCGATAGGCATTGCGAGCATCGCCCCTGCCATCGGTGTGGCGGCGATGGGGACGCCAGATGGCCCAGAATTCTGGAAACCCTTCCGGCTCGGCTTGCTTGACTTTGGTCATGCGGCCTCCGTCGCTACCTGGCAGGCCCAGTCGATAGCCTCATGCTCATCGCGAAGCACAACCAGCTTCGGACCCTGCCAGCGATCAACAAATGCCTTCTGGTTTTCGTTGAGCTTATTCTTCCCGGTCTTGATTTCGACCGGCCAGCACCGGCCCCCCTGAAGCTCACAAAGGCATCCACCGGTGTATCCATCGGCTCTACGGAAAAGCCGCATTGACGAAGGACGGCGATTATCTCGCGCTCTACGGCGTCACGCTTCTTTGCGTATCTGTTGATGCTCATGCGGAACCGTCCTTGATCTCAATGCCGCGCTTCTTTGCAGCCTCAAGCAGTCGATCCGCAGTATCGCGCCAATCATTCTGTACTGAATCCGGCTGCTGCTGGTATGGACCGCAGGCATTACCCAGACGACTCCACCGCAAGCACTCAGCCAAGCGATCACGCAGCGGGCGCATCAGGCACCGCCTTGAATGTCTGGCTGCTTAGATCGGGAAACAGGCCGTCCCGCTGAGGAACCAGCAAGCCCATGTCGATTGCCCGCTGCACGGTCCACTCGCCCACGGCTTTCCCCGATGGTTCCAGCCAGTAATTGCGCTCGTCGCCAACCTCCGAATGCCGTATTGTGAGGCAGACGGTCTGCCCCCCCCCTACAGGCTTTCATCAGCTGCTGGATGCGCTTCGGTGTTTTGGGTGTCTTACTCATACATGCGCCCCCCCTGCCATGGCCTTCTGGGATCGGCTGCCATTAGCTTTCCTCGCCGAGTTCGGGTGCTACAAATTCCTGCTCGGTCCAGTGGTCTCCGCTGGCCAACATGCAGGCAACACCTGCCGTGTTGATCGTAACGATGGTGAATGTCGCGCCGTCCTCGCTGAGCCAGAGCTGCACCAACGTTCGCTGTCCGGCTTGGCCGGTAGCTATCGGAGCTTCCCGGTAGTTGTCGGCGAGCCATTGGGTGATTCTATCTGCTGGGGCGCACGCTATGTTGTGCGCCCGCGCCTCACTCACTCCAGCCCATGCGAGCGCTGCGATACCAGCAGCGGCCAGCGCGGAAGTTGCGATGAATGTATGCCAATCCTGCCTGTCCATTGTTCCCCGTTCCTCGTGTATTGGGGGTTTGGAAAACGCGGTTCACTCCAATCGGAAATCAGTCGCCCTCAGCTCCGGGGCGATAAACAGCGCGAGCCATCGCGCGGATCGCAGCAACGAACGGGCGATGAAAATCCGCGTCGGGGCCGTCCAAGAGGCTATCCGCCCGCGCGATGAGTTCTTCGACTGTTGCGAGTTCTTGTCGGCCATAGCGGAGCCCTGTTGTTTCCTCGACCTTGCGCAGTTCATCCGCGCTGATGTTGATCCTGTCCGCGTACCAGGCGGCGCGCGTGCGGCTGTAACCCCACCCGAGGCGGCGCGAAGCTACCCGGATACGATCACTGACATTCACCCCCGCGCCGGGCGGCGCGACGTGGTAGCGCAACGCGCCCTGCACGAACTCAACGCTCGACATTTCGGATTTCTCCGCTCGATTTTCTGACATTTACGACAATCCTCATGGTTTGCTTCTGCTCATGGAAAGCAGGAGCAACACAAAAGGACTTGAACCACTTGGAGCGGTCGCTGACCGCGTGATCGCGCGAATGATTGGCGTCATGGACGCGCGAGGAAATCAGGCTGCCGGACGCCTTAAAGGGCCGGCTGAAATTGGTTGCGGACGGGTGGCCGGGACAGGTCCAACGGCTCCCACCCATCCGCTGACGCGGATTAAAGAGCCGAGCCGGAAGATCGTGCGAACAATCACACTCCGCGTGTCTGGAATGCGCTGTTGTCTGCCAGCGCTGGGGAGAGAGCCTAGCCCCCTCGTTGAAAGTTGGCTCTCTCCCACCCCTTCTCAGGTACGCCGCCTGGATATCGCAAATGACAACCGTATTCACACCGCCCTCCATGGTTCGGAGGGCTGCACGGTCCATGGCGTGTATGTGCGGATGGAGCTGGCCGGGGAACGCCCGAGGGAGGAGTGGCGAACGCCCCCGGCCTTCGCATCTACGGGGCAGTGCCGACCCCGGAGCGAACTGGTATCTGAGATACCGCTTTCGCAGAATTGACAGACCCGCGAGCAATTGGTGACGCAACGTCCGTTTTGCGATGAGCGGTCTAAATGGCTAACAACCTGAGATTTACCTCTTGCGGATGAAGCAAAACCCTGACGATAATTTTCCGGTTTCGAAAAATATCGATGGGGGGCATCATGATTTCGGACATTCCCTATTCCGAGCCGTTCCTGGTCCCGGATATCGTCATCAGCGGGCTTGCTCACGCAGAGCAAATCGCCCCGCACCTGTTTCGGCTGTCTTTCTACGTTCGGCAGAAAAACCCGGACGGTACGGTCGAAAGAGTCATCGTCCTGAAATGCGTCATGGAAGAGGGAGACATGAGAACCACTGCGGGCAATGTCGTCCTGACCAGCAATGCTCCGATGGAGATGTACGCAAACGAGCTGCATTAGGCAGCCTTCCGCATTCGTAGCCAACTCGGGACAACCGAATGCGCAATAGGATCAGCGAGATACTGATCAAGCCTCCCAATGTCAGCGGCTGGCGGCGTCTTGCGGGTCCGGTACCAGCGCTCGATTATCGCGTCTACATCGTCAGGCGCGTGCCACGGCGCGTTCTCTCCGACCTCTTTGCGAACCTGGCTTTGCACGTGGCGAATGCGGGAACTGTACGACATGCGCCGACGCATGGATTCCGTCCATTTGCGGCCACGATTATTGCCCCTCAGGCAACCCACGGGTGTCAATCGCTCTCTGGCGACATCCACCGTCCCCGCCGAAACAATCAGATCGATGATGTCCCGGAGACGGGGCGAGGACAAAAACCATTCGTGATGCGAGTGCTGATCCGCAAAGCAATCGTGGAGGAAATGCTCATCCGCCATTGTGCCTTGTACAGTGCCGATAATTTCGAGTGGGAAGGGCGACCAGATAGCCAGCGACAACAACCTGTCCTCAACCGCGCCGGAACATCCAATCTTGATTGGACCGTCCATTCCGACCGGCTTCATGAAATAGACGAGGCTCTTCTTCATTCCGCAGCCTCCGCATATCCCGCCAGATCGTTCGGTGTGACCGCGCCATTCGTAACTTCCGCGATGCGCTTAGCGAGATCGCGTCCGGGCCACGGTGGGGCGTCTCCGCAGAGCTGCGAAACGTATCCAGGCGTGACCTTGATTGCGTCCGCAAATGCGGACTTGGTCATCGGCTTCGGTTCGGCGTTGAGCCACATGGCGAGTTTGTTCGTCATGCAGCTATTTAGCGCTACTACAATCGTAACGTCAAGAAGTTTTTTAGCGTCACTGTATGGCGGGCGCTTTCGCACCGTCGCAGATTCTGGGTATGGCTAAAAGGGTACAACCTCGCTTCAAAAACCAGCCGCGCCGTCATTTCATCCGGCAGTGGCGGCTTTTTCGCAATCTGACACAGGAGCAGCTTGCGGAGCGCGTCGGTGTGACCATCGGGACGATCTCGCAGCTCGAAACCGGCCGCATCAATTATCGTCAGCCATTGCTCGAAGAACTGGCTTGGGCGCTTCGGTGCCGACCGGGCGATTTGTTGAATGTGGACCCGACCACAGACGGGGCTTTCTGGTCAATATGGGAAACTCTTGAACCAGAACAGCGCGAACAGGCCACCCGGATTATCGAGACATTCCGCAAAACGGGCACCGAAGGATAGGCTTTGAACGCCTCCCTACCTATGTCGCGCTTCCTCTCATAAGCCCATACCCTGTAAGAAATACTACCGTTATTCAGCACTACCGTTATTCTGCGTAGTGTGCAGGCTACCTGAGTGACGTAGTATGCAGGCTACGTCACGTCTGCGGGGTGGATGAGGGCATAGTGGTTCACCGGCTTGCGCCCGCCCGGAGCAATCCGCCGCGAGACGACGATTAGATTCCGCGACTTCAGCGCAGCCACTGCCAGCTTCACGGTCTGAACGTGTAGACGCAGTTCCTTGGCTATTGTCGTCTGGCGCGGGAACGGCTCTCTCGATTGCGGGTTCGCCCGCAGGGCTATGTAGAGCGCCACCAGTCGCACTGAATTATCCAGGTCCGGCTGCGTCACCACGTAACGCATCCACTCATCGCGGTCCCGATAGAAAACCCCGGAATCGGTCAGCCCGTGAAAATTGCGCTTTGAAGCCATATTCGCTTTCTAACGCATTGGCTTTAGTAAGGCTACATTTTTTTATTGACACTAAATGATAGTGCTACTACAGTCTTCCCATCATCAATGAAGGGAGCAGGCAGATGGCAGCAACACCACAATGGAAGGTCTACCGCGACGGCGAGTATGTCGCGGCATGCAAATACGCAGAGGACGCTGCGGTTCTGGTTTCCGCCGCTGGTGGCGTCGTTAAGCACGGCCATTCGCTAGTCGTCTGGACCGAGGGCAAGGAAAACTTCAGCGCTGGCGAGAGCTACGACCAAGCCGCCGCACTCATGGAAAGCCGCCGCTACGAAAACGCTCGCGCTGCTTATGAGCGCGTTCATGGCCCATTGGCCTAACCAACAACCCAATCCAATGAAGGGAGCAGGCAGACATGGCGAGCGAGCGGGTTATGGGAAATGAACTAATCGTCGGTGACGTTATCGACACATGGATGGGGCGTCGGCGCATCGTCGGATTGCTTCCATACAGTGGACCGCTTGCCCCGCTTTGGGACGTTCCGGCTCACATCGCCGAACTCGATATCGGCCCTAGCATGACTATCGAGCCTCAAGTGGTCTTTGACCGCGTTTGCGTTGCCTAACGATCCTTCCGGTGTCCCGCGTCACGGCGCGGGCATCCCGAATGCTCTGAGAGGATTAACCCATGGCAAAGAAACCCAACCCGGCCAAGATCGTCGCCTACAAAGGCTTCAATCCCGACTGGACCTGCAATGGCTTCCAGTATGAGGTCGGCAAGACCTTCAAACACAAGGGCAGGGCCGAATTATGCGCCAGCGGCTTCCATGCCTGCCAAGCGCCCCTTGATGTGTTCGGCTATTATCCTCCGACCAGCAAATTTGCGCTGGTCGAAATGTCCGGCGTTTCCGCTGATCGGCGTGGCGACAGCAAGCTTTGCTCTACCGAGATTACCATCAAGGCCGAACTGACGCTTCCGGATTTCATAAAGCGCGGCGTGGACTACATACTCTCCAAGGTTGATTTTGCGGGGGCGTCGGAGACCAACACCGGCGACCGGAGCGCAGCCACCAACACCGGCGACCGGAGCGCAGCCACCAACACCGGCTACCGGAGCGCAGCCACCAACACCGGCGACCGGAGCGCAGCCACCAACACCGGCGACCGGAGCGCAGCCACCAACACCGGCTACCGGAGCGCAGCCACCAACACCGGCAAATACGGTGCCGCCTTCGCCACAGGGATAGACGGCAAAGTATCGGGCGCGGTCGGTTGTTCCCTCCATTTGGATGAACGGCGCGAGAATTGGGGCGCAGACAATCACGGCGAGATTTTGCACGCTTGGGCGGGGATTGTTGGCCGCGACGGCATCAAGCCGGACACTTTCTATACCCTCAAAGACGGTCAGCCGGTCGAGGTGTCGGACCAATGACCCTTTGCGACCAGCATCACGTCACGACTCCGCAGGAAGAAGCGCAGGCGCATATCCGCAAGGCCATCCGGGAATTGCAGAAGCTTGAAGCTTCGGTGCCTGTCGCCTCTCTGATGACCATCCAGAGGCAGAAGGATTCCGCCAACGCCTACATCGACAACGTGGCCCTTCGCACTGCGGAAATCATGCTGGATTGCACGCTGGCGGTTTCGTCTCTCTCAGCCTCGCTCGGAAATGACGACCGTTTCGATGTGAAGGGCATTCGTGAAGGCATTCAGGAAATCCTGACGGATGGACTGTTCGACGCCCGCCAGTGGGCTGAGGCAGCCGAAGAAGAGGAATACGCGTGATGCATGACCCTCTCCATCAGATCATGGCCGACATAGCCAATGACGCGGCAAAGATGATTGTCTGGTTCGGCGTGTGCGGTCTGTTCGGCTTCATCCTCATTGGGATTGGAGGGTGAGATGCAGCTTAAAGAGCAGTTACGCCTGAGCCTCATTCTCGCGGCGCTGGAAAACATCATCAAGCACGACGCTGAGCCCAAGCTTAAGTCAGCGGCCCGTCGCCGATACCTGGAACTCACGGAGAAAGACAATGGCTGAGAAAGCCGAGAAGCAGGCAGAAGCCACCAAGCTGCCTGCAACCCTACCCGATGCCGTGGTGGCCGTAATGGCTGCTGTAACGCGGCTCAAAAAGGCTGACCGCAACAAATTCGCGAATTACGACTTCACGAGTGTTGACGACTTCAAGGACAGCCTTCGCCCTCTGTTGGCAAAGCATGGTCTCTATGTCGTTCCCAATCAGGTCGGCTTCCAGTTTGTCGAGGTCAAGAGCGACAAGGATAAGACCAGTACCTTAGCACAATTTGATTTTGATATCACACTCAAACACGTTTCCGGCGAGGTTGAAAGCCCAGAGCGCATGACGGTGTTTCTGCCGCTTACTGGCGCGCAAACGTCCGGCGCGGCGCGGTCCTACGTGATCAAGGAATGGTTGAAGGGTCGGTTCCTTGCATCGTCGGGCGACACTCAGGAAGAGGCAGACCTGCTTGACCAAAGCCGGGAGGGATTACGGCTTTCCAAAGCCGAGGCTCGCGGCACGTTCGAGAAGATGCAGAAGGGTCTAAGGGATGCCGCCAAGGGGCGCGATCACGACGCGCTGAGCGATTGGTGGCTGGCCAACAAAGAGGTCATCGAAACCCTTCCAAAAGACTGGTTCCTGACTCTCAAGAACGAATACGCCGAAACCTATCGCGACTTGAAGGCGCAAGCCCAGCTTGACGGCATGTCGAACGCCAACCTCGACCAACAGGCGATAGACGAAGAACTTCGCCATCACCCGCTCAATGGAGGCTGACATGGCAGGCTCAATTAACAAAGTCATTCTCGTCGGCAATCTAGGTGCCGACCCGGAAATTCGCCGCATGAACAGCGGTGATCCGGTGGTCAATCTCCGCATCGCGACTTCGGAGTCCTGGCGCGACCGTCAATCCGGCGAGCGCAGGGAAAAGACCGAATGGCACAACGTAGTCATTTTCAACGACAATCTCGCGAAAGTCGCCGAGCAGTACCTTCGCAAGGGGTCCAAGGTTTACATCGAGGGCCAGCTACAAACTCGCAAATGGCAGGATCAGTCGGGCACCGACAGGTACACGACCGAAATCGTTCTCCAGAAATTTCGTGGCGAATTGCAGATGCTCGATCCCAAGGGCGACGGGCATCGCGAGCAGGGCATGTACGACCGCGACGATGATCGCGGCGACGACGACACGGAAATCCCGTTTTAGGAGGTGATCATGAGCGATGAGCGTTTCCAGTTTTGGCTTGTGTGGCACGAGGACGGCGGTACACCGCGCTTCCGACACCAGAGCAAACAATCCGCGCTAGACGAGGCAACGCGCCTTGCAAAACTAACGCCGGGTGAATGCTTCTTTGTGTTGAAGGCAACGGCGGGTGTAATCGCGAATGAACCGGACGTGAGGCACGTCAAGTTCGTCGTGGACCCGATTCCGTTCTGATGGACCGCATAGTCGAAACCGAGCACGACCGGACAATGCTTGTCCGATTGCTTGAAGGGCAAAAGCTGCCTTTCACGGTTTCGATTGTCGCTGGCAAGCACCGCTCGACCGAACAGAACAAGCTACAGCGGCTCTGGATGAAGGAAATCGCCGAGCAGAAGGGCGACCTCACCGCAGAGGAAGCCCGTGGCTACTGCAAACTAACCATCGGCGTCCCGATCCTGCGGAGTGAGAATGAGGCGTTCCGGCTTCGGTATGACGAAATCGTTAAGCCCCTCTCTTACCCGCAAAAGCTGGCGCTGATGATGGAACCCTTCGATTTCGGGGTGACGAGGATCATGAGCACAAAACAGAAAACGGCATACCTGGATGGCGTTCATCGGCACTTTTCCGAGCAAGGCGTCATCCTGACAGACCCGGAAGCACGGAGGGCGGCATGACACGCACTGTCGTAGAGGCCAAGAAAGCAGAATACAAGGCAGCAGAAGCGGCTCTTATTGAAGCTCGTTCTGAACTGGATGTGGCTCGTCGTGCCTATCATGATGCCATTCTGGATGCGACCGGATTGCGCGGGCACGTTGTAGAACACACTGAAACGCGCGGGTTTGGTTCGCGGCAAAAAATCGTGACACGTCGCTTCGTCGTTCGGTGGCTCGGCTCGTGGAGTGATGAGTATCTGCGAGGCCCAATCGTCAAAAAGGATGGCACGATTGGCGAGCGCGAATCGCAATGTCGGATTGAGAACGCGAAGGACTGCGGTCCTTTCGAGGCGGCGACATGACCAGATTCCGCGTTCTCACACGCCGAGCAATCAACAGCTGGTGCAACTGGAGAGCCAGAAAGGCTTTGTACCGGATCGACCCCCGTATGGCCGAACTGGATATCGCCCTGCGCAAATGCAGGAAGTCTCACAAGCGCGGTTCAGCCGCAATCATCAGGGCCAAGCGGGAAATCGTTCATGCGGATTTGGTGGCAGGCCTGTTCCCGGACGAAAAGCAGCGGGCAAGGGTAAGGGAGAGCTGGTGATGACCGAAGCATATCCGCTCCACTGGCCGGAAGGCTGGCCACGCACCCCGGCTCACAAACGGCAGGCATCACGCTTCGATGTTCAGCCCGGCACCGCGCGGCAGGAATTGGTCTGGGAAATCGAGCGCATGGGCGCGCGCTACCCGGTGATTTCGACCAACGTTGCGCTTCGCCGCGATGGCCTCCCCTACGCCGAACAGCGCAAGATCGAAGATCCCGGCGTGGCCGTCTATTTCGAGCGCGACGGCAAGCAAATGGTGTTCGCTTGCGACCGCTGGCTGCTTGTTCACCACAACATGCGAGCCATCGAAAAGACTATCGCCGCGATGCGTGGCATCCAGAGGTGGGGCGCGTCCGACATGATGGAGCGGGCGTTCTCTGCATTCGAGGCCCTACCGCCGCCCGGAGAGCCGCGCAAGCGGCATTGGCGCGAAGTGCTCGGATTGCAGTCCACTGGCTACATGGAGCGCGAAGTTGTCGAAAGCCAATATCGGGCTATGGTCAAGAAGGCCCACCCCGACACCGGCGGATCGGCGGAAGCCTTTCACGAACTCCAGAACGCGCGGGACGAAGCCTTGCGCGAGATCGGGGCGAAGTGATGCGCCGCAACTTCCCCCGCAAGATCAAAGCCGCAGCCATCGCAAGAGCTGCTGGCCACTGCGAAAAGTGCAAGGCCGCGCTCAAGAAGGGCGAAGCGGAGGTTGATCATATCCTGCCGGACATTCTCGGCGGCGAACCGGTCCTGGCCAACGCTCAGGTGCTTTGCCGCGTCTGCCATAAGGAAAAGACGGCTGGCGATATCCAGCGAACCCGCAAGGCTGATCGTCAGCGCGACAAGGACACCGGCGCGATAGCCCCCAAGCAGAAGATACCAGGCCGAGGCTTTGGCCTATCCGAACACAAGGCCAAGCGCCTTTCCAGAACAAAACAAAGCCTGCCTCCCAAGCGGCTTTTCGCACAGCCCCTACGGGCAGAGGAGATAGATTGATGGATCAGGCAGCCTTGGAAAACATCATCGCCAATGAGGCGGCGTTGGCAGACTGCCTCGCGAACTCCTTCCGCAATTTCCATGCAAGGGGTCTCGATTACATCTGCCTCAAGCGGACGCCCGGCCATACGCAAAAACTCTACATGCTGGACGGTGATGTCGCGAAGCTGCCAAAAGTCGTCTGCCCTCACGATCACCGATACGACTTCAAATCGACGGTACTTGCCGGGAAGATGGCAAACCAGAGCTACGAGATCGGCACTGGAACGGTGTTCAACGCCTTCGATTTCTACACCCCGCTCAAGGGTGGCGATGGCTTTGTCTGGCGCGAAGAAACCGAATTAGCGCTGGTTCGAGAGAGCGAGTACGAGCGCGGCGAATATTACCTTTCTGCTGGCGCAGCGGTCCACACCATTTCGATGCGAGCAGACCAGACGGTCGTTCTTCTCGACCAGTACGCTGACCGGCTTCCGAGCAATCAACCAACCACAACATTCGTGCCGGATCGACAGCCGCCATCCCTCGACGGTCTCTATGACCGCTTCACTGCCGATCAGCTGATTTCGCGCGTACGGCTTATCGGGAGCCTGCTTCAATGACCATGCGTAAAGAGGAACAGCCGATAGTGGAGCGGTTGCGTGCCGACGACGAGTTTAACAATCGCGGTCCCGGATACGAACCTTTGCGTGTGCCAGCGAGCGCACTTCGCCTTATCGCTGAGCAGCAAGCCCGCACCCGCACCCTTACAGAAGGAGGCAAGGATGGCTGACCTGAAACATCCGATTGGCCCGGTCGAAACACTGGCCCGTCTCTGCATCCAGTCTAACCGCTATCGTGACGACGCTGATTTTCGCGAAGCTACAGACGCAGTGCTTGGCAAACCGATGTACGACGCCGCGTCCGAAATGCTGGATGCGCTGCGGCTGCATGTCGAATTCGAGGCCATACCTCAAGACCGCGGAGGCAAGAACGGCCCCAAAGGCCGGGCATGGACGGCGTTCATCGCGGCCCGTGACGCCGCCATCGCCAAGGCAGAAGGAGGCAACAATGCCGGCTAAGAAAACCAAAACTGAAAAACCAGTCATTTGTAATGCAAAGTACGAAAGCACCGGCGAGACGAAAGTCTGGCTCGGAGTAACCCTTCATCGCATTCGCGCGAAGGTTGCTATCGGGCTGGTTGCTGCTGGCACTGTCGGCGGCTGGGTTGCCAGTGAAGCTAACCTGGATGTCTCCGGCAATGCATGGGTCTCCGGCAATGCATGGGTCTCCGGCGATGCACAGGTCTCCGGCAATGCACAGGTCTCCGGCAATGCATGGGTCTCCGGCGATGCACAGGTCTCCGGCAATGCACAGGTCTCCGGCAATGCATGGGTCTCCGGCGATGCACAGGTCTCCGGCAATGCATGGGTCTCCGGCGATGCACAGGTCTCCGGCAATGCACGGGTCTCCGGCAATGCATGGGTCTCCGGCGATGCACAGGTCTCCGACAATGCATGGGTCTCCGGCGATGCACGGGTCTCCGGCAATGCACGGGTCTCCGGCGATGCACGGGTCTACGGCAATGCACAGGTCTCCGGCGATGCACGGGTCTACGGCAATGCACAGGTCTACGGCAATGCACAGGTCTACGGCACCATCCTCATGGCTACCCGCTCCGATGGTTACAATTTCGTCGCCGCGCCCACGCCCGATGGCCCGCGCATTATCGCTGGCTGCCGGTATTTCACCTTCGATGAAGCGCGTTCGCATTGGAAGACCACTCGTAAGGGCACGCAGCTTGGCGACGAAAGCCTTGCTCTAGTCGATTTTCTTGAACGCATGGCGACCATTCGAGGTTTCATCGAGCCGGTGAAGGATGTTGCGGAAGCTGCGGAATAGGAGGCAACAATGCCGGATGACGTGAAGCTGCTGCCGTGCGCCCATTGTGGCTGTGACGACATCGGCACGGAGCAGACAATCACCGATGGAAGCGTTTGGTGTCGTGGTTGTTTGATCAAGATGACAAAGCGCAATTGGCCTCGTGATGATCGGGGACAATCTGACGCCATCGCCGCATGGAACCGTCGCACTCTCCCCTCCCTCCCATCTGACATAGATGGGCTGGTGGAGGAATTGGAGAAGCGCAAAGACGCCGCTTATGAGGAACGCAACAAAGTTGTCGCCGCGCTCACTCATCTTTTCCCGTCAGGTATTAAGAACACCGACATTCCAGGGTGGTCACCAGATTGGCATGGCTGCGTTTATATCGACCTACCAACCGGGCAAGTGTCTTGGCATTTTCACGATAGTCAACGGCACCTTTTCGACGGGCTTGCGCCGTATCAAGGTGAGTGGGACGGTCACGACACCGAAGAGAAGTATCGCCGACTAGCCGCCCTTCGCGCCCGACAGGCACCGGAGCCCTTCGGCGACGGATACTGCACCGACTGCGGCAATCGTACGGTCATGACGGATGGACGGTGTTCTTGCGGTTCTGGCCGCGTTATCGCAGATCAACAGGCACCGGAGGGGGTGATGCTCGACGCTATCGCCAGCAGCTATCCCGGCGATCCTGACGGCACGATAAGAGCGGAAATCGGCGAATGCATTCTTGCGGAAGATGCGGCAGTGGACGCCGGCCACAAGGGGCTGTCAACGGCGCGCCAGCTTTATGTGAGCAAGGATGATGTAAGGGTCATTCTCCGCGCCGCGCTTTCAGCTATGCCCAGCGGCTACCGGTTCATCCCTCCCGGCCAACTGGATCGGGAAACAATCGAGAAGTGTGCGGCGGTGGCTGACAACGTGAGCAAGAGCACATTGGCTCAAGAGGCGTGGGACCCAGATGACGACGACTACAGTTGTGAGGCATATGAAGAGGCCGAATATGCTGCCTCTGTTGCCAGTTCAATCGCCGACGCCATCCGAGCACTAGGAGCAGAGAAATGAGCGACTGGCGATTCACTCCGGCGGTATTGCGAGAAGCCAGAGCCCTCGGCATCGGTGGCCGTGTCGCAATCCACTGGTGCGAGGCCGAATGCCCCGACCAAAAGGGCACCGTTGTCGGCATCAATATCGCCCGCTTCGGAAAGGTCGAATACACCGTTGTCATTGATGGCGATGAAAGCCCGACCAGCGATTTCGTTCACGACCCTCGCGGACACAAATGCGGGTCTATCCGCTCTCTCACCGGGGAAGAGACATGAGCGAGAAAGTGTCGATCCGGTTCTTTGACGCTCACGGCGAGTACGCGGCTCGATATTGGTCGCATGTTCCGCGCGTGGGTGACGAAATCATGCTCAGCGCCGGGAAACGTTACGGGCCGGACAAATCGGGCAAGGCCGCTTTTATCGTGGTGCGGGTTGTTTGGGGCGTCGAGGGGCCGGACGACCATCGGGTCCAATGTGTCAATATCGAGATTAAGCCGGACCTGCGGGAACTGGCCCCTTCTCCAACCGGGGAAGAGACATGAAGCTGACTGAGGCGCAGATCGGTGCTTTGAAACGAGTGTCCAGCGGCGACTTCTTGTCGTTCTCGCACATCGACGCATTGGCGAACTTGGAGCGACGCGGCTTCATCGAAACCGTGCCGACGAGCTTCATAAGCCAAGTTCATTACCGCATCACCGAAGCAGGCCGAACCGCCCTGGAGGAACAGAATGGACGATAGAGCAGAGCTTATTGAGCGGCTGGGTGTCCGCTTAGGCGGGCACCACTCGAGCGTAACCGTCGAAGAGGCCGCCCTCGTTAAGTTTTTCGACAACGCCGGTCATTTCTTCAATCACAACATCGTCATCAAAGCGCGCTACGCTGTGCTCCCCCCAGTAGAGAAAGAATACCTCGCCTTTCTCTACGATCATCCATTCCTCTTGCATGGTGGTTGCTCCCGCTTAAGTTGGCAGCCGTCTATAAAATACATACAATTCATCTCCGCAAGCAAAAAACTCATCTCTGAAAAACTGAAACCCCTGATCACCCTCCTCGAATCCCTGGATGGAGGGAAAGATGGATAGGAGCGAGCTTATTGAGCGGCTGGAAAGGCTGGATGGGCCAGATCGGGAAGTGGATGCGGCGCTTGCGATTCATTTCGACGAACCTCACGGGTACCGCGAGGACGTTCACATCGAAAGCCGTTCATACACGATCATTGACGAACAGGCTAAACGTTACACCCAATCCATAGACGCTGCTGTCGCTCTGGTGGAGAAGGTGAAGCCGGGGTGGAAAAACAGATTCTTGAAGGCCGGAGCGGGGGGAACTGGATCGCACGGGTCTCAAGCCCGAGATACGAAACGTCCTCTACAGATTACATGCGTGAACGGGAACCGGACGGCTCTCCCAACGGCGCAATCGCCCTTCTGCTCGCCCTGCTTCGTTCAGAAAAGGAGGCGGGGTGAAATGGACAGCGATACGATTTTCGGCCTTGCCGTGTTCTTCTATTTTGCATTCGGCCTCGGCGTTGCGGTGGCAATCACCAAAGACACCGACGTTGAGAAAGACAACGCGGGCGGGTTCCTGCTGCTAATCTTGCTCATCGGCATCTTCTGGCCGGGGGTGTTCGGCTATTGGGCTGCCATACTTGTCCAGAGACTGACCCGCAATGCCCGCCCCACCCCACAGGAGAAAGACCTGTGACGCGCGCGTTTATCCCCACGGTATTCACACCGGCGATGCTCGCAGAACGATGGGCTTGTTCTGAGCGGCATATTCGGAACATGATCGACGCGGGCGAACTGCCGGCATTCCGGCTGG
This sequence comes from Rhizobiaceae bacterium, assembly GCA_017644005.1. Lineage (GTDB taxonomy): Bacteria > Pseudomonadota > Alphaproteobacteria > Rhizobiales > Rhizobiaceae > RCIO01. Next base: position 316,645 of record JAEPMJ010000002.1, read on the forward strand.
GCGGGAAGCTGCTTCGCATCAGGACCGAAGACGTGGAGGCATTCGAATGTCAGAGTGGCGCATCACGCGACTGCGCGGAGAATTCTGCATCACATGGACAGACGAGAGCGGCGTCCGCCGACGTTATAAGCTTGGAACGTCCGACCGTGCAGAAGCGAACCGCCGCGCCCCGGCTAGATTTGCCGAACTCACGCGCCCGCTCACTACGACGGTAGCGGATCTATGGAGCGGATACGAAACGGACATGGCGGGCCGAGCTGTTATCGGCACCATGAAGCACACATGGAAAGCACTGAAAGACCGCTTCGGCATGATCGACGGTCAATCTGTCACAATCGCTGATTGCCGAGCCCACACCGAAGAACGCCGGAAGGCTGGCATAAAAGACGGAACCATACATACAGAACTCGGCCATCTGCGCATGGTACTGTTGTGGGCTGAAAAACACCGCCTCATTGATAGGGCGCCAGCGATCGAGCGCCCACCGAAGCCGGAGCCAAAGGACGCCTACCTGACGCGAGAAGAAGTTCGCGCTTTGATGCGCGCCGCCAAGGTGCCGCACATTCGGCTCGCCATTCTCCTGATGATCGGGACCGGTGCGCGAAACGAAGCAGCCCTGCAACTGACATGGGATCGTGTGGATTTTGAGCGTCGAATTATCCAATTGCGCAATCCGTTCGATAAGGCGCGGCGCAAGGGAAGACCTACCGTCCCCATCAATGACAATCTGCTGGCCGCACTGGACGACGCCCGACGGGCAGCCCTATCGCCCTTTGTGATTGAGTGGGCAGGGTCGCCAGTTAAGTCGATTAAACGCGGGCTGAAGGCTGCCGGGAACGAGATCGGCCGCCCGGACACTTCCCCACACATGCTTAGGCACTCTGCTGCGGTCTGGCTGGCCGAGGATGGGCATTCCATGCACGAAATCGCGCAGTTCCTCGGTCATGATGATGTGAAGACCACGACGCGGGTATACGCGCGCTATTCACCAACCCACCTTCGTAAACTGGCCGACAGCCTGGCCGTTTGAAAGTCGGCGGGGTACATAGTTCCCTTTGGCACGTTGAACCTGTTTCTTGTGAACGAAACGAGAAGACATGCCGGAAAAGCCCCGAAATGTAGTGCCCACTTCCCGGTTTTCTGCGGGGTTCCGGTACGGGCGCAATGTTGACATCGTAGGGGTCACAGGTTCAATCCCTGTCACGCCCACCATCCATTCAAGGTCATAACGGTCATCGATCTTCGCTCCGCCGGGTGTCCTGCTGGCTGTGTACTCGGTGCGCCCTCACAAAACGCTTCGCCAGTGCTACGGGCAAACCGCTGTGTATAGGCGCCTAATGTTCGCTCAGCGTTCTTCGCACCGCGTCTTTCCAGCCTTTGATGAGGCGCTTGCGCTCATCCAAATCCATTCTGGAGTTGAACTTGCGGTCGAGCGCCCACTTTCTGGCAAACTCCTGCTGTCCGGGCCACAGGCCGGCGCGCGAAGCCGCGAGCCAGGCGGCGCCCAGCGCCGTGGTTTCGAGAATTTTCGGACGGTCGACAGGTGCGTCGAGAATGTCAGCGAGGCGCTGCATCGTCCAGTCGGATGCAACCATGCCGCCATCGACGCGCAGAACCGTTCCGCCACGCCCGCCCGGCCAGTCCTTGCGCATCGCTTCAAGCAGATCGTGCGTCTGAAAAACGACGCTTTCCAGAGCCGCCCTGGCAAATTCGTTCGGTCCGGTGTTGCGGGTGAGACCGAAAACGGCGCCCCGCGCATCCGCATCCCAATGCGGCGCACCCAGGCCAACGAAAGCCGGAACAAGATAAATCTGCTGCGTTGGATCGGCTTTAGCCGCCATCGCTCCCGTGTCGGCCGCGCGACGTACCACCTTCAGCCCGTCGCGCAACCATTGAACGGCAGCACCCGCGATGAAGATCGATCCTTCGAGCGCGTAGGTCGCCTTGCCGTCGAGCCGATAGGCGATGGTAGTCAGCAGGCGATTCCTGGACCGGACGATCTTGTCGCCGGTATTGAGCACCGCGAAGCAGCCGGTGCCGTATGTGGACTTCATGGAGCCGGGTTCGAAGCAGGCCTGGCCGATCGTCGCCGCATGCTGGTCACCGGCAACGCCGAGTATTGGAATTTCGGCTCCGAAGAGCTTCTTTTCGGTGACGCCGAAATCGTCGGCGCAGTCCTTCACATCGGCCAGCAATTGAGGCGGTACGTTGAGGATGTTCAACAGTTCCTCGTCCCACCGTCCTTTGGCGATGTTGTAGAGCAGTGTGCGAGAGGCATTGGTGGCGTCGGTCGCATGCGACTTGCCGCCGGTAAGTCGCCATATCAGAAAGGTGTCGATTGTGCCGGCGAGAAGTTCTCCCCTGCGCGCCCGCGCACGCGCACCTTTCACATTGTCGAGCAGCCAGGCGATCTTGGTTCCCGAAAAATAGGGATCGAGCAGCAGCCCGGTCTTTTTCGTGAAGGTCGGCTCCAGCCCCTTTTTCCTGAGTTTTTCGCAAAGCCGGGCAGTGCGCCTGTCCTGCCAGACGATGGCTTTATGGATCGGCTTGCCTGTCTTGCGATCCCAGATGACGACGGTCTCGCGCTGATTGGTGATGCCGATCGCGGCGATATCCCGCGCCTCCAGCTTTGCCTTGCGCAACGCGGTCCGAACGGTCGACACGACGCTTCTCCAGATATCATCGGGGTCGTGCTCGACCCAGCCGGACGCCGGAAAATGCTGCGGAAACTCCTTCTGCCCCGTCGCAACGACCTTCATCTTCCTGTCGAAGATGATCGCGCGGCTCGACGTCGTACCCTGGTCGATCGCCAGCACATATCCGCGTGCCATATCGCTCTCCTTGTCATCGGCGTTCGCCGGCAGGGCATTCAGTCCGGGGATAACTGCCTGCTCTTCTTGCTGGTCGCAGCGCGCATATAGGCATCGAGCTTCTCGGCATCCTGCTTCGAAACCACGAGCCCCCGCTTCGTGCGCCGCCACAAGACGTCATCGGCCGTCAGCGCCCACTCGTTTTCGACCAGATAGTCGACCTCGGCCTGATAGAGGTCAGCGCCAAAATGCGCTCCCAGATCCCCGGCATCTTTCGCGTTTCCCAGGATCTGCCGCGCCAGCGTACCGTAAAGCCGTATCAGGCGGCGTGCGTGAGGGTGGCTCAGATACGGATGGTCGCTCTCAAGACCTTCGACCAGCGTGTCGAAGGCTTCCACAGCGAAGTCCCCGCCGGGCAAGGTTGCGCCCGCGGTCCAAGCCGGCTGGCGCGCACCGATCGCTTGCGAAAACATGTCGACAACTTCTTCTGCCAGGTGCCGGTAAGTCGTGAGCTTGCCGCCGAAGATGTTGATCAAAGGTGCAGCGCCACCCTCCAGCCGCAGAACATAGTCGCGCGTCGTTTCCTGTGCCTTGGACGCACCGTCGTCGAACAGCGGGCGAACACCCGAATAGGTCCAGACGATGTCGTCGCGTGTCACTGGTTCGCGGAAATAGCCGCTCGCGCCCTCGCAGAGATAGTCGATCTCCGCGTCGGTGATACGGGCGTTGGAAGGATCGTCGTCGAAGTCGCGATCGGTGGTGCCGATCAGCGTAAAATCCTCTTCATAGGGAATAGCGAAAAATATCCGGCCATCGCTGTTCTGGAAAAAATATGCGCGTTCGCCCTCATATTTGCGTTTGATGACAATGTGGCTGCCCTGGACCAGACGGATATTGTCGACGTCGTTGCGGCCTATCGCACCGGCAAGCACGGCATCCACCCAGGGGCCTGCCGCGTTGACGAGCAGCCTCGCCGATACGGTCGTCCGCGCGCCTGTGCCCAAATTCTCCATGGTCACGGACCAGAAGCCGTCATCGCCGCGGGTAGCAGCCACAACGCGGTGCCGCGTACGAATATCGGCTCCGAGGTCGGCGGCTGAACGGGCATTGAGCACAACCAGCCGCGCATCGTTGACCCAGCAATCGGAAAACTCGAACGCATTCACATATTCGGGCTTCAGCGGCGCACCGGCGGGATCCCTGCGCAGGTTGAGCATCTTCGTCGCCGGCAGTTTCTTGCGTCCGCCGAGATAGTCGTAGAGGAAGAGCCCAAGCCTGAGCAGCCATCGCGGCCGCAGGCCGCTGTGATGGGGTAGCACCAGCCGCAGCGGCCAGATGATGTGCGGGGCCATGCCCCACAACACTTCCCGCTCCATGAGTGCCTCGCGCACGAGCCGGAATTCGTAATGTTCCAGATAGCGCAGGCCGCCGTGAATGAGCTTGGTGGCCGCGGACGACGTTCCCGAACCGAGATCGTTCATCTCCGCCAGGATGACGGAATAGCCGCGGCCGGCGGCATCGCGCGCGATCCCGCAGCCATTGATGCCGCCGCCAATCACAAACACATCGCAAGTGGCTGAGGATTCCAAACGGCTCTCCGGTGTGCGTCCATTCATCGCCTTGCGCTAGCATAGAAAGACCGCCCGAAACAGAACCGTTGCGACCACTGCCTGTCAGCACACGAAATGCAGCCTGTATGATTGATCTGTGCATATGCCAGGCGCTAACACTGACCGGTCATTCTCCGGGAGGTGCTCGCATGTCAGGCAAGGGCGAAAAGCCGAAACTCCGTTCGCGGCAATGGTTCGACAACCCGGACAATCCGCCGATGACGGCCCTCTACCTGGAGCGCTACCTTAATTACGGGCTGACCCGCGAGGAGCTCCAAAGCGGCAAGCCGATCATCGGCATCGCACAGACTGGCTCCGATCTCTCGCCCTGCAATCGCCACCATCTCGAACTTGCCAAACGCGTGCGCGACGGCATCACTGCGGCGGGCGGGCTGGTCTTCGAATTTCCCTGCCATCCGATCCAGGAAACCGGCAAGCGCCCGACTGCCTCGCTCGACCGCAACCTCGCCTATCTGTCGCTGGTCGAGCTTCTATACGGTTACCCGCTCGACGGCGTGGTGCTCACAATCGGCTGCGACAAGACCACGCCGGCACTGCTGATGGCGGCGGCCACCGTGAACCTGCCCGCGATCGCGCTGTCGGTCGGGCCGATGCTGAATGGCTGGCACGAAGGCAAACGCACCGGCTCAGGTACGATCGTGTGGAAAGCGCGCGAACTGCTCGCCGCCGGCGAAATCGACATCGATGAATATACCGACCTCATCGCATCGTCGGCCCCCTCGGTGGGCTACTGCAACACGATGGGCACTGCGACCACAATGAACAGCCTTGCCGAGGCGCTGGGCATGCAACTGCCGGGCTCGGCGGCAATTCCCGCGCCCTACCGCGAACGGGGCCAGATGGCATACCGCACCGGCCAGCGCATCGTGGAGATGGTGCATGAAGACCTGAAGCCGTCGGACATCATGACACGCGAAGCCTTCGAAAACGCGATTGTGGTCAATTCCGCCATCGGCGGTTCCACCAACGCGCCGATTCACTTGAACGCGATCGCACGGCATCTTGGTGTCGCGCTCGACAATGATGACTGGCAGAAGCTGGGTCACAAGGTTCCGCTGCTGGTCAATCTGCAGCCGGCCGGCGAATATCTGGGCGAGGACTATCATCACGCCGGCGGCGTGCCGGCGGTTATCGCCGAACTCATGAAGGAAAAGCTGCTCCCGAATCCGCGCGCGCTGACGGTGAACGGCAAGACGATTGGGGAAAACTGCGCCAACGCACCCAACCGCGACCCACAGGTCATCCATCCGGTTTCGGAGCCGCTGGTGCGCGATGCGGGCTTTATCAACCTGCGCGGCAATCTCTTCGATAGCGCTATCATGAAAACCAGTGTGATTTCGCAGGAGTTCCGCGACCGCTATCTGTCCGATCCGGCCGACCCCGACGCTTTCGAGGGCAAGGCGATCGTGTTCGAGGGCACGGAGGACTATCACGACCGCATCGAAGACCCCGATCTGGGCATCGACGAACATTCGATCCTTTTCATGCGCGGGGCCGGCCCAATCGGCTATCCCGGCGCCGCGGAGGTTGTGAACATGCAGCCCCCAGCCAGCCTCCTCAAGAAAGGTATCCACTCACTGGCCTGCATCGGCGACGGACGCCAGTCCGGAACCTCCGGATCGCCCTCCATCCTGAATGCTTCGCCCGAGGCTGCGGTCGGCGGCGGACTGGCGCTGCTGAAAACCGGCGACCGGGTACGCATCGACCTGCGCAAGGGAGCGGCCAACATACTGATCGCCGATGAGGAGCTGGAGAAACGCCGGGCAGAGCTCAAGGCCAAAGGTGGTTACGCATATCCCGAGAGCCAGACACCCTGGCAGGAAATTCAGCGCGGCATCGTCGATCAGCTGTCGGAAGGCATGGTGCTCAAACCCGCGGTGAAGTACCAGCGCGTTGCCGACACAAAGGGTATCCCGCGCGACAATCACTGAGAACCGCGCCACCAGGGCAATCGGAAGTTGCTAAAACCGCGCCATCTCCGCGCGCACCCAGCCTTGAAAGGCCCGCAGCTGCTCGGGACCTCTGTTGTTCATGTCATAGAGCGCGAGGTATTTGGGCCGCGGCGCGCCACGGAAGGTTCCCCAGGCCCAGCGCCTGGCCAGCAGCCGTGGCGGATCGCCCATGATCATGGTGCGAAACCGCGTGCCTCCATAGGTGGCAATAAAAACCACTCTCCTGATCTTGCGCAGTTTGGGCACCAGCTTCCCGCTGTCCGGACCATCCGACATTTCGAATGAAACACCGGGTATGAAGACGCGGTCGAAATAGCCCTTCAGAATTGCCGGGTAGCCGAAATTCCAGACCGGGTGCACAAAAACGATGCCTTCGGCCGCAAGCAGCCTTTCGACATATGGGCGCAGACTATCGGTAATATTGCCGGGCACATCGTGGTAGTTGATGCGTTCGTCGCGGCTCATGGCCGCTTCGAAGGCTTCCTCATAGAGATTGAGCGCATCCACTTCATGGCCGCCGGCGGCCAGCGCTTCGCATGCGGCGTGAAACAGCGAGCGGTTGAAGCTTGTTTCGACCGGGTGGGCATGAACGACAAGCACGCGCATCAGTGAACATCCTGCATTCCGGGTGCGCGGGCGACCTCAGCGCAAACGATTCCTGTCAATCCGCCCTCCTTCAGCCCAACGATGCAGTTTGCAGATTTCACCGCATGTCGGTCCTATATGCCGGGTAACGTGCGATCAACAGACCGGCGAACATCGCCTGCCACCTATGCAATCGTGCGGCCACGCCTGCGCGAGGTCCAAAAGTCCGCACGAATGTCGCTCGTCAGCAGTGCCTCACCTTACCGCGAATTAATGATTTCTCTGCTGCAAGGCCCGAATTTCACTGCCATAAGGTGATTAACTGCCATACGGCGTGGGTGCACCAGGCGAGGCAACATGCATGTGGACCTGCAGCGCACCCGCTGGAGACACTAATGGCGTTCTGGAAACAGCTCATCATATCGCTGGTTGTGCTCGTATTGGCCGCAGCCGTGTGGGCGCGCTTCTTTCCCGGCGCCCAGGAGGTGCTTTCGCGCCTTGGGCTTGACTGGATTCCGGTAGCGACCGCGACAACGGCTGGCTTGGATGCACCTGAGCGTGGCCCCGCGCGCCGTGGCGGCATGCGCCAGCAGCCTGTCATCGCCGAACCTGTCGGCTCCGCAACCATCAACGACCGCCTTTCAGCGATCGGCACGGGACGTGCCATCCGTTCCGTCGTCGTGACGCCGTTCACATCGGGCCGGCTGACTGAACTGCGGGTTCGGTCCGGCGCGACAGTCGCGGCGGGCGAGATCATCGCCAGACTCGATTCCGAAGCTGAGGAAATCGCCGTCGACCGCGCCCGCATCGCACTCGAAAATGCACAGGCACGGCTGAAACGCGTCAAGGCGCTACGCTCGTCAAACACGGTAACCCAGGTACAGCAAACCGACGCCGAGCTGGAGGTCGAGAACGCACGCCTTGCGCTGCGCGATGCCGAGCTGTCATTGAGCCGCCGCGCGATCGCCGCGCCGATCGGCGGTACCGTCGGCATATTGCCTGTCACCCCCGGCAACCACGTAACAGCGCAGACCGAGATCGCCACCATCGACGACCGCTCGCAGATCCTTGTCGATTTCTGGGTCCCGGAGAGCTACGCTGGCGCCCTGCGGGTCGGTGCGCCGGTTGACGCCGCATCGATTGTCCGCCCCTCAGATATCTACGAAGGCAGGGTCAGCGCCGTCGACAACCGTATCGACGAACAAAGCCGGACGCTGCATGTGCAGGCGCTGATCGCCAACCGACACGAGACGTTGCGCGCCGGCATGTCGTTTCGCGTCACAATGCGCTTTGCGGGTGATGAATACGCCGCAGTCAACCCGCTGGCGATTCAATGGGGCGCCGATGGTGCCTATGTCTGGTTGGTCGACAACGGCATCGGCCGCAGGCTTCCCGTTCAGATTATCCAGCGCAATACGGACACCGTCCTGATCGAAGCCGATGTGCAGCCGGGCGCCCTTGTAGTGACCGAGGGAATCCACGCCGTGCGTGAGGGCCAGCCTGTGCTTCTCGCGAACGATGGCGCCTCAGCGGGCAGCAATAGGGGTGGTTCACAAGGGGACGGCTGAGATGTCCGAAATCGACAGTTCGGCGAATGCGCAGAATGGCCTGACTGCGCTCTTCATCCGTCGTCCGGTCCTGGCTTTTGTCATCAACACGCTGATTGCCGTCGCCGGCCTAGCGGCATTCTTCGGCGTCGAGATACGCGAGTTGCCCGACGTTGACCGCCCGGTTATTACGGTGCGCGCTGACTATCCCGGCGCCTCGGCAGAATCGATCGACCGCGAGGTAACCGCGATACTCGAGGGCGCGGTGTCGCGCGTTTCCGGCGTCAAATCCATCTCGTCCAGTTCGTCCTTCGGTTCCAGCCGCGTGACGGTCGAGTTTGGCGATTCCGCAGATCTGGACACGGCTGCGTCCGATATGCGCGATGCGGTCGGTCGCATCGCCAACCAGCTTCCCGACGGCATCGAGACCCCGCGCATCATCAAGGCCGATGCCGACGCGCAGGCCGTCGTTCGGCTTGCAGTGACCTCCGACCGTATGAGCGTGCAGGATATGACGGTCCTGGTGGAAGATCAGATCGTCGATAGTTTTGCCGCGGTGCCCGGCGTAGCCGACGTTCAGGTCTATGGTGATCGCGACAAGGTATTTCGCATCGACATCAACCAGGCAAAGCTCGCAAGCCTCGGGCTGACGATTGCGGATGTGCGCGGCGCATTGAGTTCGATGTCTTTTGATGCCCCGGCAGGCTCGCTGACCAGCAGCACCCAAGACCTGATTGTCCGCGCTACGGCCACGGTGACCACGCCGGAGGAGTTCGAAAACCTCATCATCAGCCGGCGCGTCCGTCTCGGCGACATCGCTACGGTGACGCTCGGAGCGGACCTCAACGAAAGTCAGTTGCGTGCAAACGGGCAGACCGGAATCGGCCTTGGTATCGTGCGCCAGGCGCAATCCAACACGCTGGAGATTTCAAAGGGCGTGCACGCCGCTGCCGAGGAGGTTCAGAAACGGCTTCCGGAGGGTATGACAATCCGCGTCACCAGTGACGATGCCACCTTCATCAACGGCGCAATTCACGAGGTCGAGATCGCGCTCGCAATTTCGGTGACCGTGGTTCTCCTGGTCATTTTCATGTTCCTGCTGGACTTTCGCGCAACCATCATCCCCGGCGTAGCCATTCCAGTGGCACTGATCGGTACTGTTGCTGCCATCTATCTCGTCGGCTTCTCGATCAATATTCTGACCTTGCTGGCGCTCGTTCTGGCAACGGGCATTGTAGTCGACGACGCTATCGTCGTGCTCGAAAATATCGTGCGGCGCCGCAATGAAGGCATGGGCCCCCGCGCCGCCGCCGTGCTTGGTGCGAAGGAGGTCTTTTTTGCCGTCATCGCCACCACCGTGACGCTGATGGCGGTGTTTATCCCGCTGTCGTTCCTGCCCGGCCAGACAGGCGGCCTGTTTCGCGAGTTCGGTTTCGTGCTGGCAATCGCCGTGTTTCTGTCGTCAGTGGTCGCGCTTTCCCTATGCCCCATGCTGGCATCGCGCTTTCTGGCGTCGGGGCACGATATCCGGCATGGCAATGGCGGCGCCATCGCCAGCGCCGGCCGCTTCATGGCCAATATCTACCGTCGCCTCTTGACCGCAAGCCTGAATGCGCCGCTCGTCGTTCTCGTAGTCACCGGGCTGCTTCTGCTGCTTGCATCAGCCCTCTTCCCTACAATCCAGCGCGAACTGACCCCGCGCGAGGATCGCTCGGTGGCATTCATGCGGGTTTCGGCACCACAAGGTGTGAGCCTCGACTATTTTTCGCAACGAATGCGCGAAATCGAACTGCTGATCGAGCCATTCCGCGAGACGGGCGAGATCACCAACACTTTTGCCATGGCCGGGCGCGGATCTCAAAACAGCGGCTTCGTGGTGATGACGCTGGCGCCCTGGGAGGAGCGCGAGCGGAACCAGCAGGAGATACTGGCAGACATCCAGTCGCGGGTGGGCGCGGTGCCAGGCGTCCGGGCATTCGCGTTCCAGCCCAACAGCCTGGGTATTCGCGGCGCGGGCAATGGTCTTTCCTTCGCCGTGGTCGGCAACAACTATGCAGATCTCGGCGAAGCCGCCGCAAAGATTGTCGCTGAGATGGAAAACGACCCGCTGTTCAGCCAGCCCCGACTTGCCAGCGAGCCGACGCAACCGCAGCTTTCCGTATCCATCGACCGCGAACGCGCTTCCGAAATCGGTATCGACATCGCCGGGTTGTCGGAAGCCATGCAGGCCATGCTCGACGGGCGCCAGGTCGGAACGGTTTTTGTCAACGACCGAAGCTTCGCGGTGAAACTCGTTTCCACCACCAACCCGATCAACGACCCTACCGATCTGGAAAACATCTTCCTCAAAACCGGAGACGGCCGTTTTGTACCGGTCTCCACCATCGCTACGTTGAAGGAACAGGCGGTACCGCCGTCTCTCAACCGCGAGCAGCAGATGCGCTCGGTCGCAATGTCATCCTCGCTGAGCGAGGGAACAGCGCTTGGAGAAGCCTATCGGCGCGTACTCGACATCGCCGAACCGCATCTGCCGGCCGGGGCGCGCATCATCCCGCTCGGGGAAGCGGCGACCCTGGGCGAAACATCGAGTTCGATGGGCACGATCTTCGGCTTCGCGATCATCATCATCCTGCTTGTCCTTGCGGCGCAGTTCGAAAGTTTCGTTTCCGCGCTGATCATCATGGCGACTGTGCCGCTGGGGCTTGCCTGCGCGGTCTTCGCGCTGTTGCTGACGGGAAGCAGCCTTAACGTCTATAGCCAGATCGGCCTCGTCCTGCTGGTCGGCATCATGGCCAAAAATGGTATTCTGATCGTGGAATTCGCCAACCAGCTTCGCGACCGGGGCCTGGATGTGCGTGAGGCAATCGAGCAGGCAGCCAATGTCCGCCTGCGCCCGGTCGCGATGACCATGATCTGCACCGTTATCGGAGGCCTGCCACTGGTACTGGCCAGCGGCGCGGGGGCAGAGGCCCGCATTGCACTCGGGTGGGTGATTGTCGGCGGACTCGGACTGTCGACCGTATCGACTCTGATTCTGACACCGGTCGCCTATCTGCTTCTTGGCCGCTTTGTAACGCCGAAATCGCACGAGGATGCCCGTCTCTACCGAGAACTGGACGAAGCTGCAGCAAAGAGTGCCGCCACGCCGGCTAAGTAGTTAAGCAGATCTATGCAGATCCATAGCAAAAAGGACCGCACGGTTTCCCGCGCGGCCCTCATATCTGTGGTGGCTAGCCGCTACTGGCTCTGGGTCGGGTCTATTCGGGCAACCTCGACCCATTTCCCGCCTTCGATCTTCGAGATCACGATCAACTCACCACCCTGGTGGTCGGCGCCGACATCGACCGGCACATTGTTGATCACATCCTCATATTTCAGGCCTTCCATCGCCGTGCGGAAGCTCTCCGATGTCAGGTCCTGGCCAGCCGCCTCAAGCGCCATCACCAGCGTCTTCGCCGCGCTGTAGCCGAGCTGTGCCGCAGTATCGGCGGGGGTACCGGCATAGGCTTCGAACGATTCAGCCCATTCCTTCACTTCCGGCACATCGAGGCGGTCTTCGAAGTCGACCCAGCCGGCTGCCGCGTAGTAGCCCTCGGTGACACCACCGGGAACCTTCGCTACCGCGGTGTTAAAACCAGCCGACGATCCGATGAAGGTCACATCGGTCCAGCCGAGTTTCTTGGCGGTTCCGTAGGCAACGATCGTCTGGCGTACGCCAATAGCCGTGGCCACGATGTCGCAGCCCGAGGCCTGCAGCTTCTGGATCGAACCGACAAAGTCCTGCTCGTCCGGCTTGTGCGTCGTCTCGTCGGCCCAGGTCAGCCCCAGCGCCTCGGCTTCGTCCTTCGCGCCCTGCTGGATTTCAAGGCCGAAATCCGACGGGATGTACATGGCGCACACTTTCTGCGCGCCTTTCTCCTTGGCGAGATACTGAACGCCGGCGCGGAGCTGGTCGTAGTAGGACGAGAAGCCCGCATATTTGTAGGTGATGTCGCCTTCGAGCATCTGGCGGGCGGCTGTCAGCGGGCCGACATTCGCCACTTCCTTGGCTTCCATCAGCGGAAATCCGGCAATGTTGTGCGGCGTTCCGAGGTTGAGCACCATCGCGAACACTTTGTCGGAGTTGATCAGCTTGTTGAAGTTCTGCACCGCCTTCGGCACCTGGTAGCCGTGATCTTCGACCACGAAGCGGATCTTGCGGCCGTGAATGCCGCCGCCCTCGTTGACCTGGTCGAACAGCTGTTGCGCAGCCTTGATCGCGCCCACATTGAAGGCGGCGAAGATACCCGAAAGGTCGCCGTTGGAGCCGATGACGATTTCGTCGTCGGTAACGCCCTGCGTTGCATGCGCGGCGCTCGCCATTCCGGCAGCGAGCCCGAGTGCAAGGAGCGACTTGCCGATAATGTGCTTCATGTCAGTTCCTCCTGGTTACGTTGCAAGGTGTAGGGCGATCAGCCATACATCTCGTCGATCAGCTTCCTGTGTTTCTTCTCTACGAAGCTGCGTTTCAGCTTCATCGTGGCTGTCAGTTCCTCATCTTCAGCGGTCAACAGCACATCGATCAAGCGGAAATCCTTGATTTGTTCGACCCGGGCAAACTCCCGGTTTGTTTCCTCCACCACGCCGGCAATAAGATCGCGCACCTCCTTTGCGGCGCAAAGAGACTTGAAGTTATTGAACGGTACGCGCTTGTCTTGCGCAAATTTCTCGACATTCTCCTGGTCGATCATCACCAGACAGGTCAGATATTTGCGCTGGTCGCCAATGATGACCGCATCGGAAATGAAGGGCGAGAATTTGAGCCGGTTTTCGATTTCAGCCGGCGTGATGTTCTTGCCGCCCGCGGTGATTATGATGTCTTTCGCGCGCCCGGTAATGAACATAAAGCCTTCATTGTCGATGTGCCCGACATCGCCGGTGTGCAGCCAGCCATCCTCGTCGATTGTCTCGGCCGTCTTGTCCGGTTTGTTCCAGTACCCCTGAAATACGTTCGGTCCCCGGTACTGAATTTCGCCATCTGCCGCAAAACGTACCTCGCCGCCGGGCACCACCTTTCCGATGCTGCCGGTCTTGTTGTCTTCCATCAGATTGACGGAGATCACGCCCGAGCTTTCGGTCATCCCGTAGCCCTCGAGCACGGTGATACCCACGGCCTTGTACCATTTCAGCAGCGCCGGCGAGATCGGGGCGGCGCCAGTGGTGCCGCGCCGCAGCCGGTCGAAGCCCAGCAGCCGACGCATGCCATGAAGCACCGTAAAATCCCAGAACCTGTATGCAAGCTGGGTCAAGGCGGGAACCGGCTCCCCATTGTCCAGCGCCTCGCACCGTTTCATCCCGGCGGCAATGGCGCGCCGGTAGGCCCATTTGCCGATCGGCGTCGCTTCCTCGGCCATGATCGTCACGCGGGAGTAGACCTTCTCCCAGACGCGCGGCACCGCGGTGAAGATATGCGGGCTCACCTCCCGCACGTTGTCGAAAACCGTTTCGGGGCTTTCCGCAAAGTTCACCACCGAACCGTGGCCGACCGGGACGAACACCGAAATGAGGCGCTCGAGAATATGGCACAAGGGCAGGAAACAGACCTGTTCGTCGGTTTCTTTGACCGGCAGTGTCAGAGATGCGCCGATGATCGAAGAGATGATATTGGACTGGCTGATCATCGCGCCTTTTGGCGGCCCGGTAGTGCCGGACGTGTACACCAGGATGGCGGTGTCGTCGGGCTGCGAACGCGCGATCTCTTCCTCAAAACGCTTCGGATTGTCCTTCAGGAACTCCCGCCCGATCCGGTACAGATCGTCGATGAAGATTACACGGTCGTCTTCGAAACCGTGCAGGCCGTCGCGGTCATAGACGATGACCTTGGTCAGTCCGGGCATTTCGCCGGCGACCGACAGATATTTGTCAAGTTGCTCGTCATTTTCGACGAACAGGAAGCGGCTGTCGGAATCGTTGACGAGATATTTGAGCTGCGCAGCAGCATCGGTCGCATATACGCCTGATACGATTCCGCCCACCGACTGCGCGCCAAGATCGGTGTAGATCCACTCCTTGTTGTCCTCAGACAGGATGGAAATCACTTCGCCGCGCTTCAGCCCAAGCGAAAGCAGGCCGAGCCCGATGAGACGCGCATGTTCGTAAAAATCCGTCCACGAATAGGCGAGCCATATGCCAAGGTCCTTTTCGCGATGCGCTATCTTGGCGGCGTATTTCTCGCAGTTCTGGCGAAACAGCTTCGGCAGCGTATCGCAACCGTCGAAATAGAACGGACCGCGGCCGCCGACCTCCGCATTGAAGCTGTGGCCGTCTACCGTTTGTTGTTGAGGCAGTTTTCCCGCAATGGTCATAGCGTGCTCCTCACCTTTGCCGGCTGCAATACCGGCAGCGCTCCCTATCGCCAGGTCTTCTTCTGTTTCCAGCGCTTCTGGCCACGCTGCGTTTCTTCCTTGATACCTAAGTAGAATTCCTGCACGTCCTTGGATTCCAGAAGCCGCTGCGCCTCGTCCGCCATCACGATGCGGCCAAGCTCCATTACGTAGCCGTAGTCGGCGACGTTGAGCGCCACCATGGCGTTCTGTTCGACCAGCATCATCGTCACGCCCTGCTCCTGGTTGAGCCGGCGTATGATGGCGAAAATCTCCTTCACCAGTAGGGGCGAAAGGCCCAGGCTGGGTTCATCGAGCAGCATCACGCGGGGCCGCGCCATCAGACCGCGTGCGATGGCGAGCATCTGCTGCTGTCCGCCTGAGAGCGTGCCCGCCGCCTGGCGCGCCCGCTCCTTGAGGATCGGGAAATAGGAGTAGACCATCTCCTCGTCATCACGCACACCGGCCGGGTCGGCGCGTGTGTACGCGCCCATTCGCAGGTTTTCTTCCACGGTCAGAAGTGGAAACACCTCGCGCCCTTCCGGAACATGCACGATGCCGGCGCGCACCACCTCGTCCGGCTCGGCACCGGCGATATTGCGGCCGTTGTAGAAAATCTCGCCCTTTTCCGGGTTCATGACGCCGGAGATCGTCTTCAGCAGTGTCGTCTTACCGGCGCCATTGGCGCCGAGCACGGTGACGATCTGGCCCGCGCGCACCTCAAGGCTGGCGCCGCGAATAGCAACGATGGGGCCGTAATAGCTTTCCAGATTGCGTACTGACAAAACCACGCCAGTTGCCGTCTCGACACTTTCCTTGACCGCGGTTTGCAATATCATGCCGGCACCTTTTCGTTCGCCTCGCTGGTACCGATATAGGCTTCGATCACCGCCGGGTGGTTCTGCACATCCGGCGGCGTTCCAAGCGCCAGCATCTTGCCGTCGGCGAGCGCCAGCACACGGTCGGAAACGGATGCGACCAGATGCATGTCGTGTTCCACCATCAATACGGTGATGCCCATCTGCTTCTTGATATCTTCGACCCAGAAAGCGACATCCTGGGTTTCTTCGACCGACAGGCCCGAAGCAGGCTCGTCGAGAAGAAGTAATCTGGGCTCGAGCGCTAGTGCGCGGCCCATTTCCACGACCTTGCGGACCCCGTAGGGCAACCCCGCGATGTACTTTTCGCGATAGGCCTGCAGGTCGAGGAAATCGATTACCTGTTCGACAGCGTGGCGGTGCTGGCGCTCCTCCTCGCGTACGCCGGGAAGGAAAAGTGCCTGGCTCACCATATTGCTCTTGCGGTGCCGGTGACGCCCGACCAGCAGGTTCTGCAGAACCGTCGCCTGTTCGAAAAGCTCGATGTTCTGGAACGTTCGCGCAATGCCGAGCCCGGCAATTTCGTGTGAACCGAGCGACAGGATACTCTTGCCGTCGAAGCGAATATCGCCCTCGGCCGGATCGTAGAAACGCGACACCAGGTTGAACAGCGTCGACTTGCCGGCGCCATTCGGCCCGACAATGGCGAACACCTCGCCCTCTTCGACCGAAAACGAAACCTGGTTGACCGCCACGACGCCGCCGAAGCGCAGCGTCACATTGTCGATCTCGAGAAGGCTCATCGCATTCTCTCCGTCTTCAGATAGCTCTTCTGGCGGCGGAACATGTCACGCCGGTAAAACGGGAACAGCTGGAAATAGGTACGGATCTTGATCCACCGGCCATAGATGCCCATCGGCTCGAATAGAATGAAGCCGATCAGGATCGCGCCGAAAATCGCCGTTTCCAGACCCGGGATCGCGATCGAGCTCATGCCCAGTGCGTTGGTCACCATGTCGCGCGAAATCGCGATCGCCTGAGGCAGGATAGCCACGATCACGGCACCGAAAAACGCGCCGTGGATCGAACCCAACCCGCCGATCACGATCATCAGCAGAAGCTGGATCGAGATGATGATGTTGAATGTCTCATTGTTGAAAATACCGGCGAAGTGCCCCATCAGAGCTCCGGCAAGCCCGGTGATGCCCGCTGAGATACCAAATGAGATCGCTTTGGTTTTTGCGACGTTGACACCCATCGCGCGCGCCGAGACTTCCGAGTCGCGAACCGCTGCGAACGATCGTCCGAGCGACGAGCGCAGGATGTTGCGGTAGGCAAGAACCACAAGAACAGTCACGACCAGCACCAGCCAGTAGAACAGGTCGGGCTGCGCGTAGCGATTGATCGACACGCCGAAAATCTGGATATCAGGTGCGAAAAGGCCGATGACGCCATTGGTCAGCGGTTCCGCGATAACGATGAGATCGTCGGCGAGGATCGATATCGCCAGCGTGCCGATGGCGAGGTAGATGCCATGCAGGCGTGTGGTTGGAATAGCGATCAACACACCCGCCAGACCCGCAATCAGGCCGCCGAGCGGAAATGATATGATGAAGGGCAGCCCCAGCTTTTCCTGCAGCAGCACGTTGGCGTAGCACCCGACGGCCAGAAACGCGGCATGTCCGAGGCTCGCCTGCCCTGTTTGGCCGACCAGGATCATCAGTCCCATGCCGGCGATGGCCCAGATCAGCATGTTCGTGGCTTCGCCGATCCAGAAGTCGTCGAACATGAAGGGCACGATCAGCGCCAGCGCCAGGAGCGCCGCATACCACCCCGCCTGCGGTGCATGCCGGAACAGATTGATGTCGGCGTCGTAGCTTGTTTTGAAAACCGTTCTCATCGCCGCTTAGACCTTTTTCGAATGGACTTGGGCAAGAATGCCGTGCGGTCTGAATACGAGGATGAGGAATAGCAGCAGGTAGGGCATGACCTGCGAATAGCCGGCAGCGATGTAGCGCGCGGAAAACGGCTCGATCAGCCCTACGATCAGTCCGCCAAGCAACGCGCCGGGCAGCGATCCGAAACCGCCGATCACGGCAGCCGCGAAAGCCTTGATGCCGAGCAGACCGATTGAAGGTTCGATCGAACCTTTCGAAGCAAACAGGATACCGGCGACAGCCGCGACCGCTCCGGCCAGCGCCCAGATGAGCGAATTCAGCCGTTTGACCGGAATTCCCATGTAATATGCCGCCAGCTGGTTCTGCGACGACGCCTGCATCGCGACGCCCAGCCGGGTTCTGTTGAAGTAGAAATAGAGCAGCAGTGTCAGCACCACTGTAACGAGAATGACCGTCACCTCGTCCATGCCGAGCACAAGGCCGCCGAAACGGAGTTCCTTGCCGGCAAGGGGCGATTCCAGCGACACCGGTTCGTGTCCCCAGATCAGGCCTGCAAAGAAGCGCAGCACGAAGCCGAGCGCGATCGTCAGAATGACCACCGCAACCTGCGGCTGACCGAACATTTTTCGCAGAACCAGTGTTTCGAGCGTGTACCCGAATGCGCCCATGATCAGGATTGCGATTGGCACCGATATCCAGAACGGCAGACCCAGAAATTCGGCGTTGGTCAGCCCCAGGCAGACAAATGCACCGAGCATCATGAAGTCGCCCTGGGCGAAATTCACCTGCTCGGTGGCCTTGTAGATGAGCACGAAGCCGAGCGCGATCAGGCCGTAAATACAGCCATTCGCTAGGCCGCTGACGACAAGCTGCAAGACGTCCAACGTCTCTCCTCCCTGTGTGCCGCGCGATCTGCGTCGCGCTGGCATTGAAACTCTATACCGCTTGCGTCCTCCCGCAAGCGATACGCTTGCCGCTACGGCGCGATGAATACCTTGCCGTTCGGCTTGGCCAGCTCTCCGGCAACCCGCTCCATCGCGTCGTCGAGCGGAACGACGGCTGTCACGTCCGTCTTCCACCGGCCGTCGGCAAACCGATTCTGTGCCTCCATTACCGCTGCCATGCGCCGCTCCGTTCCCGCGTTGCGCATCCACTGGGTTAGCCAGAAGCCCTCGATTTTCTTGTCCATGAAGATAAACTGACCAGGTTCCCTGATCACCGTATCGGAGGCATCCAGACGCCCGTAAACAACCCAGCGCGCGCCTTTGCCCATCGCGTGGAACACGGTCGATGCGACCGGCCCGCTCACCGCGTCGAGCAGGATGCGCGGGTTTTCTTCCTTACACACCGCTGCCATCTGGCGGGCAAAGCCGGCCTCGGTGGCATTCAGCACATGCGCCGCGCCATGCTGCTTCAGCAGTTCGATCTGATCATCGCGCCGCACGATGGCGATCGGCCTGTAGCCTTCTTCGCGGGCGACGGCGATAATCAGCTTGCAAAGCTGGCTGGCCCCCGCGGTGACGATGAATGCCTTCTCACCCGCGTCCTTGACGATACCGAACATCGCCAGCGCGGTGAGCGGATTGACTATCATTGCCGCGCCATCCTCATCGCGCAGCGCCGGTATGAGCGGGATGCAGGCGCCTGCCTCGGCAACCGCATATTCGGCCCACGAACCCCAGTTGCTGAGACCTGTCGCAAACGCGACACGCTGCCCTGCCAACGCCTTTGCTGCCGGGTCGTCGCCGGCGGAGACGACTTCGCCCACGCCCTCGAACCCGGCCGGCTGGCCCTGCTTGCGTGGCTGGCCGTAGAGCCCTTTGACGAACATCACATCCGAAGGATTGATCGATGCGAGCTTCACCTTCACGAGCACCTGCCTGGGCCCGGGTTCGGGCACGTCGATCTCGCCGGCCTCGACATAGGGCGCCATTGCCTCCAGCACCGTGCCGGAATGCGAGCGCGCATAACCGTCATTCTTCAGAAGTAGGGCACGCATCGTCGCAGGCAACGCCATCAATGACCTTTCATGTTTCCAGTATCAGTTTGCCGACTGCGCCGCGGCCAAGTACGCGTTTCAGCACGTCAGCCGCGTCGGCCAGTTTGTATCGGCTTTCGATCAGGGGCTTCACTTTGCCCGCCACATACCAGCCGACCAGCTCCTTCATATTGTCGGCATAGACCGCCGGCTCCTTGGCCGTGAACGCGCCCCAGAAGACGCCAACGACAGAGAAACCCTTCACCAGCGTCAGGTTCACCGGAAGTTTGGGTATTGTGCCCGACGCGAAACCGATGACGAGCAGCCGCCCGCCCCAGCCCATCGAACGCGCCAGAGCGTCGAAACTGTCTCCCCCGACCGGATCGAAAGCGACGTCAACGCCCTTGCCGCCGGTCAGTGATTTCAGGTCTTCACGCAGATTGTCGTAACCGATCGCGTCGTCCGCACCGGCACCGAGTGCATGTTCGCGCTTCTCGTCGGATGAAGCGACTGCGATGACACGAGCGCCCATCGCTTTGCCGATTTGCACCGCGGCCATGCCGGTCAGGCCCGACGCGCCAAGCACGCAGAGCGTTTCGCCAGCATCGAGTGCAGCCCGTTGCTTGAGCGCATAATGCGAGGTTCCGTAGCCGCACATCAAAGCGCATGCGTCGGCTGCCGGCATGCCGTCCGGCAGTTTCATCACCGCCTTTTCCGGAGCAGACATCTTTTCCGCATAAGCGCCCAGTGTGCCCATCGCGGCAACCCGGTCGCCGACCTTGAGCGTCTTCACGCCTTCGCCAACTGCAACCACTCTGCCAGCCATCTCCATGCCCGGTACGAAAGGCACTTCCGGCTTCATCTGGTAGAGTCCCTGGACCAGAAGCCCGTCGGGGTAGTTGACGCCGATCGCCTCGGCCTCGATCACAACCTCACCAGGACCGGCCTGCGGGTCCGGCCAGTCGGCATATTCAAGGTTCTCGAGTGGCCCGTAGTCCCGGGCAACGATCGCTTTCAACTCTGCTCAGACCTTCTCTTGCGTGTGTTTTTTCAACTCAGTGCGCGCCACCTGGCGGCGATGCACGGCATCGGGGCCGTCGGCGAGCCGTAGCGTGCGCAGATGGGTCCATGAGCGCGCGAGCGGCGTATCCTGGCTGATGCCCTGCCCTCCGAACATCTGAACGGCTTCGTCGGTCACCTTCAGCGCCACGCGGGGCGCAACCACCTTGATCTGGCTGATCCAGGGCGCCGCCGCGCGCGCATCGCCCTGATCCATCATCCACGCAGCTTTAAGACACAGCAGCCGCGCCATTTCGATTTCCATGCGGCACTCGGCGATGATGTCGTAATTGGCGCCGAGCTTTGCCAGCGTCTGGCCGAAGGCCTCGCGCCGCATCGCGCGCTGGCACATCAGCTCCAGCGCCTTCTCCGCCTGCCCGATCGCCCGCATGCAGTGGTGAATGCGGCCGGGCCCCAGCCGCCCCTGCGCAATCTCGAAACCCCTGCCTTCACCGAGGATGAGATTGGCAGCCGGCACGCGGACATTCTCGAAACGCAAATGCAGGTGGCCGTGCGGCGCATCATCGTCGCCATAGACAGTCATAGCGCGCAGCTTGGTGACGCCCGGCGTATCCGCCGGCACCAAAATCATCGAGTGCTGCTGGTGCTTCGGTCCTTCGGTCGCCGTGCGAACCATGACAATGTAAATCGCACAACGCGGATCGCCTGCACCCGACGACCACCATTTCTCTCCGTTGAGAACGTAATCGCCTGCGTCACGCACGCAGCTCATCGAAATGTTGGTCGCATCCGACGACGCGACGTCCGGCTCCGTCATCAGGTAGGCTGACCGGATTTTTCCATCAAGCAAAGGCGTCAGCCACTGGTCCTTGTGCGCCTGTGTGCCGTAGCGCTCGATAACCTCCATATTGCCGGTGTCCGGCGCCGAGCAGTTGAAGGTTTCGGCACCCAGATGCGCTTTACCCATTTCTTCCGCCAGATACGCATATTCGACCGTCGTCAGCCCGTAGCCCTGATCGGAGTTGGTAAGCCAGAAGTTCCACAGGCCGCGCTCGCGCGCCTTCGCCTTAAGCCCCTCAAGTATTTCGGTCTGGCGCGCGGTGTACGACCAGCGGTCACCATCCTTGCCAATTTCGGAAAGGAACTCCTCGTCGACCGGGATGATCTCGTCGCGAACCATGTTGGCGACTTTTTCGTGGATCGGCTTGAGCCGCTCCGTCATGCCCAGATCCATCGCGCTCACAGGTCAAGTTCTCCTTTGCCGCCAAGCCCCCGATAGGCAAAGGTCACGATCTGCCTGGCGATCGCATGCACGTGCTCATCGTCCTCGCCGGGGCGAGGCACATACCAGAATATCGGCGAGTTCAGTGCCATGAACATCGACTGGACGGTGATTGCGGGGTCCTCGAAATTGAAGTCGCCTTCGTCGCGCGCCTGCACGATGGTTTCGCGGAAGATATCGGAATAGCTGTTGCGGTATTTTACCAGCCCGTCGAGCACCACACGCTGCTCAGGTGTCGTCGCACCACGCAGATGCATCTCCACGCCCTCCCACACGACGCGGGCCAGCGTCTTCGACTTCATCATCCGGTTCGTGTGGACAAACGCGATGCGTTTCCAGCGATCGACGGCAGGGCCCGGCAGATTCCGGTAGGGCTCGATCGCATCGAAAATCCGATCCATACCGAATTGGAAAACCCCGGCAAAAAGCGCTGATTTGGAAGGGAAGTGATGGTAGATGCGGCCTTTGGTTGCGCCCAGGCGCCGGGCAACGTCGTCGACTGAGGTTGCGCTGTAGCCGCGCTCCATAAAACAGTCTGCCGCCGCCAAGAGTATATCGGCCGTCGAACTATCGGGCACGACATCGCGCGCGCCTAGCATCATCCAGCTACTCCTCCACCGCCCGTAGCCGCCTGACTTTTTGTTGTTGAGTACGGCTTTACGGATCAAAGCACAAAGAACATACTACCCAGTATGTTGTCAACGCGGACCGGCCTCGGGCTTGGAAACCGCTGTCCCGGGAGGAGGAAGCAATGGGTTACGTCGACGATCTTTTTTCTGTCAAAGGCAAGATCGCGCTTGTTACCGGCGCGGCAACCGGCATTGGCCGTATGGCGGCGACCGGTCTCGTCCAGGGCGGAGCGCGCGTGCTGATCGCGTCACGTAAAGGCGATGCCTGCGAAGCCGTTGCCGCCGAGCTGAATTCAATCGGCGGCTCCGGATCGGCGGAAGGTTTCGCCGGAGATGTGAGCACTGAAGACGGTATCGATGCGCTTGTGGCGGAGGTGAAAAGCCGTTCCGACACACTGCACATTCTGATCAACAATGCCGGAGTATCGTGGGGCGCGAAGCTGGAGGAGTTTCCTTACTCTGCCTGGGCCAAGGTTCTGAATGTCAACGTTACCGGCCTCTTCCATCTGACCCGCGAACTGCTGCCGCTGCTGGAGAAGGAAGCGACGCTCGATGATCCGGGGCGTATCGTCAATCTCGGCTCGGTGATGGGAACACAGCCCGTCGCCGATGGTGCCTATTCCTACACCGCCTCCAAGGCCGCGGTTCATCACCTCACACGCGCGCTGGCCAGTGAATTCGGCGAACGGCACATCACTGTGAATGCCTTTGCACCCGGCCCGTTTCAAAGCAGAATGACCGCCTTTGCCACCTCGACCGACGAGCAGGCGGCCGATGTGGGGCGCCGCAATCCGTCTGGCCGCATAGGGCGCCCGGATGACATAGCAGGCTCCACGCTATATCTGTGTTCGCGTGCCGGTTCCTACGTGACGGGCGCAATTCTGCCGATCGATGGTGGCGAATCGGTTCATCATGGGATGCAACTTTTCAAGGAATAGGCGGTTTCGGGCGCATGGAGATGTTTCGCCGGGCGGCGATTTCACTGGAGGAGATGCAATCCGCCGTCGGTACCGAAATCGGCGTATCGGACTGGCGCGCGGTATCACAGGAGATGATCGACAAGTTCGCGGAGGCGACCGACGATCATCAGTTCATCCACGTGGACCCGGAACGGGCAGCGGCTGAAACACAATTCGGCGGCACGATCGCGCACGGTTTTCTTACGCTCTCGCTTCTGTCGACGATGGCTTATGAGGCACTGCCGCCGCTCGTCGATACCGAGCTCAGCATCAACCAGGGTTTTGAATCGGTGCGCTTCCAGTCGCCGGTGAAAACCGGCTCGCGCATTCGCGCCCATTTCGACATAGCCCGCGTTCATGCACGGCCATCTGGCTGGGTGGAGATTGGCTACGACGTCACGATGGAGATCGAAAACCAGAAGCGTCCGGCCCTGACCCTGCACTGGCTGACTTTGACCCGCATAGTGAAGGAACGCGCAAAGAAATGAGCGACGCCAATCAGCTCGATGCAACCGTACTCGCGCCCTATCTGGAAGCCAATGTTCCGGGATTTTCGACACTGGAGGGCATCGACAAGTTCAATACCGGCCAGTCAAATCCGACATATCTGTTGCGCGCCAAAAGCGGTCGCTATGTGCTGCGCGCCAAGCCACCGGGCGATCTCCTCAAATCCGCCCACCAGGTTGACCGCGAATACAGGGTGATGTCGGCGCTGGCCGGGAATGGCGTTCCGGTGCCGCGCATGTTGCACCTTTCGGACGAGAACTCGCCGATCGGCCGCATGTTTTATGTAATGGACTACGTCGAGGGCCGCATTTTCTGGGATCCGTCGCTCGCCGAACTTACTTCGAACCAGGAACGCGCGGCAATCTACGATGCTATGAACGAGACTCTGGCCGCGTTGCATTCGGTTGACCTTGCCGCGTCGGGCCTGGAGGATTTCGGTAAACCCGGGAGCTATTTCGATCGCCAGTTCGGCCGCTGGTCGAAGCAGTACCGCGCTTCGCAGACCGACGATGTGCCCGACATGGAGCGGCTGCTCACATGGCTGGAAGCCAATGACGCTCCCGACGACGGAACGGTATCTCTGGTTCATGGCGATTACCGCCTGGACAATATGATCTTTATGCCCGACGCACCGCGCGTCGCGGCAGTTCTCGACTGGGAACTCTCCACGCTCGGGCACCCGCTGGCCGACATCGCCTATCAGTGCATGCAATGGCGATTGCCGCCCGCGTCTGGTTTCAAGGGGCTCGGCGGCGTCGACAGAGCAGCCATCGGCCTGCCGTCGGAAGAAGCCTACGTGGAGGCCTATTGCCGGCGGCGCGGTCTCGACAGGGTCGATGGCTGGACCTACTGCCTTGCGTTTTCATTCTTCCGCCTCGCGGCGATCTGTCAGGGCGTCTACAAGCGCGCAATGGACGGCAACGCTTCCAACCCGGAAAAGGCGCGAACCTATGGCCAGGCGGTAACGCTCCTCGCGCAGCTCGCGGTCGAGATGATCGATAGTCAAGAGAAATAGGATGGCGCGCTTCGAAGGTCTGACCGTACTTATCTCAGGCGCGACAGGCGGTTTCGGCTCAGCCTCCGCGAAGCGGTTCGCGGCCGGCGGTGCAAAGCTGGCGCTAACCGATTTCGACGCCGCAAAGCTTGAGGACTTCGCGAAAAGCGTCGATGCCGACACCGCAACACTTGCCGGCGACATTTCCGACGAGGCTACTTCGCGCGCTTTCGTCAAGCTCGCTGTCGAGCGTTTCGGCGGCATCGACATCGCGATCAACAATGCCGGCATTGCCCAGGACTTTGTCCGGCTCGGCGAGATGGACACGGGCGAAGCCCGCCGCATCATCGATATCGATGTGATGGGCGTAATTTACGCAATGCGTCATCAATTGCCGGTCATGGAAAAGCAGTTCAGGGAAACAGGCCGCCGCAGCGCCATCGTCAATATCGCATCCGTGGCCGGAATTGCCGGAGCACCGCAGCTGGCGGTTTATTCGGCGGCAAAACACGCCGTTGTTGGCCTGACACGCTCTGCAGCTGCAGAATATGCACGCCGCGGCGTCCGCGTGAATGCGGTATGCCCGTCCTTCGCCCGCACCGATATGGCGCTTGCCGCGTTTCGTGGCGTGGCGGATCAAGCCGCAGCCGAGGCGGAGATGACGCGGGGTGTGCCGATGCGCCGGCTGGCCGAGGTCGACGAGATCGTCGAAGTGATCCTGTTTGCCGCCGATCCGAAAAACTCGTTCATGACCGGCCAGACGCTTGCCGCCGATGGTGGCATCACATCCACTTAAGTTGCAACGGCCGCTGCACGCCTGGTCCCGCGCGTGTTGAAGACGATCAGCAGGATTGCGCCGATATTGACCAGATTCCAGCCGATGCCGTTGATGAACGCGGCAGCGTATGAGCCGGTAATGTCGTAGATGACGCCGGACATCCAGCCGCCGAGCGCCATGCCGACGATCGTTGCCATGATGACCGTGCCGACACGCTCGCCAGCCACTTTCGCAGGCAGATATTCACGTACGATGATCGCATAGCTTGGCACGATGCCGCCTTGTGCAAGTCCGAAGACCAACGACACAACGTATAACGACACCAGCCCGTCGAACGGGATGAAAAGCAAAAGCGACAGCCCCTGCCCGATCGAACCGATGAGCAGCGTTGGGATGCCACCGATCTTGTCGGCAAGTACGCCGGACACGAGCCGGCTCGCGATGCCTGCGGCAAGCATGATCGACAGCATCTCGGCACCGCGCGCAACGCCGTAGCCGAGATCGGCGCAATAGGCGACAATGTGCACCTGAGGCATTGCCATGGCCATACAGCAGCCGATGCCGGCGACAATAAGCAAGCCAAGCAGCGTTCGCTGCGACATCGCTGTCACTTTGAGCGGCGGCCCGCTTGTCCTGCCGTCGGCATCAGCCGTTTCGGCCGGGCGCCGACGCCGCAGAAGCAGCGACAGCGGCACGATTGTTGCGATGATGAAGATGCCGATGCCGATATAGGTCGTCCGCCAGCCGGAATCGACCAGGAAGTAGTTCATCACCGGCGGCCAGATGGCGCCGGCCAGATAATTGCCGCTTGCGGCCGCCGCCACAGCAAACCCCCGCCGCTTCCAGAACCAGTGCGAAACGTCGGCGAGCAAGGGTCCGAAATTGATGGCGGTACCGATACCGATCAACACGCCCTGCGCCAGCGCGAACAGCCAGATCGACGGCGCCATTCCGGCGAGAATGAACCCCGCACCGTTGGCTAGGGCGCCGATGGCAACAGGAACGGCGATGCCGCGACGGTCGATATAGCGCCCGAAAAGCACATTGCCGAGTGCGAAACCTACCATCGTCAGCGTGTAGGGAATCGACGCGTCGCCCCGTTCGACACCGAATTCCGTCTGCACGGCGGGCAACACGACAACTACCGCCCACATGCCGACATTGCCTATGGTGGCGATCAGGATGGAAATGCCGAGACGGCCCCATGAATAGGGGCTGTCGAAATGTCCTTGCGTGCTCATTGACCGGTTTCGCCTGGAATTCCGCGCCGGACACGTCGGCGCCGGCGGCGAAACTAGGCTGATCGCCCTCCGCCAGCCAGACTCAAGCGAACGAACCCGATAGGCCAGAGCAACCGGCCGTCAGGGTTTGGCGAGACGGTGCACGCCTGAGGAAAATCCGCTCTTCCTCAGTTGCGTTTCTTTGGCCGGTCGTTCGGTCGGCCGGGGTGGGTCGAGCGCGTGACGGAAGCCGGATCGGAAGCCGGAAATGTACCTTCCAGCCCCTCTTCGAGCTCTTCGTCAAGCTCGTCCTTGGTTAGTTTGGAGTCGGGATCGACCTTTGTTGGCTTGTCGCCATGCCCGTTCTTATTGTCATTACTCATCCAATCGCTCCTTCAAAATTGACAGAAGATTGCGTCGGAAAGGGAATTAGACCCGAAATCGGGTCATCACATGGCAGCGTCGCGCGCCCCTGCAGCCAATAACGTGAAACAGTAGTCAGCGAAAGAACGCCAGCACTCTACGCGGAATGTCTTGGTATCGGTCCGCCAAAGAACAATTTCGGCCTTGCCGAGCACCGTGCGCGTAGCCGCTCCGACCGGGAACGCAGTTTCCGAAAGATCGAGCGGACAGCCGGCATTGAGCGTCGCTTCAACATTGGGTCCCGCCACCATGATCGCCTGATTGCGGTGCGAGACGTCAACTGCTGAATGCAGTGCCTTCACCGAAGCGACTGCCGTCATCAGTTCGACATCAGCATCGTCGATCACCAACCATTCGTCAGGTCCGAGCCAGATCGCGGTACGTGAACCGGAACTTGTGGTTGCCTTGGGTCGGTCGGGCAATTTCAAGCCCAGCGCACGCGACAGTGCAGTCCGCGACTTTTGAGGCGCACGCAACGAAATTCGCGATGCCTGCGCCCCTGGCGTCACCGTCACCGCAGGCGAAGCGGACATCCTGCCGGCGAGCACGGCTGCCCGCGATGGCACCGAAAATGCCGATGCCGATGGCATCGTCGGCTGCGCGCGCTTAGCCATGAAGCTTCTCCCCGGCTTCGTCATAGAACACGGTGCCGGTCACCTCGACCTCAATGGCCGTGCCGGCTGGCGTCGGCACATACAGCGTTTCGCCCTTTCGCGAGCGCCCGTCCTTGAGCAACGCCAGCGCAAAGCTGCGTTCGAGCACCGTCGACCAATAGGCCGACGTGACGTGCCCGAGCATGGTCATGGGCTTCGGTTGCCTTGGGTCGGCGACGATCTGCGCACCTTCTTCGAGCGAATGCTTGGGGTTCTTGGTCAGAAGGCCGACAAGTTGCTTGCGCCCGGTTCCCACAAGGTCCGGACGCTTTAGGCCCCGGATGCCGACGAAATCGTTCTTCTTCCTGCCGATCGCCCAATCGAGCTCGCAGTCGCGGGGCGTCACCGTGCCGTCAGTTTCCTGCCCGACAATGATGTAGCCCTTTTCGGCGCGCAGCACGTGCATTGTCTCCGTGCCGTACATGCACGCACCGTGCTTTTCGCCTTCCGTCCAGACAGCCTCCATAACCGCGGGACCATAATCGGCCGGCACGTTGATCTCGAAGCCGCGCTCGCCGGTGAACGACATACGAAACAGACGCGCCGGAGCGCCAGCCACGCGGCACTCGCGCACCGACATATGCGGCATTGCCTCGTCGGAAATATCGCAGTCCTCCACCAGCGGCGCGACGATTTTCCGCGCCATCGGTCCCTGCACTGCTATCACCGCCCATTGTTCGGATGTCGAGGTGAGCCAGACATCCAGATGCGGAAATTCGGTCTGCAGATAATCTTCCATATGGTGCAGCACGCGCGGCGCGCCGCCAGTGGTTGTGGTTACATGAAAGCGGTCGTCGGCAAGCCGCCCGACAACGCCGTCATCGTAGATGAACCCGTCCTCGCGCAGCATCAGCCCATAGCGGCAACGGCCAACGCCGAGCTTCTGCCAGGGATTGGTGTACATGAGTTCCAGAAACGTTGCCGCATCAGGCCCCACAACCTCGATCTTGCCGAGGGTCGAGGCATCGAAAATGCCCGCCGCCGCGCGCACCGTTCGGCACTCGCGCGCTACCGCCGCATGCATGTCCTCGCCCGCCCGCGGAAAATACCAGGCGCGTTTCCAGGTGCCGACATCCTCAAATACCGCGCCATTGTCCTCAGCCCATTGATGCAACGGCGTTTGGCGGGTGACATCGAACAGAGCGCCGCGATTGTGCCCCACCAGCGCGCCGAAGGTGACTGGTGTGAACGGCTGACGGAAGGTCGTCAGGCCGACCTCGGGGATGGGCTTGTCCAGGGCTTCGGCGGCAATGGCCAGCCCGTGCAGGTTGGACGTTTTGCCCTGGTCGGTCGCCATGCCGTTGGTGGTGAAGCGCTTTACGTGTTCGATCGAGTGGAAACCTTCGCGCACGGCCTGGCGGATATCTTTGGCCGTTACGTCGTTCTGGAAATCGACGAAGGCGCGCGACGTATCGTCCACCCCGGCCCCGGGGCCGGTCCCGACCATGCCCCCCGACCAGCTTTCGCTCTCGACTGTCCACCCCCTGGAGCGGGTCGGGCTTTTGCTCGCGCCAGCGGCCTTCCCGCCCGCCGCATAGCTCGCGTCGAGAATCTCGGAGAGATCTTCCGCGCCTCGGCAAGCGCCGACAGAAACACAGTTCTGAACGCTCTCGCCCGGCAGAAATATCTGTCGACCGGCATCGAACACCAACTTGCCGCGCGACTGCGAGAACAGATGCACCGACGGCGTCCACCCGGCGGACGTCAGGAGCGCATCGACTGAGAAGTTGCGCTCGCGTCCGCCGCTTTTCGGGCGCACTACCATCCCGGAGATGCGCAGACGGCCATTGGTGGCGACAACGCCGTGGCCGCTCAGAACCTCGATGCCCTCGGCGCGCGCCTGCTCAACGGCAGCCCCTCGCGGATCGTCGCGCAGATCGACGATCGCCTGTATTTTCTGGCCGGCGCGCTTCAGGTCGAGCGCAGCGTAATAGCCAGAGTCGTTCGCCGTATAGACACCGACACGCTTGCCCACCGCGACCCCGAAGTGGTTGAGGTAGCTGCGCGCCGCACCTGCCAGCATCACGCCCGGCCGGTCGTTGCCCGGAAACACCATGTGGCGTTCGATCGCCCCAGTGGCGAGGATGACCTGTTTCGCCCTCACCTCCCAGAGACGTTCGCGCGACATCTCCACCGGGGGATTTGCGAGATGGTCGCTCAGCCGCTCGGCGAGCACCACCATGTTCTGCGCGTGATAGCCGAACACGGTACAGCGAGTGAGCACACGCACATTGGGCATGGCAGTGAGTCTGGCCATCTGTGCCCGCGCCCAAGACCATCCATCCTGCCCGTCGATGGTAGCACCACGTTCAAAGCGCAGCGCGCCCCCAATTTCAGGTTGCTCGTCGGCGAGGATAACCGACGCTCCCGCCTCCGCGGCCGCAAGGGCCGCCGCGATTCCGGCAGCGCCGCCACCCGCGATCAGCACGTCGCAATGCGCATAACGGGATGCGTAAAGGTCCGGATCGGGCTCGTCGGGCGCGACACCGAGGCCGGCTGCCGCGCGGATATTGGGCTCGTAGACCCGTTTCCAGGCCAGTTTCGGCCACATGAAGGTCTTGTAGTAGAACCCGGCGGAGAAAAGCGGCGCAGCGAGGTCATTAATCGCGCCGGTGTCGAAGGAGAGCGACGGCCAGCGGTTCTGTGAAATCGCTTCCAGCCCGTCATAAATTTCCTGTACGGTGGCTCGGACATTCGGCGTCTTGCGCGCCGCGTCGCGGCGAATGCCGACCAGCGCGTTGGGCTCCTCGGAGCCTGCCGAGAGAATGCCGCGCGGTCGGTGATATTTAAACGAGCGCCCGACCAGATGGACGCCATTGGCGAGCAGTGCCGATGCGAGCGTGTCGCCTTCGAGGCCCGTCATACCCTTGCCGTCAAAGGTGAAGCGCACTTCGCGCGCCGGCGTCAGCCGGCCTGCATTCGGAACACGATGGGCGGTCATGGCTTCCTGGCTCCGCGGCGGCTTGCGGCGCTCGCCGAAGCTGCACGCCTGGACGGTGCCTTGCGTGCCTGCTTTGCCGCAGCTTTCCCGTCCGTCGCTTTCGCGCGTGTGGCCTTTGCGGCTGGTTTGGCCGCCGCGCGTGTAACGGCTGCGGCTTTCGGCTCCACGATCGAAGGCTTCTTCTCGCCCGCCTTGTAGGTCATCACGAATTTGTCGGAGACGGTGTCACGCGCCGCGTTAAAGAAGCGCGCGCATCCATGGATGTGCCTCCAGCGCTCGAAATAGATGCCCTTCGGGTTCTGCCGGATGAAGAAATACTCTTCAAATTCCTCATCCGAGATTTCGGCCATGTTGGCCGGCCGGGCAATATGCGCCTGACCCGCATGACGAAACTCAAGCTCCGGACGTTCTTCCCCGCAATAGGGACAATGAATGAGAAGCATGACGATCAGACCCGCGTCTTGACGGCAGCCGTTTCAGGATCGCCGGTATTGGGCGTGCCGGCCGGTTCTATGAGGAGCAAATGGGCTTCCTCCTCGGCCACAGGGCAATGCTCGACCCCTTTGGGAACAACGAAAAGTTCCCCGGGACCCAGTTCCACATCGCCCTCTCGCATACGGATGGTGATGCGGCCCTTGAGGACGAGGAAGAAATCGTCGGTGTCTTCGTGAGAATGCCACACGAACGCACCTTTGACCTTCACTACCAGAAGGTCATTGCCATTATACGAGCCGACTATTTTGGGGGACCAGTGTTCGCGGAAAAGCGACAGTTTCTCCGCGAGATTGATGGCTTCCATGAGAGCTCTCCTAATGCGCCACGGCAGCCGCGGCGGCCTCGTCGATCAGCCGTCCGGTGCGGAAACGCTCCAGCGTGAACGGCGCATTGATCGGATGCGGCTCATCGCGCGCGATCATGTGCGCAAACACATGCGCTGAACCGGGCGTTGCCTTGAAGCCGCCCGTTCCCCAGCCGCAATTGACGTAGAGACCCTGCACCGGAGTCTTGGCCAGAATCGGCGAACGGTCGGGCGTCACGTCGACGATGCCGCCCCAGGATCGCAGCATCTTCATGCGCGTGAAGATCGGAAACATCTCGCAGATCGCTTCCAGCGTATGAGTGAGAATATGTACGCCGCCCGTTTGCGAATAGGAATTGTACTGATCGGTGCCGGCACCAATGACGAGTTCGCCCTTGTCCGACTGCGAAATGTATGCGTGGACCGTGTTCGACATAACGACACACGGAAACACAGGCTTCACCGGCTCCGAAACCAGCGCCTGCAGCGGGTAGCTTTCGAGCGGAACCCGGACACCCGCCATCTGCATCAGCACCGAGGAGTGGCCGGCCGCTACCACGCCAACCTTCCTGGCGCCGATGAAGCCGCGCGAAGTCTCGACGCCGATTACCGCACCATTGAGAGCGCGTTTGATGCCGGTCACCTCGCAATTCTGGATGATATGTACGCCGCGGGCTGAAGCGCCGCGCGCATAACCCCATGCGACCGCGTCATGCCGCGCGACACCGCCACGCCGCTGAAGCGCCGCGCCCACAACGGGATAGCGCGCCTCGCGCGAAATGTTGAGCGGCGGACAGAATGCCTTCGCCTGCTCCGGGGTCAGCCATTCATTGTCGACCCCGTTCAGCCGGTTGGCGTGGACATGGCGCTGGAACGACTGCCGGTCGTGTTCGTTATGCGCCAGCATCATCACGCCGCGCGCCGAATACATGACGTTGTAGTTGAGCTCCTGGCTGAGCCCGTCCCACAATTTCAGCGCATGATCATAGATGCCGGCGCTCTCGTCATAGAGATAATTGGAGCGGATGATTGTCGTGTTGCGGCCGGTATTGCCGCCGCCGAGCCACCCCTTCTCCACCACTGCGACATTGGTGATGCCATGTTGGGCGGCAAGATAATAGGCTGCGCCGAGACCGTGGCCGCCGGCACCGACGATCACAACGTCATACTCCTTGCGGGGTTCCGGTGATGCCCATTGCTCGCCCCAGCCCTTATGGCCTCGCAGCGCCTCCCGGGCGATGGCAAATGCAGAAAAACGACGCATGGCGGGCCTTGGTTTCTTGTCCGATGTGGCCTGGTTCCACATCGCCATTCAGCCCTACCACTAGCCAAGTGCGGTCGCCAGCCTTGCGCTGATTGCGACGGCATTTGGCGGTTTGCGACGCGCTCCCCGTCGAAAGGCTGCGGGCGAAGCTTGTTGGACGCAGGTGACGCGCTGCATCCCTTCGGTTCCTGCAATCGCGTTCCCGTTGTTGCGGTCACACTCGATGCTTTTTTGCGGACCCGCGATGCCCGAGCCGCTCGAACATACCCGCATCCAGCTGGTTGGCGCTGAAACGCAGAAATTCCGCGCTTCACGCTTTCTTCTCGACAAGGCTCGGGGCTTCTGCTAAGGAGCCGCCGCAATTCGCTGCGGTGACGTGGCGGAAGCGATTGGCTATGGCAAGGCGTGTGCCTCGCCCTTGAACAGGAAAACACGGTGCAGGTACTCGTTCGGGACAACAATGTTGACCAGGCGCTTCGTGCGCTTAAGAAAAAGATGCAGCGCGAAGGCATCTTTCGCGAAATGAAGATGCGTGGCCATTACGAAAAGCCTTCCGAGAAGCGCGCCCGCGAAAAGGCGGAAGCCGTGCGCCGTGCCCGCAAGCTGGCACGCAAGCGCGCACAGCGTGAGGGGCTGGTCGGCGGCGGACGGGTGGCGGCGCGCTAAAGCGCCTATATTTCGTCCTTTTCGGCAGTTATTAGAGAGGCGGGACGGTACCAACCGTCGCCGCCTTTTTTGATTGCCTGCGGCAGACGTGCAAAAAGGCCGACAGTGTCGGCCAGAAATTGACGAGGGGCTCCAGCGACATGGCGAATTTGGCAATCGGATCGGGCACGTCCCGGCTGCGTCCTATCCTCGCCGGCAGGCGAGCTGCCACGCTAGCGCTCCTTGGCGCATTGGCGCTTTCCGGCTGTCAGTCCACCGGCCCCGCAATCGACCTGAGCCGCATTGAGGCCGAGCAGGGTTCGGAACAGAACATCGCGTCATTGTCGGCCGTGATCGCCCGCAACCCGCGCGACGCCAATGCCTACAATGTTCGCGGTTCCGCGCACGCACGAGCCGGCCAGTTCGAAGAAGCGATCGAGGATTTCGACCAGGCAATCGCGCTGAATCCGCGCTTGTTTCAGGCCTACGCAAACCGCGCGCACGTTTATGCCGACATCAACGAAAACGGCCAGGCACTTCAGGATTACAACCGCGCCCTGCAGTTGAATCCGAGCTATGACGTAGCGCTGATCGGCCGTGGCGAAGTCTACCGCCTGGCCAGCCGCCGCCAGGAGGCGTTTGCTGATTTTCAGCGGGCGATCGAGCTCGATACGACAGACCCGCGCGCCTACTACCGGCGTGGACTGCTGTATCAGGCAGGTGGCCAGCATAATTTTGCCATCGAGGATTTTGCGACGGCAATTTCGCTCTCGCCGCAGTCTCCGTCGGGCTACAACGGCCGCGGCGTCTCCTACATGGCGATCGGCGACGACGAAAATGCCGCTGCCGACTTCAACACTGCGATCAAGCTCGACAAGACCGATCCGGAAGGGTGGGCAATGCAGGCGGCGCTGTTGGAGAAGCGCGGCGAATTCAAACGCGCCGCACGCTCCTACGCCGAGGCGCTGAAATACGATCCCAACTACACCTTCGCCAGAAACGGCCTGGAGCGTACGAAAAAGGCCGGCTGATCGGCCGGCCCTCCATTGCCGATGATCGCTGGCTTCGAAACCGGGCCTACGGCATCTGCGGTGACAGCATCCGCTGCAGAGCATCGGCAAGGGCAGACCTACGGCTACCCCTGATCTCCGCCGGAGGCTGCGGCCTGCCTGCGCCGCGCGACTTCATATGCGATGGCGCCCAGCACGGTTATGGTGATCATAACTAGCGCCAGCGCATTGACCGCGGGTGTCAGACCTGTCCGTACCTTCGTTGCGATATAAACCGTCAGCGGGGTATCGAACCCGCGCACAAACAGCGTCGTGTTGTAGTTCTCGACCGATTGCAGCACCGCGAGAAATGCGGCAGCGATAAGTGCCGGCCGCAGAAACGGCAGCAGGATTCGCCGAAAAACCATGAATTTTGAGGCGCCGAGACCCAGCGCGGCCTCTTCCTGGGTGCGATCGAAACGCTGAAGGCGCGCGACGACCATCAACATCACATAGCAGATTATGAAACTCGCCTGCGCCAGGACGATCAGAAAGATACCGCCGCCTACGCCAAGCTGACGCCAAAGCACAAGAGTCGCAATGCCGATGACAACACCCGGCGTGAGCAGCGGAGATACCATAAGCGCATAAAGAAATCCCCTCGCCCGGGCATGCAGGCTGGTCAGAAGCAGTGCGGCGGCCGTACCGACAGGCACCGCAACCAGCACCACGAAAAAGGCAACGATGACCGACGTCCAGACCGATTGCCACATCGGACCGTCGTTCCACAGCGCCGTGAACCACTGGAGCGTCGTACCTTGCCAGGGCGTAACAGTTGGGAACCGGCTGGCATTGAAGGTCGCGGCCGACATTATCGCCAGCGGCGCGAACAGATAGGCGAAGAACGCGGCCATATAGAAGGCAAAGAGAAGGCGCGCGATGCGATCTGCCGCGTTCATTTCGCAACGTCCGCGAGGTTCACACGCGCGAGTTTCAGAGTAATCAGAACCACGGCGAGGCACAGCACCAGAAGCACAAGGGCATAAGCCGCCCCCCGGTTCCAGTCGCCGCCTTCGAAGAACCAGTTGTAAATGATCTCGGTGAACCAGCGGCTACCAGGCGCTCCAAGCAAAGCTGGTGCAACATAGGATCCGGCTGCCAGCATGAAGGTGAACACGCAGCCGGTCGCAATGCCAGCCTTCGCATGCGGTATCACCACCCGCCAGTGAATGCGCCAGCTGGAAGCGCCCAGATCGCGTGCCGCCTCGATTTGCGCCTTCTCCAGACTCTCGATCGAGTTGTAGATCGGAAACAGCATGAACAGGATGTAGGCGTAGACCATGCCCGCAAGAACGCCGCCATTGCCGTACCAGCGTATTGGATCGTCGATGATGCCAAGACTAAGCAGCACCGCATTAAGCGGCCCGCGAAACGCCAGCAAGATGTACCAGGCGAGCGTACGCAGAACCTCGTTGATCCAGAACGGGATCGTCAGCGCGAGAATGGCCAGTCCCGTTTGGGCAGGCGTTGCGTGTTGCGCAAGCCAGAAAGCCAGAGGGTAGCACACAACGAAAGTAATGAACGCAACAAGGGCACTGGCCCAGATTGTCTTGAAGAATATGGCGCGGTGTACGCCTTCATTGGCAAGGTAGAGCATATTGTCGAACGAATAGACATCGTCCGGCCCGCCGATCTGCGCCGGCGGCAGGTTCGGGCGCAGCGCATAGTCGATCATCATGATGTTGGGCGCGAGAACCATGCCCGTCAGCCACAACAGAACCAGCGCAACGAATATTGTGGCGAGCCCGCCGCCGAAGCGCCCGTAAAGTTCAGACATCTACCAGCACCACTGCTCGATCGGCTGAGAACCCGAACATTGCCTCGCCCCCGGCCTCCGGAGCATGCTCCATTTCGGCTCCCGGAATAGACGCCACCAGCGCGGAACCGTCGGCGAACCGGCCGTGCGCCAATGCGAATGCACCCTCGAAGTCGATGCGTTCGACGGTTGCCTGCAGCTTGTTGTCAGCGGTACCGGACGTCAAAGCCTCCGGCCGCACATAAAGCGTTGCCGCGTCTCCCACTGATAATCTCTGCCCTGCGCGGCCGCGCAGCCGGCCAATATCCGCCTCCACGACGGCGAACCCTTCCGCAACTTCGGTCACTTTCCCGGCTATCGCGTTGGTCTCGCCGACAAACCGCGCCACAAAAGGAGTTTGCGGATTGTCGTAGAGGTCTCGCGGCGCACCGACCTGTTGCAGCACGCCGGCAGACATGACCGCAATGCGGTCCGACATCGCCAGCGCCTCGGATTGATCGTGGGTGATGTAGATGAATGTGACGCCGGTACGCCTCTGGAGCGCGCGCAGTTCGGCCCGCATGTGCTGGCGCAACTTGAGGTCAAGTGCGGAAAGCGGTTCGTCAAGGAGAAGGACCTGCGGCTCGACCGCGAGTGCCCTGGCAATGGCGACGCGCTGCCGCTGACCACCCGAAAGCTCTCCCGGTTTACGGTCGCCGTAACCCTCGAGCGCGATCAGCTTGAGTAACTCGTCGGCCATTTTCGCACGCTCGGCCCTTGAAATCCCTCTCGCTTCCAATCCGAAAACGATATTCTCCGCCACGCTCATCAGAGGAAACAGCGCCAGCGTCTGGAAGATCATCGCGGTTGGCCGCTGATTCGGGCCAAGTCCGCCCATGTCGCGACCGCCGATCAGAACGCGGCCTTCTGTTGGCTCGAGAAATCCGGCAATCATGCGCAGGATCGTCGTCTTGCCACATCCTGACGGGCCGAGGATGGAGAAAAACTCGCCTCCCTCGACTGCGAACGACACATCCCGGACAGCGCGTGTAGCGCCGAACGTCATGCCGATGTCCTGGAGTTCAACGGAATGCGACATTGCCCCTCCCGGCTTGGAAGTGGAAAAGGGCGGGTTCCCGCCCTTTTCCGAACGGATAATCAGGCCGAGAGGAACTTGTCCTGATATTCGTTGCGCTTGGCCACGTACCAGCTTTCCTGGACCGGCCACCACCACAACTTGTCGAGCGCGTCGCCGGGATAGGCATTGGCGAAAAACGCTTTCGCCTGATCCGACTGCATGTCGGCGGCGCCGACTGCCGTCGAATTGATGGACGTTGCATTGGAGTACATTGCGCCGGCTTCCGGCGTCAGGAACCAGTTGATGAAGGCATAAGCCTGATCGAGATTGGCCGCACCGGCGGGGATCGCGACGCCTTCCATCCAGGCCAGCGCGCCTTCCTTCGGAGCAATGAACCCTATTGGAAGTCCTTCCTTGCCCAGCGCCGCCGCTGTCGAATCCCACGTCTGACCGATTGTCGCGCCATTGACCCGGAAAGCGCCCTGAGCCTCGTTTTCGTTCGACCAGAACTGAACGACATTGCCTTTGCGCGCGATGGCCTCGGCAACGATCACATCGAATATCTCGGTCTGTGCTTCCGGCGTCTTGAAGGCGTCGAGCAGCGGACGCGGCAGCTTGCCCTCCGCTTCCAGCCACAGGCCGAGGCCGACAAGGCTGGAATGGCCGCGCACAGTGGCCTTGCCGGCGCTTTCCGGCTTCCAGATATCGCCGTAGGAGGCAGAACCGTATTCCAGCGGCTGGTTGTTGCGGTCGAACGCCAGGGCCTCGGTGCCCCAGTCGGCAGGCACCTGGTACCGCTTGCCGTCAACCACGGCGCCAAGATTGGCCGAATTGGTCCACGCGCTCGGCAGGCAGCGGTCGACTTCCACCTTGGATTCGTCGATTGGCTGAACGAGCCCGAACTCGACATAGTTGGGAACACGGTCGACCGTCGGCCAGATGATATCGAAGCCGGCTCCATTATTGGCACGAAGCTGATTCAGCAATTCATCATTCGTGCCATACGGTGTGAAATTGGCCTTGATGCCGGTGGATTTCTCAAACGCTCCCAGAATCTCGTCGTTGAGGTATCCTGCCCATGCAAAGATGTTCACCGAGCCGGACGAGCCCTGCGCAAAAGTCTTCGATACGAACGGAGCGGCGAGCGTCAGACCGGCAGTCGCGGCGGCGCCTTTCAGAAGTCTACGGCGATGAATGACGGACATGGAATTATCTCCCTGTTTTGCGGATTTCCCGCATTTATTTTTCCCATGATACAATTCGATGACAATCCTGCAATCGACCACGATTGTGCACCGCTTGTGTCGCCGAGAATAGCCGTCGGCTAAGAAAGCGAAAAGCCCGGCATGCAGTCGGGCCTGCAGAAAAAACGCAGCCCAACAGGTCCATCGCCTTGGCGACGCCCGAAGCATCGTCGGGCCGACCCTAGTCGCGAGTTCTTTGATTAGGAACAACTCGGCCTCGGCAGGCCGATCCTAACCGTTCGCCCGTCTCAGGCCGGCGGATCGACCTTGATCGTATCGTCGTACTCGAAGGTCTCCACCGACCGTTCGTTCGTCGGTGTCGGAGCAAAGCTGCTCGTGAATCCCGTCCGTTCCCAACGCATGACCTGATCGGTTGCTGCGTCGATATAGACCGCATCGGTCGAGCCAAACCACAGCCCGCCCTGATCGGGGTTGGGGTCGGTCTTGGTGGTGAAGCCGAATTTCAGAAGCTGCTGCCCATCGACTTCCACCTCACCGTTGCACAAAGGCTCGGAGAGATTTGCCATTTGCTGCTCATGCGACAGTTGCATCGCCGCGCGCCGGTTGTCGGGCAGCGTGCTCGGCGCTGAGGTCCAGGGGCCATCAAGGCTGGGGCCGGTCCATACGTCTTTGTCGATGACGAGCGCCGCCTCACCCCCTTCGACAAGAGAAATCGTGCGCAGCGGCGTTTGCACGACATTCTCGAACGCGGATTTCTTGGCGCCGGCGTCATCGAAATGGGTGCGCTGCGAACGATAGGCCGGCCGCTGGAACGGATCGAGGCTGCTCGAAAACAACGCCTGCACTTCATCCATGCATTCGCCTGCCTGCGCTGCCGGAGGCACGGCTATCAACAGAGCAATCGCAAGGGTCAACCGCAAATGTTGCCTCCTGTGATGGTCTGGCGCCTTAGTGATCCATCGCCTTGACGATTTCCTCGGTCATCTTCTTGGCGTCGCCCAGCAACATCATCGTGCCGTCCTTGTAGAACAGCGTGTTGTCGATGCCGGCATAGCCGGAGCCGAGCGAGCGCTTGACGAACAGACAGGTGCGCGCCTTGTCCACGTCGAGGATCGGCATGCCATAGATCGGCGATGACTTGTCGTCGCGCGCCGACGGGTTGGTCACGTCGTTGGCGCCGATCACATAGGCGACATCGGCCTGCGCGAACTCCGAATTGATGTCTTCGAGCTCGAACACCTCGTCGTAAGGCACGTTGGCCTCCGCAAGCAGGACGTTCATATGGCCGGGCATGCGCCCCGCAACCGGGTGGATTGCGTATTTGACCTCGACGCCGGCTTCCTTGAGCTTGTCTGCCATTTCACGCAGCGCATGCTGCGCCTGGGCCACCGCCATGCCGTAGCCCGGCACTATGATCACCTTCTGCGCGTTCGCCATCAGATAGGCCGCGTCGTCGGCCGAGCCCTGCTTCACCGTCCGTTCGATACCGTCATCGCCGGCAGCCGCCGTCTCGCCGCCGAAACCGCCGAGGATGACGGAGATGAATGATCGGTTCATGCCCTTGCACATGATGTAGGACAGGATTGCGCCGGACGACCCGACCAGCGCGCCGGTCACGATCAATGCAAGATTGCCGAGCGTGAAGCCGATCCCCGCGGCCGCCCAGCCCGAATATGAGTTGAGCATCGACACGACCACCGGCATGTCGGCGCCGCCGATCGGGATGATGATCAGCACGCCGAGCACCAGCGAAGCGAGCACGATCAGCCAGAAGATCGTGGTGCTTTCGGTGGTGACCAGCAGCGCGACCAGGATGACAAGTGCGATCGCCAGCCCGGCATTCACCAGATGGCGAGCCGGCAGGATGATCGGTTTACCCGACATGTTGCCATTGAGTTTCAGGAACGCGATGATCGAACCGGTGAAGGTGATCGCGCCAATGGCGACACCGAGGCTCATTTCGATCAGAGCCTGGGTGTGAATGTCATTGACCGTTCCGATACCGAAGCTTTCGGGCGCATACATGGCCGCGGCTGCAACCATCACGGCGGCAAGGCCGACGAGGCTGTGGAATGCCGCTACCAGCTGAGGCATCGCCGTCATGGCGATGCGCCGGGCGATAACCGCGCCAACGCCGCCGCCGATCGCTATGCCCGCCACGATCATCACCAGCCCGCCGAAGGACGGCGTGGCCAGAAGCAACGTCGTGGCGATGGCGATCGCCATGCCGATCATGCCGTAAAGATTACCCTGCCGGCTTGTCGTCGGGTGCGAAAGCCCCCGCAATGCCAGAATGAAGAGGACGCCGGAAACGAGATAAAGGAAGGCTGCGAGATTCTGCGACACCGATCAGCCTCACTTCTCTTTTTTCTTGTACATGGCGAGCATGCGTTGCGTGACGAGGAACCCGCCAAAGATGTTCACGGAAGCGAGCACCAGCGCGATGAAGCCGAAGCCCGTTGCCAGGCCCGATGCCGAGATACCGACGGCGAGCAACGCTCCGACGACGATCACCGAGGAAATTGCGTTGGTAACGGACATGAGCGGCGTGTGCAGCGCCGGTGTCACCGACCAGACCACATAGTATCCGACG
Source organism: Rhizobiaceae bacterium (assembly GCA_017644005.1). GTDB lineage: Bacteria > Pseudomonadota > Alphaproteobacteria > Rhizobiales > Rhizobiaceae > RCIO01. The sequence continues at coordinate 358,000 of JAEPMJ010000002.1, forward strand.
AAAATCGCCAGCACGAAGATCGCAAATCGAAAGATGAACGGGTCGACCGAGCCGCCGCTTGCGGCGTGGGCCGCAGCACCTGCCGCATCGGCCATCTGTTCCGATCCGGCGAGCGCCTCCCGGGCAGCAGCCACTGCTGCATCCAGCTGGTCGAGCGCCTGCTCGATGGCGGATTTTTCCATCAGCTATTCCCTCCCTTGGCGGCGGATTTGCGCACCGGCGCCTTGCGCGCCGGCTTCGCCTTGGCGGTCGTGCCTCCGCGCGCGGTCGCGGCCGGTTTCGGTGCTGCTTTTCGCGCCGCTGTTTTCGCAGCCGGTTTTGCAGTGCTGCTGGACTTGAAGTTCGCGTGCACGACCTGGCCACCATGGGTCAGCAGCGTCGCCTTGGCCAGTTCCTCTTCGGGGTCGATCGAGAAGCTCTTCTTCTCCTTATCGACCATCGTCTCCAGGAACGCATAGAGATTCTTGGCGTAGAGCAGCGATGCGGATGCGGCAACGCGACCCGGCACATTGAGATGACCGATGATCTTCACGCCGTTTGCCGTGCTGACGATCTCGCCAGCCTTGGCGCCTTCGACATTGCCTCCGCGCTCGACCGCGAGATCGACGATCACCGAGCCAGGCCGCATCGACTTCACCATCTCGGCTGTAACGAGCTTCGGCGCCGGCCGGCCCGGAATCAGCGCGGTGGTGATGACGATGTCCTGCTTGGCGATGTGGCTCGCCACGAGTTCTGCCTGCGCCTTCTTCTCGGCATCGGTGAGTTCGCGTGCGTAACCGCCCTCCCCCGATGCATCTTTCAGCGCATCGGTCATGATGAACTTGGCACCAAGGGATGCAACCTGCTCGCCGGCAGCTGCACGCACATCTGTTGCGGTCACAACCGCGCCAAGCCGCCGCGCCGTGGCGATGGCCTGCAGGCCGGCCACACCGGCGCCCATAACGAAGACCTTGGCTGCCGGCACCGTGCCGGCTGCAGTCATCATCATCGGCATCGCACGGTCATAGGCTTCGGCCGCGTCGATCACAGCCTGATAGCCTGCGAGGTTTGCCTGCGAAGACAGGACATCCATTGACTGAGCGCGCGTGATGCGCGGCATGAACTCCATTGCAAAGGCCGAGATCCCGGCCTTGCCCATCGCTGCAACCTCGCCCTCATTGCCGTATGGGTCCATCGTTGCAAAAACGGCCGCGCCCTTTTTGTAGGATTTCAGCTCCGTCGCATTGGGTCGTCGCACCTTGAGCACGATGTCGGCTTTGGCGGCATCGCCTGCCTTGCCAATCTTGGCCCCGGCCTGGGTGAATTCGTCGTCGGTGATTCGGGATGCGGCACCCGCACCGGCCTCGACAACAACGTCGAAGCCGAGCCCGGCATATCGCTTGACGGTCTCGGGAGAGGCCGCGACACGCGGCTCCGTCATGTCGCTTTCGCGCGGAACGAATATCGTCTGGCCCACGTCAGAGCCTTTCCTGTTTGGCTGCTGTCAAGAAATGGGAGCGCCTAGCGCAGGAGATAGGCGCCAACCGCGTTGATCAGAATGAAAAGAACGAGCGCGGAGAAAAAGCCGGCGCTGGTGAAAAATCCGAATGCCATCGCAACCATCAGGGCGACGCAGACGAGCGTGCCGTACTTGGTCAGACCGACGAAAAGAGCAAAGGTCTTTTCGTGTTCCGCGTAGTCCATTGCTGCACCGGTTTCGACCGGACCGGTAGGTGTATTGTCAGCCATCATCTACCCCCAGGGAGTTGTCCTGCCGCGCTGATAGCGAAAAGCAACGGCCTGAGCAATGGCGCATCACCGGAGACAATGTCGCGGCGGGCCGGTTTTGGCGCGCTCGCAGCCGAGATTGGTCAATTGACGCCGATCTTGGTCTCAAAAAGCACTACCCTGCTGTCCGCATTGAAATAACGAAGCAGAAAGTCGCCGGGTTCCCTCGGCGCCTTAATGCGTACCCGCTTCTCATCATATCTGCCGTTGACCAGCCGCGACGACGCCAGCACTTTTCCGCGCCCCCCATTCGCGGCCGGATCGAAAATTTCGATCTGATCGCGGTACGCACCGGGACCAACCCAGCTTGTCTCGAAATATTCGCCGCCGGGAACTCTGGATGGAGCATCGAGCGACACCGGCACGGACTCCACCGTGATCGGTCGCGTTGCAAGCACGTCGCGGCTGTCACCGTTGAAGTATCTGATCTGATATTCACCGGCTTGCGCGGGAACCAGCAGATCCACTTCCCGTCCATCCATGTCTCCGTTGACGATCCGCCTCGAAAACAGAACCTTGCCGCGGCCGCCCTGTGCTTCGGGGTCGAACAACTCGATCTGATCGCGTCTCGCGCCCGGACCTTGCCACTTCACTTTGACCGTGAAACCGATTTTGGTGATTTCCGGCGCGTCGAGCGACACGTCCACGCCAACCACTGAAATGGCGCGCGTCGCCAGTACCGCTCGGCTATCGCCGTTGAAATAGCGAAGCTGGAATTCACCCGTATCGGTGGGTGCAATCAGTTCAACGACCTGCGCATCCATGTCGCCGTTCACAATGCGTTTGGAATAGAGCACCTTGCCGCGCCCGGCGTCCGCTTCGGGATCGAAGAGCTCGATCACGTCGCGTCGCGCGCCAGGCCCCTCCCAATCGACTTCGAACGACATTCCCATGCCAACTTCTTCGGCCGCCTCGAGCGAAACCGGAAGCTCGACGACCGTGACCGACCGGGTCGCAAGCACAGCGCGATTATCACCATTGTAATAGCGCAGGAGATAGACGCCAGGTTCGGCGGGCGCATTCAGACGAACCGTCTGTGCATCCATGTCGCCATTCACGATACGAACGGACGAAACGACCTTGCCGCGACCGGCATCGGCTGCCTCGTCGAAAAGCTCAACTGCGTCGCGCCTTGCACCCGGCCCCTCCCAGCCAATTTCGAAGGAGCGGCCCATGGCCACCTCGTCCGGCGCATCGAGCGATACCGGCGCTTCAAGCACTTCGATCTGGCGCGATGCCAGTACCTCGCGTCCGTCGCCACTGTAGTATTGTAGCTCGTAGAAGCCGGGCTCCGCCGGCGCCTGTAGCGAGAGCCTGCGGTTGTCGAAATCATCGTTCACCAGCCGCTTTTCGCGCAACATCTTGCCGTCACCCCGGCGAGCCGTGGTGTCGAAGATGCGGATCGTATCGCGCCGCGCACCCGGACCTATCCATTCGACTGCAAAGGTTCTGCCGATCGCCACACTGGCGGGCGCGTTGAGCGAAACCGGCGCCTCGACCACTTCGATAGCGCGGGTTGAAAGTGCCTCCTTGCGATCACCCTGCCACATATACCGCAGCTCATAACTGCCAGGTCGCACCGGCGCGATAAGATCGACGGTACGCGCGTCAAGGTCGCCATTGACAACCCGCTTCGCCGCGACACGCACGCCTTCGCCCTGCCGCGCTTCGGGGTCGTGCATCTCAATCACGTCGCGCCTCTCGCCCGGGCCTTGCCAGCCAATGGTAAAGGTCCGGCCGATTTCGACGGTCTGCGGCGCGTCGAGCATAACTTCCGGCCTCTCAGCCGGTTCAGGCGCCGGCTCAGGTTCGGCCGCCTCCGCGATCTCCGCGAAAGGCGTGGTAAGGGCGTCGGTCAACGCATCCGCGTTGTCGGCGGGAAGGTACAGCCCACCCGTTTCCTCCGCGAGACAGGCAACCTGCCGCCCTTCGTCCGCCGACAGACCGAAACCCACAACATGCGCCGTGAAGTCGACACCCAGCTTCTCAAGTTCGCGCCCAAGCGCGCACGGGTCGGCTTCGCAGGTCTCGACACCGTCGGTAATCAGCACCACGGTCGCCTTGTCTTCTTCGAACTTGAGCTCGTCCGCCGCGCGCCGCACGGAGGCCGTGAGCGGCGTCTTGCCGAGCGGAGACAGACCGTTCGCTGCCTCCGCAATCGCGCCGGATGTTCCCTGCGTCGGCGCGACAAGCGTCTCGATATCCGAGCACTGGCCTTTCTGCCGATGCCCGTAGGCCATCAAACCAAGTTCCAGATCGCCGGGCAGCGTGCCGAGAACATCGGACAGTACACGACGCGCAATGCCGATCTTGGCTTCCCCCTCGATCTGCCCCCACATGGAGCCCGACGCATCAAGCACGATCATCGTCCGCTCGGCGGCCAGCACTTTTGTTGCAGCCGTCAGCGACAGGCAAGCCGCACCGGCAATTGTCAGTCGATGGAGAAATGAAAACATGAAACGCATCCCATAGCTGTCCGCGCAGCATTAGGGCGGCTAGCTATCCCAGCGTCAAGTGAAGGCATCAAGTCGGCGGCGTCGCTGCCCAACCGCGCCTGCCAAACCGACAGTTATTTGAGCTGCGCGCCTACGAAAGCCAGCGCTTGCGGCGTTTATAGTGTTTCACATTGCGGAACGAGCGGCGGCCCTCGCCGCCGACGCCGAGGTAGAATTCCTTCACGTCTTCGTTCTCGCGAAGAGCCTTGCCCTCGCCGTCAAGGACCACACGCCCCGATTCCAGAATGTAGCCGTGCTGCGCATAGCGCAGCGCGATGTTGGTGTTCTGCTCGGCCAGTAGGATCGAGACGCCCTGCTCCTCGTTGAGCTGCTTCACGATCTCGAAGATTTCCTCCACCAGCTGCGGTGCGAGGCCCATTGAGGGTTCGTCGAGAAGGATCATCTTCGGTTTAGACATCAGTGCACGGCCGATCGCCGTCATCTGCTGTTCGCCGCCCGACGTATAGCCGGCCTGGCTGTTGCGGCGTTCTTTCAACCGCGGGAAATAGGAATAGACAAGCTCGAGATCGTCCTTGATCGCGGCTCCGCCTTCGCGGCGGGTGAATGCACCGGTGAGCAGGTTTTCCTCGACCGTCAGGTGCCCGAAACAATGGCGGCCCTCCATCACCTGGATGCAGCCGCGGCGCACAAGCTCGTTCGGTGAGAGGGATTCCACGCGGTCGCCCTCGAACTGGATGTTGCCCTTGGTCACCTCGCCACGCTCGGCATGCAGCAGGTTGGAGATCGCCTTCAGTGTCGTTGTCTTGCCGGCGCCGTTGGCGCCCAGTAGCGCAACGATACCGCCGCGCGGAACCGAAAGCGACACGCCTTTCAGAACCAGTATGACGTGATTGTAGATGACTTCGATATTGTTGACCTCAAGCAGAGGCTCGGCAGTTTCGGTGGCAATCGCGGCGTCGGCCATCTGGGTATTTCTCCGCTGCTTGAGTAGACCGGCTCCGGGCCGAAGCCCGAAGCCGTGTTCGGATCACATCAGCTGCCGCAGGCGACAGGTTCGATGTTGTTCTCCGCGGCGTATGCCTCGGAGTCTTCCATGATCAGCGCGTCCACGACTTCGCGGTCGGCACCCATGAAATCGGTGACGAGCGACCAGGTCTTGGAGTTCGCGTCCCACTGTGAGATGGCGCCAAGGCCCGGGCCGCCGTGGTTCGAGCAGGTCACGTTGATTTCCGGCCCGAAGTCGGGAAGGCCGATCTCGGCCATCCGCGCATTGTCGAGCACCAGCGCCTCCATGCCGTCACGCATCATGGCGGGCGTGATGTCGGTCGTGTTGTGCAGTTTCATCGCCGTGCGCGCGGCTTCGACAGCCAGCATGGCGGCGTAAACACCGCGGTTGTACAGCACTTCACCGAGGTGACTGCCGTCGCCGGCGGCCTTGCCGGCGTCGATGACATATTTCTTCAGATCATCGAAAAGCGGGAAATCGGCACCGACACCATGGAAGGCAATTGCCTTGTAGCCGTTGGCGCCGTCGCCGGCCGGCAGAACGTCGTTCTCGGATGCCGACCACCACACGCCGATGAAGTGATCCATCGGGAAGCGGATGTTGGCGGCTTCCTGTATGGCGACCTGGTTCATCACGCCCCAGCCCCACATCGTCACATAGTCAGGGCGTTCCTTGCGGATCTGCAGCCAGGTGGCCTTCTGTTCCTGACCCGGATGATCGACCGGGTAGAGCGACAGTTCATAGCCGTGCTTCTTCGCCAGCTCTTCGAGCGTCCGGATCGGCTCCTTGCCGTAAGCGGAGTTGTGATAGACGAGCGCGATCTTCTTGCCTTTCAGATCGCCGCCCTCCTGATCGCTGATGTGCTTCACGATGATCGAAGCGGCATCCCAGTATGTGCCCGGATAGTTGAACACCCAGGGAAACACCTTGCCGTTGGCGGCCGACGTGCGGCCATAACCCATCGAGTGCACGGGGATGCCGTCGGCTGTGGCCTTGGGGATGAGCTGGTAGGTGATGCCGGTGGAAAGCGGCTGATAGAGCAGCGCGCCCTCGCCTTTGGTGGATTCGTAGCATTCAACGCCCTTTTCGGTGTTGTAGCCCGTCTCGCACTCGATCAGGGTGATCTTCTGGCCTTCGATACCTCCATCGCGCTCGTTGATGAGCGTGAAATAGTCGGCATAGCCATCCGCGAACGGAATACCGTTCGGTGCGTACGGCCCGGTACGGTAAGACAGCGACGGGAACACCAGATCCGCAAAAGCGGGAGCGGTGCCCATGACCATCGCGGCCGCCGCAGATGCGACAAGTAGCTTGAATCTCATTTTGAAGTTCCTCCCATATGAGATGCTTCGTCGTCTTTCTTTGCCGGCTTGCGCCGGTTGGCTTCAGCTTACCCTCTAGTACGGGAAGGGCCAAAGCCGCAGTTTCTCCTTCGCCAGCCGCCACAACTGTGCCAGCCCATGCGGCTCGACGATGAGAAAGAAGATGATCAATCCTCCGACGATCATGATTTGAAAATGCGCGGCAAGGTCGGTTGGCCAGCCAAGATAGCCGACCATCAGGTTCTTCAGCAGCACCGGAAACAGAATGATGAAGGCGGCACCCAGGAACGACCCCAGGATCGAACCAAGCCCGCCGATGATCACCATGAAGAGCGCGGTAAACGATTTGTCGATGCCGAAGGCTTCCGTCACTTCCGCGGCCCCCAGATAGACCGAGAAGAACAACGCACCGGCGATGCCGATGTAGAACGAGCTCACCGCGAAAGCGGACAGCTTGGCGCTGAAGGGAGACACACCCATGATTTCGGCAGCGATATCCATGTCGCGCATGGCCATCCAGCTACGCCCTACCCGCCCGCGCGTGAGATTTCGCGCCACCCAGGCGAATACGAAAACGATCGTCAGGCAGGTGAGATAGGTCGCCCAGGGAGCCGAATTCGGGCCTGTGACCGCGATGCCGAAAATCGTGCGTTCCGGCGCGCTGATCTGGCCCGACGCCGAATAATTGTAGAACCAGGCAAACTTGTTGAACATCCACACGAGGAAAAACTGCGCCGCCAGCGTGGCAACCGCCAGGTAGAACCCCTTGATCCGCAGCGACGGCAGGCCGAAAAGCACACCGACGCCGGCAGTGACGAGCCCCGACAGCAGGATGCAGATCATGATGTTCAGGTCCGGAAAGGCGGTCATGAACTTGTAGCAGGCGAATGCCCCCACAGCCATGAAACCGCCGGTACCCAGCGAAACCTGCCCGCAATAGCCGGTGAGGATGTTGAGGCCGAGCGCCACCATCGACCAGACCAGAAACGGCACCAGGATCGACTTTTCCCAATAGTCGTTGATGAAAAACGGCACGACCAGAAACGCCACCGCCGTAAAGGACCAGAACAGGATCCGTTCCGATTTGATCGGGAAAGTCTGAAGATCGGCGGCGTAGCTCGTCTTGAAGTCGCCTGCTTCGCGGTACAGCATGCTGGTCTAAATCCTCTCGATAATGCGTTCGCCGAACAGCCCCTGCGGGCGGAACAGCAGGAACACCAGCGCCACCACATAGGCGAACCAGTTCTCGATCGCGCCGCCCACCAGCGGGCCGATGTAGAGCTCGGCAAGCTTCTCGCCGACGCCGATGATCAACCCGCCGACGATGGCGCCCGGGATCGAGGTAAAGCCGCCAAGGATAAGCACCGGCAACGCCTTGAGCGCGATCAGCGACAGCGAGAACTGAACTCCCGACTTTGCGCCCCACATGATGCCCGCGACCAGAGCGACAAAACCGGCAATGGACCACACGACAACCCAGATGGTCCGCAGGGATATGCCGACCGAAAGTGCCGCCTGGTGGTCGTCTGCGACAGCGCGCAGCGCGCGCCCGAACTTGGTGTATTGCGAAAACGCGACAAGCGCCGAGACCAGCACGACCGCAACGATGGCTGCCACCACGTCGAGCTTGTCGACATACATGCCGAAATAGTCCGACCCCTCGGGCGCCCATTCGCGCGTCACATCTTCCCACCAGAACGAGCCGCCGGAAGGAATGCCGACATCCAGCCGCTTTATGTCGGCGCCCCACATCAGGTCGCCGAAGCCCTCGAGAAAATAGGCGAGCCCGATGGTCGCCATGAACAGGATGATCGGCTCCTGATTGACGAGGTGCTTGAGCACCAGCCCCTCGAACAGATAGGCGAAGGCGACCATCACCACGAGCGTGCCGGCGATCGCGACGATCGCCGGCAGCTCCCAGCCGAAATGATGCACTTCCGTGCCGAAAATCGCATTGATGAGATGTGCAAACGGTACCTGTCCGGTCTGCAGCCCGACCAGCGTCAGGGCCGCGAACAACGCCATGACGCCCTGCGCGAAGTTGAAAATTCCCGATGCCTTGAAGATCAGCGCGAAGCCAAGTGCGACCAGCGCATACATCACGCCGGCCATCAGCCCGTTGAGCACAGTCTCGAGAAAGAAGAGGAATTCGACGTTCATCTACGCTGCTCGTTTCTGCGAATGTGCAAGTTCATCGTTTCAGCCTTCGTGCGGCACGCCAAGATAGGCGTCGATCACATCCTGGTTTTTCGCGATCTCGTCCGGATTGCCGTCGCCGATCTTGCGCCCGTAATCGAGCACGACGATGCGGTCTGAAATGTCCATCACGACGCCCATATCGTGCTCGATCAGCGCAATGGTGGTGCCGAACTGGTTGTTCACGTCGAGGATGAAGCGGCTCATGTCCTCCTTTTCCTCGAGGTTCATGCCCGCCATAGGTTCGTCCAGCAGAAGCAGTGACGGTTCCGCGGCCAGCGCGCGGCCGAGTTCAACACGCTTCTGCAGCCCGTAGGGCAGCCGCCCCACCGGTGTCTTGCGGATATGCTCGATCTCCAGGAAGTCGATGATCGCTTCCACTGCCCGCCGGTGCTCGATTTCCTCGCGTTCGGCCGGCCCGGCCCAAAGACCCTGCCAGAACAGATTGCGCTTCTGCAGCGTGATCCGGCCGGTCATGATGTTGTCGAGGGTCGACATGCCCTTGAACAGGGCGATGTTCTGAAATGTGCGGGCAATGCCCTGGCGCGCGGCGTCGGTCGTTCGCATCGCCCTGCGCGGCACGCCGCGATAGGTGATTGTGCCCTGCTGCGGCGTGTAGAAGCCGTTTATAACGTTCAGCATCGACGTCTTGCCGGCGCCGTTGGGCCCGATGATGGCGCGGATTTCGCCCTTCTTGATGTCGAAGGAAATGTCGGTGATCGCCTTCACGCCGCCGAAGGACAGCGAGACGTTGTTCACTTCTAGCAGCGTATCACCCTTGGCAATCCCGTCATCCCGGGCGCCCGAGAATTCACTGGAATCTGGCCGCGCGTTCATTCCGCAGCCTCCTTCATGGCTTCCGCCGGCACATCGTAGAGCTTTGCGTCGGCGATCTTCACTGTCGCGCGAATGCTGCCCTTGCGGCCGTCTTCATAGGTAACTTCGGTCTCGACGAATTTCTCGGGCGAGCCGTCATAAAGGGCTTCGATGAGCTCGCCATAGCGGTCGCCGATGAAACCGCGGCGCACTTTCTGTGTGCGCGTCAATTCACCGTCGTCGGCGTCGAGTTCCTTGTGCAGAACCAGAAAGCGCTTGATCTGCGCGCCGGCCATCATCGGCTCTTTGGAGAGCTTCCGGTTTGTGTCGTCCACATGGTTCGCAATCATCTCGTAGACGCGCGGATGTCCCGCCAATTCCTGGTACGAGGCGTAGGAAATGTTGTTGCGTTCCGCCCAGTTGCCGACGGCCGTCAGGTCTATGTTGATGAAAACGGCGCAGAAATCACGCTGATCGCCAAACGCCACTGCTTCCTTGATGTTGGGGAAGAACTTCAGTGCGTTCTCGACATATTTAGGCGAGAACAGCGCCCCTGACTTCAGCCGCCCGACATCTTTTGCACGGTCGATGATCCGAAGCTGGCCGTCCTGATCAAAGAACCCGGCATCGCCCGTCTTTACGTACCCGTCCTCGGTCAGCGTCTCGGCGGTTTTGGCGTCGTCGAGATAATAGCCCTTGAACATGCCCGGCGACTTGAACTGCACCTCGCCGTCGCTTGAAATCCGCACGTCGACATTCGGCGCGGCAGGCCCTACGGCATCCGCCCGCACGGCGCCGTCTTCCTGGCAGGTTACATAAAGGAATGCTTCGGTCTGCCCGTAGAGCTGCTTGAGATTGATGCCCAGTGAGCGGAAGAACGAGAACAGATCTTCGCCGATCGCTTCGCCGGCCGTATAGGCTGTGCGCACCTTCGAAAGACCAAGCACATTCTTGAGCGGCCCGTAGACGAACACACGGCCGAGCGCATACGCGATACGGCCCGACAGTGGCACCGGACGCCCTTCAAGGATCGCCTCGCCATGTTTGCGGGCAACACCGATGAACTTGTCGAATATCCACTTCTTCAGCCGGCCCGCATCCTCCATGCGGATCGTCACCATGGTGAGCAGCCCCTCGAACACCCGGGGCGGCGCAAAATAGAAGGTCGGGCCAATTTCCTTCAGGTCCTGGGCGACCGTTTCGGGGCCTTCCGGGCAATTCACGCAAAAGCCCGAAACATAACCCTGCGCGTAGTTCAGATAGTGGTCGCCAACCCAGGCAAGCGGCAGATAGGCAAGCACGCTGTCATGTTCGTTGAGTTTGTCGAAAGCGGCCGTGTCCGAAGCCGCCTGCACCGCTGCGGCGGCGGTAATCACCACACCCTTTGACCGCCCGGTCGTACCGGAGGTGTAGAGCATGATCGACACGTCATCTCCGCTGGCGGCACGGATCGTTTCTTCCCACCTGACAGACAAGTCTGGTGCATCCTCAATCGCCTTGCGTCCGGCCTCCTGGACGTCGGCAAATGACACCAGCCGCGAGTGATCGTAGTCGGCGAGCCCGCGCTGTTCATCGTAGATGATCAGGCCGAGATTGGGGATTTTCTCCGAAAACGAGAGGATCTTGTCGACCTGCTCCTGGTCCTGAACGACGGCGAGCCTGACACCTGCATGATCCAGAACATAGGCAAGTTCCTCGGCCACGGCGTCGGCATAAACCGGCACAGGAACTGCACCCAGCGCCTGAAGCGCGGCAATGGCCCAGTAGAGGCGGGGCCGGTTTGCTCCCACGACGGCAACTCGCTCGCCATGCGCCACACCGTGTGTCTGAAGACCGATCGAAAACGTGCGAACCTGCTCCAGCTGCTCCTTCCAGGTCCAACTCTGCCAGATGCCGAAATCCTTGTGGCGCATGGCGGGCAGGCCAGCGAACCGCTCGGCGTTGAGCAACAGATATTTCGGAAATGTATCCAGCATCGGCTCGTGTTCGGCCAAAGCGCATTCCTCCCGGCGGGCCCACTTCCCGCTGTTGTTTTTTTGCTCCGGAGTACGGAGCTTTTTTTGTTGGCAATCAAATTTCCACGAATCGAGACGTTATTCAACTCGCCCCTTGACAGACAGGGCGCCAATCTGTCTGTTCAATGGGCGCCTCTGTTTGTTCGCGTGGCCAACCGCGCTCACCTTTCGCAAGGCGACGCATTTCCCCATTTGTTTTGATGCTTGTGTGGCCAATCAGGCGCCGTAACGCGCCAGCCTGTTGCGGTCGAATACGCTGATGCGGCCGCGGTCGACCTTGAGCAGCCCCTCGGCTTCCAGTTCCTGCAGCGCTTTGTTCACCAGCGGGCGCGAGAGCGCCGAAAGCAGAGCAAGCTCTTCCTGGGAAATCTCGATCTCGCCGCGGGTTCCGGGATATAGGACCCGGTTGCAGAGCCAACCGAGATTTCGCGCCACCCGCTCTTTCGGACCCAGGATACGGTCCTGCTCAATCGTCGCGATAAACTGGCCCATCCGCTCGTTGAGCTGGAAGACCAGAAATCGGTTGAAACCGGTGCTGTTTTCGAAAAGCCACATGAACACCGAGCGCGGCATCATGGCCAGGCGGGTGTCGCGGATCGCCACCAGATCGTATTGACGCGGCTCGTCCTTGATCAGCGAGCCTTCGCCAAACCAGCCGCCAGCTCCTACACCCGCAAAGGTCATGGCTTTGCCGGTTTGTGAAATGGTACTGATCTTGACCAGACCGGACACAACGCCGGTCCAGTAGTCGAGTCGGTCACCCCGGTGGCAGATATAAGCGCCCTTGTCGAACCTGCGCTCAATCAGTCCACGGCAGGCGCGTTCCAGTTCGTCTTCAGCCAGCTCAGCGGCCCAGACGGCCGACCGAACAGCCTCGTCCTTTGCGCTCATCGAACCTCGCGGTTGCGGCCCCAGTGCCGCATTTTGCGCTTATGGACGCGCGCCCGTTGGGTTGCAAGCGACCGGTCAGGCAGCCTCTTTCCAGTATTTGGCCGTCGGCAGGATCGTGAGCGGCGCAAGCTCACCGCCGGCTGGCCTTGCAAACAGCATTCGCTGTTCCGACCGGGTGGAATGAAAGAACGGGAACCGCTCGATGGTGTTTTCCATATTGTCGGAGCATTTCGACTGATAGAGGTGCACCGGCACGATAAGTCCCGGATAGGTACGGGGCTGTGCGGCCTCTTCGCTGCGGAAGATACGCCGATAAAACGACGCGTGGTCCTCCTTCACCGCCGTCAGGCAGTATGTCGGATCGAAGTATTTGCAGGCCAGCACGGCCAGCCGCAGGGTGATGTATGGAAGCGTCCGCAACGCACCGGACCATTCCATGTCGGCCGCAAACCGGCTCGGATCTACGAAACTCTCGCCGCTGGCGATGCGCGGCATAAGCTCTTCGCCGAACACGTCGGTGCTGGGCGAAAGCGGATAGCGCGCATTCACGTGGTGCAGACGCAGCGTGCTGACCAGCCGGCCATCGAAATAGATTCCGAAGACGTAGCTGTTGGGAAGCTCGTCGAACTTGTCGCGTACCGCCTTCGCAGCGTTCGGCGCCATCATTCCCGACTGTACATATGATTTGTAGCGAAGCCGGCAAACGTCTTCGAAGTCTTCGCCGCTGTCGAGGTGCCTGTACTCGACTTGCTCCAGAAGGCTCAGGACACCACTGATAAATGGAGAGACAGAAGTGTTGCTTTCACTCTCGCCCGTCGCGATATGCGACAGCTTTTCACTCACACGCATATAACCAACCCTCGTATTCCGCCCCGAAGGAAGTTACTATACATTAACAATTCAAAGAAACGAAAAATCGCCGCAGATTCATTAAGTTCTTGTTAACCTTAACACCCGCGCGCGAACACTGCGGTCTGCCTCAACCCAGGCTGGCGGTAATCAGAAGTGCTATCGGGCTTTTGCTGCTTTGCGGCTTGTCGGCTGATCCGACGCTGCGCCGTCATCCAGGTTGTCGGCGGTTGGCCAGGCGTGCACCGAAATAGTCTCCACACCGGAGGCGGTCAGTGCCGAGCCGAAAAGGAATCCCTGAACCAGATCGGGCTTCACGTTCCGCGACAGGATTTCGAGTTGCTCGAAGGTCTCGACACCTTCCATGGTGATTTGCAACCCAATGCCGCGCGAAAGTTCCACGACACCCTTGAGGAGTTCGAGCGCACGGGGATTCTGCGTCACGTCGAGCAGGAAGCTTCTGTCAATCTTCACCTTGTCGAGCGGCAGCGTGTGCAGGTAGCTCAGGCTCGAATAGCCGGTGCCGAAGTCGTCCAGCGCAATGCGCACGCCGAGCGCCTTGATGTCGTTCAGGAACTTGCCGGTTGACGACTTGTCGTCGAGTAGCGCCGTCTCGGTTACCTCGACCTCGAGCCGGTGCGGCGGCAGCCCCGAACGTTCGAGTGCTTTACGCACCTTATCCACGACTTCGCTGTTATGGAAATCCTTGGCCGACAGGTTGACCGATACGCAGATATCGCCCGGCCACCTCACGCAGGCGGTTGTTGCCTGTTCCAGAACCAGTTCGCTGATTTCGGAGATGATTCCCATCTCTTCCGCCAACGGAATGAACACCCCGGGTGAAACGGGGCCAAGTTCAGGATGGTCCCAGCGGCACAGAGCCTCGCAACTGGCAATGCGCATCGTGTTCATGGCAACAATCGGCTGATAAACGACACGCAGACTGCGCGATTCAACCGCTCCGCGCAGGTCCGACTTCAGCATCTGCCGGTTGCGGAAGGCTGCATTCATCTTCGCTTCGAAGAGCCGCCAGCCGTTCTTGCCGGCTTCCTTGGCCTTGTAGAGCGCAAGATCGGCCTTGACGATCATATCATCAACGTCGGTTCCGCCAACGTCGGAAATGACGGCGCCGGCGCTCATCTGCACCCTGAGGGCGTGCCCCGAAACGTCTACATAACCGTTGAGGTCGGCAAAGATACGGTCGAGCACGACCGTGAGCTCTTTTTCGCTCCCGATCGAATTGAAAAACAGCATGAACTCATCGCCGCCGAAGCGGCTGACGATGACCTCATCCGAAGCGATAGCGGATAGCTTCTCGCCCACGGCGAAGATCAGACCGTCGCCGACAGGATGACCAAGGGTATCGTTGATACTCTTGAAATCGTCCAGGTCGAACACGGCAAGCGCACATTGACGCTCGGGGTCGCCGCCGCCAACCCGTTCCGCGACGAGTTCATGGAACCAGGCCCGGTTGGGAAGATCCGTGAGCGAATCGTAGCGCGCCATGTGGCGGATACGCTCCTCAGCCTCTACGCGCGACGTAATCTCCTCGAAAGTGACGACACCCAGTTCCTCGTGGCCTGAGCGGGCGGTCAGTTCGAAATAGCGGCCGTCGCCGGCTCGCAACTGGAGTTTGAGGTCACGGTCGTCGCTCAGCGCGCGCGTCAGCTGACTTTCCGCATAACGAACATCCCGCTGAGACAGCAGGCCACCGGCAACGCCGCGCATCAGGACCGCGCGCAGGGATCGGTTAAGCAGGCGCTTGGGCACCTGGAACCCCAGAATGGCGGCGGCCTTGGAGTTGGCGACAACCACCTTGCCGTCCGGCCCCAGCATGATGAGACCGTGCGACATTGTGTTGAGCGCCCGATCGAAACGTCGCGCCAAGTTGCGCGCCTGCCGATGACCGATAACAGCCGAAAAGAGCACGTTCCTGACATTGTCCGCGCTCGACTTGATGACGACCATAAAGGGCACGATCAGCAAGCCGAGAACGAAATGCGGCACATCCAGCCGCAACATGAGACCGAGCGCAATGGGTCCGACAAAGGTTGCGGCGAAAATGGAAACCATGCGCCGCGAGCCATAGTTGCGGCCGACAACGGTTACGATCGAGCCGAGGGTCACGGATATCGCGGCCATTTCGCCGAACGGCACGGGCCGCAGATAGATGGCGGTGAAACAGAAGGCGCCGAGCATCAAACCCTGAATACTGCCCTTCAGGATATATTCGTTTTCCCAACGCTGAGCCGACTTCTCATCCGGAATGTCACCGCTGCGGTGGAACCGCACCATGCCTGCATATCGCCATGTGCCGACGGCAAGCAGCAACCCGGCCAGCGCAACGTAAACGACGTCGGCGCTGGCGACATAGACCATCAGCGCTGCTATTGCATGGCAGGCGGTGCCAATAAGCAGAACGTGATGGTTGTCGAACAACGACCGTACGAACTGCACATAGACATCCGCGGGGACGCTGCTATTTTTGCCAATCGTCATTCAAGAATCCCACCTCGGCATCTTCGAAAATGCCGTGGGCATATTAAGAAAAGCCTTACATATCAGCTTTTTTGGCAGGAATCTGAAAGTCTTACCGAAGTGTTAGAGCCTACTCGGCAGCTTCCAGATCGGCTTTTTCTTGGCGTTCCTCGAAACGTAGGAACAGGCGGCCCCGCTCTTCCATGGCCCGCGCCACGCTCGCGGCCTTCACATGACCGTAGCCGCGGATCAGCTGCGGTATCGAAGCGATCGCGACGGCGCTTTCCAGCCGGCCTGGCGTGAGTTGCGCCGCGATTGCATCGAGGTCGCCCTCGTAGCGAGCAAGCAGTTCGCGTTCCGCACGCCTTTCAGCGGTACGCCCGAACGGATCAAATGGCGTTCGCCGCAAACCCTTTAGACGGGTAAGAAGTTTAAACGCGATCATCATCCACGAGCCGAAGGAGGATTTGCGTGGATGCCCGTCGCTGCCTTTACGGCCAAGGAGGGGCGGAGCCAGATGGAATTCCAGCCGTTCATAGCCGGCAAATTCCGAAGCGAGCTGTTTCTTGAAGGAACCGTCGGTATAAAGCCGCGCGACTTCATACTCGTCCTTGATCGCCATTAGTTTAAAGAGGCCTCGAGCCGCCGCTTCACTCAAGATGGTCGATCCCGCTGCGCTGGCTTCTTCGGCTTGGCGCACGGCATCGATCCGCGCACGGTAACGATCGGCATAAGCCGCATCCTGATATGCTGCGAGAAACTCTGCCCGGCGATCGATAATCTCGTCGAGGCTCTGAGCCAGATCCGCTTCCGGATTCTGCTGCGCGCCGATGATGCCGGACACTCTTTCAGGATCGTGCCCGGCGCAGCGTCCCCATCTGAACGCGGCGACGTTCATGTCGACCGCCTGACCGTTGAGCTCAATCGCGCGTTCGATCGCCTCGGGCGCCACCGGCAGCGCGCCCTTCTGGCTGGCAACACCCAGCATGAACATGTTGGCAGCAATCGTGTTGCCGAACAGCTTCGAAGCTGCGGCGGTGGCGTCAAAGAAGACTGCCCGCTCATCGCCCACGGCCGAGCGGATTGCGCGGCGAATGCGTTCGGTTGGTAGCGAATAATCGGCCGAGCGGGCGAAATCGCCCGGCATCACCTCGGCCGTGTTGGCGACAAACAGCGTTTCACCGCTGCGCACCGCCGAAAGCACCTTGCGCGAGCCGGAAACGACAAGGTCGCAGCCGAGTATGAGATCGGCCTTGCCCGCCGAAACGCGAATTGCGCTGATTTCTTCGGGTGTGTTCGCGACGCGCATGTGACTGAAAACCGCCCCGCCCTTCTGCGCCAGGCCGGCCATGTCGATCAGTCCCGAGCCCTTGCCTTCCAGATGTGCGGCCATGCCGATGATGGCGCCGATTGTCACCACACCCGTGCCGCCGATACCGTCGATGATCGTCGCCCAGCCATGCTTGCCGAGTTCGAAAATTTCCGGATCAGGCACACCCTCAAGCGGATCGGCCGAACCGGCTACACCCTGCGACTTCTTGAGTTTTGCGCCGTGCACGGTCACGAAGCTCGGGCAGAAGCCGTTGACGCAGGAAAAGTCCTTGTTGCAGCTCGACTGGTCAATCCGCCGCTTGCGCCCGAATTCGGTCTCCACCGGTTGCACCGAAACGCAGTTCGACTTGATGCCGCAGTCGCCACAGCCCTCGCACACAAGCTCGTTGATGACCACCCGCTTGTCCGGGTCCGGGAAGCTGCCGCGCTTGCGCCGCCGGCGTTTTTCGGCTGCACAGGTCTGGTCGTAGATCAGAACCGACACGCCCTTGTGCTCGCGCAAGTCGCGCTGAACGGCGTCCATGTCGTCACGGTGATGGATCGTCGCGCTCGAAGGAAAGACACTCGCGCCGTATTTGTCGGGCTCATCGCTGACGACTGCGATACGCTCCACCCCTTCGGCCCGCACCTGGTCGGCAATCATGCCGACCGTCAGCCCTCCCTCATGCGGCTGGCCGCCGGTCATCGCCACTGCGTCGTTATAGAGTATCTTGTAGGTAATGTTCGCGCCCGACGCGATCGCGAAGCGGATGGCCAGCGAACCTGAATGGTTGTATGTGCCGTCGCCGAGATTCTGGAACAGATGCTCGCGTTTGGAAAATGGCGCCTGGCCGACCCATTGCGCGCCCTCGCCGCCCATGGCGGTAAAGCCGATCGTGTCGCGGTCCATCCACATCGCCATGAAATGACAGCCGATACCTGCACCGGCGATCGAGCCTTCCGGCACCTTTGTCGAAGAATTGTGCGGGCAGCCCGAGCAGAAATAGGGCATGCGCGAGCCGACATCCTTGGTCTCCGCAAGCATCGCCTGATACTGCCGCAGGCGGCTGACGCGGTCCGCCAGGTCGCCGACCTGCCCGACCACCTTCAGGATGCGCTCGCCTAGCGCGATGGCGATCTCGTTCGGATCGAGAGCGCCCTTGGCCGGGAACAGCCAGTTGTCGCGCTCGTCCTTCTTGCCGACGATGACCGGTTGGTTCGCCGTGCCGTAGAGATGCTCTCGCATCTGCACTTCAAGCAGAGAGCGCTTCTCTTCCACCACGACGACATATTCGAGCCCCCGGGCGAACTCGGCAATGTGCTGATAGTCGAGCGGCCATGGAGCTGCCACCTTGAAGAGCCTCAGGCCGATCTGCCGCGCCTTTTCCTCGTCTATGCCGAGATCGTCCAGCGCCTGACGCGTATCGAGGTAGGATTTGCCGACAGTGATGATACCGATGCGGGCATCTTTGCCGCCCAAATAGATGATGCGGTTGAGGTTGTTGGCTTGGATGAAGGCTGAGGCAGCGGAACGCTTGTATTCGTGCAGCCGCGCTTCCTGGCCAAGCTGATCCACTTCATGGCGAATGTTGATGCCGCCGGGCGGCATCTCGAAATCGGGCAGCTCGATCTTCACGCGGTCCAGCGACGCATCCACCGAAGCGGTGGATTCGACATTGTCCTTCACGCATTTGATCGCTGCCCATGTGCCGGCGAAACGCGACAGCGCATACCCGTAGAGGCCGTAGTCGATCAGTTCCTGCACACCGGCCGGGTTGAGCACCGGCACCATCGTATCGACAAAAAGAAACTCCGTCGCATGCGCTACGGTGGACGATTCCGCCATATGGTCATCGCCCATAAGCGCCAGAACGCCGCCATGTTTCGACGAGCCTGCCAGATTGGCGTGGCGAAAGACATCGCCTGAGCGGTCGACCCCCGGGCCCTTGCCGTACCAGACGCCGAACACGCCGTCATATTTGCCTTCGCCCAAAAGTTCGGTCTGCTGCGAACCCCAGCAGGCAGTCGCGGCAAGTTCTTCGTTGAGACCTGGCTGGAAGACGATATCGGAGGCAGCCAGCTGCTTGCGCGCCTTCCACAATTGCAGATCGAGCCCGCCCAGCGGCGATCCGCGATAGCCTGAGACGAAACCCGCCGTGTTCAACCCCGCGCGGCGGTCGCGCTCGCGCTGCATCAGCAGCATGCGCACGATTGCCTGCGCCCCTGAAACGAAAATCCGCTCTTTGGAAAGGTCGAATTTGTCGTCCAGCGAAACGTCGTGGAGTGTCATGCTTTGTTTCCCGGGGCGAACAGGCGCAAAATCGCCGCGAATCTGCATAGCACGCATTTGCGACAGTGCGGCGCGAGAAACGTCAGTGTCCCCGCACGATGCCGCCACGTCAAATAAAATCAGATGGATGGCGCATTGAGCAACATTGCGGCCGCTTGTTGAGCCTGCCCCGCAGCAAGGTTTCGCCGGGCGGGGCGTGTACGGTACGAAGATTGCGCGGGGGCGGTACCGGAGGAACAAAAAAGGCGGGCAAATCCTGCCCGCCTTTCAGAAGTTCTATGCAGCACGCATCAGGATGCGGCTTCTTCCTTCTTGTCGTCCTCGGCCGGAGCCTCGGCAACTGCCTCTTCGGCCGGAGCTTCGGCGGCAGCCTCTTCAGCCGGTGCTTCAGCTGCAGCAGCAGCTTCTGCTTCAGCGGCGGCTGCTGCTTCCTTGGCCTCTTCTTCGGCCTGCTTGGCGGCATCGAGACGCTCCTGCGCCTTCTTGCCGGGCAGAGCCTTGTTCGGGTTGCTGCGCGCCGGACGCTTCGCAAGGCCTGCTTCATCGAGGAAGCGCAGCACGCGGTCGGTCGGAACCGCGCCGTTGGAGAGCCAGTGCTTGATGCGCTCCTCGTTGAGCTTCACGCGCTCGCCGTCCTTGGGCAGCATCGGGTTCCACGAGCCGACCTGTTCGATGAAACGGCCGTCGCGTGGGCTACGCACGTCGGCGATCACGACATGGTAGTAGGGGCGCTTCTTGGAGCCCGCACGTGCGAGCCTGATTTTCAGTGCCATGGTCTAGTCCTTCTCATTCAATGCGTTGTTTGGTTGGATTTCAGGAATTCTTCAGGCGGCAGATGCCGCCAGATGTCTGCGGTGAAGTCACACACCTCCACCTGCCTCTTCTCCAGGCTGGCGCCGAGCCTGCGCGCCACGCCCTGGGATGCGGTGTTGTTCTCGTCGATCAGGCTGATTGCCGTGCGCCAGCCGAGCTTTTCATAGGCAAAACGCAGTGCTGCCCCGGCGGCCTCCGTCGCATAACCCTTGCCATGCGCCTCGCGTGCCATCGTGTAGCCGATCTCCTGTTCCGGCCAGCCGGGCGGATTGATCGGACCGCAATGGCCAATGCACTTGTCGGTTTCCCGCATCGCGACGCAGAATACGCCATGACCAAGCATCGCCCATGATCCGGTGACGGCGCAAAACGACCGCCAGGCGCCGAGACCGGTCTCCGTCCCGCCAATGAACCGCGTCACTTCGGGGTCGGCCTTGTAGGCGCAAAACGCGGCATAGTCGTCCATGCGGAAGCCGCGCAGACGCAGCCGCTCTGTTTCGATGACCGGTATGTTGGCGGCATGGAAACTCATCAACTGGCACTTCCTTCCGGCCTGGTCTCCGCCGCAATCGCCTCATGGTGGCGGATCACTTCGCGGATGATGAAGTTGAGGAACTTCTCTGCGAAATCGGGGTCGAGATTTGCATCCTTGGCGAGCTGGCGCAGCCGCGCGATCTGGCTGGCCTCGCGCGACGGATCGGCCGGCGGCAGTCCGTGCGTGGCCTTCAGCTTGCCGACCGCCTGCGTGCAGCGGAAACGTTCCGCCAGCATGTGAATGAGCGCCGCATCGATATTGTCGATCGATGCGCGATAGCCGGCAAGCAGCGCCTTCGGCTCTTCAAGACCGCTCATTTCCGCCCTCCCTTTGGCAGCCCGGGCAGTCCGCCGGCACCGGGCAGGCCGGGCAGGCCACCGCCACCGCCGAGACCCGGCAGACCTTTCGGCAGAGCACCGCCCATGCCCGCGGCCTCCGCCTGCTTCTTCAGTGCCTCGAGTTGCTTGGGATCCATCTTGGACAGATCGGGCATGCCGCCCATTCCACCCATGCCGCCGAGCCCCATCTTGGAGGCGAGCCCGCCCATCGCGGCACGCATCATGCCGCCGCCTTTGCCCTTGCCGCCCATTGCCTTCATCATGTCCGCCATCTGGCGATGCATCTTGAGCAGACGATTGATCTGCGCGGCATCCGTACCCGAGCCCGCAGCGATCCGCTTCTTGCGGCTGTGCTTCAGAATATCGGGGTTGGCCCGCTCCTTTTTCGTCATCGACGAAATGATCGCGAGCTGCTGCTTGAAAATACCGTCGTCCAGACCGGCCGCGGCCATCTGGTCCTTCATCTTCCCCATGCCGGGCATCATGCCCATGATGCCGCCCATACCGCCCATCTTCTGCATCTGCCGAAGCTGGTCGGCGAGGTCGTTCAGGTCGAACTTGCCCGACTGCATCTTCTTGGCCATCGCGGCGGCTTTTTCCGCGTCAATGGTCTCCGATGCCTTTTCAACCAGGCTGACAATGTCGCCCATGCCGAGAATACGGTCGGCGACGCGCTTGGGATGAAACTCCTCCAGCGCATCCATTTTTTCGCCGACGCCGACGAGCTTGACCGGTTTACCGGTGACAGCACGCATCGAAAGCGCCGCACCGCCGCGCCCGTCGCCGTCCATGCGGGTGAGTACCAAGCCGGTGATGCCGACGCGATCATCGAAGCTGGTGGCGAGATTGACCGCGTCCTGGCCGGTCAGCGCATCGGCGACAAGAAGTATCTCGTGTGGGGTCGATACCTTCTTGATGTCGGCCATTTCGGCCATCAGCGGCTCGTCGATATGGGTACGGCCAGCAGTGTCGAGAATAACGACATCGTGGCCGCCGAGCTTTGCCGCCTGTACGGCGCGCTTGGCGATATCGACCGGTGTTTGGCCTTCGACGATCGGCAGCGTCGGGATCGAGCCCTGTTCGCCAAGCTGGCGCAACTGCTCCTGGGCGGCCGGGCGGCGCGTGTCGAGGGATGCCATCAGGACCTTCTTGCCCTGACGGTCCATCAGCCGCTTGCCGATCTTGGCTGAGGTCGTGGTTTTACCCGAGCCCTGCAGGCCGACCATCATGATGACGATCGGCGCCGGCGCGTTAAGGTCGACCGTCTCGCCTTCTTCGCCCAGCATGCCGACGAGTTCGTCATGCACGATCTTGACGACCATCTGGCCGGGCTTGATCGACTTCAGGACTTCGGCGCCGACCGCCTTTTCGCGCACACGGTCGGTGAAGGAACGCACCACGTCGAGCGCGACATCGGCCTCGATCAGCGCGCGCCGAACCTCGCGCAACGCCGCAGAGACATCAGCCTCCGACAGCGCGCCGCGGCCGGTCAGGCCATTCAATATCGAACCGAGCCGTTCCTGAAGGCTCTCGAACATCCGCTTTCCTCATTCTCTTGAGTCTGATGACCCAAGAAATAGTGACCGCGAGCGCATAACCCAAACGCCAAAACCGAATGGCACCCGGGGGCGCATCGCGCTGCCGGGTGTTGACCTCCTGGATCATCAGTCTTTTCGAGAAAGCGCCCAGGTCGGCGGCTCGGAGTTTGCACTCGTCGCTGAATTCCGGCGCGGATAGACCCGAATTTCCCGGAAAAGTCAAGCGAAAGCGGGTGTCGCTGCCGATCAAGGATGGCTTCCCGCCGGGCAGGGCTGACTCGTCTTCGTTACGCCTGCTGATATTGCGCATCCACAATTCGTCATTGACCCTGCGTGGTTTTGATCCATAAGTTAACCGAATGGTTAGCCTTCAGCCCAACCCTGCCCATGTCGACCGCGCATTCTTCGCGTTGTCCAACGCCACGCGCCGCAGCATGACCGAAATGCTGTTGCGCGAGGGTGAAAAACCGATGCGCGAGCTTGCCCGCCCGTTCGGCATTTCGCTCCCGGGCGCCATGAAACACATCGGCGTATTGCAGGAGGCCGGTATCGTCTCATGCCGCCGGCGAGGGCGCGAAAACCTCTGTTTTGTCGACCCAGGCGCGCTGCAGACCGCGGCGAACTGGTTTGAGTTCCATGCCCGGTTCTGGAACGCCGGGTTCGAACGATTAAGCAAGGTGCTTGCTGAGAAAAAGAAATGACCGGCAACCGTCTCACGCTCACGCGCACCTTTCCCGATATTGAACCCGAAGCCGTCTATGACGCCTGGACGCGGCCGGAGCTGCTCGCCGACTGGTACGGGCCGGAGGGTTTTCAGAACGAAATTCATGAAATGGATGTGCGGGTCGGCGGCAGCTATCGCCTGACCATGATCGCGCCCGACGGTGCACACTACCCGCTGAGTGGCGAGTACCGCACGCTCGAACCGCCTCACCGTCTCGCATTCTCATGGAAATGGGAGAACCAGAGCCCGGAGATCGGAAATGACACGACACTGGTGACGGTCGAAATCCGGCGGGTGGCGCGCGGCACGCAAGTCACACTCACCCATTCCGGTTTCACCGACGCCGGGCGGCGCGACAACCACCGCCATGGCTGGGAACCGTCGCTCGACAAGCTCGGCAGGTTTCTGGCTGCCAGCTGACCTCGAATGTTCAACAGGGGAAATATCGATGCAGGAAATCACAGCTAACGTGAATTGGACCGCGGTCATCGTCGGCTTTATCGCCGCCTATGCCGTTGGATTTCTCTGGTACGGCGTCATTTTTCAGAAGGCCTGGGCATTGGGCAACGGACTGCCCGAGAAGCCGGAGAGCTTTCCGGCGATGGCCATGGTGCTGCAGTTGGTAGGCACGTTTCTCTATTCATGGATATTCGGCATCACCGCTGCGCGCGAAATGCTGCTGACAGTCCTATTGGTGGTGCTGACCATCGCCTGCCTGATTGGCGCCGGCGCACTCTACCGGCTGCGCCCGCCAGGCGTCATGCTGATCGACGTGGGTTATATCATCGCCATGGGCGTGGTGCTCTTCATCGCACAGGCGATCTTCTAGTATCGGCAGGTGGGCCGGCCGGCTCAAGCCGGCCGGCCTCACTTCAATCAGTGATCGCGCACGACATACACGATGCGACGGTCGCCAGGCTCAACGATCACCGGCTGCCCATTCACATAGGCATAACGGTGTTCATAGTCCGGAATTTCGTACAGCGTCACCGGTTCGGGTACACCTGCTCCGACAACAACTTCACCTTCAAGGAAAACAGGCTCAACCTGGTTCTCCAGAACATAGGTGCGCTTTTCCTGTGGTGGTTTGACGACGGCGCCTGTCGAGGCACCGGCAGTCGCGCCGGCAATACCGCCGACGGCGGCTCCGATTGGGCCGCCGATAAGGGCGCCGGCCACTGCCCCACCGGTCGCGCCAATCGCCGCACCGGTGCCTGAACCATCCCTGCTGTATTCAACAACCGGCACGCCGACCTCAGCCGGCCGCTGTGCCACAACCACGTCGCGGCCGGAATGTTCTGCGATAAGATAATCGGAATAGGCCCAGCCTTCGCCGCCGCCGTAGCTCACGCGACACCATTTGCTGCCCTGAAGACAGCCTTGCAGCTGTGCCTGGTTGTCAACGTTGATAACGCCAACCACAGGGTGGTGCGGACCTGGGCCGCTGCGAACATTGAGATCGGATGTGGCGGTTACAACGACCTGTGCGTGGGCACTTCCAGCGAGCAGGAGGGTTGCAGCCACTGCGCCGAGTACAATTTTGTTTTGCATCATTCTGTCCTTTCGATTGCCCCACCGGCTCCCAGGCGCGCAAACTTCGGGACTGCGACTGACAACATTGTGTCGATTTCGAAATGCAGATCTCCATCCGGTCCTGCAAATGTGGAAACTGCCCCGATCCGCGCCACAATTGCGCTGCCCAGCCCAGCGAATCCGGGGTCACGGCATTACGACAGCTTTTGGAAATATGTGAATTTTCGCCGGCCCGTCTGCGTTGGCGCTGCATCCTTTGCAGCCGGGACGTGAAGTAAAGTTGACGACAATAAGGAGAAAGTGGTGCCGACCTCAGCTCACTCAACAGCCGCCGGTCAGGACGCTGCAATCAGTGCTGCGCTGCCCCCTCACCCTGCAGCGATCCGGCTCGTACCGTTCGTGACAAATTAACGGGCCGCTGGCAAATTGTCGGCATGTCACGAATCGAACTGGAGAACGGCATGGTAAGTCGGATGGGCTGGCAGTTCGCAGGAATGCTCGCATTGGCAATATTGGTTACGCCGGGTGCGGCCTTTGCCGCGAAATGCGGTAACAATTCCAGTGGTTTCGAAAACTGGAAAACGGAGTTTCAGCGGGAAGCCGCGAATGCCGGCGTCAAGAGACGCGGCCTGCAGGCACTTGCCGGCGCGCGATATGCAACCGCCACGATCAAGGTCGATCGCGCGGTGAGGAAAGCCTTCAGCGGCAACGTGAATTCGTTCATGAAACGCCGCGGCGGCGCCACGATCATCGCCAAGGGCAAGGCGCTCAAGAAACAGAATGCACGCCTCTTCGCCGACATCGAACGCCGCTACGGCGTGCCGGCCGGACCGCTTCTTGCCATCTGGGGCATGGAGACAGGTTTCGGCTCTTTTATGGGCAACCAGAATACGGTTTCCGCCATCGTGACGCTGGCTTATGACTGCCGCCGCCCGGACTTCTTCAAGCCGCATGCCATTGCCGCATTGAAATTGGTCGACGCCGGCGTGATCACTGCGAAATCGGTGGGCGCAGCGCATGGCGAGATCGGCCACACGCAGTTTCTCCCAGGCAACGTCCTGAAATACGGCGTCGGCGGCAGGAATCTCCGCGACAAGGCAACAGCGCTGATGTCAACGGCCAACTTTCTGCGCGGCCATGGCTATCGCGGCGGACCGGCTAGCGCCAACCGGCGTGCAATCGCAGGCTGGAACGCGGCTTCGGTCTACCAGCAGGCCATCATCATCATGGCAGATGCGATAGACGGAAACTGACCCGGTCGCACGGCCCGCCCCTCAGGGAGGTGTCCGCTACTTCACCTGTCGACGCAGCGACAGGCCGAGATGGGTGGCGAACGGCTCGAAGTCTCGGCCATCACGTAAAAGCGCACGGCTAGAACACTTCAGGATATGAGGGTTCCTAACCACCCCGCCTGCGAGCAGCCAGCGTACGAAGCCGCAGTGCGTTCAGCTTGATGAAACCCGCGGCATCCTTCTGGTCGTAGGCGCCCTGGTCGTCCTCGAAGGTGACAAGCGCATCCGAATATAGCGACTTGTCGGACCTGCGGCCCGTCACGATGACATTGCCCTTGTAGAGCTTGAGGCGAACTTCGCCCTCGACGTCTTCCTGGCTTTTATCGATCAGTGCCTGCAGCATCTCGCGTTCGGGCGAGAACCAGAAACCGTTATAGATGAGTTCCGCGTAACGCGGCATCAGCTCGTCTTTCAGATGCGCCGCACCGCGGTCGAGCGTGATGGATTCCATCGCCCGGTGTGCGGCAAGCAGGATTGTACCGCCAGGCGTTTCGTAAACGCCGCGCGACTTCATGCCCACGAAGCGGTTTTCAACCAGGTCGAGCCGGCCGATGCCATTGTCGCGACCAAGGTCGTTGAGCGCCGCAAACAGCGTTGCTGGCGACAGCTCCTTGCCGTCCAGCGCAACCGGGTCGCCATTCTTGAAGGTGATGGTGATGTCGGTCGCCTTGTCCGGCGCATCCATCGGCGAAACCGTGCGCATGTGCACATATTCCGGCGGCTCGCCCCACGGGTCTTCCAGCACTTTGCCTTCGGAGGAGGAATGCAGCAGGTTTGCATCCACCGAGAACGGCGCCTCGCCCTGTTTGTCCTTCGGCACGGGGATCTGATGATCCCGCGCAAAGTTGATCAGGTCTGTGCGCGACTTGAAGGACCAGTCGCGCCACGGGGCGATGATCTTGATGTCTGGGTTCAGCGCATAAGCCGAGAGCTCGAAACGCACCTGGTCGTTGCCCTTGCCGGTCGCACCATGCGCGATCGCGTCGGCGCCGGTTTCTTCGGCAATCTCGACCAGCCGCCGCGAGATCAGCGGGCGGGCAATCGAGGTACCCAGCAGGTAGACGCCCTCATATTGCGCATTTGCCCGGAACATCGGGAAAACGTAGTTGGAGACGAATTCCTCGCGCAGGTCCTCGATGTAGATCTCACGGATGCCCAGCATCTCGGCCTTGCGGCGCGCGGGTTCCAACTCCTCGCCTTGACCAAGATCGGCCGTGAAGGTCACGACTTCGGCTCCGAACTCTGTCTGTAGCCATTTGAGGATGATCGAGGTGTCGAGGCCGCCGGAATAGGCAAGAACGACCTTTTTGACGTCTTTGAACTTTGACATTGGAATTCCCGTGGGCAGTCCGGAGCACAGCGTAAGCGGCTCTTCAATTCGGGCGGCACTATTAGCAGGAAAGCCCTTGCGGACAAGCCCGCCTCCTGCGTCACGATTGCGCGAATAGGCCGTGCGGGACTTGCCGCAACCGCGTCGTTGACTAGACTTGCCACCGATTCAAAGCCAACGACAGCATGAGGGGTTTGTATTGTCCGGGGGAGAAATCGACGAGCCGAACCGGCGGAGTTTCTGGGGGCTGGGTGCCTTCCTCCTGCCCTCGATGCTAACCGCTCTGATAATTGCCGCCGAACCCGCAGCAGCGCAGACCGTCTGGACAGCGCCCGAAGGCCAGTCCTACGCAATGCTGCCGGCGCCGCAAAATGGCACGCCCGTAACCGGCGGCGTGATGCTCTGCGACCAGCAGGTCTGGACGCTCTCGCTGGCAACCGAGCCCGGCGCCGAGATTGCCGGCGTCGACGGCACCGCAACGCTGATCGCGCTTGGTCGGCGGTTCACCGTTCAGTCGAGCCGCGGCAACAGCAGCATCGATCTGATCGTGCCTTACGACGCACTGGAGCCGATGAAGGCGAGTTCGCGCCTGCAGATCGAGCTCAGCGGCGACAACGCGCCGATACGCTTTTCACTGACCGGCTCGCGCCGGGCTATCACGGCCGTCGAGCAGAACTGCTCGGCAAGGCAGTTGCCGACGGAGAACCTGATCGAGCTCGAAGCCGCTTCGGTCTATCTCGAGCTTGGTCGCCGCCTGCGCGCCGAAGATATCCGCGACTTCATCATCTCCACGAACCAGCTTGCCGAGCTTGAGGTCGCCATGCTCGAAGTAGAAGGCAACCGCCGGCTGTTCTTTGTCGAGATATGCGGGTCGTCCTGGTATTATGGCGTTTCGGGCTGCAACATCGCCGGCTTTGCACGATTTTCTGATATCTCGTCCGACCCTTCCGAAATCGACCTTGAGGGCTGGGAGCCGGTATTCGAATCCGAGGGCGTTCACCTCTATCGCGAACCCGGTAAAGCGAACGATGGCTGGCCGAACCTTGTCACTGTCCCGCTAAAACCGGGTTTTCCCGACAAACTGTGGACGTGGACAGGGCAGCGCTATGCGGTGGAAGGCACCATTCAAGCAGAGCTGCGGACGGGACAGGACTAAGCAATTTTTGCGAGATGGCCGCTACGGCGGCGGACAAAATAGCGTATGAACGGGGCGGCCGGGCCCGTTTGGCCGGCATCTCCAGTACAGGACCTCGATGCAGTACCTTCCCGACACAGCCATCTTCGTTCAGTTCGCCATCGCCACATTCGTGATTGCGATCACGCCCGGGCCCGACATGACCCTGTTTGTCGGCAGGGCGATGTCAAACGGCCGCGGCGCCGGCTTGGCCTGTATGTTCGGCGCCGTGACCGGCATCATGATCCACACCGGTATGGTTGCGCTCGGCCTGTCTGCGTTGATCGTCGCCTCACCCGAGGCATTTCTGGTGCTGAAGATTTTCGGCGCCGGCTACCTTCTCTGGCTTGCTTGGCAGGCCGTTCGCCACGGCTCGGCTTTCGCGCCGGAGAAGGCCGCCGGTAAACAGCGCTCACTGCTCCAGCACTGGGCAACGGGACTGGGCATCAATCTGCTCAATCCGAAAATCATCCTGTTCTTCATGACCTTCCTGCCTCAGTTCGTGGCGGCAGATGACCCGCATGCCCCGGGTAAGCTTTTCGTGCTCGGCATGCTCTTCATCCCGCTGTCATTGCCGGTGACGATTCCGATGGTTCTGGCGGCAGACGGGTTCTCGCAGCTGCTGCGCAAGACGCCGACGGTGACTCGCATGCTGGACTACCTGTTTGCCGGCGTTTTCTCTGCCTTCGCTATCAAGATTCTGACGGCTCAGGCGCGCTAGAGCTCCGTTTGCGCCAGCCGCCGGCGCCCTGCCCCGCGATCAGCCAGTAGGCCAGGCCACCCACGAGACCTGCAGCGGCGGTTGCTGCATCGACTGTGGCGATCCCGGAACCAGCCGGAGCATCCATAGTCCGCAAAACGGCTGCCCCAAGCGCCACAACCCCGCCTGCAAGAGCAAAATAGAGCCAGCTTCGAATGGCTCTGAGTTCCGAAATCGTGATGAGCACGGCCGAGGGCAGGAACGCATAGTAGGATATGAAGAGTGTCGAGAGCAGAACCGACATGACGGTCGCCCACTGCGCCACCGGATCCTCGGCCCCGCCACCGAAACCCAGGCTCTCCCACGCCAGAAGATGGATGAACAACACCGCGGTCAGGACCGCTGCCGAGTAGCCGAAGAGAATGACAAACAGGCGCAATAGCGCCGCAAACAGCCGCGTCACGCTTCGCCGTGCCCTGCGATCATCATGGCTTCCAGCGCCAGACGCTCCGATTTCTTCAGACGCTCGGACTCGGATTTAAGCTGCCCGCAGGCTGCGAGGATGTCACGTCCGCGCGGTGTACGGATCGGCGAAGCGTAGCCGGCCGCGTTTATGTAATCGGCAAACTTCTCGATCGTCGACCACTCCGAGCACTGATAGTTCGTTCCGGGCCAGGGGTTGAACGGAATCAGGTTGATCTTGGCGGGGATACCCCTGAGCAGCCGCACCAGTTCCTTGGCATCGGCAATCGAGTCGTTCACGTCGCGCAGCATCACATATTCGAAGGTGATGCGCCGTGCATTGGAGAGGCCCGGATAGGCACGGCAGGCGTCCATCAGTTCCTTCAGCGGGTACTTCTTGTTGATCGGAACCAGCATGTCTCGCAGATCGTCGCGAACAGCATGCAGCGAAATCGCGAGCATGACGCCGATCTCATCGCCCGTGCGGTAAATCTCCGGTACGACCCCCGAGGTCGACAGCGTGATGCGGCGCTTCGACAGTGAAAGCCCCTCGCCATCCGAGGCAATCAGCAGAGCCTTTTTGACTTCCTCGAAATTGTAGAGCGGCTCGCCCATGCCCATCATCACGATGTTGGACACCTTGCGGCCCTCCGCCGGCACAATCGCGCCATCCGGCGTGTCTCGGTCCGGGAAATCGCCCAGACGGTCACGTGCCGTGAGCAGCTGCGCCAGGATTTCCTCCGCCGTCAGATTGCGCACCAGCTTCTGGGTGCCGGTGTGGCAGAACGAACAGGTGAGCGTGCAGCCGACCTGAGAGGAAATGCACAGCGTGCCCCTGCCCTCTTCGGGAATGTAGACCGTCTCGATCTCGACCGGCTTGCCGGCGCCGCGCGAGGGAAACCGAAACAGCCACTTGCGCGTGCCGTCGCCCGAAATCTGCTCTTCGACGATTTCGGGCCGCGCGACGGTGAAGTGCTCAGCCAGCGTTGCCCGCAGATCCTTGGAGATGTTGCGCATGTCCGTGAAGTCGGAGACGCCGCGCACATAAAGCCAGTGCCAGAGCTGCTGCACGCGCATCTTGACCTGACGCTCAGGCACGCCGGCCTTTGCCAGCGCATCGCCAAGCTCTTCGCGTGTCAGGCCGACAAGCGAGGGTTTTTCGGAACTGGCATTCGCAGGACGGGCTGCGTCCCGCGCCTGGGGGCTCGAAAGGTCTATCGAAATGCTCATGGCTGCGATCTGGGTTTCATGCGCGGCACTCTCCGGCGCACGCCAACATTGCGCGCGCTGTTAGCACGCAATGGCGGTTCCGTCACGCTTGAAGGCAGCCCCGCAGGAAGCAGGGAGCGGGATCACCGGCAGTTCGAAATGGAATCGAGCGCTGCAGTGATGCCGCGCAGCGAGAAATCATAGGACGTCGGGTTGCCGCGTCCCGACGTTGCGCTGATCTTCATCGAGGCACCGGCCTTCATGAGCGAAACCAGCTGCGGCTCCTCGGCGGCGTTTTCCAGCCACGCCGAATTACCCTTCGTGAACATGCTGAAGGATTTGCCGTCGATACTCACATTGACCTTTGAATTCTCGCGGAAATTATAGGCAGCAATGAACTGCGGCTCATAGGCGACGTTCTGCCCAGGCTTTTGGCTGACGAAGAAAAATATGTCGCCATGATCCAGATTGGCGGGTGTCTTCGCGGTCGGGACCGACAGCACGTAGCAGACCTTGCCCCGCTGGGACTGGTACGAATAGGTGCCCCAGGCATGGTTCTGACCCATCTTCGTCGCTGTCTGTGCGACAGCGGGACCCGAAGCCAGCATCAGGCAGGTGATCGAGACGGCTGAAATCAATCCACGCATGGTTGCCCAAAATCCCTCATTTTCTCGCGTGTCTCGGCTGATAACGGAAGCATCAGGCAGCTTCCGGCTTCCGCATTTAGATAAAATTTGAGTTACCAAAGGATGAAGCCCGAACCGCTTGATACCGCAATCACCCCGGTTTTCTTCGTCGCAACCCTGGTTACGCGGCAAAGCCGGATGCGTCGACACCGTTCAAGAATAGGAAAACGGCAACAGTTTGACTGCAGCGATTGTCGTCGTTTCAGAAGCAGGTGGCGGTTTCATATGGTCACGCACCCTTCCAGGACGCTACCAGTGCATCGTCGGATATCCGAGAGGACATCATGAAGATCATCGACGTGAAGACATTTGTCGTCGCCAACCCGCCGCCACAGATCGGCGGCCGCTATTTCCTCTTCGTCAAATTGACGACGGACGGCGGCGTTGTCGGGTATGGCGAAGCTTATAACGCAAACTTCGGCCCGGCCGTCACAGCCAGGATGATCGAAGACTGCGCCGAGCGTTATCTCATTGGCCAGGACCCGCACGATATCGAGCGCTTCTTCCGCCGCGCCTATTCCTCCGGTTTCTCGCAGCGGCCCGACATATCCATGATGGGCTGTGTATCGGCACTTGAGATGGCCTGTTGGGATATCATCGGCAAGGAGGCCGACAAACCCGTCTACAAGCTGATCGGCGGTCAGGTGCACCAGCGGCTGCGCTCCTACACCTACCTTTACCCTCAGACCGGCAGCGTCTATCCCGACGAGGCCGATGATACGGCACGCAACGTTTACAATGACCCTGATCTCGCCGCGGAATGCGCGGCGCAATATGTGAAGCAGGGTTTCAACGCGGTGAAGCTGGACCCCGCCGGTCCCTACACCTCTTATGACGGCCACCAGCCGCGACTGGTCGATATCGACCTCTCCGCGCGCATGCTGAAAGCGATCCGCGAAGCGGTCGGCACGCGTTGCGACATCCTGTTCGGCACCCACGGCCAATTCACGGCTTCGGGCGCCCTGCGCATGGCGCGCGCGATCGAACCTTATGATCCGCTCTGGTTCGAGGAACCGGTGCCGCCCGACATGCCGGAAGAAATGGCTCTGGTCGCGCGCGGCACGTCGATCCCGGTCGCGACCGGCGAGCGGCTGACAACCAAATGGGAGTTCGCCCGCATCATCGAGCATCGCGCGGCATCGATATTACAGCCTGACCTTGGCAGGTCCGGCGGCATCCTCGAGACCAAGAAAATCGCGGCCATGGCGGAGGCACATCACATTCAGGTGGCGCCGCATTGTTATTGCGGGCCGATCGTTGCTGCCGCCAACATCCAACTCGCAGCCACGCTGCCGAATTTCCTCATCCTGGAATCGATCAGGCAATGGGACGGTTTCCACGCCGAACTGCTGAAAAAGAAGATCGAGTGGGAAAACGGTTGGGTGATTCCCTCGAAAGAACCTGGTCTTGGTGTCGAACTCGATGAGGCAGTATGCGAAGCGCATCCATGGAAAGGCGGGCCGCTGCATCTGGAGATGGCACCCGACCCGCTGTTTCCCTGATACGCCATCTAGGTTGATCGGTAGAGCTTTCCTCCTACCCAGGCGCAAGGCAGCGCAACGATGACCAGCAAGGCCGGATACCAGATCGGCCCAAGATCAGCCTGGGTAGCCGCAAACAGCCCAAGCAGGCTGAGAATTACCCCGACGACACCGAGAATGATCGCATGCCGCAGTGGCGCATAAGGCGCAAGCCGGGCGGCGATGTAACCGCTCAGCACGCCGAAGACGACACGGTAGGACAGGGCCAGAAGGTTGTCGCTAACCTCCACCATCGGCACGCCCCAGGGTGGATAAACCTCGACAATATGGAAAAACTGGTCGGCGCCGAGTGACAGGGCGACATTTGCGACGAGCGCAATGATAATCGCCAAAACGCTTCTGCCGATGCGCCGCCCGGATGACATTTCGTTCGACATGGTCGCTTCCTTCGGTTCTGATACGGCTAGGACGTAGCGCCACAACCCATTCCGACATACAGGTTGATTTTTTCGAGCATTGCTGTGCAACGATGTCAGATAGGCTATTGTCCGCCGTCGCAGACATGCGGGGTACTGCAATGACGCTTATTCAGAAACTCGGCATCGCCTATGCCGTGATGTTCTTTGCGGTTGTCGGCATCGGCTATGTACCGGCCTTCAACGACGAGAACGGTTACCTGTTCGGCCTCTTTTCGCTGCAATGGTACGATGATGCGCTGCATGCCTTTTCCGGCGTCTGGGCGCTTGCCGCATCGCTGATCTCGCATACGCAGGCCGTCCTTTATTTTCGCCTGTTCGGATCCGTCTATCTGTTCGATGGCGTGCTCGGTCTGATTACGGGGTCGGGCTGCCTCGATGGCGGCATTTTCATCGATGGTTTTCGTCCGCTCAACGACGTCGAACTGCCGGTTCGATTTTTCGCCAACGCTCCGCATCTGGCAATTGGCGGCATCGCGGTGTTGATCGGCTTCTGGCTGGCGGGCCGCACCCGCACGCCGGCCACCGCCTGACTTTCCGCTCCCATGCTGGCGTGGATTAGAAGGCTCCTTGCCATACTCGTCACGATCCTGGCGATCATCGTGGCAATTCCGCTTGCCGGGCTTGGCTATGGCTACCTGACGACAGAGCCAGTAACGGTCGCTCCACCTGCTCCTGCGAGTGACAGCGCGGCCCGGATCTCCGCGCGGCTCGGTTCCGAAATCGCGGGCTACAAGCGGCCGGAAGTATCCACTTTCCTTACTTATCCCGAATGGGCGATCGTCTACGCCGCGCGCGAATATGCCGGGCTGGTGGCGGACGCTTCGCCCCGAGCCTTCCCTTACTGGGCCTATATTGGCCGCTTCTGGCGCGACTACGCGTTGATGGTCCGCGCCACTGCGGACTATGGCTTCAACGTCCAGAATCACCTGATGCTGATGGTCATTGGTATCAGTCACACGGTCGAGCATGCCGTGCAGTGGAGTTACGAAAACACCGTCGGCTGGCTCACCGAGCTGACGGCTATGTTCCAACCCGTGCCGGAGGATACCTATCAGACGGCGGTATCGGCAGAATATGCCGCCTTCCTCGACCAGGTGCCCTGGTATCGTTTTCCGTACGGGGAAAAGCGCGCCGGCCTTTGGGATACCGGGCCGGCAAGCGGATTCGCAGCTATCCGATCATGGGAACGCAAACTCGGTTTCGGCCTCGCCTATTCGATCAAGCAGGGTTACGCGGACCTCATCAAATCTGGCCTCGACGCGACATCCGAGGCGGCGCATCTCGACATCCATGTCTGGGCGCAAGGCGCAGTCGCGGCAGCGATTGCCGGCGAGCCAGACACGGAGCTGGTGGAGGAAATCGGAGCGGACGGAGCGGTGTTCGTCACCAGGCGCTACCAGGTTTTCACCGACATGATCCCGCGTCTGATCGAGCGCGGCATGCGTTTCGTCGAGATCGGCGGCAACCGCATCATCTTTCTGACGTTGACCGCCGACGAAGAGATCGCCGCGCCGGAAGGCACACAGGCTGTTTTCGATTACGCGCTTCCCGCCGACCGCTCGATGCGGCGCATCGGCCTGATCGTCCCGGTCGGTGAACTGCACACTGCCTTGCCGGAGCTGACCCGGGCAGGTGCGGTGCTCGAACATGTCTACGACTACTAATCGGCTCAGGTTTTAAGTGGATCAGCCAGTTCGCGCACCGATGTTTCCAACAGCGGCCTGCCGCCCGGACGCCAGCCGAGCGCTTTGAGCTTGCCAGCGTTCATCTGATTGTAGCGCGAGGGGTCGCAGCGTTCCGGCAATTCATGGCGCACACTGGTCTGCTCCGCAATAATCGCCGCGATATCGGCATTGTCGACCAGAATGTCGGAAACGCAAAACACGTCGTGCGGCTTTTCGAGCCGCGCCGTGAGGGCGGTAAGGGCCGCCCAGGCAAGGTCGTCGCCATGCACTTCGGTACCCTGTCGCGATGCGACCGGCCGCCCCGCGCAGTAGTCGGCGACGAGTCTCGCCCATTTATGCGAGCGTCCGACTGGGGGAGGACCATAAACGCCGGTTACGCGCAGACTGACGCCACGAAAATTGTCGTCGGCGAGTTCGGTCAGCCCCTGCTCGCAGGCAAGCTTCACTTCGCCATAAAGCGAATTGGGGTGCGTCCGCGTGTCCTCATCCAGCACGGTACCCGCCTGCTGATCGCCATAGACCGCACGGGACGAGAGGAACACGACGCGCTTTACCCCTGCGGCTTTCGCGGTACGGAAGCGCGCCAGCGTACCGTCCAGATTTCGGCGGCGAAAACCAGCCGGGTCGTTTCCTTCACCGCCGCGGTATTTGCCGGGCACATGATCGAAGGCGCAGTGCACGAAATAATCGGCACC
Organism: Rhizobiaceae bacterium; assembly: GCA_017644005.1. Taxonomy (GTDB): domain Bacteria; phylum Pseudomonadota; class Alphaproteobacteria; order Rhizobiales; family Rhizobiaceae; genus RCIO01. The sequence continues at coordinate 394,071 of JAEPMJ010000002.1, forward strand.
AGCGAATGTCTGTGCGTGGTGGTCCTCGTCGGGCTCCAGAGTGTCGGCGACAAACAGAACCGGACCCGAGAATGTGCCCGCCGATGGCGCGTTGCGCGCGGTCACGGTGACCGCGTAACCCTCTTCCAGCAGGCGCTCCACCACGAACCGCCCGACGAAGCCGGTGCCGCCTGACACGATCACGCGCCGTTCGCCCATTAGCCGGAAAAACCCGGACCGGGCAGTTCGTCGATATCGGGGAGGTTATCGCCGCTGTAGAACGCCTGCCAGATTTCGATCAGCGGCCGCAACTGTTCCGCCTTCGGGTTGTCCGGCTGCCACGGCTTCTCATACTGGTAGTGAACCACCGAAATCGACCGCCAGTCCCAGAGTTCGGGCAGGTTGAACCAGACGTATTGCAGCATATTCATGAAGACGGGCAGACCGTGCCAGTCCGTGAAATATGACTGCAGAAATGTCTGGTCGGTGCGTGGCCAAAGTGCCTCTGGCGCATCGAGCCGTTTCAGCATGTCATCGAATGTAGCTTGAGATGGGGTCGCGACAAACACACCCGAGTTCAGTCGGCGGAAGTCGGATAGCGTCTCATAAACATTCGGTGCTGCGGAAAATTCAGGATAGTCGAACAGCTTGTCGATGTTGCGCAAAACCACCGCGTCGGCGTCGATGAAGACAACCTTGTCGTAGTTGAGTTGCCAAAGCCGCAGCTTGGCGAAATTGTCGAGTGGCGTGTGAAATGCCGGCTTGCAGCCTTTGGTGAATGGGTGGTCGGCGTGGATTCTCGCCCGCCCGTGACGTTCGTTGAAAGCTTCGGATGTGGGCAGCAACTCCGCTTCCACCAGCCGCGCGCCCAGCGCCGCCAGGGGCGCAAGCGTTTCCACCGAAACGCCACCGGTGTGCATGACCACGATATCCGCTGCGGTGCCGGTGAGAACTAGCGAACGCACCAGTGCCGTCGCGCCAAGCGCGTAATCTGCGTTTGTGACGAGCGTTACAAAGGCGTGGCGGCTCACAGCTCGGCGTCTCGGCAGGTTCATCTGCATGCCTAAGGTGGATGATCTACCCCACCTTCCGCAACCTCCGGCCTTCCGGGTCGGCATCCAGCGTCGGCGCAATGTCGCGGGTCCAGGCGGAAAGTGCCGGAATACGGCTGCGGTCGACACGGTAGGCGAACTTCTTCGCCACATCGACCACCTCTGACAACAGACCCTCGGCCAGCGTCGTTGGCTTGAGCCCAAGATCGAGAAACTGATCGTTCCGGACCACAAGGTCGTTTTCCGGCGCTTCCCTGCGGGGGTTCGGCAGATACGCGATGCGCACCCCGGTAATCTCCGATACCATTTCGGCAAGATCGCGCACACGATGCGTTTCCGTCATCTGGTTGAATATCTTGACGCGCTGGCCTGCCTTCGGCGCATTGGCGAGAGCCAGCTCGATGCAGCGCACGGAATCCTGGATATGGATGAAAGCGCGCGTTTGCCCGCCGGTGCCGTGAACGGTAAGCGGGTAGCCGATCGCGGCCTGGATCAGGAAACGGTTGAGCACCGTGCCGTAATCGCCGTCATAGTCAAAGCGGTTGACGAGTTGCTGGTGCATGCGGGTTTCACGCGTATGCGTGCCCCACACGATGCCCTGGTGCAGATCGGTGATACGCACACCGTCATTCTTGGCGTAAAACTGGAACAGCAACTGATCCAGGCATTTGGTCATGTGGTAGACCGAGCCCGGATTGGCCGGGTAGAGGATTTCCTGATCGACGCGCTTGCCAGTGAGCGTTTCGATGCCGACGGGCAGATAACCTTCCGGGATCGCCGCCCCCACCGAGGAATAGCCGTAGACGCCCATCGTGCCGAGATGCACCAGATGTGCGTCGGTGCCGGTCTCCACCATCGCATTGAGCAGATTGTGCGTAGCGCTGACATTGTTGTTCACGGTGTAGTTTTTGTGCCGATCGCTCTTCATCGAATACGGCGCCGCGCGTTGCTCGGCAAAGTGGACGATAGCGTCTGGCTGATGCTCTTGAAGCCAGGCCTTCAGCAGATCGTAGTCTCGGGCAATGTCGATCAGATGGAAGTGGATGCGCCGGCCCGTTTCAAGATGCCAGATGCGCGTGCGCTCCTGAATTGAGTCCATCGGCGTCAGCGACTGAACGCCGAGTTCGGTATCGATCCAGCGACGGGACAGATTGTCGAGAATATGCACCTCATTGCCGAGGTTCGACAGGTGAAGCGAGGTCGGCCAGCCCACGAATCCATCACCGCCAAGTACCGCAATCTTCATCGAATCATTCCCTTCTGCCTACAATGCGAGACCTCCTAGCGCCCAATTGTGACAACCATAAATCGGCCGGTTACGCTTCAGCCGAACCGGCGACGAGTTGAGAAATTCCGCGATAAAACGTTGATACGAAAAGCTCGTCGGGGTCGTATTTCCGTTTCGCGTCGAGAAATGACGGCAGTTCGGGATATGCGGCCAGCAGCTGGCCTGCGGTGTAATGCAGCTGGTATGGCAGGAAAAAGCGGCCGCCGTTCTGCAGCGTGAGATCGATGAGGTCGCGGGTCAGCGCGCGCATTTTGGCGTTTCCCCGCGGGTCCGTGCGCTGGTTGATGTAAAGCACCAGCGAAAATGCGGGCTCTGTCGCATAAGGAAGTGCGATGTCGGCGGCGTCTACCACCCGAACCGATGCATTGAGCAGGTTTGCGTCATGCTCCCGCATGATCCTGCGCGCACCGTCGATCATTGCCTGATAGGCCGCGCGGGGGAAAAAATACTCGTGCAGAATATCCGTCTCGCCCTTCAGGTCGTTGAAGAGGTAGGGAACGGAATCGTGCATCGGGTCGTTGCGGCTCACGAAGCAGGCCTCACCCTCGGCCATCGCCGCCGTGCGCGGTACGGTGCAGCTTTCGAATTTCGGCTCTAGCGTCTTCTCCACATACCATTTGAGGCTGCGGAAGGCCGATCCGTATTTTGACAGGTTGAGGATGAACCGCTTCACCGCGACCATGCCGGGCTCGCCAAGCGGCGGCAAATCATCGGGCAGGTCACCTTCCACGGCATCGTAGCGATAGACCACCATCTCATCGAGTAGATTGCCGCTCGCCGTGGATAGGTGGCCGTAGAAAAGGCCAAGCCCGTTATCGCCGGCAATATGCTCGTCGAAGTAGCGCGGAAACGCCTCGGCGCCAATCAGTGCCCGTGAGGTCTCGTAGACCGCATTATCGACCACTTCCAGCTCTGCTGACAGGATCACGCCGAACAAGCCATAGCCGCCGACGACATGGCGGAAGAGCTCGGAATTCAAAGTCGGCGAGCAAACCGTCACGGTGCCGTTCGCGAGCATGATATCCAGCGAGCGGATCGAGCTATCGAGTGCACCAGCGTGATGGTCCATGCCATGCGCATTGACCGAGATCGACCCGCCGACCGAGAAGATGTCGGTCGACTGCATGGCCTTTACGGCGAAGCGCGGGTGGATCGCATTCTGGATATCGTGCCAGGTTGCACCGGCGCCCACACGCACCGTTTTTGTGGCCGTGTCGAGTTCGATGCTGTTCAGCCCGCGCATGTCGAGCACCAGCGCATGATCGTCGAACGCATGCCCACCCATCGAATGCCGCACGGCCGCCGTCGCGATCTTCAGCTTGTTGGCTTTCGCAAAGGTCAGCGCCTTGGCGACATCGTCGCGTGACCGGACGGCGACGACACCGTAGACGGGCGTACGCGAGAGGCCGCTCGCGTCGTTCAGTTCGCCGCCTTTCATGAACCAGGGCAGAGCCGGGTCGTGCGGAGGCACATAGGGCGGCGGCTGGTTGGCAAGCGCTGTGCCGTCGATATCGCCGACCCGGCCCAGATCCTTCGGGGCGCCGGGCGCCGCGGCAAGGCGCGAAATCGACCATCCGGCCCAGCCGGTCAGGCCAAGCGCAGCCGCTCCAAGGAAAAGCCGCCGTGAAACTTTCATCTTTCTCCGCCGCGCAAGGGGAAACTGCCGCAAAAATCGCAGAATTCGCCTTCGTAGCCAAGATACCGCACCTGAGCAGAAAGAGCCGGCCCCGCATGGAACCGGCTCTTCTGGTCCTGAGGGTCAGGGAAATTACATTTCCGCGTCGACCTGCGTTGCCTGCATGGTCGCGTCGTCAAAGGTGATCTTCACCTTGGCGCCAGGCTGAATGCTGCCTAGATCGACACTTTCGGCGGCCACATAAGAGGTGCCGTCGTCGAGAAGGATGACGCGCGTTGCTTCATCGATCCCTTCAACCGTCCCTTCGACTTCGGCCGCATAGGCCGCCGCTGCGAAAAAGCCGGTGATTGCAATTGCTGCGAGTACCTTCCTCATCGATTTTATCCTCGTTGTTGACGTTGCACCGGTGCCGGGCGCCTCTTTCGAAGGCGGGGGGTTGCCCGGGCCGGATGAAGGAGAAATAGATTCGTCGCAGCAGGATCGGCAATTCACGTTATGTGTATTTATTCAATAAATACAATGACTTAAAAAGGACACAATTCAGCTTGGCAAACCCGGTCAGCGTGTGTTTTGGCAGAAATACGGGACATGTAGGGTCACGTGACCGCCGCAATCACCGTGCCGCCGATCACGAAGAAAATGCGGCTGGCCTTGTGCGGATCACGATTGATTTCGCATCAAGTCGGTTTGCTTGCCGGCAGGGTTTCGTTCCGTCACACAATGTGAATAGGCCGCCCGAACTTTGACGAACCGCGCAGCTTCAATAGACTGTGGTCGGGGGAGTGATCGACCAGGAGGCCTGTGATGAAAAGACAGTATAAGGCCAGCAACAACCGGCGGCATCGCGGCGCCGAAGACCGCATCACCGATGTCATCGACGCCGTGTGCGACGAGCTGGGCATCGAAGACCGGAACCGCCGCGCCATCGTAACCAGCCGCGTCGAGGAAGCGTATGCGCGGGGCGCGCGCCAGCCGCTCAACTTGGTCAGCGCCGGCCTGACCGCCCTGTAGGTCGCGCTCGGCCCACTGGCATTTGCCACGCAGCGGCGTTGCATGCGAAAATCGCTGCGGCATTGAAGCCATTTGAACTTCATTGCCGGGCAACATCATGACCCAGACCACAACCAAGAAACGCGTCAAAACCCGCACGGAGACCGAGCGGCCCAAGCTGCACAAGGTCATTCTGGTCAACGACGACTTCACACCGCGCGAATTTGTGGTGCAGGTGCTGAAGGCCGAATTCCGCACGACCGAGGAAGAGGCTTACCGCATCATGATCACCGCGCATCAGCGCGGCGTCTGTGTCGTAGCGGTTTTCACGCGCGATATTGCAGAAACCAAGGCGACCCGCGCGACGGATGCGGGCAAGGCTGCGGGCTACCCGCTGCTTTTCACCACCGAACCGGAAGAATAGCGCCCGCTTCGCAACGCCATGCGCGTGTTCCCCCATGCGAATATGCATATTTGAAATGCCTCCCCGCGCACTATCGTGATCGCCCGGCCTTGGCTAAATCGCTTGCGACACAGCGAACGGGAAGGGGCCGATGGCAGAGACCCAGGAGTTCTGGAACCGCATTGCGCGGAAATATGCGGCCAATCCGATCAAGGACATGGCCGGATACAACCTCACGATGGACCGGACGCGCGCCTATCTCGCGGCAGATGACGATATCCTGGAAGTCGGCTGCGGGTCGGGTGCAACGGCGCTGCTGCTGGCGCCGAACGTTGGCCACATCACCGCCAGCGACATCTCTTCTGAGATGATTGCCATCGGCCGCGAGAAAGCGGCTGAAGCGAAGGTTGCAAACATCGATTTCGTCCGCGCGACGCCATTCGACGATGCGTTTCCCGCGGCGCCGTACAATGCGGTTCTCGCTTTCAACTTCCTGCATCTGACACCCGACGTGCCGGCCACCCTGCGCCGGCTTGCCGGATTGCTGCGCCCCGGCGGCCTGCTGATATCCAAGACCGCCAACATCGGTGGCATGAAGCAGCTTGTCTTCCGGCCGGTGATCGCCGTCATGCGGCTTTTCGGGAAAGCGCCGTCCGGCCTGAGCTACAAAACGCCGAAGCAGCTTGAGGCTATGATCGGCGCAGCCGGATTCGAGATCGTCGAAAGCGATTTCCACGGCGACTCACGGCCCTTCATCGTGGCCAGAAAGAAGTGAGAAAGTGCGGCTGCGCTACCGCCCCGGCCGACCGCTCTTCTTAGACCGTCTTGCCGCCCGCCGTTCGTCCGCCGGGTCTTCATAAGAACCGATACCCGGCCGGTGGCGGCGCACGTAACCACCATCTTCACCGCCTTCTTTCGAAGCTGGCTTGGCAGGTTTGCGCCCTTCCACCGGCTTCTCGGTCCGGCCGACGGTCATTTCGTCGAGTGTGTTTCGGCGAAAGAGCGATTTGCCGTCGTCCGGCGTGCCGTAGTCGGGCCGGTGCGCCTGGCGATGATCCTGCTTGCGGAAGAGCGACGTATCGCCGTCCTTCTTGCCGAGCGGAACGGCATGATCGCCTGACGTGCCCATCTCGTCGAGATGCGGCTTGCGGAACATGTTCGGCCGCGCAGCTTTTGCCGCCTCTTCCGCGGCCCGCGCCTCCTCGCGCTGGCGGATGCGCTCCTGATCCTCCACCGTGCGGTGCCGCTGCCGGCCCTTGTTGTGCCTGCCCTTTTCGCGACCGGATGCAGGTGACTGCAGTTCGACTTCGCGCGCCAGCGGATCGTCGGAGATTGCCAGTTCGGTCTCGCGCAGACGCTTGGCTTCATCGCGCAGCCGCGCAGCGCGCTCGAAATCGAGATCAGCGGCCGCGTCGCGCATCTCTTTCTCCAGATATTCCAGATGCGCCTTGAGATTGTTGCCGACCATGGCACCGGCGTCCTTGGCACGGCCGGAAATGTCTGCCCGCACATGGTCGCGCTCGTAAACCGAGTCCAGAATGTCGGCGATGTTCTTTTTCACGCTTTCCGGCGTGATGCCGTGTTCGGCATTGTATTCGAGCTGCTTCTCGCGCCTTCGCTCCGTTTCCGCCATGGCGCGTTCCATCGAGCCCGTGACGGTGTCGGCGTAGAGGATCACCTTGCCGTCCACATTACGGGCCGCGCGCCCGATCGTCTGGATGAGCGAGGTCTCGGAGCGCAGGAAACCTTCCTTGTCGGCGTCGAGGATCGCAACGAAAGCACACTCGGGAATGTCGAGGCCTTCGCGCAGAAGATTGATGCCGACCAGCACATCGAATGCGCCCAGCCGCAGATCCCGGATGATCTCGATGCGCTCCAGCGTGTCGATATCGGAATGCATGTAGCGAACGCGAATGCCCTGCTCGTGCAGATATTCCGTCAGGTCCTCCGCCATGCGCTTGGTAAGCACCGTGACCAGTGTCCGATAGCCCTTCGCCGTCGTTTCGCGGATTTCGCCCAGCACATCGTCAACCTGGCTCTTCGCCGGGCGGATTTCGACGGGTGGATCGATCAGCCCGGTCGGGCGGATCACCTGCTCGGCGAACACACCGCCGGCCTGCTCCATCTCCCAGTTTCCGGGCGTGGCCGACACCGCGACGGTGGACGGGCGCATCGCATCCCACTCCTCGAAGCGCAACGGCCGGTTGTCCATGCATGACGGCAGCCGGAAACCATATTCGGCCAGCGTCGCCTTTCGCCTGAAGTCACCGTGATACATGCCGCCGATCTGCGGGATCGTGACGTGGCTTTCGTCGACGAAGACCAGCGCGTTGTCGGGAATGTACTCGAACAGCGTCGGTGGCGGCTCGCCGGGTTTGCGGCCGGTAAGATACCGCGAATAATTCTCGATGCCGGCGCAGGAGCCGGTCGCCTCCAGCATCTCCAGGTCGAAGCGTGTGCGCTGCTCCAGCCGCTGCGCTTCCAGCAGCCGCCCGGCGCGCTCCAGCTCCACCAGCCGGTGCTTGAGCTCCTCCTTGATCGAGCGCGTCGCCTGCGCCAGCGTCGGCTTCGGCGTCACATAATGCGAGTTCGCGTAGATCTTCACCGATTTGAGGTCGGCCGTCTTCTGCCCCGTCAGCGGGTCGAATTCGGTGATCGTCTCGATCTCGTCACCGAACATGGAGATCCGCCACGCGCGGTCTTCAAGGTGGGCCGGAAATATCTCGATCGTATCGCCGCGCACCCGGAACGAGCCGCGCACGAAATTCAAATCCTGGCGCTTGTATTGCTGGGCCACGAGATCGGCGAGCAGCTGGCGCTGGTCGAGCCTGTCGCCGATCTGCATCTGGAAGGTCATCGCCGTATAGGTTTCGACCGAGCCGATGCCGTAGATGCAGGATACGGAGGCCACGATCACGACATCGTCGCGCTCCAGCAGCGCGCGCGTGGCCGAGTGGCGCATGCGGTCGATCTGCTCGTTGATCGACGATTCCTTCTCGATATAGGTGTCCGTCCGCGGCACATAGGCCTCGGGCTGGTAGTAGTCGTAATAGGAAACGAAATACTCGACGGCGTTGTTCGGGAAGAACGATTTGAACTCGCCATAAAGCTGAGCGGCGAGCGTCTTGTTCGGCGCCAGGATCAGCGCCGGCCGCTGCGTCTCCTCGATCACCTTGGCCATCGTGAAGGTCTTGCCTGACCCGGTTACGCCGAGCAGCACCTGCGTGCGCTCGTTCTCCGCAGCGCCCTCGACCAGATCGCGGATCGCTGTCGGCTGATCACCCGACGGCTTGAATTCCGTCTCCATTTTCAAGGCGATACCGCCTTCGGATTTCTCCGGGCGCTCTGGCCGGTGCGGTACCCAGGCATCCTGCTTGACGTTCGGATCACCGCCTTCGATCAGTCGCGAAAGCGCGGCAACGGTTGCGGTGATACCGGACGACGAAATCGTCTCCGCGTCCTCCAGGCTGACATCGAGACCGGCGATCGGATTGAGGCCGGCAGCCGCGCGCTCGCGCGGGCTGGCCGCACCACCCATCGAGGTGCCGCGCGCCGTTTTGGTCGGCGCGGAGGAACGGGGTGGTATTTTGCGTGATTTACCCTCCCCTTGATGGGCAGGGTCGGACCGCAGGTCCGGGGTGGCGTGGCCACCATCCCCTCCCGCGATGCCGTTATCTTGTTCCGGATCGCGACCGCCCTCATCCTGGGGGAGGCGGGAGCTTGCCTGCAAATCGGCCTCGTCCGCGATCTGTTTCGCCCAGCTGCTGACACTACCGGTCACCGGCTCGCCCGTCAGCTCTCGCTGCGGCGTCTCGGAAAACCCCTTGCGCTCGAGCGGCTCCGAGGCGTCCATATAATCCGTCAACGGGCTGCCACGGCGGCGCGGGGTGTGGTCGGCCGCCTTGTCGGCGGAGGTCTTTTTCGGGGTTCGGGCCATGCTGCCAATATGGTCAGAGTCAGAAGCGAAGAAAAGACCGCACGGCGCATTCGCGACGGCACACCACCGGCTACTGACAGTGGGTTGTCAGGAAGTTGTACGCTACCCGGCCTTCACCAGCACGGCGCTGTCGAAAGTCAGCACGGGCGTTCCCTCCTGATTATGCGCCTCGCAGCGGATGGTGAGGATACGCCAGCCGGGTCGTGTGTTCATCGCGCGATGGCTGAGCGCGGTGCGTGTGAAGGTAATTGTGTCGCCGACATAGACCGGCCGCAGCCACTTCAGATCGGTGAAGCCCGGCGATGGTCCGAATTCCGGCCGCGGACCGGGGCCGTTCCATGGCCGCGCGTCCATATCCTCGCGCTTCATCAGATTGTAACGCATCCACATCGAGGCCGTGTGCCAGCCAGAAGCGCACAATCGCCCGAAGACGCTGCTCTCGGCCTCCGCCTCGTCGGTATGGAACGGCTGCGGATCAAATTTGCGCGCAAATTCCTTGATCTCGTCCGGCTCGAATGTATGCGAGCCGAGCGTAATCGTCGTTCCCAATGCGAAGAAGTCGTCGAGGCTCATCGAACCGCCTCCCGCTTCAGGAACATGCCCGTATTTTCCAGCTCCAGTACAACCTCACCGCGCTGGTTGAGCAATTCGTGGCGGCAGGTGATCAGGCCAAGGTTCGGGCGCGACGACGATTCCCGTTTCGCCACCACTGTCGAGCGCCCGATGAGAACATCGCCGGCAAGCACCGGCTTTTTCCAGCGCGTATAGGCAACGCCTGGCGCCCCCTGCGAGGTCGAATCGAGCAGGAATCCGTCGCACATCATGCGCATGAACATGCAGCACGTATGCCAGCCCGAGGCAGCCAGCCCGCCCAGTATGCTGTCCTTGCCTGCGTCCTCGTCGAGATGCATCGGCTGTGCATCGAATTGCGAAGCGAATTCGATAATCTCCTCGGCGGTTACGGTTTTCGACCCAAGGTCGAGCACCCTGCCTTCTTCGAAATCCTCGAACGCCCATTTTTTTCCAGTCATCGACGAATCCTGTTCATGCCTGAACAATCATTGCCTTCTGCGAAGGCAATGACAATTCCCCTCGAGGTTATTGGACCGATGCTTTAGCGATCCTGGCAGGTCAGCTGCCAAGATTGAAAATGAAGAAAGCCGGCACTGCGACATAGAGCGCAAGCGCCACAAGCAACGCAGCACGCAGCAGCCAGGATTTGTATCGGCGGAAGAGCACGATAACGAGTGCCACTCCGACCAGCGCCTCAAACAGCCCGAACAGGTCGCCGTAGTGATTGCCGTCCCAATAGGATACCGGCGAGCGAAACCGCCATTCGGTGAACGGCCACAAATGCATGTGCGCATCATCGCGGTGGCAAAGAAAATCGATCACCGAGTGGAGCAGGGCCGACGCAGAAAAGGCAAACACAAGCGGCAGCGCACCCGCACGACCGGCCAGCATGACGTCATGGTTGCCGGGATTGCGTTGGCGACGGGTCAGAACGCCAGAGAGGATGGCGAGCCCGCCCCATATCCAGAATGAATGTCCGAGCCCGTTGGCGACCTGCCACCAGTGTTCCCAGTAGATTTCACGGAAGATCTGGTTCAACGAATAGCCGCTCATCCGCAACACGGCGATAATCGCGAACATTGGAACGTCAGGCACGAATCCGCCGGCCGCGACCGCCCATGCAAGCCTGGGCATCGGCTTGCCGAAGAGCGCAACCCCCATAATGACGTGCGTCTGGCTGTTCATAGGTCGGACAGTAGCGTCGAAGACCCGGCAGACAACCGAATTCGCGATCGGGATGTCTCAAGCGCCCCGATCATGTTTCAGCTTCATCACGGTAAACGCCCGCGCATGCCGGCGCGTGAGGCGCAACTACGAGCGTCGCTCTTCAGCGGACTTCATGATGGCGGAGCAAAGCGCACCGGCCGCTTCTTCGTCCCATTCTCATGCTCTGCTGTGAGGTGGGGCTTGTCGCGCGAGCCATTGCGCGTTGTCGCCGAAGTCACAAATGGCGGCACCCGCATGAGAGGATGGCAGAGATGAAGGAAGGGCTCGCCCGCATGAAAGCCGAGGGCAAGGCAATCATCATCGACTGACCCTTGCGGCGCCCTGGCGCGGCATTGCGGCCCGCCGCGAGCTGTCTTGGCGGCTTGCGGAGCATCCCGGATATGCCTATGCCGTCGATATCGAACTGCGGGGTGCCAATCCCATGACCAAGCTGCTCGCCCTGGAACTTTCCGACCTCGCCGCGCTCGGCTTCTTTGTGATCGTCTGGCTTACGCTGGAAATCACGGTCAACCATTCGCCGCTTCGCTACCGCTCGCTATCGGGGTTGATGGCCCGCCGGCGGCGCGAATGGATGCTGGTACTGGCCGAGCGCGAAATACGCATCGTCGACGCCACTATCCTGGCCGGGCTGCAGCAGGGCGCGGCCTATTTCGGCACCGCTTCCATGCTGGCGATCGGCGGCTGCTTTGCCGCACTCGGCGCCACCGAAGAGGCTCTGCGTCTGTTTGAAGACATTCCGGTCATCGACGCCATCAGCCGGGTCGTCTTCGAACTGAAGCTCGCCGGCCTGACACTGATTTTCGTCTACGCGTTCTTCAAGTTCGGCTGGTCATACCGGCTCTTCAACTATTGTTCGATTCTGATGGGCGCGGTTCAGCAGCCTGAGGACGCTGACCGCGAAACAAGGATCAAGCAGGCCTTGCGGGCCGGTGAAATGAACACGATCGCCGGCAAGCATTTCACTGCGGGACAGCGCAGTCTGTTCATGGCGCTTGCCTATCTTGGCTGGTTTGCCGGACCTGCGGTACTTGCTGTAACGACCACAGCGGTCGCGGCCGTACTCATCCGGCGCCAGTTCTTTTCCAACGCACGCCGGCTTTTGCTCGAGGATTGAGTTCCGCCTGTGCGGCTCAGGTATTGAACTTGAACAGCATCACGTCGCCGTCCTGGACGACATATTCCTTGCCTTCGTCGCGCGCCTTGCCCGCTTCCTTGGCCGGAACCTCCCCGCCGAGGCCGACATAATCGTCATAGGCGATGGTCTGTGCGCGAATGAAGCCGCGTTCGAAATCGGTGTGGATCACGCCGGCGGCCTGCGGTGCCTTGGCGCCCTTGTGAACGGTCCAGGCGCGTGACTCCTTGGGACCGGCGGTAAAGAAGGTGATCAGTTCGAGCAGCGCGTAGCCCTCACGGATCAGCCGGTCGAGGCCGGGTTCCTCCAGTCCCATTGCATCGAGATATTCACGCGCCTCCGCTTCGTCGAGCTGCGCGACTTCAGCCTCGATAGCAGCTGAAATGACGACGGTGCGCGCGCCCTGCCCGGCCGCCATTGCATCCACGGCCTTTGTATGCGCATTGCCTTCCGCCGCATCTGCCTCCGCCACGTTGCACACATAAAGCACCGGCTTCGAGGTCAGCAGATTGAGCCGCTGCAGAATGCGCAGGTCTTCCGCCGCGATACCGTCAAGCAGCATGCGCACCGGCTTGCCGTCCTGCAGCAGCGCCAGCGCCTTTTCCATCATCGGCAAAACAGTGATTGCTTCCTTGTCCTTGCCGGTTGCACGCTTGCGGGTCTGGTCGGTTCGCCGCTCGAGGCTCTCCAGATCGGCGAGCATCAGCTCCGTTTCGACCGTTTCGGCATCTGCTACCGGGTCGATGCGACCCTCGACATGAGTGATATCGTCATCCTCGAAACAGCGCAGCACATGCACGATGGCATCAACTTCGCGAATATTGGCCAGAAACTGGTTGCCTAGCCCCTCGCCTTTCGATGCGCCGCGCACAAGGCCGGCAATGTCAACGAACGAAATGCGGGTCGGGATTACCTCTTTCGACTTGGCAATCGCAGCGATCTTTCCGAGCCGCGGGTCCGGCACCGCCACTTCGCCTGTGTTCGGCTCGATGGTGCAGAACGGGTAGTTGGCGGCTTGAGCCGCCGCCGTCTTGGTCAGCGCGTTGAACAGCGTCGATTTGCCGACATTCGGCAAGCCGACGATACCGCATTTGAAACCCATGATCGTTCAGTCCTGAGGGGAAGTGGTGAATTGACCCGGCGTATGGGCGAATGGGTCCATGATCGTCAAGCGTTTGCCGCGTCGCAGTTCGATCAAATGGCCGTTTTCGTCTCTTCAGAGAGAAAATACGCGCAGCCGAGCTCGATCGCCGAGGCAAGCAGCAGATAGTTCCACCAGGCGACACGCACCAGCAGGGCGAGTTCGTCGTCCATCGAGATCGTGACGGTTCATCGCATCCTCACGGAAGCACGAACTTCGTATTTCCGTGAAACCAGCAAGGGCGCGAGATCTTGCCGGCACCGCTTGCCGACCGCTCCGGGAAAAGGGCTAGTCCCTGCCGAACAGCTTTTTCAGCATTGCCGCCATTGGCCCGCTTTCCGGTATTTCGACGGCCTGCTTCTTTACCCTCGCCTGGCTTATGTGACTCTGCCCTTTCGCCGGTGATTTGGCGGATTTCGCCGGCGCTTCCGGCACGCTGCCTTTCACGGCAAGGCTTACCTTGTTCATGAAGCCGTTGTCGTCACCGGCGACCAGCATCGGCGCGGCATCTGCCATCGCGTCGAGCAGCGGTTCCAGCCAGGCGTGATCGGCCTTTGCAAAATCGCCAAGCACATGGCCGTGGACACGTTCCTTTGCGCCGGGGTGGCCGATACCAATCCGCATCCGGCGGTAGTCCTTGCCGCAATGCGCGTCGACCGATTTGATGCCATTGTGGCCGCCCGCGCCGCCGCCGGTTTTCACCCGCACCTTGCCGGGGGCGAGGTCGAGTTCGTCATAGATGACGATCAGGTCCGCCGGCGCCAGCTTGAAGAAGCGCAGCGCCTCGCCAACGGCCTGACCGGAATTGTTCATGTAGGTCTGCGGCTTGAGGACAAGCACCTTTTCGCCGCCGAGATTGCCCTCGGCAACCAGCCCCTGGAATTTCTTCGACCAGGGCGAAAAGGAATGGCGGCGGGCAATTGCGTCCGCCGCCATGAACCCGACATTGTGCCGGTGATCCTGATATTTCTGGCCGGGATTTCCGAGACCCGCGATAAGTCGCATTTGCTCTCCCGAAGGGCTTACTCTTCGGTTTCGCCCTCGGCCTCTTCGCCTTCAGTCTCGTCCTCGGCCTCTTCGTCCGCGTCCTCGTCAGCCGCTTCGTCGTCCTCGCTGCGGAGGCTCGCCGGTGCGGCAACGGTGGCCACGGTGAAGTCGCGATCGGTGATCGTCGGCTTGACGCCTTCCGGTAGCGCGATCGCCGAAATGTGGACGGAATCGCCGATATCCAGGCCGGTCAGGTCGACAGTGATATACTCGGGAATGGCGGTCGCCGGCGCCGTGCACTCGACTTCATGGCGGACGATGTTCAGCACGCCGCCACGCTTGATGCCGGGTGACGCCTCTTCGTTCTCGAAATGGACCGGAATATTCACGGTCACCACCGACCCCTTGCCGATTCGCAGGAAGTCGACATGCATGGTGAAGTCGCGCACCGGATCGAGCTGATAGTCGCGCGGCAGAACTTGAATTTTCTCGCCGTTGACGTCGATCGTGGCCAGCGTGGTCATAAACCCGCCTGCGTTTAGCCTCAGATGGACTTCCTTGTAGGGCAGGGAAATCGAGAGTGGCGGTTTGTTGTCGCCGTAAATGACGGCGGGTATACGGCCGCTGCGACGCAGTGCCCGGGCGGACCCCTTACCGACCCGATCGCGCGCCTCGGCCTGGAGCTCGTAGCTCTTCTGGCTCATGGCAGTTCCTTTCAAACATAACTGGAGCGTTTTGGGGCAATGGCGCACCCGAAACGTCGAAAGCGGCCGAATTCAGCGGCCGCCCTCCCCCGCGCTGCCTCCAAGGGTGTCTGCGCAGGTGGCGGCTCTATAGCGGAACGCCTTTTCCCGCGCAAGTTTGCATGCACGCGTGTTTCTGTTCGGAAAACACTTGCCGTCATTCGCGACGGCCGGAGCAAGGAACATTGCGCTAGGGCGGCGGAGCGCGAATGGAAATCAGAGCGACCAGGGTTCCGGTCTGCGGTTCCATTCGTACCGGAAATAGTCGCTGACGCCGAGAGCCTCGCGCCGCGTCAAACCTATGTCGCGCAACAGCCGGTCGTCCTTTTTCGCAACGACCGTCGCCCAGGACGGACCTGCCGGGATCAGGCGTCGCAACGTCCGCCGCATAAACGACCCGTACTTTGCGCGATCTGCCCGCTGGCTCGGCGAACAGTCTCCCAGATCATCAACAACAATAGTCATCGCACCATCTCCGGCGTCGTCCATCCACACGCTTAGAGAAAGCATTGCCATTTGACTAACGAATTGCGATGATTACCGTCATTCGCATTTTTAATGGCTATGAGATGGTTCACCTCGACAGCGATTTGCTCAGGACCTTTGTTTCCGTCGCCGACACCCGGAACTTCACGCGGGCCGCACACGAAGTCGGGCGCACACAATCTGCGGTCAGCATGCAGATGAAGCGTCTTGAAACGATGGTCGGCGAGCCGCTTTTCGAACGCGGCCCCCGAGGAGTCGCGCTTACCGCGCGCGGCGGCGATTTGCTGGTCAATGCACGGAGGATTGTCGACCTGATCAACGAAACAGCCGCGGCACTTCAGGCACCCGATCTGGACGGGCGCGTGCGCATCGGGATTCCTGAGGAATACAGCGCCAGCGTGCTGTCGCGCGCGCTGAGTTCGTTCGCCAAGGCCCATCGCCAGGTGGAGGTTCTTGTACGCTACGGCCGCTCAACATTTTTTATCGACGCGCTGGAGCGCGGTGACATCGATCTTGCGGTCGTGTTCGAATGGGAGAGCGAACCTCAAGGCGAGATCTTGATGCGGGATCCGACGGTCTGGGCGACTTCGGATCAACACTGCGTTCACAAAGAGCGGCCGGTCCCGGTCGCCCTTTATGAAAGCCCGGGCTGGTGCTCGGAGTTCGCGACCGATCTCCTGGAAGCGCGAGGCATTCCTTACCGCATAGCTTATCGCAGTGACACCGGAAACGGGCTCAAACTCGCGGTATCCTCGGGCCTCGCCATCGCACCGCTGTCGCGAAGCAACATACCTCCGGGGTGCCGCGAACTGACCGCAGGCGACGGTTTCGGACTGATCGATTCATCGAGTGTGGTCATGTATCGCCGCCCGGGAGCGACGGGCAAGGCAACGGCTGCAATGGCCGATGCGATCCGCGAGGCCTTCAGGGTCAAGGCCGGCGGACCTGTGGAGCAGTAGACAGTCCCTTTCCGCTTGTTGCGGACAATGCCTCATTGTAGCCTCATGCGCGCGGGGGCATGGGTGGGCTCCCCGCCGGAGGCCTCGGCCCAAGCTCCGCCCTTCGTATCTTATGCGGAGGGAACCATGCCTCGCTCGATAACCCCTTTGGATGCCGCACGAATGATGGAAAACGCCGTCATCGTTGATGTGCGCAAGGCGCCGGCGCGGCTTGAATGCGGCCTGACGATTCCCGGTGCATTGCGCCTGTTGCCGCAGGACGCCGGTGCCCGGTGGCACGAATTTGAAGGTAAAACGGTCGTCTTCTTCTGCGTTCACGGCCATGAGATCAGCCAGACCGCCTGTGCGAGCCTCGAAGAAAGGCATGTCGATGCATACTACATGGCCGGCGGTTTCGTAGAATGGCAGGCGGCAGGCCTGCCAACCGAAACGCTGCACGAAAACGGTTGAGCACGTCGATCATGACCGACCGACCATCTTATGGCGATCTCATCCGCGTCTTTGGCCGCATCGGCGTGCTCTCATTTGGCGGGCCCGCCGGTCAGATCGCGCTCATGCACCGCATTCTCATCGATGAGCGCAAATGGCTCGATGAAGCGCGGTTTCTGCATGCGCTGAATTTCTGCATGCTCCTGCCCGGGCCGGAGGCGATGCAGCTCGCCACCTATGCCGGCTGGTTGCTGCGTGGTGTTGCGGGCGGGCTGATCGCCGGACTGCTGTTCGTGCTGCCGGGCGCGGCGGTCGTCACGGTTCTTTCCGCACTCTACATCGCCCTCGGCGGCGTTCCGGCGGTTGAAGGCCTCTTGTTCGGGCTCAAAGCGGCGGTCCTTGCCGTTGTGCTGGAAGCGCTGCTGCGCATCTCGAAACGTGCACTGAAATCGGGCAACGCGCTCGTCATTGCGATCGCCGCCTTTGCCGCAATCGCGTTTGCCGGAATACCGTTCCCGATAATCATCCTGATGGCGCTTGTTGCGGGCGCTTTTTTGCTTCCTCCGGCGCCGCTGAAAGGCGCCACGACCAAACCACTGGCTTCGCACCGGCCGACCCTGGCGTCATTCCTCGCCACAAGCGCCATCTGGCTGGCCATCTGGCTCTGCCCGCTGATCGGGCTGGCTGCACTGCTTGGACCGCAGCATGTCTTCGCGGTGGAAGCGCGTTTCTTCTCCATCATGGCCACTGTCACCTTCGGCGGCGCCTATGCGGTGCTCGCTTACGTCGCGCAGCAGGCAGTTGAGGTCTATGGCTGGCTGCGGCCGGACGAGATGCTGACCGGTCTCGGCCTGGCCGAAACCACGCCCGGACCACTGATCCTGGTACTCGTTTTCGTTGGCTTTCTGGCCGGCGCGCGAGAGGCCGGGCTCGATCCGGTTGCCGGCGGCGCGCTCGGTGCACTGGTGACGCTCTGGTTCACCTTCACGCCCTGCTTTATGTGGATTTTCGCCGGTGCGCCTTACATCGAAACCGTGCGCAATGTGCGCTGGCTGTCGGCGGCGCTCGCAGGCGTCACGGCTGCCGTGGTCGGTGTTATTGCCAATCTGGCACTTTGGTTTGGCCTGCATGTGCTCTTCGGCACGATCAGGGAGCTTGCCTTCGGCCCGTTCGGCCTGCCGGTACCCGACACGGCGACCTTCGTGCCCGCTGCGGCGGTTATCGCACTGGCCGCCGCGGTTGCGCTGCTGCGCTATCACGCCAACCTGATCGCGGTGCTGGCGCTGGCCGCCTTATGCGGTATCGCGACGAGGCTATGGGCCTAGTCGAAGAGGCTGGAGACCGATTCTTCCGATGCCGTGCGTGAGATTGCCTCGCCGATAAGATCGGCAATGGTGATGACGCGCACATTGTGACCCGCATCAACGGTCGAAGAGGGCTGAATTGAGTTGGTCACAACCAGTTCCTTGAGCTTCGACCCCGAGATGCGTGCAACCGCACCACCGGAAAGCACCCCATGCGTGCAATAGGCGGTTACGCTCGTTGCGCCATGCGCCAGAAGTGCGTCGGCTGCATTACACAGCGTTCCACCGGAATCGATGATGTCGTCGACCAGCAGGCAGTCGCGGCCATGCACATCGCCGATTACGTTCATCACTTCGGATTCGCCCGGCCGGTCGCGGCGCTTGTCGACAATCGCCAGCGGTGCATCCAGCCGCTTGGCGAGCGCCCGCGCGCGTACGACGCCGCCGACATCCGGCGACACCACCATCACGTTGGAAAGCTGGTAATGCGCCTTCACGTCGCGCGCCAGAACAGGAACGGCATAGAGATTGTCGGTCGGGATATCGAAGAAGCCCTGGATCTGTCCTGCATGGAGATCGAGGGTTAGCACCCTGTCCGCACCGGCCTGGGTAATCAGATTGGCGACAAGCTTGGCCGAGATCGGCGTACGGCCAGAAGTGCGCCTGTCCTGCCGTGCATATCCGAAATAGGGAATCACTGCCGTGATGCGCCGCGCCGACGAACGCCGGAACGCATCGATCATGATCAGCAGTTCCATCAGGTGGTCGTTCGCCGGATAGGATGTCGACTGCAGCACGAAGACATCTTCGCCGCGCACATTCTCCTGTATCTCGACGAAGATTTCCTGATCCGCAAAGCGCCTGACCGTAGCGCGTCCAAGCTGAATGTTGAGATAGCGGGCGACCGATTCCGCCAGAACCCTGTTTGAGTTTCCCGCGAAAAGCTTCATGCCCGCTTCCTGGATTCCGCCTCGGTGATTGCGGGGCTTTTAGCTGGGTCAGCCTACATTGCAAGAGCGCGTGGCCGCTGGCAGCCTACTTTGCCCAAAAAAGATCGCTTTCTACACGGGAACCTCACCCCGCTGCGGACGAAAGCCAAAGTGCAAGCTCGTCGATCGTACGGTCGGCTATCGCCTCCATCGTCGGCGTCGTGACTGCAGCCCAGCCCTGGCCTTTGCCCGCTTCCTTCTGCTGCCCCTGTATGCGGTGCACCCGGTTGCCGGCGGGGTCGAGCACATCCCACACGTAAATAACGGTCGTTTCCCCCTTGTCGCTGAAGGCGGAGAAATAGCCCTTCAGAACATGAGTGGTCGACGTGTCGCCCGAGCCGGCGACGGTCACGCCTCGTTGCACCGCGCGCGACCTGAGCCGCGCTGCAAGCGGTGGAATGGCCTCGGCCGAAACGCCGATCGCCGGTGCGAACTGTATTCTGGCGCTACTGTTGATCGCGGCAACGCGTGGCGATGTGGCCGAGCCACCACTGTTGTTGGCAAGTAAATCCGCGTTCGGCGCCTCTGCAGGGGCCGGAAGCTGACCCGACGCGGCTTGCCCGTTCTCCGAAGTCAGAGGTTGAAGTGACGATGACTCAACGCCGGGACCGGTGCAGGCGCAAAGCAGCAGAACCGCACAAAGGGCAACGGCGATTTTGGAGTGGTGCCACATGTAACCCCGCACGGTTGCAGCGTCTGGCGGACGCAGCAATCAGACCATATGCCCCTTCAACTATTCAATCACCGCACGATCAAGTCGAGATCATGGCGCGACAATGCCTTGGGCGCCCCATCCGTGGTCAGATAGGTCTGTCCGAGGGTCATCGCCACGTCGCTTTCCGAATCCATTATGATGATATGCGCGAACAAAGTCATGTTCGGAACGATCCCGGCTTCGTTGCCGGCATAAAACATCGGCGCATCCATCCATGACGGGCTGAATCGGGCTCCAACCGAGTACCCGCACGCATTGAGGCGGTGACGCGTCAGCCCCCGCGCTTCCATCACCTTGGCATGCGCGTCGTAGACGTCGCCGAATGTGTTTTCCGGCCGCATCCTGCCTTCCACCGCCTCAAGCGCTTCACGCGCCGCCTCGTAAAGCTCCTGATGCCGCTTCGACACCTTGCCCACCAGCACGGTGCGCATCATTGGCGCGTGATAGTGATGAAACGCTCCCGACCATTCGAGTGTCAGCTGGTCATTTTTGGTGAGCTTGCGACGGCCCGCCTTGTAGCGGCACAGAAGCGCGTCGCTGCCCGATCCGATGATGAACTCGTTGGCGGGGTAGTCGCCCCCGCCGGCAAACACCGTGCCCTGCATCTTGGCCAGAATGTCGCCCTCGTCGGCGCCCTGCTTGATGAGCGGCAGCGCCGCCTTGAGCGCTTCGTCGGAAAGCGCGGCCGCCTTTTCGGCCTTTTTGATTTCCGCCGGGCTCTTGACCGTGCGCAGACCGCCGACAAGCCCTGAGATATCGACGATGGTGCCGAAGGTCTTGAGTTGTTCGTCCAGCATCTGGCCGTTTCGAGCCGTCAGGCCATGCGTCTCGTATTCGACGCCGATGCGGCAGCCGAGCAGGTCGAGATCGTTGAGCAGATTACGCAGATCGGACGCCGGATGGGCATTTTCGCGATCCATCCACACGATGATGTTCTCGATCGTCGACGTATGCCGCGCCTGACGCAGATCGGCCGAACGCGTCATCAGCACCATCGACCCATCGGCCTTGACCACGAGGCTCTGGAAAAAGCAGTAGCCGAAGGTGTCGTAGCCGGTCAGCCAGTACATGCTCTCCTGCGCAAACAGCAATACGGCATCGAGCTTCTGCTCTGCCATCTCCATCTTCAGACGGTCCAGACGCGCGTCGAATTCCGCGCGCTCGAAATGAAGGGCCATCAATTCTCCTCCAGAAGGATTGCAGACATAAGCCGCCCGTAGTCGGGTTCGGATTTGTGGACGGACCGGCGGTAGGAATAACACCGGTCTTCGTCGGAATAGGTGCAAAGGGCGAGATCGCCGGCCTCGACGCCGGCCCGCTCCAGTCGTGCAACGATATAGGCAGGCAGGTCGAACATGAACCGGCCGTCATTGACCGACGGCACGAAATAAACATCCGTGCCGGAATCAGCGCCAAGGAAACGCTCACGGAATTCCGGCCCGACTTCATAGGCCGCCTTGCTGATCGTCGGGCCAAGCACCGCGACGATCTTCCGGCGCTTGGCGCCCTGTTTCTCCATCGCGCCGATGGTTGCTTCGAGCACGCCGCCGAGCGCGCCTTTCCAGCCGGCGTGGGCAACACCAACAACGCGGGCCTCGCCATCAGCAAAAAGCACCGGCCCGCAATCGGCTGTCAGCACGCCAAGCGCCAGGCCTGGCGTGGCGGTCACCATTGCATCAACGCGCGGGCGTACCCCGTCGAACGGAGCATCGACGATCGCTGCGTCGGCCGAATGCACCTGATGGGCGGTCAGAAGCCGCTGCGGATCGGCGCCAAGCGACTGCGCTATCCGACGCCGGTTCTCAGCCACGTGCCGGGTATTGTCATTCGAGCCGGCACCGGCGTTCAGACCGCGATAAATACCCTCTGAAACCCCGCCTGCACGGGTGTAAAAGCCGTGCCGCACCCCAGAACGGGCAAGGCTGTCCAGCACCGGGGACCGGATCGGCTCCGGTCTTACAGTTTCAAGCATCGGCTCCTGGTCCCTTCAGCGTGCCGGATGGTGGGGCAGCACACCTGCCAAGTCAATCCGCCGCATGGGCAGTTCCCCCCGGGGCTGTCACGGCAAGCACCTTGAAGAGTTCGCCCATCTGATCCGGACCCGCAAGACGTTCCACCGCATCGCGTATCCTGTTGCGACCGGTTTCGTCCAGTTCCGCCCCCAGTTGTCCCGCGCGCTCAAGCAACCCGAGATTCAGAAGAAATTTGCCCTGCGCTTGGAGCTCGGTTTCGAGACCGTGTGCGGAAGCAACCGCGGCAAGTGCCGCGAAGTCGACATGGGAGGTGACATCCGCTTCGCCGGGATGCGCCAGAACGTCGTCATAGGCGTGACCGCGCAACGCCTGCAACGTATCTCCAGTGCCCGGCTGCAAATGTCCGTAGTCGATAAAAAGCGCTGCTCCACCATTTGAGGCAATTCGCGCGCACACTGTCTCCATCAGCGCCTCGCGCGCCGGTGCGATTTCCGCGATTGCGCCTTCGGGCGCCCCCGCCGCGTCCGGCGGCAGAAGCGCGGCATCGGCACCCGTCAGTCCCGCAACGAAACGAAACCGGCCATTGCCGTCGAGACCAACGCAGCGTTCGCGCCAGCCCGCCTTCGTCTTGACGAATTGCCGCACGGGCACAGCGTCGAACACCTCGTTGCCGACGATGAAAAGGGGGCCGTCCGGCAGTTCGTCGATCGCGCCGAACCACCCGAAGTCAATGCTCGATCCCGCGAGCGTCTTACGTTGCACCTGCCGCAGCCTTTCGCTGATTTCGATGAGCGCGAACTGCGCGCCTGCGCACATTTGCGAATCGAGCTGCCGGAATATGCGCGCCATATCGGCCATCATGGTGCCGCGACCCGGACCGATCTCGGCAATGATGGCATTCGCGGGCGATCCCGCTTCCCGCCAGCGCATGGTCAGCCAGACCGCGAGCAGTTCGCCGAACATCTGGCTTACATCTGGCGCGGTGATGAAATCGCCGGCGCGTCCGAATGGCTCACGCGTCGTATAGTAACCGGCCTCGGGATCGAACAGGCACGCCGCCATGTAGTCGGCAACGCTCATCGGGCCCGACGCGGCAATAATCCGGGCAATGCGGTCCCTAAAGGTTGTCATGCGCGGTTGCGGTTACCTTCGGCGGACGTGCGGTTGCCATCGCCCATATCCCGGCAAGCACCATCGGCAGCGACAGGATCATGCCCATCGTCATCCACCCTCCGGCAAGATAGCCGATATGCGCATCCGGCTCGCGGAAGAACTCGATGAATATGCGCACCAGACCATAGCCGGCGATGAAAGCACCGCCCACGAAGCGCGGCGTCGCCAGGCGACCGCGCACCCACACGAGCCAGACGAGCGCGGCAAACAGCACCGCTCCTTCGAGCAAAGCCTCGTAAAGCTGGCTCGGATGCCTCGGCAGCGGCCCGCCATTGGGAAAGACGAAGGCCCACGGCACATCACTCACCCGTCCCCACAACTCCGAGTTGATGAAATTCGCGCACCGCACCAGCCCCAGCCCCACAGGCACGCCCGCTGCAATGACATCGAACATGCTCCAGATGTTGATGCCTCGTTTGCGCGCAAACAGGATCATCGCGATGATCACGCCGAGCAAGCCGCCATGGAAGGACATGCCGCCTTCCCAGACGCTGAAAATCGCCAGCGGCTCTGCCAGATAGCGCGGCAGATCATAGAAAAGAATGTAGCCGATGCGCCCGCCGGCAACGATGCCCACCGCGGCCCAGATGAGGAAATCGTCGATATCGACCGGGCTCATTGCGGGCTGGTTGTTGGCCCACAGTCTCGGCGTTGCGGCAAGCCGCCGCGAATACCACCAGCCGAACAGAATGCCTACGACGTAACCGAGCCCGTACCAGCGTATGGCAACCGGTCCGATCTGGAAAATTACCGGATCGATGGCCGGGAAGGTCAGGGCTGAAAACAGTAATTCGGGCATCCGAGGGGTCCGGTTTGCGAAGCGCGCGGACCTTGCGCGCAGCTCCGGGCAAGGTCAAGGCGGCCGGACGACGCGACCTTGAAGCGCCTTGCAATCCATCGGGCGCGCAACTACGTCAGTTCGAAACGCAGGGATAAGCCCATGAATACCGGACAAAAACGCATATTCGACGAACTGGCCAAGCTGATGACTGACGCCGCCGGTGCCGCACAGGGCGTTCGCAAAGAAGTCGAGTCGGCCTTCCGCGCCCAGGCGGAACGGATGATCTCGTCGATGGATCTTGTACAGCGCGAGGAATTCGAGGCGGCCAGGGAAATGGCCGTGAAGGCCCGCGCCGAGAACGAAAAACTGGCAGCCCGGGTCGCCGAACTCGAAGCGAAACTGGCATCCAAAGCGTCGAAGCCTGCAAAAACCCGCCCCTCCGGTCGCTCCACCGCAAAAAAGTAGGCTGACCTTTTCCACAAGCCCACAGCGCGAAAAAAGCTTTGCCGAGAGTCGGTTGGCGCGTGTGCGGCAATTGAGCCGGCTGAAGCTTTCCACACTTCGCAGAGGATCACGCGAAAAAAGGGCTTCTCACGCGACTCTGCTTCAATAGACTGAATTTACTGCGTGATTCGTATCGCACCTGTGTGCCGGTAGGTGGTGGGCCGGCTAGGTAGACTGCGTTTTCCCTCCATGGCCTTCGGCCAGTGCCGAATAGTTGCGTTGCATGAATCTGAACGAGGACAGCCGAATGGCTGCCCGAATGACGGAGACTTATTGCCTGATGGAACTCCTTGAACTCGATATCGCGCGTGAGCTGCATCCGGTGGACGTGATCGAGCACGTCGCCAACACGAATGACTGGGCATTCGAACGCACCGCGGATGACGAGATCGCCATTTCAGTCGCCAGCAGCTGGACCGACTATCATGTCTCCATTTCCTGGATGGAGGATTTCGAGGCGCTGCATCTGGCCTGTGCCTTCGATCTCAAGGTACCCGAGAACAGGGTACTGGAGGTGCTGCGGCTGCTGTCTGTCATCAACGAACAGATGCTGTTCGGGCATTTCGACCTATGGGAACAGGAGGGCGCGATCATGTTCCGTCACTCGCTGCTTCTTTCTGGCGGAGCCGAGCCGACCAGCGCCCAGGTGGAAGTTATGCTGCACAGCGCGCTTGAGGCCTGCGAATGCTATTTCCAGGCATTCCAGCTGGTTGTGTGGTCCGGCATCTCGGCGCGCGACGCGCTCTCGAACGTGATGTTCGAAACGCACGGCAACGCCTGAGCATGAGCGTCGACGACAGCGTCAGGCCCGAAATTTCGTTTGCCGATTTCGATCGGGTCGACATTCGCGCCGGCACGATCGTCGAGGCCGAAGCTTATCCGGAAGCGCGCAAGCCGGCGATCAAGCTGAAAATTGACTTCGGCCCCGCCATCGGCATCAGGAAATCGTCGGCGCAAATCACCAAATACTATCAGCCCGACGAGCTTGTCGGCCGGCAGGTCATGGCGGTGGTGAACTTCCCACCGCGCCAGATCGGAAAATTCATGTCGGAGGTTCTGACATTGGGTTTTCCGGACGAGGAGGGCGACGTCGTACTTGCAGCAATCGAGCGCAAGGTTCCCAACGGCGGCAAGCTGTTCTGAGGGCGGCCGGTCAGGCCGGCTTGCATGCGACCTGGAATCTCGCGGCAACCGCGCTGCCGCATGTGTCATCCGGCATGCTTGGAGACTGCCATGCCTGTCCTTGCAAACACCTATCTGACGTTCGCTGCAGCGGCGGTTGCCGAGATTGCAGGATGTTTCGCGTTCTGGGCATGGCTGCGCGGAGGCCAATCCGTGTGGTGGGTACTGCCAGGCATCGTATCGCTTGTGGTCTTCGCCTGGTTGCTCACACTGGCGCCCGCGGGCTATGCCGGTCGCAGCTATGCGGCCTATGGCGGCATCTACATCGCCGCGTCACTGGTCTGGTTATGGATGGCTGAGGGTCAGCGACCCGATTCGTGGGATTTGGCCGGCGGTGCTCTGGCGATTGTCGCAGCAGGCATCATCATCCTGGCTCCGCGCAGCGCATAGTCGGGCTCAGGCAGGAACGCTGACCACGACCCTGGCGCCGCCCAATGGGCTGTCCTCAAATGTGATATCGCCGCCATGGCTGCGGGCGATGTCGCGGGCGATGGCAAGCCCGAGACCCGTGCCGCTGGCGTCCTGATTGCGCGCCTCGTCAAGCCGCACGAACGGCCTGAAGACCTCCTCGCGTTTTTCGAGCGGAATGCCGGGGCCATCATCATCCACCGAAACAATGAGTCGGCCATCACCATGAACAGCCGAAATCGAAACCTGTTTGCCATGACGAAACGCGTTTGAAATCAGGTTTGCAAGCAGGCGACGAAACGCACCGGGCCTGACGTGAACCTCTGGCGGACCTTTCAGCTTGGTCTTGAGTTTCCTTTTGTGCAATTCGGCATCTTCACGCGTCTTTTCGAAGAATTCCGCCAGATCGAAGACGCCCGTATCCTCCTCCGCCTCTCCGCGGGCGAAGGCCAGATAGCCTTCGAGCATCGACTGCATGTCGTCGACATCCTGATTGAGCGGACCTGTGTCAATCTTGCCGCTCAGCAAGGCCAGTTGCAGCCGAAACCGCGTCAGCACGGTCCTCAGATCGTGGCTGATACCGGTGAGCATCGTGGTTCGCTGCTCGATCTGGCGCTCGATGCGCTGCCGCATCTGAACAAACGCATTGCCTGCCATCCGTACTTCCTCGGCCCCGCGCGGCTCGAAGTTCTCCGGCATCGGGCGGCCTTTGCCAAAGCTCTCTGCGGCTTCGGCAAGGTGCAGGATCGGCCTGATCTGGTTGCGTAGAAAGGCAATCGCGATTGCCAGCAGGACAAGCGACGTACCGACCATCCACAGCAGGAAGATGTGGGTGTTGGATGCATAGGCCTGGCTGCGGCGTGCAAACACGCGCAGCACCTTGCCATCCAGTTGAACGCGGATTTCTACGATGTTCGAGTTGCCCACCGTGTCGATCCAGAAAGGCCGGTCGATCTGCTTGACGATCTCCGAACTCAGCGCATGGTCGAGAATCGAAAAGAACGGTTTCGGGCTCGGCGCAGGCAGCGGATCAGACGGCAGCACGTCGATGTTGAGCTCAAGCCGCTCCTGCGCAATCCGCACGATCTCGCCATATCCGTCGTCATCGGGATACGTTTCGATCAGATCGATTATTGCAGCGATGTCGCGTGTCACGGCAGCGGACAGGCGAAACGTGACCGTTTGCCAATGACGTTCCATGAAAACGAACGCGATCACCGATTGCAGCAGGAGCATCGGTGCGATCACGATGATGAGCGACCGTGCATAAAGTCGCTTCGGCAGGTAAGGCACCAATGGGCTGATCAGCCGCAGCCATGCAGGAACCCTGCGCTTGGCAGGTGCCTTCGCTGTTTCCTCATCCTCGGCATGGGTTTCGGTGAACGCCATGAGCCCTTTCCGGCGGCTGATTGCGAGCCGCCCCGAACAGAAAGCCCGTCTGTGCCAAGCCTATTCTACGCTCAGCTTGTAGCCAACACCGCGTACCGTTTGCAGCCAGAGTGGATTTGACGGGTCACGCTCGATCTTGCGGCGCAGCCTGTTGATCTGAACGTCGATGGTGCGCTCACCAACGCCCGCCTCGCCGCCAACAAGTTCGTGACGCGGAATCGTCTCGCCGGCCCGCTCGCAGAAGATTGTGAGAATCTCCTGCTCACGCTCCGTCAGCTTCAGCACCTCGCCACCAAGCTTCAGTTCGCGCTTTGAAAGCTGGAATGCATAGGGCCCGAACACCACCTGTTCGACCTTCGGCGTGGCTGGCGGCGCCCCGCGCCGCAGGATATTGTTGATCCGCAGCAAAAGCTCGCGCGGGTCGAACGGTTTCGGAAGATAGTCGTCGGCGCCGGCGGCCAGACCGGAGACCCGGCTTTCGATCTCGGAAAGCGCCGTGAGCATGAGGATCGGCACCTCTTTCTGCTCGCGTAGCGATTGTGTGAGTTCGACTCCGCTTTCGCCCGGCATCATCACGTCGAGAACGATCAGGTCGAAATCGAGACCCTCCAGCCGACGGCGTGCCTCTTTGGCGTTCGCGGCCGTGCTGACACGATAGCCTTGCTCGGCCAGATACTGCTTCAGCAGGTCGCGGATACGCGTGTCATCGTCGACCACGAGAATATGCGGCGCGTCGTCGTCCGGAATAGCGTTTCCAGCTGCCATCCGCGTACCCTCTCTAGCTCCCGGCCTCCGGCGGATTGCCGATCTGCCTGCGCAGTTCGGGATTGACCATCGCCCTGAGAAACCTCTCCACTGCAGCGCGGTCGCCCGCCCCGCCATTTGCCAATGCGTCACGGATGCGGCGGGACTGTGGCCGCGCAAGCGCGAGCGACAGCTCTTTCCCCTTCTCCGTCGCGTGGAGTTGCCGCTGCCGGCGATCGGTCGGGCCTGTCACCTGGACGATATACCCGGTATCGATCAGCTGTTTCAGTACCCGGGCCAGGCTCTGCTTGGTGATCTTCAGAACGTCGAGCAGTTCCGCCACCGTCAGGCCGGGACGCCTATTTACGAAGTGAAGCACACGATGGTGCGCTCGCCCGAACCCAATCGGGCCAAGAATTGCATCCGGGTCGGAAGTGAAATCACGATAGGCGAAAAAGAGCAGCTCGATCAGTGTGAAATCGATATCGGCGACCCTTTGATCATCCGGCGCATCAATCAAGTGTCCCGTCTCCCGGTTCTGCCGTTCACTCATCTCAGGGTCCTTGATGGCGAAAATATGTCAGCCTTATTGACATAAATTTTGGTCAGTGGTAATTTTTGCCAATCTTTTGGAGGATATGCGAACGAATATGCATGGGTGATGGGTTGGTATTGGAACATCTATCATTCGTGCCGCCTATTCGCATATGCCGACAGATAGCAGGAAGGCCTGATAGGCCGGAACCGTTCAATTTTCAAACGACAAGCGGGCCGAAAGCTCGCGGGAGAACCAAATGGCTACAGTTCCTTTTGACCAGCTCGAAGGCCACATATGGTTGAACGGAGCGTTTGTTCCGTGGGCCGACGCGAAGGTGCACGTGCTGTCGCACGGACTTCACTACGCCAGCGCGGTGTTTGAGGGCGAGCGCGCGTATGGCGGCGAAATCTTCAAACTGACCGAGCATACGGAGCGCCTGCACGAATCTGCACGCATCCTCGGTTTCGAGATTCCATGGTCAGTTGCCGAAATCGACGATGCATGCCGCAAGCTTTTGAAAATGCAGGGGTTTCGGGATGCCTACGTGCGCCCCATTGCCTGGCGCGGCAGCGAGCAGATGGGTGTTTCGGCGCAAAACAACAAGATCAATGCGGCAATCGCGATCTGGCAGTGGCCGAGCTATTTCGACCCGGCCGAGAAGCTGAAAGGCATTCGGCTTGATATGGCGCAATACCGGCGACCGGATCCGCGCACGGCCCCCTCCAAGTCGAAAGCCGCAGGTCTCTACATGATCTGCACGCTTTCCAAACACGCTGCGGAGGCCAAGGGTTATGCCGATGCGCTGATGCTCGACTGGCGTGGCCGCGTGGCCGA
This sequence comes from Rhizobiaceae bacterium, assembly GCA_017644005.1. Taxonomy (GTDB): domain Bacteria; phylum Pseudomonadota; class Alphaproteobacteria; order Rhizobiales; family Rhizobiaceae; genus RCIO01. The sequence continues at coordinate 423,567 of JAEPMJ010000002.1, forward strand.
AGCTACCGGTGCCAACATATTCTTCGTCCAGGATGGTGTGATCCACACTCCCGATCCGGATTGTTTCCTGGACGGCATCACACGCCGCACGGTCATCGATCTGGCCAAGCGCCGCGGCTACGAAGTCGTCGAGCGAGAAATCATGCCCGAGGAAATGGAAGGTTTCGAACAGTGCTTCCTGACAGGTACGGCAGCCGAGGTAACACCGGTATCGGAGATTGGCCCCTACCGGTTTACGGTCGGCGAAATCGCCCAGAACCTCATGAACGACTATACGGCCGAGGTGACCCCGAGCCACGCGCTGGCAGCTGAATAGACTGCAGCTGACGATCTGATCGAAGGCCGGGCGCCCCGCGCCCGGCCTTTCCACATGCCGTTTCTCTCTTTGACATTGGCAGTGAACCCGGTTTGATGTCCAAGCGGCCAGCACGGGTCGCTAATGAGGAGGTAAAACGATGGAATCACTGGTTCCGATCATCGTACAGATCGTCGGCGGCATCATAGGTGGCCAGGCCGTCGGCGCTGCGGTCAAGCAAGCGGCAATGGCTCAGTTGCCGAAGATCATCAGCGGCGCGGTCGGCGGCGTAGCCGGCGGACAGATTCTCGGCACCTTGCTCGGCGATCCGGCAACAGCAGGTGCCATGGGCGGACTGCTGGGCGATGCTGCCGGCGGATTGGGCGGCGGCGCCATTCTCACCGGCGTAGTCGGTGCAATCATGGGCGCAATGAACAAGCGCTGAGCCGTTCAGACATTATTGCGGCGGCCTCGTCTGCGGGCCGCCGCTAGCATTAAACAAGGAAATACTCATGGGGCAGCTGCGCGCCGGAATTGTGCCGGTCACGCCGTTTCAACAGAATTGTACGGTTCTGTTTGACGAGACAACAAAGGAAGGCGTGGTCGTGGATCCGGGCGGCGATGTCGAAGTGATCCTGCAGACGCTTTCCGAAAACGGCATTTCCATCAAGGAAATATGGCTCACCCACGGTCACCTCGACCACGCAGGCGGCGCCATGGAACTCAAGGACGCGCTTGATGTCCAGATCGTCGGGCCCCATGAAGCGGACAGGCAGATGCTTGCCAGCATCGAACGCCAGTCGGAGCAATTCGGTCTGCCGGGCGCAATGAAAAACTGCACACCGGACAGGTTTCTGACCGAGGGAGAAAAGGTCTCCTTCGGGGAGCACGAGTTTGAGGTACTGCACTGCCCTGGCCACGCGCCGGGGCATGTCGTCTTCTACAACCGGGCGGCAAAATTCGCCCATGTGGGCGATGTTCTGTTCAACGGTTCGATCGGCCGCACCGACCTGCCGGGCGGCGACCACGACACGCTGATCAGATCGATCAGGGAAAAGTTGCTGCCCCTCGGCGACGATATCGGTTTCATCTGCGGGCATGGGCCGGGCAGCCGCATCGGCGACGAACGTCGCAACAATCCGTTTCTGGTCTGAAAAAAGCGCCGCCATTGCTGGCGGCGCCAATGGAGGGGCAGGGAACCCCGGCGAACAGGCCGACCCTACTCGGCGACGCAGAAGCGCTTTTCGCCCGAATAGGTGGTGAACGTCCCGGTGTCTGCGCGGAAACTGCGATAGCGGGCGCGGCAATACTCGTACCAGCCGGGGCTCCACGGCTCGAGCGACCTGGAATACGCAGCCTCATAGCCGTAACTGCGCGGTGGCGGCGGAAAGAAGTCGCGTTCCGGCGACGGCCGCGGGCGACGATACGGGTTCCGCGCGGCGGCTTGGTTGCGCGCATTGGACTGCTCGCTGAGTACACCGACAACGATTGCGCCAACCGCCAGGCCGATGATGCCGGCGCCGATTGCCCGGCCGACGCTGTCATCATGCCGCTCCACGCGATGTCGACGGTGCCTGTCGCCGGCCTCGGCAATCGGCATCGTCGACAGCACGACGGCAGCGGTTGAAACCGAAAGAACCAAAGTTCGCGCGAATCTCTTCATTCTCATCTCCTTGATGCCGCGCGCCCGTGTGCGGCAGGTTCGTGAGATGATTGGTACGAATACGCGCATGAACCGGGGCTGAACGGCCGCACCGTGTCATTCGTGACGCCGGCAGCCAAGCTGGATCGGGTCAACCAAGGATTGTCAGGACAAAAACGGGCTGCGCGGCGCAATGGCCGCGTGGTCATTTCGGCCTCAGCCGATGCAGGTGGACGGGGGCGGTTTGGTGTCGCCCCCGCGCATGCTCGATGGGTCGCCGGGGAATACCCGGCTGGCTATTCAGCCTACCGACAGATTGACGGCCTTGGGGCCTTTTCCGCGCTGATCAGGCTCGGTGTCGAACGAGACTTTCTGCCCGTCTTCGAGGCCTGGCAGCCCGGATGCCTGAACGGCCGAGATGTGGACGAAAATGTCCTTCCCGCCTTCATCCGGGGTGATGAAGCCGAACCCCTTGGCATGGTTAAAAAATTTGACGGTTCCCGACTGGGGCATTGGGGAAGCTCCTTTTTCTCCCAATTTCATTTGCCCGGCTCGCGCCAGGCAGGTCGAAGTCGTTCACTGCGGGGAGAAGAAAAAGTCCGGTAGGCGCCGTCGTTCTTTTTATTTCGGTCGCACAAACAGCCCGGCGCGCAGTATCGTCACGCAACCCGGGCGCTAGCCATTGTCCAATCTCCGGGCCCGCAAATGCCCGAACCCGGCGAATGTTCCCCATTTTGTCGGGGTGGGCAAGCGAAACTTTTGCGAACCGCTCGCCCGGGCCGCGCCTGAAATCAGGCTGCGGCGAGGTTGACGGCCTTGGGGCCCTTGCCGCGGCGGTCCGGTTCGACATCGAACGAGACCTTCTGGTTTTCCGCCAGGCTATGCATGCCCGACGCTTCAACCGCCGAGATATGCACGAACACATCCTTGCTGCCGTCGTCCGGGGTGATGAAGCCGAAGCCCTTGCTTGCATTGAAGAATTTGACAGTGCCTGTCTGAGCCATTGCGGTTACTCCGTAATTCCCGCGAATGAACGCGTCCGTGCCGCGTGCACGGTTTCGCTGATGTCGAGAGTTCACGATTTCGGGGAAGGGAGCACGTTTGGCGATCCAGTCTCCGGGTCAGTAAATGCCCGAACGCGCGGGCCTATGCCACGAAATTGAACGACAAACAAGCTGGATTGATTTCGCAGATTTATCGCGGCGCGTTATGATCACCACAGCATGATGGCCGTGTCAGCCGCCCGAAATCAGAGCTGATACGGCCCCTACCCAACAAAACCCGCGACCGGTGCGGGACATCGCACCTCCTGCATCTGGTCCGGCAGGAGGGATGTGAACATGAGCCATTTCCACGTTCTCGCAGACGCCAAGGGTGCCGTTCCGCATCCGGAAGTCCGGCGCATAAGCCTCAGCGATCTTGCCGATGCGCTGCGCGCCGGCATTGACGATTTCGTCGCCATGCCGTCGCACATCATCTTCATAATCATCGTTTACCCGCTGGTCGGAGTTGTGCTTGCGGCTTGGACATCTTCTGCCAGCGCCCTGCCGCTGATCTTCCCGCTCGCCTCGGGTTTCGCCCTGATCGGGCCGTTTGCAGCCATTGGCCTTTACGAAATCAGCCGCAGACGCGAATTGAACCAGGAGGCCACTTGGCGCGACGCCCTCGGCGTACGCAACTCGCCTGCCCTGCCGGCGATTGCCTGGGTCGGAGCTGTGATGGTCGGCATCTTCATCGCCTGGATGCTGGTTGCCCAGGGGCTTTATGTCTGGCTTTTCGGCCCCACACCGCCGGGTTCCATAACCGAATTCGCCACCAACGTGTTCTATACAGCCGAAGGCCGCACACTGATGGTCGTCGGCAATCTTGCGGGGTTCGTCTTCGCCGTGGCAGCACTTTGCACCGGCGTGGTGGCCTTCCCGCTGCTCCTCGACCGCGATGTCGGTGCATGGGCCGCGATTACCACCTCATGGCGCGCAGCACTTGCCAACCCGTTTGAAATCGCCGTGTGGGGCCTGATCGTCGCCGCGCTGCTGGTTATCGGCAGCCTGCCGGTGTTCGCGGGTCTGATCATCGTATTGCCGGTGCTCGGTCACGCCACGTGGCACCTCTATCGCAAGCTTGTCGCGGCGTAGCAGCTTCAGCTCGAAGTATCAAAACGAAGATCGGCAGGAGAAATCAGCACCGAAAACCGCTCGCACCAGATGACGACGCTGGGATAATCGCCGAGGTCCAGCCCGGCCGGGATCCGGTAGTTCTGGCTGCCCTTGAATGCGCGCAGTTGGCCAAGGTCCACATACATTGCACCGGAAAGATCGGATGAAGAGCGTATGTTTGCCCTGGGCACCAGATAGACATGATAATTCGGCCCCGGCCCGACCTCGAAGTCCTCGTGCAGGAACACGGTATCCGAATAGACCGAAACCCCGCCGCCGCCATAGTGTATCGGATCGCTTGGATTGGCGTGAATGAACGTACCTTCCGCAAGCTTGTCGGTTTGAACGGAACGCAACTCTTCCGCGGCGGGCGGGGGCGGAAAAACATATGGAAAAAGGAAGAAACCGAGCGCGACGCCACCGGCGGCGCCGAACACCGCTCCGACGAGAAATGTGATCAGTAAGCGCATCCTGCCCCCTCCGCGGCTACAGTGCAGCGAATTCACCATGCGATCAAGCCAGTCGGTCGACGCGCGGTTGCCCGCGCAAAAATGCATGCGTCATTCACCATCTGTCACAACTCACGTCATCTTCTGCGCGATCTAAGTTCCCGCCTCGAATTCACACCTCCCGCTTATCATCCTGATTGACAATTCAAACTAGACCGTCTAGTCTAGTTTGAATTCAGGAGAATGAGATGCCGACACACAACATGGAAATAGTGGCGCGTTGCCGATGCGGCAAATGCGAGCTTGCTCTCAAAGGCAAACCGATCGTCAGTGCCACCTGCTACTGCTCCAGCTGCCAGAAGGCAGCACTGAAATTCGAAGGTCTGTCAGGTGCGGAACCTGTCCGCCAGACAGACGGCGGCACACCATACGTCCTGCAGCGAAAGGACCGGGTTCATTTCGGCAAGGGCACTGAATTCCTCAGGGAATACCGGCTTTCGAACGGAGCGCCAAACCGACGTGTTGTTGCAACTTGCTGCAACAGTCCGATGTTTCTCGAGTTCAAAGGCGGTCATTGGCTGAGCGTGTATCGCGACCGACTGAAACCCGGCGAGCGACCCGCGAACGAAATGCGCACCATGACGCGCGATCGTCCCGTCGGCGTTGAATTCAACGATATGCTGCCGAGCTACAACACGCACTCCGTCCGCTTCATGTGGCGCCTGTTTGCAGCATGGGCCGCAATGGGCTTCCGGTCACCCAAAGTCGACCACGTTACAGGAGTTCTCGATGACTGATACTTCCGACAAGATCGAGGTGCTGAGCATCACCTCGCCTGACTACGTGACGCGGCTGGATCGACCGAAGTTTGAGGCCATGCGTGACGCGATGCTCGCGATTTTGCCTGCCGATGCTCCGGGCATCACCGTCGCAGAAGCGAAGAAGCGTCTGCTGCCGCTGCTGCCGAATGACCTCTTTCCCGGCGGCGAAAAGGCGGGCTGGTGGCTGAAGGCAGTGCAACTCGATCAGGAGGCGCGCGGTACGATCAAGCGCGCGCCGGGCAGTCCCGTGCGCCTGTACAGGACCTGAAGCAGACGGCCGGCCGGAAATACCCCGCGGGCCGCGAATTCAGTGGCCCTCATATGCAATCAGCGTCCGCACATCGACGCCGAGTGACTCGAGCTTCTTGCGCCCGCCCAGGTCCGGCAGGTCGATGACGAAGCAGGCCGCAACGATGTCGGCGCCCATCTGCGTGAGTAGCTTCACTGCACCCTCCGCCGTGCCGCCGGTGGCGATCAGATCGTCCACCAGAATGACCTTCTCGCCTTCCTTCACCGCGTCGCGGTGCATCTCCATTTCATCGATGCCGTATTCAAGACTGTAGGCGACGCGCACGGTTTCGTGCGGCAGCTTGCCTTTCTTGCGGATAGGAATGAAACCGGAGGAAAGCTGGTGTGCGATTGCGCCACCCAGAATGAAGCCGCGCGCCTCGATACCCGCAATCTTGTCAATCTTCTCGCCCGCATAAGGATGAACGAGTTCATCCACGGCGCGCCGAAAGGCCCGCGCATTGCCAAGCAGCGTTGTGATGTCGCGAAACAGGATACCGGGTTTCGGATAGTCCGGAATCGTGCGGATCGCCGAAAGCAGCGTCTCTTCCAGTGATTGTCTCATGTAACCCGCCCGTTGCAGCCTCTTCATTCTTGCAGCCTTTGGCCGCAAATGAAAAGGGCGCCGTGTGCGGCGCCCTTGATCGAAGTTCAGCAGCCGGTTCAGTGAGCGGTGCCCGCCCAGACTTTGCGCTTGGTGAGATAGGTCAGCCCGGCAAACAACACCAGGAAGATCAGCACCACGAAGCCGGTCTTCTTGCGCGCTTCCATATGCGGCTCGGCTGCCCACATCAGGAATGCCGTCACGTCCTTGGCGTACTGATCGACCGTCTCCGGCGAACCGTCGTCATAGGTGACGAGGCCATCGGAAAGCGGAGCGGGCATCGCGAGTGCGGGACCTGCAACGAAATACGGGTTGTAGTAGGCGCCTTCGGGCACGCTGACATGATCCGGTATCTCGTCGGTGTAGCCGGTTAGCAGGCTGTAGATGTAGTCGGGTCCGCTTTCGGCATACTGGGTGAAGATATCGAAGATGAAGGTCGGGAACCCGCGTTCCACGCCGCGCGCCTTGGCGATTAGCGAAAGGTCCGGCGGCGCAGCTCCGTTGTTGGAGGCTGCCGCCTGCTCCTCATTGGCGAAGGGCGACGGGAAATAATCCGACGGGATGCCGGCTCGCTCGAACATGTCGCCAGCCGAATCCGGGCCGTCGGTCACGGTATACTCAGCGGCCAGCGTTTTGATCTGTGCTTCCGAATAGCCGAGATCTTCCAGCGTGCGGAATGCGACAAAACTCAGCCCGTGGCAGGCCGCGCAGGACTCGCGATACACCTTCAGGCCACGTTGCAGCTGGCCACGATCGTAGGTGCCGAACGGCCCTGCAAACGACCAGTCCGCCGCGTGCGGACGCTCGATCGGGTAATGCGGCGTGCCTTCTCCATCCTCCGCGGCCGAGGCCATGCCGGCTGCGGCGATGCTCAGGCTGAGAGCGAGAAATCCCTTGAGGATCAGTTTCATGAGAAGTCCTTTCGAGCCTCAGCCTCGGGTTTCGGGAGATGCAGTGCTGGTGGCAGGTTGCGCGGCAGCCTCGCCGCCCTTGTTCTTCTCCAGCACTGCCTCGGTGATCGAGTTGGGCAGCCGCTTCGGCGTTTCGATCAGGCCAAGCACGGGCATGATGATGATGAAGAACGCGAAGTAGTAGAAAGTGCCGATCTGCGCCATCGCCACGTAAGCGCCTTCGGCGGGCTTCGCGCCCAGCCATCCAAGGAAGATGGCGTCGGCAACGAAGAGCCAGAAGAACAGCTTGTACCAGGGACGGTAGACAGCCGAGCGTACCTTCGACGTATCAAGCCACGGCACGAAGAACAGCACCAGGATCGAACCGAACATGGCGAGCACGCCGCCGAGCTTAGAATCGATTGGCCCGATCGAGAAGGTGATCGCGCGCAGGATCGCGTAGAACGGCAGGTAATACCATTCGGGCACGATATGCGCCGGCGTCTTCAGGGGGTTGGCTTCGGTGTAGTTGTCCGGGTGGCCGAGATAGTTTGGAATGTAGAAGACGAAGTAGGCGAACACTGCCAGGAACACGACCATCGCGAACATGTCCTTCGCGGTGGCGTGAGGCGTAAACGGTACCGTATCGGTCTTCGACTTTACTTCGATTCCCGTGGGGTTGGTCTGACCGGTGACGTGCAGCGCCCAGACGTGCAGCACCACAACGCCGGCGATCATGAACGGCAGCAGGTAATGCAGCGAGAAAAAGCGGTTGAGTGTCGGGTTGTCGACCGCGAAACCGCCGAGCAGAAGCTGCTGGATCCAGTCGCCAACCAGCGGAATGGCGGTGAAGAAACCGGTGATGACCGTGGCGCCCCAGAAGCTCATCTGACCCCAAGGGAGCACGTAGCCCATGAAGCCGGTCGCCATCATCAACAGGTAGATGATGCAGCCGAGAATCCACAGCATCTCGCGCGGCGCCTTGTAGGAGCCGTAGTAGAGCCCGCGGAAGATATGGATGTAGACAGCGATGAAGAAGAACGACGCACCGTTGGCGTGCAGATAGCGCAGCAGCCAGCCGGAATTCACGTCGCGCATGATCTTCTCGACTGAATTGAAGGCGAGATCGACATGCGCGGTATAGTGCATGGCCAGCACGATGCCGGTCAGGATTTGCGCCACCAGCATGATGGTGAGAATGCCACCGAAGGTATAGGCGTAGTTCAGATTGCGCGGCACCGGATAGGCCACGAATGAATCATACATCAGCCGCGGCAGCGGCAGGCGCTGGTCGATCCAGCGCGTAATGCCCGTCTTCGGCTCGTAGGTGGAATGTCCGCCACTCATATGCGTGCCCTCTCCTGCCTCAGCCGATCGAAATCGTGGATTCGGAAGTAAAATTGAACGTCGGTACCGCCAGGTTCTCCGGCGCCGGTCCCTTGCGGATACGGCCGGCCGTGTCGTAGTGCGAACCGTGGCAGGGGCAGAACCAGCCGCCGAAATCGCCAGCCTGGCCGAGCGGCACGCAACCGAGGTGCGTGCACGAGCCGATCATGACGATCCAGTTTTCGCGGCCCTCGCCAGCCGAACGTTCAAGATCGGTCGCCGGCGCGTCTGAAGGGACATTCGCATTGCGCGCCACCGGGTCTTTCAGCTCTTCGAGCGGAACCGCCTTCGCGGCCTCGACCTCTTCGGGCGTACGGTTGCGGATAAACACCGGCTTTCCGCGCCACTTCACCGTGATCGACATGCCTGGCTCGACACTCGAAACATCCACATCGATTGTCGCCAAAGCAAGGGTGGAGGCGTCAGGCCGCATCTGGTCGATGAAAGGCCAGGCGACGCCTGCCGCGCCCACGGCGCCTGCCGTTCCTGTCGCTATGTAGAGAAAGTCGCGGCGGTTCGGATCTGTCGTTTCTTTCGCGCTCACGGGATGGCTATCCTTTCGGCATTGCTTGCCGGCGGAATGTGGCCTGCGTCCAATGGCCGCCCGGTATCGAAAAGCAGGCCATTTCGGCGCGCGGAATCCCCCGGCGTTCGGCGTTGGGTTCTATGCGCGTGAGCTAGGCTTGTCCAGACGCTCGCGCGGGTTGTGGGCAGTTTGTCGCGGCCCGCCGGCAATATCCGTCCGGTGGGCCTTTTTGCTGCCGCGGCTGCCATCGCAGTCGGCAAGATTCTGGCACAAACAAGCTGTGCAGGATGAACGTGACGCCCGAGCGCTCTGGCGATAAGATCGCCGCATGGTGAAAGTGATCGAAAAATCCTCCTGGTCGGGCGACGATGAAAAGTGGCACGGCGAGGTTCTGGGCCGCCAGTTGGGCGCCGGCATATGCCTGATATTCAATGAATTCGACACTGTTGGCGCTGGTCCGCGCTTGCATTCGCATCCCTATCCCGAGACGTTCATCATCAAGGCGGGAAGTGCACTTTTTACCGTCGGCGACCGCGAGATTCGGGCGGCCGCAGGACAGATCCTCACCGTGCCCGCCGGCGTGCCGCACAAATTTTCCAATCTGGGACCGGGCCGGCTGGAGACGATCGACATTCACGAAAACGAGGATTTCGTGACCGACTGGCTGGAATAGCCGTTCAGTTGGCGCCCAGTCTGGCGAGCACTTCCGCGGGGATCGCATATTCGCGGATAACATCCGCATGGCGCCTCAGCCCGCAAAGTTCACGCTGGATAAAATAGGCATAAACCGCCTGCACCGCATCGCGCAGCAGCCGCTCCCGCGCTTCCGGCCGGCCTTCGGCCAACCGTCGTAGCGTCAGCTGCACTTGCTCGCCCGCACGGCCAAGCGACGCCGCCTTTTCACCCATGATTTCATGGTCGAGCGGCGAGAGCGCTTTGACCGGCCCACCGACAGCGGACCTGCCATATTGACTGGGTGGACGAACCGCCAAGCCGCTATTCCGCAGCCAGCCGGCTTGGTAGGAACCCGCCTGACTGCCGTTTCCACAGCTGCGCGTAGAGCCCGCCTCCGGCAATAAGCTGGTCGTGCCGGCCTTCTTCCACAATCCGGCCCTCGTCGAGAACGACAAGCCTGTCGAGCGCAGCTATCGTGGACAGCCGGTGTGCCACCGCAATCACCGTCTTGCCCTCCATCATCGTGAACAGATTTTCCTGAATAACGGCCTCGATTTCGGAGTCGAGCGCCGACGTCGCCTCGTCCAGTATCAGTATGGGTGCGTTCTTGAGCATCATGCGCGCGATCGCGATTCGCTGCCGCTGGCCTCCCGACAGCTTGACGCCGCGCTCGCCGACATGGGCATCATAACCTGTGCGGCCGCGCTGGTCGGCCACACCCGTGATGAACTCGTGCGCGGACGCACGTTTCGCCGCCTCGATGATCTCCTCTTCGCTTGAGCCCGGTTTGCCGTAGGCGATGTTGTCGCGAATCGAACGATGCATCAGCATCGGATCCTGGCTGACAACGCCGAACTGTTCCCGCAGCGATGCCTGGGTCAGTGATCGGATATCGCTGCCGTCGAGCAGGATACGGCCGCTTTCGACATCGAACAGCCGCAGTGCCAGATTGACGATTGTCGTCTTGCCCGCGCCCGAGGGACCGACGAGCGCCACCCGTTCTCCCGGCTGGATGTGGAGATCGAGATTGGCAACGACGCGGTCGGCCTGCGTGTGCGCGTCCTTACCGTAGTTGAAGGTGACGTTGTCGAACACGATGTCACCGGAAGCTCGCGCTATTGTTCGCGCGTCAGTTGCATCCCGGATGGCGGGCTCGACCGAAATCGTTCCCGTAGCATCCTGTACCGTCGCGAAATTGCGGATCAGGCCATTGATGTTGAACATCACATAACCCGACATCTGGTTGAGGCGCAGGCAAAGGCCCATCACCGCCGCCACCTCGCCGGTACTGGTGCCCCCGGCCATCCAGCTGCGTACAACGAGGATGCCGACGGCGGCGATCATCAACCCGTTGATGATCGCCACTGCCGCGCGCACTTTGGTGATCGCACGCGTCAGCCGCCGTACCGCCTGCAGGAAACGCTCCATCCCGTCGCGCACGAAGGCGTGTTCGCGCCGGCCGCTATCGAACAGCTTGACGGCCATGATGTTGGTGAATGCGTCCACAAGCCGCCCGTTCAGGATCGACCTTTCATCGGCGGTCTTGCGGCCTGCGGCCCGCAGCGGCGGCAGAAGCGTCCAGGCCGTCACACCATAGGCGGCAAGCCAAACCACCATGACCAGCCCCATGACCGGGTCGAGCACCGTCAGGATGGTCACCGCCAGCACGACGAATGTGAAGAACGACCACATCGTCTGAAGCGACGACACGATAAAATCACCCGTCGCCTCGCCCCCCTGCAATATTTTCGTCGCGATGCGCCCGGCAAAATCGTTCTGATAGAATTCGTATGGCTGCTCGATGACCCGGCGAAACGCCTGCCAGCGCACGAGCTGGAAGAAATGCGGCGCAATGATCTGCTGTTCGACGACCGCAGCGGCAATCACCACTGCGGCCCGCAGAACGAGAACAAGGACAAGAAGCGCCGTCAGATGCGGCCAATAATCGTTGATGAGCGCGGCAGGCGATGTGGCGTCCAGAATGTCGATCAGCCAGCCGATGGCCCAATAGGTTCCGGCCTCGACGGCCCCCGACAGTCCGCCGATCACCAGCAGCATCACGAAGGGGAATTTTGCCTGGCTGGCGAAAAACAGGATGAAGCGAAATGCCTCGCGCGGCAGCACCTCGCGACCCGTATCCGAAAACGGATCGATGAGCCTTTCTGCCCAACCCCATATCCGGTCACCCTTGCCGTTCGCTTCGCTCATCCGATCCACTTGCCGTTGCGCACTGGGCCGCTGCGGCCGGAATAGCCGCGGCGGCAGTCATAGTTGGAGCGCACACCCGTCGAAGGCAACCGCTCCGGATGCCAGGCAGGAAACGGCTACTCCGCCGCGTCCTGTTGCGCTGTGTCCACCTCAGCGTCGATGAAGCCGCCTGACTGACGGCGCCACAGTTCAGCGTAAAGCCCCCCGGTACCGACAAGCTCGTCATGTGTGCCCTGCTCCAGAACATGGCCCTGGTCGAGCACGACCAGCCTGTCCATCGCCGAAATGGTCGACAGCCGGTGCGCGATCGCAATCACCGTCTTGCCTTCCATCAGCCGATAAAGGTTCTGCTGGATCGCTTCCTCAACCTCCGAATCGAGCGCCGATGTCGCCTCGTCAAGGATCAGCACCGGCGCGTCTTTCAGCATGACACGCGCAATGGCAATGCGCTGACGCTGCCCACCGGACAATTTCACGCCCCGTTCGCCGACATGTGCGTCATAGCCCTTGCGGCCTTTCGGATCGGTCAGTTCGAGGATGAAGTCATGCGCCTCGGCACGCTTCGCCGCCTCGATCATCATCTCCTCGGTCGCGTCAGGGCGGCCGTAGAGAATGTTGTCGCGCACCGAGCGATGCAGCAGTGACGTATCTTGCGTCACCATGCCGATATTCGCCCGCAGACTGTCCTGCGTCGCCTCGGCAATGTCCTGCCCGTCGATCAGGATGCTGCCGCCCTCCAGGTCGTAGAGCCGCAACAGCACGTTGATCAGCGTCGATTTGCCTGCGCCGGAACGGCCGACGAGACCGACTTTCTCTCCGGGCTTTACCGACAAGGTCAGGTTTTCGATCACGCCCTTGTCCTTGCCGTAGTGGAAGCGAACATTCTTGAACGCAATCGCTCCACGCTTCACGTCGAGCTTTTCGGCATCGGGGCTGTCCTGCACATCGCGAGGTTGCGCAATCGTGTTCATGCCGTCCTGCGCCATGCCGATATTCTCGAACACGCCCGCAAGCTCCCACATGATCCAGTGGCTCATGCCTTCAAGACGCATCACCAGCCCGAGCGCGACGGCGACCGCGCCAACCGACACCGAACCAGTGATCCACGACCAGATGCCGACGCCGCCAACCGTGAAAAGAAGCAGCGCGTTCGACAGGTCGAGTCCGAAATTGAGCTTGGTCACATAGCGCATTTGGGGGTGAACGGTGTCGAGAAACTGCGACATCGCATCCCGCGCATAGCGCTCCTCCCTGCCGGCATGGGCAAACAGCTTCACCGTCATGATGTTGGTGTAACTGTCGACCACCCGTCCGGTCATGAGGGAACGCGCGTCTGCCTGCTTGCCCGAGATGTCGCGCAGCTTCGGCAGATAGTGGCGAAGCAGCAGAGAATATCCGGCCAGCCAGACGAGGAAGGGCACCATGAGCCACAGGTCGAAGCTGGCGAGGAGCACCAGCGCCGAGACGAAATAGACGATGACATAGACGAACACGTCGAGCGCCTTGGTCACCATCTCGCGCACACCGAGAGCACCTTGCATGACCTTCGTGGCAACCCGGCCGGCAAACTCATCCTGATAGAAGGCCATGCTCTGCCGCAGCAGATAACGATGTGCCTTCCAGCGGATGAGCATCGGATAATTGCCGAAAATCGTCTGATGCATGACCAGTCCGTGCGCTATCGCGAGCGCCGGCAGAAGCAACAGTACTACCGCTGCCATGCCCACGAGGCTCCAGAACTCGTCTTCCAGAAACGTCTCCGGATTTGCCCCGGTCAACCAGTCGACGATGTTGCCCATGAAACTGAAGATCACCACCTGAAGCGCGGCGATGCCCGCTGTCAGGCACACGACAACTGCAAACCACGGCCAGACGCCGCGCGAATAGTGCCAGGCAAATGCCGCCAGATTGCTTGGCGGCTGCTCGGGTTCCTCGGGCGGGAACGGGTTTAATCGTGTTTCAAACCACTTGAACATGGTCTCATGCCTCTGTCGTTTCAGCGGTGGCCGCTGCGGTGACCGGGAAAATTGCCCGGTCGCGTCACTGGCTTCGCTGCCTTGTTAGTCTGGTCGGGTCGGTTATGACCGCCCTTGGCTTTGTCGTGCCCGGCGCGTTTGTCGTCAGCCACTGGCGGCCCCGCCCCAAGCGCTGCGGTAAACGCCGTCGGCAACCCCTTGTCGGGAACTGACGGCACCGGTTTCGGCGGGATTGCCGCATCGGCTGAAAGCGAATGGCGCGGCGACGGATTTTGGCCCCTGCGGGCCTTGGGATTTCTTGCGTGCATGGATGAACTCTCGAATCGGAACCGGGTTCCGGCGGAGTTCGGCGACGCGTTATGAAATTGTCAGAAAGTCCGAACCGAATCCGCCGTCAGGCAAACGCCCCGCTGCGGAGGCGCGCTGTCGCGATGAGCGTCCAGTTATCCATCACTGCCTCCGTTGGCTTCGGTTTCGAGCTGTGACCTTATAGGTCGATCTGCCGGCCGAAACCACCCCGAAAAGGTCTTCGGCGAGACAAACGCCGTTACTGTTGTCAATTGGCAACCATCCGCTCCACCGAAACAGGCATTGCGGCGCGTTCAGCGCGTCGATTGAAGCGGGCAATCGCAAGCTCATAGTTGATCCAGAAAAGGCGCACGACATCTCGCGCATCCTGTTCCGACCTGATGCGGCGCACCGCCGGCCCTTCGCCTGCCGGGAAAAGCGGGTGGTCCGTTACCCGCCCCGCAAGCCTGAGCTGCGCACGCAACGAATCTTCAAACTGAAAAAACGCCGCGAATCCGCCGTCCAGATATCCGATCTCGCGTCGATTGACCTTCAAGCGGATTTCGCCGCGACGCCCAATATTTGCACTGACGCCGAACCATGATCCAACTTCGTCGAGTATGTACCGGCGGAACCGGCCTTCGCTTTCCATGAGGTGCTCCTTGCAGTCGTCTTTCGAACAGGGAGCGCAACAAATAAAAGTTCAACTTAACTTGAAGTCAAGCGCGAAATGTGACAACAAGAACGCATGGAAACCACCCTCACAATCGGCGCCGTCGCACGGCGGTCAGGCGTCGCTGCATCGGCCTTGCGCTTTTACGAACAGCGCGGCCTGATCCGCTCGGAACGCCATGGCTCGACACATCGGCGGTTCGTTCGCTCAACGCTCCGCCGCATCGCATTTATCGTATTCGCACAGAAGATCGGCCTGACCCTCGAAGAGATCGGCGCCGAACTCGCGAAGCTGCCTGACGGACGCACGCCGACCAAATCGGACTGGCAGAAGCTCTCCGCCGGCTGGGCCCGCCGCATCGACGAGCGCATCGGCGAGCTGCAGCGTCTCAAGGAAGGCCTGGCGGGCTGTATCGGTTGTGGCTGCCTGTCCATGCAGCAATGCAAGCTGGTCAACCCCGCCGACAAGGTCGCCAGCAAAGGCGCAGGCCCCCGCTATTGGCTCGGTGACAAGCAAACGAAATGAACATCCGGCAGCCCGATTCACAGGCCTGGTTCCGCCTTGTGCTCTACCAGCCGGATATTGCCGGTAACACGGGTGCCATACTCCGGCTCGGAGCATGCATTGGTGTCGGGGTCGACGTCATCGGACCGGCCGGCTTTGACTTTTCCGATCGTGCGCTCAGGCGCGCCGGAATGGACTATCTCGCAATGGCTGCGCTCACCCGCCATGACGACTGGACGTCGTTTGAGGAGGTCCGCAATTCCCTTGGGGGCCGACTGATCCTTTTCACCACGTCCGGCGACATACCCTATACGGAGTTCGAATTCCGGCCGGGAGACATGCTGCTGCTCGGGCGCGAATCCTCAGGCGTGCCCAGCGAGGTACACGCGGCAGCCGACGCGCGACTGGTGATTCCGATGCCGGGCGGCGGCCGCAGCCTCAACCTGGCGCTATCGGCGGCGATGGCAGCGGGGGAAGCGATGAGACAGCTCGGAAACGGAACCTAATCCGCAGTCGGCAGGCGTCGCATCGTAAACTCGATTTCGTCGTCCGGGCGCTCGGCCCAGCTTTCTATGGCCGTCCAGTAGGCCTGCTTCGGCCAGCGGTCGAACCACTCGCGCGCTTTCACCCGTGCCGCCTCCCGCGGCAGCACGAAAGTCTCGCGCAGAAAACCGTCCCGCGTCAGGCGTTCGCCCGTCGCGCGGCCTTTGTCGAGCCGGGTTTTCAGACTTTGCAACGATGGACGTGCGGGCACTTTCAAGAAAAGAACTCCTTGACCGTCCTTGCCTGAACTTTAGAGAACGGCGGCTGAATTGACGAGTCCCGAATGCAAGGTTCGCCTCCGCGCGCCGTTGCCGGGTAAGGAGACTGCCTTACATGGAACGCCCCGAACTGCCGCCCGGCCTGCCCGACGATATCGAAGTCAAGAAGGAAGCGGCGAAAAGCTGGTTCGAGGAACTGCGGGACCGCATCTGCGCAATCTTCGAGACGCTTGAGGATGAACTGACTGGCCCGCTCGCTCACCGGGCGCCCGGCCGGTTCGAACGCGATGCGTGGCAGCGCGACGGGGGCGAAGGCGGCGGCGGCACTATGTCGATGCTGTATGGCCGCGTTTTCGAAAAGGCCGGCGTGCACACATCGACGGTTTTTGGCGAATTTTCGCCCGAGTTCCGCAAGCAGATACCAGGCGCTGAAGAGGATCCGCGCTTCTGGGCTTCCGGCATCTCGCTGATCGCGCACCCGCAGAACCCCTGCGTCCCGGCGGTTCATATGAACACGCGCATGGTGGTTACGACGTCGCAATGGTTCGGGGGCGGCGCGGACCTGACACCCGTGCTCGACCGACGACGCACCCAGGAGCACCCGGACAGCCAGGCCTTTCATAAAGCGATGCGTTTCGTCTGCGACAAGCACCCGGGCGTCGCCGACTACGACCGCTACAAGACCTGGTGCGACGAGTATTTCCACCTGCCCCATCGCGGCGAACCGCGCGGCATTGGCGGCATCTTCTTCGACTGGCTGAAATCCGCCGAGGAGGTAGGCGGCTGGGATGCCGATTTCCGCTTCGTGCAGGATGTCGGCCGCACATTCGCGGTGGTTTACCCGCATCTTGTGCGCACCAATTTCAACGAGAACTGGACGGAAGCCGATCGCGAGGAACAACTCATTCGGCGCGGCCGCTACGTCGAATTCAACCTGCTCTATGACCGGGGCACGATTTTCGGGCTCAAGACGGGCGGCAATGTGAACTCGATCCTGTCGAGCCTGCCGCCTGAGGTGAAATGGCCGTAAGGCTCGTCAACGGTCGCGGCAATTGTACATCAGAGAGCCGAGCGGCAGATCGCCGAGTTCGACCGGTGTCATGCGGTCCAGAACGGGATGCGCGAGCGGATCGCATTGCCAATCTTCACCGCGCTCGGCTCGGCGGCGCGATTTTGCTTGCCTGAACGCCTTCCAGATAATCTGCAACAACTCACCGACTCCTTTTGTCCGATGCCTAGAATTTCTGCCTAAGGAGGTAGATTCTCAATGGAGAATTGCTCGGCACTGGTATAGAAAACCTATATGAAAGAGCTCAACAGACTGCATCTCAATGGCTTACGGGCGCTGGAAAGCTGCGGCCGGCTGGGTTCGCTGAAGGCCGCTGCATCCGAGCTCGGCGTGACCGTGGGCGCGGTGAGCCAGCAGATCATCCGCGCCGAGGAGCAGCTCGGCCGCCAGGTATTCGAACGCAGCACGCGCGGCCTCGTGCCCACGCATTTCGGGCGAGAGTTCCTCGCGAGGCTTACAACCGGCTTTTCGGCACTCGACAAGGCCGTTGCCTCGGCAGCGCAACATCCGGACGACGTGCTGACCATCTCGGTCGCACCGGTGCTTGCCTCGAAATGGCTGGTACCGCGCCTCAGCGACTTCATGACGATGCATCCGGGCATACAGGTCAGGCTCGACGCCACGGCGCAGCTCATCGACCCGGCAACCTCCGACATCGACATCGCGATCAGAGTCGGCCCGGGCGGCTGGGAGGGTGTGACCGCCGAACCCCTCCTTGAGCAGGAGATATTCCCAGTCTGTGTGCCTGCACTCGCCGAAAAGCTGCGCAAGCCATCCGATCTGGCCGGCGTACCGATCGTCACCGATTTCAACTCCACGCTGCGATGGCAACTATGGCTCGATGAATACGGGCTTACGGAAGGCGACCTGACCTTCGGCAACGCCTATGCGGACGCTGCTCTCGCACAGGACGCCGCGATCGCCGGGCAGGGTGTCGTACTTTCATGGCAGACGCTCGCCGAATGCCCGCTGCGCATGGGCACGCTGGTTGCACCATTTCCCCATCGCGCGCCTACCGGCATGCACTATTGGGCGGTTACCGCAGCCTCGCGGCGCGAGGACGCGAAAGTCCGCAGCTTCAAGTCCTGGATCAGAACCCAGCTTGGCGAAACGCGAAAAATGTTCGAACAGCAGCGTTGAACAGCGGCTGCAATTCCTCCTCTCGCCGCATTCTGTGTTATGGTCGGCACATCCGAACGGAGCCAAGGAGGAACCAATGAAAACCTATCATTGCGGCTCGCTGGTGCCCGGGTGCGAATGGCACACCCGCCACGAGGAAGAGGCGGAGGTGATGCGTCGCGCGGTAGAGCATATGCGCGAGGCGCATGGCGAAACGAACATTCGCGAAACGATGGTGGAAGCGATCCGCTCTCGAATCGCCACAGCTCGCAACGCGGCCTAGTTCTGCGCCACAAGTTCCGCGGCGCGTTTCAGCAGCGCGCCGCGATTGAGCGAGAAATTGCTCTCCACCCACTCGCTTTCCAGCGATTTGAGAATTGTGCCGAGCGACTTGCCCGGCATCAGCCCGGCGGCCAGAAGATCGTTGCCGGTCAACGGCATGACCGGTCTCTCCCAGGACGACAGGAAGTCCAGCAAACGCCGGTAGCGCGCGCTAGTGTCACGGTCGGACTTCGCTTGTGCGCCGGCAAGGGAAAGGCGCATGCGATCGGTAAGGCCGCTGACCTCGCCGCGAAAGGCCATGCGGGCGAGTTCCGCCTCCCCGCACGCGGCAGCCGGCGCGTCCGCACGTGCCCATGCCTGCAGCCGCTCAGCCTCCGCGTTCGAAAGGCGCAGCCGCTCCGCCAGGCCTGCGAGCCGCTTAGCGTCCGGCGGCACAATGGCTGCCAGCCTGAGCAGCGGGTCGGGCTTCCAGCCTTCCGCACTCTCGGCATCGATCAGGCCCGGCACGGCATCGATGCCCCACTTCTCGCTTTCCGGCAGCACGCGGGTCAGAACGCCGGTCTGGCGCATCCACAACAAGGCGCGTGACGGATCGGGCGCGGACAACAGCCTGCGCAATTCGGACCACACCCGCTCGGCCGACAGCCCGTCGAGTCCTGACTTCAAACGCACCGCAGCCTTGATGCCGTCCGCATCCGGGCGCCCTGCGCCATACCAGGCGAAAAAGCGGAAAAAGCGGAGTATCCGCAGGTAGTCTTCCTTGATGCGCTCGTCGGCCTCGCCGATAAAACGCAGCGTGCGGCTTTGAAGATCGGCGAGCCCGCCCACAAGATCGATCACCCGTCCGTCGGCCTCAGCATACATCCCGTTGATGGTAAAATCGCGCCGCTCCGCATCGCGCTTCCAGTCGCGGCCGAACGCGACACGGGCGTGCCGCCCGTCGGTTTCTATGTCAGCGCGCAGCGTCGTTACTTCATAGGCTGTACCGTCGGCGATCACTGTGATCGTGCCATGCTCCTTGCCCGTCGGCACGGTCTTGAACCCCGCGCTTTCGGCTCGTGCGATCACCGCGTCCGGCAGGTTGGTTGTGGCGATATCGACATCGGTCACTGTCTCGCCCAGCAGCGCGTTGCGCACCGCGCCGCCGGCAATGCGCGCCTCTTCACCGCCGGCCGACAATACCGACAGCAGCTTCTGCAGCCCGTCATCGTCCAGCCAGGGCGCTTGCGCAATCGATGCGTCGCTCACAGGTAAAGCCTTTCGTAGAGCTGACGGATGATGCCGGCCGTCACGCCCCAGATATATCGTTCTCCGAACGGCATCTCGTAGAAAAACCGCTCGCGCTTGTCCCAGACCCGGCTTTGCCGGCGGTGGTTGGCGGGGTTCATCAGAAACGCCAAGGGTACCTCGAATGCGGCATCCACCTCATGCGGATTGATCGTGAGTTCGAAGCCGGGGCGCACGACCGAAAGCACCGGCGCGATGCGAAATCCCGACCCCGAGACATAGTCCGGCAGCCGCCCAATGATATCGACGTGAGCGCCATTGAGGCCGATTTCCTCGTCGGCCTCGCGCAGCGCCGCATGTTCAGGTGAGCCATCTTCGGGATCGATCTTGCCACCCGGAAAAGCAATCTGCCCCGAATGGCTGCGCAGCTTTTCCGTGCGCTGCGTCAGGATGACGGTAGCGCCACCGTCATGATCGACAACGGGGATCAACACCGCTGCGTCGCGTAGCCCCGGTCGCACGATCATGTCGCGCAGTTCTGGGTTCAGCCTGTGGTCGCCGAAATCGTCATCCACCGATTCGGAGGCCCCGGACGCGCGGCGGCGAAAATCCTCAGCCGAAAACGAACTTGTCGTGGAAGCGTCCATTCAGGCGCTCAGGCGTTTCAGGGTTGCCATCGGCATGATCGGGAAAACCTCGCCCTTGGAGCGTACGCAGAACATGGCCTTTCCGCCGATATCGGCCTCGTCGCCGATATCGACGATCTGATACATCACCGGCCGAGCCACCAGCGCCTCAAGCCGTCCGCGCACATGCAGATAGGGTTTCAGTCCGCCCGTTCCGTCTTCATCGACGAAGCGCAGCCGGTGGTCCGGCCCGGCCTCGATCACGTCGCCCACATTGGTCCGGAAAGTCAGCACCTGATTCGTTCCGCGCCCCGACACGTCCATCTCCACGGCCAGAAACGGCGCATCCTCGACCCGGATACCTACCTTTTCCACAGGGGTAACGAGGTAGGTCCTGCCGTCCTCGTCTTTGCGCAGAACGGTTGAGAAAAGCTGCACGAGTGCTGCGCGTCCAATCGGCGAACCCATGTAGAACCATGTGCCGTCGGCTTTGATTTCCATATCGAGATCGCCGCAGAATTCGGGGTTCCAGCGCTCGACCGGCGGCAGCCCCTTGCCGGCGCGCGCCGCACGCGAGATCAGAGCCTGCAGTCCGGCGGTATCGCCTGCCGCTGCAAGGCCTTTCATGGGTTCGGTTTGTTCGACCATCGTCACGAAATAGTCACTGTCATCGCGCTTGTCAGTCCCGAAGGCTGATTTATGTTCAACTTGCGCGCACCGCAACATAGGGTGAGTCGCGCCTGATGTGAGACGACATGCCTGCCGGGCCGCCGGCTCGAGGGCTTCCGTGGAAAGGACTGAAGAGGCATGAGCGTCATCGTCAAGGACAAGGTTCCGACCGAAAAGGAGATGATCGCCGAGGCCGAAAAGGCGCTGGCGGATATCGCTCGGGTCAAGGGCGCGGTCGGCGATGTCATTTTCGGTCAGCACGCCGTTGTCGAACGAACGCTGGTAGCGCTTCTGGCCGGCGGCCACGCGCTGCTGGTCGGGGTGCCGGGTCTCGCCAAGACCAAGCTGGTGGATACGCTGGGCACTGTGCTCGGCCTTGATGCCAACCGCATCCAGTTCACGCCGGATCTGATGCCTTCCGATATTCTCGGCTCGGAGGTGCTGGAAGAAAACGACGCCGGCAAGCGCGGCTTCCGCTTCATTTCCGGACCGGTCTTTGCGCAGCTCCTGATGGCCGACGAGATCAACCGCGCCAGCCCGCGCACGCAGTCGGCGCTTCTTCAGTCGATGCAGGAATATCACGTCACCGTGGCCGGCCGCAGGCATGACCTGCCGTCGCCGTTCCACGTGCTTGCGACGCAGAATCCGCTGGAGCAAGAAGGCACCTACCCTTTGCCCGAAGCGCAACTGGACCGTTTTCTGATGCAGGTCGACATCTCCTATCCGGAGATCGAGGCCGAGCGCCGTATCCTGATTGAAACCACAGGCGCTCGAGAGACGCCTGCCGAAAACGTACTCACGGCGGCACGCCTGCGTGAAATCCAGCAGTTGGTCCGCCGGATGCCGGTACCGGAAACCGTGGTCGAGGCGATCCTGTCGCTGGTCCGTTCCGCGCGTCCCGGCCAGGGCAATGACGAAACCGACCGTCAGGTCGTCTGGGGGCCGGGCCCCCGCGCCAGCCAGGCGCTGACACTTTGCGCCCGCGCCCGCGCCCTTTACGACGGGCGGCTGGCGCCCTCAGTGGACGATGTCCACGCGCTGGCCGAACCCGTTCTCCAGCACCGCATGGCCTTGACATTCGCTGCCCGCGCCGAAGGTACAAGCGTTCGTGACGTGATCGCGCGTCTGGTCAGGGCGCAGGACTAGGCTGGGCATCTGATGGCGCCGGTCGGCGGAGCCGCCCCCCCAGTTACCACCTCCGACGCGCTTGCGCGCGGACGGCTTCGCGCCTCCCTGGTCCCGGATCTGCTTGTCGAGGCACGCCGTGTCGTCAACACGGTCATTGCCGGCTGGCACGGACGCCGGCGGCGTGGCATCGGCGAGAATTTCTGGCAGTTTCGGCCCTATGTCGAAGGCGAATCGCGCGCGCGCATCGACTGGCGGCGCTCGGCACGCGACGACCACATCTATATCCGCGACCGCGAGTGGGAGGCCGCGCATACGGTCTGGCTATGGGCCGATCCCTCACCCTCAATGCTCTACCAGTCGGCAGGCGCGAGCGTTTCGAAACAGTCGCGCGCACTGGTGCTTGCCCTGGCGCTGGCCGAGATCTTGTCGCGCTCGGGCGAGCGCATCGCCTGGCCCGGCGTGACCGACCCCTTCGCCGCCCGCGACGGCGCGGAGAGGCTGGGCGCGCGCTTGTCGCATCTCAAGGCTCCGCCTGCCCGCCCCGAGCTTGCGCCCGTCCGGCGTTTTTCCGACATCGTCGTCATCAGCGACTTCCTGGACCCTGTCGAAGAAACGCAGGCCTGGCTCGGCCCGCTGGCTCAGCGCGGCGTCCGTGGGCATCTGGTCGAGGTCGCGGATCCGGTTGAGGAGACGTTTCCCTATTCTGGCCGCACCGAGTTCCACGACCCCGAAACCGGCGAACGCCTCACTGTGGGCCGCTCGGAGACACTCGGCGAAGATTACCGCAACCTCTATGCAGCACGCCGCAGGGAGCTCGACACCTGGTGCAAGCGCCTTGGCTGGAGCTATACTGTCAATCACACTGATCGGCTGGCATCGGAGGCGCTGGTCAAGATACATATGGCCATGACGGTCGATCCGGGCCTCGGCCACGGGATTCGCTCATGAGCTGGCTTCCGCTCAGCTTCGGTGCACCGGCCATCCTGTTTGGCCTGCTGCTCTTGCCCGTCATCTGGTGGCTGCTACGCCTCACGCCGCCGCGCCCGCAGCTTGAGCTGTTTCCGCCGCTCCGTATCCTTGCGCATGTGGTCCGCCGGGAGGAAACACCGCATCAGAGCCCGTGGTGGCTGACGCTGCTGAGGCTTCTCATGGCGGCGCTCGTCATTCTTGCGCTGGCCGAACCCGTCTATAATCCGCGCGAAAACGTCTTTGCCGGCGGCAGCGCGGTCGCGATCGTCATGGACAATGGCTGGTCCGCAGCCGCCGACTGGGAGCGGCGCACCGCAACGGCATCCCGTTTCATCGACGATGCGGCCGATGCCGGTGTGCCTGTCATTCTTGCGTTCACCGCCGAACCGCTGAACGCTGAGATTGGTCCGTTCGATGCAGGTGCCGCACGCGACCGTCTGAACGCAATCAAGCCGCAGCCGGTGCCGCCCAACAGACCGGACATCTATGCCCGCGTGGCCAGCGCGCTTGAAACAGTGCCGGGCGCATCGGTCGTGATCCTCACCGATGGCCTGGCCGGACCGGGCGACCGGCTGGCATTCGGACGGCTGCTCGCGGGCGGCATCTCAAACCTGGTCTGGGTCGAACCCGACAGCCTGCCGATGATCGGCCTGCGGTCGGCCGAGAACACCGCCCGTGCCTTCGAGGTTTCGGCCATACGTGTACCGGGTGACCCCGTGCCCGCAGTCGCCACAGTCGGCGCATTCGACGACCGGGGTCGCCGTATTGCTGATGCTACGCTGAGTTTCGGTCCGGCTGACGAGTTGGCCATCGCCGAGTTCGATGTTCCTTTTGAGCTGCGCAATGACTTCGCATCGATCGCAATCGACGGCCAGGCTCAGGCCGCTGCCGTGCGGGTGCTCGACGAAGCCTCCAGGCGCCGACGGGTCGGCCTGATTTCACAGGCCGAGGGCGATCAGGCGCAACCGCTGCTTTCGCCGCTTTTCTACATCGACCGTGCGCTCGCGCCCTTCGCTGATCTGGTGGAGGCCGAAAGCGCGGACCTCACGGAAGCGATCCCCGCACTTCTGGAGCGCAAACCGGCGATGATCGTGATGGCCGATGTCGGTACGCTGCCGGATGAAGCCCGCGCTCAGCTCATCGAATGGATGGAGGGCGGCGGTACGCTGGTGCGCTTCGCCGGCTCACGGCTTGCCGCGGCGGAAAACGACGAAGACATGCTGCCGGTTCGCCTGCGTCTCGGCGAGCGGCAGCTCGGCGGTTCGCTGTCGTGGACCGAACCCCAGCCGCTCACCGAGTTCCCGGCTTCCGGCCCCTTTGCCGACCTTACGCCACCCAATGAAGTGACGGTCAGCCGGCAGGTGCTCGCAGAACCGACGCCCGACATTGTCGAGCGCTCATGGGCTACACTCGCCGACGGCACGCCGCTGGTTACGGGAGCAGGCCGCGGCGATGGCACGCTGGTGCTGTTTCATGTCACGCCGCAGGCGACATGGTCCAACCTGCCGATCTCCGGCACCTTCGTTGAAATGCTGCGCCGGCTGGTGCAGCTGTCACGCAACCAGGGCAGCATCGAAACGGGTACCGATACTGCCCGGGAGGCACTGCCGCCTTTCCGCATGATCTCCGCGGCAGGTCGGCTTGTGCCACCCTCGCCCGAAGCGCGGCCGCTCGAAATCACGGCGGGCGAACTGCCGGTCACCATCGAAAACCCGCCCGGGCTCTATGGTGGCGACGAGGGTGTGTTCGCCCACAATCTGCTCGACCGCGAAGCGGCTTTCCTGCCGATTGACCGACCGCAGACCGGCGTTCCGGTGTCCAACGCAGCCTACGCCTTCGATGAATCACAGGAACTGCGCGGCTTCCTGCTGGCGGCCGCATTGCTGTTCATGGTCCTCGACATGCTGGCCGTGTTCTGGATGAGCGGCGTCTTCACCGCTGCAGGTATTCGCCGCCGTGCGGCCAATACCGCAGCCACAATTGCAGTTGCCGCCCTTGCGTCGGGCCTGTGGGCACTTGCGCCCTCACCCGTGTCGGCCGACGACGCGCGTCCAGGCGATGCCGAAGCCATCGCAGCCGTTACCGAAACACGCATAGCCTATGTAATCACCGGTGACAGCTCGGTCGACGCGGTGAGCCGCGCCGGCCTGACCGGCCTGTCGAGCTTCCTGACCGAAAAGACGGCACTGGAGCCCGGCGCACCGGCCGGCGTCGACCTCGAAGAGGACGAACTTGCCTTCTACCCCCTGATATACTGGCCTATCGACCCGGCTGCCGCCATGCCCACCCCGAACGCCGTTGCTCGCATCGACGCATATATGCAGCAGGGCGGCACGGTATTGTTCGACACGCGCGACCAGTATTCCACCGGCTTCGGCAGCGACGGCGCGAGCGCCGCCACGCAGCGCCTGCGCGATATCCTGTCGTCACTCAACATTCCGCCGCTTGAGCCGGTTCCGCCGGACCACGTGCTCACCAAGGCTTTCTTTATCATGCAGGAGTTCCCCGGCCGTTATACCGGCGGGCCCCTCTGGGTGGAATCCTCGCTCGACGCTGAAAACGCCGAAAACCGACCGGTGCGCACCGGCGACGGAGTTTCGCCGATCATGATAACAGCCAACGATCTCGCCGGAGCATGGGCGATCGACAATAACGGGCGGCCATTGCTGCCGACAGTGCCGTCCGACCCGCTTCAGCGGCTTTGGGCACTGCGCGGCGGCGTCAACATCATGATGTATATGCTCACCGGCAACTACAAGTCCGACCAGGTGCACGTGCCGATCCTGCTTGAGAGGATCGGGCAGTGAACTGGTCGGTCTCCTTTGATCCGCTGATCCCGTGGTTGGCGCTGGCAGCGGTCGCCGTGCCAGTCATTGCCATTGCCGTCCTTGGCCTGTTCCTGAAGCAACGCGGTGCGCTGCTGAGGCTTGTCGGCGTCGTCGCGCTTGCCATGGCCGTCGCGAACCCGGCGTTGCTGGCCGAGGAACGCGAACCGCTGAAAAGCGTCGTGGCTCTCATCGTTGACCGAAGCCAGAGCCAGGACATTGGCGACCGCGAAGCGACCACCGATGCTGCGCTCGCCGAGCTGCAGACCCGGCTTGGCCGGTTTCGCCAGTTTGAAGTGCGCACCGTCGAAACCGGCCGCTCAAATGCCGCCGACGAGCGCACTGAAACACGCTTGTTCAGCGCGCTGGAAAGCGCGATGCGGGACGTTCCGCCATCCCGCATCGGCGGCGCGGTGATGATCACCGACGGCCAGGTACATGACAATCCGGAAAACGCGACCACCTTTGGCGGACCGCTGCATGCGCTGATCACCGGCGAGGAAGACGAAAGCGACCGTCGTATACGATTTGAGCGCGCGCCGCGTTTCGGCATCGTTGGCCGCGAGATGGAGATGACCTACCGCGTCATCGGCGCTGAGGGCGAAACCGGCGAAATCGACGTGCGCGTCAGCGTGAACGGCGAACAACGAGGCATCCGCACCGCCACCATTGGCCAGGAAATGGCGCTGACCACGGCGATCACCCATGCCGGCCGCAACATCGTCGAGCTTTCGATAGAGCGCGGCAGCGGGGAACTCACCGACACCAATAACCGGGCGATAGCCCTTGTCGACGGCATTCGCGAAAATCTGCGTGTGCTTCTGGTCTCGGGCGAGCCGCATGCAGGCGAGCGCACCTGGCGCAACCTGCTGAAGTCAGACGCCTCTGTCGACCTCGTGCACTTCACCATTCTGCGCCCGCCGGAAAAGCAGGACGGTACACCGATCAACGAGCTGTCGCTGATTGCTTTTCCGACGCGCGAGCTGTTCGTCGAGAAGATCAACGATTTCGACCTGATCATCTTCGACCGCTACCAGCACCGTGACGTGCTGCCGATCCTCTATTACGACTACATCGCCGAATACGTTGAAAATGGCGGCGCGCTGCTGGTGGCCGCCGGGCCGGAATATGCCGGCGAACAGTCGATTGCACGCACCCCGCTGATGCCGGCCCTGCCCGCTTTGCCCACGGGCGAAGTCGTCGAGGAAGCGTATTTCCCGCGCCTGACCGAAACAGGAGCGCGCCACCCCGTCACGCGCGGGCTGGAGGGTTCGGCCATCGAGCCGCCGAACTGGAGCCGCTGGTTCCGTCTTATCGGCGCATCCGAACCGCAGGGCCAGGTGGTGATGAAGGGACCCGGCGAGGCACCGCTGCTCATTCTCGATCGTCGCGGCGAAGGCCGGGTCGGCATGCTGCTTTCCGATCACGGCTGGTTATGGGCGCGCGGTTTCGAGGGCGGCGGTCCGCATGTCGCGCTCTACCGGCGTGTCGCGCACTGGCTGATGAAAGAGCCCGAGCTCGAGGAGGAACGCCTGACAGCCAATGGCCGGGGCATGATCCTTGAGGTGCGTCGCCAGACAATGGGGGATAAGGCAGGTGATGCACAGGTGATTTCGCCGTCGGGCGAAACATCGAGCCTCGCCTTGACGGAAGAGCGGCCGGGCCTTTTCACCGGAGCGATGGAGGTTGACGAAATCGGCCTTTATCAGGTCGGCAATGACGACCTGTTCGCGCTGGCACATGTCGGTCCGGTCAATGCGCCGGAGTTCGCCGACGTCGTGTCGACGACCGAGCGGCTGGCACCGGTAGCGCAGGCGAGCGGCGGCTCGGTGCGGCATGTCGGAGCCGGCCTTTCCGGCAGCATCGATCTGCCGGGTGTCGTGCCAGTGCGCGGCAACGGCACCACGTCCGGCCGCGACTGGATGGGCTTCAAAACGACCGGCGACAGCATACTGAAATCGGTGAGCCGCGTGCCGCTCTTCACCGGCTTTTTCGGCCTTGCGCTGCTCCTCTTTGCGCTCGGCGCGATGTGGTACCGCGAAGGGCGGTAAGGCGACTATTGCTCGTGTGGGAGCATGGCCGCCTGAGAGCGGGCATGCACCAGCTCGGTAAAGCGCTTTCACCGATCGACATGCTCATTGCCGCCCACGCACTCGAGGTCGGCGCAACGCTCGTTTCCAACGATAGCGCGTTCGCGAATGTACTGGACTGACGGTCGAGGACCGGGACCGTCTAACCGGTCAAACCCGCTCCATCGCCAGCGCGATACCTTGTCCGACGCCGATGCACATCGTCGCCAGCGCCAGCTTCGCACCGCGCTCCTTGAGTTCCAGGGCAGCCGTTCCCGAAATCCGTGCACCCGACATGCCGAGCGGGTGACCCAGCGCAATCGCGCCGCCATTCGGGTTCACGTGCTCCGCGTCCTCGGGAATACCGAGTTCGCGGAGCACGGCAATGCCTTGGGAGGCAAAAGCTTCGTTGAGTTCAACAACATCGAAATCGGCCGGCTTGACGCCAAGTCGCGCGCAGAGCTTCTGCGTTGCAGGTGCCGGGCCGATACCCATGATGCGGGGTGCTACGCCTGCGGTTGCACCTCCGAGTACACGGGCAAGCGGCGTTAGTCCGTACTTTTTCGCTGCGGCCTCGGATGCAACGATCAGTGCTGCCGCGCCGTCGTTGACGCCGGACGCGTTGCCGGCCGTCACCGTGCCGCCCTCCTTCCTGAAAGGCGTGCCGAGCTTGGCCAGCGCTTCGATGGTTGTGCCTGCACGCGGGTGCTCATCTTTCTCGACGACGATTGGATCGCCCTTGCGCTGCGGGATGGTGACCGGTGTGATTTCCTTCGCCAGCCTGCCGTTTTCCTGCGCCGCAACTGCCTTGGCCTGGCTACGCACGGCAAATGCGTCCTGATCGGCACGGCTGACCTTGAACTCCTCGGCGACATTCTCGCCGGTTTCGGGCATGGAATCGACGCCGTACTGTTTTTTCATCAACGGGTTGACGAAGCGCCAGCCGATTGTGGTGTCGTAGATTTCGGCATTGCGCGAAAAGGCAGTCTCTGCCTTCGGCATCACGAACGGTGCGCGGCTCATGGATTCCACGCCACCCACGACGACCATCTCGGCTTCACCTGCTTTGATGGCGCGGGCTGCAATGGTGAGCGCATCCATGCCCGATCCGCAGAGCCGGTTCACGGTAGCGCCGGGAATGGCCTCCGGCAGCCCTGCCAGAAGTAGGGCCATACGTGCCACGTTGCGATTGTCCTCGCCGGCCTGGTTGGCGCAGCCGAAAATCACATCGTCCACCGCTTCCCAGTCGATACCGGCGTTGCGCGCCTTCAGCGCAGCAAGCGGAACAGCAGCCAGGTCGTCTGCGCGTACCGACGACAATGCACCGCCGAAGCGCCCGATTGGGGTGCGGATATAATCGCAGATATAGGCTTCGGCCATTTCAGAGCTCCGGTACGTTGAGGTCGCCCGGCTTACCGTTGACGACGATTTCTGCTTCGGTGACGGCCTGCAGTTCGTCGAGGCTCATCGAGGGCAGCTTTTCCCGCACGACGAAACGTTTGTCGATAATGTCGAACACAGCCAGGCTGGTATAGACCGTGGTCACGCAGCCCACGCCGGTCAGCGGCAGCGTGCAGGTCTTGAGTAGTTTCGGCTGCCCTTTCTTGGTCACATGGTCGGTGACGACCCAGATCTGCTTTGCGCCATGCACGAGGTCCATCGCGCCGCCGACGGCCGGCACCGAACCCGGCCCCGTGCTCCAGTTTGCAAGATCGCCGGTTTCGGCAATCTGGTACGCGCCAAGCACCGCAACGTCGAGATGGCCGCCGCGCACCATGGCGAAACTGTCGGCATGATGGAAAAAGGCAGCACCCGCATTCAGCGTGATCGCCTTCTTGCCGGCGTTGATCAGATCCCAGTCTTCCTCACCGGCGGGCGGCGCTTCGCCGAAATCCAGCACGCCATTTTCGGTGTGGTAGATGACCTCGCGACCTTCGGGCTTGAACTTGGCGATCATCTCGGGAAAGCCAATGCCGAGATTGACATAGGAGCCGTCGGGCAGGTCCTGCGCGGCGCGCCATGCAATCTGCGCGTTGGTGAGCTTCGATGCCATCAGCTTGCCTCCCCGCGCAGCAGCGCTTCTTCCTGTTGGGGATCGGACACCTCGACTACGCGGTTCACGAAGATGCCGGGTGTGATGACGTGTTCGGGATCGATTCCGCCGGTCGCGACCACCTCCCGCGCCTGAACGATCGTTACCTCCGCCGCGGCAGCCATCAGCGGCGAGAAGTTCCGCGCCGCCTTGCGGTAGGTCAGATTGCCTTTTCGGTCAGCAAGTTCGGCCTTGATGAGCGCGACATCGGCTTTCAGCCAGCGTTCCTGCACATATGATTTGCCATCGAACTCGGCCACGGGTTTGCCCTCGGCGAGCTGCGTGCCATAGGTCGCGGGCGTATAAAATGCGGGAATTCCCGCTCCGCCGGCGCGAATACGCTCTGCCAGCGTGCCTTGAGGCACAAGCTCAAGCCCGATCTCGCCAGCCAGATATCTGTCCGTAAATGCACGAGGGTCTGAGGATCGCGGGAATGAACATACCATCTTTGCGACCATTCCGGCATTGATCATGGCGGCAATGCCAATACCGCCATTGCCGGCATTGTTGTTAATGACAGTAAGACCGCCCGGCGCCCCCGTCGCCTTGTAGCGGTCGACAAGGGCGTGGATCAGTTCGATCGGCGCGCCCGAGCCGCCGAACCCCCCGATCATGACGGCCATGCCGTCTTCGATGTCGGAAATTGCATCCGCAACGCCTGGATAAATCTTGTCCACCGTCACCTCACCGCGCCCCGCCGTCTACTCATCAAGTTCGCATTGCGAACAAAAGTATTCTATGTGATATTATTAGAATGACTGGACCGGACGAGTCAATCACACCGGAGACGCGGGATATTGTCGGCTCGCTTGAACGCGGCCTTGGGGTGTTGGAAATTCTCGCCGCACATCCTGCGGGGCTGACACTCACCGAAACCGCCGAAAAAGCGGGGCTGACCCGCGCCGGTGCACGCCGTCTGCTGCTCACGCTCGTGGCCACCGGCCACGCCAGGCAGGAGGGCCGACGCTTCATCCTGACGGCGCGGCTTCTGTCGATGGCGCGCGCTTGGCTGAGCGAAGCCTCGCTGTGGGATTATGCCCTCCCATTCCTGCGCGAAGTCGCTGAAGCAACGGGCGAGAGCTGTTCCGCAGCAATCCTTGCCGGCACCGACGTCGTCTATGTCGCTCGCGTCCCCGGCCAACGCATCATGAGCGTGGCGCTCCATGTCGGCACGCGGCTGCCTGCATGGTGTACGTCGATGGGCAGGGTATTGCTGGCAGACATGGATGAAGCCACCCGGGCTCAGCTGATTGCGCAGTCGAAAATCGTGCCGAATACGCCCAGGACGCTTGTCGACCCCGTTGCCGTCGAAGCCGCCATCCTTGATGTGGCCCGCGAGGGTTTTGCGATCGTCGAGGAAGAGCTGGAGCTTGGCCTGATCTCGATAGCGGTGCCGGTGAGCGACCGCGCTGGCAAGGTGGTCGCCGCAATCAACGTCCCGGCGCAGGCCGGACGGTACACATCTGCGGAATTGAAGGCGCGGACATTGCCGCATCTGCGAAAGGCGGCCGCGTCTATCGAAAACTACTTCGCGGTGCAGTAGCACGGTCTGTCAGGAATGCGCGCGCGTGGCCGCGTTACAGTAGCGCGCTTCATTCGCCTGTGATTTCCTCGGGCCCCGAATGGAAACGGCCGCATGACAAGATCAGCCGAACATCTTGTCGGAGGATTCGAAACCGCTTGACCGCGCGGTCTTGCCTCACGAGCTTCCCAGGCCTGTATCGCTGCAAGTCATGCGTGGAATGGCAGACGTCGCGGCCCATCTACGGCCAATCGATCGAATGGCACGGCATGAACCGCTTCGTGCTCAACGGCAAGGGTCAGATTCCTGAAGAAGGGTATTTGCCGATAGCGCCCCGTTCCGCATAGTCGCGAACGAGGCATTGAGGGACAGCGCGATTGCCGAGGCCCCACCGGTGTATCGCCGGATATCTTCATCCGGCTCCAGCTGTCAGCGGTTGTTGTCGTCGAGCGCCCGCTTGGCCGCCTGGCGGTGATGGTCCTTGATATGCGGGCGGATGGCCGTGATTGCAGCGGTCAGCACCGCAAGATCGTCGGTGAAACCGAACGCCACCAGAAAGTCGGGAATGAAATCCGTCGGCAGTACGAAATAGGCCAGCGACGCGAGCAGGATACCCCGCGCGCGGGTCGGCGTTTCAGCGTCAAGCGCGCAATAGTAGGCGGCCACCACCTCGTCCATAAACGGTATCTGGCGCGCCGCACGTTTCGCCGTCCGCCAGAATTTCGAGCGCACGCGCTCTTCCCGCCGGCGCGTTTCCTCCGCGCTGACAGGGGCCAGAACCTCACCGATCATGACGTCGTCGAGCCGCTCGGTCATTAGTGTCAGATGGGCATCGGCGTTTCGGATTTCAATCGGCTCACTGGCCGCCGGCAAGCTTGTCCATCTTGCGGGCGAGCTTGAAATCGAGCTCGCTCAGCCCGTCCACGTCATGTGTGTTGAGCTTCACATCGACGGTTTTGTAGACATTCGCCCATTCGGGATGGTGATTGAGCTTCTCCGCCTCCATCGCCACCTGCGTCATGAATCCGAACGCCTGGTTGAAATTTGCGAAAGTGAACCGGCGGCTGATCGAGCGCAGGTCGCCGGCGAGGTTCCAGTCCGGCAGATCCTTCATGCCCTGCCGGATTTCCGCTTCTTCAAATCTCGTTGGCGCCATGTCTGCCTCCTGTTGCCGGTAGGTGCCGCGCCGGATATGCAGGCCGCATGCCTGCACAGCCCCGTCGCATCCTTTTCGTCTGCCTTGGCAATATCTGCCGTTCGCCGCTTGCGGAAGGCATTTTCCGTTCGGTTGCCGCGACGGCGGGCACAGCCAACCGATTCGCGGTCGATTCAGCCGGCACCGGCGCCTGGCATGCCGGCAACCCGCCCGACCCCCGCTCGATACAAGTAGCAGCCCGCCATGGAGTCGATATCTCCGCTCAGCGCGCCCGCGCTGTCGGCGCCGCCGACTTCGAAAAGTTCGACCTGCTCCTGGGCATGGACAGGTCCAATGTTGATACCCTGATCGGACGCGCCCCGGCCGACGCCGCAAAGAAGGTGCATCTGTTTCTGGAGTATGCCGGCATCGGACACCGGGATGTACCCGATCCCTATTATGGCGGCGAGGATGGCTTCGAAACCGTCTACCGCATGCTCCACGAGGCATCCGAGGCGCTGGCCGCCAAACTGGGGGCACGCGATGCGTCCGCGCCCATCAGCGGCCAGGCTTCTTCGATCACATAGGGGCCACCGCCCACCGAGGCGCGCGACGACATCAGCACGAACCGCCCGACACGAAACGGAATCGTTGCGAAGTTGCCCCGCGCCGACAGGTAGTTGGCAACATCGACAGGGCTCGTATTGCGCAGCCGCGCCAGCGTGACATGCGGGCTGAACTTGCGTGGGTCCGCCGGCAGGCCGAGCCGCTGGCAGATGCGCTCGATTTCCGCCTGCAGCGCATGCATGTCCGGAGATGCCGACGTTCCGGCCCAGATCGAATGCGGTTTCTTGCCGCCGAACGCCCCAACGCCGCTCAAGGTGAGCGTGAAGTCGGGCCGGCGCACGCGGTCGAGCGCATTTGCCACCTCATCGGCGACATGGCCTTCAATATCGCCGAAGAAACGCAGTGTCATGTGGTAGTTTTCGACATCGATCCAGCGCGCGCCCGGCAAACCGCCCCTCAGGAGCGAAAGCGACATCGCGGCATCGCGCGGAATTTCGAGGGCGGTGAACAGACGCGGCATGGAATACCTCCTCGAATCGACTGCTTGGGAGCAAGCGAATCATCGAATGGCTGCCCGGGCAAGGTTTTTTCTTTCAAGGCACATGCCGCTGCCGCCGCGCACACAGTCATTTTTTCAACTGCGCTTCGACAAGCGGCAATATGCCCTCCACCATCCTGTCCACGCCGTCGGCATTCGGATGCATGCCGTCGCCGAGGAGAAACTGCGGCTGCGTCGCGACGCCGTCGAGGAAAAACGGGTAAAGCGGCAACCCGTATTCGCTTGCCAGTTCCGGGTAGATCGGATTGAACGCCTCTGCATAATCCGGCCCCAGATTGGGGGCCGCCAGCATGCCCACCAGCAGAACATCGATCTCGCGATCCCGCAGCTTCGTGATCATCTCATTCAGGTTGGAGCGGGTGATCGACGGCGCGATCCCGCGCAGCATGTCGTTGGCGCCAAGCTCCAGGATCACCAGGTCGGCATCGTCCGGCACCGACCAGTCGAGGCGCTGCAGGCCGCCGGTCGACGTATCGCCCGACACGCCAGCGCCGACGATCACGACATCGTGACCTTTCTGTTGCAAGGACTGTTCAAGCTTTTCGGGGAAGGACTCCCCCGGCGAAAGGCCATAACCAGCCATCAGACTGTCGCCAAACGCGACGATTTTGGCCGGTTCAGCCGAATTCGCGGCCGAATGCGCCAAAACCGGCAGCAATGCCGCGAAAAACAGGACGGCGAGACGTTTGAACATGTTCGATTTCAACCCATATGATGCGGACCCGCGAATTGCATATAGGACGATTTCTCCGTGACTGAACCCGTCATTCAGCTCGATCAGGTGTCTCTCACGCTTGGTCAGGGCGCTTCCTCCGTCCATGTGCTCAAGGGCATCAGCCTTTCTGCCGAATATGGCGAGACGATAGGCATCGTCGGGCCATCCGGTTCGGGCAAGTCGACACTGCTGATGGTGCTGGCGGGGCTTGAGCGCGTCGATTCCGGTACGGTGCGCATTGCCGGCAATCTGCTCAATGACAGGAGCGAGGACGAAGTGGCTGCCTTCCGCGGCCGCAATATCGGCATCGTATTCCAGTCGTTTCACCTCATTCCCAACATGACCGCGCTTGAAAACGTCGCCGTACCGCTGGAACTCGCCGGCGAGGCAGATGCCTTCGCGGCGGCCGAGCGCGAACTGGCCGCTGTCGGCCTTGCCGACCGCGTCACCCACTACCCTTCCGAGTTGTCCGGCGGCGAACAGCAGCGCGTCGCGATCGCGCGTGCGCTGGCTCCCTCACCCAAGATCCTCATCGCCGACGAGCCAACGGGCAATCTCGACCAGTCGACCGGACGCCAGATCGCCGACCTGCTGTTTTCGAAAGCACGGGAACGCAGCATGACGCTGGTTCTAGTCACGCATGACCCGACACTTGCCGACCGCTGCAGCCGTCGGATTGCCATGCGCTCGGGCAGGATCGAAACCGGCATTCCCTCCCCCTCGCTCGCGGCGACAGCCTGATATGGCGATGTCGCGCGTTGTCCAGCAACGTGTAGGGAAAGCCTGCAAATGACCTTCTCTCGCACGCTTGCCCTCGCTGTCCGCTTCTCCCTGCGTGAAATGCGCAGCGGCCTTTCGGGCTTTCTCATTTTCGTCACCTGCATTGCGCTCGGCGTTGGCGCCATCGGCGGCGTCAATTCCGTCGCTCAGGCGATCACCGGCGCAGTTGTCGGTCAGGGCCAGGTATTGCTTGGCGGCGACATGCGCTTCGAACTCGTTCACCGCGAAACGACGCCCAAGGAACAGGCGTTCCTGGAAAGCCATGGCGCCGTCGCCGTGAACGCCAACATGCGTTCCATGGTGCGGCTCACCGACGCCTCCGACCAGACGCTGGTGGAACTGAAGGCTGTAGACAACGCTTACCCGCTCTACGGCGGCTTCGAGACAGAACCGGCACTGCCGGCGGCCGAACTGTTCGCCCTGCGCGACGGCGCTTATGGCGCGGCGGGAGCCGACCTTCTGTTCCAGCGTCTCGGCCTTACTCTCGGCGACCGCATCGTGCTCGGCAGCCATGAGTTTGAACTGCGCGCCAGCATCGTTTCGGAACCCGACGCCATCTCGGACGGTTTCGGCTTCGCGCCCCGCATGATGGTGTCACTGGAAGGACTGCGCACTGCCGGATTGCTGCAGCCCGGAAGCCTTGTCGAATTCGGCTACAAGCTCAAGCTTCCCGACGGTACGACCGACGCCGATATCGAGGCGATCCGCACCGAGGCCGGCGAGCGGCTGCCCGAAGCAGGCTGGAGCATCCGCGCCCGCACCAACGCCGCGCCCTCTCTGGCAAGCAATGTCGCGCGCTTTTCTCAGTTTCTCACACTGGTCGGCCTGACCGCGCTGGTGGTCGGCGGCGTGGGTGTGGCCAACGCCGTACGCGCTTATCTCGACAGCAAGCGCGGCGTAATCGCCACGCTGAAGAGCCTCGGCGGTTCAGGCGGCTTTGTCTTCACCGTCTACCTTGTGCAGATCATGATGATTGCGCTGATCGGCATCGCCGCCGGCGTCGTGATCGGTGCCGCAATGCCGTTTCTGGCCGTGGCATTGCTCTCCGGATTTCTTCCCCTTCCTGCTGAAGCGGGCTTCTACCCTGCAGCACTTTCCGTCGGTGTGCTGTTCGGACTTATGGTAACGCTCGTCTTCGCACTGATGCCGCTCGGCCGGGCACGCGACGTGCCGGCAACGGCGCTGTTCCGCGAGAAGGGTATCGACACCCGCGGCCGCCCGCGCACGATCTATGTTGCGGCTTCGGTGACGATCGCCGCGCTTCTTTCGGCCTTCGCGATCTGGTGGTCGAGCGAACGGACCATCGCCGTCATCTTTATCGGCGGCATGGCGTTTGCGTTTCTGGTGCTGCGCGCTGTGGCTGTCGCGCTACAGGACCTGGCGCGTCGCAGCCCAAGGGTGCGCTCCACCGCGCTCCGGCTTGCCATCGGCAATATCCACCGGCCTGGCGCGCTAACGCCGTCCGTCGTCCTGTCTCTCGGCCTCGGCCTCACATTGCTGGTCACGCTTGCATTGATCGATGGCAATCTGCGCAGCCAGATCTCCGGCAATCTGGCCCAGCAGGCGCCCAACTTCTTCTTCGTTGACATCCCGAGCACCGAGATCGACGCGTTCAGCGAGCTCATTGCGGAACAGTCGCCCGACGGCGCACTTAACAAGGTGCCCATGCTGCGCGGCCGCATTATGGCGCTGAATGACGTCGATGTGCGCGAGATGGAGATGCCGCCCGAGGGCGCCTGGGTGCTGCGCGGCGACCGCGGCATCACCTATTCGGAGACCACGCCCGCAAACGCAACGCTGACCGAGGGCGAATGGTGGCCGGCCGGTTACGACGGCGAGCCGCTTGTTTCCTTCTCCGCCGAGGAAGCTGGGGAGATCGGACTGAAGATCGGCGACACGGTCACAGTCAACGTGCTTGGCCGCAACATCACCGCGCGCATCGCCAACCTGCGCCAGGTGGAATGGGAATCGATGGGCATCAACTTCGTAATGGTCTTTTCGCCGAATACCTTTGCTGGCGCCCCGCATTCATGGTTGGCAACTCTGGGCGACGATGCCGCGGGTGCTGCGGAAGACGCTCGGCTGTTGAACGCCGTCACCCGTGCTTTCCCAGCCGTCACCAGCGTACGGGTGAAAGACGCGCTCGAAATCGTCAACGGGCTGGTTGCCCAACTGGCAGCTGCGATCCGTGCCGCCGCCGCCGTCGCCTTGATCGCCTCCGTGCTGGTTCTGTCCGGCGCACTCGCCGCCGGAAATCGCGCCCGCATCCATGACGCGGTCGTGCTCAAAACACTCGGCGCGACGCGCCGCACCCTGATTTCCGCATTCTCGCTCGAATATCTGATCATAGGCCTGTCGACCGCCGTCTTCGCGCTTTTTGCCGGCGGGGTAGCAGCCTGGTATGTGGTTACGCAGATCATGACCTTGCCGTCTTCCTTCCTGCCGGAAGTAGCTGTGTCCACCATCGTGATTGCGCTTGTGCTGACGGTGGGATTCGGCCTCTTGGGCACCTGGCGGGTCCTCGGTCACAAGGCAGCCCCGGTGCTCCGGAATCTGTAGTTTCCCTGTCGTTCAAGGTTAACAGGACCTTACCAGCGCATCACGGACTGTAAAAAGCCGCAACAAAGGTGCGAAATCCGGCGTTCTCAGTACGTTGGAGGACTTGTCCTCGACACAAAGAACACACATATTCCCCCTAGGCATGCTGGAGTCCCGCCAGCGGCGCCTGGGCGTGTGTCTGAAATGCGCCCCGACTCCCGACGGGACGGAGCAACTAGAGGAATCACATGGCTGACCTTCGCAATTATCAGGCACGCACGGCATCTGTAGGAAGCCGCGCCGACGCCTCAATAGACGAGGGCCTGCGCTCATATATGCTCAGGGTCTACAACCTGATGGCGCTGGGTCTCGCAATCACCGGCGTGGCCGCGCTCGGCACCGTGTCGCTCGCAACGACAGGCGATCCGTCTTCCGCCGTCGCCACGCTCGGAAACGGCAAGATGCTCACCCAGTTCGGCGCCGTGATTTACGGTTCGCCGCTGCGCTGGGTAGTGATGCTGGCACCGCTGGCGCTGGTTTTCTTCCTGTCGTTCCGCGTTCACAAGATGAGCGTCTCGGCGGCACAGACGACCTTCTGGGTTTACGCCGCGCTTGTCGGCATATCGCTGTCTTCGATCTTCCTGGTCTTTACGACCGGTTCGATCGTCCAGACCTTCTTCATCACCGCGGCTTCCTTCGGCGCACTGTCGCTGTGGGGATACACGACCAAGCGCGACCTGACCGGAATGGGATCGTTCCTGTTCATGGGTCTGATCGGCCTGATCATCGCCATGGTGGTGAACATCTTCCTCGCCTCGCCCGCGCTGCAGTTTGCGATCTCGGGCATCGGCGTGCTGATCTTCGCAGGCCTCACCGCCTACGACACGCAGCAGATCAAGGAGATGTATTACGAGGGTGACGGCGCCGTTGTTGCCGGCCGCAAGGCGATCATGGGCGCGCTGCGCCTCTATCTCGACTTCATCAACCTCTTCATGTTCCTGCTGCAGTTCCTGGGCAACCGCGAATAGCAGCGAACCGAGAGACCAAACGAAAGGGCGCCCGCGAGGCGCCCTTTTTTTGTTGCGTATTTGCAGGGACAAAACCTGTCATCCGCGCACCAACCGCATGCCCCCGCTCACTATTCGCTACCGCCACTCACTCACGGGGAGACGGATGGCCACCGACCGTTTCGGCAAGGGCCGGTGCACCTGGGGTCGCGCGGTGGCGCGGCTGAGCGGTTCGAACCGTTCGAGAGAGAGCAGGGTCCGTGGCTAGCTGTGTCTTCGCTGTTGAATCGAGCGAGCCCGGCGTTCTGATGACGAGAGGATGGCCCATATCTCATCAGAATACCGATCAGGTGACCTCTTAGGAAGTAGTCGGGACAAATCACCGAAGCGGGC
The DNA here is from genome assembly GCA_017644005.1 of Rhizobiaceae bacterium. Lineage (GTDB taxonomy): Bacteria > Pseudomonadota > Alphaproteobacteria > Rhizobiales > Rhizobiaceae > RCIO01. The sequence goes on from JAEPMJ010000002.1 coordinate 463,000, forward strand.
GGCCGGAAGGTCGCACCAAACTACGAAGATGAGCGACCGAATGGCCGGACGGCGGGCCTGGCAACGGTAAAACTCGGATATCTGAGGGGCACGTGAAGCGGCGGAGTTCAGGAATGGATCCCGGAACCTGAAACCGCCGCCGACCTCTCAAGCCGAGGTACCTGTTCCTCCCTGCGCCACCCCGTCCACCGCGAAGTGACGTGCCGATGGGACCATTGGTCGAAACGTCGTCGAGCACACCTGAGCGCTGCACGAATATATATGCCCTCGCCCGCACCATCGGCGGCGAGCCGCTCCCACTAGAAGTTCAGCGACACGTCGCGGTGCGAGGCGTTGCAGGAGGCAACATAAAGTGCCTGTTCGCGCGGGAAGCGCGGCAGCTGCCTGAGGCCGATATTTGTCCGAATGGCGTCCTCATATGCGCCAAGCACCGGCAGCAGTTCGGCCGCCGCGGGCTTACGCCATGCGAGTTCCTTATCGGCGGCAGCGATGGCTTCGTTCAGCCCGTCTGCCGCGGCCTGCCTGTCAGCGTTGTCGCCCTCCAGCGCGCGCCTGGCATCCCCAAGGGCCGACCGGACATCGCTGGCTCCGTCGATTGCGTCGGTTTCGGACTGCAGTTCGGAAAGCTGGTCGGCAAGATCGGCCGGCTCCGCGCCGTCGAGTTGCCCTTGCAGCTCGACAATGCGGGCACGCAGAGCCTCGAGCGCTTCGGCGCCTCGCAGCAATACCACCACGTCCGATACAGGCCGGTAGGCATTATCGGTGGCGCGCCGATAATTGTTGGCAGCCTGCGTTTCAGCGCGCGTGAGCTTTGCGAATTCGTCATGCACGCCTTCCCACTCATCCGGTATCTGGGCGAGCAGCTCTTCCTTTTCCGCCACCAGGATCTCAAGGCGGGCGGCCAGCCGCTCGCGCCGCTCGACGATTTCCGGATCGTCGCCGCGTAGGCGCGAGATGCGCGTTTCGAGTTCGCCGATTTCCCTGTCGTGGCGGTTTACATCGCGCTCGATACTGCGAACCGCCGTATGAAGCGGGCGGTAGGCGGGTGTCGCCGCAATAACCGCCTGCTCGGCTGTGCGAACGTCGCCAATCAGACCGAAGACGCTGTCTGCATTCTCGAAGCTATCGGTGAGACGTCCGCGGAAGCGTTCCGGCAGCACGCTCAGATCGGCTGCCTGGGCGCTCGCCAGCAAACCGCGAATGCGGTCGCCGTCTTGATCAAGCGTCTCGAACACGTACCGGTCGACACAATATTGCAGCGCCGGATTGCGCGGTGGCGGCGAGGTCTCAGAAAGCAGCGCCACGCGGTTCGGCAGATAGTTCACAAGCGGCGGTGCGTAGGCGACGATTACCAGCGCAACCAGCTGAAGCAGAATGAACGCGATCACGCCGCGATAGATCTGGATCGTCTTCACGATCGCCGGCGCAACGCCCCGCAGATAGAAAAGCGCGAAGCCGAACGGCGGTGTCAGAAACGAGGTCTGGATGTTGAGGCCGATCATCACGCCGAGCCACACCGCAGTTACGTTTGCTCCCGGGTCGGCAAGCAGGATCGGCGCTACGATCGGCACCACGACCACCGCGATCTCGATAAAGTCGAGGAAAAAGCCGAGGATGAAGATCACCGCCATGACGATGACGAACTGGGCCCAGAATCCGCCCGGCATGCCGGTCAGGAATTCGCGCACAAGTTCCTCGCCTCCGAAAGAACGGAAGGCGGCCGTCAGCATCGCAGCGCCGAGCAGAATGATGAAAACCAGCGAGGTGGTCTTTGCAGTTTCGACCATCACACCATACATGGTGTTGTCGATGCGGATTGCCCTCAGGCCGCTCCATGCCAGGGCAAAGACGAGCAACCCTAGCGCCAGCGCCATAAGTACGACGCCGGTCATGTCGCGGCTGGTCTCGATCGCCTTCACGTTGACGTCGAACTGTGTGCGGATGAGCGCCATGAACACCAGTGACCCGATGGCGATGAGGGCGGGGTAATAGGGGCGCAGGCCCTTGCCGTCATGCAGCTTGTACCCCGCCATGATGAGCGCACCCGCTGCACCGATCGCGCCGGCCTGGTTGACGGTGGCGATGCCCGCGATGATCGAGCCCAGCACGATAAAGATGAGTGCCAGCGGTGGCACCAGTGCGAGCAGCACCCGGCCGGCGAAGCCGGTGTCATATTTGCCTTCGTAAGGCACGGCCGGCGCCACTTTCGGGTTGATCAGCGCCCGTACCAGAATGAACACCATGTAAAGGCCGACCAGCACCAACCCTGGAATGAAAGCGCCGAGGAACATCTCGCCGGCACTTGTCGGCGTCACGTTGAAGGTGCTCGGCATGGTCAATTCGCCGGTTGCGGCTTTATAGAGCGCCGTTCGGGCCGTGCCGGCCTGGTCGGCGGCGCTTGCCAGCTGGTCGGCAAGAATGATGAGCACGATGGAGGGTGGAATGATCTGTCCGAGAGTACCGGAGGCAGCGATGGTGCCCGTCGCGAGAGACTGCGAATAGTTGTTTCGCAGCATCGCCGGCAGCGAAATCAGGCCCATGGCCACGACAGTCGCGCCCACAATGCCGGTGGTTGCCGCAAGCAGCGCCCCCACGAACACCACGGAAATACCGAGGCCGCCGGGGATCGGGCCAAAGAGCTGCGCCATCGCGATCAGCAGGTCTTCGGCGATGCGCGAACGCTGCAGCATTATGCCCATGAACACAAACAGCGGGATGGCTATGAGCGTATCTCGTTCAGGTTCCCAATAGATGCCGCGCAGATTGGTAACGCCGGCCGACAGCCACTGTCCCGGCCCGCCCTGCGCGAAGTAGGCGTCGACATTGCCCGCAAAAAGATAGCCGCAGATCGCGGCAATCAGCACCGAGAGGATCGCCGAACCCGGAAGGGCGAAAGCGACGGGATATCCGGAGGCCAGCGCGCCAGCCATCAGGACGAGAAGAACAAGAAGAAATAGAAGTTCCATGTGTCGTCCGAACCCTATGCGCGCCTAGCTGGCGTGCGCTCCCGTGTGCTCGACCCCACCCGGGTCGTCCCGCCAGTCAGCCAGCGCTGCGAACAGGCCAGACACGAACTGGATCATCATCGAAATGGCGAAGATGCCCAGGAAGCCAGCCATCAGGTACTTTACGAACATGCCGAAAGCAGCCGACTGCGTGACTTCGAAATTGAAGACGGGTGAGTTGATGATTGCCGCCTTGCTGCCCATACCCACGATCAGGATGGTCCAGCAAAACAGGATGCCCATGGTGACGGCGCCGACCGCGTTGACCGCGCCCTTGGTGCGTGAGGCAAACGAGGCGTAGAACACGTCGACGCGCACATGCCCCTCCTCCAGCAGCGTATAGGCGCTGGCGAACAGGAACAGTGCGCCATACCAGAACCGCACCAGATCGGCCATGAACGGCTGTTCGTATGAAAACAGAAAGCGCGAGAACACGATCAGGAGTTCCGCGATCACGATCAGCAGCGCTAGCCACACAAAGCCCAGCGTACGCGTGAACATCGCGAAGAATATGCTGATGATCATCAGCGGGACGTGGATATAGACGCCGCGATAGTGCGGCAGTCCGAGATCACGATTGATATCTGCCCCGAACAGTTGCTCGAGAAATCCTTCGACCCGCAGGAACGTGATCGTAACGTCGACAACGCCGACGATGAGCACCATCCAGAATGCCCAACGTATGAAGAACGTATTTATGTGGGAAACACGATTGGCTTCGTCGCGCAAAGCAACGTCGCGGCGCGAAAACGCAAACACGGCCCCGGCAATGACTGCCCCGGCATAAAGCCCGAACTGCACCCATGCCAAGCCGCCGGTCGCCGGCGAAAACAGCGCGGTTCCCGGCCAGTCGAATGCGTTGACAAGAAAGTTATTGATCAAAAACGCACCCAGAACGGCGAGATTCACCCAGCCGAAAATAAGCGCGATGCTGCTGGTCCCCGACGGCCGCGAGACGGCCGCGCTCCCTTCAACGGTCATCCCTCACACCTCATTTGCAGCGGGGACGGAGCTTGTGCCCCGTCCCCACCAAAGCCGTGAAATGGCTCAGGATGTTAGATGCCGAGAGCCTTGTTGCGGCGCTGGACGTAGGCCATGTCGGAAATGCTGGTCCACGCACCGATCGAGGCTCGAGCCTCTTCGACCGAGGTCATGATGCGTGCAGCCAGATCGCTGTGCGCCTTCGACTCTTCGAGCACCTCGCTGGCAGCACTGCCGAATGCGGCGTAGACATCGTCGTTGAACTCTTTGAGTTCGACGCCGTGGTCGTTGATGAGCCGCTGCAGATATTCACCGTTGAAGTTGTTGGTTTCGGCCATCGTGCGGGCGTTTTCCTCGTTACAGGCGGCCTGAATGATCGCCTGATCCGTTGCGGAAAGCCCTTCCCACCAGCTCTTGTTCATGCCGAAGGCGATCTGCGCGCCCGGCTCATGCATGCCAGGCCAGTAGTAGAACTTGGCTGCTTCGTAGAACTTGAGGAAGTAGTCGTTGTACGGGCCAACCCACTCGGTCGCGTCGATAGCGCCCGATACGAGGTTTTCGTAAATCTGGCCGCCCGGAAGCGACACCGTCGATGCGCCGAGTTTGGTCAGCACCTGGCCGCCCTGCCCCGGAATACGCATCTTGAGGCCCTTGAGGTCGTCGGCGGAGTTGATCTCCTTGTTGAACCAACCACCCATCTGCACGCCGGTGTTGCCGCAGGCGAAGTTTTTGAGGCCGAACTCACCGGCCAGCTCGTCCCACAGCTCCTGACCGCCGCCATATTTCGTCCAGGCGTCGATCTCGGTGTAGGTCAGGCCGAACGGAATAGCCGTGAAGGCGGCCCAGCCGGCATGTTTGCCGATCCAGTAATAGTCGGCGCCGATATAGGCCTGCGCGTTGCCGGAGGCCACTTCGTCGAAGGAGTCGAAAGCGCCCACGCGCTCGCCGGCGGCGAAATACTGAACGTTGAACCGACCGTCGGTCAGCTCCGCGATGCGCGCGGCAAGGCGCTGCGCCGGCAGGCCGAGGCCCGGAAAGTCGCGCGGCCAGGTCGAGACGATGACCATGTCCTGCGTGTTCTGCGAGATGGCGGGCGTGGCCAGCGTGGTGGCCGCGGCCGCCCCAGCGCCGGCAAGACCCGCCTTCTTGATAAATGAACGACGATCCATAGAATTTCCTCCCATTGATACTCTCGAATCCCGTGATCGCCCGCGGTTTCCCCGCGTGACAACCTGAGTGCGACAATACACGGTGGTTTGCCCAAGTCCAGCATCGACGCCAGCTATTGGCCGCCGTATGGTATTTTTACCTACATGCATGGTAAACTGCATAAATAACGGGCACTTGCGCCGCTTGGCCCAATTCGCGCCGGTATCTGCCTCTAGGCCTGTCGAACGGCATTGAAATCTAGAAAACAACTGCAAGCCGCGGAGCACCCAGGAATGACCCAGCCACTGGTCGCCGTCACCGCTGACAGGCGCATGTTCGACAATTACAACTGGCATGCGGCGCCCGAACAGTATCTTGAGGCACTTGTCGCCGCTGCCGACGTCATGCCTGTCGTTGTGCCGTCGATGGGCGACCGGATCGACCTCGATGCACTTCTTGAAAACGTTGACGGCGTGCTCGTCACGGGTTCGAAATCGAACGTTCACCCTTCCCACTATGGCGGCGAGGCTAGCGAGGAAAACGGCCCCTACGACCCCGATCGCGATGCCACAACGCTGCCGCTGATCCGCAAGTCGATTGAAGCCGGCATACCGCTGCTGGCGATTTGCCGGGGGATACAGGAGCTGAACGTGGCATTGGGCGGTTCGCTGGCAACGGAGATCCAGAATATTGAAGGCCGGATGGACCACCGCGGCGCGGACACAGACAATCGCGACGATCGCTTTGCCCTGAAGCACACCGTGCGAATCGCCGAAGGATCATGCCTGGCCGAAATCTACGGCGCTGGCGACATCACTGTGAATTCGGTGCATCGCCAGGCAACTGCTCGCCTCGGCGCCGGCCTGTCAGTCGAGGCGGTGGCACCCGACGGCACCGTCGAGGCCGTGTCTGTCAAGGATGCGCCTGCATTTGCCGTGGGTGTACAGTGGCACCCGGAGTATTGGGTTCACAGCGACGATAGCTCTGCAAGGATTTTTGCCGCCTTCGGCGCCGCTGTCAGGGAGCACCGCCTCAAACGGCGCTCGTTTGCGGCCGCGGCCGAGTAGCTGTTCAGTATTCGCCTTCAGACAGCGAAAACAGCGGAACGCCTGCGCCAAAGGCCTCATAAGCAGCTCCGTCTCCTGCGGCAAACTGCAACAACACCGAGCCGTCCGTGGAGACAAATTCCACCGACCCGTCCACCTGATCGCGCCAAAAGCGCAGATCGGCATAGTCGCCGAGGCTATCCTGGCAGCCGTCCATGACCAGTTCCGTTTGGGTGTTTCCGGCCGCGGCGCCCCTGCGCAGCGTGCATCCCGTTGGCTGCCCTGCACGGAAAAGCGCGTATGTGCCATCGCTTGCGGCTGGCGCGGCCAGAACCTGTGCGCGTTGTCCTGGCTGGGGAAACATGTAGGCCGCGGCAGCGCCTGCAACCAGCAGGATCGCAGTTCCAGATTTGACAAATCCCATAGCGCGGCCCCCCTCGAACGGCGCATCACCATTCTCAGGACCCGGTTAAAGAGACGTTAACCTGCTGATTCTGGGAGCTTATTGCCGCTTCCGGCCCGCGGTCTCCGGTACCGGCGTCAGGACCGTGCCGTTGTCGAACCACGACACGAGATTATCGACGACCAGATCGGCCATGGCGCGGCGGGTATGCTGCGTGCTGGAGCCGACATGAGGCAGAAGGCAGGCATTGGGTAGGCCCAGCAGAGCCTCGGGAACATTCGGTTCATCTGCGAAGACATCAAGGCCGGCGGCGCGAATGATTCCAGTCGAAAGCGCCTCGATCAGGGCTGGCTCGTCTACGGTGCTGCCGCGACCGATATTGATGAACACGCCATCCGGGCCTAGCGCCTTGAGAATATTGGCATTCACAGCCTTGTTGGTCGCGGCGCTGCCCGGCACGACGGAAATGAGCGTATCGACGGCAGCGGCCATCTCCTTGAGGCTCCCGTGATATGTGTACCCCACACCTTCGACTGGCCTGCGATTGTGGTAACTCACCGCCAATCCCATCGCTTCCAGCCGCCGTGCGATCGCCAGTCCAATCCGCCCGAGGCCGAAAATACCTGCATGACGGCCACGAAGCGTGGCCGGTGCCAGCGGGTAGGGACCGTCATTTTTCCACCGGCCTTCGCGCAACCAATTCTCGGCTCGAGGCAGTTCGCGCACGGTGTTGATCAGCAGGCCGACCGCCGTATCCGCCACCTCTTCGCTCAGAACGTCAGGGGTGTTGGTGACCATTACGTTCCGGGAGGCACAATAGGATGCATCGACATGATCGTAGCCAACGCCGAAACTCGAGACGATTTCGAGTGCCGGCAATGCGTCGACAAACGCGGCGTCCACGCGGGCCATCACGGCAGCACCGCGGATCGCCCGGCGCGTTGCCTCGTCAAGCGCGGCGAGCCCGCCCTTGCCAAGCTCGATCGCGCGAAACTCGCGGCCAACGCGCTCGCTGACCTGCGGATGCGATTTTCCGGCGAGCAGAATTGCAATGTCGGCTGTCTTGGACGTCATCGCCGTGCTGTCAGGATCTCTCGACGGGCTTGCCCGTCGACTGCCGAATGTGGAGTTCGGGTTTGATCAGCTGCTGCCTGGGTTCGAGTTCGGCTCCGTTCAGCCGGTCGAGCAGGATCCGGGCTGCAAGCCGCCCCACTTCCCGCTGTCCGTTCCATACGGTTGTGAGCGCAGGCGTCGCGATCGCCGCTTCCTCCAGATCGTCGTAGCCGGTTACCGATATGTCGCGGCCAGGCACCAGCCCGGCGCGCGCGATGCCGTTCATAAGTCCTATAGCAACCAGATCATTCCAGCAGACTGCAGCTGTCGGCTTTTCCTCAAGGGCAAGAAAAGTCACCGCGGCTTCAAAACCCGCCTGCTTGGTGCGTGGTCCCGGGATGCGCATCGACGGCAGGACGTCAAGTCCGGCCTTCTCCATCGCAGCGACATAACCCTGATAGCGGTCGCGGCCGGTCGACGTCTGGTCGGTTCCCCCGATCATGGCAATCCGGCTGTGGCCGAGCGATATCAGGTGGTTGGTTGCAAGACCGATCCCGTAAGCATCGTCGCCGCGGAAGGCGGGCACGGCAGCGCCTTCCACCGAGCGCGCGATAAGCACTGCCGGCATGCCGTTGTCCTCGGCCATCATGATATCTTCCGGCGGCGTACCGATTGCAGGCGACATGATCACCCCGTCGGCGCCGAGTTGCAGCAGCGTGTCGATGAAAGTGCGTTGCTTTTCGATCTGGTCGTAGTGATTGGAAAGAAGGAACGTCTGCCGCGAGCGGTCGAGCTCGGTCTCAATCGAGCGCAGGATCTCGGCATAAAACGGGTTCATGATGTCGTGTACGACGACACCGACGATTCCCGAGCGCGACGTCCGCAAACTGGCGGCTCGGCGATTGTAGATGTAGCCGATCTCGCGCGCGTGGGCCTTGATTCGATCCCTGGTCGAATCCGCCACCAGCGGACTGTCCCGAAGCGCCAGCGAAACCGTCGCGGTCGAGACCCCCAGGCCCTCGGCAATCGTCGATAGCTTGATCTTCTGTGCCAGCGGCACCGCCTCCCGCACACTCTTAAAGTGTTTAATCGCCTTATGGCATCGCACGGACGCAAGTCAAAGTTTTTTCGCCGGTTTTCAGCTTCGGGTATCTGCCGTAGCCTGGGCATTCACACCGAGTTTGTGTTCACGCTGTGCAATGTAGACGCCGCTTGCCACGATGACCGCCGCTCCCAACAGCACCCATAGGTCCGGCAATTCGGCGAACACCATCCAGCCGACAATTATGGCCCATACCATCTGAAGGTAGGAGAAAGGTGCCAGTACCGTCGCCCGCGCTAGTCTGTTTGCCAGGATGAGAAGCAGGTGGCCGAGCGCGCCCAGAATTCCGAGCATCAGAAGAACCGCAGTGACCAGCGGATCGTCCGGCAGAGCCGCGTGATAGGGCACCACCGGCAGCAGCAGAACCACCGGGGCGACACCCGAGAAGAAGATCATGCTCTGCGCGCTTTCAGTTGCGCTCAGACGCCGTGTCAGAATTGCATAGAACGAGTAGCTGAGCGTGCATGCGAACGCGAAAAGATGCCCGGCCGAAATCGTCTCCACACTCGGACGAACAACGATCAGCACGCCTGCGAATCCTGCCGCGACGGCCAGCCAGCGCCGCCACCCGGCCCACTCGCCCAACAGCGGCCCCGCCAGCGCCGTAATGAAGACGGGCGCCGCAAAGAAAATCGAGATCATCTCGGCCAGTTGCAGCGTTCGCACCGCGAAAAATGTGAACACGGTGGCGCCGAACAGGCAGAAGGCGCGCAACAGCTGCATGAAATAGCTGTTGGGCCTGAACACGCCCGGATTCGACCAGGCACGAAAAAACAGCACCACGGCAACCACGTGTACGGCGTAGCGGACCCAAGCCATGAACAGCGGGGCGACACCGGCGACCGCGACATACTTCGCGCTCGCATCGAATGCCGAAAATATGACGGACGCCACGACGATGAGACCAATCGCCAGAAGCGGCGTGTGCGATTCGGTAGGAGTTGGCTGAGAAATCATGGCGACCGTTGGTGGAAGACGGCCCCCTATTCCACCTTTTATGCGCGAGGAGCAATCGCGGCACGTCAGGCGTCGTCGTCTTCCTCCTTGCCGGCGGGTTCGATCTCGAAGTTTGAAAGGTTGCTTTCTATGCGGTTCAGCAACTTGACAAGCGTCTTTTGCTCTTTCTTGTCGAGCCCCTTCATGGCCTGCTTTTCCGTCTTGCGGATCGATTTCTCGATCGAGCGGATCGTCTCACCGCCCGCGTCGGTGAGGAAAATATGCGCCTGCCGCGAATCGGTTTCGCTCGACCGCCGCACCAGGAAGCCCTGTGCCTGAAGCCGGTTGATCGTTTTTGTAATCGTCGGAGGCCGCACCCCGAGCTTGTTTGCCAGGGTGCCCGGCGTCTGCCCGTCCTCTTCGCTGAGGGCGAGCATGATCTGATCCTGACCTGCGTAAAGGCCTTGCTGAAGCAATCGCGACGCCAGCAGCGTTCGCGAAAGTCGCGCTGCGGATTGAAGCCTCGCGATCGTAGCGCCCTTTCCTGCCTTGGCCATGGTGCCCCCTTTTCGGAATCCATAGTTGACGTTTGCGGCGCTGAGCCGAGCAGTGGTACTTTCTGCCCGGTTTGTATTCAGCACACCCTCGCAAGCCGGCACTTTGCCGGCAACATGTATGTCTCTCATGCCAGAGTGATTTTTCATTTCTATGACAATGTCTGCCGACGAAAAGACTGCGCCAGGTCGTGTCGTACTTCTGCCGCTCGGGGCGACCGAGCAACATGGCCCGCATCTTCCCGCCGAAACCGACTGGATAATCGCTGAAGCCGTAGCGTCGCGCGCTGTGGAGAAGTTCCCCGAGGCCGTGGAAGTACTGCCTGTGGAAAAAACGGGGTATTCCAACGAACATACGGATTTTCCATCAACCCGCAGCATGAGCTACGATGAGGCGGTCGATCGCTGGATCGCCACCGGTCGGGCAGCCCGCGAGCGAGGCATTGCCAAATTCGTTATGCTCAACGCCCACGGCGGCAACTCTCCGCTGATGACCATCGTCGCTACCGAACTGAGGGTGCGTTTCGGCATGCTCGCCGTGGCAACAAGCTGGACCCGCTTCGGCTACCCGGCGGACCTGGTGACGGACGAAGAAAAGGCGCTCGATATCCATGGCGGCTTCATCGAAACATCAGTAATGCTGGCGCTGCGGCCCGACCTTGTGGACATGTCGAAAGCCCGCGATTTTCCCAACGCTCAGGCCGGTTTCCAGAGAGACTTCAAGCATTTGCGAGCCTACGGGCCACACGCCTTCGGCTGGAAAATAGGCGACCTATCCCCCGACGGCGTATGCGGCAATGCCGCCGCCGCGACAGCGGAGGCCGGCGAGCGCATTCTGGCTCATGCCATCGCCGGCTTCCGCGAGCTTCTGGCCGATGTGACGCGTTTCGATATGTCCCGTCTCCAATAACCGGCTGGCGGATATTCTCTCGCCAGTTGGCTGATGCAATCGCCCCCCGCGCGGCCTATATGACGGCCATGAAATCTCCAGACCAGCAGGAAGGCCAAGCCATGCCTGAAGCAGCAAATCCCCAGTCTCCCGCGCCGCTGCCCGTCACCGTGCTGACCGGCTATCTCGGCTCGGGCAAGACGACGCTCCTGAACCGCATCCTCTCCGAGGACCATGGCAAGCGTTATGCCGTGATCGTCAACGAGTTCGGCGAGATCGGCATCGACAACGACCTGATCGTGGAATCCGACGAGGAAATCTACGAGATGAACAATGGCTGCGTATGCTGCACCGTGCGTGGCGACTTGATCCGCACGGTCGAAGGTCTGATGCGCCGCCCGAACCGCTTCGACGCAATCCTGGTCGAAACGACCGGCCTCGCCGATCCCGCACCCGTCGCACAGACGTTTTTCATGGATGACGACGTACGCTCCAAAACCCGGCTCGACGCGGTGGTTGCCCTGGTCGACGCCAAGCACCTGCCGCTGCGCCTGAAGGACTCGAAAGAGGCCGAGGATCAGATCGCCTTTGCCGACGTGGTTGTGCTCAACAAAACCGATCTGGTGAGCGAAGATGAACTCGCGCAGGTGGAAGCCACCGTGCGCGCCATCAACCCCGCGGCCCGCATCCACAAGACCGAGCGCTCGGGCGTAGCGCTCACCGAGGTTCTGGACCGTGGCGCGTTCGATCTCAGCCGCGCACTCGAAAACGACCCGCATTTTCTGGACCCCGAAGACGACCATCATCCCGAGCACGATCATGAATGCGGTCCCGACTGCGATCATGGACATCATCATCACGCTTCGGACATTCATGACGTCTCGGTGCAGTCGGTCTCGCTGCGCGCCGGCGAGATGGACCCGAAGAAGTTCTTCCCCTGGATCGAGAAGACCACCCAGATCGACGGGCCGAACATCCTGCGGCTGAAAGGCATCATCGCACTCAAGGACGATCCCGACCGCTATGTGGTGCAGGGTGTTCACATGATACTGGAGGGAGACCATCAGCGCGCATGGAAGGACGGCGAGACGCATGAAAGTCGTCTCGTCCTGATCGGCCGCGACCTCGACGCCGAGCGCCTGAAACGCACATTCGAAGCCTGCCAGGCGTGAAGTACCTCGCCGTGGTTTCCCTTGATGGGAGTGTCTCCGTAATGCGGACGGATGGGGTGTTGCCGGCAACGGTGTCGGCACAATTCGAGCCCTTTGGCCGCTTCGGCGTCATCTCCGCCTCAGGCAGGAAGAAAAGCTGATGCCCACCGTCGCTCCGCTCGACCTTTCCGCCTTCTGCATCGCCGCCTGTTGGCTGGGCGATGTACCGCATTTCGCGCTCGCCGACGGCACGGTGCATCGCCTCGACCACGGCCATAAAGCCGTAGAAGCACATGACGGACTGGCGGCCGCACGCCCCTCGCAGGATAACAAGACGCTGGTCACCGGCGGCGAGGACGGCAAGGTGCTGGCACTGTCGGCCGGCGGCACGGCCTCCGAACTGGGCAATGCCGGCAGCAAGTGGATCACCGCTGTCGCCGCGGGGCCGCAGGGCGCCGTGGCATGGGCAGCCGGTCGCTCCGCATTTGTGCGCCTGCCCAACGGCACCGTGAAGGAGTTCCAGCACCCGCGCACAGTGGAAGACATCGCCTTCGCTCCGAAAGGCATGCGCATAGCCGTTGCCCGTTACAATGGTGCAACGCTGCATTTCCCGGCCACCGATGGCAAACCCGCGGAACTTGAATGGGCCGGCGCGCACACCGGTGTCACCTTCTCGCCCGACGGTCAGTATCTCGTCACCGCCATGCAGGAAAACGCGCTGCATGGCTGGAAGCTTGCAGACGGCAAACACATGCGCATGGCCGGCTACCCCGCCAAGGTGAAGAGCATGTCATGGGGGCCGAAGGGCCGCTGGCTTGCTAGCTCCGGCGCACCGGCAGCGATCGTGTGGCCGTTCCAGGCCAAGGACGGCCCGATGGGCAAGGCGCCGCTTGAACTCGGTACACGCGGCGACCAGATGGTGAGCACCGTTGCTTTTCACCCCAGGGATGAGGTCGTGGCGATTGGCTTCGCCGACGGCATGGTGCTTGCCGCACGCTGCGCCGACCAGAAAGAGGTGCTTTTGCGTCGCCCCGGCAAAGGCGCTGTCACGTCGATGGCCTGGGACAACGAAGGCCGCCGCATTGCTTTCGGCTCCGAAGCCGGCGACTGCGGCGTGATCGACATTTCCAGCTAATCCCGAACAGCTTTGCCTTTCATCGCCTTGCCCGCGAGATAGGTTTCGACAACGGAGCGGTCGTCGCCCAGCGTCTGCAGGAGGAAAAGTTCCTCCGCCAGCGTCTCGATCTTCTCGGCCCGAATACTCATGGCAGGCGTGGCACGTGCGTTGAGCACTACCAGATCAGCCTCGTGCCCCCTTTGCAGTGCGCCGATCTGGCGCTCGAAGGAGAGTGCTTTGGCGTTACCAAGCGTGATCTGCCAGAAAGCGGCGAGCGGGTTCAGCTTCTCGCCACTGAGTGCGATCACCTTGTAGCCTTCGTCCATCGTGCGCAGCATGGAATAGTTGGTGCCGCCGCCAACATCCGTGGCAGTTGCGATCCTGACCGGCTTGCCGCGCTTTCGGTAACGCTGATAGTCGAACAGACCTGAGCCGAGAAACAGGTTTGACGTCGGGCAGAACACCGCGACCGAGCCGCTGTCCGACATCGCGTCCGCTTCCCGTTCCGACAAGTGGATCGCATGGCCGAAGAGTGATTTCGGCCCCGCCAGATTGTAGCGCTCATAGACGCCGAAATAATCGCCGCAATCGGGGTACAGTTCATTGGCGAGATCGATCTCGATGCGGTTTTCCGAAAGATGCGTCTGGATATGCAGTTCCGGAAATTCCGACGCCAGCGCGCCGGCCACCTCCATCTGTGCGGGCGATGAGGTGATGGCGAAACGCGGTGTGATGGCATAGGAGAGCCGCCCACGCCCGTGCCAGCGTTCGATCAGCGCTTTCGTATCCTCATAGCTTGATTTCGGTGTGTCGCGCAGGCCGCCCGGCGCATTGCGGTCCATCATCACCTTGCCGGCGACGATGCGCATCTCACGCAGCATCGCGGCCTGGAACAGCGCCTCCGCACTTGCAGGGTGAACCGAACAGTAGGCTGCGACAGTGGTCGTGCCGTGCGCAACCAGCGTGTCCAGAAAATGCCCCGCAATACGGCGCGCATGCTCGGCATTGGAAAACTCGGTCTCTGCCGGAAACGTGTAATTGTTCAACCAGTCGAGCAGTTCGGCGCCATAGCTCGCAATCACCTGCATTTGCGGCATATGCGCATGCGCGTCGATGAAGCCAGGCATGATGAGATGCGGCCGGTGGTCGATCACCTCCACGTCTTCGCCAGCGCTGGCCGACACCTGTTTGAAATCGCCGACGGCTTCGATGATCCCGTCGCGGACAAGCAGTCCGCCATCGTCCTCATAATAGTAGGACGCCCGGTCATCGGCGCTCTCCGGTTCGGTGATGAAGGAGAGCAACCGACCACGGACAAGGGTCGTTATGCCGACTACAGGCAGGTTCAATTGCCCAGCCCTTCCTTGTACCAGGCAACCAGCAGCGCACGCTCCTCGGGTGTAATGCCGGAAACATTGCCGGGCGGCATGGCGTGGCTGACACCGGCCTGCAGGTAAATCTCGCGCGCCCGCTCGGCGATCTCGGCTTCAGTGTCGAAGCGCACGTCTTTGGGTGCGTGGTAGATGCCGTCCCAGCTCGGCTCCGCCGCATGACACATCGCACAGCGACCCATCACCGCATCGCGTGCTGCTTGGAAATGCTGAGCGGACGCGAAACGCTCGGCCGTCATCGACAGCTTCTTTTCACCGGTCAGTGCTTCCGGCACCGTCGACAGCCAGATAATGACGATAAACAGCACCACGGACAGGCCCCAGGTCCAGTGAGGTTTTCCCTTCCGCGCATGCATGCTGTTGAAATAATGCCGGATCAGCACGCCGATCATGAACACGATCGACGCGATCACCCAGTTGAATTCCGTCGCATAGGCGAGCGGGTAGTGGTTCGACAGCATCAGGAAGATGACCGGCAGGGTCAGGTAGTTGTTGTGCAGCGAGCGGGTTTTGGCGATCTTGCCGTATTTCGGGTCCGGCTTGCGGCCGGCGATCAGGTCCGCCACCACGATCTTCTGGTTCGGAATGATGACCAGAAACACATTGGCCGACATGATGGTGGCAGTGATTGCGCCGAGGTGCAGGAAGGCGGCACGGCCAGAGAATATTTGTGTGTAACCCCAGGCGATGATGACCAGGATTACGTAGAGGATCAGCATCAGCGACGTATCGTTCCTGCCCAGCGGCGACTTGCAAAGCTGATCGTAGAACAGCCACCCAACCACCAGCGAACCTGCTGAAAGCGCAATTGCGACAGGCGCCGAAATATCGAGCACATTGGGGTCGATCAGATAAAGGTCCGCGCTGCCGTAGTAGACGATCGCAAGCAGGATAAAACCGGACATCCATGTCCAGTAGGATTCCCATTTGAACCAGGTCAGATGCTCCGGCATCTCGGCCGGCGCCACCAGATATTTCTGTATGTGGTAGAAGCCGCCGCCATGCACCTGCCATTCCTCGCCATGCGCGCCCTCCGGCAGTCCGGGCCGTTGCCGCAGGCCGAGATCGAGCGCGATGAAATAGAACGACGAGCCGATCCATGCGATGCCTGTGATGACGTGCAGCCACCGCGCGGCAAAGCTCAGCCAGTCCCAGAAGATGGCAAAATCCTGCATGTTCCCCTCGACCGATATCCGAAACCGACTTTAGGCTGTGCATTCCAAAGCGAAAGGGATGAGATGCACGATGACTTTCAAAAAAAACTGGAAAATAATGCCGGGCTTTTTTGAACGTGGTGCCGCATGGCCTATCTCGACAATGTCGCTGTCTTTGTCAGGGTTGTTGAACTCGGCAATCTTTCGTCCGCCGGACGTGACATGCGCATTTCGCCTGCCGTGGCCTCAAACCGCATCAAGGAGCTTGAAAAGCACCTTGGCGTCAGACTCTTCAATCGCACGACACGGCAGTTGACGCCGACCGAGCATGGCCGTGTCTTCTATACCGGCGCCAAGCGCATCATCGATGCGGTGGATGAAGCCGAAGCTGCGGTCACCGCGCTTTCCGGCCATCCTCGCGGAACAATACGCGTCACCGCACCGCTTGGCATCGGCCGCCGCCTGATCGCTTCCGGCATACCCGAATTTCACGAACGCTACCCCGACATCGAGGTACGCCTGCGCCTGTCGGACCATAATGTCGACATCATGAAAGAGGGTATCGACGTTGCGTTCCGGGTCGGCGTTCTGGAGGATTCAAGCCTACGCATGCGCGGCATTATGGACTGTGAGCGTGTGCTCGTTGCAGCACCCGCCTATCTGGAAAAACGGGGAGAACCAGCAAAACCGGCCGACCTTGTGCAGCAGAGGCACGATTGCCTGCTGCTGCGTTACCCCGGCTCGCGCGACTTCACCTGGACGCTGATCGGCGCAGACGGACCGCAGAAGATCGAGGTTCGCGGCCCTTACGACACAGACGACGGAGATGTGCTTACTGGCTGGGCGATTGCCGGGCACGGCATCGCCAGCAAACCACGTTTCGAGGTGGAGCCCTTCATTCGCGACCGGCGGCTGAAGGTCATCCTGCCCGATTTTCCGCCCTCGCCGGTGCAGCTTGCGGCAGTCTATCCGCACAAGAATTTCCAGGACCCGAAGGTGCGGCTGCTGCTCGATTTCATGGCCGAACGCTGCCAGCGCATGATCCGCGAGATTTTGGCCGGGCGTTAGTTCGCCCGATAGACGCTGCGCCAGAAATCCACATAGGTCTGCGGCGGCTCCGGCGAATCCATCATCTTCTGGCTGAAGAACAGGCCAATGACGTCATTCTGCGGGTCTACATAGGCCGATGTGCCGTAGCCGCCGTCCCAGCCGAACCGGCCGGGCACAACCCATGGTTCGCCTTGCGTCATTGCCACCGACATTCCGAGCCCCCAGCCGCCATGGCCGTTGAACATGAACCAGGTCGCATCGGAATGCTCGCGCTGTTCCCGCGTGAGCTGGTTGCGCGTCATTTCGGTGACCGTTTGGCGCTCCAGCAGTCTGACGCCGTTCAGCTCACCGCCGTTCAGCATCATGCGTGCGAAGGCAAGATAGTCGTCTACGGTGCTGACGAGGCCGCCCGCACCTGACTCAAACTGCGGCCGTATCGAGAACCTGCCGCGCGGGCCGTCCACCACGACGGTCTCACCGGACTGGAAATCGCGGCCGTATAGCGTCGGCAGCCGGTGGAGCTTTTCCTCCGGCACGTGAAAGCCGGTGTCCACCATGCCAAGCGGCTCGAATATCAGCTCCGACAGTGCGGCGCCGAGCGGTTTGCCGGTCGCACGCGAGATGAGAATACCGGCCACGTCGAGGCCATTATTGTAGAGGAAGCGCTCGCCGGGTTGGTAGGCAAGCGGCAGCGCGCCCAGGCGCTTCATGTATTCGTCGGCTGACATGGTCGGCAATTGCGGTCCCGGCGCAACGCCAGCCTCGCGCATAGCTGCCTGAATTGGGTATTTCTCCGGAAACACCATGATGGCACCGAGACCGAAGGTCATCGTCAGCAGGTCGCGCAAGGTGATCGGGCGGTCAGCAGCAACTGTGTCATCCAGATCCGATTCGATACTTTTCAGCACCCGGCGGTTTGCAAGTTCGGGTAACAATTCGTCCACCGGACCGTCGAGTGTCAGAATGCTCGTTTCCACCAGCCGCATCGCGGCCGCCGCAACAACCGGCTTGGTGATCGACGCGACCCGGAAAATCGTGTCCCGCGCCATCGGTGACCCGGCGCCCATCTCAAATGTCCCGGCATTCCCGACATGTCTCTCACCGGCTCGACACACGGCCCATACCGCGCCTGCGATGGTGCCTTCGGTTACGTGTTTTTCCATGACTGACTCCAGAGTTCCTTCAACGGTGCTGGCCGCGGGTGCAGAAACTGCGGAAGTTCGCAGGCCCGCGAAGAGCGCAATGGAACTCGCGGCACTGGCCAGGAGAAGGCGGCGGCTAATAGCGGGGGCGATCATCTAACGGTCCCTTCCTTAACTGATTGCAAATTGCAAGCAGTTGCTCATTACAAAAACCGATGGCACTATGCAAGCGGTTTTCCGGAGGTGTAATTGGATCAGCCGCACAGATCAGGTTGTCCGATCAATCTGACCGTCGAGGTGCTCGGCGACAAATGGAGCCTGATCATCCTGCGCGACATGATGTTTGGCGGCACAAGGCACTTCCGTGAGCTGCTCGGCAATTCCCAGGAAGGGATCGCCTCAAACATTCTTGCCGACCGCCTGAAAAAACTGGTCGCACAGGGCATGCTGACCAAGGCGGATGATCCGAGCCACAAGCAGAAAGCGATTTACAGTCTTACGGAGGCCGCGATCGAGTTGCTGCCTGTTTTTGCGCAGATCGGCGCCTGGGGATCGAAGTGGCTGCCCGTGAGCGAGGAGCTTTCAATCCGCGCCACGCTGCTCGATGAAGGTGGTTGGCCTATGTGGCAGCAATTCATGGAAGAACTGCGGTGGGAGCATCTGGGCGACCCGGTCGGCGCGCCCCGAGAGGACCGTGTGCCCGTGCGCGAGCAGCTCCAGGTCGCCTATCTCGAGGTGATGCGCAGAAAAGGCAGGCAGTTGGACGAGCAGCCGGCCTAATGGCGTAGCGACCGGACGATTTCAGCCGCCGCAAATGCCGCGATGACCGCCGGACGCTTGTCGATCACGTCGGCACCGCCGATCGGGCAGATGAGCCGTTTGGCATCCGCCTCATGTCCACCCGCCTCTTTAAGATACCATCGGCGGAAGGTTTCGCGTTTCGTCTTCGAGCCGATCATGCCGACGTAAGCGGCATCGCTCCGCTTCAGTGCCTCCGCGACGATCAGGAAATCGAGCGCGTGATCATGCGTGAGCACCACATAGGCCGACCCGGCCGGCGCTTCGCGCACCGCGTCTTCGGGCACGGCTGCTAGCCTGGCGACAACGCCACCCGGCAGACCTTCCAAAGCTTCGGCCCGCGTCTCCACGACGCTGACCTTGAGCGGTAGAAGCTCGAGCGCAGTCGCCAGCGCATGGCCGACATGGCCGCCGCCAAACAGATAGACATGCGGGCGCTCGTCGTCGCCGGCCTTGGCCCGCTCGATTAATTTCGCGCGTTTGGCGGCATCGAGCAGCGCGATTGAAAGCGAAACCCTGCCGCCACAACATTGGCCGATCTCCGGCCCGAGCGGAATGTCCAGCGCGCCACTCGCCTGATTGAGCGATATCAGCTCGCGCGCCTTGTCGATCGCCAGGAATTCGAGCTGACCGCCGCCGATCGTGCCGAATATCGCTTCGGCTGACACCAGCATCCAGGCGCCCTGTTCGCGCGGCGTGGACCCTTTGGCCTCGGCCACTTCGACCAGCCCGACCGCTTCGTGAGCGGCCAGAAACGCCTCGAGACCTGAAAGGATTGAGCTCATCGCCTCTCGGATCACTCCAGAAAGCGATAACAACCCCGATAATCGGCACCAGGTGGATACGATCCTACACTCGCCGAGAGGTGGGTTATTTCTCTCAGGATGCTTGCCTGTGCGTTTATGGAAAGTGTCTCAACCTTCCCACTTTCGTCTCTGAGTTCCAGTTTTAACGAATAGCCGGTCTTAAATGCTTTTATTTGTATCTGTACCAAACGGTTTTCGCTGAGATTCATCAGCTCTGCACTGGGCGGCCCGCCGTTGAAGTTCGCAATCCTGAAGTATCCGAACGAGTCTTCGTTGCAGATATCAGCATCGTGTGCGGCGGCAGAAACAGCGCCAGCAGCACTCACAGAGAGCGCCAAAATCGAGATTTTCAGCATCTTCATCAACTCATCCCCTGTTCCGGGGAACCATAACGCACGAAGGCACGTGCGCTAACCCGCCATCTCGCGCTTCAGCCTTTCGATTGCCATCAGCACGCGCTCGGGCGTCGCCGGCGCGTCGAGGCGCGGGCACATGGTGTGATCTGCCACGCTCGCGACGGCATCGGACAGTGCATGCAGCACCGAAATCGCCAGCATGAATGGCGGTTCGCCCACCGCCTTCGAGCGATGGACAGTCGGTTTCACGTTGTCGGCCCAGTCGGCCAGGGCAACGTTGAAGACCTTCGGCCGGTCGGAGGCGAGCGGAATCTTGTAAGTCGAAGGGGCGTGTGTCCTGAGGCGGCCCTTCTCATCCCACACCAGCTCTTCCGTCGTCAGCCAGCCCATGCCCTGGATGAAGGCCCCCTCGACCTGACCGATATCGATGGCGCGGTTCAGCGAGCGCCCCGTCTCATGCAGAATATCGACGCGGTCGACCGTGTATTCGCCGGTCAGCGTGTCGATCGAGACTTCCGCGCATGCCGCGCCATAAGCGAAATAATAGAACGGCTGCCCGCGGCCTTTTTCACGGTCCCAGTGGATCTCCGGCGTTTTGTAGAACCCGGCAGCCGAAAGCTGAACGCGTCCCATATAGGCCTGTTTGATCAGATCTTCGAACGGTATTTCCTGATTGCCGATCCGCACCCGGTTGGGCAGGAAGACAATCTGCTCGGCCGGCACCTCGTATTTTTCCGCAGCGAACGCGATCAGCCTGTCCTTGATCTGGCGAGCCGCATTCTGCGCCGCCATGCCGTTCAGATCGGAGCCGGACGACGCGGCAGTCGCCGACGTGTTCGGCACTTTGCCTGTCGTCGTCGCGGTGATCTTCACGCGCTCGATGTCGATCTGAAACTCTTCGGCCACGACCTGCGCCACCTTGACGTAGAGCCCCTGCCCCATCTCGGTGCCGCCATGGTTCAGATGCACCGAACCGTCGGTATAGACATGCACCAGCGCGCCGGCCTGGTTGAAATGCGTTGCGGTGAAGGAAATGCCGAACTTCACCGGCGTCAGCGCAATGCCGCGTTTGACGATCTCGCTATTGGCGTTGAACGCTGCAATCTCGCGCCGCCGCCCGGCATAGTCGGAGCTTGCTTCCAGCTCGGCAACGACACGCTCAATGACATTGTCCTCCACCGTCTGATGGTAGGGCGTCACGTTGCGCTCGTCGGTCCCGTAAAAATTGCGCTTGCGGATTTCGAGCGGGTCCTTGCCGAGTGCGAAGGCAATCTCCTCGATCAGCCGCTCGCCGCCGACCATGCCTTGCGGTCCGCCAAAGCCGCGAAACGCCGTGTTGGAGACCGTATTCGTATAGAAGGGCGCAGATTGCGCGCGAACAGCCGGAAACCAGTAGGCGTTGTCGCAGTGAAACAGCGCTCGGTCGGTCACCGGGCCGGACAGATCCGCCGAAAAGCCGCAGCGCGCAGCGAACCGGAAGTCCGCGCCGAGTATCTTTCCGTCATTGTCGAAGCCGGCTTCGTAATCGACCAGAAAGTCGTGCCGCTTGCCCGTGGCGGTCATATCGTCGTCGCGATCAGGGCGGATTTTCACCGCCCGGCCGAGCTTCTTCGCCGCTATCGCGGCGAGCGCCGCGAACTGGTTGGCCTGTGTTTCTTTTCCACCGAAGCCGCCGCCCATGCGCCTGATTTCCACCGTCACCGCATGCGAGGCCACGCCCAGCGCATGAGCAACCATATGCTGCACTTCGCTCGGATGCTGCGTCGAGGAATAGACTGTCACGTCACCATCTTCGCCAGGCAGCGCCATCGCGATCTGCCCCTCGAGATAGAAATGATCCTGCCCGCCGACGCGCATCTGGCCCTTGATACGATGCGGCGCCGTTCCGAGCGCTAACGCTATGTCGCCGCGCTCGAGTCTGAGCGGCTTGGTGACCAGCTTGTCGCTCTCGGGATCGAGACCGCCGATATCGAAGATGCCTGGATGCTCGTCATATTCGATCCGCGCGCGCTTGCAGGCGCGCCGCGCCGCCTCCCGGGTTTCCGCGACCACGCAGAACACCGGCTGACCGAAGAAATGCACCTTGCCGTCGGCCAGCACCGGCTCGTCATGCAGCCCGGTGGGCGAGATGTCGTTCTCGCCTGGAATGTCTGTCGCCGTCAGAACCGCAACGACACCCGGCGCGGTCTCGACGTCAGACAGATCCATCATGCGAATAGTGCCATGCGCCACGGTCGAAAGGCCGAGACAGCCATGCAACATGCCAGCCACTTCCGGCATGTCGTCAATGTAGACGGCCTCGCCGGTCACATGCTTGTGCGCAGAATCGTGCTGCCGGTCGGTGGCGACGCCACCCGAAATCCTGGCGGTGGTCGGGCTTTGCATCGGGCGGTTCATCACGCCGCCTCGTGGCGTTTCACCGTCACCGGCTTTCTGGTGCCGCTGGTTTCGATGAAAAAGCGTTTAAGCAGGTTGCGCGCCACAAGCATGCGATAGTCGGCCGAAGCCCGCATGTCGGAGATCGGCGTGAAGTCTGACGGCAGCGCATCCATCGCAGCTTCGATGTTCTCAGCCGTCCATGGCTTGCCGATCAGCACAGCTTCTGCGGAGCGCGCGCGTTTCGGCGTCGCGGCCATACCGCCATAGGCAATGCGCAGGGCAGCCACTGTGCCGTCGCCGTCGAGTTCGACGTAGAACGCACCAAGTGCGGCGGTAATGTCTTCGTCGCGCCGCTTGGTGATCTTGTGGACCGCGAAATGCGCGCCCTTTGGCGGGAGCGGCACGGTCACGCTTTCCACGAACTCTCCCGGCTGGCGGTCCTGCTTGCCGTAGTCGATGAAGAATTCCTCGAGCGGCATCGTACGGCGGCGGCTTCCCTTGCGCAGAGTCAGCTCCGCGCCGAGCGCAATCAGCGGCGGCGGTGTGTCGCCGATCGGCGAGCCGTTGGCGATATTGCCGCCGATCGTACCCATATTGCGTACCTGGTCCCCGCCTATGCGGTCGATCAACTCTCCGAAACCGGGAATGGCCGCCGCCAGCATCTCGCGCGCCGCCGTGTAGCTGACGCCGGCGCCGATGGTGATTGCGCCATCCACTCGGCTGACCTGCCGCAGCTCTTCCAGCCCGCCGATAAAGATCGCAGGCGCGAACTCGCGCATGAACTTCGTCACCCAAAGCCCGACATCTGTGGAACCGGCGACGATTGTGGCATCCGGGTTGGCTTCACAGGCATCGGCAAAATCGTCCAGGGAACCCGGAATGATGAAATGCGCGTGGCCGGCGCCGATCTCCACGCGGCTGCCATCGTTCCAGCCCTTCAGCACAGCGCTCACCTTGGCCCGCTCGGCAATCAGCGGATCGTCCTTCGCCGCGCCATACGCAGATACCGCCTTAGCGGCCTTCACGATCGGCTCGTAGCCGGTGCAGCGGCACAGATTGCCCTGCAGCGCCGTCTCGATGTCCTGCTCGCTCGGATCGGGTTCGCGCATCCAGAGGGCATAAAGCCCCATCACGAAGCCGGGCGTGCAGAAGCCGCATTGCGAACCGTGATGATCGACCATCGCCTGCTGCACGGGATGCAACGTGCCATCCGCCCGTTTCAGATGCTCAACCGTAACCACATGGCAGCCATCGATTGAGGCAAGGAAACGTATGCAGGCATTGACGCCCTCATAGACGAGCTCGCCATCCGCGAGCCGGCCGACAAGCACGGTGCAGGCGCCGCAATCGCCTTCCGCGCACCCTTCCTTCGTGCCGGTCAGCTTGCGTCGCAGCCTCAGAAAGTCGAGCAGGGTCTCATCCGGGCGTACCTCGCCGGTCGAGACTTCCTCGCCGTTGAGCAGAAACCTGATGTAGTCGCGCGCGCCTGACATCAGCTCCCCCGGTAGGTGGAATAGCCATAGGGCGAGATCAGCAATGGCACGTGGTAGTGTTTTTCCTCCGCCATGCCGAACCGGATCGGCACAACGTCGAGAAAGGCCGGCTCCGGCAATACGGAACCCGTGCGTCGCAGATAGTCGCCCGCAGCGAACTCCAGCTCATACTGCCCAGTGGCGAATTCGGCTCCGGCAAGCAAGGGCGCATCGCAGCGCCCGTCATCATTCGTGGTGACCGTTTTCAGCTTTTCGCGCGCATTTCCCGTCAGCCGGTAGAGCGTTATTTCCAGTCCGGCCGCCGGCAGGCCAGCGGCCGTGTCCAGCACGTGGGTAGTCAGCTTGGCAGATGAGCTCTCGGTCATCTCGTTCCTTATATTACAGTCAGGCGTCCGCACCCCAATTCTGGGCCATCGCGCAGCATTGCATAAGCCCTCGTGCGACGGAACGGGGGGAAAAGACTTTCAAACTTTTTGAGGGGAATACCGGCAAGTTGCGATGGACTATCGTATTGCAACTGCGAAAACTGCGTCGCGGATCGAAGGGAGTTTGAGTTGACCAATCGCTACGTGCGCGACATGCGCGGTTATGGCCGCAACCGGCCTGACCCGAAATGGCCGGGCGGCGCGCGCATCGCAGTTCAGTTCGTCGTGAATTACGAAGAAGGTGGCGAAAACAGCATCCTGCATGGCGATGCGGCTTCCGAAGCATTCCTGTCGGAAATCGTGGGCGCACAGCCATGGCCGGGCATGCGCCACTGGAACATGGAGTCGATATACGAATATGGCGCCCGCGTCGGCTTCTGGCGCCTGCACCACATGTTCACCGGCGCCGGATTGCCGGTCACGGTCTATGGTGTCGCAGCGGCCCTTGCCCGCGCGCCGGATCAGGTGGCCGCGATGAAAGAGGCCAATTGGGAGATCGCCTCCCATGGCCTCAAGTGGATCGATTACCGGGATTACTCGGAGGAGGACGAACGCCGCGACCTCGACGAGGCGATCCGCCTTCATGCCGAGGTGGTGGGCGAACGCCCGCGCGGCCTTTATGTCGGCCGCACCTCGGCCTGGTCTCTTCGCATCGCGGCGGCGGAAGGCGGCTTCGACTGGATTTCCGATACCTATGACGACGAGTTGCCCTACTGGCTCGACCATGACGGCCACGGCAATCCGATCGCACCGCAACTGGTGATCCCGTATACGCTCGACGCCAACGACATGCGTTTTGCCACGCCGCAGGGCTTCAACTCCGGTGACCAGTTCTTCGCTTATCTGAAAGACAGTTTCGACACGCTATATCGCGAGGGTGGCGAGGGCAGGGCTGGGATGATGAACGTCGGCCTGCATTGCAGGTTGGTCGGCCGGCCTGGCCGCGCGGCCGCACTTCAGCGCTTCATCGATTACGTGAAGAGCCATGACCAGGTCTGGGTTGCACGCCGCACCGACATCGCCGCGCACTGGCGCACCACCTTCCCTTATGAAGCGCCCGCGCTAAGGCCGAGCCGTATGGCGAAAGATGAGTTCGTGACGCGCTTCGGCGGCATTTTCGAACATTCTCCCTGGATCGCCGAACGCGCATATGAGCTGGAGCTCGGCCCTGCCCATGACAGCGCCGGCGGCCTGTACAATGCGCTTGCCCGGATGTTCCGTTCCGCTGGCGAGGACGAGCGGCTCGGCGTGCTCACCGCTCATCCGGACCTCGCGGGCAAGCTGGCGCAAGCGAAGCGCCTCACCACCGAATCCACCGCCGAACAGGCCTCCGCTGGCCTCGACGCGCTCACCGACGCCGAGCGCCAGACTTTCACCGAGCTCAACGCAGCCTATGTCGCGAAGTTCGGTTTTCCCTTCATCATCGCGGTCAAGGGCAGGACCAAAGACGAGATAGTCGCCGCATTCCAGACCCGCATCAACAATGATCGCGGCACCGAATTCGCCACCGCCTGCGAGCAGGTCGAGCGCATCGCCCTGCTGCGGCTCAAAGATATTCTGCCCGCCTAGAAGGAACAGCATTATGGCAGGCCCGATTTACCAGTCGCCGCGCGGCGGCCACCCATCCCAGACCGAGATGACCACCAGCGGTGCCATCTTCACCGAGGCGTATGCCGTAATCCCTCACTCGGTGATGCGCGACATTGTCACCAGCTTGCTGCCCGGCTGGGAGAAGGCCCGCGCATGGATCCTCGCGCGGCCGCTTTCCGGATTTGCCGAAACCTTCGCGCAATATGCGATGGAGGTGGAACCGGGCGGGGGCTCCTCCGCTCCGGAACCCGACGAGATGGCGCAGGCCGCGCTCTTCGTGCAGTCTGGCGAGATTGAGGTGACGATTGCGGGCGAAACCCGGCCCATGCAACCGGGCGGCTTTGCCTATCTGCCACCTGCAAGCGGCTGGACGCTGCGCAACACCAGTTCCGAACCCGCCCGCTTCATGTGGATTCGCAAACGCTACGAGAAGGCGCCCGGCATCGACGCGCCAAAGCCGCTTTTCTGCAACGAGCAGGATATCGAACCCGCCGCAATGCCGGGCACAGACGGTCGCTGGGCGACAACCCGCTTTGTCGACACCGAAGACCTTGCCCACGACATGCATGTGAACATCGTTACCTTCGAGCCCGGCGCGGCGATTCCCTTCCTCGAAACGCATGTAATGGAGCACGGGCTTTACGTGCTGGAGGGCAAGGCCGTCTATCGCCTCAACGGCGACTGGGTAGAAGTGGAGGCCGGCGACTTCATGTGGCTGCGCGCCTTCTGCCCGCAAGCCTGTTATGCCGGCGGTCCCGGCAGGTTCCGCTACCTGCTTTACAAGGACGTAAATCGCCATCCGCGCTTGACGCTGGGCGCTTCATGAAGACGATTCTCGCCGAGCCTCTGACACGGGCTGCCTTCGCCGAGTTCGGTGACGTGCTAGACATGGATGGCGAAGCGCCTCGTATCATCAACGGCGGCATGACCGAACGTTTTCACGGCCTGGCGAAGGTGGAGGCAGCTGGCGAGGAAGCCGGTGTTCTGGTCTCCATCTTTCGCGGCCAGCCTTATGAATTTCCGCTGAGATTGAAGATGGTGGAGCGCCACCCTCTGGGCAGCCAGGCCTTCATGCCGCTTTCGCCACGTCCGTTTCTGGTTGCAGTATGTCGCGATAGTCCGAGCGGACCGCTTGCGCCGCGCGCGTTCTTGACCCGGCCGGGACAGGGCGTGAACTACCGCCGCAATCTTTGGCACGCGGTGCTGACCCCGATCGTCGAGGCACAGGATTTTCTGGTTGTCGATCGCGGCGGCAAAGGCAACAACCTCGAAGAACACTATTTTGACGAACCCTACCTGATTGAACTGCCGAAACTCTCCAATGCCTGAACCAGAACTGTTGAACCGACTGCTGGACGTCGTCGAAAGCGACATCGTGCCTCTGACACAAGCCGGTGTGGATGGCGGCAATAAGCTCTTCGGCGCCGCCATATTGCGTAAGTCAGATCTTTCGCTTGTCGTCGCCGAAACCAACAACGAGATTGAAAATCCGCTCTGGCACGGCGAAGTGCATGCGCTGAAGCGCTTCTACGAGTTGCCGAAGGACAAGCGTCCGGACACGCGGGATTGCCTGTTTTTCGCCACCCACGAGCCCTGTTCCTTGTGCCTGTCAGCCATCACCTGGACCGGGTTTGACAACTTCTACTATCTATTCAGCCATGAAGACTCGCGCGACAGCTTCGCCATTCCGCACGACCTGAAGATCCTGAAGGAGGTCTTTCGGCTCGATCCGGGCGGATACAATCGCGAAAACGCGTTCTGGACCGCGCATGCGCTGCGCGACATGGCCAACAGCTTGCGGGGCAAGGAACGCCAGGCGGCGCTGAAGCGCATCGAGGTCATTACGACGAAATTCGATGCGCTGTCGGCTACCTATCAGGCGGCAAAAGCCGGCAACGACATTCCGTTCAGCTGACCGATATATGTAAGAGATTACTTACACATATCGATTGACGACGTTCTCCAGGTATTCCTGCTTGCCGGATTTCGGCTGCGGATCGAGGCCGCTGGAAAGTACCCGTTCGGAAATTTCTTCCAGCGTCCGCTCTCCTGCCAACATCGCTTTCGCTTCTGCGCTGTTCCAGCCGGCATAGCGGTCGGCGAGCGGGCCCGACAGCGCTTTATCTTCCAGCATGCCGGCCGCCGCCTTCAGGCCGCGCGCGCAGCAATCCATGCCGCCGATATGGGCAAGCAGCAGGTCTTCGGCGTCAAGCGACTGTCGCCGCAGCTTGGCATCGAAATTGGTACCCCCGCTGGTGAAGCCTCCACCGAGCAGAATCTGGTAAAATGCCAATGCCATTTCCGGCACGTTGTTCGGGAACTGGTCGGTATCCCAGCCGGACTGATAGTCGTTCCGGTTCATGTCGATCGAACCGAAAATGCCGAGCGCATTGGCGAGCGCCAGTTCATGTTCGAAGGAATGTCCGGCCAGAATAGCGTGCCCCTGCTCGATATTGACGCGAACCTCGCTCTCCAGCCCATAGTTCTTCAAGAAGCCGTAAACTGTCGCTACATCGAAATCGTACTGATGCTTGGTTGGCTCCTGCGGCTTGGGCTCGATCAGCATCGCGCCTTTGAAGCCAATTTTGTGCTTGTAGTCGACAACCATGGACAGGAATCGCCCAAGCTGATCAAGCTCCTGTTTCATGTCGGTGTTGAGCAGCGTCTCATAGCCCTCGCGCCCACCCCACAGCACATAATTTTCACCCCCGAGCCGGTGTGTGACGTCGATGCAGGATTTCACCGTTGCGGCTGCATAGGAAAACACATCGGGATCAGGATTCGTTGCCGCACCGGCCATGTAGCGTCGGTGGCTGAAGAGATTGGCGGTGCCCCAAAGCAGCTTGACACCGCTCCCTTCCATTTTGCCGGCAAAATAATCACAGATTTCATCAAGCCGCGCGATGCTCTCTTTTAGCGTATCGGCTTCCGGCCGCACGTCCGCATCGTGGAATGTGAAATAGGGAACACCGAGTATCTCGAACATGCGGAAGGCTTCGTCGGCCTTCAGTTTGGCGAGCTCCATCGTGTCGGCCGCACCTGCGTCGGAATACCATGGCCGCTCGAAAGTCTGGCCCCCGAAGGGGTCGTTTCCAGGCCACACGAAATTGTGCCAGTAGCAGACCGCAAACCGAAGGTGGTCTTCCATCCGCTTGCCGAGCACTTTCTCGTCCGGGTTGTAGTACCTGAACGCAAAGGGGTTGGAGCTCTCCGGCCCCTCATATGAAATCTTGCCGATGTCGCTGAAATAGCCGGTGCTCATCTGCGTTCTCCTTGTTGTTTGGTGCCGCGCATTAACCTGCGGCGTAATTGCCCCGAATTAGTTCGGTCTCCAAAACGACGACGCCCAACCCGAATTGATGGAGACAAACGATGACCGATCTCGAACGCATCGCCGATGCATATGTCGCCGCATGGAATGCTTCGGAACCCGGCGAACGGATGCGTCTCGTGAAAGCTGCCTTCACGGAAGACGCCAGCTTTCGCGATCCGATAATGAAATGCGAAGGATACGCCGGGATCGACGCAATGATTGCCGGCGTTCAGGAACGCTTCGCCGGTTTGCGGTTTGTCCGCAAGGGAACGCCCGATGGCTTTGACGAAATGATACGCTTCTCCTGGGCGCTTGGCCCAGAAGGCAGCGCTTCGATCGTTGAAGGCACCGATATCGGCGTTGTTGAAGATGGCCGCCTTGCCCGGGTGACGGGCTTCTTCGACAAGCTCCCGGCTCACTAACTGGCAAGGAACCGGCATCACGTCAGCCGCCGGACCGCGGGATAGAGTGCGCGATATCGCGTATAGGCGTCCGCGAAAGCCGGCACCAGCTTGGTGTCGGGTTCGATGGTCTCCGCGATTTGCGGCGGCGTGCAGATTTCCAGCGGATCCGAACCGCTGGCCGCGATAAGGCCGAGCCTGGCCGCGCCGAACGCCGCGCCGAAATCGCCATCGCCGGGCAGATCA
The DNA here is from genome assembly GCA_017644005.1 of Rhizobiaceae bacterium. Lineage (GTDB taxonomy): Bacteria > Pseudomonadota > Alphaproteobacteria > Rhizobiales > Rhizobiaceae > RCIO01. Next base: position 492,930 of record JAEPMJ010000002.1, read on the forward strand.
ATGGCAACACCGAGCGCCGTCGCAATTGTCTGCAGCCAATAGCGCGACTGCGATCCGCCGCCGATTGCTGTCGCACGCTCGAGCTCGGTGCCGGCAGCTTTCAGCGCCTCCATGCTGTCACAAAACGCAAACGCAACGCCTTCCATCACCGCTTGTGTCAGCTCGGCGCGGCCCGACTGGTGCGCCAGCCCGGCGAACACACCGCGGATCGCGGCATCGTTATGTGGCGTCCGCTCGCCGGAAAGATACGGGAGGAAGGTAACGCCTGTCGGCGCCCTGAGCTCATTGCCCAACTCGTTGGCGAGTTCACCCACCGACTTGCCGGTAATCCCCTCCAGCCAGTTGAGCGAGTCCGTAGCTGACAGAATGACACCCATTTGGTGCCAGACATTTGGCAGTGCGTGGCAGAATGTGTGCACGGCGCTGTCGGCATTCGGCCGGTAAGCTTCATTCGCGGCGAACAACACACCCGAAGTGCCGATAGAGACGAATGCCTCGCCGGGGCGCACCGCGCCCATCCCGCAGGCGGAGGCCGCGTTGTCGCCTGCGCCACCGGCAACCGTTACGCTGCCACGCATGCCCCATTTGGAAGCCAGCGCACTACGCAAGGTGCCGCCCGGCGCCGTGCCTTCGACCAGCGCCGGCATATGGCTGTCGTCGAGGTCGGTCGCGGCAAGCAGCTCGGACGCCCAGGCGCGTTTGGATACGTCGAGCCATGCCGTACCGGCCGCATCCGACATTTCCGAAATCGTTTCGCCGGTCAGCCAGAAACGTAGAAAGTCCTTTGGCAGCAGCACTTTGCTGGTCGCGGCAAAGATGTCCGGCTCATGGGCTTTGACCCAGGCGAGCTTCGGCGCGGTGAAGCCCGGGAATACAATATTGCCCGTTAATGCGCGAAAGCGTGGATCGGCATCGAGGGCCGCGGCTTCCTCGTGGCTGCGCGTATCGTTCCAGAGAATACAGGGGCGCAGCGCAGCGCCGCCTGTTCCGACAAGCGTCGCGCCATGCATTTGCCCCGAAAGTCCGATGCCGCGCACAGCGGCCAGTGCCTTTCCGTGCGCGTGCTCCAGCTTGCCGATTGCCGCCTCGCAGGCGGAGATCCAGTCTGTGGGGTCCTGCTCCGACCAGCCCGGTTTCGGTCGCTGTACGGAGAGCTCGCTGGTCGCCGAGCCGACAATCCGCTGATCGTCGTTGATCAACAGCGCCTTTACGCTCGACGTCCCCAGGTCGAGACCCAGATACATTGGCAATCCTCCCTGCGGCACCGCATTGACCGCAGCCGCGCTCCGACGAGTCCCTGATGAGCTCGTCTCTTGGTCATCTATTTTTTTCGAAACTCAAAAAAAATCAATGGTGCTTTTGAATTTCCTTGGGAAGAGCGTTGGCGCGATTGAGAAACAGCCGCGAAAGCGGGCTGTCGGGCCGCGCGTGGAACCGCTCTGCTGCGAGAGCCCTGGCAAGTGCGTCGTTGCCGGCGCGGATCGTAGCCTCGACAAGCGTCAGGTCGATAGCGTCGCGCTGCGCATGGCTGCCGCCAAAGCGATGCGCGATATGCCTAATCGGCCTCAGCAGGCGTACCGTTTCGGCGAAGTCGCCACGGCCGAATGCATGAATGGCCCGCGCAACCGGCTGGCCCACGTCGCGAGTGAATTCGGCATTGTCACCCGCACTTGCCAGCGCCAGCTGCTGTGCTTCAAGCAGGCTTTCCGCGGCCGCATGCCGACCCGCACCGACAAATGCCATCATCGCATGCGCGTCATTGAAAGCGTAGGCCGACTGGCCCGCCTGCCGCTCCCATTTGTCCGCCAGAGGTGCCCAACGCGAACCCACATCTGCGCCCGTCAGATGGAGCCGCCACAGGATCGCCGACGCATCCACCATGTTGAGAGCGATCTCGGACCGTCCGCCTGCAATCGGCCCGTCGTAAAGCGCCAGCACCTCGTCTTCTTGCCCGAGATCGAAGTGAAACAAAGCCAGATGCCACCAGTTGTGAACCTGAAGGAAACTCTCGTGCGACCAGGCGTCGGTATCCTGCCGCATCCACTCTATTCCCTCGGCCTGCCGGCACTGCATCTCCATCACATGCGCCACCGCATGCTGAGCCCAGCCGTCGCGTGGTTCGAGCTCGACTGCTCGCTTTCCGCTGTATTCCGCGCGCTGATACGCGCCCATTTCTTCGAGCCCGAATGCATGCATGCCAAGCATCGCGTGGTAACCAGGCATTGCCGAATCCCAGGCCGGCAGCGCACGCGCGATACGGTCGCGCAGCATGCGTGCATTGCCGGTGAAAAAGTCGATCTGGTGCCCGACCTGCAGCGCCAGCGCATCGGTCGGATATTCGATTGTCAGGTCCTCGAGGGTCTGCCCTGCCTGATGCCAGCGCCCCTCCGCCAGATGGCGCAGCGCAGCGACGTGACCTTGTTCGCGTGCGGTTGCCGGCAACGCGGCGGCGGCTTCCCCGCAGGCTACCGCCACCGGCATGGCAGCCGCTTCTGTCGAAAGGCCATACATGTAACCCTTGAAAACATGCGCCATGACAAAATCCGGATCGGCCTTGATGGCTGCTTCGGCCGCGGCGATCGGATCTCCAATGAAGCAGCGCAACGAGCCAAGTGCGGTCTCGTAGTGGCCGATGCTCGCTCCGCTGGCGCCGCTCAGGGCCAACCCTTGCCTGTCCCGCTGTTTCAAAAACGTCTCCTTCGCCTTCGCTCCAGAGTATGTCCTGCAGTACCCAAAACCAAGCCGTTTGACGCGCCGGCCGAATTTCGATAGACGCCGGGCGACTGCCAACTCAATCGATTTAAATCGACCATAAATCGACTTGGCTCAGGGCAGATTGAAAGGACTATCGATGCCACGCACCATCGTGATAGCGCAGGGTGGAGGCCCGACCGCCGTCATCAACCAGACGATGGCCGGCGCGATCGTTGAGGCAAGGCGGCGCGACGCGAATGTTCGCATCCTGGGCGCGCTGCACGGCGTGCGCGGCGTGCGCGACGGCAGATTCGTGGATCTCGGCACGCTGCCCGATGACGAATTGATGCGAATCGCGAACACGCCGAGCGCAGCCCTCGGCTCCACCCGCGACAAGCCGGACGCGGCTTATTGCGAGCAGATTCTGGCCGGTCTGAAGAGGGCCGATGCGTCTGCGTTCATCTATATTGGCGGCAACGACACGGCGGGCACGCAGGCGATCCTCTCCGGAGCTTCGGGCGGCACCATCGCCTGCGTTCATGCACCCAAGACGATCGACAACGACCTGATGGAAAACGATCACACGCCGGGATTCATCTCGGCGGCGGAATTCGTGGCGGCCGCTTTCCTCAGCGTCGATCTCGACTTTCGCGCCCTTCCCGGCATCTATGTCGGCATCGTCATGGGCCGCCACGCCGGCTTTCTCACCGCCGCCGCCAGCGCGTGGCGGCTTGATGATAACGGCGGCCCCCATCTCATATACGTCCCCGAACGCGCCTTCGACCGTGCACGTTTCGTCGATGACGTTCGTTCCGTCGTTGCGCGCCACGACCGCTGCATCGTTGCCATGTCGGAGGGTGTGTCAGGCGCAGATGGCCGCTCCCTGGTCGAAAACCTCGTGCCTGCCGACATGCTGGAACGGGACGCCCACGGCAATATCCGCCTTTCCGGCACCGACCTCGGCCAGGCGATTGAGCGTATACTCGCCGAAGATCTCTCCGGCACCCGCTCCCGCGTAGACACACTGGGTTATCTGCCGCGCGGAGCCATTTCCATGATCAGCGAAACCGACCAGCGCGAGGCCTTTGAAGCCGGGCGTTTCGCGGTTGAAGTCGCCGAAAGCGGCAGCGGCTCGGTAGCGCTTCAATATTCCGGCGGCGAGACCAAACCGGCGCTGGTGCCGCTCGAAAATGTTGCCGGCAAGACGCGCCACATGCCGATCGGCTTTCTGGATGCCGACGAAAACCGCGTCTCACGCCAGGGGATGGAGTATCTGGAGCGGCTGCTACCGCGCCGGTTCGTGCCCGGGCGGCCTTTCGTCTGAGCGGCTCGGCGCCAAGTTTCACAGCTATTTGACATGCCGGAAAAGCCGGGCCATTCAGCACCTTTCGCTGCGGCTTTGGCAAAATGCGGTCTCATTTTTTCCCGTTTTTCAAAAAAACAGTTCGAATTTTCGCGCATCGCAGCGCGCAATCGCTACAAGATATTCCCTTGAAGGCCGCTATCATGCGCTCGGGAACAACCTATCGGCCGGGCTCGGCTGGCGGCGACGTCATCCAGGAAGACCGCTCAACTCTCGTATGGTCGACAGACAACAAGAAGGAGGACTTAAATGAAGCATTTCGTTCGCACTGCTGTTCTGGCGCTTGCTGCAACCGGCGCCAGCCTCAGCACGACCGGCGCCGAAGAATGGCGCCTGAACAACTTCCTGCCGGAAACGCGCCCGGAAAGCGCGCAGATCGAGCAGTTCGCCGACGAGGTGAATGCGGCCCTGGCAGACAAGGACTTCACCCTCACCGTCTATAGCGGCGGTTCGCTCGGTCTCAAGAACACCGACCTTCTGCGCGTGATACCCACCGGCGCGGTCGAGATGAGCCTTATGTGGTCAAACTACCTGGGGCGCGACGCACCTGCCCTTGGCTCGGTATTCGTGCAGGGCGCGATCAGCACCGTGGAAGAGCTGAAGGCGGTGCTGCCGGAGGTTCAGAAGATCTACGCCGAAGAATATGACGAATGGGGCGTGTCCACCGTTGGATATGTCGCCATCCCCACACTTTCGGTCTCGGTTTTCTGCCGCGACGAACCCGTCAACACACTTGAGAAGCTGAAAAACGTCAAGCTGCGCGTGTGGGCGCGCGAACAGGTGGAGACCTTCACCAAGCTGGGCGTCGCTGCGCAGATCGTACCGCAGGAGGAGCTCTATGTTGCCCTCAAGACCGGCGTTGTCGATTGCGCTCTCTATCCCGCGCTCTATGCGCACACCATCTCGCTGCAGGAAGTGACGTCCCACGCATCGTTCATCTACCCCATGGCATCCGCGCCTTACACGCTCGGAGTGGCCGACGACCGCTGGGACAACACCGACGAGGAGATCAAGGCTGCCATCACCAAGGCGGCACAGGATCTTTGGGATCGCACCAACCAGTATGACAAGGACCTGGAGCTTGAGTTGCAGGCACGCGAGAAGCTGGTCGAAGCGGGCATCACCTGGGGCGAGGACTTTCCGGAAGCCGACCGGCAAAAGTTCCTCGAGGCAGTGTCTGCCACATGGCAGATGCTGGCTGAGGAAGCCGGCGGCAACGCTCTCGAATACCGCGAACGCGTGTTGAAGGCGCTCGGACGCTAGCGATCACATGACCCGGACCAGATCGGTCTTTGCGCGGGGGCTGGAATATCTGGCCCTCGCCATGGCGGCGCTTTCGACCCTGTCGATGGTCGCCATTGTTGCCATCATCGTCACAAGTGTGACGATGCGGCGCTTTGCCAATACGCCCCTCCATCTGACCGAGGACGTGGTGGGTCTGATGCTCAGCACGGCGCTGTTTCTGGCGCTGCCGCTCGTCACCCTTCGTTCGCAGCACATCCGGGTCACCATCGTCCTGGACGCGCTTGGACCGCGCTTCAGCGCGCTCATGCGCATTGCAGCCCTGCTCGTCGGCCTGGTGTTTTTTGGCTGGATTGTCTGGGTCTCCATTCCCTGGTTCGAATTCGCCTGGCTGCGCAATCTGAAAACCGAAACCGCCCGCATACTGCTTTATCCATGGATGGCGGCACTGCCGCTCTCGCTGGCAACGGTCTGGCTTATTTTCTTCGGCCGGCTGGTCGGGCTGCTGGAGCCCGAGCACGCTCCTGCGCGCGACGACATTTCCGACATCACTTCGGGCGGGGAGCGCTGACCGTGTTCTGGACGACCTTGATCGGAACGCTGGTGCTCGCCGCATCGACAGGTGTTGCCCTTGGTGCGGCGCTCGGCCTCACCGGGCTGATCCTGCTCCACGTCTATTCCAACGGCGCCACTTCGCTGGCTGTCGACAGTATCTGGAGTGTGTTCAACTCCTTCACGCTGAGCGCGGTGCCACTGTTTATCCTGATGGGCGAAATTCTCCTGCGCTCAGGCGTCAGCAATCGCGCCTATGCCGCGTTCTCTCCCTTGTTCCGGAGAGTGCCCGGCGGGTTGCTGCACACCAACATCGCTGTCTGCACTCTGTTCGGGGCAGTCAGCGGATCGAGCCTCTCCACTGCGGCGGCGGTCGGTTCGGTCGCCTATCCCGAGATGACACGGCGCGGCTACAACAAGGATGTCATCGTAGGCAGCCTGGCCGGCGGCGGCACGCTCGGCCTGCTCATCCCGCCAAGCCTGTCATTTCTGATCTATGGGGCGCTGACCGAGACCTCGATCGGGCAGCTTTTCGTGGCCGGCATCCTCCCTGGGATCATGGTCGCGGCCATGTTCATGACCTACATCTTCTTCAAGGCGCTGCGCGACCCGAGCGTTGCCCCGCCCGACCCCGTCCGCAGAAGCGCATGGCAGGTCTTTCTGGGTTTCGGACAGATCTGGCCGTTGCTGGCGCTGATCGGTGCGGTGATCGGCAGCATCATCGGCGGTCTGGCCACGCCCACAGAGGCTGCCGGACTAGGCGTCGTGCTGGCGGCGATCATCTCGTTTCTATGGGGCGACCTGACACTGAAGCGGCTGGTCGAAGCGACGTTCCGTTCGACCTTGCTCTTCGCCTCAATCGGCTTTGTGGTGCTGGGCGCGACAATTCTCGCCCAGTCCGTGAGCATTCTCGGCATACCTCAGCAGATACTGCTGTCGGTCGCCGAAAGCGGGCTGGACCGTTACAGCATTCTGCTCGTGGTTGTGATTATCTACCTGATCCTCGGCTGTTTCTTCGATGGCCTGTCGCTGATGATCATGACCTTGCCGGTGGTCTTCCCATTGCTGACCGGACTCGACTTTCACCCTGTATGGGTCGGCGTGCTGATCACAATCGTCATCGAAATCGGACAGGTCACCCCGCCGGTAGGCCTCAATCTCTCGGTGCTCGCCAGTCTCACCAACAACGAAGTCAGCCTTGGCCGCGTGGCCTGGGCGACCGTCCCCTACTGGCTGGCCCATCTGTTGGCGATCGCCGTGCTCACGGCCTTCCCTGCAATCGCGCTATTTCTGCCTGACCTGCTTTTCTGAGGAAGCAACCATGAAGATCAGACCCAAGAAATTCGGCCCCGTAATCACACGGTTCAGCGACCAGTCCGAAGTCACATTCGCTATCGGCGAGGACGGCACGGCGTCACCGCACCCGCCGGTCGATACGCCGGTCGACATGCTGCTGGCGTCGGTCGGGCATTGCATGGTGAAATCGGTCATCATCGTCACAAAGGGCGACAAGCTCGAAACCGGACCTTTCAGTGTGTCCGTGGTTGGCGAAAAGGCGCTGGACCTTCCCGGCCGGCTTCAAAGCGTTCGTTGCGAGGTAAGTGGCATCGCAGATTGGGCGCCCGACGGAGAGGCTGACATCATCGCACGAGCGAAAGCGATGTGTACCGTCAGCAACACGCTCAATTGCGAGGTGACCGCCAGCGCCGCAGCCTAGTTGGGTATATTGACGTCTTCGCTGGTTTGTCCTCCACGGCTTGCGAAGCAAGCGGAGGCTGGCTGGGGCGGCTGGATTCGAACCAGCGCATGACGGTACCAAAAACCGTTGCCTTACCGCTTGGCTACGCCCCATCGATGCGGCCGGCGGGCTGAGCCCGCGTCAGGCGCGCACGCTTTACCCTTATTCGATTGCAAGGTCCAGTCGTACAGCGCCCACATTAACCGCCTTCGGCAGCGGCTTCACCACCGCTCTGCGCCTCCCGCTTTTTGCCAAGATATGAAACGCCGTAGAAAATTCCGGCGCCCACAACCAGGATGATGAGCGCCAGCACCGGACGATACCAGAACCACGCAATGGCAATAGTGATGGACCCCACCAGTGCCGCCAGTGCGAATGCGACAAGCCCGGTGCCCATGCGCACGATCCGCCCCAGAAACGGGATGACGTCCGCGACCACGCCGATCGGCGCCAGGAGCAGGCCGAACGCAATGCCGAGAAACACAAGACCTAATATCCGCAGCACCCAGGTGAGCACCGTATTCCCCGTAACGGCATCGGCAAACATCTCTTCAGCCGGCACGATGCCATTGTCCACCATCAGAAGCTTGTCGCCCGCCGCCGTCTGGTAAGCGTCGAAGCTGGTACCCTGCTGCTCTCCAATCACACTGATAGGGCCCAACGGCACAAGCGAGTAGCCGATGCGATAGTCGCCGACGCGCGGGCGGCTCGGATCGTAGGAGATGTAGATACGCCCGTCGAGCGCCGACACCGGCTGATTGCCGCCGGTTGCCACCCGCACTGCGTCGATCACATCCGGCCCAACCGGCACGTCGCGCGCGCCGCCTATGCGGCCAATGACATTCGCCTCGAGATCGAATGCGCCGAGTTTGGCGGCAGAAATCTGAAAGCTCTGGCTTTCGATGTTCATCGGCGGGTTCTGGTGGCCGTCCGGCTGCCTGAAACCTGCAGAGCTTATCGGCACTGACGACCAGTCCCGCGCATAGGAATAGGTAGTGACTGTTTCCTCGCCGCCGCCGAGTTTGGTCTCGGTCTTGGAGGAGGCCGTTTCCTTCCACTGATACATTTCGACATTGCGCCGCAGCCGCACGCCACTGGTGGTGACGCCGAACGCAGTATCGGTGAGGCTTTCCTGCGTCTCCACCGTGCCGGTGACATGAACCAGCTTGCCTTCGTGCGCAGGGTTCACCGCCTCAGTGGAGATCGAGGCGACGATACCCGCGCCCTCGGCCAACGAGCGCGCGGTGGTGACCGCCCTGCCCTCGTTCCAGAATAGCAGCAGCACCATGCCAACGAGCAGAACCAGACCGAACACGATGCCGCCGACTGAGCGCCGCAGCCTGCCGAACCAGGAAACCGAAGTGGTTTCGGTATAGTGATCGCTCATTGGGGCCCCTTTCGCTCGCGCTGCGCATCAAGGATAGCCGACCCGCGCAGGCTTCGCACGCTCTGAAAAACTCAGTTGGCGGGCGCCGGTGCGAGAATACCGCCCATGGTCGGCTGGCTGACGCCGGTGGTCGTTGGGAAACTGAGCGGCAGTCCGCGTTTGGAACGCACCGCCAGAAATGCGAAGCACTCCGCTTCCACCGCATCGCCGCGCAAGCCGACATCTTCCGCTGCTACCGCCATAACGCGCGCACGCGCACTGATCTCGCGCATCAGCGTCGGGTTATGACGTCCACCTCCGCACACGACCAACCGCTCGGGACGTATGGGCAGGAGATCGAGCGCCTTGCCAACGGCTGCCGCCGAAAAGGCGGTCAGAAGTGCTGCGCCGTTCGCCAGCGTCTCCCCTTCTGCCATCTCGGCAAGAAAGCTGAATCGATCGAGCGATTTAGGGTAGGGCATCATGAGATAGGGATGCCGCAGGAGCTCCTCCAGCCGAGCTTCGTTCACCCTGCCGCTCGCAGCAATCCTGCCATCTACATCCATTTCGGCACCGGTATGCTGCCGCACCCAGTCGTTGACCGGAGCATTCGCTGGACCTGTATCGCAGGCAACCATCGCCTCGCCGTCGCACCAGGTGATGTTGGCCACGCCACCAAGGTTGAGGATTGCCGTTTCACGCCCGGCCCCGATGCGCATGAGCAATGCGTGGTGGTAGACCGGCGCAAGCGGCGCGCCCTGCCCGCCGGCCGCGACGTCGGCGGAACGGAAATCATAGACGACACCTGCGCCGACAATGCCTGCCATCAACGCGCCGTCGCCGAGTTGGCGCGTATTGCCCCGCTTGCCGCCCTGCGGCCCGGCATGCAGCACGGTCTGCCCGTGAAATCCGACGGCCGAGATGTCCGACGCCGTGAAATCATGATCAACGAGAAACGCGTTCACGGCGTCGGCCTGAGCCCGCGTCAGCGCAATCTCCGCCTCGCGAAATATCGCCGGTTCAGGGCCCTCGAAACCCCAGGCGCGTGCTGCGTCGAACGTGCGGAACAGCAGATCGCGCAACCCTTCGGGATAGGGCATCAGCGCATAAGGCCCGAACGCGTCCACCGTCTCACCGTCGGTACGGATCATCGCAACGTCGATATTGCCATCGAGCACCGTGCCGGTCATCAGGCCGATCGACCATTCTGGCGTCATGATCAAACCTCGATTTCGACCAGCACGGTATGTGCCGTTACCTGCGCGCCCGGCTCGACATGCACCGCCGAAACCGTGCCGTCAACGATTGCCGGATGTCCGTGCTCCATCTTCATGGCCTCCAGCACCAGCAGGGTCTGGCCCCTGGTCACCGTGTCGCCCACCTTGGCCGCGACTGAAACCACAGTGCCGTTCATGGATGCGCGCACCTTGCCATCGCGGGCCGCGTTTACGGTGACCTCAGGTGCAAAGGTGAGGTCGACGAAATCGTGGCTCCGCCCATCGAGATGCAGCCAAATCGTGCCCTTCAAGACGATCAGAACAGCCTGCCGCGACCGCCTGCCTTCCTCGAAATGCACCGTATCACCGTCACGTCCAGTGACAGTGATCGAATGCACTTTTCCGCCGTCATGGATATCGCAGCGACCCTCGCCACGAGCGACAATGCGCGGCGTGTATACCTGCTCGCCACGCGCCAGCCTCATCGGCGCGGCGAAACCCGGCGCAAGCGAGGTGTTCTCCGACGCGCGCATCAACGCCGCGGCTAGGCCGGCTATTGCGCGATCCTCACTCTCTCGGTCCGGCCTCAACTCGCCGCGGTAGTCTCCGATGAAAGCCGTCGTCGCCTTACCCGCTGCGAACATCGGGTGCCGAATGCAGTCGCGGAGAAATCCCTGATTGGTGCGCACGCCGAGCGCCTGCGTTTCGCCAAGTCCGGCGATCAGCTTCTGCCGCGCGGCTTCCCTGTCGGCGCCATGCGCAATCAGCTTGGCGATCATGGAATCGTAGAACGGCGGAATATCCGCGCCGTCGCACAACGCGTGGTCTGTGCGGACAGTGCCGGCCGGTCGCCAGCGTGCCAGCCGGCCGCTCTGCGGCATGAAGCCATCTTCTGCGTCTTCCGCGCAGAGCCGCGCCTCGATTGCGTGGCCGGAGAAAGACACGTCGTCCTGGCTGACCGGCAGTGCCTCGCCACCGGCAATTCGCAATTGCAGCTCGACGAGATCGAGTCCTGTGACGGCCTCCGTGACCGGGTGCTCGACCTGCAGCCTGGTGTTCATTTCCATGAAAAAGAACTGCCCGTCGCCATCGAGCAGATACTCGAACGTGCCCGCCCCCTCATAGCCGATCGCAAGTGCCGCCTTCACAGAAGCTTCGCCCATGCGGGCGCGCAGACCGGCATCGACGGCCGGCGACGGCGCCTCCTCGATCAGCTTCTGGTGCCGCCGCTGCACCGAACAGTCGCGTTCGCCGAGATGGATCGCGTTGCCGTGCCTGTCGGCCATGATCTGGATTTCGACATGGCGCGGATTGACGATCGCGCGTTCCAGCAAAACCGTTCCGTCTCCGAAGGCCGACTTGGCTTCCGATTGCGCCGATCCAAGTTCCGTCTCGAACTCGGCTTCCGAATTCACCAACCGCATGCCGCGCCCGCCGCCGCCGGCCGTCGCCTTGATCATGATCGGGAAGCCGATCTCTTTCGCCTTCGCCAACAGCACCAAGGGCGTCTGGTCGGAGCCGTCATAGCCGGGCACACAGGGGACACCCGCCGCTTCCATAAGTCGCTTGGCGGCCGCCTTGTCGCCCATATTGGCAATCGCCTCCGTCGGTGGACCCACGAAGATGATTCCAGCCTCGGCACAGGCAGCCGCCAGCGCCGGGTTTTCGGCCAGAAATCCGTAGCCCGGGTGAATCGCATCCGCGGCTGTTGCACGCGCCGCCTCGATGATCGCATCGACCCGCAGATAGCTTTCGGAAGGCGCAGCACCGCCGATGCAGACCGCTTCATCGGCGCTCGTTACGTGAACCGCAGCGGCGTCAGCATCTGAATAAACGGCAACCGTGGCGATGCCCATCCGCCGCGCGGTGCGCATCACCCTGACGGCGATCTCGCCGCGATTGGCGATCAGGAGTTTGGTGATCTTCGTCACATCGGTTTCCTCACGGCCGCGCCACTGCGAACTGCATCTGATTCGGCTGCCGCCGGTCGCCCGCCCGCGCGATCGACATGAGTTCCGCCAGCAGCTCGCGGGTCTGGCGCGGGTCGATCACGCCGTCGTCCAGAAGCCGTGCCGAATTGTAGAATGCGTCCATCTGACCGTTGAACATCTGCACGATCGCCGCCTTCATCGTATCGAGCTGCGCCTGATCGAGTTCCTCGCCCCTGCGCGCCGCCCGGGCCTTCTGCACCTCGATCATGGTGCCGGCGGCCTGCTCGCCGCCCATCACCGCCGTCTTTGCGTTCGGCCAGGAGAAGCAGAAACGCGGATCGAAGCCGCGCCCGCACATGCCGTAATTGCCGGCCCCGAAGGACGCACCGCAATAGATGGTGAATTGCGGCACGCTCGCATTCGTCACCGCCTGGATCATTTTCGACCCGTGTTTGATGATGCCGTCTTCCTCGTAGGACCGGCCCACCATGAAACCGGTCGTGTTGTTCAGATAGAGAATCGGCGTGCCGGCCTGGCAGCAGGCCTGGATGAAATGCGTCGCTTTCGACGCTCCAGCCGGATCGATGGGGCCGTTATTGGTGATGACGCCGAGCGGCCAGCCGTAAAGTCGGATCGTGCCGCATACGGTCTGCCCGCCATAGCGCTCGCTAATTTCCAGGAACTCGGATCCGTCGGCAATGCGCGCAATCACCTCGCGCATGTCAACCTGCTGACGATAGTCCATCGGCATGATGCCGAGCAGTTCCTCCGCGTTGTAAAGCGGCTCCGCAAAATCGCGCTCCTCGTCATCTTCCCGCGGCCAGTCGATGCCTGCCATGATCTCGCGCGCAATCGCGATGGCCTGGCGATCGTCTTCGGCGAGATAGTCGCCCAGGCCGGAAATGCCGGTGTGCATTTCCGCTCCGCCGAGTTCCTCCTCCGTGGCGATCTCACCCGTTGCGGCTTTGAGCAGCGGCGGTCCCGCGAGGAACGCGCGTGTGCGCCCGCGCACCATGACGATGTAGTCCGACAGCCCCGTCTGGTAGGCGCCGCCGGCTGTGGACGAACCATGTGTGACGGTGATCACCGGCAGGCCGGCAGCCGACATGCGGGCCAGATTGCGGAAAGTCGCGCCCCCCTCGACGAAGTCTTCGACGCGATAGGCGGTAAGGTTCGCGCCGGCGCTTTCCACCAGCTGCACGAAGGGCAGCTTGTTGGCGAGGGCGATCTCCTGAATGCGTAAGATCTTCTTCAGACCACCGGGCTGCAGCGCTCCAGCTGCAATACCGGAATCCGACGCCACGACCATGGCGCGCACGCCCGACACATAACCGATGCCGGCGATCACGCCCGCGCCCGGAACCGACTTTTCCTGGTTCTTCGTATCCATGCCGTAGCCGGCCAGCTTGGCAAGCTCGATGAAAGGCTGCCCGGCATCGAGCAGCAGCGCGACGCGCTCGCGCGGCAAAAGCTGGTGGCGCTTTTCGAACCGTTCCCGCGACGCTTCAGACGCCGTCACCGCCCGTGTCTCAATGGCACGCAGTTCGTCGATGAGTACGCGCATGCCTTCGACATTCGCCTGAAATTGCGGCGACGCCAACGAAACCGATGTCTCCAATTGCGGCATGTTTCCGTTCCGTCCTCCTTGACCTTTCAGCTTGCGCCCCGGCCCACCGTACCATCGGCATTCGATTTCATATGCCCAGAATTGTCCGCGCTTCGGCCGGCGAAGCGATGTCGCGGCCGGCATTGCGCGCAACTTTCGCCATCTCCTCGATCAGTGCGCCGTTTGAAGTTACCTTGTCGCCATCGGGCAGATAGAACGTGTCCTCAAGCCCGGTGCGCAGATGACCGCCAAGTTCTGCTGCCCGTTGGTGCAGTGGCCAGATCCCGGCGCGGCCGATCGCCGTCACCTGCCAGCGCGAATCCTTCGGCGCGAGGTCTTTCAGAATAGGCAGCAGGTCGCTGCGCGCCGGCATGCCCGACGCCACGCCCATGACGAAGTTCACCTGTGCCGTACCTGCGAACATGCCATTCGCCTGGTACATGCCTACGCTGCGCACGATGCCTGTATCGAAACACTCGAATTCCGGCACCGCGCCGACGCCCGTAATGGCATCGATGAAATGCTGCACCTTTTGCGGTGTGTTGTCGAACAGCATCGGCGGCCAGGCCCAACTGCCGTCCCGTTTCAGTTTGAGATAGTTCAGCGAGCCGGCATTGCAGGCAGCCATCTCCGGCCGCGTCTGCGTTACGACGTCGAGCGCTGCCTTATAGTCCGGTCCCACGGTGCCGGTTGTGTGATTGATGATAACGCCCGGGCACGTTTCGCGGATTGCCGCCTGCACCTCTTTCGACAGCGCGATATCCCAGCTTGGCAGGTGGCCTTTTCCCTCTCCCTGCTGCCTGAGATGGATATGCATGATCGATGCACCGGCATCGTAGGCGCGCTTCGCTTCGACCGCCATTTCTCGCGGAGTGACCGGAACCGAGTGCTGCTTGGGGTCGGTGAGCACGCCATTGAGCGCGCATGTGATTATCGCCTTGGACATGTCTCGTCTCCGCTCAGATTTCCATCTGCGCAGCGGCGAGATTCTTCATCACCTCGTCGGTGCCGCCGCCGATAGTGAGCACCTTGACCTCCCGATAGATCCGCTCCGAGGCAGTACCCCGCATGAAACCCATGCCTCCCAGTATCTGGACCGCTTCATCGGCGCAGAATTTCATCGCCTCGGTGGCCGTCACCTTGGCCATCGATGTTCGTGCGACATGCACATTGAGCGGGTCGAGCTGGCGCGCATGCCGCCACACAATGTCATAAACGAGCGCCTTTGCCGCATCGATCCGCGCAGCCATATCCACCAGCTTGTGGCGGATCACCTGATGCTGCGAGATCGGTTTGCCAAAAGCCTGCCGGTCACGCGCCCACGACAGCGCTTCCTGAAAGCAGACTTCGGCCATGATATAGGCCTGCACGGCAATCATCAGGCGTTCATTGTTGAAGTTGAGCATCGCGGCACCGAAGCCGCGTCCTTCAGCGCCGAGCAAATTTTCGGCGGGCACCCGCACATTGTCGAACACGAGATGACCGGTGTCGGAGGCATGCCACCCCATCTTCTTCAACGCAGTTCGACGCAGGCCGGGCGTGTCACCCTCCACGATCAGGAAGGAGATGCCTCCCGCGCCTGCCTCCTCGGAGGAACGCACTGCAACAACGAGAACATCAGCCTCGACGCCGGAGGTGATGAAGGTTTTTTCGCCGTCGACGACATAGTCGTCGCCGTGCCGTACAGCCCTGCACCTGAGCGCCGCAACATCGGAACCGCCGCCGGGTTCGGTGACCGCAAGCGCGGCTATCTTCTCGCCAGCCACCACCGGCACAACAAACCTGCGCTTCTGCTCCACGGTTCCATGCGCCACCACCAGCGGCATGGAAATCGCATGTGACCCGAGCGCCGCCACCACACCGCCCGAGCCGCAGCGGCAAACCTCTTCGTGCACCGCGACCGCCATGAACGGGTCGCCGCCGAGGCCTCCCAGCTCTTCCGGATAGCTCACGCCGATCAGGCCTGTTTCGCCCGCCTTGCGGTAGGTTTCTCGCGGTACCCGCCCTGCTTCCTCCCAGGCCTCGATATGGGGCGCTATTTCGGCAGCCACGAATTTGCGCATCGCCGCACGCATGGCGACGTGGTCTTCTGTGAAATACTGATCGGGACACTCGGCAGTCAGCATGTCATGCGGCCCGAAACCGGGTGCCCGGTGCTGGCGGCGGTTCGGGAGCGCCCGCAAAACACTGTGCGATCTCCATCCACTTTGCGGCAACCGGGCCGGTCACTTTCAACCCTGTGTCTTTGACATTGCGCGTCTGCGTCTGCACTTGCGCAAACTCCACCGCTGAACCCTCGATCAGGTCGGGGCTTTCCTCATCGCCGAAGTTCCAGACCGCTCCTGACGGCGCGGTAAGGACAAGCCGCGGCACTTGCTTCGGCACGGCGAGCCCGTTCAGTCTGAAAGCGAAGCCAAACGTGTTCACGCCGAGAAAAACGACGTTGCGCACACGGTCGGCCTCGGCACGCTCTAGTCCCAACAGGTCGAATATCTCCTGTCCATGCGCCCAGGTTTCCATCTGCCGAGCGGTAATGGAGGAACGTGCCGACATTTCAGGACCCACCCACTTCAGACGGGTTTTCGGGTCGACATCCGCCCAGCGCCGCGCCATGTCGCGATAACCGTCCTGCCAGAGTCGAAAAAGTGCCCGCCCACGCTCGCTGATCGTTCGGTTCTCGATCGGCCGCAGCCCGCCCTTGCCCATCTCGGCAATAATCGTGCCGAGCGTCGCGTTGAAAGCGTCGGGTTCGAAAAGCGACTGGTCGGCAGCACGGTTCCAGAAAGTCAGATGCACGAACACATCGTTGACACTCCAGCCTTTGAATTGCGTCCTAATGCTCCAATCCGCCTCGGGCAGTTCCGACACTGCCTCGGACAGCGCCTCGCTCTCAGCCAGAAAGTCCCGAACCTGTTCCACGCATCACCTCTCCGCCCGCACTTAGCTGACCGCGCATTTCCGGCCGGCGCAATACTTCATTCGACTGTCCAACTCGGTTTGCGTTTCTCCGCGAATGCACGAATGCCTTCACGCGCCTCGTTGGAAAGCATCCGTCCGGCAAAACTGTCGGCGGCGGCCTGTTTTTGCCCGTCCCTCGTTTGGAATGGCAGTTGCGCGATTTGAGCCTTGATGGCAGCTACCGCCCCCGGGGCGGCGCCTGCCATCACTTTCTTCTGTTGCTCGATCGCAGCCGTAAGCGCGTCGGCATCATCGACCACCGCGTCGACCAGCCCGATTTTCTGTGCTTCGATGCCATCGAACCGCGCGCCGGTGAGCATTAGCGACCTGCCCACCCGCATGCCCAAACGCTGGATGACGAAAGGCGCGATCTGCGCCGGCGTCAGCCCGATCCGCACCTCACTCAGCGCAAATTTTGTTTCGCCTGTCGCGATTACATGGTCGCCGAGACAGACCATGCCGAGCCCGCCGGCCATTGCCGCGCCCTCGACCGCCATTATCGTGAATTGCGGCAATGCGTGAATGGCATCGAAAAGCGCCGCGCCATCAAGGCTCAGCGCATGTAGCTTATCGCGATCCGCCTCATCTGCCATCATGCGACCAAAGGACTTGAGATCGCCACCGGCACAGAACACACCGCCACGCCCTCGAAAGACCACGCCCCGAATTCCCGCCGACGTGGCGAGCATACTGCAAAGCGCAGTAAGGTCCCTTGCGCGCTCGGGCGTCAGGGCATTGCGGTTTTCGGGCGAATTGAGCCAGACCGTAAGCCAGCCTCTTTCGGCTTCAAGGTCCAGCGTTTCGAATTCCGGAAAACCTTCCATGCAGTCACCTGTGCGGCCGGCAATTGCGGCAGTGAATCGGCGTGAGAGCCGACGCGGAACCGACTATAAGACGTAGAGACCGGTTCCGACCATCAATTCCGTTCAGATTTGTACAAATACCCCACCGGAGCGCGGGTTGAGCGTTGGAAAACCGTGACGTAACTAACTCCGGTCAGGCCCCGCAGGAGCTTTAATGAACGCCGATCCAAGAGCAGAACTGGCCCGGTTGTTCAGCGCGGGCGTTGCCGCGGTACAGGGCGAGGCAGCGGTTGCGAAGGCGCTCGCGAACACCGCACCCATCCGTTTCCCCGCAGTGCTCGCGCTTGGCAAGGCGGCGGCCTCCATGTATCTCGGCGCACATCCTGGACTGTCGTCCGGTCACCGCGCATTGATCGTCACAAAACATGGCCACGCGACGGACCCCCGCCTCGCCGGCCAGACTGTCGAGATCATTGAAAGCAGCCACCCGATCCCGAATGCCGACAGCCTGAATGCCGGACGGCGTTGCCTGAAGTTTGTCCTTGAGTGCACAACCGAGACAGATCTGCTGGTGCTGGTTTCTGGCGGCGCATCGGCGCTGGTGGAGGATCTGGTCGAAGGCGTCGACCTTGCAGAGTTGCGACGCATCACCGACGAACTCGTCGCCAGCGGAGCCGATATCGCAACGATCAACGCCAAACGCAAATCGCTGTCTCGCGTGAAAGGCGGACGCCTGTTGGCTGCGTTTCCCGGCAAGTCCATTCACGCACTGGCGATCTCCGATGTCCAAGGCGACGACATCGGCACCATAGGCTCAGGCATTGGCGCGTGCGCCAACCCCACCATCCCGTATAGGTGCGAGATCGTCGCATCGAACGCGGTAGCGCGTTCTGCCATCGCCCGGCTTGCCGAAGATCATGGCCTCCGCGTCATACGAAACGAGGAAATACTCTATGGCGATGTTTCCGATGCCGCCGATCGAATCGTCGCGGCCTGCACCGATGGACCGAACGGCCTCTACGTCTTCGGTGGTGAGCCGACTGTAAAGTTGCCGCATTCGCCCGGCGAGGGAGGACGCAATCAGGCGCTGGCACTGCTCGTTGCGAAGCGCATCGCAGACCGGGACGATCTCATATGCCTGGTCGCAGGCACGGACGGCACCGACGGCCCGACGGAAGCTGCAGGCGCCATCGTCGACGGCAAGAGCTTTCACAAACAGCCCGGCGCAGACGAGGCGTTGGCCCGTGCCGATGCTGGCCGCTTTCTGCGTGAAACCGGAGACCGGCTGGTTACCGGGCCCACAGGAACCAATGTGATGGACTTGGCGATCGTGCGGAAACTCAGCCCCAATCCATGACTACCTTGCCGGCCTCACCGGAGATCATCGCGGCAAATCCGGCCTCGTAATTGTCGATCGAAATGCGGTGAGTGATGAGCTCGCTGAGATCGAGCCCCGACTGCACGAGTGCAATCATCTTGTACCAGGTCTCGTACATTTCCCGCCCGTAGATGCCTTTCACATTGAGCATCTTGAAGATGATCTTGTTCCAGTCGACAGCGAACTCTGTCGGCGCAATGCCCAGAAGCGCAATCTTGCCGCCATTGTTCATCGTGTCGATCATGTCGCGCATGGCAGGCGCGGCTCCCGACATTTCGAGCCCGACGTCGAATCCCTCAGTCATGCCGATACGTTCCATCACATGCTTCAGCGACTCCTCCGCGGCATTGACAACGTGCTGAACGCCCATGCGCTTGGCGAGCGCGATGCGATAGGGGCTGATGTCAGTGATCACGACCTTTCGTGCGCCGACCTTCTGCGCCACCAGCGCGCCCATGATGCCGATAGGCCCAGCGCCGGTCACAAGCACGTCTTCGCCCACCAGATCGAAGCTAAGTGCAGTATGCACGGCATTTCCAAAGGGGTCGAAAATCGCTGCGATTTCATCCGGGATGTCGTCCGGAATCGGCACGACGTTGGATTCGGGAATACAAAGATATTCAGCGAAAGAGCCGGGTCGGTTGACGCCGACGCCGCGGGTATTGCGGCAAAGGTGACCCCGGCCCGCCCGGCAGTTGCGGCAGGCGCCGCACACAATGTGCCCCTCGCCTGACACACGCTGACCGAGCGCATATTTCGTTGCAGCCGAGCCACGGTCGGCGACCTCGCCGCAGAATTCGTGGCCGACGACCATCGGCACCGGCACGGTTTTGGCCGACCACTCGTCCCACTTCCAGATATGAACGTCGGTCCCGCAGATCGCCGACTTGCGTATCCTGATCAGCACTTCGTCCGGCCCGGGTTCTGGTACCGGAACACGTTCCATCCAGAGGCCAGGCTCGGCCTTGGCCTTCACCAGCGCTTTCATCTCATTGTCCATCGGCCGTCTCTCCGCCGCAGCCATTCATGAGCGATTTTACCATGGAGCCCGCTCTATAGCAGCGGAACCGGTACCGCGCAGGATCGAATTCCGGCGAGCGTCCGCCCTCACGCAGCTGCGAACGCATCGGCCTGCATCTGCCGCGCATGTCAGGCGGCGTACCGGGCGCCGTTCTGCGTGGTCAGAAAACGATCGAGCGGGATAGCTTCCTGTTTCAACAGGCCTCGTACCGGCAAAATGCCGTCGCGGACCATTTCTATCACTGCCGCCACCGACGATGCCGTTGTCCAGGCGATTGCTGTTCGCTGCTTTCCACCGATCTCGATCGGCTTCAGCCCACGTACGAATTCCCGGCGCTCCAATCTCCCGCCAACGCGTCCTTCCGCAGCGACATGGATATAGACGATGTCGTCATTCACCGGCGGTTTGGCGTTCACCAGTATCTCTCCGGCCTCCTTGCGCCGTTCGCGCATCAGAAGTTCGTGAAAGAAGAAATTCATCAGTTTCACATGGCCGGGATAACGCATCGTCTTGTAGTCGATGTTGGGAACGCGACCCTTGTAGGTCTGGCACATGGTGCCCAGACCGCCCGAGGTGGTGAATGCCTCGAGTTCGATTCCGCCAATGACGATTTTCTCGACCCATTCCATCGCCGAAACCCACTTGGCTTCGCCGTCCTCCAGAACTTCGCAATCATTGAGATATTCGTTGACGACACCTTCCGGCGACCAGTTGAACGAATAACCCATGAGGCCGGTGGGATTTTGCGGCAGCGCACCGACACGCATGCGGCACGATCGGCATTCATCGAATTCTTCGATGAGACTTGCACCGACGATGCCGACAAAGCCCGGCGCAAGGCCGCATTGCGGCGCCATCAGCCCCTCGGAGGTTTTGGCCAGTTCGGCGATGGCCTTCGTCGTCGGCACATCCTCGGTCAGGTCGAAATAATGCAGGCCGAGCGCGTGCGCCTGCTTGGCGACACCGATGTTGAATGAATAAGGCAGGCAGGAAAGCACCGCATCGAAATCTCGCAGCGCCGCGCCGAGCACCTCGGCATCGCCGACGTCAATTTGCTTGGTTTCATAAGGCAGACCCGGCACACGCACCGCATCGAATCCGGTCGTGTCGAACCCGTTCTCGTGCAGCAGTTCACCCGCCAGCGCTCCAACTTTACCCAGGCCGAGTACGGCGATTGTCTTCATGATGCACCCTTGCAGTCCGAACTGAGATCGTCGGGCACATTAGCGGATTCACGACTGCCGGCTATGCCGCAATACGCGCCTTTCCATGAGCCAGTGTCGGGTCCAAGGACATGAATGATCCGCGTTACACTGGACCTGGGCTGACTCAGGCAAACTGCGCACGACCGTAGCCGACAGACCAGTTCTCCCTGGCCGATTCCAGCAAGTAGATGAACACGTTCTCCGGGGCGACACCCGGGCTTTCGCCAAGCAATTCGGCAAGCCGGGCGAAAAGCGCCCTCTTCTGCTCCGTGGTCCGCGTGTTGAACACGGTGATCTGTATGTAGACGAGATCATCACCGCGCCTGATATCGAACGCGTCTCCATACCGAAAATTGGCAGGCTCATGTTCCGTGATGGTCATGAACTGATCGCCTTCCGGGACATTCAGCGTTTCGCGCAGCGCCTTGTAGACACCGTCGAAAATGGCTTCTCTGTAAGCCTCGGATTTTCCTGATTGCATCGAGATGTGACAGATCGGCATGTCCGGTCCTTTCGCTTCAATACCGGGTTCGTTCCCGCGGTCCTAAACTGCGCGCTCAATCTCGCGCACGATGATGGCCCTGGCTGTGTCTCCTGCCGCGCTCGCATATTCCGGATCGCGGTGAATCAGGATGGTGGAAAACACGCCGTCCATCAGGAGCACGACGCTTCGCGCGACAGCGGCAGGATTCGTAAGGCCGGCCGCTGCGTAGCGCTCCGCCAGCCAGGCCTCGAACTTTTTCTTGTGCGCCGCGCCCACGGCAACGGCCGGGTGCCCCGGCATATTGGCAAGTTCCGCAGCCGTTCTCAGAAAACCGCAGCCCTTCCATTTCGGGTGCCGCGCGTTTTCGCCGACCCGGTTGAAGATCGCTGCGGTCTTTTCCGCAACCGAGCCTTCCGCCGCGTCGAACCACTGAGCGAAAAGCGCCAGATTGGGTTGATCGCGCGATGCCAGGTACCCCTCGATAAGCTGGTCCTTGCTCTCGAAATGGTAGTAGAGCGTGCGCTTGGTCACATTCGCCGCATCCGCGATCGCATCGACGCTGACAGCCCGAATACCCTCCGCGTAAAACAGCTTGTTGGCCGCATCGAGAATGCGGTCTTTCGTCGATTTCGCTGCTTGGTTCATATGTATACCGACTAGTGAGTGTATTAGATTATCCGGCTGCGCTACCCAGCTGTCAACGTGTCAGCTGGAGGCTTGCAAAATGGCGGATACCGTTCTGATGGAGCGACGTGGCGCGGTTGCGCTGCTGACGCTGAACCGTCCGGAAAAACTGAACGCGTTGAATTACGAAACCAACGATCTGCTCGTTCGGTTGCTCGGCGAGATCGAAGTCGACCCTATGATCCGTGCGGTTATCGTCACGGGTGCCGGGAATCGGGCATTTTCGGCAGGTGGCGACATTCACGAGTTCTCCGAAAGTGTGAAACAAGGGCCGGACACCGCCATTCGTGATTTTGTGCGTCGCGGCCAAGGCATGACACAGCGCTTTGAAGCCTTTCCCAAGCCGGTAATAGCAGCTGTGAACGGCATCGCATTCGGTGGCGGATGCGAAATCACCGAAGCAGTTCACCTGGCAATTGCGTCGGATCGCGCTTTGTTTGCGAAGCCGGAAATCAACATAGGTATTCCGCCGACCTTCGGCGGTACCCAGCGTCTGCCGCGCCTCGCCGGTCGCAAGCGGGCGCTTGAGTTGCTGTTGACCGGAGACCGGTTCGGGCCGGAACGTGCCTGTGAACTGGGTCTGGTCAACAAGGTGGTCCCCCACGACGAACTGCTGCCGGCCGCCTTCGAGCTTGCCGAACGAATCCTGCGTCATTCGTCGATTACTGCTGCGCGCATCATCACGGCGGTGACGCGGGGCATCAACACGACCATTTCGGAAGGTCTTCAGATCGAGAGCGAGCAGTTCGGCCGTATGGTGGCAACCAACGACATTCGCGAAGGCCTGAACGCATGGATCGCCCGCCGCGAGCCGCAATACCCGGGCACATGAGGTTGCCTCGCCGCATGGCCTCGCGTCGCGTAAGCCGGTGTTCACCTGGCGCAATGGGTCATCTTGATTATTCGACAAAACCAGATATATAGTTCTTTTATGAAGGATCTGACGATTACCAAGGCGGCGCAGGCTCTGGCGGCGCTCGGACATGAGGCGAGGCTGTCCGTCTTCCGCCTGCTTGTTCGAAGCGGCCATGAGGGACTCAATGTGGGTGAGATAAGCGCCCATCTGGATATGCCTGCCTCGACGCTTGCGCATCACCTGCGCGCGCTTGTCTCGGCCGGTCTGGTTGTCCAGGAGCGGCATGGACGAATTACCGTCAATCGTGCCGACTACAACGCGATGGACGCAGTCCTCGCATTTCTCGGGGATGAATGCTGCGCCGGAGTGAAACCGAAATCCAACGTCGCCTAGCGCTTTTTTTCACCAAATAGAACCATAGAACCGGCTATATCGAAATGACTGACACAATACTGAAATTGGGAAATGGCGGCGCGGAGTTCTTCCGTGACGTCTGGAGAGCGCACAAGCCATGGCTTTTCTCGGCTTTCACCATGGCCGTCCTCTTGATTGTGGCGCCTGAACAGGCCTGGTCGAGCGCGGGCTTCGTTGCCCGTTCGCTGGCGGAAACGTCACCTTATCTGCTGCTGTCTATCGCGCTTGCAGCCTATGCCGGCGCTAGCGGCGCCGACAATCTGATCGCCCGTGCCTTCTCAGGCTCGCCATTGATCGTGATCGCGGTCGCGGCGCTTTTTGGCGGCTTGTCGCCCTTCTGCTCATGCGGCGTCATCCCACTGATCGCAGCACTGCTGGCAATGGGCGTTCCGTTGTCCGGCGTGATGGCCTTCTGGCTCGCATCGCCGGTGATTGACCCTTCGATGTTCGTCCTGACGTCAGGCCTGCTGGGTGCCGAGTTCGCAGTGGCAAAAACCGCGGCGGCAGTCGGCCTCGGGCTCTTTGGCGGATATGTTACCCACGCAACGATGCGCGCCGGATTTCTGGCCGACCCTTTGCGGCCCGGCGTCGGCAACGGCGGCTGCGGCGCATCGGCGGTTCGCAATCCGGGTCCGGTCGTATGGAAATTCTGGTCGGATCCCGTTCGCCGTGCCAAATTCCGGCGTGAAACCTGGTCGACGACGCTCTTTCTGGTCAAGTGGCTGACCCTTGCGTTCCTGCTTGAAAGCCTGATGCTCGCCTACATCCCGCCGGAGTGGATCGCATCGGCGCTGGGCGGCAGTGGCTTGTGGCCGATCCTCACCGCAACGCTCGTTGGCGTGCCCGCCTATCTGAACGGCTATGCCGCGACACCTCTGGTCGCGGGACTGATCGAACAAGGCATGGCGCCGGGCGCCGGACTGTCGTTCCTGGTCGCGGGTGGTGTGACATCGCTTCCAGCGGCAATTGCGGTATTCGCGCTCGTTCGCCGGCCGATATTTGTGCTCTATCTGCTGCTGGCGCTTGTCGGATCGCTGGCAAGCGGCTTCCTCTATCAGCTATGGCTGATCAGCTGATCCCTCGTGCGTGACCAGCGCTTTGTGAGGTGCTGGTACGCACGATTCAGGCCGTAGCCGGCTACATCTGCGTCAACGCAAAGGAGCAGTTCGATGTTGATGTATCAGGTCGATGCATTTGCCGACCGGGTGTTCGCAGGAAATCCAGCCGCTGTTCTCGTGCTCGATCAATGGCTCGCCGACGATCTGATGCTCAACATCGCGGAAGAGAACAACCTCGCCGAAACAGCGTTCGTTTGCCGCTCGAAAACCAGCGACGAATGGGAACTACGCTGGTTCACGCCCGTTCATGAGGTTGATTTCTGTGGCCACGCTACGCTGGCGGCGGCGCATGTTCTGGTACGTCATTTCGGGGAGACCGGGCCTTTGCAATTCAACACGCGGGCGGGCACGCTCTATGTTTCCGTCGACGGTGACGGTTATGAGCTCAACCTGCCACGCTTCGAACCCGAGCCGCTTGCGGCCCTTCCGAAGGAGATCGGCGGGCTTTTCGGCGCGGAGCCGAAATCGATCTTCCGCAACTTCGAGAACATCTTTGTACAGCTCGAACACGAAGCCGCGGTACGCGGCTTCGTTCCGGATGCAGCCCGAATCGCAACGCTGTTCCCGCTCGGCCTCGCCATCACCGCACGCGGCGAAGAATTTGATTTCGTCTCGCGTTATTTTGCACCCGGCGCTGGAATTCCGGAAGACCCGGTAACCGGTTCGATTCACGCAACTCTCGTACCCTATTGGGCGAAACAGCTCGGCAGGACCGACCTTTCCGCCTATCAGGCGTCCAGACGCGGAGGCTATCTGAGATGCCGGCAGGAAAGAGATCGCGTTCTCATCCGCGGCTCCGCGGTCACCTTCATGGAAGCGGATATCAACCTGCAAACCCGTGGCATCGATAACCGGTAAAAGACCACGCTACCGGGCGTACGGGCGCATCATATCCATGGCTGATCGGGGTCTGGCAGCGGCATGGCATCGAGCAGTTCGCGCGTATAGGCGGCACTCGGATTCGCGTAGAGCTCGGCAGTCGTCGCATTCTCGACGATCTCGCCGCGATGCAGCACAAGAATGCGCGTGCACAGCCGGCGGATCACCGACAGATCGTGACTGATGAATGCGAGCGTGAGACCAAGCTCGGTCACGAGCTCTTCAAGCAATGCAAGCACCTGCGCCTGCGAAGAAACATCCAGCCCGGATACGATCTCATCGGCCAGAATGAACTCCGGCCGCAGCGCAATGGCGCGCGCGATGCCGACCCTCTGGCGCTGGCCGCCCGAAAGCTCATGTGGATAGCGGGAGGCAAAGCTGCGCGGCAGGCCTACCTGGTCAAGCGCTTCCAGTGCGCCCTTTTCCGGATCGTCAGCCCCGTGCAGACGTAGCGGGGCCGCGATCAGCCTGCCGATACGGTGGCGCGGGTTGAGCGACGACATCGGGTCCTGAAAGATCATCTGGAAGCGCCGGCGCAGCGGCCGTAACTCAGCCTCCGACAGATGGGAGATGTCGTGCCCGTCGAACCGTACGGTCCCGCCCGAAGGTTCAAGCAAGCGAACCAGCACCCGGCCGAGCGTCGACTTGCCGGACCCGGAGCCGCCGACAATGCCGAGGATTTCGCCGCGCGGAATGGTGAAGCTCAGACCTTTCAGAATCTCCGTACGAGGCGCCGGCCCCAACAGCGGCTTGCGGGTGAGGTCGGGGAAGGAGAGCTGCAGATTTTCGACCCGATAAAGATCAGCCATGGCGCAACCTCGCATCGGCGGCATCGACCTCGGCTTTCACCGCAGCGATCACCTCCTCAGGCACAGGCGTCAGGCTGGCTTCGGGGTCGGTGTATTTCGGCGTCGCGGCCAGCAGCGCGCGTGAATAGGCGTGCGCCGGCTCGCGGAAGAAGCTGCGCACATCGGTCGCTTCCACCACCATGCCGGCATAGAGCACCGAGAGCGACTGGCAGATTTTCGACACCACACCGAGATCGTGCGTGACGAACAGAAGCGCGGTATCGTGGCGCTGCTGCATGTCCTTGATCAGTTTCAGTATCTGCTTCTGCACCGTCACATCGAGTGCGGTGGTCGGCTCGTCGGCAACAATCAGTTTCGGCTGCGCCGCAAACGCCGAGGCGATCAGAATGCGCTGCCGCATGCCGCCGGAAAGCTCGTGCGGATAGCTGCGCAGCACACGCTGCGGGTCGGGAATCTGCACCTCGTCCAGCAGCTCGGCGGCGCGGTCGCGTGCGCGTTTTGCATCCCAACCCAGAATATCGGTCAGCCGGTCGGTAATCTGCGGGCCGATCCGCCGCGACGGGTTGAGCGCAGTCAGCGGGTCCTGCGGAATCAGCGCGCAGGATTGACCGAGCCGTTTGCGGTGTTCCGCGGGCGAAAGCGCCAGGAGATCAGTGCCATCAAGCTCGATTGTACCCGACACGATTTCGATGGCACGCGGCAACGTGCCGAGTACGGCCTTGCCGATCATCGACTTGCCGGCACCGGATTCGCCCACCAGCCCGTGCACCTCGCCCGGCTGCACTGTTAGCGAGACGTCGCGCAGCAGCCGTGCCGAGGTGCCAGCGATGTTGACCGTCAGGTTCGAGATCTTGAGGTAGCTCATCGCAGCACCGGGTCGAAGCGGTCTTTCAGGCCCTCGCCGAATTGCGAGAACGAAAGCACGGTCAGGAACAGCGCTATGAGCGGAAACACCATGATCCACCACGCTTGGTGGATTGACGTGCGCCCCTCCGAAATCATCCCGCCCCAGGTCGGATCGTCGGTCGAGATCGACAGGTTCACGAAGGAAAGGATTGCTTCCACGATGACCGCGATGCCCATTTCGAGGGTCAGGAGAACCACGATGGTCGGTAGCACATTGGGCAGGATTTCCACGATCATGGTGGAAAGCCGCGTGCGGCCCGCAATCTGCGCCGATGCTGGGTAATCCATGGCGCCCTGTGCCATCGCCTCGGCGCGCACGACACGCGCGAAGCGGGTCCAGTCGATCACGACAATGGCGATGATGATCGAAACCAGTCCCGGCCCGAGTACCGCGATCAGCAGGATCGAAAACAGCACCGGTGGAAAGGCCATCCAGATGTCGATCAGCCGCGAAATCACAACGTCGACCCAACCGCGCAGATAGCCGGCGAGCAGACCAAGCGTGGAGCCCACCAGTGCCGTGATGCTGCCCGCCACCAGCGCGACGACAAGCGCTACGCGAGCGCCATAGAGTATGCGAGCCAGCACGTCGCGCCCCAGGCTGTCGGTGCCGAGATAGTATCCAGGCTCCGCCCCTGCCTCCCAGAAAGGCGGCATGCGGCCGAGAAACAGATCCTGCTCTAGCGGACCATGCGGACTGAGAAGTGGCGCGAACAGCGCCGCGAAAACAAGGATCGTTAGCCAGCCGCCCGAGAGCCAGAGGCGAAGGCCGATCTTGCGCCGAACCTGGGAGCGGCCGTCAAGCATGGCGCAACCTCGGATTGAGCAGTGCATAGGTGAGGTCGACCACCAGATTGACCACGGTGAAAAGCACGGCGAACAAAATCACGATGCCCTGTATCAGCGGCAGGTCGCGATTGATGACCGCGTCGATCGCCATGTTGCCGAGGCCTTCATAGCTGAACAGCCGCTCGATGATCACGGTACCGCCGATCAGAAATGTGAACTGCACGCCGACCAGCGTCAGCGTCGGCAGGATGGCGTTGGGCAGCGCCTCGCGAATGATGACGTGATTTTCGCCATAGCCCTTGGTTCGGGCGAGCGTGACATAGTCGAGATGCATTGTTTCTTTCAGGGACTGCTTGAGCAGCTGGCCGATGATGGCCGCAAGCGGGATGGCGAGAGCCAGCGCCGGCATGAACATGTGGCTGACAATGTCGACCCACAGGTCGAAGCGCAGCCGAACGAGGCTCTCGAACAGATAGAAATTCGTGACGAAAGGAAGGTCGAGCGAAGGCGTCACGCGGCCCGAAATATGAAACACCGGCCAGGCGACGCCAAAGAGCAGTATCAGGATCAGCGCCCACAGAAAGTCCGGTACCGAAAGCGCCATGCCGTTGGCAACGTCGATGCCGGCCTCGACCTTGGTGCCGCGTTCGCGCGTGCCCATCAGCGCGGCCACGCCGCCCAGGATAACCGCAATGACAAGCGCCATGATCGACAGTTCGAGCGTTGCGGGCAGCCGGCCGAGCACCAGGTCGAGCACCGGCCGCCGCGCCGTGATCGACGTTCCGAAGTCGCCCTGCAGGACACCGCTGGCCCAGATGAAAAACTGCTCGGGGATCGATTTGTCGAGGCCGTAAAGCGCGGTCAGACGCGCGATGTCCTCGGCGGTAGCGCCCGGCGGCAGCATCATTGCAATCGGGTCGCCCGGCACCACGCGGATGACGAAAAAGACAATCACGGCAACGCCGACAAGCGTCGCCGCCGTGCTAGCCAGCCTGAAAAGGAGAGACCTGAGTATCTGCATGCGCTTTTCGGTTACGCCGGTGCGTGCCTAAAACACGCGGGACAGGGAAAACCCCTGCCCCGCGTTCATATCATATTCCGGTTCTGGCTTGATCAGGCCCGCTTCATCAAATGCGGCAGCAGCGCACCGGATGCATGCGGCGTCACCGTTACACCCTTCGCCGAAAGGATCGGCTGCACATACTGAAGCAGCGGAATGACCAGCGCATGTTCGGCAACATAGCGATCGACATCCTTCCAGCCTTCGATGCGCTTGGCTTCGTCGGCCTCGCCCCAAAGCGGTCCGATCTTCTCGATCAGGTCGGCTCCGTCCCACACCGAGTGCGGGCTCGGGCCGAACATCGCAAAGCCGGTCGAAGTCGTCGGGTCGCCAACCGAGTTGCCCCAGTTGTAGAAGGCAGCCGGCGCCAGCGTGTCTGCTGCGCGCAACTCGTAGTGCTTGGCGATCTCGTAGACTTCGATTTCCGCCTCGATACCGACCCGTCTCCAGAGACCGACGATCGCCTGGATCATCTCGTAGTCCTTCGGCTTGAAGCCCCTGGTCGTCTGGATCTTGAACTTGACCGGGTTATCAGTGCTGTAGCCGGAGGCTGCGAGCAGTTCCTTTGCCTTTTCAGGGTCGTAGGGAACCTTGATCGAGGCGTCGTAAGCTTCGTATTCGGGCGTCTGCAGCGTGTCGATAGCTACACCGTAGCCGGACAGAAGCCGATCGATGATCGTCTGTTTGTCGATCGCCAATGCGCAGGCCTGACGCACATTCTCGTCCAGCATCACGTCGATATCGTTGAGGAAGATCATGCCGATGTCTGAGATCGGCGCGGCGACGCCGTTGAGCGTGCCTTTCAGGCGGTCAAATTCCTCATAGGGCATTTCGAGCGTCACATGCGCATTGCCGGATTCCACCTCGGCGACACGCGCCGCGGCGTCTGTGACAAACTTGATCGTGACCGTCTCGAAGTCCGGCTTGCCGCCCCAGTAGTTCTCGTTGGCCTTGAGGCGCACGAACGCATTGCGCTCGAATTTTTCTACCATGTAGGGGCCGGTACCGATCGGCGCTTCCTCGAAACTGTCCGCGCCGACCTTTTCGTAATAGGCCTTTGGCAGCACATAGCCGGTGAGGAAGTACATCCACTTGAAGATCGTCGGATCGAACTGCTTCACATCGGCGGTGACCATGTCGCCGTCTGCTGCGAAGTTCTCCAGCGTCGACCAGACGAAATTAATCGGATTGCCGGTTGCCGGATCGGCCGCGCGGGCGAGGCTCCAGGCCACATCCTCGGCCGAGAACGGGCTGCCGTCGTGCCAGGTGACGCCCTGGCGCACCTTCATCATCACTTTGGTGCGGTCGTCGTTCCAGCCCCATTCGGTCAGGAGGCCGGGTGCCGGCGAAAGGTCCGGCTGCTGCAGGATGAACTGGTCGAAAACCGACTGATAGATGCCCTGGATGGTCGGATTCACCGCCGATGGTCCGGTGGTCGGGTCCCAGCTCGGCAGAGTCGTGTTGTAGGCGATTACCAGTTCGTCGATCTGCTGCGCCAGCGCTGGCAGGCCGAAGGCCCCCGCTGCTGCCGTGGCGGCAGACAATTTCATCATATTGCGGCGTGAGAGTTTCATGACTGTTCCCTTGTTTGTTTCACCTTCCAGCGTCTTGCTGATTCTTACTTCCCGGCGAGCTTCCTGGCTAAAAGGAAGCCCGATCCGGCACCTGTCCCCGCCCCTGGCCACACGGCCGCCCCCGTAAGGTGGAGATTTTGCGTCGGCGTGGAGCCATCGGCATGACCGCGCGCCGGCCGGAAGAGGAAGTGCTGCGACATGTGGTGGCTGCCGCAGACCTGATCGCCACCGACCAGATTTGGATTGTCCCGTTCAAGATCAGCCGGCGTCACGACGCGGCGGCCGAGTATCTTTTTCCGAGTACCCGGAGCGTAGCGCTCGAGAATGTCGAGCGCGCGCTCCGCGAACGGTTCGGCGGCACCCGCCCAGTCGCGCGCCTCGATCTCGCCCTTGGCATCACCGCGAATATCTCCGGGTGCCATGCGAACCTGCACCCACAGCACATGTTGGCCATTCGGCGCGCGCGAAGGGTCGAAGACCGTCGGCTGACCGACGACGAGAATTGGTTCGTCGGGCAACAACCCGGCTTGCGCCTGCTGATAGGTACGCGCCATCTGGTCCAGCGAGGGTGCGACATGGACATAGGCGAAACTCTTCAACTCCTCGCCGGCAGCCCATCCGGGCAGGTCCGACAACGCGAGATGGATCATCATCGTGCCTGGCGCATGGACGAATTTCTCCATCGCGGCATCGAATGTCGGTTCCGTGCCGCCCGTCAGCCGTTCGAGCGCCGAGGGCGCAACACCCGCAACCACGGCCTTCGAAGCACTTATCTTTCTGCCGTCGGCAAGCTCGATGCCGGATGCTCTGCCGCCTTCCGTAAGAATGCGCGCCACCGGCGCGTTGCTCTCCACCACGCCACCCTTGGCTCTGATGGTGGCCACCATCGCATTGATGATCGTATCAGCGCCGCCCTTACCCAGCGCCATACCAAAGGCCTGCCCGGCCATGCCTTCGAGATAAGGAAAGACCGCGCCGCCAGCGACATCGGGCGCGAAGTCGAGATGCATGCCCCAGGCGGCGAGCATTGCCCTGATCTCGGGTGATTCAAAGTTCTCCGAAAGATATGCGCGCGGCGATGCAAGCAGAAACCGAACCATCTGCAGCATGCCCGCCGCGCCGCGTTCGACGAACAGCTTATACAGAAAATATGCAATTGAATGAATTTTCATGGAGCTGCCGAGCAGCCGGAGAATATGCGGAGCGTCTTTTCCGAACTCCGCCGACAGAGCTTTCCAGCGCTCGGCATCCTGCTTGGAGAAGGAAGCAATTCGCTCCGCCGTCGCTTCCGCATCCATGGTGACACCGCACCAGCGCCCGTCCGGAAACGTGCTCGCGAATGGCCTGTCGACGGGCACAAACTCAAGCCCGCTGGCAACGAGCTCTTCGCCATGTTGCTTGAAGAACGCACTCCCTGCAAAGAGAGAGAGGTTCATCGCCCCCCAGTCGTGACGGAAGCCAGGTAGCGTGTATTCGCCGCTCTTGACTGCCCCGCCCGGTGCCTCTGCCTGTTCGAAAACACCGACTTTCCAGCCGCGCGCGGCCATGTGGACCGCGGCCGCCAGTGCATTATGACCGGCGCCGACAAAAACTGCATCGAACTCGTCGTTCACGCACACCCCTCCCTTGGCGTTCGCAGATATTTGCATTTGCATGCATTCCTGTCTAGTGTTATCGCGAAAGCGAAGCCATGCGTCCGCAAAAGGGGAGATTGCGATGAGTTCAGCGAACGTGCTGTCACAGCTTGCAGAAATGCTTGGTTCGGGAGGTATCGAGGTCGTGGATTGCTCGGGAACCCTGGGTCCCGATACCCCGCTGCTGAAACTGCCGCCGGAACTGGCGGTTGATACGCCGAAGATCGAAATCCACAAGATCAGCGAATACGACAAGGACGGCCCGTTCTGGGCCTGGAACTGGCTCAAGGTCGGCGAACATTCCGGCACCCATTTCGATGCGCCGCATCACTGGATCACCGGCAAGGACTACCCCGACGGTTACACCGACACGCTCGATGTGCAGCGCCTCATCGCTCCGGTGAACGTGCTCGACTTCTCCAAGGAATGCGCCGAAAACCACGACTTCCTGCTGACCATCGACCATGTTAAGGCCTGGGAGGCCGAGCATGGCGAGATCGGCGAAGGCGAGTGGGTTGTCCTGCGCTCCGATTGGGACAAGCGGGCTGATGACGAGGCGCGCTTCCTCAACGCCGACGAGAATGGCCCGCATACGCCAGGGCCGACCGCGGAAGTGGTGACCTACCTGATCGACAAAGGTATTGTTGGCTGGGGCAGCCAGTGCATCGGCACCGATGCGGGTCTTGCAGGAGGCATGGAGCCGCCTTTCCCGGCACATAACCTGCTGCACAAGAACAATCGTTTCGGCCTTGCCTCGCTTGCCAATCTCGACAAGCTGCCGCCCAAGGGCGCGATCCTGATCGCGGCACCGCTGAAGATCGTCAACGGAACCGGATCGCCGATCCGCGCATTGGCGCTGGTGCCGAAAGGCTGAGGCCTTGGCCGCCGATCACGTCATTATCGGTTCCGGCATCAACGGGCTGGTTGCGGCCAGCCTGTTGGCGCTGAAAGGCCGGCGGGTGCTTGTTCTCGAACGTGAGGCAACGCTGGGCGGCTGCCTGCGCAGCGAGGAAGCGACGCTGCCGGGTTTCACTCATGACGTGATGGCGGCTACGTTTGTTCTGTTCATGACAGGGCCGGCAGGCGCCGAGCTCGGTCCGCATCTTGCCCGCCACGGCTTCGAATATTGCCACACCAAACATCCGACCGGGGTATTGCGGCCCGACGGCAGCGCACTGGTGCTGACCATGGACCAGGCGCAGAACGTCGCGGCGTTCAACGCGCTGGCCGCCGGCGACGGCGACCAGCATGCGCGCGACGTCGGCCAGATCGCGGCGGACGCTCCGTTCCTGTTTGCACTGCTTGGAGGCAACCTCTGGTCGTGGCAGACGGCGAAACTGCTTTTCGGCCAGATGCGCAGGCGTGGCCTCAGGGGACTTGCCGCCTGGATGGGATCTGCCCTCGCGCCGGCACGCGGCTGGCTGGAAGCCAACTATCAAAGCCCGCTCGTTCAGGCACTGTGGGCGCCCTGGGTTCTGCACACCGGCCTGACGCCGGAAAGCACCTATTCCGCCCAGATGGGCAAGGTCATCGCTTTTGCACTAGAGGCCGCGGGCGCTCCGATTGCCAAAGGCGGCGCGGCTTCGATCGTTGGCGCATTCAAGGCGTTGATTGAGGAGAACGGCGGCAGTCTGCGCACCGGCGCGGACGTCGAGCGCATCCTCACCCAGGGCAACAAGGTGACGGGCGTACGCCTTGCCGACGGTGAAGAAATCGCGTGCGGGTCGGTACTTGCCTCGGTCGCACCTGGCCAGCTTTTTGACCGGCTGCTGGAAGGCACGGACCTTCCACGGGATCGCACGGCGGTGCGCCAGTTCCGCCATGGGCGCGGCGATTTCCAGCTTCACTACGCGCTGGATGCCCCGCCGAAATGGCGCACCGACGGTCTCGACGATGTTGCGCTGATCCACCTGACCGACGGCATCGACGCCGTATCGAAATCGGCCAACGAGGCCGAGC
Source organism: Rhizobiaceae bacterium (assembly GCA_017644005.1). GTDB lineage: Bacteria > Pseudomonadota > Alphaproteobacteria > Rhizobiales > Rhizobiaceae > RCIO01. The sequence continues at coordinate 527,170 of JAEPMJ010000002.1, forward strand.
GCGGCATGCTGCCGGAAACGCCGACCATCTGCGTCGGCCAGCCGCATCGGCTCGATCCATCGCGCTGCCCCGATGGCAAGGCTATCCTGTGGCTGCAGATCCCCGATGCGCCCCGTGTCATCAAGGGCGACGCGGCGGGCAAGATCAAGGGCCGTGAGTGGGACGATGCGACCCGCGAAGCCTTCGCTGATCGCCTCGAAGCGATCCTGTCGCACCACATCGAAAACTTTGACGCGATCAAGCTTGCGCGCCGCGCCTACTCGCCGCGCGATCTTGAGGCCATGAACATGAACCTCGTCGGCGGCGACCCTTATGGCGGGCATTGCGGCATCGACCAGTTCTTCATCTGGCGGCCGTTCGCGCATTCCACCAACGGAACCGGCCCGGTGCGCGGACTGGTCCATATCGGCGCGTCCACCCACCCCGGACCCGGGCTCGGCGGCGGCTCGGGCTTCAATGCAGCCAAGAGGCTTGGCGCATGAACGACGATACCCTGCAGGTGCCGACGCAGAAACTGGGCGAGATGGGCCTCAGCAATTTCGCGCCCTATCTGATGAACCGCATCATGGGGCGCTACAACGCCTCGCTGCGCGAGGAAATGGCCGAGCTTGGCCTGACAACCCCGAAGGCCCGCACGCTTGCCGTACTGTCCGTCAATGACGGGCTGCTGATCCGCGAACTCGCGGTCTATGCCGTCACCGAACAATCGACTTTGAGCCGCGCGCTCGACAGGTTGCAGGCCGAAGGGCTGGTGCGGCGCGAAACCGACCCGACGGACAACAGGGCTGTGCGGGTCTTCATCACCGATGACGGGCGGGCCGCTTTCGAAAACTTGTGGCCGCACATGGCTGCCGCCTACGCGCGCATGTTTCGGGGCGTTGGCGAGGCGGAGCGTCACGCTTTCATCGTGACGCTCCAGAAGATGCTCGCCAACATTCGCAAGCACGACATTTGATGGTGGCTGCGATGCGATACGCCAGCTTGTTAACGGACCCAAAGGGCTAGAAACGGAGCGCTGTCATGGCGGAACGGTCGTTCAAGGCAGAGGTTGAACATCTCAAGCTCGGTGAAGGCGATACCTTCACCGGCGAGGGCATTCTGGCCATCACCAAGGCACTGCTGGAATCCGGCGTTGGTTACGTCGGCGGCTATCAGGGCGCACCGATTTCGCATCTGATGGATGTGCTGTCCGACGCGCAGGAACTACTGGCCGATCTGGGTGTGCGCTATGAGGCCAACGCAAATGAAGCGGCCGCCGGCGCGATGCTCGCCGCGTCCGTTCATTATCCCATACGCGGTGCCGTAACCTTCAAGGGTTCGGTCGGCGTCAATGTCGCTTCGGACGCGCTGGCCAACCTAGCCTCCTCGGGCGTGACCGGCGGCGCCATGATCATCGTCGGCGAAGATTACGGCGAAGGTTCCTCCATTATGCAGGAGCGCACGCACGCCTTTGCGATGAAATCGCAGTTCTGGCTGCTTGACCCGCGGCCCAACCTGCCGTCGATCGTGAAAGCGGTTTCGGATGGCTTCGAACTCTCCGAAGCCTCCAACACGCCGGTGATGCTGATGGTGCGCATCCGCTCGTGCCATGTGACGGGCTCATTCGAATGCCGTGACAACAAGCGCCCGGAGCTTACCGTGCGCGAGGCGCTGTCGGAGCCGCGCTCGGATTTCGCCCGCGTGGTGCTGCCGCCGATGTCCTTCGCGCATGAGCAGGACAAGGTGAAAAACCGCTGGCCCGCGGCGGAGGCCTTCATCCGCGAACGCGGGCTCAACGAGATGTTCGGGCCCGACTCGGCTCGGCTCGGCATCGTGGTTCAGGGCGGCATGTACAATGGCGTCATCCGTGCCCTGCAGCGCCTCGGCCTGGCCGACATCTATGGTGAGACCGACGTTCCGATCTATGTGCTCAACGTTACCTACCCGCTGATTTCCACCGAATTCCTGGAATTCTGCGAGAACAAGGAACATGTGCTCGTCGTTGAGGAAGGGCAGCCCGAGTTCATTGAAACGCAGCTCGGCTCCTTCCTCTATCGCGCCGGCTCCGACGTGAAGCTGCACGGCAAGGATCTGTTTCCGATGGCCGGCGAATATACCGGCGCTGTGATGCTCGACACGGTCGAGGCTTTCGTCCGTCTCGCTGCACCGGACATGCTGCCGGCCAATGTGCGCGCACCGAATGCCGAAAAGCCGAAAATTCCGGACCTTTCGAAAACGGTTCCAATTCGTCCTCCGGGTTTCTGCACCGGCTGCCCCGAACGACCCATCTTCGCGGCGATGAAGCTGGTTGAAAACGAACTCGGCAAGCACCAGATCGCTGCCGACATCGGCTGTCATCTCTTTGCCGCCCTGCCACCCTTCGAGATCGGCGGCGCCACCATGGGCTATGGGCTTGGCCCCGCGGCCAACGGTGCGTTCGACGGCGGCGGCGAAAAGCGCCCCGTGGCGATCATCGGCGATGGGGGCTTCTGGCATAACGGACTGTCATCGTCCTTCACCAACATGTCGTTCAACAAGTCTGACGGTGTGGCGATCGTGGTTGACAATTTTTATTCCGCGGCGACCGGCGGGCAGGACATCATGTCGTCGCGTGCCACGAACCCGACGAAATCGACCAGAAATCCGATTTCCAAAGCCCTCAAGGGCGTCGGCATCGACTGGGTTCGCGAGGTCGACCGGACTTACGATGTCGGCCGCATGCGCGACACGATCCGCGAAGCGCTCACCACCCCCGAAAAGGGTCCCAAGGTCATCGTCGCTTCCTCGGAGTGTATGCTGAACCGGCAGCGCCGCGAAAAGCCGCTGCGGAACAAGGCGATCAAGGAAGGACGCCGTGTCGAGGCCCCGCGCTTTGGCGTCGACGAGGAGGTCTGTACCGGCGACCACGCCTGCATGCGGCTTTCGGGCTGCCCGTCGCTATCGCTCAAAAAACTCGACGATCCGCTGCGCGACGATCCCGTGGCGCATATCGACCAGAGCTGTGTCGGTTGCGGCAACTGCGGCGAAGTTGCCGACGCCGCAATTCTGTGCCCGAGCTTCTATCGAGCCGACGTGGTCCATAACCCCGGCGGTTTCGAGAAATGGTGGGCTGGCATGCGCTCGCGCGTGATCGGCTGGCTAATCAAACGCCGCGCATCGAAGCGGCTCGAATTCCAGGCGGCGTCATGACGATTCACGAAGCGCTCGCGCCGCGCCAGGCGGACCCGCGACTGGGCGGCATCATCAAACTGGCCATCCTTGCCGTCGGCGGTCAGGGCGGCGGCGTTCTCACCAACTGGATCGAATCCATGGCGCGTGCCAGCGGTTATGCCGCGCAGGCAACGAGCGTCGCCGGAGTGGCACAGCGCACGGGTGCCACCGTCTATTATGTCGAGATGGCGCCGGCCGGCGACAAGTCGCCGATTTTTTCGCTGATGCCTGCTGCCGGCGACGTCGACATCATGATCACCGCTGAGATGATGGAAGCTGGGCGCGCCATCATGCGCGGCTTCGTGACGCCCGATCGCACGGTGCTTATCAGTTCCACCCACCGCTCGCTTGCTGTTTCGGAAAAGACGGTGCCGGGCGACGGCATCGCTTCAAGTGATGAGGTGAAAGCCGCGGCGGAAGTGGCCGCACGGCATTTCATTTGCGCCGATTTCGACGCGCTGGCGATCAGGAACGGTTCGGTGATCTCTGCAACGCTCTTTGGCGCGCTGGCGGGCTCCGGGGCGCTGCCCTTCCCCCGCGAAGCCTATGAAGATGCCATCCGCGCCGGCGGCAAAGGCGTCGAAGCGAGCCTCCGTGCATTCGCCGCCGGCTTCGATCAGGCATCCGCAGGCGCCGGCGAAACCACCACGTCCAGCATTCCGGCAGCCGCGATTCCGGATGTCGTTGGGCCGGACCGTCTTTCGCGCGGCTGGCAGTCCCTGACCGAGCGGGCGCAGAAACTGCCGCCGGCAGCCGTCGAAATGGCACAGGCGGGTCTGAAGAAAGTCGTCCAGTTTCAGGACTTGGCCTATGGCTCGGACTATCTGGACCGGCTGGAAAAAGTGGTCGCCAATGACAAGGGCGATGGCTGGCTCACCCGCGAAGCGGCGAAGTATCTGGCCAACGCGATGGCCTATGACGATATCATCCGCGTCGCCGACGCCAAGACACGGGCCGGTCGCCGCGAACGTATCGCCGCCGAGATGAAAAGCGGCGACGCTCAGGTGATGCATGTCACGGAGTTCCTGCATCCGCGTGCCGAGGAGATCGTGTCCATGCTGCCTGCAAAGATGGGCGCGCGCTGGGCAGCCAATCCACGGCGCATGGCGCTGATCGACCGCTTGTTCAACAGGGGCCGGCGTATGCGCACCGACAGCCTGCCCGCCTTCCTCGCGCTCTATTTCCTTGGGGGCCTCAAAGGCTGGCGCAAGAAAACGCTCCGCCACGCTGAAGAGATGGCGCATATCGAGGCCTGGCTTGGCCGCGCTATGGAAGAGGCCGGCCGCAACTACGATCTCGCAGTCGAGATCCTCTGCTGCCAGCGGCTGATCAAGGGCTATTCCGACACTCATGCGCGCGGGCAATCCAAATATGCGCGCGTGATGGAAGGGATCGACCTTCTCGCGGGCCGCGACGACGCCGCGGAATGGGCGCGGCGTCTGCGTGAAGCCGCACTGCTCGACGAGAATGGCAAAGCTCTCGACGGCGCTCTGCAGACGGTACGCAGTTTCGCCTGACCTGACGCCTTGAGACTTGCCTGCCGTAGCGGCTATTACGACAATCCGCAGGGCGCAGCAGGAAGGGATCAGTGGTGGAGAAAGTCTTCAGAACCAAGCGGATGCTTCATTTCGGCGATTGTGACATCTCCGGAACGGCATATTTTCCTTCCTACCTGAACATCCTCAACGGCGTGAATGAGGAGTTCTGGGCTCACATCGGCTTCCCGTGGCACAAGATCATATGGGATGAGCGGTGGGGCACACCCACAGTCCATATCTCGAGCGATTTCTCCAGCCCGTCATTCTTCGGCGACGAACTGGAATTTGAACTGACGGTGATCCGGGTCGGGCGCTCGTCGGTGACCGTTCATCACGAGATCAGCTGCGAAGGCAAGAAGCGCTGGTCGAGCACCCAGGTGCTGGCCGCAAGCGATCTCGACAAGCACTGCTCGATCCCATGGCCGACCGCTGTAAAGGAAAAGCTCCTGTCGCTTCTGGTCGAAGAAGGCACCAGTAGCGCCTGAGCTATTCCCTGAACCGGATCGGCGGCGATTTTTCCGGGATGATCCCCGCCCTGAATTTCTGCAGCACGAACTGCAGCAGCAAGCCGACCAGAAGCATGCGTATGTAGGAACTGCGGGTTACCCATTCGGGTGGCAGCCTGTTGACGAAAATCTCGGTGACCGACCAAAGCGTCCATATGCCGAGGCCGCCGACGATTGCACCGCGATTGTTGCCGGAACCGCCGGCCATAAGCATCACCCAGGTGAGAAAGGTAACCAGCAGCGGGTCCGTCGCCGAAGGCGACAGGAAGCGGAAATAGTGAGCGGACAGCCCGCCAGCTACTCCCATGAACGCACAGCCGATGACGAAGGTCTGCACCCGGAATTTCTCGATATTCTTGCCCGCCGCGTCGGCCGAGACCTCGTTGTCGCGGATGGCTCGCAGACTGCGGCCCCACGGGCTGTCATAAAGCCGCATCGCAACCAGATAGACGATCAGAACCACAGCCCAGACATAGGCGAGGAAGACCAGATCGGCCCAACGGCCGGAGACGAAATCGCCGAAGGGGCGCGGTATGCCGGCCAGCCCAAGACTGCCGTTGGTCGCCCAGCTCTCGTTGACGATCACAAGCCGCATGATTTCGGCGATGCCGATCGACGCCATGGCGAGATAATCGCTTTTGAGCCGTACGCAGATGCGCGCCACCGCCCAGCCCATGAGGCCTGCCAGCACACCGGCGCCGATGAGCCCGACGGCCACCGGCATTCCAAATCCGCCAAGGTGCTTGGCGGACATCTCCGTCGTCAGTATCGCCGAGGTGTAGGCGCCTACTGCGAAGAAGCCGGCAATACCGGCGTTGAAAAGCCCGCCCATACCCCACTGAATGTTGAGTGCGAGGCACAGCAGGGCATAAATGCCACCGGCAATCAGAATGCTGACCAGATAGAAAAAGAGGCCCGTCAGTTCCATCAGAGAAGCCTCCCCTTGAAGAGCCCCTGCGGTCTGACGATCAAAAGGGCAATCATCACCACAAAGGCGACGGCAGTTTTGTAGGACGGCGAAATGAGTGCCTCGTTGCCGATCCAATGGTAGGACGACAGCTCTTCGGCCAGGCCGATGATGTAGCCGCCGGCCATCGCGCCCATAGGTTTGCCGATGCCGCCCAGAATGGCCGCTGCGAACATCGGCATCAGCAGGTTCCAGCCGAGATTGGGGTGTGCGCTGGTATCCATCGCAACGAAAAGCCCGGCAATCGCAGCCAGCGCAGCACCGATGATCCAGGTCCAGCGAACCACCTTCTCGGTATCCAGCCCGGAGACTTCCGCCAGTTCAGGATCGTCGGACACCGCGCGCATGGACCGGCCGGTTCTGGTTCGCGACAGAAAGAAATGGAGTGCAACTGCAATGCAGGCGGTTGCGAGAACCGCCTGCACGTGCAGCACGGAAATGCGGAACGTGTCGAAAAGCACCAGCGGCGGGCGCACGCCGCCCGAATTGAACACCTGGTTCTGGGAACCCCAGAACATCTGCACCAGCGATCGAAAGATCAGCGCTACGCCGAATGACGAAATCACCGTGTAGATGGTCGGAAGCGTACGCAGCGGCTGGTAGAACACCTTGTCGACGAGCAGCGCCACCACGATTGCCAGCGCCATGCCGAACGGAACCAGAAGCAGCGGGTTGATCGCGATGATGCCCGCCGCCGCGAGTACGCCATAGGTACCCACGGTCATCAGGTCGCCATGGGCGAAATGGGCAAAGCGCAGAATGCCGAAGATCATCGAAATACCGACGGCTCCCAACGCATAGACCGAGCCGATGGCGAGCCCCGGAAACAGGTAGAAATTGATAAAGTCGATCATTCCGGGGTTCCTCCAAGGAACGACCGCCGCACATCCTCGTCGGCGAGCAGTTCCTTGCCTGTGCCGGAAGCGAAATTGCGGCCATTCACCAGCACATGGCCGTGATCGGCTATCTGAAGCGCCTGACGCGCGTTCTGCTCAACCATGAGGATAGTCACACCGGTTTTGCGGATGTCGAGCAGCAGGTCGAAGATCCGTTCCAGATATGCCGGCGAAAGACCGGCCGTCGGCTCGTCGAGCAGTATCAGCTTCGGCTCGCACATCATCGCGCGGCCTATGGCCACCATCTGCCGCTGGCCGCCCGAGAGTTCGCCGGCCGGCTGCCTCAGTTTCGCGCGAAGGTCGGGAAAGAGTTCGAGTATCTTCTCTCGGGTTGCCGTCTTGTCGGCCGGCGGCGCGGCATATGTGCCGACGTCGAGATTTTCGTCCACAGTCAGATTGCGGAAAACGTTGCGGCTTTGCGGCACTGCCGACATGCCGAGCGTCACCAATGCGGATGTCTTGCGGCTGGCAATGTCGGTGCCTTCGAAGTCGATCGCTCCGGACAGAACCTTCGTCAGTGCGAATATCGTCTTCAGAACCGTCGATTTGCCCGCTCCGTTGGGACCGAGAATGACGGCGATCTCGTTTGCCGCGACATCGAAAGAAACGTCCTCGATGATCGGGGGGCCGCCATAGCCGGCAGTCAGGCCGCGTATGGAGAGCAGCGCACTCATGCCTGCGCCTCATATTTGCCGCCGCCGAAATAGGCCTCGATCACCCGCTCGTCGTTACGCACCTGATCGACAGTGCCTTCCGTCAGAAGTTGCCCCTGCGCCATCACCAATACGTGGTCGCAAAGCCTCGACACATAGTCGAGGTCATGTTCGATCAGGCAGAATGTCAGCCCCTGCTCGGTGTTGAGCAGTTTGATCTTGTCGGCAAGTTTGCCGAGCAGCGTGCGGTTGATGCCGGCGCCAATCTCGTCGAGGAGAATGATCTTCGGATCGCGCATCAGCGCACGACCGAGTTCGACCAGTTTCTTCTGACCTCCGGAAAGATTGCCTGCCGGAACGTCGATCACATGTTCGAGTTCCAGAAACCGCACCGTTTCGCGGGCGCGATCATAGATCGCGCGTTCCTCGGCGTCGAAACTCCCGCGCCGGAACACGACATTGAAGACATTCTCGCCCTCCGGCGCGGATGCTGCCGCCATCAGGTTTTCCAGAACTGTAAGCCGCGTGAATTCGTGCGGTATCTGAAACGTTCGCGCCAATCCCCGCTGAGCGCGCTGATAGGGTTTCAGGCCGGTAATGTCTTTCCCGTCGAACAGGACCCGTCCGGCACTCGGCCGGACGGCTCCCGCAATGACGTTGAAAGCCGTCGTCTTTCCCGCGCCATTCGGGCCGATCAGCCCGGTGATGCGGCCCGCCTCGACTTCGAAGCTTGCATGGTCAATTGCACGCAAACCGCCGAAGTCGACGCAGATGCTTTCAAGCCGGATCATGAAGCTGGCTTCAGGATCGCTTATTCGAAAACGGCTATCTGTTTGTACGAGCTGCCGTCGACAACGAACTTGCCGACATAACCCCGCACATCGCCGTTGGCATCGAATTCATAGGTGCCGCCGGCTCCGTCGTAGTCGATGTCCTTGCCTTCCGAGATCAGCTGCTTGGCCTTGGACCATTCGCCGGGGCCAACCTTCTCGCCTGGCGCGGACGCGACCTCGCGCAATGCCGCTGCCAGCTTGGCGCGATCGGCCGAGCCCGCTTTCTCGATCGCCAGCATGGTCAGGAATGTCGCGTCGTAGGTCTGGTCGACAAACGCCTTGTCCGCACCCTCACCGTACTCGGCGTTGAATGCGGCATGCAGTGTCGTTTGCGCAGGGTTGTCGGCAGGCGATGTCGGAGACGAGAAGAAAGACGTCTTCAATGCCTCGGCGCCGACATTCTGGATGAGCAGATCATCGCGCAGTCCATCCGTTCCGACGAAACGCGTAAACAGTCCGCCCTCGATCGCCTGCTTGACGATCTTGCCGCCCGAATCGCCCGCATAAGCCACCACCACGAGTGCTTCCGCGCCGCCCTGTGTCAGGCTCGCGAGTTCCGAGCGGTAGGAATCTTTCTTTTCCTCGTGTTTCACTTCGGCGACAACTTCGCCGCCGGCAGCACGATAGGCATCCATGAACGTCTGGCCGATGCCGACGCCATAGTCATTGTTGACGTAGGTGACCGCCACTTTGTTGATGCCCTCGTCGAGTACCATCTTCGCCAGGACATCGCCCTGGAAGTTGTCGGAAGGTACGATGCGGTAGACAAGATCATTGTCCTTCATATCGGTCATGGCCGGCGAAGTGGCAGTCGGCGAAAGCTGCACAATGCCGGTCGGAATGAAAACGGCTTCAGCGGCGGCGATCGTCGTGCCCGACATCAGCGCACCCATGACGATCGGCACGTTTTCGACGTTGGCGAGCTTCTGCGCCGCGTCGACTGCGCCCTGAGAGGTGCCGGTGGTGTCGCCATAAACGGCCACGGCATTGCCATCGAGCAGGCCGCCCTGATCATTGACCTGCTTGACCGCGAGGTTGGCGGCGTTCTGCAGTGGCGGGATGAAGTTGGCGATCGGCCCGGTGATGTCCATCAGGATGCCGACTTTGGTGTCGGCGGCCTGGGCAAGCGCGCTGCTGCACAGCAGTGCAGATGCCGCAACAAGCATAATTGACTTTCTCATTGAATGCTCTCCCATTTAATTTTCACTGTCATGCTTTTTTGGTTTCCGCCGGAAGCCCGCCGGGAACCGGTTTGAGTTACAGGATAGTCGTATTGAACGAGCCCGGTAAACTGACCTCGAGCAATTGCAGTTCCTTCGTTGCTTCGGCGTAGCGCGTCGCCATTTCCGGCGGTATCACGAACGCGTCTCCGGCAGTCAGGCGAAACGGGTCCTTGCCCTCGCCTTCAAGCGTCATCTCCCCCGACATGACGAAGTTGAACAATATGTCGCCGCTGTGTTTCGTCCACGGTGAATGCGCTCCGGCGACCGGCCGCGCCACCATCACCGAAGCGACCCCTTTGGTGTTTTCGTTGATCGTTGTATCGCGAGCCTCAAATCCCGGGATCCTGAACGGCGCGAACACGCCATCCCTGGCCAGGTTGTGGACGAAACGCTGCCCGTCCCACTCCCGATCCGGCCGTTCGATGTCGGTTGGGAGCGTCATCTCATGATCGATTTCGGTGATGTGATCGGCCGGCACACCGATCTCCACTACCTCGATCCCGTCAGCCGCATGCATGACCCGATGCCGAATGCGGGGCGGCTGGATAAAGCAGTCGCCGGCATGAAGACGCCGCACACCGCCCTGATCCTCATAGAGCACATCGACCCAGCCGCGAACGCAGAAGATCAGCTGAAACCCGACCTTGTGGAAATGCACCATGTCTGGCACCGGCCCGTCCGGCACGCGGATATGGGAAGCGATCATGGCGCCCCCCAGCCGGGAGGGCACGAGGTCGCGATACTCCATGCCGGCCCGCCCGATGACCCATGGCGCCTGGTCTGCGAGCCGGCGCACGACAAACGCGTGCTCTGTGCGCGGCAGGACCAGTGGCGGGTTCAGTTCGTCGATTTCGATACGCGTGCCGTTCGGCGCCATAAGCTCGCGAGCGCCATCGGCGAATTCGTCGGGGTTTTCAGTGAGGACGCGTATTGTACCCGCAGCGTCCGGCGCACCTTTTTCCAACCGGATGCGCAGACCGTGACCCGACAGCGTCGCGATTTCGGGATTGTCGGCCGGATAGATCATGTCCAGGCGCATACCGAGCGTCTTCGTATAGAAAGGCAGATCGTCGCTCAGATTTTCGGTCGGCAGCCGGAACTCGGCCCGTGTGTCAGTCATTGCGTCCCCATTCTCCTCGCCAGCCTGTCCTTCAGGCAGACTTCGCCGTTCGCGATATGTTGTCCAATTCGGCTTTGACGGCAGCCAGATATGCGCGCTCGCCCTCATAGACAAAGCGCAGAATGTGATCAGCGGCAGCCACGGCGTCCCGGTTTGCAAGTGCTTCATGCAGCGCGCTATTGCCGTCGACGATCAGTGGGTGATTGACCGGGTCGCGGAAGGTCAGCATGCGCACGGCCTGAACCTGCGTCATGTATCGCTGAATGGCCTGTTTGAGCGATGCGTTGGGTACCGCGTCGATCCATCCATTGCGAAAACGCTCGCTCGCCTTGAACAACAACTCGGTGTTGCCCAGTCTGGTCGCATGGCGTGCATCGGTCAGACAATTCTCCAGCTCACGCAGCTGGGGCGCCTCGATCGCCTGCGCCACCAGCGCCACCGCTCGCGGTTCCAGTAGGCGCCTCAGGTCGAATATTTCGAGAATTTCGCGGTGGGTTACCCGCGGCAGCATGAAACCGCGCGTCGTCGCTTCCAGATATCCCTCGTGAACCAGGCGCTTCAACGCGTCTCGGGCGGGCATCCGGGAGACACCGAACTCCGCAGCTAATGCGGTATCCACCAGCCTGTCGTCGATACCGATCTCACCCCGCCGCAACCGGCCGAGTAATTCATCGCGAATGATCTGGCCCTGGCTCGGCGAACCCGCTGGCTGCTCGGGAGCAACGGCAAGCTTCATTGCTTGATCTCAAGCTCAGCCGATGTTTCGACTTTGCGAAAATCGTATACGGAATCTGTGACTCGCGTGCCAACATGTCGCCTCAAAGCCAAATTTTCTCGCACCCGAAACTCCTTTAAGCTTGAAGCATCTAGGAATCCGTATACGATACATCGACGCTCGTCAATCGAGCGCCGGTCATTGAAACCGGGTTCCAATCAACAGGCATCCGTCAAAGGTTGGTCCAACCGGCGAACATCAAGACGGGATCGTCCATGTCCTCCCACAGCGGCGGCTATTTTCTCTACCACTCAATTGGCCAATACCCCGACAAATCGACAGACTTTGCCTCCGCGATGAGCGAGTTCGCGTCGGTCTGGGGCCGGGCGGACGATGACCAGTGGGCATATCTGCTTTCGCGCCGCGCGGAGTTCATTGATCTGTGGTGCAAGCTGATCGCTGCGCCTGAGAAGACCGTAACGACCTGCGAAAACGTCACTCAGGGCCTGCACATGCTGGTCACGTCGCTACCGGACAACTACCTGCGCGGACGCAAGGTACTTGTCGCAGCCGACTGCTTTCCCTCGAACCACTTCCTGCTTTCGGGTCTCCAGGAAAGGCTGGGTTTTACACTCGAGACCGTGAAGTTGCGGCAGGGCGCATCATGGGTCGAAGACGAAGACATGATCGCGAAATGGGACCGCGACGTCGCACTTGCTCTGGTGACCTGGGTCAGTTCCACCTCTTCCCGCAAGGCCGATATGGAGGCCCTCACGGCGCATGGCAGGGCGATGGGCAGCATCGTTGGCGTCGACATTACCCAGGCGGCCGGGTTGCTGCCTTTCGCCGTCGATGCACCGGCCGTCGACTTTGTTCTTTCGACAAGCCTGAAATGGATGTGCGGCGCCCCGGGCGCGGGCATGCTTTATGTGCGTCCGGAGCTGATCGGCAGTTGCCAGCCGCAGTTGCGTGGCTGGTTCAGCCAGGACGATCCCTTCAATTGGGACATTGACCGCTTCGCCTACGCCTCAGACATCCGCCGGTTCGACAACGGAACGCCGAGCATTGTAGCTGCCGCGGCGACGGTACCGGCGCTTCGCTGGCATGCTCAAATCGACAAGGCCGGGCTGCTTGCGCACAACCGCGCGCTGACCGGCCAGCTGATCGCCGCCGCCGACGATCTTCATCTTGGCCTGGTTACACCGCGCGACGAGGCGCATCGCGGCGGCAGCGTCATGATCAGACTGCCGTCGGGAGATGCTGCGCTGCGGCTGATAGCTCAACTGCGCCAGCAACAACTTTATGCGGACAATCGTGGGGCGATACTGCGGCTTTCGCCAGGGCACATGACGAGCGCTGACGCAACCGAAAGCCTGATAGGTTTGCTGCAAGACAGCGGGTGCCGGCAAGCCCCTGCCTGATCGGCGCCGCTTCCTGCAGCCCGAAATGCAATGCCATTCACAAGCACTTCGTCAGCCGATCATTCTGCCGGGAAAGCCAGGCAATCCGCCTGCCGCCAGGCGATACGCACGCTGTCGCCGCGCTTGTAGGCTGGACCCGACCCAACATTTGCGACCCTGACTGCGAATTCACTGCCACCGGCAAATCGCAGCAGGAGCCGGTTGATATCGCCAAGATAAACGACCTTGTCGATATCAACCGTGAAGTCGTTTTCCCATTTGCCCGCCTGTGCCACCGCGACACGTTCTGGACGCAGGGAAAGGACCGCCTTTTCGCCCTTGGCGAATCTGCTCGAGGTGCGCGCCTTCACGACCGCCGCACCGCCGACATCGACTTGGACCGAATTCTCACCGACGCCGGTAACGATGCCGGACAGCCTGTTGTTCTCGCCCACAAACTCGGCGACAAACGCGTTCTGCGGGTTCTCGTAGAGGTCCGCGGGGCGTGCGAGCTGCTGAATTCGCCCGTCATTGAACACTGCGATGCGGTCTGACATCGTCAGCGCCTCGGTCTGGTCATGTGTGACGTAGACCATGGTGACCTTCAGTTCCTCGTGGAGGCGTTTGAGCTCATACTGCATCTGCTCGCGCAGCTGTTTGTCGAGCGCACCGAGAGGTTCGTCCAGAAGAACAAGGTCGGGCCTGAATACAAGCGCCCGCGCGAGAGCGGCGCGCTGCTGCTGGCCGCCGGACAACTGCGCAGGGCGTCTGTCGCCAAATGCGCCGAGCTCGACCATTTCGAGTGCTTCCATCACCCGCTTGTCGATCTCGTCCTGAGCCGTTCCGCGCACCCGCAGCGGATAGCCGACGTTCTGGCCGATCGTCATGTGCGGAAACAGCGAATAGTTCTGGAAAACGACTCCGATACCGCGCCGGTGAGGCGGCAGCGCCGTAACGTCCTTGCCGCCGATCGAGATCGTGCCTTCGGTTGGCGCCTCGAATCCCGCAAGCATCATCAGGCTCGTGGTCTTGCCGGAGCCGGATGGTCCCAGCAGCGTCAGAAATTCGCCCCTGACGATGTCGAGATTCAGATCCCGCACAACCAGCGTTTCGCCATCATAGCTCTTTCGGACTCCCGAAAAGCGTACGATCGGGTCTTCAATCTGGCTCTTGCCGGGAATGGAAGCGATCGCGTTCAATGTTCACTCCGTCCATTGAGGTAATGCCGCGGGAAACCGCTCCGCGAGCGTTTGTCCGCTGGGATGATATACGCTGTAGTGCTGCCACATTCGCTCGCTCGACGTGCGGACTTCCTCAAGCAGGGCGCTTTCGTCGACATTCGACAACTTCTTTTCGGCGACCACCACACGGCCATCGACAATTACTGTATCGACCATGCCGGGCGCAGCGAGATGAACCAGGGCGCGAATTGGATCGGGATTGATGCCGAAGCTCAGATTTCCGGTATCGACGATCACGATGTCGGCCTTTGCGCCGGCAGCTATACGGCCGATATCAGGACAGCCCAGCGCCTTTGCACCGGAAATGTTGCTCGCCTCGAAGACGGCACCCGCCGGCGCCGCCTCGAAGTTTCGGTCCGCCGCTTTGCACGCTGTCGAGGCAGCGCGCATCTCCGCAAACATGTCCAGAGGATAGGTGTCTGTTGCCAGGGCCACATTGATGCCGGCTCGGCGATATCGGTCGAAACTTTCCAGCATCATGCCGCGCCGCGAGAAGGCGACCGGCGAATGGGCGACGGTCGTACCGTGTTCACCAAGGATCTGGATATCGTCGGCAATCGGATAACCGACGAGGCTGTGCGGACCGATATAAACGCAGTGCGCCAGAAGAGTTGAGGGATCGAGCACCCCTTCTTCCGCGAGGCATTGCACCGGCGTGCGCCCGGTTTCCGAGACGGTCTCGAAAAACTCCCGGTGTTGTTCGAGGAAGTGCATCGTGAAGGGAACGCCGAGTGAGCGCGCCACGGCTTTGGCCTCGCGCCGCAAGCGCGGTGTGGAAACGTAGTATTCGTCGAGCGCGATAACGCCGTTGAGCCGCCCGTCCATCGCGCCCGCATGGCTTTCGATGAACTGCGCGGCACGTTTCAAAGATGCAAGGCCGGCCTCTTCATCGAGCTCACGTGTGACCTTGCCACTGTCTTCAAGCCAATACCGCCCGCCGGTCACGATGGGCGCCCAGAAGAGCCTGATACCGGATTCCTCCGCTACCTCAATCATCGCTCTGCCTTCATCCGGTCCCTCCGGAGCAAATGCGAGGACCGTCGTCACGCCGTGGCGCAACATTGCGGAAAAGCCGAAACGGAGCGATGCACGTAGATCCTGCTGCGAAGCGACGCCCGGTTGGCCCGAGCGGCGCGTCGGCAGAAAGTGCAGGAAACTCGACCTGATAAACTCGCGTTGCCCGGTGTCGACCAGAGCACGCTGCGCCTCGTGAGCGCCAACATGTGCGTGAGTGCTAACCTGGCCTGGAATGACGAGCTTGCCGCGCGCGTCGATGGTGCGGCTGGCCTTCCCGTCCCATGTCGCGCCGACATGGACGATGCGGTCGTCTTGAATGACCACAATACCGCCTTCGATCATCGCATGGCCATCGCCATTGTATGCAATGACCGTGCCGCCGCTGATCGCAGTCGTTTCCTGTTCAGATGCCATGCCAGTTTCCATAAATTTTGTTGCTACCGTGCGCGCCCGACCAGCCGCTCGCTGCGGCGGCGCAGAAGTTCCATGACGATCATCAGGCCAAGCGAAATCACCAGCAGCACCACCGCAGCCGCCATGATTGTCGGGCTGATGCTTTCGCTCACGCCGCTGAATATCTGTCGCGGAAGTGTCCGCTGCTGCGGGCTTGCCACAAACAACGCCACGACGATTTCGTCGAAGGACGTCACGAATGCGAACAGAGCGCCCGAAATGATCCCGGGAGAGATAATCGGTAGCGTGACTGTACGAAACACATGAACAGGTGTCGCTCCGAGGCTCGCGCCGGCCCGCGTCAGGTTCGTGTCGAAACCCTGCAGGGTCGCCGTAACCGTAATGACGACGAAGGGCAGTGCCAGCAATGTGTGAGCCAGGATCACGCCGAGATATGTTCCGACGAGATTGATCGAGGCGAAGAAATAGAAGGTTGCCACCGCCACGATGACGACCGGAGCGGCAAGCGGCGTAATCAGAAGAGCTACGACCACCGGTTTGAGCCGGAACTTGGATCCATGCAGTCCAAGTGCCGCCAGCGTCCCCAGGATCGTCGCGAGGATGGTGGTCGCCACGCCGATCATCACGCTGTTCCACAGCGCGCCGGTCCACAGCGGATTGGTGAAGAAATCCTCGTACCACTGCAGCGAATAGCCCGGGATCGGAAATACCAGCAGCTGTCCAGCAGTGAACGAAAGCGGTATCACGACCAGAATCGGCAGCACCAGATAGGCCAGCACCAGTCCAACAAAGGCCCGCAGTGCAAGTTGCCAAAGGCTGCCGCGTCCTGCCCGCCGGCGAAATTTCTGCATCATCGTACCCTCAGCTTGTCGAAGCCAACGACCTTGCCGAGCACCAGGTAGATGGCGGCAATGACGAGGATCAGGAATGCTCCGAGCGCGGATGCCAGTCCCCAGTTCACCGCCGAGTTGGTGAAATAGGCGATGAAATACCCGATCATCTGGTCGCTCGGTCCGCCGACTAGCGCGGGCGTGACGTAGAACCCGACGGAGAGCACGAATACGAGCGTGCACCCGGCCGCTATGCCCGGAATTGTGAGCGGCAGGTAGACGGTCCGGAATACCGTCACGGGCGGCGCGCCGAGGGAGGATGCGGCCCGAAGATGGACCGGAGACACGCCTTTCATCACGCTGTAAAGCGGCAGGATCATGTAGGGCAGCAGCACGTGAACCATCGCGATGAACACACCTGCGGTGTTGAACATCAGGCTGAGCGGCTCGTTTATGATGCCAAGATAAATGAGTATCTTGTTGACCAGACCTTCCGTCTGAAGAAGCACGACCCACGCGGTCGTTCGCACCAGGAGCGACGTCCAGAAGGGCACCAGGACAAGCATCAGCAGCCAGTTGGCGGCAGCCGGGCCCGCAGATGCCATCACCGCGGCAACCGGGTAGCCGATCAGCAGGCAAATCACGGTCACGCCGACGCTCGTATAGAGCGTACGGCCGTAAAGAGAGAGAAACACGGCCTGCGTTTCATCGACCTGGGTTATCGCACCGTCGGTGCCGCGCTGAAGGTCCATCGCAGACAGGAGGTAGAAGTCGGTAATCCGGCCGGACTGCTGTT
Organism: Rhizobiaceae bacterium; assembly: GCA_017644005.1. GTDB lineage: Bacteria > Pseudomonadota > Alphaproteobacteria > Rhizobiales > Rhizobiaceae > RCIO01. The sequence continues at coordinate 544,508 of JAEPMJ010000002.1, forward strand.
TCAGCGTCGCCCAGTAGACCGGATCGAGCCACCGCTCATCGATGCCTGCGAGCAGGTCGCGGGCAGAGGCCGGAACCGTGTCGGGAAGCTGGCGCACCGTGCGTGTCACCAGGCCTCGGAAGCCGGGCACCGAATAATTGAGACGCCGGCCCAGTACAGCAGCCTCCGGCTCGCCCTTCAGCGCGATCAGGTCCTCGGTGAGAGCCCGATACACGCCCTCCGGAGGCATTTCGCCTTCATGCCACTGGCCGATTTCGGCAACGGTGCTGGGAAGGTATTTGGGTATCTCGACATTGTCGACGCTGCGAAACAGAAACAACGCAATCGGGACAACGAAGAGGAGTGCCACAAACACCACGCTTGGCGCCATCAGTGCCAGCATCTTGGTGAGATGCTGGCGCTCGGCACGGCGAACCAGCGTGCGGAGCCGCCGGGGAACCTGCCCGGTGTCGGCAAGGGTCGTTGTGGCACTCATCTTACGGGATCTCAGCGCGCGGTGAAGGTGGAAAAGCGCTGGCGGATGCTGTCGCCATTGTCACGCCAGAAGCCGATATAGAGGCTGCCGGTCTGCATCATGCCGCGATCCAGATACTCGGTTGGCTGGTTGGCGCGGTTCTCGTCCGACAACATGGCATAGGAGTCCACATTCGCCGGCGGATAACCCATGATTTCGGCATATCGGGCCTGGGATTCGGCTTCCAGCGAATATTTGACGAGCTCGATGGCCTGTTCGAGCTTGGGCGAGCCGGCCATTACAGCCAGATAGATCACCGCTGACGTGTATCCCGCTTCCCAGACGATCTTGAGGTTTCTGCCGCTGGACCGATTGGCGACATTGACCCGTCCCTGCCAGCCATAACCCATGACCACTTCATTGGTGAGCAGGAGCTGCATCGACTCATCGCCGCTCTTCCACCACAGGACATACGGCTTGATTTTCTCCAGCTGAGCGAAAGCCCGGTCGACGCCACCCGGCGCCGCCAGTACCTTGGGCACGTCGCGCGGCGCAACGCCGTCAGACATGAGTGCGATTTCGAGCACCTGGTCGGGCTGGAACGGAAGCGCCCGTTTGCCCGGCCACTTCTCGACATTCCAGAAATCGGCCCACGAGCGCGGCGCCATTTCGCCCTGCCAGCGGTCGGCATCGTAGACAAGCGCGCCGGGCGAAACGAGGTAAGGCGCCCCGCAATCTGTGAAGCCGCCCACGGCCTCGAACTTCGACTCGTCGATATGTTCGGCCCAGTCGATGGGCTCCAGGAGCCCTTCGTCGCAGCCGATCGCATCGTTCAGCGAATGGACGCTCGCCACATCCCAGATCAGGTTGCCTGTTTCGACCTGAGCCCGGATCTTCGCCAGCTCCTGATTGTATGTGTCGACCAGAATTTCGATACCGGTTTCCTCGGTAAACGGGTCGAAAACAGCGATCTTCTGCGCGTCACCGGGCGAACCGCCCTGATTGACGACCGTGATGCTCTCCGCCGAAGCGTGGCGGGATACTGCGATCGCAAGGATCAAGGCGACGGTTGCAGCCAGGCCTTTTCCTATCTTGTTCATGGTTTCCTCCCGGGATTGCTGATGATGAATGCTATTGAGCGGCAAACCTCAGGAAGCGCTGCAGAAGCGTGTCGCCATTGTCGAGCCAGAAATTGAGGTAGAGCTTGCCGTTCTGGAACGACGCTTTGTCGAGATGGTCGCGCGGCAGGGTCGCCAGTTCCGCCTCGCTCAGAAAGCTGAATGCCTTCGCATTGGCCGGCGCATAATCGATCCGGCGGGAATACTGCGCCTGCGCCTCCGGCGATGACGAATAAACGATCAGCTCTTTCGCCAGTTCGAGATTCGGCGAGCCTTTCATCACCGCGAAGTACTGGCTGCCCGAAACATGGCCGGCATCGAACACGATCGCTAGGTTGCGGTCGTTCGATTTATTGGCGGTAGCAACACGCCCGTTCCAGGCATACGTCATCACGACCTCACCCGAGAGGATGTTCTGCATGGATTCGTCGCCGCTCTTCCACCACATGATGTGCGGCTTGAGCTCTTCGAGCTTGGCGAAGGCGCGCTCCACCCCACCTTCTGCGGCCAGCACCTTCATGACGTCCTGCGGCGGCACGCCATCGGCCATCAGCGCAACCTCGAGGGTCTGCTCGGCGCGATAAAGCATGCCGCGCTTGCCCGGCCACTTTTCAACGTTCCAGAAGTCGGCCCATGTGCGCGGCGCATCTGCCGGGTCGATGACGTCTGCATCGTAAACAAGCCCACCCGATACGAGATTGTTGGGCACGCCGCACTCGCCGAAGCCGCCAGCGCCCTTGAAGTCCTCTACGTCGAGCAGCTCGGCCCAGTCGATGCGCTCCAGCAGACCTTCCTCGCAGGCAGTTGCCTCGTTGATCGCGGTTACGCTGACGACGTCCCAGACCAGATTGCCGGTCTCGACCTGCGAGCGCAGCTTTGCCAGCTCCTGGTTGAAAGTATCTTCGACGATAGTGTGGCCGCGCGTTTCAGCAAAGGGAACGAAAAATGCCTCGTGCTGAGCCGCACCTACCGTGCCGCCATTGTTGACCGCGGTGATCGTATCGGCGGCTGCCATCGCGACCGACGCACACATTGTGGCGGCTGCAATTGTGGTAACTGCATGAATTCGCATTGCGCTCTCCTCCATTTAAGCGATCTGTGCCTCACCCGCCCCAGTCGGGCTGGATCAGCGTCTGCCAATTCCTTACAATACGTTCTTTATCGCAATTTTCGAGTCAACACATTTTTTAGATAGCCATTAAATTATTGACATTACTGAATATTCTCTGCTATCTATTTCCTCGCAATTCAAAATTGGTTGCAATGGAGGGCAAGCTTGGACGGTATCGCCAAGGCAATTTCAGACCTGATCGAGGAGGCGCGCCTGCCCGAAGGCGGGCGCCTGCCCACTGAGCGCGAACTCTCGGAGCGCCTTGGCGCCAGCCGGTGGCAAACGCGGCAGGCGCTTGAAAAGCTTGAGAAAGAGGGGCGCATCTGGCGCCATGTCGGCAAGGGCACTTTCGTGGGTCCGCGGCCGGCCGTCGACGTCTCCGCCCTGCGCCCGCTGATAGACAGCTCCAACCCTATGGAGATCGTCGAGGCGCGCCACACCATCGAACCGGCGCTCGCGGCGATGGCCGCGCTTCGCGCGGATCCGGGCCAGATTGCCGAGATCCAGTCGATCGGCCGCCGCTGTTCTGCCGCACGCAATATCGAGATCTACGAAGTCTGGGACGAAAAGCTGCATGTCGCCATCGCGCGCGCTGCGGGCAACAAGATCCTTCTGGCAATGTTCGAAACGGTGAATGAGATGCGGAAGCAGGTCGTGTGGAGCACGATGCGCAAATCGACCCTCAAGCCCGAACGCCGCGCGCATTTTTCCGAGCAGCACCGGCGTATCATCGAAGCCATCGCCGCGCGCGATGCAGATGCTGCCAACAACGCCATGCGTGAGCACATGGCAACCAACATCGAAGTCTACGAGAACGTCGTTCGTGCCAAGAAATTCGGCCTGAGCGTGTTCCGGACCTGACGCCCAACAGAGGATCGCCATGACCGCGCAACAGCAGCAGCCCGTGCAGATGATTGCACGCGGCAAGATCGTTACGATGGACCCTAGCCGTCGGATCATCGAGGACGGCGCCATCGCCATCGACAAAGGCGTGATCCTGGCAGTCGGAACGAACGCGGAAATATCCGCGCGCTACAGCGCCGCCGACGAGCTCGGCGGAGCCGACGCGCTGCTGATGCCCGGGTTTATCGACGCGCATACCCATTGCACGCAGTGTTTCGTGCGCGGCCTGACATCCGGCGAACTGCCGATGATCCCACGCATATACAACCCAGCACAACGCGTGCTCACAGCGGCGGAAGCGGCATCCACCGTCCGGCTGCTCAGCGCCCAGATGCTGCGCGCGGGCGTCACCACCCTGTGTGAAGGCACACTTAATCCCGATCACGAAAGTGCCATCCTCGAAACGCTGGAAGAAGTGGGCATTCGCAGCGTTCTGGCGCGCGGCCGCGCCGATCAGGATTTTCATCACGCATCGCTCTACAGCCAGATCAACGACCGCTCATGGGCCAAGGCAAGGGACGGCGAGGCCGAAGCCGATCTCCTGCGCACCGAGGCCATGCTCCAGCGTTTCCCTTCCCGCGGAAACGGGCTGATTCATGCCGCTGTGAACGCGTCCGCGCTTTTGGGCTTCTCGCCTCGCTACTTCACAGATGGCGCCGCCCTTGCGCGCCGCTTCGACACAACCCTTCAGGTCCACACCGGGCGTGACCGCGAAGAGGTCGAATTCTGCCTTGATGTCTGGAAACGCCGCCCGATCGAAAGATTGTACGATCTCGGGGTCGTGGATGAGCACCTCATTGCCGTTCATGCGGTCCTGGCCAGCGAGCAGGAGATCGAAATCCTGGCCGCAGGCAAGGCCGCATTGGCGCATTCGCCGATCGAGTGCGTGGCCAACCTGAATGCGATCCCGAACCTGCCGCGCTTCCGGGCCGCAGGCATTCGCGTTGCGCTCGGCTGCGACAACCAGGCCAATGATATGTTCGCCACCATGCGGGCCGCCTGGCTCATCCATGGCGCGCGCTGGGGTGTCGAGCGTTTCGACGCCGAATTCCTGCCGGCCGGCGCGCTGCTTGAAATGGCAACCATCGAATCCGCATCGAGCCTGCGCATCGAACACGTCACGGGATCGCTGGAAGCCGGTAAGGCAGCCGATTTTCTGGTGCTGGATGGAACGGCGCCGCACTTCATGGCGGCACAGGACGTTCCGAGCGAACTGGTGCGCTACGGAAGCCGCGCCGAGATCGTCCAGACCGTCGTGGCCGGGCGAGTGCTCTATAATCGCGGCAACTTCACAACCATCGATATGCAGGCGCTGCGCGACGAAGCATCGGCCGGTGCGGCCAAGGTCCACCGGGAAGTTGCTTCGCGCCGCTACCGCCCCCTGCCCGCTTTCTGAGCCGCAAGAACCAATCGCCGAAACGACCGCCGGAGTACGGCGACCAAGAGTCCTTTGATGTTCACGACCAATGCCAACTATGCCAAGGGGCTCGTCATCACCGCCATCGGCGGGCTCGCCCTGACCGTCGACATTCCGCTGATCCTGCTCGCCGACGGCGACCCGTGGTCGATCGTCATGTTGCGAAGCGGAACGACATTTCTCGCCTCGATCGCCATCTGGCTGATCTGGGCGCTGGTTCGCAAGAACCCGCCGACTTTGATCCCCGGGCGCGCTGGCCTCCTGGTGGCTGCGTTGTATGGCGCCGCCTCGGTCACCTTCGTGATGGCCGTTTTCCACACATCGACTGCAAACCTGGTCTTTATCCTCGCCTTCAATACCGTCTTTGCTTCACTTCTTGGGTGGCTGTTTCTTGGCGAGCGACCACGGACGGCAACAATGGTTGCAATGGCGTTCATGCTGGGTGGCGTGTCGATCATCGTCCTCGACGGTCTGGGCCGCGGCAGCATCGTCGGCGATCTCTTTGCGGTCGCTTCGTCGATCCTGCTGGCAAGCGCGATCACCGTCACCAGGGCGTCGGCCAAAGACATGGGCTTTGCCGCGCTCATGGCGTTCGCCCTGCCGGCCCTGCTCGGTGTCGTGATGGTGAGCCAGGTCGGGTTCCGCGTCGAGCAGCCCTTGTGGGTGCTGCTGACCGGCATAATCGTTCTGCCGCTTTCGTTCTTCTGTCTCGCAACCGGGCCGAAATACATATCGGGGCCGGAAGTGGCGATGTTCTACCTGCTCGAAACGGTACTTACGCCTGTATGGGTGTGGATGATCTTCGCCGAAGTACCCACAACCGCCTCGCTGATCGGAGGCACGATACTGGTGGTGACACTGATCGCCCACTCGGTGTGGGCGCTCATCTCGGCAAGGCAGGCGCCGACGCGACAGGATGAGCCCGTTTCCGAAACGCATGTCTGACGGAACAACTTTGCAGTTGTTTCCGCGCCTCAAGCTGACTCTCGCAGCCACACTCTAATGCGCCGGGACATTCGAGCCAACGTCTTCAAGCTGAATTCAAACGACTTTCACCAACAACAGGCTCGAAGCGCAGCCTCAGCATACGGCATGGGCCACCTGAACTTCGCGCCTGAGCTGGAAATCAGGACACGGTCTCGTCGGGTAGCCGCCTGCCATCCGATCCAAACATATGAAGGGCCTCGGCTTCGAAGCCGAGCGGCACCGTCGTCCCCTGGACGATTTCGGTCGTCGGCGGCAGCGCGGCAACAAAGCGATGGCCGTGGATCGTGCCCGTTACCTGCAATTCGGGGCCGGTCAGTTCGGCGATTTCCGTTTCGAGCCAGAGCTTTGCCTCGCCCCCATTCCCAGCGTAGCTGACTGCCTCCGGCCGAATGCCAATCGACAGCTTGTCACCGTCTGCCGAGAGCGCGGAGGTCTTGGCGGACGCCAGGGGCACGTCCGCATTTTCCACGACGATCTTCCCGCCGGCGATGCGCGCCGGAAGAATGTTCATCGGCGGCGCGCCAACAAACTCGGCGACATAGCGTGTTGCTGGCCGGTTGTAGATCTCGCTTGGCGTGCCGAGTTGCTCTACATGGCCGTCGCGCATCAATGCCACCTTTGTCGCCAGCGTCATTGCCTCGATCTGGTCATGCGTGACGTAAACGACGGTCGCTTTCAGCATCTTGTGCAACCGCTTCAGTTCAGCACGCATCTCCATTCTAAGTTTGGCGTCGAGGTTGGACAGCGGTTCGTCGAACAGGAACACCTTTGGCTGGCGTACCAGCGCCCGGCCGATGGCGACACGCTGGCGCTGTCCGCCGGAAAGCTGGCTCGGCTTGCGTTTCAGCAGTCCCTCGATCTTCAGCAGCCTCGCAGCTTCCATTACCAACTCGCGCCGCACCGCTTTTTCTACGCCGCGCATTTCCAGGCTGAAACCGACATTCCGCTCTACGGTCAAATTCGGATAGAGGGCATAGGACTGAAATACCATCGCGATATCACGATCGCGTGGCGCCGTTCCCACGACCGATCTGCCGTCGATCAGAATGTCGCCTTCGGTCGGTTCGGCGAGACCGGCGACGAGATTGAGCAGGGTCGACTTTCCACAACCCGACGCGCCGAGCAGGACGAGAAAGTCACCATCGGCGAGCGTAATATCGATGCCTTTCAGTATCTCCACCGCGCCAAAGCTTTTGCGGATATTCCGAATCGTGAGCTCGCTCATCGGGCAGCCTCCGCAACCCGGTGGCGCGGCTTCGCGTCGTAACGGCGCGGACTGGTGGAAATGGCACTGGATGCCGCTGAGGTGCCCCGCGAAAGCGCCGTCGCCGTCGTCTCGCCTTCGGCCATGGCGGCCAGAAATCCGGCGTTGAAGACATCGCCGGCGCCTATGGTATCGATAACGTGGACCTCGGGTGCGGGGGCATGGATCAGCCCTTCGCCGGCCGTTGCCGCCAACGCGCCAAGAGCACCGCTTTTAGCGACGAAAATGCCCCCTGGCCGCATGCCGGCCTGCAACTGGCGGGTAGCCTCGCCGACATCAGCGATGCCCGCAAGCGACGTTGTTTCGCGTTCGTTGAAAAGTGCGAAATCGCAAGCTGCGAGCCAGGAGCGTGTCGCGGCTCGATTCCTTTCTGTCCAGCCTTCAACCGGCCAGCCGGTATCGAGCGCGATGCGGATGTCGTGGTCTGCAGCCGATGCAAACAGCTCAGGATAAGCAATTGTGAGTTCATCCGTCAGGAACGAGCCGCAGACAAGCGCGATACCGCCGGCCAGCATTTCGAGATCGAGTGCGGCCATGACCTGATCTAGCCGCATTTTCGGAAGATGGCCCCGCGTGGTAAGGAATGTGCGCTCGTCGCCGGGGTGTGTAACACCGACGGAAACGGTCGTGGCTCCCGCATGCTCCTGCCAGCGTACGGCGCGGATGCCGAACCCCTTGCGAAGCCACTGGCCGAAAACATCATCGCCAACCGTCGCTGCAATCTGGTGGCTGAAGCCCATCGCACTCCATGCGAGGGAACAGTTGCCTGCGGAACCACCGATGCGCAGTTCGTCGCTGTCCACGGAGATTTCCGTTCCCATCTCCGGCCAGGGCGCATCGAGGCCGAGAATCAGGTCTACATTGACATTGCCGATTACCGCCAGCGGGCGCATCATTCTTTCCTTGTAATTTTTGACGAGCGAACGGGTGTGCCCGCGTCTTCGACCCTGCTCACCGCCATTTCGACCATGAGTCTCTGCGCGAGGGGAAGCAGTGCGAAGAGCGCCGCGAGACCCGCCTTACGGGAAGCGGCGAGCGAAACGATCCTAGCATCGGCTGGTCGCTCCATTCCGGAAGTGTCAAGCAAAACAACGGGAGCCCCGGCGTCGGCAGCGGCGTCAGCCAAACCGGCGATCAGGTGCGATGCCGCCTCGTCACCGCGTATCAACACGACACCGGTATCGGGGCCCAGCATTTCCATCGGACCGTGGCGCAATTGACCACCTTCGATCGCTAAGCAAGGCATGCGGGTGAGTTCCGTCAATCCAAGCGCCAACGCCTCGGCGGTCCCAACGAACAATCGGCCGGAGACAACGAGCGCGCGGGCGCTCCGGAGATGGCGAACGGCGGTGGAAACGTCGTAGCGCTGGGTAATGGCCAACTGATCAAGGGCCGCAGCGCAGTCGTGGCCGAGCGCTGCGAGAACCGCCAAATGCATCGCAAGTGTAACTGTGAGGCTGCGCGTTCCGGCGAAGGCAACCTCAGGCCCCCCACAACCGATCATTGAGTATATGCGCCGGGCGAGATCAGAGTTCGGCGAGAGGGTCATGCCGAAGGTACTGGAGCTGCTGCGGTTGTTCTCGCGAACCCAGCGGACAATCTCCGCGCTTTCCCCCGATTGCGAGGCAAGCAGCACCACGCGATCTTCGGTCGGCAGAGGTTGAACGAGCTGTTCGGACAATGGAAGCGCAAGCGCTTCAACGCCTGCGCTGCGGTAGAATGGTTCGACCATTCGGCCGACCGCGTGCGAAGCGCCCATACCAAGCATAAGCAGCCGCCTGCGTGCCCGGATGCACCGTGCAATCTCATGCGCCACCGCCGCATTTGCTTCATAGGTGGAGATCGCGTCGGCTGCCTGCCGCGCCATCTCAGTGTCGATCGCGCGCACACCGGATGGCCTCACGTCGCGGATACCGCTGCTCATCCCTTTACACCACCGCTTGTCAGGCCCGAGATCAGCGCACGCTGAAGCAGCGTTCCCAAAACCAGCGGCGGCAGCGCCGCCAGGACGCCTGCCGTAGCGATCAGCCCGTAATCCGTTACGCGGCCGCCCGCCAGGTCCGCGATGGCTACCGTCAGCGTCTTCGAGCGCTGATCGGAGGTAAAGAGCAGGGCATAGAAGAATTCGTCCCAGGCAAGCAGAAACGCGAACAGCACCGAAGTGGCAATTACCGGCGCCGACAGCGGCAGGGTGATGATTCTGAGCGTTTGCGATAAGCGGGCGCCGTCGATTGCCGCGGCCGCCTCGATTTCAGCCGGTATGCCGTCAAATCCGGATTTCATCAGCCACGTGGTGAATGGTGCAAGAATCGACAGGTAAACCAGCGCCAACCCATGCACCGAATTCAGCAGATTGAGTTGAGCGAGACCCATATACAGGGGTACGGCGAGTGCGACTGGTGGCAGCATGTAGGTCATGATCACCATTGCCAGGGACCAGCCGAGGGAGGGCGTGCGCGAAACCGCCCAGGCTGCCGGCACGGCAACAAGCAGCGATGCGACCGCCGCCATCGCCGACACAGTGACACTGTTGGCCAAAGCCGAGGTGAAGGCTTCGCCCGCACTGTTGTCGGCCCGCGAAAGCAGATGTCTGTAACGCGACCAGTCGACAGTCTCCGGCCACCATTGCAACGGCTTGGTTATGAGCTGGTCCGCCGGCGATAGGCTCATAGCCAGAAGCCAGAGAATGGGTGCCAGAATGAAACCGGCCAGCACGATCGCACAGAGGTAGAGAAAGATGCTGTAGGAGACACTTCGCCGTTCCGTCATTTCGCGCTCCCGGCCGCCTTGCGGATCATGACCGCGTAGACCGTAGACAGGACGGTCACAATCAGTGCGATGATCAGGGCCAGTGAAGCGCCTGCCCCTGCGCGTTGGAATGAAAACGCCTCCTGATAGACGAGAATGGACAGGGTGCGGGTCGTGTTTGCGGGGCCCCCGCGCGTCATTACCCAGACAATGTCAAACACCTTGAAGGCCTCGATCGTTCTCAAAACGAGAGCGACCATCAGCGGTCCCGCGAGATAAGGCAGAACCACGTAGCGAAAGCGCGCAATCGGACCCGCTCCATCGACCATCGAGGCGGCCCGTATCTCTTTTGGCACCGCCTGCAGGGCGGCAAGCGCAATCAGTGCGACCAGGGGAAAGTTCTTCCAGGTATCGGCGATGATAAGCGCAGCAAGGGCCGAGGATGGCTCGCCGAGCCATGATTGATATTCGTCAGCGAGACCGAGTTGGGTAAGCATGGCGTTGAGCGCGCCATATTGAGGATTGTAGATCAGACGCCACAAAGAGGCGTTGACCACAGTCGGCAGCGCCCAGGGCAGAATCAGCAACGCCCTCAGCAAGGTTCGCCCGTAAAAGGACTGATTGACCAGCAGCGCTGCAAGAACGCCGATTATCATCTCCAGCGAAACCGACGCGACAGCAAACCACATCGTAGTGGCAAGCGTGCTCCAGAAGCGCGAGCTCGAAAGCATCGCCGCGTAGTTGCCAATTCCCACCCATTCACCGCTCGTGCCCACCAGGCGCGCATCCGTAAAGGACAGCCGTATAGTGTCGGCGAGCGGCCAGCCGATCACGGTCGTCATGATGATCAGCAGCGGTAGCAGAAGAAGCCAGGCGCGCAATGTAGACCGGCTGCCGGACAAGGATTACCTCCGGTCGAACGGAACGATGATCGACAATAGGGAAAGGAAGCGGGGCTCGACACCCCGCTTCGTGGCAAGCAGTTCTAAAGGCCGCTGTTTTCTGCGGCCGAAGTCAGGGCATCCTGTGGTGACGCACTGCCCAGAAGCGCTTCCTGAATCGCCTGCTGCAGCGCGGCCGACAGCTCCTGGTAACGCGGCGTCGTCGGCCGCGGATACATGGCCGCAAGGCCTTTTTCGGCGGCCGCGATCAGCTGTTCCTGCCCCTCGGTGATAGCCGGATCGGAATATGACGATGCCCAGATCGGCAAGCTCAGCTTGGCGTATTTGTTCTGTGTCGCCTGCGAAGTCATGTAGACGATGTATTTCCATGCATCGTCTACGTTTTTGCTGCTGCTGGGTATGCCCAGGCCCATCGATCCATTCACGGCCGAGACGTCAGACTTGCCCTGGATACCCGGCGCCGCGACCACTCCCACCTTGCCGGCGACCTTGCTTTCGTTAGGATCGTTGGCGAGGTTGTACATGTAGGTCCAGTTGAGCGCGAAGGCTGCCTCGCCATTCTGGAATACGCTGCGAACGTCCTCTTCCAGAAATTCCTTCGAGTTGGGATTCGTCAGCCCCGAATCCAGACTGTCGACCATATACTGCAGCGCCTCTAGACCGCCGCCCGTCTGGAATGCGGGCTTCCCGTCCGCATCGAGAAAGGTGCCGTGATATGCGCTCAGAAGCGTCGTGTAGTCGCAAATCGCAGCCTCTGCCTGTGCCCAGCTCCAGGCAATCGGATATTCCACAAGTCCCTTGTCCTTGATGATCGTGGCCTGTTCGACGAGCTCGGACCAGGTCTTCGGCGGGTTGGCGATACCCGCCTTCTCGAGGACTTCCGTATTATAGAACAGGTATTTAGTATCAAGAATCCACGGCATACCGAATGCTCTTCCGTTGTACTGGACTGTTGTCCAGGCGCCCGGCAGCACACCGTTTTTCATTTCTTCCGTGATGCGGTCGGTGACGTCGACCAGAATGCCGTTCGTGGCGAATTCGGCGGGCCAGATCACGTCGAAGAGTACGACGTCGTATCCGCCGCCTGAACCCTGTGCGAGTACGGTCTTGTCGTGCAATCCCTCGTAGGGAACGAATTCTAGATTGACCTTGATGCCCGGATTTTCGCTGGTGAATGCCTCGGTCATCGCTCGGACATCGTCCTCGCTGTAGGCGGCCTGAGCCATGAACAACGCATTCAAGGTTGTGTCGGCTTGGGCTGAACCTGCAAAGCTCAGGCTGGCGAGCGCGGCGCCTAAAATCATTCTGCGTGTTGTCTTCAACATTGCTTTCTCCTCCTCCAGATGATGCCAGTCGGTCCCGCATTTCTCGGCGGTTTACCCAGACACCGGCCTCCACGGCGATTTCCCGGGGCAAAACACCGCATCTCGGTAATAAGTCAATTGCCTTGACTTAAAGTCAAGACAATATTGCGATGCGAGTCAACGGAAAAGTCTGAATGGAACCCGAAACGCCCATCCGAGCGACCTCCGGAACCAACCAGGAGGGTGCCAGCAGCCACAACCGTCGCGTGGTGATCGATGCGCTGCGCAACAACGGACAGCTTTCGCGGGCCGAGCTGGCCAGGGCAACATCTCTCACGAAACAGGCGATCTCGAACATTGTCGAGGAACTGAACAGCGAGGGATTGGTGGAGGCGCTTGCCGCGGTAAGACGCGGCCGGGGTAAGCCCTTCACGCCCTACCGTCTCGTAGCTGACGGCGCGTTCGCTATCGGACTGCAGATCGATCGGTATGTGGCGCGCGCGATGCTTGTAGATTTTCTTGGCTCCCCTCGTGTCAGGGAGCAAGCCGCAATCAGCGAACGTGACCCGCAGGAAGGGGTGGCGATCATTACGGGTATCATCGAACGTTTGTGCACGAAGCTGGAAGCGACAGGGATGGATCGCGAACGGGTGATCGGGCTGGGCGTGGCTATGCCGGGACCGTTTGGAATCAAGCCACGCACCGACGACATCTGGATGATGGCACCTTGGCAGGCCTACCCCCTGCGGGAAACGCTTTCGAAACGAACAGGATTGGAGGTTGAGATACAGAACGACGCAGTCGCCTCGGCGATTGCCGAAAGGATGATCGGCGCCGCGAAGGGTGTGGACAATGCGATCTGCCTGTATCTCGGCTACGGCATCGGCGCAGGGCTCATCATCAACGGCGAGTTCTATCGCGGCGCCAACGGCAATGCTGGTGAACTCGGCATGGTGCTATCGCCCTTTGCCGACGACAGGCGACCGACCCTCGAACACAGGGCCTCGCTGGCATCGCTTTTCCAGGTCCTAGAACTTGATCCGGCCTCATCGGATTTGCAAAGCAGGATCGAGGCTCTCGTTACGGCAGAGGATCCGCGCATCCGCGCCTGGGTCAACGAGGCAGCACGTGACCTGCGCCGAAGTATCCAGCTTCTTGAGATGCTGTTCGATCCGGAAACCATCATTCTATGTGGTGGCGCTCCGAGGCAGCTTGGTTCAATGCTGATGGAGGCGATGCAGCCGCTCCTTCCTTCGATCTCCGACCACCGCGACCGCGATGCACCACGCCTTCAGCAAGGCATGACCGATCCATGGTCGGTAGCGTTAGGTGCAGCTGTCGCACCGATCAGCCGCTCATTTGACCCCCGGTATTCGGCGATGCTCAAGAACCGGTAGGTTCGATGAGCCCGTCGAGCGGCAGAGCTTCCATCTGAGCCGTGGAGATGTTCGTTCCCCGTGGCTGTCCGTTCCGCCGGCAGGCCCTGTCGTCTTCGGCCAGGCGCTCCTCAGGCTCCGATTCCCGAAAAAAAGCTCAGCGCATAATCGTCGGCGGGCACAAATAGTCGCTGGAAATAGACGGGCCTGCGCTCGGGGCCGTAGGCTTCGGCGAAGATTTCGTAGATGTGACCGCCGAGCTGGAGGCCCAGGCGCCTTGCGGAGATGCTGTTGGCCGGCGCCAATTGCACAGTCTGGGACGTGCCCTGGACAAAGATGCCGTAACGCGCCTCGAGCTCGGTGCGGATGTTCACCATCCTCCACTCGTCCGGGTGGGTTTCCGCGAGGCCCGGAACCAGGACCGGATCAAGATACATTTCGGCGCCGAAAGGTGCGCAGCCGGATACCGCGTAGCGGCGCGAGATGCGGCAGTATGCGGGTTTCGGGCCGAGAAAGTCGGTCCATATGCCGGTCTGTTCGACCATATCGATGTCGACCAGTTCGGCGATCGGACGTACGCGCTTCCCGTCACGGCGAGATATGAAACGAAAATGCCAGATCGAGGATGTCAGGGGTTCGGTCGACGCCACCTTGCTGCCGTCGCCGCGTCGGCGCACGATGATGCCCACTTCCTGAAGCTGGCGAAGCGCCACCTGCACCGTGCCGAGGCTGACCCCCAGAATCGCCGCCAGTTCCTTCTCTGGCGGCAGAACGTCCCCCGGTTTGAGCGTTCCCTCACGCATCGCGGCGCTCAGCGCCAGGCGTGCCGCGGTGCGTTTGGTGCGGCCGGGCCGCACGGCTTCGTTCATAAAGGTACTCAGCGGATGGGCTTCCGCCGGCACTGCTCGTTTTGCTGATTTCACTGCGGTTCCTGGTCAGCTCTTTCTGAAGGCCCGGGCGAGAACGACAAGGCCGAGCGCCAAGAATATCACCGAAATGGGGCTGCTGAACACCGAGCTGAAATCAGCTTTGTACAGCAGCAGCGTCTTTCGCAGCGAAGCTTCGAACATGCCGCCCAGCAGAAAGCCGATAACCAGGCATACGATGGAAAAGCCGGTGTGGCGCATCAATAGGCCGAGAACAGCGAAACCGAGCATTACCGCCACCTCGAACATCGACTGGTTGGGCAGATAGACGCCGGCGATGCAAAGCGCGATGACGGGCGGCAACACCGCACTGCGCGGGGCGCGGGCAATATGCGCCCAGATACTGATTCCGACGCGGCCGACCGCCAAATGGATGAAATTGGCGATCAGCATCGAGGCGAACAGCGCGTAGATGATGTCGCCATGCATGGTCAGCATGAACGGTCCCGGCACTATGCCGTGGATCATGAAGGCGCCGATCAGAAGGGCCGCGGCGATATTGCCGGGGATGCCTATGGCTATCGTCGGAATGAGGTTCGACCCGACGACGGCGCTGTTGGCGGCTTCCGTCGCGACGATGCCGTCCGGATTGCCTTTGCCGAAACTGGAGGGATCCTTGGATGCCCGCCGCGCGGCGCCGTAGCTCAGAAAGGCCGCGAGCGTAACGCCAAGTCCAGGCAACATGCCGACACCAGAGCCGATCATCGCCGAACGGATTATGGTGCGCCAGTGGCTGAAGAACTCGCCTGCCGTCAATCTGTTGGCAGCGCGGTCATTGGCCCATAACGAAGCGGTGGCTCGCCGTTCGCCGTAGCGGTGCAACGTCGTCATCTGTTCGAAGATCGACGACAGGGCCAACGCCCCGATCGCCACGCCGGTCAGCGGAAAGCCGTCGAAGAGCTCCACTTCGCCGAATGTCATGCGCGGCGTGCTGTCGATCGGATCAAGGCCGATAGTGGCGAGAAAAATGCCGACAAAGATGGCGATCAGCCCCTTGAGCGGCGACTCGCTTGCCAGCCCGGCGAGCAGTGCGAAAGCGAAGAAAAGAACCGAAGCGAGCTCGAGCGGGCCGAACTGAAGCGCGATCGCCGCGAATGGCGCGGCCAAAGCGATTAAAAGCAGGTCCGACAGCGTATCACCGGTGACCGACGAATAGAGCGAGTATTTCATCGCCTTGCCGCCCTGACCCTTGCATGCCATCGGGTGGCCGTCAAAAGCGGATGCGGCCGATTCCGGCGTACCCGGCGTGTTGAGCAGAATCGAAGGCACCGCGCCGCCGGACGTTCCACCCTTATTGACGCCGACAAGGAAAGCTATCGCCACCAACGGCGACATATAGAATGTCAGCGGAATGAGAACCGCCATGGCTGTCACGCTGCCGAGCCCCGGTATGACGCCGATGACTATTCCAAGCGCGATGCCGAGCGCTATGAACAGCAGGTTGGTGACGGTCAGCGCCGCTTCGAACCCGGCAGCCAGGTGCAGCAGAATATCCATGCCGTCACACGCCGTTTTCGGTTTTTTTCACGGCAGCTGCACCGTGAACAGGTGCCACGCCGCCAGATCGATGGCCAATGGGAAAAGAACGGCGATGGCAACGATGGTCGGCCACGATCTCTGCCCCGACAGAAGCAATCCGGCGGCCACCACCAATGGCATCACATAAACGAAGCCGATGTTTGTGACGCCCAGGTAGATGGCGATGCTTGCGATACCCCATATTGCGGGTACGACAAGCGCCGGCCAGTTGGAGACGGGATGCGCCGCACGGCATTTCAGGGCGGCGGAGCAGGCGAGGGTTGCGCCCAGCAGCGTGACAACCCATGCGGCCAGATTCGGCATGAAGGCGGGCGAAACGTCATAGCTGCCGGCGGACGCGTCGACATGATTTGGAATGAGCCAGAAGAGGCCGGCAAGGCCCATCAGGGTCAGGACACAGCCGCTCGCCAGATTGACGACGGGAGAGGTTGCGTTCTCCACGCCGTCCTTGCTGTCTTGTGTTTTCTCGGGCTGCGTACCTGCCATCAATGCGCAACCTGCGCAACCGTGCGCAGCGAGCTGATCGTTGCTTCCATGTCCTCGGTCAGTGCTTCGGAGCCGACAAATTTCGACGGAAACAAAAGCTTGTTTTCGAGCAGGTCCAGATATCCGGGATCCTTGACCGCTGCCTCGATGGCCATGTTGAGCCTCGCCACGACATCGCCGGCAAGTCCCCTAGGGCCGACGATCAGCATGTGACCAGGCATGGAGATATCATATTTCTCGCGGATCGAGGGAGCATCAGGCGATGCTGCGAGCCGCTCCGCGTTCATCGACGCAAGCACCCTGATCTGGCCGCCATAACGGCCGTGAATGCCGCCGCTCCAGGCGAAATCGATCTTGCCGGCGAGCAACAGCGGAACCATCTCGCCGCCGCCCTTGGTCGGGATGCCGGTCCATTCGATGCCTTCCTTGCCGGCGATATATTCAAGGAAAGCGCGCGACATAGCGTTCTGGTCTGCATAGGTCAGCCCAGCCTGCTGTTTGGATCTCGCCAGCAAATCCTCAAAGCTCGTATCGGGCGAGTCCTGCCGCACAACAATCGCCTGCTGATACTCCGAAATCTGCGCGACATAGGTGAAGCTGTCGACGTCGTATTCCACCTTCAGGGTGAGCGGCGTCCAGGTCAGCGGATCGGAGCCCGACAACATGATTGTGTAGCCGTCCGGCGCCGAAGCCGCGATTTCCGTGGAACCGACCGCCCCGCCGCCGCCCGGGCGCGTCTTGACGATGACAGGCTGGCCAAGCTGGTCGCCAAGCGCCTTGGCGAACACCCGGGCCAGCGTCTCGGTGCTGCCGCCTGCCTGATACGGGACGATAAGGGTCACCGGCCGGTCGGGGTATCCCGCCCAGGCCTCCGTGGCGAGACCGAACACGCTGCCGATGGCGACGACTGCAACCGCAGCCAGCAGGCTGCGCCTTGAAGAGCTGGTTTTCATGCGTTCCTCCCTTTTTCAGCGCCATGCGGTGCAACGCGCCTGATTGACCTCCGATCTAAAACTACATAGTTTTGGCCAAGTTGTCGATAGCTTACGTTAGGAGATGCAGATTGCTGGCGGATCAGGACGAAACGGACTTCCGACTTGGGCCAATCCCGCGCGACCTTATCGGCGACGGCGGTGTCGCCGTTATGCCGGGCGCAGACCCGGCGCTCTACGGATCGGCCCGGCTGTCGCCCCTGGGTGCCGTCGAGGTCCGCAGCCCGCAGACTTTCACGCTCACCTATACCCTGGGCCGACTGGGCTTGGACGATACCGGCTCGATATGCGTCTGTTTTCGCGCCATGGGCGACGCGGGCGCTCTGCAGGTAGCGGATCCCACAGCGCCGAATTTCGTCAGCGCGCGCTGTTCGGGTGACGGGCTGATTGAGCTGCAGCCGGCCAGTGGCCAGCGGCCCTGGAACAAATGTCTGATCGCGCGATTGCAGGGGGGCTATCTCAGCGAGGGTGACACGATCACCATCGTATTTGGGGATACTGCCAGCGGATCGCCGGGCTGGATGATGCAGACAGTGGCTGAACGCGCCTTTGAATTCAGGGTGCTGGCCGACGTTGTGGCGACGGGGCACCCTGTCCCCATTGCCGATCGCTTATGGGTTCCGGTCGTCGCCGGACCACCAGCCACCTGGAAGGCCGTGCTGCCGACATTGCGCAGGCCGGGCGAAAGCTTCCACCTCGGTATCAAGGCCGAAGACATCTGGGGCAACCCGACAGCCAAAGCTACGGGTCAGATCCAGCTCAGGGCGAATATGGCTGTGGACGGACTTCCTGCGTCGGTCACCTTCGACGGCACGCAGCGCGCCTTGTCCGTCGAAGGGCTAAAAGTGTCGGAAGAAGGCGTTCTCAGGATCGAGATCATCAAGAACGGGGAGAAACTCGCCGTTGCCGGACCGCTGGTCATTCGCCGCGGCGATATCGCATCCTACTGGGGCGACCTGCATGGTCAGACAGGCGAGACCGTCGGCATCGGCACCGTCGAAGACTATTTCGATTTCGCACGCAACCTGGCATTCCTCGACGTCACCAGCCATCAGGCCAATGATTTCCAGGTAAATGCGGCATTCTGGAGCCACCTCAACGCGCTGACTGCGGAATTCGATCAACCGGGCCGGTTCGTCGCCTTCCCGGGCTACGAATGGTCCGGCAACACCGCCGTCGGCGGCGACCACAATGTATTTTTCCGTCACGAGGGCCGACCCATTCACCGCTCCTCGCACGCGCTCCTGCCCGACCGCAGCGACGTGGCGAGCGATGCATCCGATCTGAAGGCGCTTTACGCCGCGCTGAAGGACGAAGACTGCGTCATGTATGCACATGTTGGCGGTCGTTACGCCAATATCGCCTATGCGCACCACCCGCTCCTGGAGACTGCTCTGGAACTTCATTCGGCTTGGGGCAGCTTCGAATGGCTGCTGACCGATTCCTTCAAACTCGGCTACCGCTGCGGCGTGGTTTGCAACAGCGACGGACACAAGGGCCGGCCCGGCGCCAGCTATCCCGGCGCCTCGGTGTTTGGCGCCTATGGCGGGCTAACCTGCTTCCTTGCCGAGCGACTGGACCGCGACGCCATCTTCGAGGCGATGCGGCGGCGGCATCACTACGGAACGACCGGCAGCCGAATTCACGTGGAGCTGAAGCTGGTTATGGACGAACCCGGTCGTATCTACGAGCGCAATCCCGACGCGATACCCGATGCGGCCTGTACCGAAAGCCGTGTTGCGACCATGGGGGACATCGTGCGCACCGCAGCAGATACTGTCCGGGTCGAGCTCGAAATAGAAACGCCATCCGCCATTCTGGAGGTTGCCGTCTTCAACGGCGAGACCATGGTCGAGACGTTCCGCCCCTATGATACCGCGGACCTTGGCAATCGATATCGCGTCACTTGGTCGGGAGCCGAATACCGTGGTCGCGGCCGCGACACCGCCTGGCGCGGACGCGCGAGGTTTCGCGGCCGGCAAATCCGGCGGTTCGAAAAATTCAACGTCTGGAATCATGAGCGTCGCTTCGGGCAGCTCGGCAGCGACACGGTGATCTGGAACGCTGTTACGACCGGGAATTTCAGCGGATTCGACGTCTGGCTGGATGACGATGAGGCTGGCGAGTTGGAAATCGCAACGAACCGCGGAAAGCTCTCCGTGCCGTTGGCCGAACTTGGCAGCGAGGATGCTGTGCTCCATGCTGGCGGTTTGCAGCGCTGCATTGCAGTCTCCCGACTGCCGGAAACGCTCAACGCGACGATGACGAAAACTTCCTGCAACGTCGCGTTACGGCCTGAAGGCGACAATCCTGTCTGGGTGCGTATCACGACTGAAGACGGCCATCGGGCCTGGACCAGCCCTGTCTACCTCATCCGGTAGGATCGCGCCTACTTCGCGGTTGCTGCGGACATCCGTTCACGCGCCCTCACACGTCAGCCGCGCGAGTGCGCGCGCAGGAAACGTCCTCATACCCCTCACCTTGGGCGGGACGGCGGAGAAACCGGAACCGGTTGGCATGGGCATCTGCGCGGTGCGACAGCTGCGGCCCGGTGGAGTTCAGGACGTCGCAGCACCGTCAGGCATCAGCTCGATCGCCTAGCAGATGGAAATTGCCTCGGCTGTCTGGAACGATCGCGTCGCGGCATCAGCCAACAACTGAGCTCGCAGCCCGTCTTCTATTCCGGGTTCGATGGGTTTCGAATTTGCAATACAGTCAACGAAATGCGCCATTTCGGCGCGATAAGCGGCCTCGTAGCGTTCCAGAAAGAAATGTTGCGCAGGTGATTTTGTGAACCCCGCCGAGTTCGCAATTTCGACCGTGTTTTCAAGAACGTTTTCGGCGCGTAGCATTCCCTTTGCGCCATGCACTTCGATCCGCTGGTCGTAGCCGTAGCTGGCGCGCCTGGAATTGGTGATCTGGCAAATGCGGCCACTGGACGTCGAAAGCGTCACGGCTGCGGTATCCACGTCACCCAGCCTCCCGACCTCGGCGTCGACGAGTGCGGCGCCAACGGCATAGACCGACACCGGCTCCTCACCAAGCAGGAAGCGGGCCATGTCCAGATCGTGGATCATCATGTCGCGAAACAGCCCACCGGAGGATTTGACGTAGCCAATAGGCGGCGGTGAGGGATCGCGGGACTGAATGGTGACAATCTCGACATCGCCGATCTCGCCCGCCGCGATGCGCGCATGCACGTTGGCGAAATTCGGATCGAACCGGCGATTGAAGGCGGTCAGAAAAGGTACACCCGCGGCCTCGACCGCCTTGATGCAATCGCGGATCCGGTCGGCGGACAAATCCACGGGCTTTTCACAGAAAATCGCCTTGCCGGCGGCGGCGGCGGCATGAATGAACTTGTAATGAGTGTCGGTGGGCGTGCCGATGACAACCGCGTCCACGTCGGCGCTTTCGATCAGCGCGATGGGCTCCATGACCTTCGCGCCGGTCTTGTTGCCCAGCATCCTGGCTGGCTCCCCGAAGGCATCGGCGACGGCAGAGACCCGTGCCCCCTCCGTCTGCGCGATGGAACGGGCGTGAACCTGGCCGATACGGCCGCAGCCCAGAAGTCCGATTTTGAGCATGTCAGCCTGCCTTCAGAGCTTGAAGCACCGTACGGGTGGCGGCAACGAGTTGGCCGTGCGTTTCGCCGAGTATCTGCAAGCGGTCGAAGCGGGTCGCATCGCGGTTCACAGCTTCGCGCAACGCATGTCCGAAAGCCATCCGCAACTCGGTTCCGATGTTGAATTTGCAGATCGAAGAACCTCGCGCCAGCGCACGGCGCTGCGCCATTGGCACACCAGAGCCTCCATGAATGACCAGAGGCACCTCGGTTGCAGCTTCGATGGCCCGGATTGACGCCTCGTCGAGCCCCCCTTGCTGATCCCCTTGCAGATGCACGTTGCCAACGGAAATGGCCATTGCATCCACACAAGTCCCCCGTGCGAATTGTGCGGCTTCCTCCGGGTCGGTTCTCGCAGAACCTTCGCCGCCCGAATAGCCGACAAAGCCGATCTCGCCCTCGCAGGAGACGCCCGCGCCATGAGCAAGTTCCACGATGGCGGCGGTTTCCTCGATATTCTGGGAAAGCGGTTTGCGCGATCCGTCATACATTACCGAGGTAAAGCCGCTGTCGATCGCAATGTGGCAATCCTCTGCGGTGTAACCATGATCGAGATGAGCAACCACGGGTACGGAAGCCCCTTCGGCCAGATGTCGGAACATGGCACCGAGCACCGGTAGCGGAGTATATTCGCGGCACGAAGGCCCGGCCTGCAGGATCACCGGACAACCCTCGGCCTCGGCCGCAGCAACATACGCGCGCATGTCCTCCCACCCGAGAGTGACAAGCCCCGCCACCGCGTAGCCGTCACGGAGCGCCGGTTTCAGAACCTCGGACAGTGTGACAAGGCTCATTTGAACTTTGCCACCATGTCCATGATGCCGGGGATCGTGTTCAGCTGTTCCGCGTGGGTCGGCTGGAAATACTGTCTCAGGCTGCGCTGACTGAAGCCGCCGAGAATGGTGAAGTAGTACATTTCGTAACCTGGCAGGACAGCGCAGGGGTGGTAGCCCTTGTCGATCAGGAAAGTTGAGCCGTCGACGATGTGGTAGGCATCGCCTGGTTTATCTTCCTCACGTTGCAGCATCTGCAGGCCGGAACCATAGTTCGGGCGGAAGCGGAAATTGTAGGTCTCGTCGTGGCGTGTCTCGATCAGTTCGCCATTTTCATCGAGCCGGTCGGTGTCGTGCTTGTGGGAGGGAAAGCCGGACCAGCCGCCCTGCCCCACCGTGTAAAGCTCGGAAACCAGCAGGCGACCGACCTTGTCATGGTGACCCGTGCCAAGGATGTGCTTGATCTTCCGGTGCGTTTTCGTGTCGTCCGACCCATACTGCACCACATCCAGATCGGCGGCGCGGACAGCGAAAGGCTCCAGCTTCTTGTCGTATTTCGCGCCGGCGATGAAGGTCTCGGTAGAGTCCGTCGTGCAGGTGATGCGGACTTTTGCACTGGTCGGAACGTAGACGCCCTCGGGCTCACCATCCCATACGTTCTCGACGCGGTTGCCTATGCCGTCGAAGACCGCGCCGTCAACACTGACATCCACGGTGCCGGTTGCAGGGACGACGCAGGTTTCATAATCGTCGACGATATATTCGAAGCTCTCGCCCTTCTTCAGCTTCACGATGTTGAAGTAGTTCAGCGGCACCAGATCATGATACGCGTCGACAACCGGCTTGTTGGCATTGTCATAGGGCGGAATGTGCATTGACCTCTCCTTGGGTCTCGGTTGGGCCGGGATGGTCGGCCAGGAAATCTTCCAGTTGTCTGGTGGTGGGCATTGCCGGAGCGCAGCCTGGTTGGCTCACCACGATGGAAGCGCAAGCTGAGCCACGCAGAACCGCGTCGCGCAGCGTCCGTCCCATGGCAATTCCGGCCAGAAGACCTGCAAGGAAGGCGTCGCCCGCGCCGTTGGGCTTGATCGCGGTGACAGGATAAATGCCGGTGCGGATCTCCTTGCCTTCAGCAAAGGTGATCGCTCCATCCTGCCCCATCTTGTAGATAACCAACTTGCCGTCAGCGGCCAGTTCACGCGCCTTGTCCAGCCCCTTCTCGATGCCGCCCGCCATGAAACCAAACTCCTCGTCGTTGCCGACGATCAGATCGCTCTGCTCTCCCGCGCGCGTCAGCACTTCGGAAGCGACCTCCGCCGAAGGCCAGCTGTAAGGGCGATAGTCGAGGTCGAAGATTACCGGCAGTCCGGCCTTTCGGGCGCTTTCGAAGGCGCGAAACGTCGAACTGCGCGAGGGTTCGGCGGCGAACACGGTTCCGGCGGTGATCAGTGCACCGAAATCTCCATAATTCACCCGGTCCACATCCTCTTCCTTCACCTGGAAGTCGACCGCATTGTTCCGGTAGATGCAGAGCTGGAAATCGTCCATTGTGCTTTCGTAAACGGCGAGAGAAACGCGGTATTCCCCACCGATGACTTTCACGTACTGCGTATCGACCCCATAGTGGCGCAACCGGTTGGTGCAGAAACGCCCGATCGTGTCGTCACTGACCGATGTCACCAGCGCCGAATGCATGCCCAGCTTGCGCAGCCCGACACAGATATTGGCCGACGAACCGCCAAGATCGGCGAGAAAGGTCTCCGCGTTCTCCGCCTTGACGCCCTGGGGAGCAGCAAACAGGTCCATACCCGCCCGGCCGAATACGGCGAAGCGGCCTCGCTCGATGGCCTCGATCAACCGCTTCATCAAATTCCCCGCCGCTGCTTGATACGCTCGGCTTCCAGGCCTTCGTGCGCCTTGCGCACGCGGTCGCTGTCTGTCACGTGCGGCGTTCCGACTTCCCACCAGGCGTGGCCTTCGGCCGTCCAGCCTTCGTAGGCATCGACATCCATGACAATCACGTAGCTTTTGTCCGACGCCTTGGCGCGCTTGAACGCCTCCGCCAGATCGGCAGCGCTGTCGACCTTTTCTGCTTCGGCGCCCATGGAAGCCGCATGCGCCACAAAGTCCACGCCAAAGGGCTCCGGGATAGTCGGGCAATCCTCCAGCAGGTTGTTGAAGCTCTCATTGCCGGTGTTGTTCTGCAGCTTGTTGATGACTGCGAAACCGCCATTGTCGAGCAGCAGCACGATCAGCTTTTTGCGGCTGAGCACGCTGGAATAGAGGTCCGAATTCAGCATCATGTAGGATCCATCGCCGCAGAAGGCGATGGTGTCATGCTCGGGCTCGCGCTCCATCTGCGCGATGCGAGCACCCCAGGCGCCGGCGATCTCGTAGCCCATGCAGGAAAAGCCGAATTCGACATCCACCGTTCCTGTTGCAAGCGTGCGCCAGTTGGCTGTGACTTCTGCCGGAAGCCCTCCGGCCGCCGCAACCACGCGGTCGCGCGGGTCGCAGAGATCGTTCACGACGCCGATGGCCTGGGCATAGGAATTCGGTCGGTTGCCGGGTTTGACGTTCTCCGCGACGTAGTCGTTCCACTTCCGTCGCGCGTCCATGGCAAAACGCATCCAGGAGTCTGGAGCGGTGTAGTCGAGCGCTTCGCCCAGCGCGATCAGCGACAGTTTCGCGTCACCCACGACCGGTAACGATCTGTGCTTGATTGCGTCGTGACGTGCGGCATTTATCGAGACGATCTGCGCATCCTTGGCAAACGCCGTCCACGAGCCCGTAGTGAAATCCTGCAGCCTCGTGCCGACAGCCAGGATCACATCCGCCTGCTCGGCTACCGCATTGGCGCTCTCTGAGCCTGTCACGCCGACGGGACCGGTGTTCAACTCGTGCGTCGCCAGCATGTTTGCGCGACCGGCAATGGTTTCGACCACCGGAATTCGGTGCCGTTCGGCAAAGGCGGTCAGTTCCGCCACCGCGCGGGAATATTGTACGCCACCGCCAGCGATGATTATCGGGCGCCTTGCCGCCTTGACCGCAGCCACCGCATCGGCGATCTCGGCGGTGTCCGGCGATTGGCGGCGAATGCGGTGTGTCTTTTCGGCAAAGAACTCGACCGGATAGTCGTAGGTCCATCCCTGCACATCCTGTGGCAGGCCAATGAATGCCGGTCCGCAATCCGCAGGGTCGAGCATAGTGGCTACAGCTGCGGGAAGTGTTTGGATCACCTGTGCGGGATGGCAGATGCGGTCCCAATAGCGCGTGCATGGCTTAAAGGCGTCGTTCACACCGACAGTCGGATCGTAATAGTTCTCCATTTGCTGCAGCACAGGGTCGGGCAACCGCGTAACGAAGGTATCGCCGCACAGCATCAGCATCGGCAAGCGGTTCGCGTGAGCCAGACCGGCTGCTGTCAGCAGATTTGCGGTACCAGGCCCGGCTGAAGCTGTGCAGAACATTAACCGCTGACGCAGCCACTGCTTGGCGTAGCCGGCAGCTGCAAATCCCATGCTGGTTTCGTTCTGGCCGCGATAGAGCGGCAGCTCTTCCCTCATGCCGTACAACGCTTCGCCGAGACAGGTCACGTTGCCGTGTCCGAAGATGCCGAAACCGCCGCCGCAGAGCCGCATCCGGGTTCCGTCGATCTCTATGTACTGGTTGGCGAGCCAGCGGATGATTGCCTGGGCCGCGGTCAGCCGGATGTTGTCGTCGGACGCCGTCATATTCGTCTGAGCCTCCATGGAATTTTTCCCCCGCCAGCGAATGCCGCTTGCGAGCCATCGCATCTCACGATACTGGTTTTGCAACCGGTTGCAAATCTTATTTCGGGAATAGGCGCTTTGGTGGAGATTGGAATAGGCATCGTTGGCGGCGGCTACATGGGCAAGGCGCACGCAGTGGCCATGTCTGCGGTCGGCGCTGCCTTCGGCACTACCCTGCGCCCGCAACTCGAAATGGTCTGCGCATCCTCTCCCGAACGCGCGGAGCGATACCGCATGGCCTATGGTTTTGCGCGGTGTACTGGGGATTGGCGGGTGCTGGTGTCCGATCACCGGGTCGATGCCATCGTCATCGCAAGTCCGCAGGAGACTCACCGGATGATAGCTGAGGCTGCTTTCGCCCTCGGCAAACCGGTGCTCTGCGAAAAGCCGTTAGGAGCCTCTCTTGAAGACAGTTCGGCCATGGCCGCGGCGGCCGAAGCCGCAGACGTCGTCAATATGGTGGGCTTCAACTACATCCGCACCCCGGCCAGCCAGTTCGCCCGGCAACTCGTCGAAGCCGGCGAGATCGGCGAGATCACCTGGTTCCGTGGCGAGCATACCGAGGATTTTCTGGCCGATCCGCAGACCCCCGCAAATTGGCGAACGACTGGAATGGCCAACGGCACGATGGGTGATCTTGCGCCGCATATGGTCAATGCAGCGCTGGCGTTGATGGGACCGATCGCAAAGGTCATCGGCAACCATGAGACAGTCCACAAGACCCGCTCTGGCGGCAAGGTAACCAACGACGATCATGCCCAGATGATGTGCCGGTTCGAGAACGGTGCAATGGGACAGATGTACTTCTCGCGCATCTCGACTGGACGCAAAATGGGCTATGCCTTCGAGATATCGGGAACCAGGGGCGCCATACGTTTCGACCAGGAGGATCAAAACACCCTCTGGCTCTACCGGATGGAGGGGCCCGAAGCGACGCGCGGGTTCACCCGGATCCTGACCGGCCCGGCGCACCCGGACTACGCGGCTTTTTGTCAGGGTCCCGGGCACGGCACTGGCTACCAGGACCAGATTATCATTGAAGCCAAGGACTTCCTCCATGCGATCGAAGCCGGCGAGGCTAAATGGCCGACTTTTCGGGATGGGCATGAGGTCAACCGTGTGATCGCCGCTACCCTGGCCTCAGCGGAAGCTGGAACATGGAAAAATATCAGTGACTTCTGATGACGGAGCATCGACCAATGACGATTCGGATCGGTAATGCGCCCTGTTCCTGGGGTGTCGAATTCGCGGATGACCCGCGCAACCCGGCCTGGCAGCTTGTTCTCAGGGAATGTGCTGACGCGGGCTACAAGGGGATTGAACTGGGCCCGGTGGGCTTTATGCCGGAAGACCCTCAGGAACTCCGCGAAGGCCTGGACGAGAACGGGCTGGAATTGATCGGCGGAGTGGTTTTTCGCCCCTACCACGACCCGGCCGCATGGGACGACGTTCTGGACGCGACGCACCGCACCGCCAGGGCACTGAATGCACATGGCGCGCAGCACATGGTCCTGATCGATTCGATCTCGCCTCGCCGCGCGCCAACTGCGGGCCGCGTCGGAGAGGCGGAACAGATGGGTAAGGCCGAGTGGGCTGCCTATCGCGACCGCATCGTCGAATCTGCCCGCATCGGAATCGAGGAATACGGGCTCACGGTAGGTATCCACGCCCATGCGGCGGGCTTCATGGATTTCGAGCCGGAACTTGAGCGGCTCTTGGATGAGGTCGACGAGAAAATCCTGAAGATATGTTTCGATACCGGACATCACTCCTATGCCGGGTATGATCCGGTGGCCTTCATGAAGAAGCACATCGGTCGAATTTCCTACCTGCACTTCAAGGATATCGACCCGAAGGTAAAAGCCCGGGTGATCGCTTCGCGCACCGGTTTTTATGACGCTTGCGGCCAGGGTATTTTCTGCAACCTCGGCAAAGGCGACGTCGACTTCCCGGCCGTCCGACAGGTGTTGCTGGACAGCGGGTTCGAGGGTTGGTGCACAGTGGAGCAGGATTGCGATCCGAGCCTCGATCCCGACACTTTGGGCAATGCCCGCAAGAACCGCCAATATCTTGAATCCATCGGCTTCAAATAGGAAAGCAAGGAAATGACGAAACTGAAATGGGGCATGATAGGCGGCGGCGAAGGTAGCCAGATCGGTCCGGCACACCGCCTGGGTGCACTGGCCGACGGACGGTTCGAGTTCGTGGCAGGCGCGTTGGACCATCGCCCCGAGGTGGGCCGGGCCTATGCTGAGAAACTGGGTATTGTCGGCGACCGAGCCTATGGCGATTGGACCGAGATGCTGGCCGGCGAAAAGGCGCGCGAAGACCGGATCGATCTGGTCACGGTCGCAACACCGAACGCCACGCATTTTGAGATCACCAAGGCATTTCTCGAAGCTGGCTTCAACGTGCTTTGCGAGAAGCCGATGGCCATGACCGTGGAAGAAGGTGAAGAAATTGTCCGCGTGGCTGAAAAATCCGGCAAGATCTGCGCCGTGAACTACTGCTATTCTGCCTATCCGATGGTGCGCCAGGCACGTGCGATGGTGCGCAACGGCGAGATCGGAAGTGTCCGGCTTGTGGTGACGAATTTCTCGCACGGCCATCACGGCGGTTCGACCGACGCGGACAATCCCCGAATACGCTGGCGCTATGATCCAAAAGTAGCCGGTGTTTCTGGCCAATTCGCCGACTGCGGAATCCACGCGCTGCACATGGCAAGCTTCATCTGTGATGATGAGGTGGCTAGTCTTTCGGCGGATTTCGTCTCGACCGTTGCTGGCCGCGAACTGGAGGACGACGCAATGGTCAACTTCCGCATGTCCGGTGGCACCGTGGGCCGGCTCTGGACCTCGTCGGTGGCAATAGGGCGACAGCACGGTTTCGACATCCAGATATTCGGCGAAACCGGCGGCTTGCGTTGGGCTTCAGAGCAGCCCAACCAATTGATCTACACGCCGGCCGGCCAGCGAACGCAGATCATCGAGAAGGGCGAAGGCGGGTTGCATGAGGATGCCCGGCGCCTTTCGCGGGTATCGATTGCGCATCCTGAGGGATTTCCGCTTGCGGTAGCCAACATCTACTGTGAGTTGGCCGACGCGATCGCTGGCCACAGCAGAGATGGACTGCCGGGTGCGCCGGCGGGCGCGCGATCGATTGCGGCCGTACACGCAGCCGTGGCGTCCGCCGACGCCGATGGCGCCTGGATAGACGCTCGACCACCGATGTACCGGTAGAAACGCCTCAAGCTGTCGGCGGAGGCCGCAACGTACCCCGCTCGACCACGGGGCAGGAGTAGATTCGCGCCTCGGGATAACGGTCCGGATTTTCAAGCAACGCAAGCATCAGCTCGATCGAGGAAGAAATGATCTGTTCGATCGGCTGATGGATGGTGGTGAGGTTGATATTCTCCCAACCTGCCATTTCCATGTCGTTCAACCCGATGATGCCGATGTCCCCGGGACAGGACAAACCTCGGTCGGCGATGGCCGAAAGCGCTCCTATGGACAGCACGTCGTCGCCGCAGAAATACGCCTCGGACGGCTTCAGGTTCAGCAGCCGCAACATCTCGCGGCGACCCGCGTCAAAGGAATACGCTTCGGCGAAGGAATAGCTGCTTCGGATTTCGGGATGTAGTGCCAGCTCGGACATGAAGCCGGCGTAGCGGTCCTGAGTTGAAGTTGCCGTCTCCGGCCCGCCAAGGAACGCCACATCGGTATAGCCGCGCGAGACCAGCGTCCGGGCAGCCAACCTCCCGGCCTCGCGGTTGTCGATTGTGACGACGTGCACCTCGGGAGATGACGAATAGCGGCCGAACGAGTGAACCACCGGCACACCCGCATCGCGGAAAGCCCTGGCGAACTCGGGCGGCAAGGTGGATGACGCCACCACGACGCCGTCGACGGAATACTGGCGTAACATGCGAACGGAGTTACCCGGCTCCAATTCATCCGAAAGATTGACCAGCAGCGGGCGCAGCCCTTTGTCCTGAAGTCCACGGGTAAAAAGATCGAAGACTTGCAGGAAGATCGGATTATGGAAGTTGTTGGACACCAGTCCGATCAACTTGGTCCGACCGGTGGTTAGCGACGATGCCAGCGCATTGGGGCTATATCCCAGCTCCAGGGCAGCTTTCTCCACCTTGCGGCGCATCTTGTCGGAAACCGAAGCGCCATCGGTAAATGTACGCGACACCGCAGAGCGCGAGACCCCGGCGCGTTCTGCAACCTCTTTCAACGTCACCGGCATCTCTCTGAATTCTCCCTAACCCCTACTCAGTAACGGCATTACAACGAGTCTACAATCGATAGAGCTTGCGGCAAGGCCATTCTCATTGCAACCGGTTGCAAAAATACATGATGTGTGGTTAAGTTGGTTCATTGACCCAAGTCGATCTCCGAGAGTCGGGGCGGCAAGGTGCATATTCTGGGAGGAATTACATGTTTTCAACGGTGAAGAAGATCGCCATGGCAGCCGCGGTTGCTGCACTGCCGCTGACGGCAGCGTCGAGCGCATTGGCAGATGGTGAACGCTACATATTGGTCAGCCACGCTCCCGATAGCGACAGCTGGTGGAATACCGTCAAGAACGGAATTGCACTCGCTGGCAAGCAGATGGGTGTCGAGGTCGAATACCGCAATCCCCCTACGGGCGATCTCGCCGATATGGCGCGGATCATTGATCAGGCTGCAGCCTCGGGTCCCAATGGTATCATCACCACGCTGGCCGACTACGACGTGCTGAAAGGGCCAATCGCCAACGCTGTCGACAGCGGGGTTGATGTCATCATCATGAATACGGGCAGTAGCGAACTGGCCCGCGAAGTGGGTGCGCTGATGTATGTCGGCCAGCCTGAATATGACGCGGGTTATGCTGCCGGTCTTCGCGCCAAGGCTGATGGCGTGGGTTCCTTCCTGTGCGTCAACCACTCGATCCAGCAGCCCACGCTGGTTGAACGTTGCCAGGGTTTCGCAGACGGACTCGGCGTCGAACTGGGCAGTTCCATGCTCGACAGCGGCGCCGACCCGGCCGAAATCAAGAACCGTGTTCTGGCCTATCTTTCCGCCAACCCGGATACCGACGCGGTACTGGCGCTTGGGCCCGTTTCAGCCGACCCCACCCTGCTTGCGCTGGAAGAAAACGGAATGGCAGGTGACATCTATTTTGGCACGTTCGACCTGGGTGAGGAAATCGTCAAAGGCATCAGGTCCGGGGTGATTCAATGGGGTATCGACCAACAGCCCTTCCTGCAGGCTTATCTGCCCGTGGTGATCATGACCAACTACCACCGCTTCGGAGTTCTTCCGGGTAATGACATCAACTCCGGTCCGGGCTTCGTAACCAAAGACGGCCTTGAATTGGTCGGAAAATTCGCAGGCGAATATCGTTGACTTGAAGGGGCGCAGCCATGGCTGCGCCCTTTTGTTGTCCCGCCCCTGAGGTCCCGATCCACGCGGAGCAAAGCAAATGGCAAACGCGGCACAGTCCACGGCAAAACCCGACGAACGCGTCAAAGAGATTTCAGCGCTCCGCAAGGCGTTGATACGTCCCGAACTGGGCGGCATCGTCGGAACCGTCGCAGTGTTCACTTTCTTTTTTCTGTTCGCTTTCGACAGCGGCATGTTCAGCAGTCAAGGTATCATGAACTGGTCCATCGTCTCGGCACAGTTCATGATCATCGCAGTGGGTGCCTGCCTTCTGATGATAGCCGGCGAGTTCGACCTCTCGGTCGGTTCGATGATCGGTTTCGCCGGCATGATGATTGCGATTTTCACCGTCTCCTATGGGTGGCCTGTCTGGATGGCGATCCTCACGGCCTTTGCGCTGTGCATAGCCACAGGAGCGCTCAATGGCTGGATCGTGATACGCACTGGTCTGCCGAGCTTCATCGTGACACTTGCATCCCTCTTCATTCTCCGCGGCTTCACCATCTTTCTGCCGCAGGTCATTGAGCGCAAAACCATAATCGGCGGCATCTCGGATGCCGCGGAGGGCGACTGGCTGGCTCCGATCTTCGGCGGAAAAATCCTGCAGGGCCTGTTCGCGTGGCTGGGCGAAGCCGGGATAATTGCCACCTTCGAACGGGGCACGAATGCAGGAAAGCCGGTCGTCGACGGCATCCCCATGCTGATCGTCTGGGCAATCGTGTTGATTGTCTTCGGTCACGTCCTTCTGACCAAGACGAGGTTCGGCAACTGGATCTTTGCAGCCGGCGGTGATGCCGAGGCAGCCCGCAATTCGGGTGTTCCGGTCAACAAGGTCAAGATTCTGATGTTCATGTTTACGGCATTCTGCGCCACCGTTTTCGCGGTCTGCCAGGTGATGGAGTTCGGTTCGGCCGGTGCCGATCGCGGCCTCCTGAAGGAGTTCGAGGCGATCATTGCGGTGGTCATCGGCGGCGCGCTTCTGACAGGGGGCTACGGCTCGGTTCTGGGGGCGGCACTCGGTGCGCTGATCTTCGGCATGGTCCAGCAGGGGCTGTTCTTCGCCGGTGTCGAAAGCTCCCTTTTCCGGGTTTTCCTCGGCGTGATCCTCCTGGGGGCCGTCATTCTGAACACCTACATTCGTCGCATTATCACAGGGGAGCGTTGAGATGACTGAAAACGGCAAATTCCGTCACGGCGATCCCAACCGCGACTCCGCCGCTATCATCGAGATGAAGAACATCGAAAAGCACTTTGGTAGCGTGATCGCACTGGCGGGTGTCAGCTTCGATGTGAAGCCGGGAGAATGCCACTGCCTTCTGGGCGATAACGGTGCCGGCAAGTCGACCTTCATCAAGACAATGTCAGGTGTGCACCAACCGACGGCGGGCGAAATTTACTTCGAAGGAAAGCCGATGCATTTCGATGACCCGTGCGACGCGATTTCCGCAGGAATCGCCACGGTTCATCAGCACCTCGCCATGATCCCTCTGATGAGCGTGTCGCGGAATTTCTTCATGGGCAACGAACCTGTGCACAGGGTGGCGGGCATCCGACTCCTGGACAAGGCACATGCCGATGCCGTGACTATGGAAGAAATGAGGAAAATGGGCATCAACCTGCGAGGTCCCGACCAGGCCGTCGGCACGCTGTCGGGCGGCGAGCGTCAAACGGTTGCCATCGCCCGTGCGGTCTATTTCGGCGCCAAGATCCTGATTCTCGACGAGCCGACATCGGCGCTCGGCGTGCGCCAGACCTCCAACGTGTTGGCGACGATCGACAGGGTTCGCAAGCAAGGGGTCGGCGTGGTTTTCATCAGCCACAACGTTCGCCATGCTTTGGCCGTCGGGGATCGTTTCACCGTGCTCAATCGCGGCAAGACCCTGGGTACCGCCAAACGCGGCGAAATCTCACCCGAGGAGCTGCAGGATTTGATGGCTGGCGGGCAGGAGCTTGCCGAGCTTGAAGGCTCGCTTGGCGGCACGGTCTGATCCAGACGGTATTCTCCCGGGCTGTACCGCCTAGTGAATATATAGGCGATTTATGCACTTGACGACAGGTCGGTGCATAGTCGCCATTTCTCCCCAAATCGACGACTTGTGCGATGGCCGTATGGAACGGCCTCCGGTGCCTTGATGCCCGCCACCATGACGCCTGTCCGCGCGTCAGACGGTAGGGTTGAGCTCTAAGCGTCGGCCGCGCCCGTAACCGTCGGAGATTACGCCGCCTTCAACGATGACGTCGCCTCTGGAGATTACCGTTTCGGGCCAACCCGTCACCGTCCTGCCTTCAAAGGGGTTGTAGCCGACATTGTCGTGCAGGTCGTCGGGTCCGAAAGTCACTTTTCGATCCGGGTC
Source organism: Rhizobiaceae bacterium (assembly GCA_017644005.1). Lineage (GTDB taxonomy): Bacteria > Pseudomonadota > Alphaproteobacteria > Rhizobiales > Rhizobiaceae > RCIO01. The sequence continues at coordinate 577,989 of JAEPMJ010000002.1, forward strand.
CCAGATCGATATGTCCGCGTCCGCTCCGACGCGGAGAACTCCTTTCGAACGCAGACCGAATATCCGCGCCGGGCCTGCAGCTGTGACTTCCACGAACTTGCAAAGGTCGAACCGGCCGCTTGAGACCATGGCGTCAAAAAGAAGTGGCATACGCACCTCGAGCCCCGGCATGCCGTTAGCGATCCGGTTGAAGGGAGCGTCAGCGCCGTTGGCTAGTTTGCCGGTATCATCGAACCGGAACGGCGCGTGATCGGAGGTCACCAATTGAATGTCGCCCAGCGCGAGAGCCCTCCACAGCGCTTCCTGATCGTCCGGCGTCCGCTGCGGCGGACTACACATGAACTTGGCCCCCTCGAGGCCGGGTCTGTCGAGTTCATCGTCGGTCATCAGCAGATAATGCGGGCAGGTTTCGGCTCTCACCCGACTGCCCCTCTGGCGAGCCTGCCGCACCAACTCAACGCCCTCGCGCGTCGAAATGTGGAACAGCAGCACCGGCTGATCGAGAAATTCCGAAAACCGGATCATACGCGCGACAGCCTCAGCCTCCGCGAGACGAGAATGAGCGACCGCATGGAATTTCGGCGCCGTGTTGCCTGCAGTCAGGCTCCGTTCGGTCGCATGGGCGATGATGGCGTGGTTTTCGGCATGCACGCATATCAGGTCACCGGCCTTCCGGGCCGCCGCCATCACCTGCAGAATCTTCGTGTCATCGAGACGGATATTGTAGGTCGTGAATATCTTGAGGGAGCGGTGGCCGCGCTCTGCAAGCGCGACGATATCGCTCTCAAGCGACCCGCATTCGGGGTCCGATACGATGATATGAAAGGCATAGTCGATCAGCGCGCCGCGCTGCGCCCGGCGTTCATAATCTTCAACAACCGGAATGAGTTCCTGCCCCTTGTGCTGCGCAGCGAACGAAACGCATGTGGTCGTGCCCCCAAAGGCAGCCGACCGCGTCGCGGTTTCGAACGTATCGGCATTCAGAAGACCGTTGCCCGAAACCTGTTCGATGTGACAGTGCGTATCCACACCGCCCGGCAAAACAAGCCGGCCCCGGGCGTCGACCTCTCTGACACCTCTGCCGACATTGCGCGCAATAGCGGCGATCCGCCCTTCAGAAACACCAATATCGGCTTCGGCAATCCCGTCAGCGTCAACGACCGTTCCGCCTCGAACAACCAGATCGAATTCCTGGGCCATCGTCTTGTTACCAACTCACCGGACTAGGAGGCGCAATGCAATTGACTTGACCATCAACCGGCGTTCGCCACGTGGCACGCAACCTGGTTGATGAGCCTCGGAACATCCCGCCTGCATCGATCGACAGCCACCGGGCAGCGGGGATGGAATGCACATCCCGGAGGCGGATTGATCGGGCTGGGTATCTCGCCCTGCAGGCGTGTCCGGTCCGATCTGCCCCCGTCGACCTTCGGCACCGCCTCGAACAGCATTTTCGTGTAGGGATGACGCGGATTGGCGAAAAGCTCTGCGACCTCGCCGATTTCCACGATGCGACCGAGGTAAAGAACGCCAACGCGCGTCGCCATGTAGCGCACGACTGCCAGGTCATGGCTGATGAAGAGATAGGTAAGGCCAAGCTGCTCCTGCAGCCTGCGCATCAGGTTCAGAATCTGCGCCTGCACCGAAACGTCGAGCGCCGAGGTAGGTTCGTCGCAAACGATGAACTGCGCCTCCGAGGCAAGCGCCCGTGCGATCGCCACTCGCTGACGTTGACCGCCGGAAAACTGGTGCGGGTATTTCTTTCGATCGTCGGGGTGGAGGCCCACCAGCTCCAGGAGCTCGTCGATGCGCTTCGATAGCTGCGCCTTGTCCGCCACGAGATTGAGCGTCCGGATCGGTTCGGCCACGATTCGCTCGACGCGCCAACGCGGATTGAGGCTCGCATAGGGGTCCTGAAAGACCATTTGTATGCCATGTCCGCCTGCGGCACGAACCGTTTGTAGCGAGCTGTCAATGACCACTTCGCCCTGAGAAGCATCCAGCAGACCGACAACAATCCGGGCGAGTGTTGACTTCCCCGAGCCGGACTCGCCAACAAGCGCAAATGTCTCGCCGCGCTTTATCTCAAATTCCACGTCGGTCAGCGCATTGACAATCTGGCGGGGCTTGCCGCTAAACTTGCGGTTGATCCAGCTGTCGGAGATGTCGAACTGGCGCCCGACTTTGCGAATGGAAACCGATCCGTCCGATTGCGGTATCATGCGGCGCGCCTCTCGCTGTTATAGAGGTGACAGGCGACCTTACGACCTTCGTGATCCATGAGTTCAGGCCTCTGAATAGCGCACGGTTCAAACTTCCGGCCGCACCGCGAATGAAAGGCGCAGCCCTCCGGTATCGCCGTCAGCCGTGGCATCGAACCCGATATCTGAACCAGTTCGCGGTCGGTTCCAGTAACAGTCGGAATCGCCCCCATCAAACCACGCGCATAGGGATGCAGCGGCTGCGAAATCAACTCGTCCCTGCGACCGATCTCAGCAATACGCCCGGCGTAGACAACCGCCACCCGGTCGGCGACCTCCGCGATAACACCCATATCGTGGGTCACTAGCATAATCGCGACACCGCGCTCGTCACACAACGCGCGCAACAGGTCGAGAATCTGTGCCTGAACCACGACGTCCAGAGCCGTTGTCGGCTCATCCGCGATGATCAGTTCGGGGTCAGCGCAGAGCGCCAGCGCGATGACCACACGCTGACGCATGCCACCGGAAAATTCGTGCGGGAATGAGTCTATGCGTTCCTCGGGCGAGGGAATTCCGACCTCACCCAGCAGTTCGATTGCCCGCTTCCGCGCCACGCTGGGCGAGCAGTCAATATGTGTGAGAATCGTCTCGACGATCTGGTCACCCACCCGGAATAGCGGGTTCAGGCTTGTCAGCGGGTCCTGAAACACCATGCCGATGCGCCTTCCGCGAACTCGTCGCATCTTCGACGCCGGCAGATTGTCGATCCGCTCTCCACCAAGCCAGATTTCTCCGCCGGACACCTTGCCAGGCGGCACGATCAGGTTGGCGATTGCGGAGCCGGTCAGCGACTTGCCCGCGCCCGACTCGCCCACGACGCCCAGCACTTCACCGCGACCGATTTCGAACGAAATGTTGTCGATCGCCTTCAGAGCGCCGAAACGCGTGTCGAACTCTACCGAGAGGTTTCGAACCGAAAGGACCGGCTCATCTGGAGGAGTCATTTCAGATACCCTTCACGCTGGCATATTCTTCCAGCTCGGCATCTGTGTAGAGCTGCATGAATTCGACCTCCAAGCCACCGACATCCTCGTTGAGGAAAGCCACGAAGCCTTCCGGATGCGGGTGCTTCCCGGCTACGCCGCAGGCCACACAGGTTTTGAGCGTCGCCCCCTTGGCTATAGCGGCATCCAGCGCATCTTCGATCGAGGGAACAGCATAGCAGATGTGATGCAGCCCCTCGGACCCGCGCTCCTTGAGCCATGCATCAAAGCGGCCGCCCGGTTCAAGCGACTGGCAGAGCTGATACTCAATCCCTCCAACCCGAAACAGGGCAACGCGCGTCTTCGACTTCGCGTAATCGACAATTTCGGCATCATCGCCGGCGGACAAAAGCGCGCGGTATTTTTCGAGCGCCTGCTCCGCGTCGCGGACCGCAAAAGCCATATGCTGAATCTTCATTTGCCACCGCTTCAGGGTGCTGCGTTCCAGCACCCAGTCATCCATCTTCGATATTTGCGACAGACAAAAGTTAGTATAATTGTCTAACAAAGTCGATCCCGATTTCGGAGAAAAAACGGATGCCCTCACCGCCCAGTCAAGGCGTACGCAAGATCGAAACGATTACCGAAAGCGCCTTCGCGCCTTTCGGCAGGATCCTGAGACACCCGGGCGGACGCGACAGGCTTTATCTCGATTGCGCATTCGGAAATGCGCGCGGTTCGCGCAAAGCAATGTGGATCAACAATCCGCCGCAGGCACGGTTTCCGGTTGCAATTCGCAGACTGGAAAAGCACCCCTTCACACCGCAGGCGTTCCTTCCGATGCATGAAAGCGAATATCTGGCCATTGCCTGTCTATCCGACGAGCGAGGCGACCCGATACCGTCATCACTTCGCGCATTCCGGGTTACCGGTCCAACTTCGATCGTCTACTCGGCGAACGTATGGCACCACGGACTGCTGTCATTTCGCGCCGACACCAACTTTGTCGTTCTGCAGTCCATTGCGGGCCGCGGAGACGACGTCATTCACACATTCGACAGCGAGATTGAGCTTCACGATGACTGAACCGAATTCCCCGTCGCTGGAACGCGATTTCATCGGATACGGGCGACGGCCAATGGTCGCTCCGTGGCCGAACGGCGCCCGCATCGCCGTAAATATCTGCGTCAACTACGAAGAAGGATCCGAGCAATCGGTCCCCGACGGTTTTGAACGATCCGAAGGCGGGCTTACCGAATCCAGAGCACATGAATTCAACGGGCGCGACCTGGCTGCCGAATCGATGTTCGAATATGGGAGCCGCGCAGGCATATGGCGCGTTCTGCGTATCCTCGAGGAATCCGGCGTGCCCGCAACGATCTTTGCATGCGCACTCGCTCTTGAGCGCAATCGCGAAGTCGGCGCCGCAATCGGCGAATTGGGTTACGATATCTGCGCCCACGGCTGGCGCTGGGAATATCACAGCCGGCTCACCAAGGCACAGGAACGTTCCTTAATCGCAAAGTCCTATGCATCTATTGAAACACGGACTGGCATCAGGCCGGCTGGCTGGTATTGCCGTTACGGGCCCAGCCTCAACACACGCAGCCTGGTCGTGGAGCACGGCGGCTTCCTTTACGATTCGGACGCCTATAATGACGATCTGCCGTATTGGCGCCGAATAGGCGAGTGCGACCATCTGATCATTCCCTACGGGCTGGTCTGCAATGATGCCAATTTCATGCGCGGCGGCATGGCCACGGCAGATCAATTCTATTCACTGCTGAAAGATACGTTCGACCTGCTGTACCGCGAGGGTGAAAGCCGGCCGGCGATGATGTCGGTCGGCCTGCATCCACGGATCATCGGTCACCCCGGCAGAGCTGCCGCCCTGCAGCGTTTCATCGACCACATCTCGAACTTCTCCGATGCATGGATATGCCGCCGCAGCGATATCGCCTTGCACTGGCACAATGCCAATCGCCGAACCTGAATGTGAGCCGGCAGCGAGATAACGGCGGCGAAGTACTTCAGCCGGCTTTCCATTTCTCGAACTCGGCCAGTGTCTTTTCATTCGGCGGATAGGTGCCCGACAGTGGCGCGCCGTCACGCACTTTGGAGATGACGAACTCCTCGAGAACTTCACGTTCACTTGCGATGCGCGCAATCTCCGCCGCCATGTGACGCGGTATGACCACGATCCCGTTTGCGTCGCCCATAACAATGTCGCTGCCATATACGGCAACTCCATCGCACTCGACCGGTCCGTTCACTTCCACAACCATGCGATGCGATGTAAGCGGCGTGGCGGCATTCCCCGTGCAGAAAACGGGCAGCTCGATTTGCGCGATCGCGGCGGCGTCCGAGACTGAGCCATCCAGCACCACACCTGCGACGCCCACACCTTTCATGTAGGTCGTCATGATGTCCCCCATGAAGGCAGTGCGGGTTTCACCACCCATGGCAACCACAAGCACATCACCGGCCTTCAGCTGGTCGACGGCCGCGGCCTGAAGATTGGGCGATGAGCCTTCTGCGATCGACGTCACAACATCTTCGCGCGCTGCGATCGTCCGGACAGTCAATGCGGAACCGACAAACTTGTTGGAGCTGCCGTTCAGGGCGCGCGGTCGGAACATGAAAGTGTTTTTGTAGCCGTTCTTCCAGAGCGTTGACACAACGGTGGGGACCGCGGTCCTCATGAGCATGTCACGGATATCGGTTTCCAGGGGGACAGTGGCAGACATGATAACTCCTAATCAGGCAGACGCTCAGCCGGCCATCCAGCCGCCGTCGGCGACCAGACGCGAGCCAGTGGTGAAAGAAGAATCGTCACTCGCCAGAAAAAGCACGGCCTTCGCCTGCTCCTCCGGCAGCCCAAGACGGCCGAGCGGGTGGCGCGCTATGGATTTCTGCTCGGCGGCGGCAGGGTCTGGGTTACGCGCGAATGCACGGCGCAACAGCGGCGTATCGATGGCGCCCGGCACCAGAAGATTGACGCGGATGTTCTCCGGCGCGTGATCAACAGCCATTGTCCTGCAAAGGCTGTCGAGCGCACCTTTGGTCGCCAGATAGGCCGCGTTTGACTTGCCGCCCACATATGCAAGTTGAGAACCCACAAAGATGATTGAGCCGCCGCCACGGCGGCGCATCGAAGCGACGGCCTCGCGGGCCCACAGGAACGACCCGGTCAGATTGGTGTTCAGAACGGCGTTCCATTGTTCGAGCGACGTGTCGGGGACATTGGTTCCGGTCGACCAACCAGCCGACGCGAGAAGAACGTCAAAGCCGCCAAAGGCGCGCTCGACCTCGGCTGCTTGCGTGGCAACAGCGTCTTCATCGCCCGCATCTCCGCTCAGCAGGATAAGCCGGTCTCCGGCGTTCAACTCAGCAGCGGCACTTTCAAGGGTAGTGCGGCTGCGGCCGGTGATCGCGACGCGGGCGCCCTCCTCCAGAAACAGCCGCGCGCTTGCAAGACCTATCCCCGACCCGCCGCCGGTAATGACGGCCACCTTGCCTTCAAGTTTGCCTGCCATGATCCCTGCCGCCACTCCACCTCTGGTACAAGTACATTGTTAGCTTGTAATACAATATGACGCCTGATAGGAATAGCAAAAATTCGTCACAGAAGGGATCGCCGCGCATGCTGACAGTCGACGCCAAGGGTGTATTTCCGATCGCGCCAACCCCGTTCGACGACGGCGGGAAGCTCGATTTTGCCTCAACCGCGAAGATGGTCGATACGTTCCTTGGTTCAGGCGCCACCGGACTGACGATCCTGGGAATGATGGGCGAGGCTCCGAAGCTGACATTCGAAGAATCGGTGGCGTTCGCGAAATGCGTGATGAAGGCCGTCGACGGAAAGGTGCCGGTCGTTGTCGGCGTTTCGTCACCTGGTTTTGCCAACATGCGCCAGCTCACGCAGATCGCCATGGATATCGGCGCAGCGGGCGTGATGGTCGCGCCTGGCGGAAGCTTGAAGACCGACGAACAGATCCTCAACTATTTCGGAACTGTCGTGGAGACGATTGGAGAAGACGTACCCTTCGTTCTTCAGGACTTCCCCCTCACCACCAATGTGGTCATGAGCGTTCCCGTGATCCAGAAGATCGTGGAACAGCACCCCTCCTGCGTTATGCTGAAACACGAGGACTGGCCCGGTCTGGAGAAGATATCCAAGCTGCGTGCCGCAGGCGGAGGGCGCCGGATCTCGATACTGTGCGGCCATGGCGGGCTTTTCCTGCCTTTCGAGATGGAACGCGGCGCCGATGGCGCCATGACCGGATACGCCTATCCGGAAATGCTGACCCGGGTCGTTGAGTTGATGAACGCCGGCAAGCGTGAGGAAGCACACGATCTCTTCGATCGACACCTTCCGCTGGTACGCTACGAAACCCAACCCTCGCTCGGCCTTGCTGTGCGAAAATACGTGCTGAAGAAGCGCGGAATTATCGCATCCGACCGTCTCCGCAAACCAGGACCCGCGTTAAGCGCTGCAACCGTCGCTGAAATTGAATGGATGATCCGCCGCATAGAACGGTAGGAACCAGGGAGAATAGCCAGATGGAACTGAACCTCTCCGGCAGGAAGGCCCTTGTCATGGGCTCCACCAAGGGACTTGGGTACGGCATCGCGAAGGCCCTTGCAGCCGAAGGTGCTACGGTCGGCATCGTTGGGCGCACGCTGGAGAACGCGACCGAGGCTGCGTCAACTGTTGATGGCAACGCACACGGCTTCGCCTGCGATACGGCGAACGCCGAGCAGGTCGACGCCCTATTCTCGAATGCCACCGCGCAGATGGGTACGATCGATATCCTTGTTCTGAATGGTGGCGGCCCGCCTCCCGGCAGCGCGCAGGGTGTAAGTTCGGATCAATGGCGCGCATCATTCGATTCCATGTTCGTGAATCTGGTTCGGCTGGCAGATTTGGCTCTTCCGCACATGATCGAGGCGCGGTTCGGCAGGATCATCTCAGTTATTTCGTCAGGCGTTATCGAACCGATTCCCAATTTGGCGATCTCCAACGCGATCAGGCCGGCCCTGGTTGGCTGGGGCAAGACGCTGGCGGGTGAAGTCGGCAAACATGGAATAACGGTGAATGCCATCGCGCCAGGGCGGATCGCAACCGACAGGCTCAAGCAACTGGATGCCAACAACGCACAACGGTTGGGCAAATCCGTCGATGAGATTCAGTCGGCGTCACAGGGCCGCATTCCGGTTGGACGGTATGGCAGGCCCGATGAATTCGGATCTGCGGCGGCCTTTCTGGCAAGCGAAAGAGCCTCTTTCATCACAGGCTCGATTCTGCGTGTCGACGGCGGCCAGATAGCAAGCATCTCCTGAAATCGACAGCCAGTTTGCCGATGAGCCCTGATTTCCTGGAAAACCTGGCGGCAACAGTAGGTCAGGCAAATCTGTTAACTTCCCACGACGACCGGGTACCCTTCGACACCGATTGGAGGGGCGTTCTCAACGGGCGGTCGCTCGGTGTCGTGCGCCCTTCCAGCGTAGAAGAAGTTGCAAATATCGTTCGGCTATGCGCTGCAAACTCCATCGGGATCGTACCGCAGGGTGGCAACACGGGCATGTGCGGCGGGGCAACGCCCGATAGCTCCGCGCAGCAAATCGTCGTGAGCCTGACGAGAATACGTGCGATCCGGGAACTCGACACCAGCAGCAACTGCATGACTGTCGAGGCCGGCCTGTCGCTTGCCGAGGCGCAAATGGCGGCCACTGGCAAAGGGCTGATGATGCCGCTCAGCATTGCATCCGAGGGATCGGCCACCATTGGCGGCGCGATCAGCACCAATGCGGGCGGTGTAAACGTGCTTCGCTATGGAAACATGCGCGACCTTACGCTCGGCATCGAGGCCGTCCTTGCTGACGGGACAATCTGGTCTGATCTCAAGAAGTTGCACAAGGACAATACCGGCTACGATCTCAAACAGCTGTTCATCGGCGGCGAAGGGACACTGGGAATCGTGACTGCGGCATGCATCAAGCTCCACCATCCACCGTCGTCCCGCCTGACCTTCCTGGCCGGCATAGAGTCTGTCGAGTCGGCATTGGCCGGCCTTGACGATATCCGCGGCCGCTTCGGCAATATCGTGGAATCCTGGGAACTTTTCTCGGACGTGTCGGCAAAACTGCTGATGCAGAACTGCGGCTATGAGAAACTCCCGGTGCAGGCCTCCCATCCATGGTATCTGCTCGGCGAGTTAGCGCTTCACGGCGACGGGGACGAGGATATCTGGGCCGAGCGGCTGGTCGAAATGGCCGACCGGATGCGGTGCGACGACATAATTCTGGCCACGTCTCAATCGCAGCGCGAGAGCTTGTGGGCGATCCGGGAAAATATCAGTGAGGCAGAGCGCACCCAGGGCAAGGGCATCAAACACGATGTCTCCGTCCCCGCCGGCTCGATACCGGAACTGATCACCAGCGTTCTGGACGGTTTCGAAATGCGCTTTGCCGATTGCCGGATCAACATTTTCGGGCATGTCGGCGATGGCAATCTGCACATCAATGCCATCCCCCGGGAGACCGGCCACCACATAAAGGCCGATACGGCGGCTGCGATTTCCGAACTGGTCTACGACGCAAGCGCTGCGCTGGGCGGGAGTTTTTCGGCAGAGCACGGCATCGGCAGCATGAAGACGGCGCAGATGGCAAAATACAAACGCGCCCCGGCACTCAACATGATGCGGCAGATCAAATCCGCTTTCGATCCCATGGGAATTTTCAATCCAGGGAAGATGCTGCCCTGACGATCAGGAAAGACCGCTCATGCGCGCGACCTCTTCGCTCTGACGCCGTCTCGCCAGAAAGTGCTTATCAAGAGCCACTTTGAGTTCATCTCCGGAATCGGGCGAGCGGACTTGTTTTTCGATGAACTTCAGCAGGGCGATGTGTCGGTCGACGACCGTCGACAACTTGATGTCCCGATATCGCGCCAAATTGAAGATGATCAATACGTGGCGGGCGATGGTCTTCCACATCGAGATCGCGACTTCGTTGCCCGATGCATTTGCGATCGCCAGATGAAAATCCAGATCGGCGCGAAGCATCTCGCCGAAATCGTCCGCATCCGCTGCCCGCCGCATACGATCGATGACTGCACGCAGATCGGAAAGTGACCCGCTATCCTTCTGCCAGTTGCGGATGGCGTCCCGCAGCAGAACCAGCTCCAGCATGAGCCGTATTTCGAATACCTGCTCGACCTTCTTCTGACCGTAATCGGCGACCCGGTAACCGCGATGGCCGCCACCCACCAATATTCCCTGCGTGGCGAGAATCTTCAGCGCCTCGCGCACCGGCACCCGGCTTACCTGAAAACGCTTGGTCAATCCGGTTTCGACAATTCTCTCCCCCGGTCGAAGGTGACGCGTGGCAATTGCCTCCGCAATTGCGTCAGCAATAGCGTCAGGCAGGAGGGCGCGCTTCGGAAGCGGAAAACCACCTTCCACATCCTCAACATCATCAACCGCAGTTTCTGTAGCCATCTTGCTGCAACTACCTGACTTATGTTCCTGGACCCGGCAGTTCCGCCAAATCCGATTCAGTTCACATTTATAGCGATTTGTCTGCCATTCCGGTCAAATTCGAAACCGTGTCGGTGAAGTTGTGGCAGATTTATACAGCTACGCAAGGAACCGTCGCGCAAATACTCCACGACCGCCAATGTTGATAGCCGGCGCATATCGCGCAGGCTCTGAGGTGTATAAAACGCGGCATGCGGGGTGACGAGCAGCCTTCCCTCTAGCCAGCTTTCGCCTTTGGTCCATGCATCCAGCAATGGGTGCGAGCGATCGAGTGGCTCAGTAGACAGAACGTCAAGTCCGGCAGCGCAAATGCTGTCGTTCCTGAGCCCGTCATAGACTGCATCAAGGTCTACCGTTCCTCCACGCGACGTATTGACGAGTATCGCATCGGGCTTCATCCGTTCGATTGCCGCATGATCGATTATGTTGCTTGTGTCGCTGGTCAAAGGACAGTGCAGACTGACGATGTCGCTTGTCGCAAGAAGCTCGTTCAGCGTTTTGCATCGATGGAACCCGAACGAAAGCTCGGTTCCCGCCTCGACATAGGGATCGTAAAAGGCGACGTTCATTTCAAACGCCCGTGCGCGCAGCGCTGTGGCGCGGCCGATTCTGCCCAGCCCGATAATCCCGAAAGTCATGCCGCGGATGCGCCTGACGGGCCGAACCGGCAACTGCAGCGTGCTCCAGGCGTCGTCCCGCACCAGCAGCCGGTTGTTGTAGGCGGTCGTTGCGCGCAGCAGATCCAATGTCATCGCGATTGTGTGATCTGCCACCTCGACCGTCCCGTAGTCCGGTGTGTTGCAGACTGGGATGCCCCGCTTGGCGCAGGCGTCGATATCAATGTGATTGTACCCGACACCTGCCTGCACGACGATCTTGGCGCGATCCATATCGTCGACCAGTTTCGAGGGAAGCGCATGGCGGCTGCGGCAATTGACGATCGCATCTGCCGCCTTCAGTGCATCCGCACTGATGGCTCCGTCCTCCGGACGGATGATGTCGTACTCGAATCCCGCGCCCGTCACTTCCCGCTCGATATCGGGTTCCCCCGCAAATTGCGGGTCTATGATGAGAAGGCGGGTCATTGGTGGCTCGCTTCGGCGACTTCAGCTGGTGCAAGGCCGATCTCCGCCAGTGCCTCGTCTATCGCCGACAGAACGAAGTTCATGTCGCTCTCGACCAGATCGCCCATCACGCCAATGCGGAATGTGCCGGTTGCCGTCAGACGACCGGGGAAAATCACAATGTTGCGCTTCTCCAGCGCCTTGTAGAATTTCTGAAACGAGTAGTTCGGGTCGTCAGGGTCGTGGAATGTCGCGATAATCGGCGCCGCAACGTCATCGGGCAGAAGTGTACGGAACCCCCGCTGACGCAACCCGTCCACCAGCCTGCGCCAATTGCTGCGGTATCGCTCCAGCCTCGTAGCCTGTCCACCTTCCCTGCGGTGGCGCTCGCAGGCTTTTGCCAGTGCTCCCATGACATGGGTAGGGGGCGTCCAGCGCCACCAGCCGGTCTCTTCAAAGAACTTCCATTGTGCGTGAAGATCGAGACATGCGCTCCGGGAATTGCCTTTCGCGGCTTCAAGCGATGACTTTCTGGCGATGACGATACCGACACCCGGAACGCTCTCAAGGCACTTGTTCGGCGAGACGAAGATCGCCTCGAGATCGAGGGCAGCCGCATCGATGGCGAATCCGCCGAACGAGGCAACCGCATCGACCATGAACTTCTTGTTCCGTTCGCGCGCAACCTCGCTGATCATCTGAATGGGATTGAGGACGCCGGTTCCGGTCTCCGCATGACAACAGATGATATGCGTAATCTCCGGGTCGTTATCGAGCGCCCGCTCGATATCCTCGCGCGTAGGAAGCGGCAGCATCGGCAATTCGAGAACGGCGAGAGGGACCCGGATGCTCTCCGCAAGTTCGCGAAGACGCTGTCCGTAGAAGCCGTTCTGGATGACCAGCAGCTTGCCCCCTTCCGGGATCAGTGTCTGATAACCGGCCTCGATGGCGTAGGTGGCGCTGCCCTGCACCAATACGCACTCATGCGTATCGGCGCCGTTGCATATCTCCAGCATGTAGCGACGCACGTCGGCCGTTAGTTTGGTGTGCTCCTCCGCATTCGGGCTGCGGTCGCGCAACATCTCCCGCTTTACCTCGTCGGAGACCGTAAGCGGACCGGGCGTCAGCAGGTAGAAGTCGTGACGGCGTTCGTTGAGCTGCGTGCTCATTGGCGGGTCTCCTTGGCAAATTCCTCCAGATCAGTCCGGAGACGTTGAATTTCGGCACTCAGCCGCGCGCGGGCAGGTTCGATTTCGCCAATCAGCGAAACCAGATCGCTCGCGTCGTCGCCTGCGAGGCCAGGCACTACATTCAAGTAGATTTCGGATCTGCGCTTCGACCTGACTGCCAGACCGAGCTGCATCAGCAGCCCATTGAGCTCGCACATCGTCTCGTCGTCGAATACCGCCTCCCAGGCGTCGCGCTCAGGTCCGAAATTATAGAAATCGTCGTTGCTCTTGGCAGCGCTCCTGGAATCACGAAGGGCTTTCGTTGCCTGCTCGTCGACTTGGCCATTGTGGAGCACCACGCCATAGTCGTCTCGCGCCGCAGCCTCACTCACATAACCGAACAGCACGTCCTCGCGCACCATTTCGGCAGGACGCAGAAGCGGGTCTCCATAACCCCCGCCACCTGGGGTCATTATCGTGACGATGTCTCCGGGCTGCGGGTGAAAGATGTCCAGCTTGCCAAGTTCGCGTTCGCCCGGGAGGCCAAGATTGACCACCACCCTCGCGCGCTCGCCTGGCTTGCCTCCGGCCACGCCCCACGGCCTGAATACGAACCGTTCCATCCCGCGGCCAAGAACGGCGCTGCCATGCTTGGCGATCTTGACGCTGAAAACCACGCCGGTGCCGCCGCGCCAGCGGCCGGCGCCACCGGAATCGCGTCGAAGCGCATAGTTCGTGATCGTCGCGGCCGCCTCTTCCTCGGTCTTCTCGATAGGCGTGTTGCGCTGGTTGGCGAGACTGGAATCACGTCCGTCGACGCCGTCTGCCCCGGAGCGAGCGCCGGTGCCGCCAACCAGCGATTGCAGCACCATCACATTTCGGGCGCCCGACCTCGCATCCTGCTCGACCAGCACCGACGGGATCATGATCCCGCCGCTGGGTGCAGGCATGAGGCTTGGTTTTGCTTTGGTCATCGCGCCGACCAGTGCTTCGTTCAGCCGGATCGCCGTCGCGCTTCGGATCCCGACGGCCGCAGGCGGCTCGGGATTCAGAATGCTCCCCAGTGGCGCTTCGACTGTCACGTTGTTGAATACGCCGTGGTTCAACGGGATGCTGCGATCGTTACTGAAGACGAAGTGCATCAGCTTCAGCGTGAGCCATGGGTGCCGCTTGCCGCCGGTCGGAATGTTGTAGGCGGCTTCGACCTGAGGGTCGGATCCCGTGAAGTCGAGATGAACGTGCCCGTCCTTCACGATCATCTTGCAGCGGACACGCACTGGAATTCTCGAATTGTAATCGTCATCGAGATAATCCCAGAATTCATATGTTCCGTCGGGAATTGTCTGTTGAACCTTTAACGCCTTGATGCCGGCATACTCCACCAGGTCCTGCTGCGCATGCATCAGCGTGTCGACACCATGCTGCTCGATCAGGCCCAGTATGCGCTTCTCCCCGACACGCAGCGCGGCGAGCATCGCCTTGATATCTCCCAGATTGACGTCAGGCGTACGGCAGTTCGCGCGATAGAAGGTGAGAAAGTCCTCGTTCATCTGACCGGCCTTGACGATCTTCATGGGGGCTATCTGCAGCCCCTCCTGAAAGAGGTCGGTGAACTTGGGCGATATGCTTGACGGTACGCCCCCACCAATGTCGGCGGAGTGAATGAAATCCCATGCATGCGCCACGATGCGGCCGTCATGGAAGATCGGGCGAATGAGATGCAGGTCCGGCATATGGGTTGCCAGTCCCTCGCTCTCATAAGGGTGATTTGTGATCACCACGTCGCCAGGCTGAAGTTCGGGAATGCGTTCCAGCGTCGGGCCGACATTGCTGTCCAGGAAGCCCGAGACGCCTAGAAAGTTCGGATAGGCAAAAAAGCGCCCTTCCGGTGTCGCAAGCGCGGTCCCGAAGTCACCGGCTTCTTTCACATAGGTGGTGCGTGCCGAGCGCTGCAGCGTGATCGCCATCTCTTCCGTGATCGCGGTGAATTTGTGGAAGAAGATTTCGATTGTAATCGGGTCTAGTTTCATCCCTGCACCTCTCTCCTGAGCCTGAGAGTGCCCTGCCTGCCCGCTTCGGCGTTCCAGCCGGGCAGAAGGAAAATCGTGGTATCCGGCTGTTCGATTACCGCCGGCCCGTTGACCGTCGCGCCCTGGCCGAGCTCTTCGCGCCGGTACACGGCTGCATCCAGGTACCGTCCGCCGTACCAGATCTTGCGCGCGGCGATAGTAGTCGGCCTCGCATCGCCCACATTCGGCAGCGTGACCGGCGCTACGCGCCCGATGACGCCTAGCCGCAATGTCGATGTTTGCAGCGCGCTGTCCGGTTCGTTGAAACCGTAGAGTTTCTGATGTTCATCGTGGAAAAGCTGGCTGACAAGCGCCGCTGAAAGTCGCTCTCTCTGCTCAGGCGGGATAAATATTTCCAGCTCATAAGCCTGGCTTGGATAGCGCAGGTTGATCGACACCGCGAAATCATGCGCGCCAATCAGATCGCCTTCCTTTTCGACCCAGCGGCGTGCCTCGTCTTCCATCTCGGCAAGTTGGGCTGTCAGCCTGTTCCAGTCGTCCTGCGCGCGCTGCCCGGAACCACCGATCAGGTATCGTGCATTCGTTACATAGTCGCGGCGTACATCAGCCAGTACCGCGCCCAGGGCGCAGAATGTACCGGGTGCGGTCGGAACGAGAACCGAGGTGAGACGTGCCTCATCGGCAAGCAGGTTTGCGTGCGTGGCGCCGGCACCGCCATAGGCCATGAGCGAAAAGTCCCGCGGGTCGACGCCGGCATGCGCCAGAAGCTTGTTGATCTCTGTCGCCATCTTGGCCGTCGCAACCCGAATTGCCGCTTCCGCGGCTTCAAGCGCTCGATCAGGGCCTTCCATGCCCAACTGCTCGGCAATCGCATCCAGCGCGTTCCGCGCCGCCGCGGCGTCGAGTTGCATGCGGCCACTGAGGAAGTTGTCGGGATCGATGATCCCCAAGGTCACGTAGCAATCCGTAACCGTCGGCTTGTCGCCGCCGCGGCCGTAACAGATCGGGCCGGGCGCGGCGCCGGCGGAAAGCGGTCCGACCTTGAGGAGACCAAGGTCGTCTACCCACAAGATGGATCCGCCGCCAGCGCCGATCGCCGCAACATTCACGACCGGCATCATCAGCGGAAAGTCTCCGACGAAGGTCGATGATGTGAATTCGGGGGTTCCCCGCTGGCAAACAGAGATGTCGGCGCTCGTTCCGCCCATATCGAAGGTAATGAGCTTGTTGATGTCGCTCGCCGCGCCGACCCTTGTTGAGGCGACCACCCCCGACGCTGGACCCGACAAAACCGTGTCGATCGGTCGGCTGCGCGCAGTGTCGATACCCAGTGTGCCGCCATTGTTGGCCGTGATGTAGATGGGACATTCGAGTCCCACCGATTTGACACGGCTTTCCAGCCTGTCGAAATAGCTGGTCATCAATGGCTGGATATAGGAGTTCAATCCGGCAACCAGGCATCGTTCGTACTCTCTGATTTCCGGCCAGACTACGCTTGATTCTGTAATCAGAAGGCCGCCAAGCTCGTTGCGCAGGGCGTGTCCTATTTCGATCTCAAGCGAAGGGTCGCGGTAGGAGTTAAGCAGCATGATAGCGACTGCTTCCACGTCAGCCGTCTTCAATTGCGCTGCCAGTTCTTTGATTTCCGCCGCATCCACACCCTGAAGAACGCGGCCTCGCGCGTCCATTCGGGCCGACACCTCGAATACGAGATTTCGCGGGACGAGTGGCGTTTCGCGAGGTTCAGTGAAGTCGTATGAACTGGGCAATCGCATACGCGCGATTTCCAGCACGTCGCGTGTTCCCTGCGAGACAACCAGCGCCATCCTTGCGCCGCGCCTCTGGATGATCGCATTCAGTCCAATGGTCGTTCCGTGAACGATCAGTTCTACCGACTGCGCTGATATTCCGTGGTTTTCGATCAGGGCACGTATGCCCTGATCGACGGCTGCCGAGGGATCGTCCGGCACGCTCGGTTCTTTGTGGAACCAGAGTTCCCGCTCCGCCATGTCCGCAAGGACGAAGTCGGTAAAAGTTCCGCCGACGTCAATGCCAATGCGGTAACGCTTTTCTGCCATCAGATCCTCTCGCATCCCAGTTGGTCTTCTCGTTCAGTCTTTCTTGACCCAGCGGATCTCAAGCCAGTTGTCCGGCCGCACGGGTGCTTCCACATTGGGCTGCATCGCATAGACGAGAACCTGGTGGTGGACCGGGACATAGGCCATGTCGTCCTTGATCATCTTGTACATGGCCATCATCTGCTGGTTGCGGGCCTCAGGGTCCATCTCGACCGCCGCCGCGCGGATTGCTTCGTCGAGCGCGCTGTTTGAGTACAGGGCGTAGTTGTAGATGCCCTGGCCGCTGTCGTCGTTGCGTGTCGCCAGCAGAGTTTCGAGCGCGTACATCCCGTCGAAATACGGGGAGTTGAAGCCCATCAGGAACATTGACGTGTCACGCTCCCAGAGCATCGGGAAGTACTTCGCGCGCGGCATCAGATTGAGGCTGACGTCAAGCCCGATCTGGGTCAGCATCGAGGTAACGGCTTTGCAGATCTGTTCGTCGTTGATGTAGCGGTTGTTGGGGCAATCGAGACGGATTGCAAAACCATCCGGAAAGCCGGCCTCCGCGAGCAGCGCCTTGGCTTTTTCCGGATCGTAACCCGCACGCGCATCCAGCGACGCATCGTAGCCCGCATTGCCGGGAGCGAGAATCTGTCCGGTCGGCGTCGCCAGACCGCGCATCACGGTCTTTGCGATAGCCTCGGCATTGATGGCATGGTCAATCGCCTGGCGAACACGCAAGTCCTTGAACGGATTCTTACCGCCGGCGTCGCCGTGCCTCAGCGCGTCACTGCTCTGATCGAAGCCGAAAAAGATCGTCCGAAACTCGTCGGTTTTCTCGATCTTGATATCCGGGTTCGCTTCGAGCCTTCCGACGTCCTGGCTTGGCACGTCGATTACAAGGTCGATTTCGTTGGACACCAGTGCGGCAATACGGGTCGGATCGCTTGAGATCGGCGTAAAGATAATCTCGTCGATATCCCCCGCCATGTCTCCCCAGTAATCCGCGTTGCGCTCGAGAACGGTTTTGCTGTCGGGTTCGCGGCTCCGCAACTTATACGGACCGGTGCCATTGGCATTCAGAACCGAGTAGGTTTCCTGCGCGTCACGCAGATTCTGAGGCTCCTGAACATTGTGCTCTTCGGCCCAGTCCCGATCCATGATGAAGATGTAGGCAAGCTTGTCGAGGATGAGCGGATCGGCTGCCTTGGTGACGATCTCCACCGTGTGGTCATCGACGACACGTACGTCCTCGATAGTCGACACGAAGTTCGAAAACTGCGACGTCGGCTGCTGGGAGCGCTTGATTGAGAATGCCACATCGTCCGCGCCAAATGCCGAGCCGTTGTGGAAGGTAACGCCTTCGCGCAGCTTGAAACGCCACTCGGTCGGGCTCAGATTTTCCCAGCTCTCGGCGAGGGCCGGGACTTTTTTCAGCTCACGGTCGCGCGTGATGAGCGCGTCATAGACCATCGACACGACCGATATGGTCGTCGAGATGTTCTGTGCTTGCGGGTCCATGGTGCCGGCATCGGCCTGAGCTGCAATGCGCAGGGTCTCGGCAGATGCGACAACGCTCGCACCCGCAATCATGGCCGCTGCGGCCATAGCGGTTATGCTGTTCTTCGCATTTAGTTTCATTTGGATTCCTCCTGGTTGCAGATAAGTGCCGTTTACCGACATCTTGCTATTGCTCAGCCCGGCATTGCCGCCGAGCTTCATTTCAGCCTCGGATTGAGCGCATCGCGCAGGAAATCACCGAGCAGGTTGATGGACAGGACGAGGATCAGCAGCGCCGCGCCGGGCATGATCGCGATCCACCATTCGCCCGAAAGCAGATAACTGTTGCCGATACGGATGAGCGTACCCAAAGACGGCTCCGTGGGGGGAATACCAAGCCCGACGAACGAGAGCGTTGCCTCCAGGATGACGGCGATGGCCAGATGGATCGTCCCGATGACAAGCACGGAAGTCATCACGTTGGGCATGATGTGGCTGAAGAGAATGGTGCCTGTCCGCACGCCGATAAGCCGAGCTGCCGCCACATAATCCTGCCTGCGCTCGACCATAGTCGCGCCCCGGACCGCGCGCGCATACTGAACCCAGCCGGAAAGGCCGATCGCGACAATAAGAACGAAAGCGGCGATCTCCTCATGTGCACTGGCGCCAAAGGCCGCACGCGAGACCCCGTCGATCATCACCGCGATCAGAATGGCGGGAAAAGTCAGCTGAATGTCGGCCACCCGCATGAGAATGGAGTCGGTAATTCCTCCGACATAACCCGCGATCAGGCCGACGCTGACGCCAATGCATATCGCAAGTGCAACACCTCCCAATCCGACGAAAAGCGAGACGCGAAGCCCGTAGATGATCGCCGAGATCATATCGCGGCCCTGATCATCGGTGCCGAGCGGATAACGGTAGTCACCCTCCGGCAGCCATGCAGGCGGAAGGAAGGCGTCCTCGAGGCGCAACGCGGCAAGGTCGAAAACCGGATAGGGTGCCACAAGGTCGGGAAAGGCTGCGGCGAGCGCAAACAACAGCATCAGGAAAGATGCAACGATTGCCGAGGGGCTTCGGGAAAACTCGTAGAGAAGGTCGTATTTGTAGACCGCCGCCCGGAGCTTCGCCCATACGCTGGCGCTCGGCACGTTCGGGTTCGAAGAGGTTTTATCGGTTTCAGACATCTCGCCGTCACCCCTTCCCGGAAGAAATGCTTATGCGCGGATCGATTGCGAAGTACAGAAGATCAACGATCAAATTGATGAAGACAAAAAGCGCTGCGATAACAATGAGGTATGCAGCCATCATTGAGACGTCCGCGGCTGCGACCGATTGCAGGAACAGCAGGCCCAGCCCCGGCCACTGAAAAACGGCTTCAGTGATCACGGCAAACGCGATGACAGATCCGAGCTGAACACCGACAACGGTTACGACCGGGATGAGCGTGTTGCGTAGCGCGTGACGGAAGTTGACCGATCGTTCCGACAATCCGCGCGCGCGCGCAAATCGGATGTAGTCTGTCCTGAGCACTTCGAGCATTTCCGCCCGAACAAGGCGCATGATCATCGCAATCTGGAATACGGCGATCGTCAGCGCCGGCATCAGCAGCGCCCGCAATCCGTCCAGGGTCAGCAATCCTGTCTTCCAGCCGGCGATGTCGACTGTCGTGCCCCGCCCGTAGGACGGCAACCACATCAAGTTCACGCTGAATATCCAGATCAGCAATACGCCCATAAAGAACGACGGAAGCGAGATGCCGAACAGCGAAGCGCCCATGATAATGCGGCTCGATATCCGGTTCTTGTAGATCGCTGCGTAGACGCCGGCCGGTATGCCGAATACGACAGCTATCAACATGCCGGACACGGCCAGTTCGAATGTGGCGGGAAAACGCTCTGCGAGCACGGCGCCAACGGGTCTGCCCAATCTGTAGCTGATGCCGAAATCGCCGCTGAGGACATTGCCTATATAGGACACGAACTGAACGATTATGGGACGATCCAGGCCCAACTCGGCGCGCAAGGCCGCGCGCTGCGCGGGTGTGGAATCCGCACCGAGGATCGCCACCAGCGGATCGCCCAGATAGGTGAACATCGAGAAAGCGATCGCGATCACGATGAACATCACGATTGCAATCTGAAGCAGCCGGTTAAGCAGGAAGCCAACCATTACGCGCGCTCCTTCCAACCTGCCGACCTGATCGCATCGCGAACAGCAGTTGCAACATAGGAAAAATCGGATTCCTGATTGTAGGCGTAGGCGCAAAGCCGCAGCCAAAGCGCGCCCGAAATGGGCGCAACGATCGCATCGATCCTGTTATTCGACCAAAGTGCTTCGCGCAGAGTCGCCGCGGACTCGTGATCGGCATCGACGGCGGCAGGAACGCGGACAGTGGTCATTGCGCCGAAGCAGTCCCCGTGCGCGCCTATTTCTGTTCCCAGTTCGGCTGCGACGGTTCGCCCGCCCGCAATTGCCAATTGCCGGTTGCGTGCGCGCATTGCACGCCCGCCAAGCCGGCCGTGCGCCTCTAGCGCAAAGGGCACGCTCAACCAGGCGGAGGCATCACGAGTTCCGATCTTGGCGAATTCGGCAACCAGTCCCTTTCCGTATGCATGCGATATGATCGAGGGGTGAATTTCGACGTCGTTGCCCACACCAGCGACGATGAACGCCGCGCCCTTGGGCGCGCCAAGCCATTTGTGACAATTTCCGACATACCAGTCGGCACCGATTTTCCCGATGTCGAGCTCGACCATGCCTGGCGCATGCGAGCCATCCACCAGAACCTGAATGCCTTTGGCGTGGCACCTGCGGACTATTTCATCAACCGGAAACACAATTCCCGACGGCGAGGCAATGTGATCGATGACGACCAGTCTGGTGCGTGAGTTGCATTCGGCAAGAACGCGCTCTACCAGCAAACCGGGATCAGCCAGCGGCATGGGAACTGCAACTTCCACAAACTCGGCCGCAGCGCGGTCGGTTACATAGCGGAGGATGTTCCGCACGGCATTGTAGACATGATCGGTCGTTACGATGCGATCGCCGGGCGCAAAGTCCAAAGACCGCAGGATTGCATTCACACCACTGGTCGCATTTTCGACCATGACCGTGTTCGCCGGGTCGGCGCCGACTTCCGGTGCCAGGAACCCTACAGCCTCACGAATCAACCCCGGCAGGTCATTCATGAAAAACCGCGCCGGCTGAGCCTCCATCCGCTCGACCCAACCGTTCTGGTGGTCGAGTACGTCGCGCAGAGTTGCGCCATAGGCCCCGTGATTGAGGTAGACCATGTCGCTGTCGAGATGAAACAGCGGCTTGAGAGAATGGCCGTAGTGAAACGCCGGCGCATTCATCAGATGTCGACCTGTTCGCCACGCGCGGCCGACAGGCCGACGGCTTCGAATGCCGCTACGCCGTTCAGTATGTCGTCACGAGATATCGCCGCGCCGGCCCCCCCTCTGATCGCCGCGCCGAACGCCTCCAGCTGAATGCGCCTGGTATCGACCGGATCGTAGTCGCGCACCTCTCGCTTGCCGGACAGGTCCGTCAGCACAAGGCAGTTCTCGCCACTGAGCTCGGCGGTGCCGTTCGTACCGAATACCTGTAGGCGGAACGTCGGCGCGGTGGCCATCAGCGTCGTAAGGAATGCGCCCGCTCCGCCCTCGAGTTTGAAGGTGGCGTAGGTCGTATCGTCCATCTGAATGTCGAGAAACTGGCGTCGCGACTCCGCATAAACAGATTGGATCGGCGCGCAGAGGTGGATGATGAGATCGATCATATGAATGCCCGCGCCGGCCAAGCCGCCCGCCGGGCTTTCACCGCCGCGCACACGCCAATGATCGCCCTTGTATGCGGACGCGACATTGCCGGAGAAATTGGACTCCACGTACAGAATACGTCCCAGCCGACCCTCATCGAGCATCTCTTTGAGGTCGACCACCGACGGAAGAAACCGGCGGTTGTGACCCACGGCCACCACAAGGTCGGCTGACGCCTGAGCAAGCGCACGCTCGGCCGACGCCTTGGTCAAGGTAAACGGCTTTTCCACGAAGACCGGCTTTCCGGCTCGTGCACAGGCAATGATCTGCTCCTCGTGCGTAGAATGCGGGGTGGCTAGAACGACCCCATCCACCTTGCCCTTCGCGAGAACGCTGTTGAGATCAGAGCATATGTCGAGCCCGAGACGGTCGGCATCTGCCCGAACCCGATCCGCGTTGCGCGATACAACGGTGGCGAAGCGTACGGACCGGCTTTTGCCCTGGACCGCTTCCACCAGCTGCATCCCCCAGCGCCCCATGCCCATGATCGCCAGATTGGTGATGGTCTGTGTCACGCTTCGTTCTCTTGCCTAAACTTCATCTTGTTATACAATCATACATATTTTGCATTGGCAATTGCCATTTTGAGAGAAGGCGATCATGGAAACGGATGCCCTCGTGATCGGCACAGGCCCGGTCGGAGCAGCTGCTGCCTGGCGCCTCGCGACCCACGGCGTCAAAGTGACCTGCGTCGAGCAGGGAGACTGGTTCCCTGACAATTGTCCGCCTCCGGATTCTCCGCACTATTCCGAGCTGACGAAGAGCAAGCTGCATACCAATCCCAATGTCAGGTCAGGAGTGGCTGACATTGCAATCGACGACGAAGACAGTGCGATCAAGCCTGCATTCGGCAGCAATGTCGGCGGCAGTTCGCTTTATTGGGCTGCGCATGCACCAAGATTTCGTCCAGATGACTTCATGGTCCGCGATACCGACGGAGTCGCCGACAATTGGCCGCTCCGCTATGCGGACCTGGCGCCCTACTACAGCCTGAACGAGGCCATGACGGGCGTCGCCTTTATCCCCGGCGATCCGACTATTCCGCGACGCATGCGGCCTGCGGAAATTTACCCGCCCATGAACGACGCAACCCGGTGGATCGCCGGCGTTCTGGCAACGCGCAACTGGCATGCCTGGCCAACCGACATCGTGGTCGGCAGGCCGACGGAACACTGCGTGCATGACGGGCCGTGCAATATCGGCTGCGCAACCAGACGCGCCTCCGGGGCCGATAGAAATTACCTGCCAGCGGCAATGGGCAGAGGCGCCAGGTTGCTCACCGGAACTCGGATCGTCGCGCTCGAGCACGGGCGAGACGGGCGCGTCACGGCGGCCGTTGCCGAGAGTGAAAACGACCGGTTCACCATCAAGGCACAGAAATACATACTGGCTGCGAACGGCCTGCACACGCCGCATCTTCTGCTGCTCTCCAGTTCGGGCAAATTTCCCAACGGTCTTGCGAACGGGACCGGACTCGTTGGCCGCCGGCTGATGCTGCATCCGTACGCGTGGGTCGATGCGATATTCGGCGAGCCATTTGCGCGCCCGGGACCGGGTCAGCAGGGCGGTGTCATTTCGCTTCAGTTCAGAAATAGCCGAAGTGCCGGACAGCATGTCCGAGGCGCGCGACTCCAATTTTCCGCCCGACCTTCCTCACATATGGCAGTCGAGTCGCTCGCCTCCTCGGCACCCGTCCCGGTGGAAAATGCAGCTGATCGCATCGTCGGCTTCAGCATCTGCGCCGAGGATCTGCCAGAGCTACATAATCGCATCACCCTGTCAGACCGGACAACTGATTCTGAGGGTAGACCCGTACCCCGTATGATCTATGAGGTTTCGGAGAATTCACGAACGATTCTCGACGGAACTATGAACCAAGTTGCAGCGCTCTTCAGCGATTTGGGTGCCATTTCGACCTTCCGGACGCCGCTCAAAGAACAGGCGGGATTTCACATAATGGGGACAGCAGTAATGGGGCGTGACCCCCAAAACTCAGTTACCGACGAATGGGGACGCTGCCACGAAGTGGACAATCTGTTCATCGCGGATGCCAGCGTGTTCGTAACCGCCAGCACCATGAATCCGACAGCGACAGCCCAGGCGCTTGCGTTGCGACAGGCCGACCGGATCGGCCTCGATCGGCGATAGGATCATACGCGAATGCCGCTCGATAGACGAAAGGAACAAGGATGAACCTGGTATTTGCCGCTCCAGTCACGCCGACCGTGGCGGTGGCGGAAACCGAAGATAGATTTCCCGTTCGGCGTATCTTCTGCGTCGGAAGGAACTATGCCGCGCATGCACGCGAGATGGGGCAGGACCCTGAACGCGAGGCGCCTTTCTTTTTCAGCAAGCCGGCTGACGCTGTCGTCGAGGCTGGTCGGGCCGTCCCCTACCCACCGCTCACGCAAAACCTCCACTACGAAGCAGAACTTGTGGTGGCGATAGGGCTTGGTGGCCGGGAAATCCCGAGTGCCGATGCGCTGTCGCATGTCTGGGGGTATGCGATCGGCAACGACCTGACGCGGCGCGACCTTCAGCTCGCCGCGCGCGAGAAGGGCCGTCCCTGGGACTTCGGCAAGGCGTTCGACAATTCAGCCGTGGTCGGTCCGATCCACCCGGTCGCGCGCGTTGGACACCTAACCAAGGGGACCATCGGCCTTACCGTCAATGGCGAAACGAAACAGAGAGCCGACCTGGCCGACATGATCTGGCCGGTTCCCGACATCATTTCGATTCTCTCCGGCTCCGTCGCGCTGAAACCCGGAGACCTGATCATGACCGGAACGCCGGAAGGCGTGGGACCGCTCGAGATCGGCGATGTCTGCATTGTCACCATCGACGGGCTGGGATCGATCTCGACCAAGATCGGTCCCAAGGACAGCTAGGCGACTTGCATTCAACCTCGGTGCACCGCCAGAGCGCCTGAGTCGAGGACGCCCAATCCAGACGGGTGCTGGCCAGCCGATCGTTTTTTGAAGGCAGCTCCTGTCATTGTTCGGCCGAGGCGCGTTACAACCCCATCGAATTTGGCAGCCGCGGCACCAGTGCGGGGAAACGCCACCAGAACGGCCAATCGTACCAGGTCGGCGCAGACAAATGGCCGTGTTCCCGTAGACACGGTTCGCAACGGAATGTGCAGGGCGACACTGTGAATGACGAACACGTTCATGCCGATCTCAGCGCCCTCCGGTCCAGATCTTCGGGCAGCCCGCCATGGCGCGAATGGCCGGCGACAGGACGCACCGACCTGGTGTGGTCGCGATGGGTCAAGGATACGGTCCGGGCAGCAGCCATGGCGCCGGCGGCCGTGATGCCGGGCACGACGTCGACGGCGATTCCATGCGCCCGCAGCATGGCGATCTCTTCCCCGGCGCGACCACAGATTATGGGATCCCCCGATTTCAGCCGCACCACACGCTTGCCGCGCCCGACAAGGTTGAGCATCAGCGCATCGATTTCATGCTGCCGGCAACTCGCCTTTCCGCCGCGTCTGCCGACGTGAATGCGCTTCGCCTCCCGGCGTGCCATCTCCAGCACACCGTTCGAAACAAGATCGTCGAACAGGATCACATCCGCCGCCTGCAGCGCGCGCACGGCCTTGAGCGTAAGAAATTCCGCATCGCCGGGGCCCGCCCCGACAAAGGTGACCGTACCGGATAGAGATCGCCCGGCATCGGCAAGTCGCTCGATCTCGTCGGCAATCCCGCCGATGTCGTGTTCCGCAGGAGGCGCATGGAAGGCGCGATCGGCGAAAGCTTCCCAGAAGGCGCGGCGCGGCGTACCGGGTGCAAGCCTGTGCATCGCGGCAGCGCGCAGACTTGCGGCAAGCTCCGCCCAGGCAGCGAGAAAAGTCGGGAGCAGGGTCTCAATGCGTCGCCTGATCGCCTGTCCCAGAACCGGTGCCGCTCCGGCAGTGGAAACACCGACGACCACGGGCGAGCGATTTACGATTGCGCCGAACTGGAACTGGCAGAAACGCGGCCGGTCGATCACGTTGACCGGCGCTCCCGCGGATTGCCCGGCGTCGAGAAAGTCGGCGGCTTCGCCATCGTCCTCGGCATCGCAGATGGCGATGGCCGAATCGAGGAGGTCGTCCGCCACCCAGCGTCGGCGGTGAAGGATGAAGGACCCGGCGGACGCGCCCTCTCGCAGAAGATTCTCGAACGTATCGCAGAGGCTTGCCGCATGGACATGGACCACGGCGCCGCTGGCTGCCAGAAGTTCCGCTTTCCATGCGGCAGCCGCCGTGCCGCCTGCCACGATTGCCCGTTTTCCCGAAAGGTCGAAGAAGACTGGAAGGACTGCGAGCGGCGCTATACGCGCCGGAGATCGCTCACTCGGCTGCCTGGAGGCGATATGCATCGATAATCCCTTTGATTTCCGCGCGGCAGGATCCGCAGTTCGTTCCCGCTGACAGCGACCTGCCGACGGCCTCGACCGTGTTACAGCCCGATCGCACTGCTGCGGCGATCTGATTGATGCCGATCCCGAAGCACGAGCAGACCATGGCACCTGCATCCGGGCGATCCGTCCCGCTCCTGCCCGCGACCACGCGGAAGCGGGAGCGCTGGTCCATGTGGCTTTCGGCGAATTGTCCGATCGCCCATTCCCGCGCGACGGCGACGGGTGTCCGGGAAAGATAGAGAGCGCCAAGAAGCTTCGCGTCTTCGAAAGCCGCCATGCGATGGTCGCCCCGCCGGGCGTCGCAATAGGCGAGAACCTCGACGTCATCGCCGTTTCCACTCAGCCCCAGAAGACGACGGAAAGTGGTTTCGTGCTCCGGTGTCACATCCTTGAACGCAAGCTCGATTCGCCAGCCGCCATCGGCTCGCGCCAGCGCCCAATAGTCCAGGCCTTCAGTGTTCGGACGCCGTGCGGAGATGGCGAAACCGTAGCAACTCGCCTCATATCGTTCGAGGCGTATGGGGACATTCTTGGAAGCTGGCTGCCCCGAATGTGGATCCGTCACCGTAGCGACCAGCGCACACACCCGGGCGAGCGCCGCGAACTCATCGGTCCAGTGCATCGGCACGAAGACCGAACCCGGCCTTTGCCTTGCCGTTACGAGCGCCCGAACCACCGCTGCGCCATGCCGGCTCTCGACGCGAACCAGGTCGGCGTCGCCGATGGACAACCGAGCGGCGTCCTGCGGGTGGATTTCGGCGAAGGGCTCCGCCATATGGGCCGAAAGGCGCGAGCTCTTTCCGGTGCGCGTCATCGTGTGCCAGTGATCGCGCACGCGGCCCGTGTTGAGGGTCAGGGGAAACGTCGCGTCGGCCATGGCGGCACGGGGCGGGCGGGGCACCACGAAACGCGCCCTGCCGTCACCGGTGAAGAATCCTCCCTTCGCGAAGAAGCGCCGTTGCGCAGGCTGCGCTCCATCTTCCCGGGGCCATTGAAAGGGCCGCAGCTCCCGATAGTCCGCGTCCGAAACGTCCCGATAGCCCCCGATGTCGAAATCACGCTTGCCACCGTTCTCGAAAGCAGAAAGTGCGGCATGTTCCCGGAAGATATCGGCAGCGGAGCGGTAAGCGAAAGCCTCGCCAAACCCCATCCGCCGGGCCACCTCCACAAACTGCCACCAGTCCGCACGCGCCTCGCCGGGAGCTGGGAGAAAGGCGCGTTGGCGCGAGATGCGCCGCTCGGAATTTGTGACCGTGCCATCCTTTTCGCCCCAGGCTGTCGATGGCAGCTTCACGTTGGCATGCCGGATCGTGTCGGTCTTTGCAGCCACATCCGAAACGACGACGAAAGGACAATCCCGCAACGCCTGCGCCACCGCATCGGCATCAGGAAGACTGTCTACGGGGTTGGTCGCCATGATCCAGATGGCCTTGATCCGGCCGTCGGCGACAGCCCTGAACATCTCCACCGCCTTGAGGCCGGGCTTGTCCGCCATACGCGGCGCGTTCCAGAAGCGCTGGACGAGGGCCCGATGCCCTGCATCTTCGAGCGCCATATGCGCCGCCAGCATGTTGGCGAGCCCGCCCACTTCCCGCCCACCCATGGCATTGGGCTGTCCGGTCACCGAGAACGGGCCCATGCCCGGTCGCCCCAGGCGTCCCGTGGCCAGATGGCAGTTGATGATCGCATTGACCTTGTCGGTTCCGCACACGGACTGGTTGACGCCCTGGCTATAGACCGTGACGACTTTGTCCATGGAGGCGAAAAGACGATAGAAGGTCTCCAGATCTTCCGGGGCTAGCCCCGTTTCCGCTGCAACCCGCGCACCGTCGAAACCGGCCGCAGCCGCAAGCGTTTCATCGAAACCGCTCGTATGCCTGTCGATGTAGTTCCGCTCAGTCGCGCCGACCTCGGCGAGATGACGCAGCAGGCCGGTGAACAGAGCCACATCGCCATCCGGCGCGATCGCCAGATGCAGATCGGCAAGACCGGCGGTCGCCGTGCGGCGGGGGTCGATCAGAACGACCTTCATCGAAGGCCGCTTGTCCCTGGCAGCGGCCAGCCGCTGATAGAGGACCGGATGGCACCAGGCGAGATTGGAGCCCACCAGCACGACAAGATCGGCGAGTTCCAGATCCTCATAGGCGCCAGGCACGGTATCGGACCCGAACGCCCTTTTGTGGCCGGCGACTGACGAAGCCATGCACAGGCGGGAATTGGTGTCGATGTTGGCGGCGCCGACAAAACCTTTCATCAGCTTGTTGGCGACGTAGTAGTCCTCGGTGAGGATCTGTCCCGAAACATAGAGGGCGACCGACTCCGGGCCGTGCCGCTCAATGGCCTCGCGAAAACGACCGGCGACCGTGCTGAGCGCCTCGTCCCATGAGGCTCGCCGCCCGCCGATCTCGGGATGGAGAAGCCTGTCGTCAAGCGCCAGTGTTTCACCCAGCGCGGATCCCTTGGAACACAGCCGGCCGAAATTCGCGGGATGGTCGGGATCACCGGCGATCTCCACCGAGCCATCCGGCTGCGGCGTCGCCAGGACCCCGCAGCCGACACCGCAATAGGCGCAGGTCGTGCGGACGGTCTCAGCCATGATCGCAGATTTCCGCAACCGCCGCCGCTGAGCCGCGGGACAGCGCCAGAAGTATCCGCTGGCCTTCCAAACGCACCGGAAACGTAGCCGTGCCGCCCTCGTCCGCGCCCTGCGCCCTGCCCGTTTCCAGCGAGATGATCCAATTATGCAGAGGGCAGGTGACACAGTCATCGTGAACGATGCCCTGGCTGAGCGGCCCTGCCCTGTGGGGACACTTGTCCTCGATGGCGAACACCCTGTCGTCGGCCGTGCGGAACACGGCGATGGTCGTATCCCCGTTTCTGACGCAGCGTGCGCCGCGCTGCGGAATGTCGTGCAGCGTGCCGACCGACACCCATTCCTGTCCGGTCATCTTCATCACTCAGCCGCCTCCAGCGGAAGTGTCGCCATCGGCCTGAACTCGTGCTTGTCCTTGCCGGATGCGCGCTCCGACCAGGGATCGACCTGAGCGAATGTCTGGGAAAAGACGAAGCGGTCGTAATAGGTCTTCCGCCTGTCCGCATCATCCATGATCTGGCGGCGGACCTCGTCGTAACCGACGCGCTTCGCCCATTTGTAGATGCGCTCCAGATAATGGCCTTGTTCGCGATACATCTGGACGAGCGCAACGATGTGCTCCAGGGCCTCGTCCTCGGTCCTTACGAAGCCGAGCTTTTCGGTGCCTTTGATGTCCAGACCCGCCGCCCCGGCAAAATGGATCTCAAAGCCGGATTCCACGCAGATGACACCGACATCCTTGCAGGTGGCTTCGGCGCAGTTGCGCGGGCATCCCGAGACCGCCATCTTCACCTTGGCCGGCGTCCACGATCCCCACATGAATTTTTCGATGCGAATGCCGAGGCCCGTCGAATCCTGCGTGCCGAAACGGCACCAGTCGGAACCCACACAGGTTTTCACGGTGCGCAGACCCTTGGCATAGGCATGCCCGGACACGAAGCCCGCCTTGCCGAGCTCGGCCCAGACCGCAGGCAGGTCCTGCTTGCGGATGCCCAGCATGTCGATCCTTTGTCCTCCGGTGACCTTCACCGCCGGGATATCGAACCTGTCGACCACATCGGCGATCGCCCGCAGTTCGGCGGACGACGTCACTCCGCCCCACATGCGCGGTATCACCGAATAGGTGCCGTCCTTCTGGATGTTGGCGTGCACGCGTTCATTGATGAAGCGCGACTGGTAATCGTCGGCGTATTCGTCGGGCCAGTCGCTGACGAGATAGTAGTTGAGTGCCGGGCGGCATTTGGCGCAGCCGCACGAGGTCTTCCATTCCAGTTCCTGCATGACGGCGGGTATGGTCTTCAGCCCCTTCGCCCTGATCAGCCGCCGGACGTCGTCATGTCCGAAATCCGTGCAACCGCACACCGGTGTTACGGCAGTCGGATTATAGGTATCGCCGAGCGTCAGGGAGAGAAGCTGTTCCACGAGCCCCGTGCAGGTTCCGCAGGAGGCGGACGCCTTGGTGTGAGCGCGGACATCGTCCAGCGACGCCAACCCCTTCCCGGTGATCGCGCCAGTGATCGTACCCTTGCATACGCCGTTGCAGCCGCAGATTTCCGCATCATCCGGCAAGGCTGCAACGGCCGCAATAGGGTCCAGTTGGGCACCTCCCTGATAGGCCTGCCCGAAGATCAGCGTTTCACGCATATCGGAAACGTCCGTGCCCTTCTTGAGCATGTCGAAGAACCAGCCGCCATCCGAAGTCTCGCCGTAGAGCACCGCACCCAAGATCCGGTTGTCCTTCAGGACGAGGCGCTTGTAGACGCCCGCGCTGGCATCGCGCAGAACGATCTCTTCCCGGTCATCGGCCTCGGCGAAATCGCCTGCGGAATAGAGGCTGACACCGGTCACCTTGAGCTGGGTGGCCGTTTCGACCGGCCGGAAGGCCGCGTCCTCTTTGACAAGCGTTCTGGCCGCGACCTTCGCCATATCGTAGAGCGGCGCGACTAGGCCGTAGCAGATGCCCTCATGCTCCACGCATTCGCCAATGGCGAGAATGTCAGGATCCGAGGACGTCATGTGATCGTTGACGACGATGCCTCGTTCCACATGCAGGCCGGCATCGGTTGCAATGCGCGTTTCGGGACGGATGCCGACCGCCATGACCACAATATCGGCCGCATAGATCGTGCCATCGTCGAGAAGCACCGCTTCCGCCCGATCATCGCCGAGGATCGCCTTGGTCTGCGCTTCGGTGTGAATCCTGATGCCACGATTCTCGAACTCCTTCTTGAGGAGATATCCCGCGGCGGGATCGAGCTGGCGGTCCATGAGATGCCCCATGAGGTGCAGCACCACCACCTCCATGCCGCGGCCGCGCAACGCGGCGGCCGCCTCCAGCCCGAGAAGGCCGCCGCCAATAACTACTGCCTTGGCGTTCGGCTTTTCCGCCGCTGCAACCATGGCGTTGACGTCGTCAAGGTCGCGGAAGGCCATCACGCCGGGCAAGTCCCTGCCCGCGACGGGAATGATAAAGGGCGCGGAGCCGGTGGCGATCACCAGCTTGTCGTAACGGGTTTCTCCCCTGGCGGTCAGGACCACCTTGCGCTTGCGGTCGATCCTGGTGACCGTCTCGCCGAAGCGGCAGGTCACGTGGTTTGCCACATACCAGTCTTCGTCGTGGGTGACGATCTGCTCGAACGCCTTGTCCCCGGCCAGCACGGGCGAAAGCATGATGCGATTGTAATTTCCGCGTGGCTCCGCGCCGAAGAGGGTCACGTCGAAGGCATTCGGCTCGGCCTCGAAAAGCTGCTCGAGCATGCGGCCCGAGGCCATGCCAGCCCCAACCACGACAAGTTTTTCAGTCATGATGTTCTTTCCGTTTTCTCAGAACGTGCTTTCAGGCCGGCTGCGGGGCGGCCCGGCGTTCCATCCTGCGGATGGCAAGGTGCATCCAGACGATGGCGAAGGCGACGATGACGAACAGAGCCATGAAACAGCTCGTCCAGAGGCCGGTGACATCGTTCAGGTAGCCGAACAGCAGCGGCAGGATGAAACCTCCGAGACCGCCAATCATTCCGACCATGCCGCCGACCGCGCCCACATTGTCGGGGTAGTAGACCGGGATGTGCTTGTAGACGGCGGCCTTGCCGAGGCTCATGAAGAAGCCAAGAACGAAGACCAGCGCTATGAAGGCCCACGGGCCCACCGCGAACTGGAAGGTCATGGGGCCTTCGATGCCCCGCACGACATAATCGGCCGCCGGAAGCGACAGGATGAACGTGCATGCTGCGGAAGCCGCGAAGGTCCAGTACATCACTGCGCGCGCGCCGGCCCTGTCGGAGAGCGCGCCCCCATAGGCACGGAATACCGAGGCGGGCAGCGAATAGGCAGCGCCGATGAGGCCGGCTGTCTTGATATCGAAGCCATAGACTCCGATCACATAGCGCGGCAGCCACAGGGCGAGCGCCACGAAGGCACCGAAGACGAAGAAGTAGTAGAGAGAGAAGCGCCAGACCTGAACGTTCTTCAGCGGCTCGAACTCGGAAGCGAAGCTGCGGCGCCTGATCTGCCCCGTGCGCTGAGCCCGGATCACCGGATCGTCGCTCGTGGTGAACCAGAACACCAGCGCTGTAATCGCGAGGGCCGCTGCCCACAGTTGCGCGACGGTCTCCCAGCCCCAGGCTACCAACACGAACGGTGCAACGAACTTCGTCAGCGCCGCGCCGACGTTTCCGACACCGAAAATGCCGAGAGCGGTGCCCTGCTTTTCGGTGGGAAAAAAGCGAGAGACATAAGCCACGCCCACTGCAAAGGACCCACCGGCCACGCCCACGCCAAGTGCTGCAAGCAGCACCGTCGCATAGCTGTCCGCGAGAGACAGGAGAAGGGTCGCGAACGCTGCCGTCAGCATCGTTGCCGTGTAGACGAGACGCCCGCCATAGCGGTCGGTCCAGATCCCGAGGATCATGCGCACGAGCGATCCTGTCAGGATCGGTGTGCCGACGAGCAGCCCGAACTGGGTTTCGCTCAGTCCCAGGTCCTCCTTGAGGCGGATACCGATAATGGAAAAGATCGTCCACACGGCGAAGCAGACCGTGAAGGCAATGGTGGACATGGTGAGCGCGCGGCGCGATGTCGTGTCTTGCGTCGGCGTGGCTGGCTGCAACGTGATCATCGGTTCTTTCAATCCAACTGCGTGAGCCTCAGGAGAGGCATGGCTTCGATAGAGAGGACACAAAAGAAAAAGGCTGCCCGACTGTCCGTCGCTCCCCGCTAAGCGGGTGCGAACCGACCGTCTGGCAGCCTTGCCTCAAGCGCCCATCGTTGGACGCGAACTTATCTTAGGTGTCCCCTCTGGACCCGTTTACTGCAATGCATCATCCATGCCAGTTCCGCCGCAAACAGATTTTTCTCTTTAATTTTAAATAGTTAGAAAGCGCCATAAGCAGAATAGCCTTCGCAGGTGCAGCACGACCCTGTCTAATTCAGCGTCTCGATGCATTCGAAATGGGCAGCCAGGGGAATATGCCTGAACTAAAATCCGGCTTCCGAAAGCTCAGCGAAGGGCAGGTCGCTGGCTGGCGATATAGGCGTCGAGATGTGCGGGATCGAAGACGGCACCATCGAAAAAGCCATCCGGGCCAAGGACAAGCTGTCCGGCTGAAACGCCGACGGGGGTGGGCACGGCCAGCGCCCCTTCAACCTTCATGCTGGCTGAGGGCAGCGGCACGCCGAGCGGCTTGAGCGCGGCGCGGTAGATGTCGGGCCGGAACGACCGCCGTGCCGTCTCCGCGTTTTCGGCACTGTGCGACACTTGCCCCCAGCGCACCATCTGGGAGTAGAACCAGAGCGCATGGCTCTGCCAGGGAAAGATCGCCGCCTTCTGCGCGGGAACGAAAAAATCCTGAAACCGCCGCGTCCCGCCACCGGTTTCCAGCTCTCCATCGAGCGCCGCGCGCAGCAGCGCGGCAGGCTGGTTGAGATAGGCCGGGGCCGACAGGAGGTCGGCTAGCTCGTCGTGGTTGCCAACTGCGCCGCACCAGAGGGAGGCGCGGTGCAGCGCCCGCAGAAGCCTCTCGAGCAGCGAGCCGTGCTCCCCGGCCCAGTCCTCGCGCACACCCAGAACCTTTTCGGGGCTCGACCGCCAGATCGCCGCCTTTACCGTGACGATATGCGCAAGGCCGGCGGCCACAGCCACGCTGTTCCACGGTTCACCCACACAAAAGCCGTCGATGCGACCGGCGGCCATTGCATCCGACGTCAAGGGAGGTGGAACAATGACGATCTCAACATCTCGCTCCGGATCGATGCCGCAGGCAGCAAGCCAGTAGCGAAGTTCGAAATTGTGCCCCGAATGGGGATGGACAACGCCGAAGCGAAGCGTGTCGTCGCCTTTTCTGTGCCGGCGCTCGATCACCGCGCGCAGGGCGGCGCCGGCCGCCGCCGGATCGTCGGGGCCCGTCGCCCCCTCCCCGGCCATCGCCGCCCACAGCTCTTGGCTGACGGTGACCGCATTGCCGCCAAGGCCGAGCGACATCGGCGCAAGCAATCCGAGCCGCATGGGAGTCAAGCCGAGATTGGCGGCGATGGGCATTGGCGCCAGCATATGCGCCACTTCGAAATGTCCGACGGCTATGCGGTCGCGAATGTTCGCCCAGGACGTCTCACGCACGAGCGTCAGTGCAATGCCTTCTTCCTCCGCAAATCCCTTCTCACGCGCGGCAACAAGAATGGCACTGTCGAGGAGCGGCAGAAAGCCGGCCGTTAGGGGAACGCTGGCGCTCATGCCTATCCTCCTCCAAGGAGTTTGGATGCGGTGATCAGGCTATGCGCGATCTCGGAAATCTTGCGGTTTTGGTCCATCGCCGCGCGTCGCATGCGGCGGTAGGCCTCGTCCTCCGAAAGCCCCTGGGAGCGCATGAGGATCCCCTTGGCCTTTTCGACGATCTTGCGGGATTCGAGCTCGTTGCGGGCATCCTCCAGCTCGCGCTCCATGCGGGAGAATGCGTTGAACCGGCTGATAGCCATGTCGAGGATCGGCTTCACCCTTTCCTGCCTCAGCCCGTCGACCACATAGGCCGACACGCCGGCATCCACCGCCGCCTCGATAGCGGCTTGATCGGACCGGTCGACGAACATCGCAATCGGGCGTTTCACGGCGCGCGAGAGACTGAACATGCTTTCGAGCATGTCGCGATTGGGATTTTCCAGGTCGATGACGATGACATCCGGCTGCGCGTCACGGACGCGACTGGCGATGGCGTGTACGTCATGAACCAGTGTCACGTGATCATGCCCGGCCTCACGAAGTCCAGCCTCGATGATCGAGGCGCGGATCGTGTTTTCGTCAATGACCAGGATAGATAGCTGCTTGGCCGTCATGCTCCATTTTTCACGTACGCGCTCGTATTGTGCAATGCAAGATGCGAAGGACGCCACTTTCGGGCCACCCGGCCTGCCATCGAATTTCGGCTGCAGGAGAGATGCTGGCCATTTCAGCACCGAGACATTCCAGGCGCCGGGCGGAGGGCCGTTCTCCCAGCTGAAGCAGCTCTACTTGGTTCGCTCTGATCCCGGGTGCTTTGAAGTTTCGGTCCATCTCCTCTGCCGCAAACTGATTGCGGTTCGGTCGAGGGGAAAGCACGACCGCTCTAGCCTGCGGGAGCACGCAACCGGGGATGTCAGCAGGCCTTTTCCAGGCTGGTCAGCGCTCCCCAGGCTACCTCCGAGGCCACCTGATGAGAGCACGACTCCACGCCTGTCTCCATGACACCGAATTGACTTTTGTCAATCACCATGAATAATGTCGAGAGGAGGCGCGGAATGGCTTATCGTTCCACAGACCAGATCATACACAAGGCCGCCTGGCTATATTATACGCACGGCCTGCGTCAGGACGAGGTGGCGCAGCGGCTGAACATTTCGCGTGCTTCGGTCGCCCTTTATCTGCGCAAGGCCCGAGAGGCCGGCATCGTCAACATCTCCACCTCCACGCATCTTTTCAGCGGCGAGCGCCTTGCCCGTCAGATGGAGGATGCCTTTGATCTGGAGACCGTTTGGCTCGTGGGCGAGAATTCCCTTTCACCCTCGCCTGCCGCCGAAATCCCGACGCTGGCTGCCAATGTCTTTCTCGAAATGGTCGAGAACGGCAATCAGGTCTGCGTCGCCTGGGGCCGCACCGTCTACGACATCGCCGACGCCATGAACTATGCCGACCGCGAAGGCGTCACTGTCGTGGAAATGTGCGGCAACCTCGGCTCGCCCTATGCCTATCGCCCCGACCAGTGCACGATGGAGATCGCCCGGCGGCTCAACGCCAAGGGGCTCAACTTCTACGCACCGCTGGTGTTGAGCACCGAGGAACTGGCCCACGCCCTGCGCGAAGAGCCTGTCATCCGCGAACAGCTCGACGGTATCAGCGACTGCGATCTGGCCCTCTTCACGGTCGGCGCGCTTGATACCGACAGCCATGTCATCAAATGTGGCGCCCTTAGCATCGAGGAACTGGAGAAGCTCAAGGCGATGGGGGCCACCGGCGTTATCGCCGGCCAGATCATCACCGCCGATGGCAGGTTGCTCGACTGCGATTACAACAGGCGCATGATCTCGGCAGATTTCGATGCCATCCGCGCCATTCCGAAACGCCTGATGGTGGTGCAGGAGGACGAAAAACTCGAACCTCTGAAGGCCGCCATCGCCGGGCGTTTCTTCACCCATCTGGTCACCACCTCCTCCATGGCGGCCGCGCTTTTGAAGCACCACGCCGCCAGTGAATCGACGCCGGCCTGATCTCTCGCCGGCAAGCGCAACTCTTCAGGACAGTACAGGACCGACATGCAGAACCTCTGGAAAGACAGCGAAGCCGAAAAGCTCGTCGAGCATTACGCTGCAAAGGGCATCGACCGCGATCTGGCGCTGCGCGTCTACACGACCCGACTTCTCGGCGGCGAGCCGCGTCTTGTCCTTCATGGCGGGGGCAACACCTCGCTGAAAAGCAGGGCCGCCGACATTCTGGGCCGCGAATATGATGTGCTGTGCGTCAAGGGTAGTGGCTGGGACATGGGTGTAATCGAGCCCCAAGGCCTGCCCGCCGTGAAGATGGACGCACTCCTCGCCGCCCGCAAACTCGATGCCCTGGCCGATGAAGACATGGTCGCCATGCAGCGCGCCAATCTCATCGATCCGGGTTCCCCCAACCCCTCCATAGAAACCCTGCTGCATGCCTTCCTGCCCCACAAATTCGTCGATCACACCCATTCCACCGCGATCCTCGCGCTGGTCGATCAGGAAGACTCCGAAGCCCTCTGCAAGAAGGTCTTCGGCGATCGGCTGGGCTTCGTGCCCTATATCAAGCCGGGCTTCGACCTCGCCAAGGAAGCTGCCGACATCTACGACAGAGATCCCTCCGTAGAGGGCCTGATCCTCGACAAGCACGGCATCTTCACCTTCGCCGAAGACGCCAGGACTGCCTACGATCTCATGATCGAGTTCGTCACGATGGCCGAAGATTACGTGGCCGAGAACGGTAAGGCGCCGTTCAATCCGGTCACGCTGCCGAAGGAACTCGCCACCCCGTCCGAGATCATGCCCTATCTGCGCGGTGCCATCGCTATCGACGAGGGTGAGGGCAAGTATGGCCGCATGGTCTGCGACTTCCGCACCTCGCCCAAAATACTCGACTATGTGAACGCCGACACGGCTGAAGAACTCGCCACCCGCGGCGTTTCCACGCCGGACCTCTCGATCCGCATCAAGACTGGCCCCATGGTCCTGCCCGCTCCCGAAGCCGGCAAGCTTGATGACTATGGCAAGCTGATCCGCGAAAAGGTCGGCGAGTTCTCCGCCCGCTACAAGGAGTATTTCGCGACCAACAACGCCGCCGACGATGTCGAGCGCACCATGCTCGATACCATGCCACGCCTGACGCTGGTGCGCGGTCTCGGCCTGATCGGCCATGGCCGCAGCATGAAGGAGGCCAAGATCGCCGCCGATGTGGGCGAGATGCTGGTGGAAGCCGTGACCGGCGCCGAGGCCATCGGCTCCTTCCATCCGCTGGCGCTCTCCGACCTTTTTGAGCTTGAATACTGGTCTCTCGAACAGGCCAAGCTTGCGTCCAACAAACCCAAGCCGCTCTCCGGCCAGGTCACGCTGGTGACCGGTGGTGCCGGCGCCATAGGAGCCGCCACGGCAAAGCTCTTCGCCGCTCAGGGCTCCCATGTCGTCGTCGTTGACATGCATGCCGACAAGGCGGACGAGGTCGCACAGAAAATCGGCAACGCCGCCATCGGTATCGGTGCCGACGTGACGGATCCTGCCGCCGTCCGCGCTGCCTTTGACAGGGCGCGCGATGTGTTCGGCGGTGTCGACATCGTCGTCTCCAATGCGGGCGCTGCCTGGCAAGGCAAGATCGGCGAACTGGAGGATGCCACGCTTCGCCGGAGTTTTGAGCTCAACTTCTTCGCCCATCAGAGCGTCGCGCAGAATGCGATCCGGCTGTTCAAACAGCAGGGCACGGGCGGCGTGCTTCTCTTCAACGCCTCCAAGCAGGCGGTCAATCCGGGTGCGAATTTCGGTGCATATGGTCTGCCGAAGGCAGCCACGCTGTTCCTGTCGCGGCAATATGCGCTGGACTACGGCTCGATCGGCGTACGCTCCAACGCCGTCAACGCCGACCGCATCCGCTCCGGCCTTCTCACCAACGAGATGATTGCCAACCGCTCCACCGCGCGCGGCCTGTCGGAGAAGGACTATATGGGTGGCAACCTGCTCGGCCTTGAAGTGCGCGCCGAGGACGTGGCGCAGGCATTTCTGAACCACGCCCTTGCCGAGCGCACCACGGCGGACGTGACCACTGTCGACGGCGGCAACATCGCGGCGGCTCTGCGGTAGGGGCTGTAATCGCCCGCCGGTCAGCACAAATGCAAAGGGCGGCCCGAGAGCCGCCCTTTCCAGTTCAAAACCCCTTGCGCCTCAATCGCGCGGCGGCAACGGCATCCAGGCTGGAACGGCCACATCCGCATGGGCGAACTGCGGCATCTTGGCCGAGAGATCGTCCATGTTCTTGATGTCGCCGTCGTTGAGCGCCTGCTGCGTGATCAGGGTCGGCGGAACGATGACGCTCTTGCCCGGCTCCTCACCGGCCAGAAGCATGGCGAGCGCACGCACCGAAACCTCGCCCACAACGGCAGGGTTGGTCGCAGCCGTCGCCACCCAGGCGCTGCCTGGCTCGCGCATGGCCGAGATGTCGGCGGTGGACACGTCGGCCGAGTAGATCTTGACGCTGTCCGACAGGCCCGCCTCGTCCACGGCAATCTTCACGCCCTTGGCGAATTCGTCATAGGGCGCGAACATGACCTGAATGTCCGGGTTTGCCGTAACCACCGAGCGCGCCTGATTGGCAACCGAATTGGCAATCGGATTGTCGAGCGTGCCGAACTGCGCCACTTCCTCGATGCCAGGATATTTTTCCTTGAACGCGCGCCACGTCTCGTCGCGGCGGTCGAGCGGCGCGATGCCGGCCACATAGACATAGCCCGCCTTCCACTCTTCGCCATTGTCCTTGATCGCCTGTTCCAGCGCCAGCCGCGCAAGGTCCCGGTCGGACTGCTCGATCTGCGGGATCGCATCATTCTCGACATTCACGTCGAAGGCCACGACCTTGATGCCCGCATCGACGGCGCGCTGGGCCGCTTCCTTCATGGATTCCGTCAGTCCGTGCTGGATGATAATGCCATCAACGCCGAGCGCGATCGCCTGATCCACCATGTCGGCCTGAAGGGCGGCGTCCTGGCGGCTGTCCAGCACGCGCAGGTTCACGCCCAGCGCCTCGGCCTGCTTCTCCACGCCCGAAAGGTAGGCCTGGAAGAAGTCGCCGGTGGAAAGATAGCGCACCAGCGCGATTTCCACGTCACCCGGATTGTCGAAAGGCGCAGGCTTGTCCTGCGCACCGGCGGCCGCCGGCAGGAGCATGGTGGCCCCGGCGAGCGCCGCGGCCATCTTGCCCAGAAGTCTGCGTGAAATTTCCATGTTTTCCTCCACTCCGTTACATTTGTTGCAGTCGAAATATGTTGCGGCGGCCGAGCGCCTACCTTGCATTCCTCGCCAGAAGCGCAAAGGTGAAGATCAGCGCGATGACGAGCACCGCCCCCTTGACGAAATCCTGTGTGTAATAGGGCACGTTCATCATGGTCAGCCCCTGCAGGAGCACACCCACGAACAGCGCACCGATGGCCGTGCCGAATGCGTTCGGCTTGGCGGCGCCCAGCACCGCAAAACCGATCAGTGCCGCCGCCACCGCATCCAGAAGCAGATTGTTGCCCGATGCGATGTCGCCGCGCCCGAGGCGCGCCGCCAGAAGAATGCCGCCAATGGAGGCGAAGACGCCCGAAATCACATAGGCCCAGATACGGTAGGCCTTGACCGGCGCACCCGCAAACTCAGCGGCCCGTGCATTGGAACCCGCCGCATACATCATACGGCCGAACCGCGTATATTCGAGAAAGAACCAGATCAGGATCGCCAGCACGATCAGCACCACCACCGAGGCCGGCACGAGGTTCTCTATAAAGAGATCAAACCGGTGCCGTCCGAGCGCCAGAAAGGCCTGGCTGAACGTGCCTTCGGCGGTCGAGCCGTCGGGCAGCGTCATGCCTGTGGCGATGGAGCGCCCTTCGGTCGGTATGCGTTGCAGGCCGATCAGAAGGAACATCATGCCAAGCGTCGCCAGAAGGTCGGGCACGCGCATGTAGCAGATGATGAGACCGTTGATCAGCCCGACTAGCGCGCCGATGGCGAGACACGCCAGAACCGCAACGAGCGCATTCTGCTCCAGCACCACCATTACGTAGGCCGCCGCCATCATCGAGCTTGTGGCGATGGAGCCGATGGAAAGGTCGAATCCCCCCACCACCAGCGTCGCCGTCACGCCAAGCGCCAGAATGCCGGTGATGGACACCGACTGCAGGATGAAAACCGCCGCCTGCGGCGAGGTGAAGCCGCGAGTAGCAAGCGAAAAGAACACGATCAGCCCAACGAGCAGGCTAAGAAAGCCATAGCGGATTGCCAGCTCGCGCATTGAAAGTCTGTCTTTCGGCCGCGCATCAGCCTTTGCTTCCACCGCACTCTCCCGTGCCGTCTGGCTGTTCATTCTCAATCAGCTCCCTGCCACTTCCAAACGCTGCCCGGCGACTTCCGCCAGAAGCCGGTCCATATCCACATCGGCATTGCGGTGCTCGCCGACAATAGTGTTCTCCGACATGACGAGAATGCGATCGGCCGTTTCCAGAGCCTCATCGAGTTCGGTCAGAAAAATCAGTGTCGCCCGCTCGCTGGCGCTCTCACGCAGCTTGGCCGCAATGTCGTGGCGGGCTGCAATGTCGACGCCCTGAAACGGTTCGTCGAGAATGAGCAGCCGCGATTTCTGAGTGAGCCAGCGCGCCACTGTCACCTTTTGCTGGTTGCCACCCGAAAGTGTTGCCAGATCGTCGCGCTCGGAGCGGCAGACGATTTTGAGGTCGGCGATCTGGGCGCGCGCCGTCTGGCGTTCGCTTCGCCGCCGCATCACGCCCGCATTCGCGAAACGCGGCAGGAAGGGCAGGCTCATATTCTCATAGATGTTGAATTCCGGCACGATGCCGGTGGAGGCGCGGTCCTTGGCAACGAGAAAGACACCATCCCTGATCGCCCTTGCCGGTGTCTTCGGAGCATAGGGTTTGCCATCGAGCTCCATCGTGCCCGAAAGCGGCGCATGAATGCCGAACAGGGTCTCGGCAAGCTGCGTCTTGCCCACCCCCACAAGCCCGGTCACGGCTACGATCTCGCCAGCCCCCAGATCCATGGAGATTGGATTCGCGCCCCGCGCGATCCGCAGGTCGCGCACCGAAAACACCGGGGTTCCAGCCGCACGGACGTCAATGCTGTGGCGGCCGAGATTTTGCCCCAGCATGGCGTTGACCGCGCCTTCATAATCGAGCGGCTTTTCATCGAACTGGCCGACAATCGCCCCGTCGCGAAGGCTCACGATCCTGTCGGCCAGACGGCGGATATCCGACATGCGATGCGAGATGTAGAGAACGGCGACGCCCCGCGCCTTCAACCGGTCGATCAGCGCAAAAAGCCGCTCGGCCTCATTGCTCGAAAGTGAGGAGGTCGGTTCGTCGAGGATCATCACCTGGGGCTCATGCGACATGGCTCGGGCAATCGCCACCATCTGCCGGTCGGCGAGTGAAAGGTCGGTCACCTCCGCGCCGAGGTCGATCCCGAGCCCCATGCGCTCGGCCACTTCCCGAGCCTCGCGCCGCACCCTGCGCGGATTGAAGAAAATGCCGCTGCCTGCGCCGTTCAGACGGTCGAGCACCAGGTTGCTGGCCACGTCGAGCGCACCCACGACACCGTCATTGATGTTCTGATGAACCGTCACCACGCCGGCGCGCATCGCCTCTGCCGGGGTGGCAGGAGAGAAAGGCTTGTCCCCCAGCATCATCACGCCGCGGTCGGCGCGGTGAACACCGCTCATGACCTTGACGAGCGTCGACTTGCCGGCGCCATTGGCGCCCATCAGAACGGACACCT
The DNA here is from genome assembly GCA_017644005.1 of Rhizobiaceae bacterium. Taxonomy (GTDB): domain Bacteria; phylum Pseudomonadota; class Alphaproteobacteria; order Rhizobiales; family Rhizobiaceae; genus RCIO01. The sequence continues at coordinate 620,873 of JAEPMJ010000002.1, forward strand.
CGCCAGCGCGCAGGTCGAGCCCCACACCACGCAACACGGCATTGGGTCCGAACGCTTTGGTCAGGCCGGCAATTCGAAAAACGGCGGTGTCGCCCATGCTCTCCTCCCAATGTAACGCTAACAGGTAACAAGCATATGTCAACATGATTGACAAATGACAGTGCATTGGTAGCGTGGTGCCAGAACTGACAGCATGAGAGAGTGGTGATTACCGAACTCGGCACGTGCCTTTCACGCTCCCGGTTCGGGAGGAACGGGACGTAAGATGAACAGGCTGGACTTGCGCTTCTTCTCACCTCCGGGAGGGAAAATGATGCGGGAACACGGGCGGATGCAGGATGCGCACCATCACACAAATGCTCGGTGCGAATGGGAGGAGACAGAAAGATGAAAGAGAACGCCTTCGAGCCCCTCACGGTGGAAACCTTGCCGGATCGCCTGGGCAGCATTCCCGAGATTGCCAAGCGTCTCGGCGGCGCGCCCACTGCATGGAAGGTCCGCGAAGTGGGCGATGGCAATCTCAACCTTGTCTTCATCGCGCAGGGTGAAGCGCAAACGCTCATCATCAAGCAGGCACTGCCTTATGTCCGCCTCGTTGGCGATAGCTGGCCCCTGCCTCTGAAGCGCTCCTTCTTCGAATATCACGCCCTTATACGGCAGGAACAGCGAGCCCCGGGCTCCGTGCCTGCGGTCTACTATTTCGATGAGACGCAGGCACTGATCGCAATGGAGTTTCTGTCGCCTCACATCATTCTGCGCCGCGCTCTCATCGAGGGGCAGGAACTGCCGAAGATCGGCAGGGATCTCGGTCTCTTCATGGCCCGTACCCTCTTCCGCGGGTCCGACCTTTCCATGAAGGCAGCGGACCGCAAGGCCGATCTCGCGCTCTTTGCCGACAATGTCGACCTTTGCGACATCACGGAAAATCTCGTCTTTTCCGATCCCTATTTCGAAGCGCCGATGAACCGGCACACCCCGGGTCTCGACGCGCTGGTGAAAGAGCTGCGCGCCGACCGTGACCTGAAGGTCGCCGCACAGCGTATGAAACATCTCTTTGCTTCAAAGGCCGAGACCATGGTGCATGGCGATCTGCATTCAGGCTCCGTCATGGTCACGAAGGAAGACACCCGAGTCATCGATCCGGAATTCGCCTTCTACGGGCCCATGGCCTTCGATGTCGGCATGCTGCTTGCCAATTACTGGATGGCCTATTTCTCCCAGCGCGGGCACGAGGAAAACGGCAGCCGCGCATCCATGCGCGCCTACCTGCTTGGCGTCATCTCCGAGACATGGACCAGCTTCAGCGACGAATTCGCCCATCTGTGGCGCACCGAGCGCAACGGAATTCTCTATCAAACCGCCCTATATGAAGATCAGGACGACGGGCTCGCCGCCGAACAGGCGCTCAACCACGTCATCCACGATCTGTGGACCGACATGCTGGGCTTTGCCGGCATCGAGATGCATCGCCGCATACTGGGCCTGGCTCACAATGCGGATTTCGAGGACATCGCCGACGAGAACCTTCGCGCCGCCTGTGAAGCAGCAGCCTTGAAGTTCGGCCGCCACATCGTCGTCAATCGCAACGGAATTCAATCGCTGGCCGAGCTCGACCGGCTGGCCGAAGCACTCGACCAGGGGAAACTGTCATGAAGGTTGGAGACAAGCACTACCGCACCATCTGGGTGAATGAGGATGGCTGGTCTGTCGATCTCATCGATCAGCGTTGGCTGCCGCATGAGTTGCGCATAGAAAATGTGCGCACCGTCGAAGGCATTGCGACCGCCATCCGCGACATGTGGGTGCGCGGCGCGCCGCTGATCGGCGTCACAGCGGCCTATGGGGTTGCCGTGCGCATGCGCGAAGACGCTTCTGACGCTTCGCTCGATGCCGTGTGGGAGCAACTGCACGAGACACGCCCCACTGCCATCAATCTGCGCTGGGCACTGGATGAAATGCGCGGCCTCCTGCGCGACCTGCCCGAGGCCAAACGCGCCGAGGCGGCCTACAGGCGCGCCGCCGAGATCGCCGACGAGGATGTGGAGTTGAACCGCAGCATCGGACGGAACGGTCTGGAGATCATTCGCGAGATCGCCGCCCGCAAGAAGCCTGGCGAGCCGGTGAACATTCTCACCCACTGCAATGCCGGCTGGCTTGCGACCGTCGATTTCGGCACCGCCACCTCGCCCATCTACCACGCGGTGGAAGAAGGTATCGCCGTTCATGTCTATGTGGACGAAACCCGTCCGCGCAACCAGGGCGCCCAACTCACCGCCTGGGAGATGGCTGGTCACGGCGTGCCGCACACTCTGGTGGTCGACAATGCAGGCGGGCATCTGATGCAGCATGGCATGGTCGACATGGTGATCGTCGGCACCGACCGCACCACCGCCGATGGGGACGTGTGCAACAAGATCGGCACTTATCTGAAAGCGCTGGCGGCCAAGGACAACAATGTCCCCTTCTATGTCGCGCTCCCCTCGCCCACCATCGACTGGACGGTGCACGACGGCGTGAAGGAGATTCCCATCGAGGAACGTTCCGGCGACGAGGTTTCGTTCGTCTGGGGCAAGGATGAAGGCGGCAAGGTGCGACAGGTAAGGATTTCGCCCGAGGCATCACCCGCCGGCAACCCCGCTTTCGACGTGACGCCGGCCCGCCTCGTCACCGGTCTCATCACCGAGCGGGGCATCGCGGACGCCTCACCGGAAGGGCTCGCCAAATTCTTCCCCGACCGCGTGAAATCGGACGCTGCATAAGCCTCAGAAAACGTCTCGGAAATCAGAGCAAAGTTCGGGCGCGCGCATGACGATCGCGCGGTTTCATCCGTGCTGATACCACCGGCCCGACCGAGACATGGCACCCCTAACCGCGTCGGCAACCGATCTCGACGGTCACCAGATCGGCGCGCACAGAACCTGGGCCGATCCGACGGGTTCAGCGAGGCGACGCTCGGCAGGGCCCCGATCGAGACGCCGCGACGCGCAATGGGCGACTTGCGCTGCCATGCCGTCCGGTTCGGCGTGGCGGGCGAGGCTCCTCAGTCACCTAAGAAAGAAAAAACCGCCAACTCCTTGAGCTAGCGCCAAGATTTTGGTTGCGGGGGCAGGATTTGAACCTGCGACCTTCAGGTTATGAGCCTGACGAGCTACCGGGCTGCTCCACCCCGCGTCACCCGATGCGCGAGAGCGCATCGAAACTTGTTCTGAGAAGCTGGAGAGGCTGGGGGCAGCCGGTCGAGCCGCCGGTAAGGCGATCGTGAGAAACGAGAAGCTTGATATGCGTTTGGCAGACCTGGCAGCGACCTACTCTCCCGCGTCTTAAGACGAAGTACCATCAGCGCTGGAGCGTTTCACGGCCGAGTTCGGAATGGGATCGGGTGCAGCCGCTCCGCCATAACCACCAGGTCAGCGAAAAGCATATCAAACTGAGAAGCTGGAATTTCAGGCGGCTTTTAAGCCGCCGTGCCATCGTGCGATGGACACAAGCAATGAGAACGATCAAGCCAATCGAGTTATTAGTACCGGTAAGCTTCATGCGTTGCCGCACTTCCACACCCGGCCTATCAACGTGGTCGTCTACCACGACTCTCAGGGAATACTCGTTTCCAGGTCGGTTTCCCGCTTAGATGCCTTCAGCGGTTATCCGTTCCGTATATAGCTACCCTGCTATGCGGCTGGCGCCACAACAGGTCCACCAGAGATACGTCCATCCCGGTCCTCTCGTACTAGGGACAGATCCTGTCAATATTCCTACACCCACGGCAGATAGGGACCGAACTGTCTCACGACGTTCTGAACCCAACTCACGTACCGCTTTAAATGGCGAACAGCCATACCCTTGGGACCTGCTCCAGCCCCAGGATGCGATGAGTCGACATCGA
>JAEPMJ010000001.1 GCA_017644005.1 Rhizobiaceae bacterium
GAAAATGAAACTCAAGAGCCTTCTGATCGGCTCGGCAGCGGTGATGGCGGTTTCGACCGGCAGCGCCAAGGCTGCAGACGCGATCGTCATGGCCGAGCCGGAGCCGATGGAATACGTCCGCATCTGCGACGTGTACGGCGCCGGATTCTACTACATCCCGGGCACCGAGACCTGCATGAAAATCGGCGGGTATTTCCGGTATGAGTTGGGCTACCATCGTGCGACCAGTGCAACCAGCACCGTTATCTACAATCAGGTAAACGCCGCCGGTAACTTTGTGGGACCGTTTGCTGGGTACGGGATCACACGAACCAACCCTGCGGGCCTTAATCACTTCTTCCGCTTCGCCCCGACCATCGACGTGAGGTCGGAAACCGCGCTTGGTACACTCCGTGGTTTCGCACGGGTCTATTTCGACTATGGCTGGACACCCAGCACGATCCCATCTGGGTTCGTATTTGGTACATCGCCGGCCGTATTCCCTCCAGGACCCGGAATGCCTGCTCTTACCGGAACTCTCGGCGGCTCCTACGGCACCACTACGTCGCTTAATCAGGGTTATATCGAACTTATCCGCAGCGGCGGTACGTTCAGGGTTGGCCTAGGTGACTCGCCATACCTTCGCTTTCTTGGCTATGGCGGTTACACGATGAACGACGGTCGCTACGGCGGCGTCAACTCGGTCGAAATCAGCTACACTTTTGCTGGATCCAATGGCTTCTCGGGCATCATCGCGCTCGTCGAAGACGGCCGCGACAGCGACTGGGCACCCATGGTTGAGGGTGGATTCAACTTCGCGCAAGGCTGGGGCTCTTTCGGCATCATGGCCGGTTATGACACCACGCCGACGTCCAACTCCTGGGGCGCCAAGGCAGTATTGCGTGCAAACCTGACTGAACGAGTCAGCGCAACATTGCAGGTGTTCTATTCAAACCCAGGCGGTGGCATTGGCGCCTATACTATCATGGACCACAGCGGCACTCTGACTTCTCCAGCTGGCCGGACGACCTGGTCCGTCCTCGGCAGCTTTGAGGCGGCATTTACCGAGAAGGCCGCACTACAGGCAACTGCTCAGTGGTTTGATACCGGCAACTGGTTTGTTGCCGGCGGTCTCAATCTAACCCCTGCAGAGAATTTCTCGATCCGCCCGGAGATCACCTACCAGACCACCTCTACTGCAGCCTCCGGTGGCGGCGCTACTTGGGGTGGCCGTATTCGCCTGCAGCGCGACATCCCGTAAGCACAACGCGCCTCGGGAACTCACCACGGATACGAAGCCGGCGGAACACCGCCGGCTTCTTTCACCGGGCGGGTGCAACAAAGCCGCTCACAACCGGACACAATCACGTTCTCACTGCTGGGGAATTTAGGGGGATATCGTCCAAGACAAGCAATACGGCCGGCGATGCTTCAAGGGGCTCGAAGCACGCACAATGTCAGATCATAAACAAACCCGCTGAAAAGGCGGATTTAGCTAATGTTAACACGTAAAACAAATAAATTTGCTGCACTTCTGGCAACTGTATCGGCCGCCGCATGAGCGCCATCAAGTACAACATCAATGCGTACAGCTTTTCAGGCTGGCCCGAGCACGCTCATCTAACTCTTGTCTCAGAACATTCTCTCAAGGCGCTGTTCGACAAATACGGCGACATTCTTTGGGAGAACGGGACGCACAAATATAACGTCACGTCCTTCATTGGCGAAATTGACGAAATCCTGCTCGGCAAGAAATTTTCGACCTTCAGCCAGGAAACACTGGACGAAGTGACCGGAAAACTTCGCGAACGTGGCAACAGCAATGCAACGATCAACCGCAAGATGGCGGCGTTGCAAAAGCTGCTTCGCAAGGCGTTCAAGATGGGAGACATTCACAGCCTGCCGGAGTTTCGCCGCCAGAAGGAGCGTGCAGGTCGCCTGCGCATTCTGACGCGCGAGGAAGAGGACCGGCTGTTCGCCGCAATCGGCGAGATGTCCCGGGAAGCGCTTGCACTGAGCGTATTCCTCGTCGACACGGGATGCCGGCTGGGCGAGGCAATCGGCCTGAAATGGTCCGATGTCGCAGATAATCGCGTGACCTTCTGGATCACGAAATCCGGCCGCAGCCGAACGGTGCCGCTTACCGCACGCGTCTGCGCGGTCATCTGCGAGCAGAGACGGCATCAGCGCGGCCCCTTCCGCCATATCGCGCAACATCGCTACCGCGCCATCTGGAACGAGGCCAAATCGGGAACCGGTTTCGTCAACGACAAGGACCTCGTGCCGCACGCGCTGCGGCACACATGTGCGTCGCGGCTGGTACAGGGCGGCATCGACATAAGGCGCGTCCAGATGTGGCTCGGCCACCAGACCCTGCAGATGACGATGCGTTATGCGCATCTCGCCACTGCCGACCTCGACAAATGCGTCGCAGTGCTTGAGCACCGTACCTGATCCCCGATCATAGCAATTGCAGCCGCTTCGCGTGCGGGCTATCCACGCCGGCAACGGAGGCCCGCACTTGGAAGACAGATTTTCCCGCCGCGACGTCACGCTCGCCAACTGGCGCACCGCACCTTATTGCCGCTGGTCGTTTCAAAATGTCCGCGAGATCGTGCCCACCGCCGCCATCAGTTGCCGGACAACCGAATTAGCCGCATTGCCCGAGGCGCCGGACAGCATCGCGATCGACGATCCGGCGACCGGACAGCGCATGAGCGCAACCGCCTATTTCGCGGCGACCGCGGCCGACAGCTTCCTGGCACTCAAAGACGGAAGGCCTGTCGCGGCGTGGTCCGCCCCCCACGCCGATTTCAACGCACCGCACATCATCTTCTCGATCTCGAAATCGGTCACGGGCATGGCGGCCGGTACCGCCGTCGGCGACGGCCTGCTCGACCCGGATCAGCCGGTTTCGGCTTACGTCGACCTTCCCGCGTCCAGCGGCTATGCCGACGCGCGGGTCCGTGACTTGCTCGACATGACGGTAGCGATCGAATTCGACGAGGAATATCTCGACGCTGACGGCGCCTTCGACCGTTACCGCCGCGCCATGCTGTGGAACCCGCAGCGCGCGGATGCCGAGCCGGAATCGCTGAAAGCAGTGCTTGGCTCGCTTGGCAGAACCGGCGATGAACATGGCAATCGGTTCTATTACGCCTCGCCCAATACCGACATGCTGGGCATCGTCATCGAACGCGCCACGGGAATCCGCCTTCACCGCTATTATTCGGAGCGGCTTTGGGCGCCGATGGGTGCCACAGGCGACGCTTATGTCACTGTCGATGGCGTGGGTACGGCACGGGCAGCAGGCGGCGTATGCGTGACAGTCGCGGATCTCGCTCGGTTCGGTCAGTTGATGCTGGATTGCGGGCGCGCGGGCGGCCGGCAGATCGTGCCCGCGGACTGGGTAAGCGACATGCGCCGCAACGGCAGCCCAAGCGCCTGGAAGACCGGCAATTTCGCCGACGTATTCGAGAACGGCCGTTACCGCTCGTGCTGGTATTCGGTTGGCGACGATCACGACAGTTTCTGCGGCATCGGGATTCACGGCCAGTGGCTGTGGATTGACCCGGAAACCGGCGTCGTGCTTGTCAAAACGGCCTCGCGTGGCGCGCCCAGCGACGACGACGCCACTGCCCGCGACATTGCGGTGCTTGCACAGATCGCGCGGCGCGTCTGACGTCTCAACCAACAACCTGCAGCGGATACCATCATGACAGATACGGCACCCCGCCTCACCCGCCTCGCCCAATCGCTGCCAGCGACGGTGCCCTTCGTCGGACCCGAGACCCAGGAGCGCAAGCGCGGGCACCTCTTCCGTGCACGGCTTGGCGCCAACGAAAACAGTTTCGGCCCATCGCCCAAAGTGGCGGCGGCAATGGCGGAAGCGGCGCCGCAGATGTGGAAATATTGCGACCCTGAAAGCCACGACCTGAAGCAGGCGCTTTCCGCGCATCTCGGCGTACCCGCAGACAATATAGCCATCGGCGAAGGCATCGACGGGCTTCTGGGCCTGACCGTGCGGCTCTTTATGGAAGCCGGCCAGCCGGTGGTGACTTCGCAAGGAGCCTACCCGACCTTCAATTTCTATATCGCCGGATTTGGCGGGCGCACGGTTGCGGTGCCATACCGCGACGACCGGGAGGACCTCGGCGGCCTGCTCGCCGCCGTGCGCAGTGAAAATCCGCCAATCGTCTATCTCTCCAATCCCGACAATCCGATGGGCAGCTGGTGGCAGGCCGACGAACTCGAGCGCTTCGCGGACTCCCTGCCCGCCACGACCATGTTCGTTCTCGACGAGGCCTATGGCGAATTCGCGCCGGCGTCCGCCATTCCGGCACTTGACCCGTCGCGCAGGAATGTTCTCAGAATGCGGACGTTTTCAAAAGCTTACGGGCTGGCGGGCATGCGTTGCGGTTATGCGATCGGGCATCAGGACACGATCGCCGCGTTCGAAAAGGTACGCAATCACTACGGTATGAGCCTGATGACGCAGATCGCAGCGAAGGCGGCGCTTGCCGATCAGGCCTATCTTGTCGAGACCTGCGCCAAGGTGGCTCGCGCGCGTGACGAGATCAGCCGTATCGGCCGCGAAAACGGACTGACGCCGCTGCCTTCAGCGACCAATTTCGTTGCGCTCGATGCCGGCGACGGAGCTTTGGCGCTGAAGCTGATGAATGCGCTGCTGGACCGCGACGTCTTCGTGCGCAAGCCGATGGCACCGGGGCTCGACCGCTGCATCAGGGTGAGCGCAGGCCCTGACGCGGAGTTGGCGATATTCGCCGCCGAACTGCCCGGCGCGCTCGCGCAGGCGCGCGGAAACTAGGCCGTCATCGCCGGGGTCGGCGAAGAGATATCGACGACTGTGCCGGCCGGGTCACGCAGGAGCATGCGGCTCTGGCCGTATTCCATGTCGGTCGGCGGCTCGATGATGTCGGCGCCCATGGCCTTTGCCCGATCGAATGCAAGAAGGACATTTTCCACGACGAAGGTGAGATAACCGCCGCCGGGCGCGCTGGCCGCCGCCTGCGGGGTGATATCGCTGGACCGTGCAATGATACCCAGCTCCATTTTCGGGCCGTCCTTGGGAACCAGAACCACGTACCAGTCGCTGTCGAATGTCGGCTCGAAGGCGAGCAGCCGAGTATAAAAATCGCGCAGTCGGCCAACATCATCTGCCACGATGTTGAACATGGTCCGCTCGATGATGGATGCTTGCACGCATTCCTCCCTGGTCGCTGTAGTATAACCGACCGGTCAGGCAGGTCGCACCGTTCCGCCAAGCTTGTAGCGCAGGCTGCGCAGGAAGGCACGAACGGAAGCCGATACCGGGCCGCGTTCGAACTCTCTCAACCGCGCCAGCGTCCAGCCGTCCTGCGGCATATGCGCCAATTCCAGTTCGGCGCAGCGCGCCGCTTCGGCATCCGACAGGGCCAGGCGCCGGGCGGCGTGCAGCAGCTGCAGGTTTTCATGCACGCTTCGCATTATCCGGAAGGCCTCGAACATCGTCTCCTTGAGCGCGGGTTCGTGCTGCCAGCTGCGACCGCCAAACAGGCCTTGTACCACGTGCTGGCCCGCTCCCAGACAATCGTAGCTGACACAACCGGAAAAGCCGCGCTCCGCCAGCGACGCATGGATATTGCACCGGCCCCGCCCGTTCAAATTCGGGCATGGAACGCCGGCGGGCTTGTCGATAGCGAACTGTTCGGAACTGTCGAAGGCGTGGTGTGCGCAGCACAAAGCAGCGCATTGCCCGCAGTCGGCTGTCAGGCTGGGCTGAAACATAAGGTCGGACGGCTCGCACAAAACGATGGTTGCCGGCCTTTTGGCGCAGCGCACTCGATAGTGCTAGCGGCGGAAGGCGCTGTCGGCAAGACAGTGTTTAAACTCGATTCACCCACTTGATACGCGCCAAGGGCTTTTTCTGGCTGGCGACACGCCCGCGCTTTGTTGGCGAGCTCTCCATGGCCGGCGCACTGGTAAAGACCGAAAAGCGAGGACTTTGGTGGTCAGCCGCACCAAAGGAATATTGGCCGCAGGATCCGGCATGGCTCAAAGCCATGGAGCAATATTTCGACAAAACCTGGGGTGACCGCAGGCAAGAACCGGTCTCCATCGGCTGAGATCCTATGGACGAGGCCGCCATTCGGCGAGATCTCGATGCCTGCCTGGTCAACGCACCGGCGTTTGCACCTGAGCTGTGGACCTCCATGCCCGATCCCTTTCCGTCGTGGACCAAAAAAGCTGCGTGACGAGCCGTACGTCAGAGGCATCTTGAAATAATTGAACGTTCGTTTTATTCCTTCCTGAAGAGAGGTAGGAATGGCGCGCACGGCAGGTTCAGACGGCCAAAAAACCGAAGCGGCGATCCGTGAGGCCGCGGTCAATCTGATCGCGCGGCACGGCTACGAGGCCGTGACCATGCGGCAGCTCGCAGCCGAAGTCGGCGTGCAGGCAGCTGCGCTCTACCGTTATTTCCCCACCAAGGAAGACCTGCTTTACGACCTCATGACCGGTCACATGGAGGCGCTGATCGACAGTTGGAATACTGTGCGGCCCCCTCACGGTGACTGCCCTGCCCGGCTCGAGGCGTTTGTCGCCAATCACATTCGTTTCCATGTCGAGCGCCGCCACTCCACACATGTCAACAACATGGAGTTGCGCAGCCTCTCGCGTGATCGGCTGAGCGCCATTCTCAAACTGCGCAACCGCTACGAGAAAGAGCTGCGGACCATTTTGCGCGAGGGCGCTGAAGACGGCTCGTTCCTGATCGAAGACAGTGCAATGACCGCGATGGCGATCATCCAGATGATCACCGGAGTCATCGTCTGGTTCCGTCCCGACGAGCGGCTGTCGGTCGACGAAGTGACCGAAACCTATCTTGCCATGACGATGCGCCTTGTTGGTGCCGTCCGGCATTCGGAGAAAACCCATGTATTTGAACGCGCTTAACTTCGGACTTGGCGAAGATATCGACGCGCTGCGCGATATGGTGCGCCGTTTCGCTGCCGACGAGATCGCACCGCGTGCGGCACAGATCGACGAGGAAAACACGTTTCCCGCCGATCTGTGGGAAAAGCTCGGCGCGCTCGGGCTGCTCGGCGTGACCGCCGATCCGGACTTCGGCGGATCCGGCATGGGCTATCTCGCGCATGTGGTGGCGATGGAAGAGATTTCGCGCGCGAGCGCCGCAGTCGGCCTTTCCTATGGCGCGCATTCGAACCTGTGCGTCAACCAGATCAACCGCTGGGGCACCAGGGAGCAAAAGGAAAAATATCTGCCCGACCTGTGTTCGGGTGCCAAGGCGGGCGCGCTGGCCATGTCGGAAACCGGCGCCGGCTCCGACGTCGTCTCCATGAAGCTGCGGGCCGAGCGACGCAATGACTGCTATGTGCTCAACGGCACCAAGATGTGGATCACCAACGGCCCGACGGCGAGCACATTGGTCGTCTACGCCAAGACGGACCCCGACCGTTCGAGCCGCGGCATCACCGCCTTCATTATCGAACGCGATATGAAGGGTTTTTCAGTCGCGCAGAAGCTCGACAAGCTCGGCATGCGCGGCTCCGACACCGGCGAGCTCGTATTCGAAGACGTCGAGGTTCCCTACGAGAATGTGCTGCATGAGGACGGGCGCGGCGTCGAGGTGCTGATGTCGGGCCTCGATTATGAACGCGTAGTCCTGTCCGCCGGGCCACTCGGCATCATGGCCGCCTGCCTTGATGTCGCGGTTCCCTATGTCCACCAACGACGGCAGTTCGGCCAGGCGATCGGCGAATTCCAGCTGGTTCAGGGCAAGATGGCCGATATGTACACGACGCTGAACGCATGCCGCTCCTATGTCTACGCCGTCGCGGCGGCGTGCGATCGCGGCGAGACGACGCGCAAGGATGCCGCCGGCTGCATTCTCTATTCGGCCGAACGCGCCACCCAGATGGCTCTCGACGCTATTCAGCTGCTCGGCGGCAATGGTTATATCAACGAGTTTCCCGCCGGCCGCCTGCTGCGAGACGCCAAACTTTACGAAATCGGCGCAGGCACGTCGGAAATACGCCGCTGGCTGATCGGCCGCGAGATGATGGCGGAAGCGGTTTAAGGCGTGACTTAGTGAGCCGCCGCACTAGGTGCGTTTTCTTCGATCAGGAGGAACATCATGCCACTCAACGATACCCAGAAGAAGCTCGTAGCCGACAACAAAACCGACTATTCCGATCTCAAGGCGGTGTTCATCAACTGCACGCTGAAGGCCGGCAATCAGGGCGCCTCCCACACTGAGACGCTGATGCGCGACTCGATGGAGATCATGAAAGGCTGCGGCGTCAGCGTAGATTATGTCCGCGCCGCCGACCACGATATCGCTTTCGGCGTGCAGCCCGACATGCGCGAACATGGCGCAAAGACCGACGAATGGCCGGACCATATCTGGCCCAAGGTGCGCGACAGCCAGATCCTGGTCATCGGCACCCCGATCTGGCTCGGCGAAGAAAGTTCTGTCTGCCGCGTTATCATCGAGCGTCTGTACGCGCACTCGGCCCAGACGAACGAAAAGGACCAGTATGTCTATTACGGCCGCACCGGCGGCTGCATCGTCACCGGCAATGAAGACGGGGTAAAACACGCCTCCATGACGGTGCTTTACGCACTTCAGCACATCGGCTACTCGATCCCGCCGCAAGCCGATTGCGGCTGGATCGGCGAGGCCGGCCCCGGACCGAGCTACGGCGATGAGATGGACGACGGCGGCCGCGCCGGGTTCGACAATGATTTCACCCGGCGCAACCTTACTTTCATGACCTGGAACCTGATGCATTTCGCCCGCATGCTGAAGGATGCCGGCGGCATTCCCGCCTATGGCAACACGACCGGAAAATAGCGGCCATGGGCGGGGTTACGATCTGGGCCGGTCGCGGGCATGCGTCAAAGCACGGCTGGCATGCTTGCGCCGGAGGCGTGATCGACAGCGTAGAGCCAGGTTCCATCCGGCTGCCGGCGAATGATCTCGGCGGTCGAGCCCTGCTCCATCACCGAACCGTCGTCCCCATACAGTTTCCAGTCGGCGCGCAGCAGCGCCACATCGTCCAGCACATGAAAAAAGTTGTTCCTGCCGGCGATCTTGCCCGGAGCGGCGAGCATACCCGAGAGCAGCTCACGGATTTCGCCATGTCCGCTCGCGACGTGGTCGCCGACAGCCAGAATCGCGTCGCTCTGATAAAGAGCGAGCACGTTGTCCACGTCGCCGCTGTTGAACGCCTCCGCCCAGGTTTGGTTGAACAAGGCGGGGTCGGTAACCCGATATGCGGCGGGCTTGCTATTTGATGCAGTCACTGGTTTCTCCACTTGCCAACGTGATGGAAAAACCGCCTATCATCCCGATTCTTTCCGTTCCAAATGGTAACAACTGGGAACCGCGAGCATGACCATACATTGCTATCCGCTCGAAGAACCGGTTGCCCGCAGCGCAACCGATTGCCCGGTGGAAGAGTGGCTCGCCTTTCTCGGCCACCGCTGGAACGCCTGCCTGCTGTGGCATCTGTCCACCGGCCCGAAATCGCACGGCGATCTGGCGACGAGGCTGCGGGGCATTTCGAGCAGGGTACTGGCGGAACGGCTTGTGGCACTGGAGGCGCGCGGCATTATCAGTCGCACACCCAAGGCCACGTGGCCACGGCAGGTGATCTATGCACTCACCGACAAGGGCCAGTCGCTCGTCTCGATCGTGTCGATGCTTGAGCCGTGGGCGCGAGGCATGGCCGATCAGGACGAACCGTGACAACCGGCGACTAGCCCCAGCGACTGTCCCCATTCCGGAGCCAGCATGACCGTCATCAAATCCGAAATCGCCGCCACATCCGACAGCTTCAAGGCCAATGCGGAACGCATGGCCGCGCTCGTCGCCGATATCGCCGACAAGGCGCAGGCCGTTCAGCGCGGCGGCTCAGACGAGGCGCGCGAGCGCCACACCGGCCGCGGCAAGCTGCTGCCGCGCGAGCGGCTGGCGCAGCTGCTCGATGCGGGATCGCCCTTTCTCGAGATCGGCCAGTTCGCCGCCTGGGACATGTATGGCGGCGACATCGCTTCGGCCGGCATGATCGCCGGCGTCGGCCGCGTCGAGGGGCGCGAGGTGATGATCGTCGTCAACGACGCCACGGTGAAGGGCGGCACCTATTACCCCGTCACGGTGAAGAAACATCTGCGCGCGCAGGAGATCGCTAGCCAAAACCGCCTGCCCTGCATCTATATGGTCGACTCGGGCGGCGCCAACCTGCCCAACCAGGACGAGGTGTTTCCCGACCGGGAGCATTTCGGCCGCATCTTCTACAACCAGGCCAACATGAGCGCCGCCGGCATTCCGCAGATCGCCTGCGTGATGGGCTCGTGTACGGCGGGCGGCGCCTATGTGCCGGCGATGGCCGATGAGTCCATCATGGTGAAGAACCAGGCGACGATCTTTCTCGGCGGCCCGCCGCTGGTGAAGGCGGCCACCGGCGAAGACGTTTCAGCCGAAGACCTCGGCGGCGCGGATGTGCACACGCGCCTCTCCGGCGTTGCCGATCACTACGCCAATGACGACGCCCATGCGATCGCCATCACGCGGCGCATCGTCAAAAACCTGAATCGAACCAAGCCGGTATCGCTGGAAACGCGGAAAGTGATTCCGCCGCTTTATCCATCGCATGAGATCGCCGGCATCGTGCCGGCGGATACCCGCACACCCTATGACGTGCGCGAGATCATCGCCCGCATTGTCGACGGTTCCGAGCTCGACGAATTCAAAGCCAATTACGGCACCACGCTGGTCACCGGCTTCGCGCACATTCACGGGCTTCCGGTGGGCATTCTCGCCAATAACGGCGTGCTGTTTTCGGAAAGCGCGCAAAAGGGCGCGCATTTCATCGAGCTCGCCTGCCAGCGCAAGATCCCGCTGATCTTCCTGCAGAACATCACCGGCTTCATGGTGGGCCGCAAATACGAGGCCGGCGGCATCGCCAAGGACGGCGCCAAGCTGGTGACGGCGGTGGCCACCGCAAAAGTGCCGAAGCTCACCGTCATCATCGGCGGCTCGTTCGGCGCCGGCAATTACGGCATGTGCGGGCGCGCCTATTCGCCCCGCTTCCTGTGGATGTGGCCGAACGCCCGCATCTCGGTGATGGGCGGCGAACAGGCCGCCACAGTGCTGTCGCTGGTCAAGCGCGAGGGCATAGAGCGCAAGGGCGGCTCATGGTCGGCCGAGGAAGAGGCCGAATTCAAAAAGCCGATCCTGGAAAAATACGAACGCGAGGGCCACCCGCTCTATTCCTCGGCCCGGCTGTGGGACGACGGCATCATCGACCCGGCGAAAACGCGCGAGGTGCTGGCGCTCAGCCTCTCCGCCGCACTCAACGCCGAGATCGAAGAGACGAAGTTCGGCGTGTTCAGGATGTGAATAGTTGCAGAACTAACTCTCTGATCTAGCCCGAGAAATCTTCCAATTTATCCTCACCGTCGATCGCGCGCTTAGGCTTCGACCGGACCAATCCGGGAAAGGCCATGCAGCAATCCGATATCGACCAACTTTCCAGCCGAATACGCTGCGCGGCGACGGTCCTGCGCCTTTCGGCAGCGACCGTGCGCATGCGCGTTGCGGCGAAGTCCAACCCGTACTGGCACCTTCAGCCTCGCGTCCCTGCAGGCAACCTCGCAGGCGGCCAATGGCTGGCGGGAGCGTTAGGAGCGGCGGCAAGTCTCTTGCCCGCCGTGATCAATGCAGGGCGCATTGCGCTTCAGCGTCTATTAGCCCTTGGTCGGACGACCGCTCCCCGGCTCCGCAGCGTTCCGAGAAGGTAGGAAAACGCCGAGCCTGATGAAGATGATTTCGACGAAGAGACCAGGCGCATCGGCCCATATTCGCGACAACGACCAGAAACGCGCTTAATGCGGTTCAAAGACGAGCGTGAAATGCGGCGCTATTTAGGGCCCGCCGGTCCCGGAAGAGAGTGGCACCATATCGTAGAAAAGCGCCTTGCCGGACGACCTGGATTCCGCCCGGAACTGATCCACAGTACGGACAATATCATTAGCCTTCCGGTGGAAGTACATCGATATATTAGCAATAAGATGAGCTCCAAAGATCCTGCATACGGCAATGATGTTCGGCGATACTGGGTCGAAAAGATGTCGTTCGCAGATCAGTATGATCATGGGCTAGACCTGATTGAAGCAGCATTGAGAAGGTTCGGTTATTACCCGAAAGATTTCTGAGCTCTCCGTCGAAGACTTGGTTGGGCGCTTTGTGAAAGCGCAGGTGAAGAACCAGAACGCTGTTCGCGAACAGAATATTCCCGCCGCCAATCGCCAGGTCGACATCACAATGCGTACCGCCGAGATACTGACAAAATCAGCCAAGGGCAGGCTCGCGCTGGAAACGCTGATGAGCCATAGCGAGCCCTTTGTCCGGCTTCGGGCTGCGCAATATGTAAGGCGCTGGGCACCAGACTTGGCTATTCCCGTTCTGGGGCGCATGCTTCTCGATGAATATGAAGACATATCAGTCGAGGAGAGCCTCGAGATGATCATCGGGGCCAAAGACTCACTCTACTTGCATTTCGGCATACGCAGCTTCGACTGGAACGACCTGATCGAACCCCTCAAGCCATACGGCATCGAACTGCCTTTCCGGGATCGAAGCAAATGGAGTTGATTCTCGGAACGTTAGCTGAAGGTTCTTAGCTTTGCCGCCAATGTCGGCAGCCGCGCCGCTCAGACCTGTTGTTCGGCTATCAACCGCTCATGCACATCACCGAGATCGCATGCGCCCCACCGCGAAGCTGTGTGGCCATGACGGCCGGGTTCGGTTGCTGGCGCAAATTTTCTCCCGTTCATTGTCGGGTGCCGTCTTCCCCGAACGTCCTTCGGACGTCCACCGCACAACCGAAGGAGACCGCCGCGATGCCCGCCGAGCCCAAAGTGAAAGGCCCCGCTTCCTATTTTCCGTCGATCGAAAAGACCTACGGCAAGCCAGTCGGCCACTGGCTGGCGCTGCTGGATGGCATGAAGGCCATGAAGCATATGGAGATGGTGGCTGCGCTCAAATCCGGCCACGGCCTGGGCCATGGACACGCCAACGCGCTTGTCGCCTATTGGCGTTCCAAAAACGCCGGCTGACCGAACGGAGATACCGCATGCATTACGCAATTCTCGCCTATCACGCCGCAGGCGTGGTCGACACGTGGAGCGAGGAGGAAGACGAGGCGCTGATGGACGATCTGCTCAAGGTCAATCGCCGTCTGGTGGCGCAGAAACAGCTCGGCCCCGCGGGGCGGCTTGGCCCCACGGAGGACGCCAAGACCCTGCGCGGCCCGGGCGACGGCATGGTGATCGACGGGCCGTTCGCCGAGACCAAGGAGCAGCTGCTCGGTTTTTACGTCGTGGATTTTCCGTCGATGGACGCCGCCATCGCCGCGGCGCGCGAGCTGCGCCGCGCCAACCCCAGCGCGGTTTACGAAATCCGGCCGATCACGCTCTACCTGCCCGGCGCCGCACTCGAAGCGAGTGAAGCCGGCTAGCGGCGAACCGGCGACCTTTCCAGAGGCTTTCGCCTCCCGCTGCTCCGGCGTGCTATCATCTCGCCGGACGGGCCAGCAGCCCGTGTTCTTTCGCCAGAGGGAGAGTGCCATGTCCAATGCCCTGAAATCAGCCCTTGCAGCCGCACTGCTTGTGGCTGCCGCCGCTCCCGCGCTGGCCACCTCCGGGCCCGGCTGCCTGGTGGTCGTGAATGTGGCGAGCAACGATGCGCTCAATGTCCGCGAGCGCGCCTCGGCATCGTCGCCCATCGTGGATATTCTGGTACCGGGCCGCCACGGCATCATTCATCTCGACGCCCGCTGCGAGCCACTTTCGCGGCCCTGGGGCAGCCGCTGGTGCCCGATCACGCATTATGCGGGCGACCGGGCGACGTCGGGTTTCGTGAAGGCGCGCTATGTGCGCGACAGCGACTGCCCGTAGTGCACCGACCGGAGGGCGGCGCCGGGTGAAATGATGGAGGTTCATGTCTGGACCCTTTTATCGCGCCGGGCGTTTCCTACATGACCGTGACCTTTCGACAGCCCGGAGTTCCGTTCGATGAAAGCCGCCCTCACCCAAATCGCCGCAGCCGCAACGCTTGCATTCGCTCTGTCGGTGCCTGCTGGCGCGGAGCAGATCGGCGAAGTGGATGTCGACTGGCTCGGCAACGACATCATTGTGGAGGCAATCCACGATCCGCAGGTCGACGGCGTGACCTGCCACGTCACCTATTTCGAGCGCGGGCTGATCGACCGACTTTCCAAGGGCAACTGGTTCGAAGACCCGTCGAACTCGTCAATCGCCTGCCGGCAGACAGGACCGATCGTCATTCGCGACATCGAGCGCGATCAGGAGGGCGAGGAGGTTTTCAAGGAGCGGCGCTCGCTGATCTGGAAGCAGCTTGTGGTCAAGCGTCTCTACGACGAGCAGAACGACACGCTGGTCTATCTGTCGCATTCGCGCCAGGTGCAGGATGGTTCGGCGAAGATGGCGATTTCGACGGTGCCGCTCTACGGCCAGGACGTGACCTGGGTGACCGGACAATAGGTCTAAGCCACAGCCGGCCCGCTTGCAGGGCTCATCGGCCTGCGACGGCGTCCCCGATCACGGCTACCATGGCCTCCGCCGGCATGGCCACTCCGGCCGAACGAAGCGCCTGCCACGTTCCAAGGTCGACCAAGGCCCGCACGAGAGGCCGCTGTCTGTCGACCGCCGCTTCCACGAGTTCGGCAACGCGCTTCTCCACCTGCTCATGGGCTTCTGCCAGCGCAGGATGGTACCCGCGCTCATTGCGGATGTTGCGCAGCTCCGGCTCGCCGCGCTCATACAGGGCGAACAGCGCCGAGACGAGACGCGCGATCCGCTCTCCCTGATCGGCTGCCCCGTCAAATATCTCCGGGCCGGGCAGATCAAGTTTGCGGAAGGTCAGTTCGCCACAGGCAGGCAGCAGCGCGTCGAGATCGGGGAAATGGCGATAGACGGTTCCCACGCCAACCCCCGCGCGCAAAGCGATATCGTCCCAGCCCGTTTTCTCGACGCCCCGTTCGGCGTGGGCCTCCAGAGTAGCCTGCAGGATGGCATCGCGCTTGCGGGCAGCCGCCTCAGCGCGCCGGGTCATGGTGTAGTTTCGCGGAGACATTTCTCGGATAAATTTCGTTGACAGAATTATTCCGCCAAAATATGAGCCGCTTCCGCCGCTGTCAATGCGGCTTCACCAGCAAGGGAAAACTCATATGAACCAGCACACCCCGTCACCGCCGACAGACAGTTGGTGGTGGTTCGGAGAACTCGCCAAGCACAGGGTACGCGCCGAGCAAACGAACGACGCCATGTCGATCGTGGAGATCCTGGCGCCACCCGGGCTCAGCGTACCCCCGCATGTCCATCACCGCGAAGACGAAGCATTCGTCATTCTGGATGGCGGCGGCACCTTCCATGTCGGCGACCGGACGGTCGAGGCGAAACCCGGTGACGTGCTCTTTGGGCCCCGTGGCGTTGTCCACGATTATACCGTCGGGCCGAAAGGCTGCCGGATGTTGTTCATCTTCACGCCTGGCCGCAACATGGAGTCCTTCATTGCCGAATCGGGCGTTCGCGCGGCTGCGGACACGCTGCCGCCCGCCGAGATCGGCCCTCCCGAGGCAGAACAACTCGCCGGCATTCTTCAGAGGCACGGCCTCGCATTTGCATAGAGTGCTGGTTGCGGGCGGATTTGACCGCCCGCAACCTACCCGCCATTCACCAGTTCCAACACCAGGCGGTGGACATTGCCACCGTTCCCCAGTTCTTCCCTGTCGAAGTCGCGGCTTTTCTGACGCTGCTCGTTTGAGAGCTCGCCAAGCCGCTTCTGAAGTATCGCCCGAACCTTCCGGCACCCGGGGTCGTTGTCGGCGGAGAGACCTGACGAGAACACTTCGATCTTTTTCACCATCTCGACAATGATATCGCCATGAACGCGCTCATGTGCGCGGATTCCGGCAATGAAGCGCTGCCAGCGCGCGGCGGTTTCGGCGGGCAGATTCGGCGGCGCTTCAGGCAGCTTGTAAATCACGGTGAGCCACGGCTTCACCGAATCCAGCCGGCAATTGCCGTTCGCCTCCCGGTAGTCGCGCGACCATTTCAGATCGAATGTCGTGTAGGCGATCGCCCGGGTCGGCCCGATCCTGGGGCCGTTGCGGCCGATCGAGCGGTAAAGCTCGAGCCCGGTCGCGCCCTCTACCGCATAGGTCTCGATCCTCTCGGCCGCCTCCCACCCGGCGCCGGCCCGAACGGGCATTGCGACCAGCGCACCGGCCAACAAGGCTGCGCATATCGCTGAGCGGTCGGGCATGGAGCTTCCTTGCGGCAGGCGGGTTCAGCATCTGCATTCCAGCCATTCATGGCTCAATTCGGGCATGGCGAAAAGGCCGTGGCGGCCCAGCAAGCGGGTGGCGCTGGCCCAATTGCACGACACGCTCCAGCTCAATAGTGTCGCGCGGTGACTCAGAACCGTGCCATAAATCCCGCACTTGCCATGCAGAATGACGGTCAGGACCGCCCGAGTCTCGGCATCATGCTGATGATCGGCTTCTGCGCCGCAGCGCCCCTGGGCGATGCAATCGCCAAGGTGCTGGGCGACACGATACCGCTGCTGCAGCTTCTGGTCGTGCGGTTCGCCGCGCAGGCGCTCATCCTGCTGCCGCTGGCGCTGCTCGGCGGCCACTCGTTTCGTATGACCCGGCGGGTATTCTGGCTGACGGCGGCACGGACTTTGCTGCACATCGTCGGCATTGGGGTGTTCTTTACTGCACTGCGGTTCCTGCCGCTCGCCGACGCCGTTGCGATCGCTTACGTGATGCCGTTCATCATGCTCCTGCTCGGGCGGCTGGTGCTTGGCGAAATGGTAGGGGTGCGGCGTATCATGGCCTGCGTCGTCGGTTTCGGTGGCACGCTGCTGGTCATCCAGCCATCTTTTGCGGAAGTCGGCTGGCCTGCCCTGCTGCCGCTCGTGGTAGCGGTCGTATTCGCACTCTACATGCTGGTGAGCCGGCAGCTTGCCCGCGACAATGACCCGATGGTTCTGCAGGCGGTGGCCGGAGTGATGGCGCTTGCCGTGCTCGGTGTGATCGTCCTTTTCACCCGCGGCATCGACATCCAGCCGCTCAGCTTCGTGACGCCGACAAGCCGCGATCTGTGGCTGCTTGCCGGCATCGGCACCTTGGGCACATTCGCGCACCTGCTGATGACGTGGTCGCTGCGCTTCGCGCCGTCGGCAACCCTGGCACCCATGCAGTATCTCGAAATCCCGTTTGCGACATTCATCGGCTGGCTGGTGTTCCATGATCTGCCCAATGGGCTTGCGGCCATCGGCATCGCCGTCACGATGGGATCGGGCCTCTACATCGTATGGCGCGAGCGGGCGACGACGCGGCCGCTGCCGCCGCAGACCTGAGCCGCCCACAACCGCGCTCACACAGCGCTGGACTTGGCCGCCATTGCACGGCTATTCCAGATGACAAAGCTTGCGAGGATGCCGATGTTTTCCAAGATCCTGATCGCAAACCGCGGCGAGATCGCCTGCCGGGTCATCCGTACCGCCCGGCGCATGGGCGTTGCCACCGTGGCGGTTTATTCCGATGCCGACCGGGATGCGCTGCATGTCGAAATGGCGGACGAAGCCATACATATCGGACCCGCTCCGGCGGCGGAAAGCTATCTGGTCGGGACGCACATCATCGAAGCTGCGAAAGCGACTGGCGCGCAGGCGATCCATCCCGGCTATGGGTTCCTTTCGGAAAACCCCGACTTCGTTGAAGCCGTCGAAAACGCCGGACTGACATTCATCGGACCATCGGCCAAGTCGATCCGCGCGATGGGCCTCAAGGACGCTGCCAAGCGGCTGATGGAGAAGGCCGGCGTGCCCGTGGTTCCCGGCTATCACGGCGAGGCGCAGGAGATCGTGGTTCTGGCCGGCAAAGCGCGCGAGATCGGCTATCCCGTGCTCATCAAGGCGCGTGCGGGCGGCGGCGGCAAGGGCATGCGCCGGGTCGACAATGCCGACGACTTTGCCGACGCACTGGCAAGCGCGAAGCGCGAGGCCAAAGCCGCCTTCGGCGACGAGGCGGTGCTGGTGGAAAAATTTGTCGAAAAACCGCGCCATATCGAGGTGCAGGTGTTCGGCGACAATCACGGCAATGCCGTCCACCTTTACGAGCGCGACTGCTCCGCTCAGCGCCGCCACCAGAAGGTGATCGAAGAGGCGCCGGCGCCCGGAATGACGCCCGAAATGCGTGAGGCGATGACTTCGGCGGCGGTGAAAGCGGCCAAAGCGATCGGGTATTCGGGTGCAGGCACAATCGAGTTCATCGTCGATGCATCTGAAGGGCTCAGGCCCGACCGCTTCTGGTTCATGGAAATGAACACGCGGCTGCAGGTTGAACACCCGGTGACGGAGATGGTGACCGGCGTCGATCTGGTCGAATGGCAGTTGCGGGTCGCATCCGGCGAGAAGCTGCCACGTTCTCAAGAGAACATCACGCTCAACGGTCACGCCTTCGAGGCGCGCATTTATGCGGAAGACGCGACACGCGGCTTTCTACCCGCGACCGGGACGCTCCATCACCTCGTTTTTCCCGTAGAGGCGGCGCCCGGAACCGGAATCCGGGTGGAGACCGGCGTGCGCCAGGGCGACGCCGTTTCGCCCTTCTACGACCCGATGATCGCGAAGCTTGTGACGCATGGGCCTGATCGCGTTTCGGCGCTAGCAGCACTGGGCGTGGCACTCGCCGGAACCGAGGTTGCGGGATCGACCGTCAACACCGCGTTCCTGGCTGCCCTTGCCGCGGACGAGGATTTCGCTGCAGGCGACGTCGATACCGGGTTGATCGCGCGCAAGCAGGACGCGCTGACCGCGCAGGCGGCGCCCTCGGCACGTGTCGTGGCACTTGCGGCGTTTGCAGCATCGGGCGCGCTTGAAAACCCGCTCGCGGACGACCCGTGGTCGACGCTCACCGGCTACGCGCATTTCGGTGCAACACCCCGAAAGGTCACGATTTCGCACGGCGATCAGGCGATCACCGCCGCTTTGGATGCTGAAAGCGGCGGCCGGTTCAAGATCGAGGTCGATGGTTCGGTGCAGATGATCGAACCGCAACACGTCGCATCCACCGGGTTACGGCATGTGAGATGGCCGGGACATGTGACGGTGTTCGAGCGCGCTGTGGCACACGGCTTCACCGCACCCGATCCTCTTGATGCATCGGAGGATGACGCAGCCGGCGGCGACAATCTTCGCGCGCCGATGCCAGGTCTCGTGAAGGTGGTGCGCGCCGAGGCGGGTCAAACTGTCTCGAAAGGCCAGGCGCTGCTGGTGCTCGAAGCGATGAAGATGGAACACACTATCAGCGCGCCGCATGATGGCGAGATCGCCGAGATCGTGCCCGAAGGAACCCAGGTGAGCGACGGCACGGTGCTGGTGCGTTTCGCCGAGGCGGAATAGGCTCAGCGGCCAGCCTTAGTGCGTGGTCATCCACTCACGGGCTTCGCGCAGTGCACGGGCGATTTCGATCTTCGACATGCCAGCGGCAAGTTCGGCGCGCAGCGCAGCAGCACGTTCGGAGCCCTTGATCGCCGCTATGTTGAACCACTTATGAGCAGCGACCACGTCGGTCTCGCAGTCACGGCCTGTCGCATACATCAGGCCGAGTTCGAACAGGATGTCGGCTTTGGCAGCACTTCCTATTCCGCTTTCAATCATCTCGTAACGAGCCATTTTCAATCCCCTGTTTTACCCCTGAGAGCGCCCGGCGTTTTCGCCTGTTGCGCTTGCGTTTCGATGGTTCGCAGATTGCCGGGGAGCCTTGAATGCGCCGTTAAGCGGGTTGCTTAACTGCAGGAAAACAAACATAAAATTTTCGGTAAATCCGAAATTTCGTTAAGCATAGAGATGGCCGAATTCTGCGGTTCGGCGACCCGGGTCGCTAAAATACGACTGTAATCGCGCAACAGATTCTTCACCAAGGAATCCGACCGGAATTCGAGAAACAGCCGGGGGCCGACCGCGTTCAGGCTGCAATTCGCCTATTTGAGGCGCGAAAATTTCGATTGCGGGGCGACTTTTCCCACGCACGGATTTGCATTACTTTTACGTACGCGTAAACGCTGCGACACGGCAGCGTTCGCTAACGGGGAGGAAATCATGATCCGTAGCACGGCACTGGCGCTCGCAGCCGGCATTGCCTTCACCACCACCGCCATCGCTGCCGAGCCCATCGTCGGCACGTGGAAACGGCCCAACGGCACACTGATCCGCTATGCGTCAGCCGGTGGCGGCAAATATTGCGGCACAGTTCTAACCGGAGAATACAAAAACCAGTCGATTGGCTGCATGACCGGTTCCGGGTCCAGCTATAAGGGCAAGGTCAACAAGCTCGACGAAGGCAAGACCTACTCCGGCAAGGCAACCGTGAGCGGCAATACGCTGTCGCTGGCCGGCTGCGTGCTCGGCGGACTGGTCTGCAAGAGCGAAAACCTGAAACGGCAGTAATCTACCAAAGGAACGCGCCTCGCCGGCCTTAACCCGGCGCGGCTGCCTTCCAAGCTGCTAGCTGCGCGCCTTCTGCCCGAACAGCACCTTCTGCGCTTCCTTGTCATCGGCAAGATTGCGGCGGTATTCCTGCCCGACGGCCATGCCGCGCTCCACGGCCGGCCGCGCCATGATCGTTTCAAACCATCGCTTCAGGTCCGGAAAGTCCTCCAGCTTCTGGCCCTGGTTCTTGTAAGGCCGCACCCAGCCCACACAGGCGATATCGGCAATCGAATAGTCGCCGGCGAGGAAATCGCGGTCGGCAAGGCGCTTGTTCATCACGCCGTAGAGCCTGTTCACCTCATTGGTGTAGCGTTCGACGGCGTATGGCACCTGCTCCGGCGCATATTGCCTGAAATGATGCGCCTGGCCGCACATCGGCCCGAGCCCGCCCATCTGCCACATCAGCCACTGGTCGACCTCGACGCGAAGGCGCTCGTCCGCCGGGTAGAAGCGGCCGAACTTGCGGCCCAGATATTGCAGGATCGCGCCGGACTCGAAGACCGAGATCGGCGCGCCATCCGGCCCTTCGGGGTCGATGATCGCGGGCATGCGGTTGTTCGGCGCAATCTGCAGGAATGACGGTTCGAACTGCTCGCCGCGGCCGATATTGACGAACTTGACCTCGTAGGGTGCGCCCAGTTCTTCCAGCATGACGCTTATCTTCCAGCCGTTCGGTGTCGGCCAGTAGTAGAGTTCAATCGGCTTCGTCTGCGCTGCCATATGCCTGCTCCTCCGGGAGCGCACATCAGCACATCCGCCGGCACGCGCCAACGGCCGGCGGTTGGGCCAGCCGCCGTCATTCTTCCCCGCAACACGACGTTAACGACCCTGAACGGCGGCTGAACGGCGCTCTCAGAGGTGGTTCAGCCGCGGTTTGGCATGTTCGCGCCACCAGAAGGGACAACAGATGCTCATCCGCCGTTTCACGATTGTGTGCCTGCTCATAACGCTCTTCGGCATCGGGTTTGCCAGTCTTGCCGTTGAAGCGAGCCGCCCGGTTCAATCATGGACGCTCGGCACGGTTGTTCCCTGCATCTTTGAAAACGGCGTGCGCTGCAGCCCGCCTGTCCGTCAGTAACGCCGTGAAGGATCAATGAACATGACCGCCAGATCAAACCGCCGCCACCTTGGCACCTTCCTCCGCGCAGTGATGATCGCTGCTGCCGTTGCGGCGCCGATGCTCGCGGTTCAGAGCGTGCGCGCCGGCTCGTCTCAGTTCATCGGCGAAACGCCGTCGATGTCGAGCGGCGCGGGATTCGTTCTCATGGTCAGCCTGCAGCGCTCGTGAAATCCCGCGCTGACGCAGACAAAAGAGGCAATCCCTGAAACTGTAAACCAAACCACAGATGCGACGTTGGGTATTCTCGCAAACGTCATGCAAAGTCTCTATATTGGGACATGGACAAACGAATCTACCCACAACCCATCGAATCCGTAGCCACACCAGAGCCCTATGGGCAACGCAGCTTTACCGACGCTGCGGAGGCTGTGGCTGCATTACGCGCACTCTACGACCGCAATACCACCTTCCTGCGTGACTCGTTCAACGCAATATCGGCGGACGAACCAGCTACAACGCGATATCGCGCATATTACCCCGAGATCAGCATCTCGGTTGCCAGTTACACCCAGGCCGACTCGCGATTGCCCTACGGCCATGTAACATCGCCGGGCTTTTATTCGACTACGGTGACGCGACCGGACCTGTTCGACAACTATCTCGAAGAGCAGTTGCGGCTAATGATGCGCAACCACGGCGTTCCGGTCACGGTTGCGGAATCGGAGACACCGATCCCGCTGCATTTCGCATTCCACGAAGGCGCTTATGTCGACACCGCTGTGGCCGAACGCATCAATCGGCCGCTGCGCGACCTGTTCGACGTGCCCGACCTCACCGCGACCGACGACCAGATCGCCAACGGCACTTTCGAGCCGCTTCCTGGAGAACCGATTCCACTGGCGCCGTTCACCGCGCAGCGCATCGACTATTCGCTGCACCGGCTGGCGCACTATACGGCAACCAGCCCGTTCCACTTCCAGAACTTCGTTCTGTTTACCAATTACCAGTTCTACATCGACGAGTTCTGCACGCTGGCACGCGAGTTGATGGCTCAAGGCGGCGGCGGTTACACCGCATTCGTGGAACCCGGCAATGTGGTTACCAATGCAGGCGACGACGCCCCGAGCGAAGGCACGCCGGTGCCGCGCCTGCCGCAGATGCCGGCCTACCATCTGGTAAAGCCCGGACATGGCGGCGTGACCATGGTCAATATCGGCGTCGGGCCTTCCAATGCCAAGACGATTACCGACCACATTGCTGTACTGCGGCCGCACGCCTGGCTGATGCTCGGCCACTGCGCCGGACTGCGCAACAGCCAGGAACTCGGCGACTACGTTCTGGCGCATGCCTATGTACGCGAGGATCACGTTCTCGACGACGACCTGCCGGTCTGGGTGCCGCTGCCGGCACTGGCCGAAGTACAGGTGGCCCTGCAGGAAGCCGTCGCCGAAGTCACCGGGCTCTCGGGATACGACCTGAAACGCATCATGCGAACAGGCACCGTGGCCACCATCGACAACCGCAACTGGGAGCTGCGCGACCAGCGTGGACCCGTGCACCGGCTTTCGCAGTCTCGCGCGATCGCGCTCGACATGGAATCGGCGACGATCGCGGCGAACGGCTTTCGCTTCCGGGTGCCATACGGCACGCTGCTATGCGTTTCCGACAAGCCGCTGCATGGCGAACTGAAGCTGCCCGGTATGGCGACCGAGTTCTACAAACGGCAAGTGGCGCAGCATCTGAAGATCGGGCTGATGGCAGTCGAGAAACTGGCCGAGATGCCATCGGAGCGATTGCATTCGCGCAAGCTCAGAAGCTTCGCCGAAACCGCGTTCCAGTAGAATGAGGAGACACAACGTTCGGTCCACTTCTGTCTGGTCTGAGCGTTTCCTGCCCAACCGGATGAGCGGTTTCGCTTGAAGCGAATTCTGACATCGACAGGACCAGTTGTTGCGCGGCTGCTTGCGGCAGTGGCGGCCGTGGCCGGTATGCTCGCGCTGATGAGCCTGCCAAATGCGTTGCATCCGGCGCTCGATTCCCTATCGCATTTCAGGATGCACCTTGCCGCGCTGTCGGTCCTGTGCGCCCTGCCCATGTTGTTTTCGAAGCGCCGTCGCCAATTCGCCGTGCTTGCAACCGCAGCCGCGGCCCTTGTGACGGCAGCGACCTTCGGGCCGCTCTGGCCGAAAGACTGGGTCGGGGTCACGGCGGCTGATGGCAGGTCTCACCGGCTGCTTCAGTCCAATATGCGCTTCGACAACCAGGAACCGGACAGACTGTTCGACCTGATCGCGCAGACGAGGCCCGATATCCTGACCTTCCAGGAAGTTTCGACTGTCTGGATCGAACGGCTTTCGCAGCTCCGCGCGCAATTTCCCTACGGCATCATCTGCGAGCGCGAATCTCGCCTAGGCGGCGTCGCAATACTGTCCCGCTACCCGGTCGCGCCCGGCAGCGCGGAATGCGTCGATGACGGGCTCATGGCATTCGCTACGCTGGAGATCGAAGGCCGGCAAGTCGATGTCGTGGCGCTTCACCTGCACTGGCCGTGGCCATTCGACCAGCACACGCAGGCGCAATGGAACGCGCGCGACCTTGCCCGGCTCGGTGAAACGGCGCTTATGGCCGGCGATTTCAACGCCGCACCGTGGAGCAACACGACGCGGATAGTTGCGGCAGGCGGCGGCCTGACGGCGGCCGGGTTCGTAGGCCCGACATGGCTGAGAGCATGGATGCCGAATTTGCTGCGCCGCATTGCGGGACTTCCGCTCGATCAGGTTCTGGTCAAGGGCGCGATTGTGCCCACGCATTTGGAGCGAGGACCACCGGTCGGGTCCGATCACCTGCCGGTTATTATGGAGTTTGCGCTTCTACCCTGACGGTACCAGGGAGCAAGTCATTCACCGGCCTCAAGACATTAAGGGCGCCCGGGTGAATGCAGAAATCGGCCTCCCTCGGCAACGGCAGAAGTTCGCCGTCGAGCACCATGTTGGCGCCGGTTCGATAGCGGGGGAAAGAGAGCGAAACGGCTTTGGCCCGATGCTCGGTCAGAAGCGGGTTGCGATCCCTGCGTGCCCGCAGAATATCGAGCGCGAGGCGCGCGACCTCCGCCGGCGGCATTGCCGGGGCCGTGTAAAAACCGAGATATCCTGTGTCGAGCCGGTCCTGAAACATCAGCGGATCTGGCCCGAACGGGTTGTTCGAAACCGAGATCAGGGAAACCGTCGAGCGCTCGCTCGCGCCGTCGACACGGGCTTCGACCTGAAAGGACGGCGGGTCGAAGATCACGTCGACCGCGGCCTGCACGCTGGCGCGAATTTTGCCCAGCCGGGTGGCGTAATCATAACGGTTTCGAAAGCGCACCATGCGGGGGTGAAGACCGGCCGCGAACTGGTGGATGAACCCCTTTCCGTTGACACTGGAAATATCGACAGACGCGATTTCAGAATGGGCGAGCGCAGCCAGTGCCGCTTCGAGACCGAGCGGGAAAAGTCCCAGCGAACGCGCAAAGAGGTTCATTGTTCCGGCAGGCAGCACGCCGAGCGGCATACCCGATTTCCAGCAGGCGCGCGCGGCGGCAGAGATGGTACCATCGCCGCCGCCGGCGATCATCGCGTCGATTCCGCTTTTGTCCGCGCCACGTGCCAGCGCCTCCTCGACATCGACACCGGCGACAACATCGAACGTAGCCTCATGACCCGAGGCAACGAGCAGGGCGCGCGCGGCGGAACGGAACGCATCCATATCGAGCGTGCTGAATGTGCCGCCATCGCGGTTGAGCACAAGGTGTAGCTTCATGGGCTAAGCCTTTCTGCGGCTTGCCCCCGCCGCGAAGCAATTACATGTTCTGGTAGACCGGCCCCTCACCACCCTGCGGCGGCACCCAGTTGATATTCTGATTGGGATCCTTGATATCGCAGGTTTTGCAGTGGACGCAGTTCTGTGCGTTGATGACGAAGCGAGCATCCCGAACCGAAGGATCGGCAGCGGCGTTGCCGTCAGCGTCGACCCACTCGTAGACACCCGCCGGGCAATAGCGTGTCGAAGGGCCGGCGAAAACGTCGTGTTCGGAAGTCTTCTGCAGCTCCTGATCCTGGACCTGAAGGTGAACCGGCTGGTCTTCCTCGTGATTGGTGTTCGACAGGAACACCGAGGACAGCCGGTCGAACGTCAGAACGCCATCTGGTTTCGGATAGTCGATCTTCTCGTGTTTCGATGCGGGCTCGAGTGCGGCAGCGTCGGTTTTGCCATGTTTCAGCGTGCCGAAAGGCGAAAAGCCGAACAGCGTGTTGCACCACATGTCGAAGCCGCCAATGCCGACGCCGAGGAAGGTGCCCCAGCGCGACCAGAGCGGCTTCACGTTGCGGACCCGCTTCAGATCCTTGCCGATCTCGCTTGTTCGCCAGTTTTCCTCATATGCGCTGAGCTCATCATGGGCGCGGCCTTCGGCGAGTGCGGCGGCAACATGTTCAGCCGCCTGCATGCCCGACAGCACCGCGTTGTGTGAGCCCTTGATGCGCGGGACATTAACGAAGCCGGCCGAGCAACCCACCAGCGCACCGCCGGGAAAGGTCAGCTTCGGTACTGACTGCCAGCCGCCTTCGGTGATGGCGCGCGCGCCGTAGGACACCCGCTTGCCGCCCTCAAAAGTACCGCGTATCGCCGGGTGCGTCTTGAAACGCTGGAATTCCTGGAACGGCGCCAGATACGGGTTCTTGTAATTCAGGTGAACGACAAAACCGACCGCGACCAGATTGTCACCAAAATGGTAGAGGAACGAACCACCGCCGGTATTCGACTTGAGCGGCCAGCCGAACGAATGCTGCACGAGGCCGGGCTTGTGCCTGTCAGGCGCGACTTCCCACAACTCCTTGAGCCCGATGCCGAATTTCTGCGGCTCACGCCCTTCGCCAAGGCCAAATTTCTGCATCAGCTGTTTGGCGAGCGAGCCGCGAACGCCCTCTCCGATCAGCGTGTATTTGCCAAGCAGCGCCATCCCGGGCGCATAGTTGGGTCCATGCGAGCCGTCGCGCTCGACGCCCATGTCGCCGGTTGCGACACCAATGACGGCACCCTCATCATTGTACAGCACCTCGGCGGCAGCGAAGCCCGGGTAGATTTCGACACCCAGCGCTTCAGCGCGCGCGGCCAGCCATTTGCAGACATTGCCAAGCGAGACGATGTAGTTGCCGTGATTGTTCATCAGCGGCGGCATGAGGAAATTGGGAAGTTTGAGCGATCCCGCCGGCCCCAGCAGCAGGAAATGATCGTCAGTCACCGGTGTCCTTAGCGGATGGTCAGGATCGTCGCGCCAGTCAGGCAGCAGACGATCGATGCCGATCGGGTCCACTACGGCCCCTGAAAGGATGTGCGCGCCAACTTCGCCGCCTTTTTCAAGCACCACCACGGAAAGCTCGGAATTAAGCTGTTTGAGGCGGATCGCAGCGCTGAGTCCGGCAGGGCCGGCGCCCACGATCACAACATCGAATTCCATGCTTTCGCGTTCAACTTCGCTCATCAATCCCTCCGCTTGCACGCACCGCGACGCTGGCTGCAGGTCAGCTTCAGGCAGCGCTATAGAGGAAACGCGGCCTTTTCAACTCCCACCTGTTCCATGAACGGTAATCGAGCCGATGCCTATATTCCGTTGACGTAAACGTCAACAATGTGGCGATACGACCGCTCAAGCCGATGTGATGCCTGCAATGCAGCAGAATGGGCGCATAATGATGGCAGATGGAAGCGGAGCCGCCATGTTTCGCCGTCTAACACTGCCGCTCTTGATTGCATCGGTCGCAGGCGCCTGGGCCGGTCCGGCAGATGATGGCCGCTGGTACACCGGCGCCTATGCGTTTTCGGATGAACTCGGCGGGTTTCGCATTGTTTCGGCGACGGGCACGGGGACACTCACCGACCCCATAACGATCATACAGGAACTCGTCTCTTCGCAGCCTGCCGTCCTGACGGTCTATGCCGTCTCGCCCATCAACCCGACAGGCAAAGTTGGCGAGCGGGTTACTGGAATGATGCATCTGCGCGTGGTGACGCTGAACAACAGCGGGTTGCCGTGGATCGGTTTCACCTTCGAGTTGGAGGAAATCCGCGGCAGGCCCAGCACTTTCGGCGACGGACTCTCATTCGACCAGCGACAGGCCTATACCGGCAATGTAGGCGTGCACCCTTTCGCGAATGTCGAGCGGCATTTCGAGCCGTATGACCGGCTGGAATTCAGCGATGGTCACGTCGACCCAAAGGAAGATGCATCATTTCGGTTTTTCATTACAGATTTCACGCCGGTCGAGCGGTTTTACCTTCTGCAAGACCCACAGATACCGTTTTCATGAACTTGCTTTTGGCCGCTGTCGGCGAGAATGTGCCCGCATGGTTCCACCCGACCCAAATCAGGCCTCAAATCTGGAAGAGCTGCTGCGCTTCTATGCGGATGCCGGCTACGACGAGCCATTGACTGAGACACCCGTCAACCGGTTTGACGAGCGCGTTGCGCTTTCTCCGACCCCGACTGCCACGCAGCCAGCGATATCAGGCTCGCAGCCGAAGCACGAACAGCGGCCTGCGCGGGTGCCGGCTGCTGCCGCCGTGCCAGACGAACAGCAGGCGATGCGCGCGCGGGCGCTGGCCCGCGAAGCACAGACGATCGAGGATCTCCACCAGGCACTCGCCTCCTTCGACGGATGCAACCTCAAGACGACGGCGAAAAACCTGGTATTTGCCGACGGAAACCCGGCAGCAAAGCTGATGCTGGTCGGCGAAGCGCCAGGGCGCGACGAGGACATCCAGGGCCTGCCTTTCGTGGGCAGGTCGGGCCAGTTGCTCGACCGGATGCTGGCCGCGATCGGCCTCGACAGGACAGCGGCCTACATTTCCAACGTCATTCCCTGGCGGCCGCCTGGCAACCGCGACCCCTCTCCGCTCGAAACCGAAATAAGCCGCCCGTTCATCGAGCGGCATATAGAACTGGTCGATCCGGCTGTTCTGGTGACGCTGGGAAACCCGTCAACGAAGCTCCTGCTTCAGACCCAGACCGGCATCATGCGCATGCGGGGCAAATGGGCGGACCACACAACGGCCGGCGGCAAGCAGATCGCAACGATGCCAACACTGCACCCGGCCTATCTGCTGAGAAATCCCGCCCACAAGAAGCTTGCATGGCGGGATTTCCTGGAAGTCAAAATGCGGCTGAGAGGCGCCGGCAACTAGGCCGGCTGCGCCGATGCGCGCAGTACGCCCATCTGCAGCACCGTGAACAGCAGGACCGCGGCGGCCTGGGCAATCACGAATGCGACGCCAAGCAAGTTGGGCGCTACCGCACCGGTGACAAGGATGCCTATGCTTGCCACGACCCACGCCGCATTGACCGCAACAATGTCGATCATCGCCAAACGCGACATTGAGCTGCGGCGAGAGAAATACAGCAATGCTGCCGTCCAGGGCATCAGCACCACGCCCGCCCAGAACAACAGGTTCGACGGCAAGCCGGTGAGACCGGAGATGAATCCGGCTCCGGCAATCATCGCGATGCCGGCGAGACCGCTTGTTGCGGCATCGAGGACGAGGACATTACGGATGTAGGGATTGATCTGGATGCTCATGGCGGTCTCCTTTTTAATCTGGCCGGTCGGTGCCGGGGAATGAGCAGACCCTGCCACCATCGTTGGATGAAAGCGATTACCCGCCAGGTAATGGCCTAAACAACTATTTTGGATAAGGTGGCGCCATGAACGATACGGCTCCCGAACCAGGCACAATCATCCGCGAATGGCGAAAGAAGCGGCGCATGAGCCAGCTCGACCTAGCGCTTGAGGCCGATATCTCGCAGCGCCATCTGTCATTCCTGGAAAGCGGGCGCTCGCGCCCGTCGCGCAACATGGCGCTGGCGATATCGGAGCGGCTCGACATGCCGCTGCGCCAACGCAACCGACTATTGGTCGCGGCGGGCTTTGCGCCCCATTTCGCTGAACAACCCATGGACAGCGAGCCGATGAAGCCCGCACTCGACGCCGTTCAGCTGGTGCTTTCCGCGCACCTGCCGAGCCCCGCCATTGCGGTCGACCGGCATTGGAACCTGGTGCTTGGCAATGACGCTATCAGGCCGTTTCTCGATCTGGTGGCAGACAAGTCGTTGCTGGAAGCGCCGATGAATGTTCTGCGCGTCAGCCTTCATCCCGGCGGATTGGCGCCGCTGATCGCAAATCTGGACGAATGGCGTGCCCACCTGCTTGACCGCCTTGCCCGGCTCAACGATCAGTATGCCGATAAGGTACTGCACGACCTGGAAGATGAACTGCGAACCTATCCCGGCAGATCGACCAAACAGCCGCAGCGTCATGGAGCTCACGATATCGCAGTGCCGTTGAAACTGGCGCTGGGCGGACTGTCGCTTTCTTTCATCTCGACGATCACGGTCTTCGGCACGCCGCTCGACGTGACGCTTTCCGAACTCGCCATCGAGACCTTCTTTCCCGCCGACGATGCAACGCGGGCGTTTCTGGCAGGCAACGCTACTGCGGCGGCGTAACCCGCCGGGCCTTGCCGCGCTCGAGCCCCAGGCGGCTTTCCCGCCAGATGATGAACATGCCGGCGCCGACCACGATCAACCCGCCGACCAGCATGTTCGGCGTCGGAAGGTCGCCGAAAAAGACATAGCCGGCCGCAATTCCAAGCACCATCGAGGTGTATTCGAAGGGCGCCACTGTCGACATGTCGGCGTGGCGGTAGCTTTCGGTCATCAGAATCTGGCCGACTCCACCGCAAATGCCCGCCCCGACCAAGGCGAGTATCTGCGTTTGCGAGAGTGGAATCCAGCCGAACGGCAAAGTCAGCAACCCGGCCACGCTGGCCGTGAGCGAGAACCAGATCACGATGGTTCCCGACCGCTCCGTGGCCACCAGGCGCCGGACCATGATGATCGCGAATGCCGAAATGACCGCCGATGCCAACACAGCGGCAACCCCGAGTGCCTCGGTGTCACCCAGTGGCGTGCCGCTGGTAAACAGCGTCAGCCGCGGCCAGATGATCACAATAACACCAGCCAGGCCGACCATGACCGCCGACCAGCGATAGAGGCGAACCGTCTCGCCGACGATCAAGGCACTCAGAGCCACGACGATCAGCGGCTGCGCGTAACCAAGGGTGATCACCTCGGGCAGCGGCAGCAGCGTGAGCGCGTAGAAACCGCAGCCCATGGCGCTGACCCCGACAATCCCGCGGACGATATGGCTGACGGGGTGGCTGGTGCGAAGCGCGGTCGAAAGCTCGCGGCGGAACGCGAGGAATATCAGGATCGGGATCACCGCGAAGGCAGAGCGGAAAAACACGATCTGCCCCGGCGGCACCGCGCCTGCGGATTTGATGAGCGTGGACATGCCGACGAACACCGACACCGATATCACTTTGAGGAGTATGCCTAGCGCGGGGCGCATACCCATCGTGCCGCCGCTGGCGTTATCTTCTGGCATCCCGTCTGTCCGGCAGCGACCCGTTTCGGGCCGGTATCGCTGCATGCTGTTGGCTCAGGCCGCCCGGTGGTCCTGAATGGTCTGCCAGATGCGCAACGGCGTCGCCGGCATCTCGATATGGTCGATCCCGTAGGCACGATTGAGTGCATCCGTCACCGCATTGATGGCTGCGGGCGCGGCGCCGATCGTGCCTGCTTCGCCGGCGCCCTTGATGCCCATGGCGTTGGTCGTGGAGGGCACGTTGCGCGTCTCGAAGTCGATAAACGGCGTCAGGTCGGCGCGCGGCATGGTGTAGTCCATGAAACTCGCCGTGACCAGTTGACCGTCTTCGGAAAACACCGTCTCCTCCGTCAGCGCCTGACCCAAGCCCTGAACCACACCGCCATGCACCTGGCCGGCGAGCAGCAGCGGATTCACCGTTGCGCCGAAATCATCGACGATCGTATAGCGCACGATTTCGAGTGCCCCGGTATCGGGATCGATTTCGACTTCGCAGATATGCGTACCGTTGGGATATGTCGCCTCGTCCTGAACGAATTCGCCCTGTCCCGTCACATCGTCCGCCGACGCCGCCGCCTGCGCGATATCCGCGAAGCTGACCTTGCGATCTGTGCCGACGACACGCGCTTCGCCGTCCGCCAGTTCGATATCGGCCTCAGCCGTCTCAAGTTCGTCGGCGGCGATCTTGCGCATTTTGGCGGCCAGATCCTCCCCAGCGCGTGCTGCGGACACGCCACCAAGGGGGATCGAGCGGGAGCCGCCGGTGCCACCGCCCTTAGCTAACTCGTCAGTGTCGCCCTGGCGCAGGTTTATGCGCGAGATATCGGTGTTCAGCTTGTCGGCAACGAATTGCGCATAGGCGGTCGCGTGCCCCTGCCCGTTCGACTGCGTGCCAATGAAGATGGTCACCGAGCCGTCCTCTTCCAGACGCACCCTGGCGGGCTCCGAGCCGGCAAAGGCGCATGCTTCGATGTAAGTCGCCATGCCGATGCCGCGAATCTTTCCGCCGGCGGCAGATTTCTTGAGCCGCTTGTCGAAACCCGCCCAGTCCGCGCGCTCCATGGCCTGGCGCATGTGGCCCTCGAACTCGCCGACGTCATAGTTGCGGCCGGTCGGTGTGCGGTATGGGAACTGCTCCGGCCTGATGAAATTGCGTGCCCTTATTTCGTCAGGCGACAGCTTCATGTCGCGAGCGCAGGCATCGACCAGTTTTTCGATCAGAAAGGCAGCTTCCGGGCGGCCTGCGCCGCGATAGGCGTCGACCGGGACGGTGCTGGTGTAAACGCCGGTCACCAGCACGTCGAGCGCCTTGATGTCGTAGACCCCTGTCGACATGGTGGCGCCCATCCACGGAATGAACGGCCCGTACTGGTGGCAATAAGCGCCGATATTGGCGGTGAGGTCGATGCGCAATCCGAGGAAGCGACCCTCGCCGTCCATCGCCATTTCGGCCTCGACCCAATTGTCGCGGCCCTGCGCATCTTCCAGGAAATGTTCGGTGCGGTCGCCTGTCCATTTGACCGGACGGCCAAGGCGCTTTGCCGCTTCGAGCACAAGCGGATACTCGCGATAGACAAAGCTCTTCGGTCCGAAACCGCCGCCGACATCCGGTGTGACCACACGCAGTTTCGCAGGCTCGATTTTCATCGCACGACAGACGAGCCCCTGGACGCCATGGACACCCTGAGAGCCGGTGGTAAGCACGAAGCGGTCTTCGGCCTCGACCCATTCACCGATGGCCGAGCGCGGCTCCATGTAGTTGCAGACGAGGCGATTGTTCAGAAACGCGACCTTCGTGACGTGTTTGGCATCGGCGAATGCCTTTTCTGTCAGCTTCTTGTCGCCCAGCCGGTATTCGAAGGCCCTATTCGAGCCGAGTTCAGGCCAGACAAGCGGTGCGCCGGCATCGAGCGCGGTCTTCGTATCGGCAGCCGCGTCCTCGGGATCGAAATCCACCTCTATCAGTTCCGCGGCGTCCTGCGCCTGTTCGCGCGTCTCCGCGACGATGAAAGCGATCGCGTCGCCGACGTGCCGGACCCGGTCCCTGCACAATACCGGAATATCCCGCGTGGGCGCACGGGTGCCATCCGGCTGTTTCTGCATTGCCGGCGAAACCAGATCGCCGATGTGACCGAGATCGGCGCCGGTCAGCACCAGATGAACGCCCTCGGCTTCGCGCGCCGCCTCGACGGAGACGATCGAAAACGAGCCATTGGCTACCGGCGAGCGCAAGACGTACCCGAAAAGCGTACCGTTCGGCGTGATATCGTCGGTGTATCGTCCTCGGCCGGTAATGAAGGCATCGTCTTCCTTTCGAAGCACGGATGCTCCCATTCCGAATTTCGGCGTCATCACATTCATCGGTTCTACCTTGCGGGAGTCAGGGCCTGCGGGAGGAAATGCAAAGTCAATTTTGTCGCCGGCTGGTTTTCATGTAAAGGGCAGCCCGCTGTTTTCAATGCGCCAGATACGGCCAATTCGTTCTTCATGTCGCGAGGTGAGTCATGGTTGCCGATACCGGGCAGGTATTCCGTCTCGAGGACTATCGGGAAACGGACTACCTCATCCCCGAAACACGGCTGACTTTCCAACTCGCGGCCAACCGGACACGGGTGATCGCCGAATTGACTATCGAACGGCGCGAGGGTGTAGCCGATGACACGCCGCTTGTTCTCGACGGTGACGGGCTGGATCTCGCGGGGCTGGAAATCGACGGCACGCGCATCGACCTCGAAAGCGTGGAGGCTACTCCCGAGCGGCTTGCGCTCAAAACGCTACCGCCGGCGCAGCGATTCAAGCTGCGTATCGAAACCGACGTCGACCCGGCGGCGAACAAGGCGCTGTCAGGCCTTTATCAGTCGAATGGTGTGTTTTGCACTCAGTGCGAGGCTGAAGGGTTCCGACGCATCACCTACTTCCTCGACCGCCCTGACGTCTTGTCGGTCTATACCGTTCGCATAGAGGCCGACCGGGATGCCGCTCCGCTGCTTCTCTCGAACGGCAATCCTGTCGAACAGGGCGACCTGGGCGGCGGCAAACACTACGCCGTGTGGCACGATCCGCATCCGAAACCGTCATATCTGTTCGCGCTCGTTGCCGGGGACCTCGGGCTGGTCGCCGACAGCTTCACCACTCGTTCGGGGCGCGAGGTGGCGCTCGGCATCTATGTCGAAAAAGGCAAGGAAACCCGCGCCGCATTCGCAATGGACGCACTGAAGCGTTCGATGCGCTGGGACGAGGAGCGGTTCGGGCGCGAATACGACCTCGATGTCTTCAACATCGTCGCCGTTTCCGACTTCAACATGGGCGCGATGGAGAACAAGGGCCTCAACATCTTCAACGACAAGTATGTGCTTGCCGACAAGGAGACCGCGACAGACGCCGATTATGCGCGCATCGAGGCAATCATTGCGCATGAGTACTTCCACAATTGGACCGGCAACAGAATCACTTGCCGCGACTGGTTCCAGCTTTGCCTGAAGGAAGGCCTGACGGTTTACCGCGACCAGGAATTCACCGCCGACGAGCGTTCGCGCGCCGTCGAGCGCATCAGCGACGTGCGCACTTTGCGCGCGCATCAGTTTCCGGAAGATCAGGGGCCGCTCGCGCATCCTGTGCGCCCGCGCCGCTACCGTGAAATCAACAATTTCTACACTGCGACCGTCTACGAAAAGGGTGCGGAGATCGTCCGCATGATCCGCACCATCCTCGGAGAGGACGGTTTCCGGAAAGGGATGGATCTCTATTTCGACCGCCACGACGGGCAGGCGGTTACGATCGAGGATTTCATCGCAGCATTTGAAGATGCATCCGGCGCGGACCTTGCCCAGTTCGCGCTCTGGTACCATCAGGCCGGAACGCCGAATGTGGCGGTCAACGCCTCCTACAATGCCGGTGCGCAGGAGTTCGTGCTCGAACTCGAACAGTCGGTTCCGCCGACCCCTTCAGAAAGCCGCAAGCGATTGATGCACATTCCGCTGGCGTTCGGGCTGGTGGGTCCCGGCGGTCAGGATATCGCCGCCGGCGAAACCGATGGCGGCATAATTCACCTGCACAAGCGCAAGCACACGGTGCGTTTCAAGGGCGTGGCAAACAGGCCGGTTCTGTCAATCAACCGCGGTTTTTCGGCGCCGGTCACGCTTACGGTGTCGCAGAATGACGGCGACCGCATGTATCTGGCCCGGCACGACAGCGATGCGTTTGCACGCTGGGAAGCACTCAATACGCTTTATCTGGAGACGCTGATCGCCGCCAGCAAAGCAGCCAAAGGCGGAAAACCGGCAAAATTCGGCAAAGATCTGCTCGCAATCGCCGGCGAGATTGCTGCGGATGCGAGGCTCGATCCCGACTATCGCGCGCTCCTTCTTTCGCTGCCCTCGGAAACGGATATCGCGCGCGAGATCGGCTCCAATATCGATCCCGAAGCGATCCATCAGGCCAGACGCGGGCTGGCCGCGGCCATCGCGCAGCACAATCACGAGCAATTCGCCCTACTGTATGCCGAGCTGGCGGACAGGGGAGCATATGTGCCCGACGCGGCCGGCAGCGGCAGGCGCGCGTTGCGCAACACGCTGCTCGACTATTGCAGTGCCGCAAGCGGCGCCCCCAAACTCGCCGCGGAACAATTCGGCGATGCGACAAACATGACGGACCGCGCCGCGGCGCTTGCCACGCTTGCGGACCGGTTCTCGACATCGCCGGAAACCGAAGCGGCCCTGCACGCATTCGAGACACGCTACAGAAACGATGCCATCGTGATGGACAAGTGGTTCCAGGTGCAGGCGATGATACCCGGGGCAGAAACGGTTGAGCGCGTTGCAAAGCTTGCCCGGCATCCGGGGTTCAGGATGGACAATCCAAACCGCGTCAGAGCGCTGATCGGAGCATTTGCCAGCGCCAACCAGACCGCCTTCAACGCCGCCGACGGCAGCGGCTACACTTTTGTGGCCGATGCAATTCTGGCCGTCGAGACCCGGAATCCGCAGGTTGCGGCCCGGCTTGCAACCGCATTCCGGTCATGGCGCTCGCTGGAGCCGGGCCGCCAGTCAAAGGCGCGCGAAACGCTCTCCCAAATTGCTGCAAAAGAGGGGCTTTCGCGCGATCTAGCCGACATCGTGCACCGCACGCTGGGGTGACGGCGCAACAAAATTCGACGGCGGGGCTGGACAGCGCGAATCACGTCTGATTCTTTAGGGACGATTCGGGCGTAGGGGTAACCGGATCAGCTTTTTGGATCGGATTTGTGCGGAGAGCCTTCAATGGCCAGAACGGACGCGTTGCGCGCGCCCGCTACAATAGCTGCTAACCTGTTGAGCGGAGCTCGGCGGGCAGAGTGCCGGCTCACGGGCAATGCCAAGATGATCGCAGCGCCAGCCTATAAGCGCCTGCTGGCCGCCGAGCCGCTGTTCCGGCGCTCCATCCCCGCACTCATCATCATCTTTCTGCTGGTAATCGCCGCCTCGCGCGTCCTGTCGCTTGCAACATTGCGCGAAGACGTCGAGCGTGACGGCAAGGCGATGCTGGGATTGACGGCCAATGCAATCGCCATGGCGCTTGCAGCCAGGGACGACAGCGATCTGCCCTTTGCTTCCGCCGGTCAAAGCGTGATCGAGGCGCTGTCACGCGACGGGATGGAACGCAACGGTTACGTACTCGGTGTAACGGACAGCGAGTACGTTCTCACGGCGGCAAACAATGCGGGCCAAGCCTGGGTTGGCCTTGGCGTCGACGAGATCATCCGTGGCGGCCAGCCGCTGTTCATGTTTGGTGCCCGAGCCGGAGTTCTCGAGGTCGACATCGGCGGCTCAGTCTGGTTTGCCGCCCTTGACCGTTCCGGCGACGGAGGGGCAGGCATTGCCCTCGTCCAGCGGTCGACCGTGCTCGCCGGATGGCACAAGGTGGTGTCGCTTAACGTGACGCTGTTCGTTCTTACCTCATCGCTGCTGCTCATCATTCTTTATGCATATTTCGGTCAGGCGGCGCGGGCACAGGAAGCCGACAAGCTCTACGAAAAGGCCCACGACAGGGTCGATCTCGCCTTGGTGCGCGGGCGTTGCGGGTTATGGGACTGGGACATGTCGCGCGGGCGCATGTACTGGTCGCAGTCAATGTTCGACATGCTTGGATACGAACCCTGTGACGCAATGCTCTCATTCGGCGAAGTCGCCAAGATCATGCATCCGGGCGATGGCAACCTGTTCGACTTCGCCAACCGGATCGTGTCACGCGAGACGGATCACATCGATCGGGTCTTTCGCATGCGCCATGCCGACGGGCATTGGATCTGGATGCGTGCGCGCGCCCAGGTGGTCGATCCCGAGGCCTCCGATATCCACCTGGTCGGAATTGCACTCGACGTCTCCGAGCAGCGTGACCTCGCCGAGCGCTCCGAAGCAGCGGACATGCGGTTGAGAACGGCCATCGAGAGCATTACCGAATCCTTCGTGCTCTGGGACGCTTCCGACCGTCTGGTCATGTGCAATACCAAGTTCCAGCAGGATGCGGGATTGGCGGCATCGGAAGTGAGACCCGGCGTTGCGCGCGCGGAAATCGAAGAGCGAATGGCTGCCTTCGTGACCGATCGCCGCCTGCCTAACCCGAGTGCAAACCGCGGCGGCTCCATTTACGAGCGCGAACTCGGCGACGGCAGGTGGATGCAGGTCAATGAGTTGAAGACGCGCGACGGCAGCACTGTCTCGGTCGGCACCGACATCACGCAGATCAAGCTGCATCAGGAGAAGCTTGTCGACAGCGAGCGCCGACTGATGGCGACGATTCACGATCTCAGCCTGGCACGCAAGGCAGAAGAGCAGCGCGCGGCGGAGCTGGCTGAGTTGAACAAACACTGCATGCGCGAAACGGAGCGCGCGGAAGCTGCCAACCGTGCCAAATCGGAATTCCTCGCAAACATGTCGCACGAGTTGCGCACGCCGCTCAACGCGATCATCGGCTTCTCGGAGGTGATGCAGCAAAGCCTGTTCGGACCGCTCGGTTCGGAAAAATACGAAGGCTATGCCCGCGACATCAACACCAGCGGCACCTATCTTCTGGGCGTCATCAACGACATTCTCGACATGTCGAAGATCGAGGCGGGGCAGTTTTCGATCGAACGGGAGGCGATCGATCTCAGACCCCTTATCCTGGAGACAGTCCGTGTGGTCGCTCTGCAGGCGGAGGAAAAGGGCATCACGATCGACACGCAGGTGTCGAGCAAACTTCAGCTCGATGCCGACCGCCGCTCGGCGAAGCAGATCGTCATCAACCTGCTTTCAAACGCTGTAAAATTCACCGGCGAAGGCGGACGGGTTCTGCTGCGCGCCCGCGCTATTGGCAAAACTGTCGTGCTGTCGATCGAGGACAATGGCTGCGGTATCCCCAGGGATGCGCTCAAGAATCTTGGACGGCCTTTTGAACAGGTCCAGAACCAGTTCACCAAATCGCATACGGGCTCAGGGCTGGGTCTGGCCATCTCGCGATCACTGGCGGAACTGCACGGTGGCGCATTGAAAATCCGCTCAACCGAGGGAGTGGGTACCATCGTCTCGGTACGGCTGCCTTCGCGCAGGAAACGCGTCGCGTCGCGCGCCAAGCCGGCGAAGAAAGCCGCGTAGCTAAGAGTGCCCTGCCCGGCAGGCGCCGGACAGGGCAGTTCGGCCTAGTCGCGGCGGCGGCGCTCGCGATTGCCGCGGTCACGGCGCCGAAGTTCATCCTCGGCCACCACGCCATCGTCATTGCGGTCCATCAGGGCGAACACCTTGCGCTGGTGGGTCTCGATCTCCGAAAGAGACAGCACGCCATCATCATCGGTATCAAACCGCTCGACCATGCGCTTCGCCCGCCTGTGCTCGCGCTGACGCTGCATCTCGGCGGCGATCTCTTCGACCGTCAGCGAACCATCCGAGTTCGCATCTGCGTCAGCGAAGCCCATGCGCTCGCTCATCGCGGCCGCGAATTCCTCGAAGGTGACGTCGCCGCTGTCGTCTGTGTCAGCTCGCTCGAACTCGAACCCGCCTTGGTGGTGGCGCCGCGGCCCCTCCTTGGCATAGGCCACCGAGCCTGCCATTCCGGCGAGAGTTGCAAAGGCGATTGCCAATTTGACTGATTTTCTCATGTCATTGCTCCATGCATCGAAAACCCCCGATGCAGTTCGAAAAGACTGGTTGCGCTTCCCATCGCGTCAACCCGTCTTCCCACGCAGCAGCCGGTCGAAATGGGCTTCGACCTTCCGCGACGTTTCTTCGACATGGCTTTGAAGGACAGCCATGTCGGGCAAATCGGTGCTGGCCAGCATCAGATCGGCAAGGCCGGGCGGCACATCCTCCGGTTCGAGCGGACCAGTGAGACAAATCCGGATAATCTGAGATAGCGTTGTGTAGAGGCCGTGTGCCGCGGCAAGATCAGCACGGGTCTGTTCGTCCGCGAATGCATCGCGCAGCCGCGACAATGTCTCGATGGTCGACGGCTGGCGCTGTTCTGTGTCGACCTGCCCGGTGAGCGTCGCAACCTGCGCAACAAATTCCAGATCGATAAGGCCGCCCGGTATGAGCTTGATGTCCCAGTCGTCGCGCGGCGGCTTTTCCTCTGCGATCAGCTTACGCATTTCTCCGGCTTCATGCCGGATTCTTGCGGCGTCGCGCGCCAACCCGAGGACCGCC
Organism: Rhizobiaceae bacterium; assembly: GCA_017644005.1. Taxonomy (GTDB): domain Bacteria; phylum Pseudomonadota; class Alphaproteobacteria; order Rhizobiales; family Rhizobiaceae; genus RCIO01. The sequence goes on from JAEPMJ010000001.1 coordinate 39,778, forward strand.
TCTATCTCCGCCTCGACACGCGCGGCCAGCGCGGGGTCGCCGGCGACGATGCGGGCACGGGTCAGCGCCATGTGTTCCCAGGTTTCGGCCTGCTCCCTCTGATATTTGCCGAACGCGTCGACATGCGTTGCCACCGGGCCCTTGTTGCCTGAGGGGCGCAGCCGCAAATCGAGTTCGTAGAGCACGCCCTCGGCGGTCGGAGCCGACACTGCGGCAATGAGACGCTGTGTCAGCCGGGCAAAATAATGCGCTGGCGCCAGTTCCTTTTCGCCCGTGGAATACTCAGCGTCGGCATCATGTTCGTAAAGCAGGATTAGATCGACGTCGGAGCCGGCGGTGAGCTCGCGGCTGCCGAGCTTGCCCATGCCGAGCACGACGATTCGCCCCCCGGCAACCGTGCCATGTCGCTGCGCAAACTCAGCCATTACCGCATCAAGCGCGGCCGCTATCGTCAGGTCGGCGAGATCGGAAAAGGCCTTGCCGGCGCGCGAGGAATCGATCGCCCCCGTCAGCAAGCGCATACCGATCAGGAACTTCTGTTCGGCAGCGAAGACACGCAGACGGTCAAGAATCTCCTCGTGCAGCGTCGCACCCTGCAGGAACGCCGTCAGCCGCTCATTGAGGTAAGCCTTGCTGGGCAGTTCGGAGAGCAATGCCGGGTCAAGCAGGCCGTCGAAGACATGGGGACGGCGGGTAATGATGGCCGCCAGGCGCGGTGCGGCGCCCATGATGGTGGCGAGCAGCTTCAACAGGCCCGGATTGGAATGCAGCAGCGAAAAGAGCTGAATACCGGCTGGCAAGCCGCCAAGGAACTCATCGAAGCGAAGCAGTGCTTCGTCGGCCCGGCGCGTGCCGCCAAAGGCCTGCAACAGTGCCGGCGTGAGCTCGGTGAGCCTCTCGCGCGCTTCCGCTGACTGGGTCGCGCGGTAGCGGCCGTAGTGCCAGGTGCGGATGACGCGGCTGATATCGCTCGGACGATCGAAACCCAGTTCGGCCAATGTTTCGAGCGTTCCGGGATCATCACCTTCGCCGGTGAAGACCAGATTGCCGATCCCAGACGATAGCTGCGGCGCGGTTTCGAACAGGGCGGCATAGTGGCTTTCAACAAGCTTCAGCGCCTTGCGGAATACATCTGAAAACGCCTCGGCATTTCGGTAACCCAACAGGCGCGCGACACGCTCAAGCCCCTCATCGTCTTCGGGCAGGGTGTGCGTTTGTTCATCTGCGACGATCTGGATTGCGTGTTCGACATCTCGCAGAAACCAGTACTGGCTGGTCAGGGTCTCGGCCGCTTCGTCGCTGATCCAGCCGCGCTCTGCCAGAACCTTGAGCATTGCGGTCGTTTCGCGCCCGCGCAATTCAGGGAAGCGGCCGCCGGCAATCAGCTGCTGCGTCTGCACGAAAAACTCGATTTCGCGAATGCCGCCGCGCCCCAGCTTGACGTTGTGGCCGCGCACGGCAATCTCGCCGAAGCCCTTGTGGGCATGTATCTGCCGCTTGATGGAATGGACATCGGCAATCGCCGCGTAGTCAAGATATTTGCGCCAGACGTAGGGCCGCAGTTCGGCCAGAAAGGCCTCGCCAGCCTTGCGGTCGCCGGCAATCGCGCGCGCCTTGATCATTGCGGCGCGTTCCCAGTTCTGGCCGCGGCTTTCGTAATAATGAAGTGCGGCTTCCACCGGGATCGCCAGCGGCGTCGAACCCGGATCCGGCCTCAACCTCAAGTCGGTACGGAACACATAACCGTGCTCCGTGCGGTCCTGCAGGATGCGCACCAGCTGCCGCGTCATGCGAACAAAGTGGTCCGCACTTTCGTAGCTGTCGACGATGGCCGGGGCGTTTGGATCGAAGAAGACGATCAGATCGATGTCCGACGAGAAATTCAGCTCACATGCGCCAAGCTTGCCCATGCCGAGCACGATCCAGCCGCTCCCCTTTTCCGGGTCTGACGGGTCGGGCAACTGCAGCTTGCCGGCCTTGTGCGCCTGGCGAAGGAGGAAGCGAATGGCGGCACCGACACAATTGTCTGCCAGCCGGCTGAGACGGGTGGCTGTTTCGTGCGCCTCGACTTCGCCAGCGAGATTGCCCAGCGCGATCAGCACATGCGCTTCGCGTTTGAGGACGCGTAGACCGCGCATCAGGCCGGTTTCGGTGAGATCGTCAGAGTCGGCCAGCGCGCCGATCTCGGCATCGATGGCCGCCAGCCGCATCGCAACATTGCACTCGAACAGCCGTTCCAGAACGGATGGGTCGCGCTTCAAACAGCCGCGCAGAAAAGGTGACAGGTCCATGGCCGCCGAGATGAAATCGGCGAGGGGGTCCGCGCCGGCCAGCAAAGCCACGACCTTCCCGGCACCGGCGTCGCCGGCAGCCTCGGCAAGGTCTTCGCGCTGTTCTTTTGCATTGTCGGCATCGAGCGGGCGTAACACCTTGGCCGGAGCCCCAAACCAGACACTCTGCTGCTGCTTCTCGCGAGCCGAACTCACTTTGATTTTCCGCTTCGGGGGAACGCCATCTTGACCTCCAGGCCGGGATCGCCATCGCCAAGCAAGAGTTCTCCGTGATGGAACATCATCACAGCCTTGGCAAGGCTCAGGCCGAGCCCGGCGCCGGGCATGCTGCGACTTTCTTCAAGCCGCACGAAACGCTCGGTCGCGCGTTCCCTTTCAGCCTCCGGAATGCCGGGGCCATTGTCGCGCACCGACAGCACCACATTGGTTCCCTCCGCCTTCAGGCCGACCGAAACCTGCGGCGTGTCATTTGCATTGGCTGAATATTTGATCGCATTGTCGACGATATTCGACAGGGCCTGGCCGATCAGCTCGCGATTGCCGAAGATCACTGCCTCATCATCAATGGAGGCGGACAAAACGACACCCTGATCTTCAGCCAGCGGCTCGTAGAGTTCGACGACGTCGCGCACGGTTTCCGCCAGATTGACCTCGGTTGTCGCCTCGGTCGACTTGCCCGCCTCGAGCCTGGAGATCATCAAAATAGCGTTGAATGTCCTGATGAGCTGGTCGGACTCTGCGATCGTGGCTTCCAGTGCCTCGCGATATTCGCGCGTGGAGCGTTTGCCGCCGAGCACCGACTCTGCGCGGTTGCGCAGCCGCGTCAGCGGCGTCTTCAGATCGTGGGCAATGTTGTCGGAGACCTGTTTCAATCCCTCGTTCAGACGCGCGATGCGGCCAAGCATGGAATTGAGGTTCTCCGACAAGCGGTCGAATTCGTCGCCGGAACCGGAAACCGGCAGCCGGCCGTTCAGGTCACCGCCCATGATACGGCGGCTCGCTTCCGAGAGGTTGTCGATGCGCTTCAGCGCCCGGCGGCCAACGAAGAACCAGATCAGAAAGGCTCCAATGCCCATCATCGCCAGCGCCACGACCATTGATCTCCGGACGATGTCGTTAAAGCGTTGCGGCTCGACCAGGTCGCGACCGACAAGCACCAGCATCTGGTTCGGCAGCTTGAAGACCATCGCCAACGCGCTGTGACGCGGCGTACGGTCGGAACGGCCTGCCCCCTCCCCGGCAAGGAGGTTGGAACGCTCCCCATAACGCCGATAGAGAAATGGCCGCTCCGTCCAGCCGACATTGTCGATGACGCCTGGTTCGAGGCTTTCGACATTGCCCGAGAGAATACGGCCATTGGGATCGGCGATGAGATAGAGGTTCGCGCCTGGCTGCCGTGCGCGCTGCTCCACGACCCGCACGAGATGCGGCAGTCCACCGCGCCGATAGGCGCCCGCCAGCCCGGCGACCTCCTCGCTGATTGTGCCGCGCGTTTGCGCTACCAACATGCGCGAAGAAAGCGACGTCATGTAGACAACAAGCACAACCGCACAGGCGGTAAACAACACGAGATAGAGCGCGGTCAGCCGCGCTGCCGTGGTCTTCATGATCGCTGGAAGGCGAGGCATCAGCCGCCCTTCAGCATGTAGCCCGCACCACGCACGGTGTGCAGAACCGGTGTATCGAATTCCTTCTCGATTTTGGCGCGCAGCCGCGACACATGCACGTCGATCACGTTGGTCTGGGGATCGAAATGGTAGTCCCAGACATTTTCCAGAAGCATGGTGCGTGTAACGACCTGGCCGGCATGGCGCATCAGATATTCAAGAAGGCGGAATTCGCGCGGCTGAAGCAGGATCTCACGCCCTGCCCTGCGCACGGTATGGGCAAGCCGGTCGAGTTCGAGATCGCCGACCTTGTATTGCGTCTCGACCTCCTTGGAAGCACCTCGCCGGTTGAGTGCTTCGACACGGGCGAGAAGTTCGGAGAACGCGTAAGGTTTGGTGAGATAGTCATCGCCGCCGGCGCGCAAGCCTGTTACCCGGTCATCGACCTCACCGAGCGCGGAGAGGATCAGAACCGGGGTTTTGTCACCGCCGGTACGCAGCTGCGAAATCACGGACAGGCCATCGCGGCGCGGCAGCATGCGGTCGACCACGAGCACGTCATAAGCGCCGCCTTCGGCCATTGCGTAGCCGCTTTCGCCGTCACCGGCGATGTCGGCGGTGTGGCCTGCCTCGTCGAAAGCCTTGCGGATATACTCCGCCGCTTCCCTGTCGTCTTCGATAACCAGAATCTTCATGGCGCCACTATAAGCGAAATGTTGTATTGTGCCGCGCCAGACCGGCTAAGAAAACGGCAGCGGGTGATGGGACCCGCTGCCGCTGGAACCGGGCGGAACGAGGCTACTGTCGCACCGATTCCGATGCGGCTCCGACGGCGGTTCGGGGGTCGTTGAGACCGCCAACCGGAGCCGCATTCCGGTGGACTAGCCTTGACCGACCGGCAGTGCGACAAAGCGGTTTGCGGCATCACGCTGCACCTGAAACAGGACCGCCTTGCGGCCGGCGCCGGTCGCGGCTTTCACAGCCTCGTCCACATCGGCAACAGCCTTGATCTGCCTGGAGTTGACCGAAACGATCACGTCGCCGGCCTGAATGCCGCGTGCGGCGGCCTCGCCGTCAGGCGACACGTCGGTCACGACAAGTCCATTGCCATCCTCGGCCGGCGTTACCGTGAGGCCGAAGCCTTCCAGCGTGTCGCCTGCGTCGGGTTCCTGCGGTTCGGCCGCGGCGACCTGCTGGGCGGCCGGCATTTCGCCGAGCTTCACACTCACGGTCTCCGCCTTCCCGTCGCGCCACAATGTCAGTTCGACTTCCTGACCCGGATCGAGATTGCCGATCATTCGTGCCAGTTCACGGGGCGATTTCACATCCCTGCCGTCGACAGCGACGATAACGTCGCCCGACTTGACGCCGGATTTCAGTGCCGGGCTGTCGGGCTGCGCCTCGGACACCAGCGCGCCCTTGGCTTCATCGAGCCCAAGCGATTCAGCGATATCGGCATTCACATCCTGAATCTGCACACCAAGCCAGCCACGGTTGATCGTTCCGTCTTCAATGAGGCCGGTCACAACGTCCTGGGCAACCGAGGCCGGAATCGCAAAGGCGATGCCGACATTGCCGCCGGAGGGCGAGAAGATCGCGGTGTTGATGCCGACGACTTCGCCGCTGAGGTTGAAGGCCGGACCACCGGAATTGCCGCGGTTTACCGCTGCATCGATCTGGATGAAATCGTCATATGGGCCGGCGCCGATGTCGCGGCCGCGGGCAGAAACGATGCCTGCCGTCACAGTGCCGCCAAGGCCAAAGGGATTGCCGACTGCGACAACCCAGTCGCCGACACGGACCTTCGTATCGTCCGCGAAGGCAACATAGGTAAACTCGCGCGCTTCCTCGACCTTCAGAACGGCGAGATCGGTGCGCGGGTCCGTACCGACGAGTTTGGCCGACAGTTCCGTGCCGTCGTCCATCACGACCGTGAAATCGGAACCGCCTTCCACCACATGATTGTTGGTGACGAGATAACCGTCCTCGGAAATGAAAAAGCCGGAGCCCTGCGATGACGGTCGTGCGCGGTTTGGACGGTCGCGGAACCGCGGGTTCGCATCGGGACCGCGCTCACCGCGAAATTCGCGGAAGAAGCGGTTCAGCGGATGATCCTTGGGTAGGTCTTCAAACCCGGGGAAGTCGAAGAAGAATCCGCCCGGGCCGTTGTCGGAAGCGGGCGCCATGCGCGCCGATACGCGCACGCTCACCACGGCCGGCGAAACGCGCTCCACGACATCGGCAAAGCCCGCGATCTGCTGGTCCGACTCAACACGGACCGCTTCGGCCAGAACCGGGCTGGTGCCGGTTGTTGCGGCGCCGAAGCCGATCGCCCCGGCAATCGCCAGCGAAGCAGCGGCAGCCAGCAGGCGCGAACGACGGGTCCTTCGGGAAACTGGAGTGGGAGTGTCCATTGCTGTCTTGTCCTCTTGATCGTTGGGTGGCGCAGCTTCGCCACCGTTCGGACAAGACAGATAGTTGCGGCAACATTACGCGGCCATTTCCGGGACATGACAATTTTGTAATGTCAGGTGCAGCGGAGGCCGTCCCTCAACACTGTCGGGGAGCGCATAGGACAATGAATACAGATATTTAGCTTCCAAGTATGTCGTCGAGCTTCTTCTGCTCGGCAGGATCCAGCGGCGCTGCCCTGGACCGCGCCGGCTTGCGGGCTCGAATCGCGATTGCCGCGCCGCCGGCAAACAGCAGGAGGAGCGGCGCGCCCCACAAAAGTGCATTGCGGTAGTTGAAACGCGGGCGCAACAGAACGAATTCGCCATAGCGCGAAACGATGTAGGCAATCACCTCGTCATCGGTGTCGCCTGCCACCAGCCGCTCGCGCACCAGCACGCGCAGGTCTCGAGCGAGTTCTGCGTCGGAATCGTCGATCGACTGATTCTGGCAGACCATGCAGCGCAGCAACACGGACAGACCCCGCGCCCTCTCCTCCAACGCCGGATCGTCCAGAACCTCATCCGGCAGCACGGCAAATGCCGGACCGGTCGGAACTGCCAGCGCCAACGACAACACGGCGATACGCAGGAGCCTGATCATGCCGGACGCTCGGATTGTCTGCGCCGGGCGGCCGGGGCACCGATGCGGAGCCGACGATCCGCCAGCGAAAAGACACCGCCGACCATCATCACCACCGCGCCCAGCCAGATGAGCGTCACATTCGGCTTCCACCAGGCGCGCACCACGATGCCGCCATCCTCGGTCGGGTCACCTATCGAAACGTAGAGCTGGCTGAACCCGAAAGTACGGATGCCTGCCTCCGTCGTCGGCATGCGGCGCGCGGTATAGACGCGTTTGGAGGAGACGATTTCGCCAAGCGATTTTCCATCAGCGCCGGCTATCGAAAACCGCGCCTGATCTTCGACGAAATTCGCGCCGCGTAACGGCGTCATTCCGTCGAAGGTCAGCACACGACCGGCAACATCGAGCGTCTCGCCCGGTTTCATTGTCACGAATTTCTCGACTTCGAGTGCGGTCACCGACACCAGCCCCAGCAGCGTGACACCGAGGCCCGCATGAGCAAAGACCGTGCCGAACGACGCGCCGGGAAGGCCCGCAAGCCTGCGTAGCGCTATGGCTGCACCGACTTTGGGATATCCGGATTTGAAAGCCAGATCGGTGACCGACCCGGCAACCAGCCAAGCAGCCACTCCACAGCCGAGAGCCGCGAAGACAGATACCCGGTCGATGAAGACAAGGCTCACCAGCGCTACGGCGAGACCGACGCCAAACGCGGCAAAGAGGCGTTGCGAAACAGCGGAAAGATCGCCCCGCTTCCACGCAAGCAGCGGGCCGAAGGGCACGATTAAGAGCAGCGGTACCATCAGCAGGCCAAATGTCAGGTTGAAGAACGGCGCACCGACGGAGATCTTGTCGCCGGTCAGCGCCTCGATAACCAACGGATAGAGCGTGCCGATCAGCACCGTCGCGGTCGCGGTCGACAGAAAGAGGTTGTTGAGGACGAGTGCGCCTTCGCGCGAAATCGGCTGGAAGAAGCCGCCCGCTTTCAGCTCGGACGCGCGCAGCGCAAAGAGTGTCAGCGCGCCGCCGATAAATATGCCCAGGATGATGAGGATGAACACACCACGAGCCGGGTCGGTCGCAAAGGCGTGCACGGAGGTCAGCACACCCGACCTGACGAGGAAGGTGCCCAGAAGCGACAGCGAGAAAGTCAGGATCGCCAGCAGCACGGTCCATATTTTCAGGGCTGAACGCCGCTCCATCACAAGTGCCGAATGCAATAGCGCCGTGCCTGCGAGCCATGGCATGAAGGAAGCGTTCTCGACCGGGTCCCAGAACCAGAATCCACCCCAGCCCAGCTCGTAGTAGGCCCAGTAGGAGCCCATCGCGATACCGCCAGTCAGGAATATCCAGGCCGCGAGTACCCAAGGCCGCACCCATCGTGCCCATGCCGCGTCTATGCGTCCCTCTATCAGTGCCGCAACGGCAAAAGAGAAGCTGATCGAGAAACCGACATATCCGAGATAGAGCAGGGGCGGATGCACCGCGAGACCGATGTCCTGCAAGATGGGATTGAGATCGCGTCCCTCGATCGGCGCTGGATCGAGCCGCACGAAGGGGTTGGACGTCGCAAGAATGAACAGAAGAAATGCGGCCCCGATCCAGCCCTGAACGGCAATCACATTGGCGCGCAGCGTGGCCGGCAGATTTGAGCTGAACATGGCGACGAGTGCGCCAAAGAGCACAAGGATAAGCACCCACAAGAGCATCGAGCCCTCATGGTTGCCCCAGGTGCCGGTGACCTTGTAGAGCATCGGCTTCAGCGAATGGGAGTTCTGCCAGACATTCGCGACCGAAAAGTCCGACGCGACATAGGCGGCAACGAGCGAACCGAACGACAGGGTGACCAGCGCGAAGCCGGCCATTGCCGTGGGCGCCGCAATTGCCATGAGACGGGCATTGCCGAGGCGCGCGCCCAGCATCGGAACCGTTGCCTGTACAACCGCCAGCGCGAAGGCCAGCACCAGTGCAAAATGGCCGATTTCTACCGTCATAACGTCAGGCCATCACTCTTCTTCCTGCCACACGCCCTTTTCCTTGAGCGCGTCCGCAACCTCGCGCGGCATGTAAGTCTCGTCATGCTTGGCCAACACGCTGTCGGCCACGAACACGCGGTTTTCGTCGAATGCGCCCTCCGTCACCACACCCTGCTCTTCCCTGAAAAGGTCGGGCAAGATACCGGAATAACGCACGTTCACCGTCTGCTCGTGATCGGTCACGGCGAAACGGACATTGAGCCCCTGCCCGCGCTCGATCGAGCCCGTTGCCACCAGTCCGCCCAGCCGGAACCGCTCGCCGGGTGCCAAATTCGCGGCTTCCAGATCGGCCGGCATGTAGAAATAGGATGTGCGTTGACCGAGCGCATAGAAGGTCAGCGCCGCCGCCGCGGCCAGAAACGCGAGGCCGCTCACAATCACGGTCAACCGTTTTTGCTTCCTGGTCATCGGCTCTCCGGCAACTCTATTCCAAGACCGGCGGCGAAGCCGATCAGTTCCTGCGCCGCGCTGCTTTCGGCGCCAAGTCCTTCAACGCCGCTCTGCAATGCCGCGCGCGCGTCGTCAGCTCGGCCAAGCACCGAATATGACCGTATCAGACGCTGCCATCCGGCGGCATCGTCAGGATTGTCGCGCATGCGTTCGGCAAGTTGCGCGACCATACCCTCAATCATCGCCGCGCGATCCTCCTGCGTCATATCGGCTGAGGCTTCGATCTCCTCGGCGGTCGGTCCGCTCCCCGGTTGCGGGGCTGGCGCCTCCCGAACGCGTTCCAGTGCCTGCACGATCGTGCCGCGCCAGGGCGAATCCTGCGGCAGATCATCGGACAGGGCCCGCCATCGCTCGGCAGCCGATGCCGTATCGCCCTGCTGAGCCAGCGCGAGGGCAAGGAAAAAGCGTGCCTTCGGATCGGCGCCGTCATATCCAAGCGCGCGCTCGAATGCCTCGCGCGACTCCGCCGTAACCACGTTGCCGGCCACCCGAAAGAGCGCATCGCCAAGCCCGGCTTCGCGCGCGGCATTGGATCCGTTCAGGCTGATCGTATTGCGAAACGCGATCACGGCATCTTCCGCGCGCCCGACACGCAGATAAATCGGCGCCAGCACATCCCAGCCGCGCCCGTCTTGGGGGTTCTCAACAAGATGCCGCTCCGCACGAGCTATCAACTCATCGATGGTGTTTGTTGACGGGTTGGCTTCCAGCCGCACCGCCAGTGCCTGATCAGGCATCGCCGGCGAGCCCAGATAGAGATAGCCGCCGAGGCCCAGAACGGGCACAAGCAGGATCGCAAGGCTCGCAACAACGCGCGTCAGTTTTCCGTCGGCGTGCTCGGGACCGGTGGCCCTGTCTTCGGCCGCTCGCAGAATCCGTCGGCTGATTTCCGTTTTCGCTTCGTCGGCTTCGGCTGGCGAGATGGCTCCACGCATCATGTCGCGGTCGATTTCAGATAGCTGGTCGCGATAGATTTCGACGTCGTGCCCTGCTTCCAAACTGGGCTGCGGCCGAAGAAACGGCCAGATGACCGCCAGACATGCTGCGGCCGTCATCAGCGCTGCGGCTATCCAGAAAGCGATCATGCCGGTGGTAATATCGCCACCGTGCCGTCCGGCCTATAGGTGGGGGTTGCGACCATTTGGCGTCGGGTTCCCTGGCATGGCCAGCTAGGTCAGAGGCGACCAGCTGCCGTCCTCGTTGCGACAGGCTGCGCCGAGAAACGTCTGCGGCGAGCCACCATCCTGCAACACATGCTGGTACTGCCGGCAATCCTGCGATCCCACGCGGTAGGGCTGATATGCGATCACTTGGCCTTTGACACCCCCATCCGTGCCCGTCCATGACACGGGTTCTCCGGCTTGCGTGTATTCCAGCGCCTGATATTCGGCCTCAAGAGCAAGGCGGCGATCGCCTGCGGCAAGCCGTGCACCCTGGTAGGCGGCAATAAGCCCGTTTCCGACAGGACCGGAAGCAGCCTTGCGGGACACCCGGCTCGTTTCGGCAAAACTGCCGACAAGTGCCGAACTGCCGCCGCCCGTTGCGCAGCCGCCCAGCAAAAGCGTCGCGGCCAGCATTGTGAGAACTGCTCTCATTGTCGATTTGCCGCTCGTATTCGTGAAGCACAAGTGGATGTCTGGCTAGCCCTCATATTTGACCGAAATGCGGCTCGCATGCCCCACACAATTGGTTGAAGAGGTCAGGCATCGGCGCAACGCAAGATCAGATCGACCTTAAGGCCGCCGAGATTGGACCGGGAGAGCGACAGCGTACCGCCGTATTCGCTGACCAAATCGGCAACGATTGAGAGGCCGAGGCCGGTGCCCGGCTTCGATTCGTCGAGCCGGCGGCCGCGTTTCACGGCCTCGCGCGCCTTGTCGTCCGGAATGCCGGGGCCGTCGTCTTCGACCGTCAGCCGAAACCGCTCCTCGTCGGCGGCGCCAGCCATCGGCTCCACCGAAATGCGCGCCTTGCCGGCCGCCCATTTCATCGCGTTTTCCAGCAAATTTCCGACAATCTCCTCAAGGTCCTCGCGCTCACCGGAGAAGATCAGTTCCTCCTCCGGCAAGATCAGCTCCAGATCCTTGTCCGGCGAAAGTTTGCGCGTCACGCGCACCAGCCGCCGAAGTGTTTCGGCCACCGGGGTGCGGAACACCACACTTTCTCGTTGTGCGGCCATGCGAGCACGCTGCAGGTAGTGCTCGACCTGGTCGCGCATGAGAGATGCCTGTTCAGCGATCAGTTTGCCCTTGGCGTCGCCCAACGCGCGGCCTTCATTCTGGATCACCGCGAGCGGCGTCTTCAGTGAATGCGCGAGATTGCCAACCTGAGTGCGCGAGCGCTCGATGATGCGCTTGTTGCTTTCGATAAGTGCGTTGGTTTCGGAAGCAAGAGGGGCAATCTCGGTTGGAAAACGGCCGTCCAGCCGCTGCGCGGATCCTTCCCGAATCCTGGCCAATGCCCTGCTGACCTTACCGAGCGGGTTCAACCCCAGGAAGATGGCCATGGCATTGATGCCAATCATCCCGAGACCGAACACGCCGAGATAGGTGTAAAGCTGCCTTTCGAATTCGGCGATCTCGGTTTCCAGCTCCGTTCGGTTGCCCATCATCCTGAAGCGCGCAACGCGGTTCTCATTGTCGAGCACGAACTCGCTCTCAATGACTTCGAGCTCCTCGCCGGCCAGCCCCAACGTGCGGTAGCGGCGTTGAAAACGATCGTCGAACGGAACGACGCTCGTCGACACCGCAACTACCGGCCCGGTCAGCGATGGCGAACTCAGCTCGCCCTGCAAATTGCTGCTCACAGGCTCGACGGTCCAGTACCAACCGGACTGCGGTTGAGCGAAACGCAAATCGCTCAGGTTTGGCAGGCCGGTGAGAAAACCCTCGTCGGTCACATTGACGGCGCTGATCAGATTAAAGAGATGCGCGGAGAGCAAACTGTCGAAGCCGCGTTCGCTTGCCTGCCTGAAGAGCGCAGAGATCACCGTGGCGATTACGATCAGGGCAAGCACTGCCCAGACCGAAGAAAAGGCAATGACGCGGAAGGTGAGCGAACGGAAGAGTTGCCGGAACAGCGGCATAGAGCGGTCAGCCCCGCGAGGCTTTCCGGCGGCCGGTCATGCCTGCGGCTCGCGCATGCGGTAGCCCATACCGCGCACGGTCTCGATAAGGTCGATCCCCATCTTCTTGCGCAGGCGGCCGACAAACACCTCGATGGTGTTGGAATCGCGATCGAAATCCTGATCGTAGAGATGTTCCACCAGTTCGGTGCGGGAAACCACCTCGCCCATATGATGCATCAGATAGGCAAGAAGCCGGAATTCATGCGATGTCAGCTTCAGTGTCATGCCGTTGACGTCGGCCTTGGAGGCTTTTGTGTCCAGCCTGAGTGGACCGCAGGTCAGCTCGGTTGACGCGTGACCCGCCGCACGGCGGATGAGCGCGCGCAGGCGCGCCAAAACCTCTTCGATGTGGAAGGGCTTTGCCACGTAGTCATCGGCGCCGGCATCGATCCCCGCCACCTTGTCGGACCAGCGATCGCGCGCGGTCAGCATCAGCACCGGCATTTTGTGGCCGTCGCGGCGCCAGCGCTCCAACACGCTGATTCCGTCCATCTGCGGCAAGCCAATATCGAGAACGATAGCGTCATAGGGTTCGGTGTCACCGAGGAAATGGCCCTCTTCGCCGTCGAAGGCCTTGTCGACGACATATCCGGCGTCGGTCAGCGCTTCGGTAATCTGGCGATTGAGATCCTTGTCGTCTTCCACGACCAGAATGCGCATCGATTCCCCCTCGCAGCGAAACGGGGGCCGGGAAGACCGGTCCCCGTTCATTAGATAGCCCTTATAGGGGCTCTTCGAAAGATATGCGGCGCCCGCGTTCACCATCCTTGCCCTGGACGATCACTACGCCGACACACACTGTCTGGCCACTGCGGTTCACCGCCTGCACGCTTTGCAAGGTACCGCCATACCGCGCGGCCTGCTGCTGGCCGACAGCGTTACAGCTATTTTGTACCGCTACGACAGGGATACCGGTCTCCGGTAGGGCGGGTGCAGGCTGCACGACGCCAGCCGTCGCGGCGGCTGGTGCCAGAGGCACAGACGCGGCAAACAAGGCGGCCGCCAGCCATTTGGTGTACATTTTCATGCCCTTTGTTTAACGGATCGGGCCTGAACGTAAAATGAACAATTCGGGTAGCTCAATTCACCCGATTCTCGATACCGCGCCAACACGGCCGAAAATTGCGACGATGCCCGAAATTGCAGTCACTGCCTGCAATACGGTCTCGGTCAGCGCGGCATTGTCGAGGCCGGCGACCGGAACACCAAAGATCGTCGCCGCGGCGCTACCGACCGTGACGACCGAGGCCCAGATCGTGCGGGAAAGATACCACGGTTTGATGTTGTTCATCGACGACTCCTTTTGTTCGTTGATAGTCATGCATAGGTGAAAACACTGACCGCGGAATCACCAGGACCGAGCGCGCCGCTGATCTGGCGTACGGTGAGCTCGATTTCAGCGGGCGAAGATCCAAAATCTGCGGCAATCTCGGTCGCAGGATAGTTCCAGCCCGGCTGTGACACCGTTTCGGTCCTTAGCACCGGGCCGCCCGGAGCGGCGACTGAAACCAGGTAGGATTCGCTTACTTCCGACATGGGCAATGCGCCGATCCATGGCGTCTCGCTTGCAAGCCTGTCGCGCCGTACCCACGTAAACTCGGCATCACCAGCCGAGCTCAATTCCATACCGAGATGAACCGGCGAAATCGGCGTCAGCGCGCGCGCACCGCCTGCTAGCGTAGTGCTGGTGAAAGCAGGACCAGCGAAATCCGCTCCAAGAGGACCGATTTGCCAGTTGAGCGTGAGCCCAACCTCGGCGGCGTTCAACCCCGCCGCACCCACGGCAGTGTCCAAAAGCACGAAATGCGCGCCCGCCGCTGCCCCCGCCTTCGATGCTGCACCGCTCCCTCGCTGACCGCGCAGAAGTCGGGTCAGCCGCCATTGCGAGGGGGCAATTTCCTCTGCATTCGCAAATTGCACAACCTCCCATTCACCGGAAGCCGATTGTACCGCTGCCGCATTCGCGCCATTGAGCACGTTCGATTCCGCTGCGCTCGACAACTCACCGGAATAGAGCATCACATCGATTACATTCGCGTCGTCGTACCTGCCCTCAAACCCGGCAGGCAGCGGCGCATCCAGTATTCCAATCGTAGCCTCACGGGAGAAAAGCCCCCTGCGCTCAAAGCCACTGCTCCCCGGCGAAACGTAAGCCGCATGCGCTACCCAGGGAGATGCACGAAGTGCGAGCCTCAGCGCATCGTGTGGCTCGGCATATCCCGGCAGCATCGGCAGATCGAGAAATACGGCCAGCGGCAAGCCAGCACGCGGCACCCTGGCTTTCGCCTGCGTCATCACCTGGGTTCGCCAGGGTGCTGGAGCGACAGGGCGCAACCGCCGCGCGCTGATCTGGCGCGTCAGGCCGGCTTCGCAGTTGGTGACGAGATAATCTGCTGCCCCAGATCCCTGATCCAGCCGAACGACCGCACCGGGGCCAACATCGAACCGCGATTGCGGCAAAGCAAAACGCGCTTCCTCGCGTCCGATCCATTTGCGCCGTGCGCGGTCGGCCAGAAGGCTCACGGCCTGTGCAGGATCGAGCGCGCCCGGAAAGCTCTGGTAGTCCTGTCCGTCATGCGGCACATCGGGCTGCAGCCACCGCGCCGTGGCCGACTGGTATTCCTGTATCGGATCCGCGAAGACGAGTACCGACTCCGACGGAAATTCGTGATCGGGCAACCGTATCTTGGCGATGACCGGCTCGTTGTCGCCAATCACAAGGTCCTGCAACGTGTTGACCGCAGCAGGGCGAATATCGTCGCTGGTCACGACAAGTCCTCCCTCACCTGCCACGAATGAAAGGCCGAAAAGATCGGCCAGCGGCTCAAGCGCACGTCGCGCTGTGGTCGGGTCGGAAACGATGTAACCCGTTACGGAACCGATCACGCCTGTGATCTTGACCGTACCAGCGCCGAAATCTTCCGCGATCCTTGTGATCAGATCCGATACGCCGGCGCCGTTCAGCCGACCGTTCAGCCAATGACCTAACAACCAATTGTGGCCATCGGACCATAGGTCGCGCCGCAGTGGGAAGGCTGGAAAAGGCCTGGCATCCCACGCCCAAAGATAGATGCGCGAGGCATCCAGCATGCGCCCGCCATAGACTTCCGATATCGAGTTCTGAGTTGCGTCGAAATCAGCTGCAACGCCGTCCCAGCGGTCGAGATGTGCCCGTATGAGGTTTTGTGACGCAACGTCCGAGCGTGCGCCATTCGAAAAATGCGGCGAAGCGCTTTCGGCCGATTTCGGGTCGGGAAACACGTTCGGCTGGTTCGGTCCCTTGTCGACCGCCGGCCCGCCGAGTTCGGTCAGCCAGATCGGCTTCGATCGCGGCACCCAGCCGGTCGGGCTGCCCGCCTCAACGCCGCCAGGCCGGTCGTAATGGTGGTTGTTCCACCAGTTTTGAATGTCCTTGTAGCGGTAGACCCAGGGCTTGCCGTAGGCGCCATCCGATATCGGCGAGCGCGTCCGCGAAAGCCGATCTGCGGCCGACGCGTAGTACCAGTCATAGCCCTCCCCGCCGGCAACCGCTGCGCGCAGCCTGGCAACGTCATACGGGCCTGAATAGCCGTCCGGGTTGCCTTCGCTGTGGTCTTCGTCGCGCCAGTCGGCCAACGGAAAATAGCAGTCGATGCCCACCGCATCGATATCGGCGTGCGACCAGAGCTGATCGAGATGGAAGAGCACGTCTCCGGTTCCGTCTCCCGGCTGATGGCCGAAGTATTCGGACCAGTCCGCGCCGTAGCTCAGCATAGTCCCTCCACCGACAATCGAGCGCACCTCGCTGGCGAGCGAGCACAACGCCTCGACGAATGGAAATGCACCCGCACCGTCGCGCAACTGAGTCAGCCCGCGCAACTCCGATCCCAAAAGAAATGCGTCGACACCGCCCGCTGCCGCCGCCAGCTTCGCGTAATGGAGAACAAAGCGGCGATATCCCCAATCGCTTGCCGATCCCGAATAGGCGATGGTGTCGGCGGCGACGCCGAAATGCGCCGGCACCGCAGACCCGCAAAAAGCATCGATCTGGCTCCGTGCGGCCGGAGTCTTGTCGACACTGCCTGAAACACCGGGTGCCGGTGAACACGTGATGCGCCCCCGCCAGGGATATGCCGGTTGCCCGGCCTCGTCTGTATAGGGGTCTGGCAGCGCGTTGCCAGCCGGCACGTCCATCATCACAAACGGATAAAGGGTGACCTTGATATTCCGCGCCTTGATCTCGGCAATCGCGTCCATCACACTGCGATCGGTTGGCGTACCGCCATAAGCCGCGCCGCCCTCATGCTGCGATACCGCAAGAGCGCTGGTACGATCGAGACCTGAAACCAGCCAGGGCTGGGAAATGCCCGTGGGGTTCGTCTGGGTCACCTTCGGGCGCACGGTGCAGTTTCCGGCACGCAGATCGTCGCCGAACCAGGTAACCACCAGTGCGATATGTTCCAGGTTCGGGCAGAGCGACTGCAATTCGTCCAGCGCACCAACGATATCGCTCGGCGCATGCAGCACGTTACGGTTTTCGGCTGCGACTTCGCCCGGCGACGTTGTCCTCGTCACCACGCTCGGCGATAGCCCGTACTCCGTCGAACCCGGGATCAAGGCAACAGCTTTGACGCGTTCGCTCAGCCCGCCGACAGGCCGCATCACCTCGAACTGGAATTGCGGGATCCGGTTGCCGTAAGTCTCAAGCGGCAGGTGTTCGAACACGACATAGGCCGTGTCGCGGTAGGCAGGTGTGTTCCCAGTTCCTTGTTTGGCCTCCACCAGCGGGTCTGCCGGCTGGGTGGGCGTTCCCCTGTAGAACCTCATCTCGACGGCTGAAAGATCGAGTTCAAGCCCGTCCGCCCAGACACGGCGGATGCCCGCTACCTCGCCTTCGCAAAGTGCGAACGCCACGTTGGCATAGTAGGTGTAGGTCGTGGTACGCGGGCCGCCTTTGCTGCCCTGCCGTTCGGTCTGGCTTTGTTCCTCGAAGCGAGTCGCCCAGATCATCGTGCCACCAATGCGCACAGTACCGTAGACGCGCGGTAGCGATGCACCTTCTTCCGCCGAATATGGCCTTGCACCACTAAGGCGTGGACCTTCAACTTGGCGCGTGCTGTTGATCAGCGCCCGGTCGATCGCATAGCCGGCAAGCGCGCCAGCTGCAGTCCCGATTGCCGCCCCCGTGGAGCCCAGCGCGCCGCCGATCAATCCGCCAACGGCCTGAAGAAGTATCGTCGCCATGTTATCGCTTACTGGTTGGGCCGTTTTGGGCCGGAAAAGCGAATACGCCAGCAATGCGCCGCCGCCATTGCGGTACCAGCGGCGAAATCATCACAGCATGTCCCTGATAGGCGTGGATTAGCCGCGCCTCGTCGAGCGCGATACCAGCGTGCTTCGCCGCCATGTGCGGCCGCCAGCGAAAGAGAAGCACATGCCCGCGGCGCGACTCCCTGTCGGCCATGGGCACCATGTGCCTTGCCGCTGCCGCGAAAAGCGGGTCATCCGACGAAACTTCCGCCCAGTCGGGTGCGTAGGGCCCAACGCGTTGAGGCTCCTCCCCGAGCAAATCGCGCCAAACGCCACGTACCAACCCCAGGCAGTCGCAGCCGACACCCAGCCTGCTTGCTTGATGGCGATACGGCGTCCCCACCCAGCGCAGCGCCTTGGTGACAACCTGTTCCGGGTCGGCGGCAATATTCTCGCACATAATCATGGCACCAGCGGCCCGCCGTCGAATTCGCCATCCGACGTGACATAGGCGTAAGCGGAGTCATTTCCCGGCAGATGCGGGAAGCCTCGAAAATTGAGGCTGTTTCCGAACTTCGCTTTGCATGTGGCAAAACGCTTGTCGCAACCGGCGACGATGGTGAATTGATCGCCGGGTTCAGGCAGAACCGAACCTGACTGCCAGATGATCAGAACCGTACCCGCCGCGTCATGCCTGAAGTCGACCACCCGCTCGGTCTGACCCGAGCGCGCGCCCGTCGTCCAGGTGAGAACGCCATTGGCGAACCAGCCCTGCGCAAAGCCCTCGATCCCGGTCACCACCAGCGCGTCGGTGCCGGATATCGATACCATCTCACCGGCACCACTGAATTGCGGAAGGCCGAGGTTCACGCCACAGCGCTCATCACCCAGTTCGGCCGAGCAATGCCGGTGGATGTAGCGTCCACGTACGAAATCCAGCCCGCGCCCCGGGTCTTCAAGTTCGGCGACGAAGCGACCATCCGACCGTGTGATGCGGGCGATGGTCGCCTGCGCAATTGCGGAAAATTCTGCCGGCTCGTTCCAGTTGACGATCAGCGTTTCGACCACCGCACCGTCGTAAAGCCCGTCGGAGATATCCGTTTCGGAAATCTTGTCGGAGGATAGCGCACCGTCGACTTCCGCACTGTCGATACCGAGCCCCAGAGCGCTGCGCGCCTCACTGGCGGAGAAGCCGGCCTCCGGCTCGAACAACGTGGCGTCCACGGTCAGTGCCCGGTCATGATCGGTGAAGCCCATCACAGTGCCGTCGCGCCGGGTCAACCGCCAGCAATAGCACAGCGTTGTCGCTGTGCGGGTCAGATGGTCCTCGAACGTCACCGTCTCAGCCTGTTATCTCGACGAGTGGAATGGTTGGAATCTGCCCTGCTTCGAACGCAGTCAGGCTGACCGAAAGGTGCTCGACGTCGAAACGTACCGGAACATCGAATTCGAAACCCGCTGTTACAGCCGCGCCGGCTGACGGCTCGTGGCCTGCTTCGAACCTAATTATCCCGGTCGCGGGATCGACCGTGAAGTCGTCACCCTCAATCTTCTCCACACCGCCCACCGCGACCCGCACTGAGCCGGCAACCGGCATTGTGATCGGCCGCACATAAGCGTCGGCGCCCGACCCGTAGGTCTTGGCGAGGGCAAACTCGGCATTTGCGCCGTCGCCGGTGCCGATCACCTGGTCGGTCGGTGAAATGGGAACGGCCGGCGGCACGGATTTACGGTCGAACGGATCGCGAAAGCGGAAACCGTGCAAGCTGCCGCGCCGCGCCTCGAAGAACGCGGTCAGCTCGTAAAGATCGTCCAGTGACCGAATGCCTGTTCCGGCATCGTAGCGCCGCCTGGAAGCCGCCAGCCGCGCATTGCGCTTTTCGGCACCCGAGGTGAGTTGCACAATCTCGATGCGTCGCTCGGGCCCGCCGGTCGCGCCGAAGGAGATGGCGATCGGGAAAAGCACGTCGTGAAAACTGGACAAATCGGGCATGTGTTAGAGCCCCCGCGAACCGCGGCCGACCGCCCGCGCCAGCATCGCCGACACCTGCGCTTCGGACTTGCGGAATGAGGCGGCATCCGGCGTCGAAACGTTGAAGACAATCGTCACCGGCTTTTGCGCGGTACCGCCCGAAGCGACACCGAGGCGCCCGTCGGCGGAGCGCTGCAGCGGCAAGATTGCCTCCGCGCCCGCCTCCCCCATCAGGCCTGTGCCGCCGCCTATCGGAAAATAGGTTGGCGTGTTGACAACACCGCCCGAGGCAAACGGTACCACGCCACCTTTCGCGAAGCCGGTGATGCCGCCGAAAAACGAGGAGAAGAACGAACCAGCCAGCGATTGCAACGGCTGCAGACCCTTGTTCAGCGCCATACCGGCGAGATTCAGGGCGATGCGCCGCAACACGTCATCCAACGACTTGCCGCTGACGGCCGCGGTCTTCAGCGCACCTGTCAGCTGCGAACCGAAACGCGCTGACAGATCTTGTAAGAGTTTGAGCTCGTCACGAAACGAACTGGTATCTGCCGTCACTTCGACAGTCATCTGCTCTGGCATCTAGCCCACCTTTCGATCGGGGAACCGGTTCATCAGTTCGGCGAGCGCGCTGCGCTCGGGCGCCGAAACCGGGGCGGAAAATACCGACATCGCCGCCGCCAACTCGCGGGGCGTCATTGCCCAGAAGGCCCGCGGCGAGAGCTTCAGCCGACCCAGGCCAAACGCCATCACGTCGTCCCACGGAAACGGCTTGCCGTTCACTCGGCCACCCCGTCCTGCATAGGCGCACCAAATGTCTGCGTCAGAAGCTCGGCCACGATCCGTGCGAAGCCCGCGGCACCGCCCTCGCACTGCATGGCGCGGACGTCGTCGTCGCTTACATCTTCGCCAGCTCCCCTAAGCCCTGCCGCGATGATCCTGGTGAGGTCTTGCGAGGTGAAGCGCCCGGAGGAAAATCGCTCCACGAGCGCGTTGAGATCGGCAGCAGCGAAGGAGGCCTCGAGCTCGGCCAGCGAGCCGAGTGTCAGGCAGAGCCGCCTTTCGCGCCCGTCTAGTATCGCGGCCACTTCCCCGCGGCGTCTGTTGACCGCCATCAGATGGCCCCGAAGGTCAGCGCGCCAGCCGACTCCAGCGCCAGTTCGAACGCGACTTCGCCGTCATGACTGCCGGAATATTCGAGTGCGGTGATCTGGAACGGCCCCTCGACCGTGCCGAAATCGGGAATGATGAGCTGCCAGTCGACGATCTCGCCGCTGAAGAAGGCCGCACGCATACGCTCGTCCGACGCCGCATCCTTGAAGATGCCGGAACCGCCGAGCGAGGCCCTCTGCACACCGCTACCTGCAAGAAGTTCGCGCCATCGGCCGGCCGAGTCGGCGTCCGTGATGTCTACCGTTTCGCTGTTGAATGCGAGCCGTTTCGTGCGCAACCCGGCCACGGTCACAAAACTGCCCAATCCGTCCTCATCGAGCTTGATGAGCACGTCCTTGCCCTTCTGCGCTGTCACGCGGGCCTCCTGTCGTTACTGGTGATGTCGCCTGCTTGTGCGGATCAGGCCGAGGGTTCGGTCACGGCCCTGAATCGCAGCAATCCGTGATGCACGGATTGATCTTCATCGAAACGCACCTCGGAGTATTCAAGGCGCAGATTAACGAGCGCGTGCCCCTCTAGCGCCAGTTCGGCATCGTTGAGCCGCTGGCCAATCGCCTCGACCAGAACATGCGCTTCCTTCTTGCCCCTGCCTTTCGACCAGACATGCAGCGTCAGCAGTTGCTCGGTGCCGCTTTCGGTTCCGGTACTCCAATCGTATATGCTCGTTCGGCCGAAGGTGATGTAAGGAAAAGAAACGTCCGGCGGCGCGTGATCGTAGATCCGCGCACTGCCCAACAGGGCAAGAACGCCAGTGTCGGCGGACAATGCCGCGTGGATGGCCTTTTGAACTTCAGCGGCGGGCGCGGTCATCGCGGTCTGCCTTCATTGTTGGTTTCGAGACCTTGGCTAGATCCCTTGATCCACGCTTGGAATTCGCGGCACTTTCGATCTCTTCGGCGAGACTATGGGCACGTCCCTTGAGCGCGCGCAACATGCCTTCCATCGTCAGGGTCATCGTGACGTTCACAGGCCGTCCTCCCTGGTGCGACAGACCAGATAGCGGCCGGTCTCGTCGGGGTCGCTTACAGTCAGAATCGCGAAAATACGGCCGTTGGCGCTGAAACGCATGCCGCTTGCAACATCGCTGCGATGGCGGATCGTGATTCGATGCGAGGCTACCTCGCGCGTTTGGCCAGCGCCGAATCGGCTGGTCGTGCCCATCGGCTCAATGCGCGCAAAGACCGTCGCGGTCTCCACCCAGTTTTCAGTATATCCGCCCAGCCCGTCCGGCGTCAGCGCCGGACTTTCCAGTGCAACCTCGTGGCGCAGCTGGCCGGGATTGATGAACTCAACCTTCAACCCAGCCTCCGCGACATGAACGGCGACAGAAGCCGGCCGTAACCTTCAGGCATCGAAACCGGATGCTGA
This sequence comes from Rhizobiaceae bacterium, assembly GCA_017644005.1. Taxonomy (GTDB): domain Bacteria; phylum Pseudomonadota; class Alphaproteobacteria; order Rhizobiales; family Rhizobiaceae; genus RCIO01. The sequence goes on from JAEPMJ010000001.1 coordinate 62,067, forward strand.
TCAACGCCAAAGGAGGCACGGAATTCGAACCAGTGCGATACCAGCATCAGCACGGCGCGTTTCAGAAGGTCAGGCACGTCCGTCGCCGCCTCGCCGTAGCCGGCGGTGAAGTCGATTTCGATGCCGTTCAGCGTGCGCAGGTCGCCGGGCACGGTCTCGAAATGAAGCCGCGCCGGACGCGAAAGCGCGTCAAGCTGATAGTCTGTCGCTGCGATCAGCGATGCCTCACCGTCCGCACCGTATGCGGTCACCGCAGTCAGCACACGAATGGGCCCGCGGCGCAGCAGAACCAACCCGCTCGACGGCACGCCGTCGAGCACGAGCCGCCAGTCCTGGTCGATCAGGGCGAGCCCGGTAGTCGCCTCCACCTCCTCGCGCGCCGCGCGGATCAGGCCATTGACCAGATCATCCTCGGAGCTGTGATCGATGCGCAGCGCGGCCTTGGCGTCGGCGAGCGTCACCGGCTCCACATCGGGACCGGCAGTCCGGAAAAGCGTCATGCATTCTCTCGTTATCGGGAAAGGAAGGGGCGGCCCCGGCGGGAGGGAAACCGGGGCCGCATCGGCACCAGCGCCGGCGGCAGGGGTGAACCGCCGGCGACGGCGTTACGCGGTGCCGAATTTGAGCAGTTTGATCGCGTCGAAGTCCTGCACGCCGCCTCCCACACGCTTGGTCACGTAGAAGAGCACATAGGGTTTGGCCGAATAGGGATCGCGCAGCACCCGCACGCCGGTGCGGTCGACCACCAGATAGCCTCGGGCGAAATCGCCGAACGCAACGGGCGTCGTGTCGGAGCCGATGTCGGGCATATCCTCGGCCTCAACGACCGGGAAACCCATCAGCATGGCGCGGCTGCCGGGCGCGGCAGGCGGCATCCAGATATAGTTGCCCTGGTCGTCCTTCAGTTTGCGAAGGGCTGCCTGTGTCTTGCGGTTAAGCACCCAGTTCGCGTTCTGGCGGTAACCGGCCTTCAGCGCGTAGATCAGGTCGATCAGCACATCCGCCGGGTCCGACGCAGCGAAATCGCCGTCCACGCCCGTCGCGACATAGCCGACATTGTCCCAGGACCAGCTCGTCTCGGCCACCTGCGTGTAGTCGAGGAAGCCCCTCGGCTTGTTCGTGCCATCGCCGGAAATAAACGCTGCGCCTTCCTGCTCGGCAAACGCCACCTCGATCTCCGCCGCCAGCCACTGGTCGATGTCGACCACGCTGTCCTCCAGAAGCGTCGCGGTCGCCGCCGGCATGGCGTAAAGCTCCGCCGTCGGAAACTGCAGCTCGTCCAGCGTCGGCGTATTCGTCTGGGCGCGGGTCGCGGTTTCGGCGACCCAGCCGACAGACGGCCCCGTGATCGCGAACGGCTTTTTCAACACGGCACCCGACACCTGCCGCACCGAGGCGATCGAGCGAATGGGCGACAGCGTGGAGAGCCTGCGACCGATCTCGCGCTCCGTCTCGTCCGGCACCAGATAGCCGCCATCGGCCGGCGTGCCATACGACATCGCCTTCGCTTCAACCGAGCGCAGGCCGCGCTCCTCGCCCTTGCGCACATAGGCGTCGAATGCCTCATGATGCTCGAGTGCTACCGGCGAAAGATCGAAACCGCCATCGAGCCGTGGGCGCGAACGCTTCAGTACCAAACGGTCGATGGCGCGCTTCTGTTCGTCGAGTGCGCGCGAGACGCGATCCACCTTGTCGGAGGTGATCACGTCCGCGCTCATGCGCGTTTCGATCTGCTGCAGGCGTTCGTCATTCGCCTCTTTGAAGCTCTCGAAAGAGGTCATGAAGGTATCGAAGGCGTCGTTCAGTTCCTGCGTGGTCGCGCTTTTGATTTCCGGCGCGCCGGCCGGGCTCAGCTCTTGCATGTCAGGTATTTCCTTTCGTTGAGCGGTCGTTCAGCATCCGCGTTGCGCGGCGGATGGAGGCCATCAGCCGGTCAGGGGCGAACTCTTGGGTTTGAGGTGTTTTGCTCCGGCGGCGGCTCTTCACTGAGTCCACCCGCGCCTCAGGCAGCATCGGGAAGGTGACGACCGAGATTTCCCAGAGGTCCGCCTCCAGGATGCGCCGCACGCCGGACTTGGTTTCCTTGCGGGCACGCACGGTGCGAAAGCCGATCGACAGGCCGTCCAGCGCGCCGCCGCGCATCAGCGCATGGATGTCGCGCGCCTTAGCGGAGTCCAGAGCAAGCCGGCCGCGCACGAAGAGCCCGCGCGCATCCTCGCGCACCTCGCTCCACGAACCGATCGGCGCCGCAGGGTCATGCTGGAAAAGCATGCGGATGCCCGAAGCTCCCCGCTTCGCAAGCGATCTCGCAAATGCGCCGCGCTCCACGATATCGCGGCCGAGATCGACGCGCCCGAACAGGCTGGCATAGCCAGAGAACGATCCGTCGCTCTCAACATCGCCCAGCCGCAATTCCACGCGTTTGCGCTCGCCAGCCAGTATCTGCCGGTGACCCATTGTCTGTCTCCGAAATTTGAATTGAACGTCAGCTACGCCGAGGCTTGGTCAGCACTCGCATGATCAGGCCGAGCGCCCACCAGGCGCACAGGCTTGCCGCCGCGGAACCCATCAGCATCAGCTCTCCCGGCCCCAGCGCGCCGGTGATGCCGAGCTCGGCCGCGATCTTGAGGCCAGCCGTGCCACCGAAGACCAGCCCGCAGGCGACGCCGACCGCGAAGCGTATCGCGGCCTCACGGCGGTTATCGGGCAGCACATAAGCGAGCGAGATTGCAGACCCCGCAATAGCTCCGCCGGCCTTTGCGAGCCACAGCCACAAGGTTTCGGTTTCGGTCATGGTCGGTTGTTTCAGTCGTGTTGTTCGCGGTCGAGTTGCACCAAGAGGCCGGCAACCTGCCTCGCCCGCTCGCGGTTGGGTGCGAGACCCATCGGGTCCGCCTCGATCCTGATCAGATACGCTTCGATATCGCGGGCAGATGAGCCGCTTGCGAGCAGCGCATGGAGACGCCCGGCATACGCATCGTACTCGTCATCAGCGCCCGGCTGACCGTTGATCCCGTTCGGGTCCCAATCGTTCAGCAGAACCTCGCGGACTTTCTCGTAGGTCACTGGCCTGTATCGCCAGGATCGCGCAAATAGAGCTGGTTCTGGTCATCCAGATCCAGGATCTTGCCTTCGAAGCGACGATGGTCCGCCTCGCTGACCGCGAAGATGACCTGCCGCCCGAATGCCTCCTGGGCGCCGGCCACCACCGCCCGTTTTTTCCGATTGGCGATGAAATCCGATAGCGACATTTCCTTTGTCGGGGCTGGTTCCCAGCATGGAACCCCATCCGAAGCACCGCATTTCCATTCTTAGTCGTTTCGAGGATAGGCAGTAACAACCCGATATCCTCGGTCGGAACGTGGATCATGCCGAATGAGGACGCCCACGCGGAAGCGCACCCTGGTGCCGGTGTGATCTGAAAACTTCTGTGCGGTTCCCGTGGGTGCTCAGCCCCAACCGACAACCAAATTTTTCGGCCAGCGGGGATGGTCCACCCAAACGCGTGTTCGGGTCTCAGTATCTTCAACACCCGTTTTGAGTAGGACTTCGTCCCAGACCGTCGAAATAATCAACTTGCGGCCCGGCGTCTCGATCATTCCGTCGAACACAAGCTGCAATGCGTCCTCAACCTCGTCCGCCCTTCCCAGACTGAACTTCGTTTCACCGTCCACTTCCGGATAGGTTCCGACAGAAACACAGAACTTGTTAAAGCTGACCAGGCTTCCGTCGATATGTTCCGGTGGTTTGCTCGTCAGATTGTCCGAGATGAAGACTATCGAATTAACCGGCGCGAAGTTGGTACTATTCACGAGAGTTCCCCCTTTTCAGCGAGGTCACGTGTCCGCCTTGCTTCTGGCCGCATGCCACACACTGGGGTGAGCGGAGGGTGCTGAACCAGCCCGTGACGGACGCTTCGCGCTCACCCCCAGCCGATCACGACCTTGTCGGCCCAAACGGGGTGATTTCGCCAAACCCGAATGCGTGTGGTCGCGTCCGGCACGTTCGCCTTCAATAGATGATCGCCCGGCACCGTTGAGATCACAACGACCTTGCTTGGTGTCTCGATCACCCCGTCGAATTCAGCATCCCAACCCGGTGACACATCTTCGGCAGGTCCCAACGTTAACTCAGCTTCACCATCGACCTCGTGTAGGCACGCGACCGAAACGCACGACGAGGTGAATTGAATCTTCTCATCTGTGAACGGATCAGGAGAACGCCCGCCTTTGACGTCTTCCACAAAGATCAGGCCATTTTGAACGGCATGGCTAGTTGTCTGTTTCATCGACCTATCTGTTTCTCAGGGCTCTCACTTTGCCACCTTGCCGATTGCTACACGTTACGCACTGAGGAAAGATGCGCTGCGCCCTGCCATCACGGATCAGGGCAGTTGGGTCTTGATGGTCGCGAACAAAGTCGCCGCTAGACGTACCAGGCTCTGTCGTACCGCAAGTATGACATCCATATTTTCTTCCGATACGATTGTTTTCATGTTTCTCATTTGCGGTCCAGTTTCTGCCCGGACCTCGCGCCGGCTGTGATTCGACTGCATAAGGGCCGGGACCAATCCCCATTCTCTGAAGTTCGTAGTATCGGTCCTCTGCCTCGCGCCGCGCCGCTCTATTGGCTGCGATCTCCCCTTCGACTGTCTCGTATAGGCTCGGTCTCGGCTTCCAATTCGGTTCCAACCTCCGGACCCGACGAACGGCTGCCTGCATGCGCGCGTGACTGATCTCCAGTCGCGTCGCCTGTTGGGGTGTTACATTGCGCCAGTTTCCCGCGACTCGACGCGGCGCGCCGCCTCTCGGACCGGGAGGACGGGCTTGCACACGGATGATCTGTGCACCCCCATCCGTCCATTGGCCGCCGTCCGGGTGTCCGGCCGGCACACGCGGCTGGCTCGGCCAGTTCGGGTTGAATTTCAGAAATTCACGTAGCCGGTCGGCTGCCAGATAAAAACGAACGAGGGCCGCGCTTGCGCCGAGCCGCGTTCCGGCGATTGTCGCCGCAGCCGCGGCGCTCACTGGTCGCCGTCCCGCGCGCCATATCCCACCGCCTCGCGCTTCTCGTCGTCGGTCAGGAAGCCGGCACCCTCAAGCCGCGCCCACAGCGCGTCGCGCTCCGCCGACAGGCCCTCAATCCGGTCGATGTCGAGATCAAGCCGCAGCCCTTCGCCGAAGCGCGCGCCAAGCCAGGCGGTGAATTCGGCTGCCACACGCAGCGCCAGCGGCAATACGGTGAGGCGATAGAAGGCGCGGTTTGCCTCCTGATAGTTCGAATATGTGTTGTCGCCGGGAATGCCCAGCATCATCGGCGGCACACCGAAGGCGAGTGCAATGTCGCGGCTCGCGCCGTTGCGCGCCTCAACGAAGTCCATGTCCTTCGGCGTCAGGCCCATCGCCTTCCAGTCGAGCCCTCCCTCCAGAAGCAGCGGCCGGCCGGCGCGGGCTGCACCGGTGTATCCGTCCTCCAGCTCGGCCTTGAGCCGCGAAAACTGCTCTTCGGTCAGGTTGCCCCCATCCTTGGGGGCATAGACCAGCGCGCCGGAGGGCCGCGCCGAATTGTCGAGCAGCGCCTTGTTCCAACGCCCCGCCGCATTGTGCAGGTCGAGCGCGGTGAGCGCGGCCTCGATCGGCGGAAAGCCGTAGTGGTCGTCGAGCGGGTGGAACGTCGTCAGGTGCAGCGCGCCGCCTTCGCCCTCATTGCCGAGCGCAATCCGCCGTTTGGCGCTGCCCGTCCGGTATCCGAGCGCAGTCGGCCAGCCGTCCGCGTCGACCACCACCGTAACCCGGTCGGGCCGCAGCAAATGAAGCTCGCGCGCCTCCGCGCCGGCCTCGACCAGCTCGCAATAGGCATTCCCGGAAATCAGCAAATGCCCGTAGAGCGTCTCCATAAAGCTCGCGCCGGACTGACGCGCATTCGGCCGCGCCAGCAGTTCCAGAAACGGGTGCTCGTGCAGCTCCGACGCGCTCTCATAGAGCAGCCAGGGAACGGCGGAGGCTGCTTCAGAAATCAGCCGCACGCAGCGATGCGCGACCGGGTTGCGCATGAAGCCTTCCCGAGCCAGCGTGGCGTAATCGCGCCGCGTCCAGATCGCCTCGCCTTGCATGTGCAGCGCCACGAAACCCGGCGTTGCGTCCTTCTTTTCGGCAGCGGCAATCGTTCCGGGGCGCTTCGCCCAGGGCCAGTTAAATTGCATTTCGGATGGTTCCTCGATTGAGACAGGAAGCAGGCCGACAATAGTCAGTTGGAAATTCGACTGCCTATTGCCCGCTGCCGACCGCCCGAACTCTTGGCTCGCCCCGCCCCGCGATCAGCAGTTCCGTGATCGCCCACACCAACGCATCGACGCGGTCGGGCGAGCGGCCGCCTGAGAGGCCGTCGGGGCCGAAATCGCACATTTCGTCTTCCAGCTCGGGCATGCGCCGCGCATGGTGCACCCGGCCCTGCTCGTAGAGTGCCGCCACCGGTTCGGCGCGCAGCCATTTGCCGCGTTTTGCCCGCACCGGCTTCACCGGTACGTGGTCGTCGACCATGCGGATCACGGTCGCCACCATCTCTCCGCCCTGGTTCACTTCGGCCACGATGCTGTCGGCCTCGAACTGGTGATAAAGCCTGACCGCCGTTGCCGCCCATTCGCTCGGGCTGGCGGAGGCAATCGTCCCATCGGCCAACACCACTGCGTCGCCTTCCGTCGTCGCGCCGGCAACGACGATGCCGCATGCCGCCGACCCGGCATGTCCCGTTGCAGACGGATCGACCGCAACCACGATGCGCTTCAGTTCTTGCGCGTCGGAACCGGTGACCGCCTCGAGTGCTGTACGGTTCCACAGCGCGTCCGGCCGGTCCTCGATCAACTCGCCATTAATCTCCTGCCGGCCAAGTCGGGAACCGCCATAGCGTTCCTCAAGCGCAGCCAGAAATCCCGGCGCCAGATTTTCCGCATTGTCGTGTGTTTTCAGCCGCCGTACCGTGACGCCGCTGTCGCTCAGCAACCGCCGCAGAACAGGAACCGGCTTCGGCGTCGTCGTTATGATCTGCCGTGGCCGTTCGCCCAGCCGCAGCGCAAATTGCAGCATGTCGTAAGTCGCGTCAGCGTGCCGCCATTTGCAGATCTCGTCGCACCAGGCCGCCTCGAATTGCGGCCCACGCAAACTGTCGGGATCTTCCGCCGAAAAAGCCTGTGCAACAGCGCCGCTCGGCCAAACAAGCCGCCTGCGCCCGGCCTCAAAATGCGGGCGCTCCCCGCGCGAGATGGCGATAATGCCGGAAGGCCCGTCGATCATCACCTCTCGCGCATCGCCAAGGGTCTCGGCAACCAGCGCGATCTGGCTGTACCTCGTGAGTGAAAACGGCGCGAAGCCATGTACAAGGCCGTTCACCCACTCGGCGCCCAGCCTGGTCTTCCCCGCGCCACGTCCGCCAAGTACAAGCCAGCGGTCGGGGGCGCCGCCAAAGGCATATTGCCAGCGTACAGCGTGCGCGAACCACTCGTCTTCAACAGTTGCAGCCTCGTCAGGCGTCAGCCCTCCCGGCCAGGATTTCCTCGGCAAAGAAGCGCGCAAGCTCGACAATTCGCTCGTCGACGCGGCGCAGGATATCGGCTTTGTCGGCATCAGTCTTTTTCTGTTGTTCTTGCATGCCTGCCTCCGCGCCGACGATCCCGCCGGCCTTCTCAACCGCGCGCATCAGTGCGGCCACGGTCTCGATCCGTGCCTTGTCGTAGACGCCGCCCTTGCCATCCCTTTGGATGGCTTCCATTTCGCCGACCAGCCTCTTAACCAGTCGCGAGATCCGCTCGCCATGAGACAGCCCGTCGGTACGCTCTTCGGGCATACGCCAATCCTCACGGGCCGCACGCCGTTCGATGGTCCTGGGATGCCTTCGCGAAATCACCGCCAGCAGGTCGGCATTCGGCAAGGCTCCTTCGTAAACAGCGCGCATGGCAGACCATGCCGCAACCGTTCTGGCTGAGCTCATCGCGCACTCCATCGATTTCCAGGAGGAACAAGGGGTCCAGTCCCGCAATTTCGCGCTTCACTGCCCGGGGGCAGCTCCGCGTCAATCGCAATTTCTTGGACGGTAGCTGAAACTTACCTGAGCACCGTCACGATGTCAAGAAAAAATTCCTAGGATTTCATTCTTTTCCTGTGGTTACCATTCCGGCGTATTGCCCTTGTGGCGCGAGCCAAAATCGGGGAAAGTCCGCGCCTGTCCGGACACGCCTTGCCCCGAAATGGCCCGCATCTGATAACAGGTTCAGCCGGACAGACAGGGATCAGTGCCGCGCATGGACAATCCATTCGAGCCTCGTAAATCAAAGAGCCCGCGCGCAACGCGCCTGCTCGAAATCGACGCTTGGCTGGATTCCTCGCTTTATGACGCCGGGTTCAAGCTGGCCGAAATATGGGAGTCGATCACGATCTTCTTCCGCCGGTTCCGGTTTACCGGTTTCAGCCGCGCGTTCTTCGAACTCGCCAGCGAGGGCATGACGCTGGGTGCCGCAGGTGCAGTCCTTATGTTCGCACTTGCCCTGCCCGCCTTCGAAGAGACGGCAGGAGACTGGAAGAGCCAGGGCGAGTATGCCGTCACTTTCCTTGATCGCTATGGCAACGAGATCGGCCAGCGTGGCATCATCCAGCGCGATTCACTTCCCGTCGAGGAATTGCCTGAGCACGTCGTCAACGCGGTGCTTGCCACCGAGGACCGGCGTTTCTACGAGCATTTCGGCATCGACTTTGTCGGTCTTGCCCGCGCGCTCGCGCAAAACGTACGTGCCAACTCGGTGGTACAGGGCGGTTCCACCCTCACCCAGCAGCTTGCCAAGAACCTGTTCCTCACCAACGAAAGGACGGTCGAGCGCAAGATCAAGGAAGCCTTCCTCGCGCTTTGGCTTGAGGTGAACCTCAGCAAGCGCGAAATCCTGCAGCTTTACCTCGACCGCGCCTATATGGGTGGCGGCACCTTCGGCATCGCAGCCGCGGCCGATTTCTATTTCGACAAGCCTATCACCGATGTTTCAGTGGCCGAAGCCGCGATGCTCGCCGGCCTCTTTAAGGCGCCCGCCCGCTATGCACCGCATGTCAACCTGCCTGCAGCGCGCGAGCGCGCCAACATCGTTCTTTCGGCGATGGTCGAAGCTGGCTACATGACCGAGGGGCAGGTGCTGTCGGCGCGGCTTCGCCCGGCCACTCCGGTCGATCGCGGCGATCAGGAAAGCCCGGACCACTTCCTCGACTGGGCCTTCGACGAAGTGAAGCGTATCGCCACGGCGGCAAAAATTCCGCACCACTCGCTGGTTGCGCGCACCACCATCGACATGGGCATCCAGCGCGCCGCGGAGGAATCGCTCGAATACAATCTGCGCCAGCACGGCACGAGCTATGGCGTTGAAGAAGGCGCTATCGTCGTGCTCGACAACAACGGCGCAGTGCGTGCGATGGTCGGCGGACGGGACTACGGCACCAGCCAGTTCAATCGCGCAACCAAGGCGTTGCGGCAAACTGGCTCGTCATTCAAACCGTATGTCTACACCGCGGCCATGGAGGCCGGCCTGACACCTGATTCAGTGGTCTCCGACGGACCGATCAGTTGGGGCGGTTGGTCACCCAAGAACTACACCCGCGGCTATTCCGGCCGAATGACCTTGACCACGGCGCTGGTAAAATCGATCAATACCGTGCCGGTACGCTTGGCGCGAGATTTCCTCTCCATCAAGCCAATCCGAGAACTTGCATATGCCATGGGTGTGGAGTCGCCGATCGAAAACCACAAAACCATGGTCCTGGGTGTCTCCAGTATGACCGTTCTCGATCAGGCGACAGGCTACCTTACGCTCGCCAATGGCGGCATCGCGGGTACACGTCACGGGATCAGTCAGCTCATGTCCCACACCGGCGAAAAACTCTACGACTTCAGCGAGGACGAGCCGGCGCCACGTCGCGTGTTGAAGGAAGATACGGCTGCGAAGATGAACAGCATCATGGTGCAGATACCCGAGTGGGGCACCGGTCGCCGCGCTGCACTCGAAGGCATTCGCTCGGCTGGCAAGACCGGTACCACTCAGGCATATCGCGATGCCTGGTATGTCGGTTACACAGGCAACTACACTGCAGCCGTCTGGCTCGGAAACGACGATTTTTCAGTCACCCGTCGCATGACCGGCGGATCTCTGCCAGCGATGACATGGCAACGCCTCATGAGCTATGCTCACCAGAATACCGAGCTAAAGCCGATCCCCGGTATCGACAATCCCTTCGTCGCGCCGATCGGCGTGGCCCGAGCCAAGCCGCAGAATCCCGACCCGTCGCAAACCCTGGATCGCCCGCCGGTCATGTCGTCCGCTACAACCGATTTCCTGAAAGAGATGGCGGAAATATTCCATCGCACGCCGCCCATGGAAGTTCCGGCAACGGCGGAGACGCTGTCGGCGCTCAGCCCCGCTCCCGACGAACAGAACCAGCCCAGTTCCAACTGAGCGTTCAAAACCAGTCGCGTAACCTCATGCTGTTCACCCCAAGCGTTCTGTCGGTGTCATTTCGAATTCGTCCGATCGGCCGGAACCGTCCATGATCCGCCTCTTTGCCACTGTCGCGGTCGTGCTGATCACGTCTATCGGCGGCGGGGCTGCCAGCGTGTGGCTTGCACTCAATGCGAGCGAGGGTATCGGCGCGGTCATCATAAGCGGTTGGACGGCCTTCCCGGATGTGGGCACGCGCGACGCAGACACCTATTCCAAAGCCAGATTCGCACGCGAAGGCGGGCTGTCACTTGGACGCGCCGAGGGTATCACTTTCGTCGCCAGCCACGACACAACGGGCGCACCTCTCAAGCGCGAATGCACCTACCAGATCGAAGGGCCGGTGCCTTCGGCGCGCTTCTGGACCCTTTATGCTGCCGATGACCAGCGCGTGGTCTTGCCGCCCACCGTGCGACGCATTCCCGCGCTGCACTCCCAGGAGATGTTACGGACTGTGGACGGGGCAATCAGCATCGTGGCCAGCCGCCATGCCGCACCGGGAAACTGGTTGGGCTTGAGTGGAGAAGGCGCAATGCAGTTCGTACTCACCCTCTACGACACGCCTGCTGCCACATCGGCGCGCGTGTTCGAAATTTCCCTGCCTCAGGTGCTGATGGTGAGCTGCGATGGCTAGGCTCGCCTATACAGCAGCTCTGAGCCTGTTCGGCGCTGGCATCGTGCATATTATCGTCCTCATGCTCCTGCCGTATTTTACCGAGCGTGATGCATGGTCTCTGCTGTCGCAGTCATCCGAACACTATGCGGTCACACGCATAGGCGGATCTGGCGCTACGACTCCGCTGGTCCGTTCGGTCGACCCGCTGTTTGCCGCGGTTGCGTGCCGCTTCGATCTCAACGACGGAGTGGTGCATGTCCACGGCGAGGGTACAGTGCCATTCTGGTCGATGTCGGTTTACGACCGCAACGGTCAGAATATCTACAGCTTCAATGACCGCACCGCCACGGACGGTCTGATAGACTTCGTGGTCCTGACCCCTGTCCAGACGATCGAGGTGCGCAAAACACTGCCCGAGAGGTTCGTCGACGCGGTCTTCGTGGAGGCCGAACTTAATGAGGGCATCGTCGTGGTTCGCGCTTTTGTGCCGGATCCGACGTGGCGCTCGGCGATCGACGGTTTCCTGGAGAAAATAAGCTGTGAGTCAGCCTGATCGACAGTCAGGCCTGCGTTTTTTGCTTGCCCCTGCCGTCGGTCCTCATTCCGCCCGTTCCGCTATTTTCGACGGGTGTTTCGGCCGCGCGCTCATAACGCACGCCCGGGAACATGATTATCGCCGCATCGTCCGTGCGCACTCGCGGCAAAGGCTCGCATCCCCAACTGGGGTGAGACCTGATCGATATGATGTCGGCCATGGCTCCACGTTCTCCATCATCGATGGGTTTCGGGACGCAAACGCACGATACAGACACGTGATCAGTCGAAGTAAGCACCCGTCAGGGTTAACAGCTTGCTAACGTATTTCCATTAATTGTCGCTGCCGGGAGGACCGTTTCTGACCAGGTTTCAGAAGTCCGGTTCAATCATCCAATGCGTATCGGGTAACGGCGTGACCAAGGATTCCATTCCGTCCAAAATGAGCAATCAGATTGAGAAATCGGAACGCCTCTTCCGGTCGGCCATAGAGGCCTTTTGCTCGCTTGTCCGTCCGACTAAAAGAGACGCCGCACAACTCGACGACCTTACGCTGCCACTGCTGCCGCTGGTGTCCAGAGAATGTCGCCGCTTTGCCGCTGCAGCGTTATCTGAATCGGGCCCGCAACCGACCGCGCTTGTCCGGCGCCTTGCGGAGGAACCGCTCGAAATATCAGCACCGCTTCTTACGCGCTCCGTCAGTCTGAGCGATGTCGATCTTATCGGTATCATCGGGCGCCACGGCATCGGCCACGCGCGGGCGATTGGCAAGCGGGCCCATCTCAATGCGAACATCGCCAAGGTAGTCAAGGTTCTGGGCGCCATGGAAGCTACAGCGGAGAAGCCGGTTGCGGAGATGATCGAGCCACATCACGTGGCACCGGCGGACGTACAGCCCCTCACCGCTTCCCAGTCGGAAATCGACCGTGCCGAAGCGGTTAGGGTCGAACTGCGGGAAATGATGCTCCCGTCGCGCGAGCAGGAAGCAACACAAGAACCGGAGCCATTCGAATGGCCCGACCCGGCCAGGATATTCTCCCGCCTTCTTTCCACCGCGCTCACAGGCACAGAGGCGTTCTTCCACACGACGCTCGCCGACGCTCTCGATATCAAATTCGGCGCTGCGCAACTGCTGGAGGAGGAAGAGGCACCTGGGCTCACCGCTGTGCTGAGATCATTTGACCTCAGCGTCGAGCAGGCCTTTCTTATCGCAACGCTGGCTTATCCCTACGGTGTGGTCGGGCATGAAGCGGTGCGCAATTTCGTCGACGAATATCGCAAGCTGGAGCTCGAGGCGGCGCGGGCTAGCGTCTCCGCGTGGCGCGAATGGCAGGCCCGTGCGCGCCAAGCCGTCGCCCGTGATTGGGAACCAATCGAGGAGCAGACCGCGGCGAACGACGCTACCCCTGCTCCGAGAAGCCTCAAGGCGTCCTGATCTCGATCAGGTTGGCCAGGCGCTCGGCCCCAACCTCAAGCTCCACAACCCAAAAATCCGGGTCGAACCGCATTTCACGCTCGAGCTTCGCGTCGATATCCTCCTGTGTCCCGGCGCTCAAAAGTTGCACGAAAAGACGTTCGCTCGGCCGTGCATCGTCATAGCCTGCCTGCGGTGCGGGCCCGAACAGCGAAAGCTCGCCCATTCTCGATCGCGATATCAGGAAGATCGCGCCGGCTTCGGCGGCGCCTCGCCTCACGACTGCGCCGAACCCGCCCTCGCCCTGTAGCCTGCGCAAGAGCGCCGCTACCCACAGATCGGATGTTACGCGCATCGGCTGCGGCCTCGGCCGGCTTCAGTCGGCCAAACCAATCTCGCGCATTTTTGCGTAGACCGCTTCATCGGGCTCACCGGTGATCGGCAGTCCGAACAGCGACTGAAATTCCTCGATCCCCGCACGCGTTCGCGTTCCCACCAAACCGTCTAGCTCGATGCCGTCATTTCCGAACGCACGCAGCCCGGCCTGTATGCGCACCACCCTTGGATCGGGAGCCGCTTCAGCCGCTCCATCGGGCCGGCCTGTTGCCGCTGATCGCGGTGCGGGCGCCGGGGCGGCGGGTGCCACATCGGGAAGTGCAGCGACCTGCTGAAAATCAACTTCGTTCGCCGGCGGTTGCAGTATGCCCAGCTGGGTCAGAAGCGCGTCGTTCACCTCACCGTTCGGCTGCAAACCGACAATTTTCTGGTAGGTGCTCACTGCCGCGCTGGTTTGTGGCCCGGCGAGGCCGTCAACCTCTCCGGCATAAAGCTCCAGCCCTTTGAGGGTTGCCTGCACCTTGGCCACCATTTCATCACCGGGATGCGTCAACGGGGTGGGCGTTATACTCTCCGTCACCCCGGCGTCTGTGGGTCGGGCCTCCGGCGTGCGCTCCAGCAGCTGCGATGCCGGAGCTGGTTGGCGCAGCAGGACGTTTGTAGCTGCCTCCCCGCTCTCTAACGGTGTCTGTGCCGGCGAACGTGTGGAGAAGAGCGCACCTTGATGGAAATGCGGCTGGTACCAGAGGGCATTTGCCGACACGAAACTGAACGCGACCAGAAAGGCGGTCGTGCCGCCCACCGCCAACGGATTGCGTATCAGCGCCGCGGCCGAGAGCGCCATGCCTTCCCGCAGCAGCGCGCCAATGCCGGTCGGTTCCTCAAGCTGTCTTACGGATTTTCTCATCTTCAAACCTCAATCTCGGCACTTCGACCACTGCACCGGCCGGCTCCGCGACATCTGCGTTCTGACAATTCTGCTGCGGCCCTTCCAGCGGAAGTGCAACCCTCACTTCGGTGCCCTTGCCCAGCGCGCTGCTGATCTCGAGCTTGCCGTCATGGAGTGCGACAAGACCCTTTACGAGCGACAATCCGAGACCGGCACCTTCGAATTGACGCGAAACATCATTGCTCAGCTGTGTAAACGGTTGACCAAGCTTCGAAAGATCATCGCTTGCGATGCCTATGCCGTTGTCCGCTACAACAAAGTGAACCGCCCCGTCTTGGCGAAAGACGTCGAGCGATACGGCGCCGCCTGCCGGGGTGAACTTGATCGCGTTGGTCAGCAGATTGATGATGATCTGCTGAACCGCACGACGGTCCGCGGTCATCTCGCGAACGCCGGGACGCACGGTCACGCTGAGTTCCAGGTCCTGAGCCGTCGCCTGGTGTGTCATCATCGAACCACATAGTTCCACGGCCTCATTGACGACGAACGGCTCCGGACGAATGCCATAGGTGCCGGCCTCTATCCTCGAAACATCCAGGATGGCATTGACCACCGAAAGCAGATGATGGCCTGACTGGCTGATCATCCCGACATATTCGCGCTGCCGGTCAGCAAGGCTGCCTGCGAGGTCGTTCAACATCATGTCTGAAAACCCGATGATCGCATTCAACGGGGTCCTCAGTTCATGGCTGACTGCTGCTAGGAACCTGCTCTTGGTAATTTCTATGCTATCGGCGGCATCTCGCGCTTCCCGGAGCTCGTCCCGCAAGCGCATCGCCTCCGAGGTATCGCGAACCTGAAGGGTAATCAGCCCATCGGCTCGCGACACATGGAGCAGATCAAGCGCGACCGATACAAAACACTCGCCCGCATCCGGCAACCGGTCATCGCGAACGCGAATTTTCAACTCCGTAGCTACGTCGCACCTGCCCGCTTTGATATCCGCAAGCGCGTTCACCAATGCGATGCGGTCGGCAACATGAACACGCTCGAACAACGAACGCCCGACAAGCAAACCTCCCGTGAGACCGAATAGCTTTCCTGCTGCGTTCGTTGCGTCAATGATCTCGCCGCTGCAGGACAGTGAAATGACCGGGGCATCGAACTTCGCGTCGAGGCCGAGCATCTTTCCATCCTCAACCCGATCGCGGCGATCGGCGATCGTAAGGCGGGGTATGGTGAGGGCAATATAGAGGCATGGCGCCAACCATCCCCATACCGACATGGAAAGCCAGGATTGTATGAGGTGCGGAGAAACCGCCGCTGAAAGCGCGAATGCGGCGCACGCGGCAACAGTGCCGCCCGCCGCCCGCATCCTCGAAGATGAAATCCACCAGGGTTCGAATACAAGCGCCGCGGCCAGCAGGGCAGCCGGTGTCGCCATGCCGCCGCTTCCGGCTATCGCCACGGAAACCGCGACGACAGCGCAGAACAGGGCAATCGGTTCGGCAAAGGTCCTGTTGCCGGTTGCCGCCACGATCGCTGCTCCTATCCAGGTCAACGCAAAGACAGCGCAGGCAGCGGCCATCAGGATCGGCCCGGAAACGAACGATGCAAATGCGGGCAGAACTGCGGGCGCGACAACGAAGGGAGATGCGAGCAGAACGCCAACCAACCGTTTCAGCCTGGCCCGCTCCGCATCGCCCCGCACCTGACCGGTAATCAGGCGCTCAAAACCGGCATCGATGCCGGCGGGCCAGGATCCGTTTCGGGTTTCTGTAATACTCAACTGAACGCGCTCGCACTGTGCCCGCGTGGCGGGTCGAATTGGTTGAATGCGAGCCTCGCATCCAGCTTTTAAGGAATGGATAAATCTGCCCGTGCCCGAAGCGACGAAAAGCCCAAACTCGGCAGGAATTGCCTCAAATGCCGATAGAGTTCGTTTGATGGTAAACAGAGGGTAAGGTGCGCCAGCGGCACCGCCAGTTGCCCGATGACCGTCTCCCAGGAACGAAATACGTTATTCGCCAGCATGTTAGGTGGTTACGCAACCGTGAACAGAGAAAGGCACATCTGGTTCGATATTGCCCGATCCCGCGTTCGCTAAAATTCGAATCAAATCTCGCTAAAAAGCGCTCTCCACGCTCAAGGCGTCCTTTGCAACTGGTCGCTACGTTGCCGTCATGCAAAGGCGTGGGGAACGCCAAAGAGGGACGTTATGGGTTTCATCATCAGATCGGTATTCTGGCTATCGCTGGTGCTTCTCCTGGTGCCAATCGGTGGCAACGGCGCACACAACGAAGATATGGTAGGTCCACTCGACGCATTTTTCGCAGCGCGCGGAGCGGTAAGCGACCTGGCCGGCATGTGCGACCGCAAACCCGACGTTTGCGAAGTCGGTAAATCGGTAATCCACACCATAGGCATGCGGGCGCGCGAAGGCGCACGGATGGCAATGGCTGCGATCGAGGAAAAGGGCCCTGTCGGAGCCGACTCTGAACTCACTACTGGCAGTGTCCCCGCGAACGAATAATTCCGTCCGGATTTACGTGACGAATAGGCACTTGCCCCTTAAATGTGGGGTATGACCGACACCTCCATTGACAATATTCGCCAGGATTTCGAGTTCCTCGACGACTGGGAAGAGCGATACCGCTACATAATCGACCTCGGAGCCGCCCTGCAGCCCTACCCCGACGAGCTCCGCGATGATGCCCACAAAGTCCGCGGCTGCGTTAGCCAGGTTTGGCTAGCGGTCGATCGGCGCGACGGTGCTGACCCGACCATCCACCTGCGGGGGGATTCGGACGCACATATTGTCCGCGGCCTGGTGGCAATCGTGCTTGCACTCTTTTCAGGTCGAAGGGCCTCCGAAATCGTCTCAACCGATGCCGAGGCTACTTTCCGGCAGTTCGGGCTTGACGAACATCTTACGCCGCAGCGCGCAAACGGCCTTCGGTCCATGGTGAAGCGTATTCGAGATGAAGCCCAAGCCGCACTGGTTGAATCGGCTTAGCTGAGGCTAGGCCGGTAATCTTCGGTGCCCCAGTGCAGCAGGGACGAGCGGCGCGCAGTCTCCTTCTTCCGTTCCGGAAAATAGTGCCGGGAAAGCGCGCCAAGTGCCGTTTTGAGTACCACCTTGGCAGATCGCGCAGGCCAGCCGCGCTCCCGCTCGACCCGGTCCAAGCCCTTGAGATAACAACAGATGTCGACCAATACGCCGGCCAGCTCCGGCTCCATGGAACCAATGGCACGTTCGACTCGCTGCCGTGCCGCAATCGCCGTGTCCGTCAATTCTGCTTTGCCGCCGCGCTCGCCGCTTTTCCTGCCTGACGCCACCGGCGCGCGCCAGCTTCCTCCAATTGCCGGCAGCAATTGTCCGCGCGTGTAATCGGAGCGGAGCCTCTCGCCGGATTCGAACTCGTCGGCCGTCAGGAACGGCTCGCCGTTGCGGCTTCTTCGGCGCGCGATGGTCGCAAGTGGCGACTCGCGGTGATTGACCATCACCGTCGACTTGGCTCCTTCCACCTCCAGGGTGCGCGTCGTCATCTCACGATGCTGGGCCTGGAAATCCTCGGCTCCTTCCAGGTGGCGCCGGCCAAATGCCACACCGCTTTCAGAAAGCGCGAGAAAGGCACCCTGTTTTGTCAGCAGCCCGCGCCGGGCAATGGCCGCAAGCGATACCGACGATACGGTGATCGACCCGCGGCTGTTTCTAAGGACCAGTCTCTCTTGGCTGGCGACCTGCGAACAGGAAGCGCGCCCCGCGCCGAGGAACCGCACTATGCGGAGCTCATCAGCTGCCATCGTTCTTCTCCGAAACTGAATCAGGTAAGCGTTCGACCGCGGAAGGCGGCGGTGACGATGCGCTCGGCGCGGGCGATTATCCGGTCGAAATCGTCGTCGTCGCGCAGATCCTCCACCAGATGACAGGCATGCATGACTGTGGTGCGATCCCGGCCAAACCCCTTGCCGATCTCAGTCATCGACATGCCAAGCACAACGTGCGCGACATACATGGCAATCTGTCGTGCTCGTGAAATCGTATCCGCGCATCTTCCCGGCCGACGCAACTCGCGGCTAGGGATCTCAAAAATAGCGGCGGCTATCTCAATGACGCAGTCGCAGGCTTCGATCGCCCGCTCCTCGCGCAAATCCGACGCCGCACCGACGTAATGGTCAGCCTGTCCGAATTCGGGTCCCGATATTTGCGCACAACTTGCAGATGACACGAATGCCGCCTCCCTGACATAGGAATATTGTCCTTGTACCGCGAGACTCTGCAATTGTGAACATAACTGGAACACTCTCAAGGCAGACTATTCTTATCCCCTTGAAATAAAACGTATCTTTATGTCGAGATCGAAATATCCGAAGTGATTTATCCACGCCTGTCGCGTTGGCGTGATTTTCCTCGAAGTCACATTCTTCGAGGAACCTATGGGTCACCTAGACGCGGAAAAAGCGGCCTTCCAGAGCCGCAAGTCCAAAGAGACAAGCGACGCCCGCGCAGCCGCGGCGCTTCAACTTTCCTGCGGCATTGACTTCTTTGCAGCGCTTGAGGCACCGGATCGAGCCCGCATGGAAATCTGCAAGCGTATAGAACGACTCCTCAGGCGTGAGCGGTTGCGCGGCCTCCACAAGCACTGGAGTTACGATCTCAACCGGCACATTGCGCTGAAGCAGGCGCGTGACCGCCTTGCCAGAAAGACAAAAGGCGGGCCCAAAGCCCGCCTTTGAGACGATCCTGAGGGATCGATTATTTGGATTTGCGCTTGCGACCGAGTCCCATCTTTTTCGCCAGTTGGGAGCGCGCAGCGGCATAGCTCGGCGCCACCATCGGATAGCCGGCGTCCAGACCCCACTTCTCCCGGTACTCTTCCGGGGTAAGACCATAGTGCGTCATCAGGTGGCGCTTCAGGGATTTGAACTTCTTCCCGTCTTCAAGACAGATGATGTAGTCCTCGAAGACAGAACGTTTCGGATTTACCGCAGGCTTCGGCTTCTCGGCGGGCGCACTGTCGGCTCCACCGCCAACGCGCGCAAGTGCGGCGTGAATGTCGGAGATCAGCCCGGGCAAATCGCCAATTTGTACGGGATTGTTGCTGACATAAGCGGCAACTACGTCCGCCGTTAGTTCGATAAGATTGTCGTCAGGTTGTTGTGATGCAGCGACTGCATTTTCCATCGTTAGCCCCAATGTATTCCAGTTTCAGAAGGCGCCATGCACCTTTCGTGGTTTGCACGATCGCTCTCGCCGTTTCCCAGCGTATTTTGTACATCGATCGTATCCCTCAATTGCTCCTGCAAAGGTAAAAGTCAAATCATTCTTTGCATCTACATGCACAATTCCACTATTTCGCTGTCATGCGACCGCTTAAATTAGTCAACTTTTATTACAGTGGATCGAATCTCGGATGACGCAGCGCATCTAAGATTTTTTCTTGGAATCGGCGTCCGGGACTTTGGGCATTTCATCGAGGATGGACTTGTCCCATAGCCTGTAGCCGACAGCATAGGCCGCCTTGGCCAAAAGGTGCGCCGAAACGGGTGCCGTCAGCATAATAAATGCCACTGCAGCCAGAGCGCGAAGCGTCGTAGCCGGGTCATAGGAGACCACCGCGAGTGCGATCAGCATTGCACCCGAGCCGACTGTTCCGGCCTTCGAGGCTGCGTGCATCCGCGAATAGATATCGGGCAAACGGATCACACCGATTGCGGCCACCAGCGCGAAAGCGGCGCCAATCACGATAAGAAATCCCGAAATATAGTTCTGGGCTTCCAAGATCATTTTGGCCTCTCGATATCCGGCTGCCTGTCCTCTTCAATGCTGGTTTCTCCGGCAGGCCCACGGGACAGGATAAAGCGCGCTAGAGCAACTGTGGCGAGGAAACCGACAAGCGCAAGCGCGATAGCGATATCAAGATAGAGCGTGAAGCCGGTACGGATGCCGATAACGGCCAGAAAGCCGATAGCAACGGTGACCAGCAAATCAAGTGCCAGCACACGGTCCGGCAGGGTGGGGCCAACCACAAAGCGGAAGACCGCCACCAGAAACGACAGGCATAGCAGCCCGAGTGCTAACAGTTCGGCAATGTCCCTGAACTGTTCACCGCCACTCAACGGAATGCCTCCAGTATCTTGCGTTCGAAGCCCTCGGCAATGTCGGCCCGGGTCTGGTCGACGTCGGAGCAGTCTATCGCGTGAACATAAAGTGTCCGCCGGTCCTCGGAGACGTCGACCGACAGGGTGCCGGGCGTCAATGTAATCAGATTTGCAAGCAAAGTGATTTCACCGTCGCGATCCACCTTCATGGGATAGGCGAAGATTCCAGGGTTCACTTTCATGCGCGGCGACAGGACCAGCGTTGTTACACGCCAGGCCGAGAGAATGAGCTCATAAACGAACAGCGCCGCGAGCGAGATAACCCGCCAGGAACGAGTCAGGTAGCCGACATAACCAACCTGCTCACGGATCAGGTAAAGCGCGCCGGCAGAGAGGATAAACCCGAAAATGAGGTTGGCCAGCGTGAATGACGCCGATACCGCTGCCCAGGCAATCGCCAGAAGCAGATTTATCAGGAACAAGCTCATTGCGTGACCTCCGCGGAGAAGACAGCGCTTGCATATGCGCCGGGTTCGAGCAGGCCGGAGGCTGCAAACTGGGCTGCAGCTATGACCGGCTCAGGCCAGATGCCGAGGACGGCAATAGGCACGCACAATAGCAAAACAGCCATTTGCGTGCTTGCAGTAACCGACAATGCCGTTCTGCCGGCTGCGTCGCCGTCGTTGCCGGCCCGCCAGAAGACCAACACAAACAGCCGACCCAGCGCCAGCGTTGTCAGCAGGCCCGTGACCAGAATGGCCGACGCAAGCCACCAGCTGCCGTCGGCGAGCGATGCCTGAACCAGCATGACCTTTGGCCACAGCCCGGACCCAGGCGGCAACCCGGCAGCCGCCAGTACGAGGAACAAGGCAATTGCCGCCATCATCGGGTTGGTTCGGTACAAGCCCGCGAGTTCGCTCAGCACGTAGCTGCCTCCGGCACGTCGAATCTGACCGGCCATCAGATAGAGCGCAGTCATCACAAGCATCGAATGAACCGCGTAGACAATCGAGCCTGCAAGTCCGACATCCGATCCCAGCCCGATGCCGGCCAGCATGAAGCCGATACCCGACACCACGACAAAACCCAGCAGCCTGCGAATGTCGGACTGTGCCAAAGCTCCCAGTATCCCGATCAGCATGGTTCCGATAGCAATCCACACGATCAGGCTTGAAAGGATTGCGTGTTCCGGCGGGAACAGCATGACGAGTATGCGCATCAGCGCATAGACACCTACCTTGGTGAGCAAACCTGCGAAGAGCGCGGCCACGACAATACGCGGCGTGTGATAAGAGGCCGGCAGCCAGAAATTCAACGGAAAGGCTGCGGCTTTCATGCTGAAGGCAATCAGATAGAGCGTCGCCAATGTCACCAGCGGCGCGCTTGTGCGCAACTGGGACGCCTTCAGCGCCACGTCAGCCATATTGAGCGTGCCGAAAATGCCGTAGAGATAACCGGTTGCGATCAGGAAGAGCGTCGTCGCGACCAGATTAAGAATGGCGTATTTGGTTGCTCCGTCGATCTGTCGCTTGCCCGACCCAAGAATGATCAGGCCAAACGAAGCAATCAGAAACACCTCGAACCAGACGTAGAGATTGAAGATGTCGCCGGTGAGGAACGAACCGTTCACGCCGGCCAGCATAAGCAGCATGAAGGCGTAGAAACCGTATCGGCGACCAACGAAATTGACTGTTCCGACAGAGAAGATGCCGCAAACCAATGCAACCAGCCCTGCTGTTGCAACCAGCGTGGCACCCAGCATATCCGCTACAAACGAGATGCCGAACGGTGGCAGCCACCGGCCCATGGTCATAACCACCGGTCCGCCGGTCCATACATGAACCAACAGGCCAACATCCACGCAAAAGAGAATGGCAAGCGATGCAATGGCTATCCGCGGCTGCGTCTCCGTGCGATGCCGCAGCATCAGAAGTACCGCGCCAAACAGAAGCGGCAACGCAACCGGTGCAATCACCAGCCAGTCCAGCGCGGGCACCGGCTCCAGGATCATCGCCTGCGAAAGATCTACCGACTTCGACTGCGCAGCCGCCATTGATCAATATCCCATAGGCGGCAGACCGTCATCGACGGGCTCTGCAACGCGCATTTCTTCAGTATCGTCGGTGCCAAGCTCCTGATAGGCGCGGTAGGTGAGCACCAAGAGGAAGGCGAACAGGGAAAACGAGATGACGATCGCCGTCAGCACCAGAGCCTGCGGCAGAGGGTTTGCGATCATCTCAGCAGGCACTGAAAGGTGATTCGGGATGATCGGCGGCACCTCCCGCGTCAATCTGCCTGCAGTGAAAATAAGAAGATTCACCGCATTGCTGAGGATCGCCGTCCCAAGCAGTATGCGGATGATATGTTTGGATAGCAGCAGATATACCGCCACCGCGAAGAAAATACCGACAAGAGCGGAAAAGGCCGTTTCCATCAGTCCTCCTCACGCTCTTCGAGTGCAAGGGCGATGCTGGTGAGTGACCCCAACACGACCAGATAAACGCCGATATCAAACACAAGCGGCGTCGAGAGATCGACGGTTACACCAAGAATGGAGGCCTCGGTCCACAAACCCGTCATGAACGGTAGTGAACCGAACATGGACAGCGCGCCCGAAATGGTAGCGATGAGAAGCCCGAAGCCGGAAATGCTCATCGGGTGGAAGTAGAGGGCCCGGCGTACCGGCGACACGCCGCAGGCAATACCGTAGATCGCGAATGCAGAGGCAGCAATCAGCCCACCGATAAAGCCCCCGCCTGGCTCGTTGTGCCCGCGCAACAGCACAAAGACCGAAAACAGCACCATCAAGCTGGTGAGGTACGGTGCCATCGTACGAAAGATAAGCGTCCGCATCTTCAGCTTCCCTTGCCGGATTCGGCCGCGGCTTCGTCGCCGCTGCGCAATCGGATTCGGATCAGAGCCAGCACCGCCAGGCCAGCGATCATCACGACGGCAATCTCGCCAAGCGTATCCAGACCGCGGAAGTCGACAAGGATGACATTCACAAAATTGCGGCCGTGTGCGATCGCGTAGGAATGCTCAGCAAAGAAACGGGGGAGCGTATCGTCAAACGCTCCCTGCGTGACCCGCAGCAGAAAGAGGCCGAATCCGAGGCCACATGCGGCCGCGATCGAAGCGTCGACTGTCCGCTCGCCAACCGGCCGATGATCGGCTGGCGACAAACGCAGACGAGTCATCACAAGCGCAAGAATGACGACGCTCAGCGTTTCAACCAT
This sequence comes from Rhizobiaceae bacterium, assembly GCA_017644005.1. GTDB lineage: Bacteria > Pseudomonadota > Alphaproteobacteria > Rhizobiales > Rhizobiaceae > RCIO01. The sequence goes on from JAEPMJ010000001.1 coordinate 85,719, forward strand.
AAACTGCGTGAAGGCCAGGTCCGGTGCACCCATGAGCACAAAAATCAGCGCCACGGCGAAGCCTTGAATGCCCAGCGAGACAATTGCGGTGAGGCGATTGCTCGCGGCAAGGACGGACCACAGTCCGATCACCGCGATCAGCAGAACGGCCCACTCGTAAAACGCCATTCCCGGCATCGCAGGCCAATCGGGAAACTCTCCGAACATGGCCGGCGTTGCCAGCAAGGCGACGGCAATCACCAGGAAGGTGACTGTCATGTAGCGATCCATATGGCCGTGTTGGAAAAATGCCGTGACAACACGTGCTGTTCGGATCGTGCCCCGAACAAGCTGATCGAAGCCTTTGTCAGGTCCCCAGCCTATCGCATCAAGCACACTTGAAACGGCGGCCCTGATGCGGCCGAGCCCTACATAGATCGCAATGCCGATGCCAACGGTGACCAGCGACAGGTAAAGCGGCAAGCCGAGATGTGGGATCAGCGAGATATGCGCATGGACCGCGTTGCCGGCGATGGCACTCGCCATGGGATCGGTCAGATTTTCATGCGACCAGCTTGAGAAAATTGCCGCTACAAGCCCGGCCAGGCCAAGCACCGCGGGGCCGATCCACAGCAGAACAGGCCCCTCATGCGCGACTTTCGGTGTATCGGCCTTCGCACCCAGGAAGGGCTTCAGCGCAACGGCAAAACCGATCGCAAACATCAGCGCGTTGCCGCCGATAGCGACAAGTGTCAGAAGCGTTGTCCAGTTGTCGGCAAACCCGAGCGCCGCGTAGATTTCCTCTTTTGCCAGGAAGCCGAATAGCGGCGGCAGACCGCCCATCGATATGGCGCCGACAAGCGCCGCAGCAAAGGTGATCGGCATCGCCGTCCGCAAGCCGCCGAGCTTGGTTACGTCGCGAGTGCCGGCCTCGTGGTCGATTGTGCCGGCAACCATGAACAGCGCTCCTTTGAAGAGCGAGTGCGCGATAAGGTAAAGCACCGCCGCCTCGATCGCCTTTTCGGAGCCGACGCCGGTGAGCATCACCAACAGTCCAAGCGAAGCCACTGTTGTATAAGCCAGCATCAGCTTGAGGTCGGTCTGGCGTGCCGCAAGCAAACCGCCGGTCAACAGGGTTGCCCCACCGAAGACCGGCAGGATCGTCTCCCAGGCGACCGTCTCGCCGAAGGCCGGATTGAGACGCATGACCAGATACACGCCCGCCTTCACCATCGTCGCCGAGTGCAGATACGCCGATACAGGCGTTGGCGCCTCCATCGCGTTGGGCAACCAGAAATGAAACGGCACCTGCGCTGATTTCGTGAACGCACCACCGAGAAGCAACAACAGCGCAGCCAGATAGAACGGGCTTTCGCGCATCGCCTCACCGCTCGAAAGCAGCGTTCCAAGGTCTCCGATCCCCGTTACAGACCATACCAGCAGCAGCCCGGCCAGCAGCGAAAGGCCGCCTGCCCCGGTCACGATCAACGCCTGGATGGCGGCACGGCGCGACGCTTCGCGACCGTGATCGAAACCGATCAGCAGGAACGAGGTGATCGAGGTCAGTTCCCAGAAGACGAACAGAGTCAGGAACGAGTCCGCAACGACCAGCCCCTGCATGGCGCCCATGAACATCAGAATGAAGGAGAAGAACCGCCCCTGGTGTTCGTGGCCTTTGAGATAGCCGCCCGAATAGAGGACGATCAGCGTACCGATACCGGAGATGAGAAGCGCGAAGGTTACCGAAAGTCCGTCAAGGTACCATGAGAAACGAGCGCCGAGGCTCGGTACCCAGTCGTAGCCACCACCTGCTTGCCCGCCTTGCGTGACAAGCGGCACGAAACCCGCAAAGTGAATGAAGAGAAAAGCCGGCACGGCTGCGAGGAGCCAGGCTGCGTTGTGACCAAAAGCGCGCGTCAGCGAAGGCGCAACGCATGCGGCAAGAAACGGCAGAAAAAGCGCAAATAGGGTCAGCGATTGCCCGGCTGTTTCCATTCGCTCTTCCTGCCTCCTGGCCCGTTCGTGCCCCCTTGAGGCCTTGCGATCACTTAGCGTTTGAAAACTTCACCGACAAGACCGGCTGTCCATTCGCTTATAAGGCAGGGATGGTTCCAGTGCACGAAAACACGCTACTACTCCCGACATGACAGGAGGCATCAGCGTCACTAAGTAATAGGCTTTCTGAAGCGGAGAAAGTCATGAGCACCAGTACATCGCTCAAGGTTCGGAAAAGCGATGCCGAATGGCGTAACCTGCTGACGCCGGAGCAATATCATGTCACGCGCGAGCACGGCACTGAACGCGCCTTCTCTGGCCCCAACTGGGACAATAAGACGCCGGGTCTTTACCGTTGCGTGTGCTGCAAGCGACCACTTTTCAGCTCCGAAACCAAATTCGATTCCGGCACTGGGTGGCCTAGCTTCTACGCACCCATCGACAAAGATGCCGTGAGCGAACATTCCGACCGATCCTGGTTCATGACCCGCACCGAGATCCGCTGCGCGGATTGCGACGCGCATCTCGGCCATGTCTTCTCGGACGGTCCGCAGCCAACCGGCCTGCGTTATTGCATGAACGGCGTTGCCATGGCGTTCGAGCCGGATGGCGACGCATAGTCGCAGTCACATTGGAGCGATGTAGCGTCCGTAGACCCAACCGGTCACGTAGTTGCCGTCATGCGCGGGATCGTGCCACACCTCGCACCAGCGATAGCGAACGGCCTGCGCCTTCTGCCAGTCAGGCAGGGATTCGATATTGAAGAGGTTCAGCCCGTTCGTGCAGCGGCCGGTCATCGCGAGAATGGTGCCGTTCGGATATGCCGACTGCTTCTGTGATCTGGATGACGGGTATTTGCGGACATTGAGCGTATCGCCCCATGGCACGTTGGCGACTTGCCAGGCCGAAAATACCGTCGCGCTGGCAGGCAGCGCGGCGACAACCAGCAAAGCAGCGGATGCCAGCATCGTCTCGTATTTCCCAAACATCGCCTTTCCTCCTTGTCCGGAGATTTGTTGAACCGACAATTTCCGGGTAGTCCCGACCGCTTGAACCACCTCTGACAGGCGCATTCATTCGCCGTTCACGAACTCACGCAGGACCCAATGCACAAGCCAAGATCGTTCCCATCTCTCGTACCGCCCGCGGCTGCCAAGCGAACTGTCCGGGACACGCGTCACGGTATTACGCGGACGGACGAATATTCCTGGCTGCGAGCCGGAAACTGGCAGGAGATGTTCAAGGACCCCAGCCTTCTCGACGCCGACATCCGTGCGCACCTGGAGGCCGAGAACGCATATCAGGAAGCGATGCTGGCCGACGTTGCAGCGCTGCGAAAAACGCTGTTCGCGGAGATGAAGGGGCGGATCAAGGAAGACGACTCCTCGGTCCCGATGGCCGACGGCGAATACGCCTACGGCACCGGTTTCCGGGAAGGCGGCGAGCAGCCACGCTATTTTAGGACGCCGCGCGAGGGCGGCGACGAACATGTGCTTCTCGACGGTGACCTGGAAGCCGAAGGCAAAGCCTATTTCAGGATCGGCGGCGTCGATCATTCCTGCGACCACAGGCGGCTTCTATGGGGCTGCGACGACAAAGGTTCGGAGTTCTATACGCTTCGCGTGCGCGACATCGCGACCGGTAAAGACCTGGAAGATATTGTCAGCGATACCGGCGGCGGCGGCACGTGGGACGCGGCCAGCGAAGGCTTTTTCTACACCGCCCTGGACTCGAACCACCGCCCTTCAAAGGTCTTCTATCACCGGCTGGGTAGCAGCAGTCCGGACAAGCTTGTCTATGAGGAAACCGACCCAGGTTTCTTCATGGGTGTCGGCGGCACGCGCAACAACGATTACATTCTGATCGCAATCAACGACCATGAAACGACGGAATACCGTCTACTGCCGGCAAACGACCCACACGCCGATCCCAGGGTAGTGGCTGCACGCGAGACCGGGCTGCAATACGAGCTCGAAGAAGGCGGCGACGTCTTCTTCGTTCTCACCAATGCGGACGGCGCCAAGGACTTCAAGATCATGTCGGCGCCTGCAAGCGACCCGTCGCGGTCGAACTGGACCGAAATCGTCCCGCATGAACCCGGACGGCTTATTCTCTCCATCATGGGCTTCAAGGACTATCTGGTTCGCCTGGAGCGCAAGGACGGGCTGCCGCGTATCGTCATCCGCGAGCGCGTTTCGGGTGCCGAACACGCTATCGCCTTCGACGAAGTGGCCTATTCGCTGGGCCTCGGCGGATCGTTCGAATTTGATACCGATGTCTTTCGCTTCAATTATTCATCGATGACCACGCCGGCGCAGGTGTTCGACTACAACATGCGTACCCGCGAGCGTACGCTGCTGAAGACACAGGAGGTGCCGTCGGGTCACAACCCTGACGACTATGTTACCCGCCGTTTGATGGCCCCCGCCCCGGACGGCGAACTGGTACCGGTGTCGATCCTCCACCACCGCAACACCCCGCTCGACGGCAGTGCACCGTGCCTGCTCTATGGCTACGGCGCCTACGGCATCGCCATCCCCGCATCGTTCAACACCAACTGTCTGTCGCTGGTCGACCGGGGCTTTGTCTATGCCATCGCGCATATTCGCGGCGGCAAGGACAAGGGCTATGGCTGGTACGAAGACGGCAGGAAGGACAACAAGGTCAATACCTTCACCGACTTCATTGCCGCATCGAATCATCTCGTTTCTGAAGGCCTTACCGCGCATGACCGCATCGTCGCGCAAGGCGGATCGGCCGGCGGCATGCTGATGGGCGCGGTGGCGAACATTGCCCCGGAGAAGTTCGGCGCGATCATCGCCGAGGTGCCGTTCGTCGATGTGCTCAACACAATGCTCGACGCTTCCCTGCCCCTCACCCCACCGGAATGGCCCGAGTGGGGCAATCCGATCGAATCGGCCGCCGATTACGAGCGTATCGCGTCCTATTCGCCTTACGACAATGTCGGCGCGCTCGACTATCCGCCGATCCTGGCAGTGGCCGGCCTTACCGATCCGCGCGTCACCTATTGGGAGCCGGCAAAGTGGGTCGCGCGGCTGAGGGAACGAAAGACAGGCGACAGTCCGGTGCTGTTCCGCATCAACCTGGCCGCCGGTCATGCTGGTGCATCGGGCAGGTTTTCGAGGCTGGAGGAAGTTGCGTTGAATTACGCGTTCGCGATCAAGGTCACGGGTGCCCGTCAGGAAGCGACGGTAGCTGTTTAAGATAAGCCGCGATGGCTCCACGGTCCCCGGGTTCGAGATTGGCGAGGTTCTTGATCACCGACGCCATCTCGCCGCCCGCGGAATCGAAATCCGGCGTGAAGCCCGAATTGAGATATTCGGCGATCTCGTCCTCCGACCAGCCGCCCACATCGCCGCCGGGCGTGATGTTCGGGATGGTGCCCTCGCCAGTCGCCGCAGAGGCACCCGACAGCCAGGCGTTGTATTGGGTGCCGCCGAACATGTCCCGCGGCGTGTGACATTCACCGCAGTGGCCCGGTCCCTCGACAAGGTATCTGCCGAGAACGACTGCATCGCTCGTTTCCGGCCCGACCTCAACGACCGGCGCGTCGCGCGTATATAACAGCTTCCAAAGCCCCAATCCGCGACGGATGTTGAACGGGAAGCTCACCTGATGCGGCGGAGCCTTGCCTTCGACCGGCGGGAGCGTCTTCATGAACGCATACAGGTCGGCAATGTCCGCCGGCTCCATGCGCGCATAAGAGGTGTAAGGAAAAGCCGGGTAATAATGCGCGCCATCGGGAGAGACGCCACGCTGCATTGCGTTTGCAAATTCTCCCAGCGACCATGCGCCGATGCCGTCGGTCTCGTGGCTTGAGATGTTTGGCGCAACGAATGTGCCGAATGGCGTTTCCAACTCCAGGCCGCCGACCATCTTCAGTCTGGCCTCGCCCTCCGCCTTCGGCGCGGCGTGGCAAGACGCGCATCCGCCCGCCCAGAAAACGCGCTCGCCCCGCGTCTCGGCCCCGTCGGAGACTGCGCCGATTTCGGCTTCTTCCAGTGGTCTGGGCGCCGAAAGAACCCATCCGACAATGGCACCGAGGGCGGCCAGAACGATCGCCCCCGCAATCAGTTTCCGCATAAAGGGCATATTAGCGGGTATTGCCGTTCAGACTAGAGCCGATAAGCCTCGTGGCAGGAACCGCAATTGCTTGCGACGGTTCCGAAAACAGCCTGGAACGACGCCAGGTCCTGCGGATTGGCGGCAATCGCCGCTTCCACATCGGCGTCATACTTTTCATGAGCGGCCTTAAAACCATCCATGTCTTCCCAGATCTTCGGCGACGACTTGCCGCCTTCGCTGCCAGCCGGCCACAGTGCGTCGATATCGAGGCTCTCCGCGTTCGCCTCCAGCACCTGCAATGCATCCATAACGGCTGCTGCATCGAACGGGTTCTTCTCCTGGGCGATCGGAACCAGAACGCGCATTGCGCCGCCGCGCTCTTTCATGTGCGCCTGCCGGTCCTCAACGGGATCGGCGGTAGCGGCCACCGTACCGAGCAGCAGGACCGAGGCTGCGATTGCGAAGTACTTCATCAATTCGACTCCGTGGCTGGTATATTGGCTATTGAGAGGCCCGATCATGTCGAAATGACCGCGCCGAGGAAGTCAAAATACAGCCCGCGGCTATCACGCTTGCGTTATCAGCCGGCCCGCGCAGGCGAATTCAGGCGGCCGAACGAAAAAAGCTCCGGCGAACCGGAGCTTTTTTGCTTTGCGCCCAAGCGCTGATCAGGCGCCGGATTTTTCGTAAAGCTCCAGCACGTAATCCCAATTGATGAGATTATCGACAAAGGCCTCAAGATACTTCGGCCGCGCATTGCGGTAGTCGATGTAGTAGGAATGCTCCCACACATCGACACCGAGGATCGGCGTTGCGCCGTGAACGAGCGGGTTTTCTCCGTTCGGCGTCTTCATGATTTCGAGCTTGCCGTTTTTCACTGCGACCCAGGCCCAGCCGGAGCCGAACTGCGTGGCGCCGGCCGCCTGAAAATCAGCCTTGAATTTGTCGTAGCCGCCAAGATCGCTGTCGAACGCGCTCTGCAGTTTACCAGGCAGGCTTTTTCCGCCCCCGCCTTTCTTCATCCACTTCCAGAAGTGGACGTGGTTGTAGTGCTGAGCTGCATTGTTGAAGAGACCCGGATTGGAGCCATGCGAGGCCTTGACGATTTCCTCGAGTGACTTGCCCGACATGCCGGCTTCTTCGGCAAGTTTGTTGCCGTTGTCGACATAAGCCTTGTGGTGCTTGTCGTGGTGATATTCCAGCGTCTCCTTCGACATGTAAGGCTGCAGCGCCTCGTAGTCGTAGGGAAGCTCGGGAAGTTCAAATGCCATTGCGGGATCTCCCTTCGGGTATAGTCAAATTAATGGGTGGACATGCACGGCCTAGGAGGCAGCCCATGCGACGTCAACTGGTTGCGGACATAAGACAACTTGGCTGCGATTTACAGGGCCGTCACCGCAATTTGCCCTCACGCGTGCGCCCAATCCCAATACAATTGGCGTGCCTTCTTGGCTACCGGCCCAGCTTGGAGGTGCCTATGCTCCACCCGCGTGATCGGTACAACTTTGGAGTGGTTGCCGGTTGAGAAAATTTCGTCGGCATCCAGAAAATCCTGAACCGACAATGTCTGCTCGCGCACTTCCACACCAGTCTCACCAAGCAGCTTAATGGTTCGCGACCGGGTTATTCCCGACAGAAATGTTCCGTTTGCAGCAGGTGTCATCACAACACCGTCCTTCACAAGGAAGACATTCGACGAAGCCGTTTCAGCAACATTGCCCAGCATGTCCAGCACCAGCGCATTGTCGAAGCCGCGCATCCTGGCGTCGGTGATCGCGCGCGCATTATTGGGATAGAGGCAGCCGGCCTTGGCGTTGGTCGGCATAGTCTCAAAGGATGGTCGCCGGAACGGCGATACCGTGACGGAGAAGCCGGTCGGCTCGATCATCGGCGCCTCGTAGAGACAGAGGCAGAACCGCGTCGATTCCGGTTCGGCCGGCACGCCCATGTAGCCGCCTGCCTCAGCCCAGTACATGGGCCGAATGTAAACAGCGGTCTTTCCATCGAACTTCTTGAGACCTTCCATCGCGAGGGCAGCAATTTCCTCCGCCTCAACTGTCGCCTTCATTCCTAAGGCCGTCGCCGACCGATTGACGCGCTCGCAGTGGAGGTCGAGGTCGGGCGACACGCCTTCAAACCAGCGCGCGCCATCGAAGACCGTCGAACCCAGCCACATCGCGTGACTGCGGGGTCCGATCAGGGGCACGTTTCCTTCGTGCCAGTCACCATCGACAAATGACCAGGTAGTGGTGGGTGCTGCCGTCCCGTGGCTCATAAGTAAATTCCCGTAATTCAGACTCAGGGCATGGAAGAGGCTTTCCCCTGCCACGTCAATCTTGTTCGCCGGGAAGTGATAGGGCCAGTTGCTGACGGCCTTGACCGGGCTCAGCCATTGCGCTTCAACCGATCCGTCATGGTCGCTCCCTTATCTCCATACTCCGCATTTGTGTTCGACGCTTATGGCACGTTGTTTGACGTGCACGCAGCAGTGCGGCGGTTCACGGGCGAGATCGGTCCGGACGGCCAGCTTCTGTCGGATATCTGGCGCGCCAAGCAGCTCGAATATTCCTGGGTCCGCACGCTCATGGGTGCCTATCAGGACTTCTGGCAGTTGACCGAGCAGGCGCTCGACTTTGCATTTGCCAAGGTTCCGAGCGCCGACAAGTCGCTGCGCCAGAAGCTGCTGGAAGCCTATTGGAAGCTCGATTGTTATCCCGAGGTTCCGTCGATCCTGCGGGCCTTAAAGGCGGATGGTGCCAAGGTGGCGATCCTGTCCAACGGTTCGGCTGCCATGCTGGAAGCAGCGGTCCGCTCAGCGGCACTCGATACCGTTATAGATGAGGTGTTTTCGGTCGACGCGCTGCGTCGGTTCAAGACCGACCCTTCAGTCTATGAGACGATAACAACAGCCTGGCGGCTCTACCCGTCGAAAATATCCTTCCAGTCTTCGAACCGGTGGGATATTGCGGGTGCGGCCAAGTTCGGCTTCCGAACGGTCTGGATCAACCGGGCAGGCCAGCCGGACGAGTATTTCGACCTGGAACCGGAGCTGATCCTTCCATCGCTCGAGGGACTGGCCAAAACCACATGATAACGGCAACGGGTGCCCGGCAGTTTCCACACGGCGCGGGTTAGCAATTCGTTCACCAAGAATACGCAGAATTGAAAGCAACAGAAATCGGTGAGGCGCGACAGGCGCCCATTCAATCAATTGACCGGCCAGCCTTTCGACGGGGACCAATGTCGCATTCCGATCAGTACGACTCGCATTTGACGAGGCGAAGATTTCTCGGTGCTTCCACCGTGGGCGCTGTGTCGATTCTGTCCGCGGCCTGCACGACGCGGCGGGAACCGCCGACGCCGCCGGCACCGCCGCCCGCGCCGGAAAACTACCGCATCATGTATGGCGAGAAAGTCGACAGCGGCTATGTGATACCGGCCGTCCCGATAGAGAAGGTCAATTCCAAATATTATCGCCAGGAAGTTCGCGACCCGACCGGCCAGGCGCCGGGCACGGTGGTCGTCGATACCTCAAGTCACTTCCTCTACCTCGTTCTGCCCGGCGGGCGGGCAATGCGATATGGCGTCGGCCTCGGGCGTGCCGGCTTCGAATGGTCGGGCGACGCGGTCATTCAGTGGAAGCGCAAATGGCCGACATGGACACCTCCGGCGGAGATGATCCTGCGTAAGCCCGAGCTCGAGAAATACAGTGCCGCCAATGGCGGGATGCCTCCCGGGCTCGACAATCCGCTGGGCGCCCGAGCGCACTATATTTTCAAGGACGGCGTGGACACGCTCTACCGCGTCCACGGGTCGCCGGAATGGTGGTCGATCGGCAAGTCCGTTTCTTCGGGCTGCGTGCGCATGATCAACCAGGATGTGATCGATCTCTATGACCGGGTCAAGAACGGTTCCAAGATCATCGTCGGTGGAGCCGGAGTCGCCTAGCGCTTCAGGCTACCCAAGATACCGCGCACGATGGCGCGGCCGAGCGATGAGCCAACAGAGCGGACCACCGACTTAATGGCAGCTTCCGTCACCGACTGACGATTTGACGTTCTGCGCGTCTTACGGCGGGTGGTGCGACGACGACGGTCATCGTCGTCGTCATCGAAATCGGGCAGCGTCCAGGGCGAACGCGCGCCGCGTTCCTTCTCCTCCTCTTCCCGTTCTTCGCGACGCCTTTCCTCCTCTTCCGCCTGCGCGGTTTTTTCGGCTCGCGCCTGAAGCAGCTCGAATGCCGATTCACGATCAACCGACTCATCGTACTGCGCGGCAACGGGGCTGACCGCCAGTATCTTGCGCCGTTCTTCCTCGCTTATAGGACCCATGCGTGAGGACGGTGGGCGAATGAGTGTTCGCTGTACCACCGACGGAATGCCTTTGGCCTGCAGCGTGGAGACCAGCGCCTCGCCCACGCCAAGTTGCGTTATCGTCCTGAAGGTGTCGAAATCCGGATTGGGCCTGAAGGTGTCGGCCGCGGTGCGAACAGCTTTTTCCTCGCGCGGCGTATAGGCACGAAGCGCATGCTGGATTCGGTTGCCGAGCTGCGAGAGCACCGTTTCGGGAACGTCGAGCGGATTCTGCGTGACGAAAAACACGCTGACACCCTTGGAACGGATCAGCCTGACGACCTGCTCGACGCGCTCGATCAGCGCAGGCGGTGCTTCATCAAAAAGCAGGTGAGCCTCATCGAAGAAGAACACGAGCCGAGGCTTGTCCGGATCGCCAACCTCTGGCAGTTCCTCGAACAATTCCGACATCAGCCATAGAAGAAACGTCGCGTAGAGCCGCGGGTTCATCATCAGGCGATCCGCTGCCAGCACGCTGATGGCGCCGCGGCCGTCGGGCGTCGTGCGCATGATGTCGGCAATGCGAAGTGCCGGCTCGCCAAAGAAATGTTCGCCGCCCTGATCTTCCAGAATGAGCAGCGAACGCTGAATGGCGCCGATCGACTGTTTGGAGACGTTGCCGAACCGGCCACTGATTTCGCTGGCTCGCTCGGCCATGTTCCTCAGCAGCGCCTGAAGGTCCTTCATGTCGAGAAGCAGGAGCCCTTCCTCATCGGCGATGCGGAAGGCGATGTTCATCACCCCTTCCTGTGCCTCAGTCAGGTTCATCAGGCGTGACAGAAGAAGCGGGCCCATCTCCGAGATCGTGGTTCGGATCGGGTGCCCTTTTTCGCCGAACAAATCCCAGAAGATGACCGGGAATTCCTGCATCTCGTACGGGTCGAGCTTGATCGTGTTTGCGCGGGCTGTGAGGAAATCCTTCTCCTCACCCATTACCGCGATACCCGAGAGGTCGCCCTTCACGTCGGCGCAGAAAACCGGAACGCCCGCATTGGAAAAACCCTCCGACAGGATCTGCAGCGTGACTGTTTTGCCGGTTCCGGTTGCGCCGGTCACGATGCCATGCCTGTTGGCGTATCTAAGCAACAGCTCCTCGGCCTGCTGGTAGCTGTCGTCCGGCTTGCGACTTGCACCGATGAAAAGGCTTGGATTATCGCTCATACGTCTCTTTCGAAGGTTGGGACGCTCGGTTCGTGAGCGTAACCCTATAGTAAGCCGGACGCCCGGCCACAATGCCGAAGCGGTTTCGAGAATTTTCGGCGTGTATGCAACCACTGGTTCACCGAACCGGCCTTTGGCCTGTATCAGGTGACTTCGCGATTGCGACACAGCCGCCGGCCCCCTAATGTCTAACCAGCAGGCTACGCATGCGGGCGAGACACTGCGAGCCGGGCACCGGTTGCGCCGTTGCCCACAGGGTTTCGCCTTGTGCCGCCCGTGATGGCAGGATGGAGACCTGATGAACCCGACTTCACCCCCGAACAGAAGCGCTTCCCCTGTGCCCAAGCCGGCGCGGGCCGGTGCCGCCGTATGGCGCGGTTCAAATGGCGATTCTGCAAAGGGTGCAGGCATACGCGCAGCATCATCGGCGGCGGGCGTTCAAATAGCCGGAAAGAGCACTGCGGCCACGGTGCCGCACGTCGTGCAGCGCTTGGACGACAGCGACCCGCGCCGCGCCAATACCCAGACGCTTGAAGACATTCGCAACGGCGCGACGGGGATCGCAATTGTGTTCCAGGACGCGCCGAATGCATTCGGCTTCGGCCTGCCCGCGACCGCTGAGGCTCTGACCGAGGCGCTCGCTGACGTGCCGCTCGCACGCACGCATGTGAGGCTCGATCTACATCCGCACAGCCGGGCATCGGTGGATTGGCTGGTTCGCATTTTGAGCGAACGAAAGATCGATCCGTCCCGGCTCGACGTCTCGTTCGGGATCGACCCTGCCGCCATATTCGCCGGCACCGGCCGCCTGCGCATGTCGATCGAGGCGATGCTCGAGTCCATGCCCCAGTCACTGGCTCAGTTTTTCGCGCTCGGCGTTCCCGGCATACTGCTCGAGGCGGATGGCCGGGTGTTCCACAATGCAGGCGCAACGGCCGAGCAGGAACTCGGCATCATGCTCGCATCGGCCAAGACCTATCTCAGGATGTTCGAGAAAGCACGGCAACCCGTGCTCTACGCCGCTGCGCATATCGGATTTGCGCTGAGTGTCGATCAGGCGCATGCGCGTTCGGTCGCCAAGTTCAGCGCTCTGCGCTCACTCTGGTCGCGGCTGCTGGCCAGCTATTCCGTACCGGATATGCCGGCTGTCATTCATGCCGAGACATCTTATCGGATGCTGACGGCTCGCGATCCTGAATCGAATATCCTTCGTAACGCCGTCGCCTGCTTTTCCGCCATGCGTGCCGGTGCAGATACAATTTCGGTGATCGCCCATACGCAGCCGCACGGACTTCCCGACGCGCAAGCACGCCGTATTGCGCGCAACACGCCGCTCATCTTCCAACAGGAAGGCAACACCTTCCTGCCGGGCGATGCAAGCGATTCAGATATCGCGACCCTCGCCGCTCCCATGGCAGACGCCGCATGGGCCGAATTCGAGCTCATCGAAGCCGAAGGCGGCGTTCTGCGAAGCGTACTCGACGGCAAAATCCAGCAGCGCATTGCCGAAGCCCGCGAAACGGCAGCCATTGCCCTGCGCAAGGGCAAGCCGCCTATCATCGGCACCACATTGCATGCGACCGGCTCGGCCCCTGATATGCGACGCCTGCCGGAGCGCTCGGAAATCGCAGCCGCCGAGGGTACGATCTTCTGCGAGCAGCTTCCCACCATCCGCCTCGACGAACTCATCGAAGACGCCAGCTAAATCCCGGGCCGCTGGCACGAATTCTGCTCGTTTGGCCATGACAACGGGAGTTCATGTGCCGATGTGGAACAGGCGGCAGTTTTTGGGTGTTTCGGCAGGTGTGGCCACAGCCAGCCTGCCGGCTGCTGCAAAGGCTGCGGGCGAAGGCGAGCCGGCCTTGCGCGTTGGCGCGACCGACTCGGTACAATTTGGCGTATTTGCCAACGCTCCGGTTGATCAGAGTCGCGCATTTCAGGACATGCTGGAGCAGGCCAGCGAAAATGACCTCGTCGTCTTTCTGGCGGCCGGAAGCTATGTGCTGAACGACATCAGGCTCCCCGCCCGCACACGGCTAGCGGGCGTTCCCGGTGCAACCAAGCTCATCTTCGGCGGAGGCAGATTTCTGCTTTTCGGCCGCGGCTGCGAGCACGTTGAACTTGGCGGCATCACATTCGACGGTGTTCGCCGCAACATGGACGATACCGTGCGTGGCCTTGTCGATCTCCGCGCAGCGCGGCGCGTCGCAATCGACGATTGTACCATTGCGAACAGCGGCAAATACGGGCTGGTGCTCGACGGCTGCAGCGGACGGGTTGAACGCACGACTGTGACAGCCGCCACCGAGGCGGCCATCTATGCCGTCAATTCCACCGGGCTCAGGATAGCAGACAACACGGTCGCCGACTGCGACAATGGCGGCATTCTGGTTCATCGCACCGAGATCGGTCCTGATGGCACGATCGTCTCGGGCAACAGCGTCGAGCGCATCGCCGCGCTCTACGGCGGCACCGGGCCTTTCGGCAACGGGATCAACGTGTATCGCGCCGGAAATGTCGTGGTGAGCAACAATGTCGTTGCCGACTGCGCCTTCTCCGCTATCCGGGCAAACGCGGCGAGCAATCTGCAGATTCTGGGCAACAACTGTTCTCGCTCGGGCGAAACGGCGGTCTATGCCGAATTTTCCTTCGAAGGCGCGGTGATCTCGAACAACATCGTCGATGGCGCAGCCAACGGCATCTCGATCGTCAACTTCAACGAAGGCGGCCGTCTGGCCGTATGCTCCGGCAATATCGTGCGAAACCTGAGGACGTCAGGGCCCTACCAGGCCGACCCGCCGGGCTTCGGCGTCGGCATCACGGTCGAGGCCGAAACCAGCGTCACCGGCAATGTGGTGGAAAACGCCCCGCGCTACGGCATGCATCTCGGCTGGGGCCCGTTCCTGCGCAATGTCGTCGTGACCGGCAACGTGATCCGCAAGACCGGCGAAGGCATCGCAGTGTCTGTCGTTGAGGGCACCGGAACTGTCGTCATCTCAGACAATGTGATCAACGAAACGCCGAGTGGCGCAATCGTTGGTCATCGCTGGACCGAAGCAGTGACGGGCGACCTGGCCAGAGAAGGTGCTGCCGGTTTTCCCGGCCTGCTCATCGAACGCAATCACGTCAGCTAGGCGAGCGCCGCCGCCGCGGGTCGGATTTCGCCGACTTCGGCGCCGCGCCGGCTCAGCACCTTCGGACGTGCAAGCGCGCCGATAGTTGCCGACAGCTCGTCATCGTCCTTCAACAGCCGCGCGATGAGCGCGGCGACCATCGTTTCGGCAGCGCGCGTCGCGCCGTCATCGCATTTCAGCGCGATGCCGAACCCGAGCTCCGGCAATGCAGCACAGAACACCCCTTCCGCGCCTGTCTTGGTGAAGATGCGGCCCTTCCCCGCTTGCATGATCCTCGTGTCCATGCGGTCCGTTCCGGCAACGAAGAACGGCTCGGCCATACAGGCGACAAATATGCGTTGCGCGGCTTTTGCGCGTTCCGGGCCGAACGATGTTCCCGTCGCCATTCGGGCGAAACCAAGCGCCAGGCTTCGCAGCGGCACGGCATAAGTGGGTATCGAACAGCCGTCGATCGCGCAAACGTCCTCACTGTGAGGCACGCCGGTGACCGCCTCCATGGCTTCGCGCACCCATTGCTGCGACTTGTGATTGCGGCCGACATAACCCGCCGGATCGACGCCTTCCTTCACACAGGTGCAGACGAAGCCGCTGTGCTTGCCGGAGCAGTTGTTGTGCAGCGCGCAAGGCTCGCCGCCCGTCCGCGCCAAGGCGCGAGTAGCCTCGTCGCCCAGCGGCCAGTGCGAGCCGCACTCCAAAGCCGCTTCGTGCAAACCGGCGGATGCGAGCATTGCGGCGGCAAGTTCGGCATGCGCCGCTTCCCCTGAATGGGAAGCACAAGCGAGCGCGAGTTCGCGATTGCCGAAACCGAATGTGTCCGCTGCGCCACTTTCAACAAGCGGCAAAGCCTGGATTGCTTTTACCGCCGAGCGCGGAAACACAGGCTGATCGGCATCACCGACCTCCACAACGACCGCACCACGGGCATCGCATACGATGGCCGCGCCACGGTGCTGGCTCTCCACGATGCCGCCGCGCAGCACTTCCACCAGAACCGGATTGGTCATTTAGAGTCAGGCCTCATCACCAGAAAGTCATTTAATGGGACGTTTTCGGGCAACTATGCCTTGGTGCCTGATCTGTGCAAGGGTTGCGATGCGTCTCATCAAACTGCTGATGCTGTTCCTCCTCACCGTCTTTGTCGCCCCGGCGCTGCTCACGCTCGCCTGGTGGCAGTTCAAGGAGCGTCCCGGATCGTGGCGCGCCGCGGACTGGTCCGCCAGCGGCGTTCTGCCCGCCGCAGGTTCAGACCCCAATGCCGCGATCTACCTGATGGCCGCGCGCACGGGCGGGCTCAAAGGTGCATTCGCAGTGCATAGCTGGATCGTGGTCAAGAAACCCGGCGCCAGCCGCTACGATCGTTACGACAAGGTCGGCTGGGGTTCGCCCGTGCGCCATAACGCCTATCCAGCCGACGGCAGGTGGTACTCCAACGCTCCATGGGTCGTTCATGCGGTGCATGGCGACGAAGCGCTGCGGCTCATCCCGCGATTTGAGGCGGCGATAGCGGAGTACCCCTTCTCGCACAGGGGCGACTACCGCATCTGGCCCGGTCCGAACTCCAACACCTTTGTTGCACATGTGCTGCGGCAGGTGCCGGAATTCGGAGGCTTCCTGCCGCCCAATGCTGCAGGGCGCGACTTCGCGCCCGGACTTTTCGCAATCGACTGGTCGAAAGAGGCAAAAGACCTCCATGTCACGCTGGGCGGTACGATCGGTTTCGCCGCCGGCGCGGTGCCGGGCCTCGAATTGCACTTTATGGGGCTGGTCGCCGGGCTCGACTTCAATCGGCCCGGCATCAAAATTCCGGCAGCGGGGGTTGTTACGCTGCGACCGTCAATGACGGCGACGGCAAATGAGGCACCCAAATAGCAACACTCTACTTAATCCGCTCGAGGATTGAGACGTAGTTCGCGACAGCCGCGCCGCCCATGTTGAAGATGCCGCCAAGATTTGCGTTTTCGACCTGGATGCCGCCCGCTTCGCCCGCCAGCTGCATGGCCGTCAGCACGTGCATCGATACACCGGTCGCTCCGATCGGATGACCCTTGGCCTTCAGTCCGCCCGAAGGGTTCACCGGCAGGCGGCCGCCCTTTTCCGTCTGTCCTTCGAGCACAATTTTCGCGCCCTCGCCGCGCGGGGCGAGCCCCATCGCTTCATATTCGATCAGCTCGGCGATGGTGAAGCAGTCATGCGTTTCAACAAACGACAGGTCGTCAAGCTTCACACGGGCATTCGCCAGTGCTCGAGACCACGCCTCGGCGCAACCATCGAACAACAGGATGTCGCGCTTCGACATCGGCAGAAAATCCTGCACGTGCTCGTTGGCCCTGAAGGCGACCGCGCGCTCCATCGTAAGGGCGGTTTCCAGGTCGGCCAGCACAAGCGCCGCCGCGCCATCAGACACAAGCGAGCAGTCGGTACGCTTGAGCGGCCCTGCCACAAACGGGTTCCGGTCACTCTCCTGGCGGCAGAAGTCATATCCCAGGTCCTTACGCATCTGCGCGTAGGGATTGTCGACACCGTTCTTGTGATTTTTGGCCGCAATCATGGCCAGTGCGTCGGATTGATCGCCGTGGCGCTGGAAATAGGCGTGCGCGATCTTGCCGAACACGCCTGCAAATCCCGCCGGTATGTCGCCGTCCTCAGGCAGATACGAGGCCTTGAGCAGGTTCTTGCCGATTTCTGGGCCGGGTGTCGCCGTCATCTGTTCCGCACCAACCACGAGCACGACGCGTGCGGCACCGGAATCCACCGCGCGCTTGCCTTGCCGCACGGCTGCCGATCCGGTGGCACAGGCATTCTCGACCCGCGTTGCAGGCTTGAAGCGAAGGCGGTCATCCGCCTGCAGCACAAGACTCGCCGTGAAATCCTGAGCGGAGAAACCTGCATTGAAATGCCCGAGCACGATCTCGTCGACCTGATCGGGTTCGATGCCGGCGTGGCTGATTGCATCTGCCGCAACCTTCACGATCATGTCTTCGAGGGTTTCGCCCTCACGTTTGCCAAACGGCAAATGGGCCCAACCGACGATACATGCACTCATTTGTGTTCTTCCTTGTGATCAATCATCATATCAGGCGCTGGCTCGCGCCTGCCAAACTCGTTCAACAATGAACTTTTTTCCAGTGCGCGTAAAGCTGGACCGCTCGGCCTATTTCAGCAATGGATGGGCCAGTGGAGTTTCGCATGACCGTTCCCTCGCTTGACCACCTGAAACGCGCATATACAGCAACGTCCAAAGCGACACAGATAACGCCATTGCTGGATTCCAGGCCTCTGGCAAGGCTCACTGGCGCAAAACACGTTTTCGTAAAGCCGGAATCGCTGCAATGGGCGGGCTCGTTCAAGATCCGTGGCGCGTACTGGCGCCTGCTCCGATTGTCGAACGACGAGCAGGCTCGCGGCGTCGTCGCCTATTCCTCCGGCAATTTTGCCCAGGGACTGGCCGCCGCGGGCGAAGCGCTGGGCATTCCGGTCACGATCGTCATGCCCATCGACGCGCCAAAAGCCAAAAGCGACGCCACACGGGGCTATGGCGCTACCGTCATCCAGACCGAGCATGGCGAGCGGGCCCGGGAGGAAGTCGCGCTGGAGAAGGCCCGCGAGATCGCTTTAGAACGGAATCTCGTTCTGCTGCATCCCTTCGATGATCCCGAAATTGTGGCCGGTCAGGCGGGTGCAGGCCTCGAAGCGCTGGATCAGCTGACCGAACGCGGCGCAACAGCCGATATGGTCCTGTGTCCCGTCGGCGGCGGAGGACTTATCGGCGGCGTTGCGCTGGCCTTCAGCTATGTCTCGCCCCAGACGGAAATCTTCGCGGTAGAACCCGAACGCTTCAATGGTATGGGCGTGTCGCTGGCTCGCGGCAAAATCGAGACCCTGCCGCTTGGCACGCCGTCGATCTGCGACGGCCTGATGGCGCGACGGCCGGGCGACGCGCCATTTGCTGCAGTGACTGCGGCTGGCGTCAAAGGAGTGACCGTGCGGGACGCGGATGTGCGTGCGGCGATGAAATTCGCATTCGAGCGGCTCAAGCTGGTGCTGGAGCCCTCTGGCGCTTCGGCACTTGCGGCGACGCTTTCAGGCACCGTGGATGTCGCTGACAAGACGGTCGTCGTCGTCGCCACGGGCGGCAATGTTTCGCTCGCCGACTACATGAAGCACATCGCTGACACCTGAAGCAGCAACAGATGATCGAAGCGGATTTCGTAATAGTCGGAGCCGGCTCTGCCGGTTGTGCCCTCGCCTACCGTCTCTCCGAAGACGGACGGAACAGCGTTGTCGTGATCGAATATGGCGGCAGCGACGCCGGCCCCCTCATTCAGATGCCGGCGGCATTTTCGATCCCGATGAACACCAGCATCTACGACTGGGGCTTTGCAACCGAACCCGAGCCATATCTCGGCGGGCGTGTTCTTGCCACGCCGCGCGGCAAGGTGCTTGGCGGCTCGTCGTCCATCAACGGAATGGTGTATGTGCGCGGCCACGCGCGCGACTTCGACCATTGGGCAGAGGCGGGCGCCAGCGGCTGGAGCTTTGCCGAGGTCCTTCCCTATTTCCGGCGCATGGAGCATTCGCATGGCGGCGAGGCCGGCTGGCGCGGCACGTCCGGCCCGCTGCATGTCCAGCGGGGAGCGCAGAAGAACCCGCTCTTTTCCGCCTTTATGGAGGCCGGCAGACAGGCCGGGTTCGAGACCACCTCCGACTATAACGGCTCGAAGCAGGAAGGCTTCGGGCCGATGGAGCAGACAATTCATCGCGGGCGCCGCTGGTCTGCCGCGAACGCCTATCTGCGGCCCGCGCTCAAGCGCAAAAACGTGAGTCTTGTCAGGGGACTGGCGCGGCGCGTGGTTATCGAGAATCAACGTGCGACCGGCGTTGAAATCCTGGCTGGCAAAGAGATTCAACTTGTTAAAGCACGACGTGAGGTCGTGCTTTCCGCATCGTCCATCAATTCGCCCAAGCTGCTCATGCTTTCCGGTATCGGACCGGCGGCACATATTGCCGAGCATGGCATTCCTGTCGTTGCCGACCGGCCGGGCACCGGCCAGAACCTGCAGGATCATCTTGAGCTTTATGTGCAGCAGCGGTCGGTGAAGCCGATCACGCTGAATTCGAAACTCGGCATTTTCTCGAAGGCACTCATCGGCGCGGAGTGGCTCTTCCTGCGTTCAGGACCCGGCACATCGAACCATTTCGAGGCTGCCGCCTTCGTGCGCTCCGCCCCCGGCATCGACTACCCCGACATCCAGTACCACTTCCTGCCGGCAGCTGTTCGATATGATGGCAAGGCCGCAGCGAGGGGCCACGGCTTCCAGGCGCATGTCGGACCGATGCGATCAAAGTCGCGCGGGTCCGTGACGCTGCGCTCAGCGGACCCTGCGGACATGCCGCGCATTCTCTTCAATTACATGTCGCATCCCGACGATTGGGCCGAGTTCCGGCATTGTATCAGGCTGACTCGCGAAATTTTCGCGCAGGATGCATTCGCAGCCTATCGCGGAGATGAACTTTCTCCAGGGGCGGACCGTACGACGGACGAGGAGCTTGATGACTACATCCGCGAGCATGTCGAGAGTGCCTTCCATCCGTGCGGCACTTGCCGCATGGGACGCCCCGACGATCCGATGAGCGTTATCGACCCCGAGTGCAGGGTGATCGGCGTGGAGGCGCTCCGTGTGGTGGATTCGTCCATTTTCCCGCGTATCACAAACGGCAATCTCAACGCGCCATCCATCATGGTCGGCGAAAAGGCCTCCGATCTCATCCTCGGCAAGACACCGCTTGCGCCGGAAAATCTGGAACCATGGATTAATCCGCGCTGGCGCGGGAGCGACCGCTGATCTTTGTGAAACGGACGCCAGGCGCTAATGAAGGCGATTATCTGGAGAATTTTGAATGAAGCAGAATCACCTCTACGCCGTCATTGCGGTGCTTG
Organism: Rhizobiaceae bacterium; assembly: GCA_017644005.1. Classification (GTDB taxonomy): domain Bacteria; phylum Pseudomonadota; class Alphaproteobacteria; order Rhizobiales; family Rhizobiaceae; genus RCIO01. The sequence continues at coordinate 106,364 of JAEPMJ010000001.1, forward strand.
TGCTCATCGTGATCGGTTTGGGCGTCTACGTCTGGCGCGAACAGAGCAAGCCCGTGGGCGTCGAAATCAGGCTCGATGAGAACGGTATAGCTGTGGAAAAGAACTAGGCCGACGAAACGGATCGACATGCAGGTACAACCAAAAGCCTCGCACTACATCAACGGACGGTTCGTCGAGGACGATCAGGGCGAGCTGATCGAAGTCGTTTATCCGGCGACCGGCGAGATGATCGCGCAAGTTCACGCGGCAACGCCCAACATCATAGAACTGGCCGTTGAGTCGGCCGCCAACGCGCAACGCGAATGGGCGCGGCTGAAGCCGGTGGAACGCGGGCGCGTGCTGCGGCGCGCGGCCGACATATTGCGCGAGCGCAACGAATATCTCGCGCGCCTCGAAACGCTTGATACCGGCAAGGCTATCCAGGAAACACTGGTCGCGGACGCGCCGTCGGCCGCCGAGGCGCTCGAATTCTTCGGCGGTGCCGTCGCGGCATTCAACGGCGAATATTTCGATCTGGGAGGCCCATTCGGCTACACACGACGCGAGCCGCTCGGCGTTTGCCTCGGCGTCGGTGCATGGAACTATCCGATACAGATCGCGGGCTGGAAATCCGGCCCGGCGCTCGCAATGGGCAACGCGATGGTGTTCAAGCCGTCGGAAAACACGCCACTGTCAGCGCTCGCTCTGGCCGAAATCTACACCGAAGCGGGACTACCTGCCGGACTATTCAACGTTGTTCAGGGGTTGGGCCCGGTGGGCGCGGCACTCACCAGCCATCCGCGCATCGACAAGATTTCGCTGACCGGCTCCGTACCGACCGGGCGTAAGGTCATGGCAGCCGCCGGCGGCCAGCTGAAGCACGCCACTATGGAACTTGGCGGCAAGTCGCCGATCATCGTGTTCGATGACGCAGATGTCGAAAACGCCATTGGCGGCGCCATGCTGGGCAACTTCTACTCGACCGGCCAGGTTTGCTCCAACGGGACACGCGTTTTTGTGCAATCGGGCATCCGGCAGCGCTTTCTGGAACGCCTCGTGGAGCGCACCAAGGCGATCCGCATCGGCGATCCGCTTGATCCGGAAACGCAGATGGGCCCACTCGTCAACCGCGCCCAGCATGAAAAGGTGATGTCCTACATCGAAATCGGTCGACGCGAAGGTGCCGAGTTGCTCGCCGGCGGCAGCGCACCAGCGATGCAGGGCATGGATGGCGGTTGTTTCGTCGAGCCGACGGTTTTTGCGAACGTCACCGACGGCATGCGTATTGCCCGCGAAGAGATATTCGGGCCGGTAATGTGTGTGCTCGATTTCGAAAACGAAGAGGACGTTATCGCACGCGCCAACGCCACCGAGTTCGGCCTTGCCGCCGGCGTCTTCACCGGCAACATGGCGCGCGCACACCGGGTCACCGCGCAGCTTCAGGCGGGCACGTGCTGGATCAACACCTATAATCTCACGCCGGTGGAAATGCCCTTCGGCGGATTCAAGCAATCCGGTATAGGCCGCGAAAACAGCCTCGCGGCGCTCGAACATTATTCGCAACTCAAATCGGTCTATGTCGAAACAGGCGCGGTCGACAGCCCCTATTAAGCGGCAGCGATTGCGTGGCTTTCAATGCCCGCAATGCGCTTGCGGAGCCGCATCGCTGGCGCTATAAGCCCGCGCACTGGTTACGGAGTGTAGCGCAGCCTGGTAGCGCACATCGTTCGGGACGATGGGGTCGCAGGTTCGAATCCTGCCACTCCGACCAGTCGGCGCATTGGAGTGCGCACACACCTCCCCGAAAATCGCTGCTACCGCACCACTGATACGCTCTTGCGAAGCCCATGGCTTTCGCCGGTCGGTTGGCAAGTCTGACCTCCGCGGCGAAAAATGCCATTTGCGTACTTGCAGTCAATGACACATGAACGTTGAAAGTGCCAAGCGGCGACTCTACGACTTCGCGAGCGTTTGATGAGGAGTTCAATGAATGCGGATCGACGACGCACTGACCATCGCCGACCTCAAGGAAATTGCGCGCGGTCGCGTGCCCCGCATGTTCTTCGACTACGCTGACAGCGGATCTTGGACGGAAAGCACATATCGCTGGAATGCCGACGACCTGCAGAAGATCAAGTTTGAGCAACGGGTCGCGGTAAACCTCTCAAACCGCACACTGGAAAGCACGATGGCCGGGCGTGCGGTTGCAATGCCGGTCGCAATTGCGCCGACCGGGCTGACTGGAATGCAACACGCTAATGGCGAGATACTGGGCGCCAGAGCAGCCGCCGAATTCGGAATCCCCTTTGTACTTTCAACGATGAGCATATGTTCGATCGAGGCAGTTGCCAAAGCGACCAGCCAGCCGTTCTGGTTTCAACTCTACGTCATGAAGGATCAGGAGTTCGTAGAGAACCTGATTGGGCGAGCGGAGACTGCCGGGTGCGATGCGCTGGTGCTGACGCTCGATCTGCAAATCCTCGGCCAACGCCACAAGGACATTCGCAACGGGCTAGGAGCGCCACCCAAATTCGGAATTGGCACCTTCGCGCAGCTTGCGGCCCGGCCGCGCTGGTGCATGGAAATGCTGCGCACAAAAAACCGCTCATTCGGCAATATCGTTGGCCATGCGAAGGGCGTCAGCAACATGGCGTCACTTTCCACATGGGCTGCGGAACAGTTTGACCTCGAGCTGGACTGGGACAAGGCCAAGAAGCTCCGCAGGCGATGGCCACGCAAGTTCGTCGTCAAAGGCATCATGAATGTCGATGATGCCCTGATGGCAGCCGACATCGGCGCCGATGCCCTGGTCGTCTCCAATCATGGCGGCCGCCAGCTCGACGGCGCGCCCTCCTCTATTTCGGTGCTGGAAAGCATCGTGGACGCCGTTGGTGACAAGATCGAAGTCCACATGGACGGCGGCATAACGAGCGGTCAGGATATCATGCGCGCCCTCGCACTGGGTGCAAAAGGCACATATATCGGCCGGTCCTGGCTCTACGGGCTGGGCGCAGGAGGACAGGCAGGAGTTCGTCGCGCACTGGAAATCCTGCAAAAGGAACTCGACCTGACGATGGCCTTCTGCGGTGAGCGCGACATCAATAATGTCGGCAGCCACAATCTGCACGCCCCGCTACGCTGGTAGCTGCCCGAATATTGCCGCCGAACTTCCTTGCCAATGCGGATCAAACTGCGCTCCAATGAAGCACCGGGCCGGGGCGTGGGGACAACTCGGGCCGGAGCTGAACACATGACATGAGAGCTCCGGCAAGCGGAGCCGGTTGGGGGCAATTTGATTTCAGTTTTCCGGGTCGTTTTCGCGCCGTTTTCTCTGCTCTTCATTTCCGCGGCATTGCTTGCCGGCGGCACCGCACTCTGGGCCGGGATGGCCTATGTAATCTTCGCCGCAACCGCGCTCGATGCGGTGTGGCAGGTGCGCGACGAAGGCGCTGCCGAAAGCGAGCCGGACATTTTGATGCCGACCGCAATGCTGTCTGTTGTTCTCGCCGCTGCCTTCGCAGCATTCATCCCCGGCGCTACCACACCCGAACTGATTGCAGGCACGCTGATCGCCGGCGCCGTTTTCGGCACGATCGCCAATATTGTTGCGCATGAGCTTATTCACCAAGAGGACCGGCCTGCCCGCTTCCTGCTCGGCATGGTTCTTGAAACCCTTTCGCTCGATCCGGCGGACACTGTCGGCCACGACCTGCACCATTCACTGGTGGCGACACCTGCCGACCCGTCGTCCGCACGCAAGGGCGAAGGGTTCTGGCATTTTCTGACCCGCTCGATACCCGGGGCTGCCACAGGTTCTTTTCAACTTGAGCGCAAACGGCTTGGAGGCCGCATGTGGTCGCCCGGAAACCGGGTGCTGCAGGCTCTCGTTCTTCAGATCGTTGTGTTTGCGCTATTTTTCATTGCCGCAGGCTGGCGCGGGCTCGCCGCTTTCATGTGCGCAGGCGTACTCGCCCGTATCATCGTGGAGGCGACGAAATATTCGTCCCACTACGGCCTGGTGCGGGTGCCGGGCTCAGAAATCGAGATGCGGCATTCGTGGAATGCAAAAGGTGGGGTTTCGTCCCGCGCACTGTTCAATGCCGGGTGGCATTCGGACCACCATGTCAACGGCGACCGCCCCTACCGGCAAATCCAACTACCGGAAAATGCACCGATCAATCCGCACTCAGCCGGCATGACTTTCGCTTGTGCACTGGTGCCGCCCCTCTGGTTTTCCGTCATGGACCCGCTCGTCGAGAACTGGATGCAGGAATTCGCATCGCCGGAAGAGCGCGCGATAGCCGAAACCGCCTGAAAATCTGTCACGTTATGACGGAAGGCGCGTCGCGGCCGATGCTTGTCTTCGGATCGATCAACAATTCCGCCGCCTCGATCAATTCGGCAAGCGCTGCCTGCGTTTCCATGTCGTGCCTGTCGGGGTCAGCTTCGAAACGCTCCATGTATACGCGCAGGGTTGCGCCACTCGTGCCGGTACCGGAGAGCCGGAATACGACGCGACCGCCGCCGCTGAAACTGATGCGAACGCCCTGATTACGACTAGCCGACCCGTCTACCGGGTCAATGTAGGAGAAATCATCTGCATCCAGAATTGAGAGTTCGCCGCACCTTGTGCCCGGAAGAGCTGCGAGACGGCCGCACAGGCTCTCCATAAGCGCTTCCGCGGACGTGGCATCCACACCTTCGTAGTCGTGACGCGAATAATAGTCGCGGCCGAATTCCCGCCAGTGATCGCGCACGATTTCGGCCACGCTCTGGCGGCGCACGGCGAGGATGTTGAGCCACATGAGTACGGCCCAAAGACCATCTTTTTCGCGCACATGGCTGGAGCCTGTACCGGCACTTTCTTCACCGCAAATCGTCGCCATTCCGGCATCGAGCAGATTGCCGAAATATTTCCAGCCGGTCGGCGTTTCATAAATGCCGATGCCGAGCTTTTCGGCGACGCGGTCCGCCGCAGCGCTTGTCGGCATCGAACGTGCGATCCCTTTGATGCCATCCTTGTAACCTGGCGCCAGGTGCGCGTTCGCTGCAAGGACGGCAAGCGAATCCGATGGCGTGACAAACATACCGCGGCCGATGACAAGGTTGCGGTCACCGTCTCCGTCGGAGGCGGCTCCGAAATCCGTTGCCTCATTTGACATCATGAATTCGTAAAGGTCGCGCGCATGCACGAGATTGGGGTCCGGGTGATGACCGCCGAAATCGGGCAACGGCACGCCATTGCGCACAGTCGCCGGGATCGCGCCCAACCGTCCCTCGATGATTTCGTGCGCATACGGCCCGGTGACCGCGTACATCGCATCGAATACCATAGTGAAACCGGACTTGAAGAGGTCGCGGATCGCGTCGAAGTCGAACAACTGCTCCATCAGGGCAGCGTAGTCGGCAACAGGATCAATAACCTCCACCAACATATCGCCGCGCCTCGACCTGCCACGTCTGTCCAGGTCAACGTCTGGCGCATCAGCAATCAGATAGCGCTCGATGACCTTGCTGCGGGCGAAAACGGCGTTGGTGAGCGACTCCGGTGCAGGTCCCCCATTGCCGATATTGTATTTGATGCCGAAATCTTCGTTGGGCCCGGCGGGGTTGTGGCTTGCTGAAAGAACCAACCCGCCGAACGCCTTGTGCTTGCGGATGAGATGGGACGCTGCCGGCGTCGAGAGAATGCCGCTCTCGCCCACAAGTACCCGCCCGAAGCCGCTTGCGGCGGCCATTTTGATCGCGACCTGGATGACTTCTCGATTATGGAAGCGGCCGTCGCCGCCGATCACCAGCGTCTCGCCTTCGAAACCCTGCAGTGAGTCGAATATGGATTGGATGAAATTCTCGGTGTAGTGCTCCTGCTGGAATACCGGCACTTTTTTGCGCAACCCGGAGGTTCCGGGTTTCTGATCGTCAAAGGGCTTGGTCTTCACGGTTCTGATCATGCGCAGCCTTCCCCAACCATAGGTGCACAACGAAGCACCGCATATTGCACGCGATTCTTCTTAACATCCCAATAGCGCGCGGCGAATTGCTCCCATGGCGGCCGGGCCGTCGACCTCCAAGGTTTGTTAAGCCGGTGCAACACCGCCCACTTTCAATCGATTGAAGTTGATGCCATTACAATCCGCAACTCAATTTCGGAGACCAATTGTGATCGTCTGCTGCGGCGAAGCACTTATCGACATGCTCCCCCGGAAGAATCCGGATGGCCTGACTGTTTACCTGCCCAAGAGCGGCGGCTCGGTCTTCAATACGGCCATCGCACTGGGTCGGCTCGATGTGCCGGTTGGTTTCTGCAGCGGCCTCTCGACCGATTTTTTCGGTGCTGAGTTGAAAGCCGCGCTCGACGCCAGCAATGTCGACCTGCGTTACATCCACTCTTCCGACCTGCCGACCACGCTCGCCTTTGTGCAGCTGACCGGCGGCCATGCGAGTTACCTGTTTTATGATGAGAATTCTGCCGGCAGGATGCTGTCGGAAGATGACCTTCCGGAATTTCAGGACGATGTCGCGGCGCTGCATTTCTCAGGCATCAGCCTCGTTCCCGAACCCTGCGGATCGACTTATGAGGGTCTGATGCGGCGCGAGAAGGACAAGCGCGTCATTCTGCTCGATCCGAACCTGCGCAGGCCGTTCATCAAGGATCCAACAAGCCACAGGGCGCGACTGCGCCGCATGATCGCGATGGCCGACGTCGTGAAACTCTCCGACGAGGACTTGGAGTGGTTCGGAGAAGATGGCAGCGTCGAAGACATCGCGCAGCGCTGGTTGCAACTGGGACCGGCGCTCGTGGTCCTGACCGCAGGCGACAAAGGGTTGGTCGCCTATGCCGCATCCGGCAAGGTGGAGGTGGCCGCGCCAGAGGTGAACGTCGTCGACACGGTCGGCGCGGGCGATACGGTGAACGCCGGGCTGCTCGCCGGATTTCACGATGCCGGCGTCCTCACCAAAGATGCAATCCGCGATCTCTCGGCTGCCGACATCCGCACAGCGCTTGAGCTCGCCTCGCAGGCGGCCGCAATCACGGTATCGCGCGCGGGCGCAAACCCGCCGCGACGTTCCGAATTAGCCCAATCAGCTTGATTTCGCGGCGCCACCGCGCGCGATGAAAGCCGGGTTGGCCAGTCTGCTTGACCCACTTCCCTCGCGATAGCCGTAGACCAACGGCGCGCCGTCCAGCGTCGAAGTCGAGCCGCCGGCGGCCCGCAGTACCGCGTCACCCGCCGCTGTGTCCCATTGCATCGTCGGCCCGCAGCGCGGGTAGACGTCCGCCTCACCCGCCGCCAGCAGGCAGAATTTCAGTGATGATCCGACCGTGTGCACCTTGCCACCTTTCATGGCTGCGATGAGGTGCTGGGTCTCGGCGTCCTTGTGTGAGTGGCTGGCCAGGATATCGAGCGCATCGCCGCTTTGACGCACATGCACGCGATGCCGGGACGTGGTTTGAAATGTCTCGTCGAGCACCACCTTTTCAGCCAGGCCAGGCCGGCCGGCAAAGAGCCACCCGCGAGCCGGCGCATATACGACGCCTATTTCGGGAACGGACTTGCGCACCAGCGCGATGTTGACGGTGAAATCACCGCGCCCGCCGACGAATTCGCGCGTACCGTCGAGCGGATCGACCAGAATGAACTCGTCGCCCAGCTCAGCGGGCATCTCGCCGCCTGCAACCGCCTCCTCAGCTATCACCGAAACGCCCGGCAGAGCCTCCGAAAGGCTTCGCTGAATGATCTCTTCGGCCACTCGGTCGGCCTCCGTCACCGGAGACATGTCAGGCTTGTGCTCGACCTTGCAGCCATTCTTGAAAAGCGCGTAAGCGGCACGGCCCGCTTCGATTGCGATGCGTTCAAACGCTGATGCGATCTCTTCGTCGCTGGCGGGTGGCATAATCTTGAACCAATTGCGCTGCCAGTTGGGGATTAAGTCAGATTCCGGCGCCGTCGGCAAATCCTTCGGACGACTGGCGCTGGTTGATCTTCTCGATCAGACTGTCAACGGCCTGATCCGGCGACAGGCCGAGCGTTTCGACATGCAGTTCCGGCGCTACCGGCGCCTCGTAGGGCGAATCCAGACCGGTGAAGTTCTCGATCTCGCCCTTGAGAGCTTTCGCGTAAAGGCCTTTCGGGTCGCGGCGGATGCACTCTTCCAGAGGCGTATCAACAAATACTTCAACGAATTCCCTTCCGTTGAACATGTCGCGCACGAGCTTGCGATCCGTCTTGAAAGGCGAAATGAACGACACGATCACGATCAACCCGGCGTCGACCATCAGTTTCGCGACTTCACCGACGCGGCGGATGTTCTCCACCCGGTCCTCATCGGAGAATCCGAGGTCCCGGTTGAGGCCGTGGCGTACATTGTCGCCGTCGAGCAGGTAGGTATGGCGTCCAGCGGCGTGCAGCCGTTTTTCGAGCAGATTGGCGATGGTCGACTTGCCGGACCCCGAAAGCCCGGTGAACCACAGAACCGTCGGGTCCTGACTTTTGAGCGCGGACCGCGCTGCCTTGTCGACCTCAACCGCATGCCAATGCACATTGGATGCGCCGGTTTGCGTGGTCTCAATCATGCCGGCGGCGACTGTGCGGTTAGTCAACCGGTCGATCAGAATGAAAGAACCGGTGGTGCGGTTCTCACCGAATGGGTCGAACGCGACCGGCCATTGCGTGGTGATTTCGCACAGGCCTATCTCGTTCATTGCGAGCGCTGAAGACGGCGCCTCTTCGAAGGTGTTGATGTCGATCGCATGAACCAGCTTCGCCACCGATGCGTTGGCCTGATCGGCCTCAGTTCTGAGGATGTAGGAACGGCCAGGCGCGAGCGGCTGTTCGTCGAACCAGACCAGCTTCGCGGTCAGCCGGTCCGAAACACGCGGCCGCGCGTCGGGTGCTACAAGCATGTTGCCGCGCGACAACTCGATCTCGTTGTCGAGCACCAGCGTGACCGCCTCGCCCTCGCGCGCCGATGCGGCATCGCCGTTTGGCGTCACGATACGCGCCACCCTGGCCGAGCGCCCCGATTTCGCGACAACAACCTCGTCTCCGGTTGCGACCGTTCCCGAGGCGATGGTTCCGGCAAAGCCGCGGAAGTCGAGATTGGGGCGGTTCACATATTGTACGGGCAATCGAAACGGCAGATCGATCAGGTCCTCTTCAACCTCGATCTCTTCCAGATGTTCAAGCAGGGTGGGCCCGTCATACCAGGTAAGATTGTCGGTGCGCGCCATGACGTTGTCGCCATAGCGGGCCGACAGCGGAATGGGTTGCAGGGTCGAGAACCCTAAACCGGCTGCAAACGCCGCAAACTCCGCTGCGATCGCTTCGAAAATCTCTTTCGAATAGCCGGCAAGGTCGATCTTGTTGACCGCAAGCACGACATGGCGGATGCCGAGCAGCGACGCGATGAAGGCATGCCGGCGCGTTTGCGGCAGGATGCCCTGTCGCGCATCGACCAGAATGACGGCAAGATCGGCGGTCGAGGCGCCGGTCGCCATATTGCGCGTGTACTGCTCATGGCCCGGCGTATCAGCCACGATGAACTTGCGCTTCGCGGTGGCAAAGAAGCGATAGGCGACGTCGATTGTGATGCCCTGTTCGCGCTCTGCTTCCAGCCCATCTACCAGAAGGGCGAGATCGACCTCCTTGCCAACAGTGCCGTGGCGCTGCGAGTCACGCTCAAGGGCGGCCATCTGGTCTTCGAAGATGAGCTTGGTGTCGAACAGAAGCCGCCCGATCAGCGTCGACTTGCCATCATCCACCGAGCCGCAAGTGAGAAACCGCAGAAGCGACTTCTGCGCGGTCTCGGGCACGAGATCCGGCGCCAGCGGCTGCGCGTCCTGTCCCGGAACATGGCTGCGCTGAAGCATCAGAAATAGCCCTCGCGCTTCTTCTTTTCCATCGAGCCGGATTCATCGCTGTCGATCAGACGCCCCTGCCGCTCCGACGTGCGGGCGATCAGCATTTCATCGACAATGTCTTCAATCGTGTCGGCGCTGGATTCGATTGCCCCTGTGAGCGGGTAGCAGCCCAGAGTGCGGAAGCGCACCAGGCGCTCCTGCGCAATTTCCCCGGGCAGGAGTTTCATCCGGTCATCATCAGCCATGATCAGCATGCCGTCGCGCTCGACCACCGGGCGACGCGCGGCGAAATAAAGCGGTACTATCGGGATGTCTTCCTGCTGAATGTATTGCCACACATCGAGTTCGGTCCAGTTGGAGAGCGGGAAAACTCGGATCGATTCACCCGGCGCGACGCGCGTATTGTAAATTTTCCACATTTCCGGGCGCTGGCTTTTGGGATCCCAGGCGTGATTGGCGTCACGGAAAGAGAAGATGCGTTCCTTGGCGCGCGACTTTTCCTCATCGCGCCGCGCGCCGCCAAAGGCGGCGTCGTATTTACCCTTTTCCAGCGCCTGGCGCAGCGCCACCGTCTTCATGATGTGGGTGTGCGTGCTGGAGCCGTGCGTGAATGGCCCTACACCATCGCGCACGCCCTCCTGGTTGATGTGGACTATCAGGTCGATGCCCTTTTCTGCCGCCATGCGGTCACGGAATTCGATCATCTCCCGAAACTTCCAGGTCGTGTCGACATGCAGCAAGGGAAATGGCGGGCGCGCTGGATAGAACGCCTTCATCGCCAGGTGCATGAGCACAGATGAGTCCTTGCCGACCGAATACAGCATCACCGGGTTGGTGAAGCTCGCCACCACCTCACGCATGATGTGGATCGACTCGGCTTCAAGCCGGTTCAGGTGGGACAACCTTGGCTGCATCAATGGGATTTTCCGTTGGCCGGCCGACACCTGATCGTATCGGACGCTTCAGCGACTGTTGCACTGTGGGTACCAACGGGAGTGAGGCGCCTCAAGGAGCGACCCACCAAAAACGGCGCGTGGCAGGGTAGCGGATTTCCGCTCCTGCCACGACGCGGGAATAATGTTTCCCGGGCGGCCCCGGAGGCGATCCGGAGCCGGATACTCTTCTAAATTCCGATCAGTCGGCCTTGCGCCACAACGACCAGATCGCCGGCATGAACGCGGCAGCGATGCCGACCTTGATCAGATCGGGAACGATGAAAGGCAGAACACCGAACTGCCAGGACTTCTCAGCGCCGATGAGTGTCGCCAGCCACGCGAAGCCGAGCAGCATGATCGCGAATTCGGCGACCAGTAGCGCGCCGAGGAACTTGAACACGCTGCGGTCCCAACCGCGGTCCGCGGCCCAGCCGACGATCGCCGCTGCGACCACAAAACCGGCCAGATAGCCGCCCGTCGTGCCCATCATGTAGGCGATGCCCACCCCCTTCTCAGGCGTGCCCTGAAACACGGGCCAGCCCATCGCGCCTTCGGCGAGATAAAGCAGCAGGGTCGCAACTCCGAGGCGCATGCCGAATGTCGCCGCAATCAGGAAGATCGCGAGCGTTTGAAGCGACATATCAACCGGTCCGAGCACAACCTTGGTCTTTGCCGACAGCGTCAGCAGAAGAGTGCCGCCGACAACAAGCAGCGTCTGCGTGACCAGCCGTGCAGTGCGGTCATTCGGCAGAGCCGCCGAAATGAGAGGGCGTGCGGTAATTGCGGATGCCATCAAAGTCTCCTTGCGTGAAAATCCGATGCCGGAACGAACGTGGTTTCGGTATATTGGCTTCCGTGTTAAGCGGCAACATGCATTCCCGCTAACCGCACAAGACAACAAAATGCCGCTCACCTTCGACACGGCGTTCGAACCGGCCTATGGCAAGCCCGTTCCGGTCGCACGGAACGTCTTGCGACTTACCGCGAACAACCCCGGCCCGTTCACCTTTTTCGGCACCAACAGCTATCTCGTCGGCCGCGACACTCTGGCGGTTATCGACCCGGGGCCGGAGGACGAGGCGCACTTCAATGCACTCGTCGAGGCAATCGCCGGACGTGAGGTCAGCCATATCTTCGTCACGCATACGCATCGTGACCACTCGCCGCTGACACCGAGGCTCAAGGAACTCACCGGCGCGACGGTCCTGGCGGAAGGTCCGCACCGCGCCGCGCGCCCGCTGAGAATCGGTGAAATCAACCCGCTCGACGCATCTGCCGACACGGATTTTGCGCCCGATGCTGTCGTTGCCGACAGCCAGGTAACAGACGGTGACGGCTGGGCGCTGCGCGCCATCCATACGCCCGGGCACGCCGCCAACCATGCCGCGTTCGCGCTCGAAGGCACCGGCGTGCTGTTTTCCGGCGATCACGTGATGGCCTGGTCGACCTCGATCGTCGCGCCGCCCGACGGCTCGATGCGCGACTACATGAGCTCGCTTGGCCGGCTGCTTGAACGCGACGACACGCTCTACCTGTCCGGACATGGAGCGGCGCTTTCGAATCCCGCGCCATTCGTCACCGGACTGCGCGAGCACCGGCTTGGGCGCGAATCGGCCATCCTCAAGCGCATTCAGGCTGGAGACCGTACGATCCCCGAGATCGTGCGGTCGGTCTACAAGGACACAGACCCTCGCCTTCACGGTGCGGCCGGTCTTTCGGTGCTGGCGCATGTGGAAGATCTGGTTGGGCGCGGACTGGTTGCCGCAGAAAGCGACATCGCAATCGACGGCGCCTACCGCATTCCCTGACGGACACTATTCTGCGGGTGCCTGGAACAGCGCGTTGCGATCCGCAATCTCGGTCTCCATCGCAGCATAGAAACGCGTAATCGCCGCTGCGTTGCCGCCAAGATCGTGAACGCCGTAACGAGACGCCGATCGCAGGTCGATGTAGATCGCATCGCCCTCGTCCCGCAGGCGGATTGCAACGTCCGAGATCAGACCCAGCCATGGAGACGGAGCTACGACCTCCAGCGTAACGATACCTCCAAAGCCGCCCAGACGCGCGCGCTCGTAAGTAGACCAGCCGAGTTCCTCCGTCGTAGCCGCGACGATGTCGAGCGCGACATCTAGCCCGAGCGCAAATCGCCGACCAGACACTTCTGGATAGGCCTCGGCCTGAACGGCGGCGTTGCTACGGTCGAAATAGGCCAGCGTGTTCATCGACGAATCGCGCCGGCCGATCGCGTGATGGAACGTCGGCGGGTCGGAAAGGTCGGATGAGACGTCGACGAGAGCCGGCAGAGTCAGCAGGCGATAGGTTGCCAGGCAAAACGGCATCAGCACGATCAGCGCCAGGATCAGACCTTTGGTCGAGTTGCGTCCGCCGCGGTCGCCGAACTCCCATAGCTGGACATAACCCAGCACCGCCAGCAGGATGGCAAGCAGTGCCATCGCGACAATCAGGCCGAGCAACCAGAACAGCGAAATTGTGTCGATCAGGCCAGAGCGATGACCAAGCACCGTCGAGGCAAGCAGAGTGGCTGAGAATAGAGCCGTGCGCCGCGACCATTTGGCCACGGTCGAAACCCGCCGTTCCAGAAGCACCGCCATTGCCGCATCTAACCCCAGAGCTGCGCTCAATTAGCGCCTGGTTGCCGCTGGGTCAAAGGGCCTCGACGCCCGGCAGCGAATAGTCCCTGAACTGGTCGCGCAATGTCGTCTTCTGGATCTTTCCGGTAGCCGTGTGCGGGATTTCGTCGACGAAAACGACATCGTCGGGCAACCACCATTTGGCGACCTTGCCGGCAAGATAGTCCAAAAGATCGTCCTTGGACGGTGACTTGCCCGCCTTGGCAACGACAACAAGCAGCGGGCGCTCGTCCCATTTCGGATGCGCAATCCCGATAGCTGCCGCTTCCGCAACATCGGGATGGCCGACAGCCAGGTTTTCAAGGGTGATAGTGGAAATCCATTCGCCGCCGGACTTGATCACGTCCTTGGCACGGTCGGTAATCTCCATGTAACCGTTTGGGTCAATATGGGCGACATCGCCGGTATCGAACCAGTTGTCTGAATCGAACTGCTCGGCGCCTGCGCCACCATAATAGGCAGAAGCAATCGCCGGACCGCGCACTTTCAATCGGCCAAACGTCTCACCGTCCCACGGGAGATCGTTGTTTTCGTCGTCGGTAATCTTCATCTCAACACCGAACGGGGCAAATCCCTGCTTTTCCTGAATATCAAGCTTGGCATCGCCTTCCAGGCCCGCATATTCCGGTTTCATGGATCCCAGCGACCCGAGCGGCGACATCTCGGTCATGCCCCAGGCGTGAATGACTTCCACATCGTAAATGCGTTGGAATTTTTCGGTCATGGCGCGCGGGCACGCCGAACCGCCGATCACGACCTTGTTCAGATGCGGCAGCTTCTTGCCGGTCTCCTCCAGGTGCTGCAGCAACATCAGCCATACGGTCGGCACTGCAGCTGTGAATGACACCTTCTCGGTGTCGAGCAGTTCGTAGATCGCTTCGCCATCCATGCGCGCACCCGGCATGACGAGCTTGGCGCCAATCATCGGCGCGCTGTGAGCCAACCCCCAGGCGTTGGCGTGAAACATGGGAACGACAGGAAGGATGGTATCGCGCGAGGAGATGCCCATGGCGTCGGGCTGCACGGCGATCAGGGCATGCAGCACATTGGAGCGGTGCGAATAAAGCACGCCTTTGGGATCGCCGGTGGTTCCTGACGTGTAACACATGCCGCAGGCAGCATTCTCGTCGAGCTCTTTCCATGCGAAGTCACTGTCCGCATCAGCCAGCCAGTCCTCATAAGCGACGACATTATCGAGCTTCGTATCCGGCATATGCGCGCTGTCCGTGAGCACGATGATCTTCTGAAGCGAAGACACCTGCGTCGCGATCTTTTCGACGATCGGCATGAAGGTCAGATCGACAAACAGCGCCTTGTCCTCGGCATGATTCATGATCCAGGCGATCTGATCGGGGAAGAGCCGCGGGTTCAGCGTGTGGTAAACGGCTCCGATCCCCATCGTGCCGTACCAGGCTTCTATGTGGCGAGCAGTGTTCCAGGCGAGCGTGGCGATTCTGTCGCCCTCGCCGAAGCCGTCACGAGCGAGCTTCTGTGCAACCTTCAACGACCGCACTCTGATCTCGGCATAGGTCGTTCTGGTGATCGGACCTTCCACCGACCGCGTAACGACCTCGCGACTGCCATGCTGGATTGCAGCATAGTCGAGTATCTTGTGGCACAGAAGCGGCCATTGCTGCATCAGTCCGAGCATGCGCGTTCCTCCCAAAATCGCAGTTCAGATTGTGCAGTCCTGACCAGGTTTGTCCATTGTCTGTTTGTTGGATGTAGCGGCAGCATGGGCCTCGCCACAATTCCACCATCAATAGCCACGAACATGAGGCTGGGAGACTTGTTACGCAGGAGGTTCGCATGGACGCGACCGACCCGGTGTCTCCCGGCACACCCTCAATGGACGAGGCCGCCGGCCTCAAAGCCGCGCTGAAAGCGGCTGCTCCGTTCACAAACGGCTGCCAGACTGCGCTGGAATCCGCCCTGGCCGAAACCGAGGGGTTTCTGCTCTTCCGGCTTCGATCCGACCCCAAAGACGACCACTGGGTTGCCGCCGTCGTGCTCGGCACCGGTGAAATGCAGTCGATGAACATCGTCACCATGGCCAAGAGCGATAGCAGCGCCACTGTGGAAACACTGGACAGTTCGCAGGAGCCGCTGGCGCGTATCGTGCCGGCTTACGCTGAAGTGCTCACCCATCTGCACGCGGGACCCTGACGGCAATCCACCCTACGGCATGGACAGCAGAGCGCTGCTGCTCTAAGGCAGCGCCTTCCATTTAGTTTGACCGCTTGCCGATCCGTCGGGCAGCGAAACTGTCCGGTTTGAGCCATGCCACGAACAAAAAAGACCAAGCGCATTCTGATTACCGGCGGCTCGGGCTGTGTGGGCCACTATCTGGTCGAGGAACTGGCGCGCGAAACGAAGCACGAACTCGTGCTGGTGCTGCGGAACCCGGCCAAGCTCCAGCTCGCGCCCGAATACATGAAGCGCGTCACGATTATCGAGGCCGACGTCAAGGACACCAGCGCCTATCTCGATAAGCTCGGGCACATCGACATGGCGATTCTGGCCGCCGCCTGCTGGGGCGGCCCCGACGCGCCGGTCGTGAACGTCGATACCAAAGTCGCGATCACCCGGCACCTCGCGGCGCATGGCGGCAGCCGCGTTTTCTATTTCAGCTCCGCCAGCGTGCTGGACCGCGACGGCAGCATGCTGCAGGCCGCGCATGACCTTGGAACGGAATATATCCGTTCCAAATACGATCAGGTGGTCGCCATGGAAGCGTTGGACGTGGAGATCGAGCGCGTCGGGATTTTCCCCACCCTGGTTCTCGGCGGCGAAGAGGGCAAGCCGATGTCGCATTTCGCCAAGCTGCTGAAAGAAGCCGCCCCTTGGGCATGGGCAGCAAGCTTCTTCCGCGCAGACGGCAAGTTTCACTACATCCACACCCGCGACATCGCGAGCACGATGCGCATTCTCGTTGATGCCAAAGACATTCCGGGCGGCAAGCCCGCACGCATTGTCCTCGGCAACGCTGCAACGACCGTCGATCAGTTCGTGGGGGACTTCGTAAAGTATCGCGGCATCTGGAACCCGTTGAGTATCAAACTCCGTGATTCCTATGCGCGCGTTTTCATCAAGCTGTTCCGGGTCCAGATGGAAGCCTGGGACCGCTATTGCATGGAACATCGCGATCTGTCGTTCCACCACCCGGTGAATCCGACGGTGCTGGGTGAGGAAGCCTATTGCGTTAATCTGCAGACTGCACTTGGGAGTATTGGAGCGCCGCGACGCAATTAGTCATGTTGATAAACTAGGTTCTCAAATCAGCGACGATCTGATTCAAGTGGCTTTTATGGAGACCACCTTGGCAGGTTTGCTGATGAGGGTGCCGATTGTGCGTTCTGAAGTGCACCCCGCCTCTCCCCTTCCCGTCCTCACCACCTCATCGACAAGAAGGCGGCGGCGAACGGCGCCTTCAGTCGCTTGGCCTCCGACAGATCCATGCCGCCATACTTCGAGCGCCACTTGTAGAATGTCGCGTCGCTGACGCCATGTTTGCGGCACAGATCAGCAGCCGACATGCCCGCCTGCGTCGGAAAACCTGGATCGTCTCGTTGCCTGCATCCTCCTGTTGGGACCAGGCTAACCTCAAAGCGACGACAATTCAGGTGAGCAGGTCATGCTAGGTGTTGTGACCGGTGCCAAGTCTAGCCCTCATGGGGACAGAGAGCACAGCCCCCATCGCAAGCGTGACAGCGCCAGAAACTGGACTCATGTTGAATATTATGTAGGCCGACATCATCATTGGCATCGTGACTACAAGAGCCAACCCCGCGCGTCTGTATGCGGGGTCACCCGCAGCATTCATCGCGATGAACGCTACGATCAAATAACCTGCCAGAAAAACTAGCCCCAGAGCGCCGAATGCCACCATATGCACGATGTAGTCATTGTGAATCCTGATGCTTCTCCAGGCAGGGTCCTGCGAAGCGAAATATTCTAAGACCGCCGAATGCACCGAAGAGAGGCCGTGCCCTAAGAGAGGTTTGTCCAGGAACGCCTGCCAACCGGCCACGACCTGCTCCATACGTATGCCGAACGACCCGTCTTGTGTAATTCGCCCCTCATGGATGTAGATTTCCACAGAGGTCCACAGATTGGCATAGCGCTCCAAGCTCAACTGCCCGATCACCCAACTAAGCAGAATCAATGTCACCGTGGCAACTGCAACGAACACTAGCCAACGGCCGTTCTGCACGACCCAAACCAGCCCAATACAGACGAAACCAACTAGGACTGCCGCGATGACAATTTTGGTTTGAGCGTAAAAAAGCACTGCTACGGCAAAGCCTGCACTCGATAGGAAAAATATCGACAATCTCGCGCTCTCGAGTGCGCGCGAGACGACAAAAAGGAGCCATATAGCGAGTACGCAACCGTACGAAAGAGCGTCCATATCCAGTCCGCCCGGTCGATAGGATTGTATCGTAAGTGCGATTCCCACTGAAATGGCCGCTCCCGCAATCAATGTTATGCAGATGAGACCGTCGAGAATCGGTGGCCCGAGTTCCAATTTCCGAAGTGAATACGCATAGAGAGCAAGTGCGGGCAACGGAAGATAGTTGAATGCAGTCGAACCGATTTCACCAATTGAACCACCGTTCAGGACTTCGACTAACACGACGAGGAGATAGAGCGAGAAAAACAGCCTATGCACATATTTCAAATCACTTGGAAAATCGCGATCGCGCATCAGCGTCCCCAGCCCAAAGAGCGACACTGCCGCAAGTGAGACCGTCGCTCCCGCCGACAATAGCGAAGCAGGGAATCCCGCCATTGCGACTATACGTGCAGCGTTCCAATACACCGAGTTTTTACTTTTAGCGATTGAGGCAGGGCCCACTTTGTTTCTGTCATCCGACAGGTTGGTCAAGAGTGCCCCCATTCTTGGATAACTCAAGGTAAATACTACGCATGCTTTGCTGAAAGCGATCGGGCCCAAATCTGTCCTTATGACGCATTTGACCAGCTTTACCCATGGAGCGTCGCTGCTTTGCATCTTTCGCTAGTCTAGCAATCCTGTCCGCTAGCAGTGCAACATTGTCCGGAGGAACCAAGTATCCCGTCTCACCGTCTACCACCTGCTCCGGAAGTCCTCCCACTTTGCTGGCGATGACGGGCAACCCTGCTGCCATCGCCTCATTTACTCCCAGTCCGAACGCTTCCGATCTGGAGGGTTGGACATAGATGTCCAAACACGAAAGAAAGTCGCCTGGCTCGCTTACATAGCCAGGGAGAGCAACTTCATTGCCGCAATCCAGCATATCAATAAGATGCCTGAGACGGCTCTCCTGCCCGCCCGATCCTGCAACAACCAATCGGATCTCCGGAAATCGACCTTTGAGCTCGGCAACCGCCCTGATCAGGGTGTCTATGCCTTTTTCCGTTTCCAAGCGCGAAAGTGATCCAATGACTGTATGACCGGCGCGATCTAGCCCCAGTCGAGCGGCAAGCCTCGATGATCCATGCAGTGACTTTTCGGAGGGCGGCGCGCCACTACTGATCAACCTAAGTTTTTCGGAACGACACCCAGCTTCGAGGAAGCGGTGCATGTCATGCTCCGACACGACACATACCAAATCGGCCCAGCGGTTAACCGCGCGTGTGGTGAGCCAATATTTGAGCGCCGCACCACTACCCACTATGCCGTGTGCCGTGAAAACGCGCGGCACTCCAGGAAGGACCTTTTTCGCGAACCACAACAGGCCCGATTCTATGTGTACGTGGACAATATCGATAGGAGCTAGGGCAGCTTCTTCTGCAAGTGCCCTACGAACCGAGGAAAATCCGGTTTGGGCATCTAGTTCCAGCCGACGAAATGGCCGTCGTGGGACCCCTTCGCGGTCAAACAGAACAGATCCTGGTCCATCCGGGGCAACGAGCGAAAACTGATCGGGTGGAGACATTGCCCTGATAAGCCGCAAAACGTGCTGCTCTGCACCACCTAGATACAGGCAGGGAAGGAGGTGGATTATTCGCAGAGGACGATCGCGCTTGTCAGAATGCGCCCCTGTGCTGTCCCGAGTCACACCTCTATCTCCTGTCCGAAAAACTGCTGTTCGCTGAGTTTTCTGTAGAGCCCGCCCTGCTTGGAGAGTTCGTCGTGAGTGCCGTCTTCGACGATCTCGCCGTCACGAACCACCACGATGCGGTGCGCGGATTGCACAGTGGCAAAGCGGTGCGCGACAATGAGCGTGGTGCGGCCTTCCGAGGCGCGGTCGAGTGCGTCGTGAACCAGCCGCTCCGATTCCGCATCGAGCGCTGACGTCGGCTCGTCCAGAAGCAGGATCGGCGGGTTCTTGAGGAACACCCGCGCGATGGCAATGCGCTGGCGCTGCCCCACGGAGAGGTTCGAGCCGTGCGCCTGCACCCGCGCCTCATACTGGCCGGGCATACGCATCGCGAATTCGTCGACGTGAGCCGCACGTGCCGCCGCCTTTACTTCGTCGAGCGTCGCTTCCGGCGCGCCGAAACGCAAATTCTCAAGCAATGTCCCTTCAAAGAGCACCGGTTGCTGGAAGACTATGCCGATCGCCTTGCGCAGATCGTTGAGGCGGTAGGACGCCATGTCCGCGCCATCGATCATCACCGTACCGCTGTCAGGCGTCAGAAAGCGGGGAACAAGGTCGAGAATCGTCGATTTGCCGCCGCCGCTCGGGCCCACCAGTGCGATGCGCTGACCGGCCGGAATGTCGAGACTGAAATCCTTGAGCTGGAAGCCGTCCGACCGATAAGAAAAGCCCACCTTGTCGAAACGCAGCGCGCCGCTCACGCCATCGGTCGCAAGAGCTTTCTCGCCACCGGTTTCGAGCGGCAATGCCAGCAGGCGCTCGAAACGGTCCATCAGGGCGGCGAACTGTATGAGCCGTCCGACAGAATGTGCCGCTTCCTGCAGCGGCGAATATGCGAGGCCGACACAGACCAGAAACGCCGTCAGCGTTTCGATCGAAATGAAACCGCGCTCCAGAAGTACGGCGCTCAGGAGGATCATTGCGGCGATGCCTGCGGCGGCGACCAGCGCAACGGCAAAGGGATGAAAAGAGTCGATGCGTTCGCGCCGCAGTTGGGCCTCCAGCGTCTGCCGGTTCAGCCCGTCGAACATCTCCAGGACATGTTCTTCGCGCCCGAAGGACTTGATCTCCTTGGTGCCGTCGAGCATCTCCTCGAAGCGGCCGACAAGCCCTGCAAGCTGCTCCTGCGTGCTGTGGGACGCGCCATGCAGGCGCTGACCGAAATAGGATGTAACGAAAACCAGCGGGCTGATCAGCACGATGACACAGATGAACAGTACCCAGCTGTACCAGGCCATCGCCGCGCCGAATACGAGGACCAGAATAACGGAGGGCGCAAAAACGGCGACAACGCGCGTCAGCGCTTCCTGAAAAGTCTGCAGGTCATTGGAGAAACTAGACACCAGCTCGCCGCCGCTCATGCGCGCAAGGCTGCGGGGTGAAGCGCGCATGATGTGGTGGAAGAGTTTCTTGCGCATCTGCATGGTGATGAGGTGCGCAAGCCTCGTCATCAGGTAAATGCGGCCGAAGGTCAGCAGCGAGCCGGCCATGAAGATGATGAGGCCGAGTGCGAGATAAAGACCCAGACGTGCAGCGTCGGAGCTTGGGAAAACCTCGCCCACAAGCCGCTGCGCCCACATAGGCATGAGCACGAACGCGCCAGCGGAAGCGCCGGTACAAAACAACGCCGCGCCGAAAAGCCCCCTGCGCGACCACAGCTCGCGCCAGAGCCAGCTAATGTGCCGGCGCGATTTCATGTTGCCGGCCCTTTTCCGCGAGAAAATCTTCGAGTTCCGATGCCAGTTTGGAGGTGGCGCCTGGCGGCCCCATGATCGCCTTCAGTTCTTCCTGTAGCGCGCTCGTGTCGCTCTTCAGAACGCTCTCAATCGCATCGGCGAGATCCTGCGCGTCCAGTTCGCCGATCAACTCGGGGATGACCATTCTCTCGGCGCGGCGATTTGGATGGCTGAGAAATTTCATACGCTTCAGCACCTGCTTGGCGAGGAAGCGCTTCATGCGCCAGCCGATTACCGGCAGACGACCGAGATGACCGGCGATCCCCGGCAGCGGGGCGATTTCATGTTTGTAGGTCGGCAATGTCAGGATCATAGGCACCCCGAGCGTTGCAAGCTCGGCCGTGTTCGACCCCGGCACCGTCAATGCCAGATTGACGCGCGGCGCGACCTGCGCGGGCGAAAGCACTTCCATGGTCAATCCGCCGGGCGTCACCATGTATTCGCGGTCGCCTTCGCGTTTCCACTCAAGATTGACGCCCTCCAGCGGGCGGCCATCGTCCACATCGGGCAAGTTGCGAAGGAAGTCGCGGTCGACGAAGTCGGACTTGGAAATCACCCAGTCGACGTCGGGCATCACTTTGGCGACCTTTTCCGCCGCCGCCGCATAATAAGGAAGCACGTATTTCGTGAGGTACATGCGACTGCTTGGGTAAAGCCCGACCAGAGGCCGCCCTTTGTCAGCCGCACTACGGTCCGGGCACCGCAGGTGCGCTGCGTCCACCATCATTTCACCGACGACCTTGTGGCGTTCGTCTTCCTTGAGGCCTTTGATCTTCTCGAAGCCGGAATAGAACACCCGATCAAAGAGAAACTGGAAGGCCAGCGGCCGCTCGACATATGCGAGCGCCGGAACACCAAGCCGCTTCGCCAGCATGATTGTGAACACGCTGTCGCCGCCCAGGTGCAGCATGAATCCCGGACCCTTCTTTCGAAAGCCATTCGGCAGCTTGTTCCATTTGATGAACTTCATCGTCTCGTCGATCGTGCAATAGGCATCGACGTAGGAAAGTGTCTTCAGAACGTCGGCCTCGGCGCCTGACGAAAACACGCAGGGCACCACGGCGACGCAGATGCGCACACCGGGAATGCGCCGCTTCAACTCATGCGCCAACGGATAGAGCCAGCACGCGACCTCGCCCGGCCCGTTCACCGTCACCACGACCTGGATTTCGTCGCGTGTGTTTCTATCGTCCAAAACCCGTCTCCAATCGATTCCGCAACGCCTTGCATGGCGAGTGTTCAACCGGCGCGCGGCGTGCAGTTCCTACCGCGCGCTACGTCTCACAACCGGTAAGTCTCACCTGTCCAAGTCATCCACTGGCGGAAATCATCGACTTTGGCACCCCATGCCCGATTGACCATCGGTTTGTCCACCCCGAGCACATATTGCTGAAAGGTCGACGGCTTCTCGGCAAAGAGCTCCAGCTCGTCGTGACGGCCGCTGAAATCGAGGAAACCCTGAACCATGTTGCGCCACGGGCCGCCTTCGGCGAATTCTTCGATCTGGCCGTGAAGTCCGCTTACGCCCTCGCGATCAAGCTGGTCGGCAAAACGCAACGCCAGCCTGGAATAATAGCGTTTGCGAAAGCCCTTGCGCAGTATGTTGCAATGATAGTGTGCGGGAAACCGCTCCAGCGGAATTTCCGGAACTTCGCGCCAGCCACGTGTCACCAGCCAG
The DNA here is from genome assembly GCA_017644005.1 of Rhizobiaceae bacterium. Lineage (GTDB taxonomy): Bacteria > Pseudomonadota > Alphaproteobacteria > Rhizobiales > Rhizobiaceae > RCIO01. The sequence goes on from JAEPMJ010000001.1 coordinate 129,291, forward strand.
TAGAGCATGCGGCGGGTCGATGCCATGCGGTACTGAAACGTCCCCAGCCGCCAGAACGCGCGCGCCAGCGCCGGCGGTACAATTCTGCGCGACATCACCTTCACGAAGCGGCGTGTATCCTTGCAGCCGAGGAGGTAGCCGACAACCTCGCCATCCTGCTCCACGATGAGACACGATTCAGGCTCGTAGTCGGTGTAGTAACGCGTCCAGTAGTCGGCAAAAACCTCGCCGTCCTCGAACACGGCGTCCGATCCGCGATTGCGATACGCCGTCGCTCGGCAAATACGGCGAACCGCTTCGCGGTCTTCCGCCCGGTAGGGTCTGATCAGGCCGTCGGAGCCGTGTTCGCGCTGTTTGGACTTTCTGGTGTCAGCGGGCATATTTGCGGCCACCCCATTCGATCTCGGCGTTTCGCATCAGGCGCCACATCACCGCAACGCCAATCGCAATTGCCAGCGGTTCATATAGAGGCGCGAGCGGCAAAAGTCCCGGCTTGCGGACGCGGATCAAGGCCCAACCGACGAAAAACGCACCCAGCCCGTATCGCACCCAGAACAGCCAGGCGAACACGCCGCCAAAGACCAGCGCGCAAGCCGCCAAAACCACGAGCAGCGCCATACGGATGCCGAGCCAAACGGCGAGCGCCGACGCGCCGCCGGCGCTTACCCGCTTCGCGCGCTCGACCAGGACCCGCCAGCTCTCGCATGCCGCAACCTCAACGGGACCGCCGGAAACATAGACAAGTTTCGCGCCCGCCGCCTGAAGCGCACGGCCGAAGGCCAGATCCTCCGTCAGGGTCATGCCGATCTTCTCGAATCCGCCGACCTTTTCGAACCAGCCGCGCCTGAACGCGAAATTGCCGAAAAGCACGCCGCCCTGGAAACCCAAAGCAACAAGCATCCGGTTGGTTGCCAGATAGTCCGAGACATCGACTGTCTGCCACGCACCGAGCATGCCGCGCCGGGCCTTGAACAACACGGGGCCGGCAGTGGCGTCGGCGCGTTCCGACAGGATGGGACCCGCCAGCACCCTCACCCAATCCTCGGCGACAACGCCATCTGCGTCGGTCGTCAGTACGATCTCGCCACGCGCGGCACTGAATCCAGCGGCAAGCGCATCTTGCCGCGTGGTCAAACCGCTCGCTGAAGCCTGGTCCATGCGGATCGTGCGCAGGTTGGGCACGCCGGCCGCACGTGCCGAATCCAAGGTTCCATCCGTGCTGCGATCGTCGACAAGCACGATCTCCAGTTCGCTGTCGGCAATTCCGGCCTGTTTGGCGACGGAGCCCAGCGTTGCGCCAATCGTGGCTGCAGCGTTGTGTGCGGTGATCACCACCGAGTAGGTCGGTGTGCCGGTCATTGCGCGACGGCTTTCGCCAACTCGCGGTCTATTCCCTCCAGCACGCTCCGCGCAATCGCGCGGCTGGCACCCGGCTCGCCCATGCGCTCGCGCCCGGCCGCGGCCATGCGGGCACACCGCTCGGGGTCGGCAAGCAGGCTGGCCGCCGCTGCCGCAATATCATCGGCTTCGCGCGGCAGGTTAAGCGCCGCTTCGCCAAAATAGACGCTCTTCATCTTCACGTAATTGTCGCCCTGCACACCCGCCGAGGGAACGGTTATCAGCGGAATACCAAGGCCAATGGCCTGCTCGTTCGCCGTACCGGCCATACCAATGACAAGTGAAGACGCGTGAAGAACGTCAGCAAATGCGCCCTTGGCGACGATCACCTCGACGCCGTGCGGATCACCAAGCCGCAACACGACGCCGGAGGCCTGTGCACCCGGAGTGACCGATATCACGCTCCAATTACCGAAGCGGCTGGCGGCATTGACCTTCGCAGCGATTTCGGCCGCGTCCAGGCCCGTGCGCGCGGCGAATACAAAACGCACGCGCTCGGGATGATCGAAATGCGCGTGCGCGCGCCCCGCCGCCTCGATGAGATCAAGCATATTGCCATCCGCATCGGCGCGGGTGCCGGCAAGCATGCCGATTGCTACGTCATCGGCGCCAATTCCGAGGTCGCAACCCGCCGGTTCCAGCCCGTCCATCATCGGATTGCCCAGATAAAGTGTCCTGATACCGCTCGCCTCCAGCTCCGCAACGGTCTTGCGGTCGCGCGGAAACGTAAGCGTGCAGTATTTGCGCAGTAAGTGTTTGTCGGCTGCAGCGTAGGCGCGGCCGGGATTGTAATAATAGGATTTTGCGCAGCCGATGAACATGAACGGTGCGCGGGCGGCGACCGCGGCAACGATCGGGATTATGTCACCGACGGCGAGCACCATCCGGTAGCGCCCGCGCAATGCGCGGGCGGCCTTGTATTGCCGCCAATGCGTCTGCACCCAGCCTGCCAGAATATCGTCCAACATCAGCTTCGGGCTGATCGTCGCGAAACCTGCGCTCGGCAGGAGGTTACGCGCACCCACCATCTTTTCGCCCCGCGCCTGATAGACGGTCCCCTCACCCACCATCGGCCAGACCTCCACGCTGAGCGAGGGGCGCTGCGCCCGCAGTTCGTCGAGCACTTTCAAGGCGATCGTGTCCTCGCCGTGCCCGTTGGAGAAAATACCCAGATCGATCATTGCGCGGCGACCGATCGAGGCTGCCCAGCTACATCCCCTTGGCTCAGCCGTGCCATCGCCTCGTCAAGACTGAGCGGCGTCCATCCCTCGTCGGTCAGGCGGCGCATCACCCGCTTCACCTGCCGCCAGGCGGGCGCATCCCTGACATCGCCTGGGTGAAGGGTGATCCTGAATGGCCGTCCTGTCCTGAACAGCCGGTCGATCGTGAATTCGCGCAGATGCCGCGCAATTGCCGAACGGATGCGGCGTTCGCCCTCATCGAAACAGAGCGCAGGCAGGCTGGCCGAAGCTCCGGAGAAGAGCCGCAGCGAATTGCGCAGCATATAGCCCTCGAACCCTGCCGCGCGCAGCGCCCCGGTTGCAGCCGAACTCTGATGCCAGCGCGGCGCACAGAACCAGCGCGGCCTGCTACCGAAATTGTCGGCAAACCCCTTCACACCCGCGGTAATACGCTCCATCGCCTCATCCGCAGTCAGCTTGCCGAATTCGGAGCGGTTGTCGTGACCGTATAGCAGCCAGTTCCAGAACTCGGGGCCCAGCGAATGGGTGTATCCGTGCAGCACCTTCTCGCCCGGTAGTGCTGCAACGCGGCTGACAAACTCAGGGGAGGTCTCAAGCGGGAACCGGTTTTGCCAATCAGGAACGACAAGCAGCGCCAGCTTGTCGCGCGCGGCCGCCGGCCAGACATCCAGCAAGGCCCCGAGCTCGCGCTCCATGCCCGGAAAAATGTCATGCACCTCAGGTACATAGAAGCGCGTCGCGCTATCGTTACCGGCGTTTGCCATTCTGTCCTGGCTTTGTCATTTCCCGGCCGGAAGATGTGACTTCAACGCTTCCGGTTCAACGGTCGCGGCTCGCGTCCGGCTTCGCCTGCGTTCTGTGTGATGGTGCCCGGTTTGTCAAACGTTGCGGCGCCCACCGGGTCATGCGATGCAATGCGGCGACTGCGGATAAATCTCGTGGTAAGTATCGCCAATTCAAACTTGCGGGCCTAGATGTGCGACAGTGGCCGATGCTGGTCGCCGTTGCCACCGCATATTGGCCACGATGCGATGGCGTAAGGAGTGCACGATTTCCGACCGGTCGAAACGATGATGACGGAAGCTACATTCGACGCGGCAGCACCACCCGCGCAACGGGTGACCGCGGCCGTCTATGCGAGCGAACAGCGCCGCTCGCGCCGCATCAGGCTGCTTCGCCGCCTTTTGCCCGCGCTGGCGCTCGTCATGGTAGCAGCCCTCGGCGCGCGCTCCATCTTCAATCAGGTCGTCAGCGCCTCCATCGATCTCGACGGCATCACCATCGAAAACGCCAAGGTCGTTATTGCCAATCCGCGCATGAGCGGCTTCACTGAAACAAATCGCCCATATGAACTGCAGGCGCAGCGCGCAATCCAGAGCCTCCTGGACAATAACCAGACCGACCTTGAAAAAATCACCGCCAAACTGCCGCTGGGCAGCGCGGCGTGGGCCAATGTGGAAACCGCCGGGGGCACGCTTCTCAAGGGCTCCAGCAAGCTCGTGCTTACAAACCCCGTAAATATCGAAACCACCGACGGCATGACCGCGCGGCTCGAAAAGGGTGAACTCGACCTCGGCTCGGGCACGGTCGCTGGCCGTGAAGGCGTTCAGATGACGACCAAGGATGCCAGCGTCATCGCCGACACGGTCGATGTAACCGGTGGTGGCGCCGTCATCGTTTTCGAGCGCAATGTGAAGATGACCATTCAACCGGAAAGCGTGCAGCCGGTTTCCGGCACAACACCACAGAATTAGCGCAACTTCCGCCACGGGAAGCCACACCGCCGCATCAAGCAAGCGCTGTTACGATCTGGTTACAATCCGTGCTTATGGCCGCGCTTGCCGCTTAGCTGCCCGGCGTGATAGCTGCCTGTGGCAGCCACGCACCAGCACTACTGCCGTCTCAGACAATTTCCCGGAAAGGCCCGCCGAGCATGACCATGCCCTTTATCGACCTTGCGGCGCAGCAGGCGCGCATTCGCAGCCGGCTCGACAGTGCGATTGGGCGCGTGATGGAACACGGCCGCTACATCATGGGTCCCGAGGTTAAAGAGTTCGAGGAAAAGCTCGCCGCATTCTGCGGCGCCAAACACGCGCTCGGCTGCGCAAATGGCACCGATGCGCTTTCACTGGCGCTGATGGCGCTCGGCGTGAAAGCGGGCGACGCCGTCTTCGTACCGTCCTTCACCTTTGCCGCGACGGCCGAAGTGGTGCCGTTTCTAGGGGCGACGCCGGTCTTTGTCGATGTGTTGCCCGACACGTTCAACATGGATGTCGAAAGCCTGAAGCGCGCCATCAGTTTCGCCAAAGCGGAGGGCCTCACGCCGCGCTGTGTCATTCCCGTCGATCTGTTCGGCCTCGCTGCCGACTATGACGCGATCATCCCGGTCGCGCGGGAAAACGGCCTTCATGTCATCGACGACGCAGCGCAGGGCTTCGGCGCCAGCTATCACGGACGCACCGTCGGCGCGATTGCGGACATCACCACGACCTCGTTCTTTCCCGCGAAACCGCTCGGGTGCTACGGCGACGGCGGCGCTCTGACCACTGACAATGACGAATATGCCGCGCTGATTTCATCCCTGCGCAATCACGGTCAGGGCGCAGACCGCTATGACCAACAGCGCATCGGCATGAACAGCCGCCTCGACACGCTGCAGGCGGCGATCCTCATCGAAAAGCTCTCCATCTTTGCTGACGAGATCGAAGAGCGCCAGCGCGTGGCCGAACGTTACGCGCAAGGGCTCAAGGGCCGCTACGGTGTACCAGCCGTTCCCGAGGGCCTGCGCAGTACCTGGGCGCAATATACGATCACCACCAAATCCGCCGCCGAGCGTGACGAGGTGATTGCAAAAACCAAAGAGGCGGGCATTCCGACCGCGATGTATTATCCGATCCCGCTTCATGCGCAGGTAGCGTTCCGCGATTTTCCGCGCGATCCGCACGGCCTGCCGGTCAGCGACGGGTTCGCGGCGCGGGTGATCAGCCTGCCGATGCATCCCTATCTCGGCGCACAAGTGCAGGACAAGATCATCGAGGCGATCCTCTAGACGGATCTGTCCCTGAGATAGACCTGGCTGCGCCGGACCATCAGGCCTACTGCAACTCATATTCCCGCTTGTCGGTGCGCGCACTGAGAACCCAGGCCGGTTGCGCTGGCTAGCAGAAGCGCGAGGAACACAGCCATGGGACCGCCGCTGACGGGATCCATGTTGAATGCGACCGCCGCCATTCTGTCATTGAGGGCGTAGGCCCAGACAATCTCCTGCTGGCCATAGACATGTCCTTACTCAAGGCATGCCCTCAAAGCCACGCGCGCCGAACAGCAATTGGCTTCGTCGACTTTTCCGGAGCGGCGCGCGTCGGGGGATTCCGACGACGGGTTTAAAACCGTCCGCTTCAGCCCATTCTCATCAACCGACAGCCGACCACCTTTTGTCGAACAATGCCGACGCGGGGCCGGACCTCAGGGTGCGAAGCCGCAGGCGTTGAAAAACCAGCCAGACTCCGGCTGACACACGCTCTGGCCCTAGGTACCGCGGGTTTGACGCCGTCTCAAAACCGCCAACACCTGCTGTAGCAGAGCGGCGACAATTCCAACGATCAGTCCGGTCACTGCCGCAAGCGCCAGCGTGAGGCCAGACCCGATGCCCGATCTGTGCTCCGACCGTACCGCAACGCCCGCCGCGAAAGTTTCACGATATCTTGCGGCTTCAATCTGAAGTTCCCGCAGTTCTTTGTTCAGGTTTTCAAGACGGGAAGACAGCACGTCGAAACGCTGACTGAAGAACTCATTGTTGAAGAGACGGGCCAACAATTCGATTTCCCGTTCCTGACGATGAAGCGTTGAGCCGGTATCCGGGATGTCGACATCCGTTCCGGCCGTGCCTCGATCCGTCTCTTCGAGCCTGCTTTCTATCAGGTGATCGCGCTCAATCGTAGTCGCTTTCAGGACCAATTCAATGTTGGCACGCCTATCGGTCAACTCGGCAAGCCGTTCTTTATTCAACGTCGAATGGTGTGCCTGCAGACGACTGACGACAGCGGAATGCAAGGTTTCAATCGCTTCCTCCGCGCCCTCATCGCCCACGCTGTGCAGAATGATGCTCTCGCCGACGGCCGAGACACTGAGCTGGGGTGGCGTGGCTCCATCTGGCAGGGATAGCTCCCGCTGCGCCTCCGGAACGAAAACCCTGACGAGTTTCTCGACTGTGATTTCCACCGGTTCGATCGGAGCGGCTAGACGGCCTTTTTCCTTGGTTCCAACACTTATGACCGTATTGAATGCATATAAATTCCTGCCCGAAAGGGAAACGACAACGCCTACCAAGACAAAGATAACAGTCACGGCGGCTATCAGCTTCCATCTCGCAAACAAGGAAGCGAGTATGTCAAAGAAAAGACTGGCGTTGGAATCTGTCGAATCTGTCGTTTGCAACGGGCTCTCCTATTACGTTCCTCGCCACAGGCACGTCGCATCGCCCATGTTCAACGTCCTCACAATTAGCAGCGCGAATGCCCTTCAGCCAGTATCTGGTGCGAAATTGGGAAGAACCAGTGTTTGTTCAATGCCGTATCCAGCAATTTCATCGCCGGGGGCGAAACAAGCCAGAAAGGCGGCGGGAGACTTATTCCTCCCTGATGTTCATGCACCTTGAAGCCCTGACTTGTAAGTTGGGCCGCAAACTCCTTGGGCGACCACACCGATCTGCGTCTGGAAGGCACCAAAAGAGGCAGCCAGGAGGCGTTGTTGCCATCGATGATGGCAATGCGGGCATCCGCTGCCAGCGCCGGAAGCAGAGCCGCGAACAGGTCGGCACTCGGCTGCATCATGTTGAACGCAAACATAGAATAAACACCATCGATGGGTGCGAACGACGCGTAGTCGATATCGAAAGCGCTGCGCTCGACCAATTCGATATCGAGCTGCTTGCCCGAGAGGCGTTCGTAGAGTGCCTTGCGCTTGCGGAAAATCTCCAACGCCGGACCATCCATATCCACTCCGGTAATTCGGGCACCCAGCAGCGCGAGGTAGATTGCTTGCGAGCCGGTTCCGCAACCGAGATCGAGAATATGGGGACGGTCCCGCCGCGCCAGAAGAAAGCGGCTCGCGCGAAAGAACGTTTCGCAGAAATGCCGCCGGAAGAAGGCAACCTTATGCCGGCTCAGCAGACCGGCCTCTTCATAGTATTCGCGAAAGATCGACGCCTCTGCTGGCGTCAGATGGCCGTACTCGAGTTCACGAACCACATTCCCGTACCAGGACCAAAGTTGTTGCTCGGTGGCGGATGCGGGGGTTGGGAGCGTTAGTGCGCCTGGGGTCATGTCGAAATGTCTCGGATCTAAATGGGGAGGCGGAACAGCATCTGATCGCGCTTGACCGCGAGAGAGCTGAACCACAGATAGCTGGAATGATTGGTTCCACGGGGAAAGCGGAATTGCCCGTACTGAAAGTACTTCATTGGCCAGGCGTCCTTGGAAGAACGCTGGATCTCCCTCCATTGAGCACCCGTTTCATCTGATCCCACGATTGTCGCCACACGCGTCTCGTTTACCTGGCTCGGTTCGCAAACGGTTCCGAAGAAGATTCTCTTTCCGACCCGCGCGCCATAGAAAACAGAACTCGCTACAGGCGCGATTTGTTCCACCGTATCCCCGGTTCGCGTAAAACGGTAAATATAGTTCTGCTCAAGGGGCGTGTCGGTGCCGAAGTAGACATGGTCTTCGGTGAAGACCAGGTCCACCGCCCGAAATTGCTGACTGCCGCCAAGCACCCTGGTAACGCTCGCGAAGTCGTCTTGCGTGCGCCAGATGCCGCACTCGTGATCTTCGTCTCCGGTCGTGAACCAGATTGTCTTTGTAAAAGGGTCGAGAAAAACCCCATGGACGTGACGTATGTCGTTACGTTGATGCGCCACGTCCCAGGTCCTGCCCCGATCGATACTACGATAGATGCGGATTGGCCCCCGGCACTCATTGGATTTGTATTCACCGTAGTACAGAGCGTCACCCGTGCTGCAGACGGCCAGCGGGCGCCCTCCGTGTATGGCCTCAGGATCAGCCTCCCATGCGCATTTGTTGAGGTCGAACACCCAGATGCGACCGAAGGCGAATACAACCAAAGCGTCACCGACAGGCAGAATGTGATGGATCTCAGCCCGGAACAGCCGGGATGCGAGGCGGCTTGCGGCCTTCAATCTGGTTGTAATTCCGACGGGCACGGATGCGAGCCGATGCCAGCTCTTGCCTTCATCCCGGCTTGAGAGAATGTGTCTGCCTTTCGCGGCGTAGTAGGCGTCATCACTTATGTGATGGAGCCGACCCGGCATAATCTGCTCCAGCATATTTACCGCCATGACAGGCCTGAACTTACCTGATCGCTCCGGCTCCGAGCTGATGCCAGCGGAGTACCTGGCCCGGCAAGCCCGAGCCCTAGCGCCGCGCCGAAATAGAAGACGTCCAAAACCGATGGAAACAGGATTGTTTCTGTGAGCCCCCTCAATATCGCCAAAGCCAGCATGATTGCGATGAAAAGTCTGGTTCTCATCTCCAGGCTGCCTGCCAGCACCAGCAATGGCGTAATCAGAACCAGTGCTACATAGGGCAAACCGAAAATATGGTGCGCCCTGATAAGTGAATTATGCGGATTTCCGTGGAACTGGGTCTGGATCCCCGAGCCGTCATAAGGCGCTCCAACGAACAGGGTCCAGCCATTCAACCGCCCAAGGTACTCCATGATCATGCGTGCACGGGCTTCATCGTAAAGTCCCGCGGCGAGCTTTGTCTGTGCCACCACGGAATCGGCAATCCCCAATCCCCATGCTGCGACTGGCACGCCAACCAGCCCGACGGCCAGCAATGGCATGATATTGCGGCGCGTAGAGATGACGGCGAACACGACCGACACGATGACGATCGCCGCCGCGATGACGATCGACCCGCGACCGTAGCCTATTACGCAAATCGCGAAAGTCAGCAGTGGCGTCAGCAGTGGCGGGCGATTCCGCACGAAAAATCCGGCAACGCAATAGTTGAGCTGCAGGACGACCAGGCAGGACGTGATGGCGTTTGTGCTGGCGGTCGGGAAAATCCCCTCCAGCGGTGTCGGCGCCTTATCCAGCCCAACCCATGCAGCATATAGAAGAAGAGCCACCTGCGCCGTCACAAGAGTGACCAGGGAGGCCTTGCGATATCTGACCGGGTCTCCGGTCACTACCAGTGCGGACACAACGGCCACTGCGGTAATGACGAAATGCGCCAGCGTGGTCGGGTAACGGAAAACGTTCACGGCAAGCAGGCTACAGGTGGCGACAACAAGGACCGAGCCTACGATGATCTGCTCGCGGCTGGTTCTGGCGAGAACCGGCAGATGCAGAGCACCAACTAACGCGCCCACGGTGACGTAGGCTGCGAAAAGCGCCGGCTGAACGGTTACGAAGGCCAGCGCCGCGAGCCCCATAAGGAGGACACTCCAGCCGAGAACCGGCTGGCCATCGCTAAGAGTGCCCGACGGAGCCATGGCTATATCTTACCAGCCGCTGCGCGGTTGTTCATCATCCCGTCCTGCTAGGAAGTCCAACAACTTCGAATACGATTCGTTTTCACGCGCTAGCGCTGCAGACGGGCTTCGCTCCAGCGCGTTGGCTGCGACCCAACCTGTGATCTCTGTTTGAAGCGGTTCCACAAGATTAACAAGACCTGCCTTGCAAAAATGCGCAAAGTGCTCCTGCATGGACGTCTTGAGCCGCGGGCTGAGAAGTGCTGAACGTACACCAATGAGCGAAGCCTCGATGGCGACAGAGCTCCACCATGAAATGTGTGCGTCGACCTGAGCGAGCACAATTGGAAGCGGCGCCATCGTGGCCCAATGCCACTCCGCATGCCCTCGCAGGACGCGTTCGAAATAGGGTTGGAAGCGGGTGCCCTCTTTAGTGGCAAACCCAACCATCTGGTTCGGATGAAGACGGATTAGCCAGCGGAACTCACCGGAGGTGGCGCGGATGGTTCTCTCAAGCTCGGGCACAAGAAAACCGTTGGGAATATCCGCCTCCCCCCAAGACAGGGACAGGAGCACCGTGGGCCTCCGGTCGCCCTCGGGCCGCTTGTCAGGGTAGGCCGCCGCTATTCGCTGGGCCATTGTGTCAGAGTCGGACATATCTACAAACCGAGCCAGCCATCGGTTGCCGACAACGGGGGCCTCCATGCCGAGAGCGCTACCGGCGGCGGTGATCGCCGCCGCGCTGCCATGGTCCCAGCAAAGCACCGCGTCGGGCAGGTGTTCGCGCGGCGAGGCAAGGAAGCGGGGCTCGTACCAGGGATGCTGAGGTGAAATCACACCATGCTGCATGTCCGCGACCCAGACACCGCGTTTATGGCAGGCGGCGCACAGCTCGGCGGAAGGCTGGATGCCGACAAGCTTCTTGGCGCCGGTCTTGTCCAATATTTCGCCCCAGACATTTTCCTCCCAACTGGAAAACGCCCTCGATTTCGGCGACAACAGCGCCATCAGCCGCTTCTGCAGAAGGGCACGGGCAAAGCCGCCTTCAGGCGACCTCACATCGCCATAGGCAATATCTCCCTTGATGGTGGAGATAACGCGCGAGATGGAGAGACAATCGGTGCCGCGCTGACGCAGATCGTCCTGCAGGGTGTCGATCAGCGGCGAGTAGTATTTTCCCTCGAACGGAAAGGTCCGGCTGGTATCGTGAGCCACCGTGACAACCGGCACCTGCGGATAGTCGATGCGATCTATCCGGATGCTGTCGCGCAGGACCTTGCCGAGGACGTTGTAATACACAGCTCTACGACCCCGTCAAAATCGGCACTAGCCAAGTCTGCAACAGAGGGCCAGCGACAACACCGGCCGCAATGAAAACGAGGGCCAGCGCCATTCCCCTCCACGGAACGCGGGTTCGCCAAAGCCGGTGCGCCCGGATCTCGATCAGGATACCGCGCACAATCATCTGCAGGGCGAACCCGAGAAACGCCCCGATGGGGCCCAGGTACCAGATTGCGAGCAGCCAAAGGGCAATGCCGATAATGCTTGACGTAAGCACGAGCGTCATCAGGTCCGGCCCGCGCGAATGGGCAAAGAAGTAGTTCTGAGCGTGATACCACGGGATCGAAACGGCGTAGGCTCCGAGCAGAAGCCCAAGCCCGAGAGAAAGCCCCCGATAGGCTTCCAGACGGTCGCCAGCCAGTTCGATCGCGGTCGGGAACACCAGAAGGACGGCAAACCCGACCAGACCGATTATGAACCCCTGCCACAGAAAGAAGCTATCGCTCTCTTTCGCAACTTCCATATGAGGTTTCTCGTGCACGATCCTGTAGAAGCGCGGACTCCAGACCTGGTTGAGCGAAGTCGCCACAAGCTGAAGAACGGAAGAGAGCGTATATGCGAACGTAAAGCGCGAGACATCCCCGGCCGTGAAGAGCGCATTGATCAGATAGGTGCTGCCATAGCCGGTGAGCCAGGCGGCGATGGCGATCGCCACATAAGGAGGCATCCTGACCAGAATCTTGCGGCTGATTTCCGGCGATGAGAATACGAACCTCGGATTCAGGCGCAGACCGAACATCGCAACAAACGAAACGCCCAGACCGATGGCCATGCCGCCAAACAGACTTTCCACGGAGCCGAACGCCACGAATGCGACGAAGCCAAGGAAAAAGGCCATGAACATCGGTATATTGTTGAGCATCAGCGACGCGACGTGCCTCTCGTCGAGCCTGATCAGGTGCGCCTGCAGAATGAAGAAGGCGCTCAGCATTCCCACAATAAACAGGATGAAAAGGCCCGGGATATCCGAGTTGATCTCAAGGGAGAGAGGAACCGAGAAAGCGGCAATCGCCAAAAAGACGATGGAAGCAACGATCGTGAAGACACCGAATCCGGCCGCCAGCAGCCGCTGGCGGCCCACGCCTTCCTGATGCTCCTTCAGCATTCCGACGACGGGTTCTACTATGCCCGCGCCAAGCAGCGCCGCGATGCCGGTCTGGAACGCGAAAAAAAGCCCGAAACGCGCATATTCCTCGACAGTGAGCGCCGCGGCGAGCCAGATGAAAAGTGCGAATCCAGCGCCCTTTTGCAGAACCGCTGCCGCGGCATAGGCCGACGCATAGCCGAGCAGCCTTTCCATGTTCCCGTCCTAGGGTCTGCGATCATCAACTCGACTGGAACCGTCGAGCTGGTTTCGATCTGCCACGTCAGGCACCTCGACCCGGGGAACACCCCTGGCCGTTGGCCTTTTCGCAACGTCTCTCGTCATCTCGAATGCCTTTCAGCCGCATCAGAACAACAGGTCCCAGGAAACAGGCGTGCCGATCTTGGCATCACGCGCCACCCGTCTGCCGATAAAGCTGTCGTAGAAGCGGGGCGGCAATCCGTAACCCGGCCGTATGATGCGCATGTTCTCCGGGCCCAGAACGTCGCCCTTCTTGATATCGGCGCTTATGTAGAGCGAGCGGCGGAAAACCTTCGAACCCTGCTCCGCCGGCATGGTGCCGTATGTGACGGTGCCGAGGCTCTGCCAACCGCGCTCAGTCTCCGTGCGCAACGCCAGGAACTCCTCGGGCTCGAGCGAAAATGTCGAATCGACCCCTCCGTCGACCCTCCGCAGGGTGAAGTGCTTCTCGATTGCCACCGCACCCATCGCCACCGCCGCGACGGCAGCGCCGCTGCCCATCGTGTGATCGGATAGACCCACTTCGCACCCGAACGCTTCGCGCAGGTGCGGTATTGTGGCGACATTGGTGTTTTCCGGCGTAGCCGGATAGGTGCTCGTGCACTTCAGCAGCACGATCTGGTCGCAACCGCCATCACGCGCAGTGCGGACAGCCTCGTCGATCTCGCCGAGCGTCGCCATGCCGGTTGAGATGATCATCGGCTTTCCAGTCGAGGCGACCTTTTTTATCAGCGGAAGGTCGGTGCACTCGAACGAAGCGATCTTGTAGGCGGGTACGTTCAGCGTCTCCAGGAAGTCGACAGCCGTCTCGTCGAAAGGCGTGCTGAAGCAATGCATGCCCAACGCCGATGCTCTTTCCATGATGGGTCCATGCCATTCCCACGGTGTGTGCGCCTCCTGGTAGAGGTCATAGAGCTGACGGCCGGCCCAGAGGCTGTTGCTGTCTTCGATGACGAAACCAGGCGCATCGATGTTCAGCGTCATCGTGTCGGCAGTATATGTCTGGAGCTTCAGCGCATCCGCGCCGGATCGGGCCGCCGCCTCGACAATTTCAAGCGCCCGGTCGAGCGACTGGTTGTGATTGCCCGACATCTCCGCGATCAGGTAAGGGCGCGCATTGCGGCTGACTTCCCGCCCACCAATCTTGATCATATCGCCCCCTCCGGCTTGTGCGCGAGGTCCGCCCACCGTCGCGCGAGACCGTTTCTCGCCTTCACCCGGGATCAGACACGAACCGCGTATCTACTACAATTCCGTCCCAACTCAACCTGCTCGTGCGGCATTCACCTGCCGCGTTCGCCACCGCACGGTCAACCTGACCGAACAATGGCCGGATCACGCCGTGAGGTATCGGCAAGGGGATAAGTTCCCTCGCCTGTTGGCCACCGGTTCGTCTCAACGGCCTTCTCTGCGCCGCCTCCAGTTTATTTCAAACCATTGATAACGTTCTGAAAAACCTATCCCCTGGATTCGCTCGGAACGCATCATCACGATCAAATCGATCACGCTACCCACAGCAATCAATCCACGCTTCGAGGACGTCGATCACACTGTGGGCGCGCAGATGGAGCCCCGCACATGGAAAAATCCGCAATCCTTGGCCTCCCCTACATCATGCCCTCGCAGGCGCAGGCACACGTCACCCACAACACGGCTCTCGACCTGCTCGATGCACTGGTGCAACTCGGCGTCGAAAGCGCCACTGCTACCGAGCCGCCCACGGAGCCGGCCGATGGCGACCGCTATATCGTCCCCTCGGATGCAACGGGCGAGTGGGCTTCGCATGTCGATGAGCTTGCCGTATTTCGCGATGGCGGCTGGCTCTACCTGACGCCTCCGGCGGGCGCCCTGGCTTGGGTGAAGGACTCTTCCGTTCTGTGCGTGCATTCCGGTGGCGGATGGCCGCAAATCGACGGAGCCGGCAGCGGCGTTTCCGCTCTCACAATGTTGGGAATCAACTCAGCAGCGTCCACGAGCCAGCGCCTTGCCGTCGCATCCGGTTCCACCCTCCTCGACGAGGAAAACGGCAGTCATCGCCTGCTGGTCAACAAAGCGGCGGGTGCCGACACTGCATCGCTCATCTTGCAGACAGGCCATGAAGCGCGGGCTGAACTTGGGCTGACGGGAAGCGATGATTTTCGCCTCATAGTAAGCGCCGACGGCGCGGTATGGCACGATTCACTCGTTGCAACGCGCGCGTCTGGCGAGCTCTCGGCTCCGAACGGGCTGCAGGCGCCTGGCCACGTGCTACAGGTCCAGACGGCGCGACTGACATCCACCTTCACAACAAGCTCGGCGGCGCCACAGGCCACCGGCCTTGCCGTCACGATAACTCCGAGGTCTTCCAGTTCCCGGGTTATCGTTCGCGCCAATGTCGTGGTCGGCGCCGCGTTCTGGTACACCTCACCAATGCTGGCCATCTTCCGCAACGGAGGCAAGGTCTGGCCTTCGCTGGCAGGCGTCTATCTCAAACACCAGCTCCTGGCCGACACCGAGTCAAATTCCCGGCTTGTCAGCATGTCGGTGCCGATAGAGTTCGAAGACGAACCCGCTACGACCAATCCCGTCACCTATGCCCTTCACCTTGCCAGCAGCCTCGGCGGTTATCCCGTTCACATCAACCGCCGCGAACACGCCGCAGCAGCAATAGGCGAAACGAACATCAGCGCCACCGAAATCGGAGGCTAATTGCCATTTGGCCTATGAGCGTCTAGCGGAACATCATGGCACGCCCACGAATCGTTTTCCGCTGTGATGCATCGCCCGAGATCGGCGGTGGACATGTCGTCCGCTGTATGGCGCTAGCCCATGCCTTTCGGGCCGTTGGCGCCGAGGTGACCTTCGCCGTGTCCGACGAGACGCCCCGAACCGTTCCCGAGCTGGCCGCGCAGTTTCCCGAAACCGCCCGCGGCTTCACCGGCGAAACCGCGGAATTGGAGCGGCTTGAACCTGTCGACGTGATCGTTATCGACCACTATGGTCTGGGGTTCGAATACGAGGTGGCCGCGTCAAGTGTCTCCGACCGGTTGCTGGTAATCGACGATTTTCCGAACCGGCAGCACGCAGCGACTCACCTCGTCGATACCACGCATGGCCGTGTCGCGGCGGAATATGCTCCCGTCGTCGGGAAAGACACGGTTGTCATGTGCGGCAGCGATTACGCGATGCTGCGGCCTCCCTTTCGCGCGCGGCGACCTGTCGAGACAACGGCGCCCACGCCCCCTTTGAACATTCTGGCGACATTCGGCATGACCGATTCACACAATGTCAGCGGTATGGCAGCGGAGGCGCTGTCGGACTTCGCGCGCGAGATGTCGCTTTCATTCGTGCTCGGTGCCAGTGCCCCTCATCTGTATGCGCTGCGAAACACGATAAGGAAGATGGGACACGACTGGAGGATCGTTACCGACGCAGACGCCGAACAGATGGCTGAGCTTACCGCAAAGGCCGATCTCGTCATCGGCGCGCCCGGCAGCGCCAGCTATGAACGCTGCTGTCTCGGCAAGCCGACCCTGCTCGTGCAAGTTGCAGACAACCAGGCCGGCAACGCAGCCTCTCTGGTGGAGGCCGGAGCCGCTCGCCTTGTCGGCTCGGTTCCGCACGTCGGGCCGGCCGAAATAGGCGAGGCCGTTTCTGAATTGCTTTCCCAACCTGAGGAATTGGGCCGCATGTCAGCAGCGGCGCTGCGCGTCACCGACGGTAACGGCGTCGACCGGATCGTGGCCGCAACCCTGACCCCGGACGGAAGGTGAGTGGCATTGTCGGGCCAGTGCAAACCGCTTATAGCGGAGGTCAAATCCAACGGCGCGGCGTGGCCGCGCAGGGCGTATCCATGGAACGTATCGGCCTCTTGCGCATGCCGATTGGCAACCTCCAGTCGGCGTGGAATGCGCTTTACGAACTGGGGTTCGACCCGGAGATGGTGGACGAGCAGTCGGACTTCGACGAACTCACCCATCTGATCGTCCCGGGTGTCGGCAACTTCAAGGCGGTAATGGCGCATCTGAATGCGAAGGGACTGCCGAACAAGATTCGCGCCTTTGCCGCGACAGGCCGCCCGACGCTGGGCATCTGCGTGGGCATGCAGCTCCTCGCCGCCACTGGCACGGAAAGTGGACAGACCGACGGGCTGGGCTTCGTTCGCGCGACGGTTGAGCGGCTGCCTGGCGGCCCCGGAATGCCACTGCCGCATGTCGGCTGGAGCACGGTAGATCTCAAACGCGACCATCCGGTTACGGACAATGTGAAGCAAGGTCGCGATTTCTATTTCGTCCACTCCTACGCGATGAAATGCGAGGACGAGACCGACGCTATCGGGATTACCAACTATGGCGACGATTTCGTTTCCATCGTCGGGCGCGACAATGTCGTCGGGTTTCAGTTCCACCCTGAGAAAAGCCAAGCCAACGGCCTGAAATTGCTTGAGAATTTCTGCTACTGGGACGGCCAATGCTGAAGAAGAGGATCATACCTATGCAGCTTCTTCTCGACGGGCGGCTGGTCAAGACCATCCGGTTCGACGGGAAGCGTGACGTCGGCGACCCGGTGAAGAGTTCGGCCGTCTATAACTCCCAATATGCGGACGAACTGATCTTCCTCAATATTTCACGCGAACGCCGCTCGGTGAATGACCTCCAGAAGGTCATCACGGAGGTCTCGAAAGTGAGCTTCATGCCGATGGCCATGGGCGGTGGGATCGGATCCGCCGAGGATGCGGCCAATCTGATCCTCAACGGCGCCGACAAGGTGGTCGTGAATTCCGTCGCGTATGACCGCAAGGAGGTGATATCGCGCACTGCCGACACTTTCGGCGCACAGGCGGTGATCGTGTGCATCGACGTGCGGTACGACGCCGAAAAACAGGACTATGTGCTTTACAGCGACTGCGGCCGCAGGGCGGAGCATATCACTCTTGAAGAACACGTGGAGGCTGTGATTGCCGCCGGCGCCGGCGAGGTCATGATCCAGTCGATCGATCGCGATGGAACCATGAAGGGCTTCGACATCGACGTGACCAGGAGGGTGGCCGCAGTTTCCACTGCTCCGGTTATCGCCGCCGGAGGCTCGGGCAATTACGACCAGATGAAGGACTGTTTCCTGGAAACCGGCGTCAGCGCGCTTGCCTGCGGCAGCCTGTTCAACTTTTCCGACAGCAACCCCATCCGCGCCAAGGCCTTCCTCAGCAATCACGGCCTCAATTTCAAGAAAGTCTGACGTGGAGATTTCAACCACACGCCTCAGTTTGCGCAGGCTTACGCCGAACGACGTCACCGACGCCTATGTTGGATGGCTGAACGATCCGGACGTGTATCGCTTCCTGGAAACACGCCTATCGGTACAGAACAAGAAAAGCGTTCTCGATTTCGTTGCCGAAAAGGCGGCGAGCGACAATGAGTTCCTGTTCGGCATGTTCCTGCGCGACAGCGGTCGCCATATCGGTAACATCAAGGTCGGGCCGATCCACCGTCATCACAAAGTTGCCGATGTCAGCCTGCTCATCGGGGAGCGCGACTGCTGGGGTAAGGGATATGCCGCAGAGGCGATCACCGCCGTCAGCCGCCACGCGTTCGAGAAACTCGGCGTCGCCAAGCTTTCGGCCGGCATGTATGTGGCCAATGAGGGCTCGCGACGGGCCTTTCTGAAGGCGGGCTACAGGCAGGAAGGCCTGCGGCGTGCGCATTACGAAAGTGAAGACGGGCGCACAGATCTTGTCGAAGTCGGCGCGCTTCCGGGTGAAATCACATGATCGCCGCGGTGCTGCAGGCGCGAGCCTCGTCCCGCCGGCTGCCGGGCAAGGTTCTGAAGCCGATCCTCGGCAAGCCCATGCTTCAGCATCAGATCGAGCGCATACTCCGTGCGAATCTTCCGGAAAAGCTTGTCCTCGCAACAAGTGTCAATCGCGAGGATGACGCGGTCGCCAATATCGGAGTGGCCTGCGGAATCGCGGTGTATCGCGGCAGCCTCGATGACGTGCTGGACCGCTTCTACAGGGCTGCCGAGGCCTATAAGCCAACGCACGTGGTGCGTCTCACCGGCGATTGCCCCCTGACCGACCCCGCCCTCATCGACGCTGTCACCCGCTTCGCCGTCGAGGGTGGCTACGATTACGCATCGAATACCATCCGCCCGAGCTTTCCTGACGGGCTGGACGTGGAGGTAGCCGCGTTCGCCGCGCTCGAGGCTGCCTGGCGCGAGGCGACCTCGAAACCCGATCGCGAACACGTCATGCCGTTCCTGCACCGCCAGCCCGGGCGCTTTCGGCTCGGCAACCTCCTGAACAGCGGCACCGACCTGTCGGCCATGCGGTGGACGGTCGACGAGCCGGCAGATTTCGAGATGGTGAAATCGGTCTATGAAGCGCTTTACCCATCGAAGCCGGATTTCGACATGTCGGATGTGCTGGCGTTTCTGGACGCCAATCCCGAGATCGCCGGGCTCAATTCGGGACTTGTGCGCAACGAGGGCTATATAAGGGACGTCAGCGCTTCTTCAGACTGATTTCGTACCGCGCGCCGCGATATTCGAAAAAGGCAGGGTAGCGCTCAGGGTCCGATACCCGCAACAGGTCGAAGATCTCCGCGATGCTGGCGTCCGGACTGACCTTGCTGTCCTCGGGCGTGCGCCGCTTGTAGTAGGTAGCTTCACCCTGCTGGGAACGGGGTTCGACACACGCGAAATTTTCAACTGCCCAGTCCATCAGCTCTATCTCAGCATCGAACACTTTGGCGTTGATCTCGTCATACAGTTCGGTTCCGTCGAACCTAATCGGCGCTTGCCTCCATATCCTGCCGGTATCGACCTTGTCTTCGGCTTCCAGCATGGACAGCACGATTTCATTGCTGCCCTCCAGTATCTGCCAGATATGTGGCGACATGCCTCGACCCCTTGGCAGGGCGCTGGCGTGAAGCACCAGTGAATGCGTGAACTTGGCGCGGTCTTGCGGCCCAACGATCTGACTGCATGAGACAAGAAACAGCAGGTCGCCACCCTTCAGTTCGTCGACGTTCCGTCGAACGACGATCTGCGCCCTGTCGCGATTGGCTATCCGCCAACGGTCAAGCCATGGATTGACCGGATGATCCGGCGAGGTGCAAAGGACTTCGATACGCAGCATCTGTTTCATCCGGGAAGGCCGACGCACGACCAGTGCGCGCTACGCCCTATTGCACGCCCGCGCGACTAATTCTATGCGAACCTACCATCGCGGCCAATTCCGAGGAGTGGAAAACCACCATGAGTACCAGCCCCCGTTCGCGTTACCTCCGCTCCGAACAAATGCTTGACGAGGCGCTGGCGGTCATTCCACTCGGTTCACAGACTTTTTCGAAGAGCCTCACCCAGTATCCGCGCGGCGTGTCGCCTTTCTTCATCGAGCGCGGCGAAGGCTCGGCCGTGTGGGACGTGGACGGCAATGCCTACACAGACTTCAACAACGGTCTCTGCGCGGTGACTCTCGGCCATGCCGATCCAGACGTGAACGCGGCCGTGGCGGAGCAATTGAAATACGGCACCACCTATTCGCTGGCTCATCCGCTGGAAGCGGATGTGGCGCGGCTGATCATCGACATGGTGCCGTGCGCAGAGATGGTACGCTTCGGCAAAAACGGATCCGATGCCACTTCAGGCGCGATCCGCGCCGCCCGAGCTTTCACCGGGCGCGATCGGGTTGCCGTCTGCGGATATCACGGATGGCAGGACTGGTACATCGGCTCGACCGCTCGCAACAAGGGCGTGCCCAAGGCGACGCGCGAACTCACACATGGCTTCGCCTTTAACGACCTCGCATCGCTAAGCAAAACGCTCGAAACATATCCCGGCGAATTCGCCGCCGTGATTCTGGAACCGATGAACACGACCTGGCCCGCGGAGGGGTTCCTGCAAGGCGTGGTCGATTGCGCCCATGAACACGGGGCGATCGCCATCTTCGACGAGACAATCACCGGATTCCGCTTCGCGGAAGGCGGGGCACAGAAACTGTTCGGTGTTACGCCGGACCTTGCCTGCTTCGGTAAGGGCCTTGCGAACGGTTTCCCGCTCTCTGCGGTCGCCGGTCGCGCGGATATCATGCACGAGTTCGAGGAAATCTTCTTCTCCTTCACCATGGGTGGTGAAACGCTCTCGCTTGCCGCCGCCAAGGCCGCGCTGACCAAGATCAGGTCGACCGACGTGATTGGGCGGCTGAAAGACACCGGCGAGAAGATTGAGCGCGGCGTAAAGGCGCTCATCGCCAAGCACGGCTGCGAGCGCTTCCTCGGCTATGCCGGCCATCCCTCCTGGTCGTTTCTGACCATGCAGGATGCCGACGGCACAAGTTCCTTCGAGATCAAAACGCTGTGGATGCAGGAAATGCTGGAGCGCGGCATCATCTCGGTAGGTACGCACAACATCAGCTACGCCCACACCGGCGCCGACGTCGACAAGCTGCTTGGCGCGTATGACGAGATATTCCCGCTTCTGAAGAGCGCGGTCGAGGAACGCGCGATCCGGCAATATCTGCGGTGCGAGCCGCTCAAGCCGCTGTTCAGGGTGCGATGACACTCTGATACCGGACGCGCATCAGGGTCGGCGGACGGCGCCTCCGGGCGCTGGCTGGATGCCTTTCGTGCCCTCGCCTTCGCGATACCAGCGTTCAAAATCCCAAGTCTTGGGAGCCCACTCGTTCTTGCCGAAATCAGGCTGGTTCGGCGGCACGACCGTATGCGAAACCACCTCGTTGAACTCGCTCTCGGTGAGCCCGACATAGTCGAGGAAGATGTCAAGGGAAGGCGGTTTGCGGCCTTCGTATTTGTCGACCAGCTCCTGCCCGTGCTCCTTGGAGATGCGGCCGTTGCGCAGGTCCAGCGCCACCATCTGGCTGACGCGGCTGTAGCCGCGCTTCAGATATTTGATGTAGTCACGCATGCCCTGCATGAAGCACTCGATCTTCTCGTAGGGGTATTCCTCCCACGGCATGCCTTCAACCTGGTCGCCCTTCCAGCCAAGTTCGCGCTGGATCACCTCGACGTTCTTCTTCACGTCCCACGGAATGAACGAGCCGAGACAAACCGATTCGTAGCGCAGTCGCTTCAGGTCGCGCATGGTCGGATAGGTGTAAGGCAGCAGGTCGCGCGGATCGAGGTCGAAATCATCCTTGATCATGCCATACATATCCTCGGCGGTTATGCCGAGATTGACGAAGCGGTTGAAGCGCGTTTCGTCGACCTGTTCGATCTCGTCTTCCGCATAATCGTAGTAGGCGGTGTATTCCGACGACGGCTCACCCCAGAAAACCAGCGGCACGTTGAACTTCACCGCGATATGCATCGGGTAAGAAAAAATGCCCGTGTGGCAATGCCAGCAGAAGTCGCCCTTGCGACGCAGCGATTCCAGCATCAGCCGCTTCACCACGCGCCAATTCGGCGTGAAGTTGATGACGTCGACGCCCAGCTTCTTGAAGGTGCGGGTGTTGTTCTCTGTGAGAGTCTCGCGCATGAAACCGTGATCGAAGCGGACAATCAGCGGCTTGAGCTTGTACTCGTTCATCAGATACCAGAGCGTGTAGGTGGAATCCTTGCCGCCTGAGAACGGAATGATGCAGTCGTAATCGTGCTTGCCACGGTGCCGCTCTATCAGCTCATCGAGCTTGATCTTGCGTGCTGCCCAGTCGATCTTCTCGTCACGGATTTCCTTGCCCCTGCACACATTGCAGACACCCTTAGTGTCGAATTCGATCGTTTCGTAGGTCTCCGGGAGGAGGCAGCTGCCGCATTTGCGCAGTTCGGTCATATCTACTCCGTCTGGTGTCAGAGCGCGTTCCACATCGCGGGGTTGAGGAGCCGCACATCGGAAACGTCCCACCGGTCAGGTAGGTACGCAACCTCCGGTCTGCCAACTCTCGTTGCCGCGGAAACGATCTCCTCGAGGTCCCGCAGGCTCGTAGTTCCAACTATGATCCGGTCGATTTCCGATTGGTGCAGCACGCTCGCTATCAGCCCCTCCATAACCGTTAGCCCTGCCCGGGTAAAGCTCTCCCGCATGGCGGTCACGACCGGACGCAGCGGCGCAAGCTTTGCGGGAAGCCGCTCCGGTGGCTGTAAAAGAACTCCCTGCAAAAATATCGACCGGGCGTGTATCTCGACGCCGCGCGCCGCGAGCGCCGAAAGTTGACCGTTCTCCGCCAGCCGCCTGTCGAGCGCGTTGAAAGGAAGCTGCACCAGATCGAAGTCGAAACGACCAATGAGCCGGTCGATCTCGCGTCCTTCATAGACAGACACACCGATCCTGCGTGCCCGGCCGGTCGCCCGCAACTCGGTCAGGCGCCGCCAGACTGCGTCTGCATGGATTCCCAACAGATCGTTGACATCGTGCACCAAAAGGCCGTCCACGCCGGCAACGCCGAGGCGCGAAAGGGATATCTCGAAAGCGCGCTCGATCCGGTCCGCCGCCTCACCAGCGTTCCGCGCCCCGGACACTTTGTCCGTCTTGGTGATGATCTCAAAGGCCGCCTGACGGCCGGAGCGGCCCACAACCGCCTCGCTTTCGCCGTAGAGAAAGGCCGTGTCGAGGGTACCTATCCCGTCGCTCGCGGCGCGGTCCAGGATGCTATTGACGTCCTCGGGCGCGACCCTGCCAGCGGCGTTGGTGACGCCGTAATCCAGTCCGAACTGCACCGTGCCGAGACCAAGGCGGCTTGAAACGGAAGTCTTGCCGCTGTCATCCATTCCGCGCCGGCCGCCTCAGCCGTTAATCCCGAGAACCTGCTTGACCTCGCGGACCACCCGTTCGGCATCCGCTTCCTCCATGAGAGGATAATAAGGCAGAGAAAGCGCCCGCTGGTAATAGACATCGGCACCGGGCATGTCAGCAGGACCGTCGCGACCGACATAGTAGGGCTGGCGGTGGATCGGAATGTAGTGCACCTGGGTGCCGATGCCCCTGCTTCGCAATTCCGCCATCACCTGCGCGCGCTCCTTGCCGAAGGCCGCAAAATCGATCAGCAGCGGGTAGAGGTGCAACACGGGTTCAGCGCCGGCGGACGGCCGAACGGGCCGCACCGTTTCGCCGAGGTCGGAGAAGTGGCGGTCGTAGACACGCGAGACCGTCGCGCGCCGTTCCGCGAATTTCTCGAGCTTTGCGAGTTGCGAAAGGCCCAGCGCGCAGGCGAAGTCGGTGGCACGGTAATTGAACCCGAGATACTGCATCTCGTAATACCAGGGGGCCGCCGCTCCGTCGGAGCCGAATGCCATGTCATGATTCACGAATCGTCCCGGTTCGCGGACCATGCCGTGGCTGCGCAGCATCTTCAGCCGCTCATACAGGGCACCGTTATTCACGGTCACCACACCTCCCTCGCCCATGGTGACCGTTTTGACCGGATGCAGCGAAAATACTGTCATCACCGAGTGGCTGCATGAACCGATGGGCACGATCTGCCCATCTTCCGCACTGTAGCGGCCTCCCAGCGCGTGACAGGCATCCTCCACCAGCGTGATTCCATGCTGCTCGGCGATACGGGCGATCTCCACCAGGTCGGCCGGATGCCCGTTCAGGTGCACGATTACGGCCATCTTGACGGGCCGGCCAGCCCGTTCCACGGCCGCGAGAAAACTCGCAGGCGTGACCAGTCCGCTATCGGGATCGGCATCGGCGAATATGATCTCGGCCCCAGCGTATCGCATGCCATTGGCGGAGGCGAGGAATGACATGGTGGGCGCCACACAGGCATCGCCAGGCGTCACACCGTCAGCCAGCGCAGCGAGATGAAGGGCGGCAGTACCGTTGGCGCAAACGACGGCGTGCTTTGCTCCGACGGCCCTGGCGAAAGCCTGCTCAAACTCCTCCACGAGCGGACCGGTCGTCAGCCAGTCTCCGCGCAGGCAATCCGCCACCGCCTGGATATCGTCTTCCTCGATCCAGTGTCGGCCATAAGGCAGGAAACCGGCGGGCATCGGATCAGATCCTGGCGCGGGCGATCATTTCGTCGAAGCCGGAACGGTCCAGCCATTCCTCGTTGATATCGCTGGAATAGCTGAATCCCTCGTCAACGCGCCGGGCATCCGCATAGGGTGTCTCCGCCTGATCCCAGAACCGGTAAACGGGCAGGACTGCATAGCGGTCGCCCAGGTCGACCGTGTTGCGCGCGTCATCAGCCGTCACCATGATTTCGTGCAGCTTCTCGCCTGGCCTGATGCCAATCACTTTCTGCGGGATGTCAGGGGCGACCGCGGTGGCCAGATCCACTACCTTCATGGACGGAATCTTGGGCACGAAGACTTCGCCCCCCTTCATCATCTCGAAGGTCGAAAGCACCATGTTGATACCCTGTTCGAGCGTGATCCAGAAACGGGTCATGTCGGGGTGAGTGATCGGTATATGGTCCGCGCCTTCCTCGACGAGCTTGCGGAAAAATGGCAGCACACTGCCCCGCGATCCCATCACATTGCCGTAGCGCACGACGGCAAGGCGCATGCCGGTCGAGCCGGTCAGATTGTTTGCCGCAATGAAAATCTTGTCGGAAGCAAGCTTGGAGGCGCCATAGAGATTGATTGGATTGGCCGCCTTGTCCGTCGAAAGCGCAACGACCTTCTTCACACCCTTGTTGAGCGCGGCGCGAACCACATTCTCAGCGCCGATAATATTCGTCTGGATGCATTCGAACGGATTGTACTCCGCAATCGGCACATGTTTCAGCGCTGCCGCATGGACGACATAGTCGATGCCCGACATGGCCATTTCAAGCCGTGCCTGGTCACGAACATCGCCGATGAAATAGCGCAGGCACGTATGTTCCTCGTCGCTTATCTCCTGGTTCATCTCGTACTGCTTGAGCTCGTCACGAGAAAACACAACCAACCGCGAAGGCTTGTAGCGCTGCAGAACCGTACGAACGAAGGTCTTGCCGAATGAGCCGGTGCCGCCAGTGACAAGTATAGCCTTGCCGTTGAGGCTGGGTGCAGGGTTCAGGAAATCGCGCATCAGAATCCCGTGGTTGTCGCGCGAACTGACACCGCGCCTGATTTGACCGAAGCGGAAACCAGCGCTCTAACCGTCAGTCTCGAAAGCCGCAAAGTGCGTCAGCGCGTATAGAATTGCCACCGTCCACCGGGGCCTGATAGTCGAACGCCCTATACATGTAAAGCGCCGAAATCGGCATACCGGCCATATGGTCCGAAGTGCCCGATACTGGGGGGCGGCCAAAAGTTCTGGCCGCAATAGCCGTTGTCATTTGCATTCATTCCTTTGTCGCATATGACAACATGAAAGCGGGGATCGGACCGGCAGAATTTAATCCACATTTACAGGTCCTTGCCATACGCCCATGAACCTATCCAGAAATATCCGTACATTCGCCGCGCTTGGCATCGGCAACATCGTGCGCGTTGGCGCCTACCGGCTTGGCCTGAAAACCGGCCTCGGCCGCGTACGCCGGCTGCGCGCCGCGGTTCCGGCTGGCCCGTTCTTCATGCCCCCGGCACAAATCCGTGACCTTCCACCGACCGGGCAATGGCGGGACGAGGCCTCCTATTTCAGTTACCATCGTTTCGCACTTGGTGACTCGGCTCCTGACTGGTTCCTCAATCCCTTCACCAACAAGCGTCTGGACGGCAACCGACGTCCCTGGTGGCAGATACCCGATTTCGACGCCGCCGCCGGCGACATCAAGGTGATCTGGGAGCCCTCGCGTTTTGATTGGGTGCTGGCGGCCGCACAGCGCAGCGCCGCGGGCGATCAGACGGCGTTGCCGCGGCTCGAAGACTGGCTCCAGGATTGGTGTGAGAAGAACCCTCCCTATTACGGCCCCAACTGGAAATGCGGCCAGGAAACGTCCATCCGCGTCCTGCATCTGGCGATGTCGTCGGTTGTGCTCGGGAACCCGAACGTCCCGACACCGGGTCTGCGCTCGCTGATCGAGATGCACCTGAAGCGCATCGAACCGACGACTGGCTATGCGATCGGCCAGGACAACAATCATGGCACCTCCGAAGCGGCGGCGCTGTTTGTCGGCGGAAGCTGGCTGGAGGTGGCGGGGCACCCGCAAGGGGCGCTCTGGAAGAAACGCGGACGGCGCATGCTCGAAAACCGCGTGAAGCGGCTTGTCGCCGAGGACGGCAGCTTTTCCCAACATTCGCTTACGTATCACCGGATGCTTCTGGACACGCTCGTCATGGCTGAGGTGTGGCGACGCCTACGCGAACTTCCACCGTTCTCGCAGGCATTTCAACGCAAGGCGCGGTCGGCTGCGGAATGGCTGTTCGCCTTTACCGACCGCGGCAGCGGTGATGGACCCAACCTCGGTTCGAACGACGGTGCGCGGCTGCTGCCTTTGACCGACACCGGCTATCGCGACTTTCGCCCAAGCGTGCAGGCCGCAATGGCGCTCTTCGCGAACCGGCGTGCCTATGCCGACACCGAGAACGACCTGGCACTCGGCTGGTTGAACGTAGCGCTGCCGAAGACTGTGAGCGCGCCACCCCGGTCGCGCCTGTTCGACGACGGCGGCTATGCGCTGTTGCGGACCGAAGACGCGATGGCCGTGCTGCGCTATCCACGATTCCGGTTCCGGCCGGCGCAGGCGGACGCGTTACATGTCGATCTTTGGATCGGCGGCCGCAACATGCTGCGCGATGCCGGAACCTTCAGGTATGGGGTCGACTTCGCCCTGCTGGACCGGTTTTCGGGCACGGCGGGACACAACACGGTCCAGTTCGATGGACGCAACCAGATGCCGCGCGTCAGCCGTTTTCTGTTTGCCGAATGGCTCAAGGCCGATGGGGTGACTTTCGACGAGGACCGCAACGTAGCCAGCGCCGGCTACACGGACTGGAAGGGCGCCAGGCACCATCGAACCATGCAGCTGACCAGCGGAAAACTTCGGGTTCAGGACGAGCTGGCCGGTTCATTCGGCTCCGCTGTGCTGCGCTGGCGGCTCGCGCCAGGCGACTGGGCGCTGGAGGAGCACAGCGTGAGCGATGGCCGGCACAGGCTCACCATAGCGGCTGACGCCCCCATTACCGGCGTCGGCATCGTGTCAGGTGAGGAGTCACTCCACTATCTCGAACGACATCCGGTACCGGTTCTCGAAGTCGAAATGTCGGTTGCCGGCACCATCACCAGCGAGTTCACCTGGTCATGAACATCCTCTATTTCCACCAGCACTTCTCGACACCGCGCGGATCAGCGGGCACCCGCTCATATGAAATGGCGAAACGGCTTGTCGCGCGCGGGCACAGCGTCACCATGGTCTGCGGCAGCTATGGCGGCGGCAATACCGGCCTCACCCAGGACTTCCGGAAGGGCTGCAGGCGCGGGAATGTGGATGGCATCGACGTCGTAGAGTTCGACCTCCCCTATTCGAACGAAACTGGATTCCTGCGGCGCGGTATCATGTTCCTCAAATATGCGTTCCACTGCGTCAGCCTGGTGTTTCGGGAGAAGGCCGATCTCGTCTTCGCGACGACAACGCCGCTGACGGCGGGAATCCCGGGCATCTTCGCCAAATGGTTCGCGCGCAAACCGTTCGTGTTCGAGGTTCGCGATCTGTGGCCGGAATTGCCCAAGGCGATGGGTGTCATCAGCAACCCGCTGGTTCTGTGGGCCCTGAGTGCGCTTGAATGGGCAAGCTACAGGTCGGCGGACCGGCTGATCGCACTCTCCCCAGGCATGGAGGATGGCATCGCGCGGCGCGGCGTGGCCCGCGAGCGGGTAGCGATGATCCCGAACGGATGCGATCTCCAGATTTTCGGGCATAACGCCGACGCCTGGCGGCCAGCCGACATTGCCGCGGATGATCTGCTCGCAGTCTTCGCCGGAACGCATGGCATCGCGAACGGGCTGGACGCAGTGCTCGATGCGGCCGCCGTTCTCAAGGAGCGCGGGCGCGACGACATAAAGGTACTGTTGATCGGTCAGGGCAAGCTGAAGCCGTCCCTCGTGGAACGGGCGAAGCGCCAGCAGCTGGAGAACGTCGTCTTTCACGATCCGGTCGACAAGCTGCGGCTGGCCGGGCTCATGCAGGCCTCCGATATCGGTCTTCAGGTGCTCGCCGATGTTCCCGCCTTCTATCATGGCACATCGCCAAACAAGTTCTTCGACTATATCGCCGCGGGTCTCCCGGTGCTCAACAACTACCCCGGCTGGCTTGCGGAAATGATAGTGGAGAACGCCTGCGGCATCGCTGTGCCGCCGCGCGACCCCAAGGCATTCGCGGATGCTCTGGAGAGAGCAGCGGCAGACCGTCAGGCGCTTCGCAAATGGGGCGAGAACGCGCGCAAACTCGCCGAAAGCCGTTTCGCCCGCGACCGGCTGGCCGAGCAATTCGCCGACTGGCTGGAGGAAGCCGCGCCCAGGGCGTGACAACTGCAAATCGCGTCCGGTCGGACCGTCACGCCGAAGCGAGCTTGAATACCTCGTCTATAACGTCGCAGGCGCGCTCCACTTGCTCATCGGTGATGGTCGGGTGAACGAGGAATGCCATACCCGTTTCGCCAAGTTCCCGCGCTACGGGAAGCCGGCGCTCAGGCCGCCAGCCGGTGTAGTCGAAGGCGCGCTCAAGATAGAGTTCCGGGGCTGAGCCATGCATGCAGGGCACGCCGCGCGAGTTGATCTCGGCGATAACGCGATCACGCGTCCATTCCGGCGCGAGCCGCTTCGGTTCAATGAAGGCGTAAAAGCGATAACAGGCGTGTTGAACGTCGTTCGGGACGTGCGGAACGCGCACCAGAGTGTGACGGGAACAGGCTTCGGCCAAGCGCCGGGCGATAGTGGTGCGGCGCGCGGTCCACGTCTCCATGCGCTCAAGCTGGATAAGACCGATTGCGGCCTGCATCTCCATCATGCGCCAGTTGGTGCCGAATGTATCATGCACCAGTCGAGGGCCGGGCGGATGCTCGCGTTCATAGACGCCTTCCCAGCTCTTACCGTGATCCTTGTAAGACCACATGGCCGACCAGAGTGCCGGATCGTCGGTCGTGACCATGCCGCCTTCGCCGCCGGTCGTCATGATCTTGTCCTGACAGAACGACCAGGCCCCGATATGGCCGATCGAACCGACGCGCCGGCCGTGATAAGTTGCGCCGTGCGCCTGGGCGCAATCCTCGATAACGTAGAAGCCATGTTCACTGGCGAGGGTCATGATCGGATCCATGTCGCACGGCATGCCGGCGAGATGGACCAGAACGACCGCCCTGGTCCGGTCGCTCAATACTGCGGCAATCGTCTCGGCCGATAGGTTCTGGCTGTTGCGGTCCACGTCGGCGAAGACCGGCTTCGCTCCGGCGGTGACTACGGACGAGACCGAAGCCATGAAACTTCGCGGCGTGACGACCACCTCGTCGGCGGGACCGATCCCGCATGCCTTCAACGCCACATCCAGCGCCAGGGTGCCGTTGGCCAGTGCGACTGCGTGCGACGTGCCACACCACGCAGCGAAGCGGCGCTCGAACTCTCGGCCTTTCCCTCCGGTCCAGTAATTGACCTTGCCAGATGCGAGAACTTCGCGGACCGCGGCGATTTCTTCCGGCGTGTAGGAGGGCCAGGGGGCGAATGACGTGTTCAGCATGATCAGCTCGCTGGTCTGGCAGGGTTGCCGACGACTGTCACGCCATCGGCAATATCCGATACCACGACCGCTCCGGCTCCGACCATCGTTCCAGCGCCGATCCGGATGCCCTGACGGACGCTGGCGCCGACCCCGATCCAGCTTCCCTCCCCGACCTCCACATCCCCGGACAGATGCGCGCCGGGAGCTATATGCACGCCTGCCGCCAGCCTGCAGTCATGGTCAACAGTTGCGCCGGTGTTGACGATGCAGGCTTCGCCGAGCGCGGCGCCGACATTGACGACCGCGCCAGCCGCGATCATGGAGCCGGCACCAACCGACGACCTGCTGCTCGCCCAGGCACGCGGGTGTATGATGCTGACCATCGGCGCACCGCCAGCCGTCAGATTCCGATGCAATTTCAACCTCGTTTGGTTGTTCCCGACAGCGACGATCACACCGTCGAACTCGGCAACTCGTTCCGACATCGTCGCTGCTGTACCGGATATCGGCCAATTCTCGCCCGTTTCCGCATCCGGAAATCGGTCATCGAAGAACTGTATCTCCGCCCAGCCCGATTCAAGCGCTGCGTCGGCGACCACGCGGCCGTGCCCGCTTGCGCCCAGTATGGCGAGTTTGTGCGGCTTCATCCCCGGAACCGCTCCATTGTCGAACTCCCGGCGGAGTTGATCCCCTGACGCAAAAAGACCTTGGCGATAGTCATACCGATGATGCGCAGATCCAACCACAGTGACCTATTGTCGACATACCAGACATCGAGCGCGAACTTCTCCTCCCAGGTGATGGCGTTGCGTCCGTTCACCTGCGCCCATCCCGTTATGCCCGGCTTCACCTCATGCCGCCTTGCCTGTTCCGCCGAGTAGAGCGGCAGATACTCCATGAGCAACGGCCGGGGTCCAACGAGACTCATGTCGCCCTTGATCACGTTCCACAGTTCCGGCAGTTCGTCCAGACTGGTGGCGCGGAGGATTCTGCCAAAGGCGGGCAGACGCTGTTCGTCGGGTAACAACTGACCGTTCCGGTCGCGCAGTTCAGTCATGGTACGGAACTTGACCATCTCGAAGGGGAGACCGCGAAGTCCGGGGCGAGACTGGCGGAAAAAGACCGGGCTGCCCAGACGCGCGCGCACGCATGCGGCTACGAGCACGAGCAGCGGCAGCCACAGCGGCGCGGAGCCGACGGTAAGCAGAAGGTCGAAAGCTCGTTTCATGCGCTCTCCGTGACAGGTCGACGAGCGGTGCTCTAACCTGTCAGTCCAACGGGATCGATGAGCGTGCCGGCAAATGACCGCATCGCGTCCCTTCGGGCCAGGAACTCCTCGTGGCCGACCAGAATGGCCATCACACGTGCTTCATGCAATGCGGACTCGATGTCCATCAGCCGGATCGGCCGGTCCGCATAGGCCTGCGGCAATTCATCGACATTGGGTTCCACGACGAGGATATTGGCGTAACCGTCCGCCAAGAGGGCATCAAGTATCTCCAGCGAGGGGCTTTCCCGCAGATCGTCGATATCGGGCTTGTACGAGAGCCCAAGCAGCGCAATCGGCGTACGCCTGTCGCCGGCGCACGCCTGAACGATCTTGTCCTGCACCAGACGTGTCTTTGCGTGATTTGTCTCCCGCGCCAGCCGCATGATTTTCGCGGTATCGGGTGCCTGATTGATAATGAACCACGGGTCGACCGGGATACAATGCCCGCCCACACCCGCCCCGGGCTTGAGGATGTTCACGCGCGGATGCAGGTTGGCCGCCCGGATGACCGACCAGACGTCGATATCCAGCTTTTCGCAAATCATCGATAGCTCATTGGCGAAGGCGATGTTGACGTCGCGAAAGGCGTTTTCGGTCAGCTTGGCCATCTCGGCCGCGCGCGCCGAGGCGACGACCATCTCCCCCTTAACGAAGAAACGGTAGAGTTCCAGGGCACGCTTGGAGCTCTGTTCGTCGAGGCCGCCGAGAACCCTGGCGTTGTCGACAAGTTCGCGCAGGGTGGCCCCCGGCAGCACCCTTTCGGGACAGTAGGCCATCAGCACATCAGCCGATTCCGGACAGGTATCGGGAAAGCTGAGATCGGGTCGGGCTTCGGCAAGCTGGCTTGCGGCGCGCTCGGTCGTTCCGACCGTGGAGGTCGATTCGATGATAACGATATCACCGCGCTTCAGCACCGGCGCGATCGACGCGACGGCGCTATCCACCAGGGTCATGTTGGGGGTGTTGTCCGTATTGACCGGCGTCGGCACGGCAATGACGAAAGCGTCGGCCGGTTCCGGCACGGTCACGGCCCTGAGCCGGCCCGCCTCGACCATGTCCTTTACCAGCACGTCGAGGTCGTGTTCCCAGATGTGAATGCGCCCATCATTGATGGTGCGCACAACCTTCTCGCTGATATCGACACCGAGGACGTCGAGTCCGGCACGGGCGAAGGTAGCGGCGGTCGGCAGCCCCACATAACCCAGGCCGATCACCGCGACTTTACGTATGGGATGCATATTTCGCTACGTTCTCCGCAATTCGGCGCGCCGCGGTTCCGTCGCCGAACGGATTGCTGACGCGGACCATCGCGGCGTAGGCCTGCGGCTGGGTCAACAGTGCGTTGGTTTCCGCCACGATGCGCTCATAATCGGTGGTGACCAGTTTGGCCACTCCGGCGTCGATGGCCTCGCGGCGCTCGGTCGTTTCGCGCATTATCAGAACCGGTTTTCCGAATGACGGCGCCTCTTCCTGGATCCCGCCTGAATCGGTGAGGATCAGATATGCCCGGTCCATGAGATAGATGAACTCGTCATAGCCCGCCGGTTCAAGCAGATGGATGTTCGGGACACCGCTCAGCATCCGGTTTACCGGCTCGCGCACGTTCGGATTGAGGTGCACGGGATAGACGATTTGGACATCCGGCGTTTCAGCGATTTCACGGATCGCGCGGCAGATCCCCTCGAAACCGCCGCCGAAGCTCTCCCGCCGATGGCCGGTAACCAGAACCATCTTTCTGTCGCGGTCCAGCCATCCGTATTTCTGATCGAAGCGCTGGCGAAACGATGGTTCGTTCTCGATCCTAGACTTCACGAACAGCAGGGCATCAACGACCGGATTGCCGGTTTCAAGGATCGAGGCGGCTTCCACGTTTTCGCGCAGGAGGTTGTCGGTGGCGCTTCTTGTAGGCGTGTAGTGACGGCTGGCAAGAACACCTATGAGGCGGCGATTCGCCTCCTCGGGCCAAGGGTGCTGCATGTCGCCCGTGCGCAGACCGGCCTCGACATGTCCGACCGCGATGCCACGGTAGAATGCCGCGAGCGCACCTACCATGGCGGTCGTCGTGTCGCCCTGCACCAACACCATATCGGGCTTCTGTTCTTCGAACACGCGCGGCAACTTACCCATCAGAGCGGCGGTCAGGCCTTCCAGGCTTTGGCCCGGCTGCATAACGTCCAGATCGATGTCGGGCTTGATGCCGAACACGCCCATCACCGCCTCGGCCATTGCGCGATGCTGCCCCGTGAAACATAAAATCGGGACAACACCGGCTGTCTCGCGAAGGGCCAGGACGATCGGCGCCATCTTGATCGCTTCAGGGCGTGTTCCGACCAAAACCAGTACGCGCAGCACCTGAGCCTCTCCGTCAGTCGAGCCGGAGAATTGACCTGCCAACCTCCCGCGGCGGCGTCGTCAATGCCGGAAATCGCAACTCATTGTCAACCGAAGTGCAGAACGGCGCCATGATGGATCAATGCCGAAACTGTTTCCAGCGATCAGAGCGCCCGCTGCGGTGAATACCTGGGCGCGCTGCATTGCTTATGAACCAGTCGCCGAATGGCCAGATTTTCTTTGCATTTTTCGCTTCATTGCGCTTTGAGCATCGTCCTGAACTATGGGAAGTTCCAACGATGACCTTGACGGGGAAGCTGACCAGACTACCCAGGCGGCAGAAGCAGCTGATTGTGCTTCTGGCCGACATGGTCGTCGCGCTAACCGCCACGTGGCTGTCGTTCTCATTGCGGCTCGAAGTGCGCCATGTGCCGAGTGAATATGAATGGGCGGCCTACGGGCTGTCCGCAGTCCTCTTCGTCCCGTTCTTCATCAGATTCGGATTGTACCGGGCAATTTTCCGCTACACCGGCGTCTCAAGTCTCAATACGACCGCGATAGCGGTCTCCTTATATGGCATCGCCTACTTCTCCATACTGCTGATCGCGAAGTTTCCCGGGGTTCCGCGCTCGGTTGGCATTCTGCAACCTATCCTGTTTTTCGGCCTGGTGTTCTGCAGTCGTGTCGTTGCCTCACAGTTTCTGAAGCAGGCCGATGCTGCAAAGACGACTGTAAAAAACGTACTCATCTACGGCGCGGGCGAAGCCGGTTCCCAGGCAAGCGACGGACTGGCGAGCACGCGCGAATACAATGTCTGCGGCTTCCTCGATGACGACCCGGCCAAGCACCGCAGGCGGCTGAATGGGGTCGAGATATTTCCTGTCGACCAGGCCGAGTCGCTTGTCCAGCGGCTGTCAGTGGCCGAAATCCTGATCGCACTGCCAAGCGCAAGTGTAGAGCGGCGGCGCCAGATCGTTGATTCGCTGGTCAATCTGCGTGTACGCGTTCGCACCATCCCCGGCATTCTCGACATTGCACGCGGTACCGCGCAGATGTCCGATCTTCAGGAGCTGCAGGTTATTGACCTACTGGAGCGCGCGCCCATCACCGAAACGATCTCGCCCGACCGCCTTGCGGGCAAGCGGGTACTGGTAACCGGCGCTGGCGGCTCCATTGGCAGCGAACTGTGCCGCCAGATTCACAGTTGTGGTCCGGACAGTCTCATCCTGATCGATCACAGCGAATTCAACCTCTATAGCATCGATGAGGATATCCGCAGGCAGGCGGAGCGGCAGAAGATAAAAACCCAGCGGGTTGCCTGTCTCTGTTCGGTGCGTGACGCCAAGCGGCTGAAAGCAATATTTGCTACCCATCGGCCCGACATCGTATTCCATGCCGCCGCCTACAAACACGTGCCGTTGATTGAGAGCAATGCGATCGAAGCTGCGACAAACAACGTGCTTGGCACCCTTAACGTGGCCAAGGCGGCAATTGAGGCCGGTACTGAGCGCTTCACCCTGATCTCGACAGACAAGGCGGTGCGGCCTACCAACGTCATGGGTGCCAGCAAAAGGCTGGCCGAACAGATAATCCAGGCGCTCGCGGCGGACCGCAAATCAAAGACGGTCTTTTCGATGGTCCGCTTCGGCAACGTATTGGGAAGCAGCGGTTCAGTGGTTCCGCTGTTTCGTCGCCAGATTGCATCCGGCGGACCCATTACAATTACCGCGCCGGAAGTGACGCGCTATTTCATGACAATCCCGGAGGCGGTCGGGCTGGTCCTACGTACATCCGAGATGGCGAAAGGCGGTGAGGTCTTCGTGCTCGACATGGGTGAGCCGGTTAAAATCATCGACCTTGCGCGCAAGATGATCCGGCTGTCTGGCAAACTCGAAAGAACTCCGGACTGGCCACAGGGAGATATTGAAATTGTCTCGATCGGTCTCAGGCCGGGTGAAAAACTCTATGAAGAGCTGCTGATCGGCGAAAACCCCGAACCGACGGCCAGTCCACACATCATGATGGCGCATGAGCAGTTTATTCCAATTGGCCAACTGGAGGCCGAATTGAAAGAGCTCGAAGCGGCCGTGGACATGGAAGACCGGCAACGCTGGCTGGACGTGCTTGGCAGAACTGTTGCAGGGTTCGGCAACAAGCCGACCAACGCCGCCGCATCTAAAACCCAATCGGCCGAATCCGGTTCGTATGCTGTTGCTTCGAAATAACGCGACGTTTTCCGACTGTGAACACGGGTTGCAGCCCCGTTGAAGATTCCACGGCTCGCCGGCGGTTTGGCTCGTCCGGACAGGTAGAAGCCAACCAACCTAACCGCTGCCGGAGCAGCATGCCCGGGGCGGCCGCAGGCTCAAACGCGCGCGGAACAGAATTCGTCATTGCTGCAAGTTGGACGCATCATCATCAACGGAAATGGCGGGCTGGACGTTCGTTCGCCCGTATTCGTCATCAAACCGTTCGATGTCATCCTCACCCAGATAATTGCCGCATTGAACCTCAATGAGCACCAGCACGTCTCCCGCCGGGTTCTCGAGTCGATGGATATTGCCGCAGGGAATATAGGCAGACTGATTGGCCTTCAGGATGCTGACCTCGCCGCCGATAGTCACCCGCGCCTGTCCGCTGACCACGACCCAGTGCTCCGAGCGATGCCGGTGCGATTGCAGGCTAAGGCGGCCGCCCGGGTTCACTTCAATGCGCTTGATCTTGAAATTCCGACTTTCCTCCAGCACGGTATAGCTGCCCCAGGGACGGCGTGCGGTGCCATGCAGACGAGTGGCTTCAGAACCCCCGATCTGCAACTTGCTTTGGACTTCCTTGATATCCTGCGCGGCTTCTCTCGCGCAGACGAGAAGAGCCTCGGGCGTGTCTAGAACTAGCAAGTCGGATACGCCGACCAGACAGACCAGTCGGTCGGCTCCATGCACGAAACTGTCCGTTGTTCCTTTCATCACCACGTCACCGATGACGCGGTTACCTTCGCCGTCAGGTGATGTCAGTTTCGATAACGCGTTCAACGAGCCGATATCAGCCCAGGTGAAATCGCACGGTACGCAAGCTCCTCGTTTCAGCTTTTCCATCACGGCGTGGTCGATGGAAATCGGTTCCACCTTCGCAAACTCACGCTGGTCAACCTCGATTGTCGTACGGCTCGCTGAACCGGATACGCGCGAAGCTTTGAAGGCAGCACGGGTGCGGTACAGCACATCCGGGCAATGTTCTTCCATCAGCGCCAGCATGACAGCCACACGAAAGCAGAATATGCCGCCATTCCAGAAAAAGCGGCCGCTCTCAACAAACTTGCGGGCCTCTTCCGGGTTCGGCTTTTCGACAAAGCGGATGAGATCGGTGCCATCCGCCTCGACGTAGCCGAAGCCGGTTTCGGGCCTCTCGGGCTTGAATCCGAAGGTGGTGACACGACCTGACGCTGCAATTTCAGCAGCGGCCAACACAGCCAATGAAAAGGCCTCGATATCCGCAATGAGATGGTCGGCCGGCAGCACAAGAGCGATGGCATCCTCTCCCTCGGCCTCTGCCAAATGCAGGCACGCGAGCGCAATCGCGGCTGCCGTATCGCGACCGACCGGCTCCAGGATAAGGCTCTGCGCGATACCCGCAGATTGCGCTGGCTGGTACTCGTCCACAGCGAGAAACATCAGCTCACGGCTGGTCACCGTCACGATACGGCCAACGTCCGGCAGCGCCGCGGCACGCGCATAGGTTTTCCGGATCAGGGTCTCGCCATCCGGCAGCGGAATGAACGGTTTCGGACGTCCCTTGCGCGAAAGCGGCCACAAGCGTGACCCCGCCCCGCCACACATAACTACAGGCACGACACTCATCTCGAACTGCACTCCCAGCAGAGGCAGCTCGACAATCAGATCATGCCGAGATGCTTCCGCGCACGCTCCAGCCCCTCATCCAGCAGAAACGAAGCCTGACCATCGGATTTCGCTTCAGTATAACAGCGCAACTTAGCGGCGTTTCCGGATATCCTGTAGTGTACAATACATCCATCCTCACCAATTATCTGCACACCTTCGGTTGTATTTATCTCCTTTACTTGAATTAGGTCATTGAAAATTTCAGAAACAATCAAGGCATCGAACTCCAATCTCTTCAAAAACGCCTTGCACATTTGAATATCAATCAACTGAATCCCCCCCGATTTGCGCGGATTAAATTTCAGCGCAGCTTCCACTTCAGAGAGCGTTCCGCCTGTACCTCTGGACATATTGAGAACCACCAGGATCGGCAGCATCGCATCGCGCGTCGGCAAGGCGGTTAGCCAACGGCCAGCTATGAGGGCGTCACTTCCGAGCAGCACTCCGCCATTCGCCTCGAAACCTACTATCGTGGATGCACCGCCTGCGCGCGCGATACCCATTCCCTCAATGACATAGGGCGATCCTACCCGGGTACGTATGACCTCGGAGAATTTTCGGCAGCGCTCGATTCCAGTATTTGAGGTGACCGGCGTCACCACGCAATCAGCGCCCAGGGCGGACGCGGTCAAGGCGCCAATCGCATCGCCGCGCAGCACTCTCCCCGTTTCGTCGGCGATCAGCGGCCGGTCGCCGTCGGCATCGGTCGAGACCACAGCATCAAGCCGGTGTTCGCGCACTGCAGCGCGGCAGATGTCGGCGTCCGCCTCGCTCAAGGCCTCCGTATCGATGGGCACGAATATCCCGCTGCAGCCAAACGGCACCACTTCGGCGCCCAGATGCGAGAGCACGTCGACAATCAGTTCGCGCGCCACGGACGAATGCTGGTAGACACCGATCCGCATGCCCTTCAGCGCGTCTGTCCCGAGCATGCCGGCAGCGCGCTCGCGATAATTGCCGAGCGCCGCGCCATGATCGCTCTGGGCGTCGGCGGGAGCGACATTTTCGGCCAGCTGAACCGCCTTTTCGGCGCTCGCTATGGCCGCCTCGTCGTGCTTGTCGATTTCGCCGTCGGGCCGGTAAAATTTCAGCCCGTTGCGGTCTGCGGGAATGTGGCTCCCCGTCACCATGATTGCAGGGACACCGAGCTTCATTGCGCGGGCCGCGAGCGCCGGCGTCGGCAACTCGCCGCAATCGACCGGCTGAACTCCCGCCTCCAGCAAACCTGAAAAACAGAAGCGTGCGATATCCGGGCTGTCGGCGCGCAGGTCGCGCCCGACAAGAAACGGCCGGCCCTTTTCCGCCCTCCCCTGCGCAATCATGACATGAGCGAACGCGTGCGCGTATGCGGCGGTCGAGCGGCCGTTCAGCAATCGGGACGGGCCGCGCAGCCCGCTGGTTCCAAACTTGAGGTCACCGTCCTTCAAATGTGCAACCGATCCTTTTGGTCAGTCCATGGTAACGGTTAGCCACTAGAGTGTTCGCCGATCAAGTGAACAGACGGACCGGCAAATTGACAACTCTCATTACTGGCGGCGCGGGCTATATCGGCAGCCACATGGTCTGGCGGTTGCTCGATGCGGGCGAAGACGTGGTGGTGGTCGACCGACTGAGCACTGGTTTCGAATGGGCGGTCCCCGCCGAGGCGGAGCTCGTTGTCGGTGATATCGCCGATCAGGAGCTCGTCGAGGCCACGATAGAGCGGCGCGGCGTCGATGCAATCGTCCATTTCGCGGGTTCCATCATCGTGCCGGAATCGGTGTCGGATCCGCTCGGCTACTATCTCAACAACACGGTAAAATCGCGCGCGCTGATTGAAAGCGCGGTACGCACCGGCGTCGAACACTTCATTTTTTCCTCGACCGCCGCAGTCTATGGCAGCCCCGAGCAGGTGCCGGTGACCGAGGAAGAAACAACGAAGCCGGAATCGCCCTACGGCACCTCCAAGCTCATGACCGAGCTGATGCTGCGCGACGCCGCGGCCGCTCATCCGCTGCGTTACACCGCGCTACGATATTTCAATGTCGCCGGCGCCGATCCGCAAGGCCGCACCGGTCAATCGACGAAAGGCGCAACACATCTCATCAAGGTGGCGTCCGAAACCGTCACCGGCAAACGCGACCACATGGAGGTGTTCGGTACCGACTATCCGACCCCGGACGGCACCTGCATACGCGATTACATCCATGTCAGCGATCTGGCGGAAGCGCACTATCTGGCATTGATGCGCCTGCGTGCCGGCGGCGGCAGCATCGTCGCAAACTGCGGTTATGGCCGCGGCTACTCGGTGCTCGAAGTGATCGACGCGGTGAAGAAGGTGGTCGGCCGCAATTTCGACGTCCGCATCAGCGGCCGCCGAGCAGGAGACGCGGTTTCGATCGTTGCCAATTCGGACCGCGCCAAGCGCGAATTTGGTTGGACGCCGGCGCTCGACGATCTGGAAACCATCGTCAGCCACGCTCTTGCATGGGAAGAGGCCCTGGCGCGACGCAACAGCTAGAAGGTCAGCACAGCGCTAGGCGCTAGGCGCTAGGCGCCCCGCGCCCTCGCCGCCGCCTGGGCTGCCGCAAGGCGCGCGATGGGCACGCGGAAGGGCGAGCAGGACACATAATCCAATCCGACCTTTTCGCAGAAGGCCACGGAGGCCGGGTCGCCGCCATGCTCGCCGCAGATGCCTAGTTTGATGTCGGGCCGTGTTCCCCTGCCCTTTTCGGCAGCGAGCCGCACCAGTTCTCCCACGCCGTCGACGTCGATCGAAACGAACGGGTCTTTCTCGATCAGGCCTTTCTGGCGGTATGTCTCAAGGAAAGACGAGGCGTCGTCGCGCGAGATGCCGTAGGTGGTTTGCGTCAGATCGTTGGTGCCGAAGGAGAAGAACTCAGCGGCCTCGGCAATCACGCCGGCGCGAAGTGCGGCGCGCGGCAGCTCGATCATGGTGCCGACAAGATAATCGAAGCGCGTGCCGGTTTCGTTCATCACGGTCTCGGCGACATCGTCGATGCGCTTCTTGACGTAGTCGAGCTCTTCCCTCAGCCCGACCAGCGGCACCATGACCTCGGGAACCACGGGGCTGCCGGTCCGCTTGCCGGCCTCTGCCGCAGCCTCGAAGATGGCGCGCGCCTGCATTTCCGCGATCTCGGGATAAGAGACTGCCAGCCGGCAACCGCGGTGACCCAGCATCGGGTTGAACTCGTGCAACGCCTCGGTGCGCTG
Organism: Rhizobiaceae bacterium; assembly: GCA_017644005.1. Taxonomy (GTDB): domain Bacteria; phylum Pseudomonadota; class Alphaproteobacteria; order Rhizobiales; family Rhizobiaceae; genus RCIO01. Next base: position 170,305 of record JAEPMJ010000001.1, read on the forward strand.
GCGCAGCTTTTCAGCAGACACATCCATGGCTGCGGCGACTTCGGCGATCTCCTCGTCAGAATGCGGCAGGAATTCATGCAGCGGCGGATCGAGCAGGCGGATCGTCACCGGCAGGCCGGCCATGATTTCAAACAGCTCCAGAAAGTCCGAACGCTGCATGGGGAGCAGCTTGGCGAGGGCGGAACGCCGTCCAGCTTCCGTGTCGGCCAGGATCATTTCGCGCATGGCGACGATGCGCTCGCCATCGAAAAACATGTGCTCGGTGCGGCACAGGCCGATGCCCTCTGCCCCGAATGAACGCGCCATGCGGGCATCCGCGGGCGTTTCGGCATTGGCGCGCACCTTCATGCGCCGCGCCTCGTCAGCCCAGCCCATGATTGACGCGAAGTCGCCAGAAAGCTCGGGCTGCAGCATGGGTACTGCGCCTTTCAGGACCTGGCCGGTGCCGCCGTCAATGGTGATTATATCGCCCTTGCGGAGCGTAACGCCCATGGCGAGCAGCGTGCCGGTTCGATAATCGACACGCAAGCCGCCGGCGCCGGAAACGCAGGGCTTGCCCATGCCGCGCGCTACGACTGCGGCGTGGCTGGTCATGCCGCCGCGCGTGGTCAGGATCCCCTGGGCGGCATGCATGCCGTGGATATCCTCGGGGCTGGTTTCGACTCGAACGAGAATAACGTCCCGGTTCTGCGCCTTCGCCTCTTCGGCCTCGTCGGAGGTGAAGACGATCTCGCCGGTCGCAGCACCCGGCGAGGCCGGCAGACCAGAGCCGATAATATCACGCCTGGCATTGGGGTCGATTGTCGGGTGCAAAAGCTGGTCAAGCGACGCGGGCTCGATGCGCAGCACCGCCTCCTGGCTAGTGATCAGTCCCTCACCCGCCATTTCGGCAGCGATCCGCAGCGCCGATTTCGCGGTGCGCTTGCCCGAGCGGGTCTGCAGCATCCACAACTTGCCGCGCTCGATGGTGAATTCGAGATCCTGCATGTCGCGATAATGCGCCTCGAGCCGGCCGGCGATCTCGGTCAGCGTCTTGAATGCGTCGGGCATGAGCTTTTGCAGAGAAGGCTTGTCGGACCCTGCCGCGACACGGGCCTCCTCGGTAATGTTCTGCGGGGTGCGGATGCCTGCCACCACATCTTCGCCCTGCGCGTTGACCAGGAACTCCCCATAAAGTGCGTTTTCGCCGGTCGAAGGGTTGCGGGTAAAGGCAACGCCGGTCGCCGAGCTGTCACCCATATTGCCAAACACCATGGCCTGCACGTTGACGGCCGTGCCCCAGCTTTCGGGGATGTCGTGGAGGCGGCGATAGGTTATGGCGCGCGGGTTCATCCAGCTGGCGAAAACCGCGTTGATGGCGCCCCACAGCTGCTCCCTGGCGTCCTGCGGGAACGGTGCGCCCAGCTCCTGCTCGATCTTCGCGTTGTAGCGGCCGATCACATCCTGCCACTGCGAGGCCGACAGATCGGTGTCCTGTTCGAGGCCGTATTCCGCCTTGGCGTCCTCGAGGATTTCCTCGAAATTCTCATGGTCGACGCCAAGCACGACGTCTGAATACATCTGAATGAAGCGGCGGTAGCTGTCATAGGCGAAACGCTCGTCACCCGAAGCCGCAGCCAGAGCCGCTACGGTCTCGTCGTTGAGGCCGAGATTAAGCACGGTGTCCATCATGCCCGGCATGGAAGCGCGCGAGCCGGAACGCACCGAAACCAGCATCAGCTTTTGGGGATCGCCGAAGCGACCGCCTGCGATCTCGCCCATGGCGGCAAGTGCCGCATCGACCTGGTCATTCAGGCCTTCCGGCAGCGTGCGGCCATTGGCATAATAAGCCGTGCAGACCTCGGTGGTGATCGTAAAGCCCGGCGGCACGGGAAGGCCGAGATTGCACATCTCTGCCAGATTGGCGCCCTTGCCGCCCAGCAATTCGCGATCGGAGGCGCTTCCGTCCGCCGAACCGCCACCGAATCCGTAGACCCATTTTGTCATATCAGGTGAACCGCCTATCCATTTCGTGCGACCATGGCCGCCAGAGCGATAAGGTTCGCAGTTGCGAAAGGCAAGAACGCAACCGCGAACCGCCACATATCAATCGATTAGCCCTGCCCGGAGATTTCCTCATGCCAGTCATACGTGCCGGCGATGCGCCTGTAGAGACGGGAGAAGGTTCAAGCCTCAACGACGAATTGGGCACCTATCGTGCAAGCCTGCTGAGCGATGCTGGGGGGCTGACCCAGTTCGGCGCTTTTATGGAGACCCTGGCCCCCGGCTCGAAATCGTCGCGGAAGCACTGGCATGAGCGGGAGGACGAGTTCGTGTATGTGCTCGATGGTGAGGTCACGCTGCGCGAGGGCGATAGCGAGACTGTCATGAGGCCGGGCGATGCCGCAACCTTCAAGGCAGGCATCGAGATCGGCCACTGCCTGGAAAACCGGTCCGGGCGCGAGGTCTCCTATCTGGTGGTGGGCACGCGCTCGGCCGACGATGTTGTTCATTACACCGATCGCGATCTGGTGCTGGTCAAGTCGGGCGGGCAGCGGCGATGGACCGACCGCAGCGGCAAGCCCGTCGAACCCGGCTGAACCTCCTGCGGACAGTGCCCAAAAGCTGCATATTGCCTCTTGCCTCTCGCGTCGGTCGTGATTAGAACATATCAGGAACAAAACTTGGAGTTGCGTGATGAGAAAAGACGGCAAGCTCGACTATCTCGAAATGGCTGCCGGCGCCGGCTCGATTGACAGTGTAAAGGCGTTCTACAGCGCTGCCTTCGGCTGGACATTCACCGATTACGGCCCGTCTTACTCGGCGTTCGAGGAAGGTCTCGATGGCGGCTTCGACGGAACCACGCCGCCAGGTAGCAAGCCGCTGCCGGTTCTGTTTTCCACAAACCTGGAGAAATCGCTAGAGACGGTCACCGGCGCCGGAGGCAAGATCGTCAAGCCGATCTTTTCGTTTCCCGGCGGACGGCGGTTTCACTTCACCGACCCGGCCGGCAATGAACTGGCGATCTGGAGCGAGGAATAGCCGGCCACCCTCCCCTAGCGGGAGGGACGCATCGGCCTAGCTCGCCTCGCGCAGCTGCTCGGCGGTCTGCAGGTCGACCGAGACGAGCTGGCTGACGCCCTGTTCGGCCATGGTGACGCCGAACAGTCGGTTCATGCGCGCCATCGTGATGGGGTTATGTGTAATGATGACGAAGCGCGTCTCCGTCGATGACGCCATTTCGTCCATCAGGTTGCAGAAGCGCTCGACATTGTGGTCGTCGAGCGGTGCGTCCACCTCGTCGAGCACGCAAATCGGGGCGGGATTGGTGAGGAAGACGGCAAAGATGAGCGCCATCGCCGTCAATGCCTGTTCGCCGCCTGAAAGCAGCGTCATCGTCTGCGGGCGCTTGCCAGGTGGACGGGCGAGGATTTCGAGCCCCGCTTCAAGCGGGTCTTCGGATTCGATCAACTGGAGCTCGGCCGTGCCGCCACCGAAGAGGTGAGTGAACAGGCGCTGGAATTGTGCGTTCACTTCGGTGAAGGCAGCCAGCAGCCGTTCGCGGCCTTCGCGGTTCAGGCTCTGTATCGCCTGGCGCAGCTTGCGGATTGCCTCGATCACATCCTCCCGCTCCGAAACGATCGTTTCGAAACGTTCGGTCAGTTCCTGCTGCTCGGCCTCGGCGCGAAGATTGACGGCGCCAAGGCGCTCGCGCTCCACACGCAGACGGTCCAGCCGGCGCTCGAGTTCCGAAATATCGGGAAGCGCTTCACCTTCGGCCAGGCCAGCATGGCGCAGCGCCTCATGCGGGCCGACATTCAGGGCCTCGCGAATGCGGTGTTCCGCTTCCTTGCGCCGTTCTTCGGCTGCCGTCAGCTTTTCTTCGGCGCGAACGCGCTGCTCGCGCGAGGACGACAGTGCCTCCACTGCGGCAATCGCCGTCCGGTCGAGCTCGGCCTGCCGGTTTTCAGCCTCCTGCAGGCGAGACGCAGCGCTGGTGCGCAGCTCCTCGGCCTGCGAAAGCTGGGACAGCAACGCCCGGCGGCGCGCATCGATCTCGTCGGGAGTGTCGGCCAGCTTCTCCTGTTCGGATGCGGCCTCGGCGCGGCGCTCCGACAGCGAGGCAATCTGCCGGTCCGCGTTTTCGGTGCGCGACGTCCAGCTGTCGCGTTCGGTCGAAATCGCGGCGAGCCGCTGCTGGCGCATCTCGGCATCGCGGGCGAGACCCTGATGTGCAGCGCGGGCTTCGGCGAGAGCGGCACGGTCCTGCGCGACCTCGGCCGACACAGCGTCAAGCCGCTCCTGAAGTTCCGCCAACTCGGGCGCTGCTGCCAGGGTTGCTTCGGCGTCGCGGACGGCGGCAACCGCCTCGTCACGCGACTCCACCAGGCGCTGACGCGATTCCTCCAGCGCGGCACGGCGGCTTGCGAGCTCACCGGCGGCGCGCTCGGCACGAACCAGTTCGGCACGGGCGTCTTCCAGCGTGCGCTGGGCGGTGCGCTGCGTCTCGCGCGCAAGCTTTTCCGCTTCGACTGCTTCTTTGACCGATTGCTCGGCCTCGGCCTGCGCCGCCTCGGCGGCACGCAGGTTCAAAGTCGCCTCCCGCACCTCGGCGTCGAGTTCTGCCAGCCGGTTTTTCTGAGCCAGACGCTGGGCGGCCGCAGTGGGCGCGTCGGCGCTTGCGACAAAGCCGTCCCAGCGCCACAGGGCTCCATCTCGGGAAACAAGCCGCTGGCCAGGCTTCAGATGCTGCTGAAGCCGCGCGCCTTCTTCGGCATCCACAATGCCGATCTGTGCCAGGCGGCGGGCAAGTTCCGCCGGCGCTCGCACCAGGTCGCCGAGACTTTGTACCCCTGCAGGCAGGTCGGGATCGTCTGCAGTTCCGATAGCGGCGCCCCAATGGGCCGGCGCGGATCGGTCAAGCGGTGCGTCAAGATCCTCGCCGAGGGCAGCACCCAGGGCCGCCTCAAATCCCTTGTCGACCGAAATGCGCTCCAGCACGGCAGGAAAGAGCCCGCCGGAGACCGCGTTGATGATGCGCGAAAGCGTCTGCGCCTCGGTTTCGGCGCTTTGAAGGGCGGCGCGCGCTTCCTGCAGTGCCGGGCGCAAGGCCGCCTCGGCCTCCCGGCGCTGTGCAACCAGGTTCTCGGCATCAAGCGCCCTGGCCTCAGCGGCAGTCAAAGCGGTTTCAGCAACCTCAACCGCCTCTTTCTTGGCTGCCGGGTCGGCAAGTTCGGCAATTCGCCTGCCGATCTCGGCCGTTTCCTCTTCCAGTTGCTTCAGCTGACGCTCGTGGCGGTCGCGGCGCTCCATGCCTTCCTGAAGCGCGCGCTGCAGCTGCGTTCGGCGGGCCGAGACCTCCGCACGTTCGGCGGTCAGTTCGCCAAGGGCCGCTTCGCTCGCCGCAAGCTTCGACTGTGCGTCCTCATAGGCGGCCTTTGCACGCCGCTCTTCCTCTGCCGCACCGTCATTGGCGGCGCGCAACCCCTGTTCCTCGGTCTGCAGCCGTTCCAATACAGACGCATTGTCGGCCAGAAGCTGCTTCTCGCGCGCCATGTCGGAATCGAGCTGCGCGATACGCTTTTCGAGTTCAGCCTGACGATCACGCACGCGCCCCGCCTCTTCGTCAATCTGACCAAGGGCAATTTTGAGCCGCTGCAAAGCGGCTGCGGCGGCCGCCTCCGCCTCGCGCAGCTCGGGCAGTTTGTTGGCGCCGATCGCCTGCTGTTTGGCAGCCTCCATCTGGGCCGATGCCTTTTCGCCCACGGCAGCGGTCGCAGCAGAGAGCGCCGACTGCGCTTCGGCTTCCTGACCGCGCGCCTGCGACCATTTCAGGTGCAGCAGCGCGGCCTCGGCCTTGCGGATATCGGCGGATAGGTTCTTGAAACGCGACGCCTGCCTGGCCTGGCGCTTCAGGCTTTCGATCCGAGACTGCAGCTCGCCCACCACGTCGTCGAGGCGCTCGAGGTTCTGTTCGGCCCCGCGCAGCCGCAGCTCCGCCTCATGACGGCGCGAATGCAGGCCCGAAATGCCGGCGGCCTCCTCCAGCAGGGCGCGCCGCGCCTGCGGCTTGGCCTGAATGAGCTCGCCGATACGCCCCTGCCCCACCATTGAGGGCGAACGCGCGCCGGTCGACTGGTCGGCGAATAGAAGCTGCACATCCTTGGCGCGGGCTTCCTTGCCGTTGATGCGGTAGATAGAGCCCGCCTCGCGCTCGATACGCCGCGAAACCTGCACTTCGTCGGCGTCGTTGAAGGCCGACGGCGCCCGGCGGTCTGCATTGTCGAGGAACAGCGTGACCTCGGCTGTGTTGCGCGCGGGCCGCGTGGCGGAACCGGAAAAAATCACGTCGTCCATGCCGGAGGCGCGCATGTTCTTGTAGGAGTTTTCGCCCATTACCCAACGGAGGGCCTCGACAAGGTTCGACTTGCCGCAGCCGTTGGGGCCGACGATGCCGGTCAGACCGCGCTCGATAACGAATTCGGACGGGTCGACGAAAGACTTGAAGCCGAGCAGGCGCAGACGGTTGAACTTCATCGCTGGGCCTCCGCAGGCGCGGCAGCCGACGCTCCAGCAGGCAATGCGCCGCTAGAGATGGCTTTCGATGATGGCCGACATCTGGTCAACCGAGAGCGCCCCCGAATATTTGCCGCCATTGATGAAGAAGGTCGGTGTCGATTCGACCTTGAAATCACTCGCGCCGCGCGCACGCACAGCCCGGACATCATCCAGAAGCTTCTGGTCCGTCAAGCAAGCCTCGAAGGACTCCTGTGAAAAACCGGCCAGTTTCGAGATCTGGAGCAGCGCCGAGCGCGCATCCTGCACCGACGCCCAGTCGCGCTGCTGGCTGAACAGCACATCGACCATCGGGAAATAATTGTCGTTGGAGCACCGGGCCAGCATGAATGCCGCTTCGGCGCGCGGATCGAACGGGAACTCGCGAAAAATGAGCCGCGCCTTGCCGGTGTCGATATAGCGTTCCTTGATCGCGGGCAGCGTGGCCTCATGGAAGGATGCGCAATGCGGGCAGGTCATGGAGGCATATTCCACGATCGTGACCGGTGCATCTGCCTCGCCAATCACCTTTTCGGGCAGCGCGCCCTCTTCCAGCAGCTTCGTCATATCGACGCTGCCCTGCGAGGGCGGTGCTTCGCTGGTGGTAGCCGGCGGCGTCGTCTCCTGAGGCGCTTTCGCTTCCTCACCATTGCACGCCGCGAGCAACATGGTTGAGGCGGAAAGAGCGGCTAGAGAAACAAGTACGTTTCGACGAGGAAGCACTACAGTCATGCGAATCACCTGGCTATACGCGGATTTTGCGGTTGGAAGAGGCAGAAAAGCGATAGATACCGCCGAATTAAGGCAGCTTCGTCCCCAGGCCAATTACCTAGAGGCAATTTCGCTGATCACGAAAGCGCGAGGCGATGCGGTCAGTTGCCGCTGCCGACGACGCTGCGGCCCAGGCGAGAAAGCGAAGCACGCAGTTCGTCATCCTCGATTTCTGCCGTCAGACCGTCAATCCTATCGGCTTCGTCTGGCGTCACCTGGCGCGGAGGAAGGGGGCGCGGCGAAGCCTCGCCAACCGGTTTCTGGACGATGCGCAGCTTGCCTATTGCCGGAAATCCCAGATAGGCATTCACCCTGCCGATCACTTCGCCTGACTGGTGCTGGAGGTGCAGCGCATTGGCGCCGGAACAGCACACAACCAGCGTCGCGGGCTTGAAATCGTCCTCATCGCCGTCACGCCGCGGCCAGATCACCCGCTCGGGCCGAGTAACGTCGTACAGCGTCGGCCCGACGATTTCTTCCCAGCTTTGAACCAGCCCGACCGATATGCCAGCGCGCTTGCGCAGCACCGGGTCGAGGATCTTGCCAGCCGCTTCGCTGACCTGAACGGGATTGCTGAATTTGCGATTGGCTGCCATGTCGGTGTCCGCACTCGAACCATCTTGTAGCGCAATCCGGCCCACACCGCACCATGCCCTCGCCTGCCCAATCCAAATCCACCACCACTGCCAAGCTTCTCGCCTGGTACGACCGGCATGCACGCGAGCTGCCCTGGCGCGTTGCGCCGGCCAAACGTGCGGCGGGCGTCACGCCTGACCCTTATTGCGTCTGGCTGTCTGAAATCATGCTGCAACAAACGACCGTGGAGGCCGTTAAGCCATATTTCCGGAAATTCCTGGAAAGCTGGCCGGATATCGCATCGCTTGCAGCCGCCGACAGTGACGACGTGATGAAAGCCTGGGCCGGGTTGGGCTATTATTCGCGGGCGCGTAATCTGAAGAAATGCGCCGACACCGTGGCTACCGAGTTCGGCGGACGCTTCCCCGGTACCTATGACGCGCTGATCAAACTGCCCGGTATCGGCCCATATACCGCCGCCGCAATCGCTGCGATTGCCTTCGACCGGCTGGAACCGGTGGTGGACGGCAATGTCGAGCGTGTCATTACCCGTCTCTTCGCTATCGCGACGCCGCTTCCGGCCGCAAAGTCCCAAATCAAGGCGCAGGTCGAAGAAATGCTCTCCGGCGAACGCCCCGGCGATTTTGCTCAGGCAATGATGGACCTTGGCGCAACCATCTGCACGCCGCGGCGACCGGCTTGCCTCACCTGCCCGCTGAACCATGAGTGCGCGGCGCTCGAAAGCGGGGATCCGGTATTCTACCCGGTCAAACCGGCCAAGGCGGAGCGCCCTGCCCGGCGCGGCGCGGCATTTGTGGCGGTACGCGACGACGGCGCAGTGCTACTGCAAAAGCGGCCGGAGCGAGGACTGCTCGGCGGCATGGCCGAAGTACCCACGACGGACTGGACCTCCCGCAAGGACGGCGAAACCGGCATTAGCGGCGCGCCCTTCGCCGCCAACTGGCAGCGCGCAGGCACGGCCAGCCATGTCTTCACACATTTCACGCTTGAACTTGCTGTCTACCGCGCCGACGGCATAGAGCGCGAACCGGAGGCCGGCGGCTGGTGGTCGCCGTCCGAAAAGTTGGCTGGAGAAGCACTGCCGACCGTCATGAAAAAGGTGATCGAAGCCGCTATACCCGGCGCGACTCACACGAAGCGCCGGCAATTGAAGAGCCTGGGTAGAACACAATGACCGACATCCGTCACATCGTCTTCGACATCGGCCGCGTGCTGATCCACTACGATCCAGAAATTCCGTTCCGCCGCCTTATTCCGGACGCGGAAAAGCGGCGCTGGTTCCTCGAAAATGTCTGTACCGGCGACTGGAATGTCGAGCAGGACCGCGGCCGCAGGATCGCGGATGCCGAGGCGTTGCTGATCGCCGACTTTCCCGACGAGGAAGAAAACATCCGCGCCTTCTACCGGCACTGGCACGAGATGGTGAGCCACGCTTATGACGACAGCGTCGCCATCATGACGGCGTTGATCGAGGATGGCCGCGACGTGACGATGCTGACGAATTTTTCAGCCGAGACCTATCCGCGCGCGCAGCAGATGTTTCCGTTTCTGGCACTACCGCGCGGCGTATCCGTTTCGGGCGAGCTGGGCCTGATCAAACCCGACCGCGAAATCTACGACCACCACGTATCCTCATTCGGCCTCGACCCCTCGGCAACGCTGTTCATCGACGACAGCCAGCAGAACGTCGATGGCGCGATCGCCGCCGGCTGGAATTCGGTCCTTTTCACTGGTGCGGAGAAGCTGAAAGCCGATCTCGCGGCTCATGGCGTTTCATTGAGAAACTGATTCAAGCCGCTGCGGGGTAGATTCCGCGGCGGCTCTTTACCTGTTGAAATCGTTGGACGATTACGCGCCGGCGACAGCCATTTTCTGACGCGCTATGCGCCTCAGCTCATCAATCGGCATCAGCTTGCCGCCGTGCTCATAATGCCAGAAGGTCCAGCCATTACAGGCGTCGAGCCCCTGTACCTTGGCGCCCATACGGTGGATCGAAGCGGCCTCGCCATTGGCGAACAGCGTGCCATCGGCGCGCACCTGTGCCGACCAGCGGCGGCGCGTGTCGTGCAGTATTGTGCCCGAATCGATGAGCCCCGCCTCAACCAGGCTGACGAAGGCGACGCGAGGTTCGGTGCGCTTACCGGGGATGACACGGAGCTCCGCCTCGGCAAGCGGCTCGACCGCATCGATACGCGCGCGAGCAGCGTCGATATAATTCTGCTCGCGCTCGCAGCCGACAAAATGACGGCCAAGCTTTCGCGCAACCGCACCTGTCGTGCCTGAGCCGAAAAACGGATCGAGCACGATATCGCCTGGCTTGGTCGAAGAAAGAAGCACGCGCGCCAGCAGCGCCTCGGGCTTCTGTGTCGGATGTACCTTGTCGCCGTTTTCGTCCTTCAGGCGCTCGCCGCCCGTGCAGATTGGAAACAGCCAGTCGGAGCGCATCTGCACATCGTCGTTGGCCGCCTTCATCGCATCGTAATTGAAGGTGTAGCTCTTTGCGCTGGCGTCGCGCGAGGCCCATATCATGGTCTCATGCGCGTTCTGGAAACGGCGGCCGCGGAAATTGGGCATCGGATTGGTCTTGCGCCACACAACGTCGTTCAGGATCCAGAAGCCAAGGTCCTGCATGGCCGCGCCGACACGGAAAATGTTGTGGTAGGAGCCGATTACCCAGATCGTGCCATTCGGCTTCAACACCCGGCGGCAGGCCAGCAACCAGGCGCGGGTGAACGCGTCATATGCCGCGAAATTGTCGAACCGGTCCCAGTCGTTGTCGACCGCGTCGACCTTCGACTGGTCGGGTCGGTGCAGATCGCCATTGAGCTGCAGATTGTAGGGCGGGTCGGCGAATATCACGTCGACAGAGTGTTCCGGCAGCTTTTCCAGCGCAGCGACGCAGTCGCCTTTCAGGATCGTGTCGATCCACTCAGCTTTGTCGGAAGAGGCGGGAAGGTCGGCAAGAAGGCGTATTGCGGCCATGGGTACACCGGAACTCGAACACTTTTACGAACACTGTTTACTGGCCGTTATGGTTACCGCTTTGCGTAAAGAATTGGTGAAGCGCGAGCGTCCGTTTGCGCCCCAGGCTGCAATCGTGTAACCCCGCCTGCGTGCGCTCCCTCCCGAGCTCCAACAATCAAATCCCGAGAGAATCTGATTTGATCGAACTGGTTATCTTCGATTGCGATGGCGTGCTGGTCGATTCCGAGATCATTGCCGCGCGCGTCGAAACCGCACTGCTGGCCAAGGTGGGCATCGAGATCGATCCCACCGAATTTGCCGCGCGTTATGCAGGCCTCACCTTTCGCGACATTCTGATACGGCTCGAGGCCGAGACCGGAAAAGTGCTCCAGGCATCGATGCTTGACAAACAAAGGGCCGAGCTGGACCGGCGGCTGGCGCGCGAGGTTCGGGCCATTGCCGGCGTTGCCGAGGCCGTAGCCGCGGTCAAACAACCCCGGTGCATATGCTCAAATTCGCGCTCCGAGCGTCTGGAAATGATGCTCGGCAAGACCGGATTGTTGCCGCTCTTCGAGGGCCGTGTCTTCTCTGCAGTGGACTTGCCTGAACCGCGGCCTAAGCCAGCACCGGACGTCTATCTTCACGCCGCGTCGGTGATGAACACGGACCCGGCAAAATGTATGGTGCTGGAGGATTCCGTTCACGGTGTTGCGGCAGCGAAAGCAGCCGGAATGCGCGTGATCGGCTTTACCGGCGGCGCGCACAGCTATCCCGGTCATTCAGACGTATTGACGGAAGCGGGCGCGGAAACGGCGATCAATCGCTGGGCCAATCTCAGACCAGTGCTCGATGCGCTTTCGGTCTGGGCCGACGAACAAAGCCCCGCCTAGGGCGTGTCGTACGGTCCCTCGTCATAACCGGCGAAGATAAGCACGTTCTGCGTAGCCGGCACCGGAATCTGGAACACGGCATCGGAGAAGATGAACTGCGTCGCGCCGATCGTGTCAGGGATGTTCACCGGGTGCTTGAAAAGCTGCGAATAGAGCACATCCGCGCCCTGTATCGCGGCAACCCGGATCGGCATGGTGATGGTACCGGCCTTACCCTTGGGGCCCGGCACGATGCGGCCCGCAATGGCGACCTTGATATTCAGCATGTCGCCCGAACGGCTGCACTGGCGGGTCACATCGGCGATGGACGCCTGGTAGATCACGCGTGTCGCATCGTCCTTGCCGCCACGTTCAAAGGTGTTGAAATATGCCGTTCCTTCGCGCAGCTGAACCGCCGGGCAATACATCCGCAGTTCGCTCAGCTTCACCGGCTCGTTGGCCCGCTGGCTTTCCAGATCCAGCGCGTCAACACCGCTGCCCGACTGGCAGCCGGCAAGGCCAAACGCGGCCAAAGCCAGCACCGATACGGCGGCAAAAGAAAACCTGCTCACTGAAAACCCCTGAAACTGTGCTTCCCACACGCTAAGTGGCTGTTCTATATCAATCGCGCGCGCGGAAAGCGACCGAAGGAATACGGTTTTTCAAAGGCCGGTAAACAACACTGTAGCAGCCCGGACCAATCGAAATGCACTACATCAGTACCCGAGGCGCCGCACCACGGCTAGGATTCGCCGACGTGCTTCTCGCCGGACTTGCACGTGACGGCGGGCTCTACGTTCCCGAAGAATGGCCGACATTCAGTGCGTCCGAAATCGCCGCGATGCGCGGGCTTTCCTACGCCGAGATCGCCAAGCGCCTACTGGCGCCGTTCGTCGGCGGCGAAATAGAGGCCTCGGAATTCGCGAAAATCGTCGACGACGCCTATGCCTCGTTCCGGCACCCGGCCGTCTGCCCATTGGTGCAGACCGGCGCCAACGAGTTTGTGCTTGAGCTGTTTCACGGTCCCACCCTTGCCTTCAAGGACGTTGCCATGCAGCTGCTCGGGCGGCTTATGGACCATGTCCTCACAGAACGGGGGCAACGCGCCACTATCGTCGGCGCAACTTCCGGCGACACGGGCGGCGCCGCCATCGAAGCCTTTGCCGGCCGCGAACGCGCAGATATCTTCATTCTGTTTCCGCACGGACGCGTTTCGCCGGTTCAGCAGAAGCAGATGACGACGTCGGGCGCCAGCAATGTCCACGCGCTAGCGATCGAAGGCAATTTCGACGACTGCCAGGGGCTGGTGAAAGGCATGTTCAACGACCATGCCTTTCGCGACCGCCTGGGCGTGTCGGGCGTAAACTCGATCAACTGGGCACGCATCATGGCCCAGATCGTCTATTATTTTTCCTCCGCGCTTTCGCTCGGCGCTCCGGACCGCGCGGTGTCCTTCACGGTGCCCACCGGCAATTTCGGCGATATTTTCGCCGGCTACGCTGCGAAAAGAATGGGCCTGCCCATCGATCGACTCATCATTGCCACAAACGACAACGACATTCTGGCGCGCGCGCTCGAAAACGGACGCTACGAAACGCGGCCGGTCATCGCCACCACATCCCCTTCGATGGACATTCAGGTGTCGTCGAATTTCGAGCGGCTTCTGTTCGAGGCCGGCGGCCGCGACGCCCGTGCAATCGCCCGGGCCATGGACGGGCTCAAGCAGTCAGGCGCGTTCGGTGTGGACGCTCGCACGCTGGCAGCCATCCGCGCTGACTTCGCGGCGGGTTCCGCGACGATGGACCAGACTGCGGCCACAATCGATGCCGTACTCAAAGGGTCCGGCTATCTGCTCGATCCGCATACGGCGAGCGCCATGCATGTCGCACGCCGGCAGGAAGCCGCAACAAGCCCCATAGTCGTGTTGGCAACCGCGCACCCGGCAAAGTTCCCGGACGCGGTTCGTGCGGCAAGCGGTGCGGTGCCAGCCTTGCCGGCCTGGCTTGCGGGACTGATGGAAAAACCCGAAAAGTTTGAGGTTCTTTCATCTGATCTGAAAATGTTGGAGGATTATGTTGAGGAGCGTGCCCGCGCCGCGCTTTAGCGTATCCCAGGGAGCAGGAAGTTGATGGGTGTACAGGTAAGCCGTCTGTCGAACGGCATGACGGTCGCTACCGAGAACCAGCCACATATCGAAAGCGTTGCATTGGGCGTCTGGGTCCGGTCGGGTTCACGCAACGAGCGCGACAACGAACACGGCATCGCGCATCTGCTGGAACACATGGCCTTCAAGGGTACCAGTTCACGGTCGGCCTGGGACATCGCTTCGCAGATCGAAAATGTTGGTGGAGAAATCAACGCTGCGACAAGTGTCGAAACAACCGCCTTTTACGCGCGGGTGATGCGCAACGACGTGCCGCTGGCGATCGACATCATTTCCGACATCCTGACAGACTCCAAATTCGATGCCGACGAACTGGTGCGCGAACAACATGTCATCCTGCAGGAAATAGGCGCCGCGCATGATACGCCCGACGACATCGTGTTCGACCGCTTCACGGAGACCGCGTTTCGCAATCAGGCGCTGGGGCGCTCGATATTGGGCACCCCGGACACCGTACGGTCATTCTCTCCCGACAATCTCAGGTCGTTTCTCGACAATCAGTACGGCGCCGACCGCATGGTCGTGGTAGCGGCCGGCGCGGTCGATCACGATGCGTTCGTGCGCCGGATCGAACTCGGCCTTGGCGGGTTCAGGGCGAAGGCGCCTGCGAGCGAGCCGAGCGAAGCCGCTTATGTCGGTGGCGATTTCCGCGAAGACCGGGACCTCATGGACGCGCAGATCGTGCTCGGTTTCGAAGGGCGCGCCTACCACGTGCGTGATTTCTATGCCTCGCAGCTGCTCTCCATGATACTCGGCGGCGGCATGTCATCTCGGCTGTTTCAGGAGGTACGCGAGCGCAAAGGGCTTTGCTATTCGGTCTATGCCTTTCATTGGGGCTTTTCCGACACCGGCGTTTTTGGTGTTCACGCAGCAACCGGAAAAGAAGATATCGCGGAACTCGTGCCGCTTCTGTTGAATGAGCTGCAAAAGGCGGGCGACGAAATCACGCTGGAGGAGCTCAACCGGGCGCGGGCCCAGTACCGGGCCGGCCTGGTCATGGCGACCGAAAGTCCTGCCAGCAGAGCTTCGCAAATCGCTCGGCAGCTGCTGCTTTACGGCAGGCCGATCCCGATGGAGGAACTGATGGACCGGTTGTCGAAGATTACAGTGGAACGCCTGTCAGATCTTGCCAGACGTCTCTTCTCAACCACTCCCACAATTGCGGCCATCGGGCCGGTCGGCTCGATGCCGGCCTTCGAGACCGTGCGCAACAAGCTGGAGCGCACGGACACACCGGCCCACAGGATCGCTGTCTGACCCGGCGGTGATGCTCGGTCTGCCAGCCTATCGCCGACCTGAACCGGAGCTGGCGGCCAAGTCGATCAGGCTTAGGCTCCCGCAACGCGGCGACTATCGCGAATGGGCCGCACTGCGCCATCAAAGCCGTGACTTTCTGACGCCGTGGGAACCGCGCTGGGGAAAAGACGAGCTGGAAAAGACGGCCTGGCGCGAAAGGCTGAGGCGCTACCGGCGGGAATTCAATTCCGGTGCTGCCGTGCCGCTGTTTATATTCGACATTCAAAGCGGCGCGCTGGTTGGCGGCATCACGCTCAGCAATATCCGCTATGGCGTCGCACAATGTGCCAGCATCGGCTACTGGCTCGGTGAGCCCCATGCCGGCAAGGGGCTGATGGTCGAGGCGTTGGAACTGGTGACTGTTTACGCATTCCAAAGGTTGAGATTGCACCGCCTCGAAGCTGCCTGTATTCCCGACAACAACCGATCGGTTCGCGTACTTGAAAAAGCCGGATTCAAACGCGAAGGACTGCTTAGATCCTACCTGAAGATCAACGGGTTCTGGCAGGACCATTTTCTTTATGCCCGGGTGGCTGACGGCTACGAACGGGCGCCGCAGTGAGGCAGCGCGCATTGGCGACCACAATAAGTACAAGCATCAAGACGCTGATTGCCGGCCTGCTGGCGCTGCTGATTTCCGCCGTCTCGGCAGTCGCCGTCGAACCTATCAAGATTTCGCGCGGGGATATCGCACTCGACCTGTCGCGCGCGGTCGAAATCTACCGAAACCAGGGACAGAATTTTCAGGTTTCCACGGCACCAGGCCTCGACGGAATCGTGCGGCGCATCGAAGTGGAAGCGAGCAGCGAACGATCGACCGGAGACTGGGCGGTTTTTGCACTGGCCAACAACTCCGACCAGCAGCTCGACAGGTTGATTGAAGCGCCGCATTTCCGACTCTCGGGCTCAGGGCTTATCTGGCCCGACCTGGGCTCGCGCCGCATCGCGGCGATCACACCCAGCGAGGGTTTTGCGCTCGACCGTCAGGCCAGCAGCGATGCAGACGTATTTCTGGTGACGCTGAACCCCGGATCGGTGGTGACATTCGTCGCCGAGCTGTCTTCGTCGCGTTTGCCGCAGGTCTATCTGTGGGATCCGGAGGCCTACAAGGACACGGTCAATTCCTACACGCTTTTCAGGGGCATCGTGATCGGTATCGCCGGTCTGCTGGCGCTGTTCCTGACGATCCTGTTTGTCGTCAAGGGAACGTCGATGTTCCCGGCCACTGCAGCGCTGGCCTGGGCGGTGCTGGCCTATATCTCGATCGACTTCGGCTTCATGACGCGGGTGATCGACATTTCGCCAGGCAACGAGCAGCTGTGGCGCGCAGGCACGGAGATAGCGCTGGCAGGCACGCTGATCGTGTTCCTGTTCACCTATCTCAACCTCAATCGCTGGCACGGACACTTCAGCTACGGCGCACTGGCCTGGATCCTGGCGCTGCTGGCGATAGGAGGCGTGGCACTTTTCGATCCCGCGGTTGCCGCCGGTATCGCACGCATCTCCTTTGCGCTGACGGCCATCGTCGGCATCGCCGTGATCGCCTATCTGTGTTTCCAGGGCTATGACCGCGCGATCATGATCGTGCCGAGCTGGCTGATGATCCTAGCCTGGCTCACGGGCGCATGGATGACGGTCACCGGGCTGCTCGACAACGACATCATCCAGCCCGCGCTTGGCGGCGGGCTGGTTCTGATCGTGCTTCTGATCGGCTTTACGGTGATGCAGCATGCATTTGCCGGCGGTGCCCTGCACCAGGGCCTGTTCAGCGATATGGAACGCCAGGCGCTTGCCCTGACTGGGTCGGGCGACAGTGTGTGGGACTGGGACGTGCCGCGCGACCGTGTCGTGACCCGGCCCGATATCAGTCGCCAGCTCGGGTTGGCACCCAACAGTCTGCAGGGTCCTGCGCGCAACTGGCTACCGGCCCTGCACGCCGACGACCGCGACACCTTCCGCACGACCCTCGACGTGGTGCTGGAACACAGGCGCGGGCGCATATCGCAAGCGTTTCGCCTGCGCGGATCGGACGGCCACTATCACTGGTTCCTGTTGCGGGCGCGCCCGGTGATTGGCTCCGACGGCGAAATCATCCGCTGCGTCGGCACGCTGATCGATGTGACCGAGCAGAAGAAAGCCGAAGAGCGGCTGCTGCAGGATGCGGTTCACGACAATTTGACGGGGTTGCCAAACCGGCAGCTTTTCATGAACCGGCTCGAAACGGTGATCACGCTGGCGCGGGACGACGACAAGGTGCGCCCGACAGTCTTCGTTGTCGATATCGACCGGTTCAAGCATGTCAATGACAGCCTCGGTATTTCCGCCGGCGACACGATCCTGCTCACCATTTCCCGGCGGCTGCACCGGCTCTTGAAACCCCAGGACTCGCTGTCGCGCTTCTCCGGCGACCAGTTCGCGATCATGCTCCTGTCGGAGCAGGATCCCGCCCGTATCGCCGCCGTCGCCGATGCCATCCGGCAGGCCGTGCGCGCTCCGCTCACTTTCGCCAAACGTGAAATCGTGCTCACGCCGTCGATTGGTCTGATCTCCTGGACTTCCCCGCAGGCAACTGCCGAGGATATCGTCAAGGATGCCGAACTCGCCATGTTCCAGGCCAAGCGCTTCGGCGGCGACCGTGCTGAGCCGTTCCGCCCGGCGTTTCGATCAATCGGCACCGACCGTCTGCAGCTGGAATCGGATCTTCGCCGAGCGCTGGAACGGAAGGAACTGACGCTTGCCTACCAGCCGATCGTGCGGCTCGAAGATCAGTCTATCGCCGGATTCGAAGCGCTCATTCGCTGGGAGCATCCGCGCCGCGGAACCATCCCGCCCGCCGATTTCGTGCCGATTGCGGAGAGCTGCGGTCTGATCGTGCCGATCGGCCTGTTTGCCATGCAGCGCGCCGCC
Source organism: Rhizobiaceae bacterium (assembly GCA_017644005.1). Lineage (GTDB taxonomy): Bacteria > Pseudomonadota > Alphaproteobacteria > Rhizobiales > Rhizobiaceae > RCIO01. Next base: position 188,407 of record JAEPMJ010000001.1, read on the forward strand.
GAAGACCTTGCCAGTTGGCAAAAGCAGATCGACGACGTCCCGCTTTCGGTTTCCGTCAATCTCTCAAGCCGGCAGCTGCTGCGGCGCGATCTGGTAAACGACGTTTCTTCTGTCATCGCGCGTTCGGGCATCAAGCCGCGCTGCTTCCGGCTGGAACTCACCGAATCGCTTGTGATGGACAATCCCGAGCAATCCAGCCACGTGCTCAACCGCCTCGCCGGCCTCGGTATCGGCCTCTCGCTCGACGATTTCGGAACCGGTTATTCGTCGCTCGCCTACCTGACGCGCTTCCCCTTCGACACGATCAAGATCGACAAGAGCTTCGTCGACGACACCAGCCCGAAACGGGTCGTGCTGCTCAATTCCATGGTCAACATGGCACACGAGCTCGGACTTTCGGTCGTGGCCGAGGGCGTATCGGACGAGAGCGATGCGCTGCAGCTCAGACAGATGGGCTGCGAATATGTCCAGAGCTTCGCATTCGGACCGCCCCAGCCGGCCGATGCGACATTCAAGCTGCTGAAAGAGCAGTATCCGCTCGCTCAGGCGTGACCGGCCGTTCCGCTGAAATGCACCAGATTGACGCCGATACGCGCCAGGATGCGCTCATATTTGGTGTCTATATCGGCATCGAAGAGCATGTCTGAATCGGCAGGGCAGGTCAGCCAGCCGTTTTCGGCGATTTCGCCCTCGAGCTGCCCCGCGCCCCACCCGGCATACCCTAGCGCCATCAAGGCCCTGTCGGGACCGGTTCCGGTGGAAATGGCGCGCAGTATGTCCACGGTGGCGGTAAGACAGACCCTGTCGTCGACCTGCATGGACGATTCGACAACATAGTCGTCGCTGTGGAGCACAAAGCCGCGGCTGCGGTCGACGGGCCCGCCATGGCGCACGACGATATCGCGGGCAGAAGCGGGTATCTGGCTGGTTTCGCGCTCTTCCAGGATACCAAGTTGAACCAGCAGGTCCGGGAAGCCGAGGTCCTGGACCTGGTTGATGATCAGCCCCATCGCGCCTTCGTCGTTATGGGCACAGACATAGATGACCGACCGCGCGAAGCGGTCGTCCTTCATTCCCGGCATCGCGACGAGAAACTGGCCGTCGAGGTAAGCTTCCGCCTCCCGGGATCGAATATCATCACCGTCAGCTTCCATGGCCGAAGCCTAGCGCCTTTCGATGCATCTTGGAAGCTCGCGGGCGGGTCCGGACATAACCAAATCAGCAACATCACGAGGAAATGAGGTGATGCGACCGCAACGCGCCTTGCTCTTGCCGCGCCGATGCAGAAACTGCCGCCATGATCCGTCCCCTGCTCCACGGCGCATGTGCCAGCATTGTTCTGGCGTGCATCTCAACCCCGGCACCCGCTGCATCGAGCGAATGGGTCCGCGCCGAAGGCGGCGCTGTTCGCCTGGTCACCGAACCTGGTGCCGGTAGTGACGGCAAGCTGCGGGCGGCCCTAGAAATCCGGCTTGAACCGGGCTGGAAGACCTATTGGCGCGATCCTGGCGAATCCGGCATCCCCCCAATGATCGACGTCACATTTCCGGAGGGACCTGCGCAGGTGGAGATCGGGTATCCGGCCCCCGCGCGATTCAATGACGGATATTCGACCTGGGTCGGCTATGACGGTCCGGTCAGCCTTGCGCTTAGCATCGACATGCCTGCCGGCGGGCGGAAACTCTCGGCGTCCGTGCTCGTCGGAATTTGCGAGACCATCTGCATACCGCTACAGGCCGATCTTTCATTGGAACTCGGTGCAGGCAACACCGAACGGGTCGACGCCAACCTGGTTGAAACCGCCTTTGCCAAGCTGCCTCGCAGGGCGGGAACAACGTTCAGGGCGTCCCTGAGCGAAGCGAGCGAGAACCGTATCATCGTCGAGGCGCATGCGCCCGATGCTCACGACCTGACCTTGTTCGTCGCTTCCTCGGGCGACTGGCTCTTCGGCACCCCAGTACCGCTTGGAGACGGCAACTCAACTGCCTTCGAAGTTCCGGTCTTCGCGGCGCCGGACGCTCCCTCGGCACCGCAGATCATCCACTACGTTCTGGCCACCGGGGACGATGCGGTTGCTGGCACATTTGAAATCGCCCGCTGATCCCGCCTGGCAATTGCACTGCAACGCCCACCTTTGTAAGCAGGCCCCTGCTTACAATTCAAAGGGATAGAAAATGACGATTTCCGTTGGCGAGAAACTGCCGGACTGTAAACTGAAGCGCGCCACGTCCGAAGGGCCGGTGGACACATCGACCGCAGACTATTTCGCCGGGCGGAAGATCGTTCTATTCGGCGTACCTGGCGCCTTTACGCCAACCTGCTCGAACAGCCATCTTCCCGGCTTTGTCGAAAACCGCGATGCCATTCTAGCCAGGGGCGTGGACGCGATCGCCGTCGTCTCGGTGAACGATCACCATGTCATGGCGGCCTGGGCCCGCTTTTCCGGCGCGGAGAACAAGATCGACTTCATTGCCGACGGCAACGCGGACTTTGTTGACGCGATGGGACTGGCTCTGGATGCGTCGGCCGCCGGCATGGGCCGACGCTCGCAGCGGTTTTCAATGATTGTCGACAACGGCGTTGTCACCGCGATGAACACCGGCGACAAACCCGGCCAAGCCGAAATCACAGGCGCCGCACGCATCCTGGAACAGTTGTGAGGCTGGCTAGCGCTTCGCGCCGACAGGCTTGAATGCGGCCATGCCCTCGCGGGCCAATTCGTCGGCGCGCTCGTTTTCAGGGTGGCCGGCATGCCCCTTCACCCAGTGCCAGCTGATCTCGTGGCGCTGGGAGAGCGTATCGAGTTCCTGCCAGAGCTCCGCATTCTTGACCGGCTTTTTCGCGGCCGTTTTCCAGCCGTTGCGCTTCCAGCCGTGGATCCATCCGGATATGCCGTCCTTTACGTAGACGGAGTCCGTATAGAGGTCGATGCGGTGGGGACCGCCTTTCAGTGCCCCCAACGCACGAATGGCTGCCATCAACTCCATCCGGTTGTTGGTGGTCTGTGCTTCGCCGCCGCACAGCTCTTTTTCGTTGCCGTTGTAGCGCAGAATGGCACCCCAGCCGCCCGGCCCCGGATTGCCCGAACACGCGCCGTCGGTAAAAATCTCAACTGTCTTCACGTGTCGAGCCCGTATTCTGAGGCGGAGTTGACCGCTCGATGGAAGCGGACGCGACGCAGATACTCCCTGGGGTCGCGTTTCTGGATCATGGCGCCGTCGGGCACGTGGAGCCAGTCGTAAAGCCGGGTCATCAGGAAACGCAGGGCGGAGCCGTGTGCGAGGGTAGGCAGTGCCGCACCCTCGGCAGGCGTGAGCCGACGGACCGACTGATAACCTGAAAGCAGCGCGCGGGCCTTCGTCAGATTGAAGGAGAAGTCCTTTTCGAAGCACCAGGCATTGAGGCAGGTTGCGAGATCGTAGGCATAAAAGTCATTGCAGGCGAAATAGAAGTCGATCAGGCCGGACAAGCTGTCTCCGAGAAAAAAGACATTGTCGGGAAAGAGATCGGCATGAATTACGCCTTCCGGCAGGCCTGACGGCCAGGCAGCTTCGAGCGCGGCAAAGTCCGCCTGCACCTCATCGATGAGACCGGGCTCTACCTCGTCCGCCCGGTCGCGAGCGCCCTCCCACAGTGCCTTCCAACCCGGTATGGCCATCGCATTTGGACGGCTGAGCCCGAAATCGGCGCCCGCCCGGTGCAACTCGGCCAACGCCTTGCCCACCTCGCGGCAATGCACGGCGCTCGGCCTGCGTACCCAGAACCCCTCGATAAAGGTGATGATTGCGGCCGGCCGACCTGCAATTTCGCCCATCAGCGCACCGTCGCGGCGCTGAACCGGCAACGGGCATGAGATGCCCTTGTTTGCCAGATGCTGCATCAGGCCCAGAAAAAACGGCAAATCGGCCTTGTCGACGCGTTTCTCATAGAGCGTCAGGATGAACTCGCCGGCACTCGTGTGCAGCATATAGTTCGAGTTTTCCGACCCTTCGGCAATGCCGCGATAGGATCGCAACCCACCGATATCGTATTCGCCCAGAAACCCTACCAGTTCGGTTTCGGTGATGTCCGTATAGACGGCCATGAACCTCAGGCCGCTCCGTTTACGAACGCCATGTCGGCCGCTGTGATTTCGGTGTCGCGCAATTCGCGATTAACCGGGAAGTTCTCGTCTTCTCGCACGGTAAGCGCAACATTCACCTTCACGCTGAAGCGCTGCCGGAAGGCCTCGATAATCTCGTCGACGATGATCTCGGGCGCGGACGCGCCTGCCGAAAGCCCTATGCTGGTTGCGCCGGCCAGAGTGTCCCACGGGATTTCGCTGGCGCGCTGCACGAGAAGACCGCGCTTGGCGCCAGCCCGTTCGGCTACTTCCACCAGACGCCGGGAGTTGGAGGAATTCGGTGCGCCGACAACCAGAAAAAGGTCGGTTCCGGGTGCGGCGAGCTTTACCGCCTCCTGGCGATTCGTGGTGGCGTAGCAGATCGATTCCGACGCCGGCGGCTGCAGCGATGGAAAGCGCTCTTCCAGCGCACGAATAACGCCTGCGGTGTCTTCCACCGAAAGCGTGGTCTGAGTGACATAACCCAGTGCCTGCGGGTCCGGCGGCGAAATGCGCTCGACATCGGCCTCCGTCTCGACCAGCGTCACGGTTCCCGGCTCAAGCTGCCCCATCGTGCCAATCACTTCCGGATGTCCGGCATGACCGACCAGAAGCACGTGGCGTCCGAGGCGGCGGTGGCGCATAGCCTGCTTGTGAACCTTCGACACCAGCGGACAGGTCGCATCGAGATAGAAAAGATTGCGCGCTTCCGCGTCGGCCGGTACCGACTTCGGTACGCCGTGAGCCGAAAATACAACCGGCCTGTCACGATGTTCGACAGGGATTTCGTTCAGTTCCTCGATGAAGATCGCGCCGCGATCGCGCAAGCCGTCCACAACGTAGCGATTGTGCACGATCTCGTGCCGCACATAGACCGGCTTGCCGTACTTTTTCAACGCGAGCACCACAATCTGGATCGCCCGGTCGACGCCAGCGCAAAATCCGCGGGGCTCGCACAGATTTATGACGAGGTGCGTCCTCTCGGCTTTTCTGGCGGTTGGTGCTGAAACGTTCATGCTGCGCAGATGGAGGTTCGCGGCAGGGGCTGTCAAGGGCGGGTTGCTAGGCTGCGCGACCGCGCCGGAAACGGAAGAGCGCGACACCTACCAGAGCAGCCGCAAGTCCGTACCAGGTCACCGCATATTGCAGATGGTTGTTAGGAAGATCGATCAGGGTCACGCCGCCCACCGGCAGGCCTCCTGGATTGGGCTCGCCGCCGGCATCAACGAAAAACGGCACGATTTCTACACCTCCGGGCAACGCTGCGGTTGCTGACATTGCAGCGATGTCTTTCCAGTAGAAGACATTCTTGCCCGGTTCGTTGTCAGGCACGATGAACGAGGGTTTTTCCCAAAGCGGATCGCGGGCAAGGCCGGCAATCTCCACCAGACCGGATATCTGGCCCTCCGCACGCGTGTCCGGGTCCTTTCGATCATACGGCACAAAGCCGCGGTTGACGAAGATTGCGCGACCATCGTCAAGCATCAGAGGCGTGTAGACGTTGAAACCGGATTGGCCTTTCCACGTGGAGAAAAAGTGGCGTTCGCCGGCATGGTGAAACGTGCCCGTCACTTCGACAGGCCAGTATTCAACACCAGCGCCTTTCGCCAAGCGCTGCTCCATGTCGGCGAGTGTGACTGGCTGCGCCCTGGTGCGGGCGTCGATTTCGGCAAGCAGGCTTTCTTTCCACTGAAGGCGGTAGACCTGCCAGGTGCCCAGCGCCAGGAGGATAAAGAAGGCGCATGCCAGAACGATCAGCACACCTGCGGAGAGCCGCCCCCTTTTGCCAGATGTCCCGCCGGTACCGGTCACCGGTCACCGCCCAGCCGCCCCTCGGCAGCCTTGTTGCGGTATTGGAGTGTGATCAGAACACCCTTCATCAAGCGCAGGGCAGTCAGGCACATGACGACCGCGAGCGGTATCCAGATCAGGAAGTGGACAATGAGCGGAGGGTTGAAGCTGATCTCCATCCACAGCGCCAGCCCGACGACAATGAAGCCGATAATCAGGATGACGAATACGGCCGGCCCGTCGCCCGCATCAGCGAAACCGTAGTCCAGGTCGCACACTCCGCAGCGATTGCCGACCGTCAGAAAGCCTGAAAACAGACGCCCTTCGCCGCACCTTGGACAACGACCCGAAAGCCCGGCCTTGACCGGATCGACGGGTGGCCAGATGGCAGTGTCCTTGCCGTGCATATCCTCGTTCATGGCCTGATCTCGATCGGTGTTCCGTTGTCGACCATTTCCCATATCTCGTCCATGTCGGCATTGGTCACAGCAATGCAGCCGTCGGTCCAGTCAATCATCTGGAGTAGCCAGGACCACCATCCGAAACCATTCGGCTGTCCGTGAATCATGATGTCGCCGCCTGGACTGTAGCCCGCCGCTGCCGCCTCAGCTCTGTCATCGGCGTCCGGATATGAGATGTGAATGGACAGATGAAACGCACTGTTGGGATTGCGCCAGTCCAGCACATAGCGCCCCTCAGGCGTTCGCTCATCACCTTCGCGCTGTTTGTGGCCGACCGGCATGTCGCCCAGGGCGATCTCGTAGGTACGAACCGTATCACCCTTCGAGATCAACATCATCTTCCGCGCCGACTTCTCGACAACCACCAGGTCAATGCGCGGATTGTCCGTTGCGTACGCCGCCGGCATGAGCAACAGCGCGAAAAAGAAAATGGCGGCACGAAAGCTGTTTTTCATGCCGCCATCACATCACTCGAATGCGTCCAAACGCGGACGCTTGCAGCTAGTGCGCCGCTATCGTCGCACCTGCCGACGCCCAGACATAAACGCAGGCGAACAGGAACAGCCAGACCACGTCGACGAAGTGCCAATACCAGGCGGCGGCTTCGAAGCCGAAATGCTGCTGCGGTGTAAAGTGCCCGGCCATCGCACGGAACAGACAGACCAGAAGGAAGATCGTTCCGATCAGAACGTGGAACCCGTGGAAGCCGGTCGCCATGAAGAACGTCGCACCGTAGATCGATTGCGAGAACTGGAACGGCGCCTCGGCGTATTCGTAAGCCTGCACGCACGTGAACAGCACGCCAAGCGCAACCGTCAGCGCAAGACCCCAGACGAGGCCCTTGCGATCATTGTGCAGCAGAGCGTGGTGAGCCCAGGTGACGGTTGTGCCCGACAGAAGCAGGATGATGGTGTTGTAGAGCGGCAGGTGCCACGGATCGAGCACCTCGATACCCTCCGGTGGCCAGTGACCACCGGTGTATTCCACGCGCGATACCTGAATGGCTTCGTTGGCAAACAGGCTTGCGTCGAAAAACGCCCAGAACCAAGCGACGAAGAACATCACCTCGGAGGCGATGAACATGATCATTCCGTAGCGCAGGTGCAGCGAAACGACGCGTGTGTGGTCACCCTGATGCGCTTCCTTGATCGTGTCCGACCACCAGGCGAACATCACATAAAGTACGATGGCGAAGCCGACGAAGAACAGCCAGGGATTGGCAAGGTTGATACCGAAAAGCGGGAACTCGCCGCCGTTGAGATATCGCATCCATGCGACACCGCCGAGCGCCATGATCAGCGCTCCAACAGCGCCGAGAACCGGCCACGGACTCGGATCTACGAGATGGTAATCGTGATGTTTGGCGTGCGTGTCAGCCATTTCAACCCCCGAGATTGTTGCCGGTTTTGGGCAAGGAGACGGATTTTGCTTCCGGTGACGGTTCGTCCACCGGATAGAAGGTGTAGGATAGCGTGATAGTGCGAATGTTCTTCATTTCAGGAAGATCGACGATATCCGGATCAATGTAGAAAACGACCGGCATTTCGATCTCTTCCCCGGGCGCGAGCTTGGTATCCGTGAAACAGAAACACTCGACCTTCATGAAGTAGCCGCCGGCGATGAGCGGGGTCACGTTAAAGGACGAACGGCCCCATGTCGCATTGCCGGCAAGGTTTTTGGCGCGATAGGCGACCTGCACCGTCTCGCCGATCTTCATCGTCACATCGCGTTCGATCGGCTGGAAGTCCCAGGGGAGCCCGGCTGAGGTATTTGCGTCAAACCGGACGGTGATCTTCTCATCGAGAATACGGCCCGAATACTGGGTATCCGCACGCTGCGTGGTGCCGCCGAAGCCGGTTACCTGGCAAAAGAGCTGATAAAGCGGAACGGCGGCATAGGCCATTCCGATCATCCCGACGAAAAACGCCGAGCACAGCATGGCAATGACACCATTGCTAAAGCGCCCGGAGTTGCCGTTGTCGGTGGTGTGCTCGCTCATGACTGCCTCAGAACGACCGATCGAGAATTGAAGGGCCGAACTTGACCAGAGTGGTGACGTAGAAAATCACGACCAGCGCAGCCAGCGCCAATCCGAGCGCAATCGAGCGGCTGCGGCGGGCCTTCTTCTGCGCGTCGGTAAGATCGACAAAGTCCTGATCGGCCGGCTTCATCACGCAATGCTCCGAAGCACGATACTGTCTGCCAGCACAAGCGCGAAAACCGCAAAGAGATACAGCAGCGAATAGCCGAACAGCGCCTTGGCAGGCCTGGTGTCGACCGTGGTCAGTACACGGTAGGCGTACCAGACAAAGCCGATGCCGAGAACAGAGGCGGCGGCGCCATAGACAATCGACGAAAAGCCAAGTGCCCAAGGCAGAACACCTGCTACTGCAACAAGAAGCGCATAGGCAAATATCTGCCGACGGGTTGCCGCTTCGCCGGACACGTTCGGCAGCATCGGAATGCCTGCCTTGCCGTAGTCAGTCTGCGAAAACAGCGCCAGGGCCCAGAAATGCGGCGGTGTCCAGAGGAAGATGACCAGAAACAGGATCACGCTTTCCAGACCGATCGTACCCGTTGCTGCGGTCCAGCCGATCATGGGCGGGAAAGCGCCGGCAGCTCCGCCGATGACAATGTTCTGAGGCGTCGAACGCTTCAGCCACATAGTGTAGACAACGGCATAGAAGAAAATGGTGAAGGCCAGCATCGCTGCAGCCAGCCAGTTGGCGACCAATCCTAGCGTGACGACCGAGAAAACCGAAAGCACGAGGCCGAAAGCGAGCGCGTCCGTCGCGCCCATGCGGCCTGCGGGAATCGGACGGCCAGCGGTGCGCGCCATCACCCGGTCAATGTCGGCGTCGTACCACATGTTGAGCGCACCGGACGCACCGGCGCCGACGGCGATCGCAAGGATGGAAATCACTGCAATGAAGGGATTCGGCCATTCTGGCGCGATTGCGAGACCGACAAAGGCGGTGAACACGACCAGCGACATGACGCGCGGCTTCAGCAGAGCGATATAGTCGCCCGCTGTCGCCTCGAATACCGAGCCGGCGGTATCGTCAATATGTTGTGCGTCGGCGAGTGCCATTGCTCCGTTCCGGTCAATTCGACTGGCAAGGCCGCCGGAGTTGCCGGCGGCCGCCATCTCATCTGCCTTAGTTGATCTTCGGCAACTTTTCCCACTGGTGGAACGGCGGCGGAGACGGCAGGTGCCACTCCAGTGTCGTTGCCCCTTCACCCCACGGGTTGGCGCCTGCCTCACGCTTCTTGGCGAAGGCTTCAAACACTCCGACCAGGAAGATCACGACACCCAGTGCCGACAGGTAGGAACCGTAGGACGACACAAGGTTCCAACCAGCAAAGGCATCGGGATAGTCGATGTAGCGGCGCGGCATACCGGCCAAACCCAGGAAATGCTGCGGGAAGAAGATCAGGTTCACGCCGATGAAGGTGACCCAGAAATGCGCCCGTGCGATCAGCGGCGAGTACATGTAACCGGTCATTTTCGGGAACCAGTAGTACCAAGCGGCGAAGATCGCGAAGACGGCGCCCATCGACAGCACGTAATGGAAGTGGGCCACCACGTAATAGGTGTCATGCATGGCACGGTCGAGACCAGCATTGGCGAGTTGCACGCCCGTCACGCCGCCTACCGTGAACAGAAAGATGAAGGCGATCGCCCATAGCATCGGCGTGCGGAACTGGATCGAGCCGCCCCACATCGTCGCAATCCACGAGAAGATCTTCACGCCCGTGGGCACGGCGATCACCATGGTGGCGAACACGAAATAGCGCTGCGTGTTGAGCGCAATGCCGGTCGTATACATGTGGTGCGCCCACACGACAAAACCGATGCCACCAATCGCCACCATGGCATAGGCCATGCCGAGATAGCCGAAGACCGGCTTGCGCGAGAAGGTGGACACGATGTGCGAGACGATACCAAAGCCCGGCAGGATCAGAATGTAGACCTCGGGATGACCGAAGAACCAGAACAGATGCTGGAACAGGATCGGATCGCCACCGCCATCGGGCGAGAAAAAGGTGGTGCCGAAGTTGCGGTCCGTCAGCAGCATGGTGATGCCGCCGGCCAGAACCGGCAGCGACAGAAGCAGAAGGAACGCCGTGACAAGCACCGACCAGACAAACAGCGGCATCTTGTGCAGCGTCATGCCCGGGGCGCGCATGTTGAAGATCGTCGTGATGAAGTTGATCGCGCCGAGAATCGACGAAGCGCCCGCGATGTGCAGTGACAGGATCGCCAGATCCATTGCCGGTCCGGGCTGACCGGTGGTCGACAATGGCGGATAAATCGTCCAGCCGCCGCCGACGCCGAACGCGCCGGCCGGACCAGGCACGAACATCGACAGAAGCAGCAGAATGAACGCTGGCGGCAACAGCCAGAACGAAATGTTGTTCATGCGCGGGAAGGCCATATCCGGCGCGCCGATCATGATCGGCACGATCCAGTTGCCGAAACCGCCGATCAACGCCGGCATGACCATGAAGAAGATCATGATCAGGCCATGACCGGTCGTGAACACATTGTACATGTGCTTACCGGCGTCGATGGCGGCCGCGCCTTCGTAACCGTAGACCATGGAGGCAAGACCATGGAATATCTGGATACCTGGTTCGGCAAGCTCCCAGCGCATCATCACCGACAAGAAGCCACCGATGATGCCGGCGATGATCGCGAAGATCAGGTAGAGCGTGCCGATATCCTTGTGGTTGGTCGAATAGACCCAGCGCGTCCAGCCGTAGGGCTGGTGATGTTCTTCGTGGGCGTCAGCCGCAGCGCCTGCCATTTGTCCGCTCCGTTCCTGTTATCAGCCTGCCCGCATTATTTGCCGGCGGCAGCGAGTTTGGTGTCTTCGCGGCTCTCCACAGAGGCCGTCAGATTCTTGTATGCATTGCCGAGATCGGCCTGCGCTTCAGCGCGCCAGGCGTCATACTGATCCTGGCTCACGACATGGATGGCGATCGGCATGTAGGCATGATCCTTGCCGCAAAGCTCGGAACACTGGCCATAATACATGCCCTCACGGTCGGCCTTGAACCAGGTCTCGTTGAGACGTCCGGGCACGGCATCGACCTTGATGCCGAATGCCGGCATCGCGAATGCGTGAATGACGTCGGAAGCCGTGACAAGCACGCGCACGGTGGTGTTCACCGGCACAACGAGCTCGTTGTCGACGGCCAGAAGCCGCGGATACTGCTCGACATCTTCCTTGCCGGCTGCGGCACGGTCAGATTCCTGAAGCATGAAAGACGAGAATGAGAGGTTATCGTCATTCTGGTACTCATACTCCCAGCTCCACTGAACGCCGGTCGCCTTCACGGTGATCGCGGGCTCCTCCGGCGGCGTGTACTGAGCCGTCAGCAACTGAAAAGAGGGAATTGCAAGGAACAGCAGGATCACCACCGGCCCTACGGTCCATATCACCTCGATGAGCGTATTGTGGCTGGTGCGCGAGGGATTCGGATTTGCCGATGCCCTGAAGCGGATCATCACCCATGCCAGAAGGCCCATCACCAGAAGCGTTATCGGGATGATGAACCACAGCGTGTAGACTTCGAACCAGATAACGTCATCCATAATCCCGGTGGCGGCGGGCTGGAATCTGGTTTGCCACGGGGTCGGCTGTGCCGCATACGCGGCCTGCGCCCACGTGAAAAGCGGAAGAACAGCTGCAGCGGAAAGGATTTTCTTCATTATCCTCAATCTCTTCAGATCGGCCTCGCCGGAACGCGACGCCTTGATGCACCGATCTTTCATTCTGCAACAGAACGCGATCGGTACCAGCGCGGAATCCCAGCGTTTTCCGGCGACGTTCAAACCATACTCTCATTACGACCGCAAGGAACCCGTCGGTGCCAGGATGCGGCATTTTTGCGCGCGCGGCACAGCCTCCTTGCGCCCACCCGACAATTACAGCCATGGGGCATAACGGCTTCAGCGGAATATCGGCGGTATCGGAAACGTCGCATTTCGGTCGGATTTGACAATCAATAGCCTTGGGCAAGGTGCAGGCGCCAGCCCGCGCATTCTTCCGATTGTATTCGCGCCACGCTACATTTCCGTGATTCGCTTAGGAGCTGACATGAAAAACATCCCGTTCCGGGCAACATTAGGCGCACTGACGGCGGTGTTACTCCTGTCGGCACCCTTGCCGGTCGCCGCGCAGCAAAGCGGAACCGTGCGCTCCACCCACGGGGCCTGGTCGATAATCTGCGATACGCCGCCCGGCAGCAGCTCCGAACAATGCGCCATGATGCAGAATGTGATCGCCGAGGACCGGCCGGAGGTCGGGCTTTCCGTGGTGGTCCTGAGGACAGCGGACAATAAGGCCGAGATACTGCGCGTGCTAGCACCGCTTGGTGTGCTTCTGCCCAACGGTCTCGGCCTCAATGTCGACGGGCAGGATATTGGCCGCGCCTATTTCGTACGCTGTTTTCAGGATGGCTGTTATGCCGAGGTCATTCTCGAGACGCAGCTTCTCGAAACGTTGAAGACAGGCGCCGCGGCAACGTTCATCGTTTTCCAGACACCTGAAGAAGGCATCGGCATACCGGTCGACCTTACCGGGTTTGGCGAAGGTTTCGACGCCCTGCCCTGACGCGCTGACGCAACGCGACGGCGATTCCCAGGCCGCCGGCAACGCCAATGCCCGCTCCGGCGAGCATATAGGCCCAGCCGAACAACGTACCCGAAGCCGCGCCGGCGACCAGCCCGATGGCAATCCAGCGTAAGTAAAGCACCAAGCCGATCTCCCTTGCCGCGCATAAAGCTGTCACGGGTGCAATTCCAGTGCGATCGCCTATATAGCCGAGACAGCACAAATTCGCATCGGAGCTAGAGCATGACCGACCGGCTTCTCAACCAGTTCGACATTTCCGAGGACGCGGTTCGCGCGATCGTGGAAGACACGATTCACGGCGCCGATGACGGCGAGCTCTTCGTCGAGTATCGCGAAGGCGAAGCCCTTGTCTTCGACAACGGCCGGCTGAAAACCGGCAGCTTCAACACCGACAAGGGGTTCGGGCTGCGCGCCGTGGCTGGCGAAGCAGTCGGCTACGCTCATGCTTCGGAGCTTTCCGAAGCTGCGCTCAAGCGTGCCGCCAACGCAGTGTCGGCTGTCAAAACCGGGCATTCCGGAACGCTTGCGGAACGGCCCGCCGGGACAAACCGGCATCTCTACGGCGATGAAAACCCGATCTCAGCACCCGGATTTGAGGAAAAGGTCAAATTGCTCACCGAGATCGACGCCTATCTACGCGGCGCCGACCCGCGTGTGCGCCAGGTGACGGCCTCGCTCGCTGCATCATGGCAGCAGGTGGAAATCATGCGGCCAGACGGCATGACTTTGCAGGACATCCGGCCGCTGGTCAGGGTCAATGTCGCGGTCGTGGTTGGCGATGGCGAGCGCCAGGAAAGCGGCTCCTACGGTATGGGCGGACGCAAGAGCTTCGGCGAATTCGTCGCACAGGACAGCTGGCGCTTCGCAGCGGACGAAGCGCTGCGGCAGGCGCTGGTCAATCTCGACGCCGACCCTGCCCCGGCCGGCACATTCGATATCGTGCTCGCCAGCGGCTGGCCGGGCGTCATGCTGCATGAAGCCGTCGGCCACGGCCTCGAAGGCGATTTCAACCGCAAGAAAACCTCCGCCTTCGCCGGGCTCCTTGGTCAGCAGGTGGCGGCAAAGGGCGTGACGGTGGTTGATGACGCCACGATCGCGGAGCGTCGCGGCTCGCTCACCATCGACGACGAGGGCACGCCGACCAACCGAAATGTGCTGATCGAAGACGGCAAGCTCGTCGGCTACATGCAGGACCGGCAGAATGCGCGGCTGATGGGCATGAGGGCGACGGGCAACGGGCGGCGCGAGAGCTATGCGCACCAGCCGATGCCGCGCATGACCAACACCTTCATGACCGGCGGCGACAAGACGCCGGACGAAATCATCGCCTCGGTCGACAAGGGCATCTACGCGGTTTCTTTCGGCGGCGGGCAGGTCGACATCACATCGGGCAAGTTCGTGTTCGGCTGCACCGAGGCCTACATGATCGAGAATGGCAAGGTGACCCGTCCGATCAAGGGCGCAATGCTGATCGGCAACGGCCCGGACGCCATGCACCGCGTGTCGATGGTCGGCAACGACATGAAGCTGGATACCGGCATCGGCATGTGCGGCAAAGCCGGACAGGGTGTGCCGGTCGGCGTCGGCCAACCGCATCTGAGAATGGACCAGATGACGGTTGGCGGCACACAGGCTTAGTGAGGCCGCCCTCCTCCATCGTCGTGCTCACCGGGGCAGGCATTTCCGCCGAATCCGGCATCGACACGTTTCGGGACACGGACGGCATCTGGTCGAAAGTCGATTTCCGCGAGGTCGCGACGCCGGAGGGTTTCGCCGCCGATCCGCACAAGGTGCATGCCTTCTACAATCAGCGGCGCGCAGGGCTGAAGGGCATCAAGCCCAACGCCGCGCATTTCGCGCTTGCGCGGCTGGAGCGCGAATTCGGCGGGGCATTTCTTCTCGTCACCCAGAACATCGACCATCTGCACGAACAGGCCGGTTCCGAACGACTGATCCACATGCACGGCGAACTCGCCAATTCACTTTGCGGCAATTGTGGAGACCGACGTCTGTGGGATGGTGACCTTTCCACCGACCTCCCCTGCCGGGCCTGCGGCTCCAGGGGTCGTTTGCGGCCGGATGTCGTATGGTTCGGCGAGATGCCTTACCAGATGGAACGGATCTATGCCGCGCTTGCCGGCTGCGATCTCTTTGTTGCTGTCGGCACCAGCGGCACCGTCTATCCCGCAGCCGGGTTCATCGAAGAGGCGCGCGCCGCAGGCGCCCGTACGCTGGAGCTCAATCTCGAGCCGACCGAAGGGACCAGCCGCTTTTCGGATGCCATCCATGGGAAGGCAACCGAGATCGTGCCTGCCTGGGTTGAAAAGGTGCTCGCCGGATGAGGCGTCAGCGCTTTTCCAGCAGCGCCACCGCTTCGACATGCGCCGACCACAAAAACTGGTCGATCGGGGTAACCGAAAGCAGCGTGTAGCCGCACTCCTTCAGGATCGAGAGATCGCGGGCGAGCGTGACCGGATTGCAGGAAACCGCGGCGACGCGTTTTACACCGGATTTCGCGATCTGCTTTGCCTGCAGCTCGGCGCCGGCGCGGGGCGGATCGAATATGATCCCGTCAAAGCGGGACAGCTCTTTTGCGGTCAGCGGGCGACGATCGAGGTCGCGATGCTCGACCTTGACCGGCCTGATCCCCGGCGTGTGGCGTGCTGCGCGATCGAGCTCGGCAACCGCAGCGGCATCCGATTCCACGGCGTGAACTTCCGAGCTGGCAGCGAGCCGCAGCGCGAATGTGCCGGAGCCGGAAAACAGATCCGCGACACGCCTGGAGCGAGCCAGATGTCCGGTCACAAGTCCGGCCATCACAAGCTCGGCGTCCAAAGTCGCCTGCAGGAAGCCGCCGGGCGGCACCTCCACGGCGGCCGAGCCGAACGTCACCATCGGCTTGCGCGGCTCGATGATGATCTCGCCGCCAAGCGAGACGCGCGCGAAGCCGGCAGCGCCTGCAAAGCCGGCTAATGCCATGCGCTGCTTCTCGCCAAGCTTTTTCAGGCCGCCAATATCTATGTCGAGGCCGGATTCGGTCGCAGTCACCGACAGACGAAGCACATTCTTGCCGGGCTCGGCGAGGCTGACGATCTTCCGAAAGTCACCCAGACGCTCGATAATCGCTGGCAGCAGGATCGGGCATTCCTCGACCGGTACGATCGTGTGGGAGGCTGCCTGCCGGTAACCCAGAAGCACCCCGCCTTGTGTGGTGCGCGCCGAAAAAACCGCGCGGCGGCGCGTGTGCGGTTCGCATCGCACGATTTCGGCCACCGGCGCATCAAGCTGCCGGCTACGCAGCGCGTGCTGCACCAGCCCGCGCTTCCACCCATTGTAGTCCTCGGCGTTCATGTGCTGAAGCGCGCAGCCCCCGCAGGTGCCGAAATGACGACATGCCGGTTCGGTGCGCGCTGGCGACGGCTCGATGAGCGCGACCAGCTCGGCGCGGCTTTTCTGCCTCGCGGCGGTGACGACCTCGCCGGGCAGCGTGAAGGGTATGAAGACCGGCCCGCTGTCGGCCTTCGCCACGCCGTCGCCCTGTGCGCCCAGATGGTCGATCGTGAAACGCGTATTCATCGGTCGCGCACGCCGCCAAGAAGGAACTCGCAGTTGCCGTCACCACCCACAATGGGCGACGGCAAGGTGCCCAGAGAGCGCCAGCCGGGCAGGGTTTCGAGCCACGCGGACATTTCCTCTGCGATGCGTTTGCCGAGCGCGGGATCGACGATGCCGCCCTTGCCGATCTGCTCCCTGCCCGCCTCAAATTGCGGTTTCACGAGGAAGACGCCATGTGCCCCCCCCTGCGGCAAGGTCCAGTGCCGGCGGAAGCGCAAGGCGGATCGAAACGAAGCTCACATCGCAGACGACGATTTCCGGCGACCGGCCGCCGAGATCAACGGAGGTGAGTTCGCGCGCGTTCAGGCGTTCGATACCGGTTACACGCGGATCGGCGGCGAGCTCGGGCCGCATCTGATCGTGCCCGACATCGAGCGCTATCACATGGCTCGCCCCGCGTTCCAGCAGCACCTGTGTAAAGCCGCCTGTCGAAGCGCCTACATCAAGCGCCAGCTTATTCGCCGGGTCGAAGCCGAAATGGTCGAGCCCTGCGACAAGCTTGAGAGCCGCACGCGAAACATAGTGCCTTGCAGGATCTTCAACCGCGATCTCGGCGTTTTCGGATACGGGTTTTCCGGGTTTGGCGGCTGCCGCGCCATCGACAGAGACCGTGCCGCGCAAAATGGCATCGCGGGCACGCGATCGGCTTTCGAACAGGCCGCGCCGGACGAGCAGGTCGTCAAGCCTGAATTTCGCCGCGTGTGCCTGTGCCGATTGCATGGCTCTCAATGACGAATAGCGTCAGCCCTGGCAAGCGATGTGTGCGCTCAGGGCTTGCCGGTCGTTATGCGCGGCATTTCCGTGGCAGGCGCAAGCCCGTCTTTCCAGCCGTCCTTGTCGGCGGTGCCGCTTTCCGGCGTTGCTTTTACAGGACGGTAAAACCTGGGCCGGTTCTCATCCGAGAAGCCGCCGCGCAGATGACCGAGTTTGCCCACGGCAAGCCTGATCGCGGCTTCCTCCAAAGCGGGATCATGATCCGGCGCGGCGGCCGCCAACGATGGCAACGCTACCAGAAGGCACCCAGCCGCCAGACATTTGGCGTGCATCATTGCTGTTCTCCGTGTCCGGAGAACTGACTAGCACCGAGCTGCTAAGAATCCGCCAAATGAAAGGGTTAGCAATTTGCGAACGCTTCAGGCGCGCGCTGCCTTGTCGGCCTGCCCCAGGGCGCTGAAAACCGTACGCACAATGCCGGCACTGTCGAGCCCCGCATCGGCATACATTTTTTCCGGTTTGGCATGATCGACAAAAGCGTCGGGCAAAACCAACGGGCGTGTCTTGAGCCCGTTTTCCAGCAGGCCGGCATGAGCGAGATGTTGCAGCACATGGCTTGCAAAACCGCCGACGGACCCCTCCTCGACAGTGATCAGAACCTCGTGATTGCGGGCCAGCCGCTCGACGAGATCGGTGTCCAGCGGTTTGGCAAAACGCGCGTCCGCAACCGTGGTTGAAAGGCCGGCCGCATCCAGTTCCTCAGCCGCCGCAAGGCAATCCGCGAGGCGGGTACCGAATGACAGAAGCGCGACTTTGCTCCCTTCGCGCAAGATTCGGCCCTTGCCGATTTCAAGCACGGTACCGCGTTCCGGCATGTCGACGCCGACGCCGTTGCCACGCGGATAACGGAAGGCGATCGGGCCCTCGTCATAGGCGGCAGCCGTGCGGACCATATGCTTGAGCTCAGCCTCGTCTCCGGCCGCCATGACGACGAAGCCCGGCAGGGAGCCAAGATATGCGACGTCGAACGCGCCGCAGTGCGTCGGACCGTCGGCGCCGACAAATCCGGCGCGGTCGATGGGAAAACGCACAGGCAATTTCTGGATTGCCACATCATGCACGACCTGGTCGTAAGCACGCTGCAGGAAGGTCGAGTAGATCGCCGCGAAGGGCCTGTAACCCTCGGTCGCCAGACCGGCACAGAACGTCACCGCGTGCTGTTCGGCAATGCCAACGTCGAACATGCGCTTGGGGAAAGCCTGTTCGAACAGATCGAGCCCTGTGCCGGATGGCATTGCCGCCGTCACGGCGACGATCTTGTCGTCAGCTTCCGCTTCCTGGATCAGGCTTTGTGCAAAAACCTTGGTGTAGCTTGGCGCGTTTGCTGGCGCCTTGGCCTGAGCGCCGGTGATGACGTCGAATTTCGAGACGCCGTGATATTTGTCGGCCGCGGCCTCGGCGGGCGCATAGCCCTTGCCCTTTTGTGTCATCACGTGGATGAGCACCGGTCCGTCGCCATGGTCGCGCACATTGCGCAGCACCGGAATCAGATGTTCCAGATTGTGGCCGTCGATCGGGCCGATATGGAAAAAGCCCAGTTCTTCGAAGAGTGTGCCGCCGGTCACGTATCCGCGCGCGTGCTCCACTGCCCGCGTCACAGCGCGATCGAAGCGGCGGCCGAGATAGCCGGTCAGCTTCTTGCCGAAGTCGCGCACGCCGGCGTAGGTGCCGCCCGAGGCAAGACGCGCGAGATAGCCGCTCATCGCACCCGAAGGCGGGGCGATCGACATGTCGTTGTCGTTGAGGATCACGATCAGGCGGGCATCAAGCGCGCCCGCGTTATTCATCGCCTCATAGGCCATGCCGGCCGACATGGCACCATCGCCGATCACGGATATCACATGATTTTTGCGGCCATCGAAGTCACGTGCCACAGCCATGCCAAGGCCGGCGGAAATCGAGGTCGACGAATGCGCGGCACCGAAGGGGTCGTATTCGCTTTCCGCACGCTTGGTGAAGCCGGACAGCCCGTTTTCCTGCCGCAGCGTGCGAATGCGCTCGCGCCTGCCGGTCAGGATCTTGTGCGGGTAGGCCTGGTGACCGACGTCCCAGATGACGCGGTCATCCGGCGTGTTGAAAACATAGTGCAGCGCGACCGTGAGTTCCACGACACCCAGCCCCGCCCCCAGATGTCCCCCGGTCTGCGACACGGCATCGATCAGTTCAGAGCGCAGTTCGTCGGCGAGCTGAGGAAGTTCGGCTTCGTCAAGCTGTCTCAAATCGCCGGGGACGCGGACGCGGTCCAGCAGCGGCGTGGCGGGTGGGTTACTCAATTCAGGCTCGGTGCTGTGTTACATAACTCTGTGGACATAAGCACTGCCAGCCGGAAAGTAAACGCGTGCAGTGGCCGCACCAAGGCACACCGCGCTCACTTCTCCGGCAGCGGAACGAACTCTTCCTCGTCCCCCGGAACGATGTCGAACCGACCCCTGCGCCACTCTTCTTTGGCCTGCTCAATGCGCTCTTTCGACGAGGAAACGAAATTCCACCAGATGTAGCGCTTCGAACCCAGCGACGCGCCGCCGAACAGCATCAGATGTACTGCCGACGCGGCCTCGATGACAATCTCCGTGCCGGGTTTGAAGACGATCAGCCGGTCGGAAGGAAATCTGTCGCCTGCGATTACTAGGTCACCCTGCAGTACATAGATCGCGCGTTCCTCGGCTTCGGCCGGGATCGGCAGTCGCGCGCCCGGCTCCAGCCTGATATCGACGTAAAGCGTTTCGGTTTCCGTATGCACCGGCGCGGACTTGCCATGAAACGACCCAATAACGACCCGCGCATGCGTACCCTCGCCCTCCAGAACCGGCAGATCGTCTGCATGCGTGTGGTCGAAAGCCGGTTCGATTTCCTCGCGGTGATCGGGCAGCGCCAGCCATGTCTGCAGCCCGGAGAGCGACAGCGGGCCGCCGCGCAGTTCTTCGGGCGAGCGCTCGGAATGAACGATGCCGCGACCGGCCGTCATCAGGTTTACATCGCCGGGCGCAATCACCATCTCGGTGCCGAGCGAATCCCGGTGCCGTATCTGCCCGTCGAACAGGTAAGTGACGGTGGAAAGCCCGATATGCGGGTGCGGTCGTACATCCATTGCCTCACCCGCGCGCAAGACAGCAGGCCCCATGCGGTCGAAGAAGATGAATGGCCCGACAAGCCGGCGGCGCGCTGTAGGCAGTGCGCGGCGAACCGCGAACCCGCCGATGTCGCGCGCATTGGGGATGATCAGCGTTTCGATTGCATCGCAAGCGAAAGCGTCGCCGGGTTGAGGGTCGTTGCCTGGAAAGAAGCTCATTTCGCGATCACCATGTCAGAATGGCGACATCGTACCGTGACAGCTGGCGATCATATGTCACGAATTGCATGTCCTCGGTGATTGCCTGCGACAGCATCAAGCGGTCGAACGGATCCGAATGGATCAATGGCAAGCGCTCCATAAAGGCGGCGTGGGAAGCGGTCACATCCAGTATGTTGAAATCTGCAGCACCGAACTCATTGACCGCTCGATGAGCTGACAGCGGCGGAGCGTCCGAGCGGCCAAGTGCGCGCTTGATGGCAATTTCCCAAACCGCCACGGCTGAAACAGCTACCTGATTTGCCGGGTCTTCGATCACAGCACGCAGTTGGTTCGACAGGCGTTCGGGAGTGTTTGTCAGCCACACTGCAACATGCGTGTCGAGCAGAAGTCTCACTTCTCCTTCGTGACTCCGCCGAAAAACATTGCCTCAACCTCGGCGTCCAAGGCCTGAAAGGCCTCGAAATCCAGCGGCGGGTATTTTCCACGGGCCAAGCCAAGCCGACGCTTCTGCTTCGGTACGGCATTCAGCGGAACCAGCTTGGCGGCAGGCTTGCCATTGCGTGCGATGATGATCTCGCTTTCCGCTCCCGACTCGACAGCCTCAACCAGCTTGGACAGCTTGGTCTTGGCTTCGAGCATGTTGACGGTGCTCACGGAATCTCTCCTTAGCTAAGTCTAGCTAAGATGGGTCGCCTGCCAGGTGCTGTCAAGTCAGCCTCGTCGCCGCCATTCAGGCTTCGGCGCGCGCAAAACGCGCCGCCGAGCGGGCACGTGCCTTCTCTGACTCTTCCTCGCGATTTTTGGGCGGCTGCGCTGTTTCCATCGCGTCCAGCAATTCATGCACGTTTGCGGTGATCGCGGCGACAGCACGCTCAAAGGCCGCTTCGTTGCGTTTTGAAGGTCGGGTCGAGCCGCTCACCTTGCGCACGAACTGCAGCGCGGCGTCGTGAATTTCGTCGTGCGTTGCAGGCGGTTCGAAATTGAACAGCGGCTTGATATTGCGGCACATATCTTCGCTCCCGGCTCGTTCAAACGCCAGAATTGTGGCGACAAAGGCGGCGATTACATGTCGCCGTCGAGTGGCACCGTACCCTCAGGCTTGCCTTCGCGCGACAGCCTTATCTTCTCGACCTTGTCTTCCGCTGCCTTCAGCAGCTTGTCGCAATGCGCCTTCAACGCCTCGCCGCGCTCATAGGTTCGGATCGATTCGTCCAGCGGAACGTCGCCGCGCTCCAGATCCTCGACGATTTTCTCAAGCGCCTCGAGCGCCTTCTCGAAGGTCATCGTCTTGATGTCGTCGTTGCCGTTCTCGGCCATTTCTTATCCCTTCATCAGGCGGCTGACATGAGCGGCAGTCGACGTTGCAAGCCCCTGCAGGTCGTAACCGCCCTCAAGCAGGCTGACGAGCCGGTTCGAACACAACCGCCCCGCCCGTTCCAGAAGTTCGCCCGTTGCCCAGTCGAAATCATCTTCGACGAGATTGATTTCGGCCAGCGGGTCGCGGTGATGCGCGTCGAAGCCCGCCGAAATGATGATCAGATCCGGCTTGAAGGCATCGATTGCCGACAAAACGCGCGTGCGCATCGCCTCCTTGAAGGCCTCTCCCTCGTCGCCAGCGGCCAGCGGCGCATTGACGATGTTGCCGGCGCCGGTTTCGTGCCTGTCGCCCGTTCCGGGGTAAAGTGGCATCTGGTGCGTGGAACAATAGAGCACGCTCGGGTCGTGCCAGAAGATGTCCTGGGTTCCATTGCCGTGGTGAACGTCCCAATCAACAATTGCAACGCGCTCCGCGCCATGTTTGCGCTGCGCATGCCGCGCGGCAATTGCCGCGTTGTTGAACAGGCAAAAGCCCATCGCCGTTTCGCGCTCGGCGTGATGGCCGGGCGGACGCGAGGCGACGAACACATTGTCGGCCACGCCTGAGAAGACGTCGTCAACCGCGGCCGTCGCCGCGCCTATCGCGGTCAGTGCCGCCTGCCAACTCTTGGGGCTGGCGGAAGTGTCGGCATCGATGCGCGCAAGGCCTTCGCTGGGTATCGCTGCCTCGACTTTCTCCCGGTACGAAAGCGGGTGCGCCAGGAGAATTGCATCGGGATCGCCCGACGGCGACTCCTTTCGGTCGAGCGAGTCAAAGCGCTCGTCTTGCAAAGCTTGCGCGATTGCGCGTAGCCGGTCAGGCCGTTCGGGATGGCCGGCCGGTGTCAGATGCTCAAGGTAGATCGGGTGCGTGTAGAGGCGCGTCGTCATGCCCCGATATAGGCGTTTGACAGCCACTTGGCCATCGCGGACACAGCCTCGCTGCGCGTGTTCAACAGGTCACGCACCTTCGACGGCAGATGGGCGCCCACCGAAAGACGACACCGCCTTATCCTTCAATTCTCGAAAGTGGCTGGAGGCGCCCGCGAGCCGCCGGTCCCATTCGGGGTCCGGCACCTGGCCTTCGATCACACGAAAATAGACCTGCATGAGTGCGGCGATTGCGAATGGTTCGATCAATGCGGCTTTGATGGCCCAGGCGAAGATGATGGCCAGCACAAATGACCAGCCGGCAAGCTGCCCCGGCATCACGTAAAGGACCGCGGCGGCCGGCGCCAGCATCAGGAGGAATACCAGCAGCGCAAGCGCCCACATGAAGAATGCAAGCCAGACCGCGTTCTTGACCATCACCGCACCGTTTTGAGCATAAAGAACAACGCCCTGGCGTGCGGTATCGAACGGGTCGCGCGAATTGATGCGGATATTGTAGCCGAGCAGCACTTCGTCGACATAGGTCAGAGACAGCCGGATGACGGTGTTGATGAAGCCCACAAGCCCGTTGAGGCCGGGGATCGGCACAAAACGCGCAATACCGCCCAGAAGACCGGTGATGACCCGGATGGCGCCTTTCACCAGCTGGTCCACCACGAAGAGAACATTGGCCTCGCCGAAACGCTCGGCCACGACCGCGCGGGCATGATCGATCTGGCTTTTTCCCGCGGGCAGTTCTCTGCCCTCGATCAGTTCGACCAGAACCGCTATATGGCCGGCCTTGACCATGTAGAGGATGTATTCGCGCAGCCAGTAGAGCACGACTGAGACGACAACGATGCCGCCGAGGCCACCGAAAACGGCAAAGCCTGCCGGTCCATCAGTGTTACCGAACACGTGGCCCAGCCCGAAGCCCACCCCGGCGCCGACACCCGTCGCCAGCACATAAGCCAGGGTGATGGAAAAATAGACGCCCAGCCGCAGCAGGATGAACGGCCAGGTGCGAACCATCATGCCCAATGTCCTGCCGAAATCGAAATCCCACATCTTCGAATGCGCTCCTCGTCATATCTGCCCAACGCCGGCAGATCAGGGAATCACTGCAAGCAAAGTACCATTATCGTCTGCCGTCACGATGGCACCCCCCACATTGGAGAGCGCGGTGGCAACGCGACCGGGCAAGCGGGTTCTGGTGACTGCCCCTGTCGAGACAATCACAAGCGACCGGCGGTCAGCGCCGGGCAGTGCGAGGTCAAGCCGGCCATCGCGGGTGAAATCGCCGGTTGCGGACAGCTGCTGCTCGCGCGAACCGATGAAATGATTAGAGAATCCGGAGCGGTTGCTGCCGAAGCGCTTGAGTTTGCCGTTTTCGAATGTCGCCAGCTTAAGCGTGCCACCGATATGCGGCGTTTCCACCCAGGCGACGACCGGCCTGCCTGCACCATGGTAGCTGGCGATGCCGGCCACGTTGAGCCAGCGGCGGCTGCGGCCGATCTCGGCCGATGCGTCGAGAAGTTCCAGCACGCCGTCGCGCAAACCGTAAACCGCTATTGCGCCGCCGCGCTTCAAGGACGAGCGTATCGTGACGATCTCGTTGCGGCCGTCGCCATCGAGGTCGGCGATACGCGGGGTGATGTCTTCGAACACATGGGTATCGGGCAGAACAAGCTCGTGTAGCTGACCGACAGCATCTCGTGCGACGAGCGATCCCGCTTCGATACCGTCGCCCAGGACGGCGTGGCCATAACGCGTGGTCGGGCGTCCGTACCAGGCCTGCCTTATGTCGCCCGACGATGCGCTGGCGATGCGGCCATCGGGAAGGCCACCGTGGGGGGCCTTCGGCGGCAGGCCTGAAACTTGTGCCGGCGCCAGGCAGACGACCCTGGCCTCGCACCGCCTGAGCCTGTAGGTCGTGCCGTCGCGCAGAACTGCAAATACGCTATTGCCGACGTTCAACAGCATGCTCACAGGTGCCGGCGTGTCGATCGCATATCGCTCGGCAGCGTGCGCCGCGGAAGCCGTGGCGATAATCCACCACAGCGCCGCGGCAGCTGCCGCGACCGAACCGGTTGGTGTCCGTTTGCCCGGATCAGCCATTCTCACCCTTGTCTGTCCGCAAACCGTCAAGCATCGCCTTGAAAACTCTTACCGCTTCAGCGGAGACAGCTTCCGGTTCGTCCGAGTTGGCAATCCACTGCGCAGCATGAAGCGAAGCGCCGTTGATCAGGCGAGCCGTAGCCGCCGGCGTGATGTCCTGCCTGTAATACCCTTCCCTCTGCAGCCGAGTCACACTTGCCGTCAAAGCGGCGATGCAGCCATCCTGCGTCGCCCAGCGCGAGGGATCACCCAATACGGCTGGGCCGTCACGATGCACAATGCGCTGGATTTCGGGCTCAAGCGCCATCTCGATATAGGCGACGCATTCCTCGACGAAGCCACGCAGGGGGCTGGATGCCTGGGCCGAAACAGCGTTCAGCCGTGCAGTCATCTCGGCATCGATTTGTATCACAACCGCTTCCAGCAGGCCCTTTTTACCCCCGAAGTGATGGTAAATCGCGCCCCGCGTCAGCCCGACTTCGGCGGTGAAGTCGTCCATCGACGCGTCGGCGTAGCCGACCGTGCCGAAAGCACGGCGCGCCGCCGCAATCAGCTTCGACCGCGTTTCGGCAATCATGTCGGTTCTGGGTCGGTGGGCCATATTCCGTCCTAAATAACATACGCCTCGTATGCCAATTGACATACGTCTCGTATGTATTTATCTGATTCACATACGCCTCGTATGTATGACATCCAACTCCGTGAATCGAGGAGAAATTACATGTCCAACCCTTACCGGGAGATCTTTCGCGCGCCGGGAGCATTGGGTTTCGCGGCGGCGGGCTTTGTGGCCCGATTGCCGATCGCAATGGCTCCAATCGGCATCGTGGCCATGCTGTCCCAGACTCATGGCGAATACTGGCTCGCGGGCGCGGTCTCGGCGACTTACGCACTGACCAACGCTCTCGTTTCACCGCAGGTCTCGCGACTTGTGGATCGATACGGCCAGACTGCCATTGTCGTTCCCGCAACCGTTCTCTCTGTCCTCGCGTTCACGGCCTTAATGATCGCGACAAACCAGCGCTGGCCGACCTGGACGCTGTTTGTTGCCGCCTTTTTTGCAGCAGCGATGCCCAGCATGCCGGCAATGATCCGCGCCCGCTGGACCGAGATTTTCCGCGGCAAACCCGAACTCAACACCGCGTTCGCATTCGAATCTGCCATGGACGAAGTGATGTACATCGCCGGCGCATCGCTTTCGGTGGGATTGGCCGTCTCGCTGTTTCCGGAAGCCGGCATCATGGCAAATACGGCTCTGCTCGCCTTCGGCACTGCCGCCTTCATTCTGCAACGCTCTACCGAACCCGGAATCAGGCCCGCAGGTCAGCGCGCGGTGGGATCCGCGATCCGGCTGCCTGCCGTACAATTGGTTACACTGGCGCTTATCTTTGTCGGTGCGATCTTCGCCACCGCCGAGGTCGGTGCGGTCGCCATTACCGAGGAACTCGGTACACCCAATGCGGCGAGCCTAGTGATCGGCGTCTACGCGGTTGGATCGTTCGCCCTCGGTCTGGTCGTCGGTGCACTCAATCTCAAATTTCCGCTTCAGAAGCAGTTTGCAATTGCGCTGGCCGCGATCGCACTTACCCAGATCCCGCTACTGTTTTTCACAGGTTCGGTTCTGCTGCTGGCAGCCACGGTGTTCCTGAGCGGTATAGCAATCTCGCCGACTTTCATTACGGCTTTCGGATTGATCGAGCGTCGGGTTCCCGAATCGATGCTCACCGAAGGCGTGACCTGGGTGATGACGGGCATAGGTATCGGTATGGCCTTGGGCGCTTTCGTTGCCGGCTGGGTGGTTGATAATTTCGGCGCGCATAACGGGTTCTGGGTGTCGGTCGCAGCCGGGGGCATGGCGCTTTCAGTTGCCCTGCTCGGGCAGCAAGTGCTTGCCGGCAAGCACACCGGCAGCATACCGGACGCGGCACCCCATCCGGCTGAATAAGCCTCACCCCCCGATGAGCGGCCCGGCCCTGCCGGGCCGCCTTCCGTTCAGGCTAGAGTATGTCGGTCGAGGCGATTTCGATGCCGAAGCCTTCGAGGCCGACATAGTGGCGTTCGCGCGAAGCTATCAGTTTGATGGACGATATGCCCAGATCACGCAATATCTGCGCGCCAAGGCCAATTTCGCGCCACTCGTTTTCGCGTGTCAGTGCTTCGTCGTGGACTTCGCCATCCTCTGCAAGCGGCCGGCTGCGCGGCTGATGCGCCACACCCACCGATCCCTTGCGAAGATAGACGATGACCCCGCGACCGGCCTTGCCCATTTCGGCAATCAGCTCGTCCAGCCGGCTCTCTGCCCCAAATACGTCGGCGACAATGTCTTCGCTGTGAAGCCGAACCGGCACTTCAATGCCGTCGCGAATATCGCCAAAGACAACCGCAAGGTGGTGCATGACATCCCATGGCACCGAATATTCATAAGCATGCGCCGGCCCACCTGCCGTCTCGACGGCAAAGGTATCCACTCGCTGCACGAGCGTTTCCTGGCGCTGGCGGTAGGCGATCAAATCGGCAACGGAAACCTGTTTCAGTCCATTGGCTTGTGCAAACGAACTGACCTGCGGGCCGCGCATAACCGTGCCATCGTCGTTGACCAGTTCGGAGATGACGCCGACCTCGGGCAGGCCGGCGAGGCGGCACAGATCGACGGCGGCTTCCGTATGTCCGGATCGCATCAATACTCCGCCCTCACGTGCGACAAGCGGAAAGATGTGCCCCGGTCTGACGAAATCGGCCGATCCGACATTGGGATTGGCGAGGTTGCGCACGGTCAACGTCCTGTCGTCGGCAGAGATGCCGGTCGTGGTGCCGTGCTTGAAGTCGACCGAGATGGTGAATGCAGTCGAATGCGGTGCATCATTCTCAGCTACCATCGGTGCAAGGTTGAGGCGACGCGCCGCATCGCGCGTCATCGGCGCGCAGACGATGCCGGACGTGTGACGCACGATGAAGGCCATCTTTTCGGGCGTACAATGCGTGGCAGCAACGATCAGATCGCCCTCGTTTTCCCGACCATCATCGTCCATCACCACAACGATTTCCCCGCGCTCAAAGGCGCGGAGCGCATCGACTACTTTTTTCTGATCGTAAGCCAACATCGGTAATCCCCTACACGCGCCCCGTCTGGCCGCGATGCCGCAAATAATGATCCGCAATCGCGCAGGCAACCATCGCCTCGCCGATTGGGACAGCTCGAATTCCGACGCACGGGTCGTGGCGTCCGCGAGTCACCACCTCGACCTCATTGCCATCGGCGTCAATCGACCTGCGCGGCGTCAAAATCGAGGAGGTCGGCTTGACCGCGAAGCGTGCAACGACCGGTTGCCCGGTTGAAATACCGCCAAGAATGCCGCCGGCATGATTGGAACCAAAGACGGGCTCTCCATCATTGCCGATGCGCATTTCGTCGGCGTTTTCGACCCCGGTCATGCGTGCTGTCTGAAACCCGTCGCCGATCTCGACACCCTTGACGGCGTTGATCGACATGAGGTTCGACGCGATGTCCTGATCGAGCTTGGCGTATACCGGCGCGCCGAGGCCGACCGGCACACCCTCAGCGACAATCTCGATCAGAGCGCCAACTGAGGAGCCATCCTTGCGGATACGGTCCAGATACTCGGAAAAGACTGCAACGGAAGCCTGGTCGGGCGTGAAGAACGGATTTTCCCCACTGGAAATGAAATCCCAGTTCCAATTGGCACGGTCGATCTCTTTTTCACCCATTCCGACAAGAGCTCCGCGCACCACGAGTCCAGGCACGACCTTGCGGGCAAGCGCACCGGCGGCAACGCGCGCAGCCGTTTCGCGGGCAGACGATCTCCCGCCACCACGATGGTCGCGGACACCATATTTCATATCGTATGTGTAGTCGGCGTGGCCCGGCCTGTACTGGCGGGCGATCTCGCCATAGTCCCTGGAGCGCTGGTCGGTATTTTCGATCATCATCGAGACCGGCGTACCCGTGGTCACAAGTCCATCGCCGTCTTCGACGAAGCCCGAAAGCACTTTCACCTGATCCGGCTCGCGGCGCTGTGTGACGAAACGCGACTGTCCAGGCCTGCGCCGGTCAAGCTCGGCCTGAATATCGGCCACGGAGAACCGGATTCCGGGCGGGCAGCCATCCACCACGCAGCCGAGCGCGGCGCCGTGGCTCTCGCCCCAGGTCGTGACCCTGAACAGATGGCCGAAACTGTTGTGCGACATGAAAAACTGTCCGCGCGGAGGTACCGATCGCCACGCTTCTATTGTTGAACGGCTTTGTGGTCAAACGGCGCGGCGTGAAGTAATTTTGACACATTCGGTGTGTTCGTGCCTGTGTACGGAATGGGGACCGGGGCACGTTTGCCGAAGGCAGGCGAAAAAAGATCAAGGGATACGGGAATGCGCAGATTGATTGCTGCAGCCGGGGCGCTGATGATGATGGTATCGGGCGCTTTTGCTGCCAACACAGAAGGCGAGATCAAACAGCTCAATACCGACGAGATGACAATCACGCTGGATGACGGCAAAACCTACAAGCTGCCGGCGGAGATGGACGTGAGCGTGCTAACCGAAGGCGTCGTAGTCGCCATTGCCTATGATTCGCGCGACGGCGTGAACCAGATTACGGATATGTTTCTCCCGTAAGGCTACAGCCAGCGAAGCCGCCCATCCTTCAGTTCAAGGACCCTGTCCTGAGGAACAGGGTCCTTGCACGCCGCTTCGGTCGGCCAATCTTCGATCAGCCTGAACAGCACCCGGATGATGCCGCCATGCGTGACGCATAGCGTCGGCTGCTTCAGCTCCGCCAGCCAGGGCGAAATGCGCTCAGCCAGAAGCTGATAGCTCTCCGCCTGTTCGCCCGGCGGACGATAATGCCACTTGTCGCCTTCCCGCGCTTCGGAACTTCCCGGCATGCGTAGCTCGATCTCGGCAAGCGTGGAACGCTCCCAGTCGCCATAGTGCATTTCGATCAGGCGGTCGTCGGTGCGGTAGCCGTCGCGCGGCAGGCCCATCGCGACCCGGACGCGTTCCATCGTTTCGCGCGTGCGCCGTTTCGGGCTGGCGACGAAATCGAAACCTTCACCGGTGCCGATCAGTTCGGCCAGTCGCGCCCCGTTGCGGTCCGCCTGACGGCGGCCGGTTTCGTTGATGTCGGTGTCGGTCTGGCCCTGAAAACGCCCCTCGGCGTTCCAGTCGGTCAGGCCGTGCCGGACGAAATAGGCATGGGGAAGCATGGCAGCCGAAGTATGGTGAATGGTCAGCAGTGAATGGCGGTCAGACGGTACAGGCAGCCGCCCGTCAATTGACCATTCACTGTTCACCCTTCACGACAGATATGTCCGGTGCATCGACCGCCTTCATCCCGACGACATGATAGCCGGAATCGACATGAAGCACTTCACCGGTGACGCCGCGCGAGAGACCTGACAGCAGGTAGAGAGCCGAATCGCCCACTTCCTCGATCGTAACCACACGCTTCAGCGGCGAATTGTATTCGTTCCAGCGCAGTATGTAGCGGAAGTCGCCGATGCCCGACGCGGCCAGCGTCTTGATCGGTCCCGCAGAGAGCGCGTTGACGCGGATTGCACTGCCACCGAGATCGACCGCGAGATAGCGCACGCTCGCCTCAAGTGCGGCCTTGGCGACGCCCATCACATTGTAATGCGGCATCACCTTTTCAGCGCCGTAATAGGTGAGCGTGAGCATCGACCCGCCGTCTGTCATCAGTGCTTCGGCGCGCTTGGCGACCGCTGTGAAGGAATAGACCGAAATATCCATCGTGCGCTGGAAGTTCTCGCGCGTGGTTTCGAGGTAGCGGCCGTCAAGTTCGTCCTTGTCCGAAAACGCGATTGCGTGAACCAGGAAGTCGAGCTTGCCCCATTTCGCCTTGAGGACATCGAACACCGCATCGACGGAGGCCATGTCGGTGACGTCGCAGTCGCCGGCGACAATCGCGCCAAGTTCCTCGGCGAGCGGTTCGACGCGTTTGCGGAAAGCATCACCCTGATAAGTGAGTGCAAGCTCAGCGCCTTCGCGCTGAAGAGCCTTGGCCACGCCCCATGCGATCGACCGGTTGTTGGCGACGCCCATGATGAGACCCCGCTTGCCCGCCATCAGGCCACTGCCACCGCTCATGCCATGAAACTCCCTCGTGATTTTTCACGAACAAGCCTATCGCACAGGGCATGCGACCCATCAAGCAGGGGTCGCGTTTCAGCCGCGCCGTTTCTTCATCAACGTTTCAAGCTCGGCATCGTCCTTCGGCAGCATGATGCGGACATTGGCGTAAAGATCGCCACGGCCGCCAGTCTTGACCGGCAGTCCCCGACCTTTGAGCCGCAGAGCGCGATCGGAACTCGACCCAGCCGGGACGGTGACAGCGACCTTGCCATCCGGAGTTTCCACCGGCACCTTGGCGCCAAGCACGGCATCCGCCAGGTCGACCGGCACATCGACATGGAGGTCGCGGCCGTCGATCCTGTAGCGCGGGTGCCTGCGATAGCGGATCTTTGCCAGCGCATCGCCGCGCCCGCCAAAGGGCGAAGGATCGCCCTGCCCTTTGAGGCGGATCGTCTGACCGTCTTCGACATAGGCAGGCAGTTTGACAGCGAGCTTGCGGCCATCCGGGAAGATCGCCGTCACCTTCGATGCCATGATCACGTCTTCCAGCGTGACGTCGAGATTGACGTTGAGATCAGCAGGTTTGTGCCCACCGCGGCTCTGTGCGCCCGCACGTGGGCCGGCACCCGGCCCGCCGCCGCGGCCGAATGCGTCGCCGAAAATCTCGGAAAAAATGTCGCCACCGTCGAATCCGGATGTGCGGAACTCGAAATGGCGCGCGCCGCCGGGGCCGGCGCCCTGCTGGCGGAACCCCGCGAAAGGATCGCCGCCCGCGGCGTTGAAGTCCTGAAAGCGGGGTTTTCCGGTGGCGTCGATCTCGCCGCGGTCGAACTGCTTGCGCTTCTTTTCGTCGCCAACCACCTCATAGGCTTGGTTGGCCTCGGCAAAACGCTCCTTGGCCCTGGCATCGTCCGGGTTCTGATCCGGATGATACTTCTTGGCCAGCCTGCGATAGGCCGATTTGATGTCTTTGTGCGAGGCGTCACGCGAGACGCCCAGAACGTCATAAGGATCACGCATGGGTTGCCACTACCGGTGTACCGGGGATCGATTAAGGTCGATATATGCGCACGACTAGGAAGAAATTCCAGTATTTCGTGGGCTATGAGCCGTTTTTGAGCAGTTTTCAGCCCTGCGCGAGCTCCGAGACGGTCCAGGAGCCGCCCTCGCCGATGCAGGCCTTGCCGCGATAGCGCGTGCTGCCGGTGAAGCTGTCGCGCGTGGCGCTGAACAGGCGGCAGCGGAGCGGTCCGTCGCGCGAATCCGCCAGGCGCGCGATTGCGCCGCTGGACCCAGTATTGGCGTTGACCCACGGAACGGTCTGGGGCGGGGCCTCGTCGGGCGACCATGCCGCGACAGCAGCGCGGATCGCCGCCTCGTCTGATACACGCGTATCGGGCTGCTGGCCCGTTTGCTGGACCACGGAATTGGTTATGATCGATCGGTCGGTACCGAGACGGTCAAGGTCAACGCCGCCAGCACAGCCGCTGACAATGGCGACCGCCAGAAGCCCGACTGCAAGGCGCGGCAAGGCGAACGCATGGCACAGCACCCGCAACACTTGCGCACGACGCAACAATCAGCCATCTCCCCGGAGATCGGAATCCAAGGCTGCGATAATGAATGAAACAAGGTTAACAACAGATGACTTCGCGGCGCGCGCAGAGCCGATTGCGCTGTTTTCGGACTGGCTGGCGGATGCCGCAAAAAGCGAACCGAACGACCCCAACGCGGTCGCGCTCGCCACTGTCGACGATGACGGCCTGCCCGATGTGCGCATGGTGCTGCTGAAAGGGCATGACGAGCGCGGTTTCGTTTTCTACACGAATTACGAAAGCGCCAAGGGGACCGAAATTCTGGGCAGCATGAAAGCGGCCATGTGCTTTCACTGGAAGAGCCTGCGCCGGCAGGTGCGTGTGCGCGGCCCGGTGGAAAAGGTGAGCGACGGCGAGGCCGACGCCTATTTCGCCTCGCGCCCGCGCGGCAGCTGCATCGGCGCATGGGCCTCCAAGCAGTCACGGCCGCTGGAAAGCAAGCTGGCGCTGGAAAAGGCGGTCGCCGAATACACGCTCAAATACCCTATCGGCGACATCCCCCGCCCGCCTTACTGGTCGGGCTTCCGCATCGTGCCCAGCCAGATCGAATTCTGGCACGACCGGCAGTTCAGGCTGCACGAGCGCATCGTGTTTACGAAAGAGGGGGATGGCTGGGGGAAGACAAGGTTGTATCCATAAGGCGCGTCTTCCCCAACAACTGGATCCCGGTGCCCTACCGCCGGGCCGAACTACTGCACCAGCACCGCATGACTGCAGGCCAAGCCGCCAACCTTGACGTCGGCCACGCCGATGCGCACGCCTGCTAAGGTCAACACTTCGATGATCACTCTGTCGAGTTCTCGTGCGACGGGACGAATGGCGTTGACGATAAGGCTCGTCGCGGCACCCGGCGCCGCCAGCGCAACACCGCCAACCTTCGCCTCCAATCTCATTCGCTCGATCAGCGAACCGATAAGGGACTGAACCGGCGTCGTGGTTGAAACCTGCTTGATGACACCGGTTCCAATGTCTGCTGACCGGAATACCACCGTTTTCGTATCGGTGTTGCCCACGTCGATGTTTGCGATCGCGTGCGCGCGAAGATAGGTGGAATCGATGATCGTGGCCCTGCCGACTCGAGTGGGCGACTCGAAGTCCTGTAGCGCCTTCGAAGAAACCTCTCCCAACCAAACTTCAGCCAGCCCGGGGCGCACCAGCACGTCCACACGCGGCTTCGCCCATGCACCTGAATGGCAGGTGGCAGATTCGATGGCCGCTTCGGCGTAGCCGAGATCAAGATAGATCGGCAATCTCAACTGCACCACACCTGCATCGATATCAGCCAGCAAATACAAGCGAGTCTGTGCCGTTCGCACTTTTTCACCACTCTCGCCGATCGACAGCCAATGAGTCTGCTTCGGCCGCTCACCAATTGCGATAGTCGCTGTCAGCCTGGCCACGCGGGAAACCGATGCACTGAGATCCAGTTCAACCTGGCGCCGGCCAGCCGAGCCAGCAGCCGCGATCAGCGCATCTACCACCCGCATCTTGGACCGGAAGGCCGCTTGTCCATCCCCTAGCGCAAGCGCCCCATACCGACCGAAATCGATTACCCTGTTGAGGCGAACGCGCATGCTGCCCGAAGCAGGGTCCAACCAGATTTGTCGCAGTGCCCGGCGCGCGCCGGCGTCACCTACCTGACCTTCTGCGACCTTGGCTAGCTGCGCCAGCGAAACATCGACCTCAAGCAGTTGGTCATAAGACAACGCCTCAAGTTCCAATTCTCCCGCAAGCGCATCAAAGAACTGAAATAGCTCGACATCGGCCTGAACCAACGACCGGTAGTCCATGAGCCGAAACGAAACATTGGTTCCCAGGACGCCGTTCAAAACGGCGTTCGCAATGCCGCCGTTATAACTCACCAGTGTCGATCCGATCGACACCGATGCAGGGTTGGCAAGCATCGCGGTTCCAGTGGCAGAAACCTCGACTGCATCCAGAAAAGCCCGCCCGAAATAGAGCCCACCCTGACGTTTCATTGTAACGCGGACTGCGTTGGGATTCGATCTGCCAGGCACAAATCTGACTTCCGGTCGAAGCTCCGAGTCGGCGTTGTAGCGGCCAATCTCCAGCAGGACAGCGGTCAGGTCCGACACATCCGCAGGGGTATCGACGGGTTGCTCCCAGGTCCCCAGGCTGACGGTCACGTTTTTGTATCCGTTCGCGCCAAGCATTTCCCGCGCGATATCTTCAGCCTTCGATAGCTGCGATGCCACGGCAATTGCCGTCAAGTCCGCGGTGTTCTGGACATGCCGCCGCTCAAGATAGATCGATCCGCTGTCCACGGCCACCGCCGCAAGCCCAATCGCAACAGACAAGAAAAGTGAACCTGCTACTGCGATGTTGCCGGACCGGCTTCGACAGGCTCGACGGGCGATCCCGACAAGCACGATCAGGGATCTCATTTCAGATCCCTCCGATACGGATCGTCGATGATCGACGAATCACCTTGCCCGGCAAAGGCAGCGGGATACGCATATTCCATATCGGAAGCCGGTCGGCATCGTACGATATCGAAACATCGAACTGCGAACGGCTTCGCCGACCAGACGTCACGTCGACGCTTATATAATTGCCATCGAGCAGCATGTAGCCGGACGCGTTGTCATGAATATAAGACGCAGCAAGCTTCCGGCGTTCGTCTTCGTCCAGCCCCGCTATGCTTGCGCGAGCGGCATCGGCTGCCAGTTGCTGAACCGAATTGGCTGCCCCGAAATAGATCCCATATGCAACCAGTCCGAACAAAATCAAGACGAACACGGGCAGTATCAGGGCAAATTCAACTGCAGACCCACCTTTTTTGTCCGACAAAAACCGGCTTTCATCCACAAATTTCCCTATTTGCACAGCACACCTCCGACGAATTGCAATACGTCAACCCGCCGAACAGATTCCGATGTGCATTGTTTCCGATCTCTATATAACCATTGAAATATTTATTCAGATTCTCTGCTGTAATACACGCCAACTGCTTGGCGAAAAAAAATTCGATGCAATATTAGATATTA
Organism: Rhizobiaceae bacterium; assembly: GCA_017644005.1. Classification (GTDB taxonomy): domain Bacteria; phylum Pseudomonadota; class Alphaproteobacteria; order Rhizobiales; family Rhizobiaceae; genus RCIO01. Next base: position 224,138 of record JAEPMJ010000001.1, read on the forward strand.
TTTAACTAATTTCGGTGCGAAACAGCCCTTTCATACAGGCAATTGCGACTGCATGTGCTGGCGTTTTCGCTCCCAGAAGAGCAAGCGCGCCTCTTAGGTGATAGCTGACCGTACTCGCAGAAATGCTAAGCTTGCCTGTCAGCTCTTTTGAATTGTAGCCCTCGGCGAGCATTTGAAGTATCGAAATCTGAGTCGGACTCAGTTTTTCGACAGGAGTACTACGAGACTTTACGATCTGGTTCAAAGGTTCGTGAAAATGATTGCAGAGGTATGCTACCTCCATCACCACTTGAGCCGAAGGGCTTTCGCCCCGTCCTGACAAAACAACAGAGCCGTTGAACTCTACCAAGCTTCTAAGCGGTAGAAAAAGCGCAAAATCGTGCCCATACTCCTGAAAAACATCGTTGATTATCCGTTCACCGGTATTCTCATTGAGTTCATCGAAGCGAAGGACAATAGGTATATTGGACGACCTCACCTGAACCACGGAAACAAAATTGCAAAAATCCGGAATAGCCGATATTTGCTCGACGAGTTCAGGGTGCCAGTTATTTATGAGCACCCTATATTTGTAGGCCTCCTCAACTACAGAAGGGAAAGAGGCAATTGAAAACCATTCAAATCCGTATACCGCGCATAGCTCTTTCAGGTTCTTGAATATATCGAACCCAGTTTTCGCGCCAGCGAATTCATTGGCATATTTTCTTATCCTGACTCCAACATCGCTTCTCTCGTGAAACGAATCGCACATGATCCAAGCACCCGCCGCCCTTTGTATTTAAAGAAATAGATGATCCCTTGTACTAGTTATAACACATAGCTATTTACACCACCCCCCACCAAGGGTTGCGTGGCATATTACGCACGCTTCTCCTCTGCTGCCCGGATCCTCGTTCATTCTTCCAGGGCCGCAGAGGTTGATACTAGAATATTTTTACAACCGAACGTGTCAAACAGATTCACAACTGAAAAACGCAGAGCGCTTTTCAGCCAGAGTACGCGGCGCTATGGCAGAAGGCTACTTTTTGCGGCTCATAAAGCTGAAAAAGGCCTGTTTAGCCTCGTCGGAGGTCAGTAATTTGCGGAAAAGCTGTCCTTCTTCGGTGATGCGGGCCACGAGGGCTTCCGAATCACCCACCATCAGGCGGCGGGCTGTTGCGAGCGCGGTTCGCGGCTTGTCGGCGATTCGGGCAGCGGCCGAAAGCACCTCGGCTTCCAGGGCATCTTCAGCGACAACCCTGTAGATCAACCCCGCATCGAGCGCCCGCTCGGCAGAGAATGGTTCGCCCAGCGCCAGCATGGCAAATGCGGTCTGCCGGCCGAGAAGCGCCGGGCCGATCAGCGTCGAGCCGGCTTCCGGAATGATGCCCAGATCCGTGAACGGCGTGTGGAAAACCGTGCGTGGCGTGGCAAAGCTCAGATCGCAGTGGAACTGGATCGTGGTGCCGACGCCAACCGCGACGCCGTCTACGCCCGAGATCAGAGGCTTTTCAAGTTTCGCCAGCGCGCACAGGAAATCGAACACCTCGTTGCCGCCGTCGCCACCGGCTGCGACCACCATGAAATCGGCGATGTCATTTCCCGCCGAGAAGGCACCCGGCACGCCCAGAATCACGTTGACACGGATTTCGGGGTCATCGTTCGCGGTGTTGAGTGCCGCCGCCATCGCGGCATACATGGCCCGCGTCAGCGCGTTCTTCTTGTCCGCGCGGTTCATGCGGATGATCTGCGCCGCGCCCTGGCGCTCAACGATGACGTGTTCGCTCACAAGTAATCTCCCCGTGTATCTTCAGGCCGCGTCGGCGGCGGCGAGGCTGGCGGCGCCTTCCACAATTGCCGATTTGAGGGCTGCGGTTTCCGAAATCAGGTTTTCGGCAAAGAAGCGGCAGGTTCCGGCGCGTTCGCCTCCGCCCGCGGCTGTCGCGGCGCGGGCGAGATACGCGCCGCCCGCTGCCAAGGCGAAGAGACGCAGATAGGACGTCGCGCCTGCGAGAGCCGTCTGCGTTTCACCAGCCATCTGCTGCTCCTGGATGAAGCGCGTGGCTTCTTCGAAATCATCGAGTGCCGCCGAGATGCGGTCGGCGGAACGGCCGAGTTCCGGCAGGTTCGAATTGCGCAGCGCTTCCGCATCCTCGCGCAGCTCGGTGATGTAGCCGTGAATGTGCTCGCCGCCAGAGAGCGGCAGCTTGCGCATTACCAGATCGATGGCCTGGATGCCGTTGGTGCCTTCGTAAATCGGCGCGATGCGGGCATCGCGCAGCAGGCTCGCAGCTCCCGTTTCTTCGATATAGCCCATGCCGCCATGAACCTGGACTCCCATGGACGCCACCTCAACGCCAATGTCGGTGGAGAAAGCCTTGGCGACCGGAGTGAGCAGGTTGGCCCGTTCGTTCCAGTGGCGGGCTTCATCTCCTTCGGCCGCATGTGCCATGTCGATGGCGTGGGCACACGAATAGGAGATCGCGCGTGCAATGCGGGTCAGCGCTTTCATGATAACCAGCGTGCGCTTCACATCAGGGTGCATCACGATCGGGCTCATACCCTCCGAGGAATCGCCCTCGGCGCGGCCCTGCCTGCGGTCTTGCGCATAGGCCAGAGCGCGCTGATAGGCGGCTTCCGCCACCGCCACACCCTGCATGCCAACCGCAAGACGGGCATTGTTCATCATGGTGAACATGCAGGCGAGGCCGCGGTTTTCCTCGCCGATCAGCCAGCCGATCGCGCCCGGCTCGTCGCCATGAGCGCCGTCGCCATAAATCATGGTGCAGGTCGGCGAGGCGTGAATGCCGAGCTTATGCTCGAGGGAGGCGCAGACCACGTCGTTACGGTCACCCGGCGTGCCATCGTCATTGACGAGGAACTTCGGCACGAGGAACAGCGAAATGCCACGCGTTCCCGCCGGTGCATCCGGCAAACGCGCCAGCACCAGATGCACGATGTTGTCGGTAAAATCATGCTCGCCATATGTGATGAATATCTTCTGGCCGAAAATACGGTAGCTGCCATCGCCCACCGGCTCCGCGCGGGCACGCAGTGCATTCAGGTCGGACCCCGCCTGCGGTTCGGTCAGGTTCATGGTGCCCATCCACTCACCGGAGACGAGCTTCTCGAGATAAGTCGCCTTGAGATCATCTGAGGCGTGTTTGTCGAGTGCTTCGATGGCGCCCATTGTCAGGGTCGGGCCGATGGCGAAAGCCATTGCGCCGGAATTCCACATCTCGAGCGCTGCAACATGCAGCATGTTGGGCAGGCCCTGGCCGCCGAATTCGACGGGTGCTGAGATGGAATTCCAGCCGCCCTCGCACCAGTTGCGGTATAGCTCTTTCCAGCCGGGAGGAGTTGTGACCTCACCGTCCTTCAAGACCGCACCGCGCTCGTCGCCGACCTTGTAGAGGGGCGCAACTTCTTCGGTTGCAAAGCGCCCGGCCTCGGTGAGGATCGCATCCACAAGGTCTTCCGAAAGGTCCCCCAGCCGGCCGCCTGCCAGCGCGGATTTCATGCCCGCGACGTGGTTCAGCGTGAATGCGATTTCCTCGACGGGTGCACGATACATGCCGAACTGCCCTCCTCTGGCGTGCTTCGGAAAATATGCAGGAACTCACCGCCACCCGCTAGTGGCTTTTTACGTAAACGTCAATTCACGGCCTTGGCGTGAGGCTGTGCTTCGGTTATGCGTGCGGCATGCTCGCACGTCCCGAAGTCGCCCGCTGCATCGAATGCGGCCTTGCCTATGGATCGCCTGGTTTCGCGCTCGATGGCGATGGACCCGCCTATTGGTGCGACCGGGGTGTCTTGTGTTCACCCCGATGCTCGCTCGCGCATCACAAGAAACGCGCAGCCGAAGGCACCTTGCCGGCGAAGCCGGCGCCGGATCCATTCGGATAGGCCTGCCTCATTTCTCCGCTTCGCGCGCCACTGCGCGCCAGCCGATGTCGCGGCGGCAGAAGCCACCCGGCCAGTCGATCTTGTCAACGGCGGCATAGGCAGCGTCGCGCGCTGCGGTCACGCTGGCGCCGAGTGCGGTGACATTGAGCACGCGCCCGCCGGCCGCGACCAGATCCACGCCGTCCAGTGCGGTGCCGGCATGAAATATCTCCACACCCTCGGCCGCGCCCGCCGCGTCGATGCCGCCGATCACCGATCCCTTGTCCGTCCTGCCCGGGTAGCCGTTCGCGGCCATGACAACCGACAACGCGGTATCGTCACGCCAACTTGCCGAAACCTCTGCAAGCCTACCATCGGAGGCAGCGGCCAGCAGCGCCAGAAGGTCGGCGTCCAGCCGCATCATCAGCACCTGGCACTCCGGGTCGCCGAAACGGACATTATATTCGATCAGCTTCGGCCCATCGTCGGTGATCATAAGCCCCGCGAACAGCACACCGGTAAAGGGCGTGCCCATCTCGGCCATACCGCGCAGGGATGGTTCTACGATCTCGCGCATCACACGCGCCGACATTTCCGGTGTCATCACCGGGGCCGGCGAATAGGCGCCCATGCCGCCGGTGTTCGGGCCGGTATCGCCCTCGCCGACCGCCTTGTGGTCCTGTGCCGTGCCGAAAGGCAGCGCGGTAGTGCCGTCGCAGATGAAAAAGCAGCTCGCCTCTTCGCCAACGAGTTTTTCCTCGATAACGACTTCCGCGCCAGCGTCGCCGAATGCCCCCTCGAAGCAGTCGTCCACGGCGGCGATTGCTTCGTCCAACGTTTCGGCCACGGTTACACCCTTGCCTGCGGCGAGACCGTCGGCCTTGATGACGATCGGTGCACCGACCCGGCGCAAATAGGCTTTCGCCTTGGGCGCGTTATTGAAGCGTTGCCAAGCAGCGGTCGGGACGCCGTATCGGTCGCACAGCTCCTTGGTGAACCCTTTGGAGCCCTCCAGTTTCGCAGCTTCGGCGGAAGGTCCGAACACCTTGATGCCGTCCTTGGCGAGTGCATCGGCAAGGCCGGCAACGAGCGGCGCTTCGGGGCCGACAACCACAAGCCCGATCCCGTTTTGACTGCAGAAACCGGCGACGGCGTCATGATCGGTCACATCGATCGGCAGACACTCGGCATGTTTCGCTATGCCGGGATTGCCCGGAGCGGCAAAGAGCCTGCCGAGCGTCGGGGACTTGGCAAGTTTCCAGGCAAGCGCATGTTCGCGCCCGCCGGAACCGATCAGAAGAACGTTCATGATACCTCGCGGCGGCGATTGGCTAAGCGTTGCGCTATTGCCAGCGCGGCCCGGGGTCAAGGGTTCGCCCTTCAGCTTTGGACAGGTTTTGCCGGGAACCGTGCTGCAAAGCGCTCCAGCGGAAGGGCTGTCGCGTTGGTCAGGTAAGACACGGTTCTGTAGAAGCCCGCAAGCATCAGTACTTCAAGACATGCGGCGTCAGAGAAGCTGCCCGAGAAGAGCTTCCACAGATCATCGCCGATGGTGGCCGTTTCATGCAGTTCGTCGCAGATCCGAATCAGCAGGCGATCTGTCTCGTCGGACCAGCATGCATCGCCAGCCGCGCCATGGGCGAGCGACTGAAGCTGGTTATCGGTCAGGCCTGCCTTTTGCGCAAAGAATGCGACATGAACGCCCCACTCATACTCTGATGCACAGCGGGCCGTGACGCGGTCAATGACGATTTCGCGGTGGCGGAGGTCGAGATTGCCCTTGTCGAGCAAACCGCCTCCCATGAAGCGCTCGAAAAGCCTTTCGTCGCGCGCGAGCATCGTAAAGAGAGCCAGCGGCGGCACGCCCGCCGGCATAAGACTGTCGAGTCTGAACTGGACCGCCGCCGAAAACGGCGGCTCAGCACATTTTATCCGGGCAGACATTTCTGACACTCCATGCTATTATTATCATAGCATATACATCTTCGCTACGGAATCAATAGCATGCTGTCTCATCTGTCCGACAAGTCTGTTCGCGGCTCTGCAACGGGGCGCCCGATCATGGTGCTGCTCGACCTCCTGGGGCGGCGAACGGCGCTACGCATTCTATGGGAACTATCGAAGAGCGACCTGCGGTTCCGTCCACTGCAGGCAGCAGCCGAGACAAGTCCAAGCGTGCTCAATGTACGGCTCGCCGAGTTGCGCGAGGCCGGCCTCGTCGAGAAAGGCGACGATGGTTATGCACTCAGTAACCAGGGCCGAATGCTTGCCGCCCATTTGCTGCCGCTGGTCGCCTGGTCGGAAGAGTGGGCTGCCGATTTGAGAAAAGGAGACGACACGCCGGCTTGACGCTGCGCAAAGCGACTGTCACTTGCTCGGATATGGAAACCATCCAATCCAAAGGCGTGCGCGGGCGGGTTTCAGATGCGCCGTCGGGCCACTGGGTCTATCGCGTGCTGCCCCGTGCGCTGTGGCCGCACGCGCAACTCGCGCGCTGGGATCGGCCGATCGGCTGGCAGCTGCTGCTTTGGCCCTGCTGGTGGGCCACCGCACTTGCCGCCCTCGCCTATGCGAAACCGGGCGCGGCGATCCTCGACGTTATGCCCTCGCCCTACCACCTGGTTCTGTTCCTGATCGGCGCAATGGCGATGCGGGGCGCCGGCTGCACCTATAACGACCTGGTCGATGAGAACATCGACACACAGGTCGAGCGCACCCGCTCGCGACCCCTGCCATCCGGGCAAATCACCCGCAAACAGGCCTGGGTTTTCCTGGTCGTTCAGGCACTTGTTGGTTTGGCGGTGCTCATTCAGTTCAACTGGTTCACCGTGCTGCTCGGCGTTGCCTCGCTCGGTATCGTCGCGCTTTATCCCTTTGCCAAACGTTTCACCGACTGGCCGCAGTTTTTCCTCGGCCTTGCCTTCTCGTGGGGCGCGCTGATGGGCTGGGCGGCACATTTCGGCGGCCTGTCGCTTGCACCATTCCTGCTTTATTCGGGCTCGATCCTGTGGGTGATCGGCTACGACACGATCTACGCGCATCAGGACAAGGAAGATGACGCTCTGGTGGGGGTGCGCTCCACCGCGCGGCTGTTCGGCGCGCGAACCAAACAGGCTCTTGTTTTCCTATACGGCGGGGCACTGCTGTTTTTCGCGGTGGCTTTCGCGCTGGCGGCGGTGCCGATGCCGGCGCTCGCCGGGCTTGTAGCTGCCGGTGCGCATATGGTGCGGCAGATCAGGGTTCTCGATATCGACAACCCCGAGCAGTGCCTGCAGCTCTTCAGATCGAACAATGTGGTCGGCTGGCTGATATTCCTCGGCCTTCTGGGCGGAGGGGCCTGGGCCGTTATCAGCCCAAGCTTCTAACCCAATCAGCTGCGGGCGATGATCTCTTCGCCCTTTACCACCAGCCGCAAACCAAGCTGGCCGCATTTGCGGCGCGCAAGAAAGCGCGGGCGGCGGCGCGCGGACGCTTTGCCCTGGCGGCGTTCGTGAACCGGAGCGACCTGACGCTCGCCGATCGTGTCTTCCAGCACACGGGCGACACCGTCAGCCTCGACCAGCATCATCGGCAGGCCATAAGCCTCCGACCATGCGCGCCAGTCGGCCGCGACATCGTCCAGATCGCTGGCGACCAGCAGCGGTACGGACAGCGAATCGTCCGCATGCAGCAGTTCCAGCGTCACGGTCACCTCGCCGTTGTCGTCCTCGATCGCACGCGCAGCAACGCCGCGGAAGGCGGACGCCGGAATGGCGATGCTCACCGGCAGGCGCGCATTCTTCAGATGGCGTTTGATGGTCGCACCGCGGCGGTCGATGGTGAAAAGTACGTCGCCATGCTCGTCGCTCAGCGCGTAGGTCACGACCTGCGGCAGATGATAGGGGTCGAGCCGCATATTGCTGCCCGCCCAGACTGGCATCAGTCCGGTGTTCATGTTGTGCCTTCCTGTCTCTCCTGAGAGCCGTAGCCGGATCTCTGAACGGGTTTGTCCCGTTTCTTGATTGGGAGAGTAGCGCGGGGCATCTTACCGGCAGGCGAAGAACTTCGGTTAACAATCGCTGATCGGAACGATAGTTAGCGAATACTCACCGGAACGCGCGCATCTTGCGCAATATCAGATGACCTTGTTGGGATTCATGATACCCAACGGATCGACTGCGCGTTTGACCGCACGCATCAGCTCGGTCGCAACGGGCGGCGCAGTGGCGATCAACTCGTCGCGTTTCAGCCGGCCGATGCCGTGTTCGGCGGAAAACGAACCGCCGAGTGCATGCACCAGCGAATGAACGGCCCGGTTCATCTCGCCGTAAAGGGCCTGGAAGGCGGCACTGTCGCCGCCGACGGGCTCCGAGACATTGTAATGCAGATTGCCATCGCCCATGTGGCCGAAACAGACGACGCGTGCGCCAGGCGCCACGCGTTCGACCAGCCCCGCGCCTTCAGCGATAAATCTCGGAATTGCCGCGACCGGCACCGAAATGTCGTGCTTGATCGAGAAACCCTCCGGCTTCTGCGCTTCCGACATGTTTTCGCGCAAGGCCCAGAAATCGCTGAACTGCCGGCCGCTGGCTGCAATGGTCGCATCGAGCACGGAGCCCTGCTCCATCGCCGCCGAGAGAATGTCCTCGATGAGTTCACGTGCATCCCTGGCCGAGCGGACAGAAGATATCTCCAGCATAACGTAGCAGGGATAGCGTTCGGCCATCGGCCGCCGGGAAGACGGACTGTGCTTCAAAAGGAATTCGAGCGGTGTGTCCATGACGAGCTCGAACGCTGTGACCGACGCTCCGCCACGGTCCTGCGCGAGACGAAATAGACTGAGCGCATCGTCAGGAGAATTGAGGCCGGCCCAGGCGATCTCGCGGCCTTTGGGCTTTGGGAAAAGCCTCAGAACTGCGGCAGTGATTATGCCAAGCGTGCCCTCGCCGCCGACAAAAAGGTTCTTCAGGTCGTAGCCGGTATTGTCCTTCTTCAGCTTGCGCAGGTCGTCAAAGACACGGCCGTCAGGCATAACGACTTCGAGGCCCAGGCAAAGTTCGCGCGCATTGCCATAGGCGAGAACACCCGTGCCGCCGGCGTTGGTCGAGAGGTTGCCGCCGATCTGGCAGCTGCCCTGCGAGCCCAGCGACAGCGGAAACAGCCGATCGGCCCCATCAGCGGCGTCCTGCAATGTCTGCAGCACCACCCCTGCCTCGACGGTGGCCGTGTTGGACGTTGTGTCGATTTCGCGGATGCGGTCCATCCGCGACAGCGAAACGACGATTTCCCTGCCGCTGCCATCCGGCATCTGGCCGCCGACAAGCCCGGTATTGCCGCCCTGCGGCACGACCGGCGTTCGGGTTTCGGTGGCCAGCATCATGATGCGGCTTACTTCCTGCGTGCTGCCCGGCTTGAGCACCAGCGGCGTGCGCCCGCCGAACAGCCCCCGGCGCTCGACCACATAGGGTGCGATGTCGGTCTCGGCCGTCAGCGCATATTTATCACCGACGATCCCGACAAAGCGGCGGATCAGCGTTTCATCGAGCGGTTGGGCGGAGGCGTCCATCGCCGAACGCTACTCACCTTGCCCGGTCATGTCACGCGGGGCGGCGGCCCTGCGCAAACGATCGTTGATCGCCTCGCCAAGCCCGTCATGTGGGATTGGCTCGACGGCAATGGCCGTCGCTTGCGCGCGGTCGAGTTCGCGCATGGCGGAAAACAGATTGGCTGCCGCCTCGCGCAGATCGCCCGCCTCCGAGAGGTTGACGGTTGCTTCGGCATGCCCGGCGCCTTGTGCGCGCCGCGGGCCGAAGGCCAGAAGCGCCTCGCCGGGACTCACCTCCCGCACATCCAGCCGCACGGGCAGCTGCGGCGCGTAATGCGAAAGAAGCATGCCGGGCGCCTGCACCTTGGCACCTGTTGCTGCCACAAGCCGGGTTTTCACAACATCTTCAATGGCATCACGCGCGATGCCGCCCGGCCGCAGCAACGTGACCCGGTCGCCATCAATGCTCACAATCGTGGATTCGACACCGACCTGCGCGGAGCCGCCATCGACGATCAGGTCTATGCGGTCGCCGAGCTCGGCGTCCACCGCTGCAGCGGTCGTTGCGCTGATGCGGCCTGACCGGTTAGCGCTCGGAGCAGCCAGCGGACGGCCGAGTTCGGCGATCAGCGCACGCGTAAACGCGCTTCGCGGAACGCGGATTGCCAGCGTGTCGAGCCCGGCCGTCACCAGCGGATGAACCGGTGAGGTCGCTGCCATCGGCAGTACCATCGTCAGCGGTCCGGGCCAGAACTTCTCGGCCAGCGCCCGCGCCCTGTCATTGAATGTGACCAGTTCGGCCGCCATGCCGATATTGGCGACATGCGCAATCAACGGATTGAAGCGCGGGCGACCCTTGGTTTCGAATATCGTCGCAACCGCCTCGCCATTGAAAGCGTCGGCAGCCAGACCGTAGACCGTCTCCGTAGGAATGGCGACCACGCCGCCGGCACTGAGCAGTGCCGCCGCCTCACGCAATGCCCGTTCGTGTCGAATGATCCTGGCCAAACTCGTTCACGCAGCTTTTTGCATGTCGGTACAGCCACTTGCGCGCTGCGGCAAGGCCGGGCAAGGGCTGTCGTAGCGTCACCGCTTTGTTAATCATTAACCACTATTTTCCGTGCGATGTGGCCGTGAAAGCGCGCTGCAGGCGGTTCGATGGGGTGTTGAGCCGGACAGCCGGGAGATTCAATTGCGCCTAGCCTTCGCGACCATATTGATGGCTTTTGGGGCCACAAATGCCGCGAATGCCTCGTCTTTCGTTGTGCTGGACCCGCTCAAAGACGCGGAAAGCCCGTCAATCATTGTGCTTGGAAAGCCTGAGTCAGGCTCTTTCACCGCCGCTGGAGAGCCCCGGCACGCGGCCATTCCGATGCCTAGCTTCGAGCGTTTCGGCGGCGCACCAGCCTCAGAACCGAAATTCATAACCGTCAGCCCCTCCGTCATAGCCATGGTCGATACGCCTGGGCCCGTCACAATGGAGAATGTCGCGTCAATCGGGGACAGCAGGTCGAGGACGCGCTCGCCGCATACGCTACCCATGGTCATTCGCGGCGGCATTGTCGGCGATGCGTTTGTTTCAGGAGCGATGCCCGGATCCTCCACACCAGCCGCCGTCGATCACGCCGCGCAACCACAGCAGGAAGTCAGTTCCGCACCGCCGCCAAGCGCTGCGAAGCAGCCTGCCTCACCGGACATCCCGCCTTCGCCTTCGGAGCGGCTGCCCAAATCCGCACTTCCACCGCCATCGCCGCCGACCGGACGCATGGAATAGGCGGCCTGCTTTTCACCTGAATTGGGTGTAGTGCTTGTGCGATCGTCTTTGCACGGGGGTATTCCAATGTCGCTTCAGTCTGCAGTTTCAAACGTGCTGGTCGTCGCGCTGATGGCGCTCGCCGCAACCGGCCCGGCGCTAGGCGACACCTATCTCGGCAGCTACATGGCCCGGCTATCGGAGCGCGACCATTTCGCCAGCGACGGCTACCGGCTGGATACGGCTGCGCAGGTTGTGCGGCAGGACCGCGCCAATGTGCACCGTTTCAAGAAGATCGATGCCGAGGACGGCGACGACCCCTGGTTCGGCCAGGCGAATGCGCGCAACACGCTGGAGCAGTTTCTGAACCGCAGGGAGGCGATGGACGCCGCGACCCGCGACGCAATCTTCAACGGCACGCCGCTGGTGCAGGTCGACGTCTACCAGAACTCGGCCGTCGTCACGATCATCGGACCGGGCGCTGGCGGAGGAAGCGGCGGCATCTCGGGCGGTTCGCAGGGAACCATACCTTCAAACTAGCGGCCAGTTCATTATCCAAGACCGGACCCCTTTGCCCGGATCGCTCTAGCCTGCGATCTTCGAAAAGTCGGCCACCTGACCGGTGGCATCGCGGATGCGGGCAAGCAACGCCAGCCGGTTGGCGCGTACCTTCTCGTCGGGGTCGTTGACCAGCACTTTGTCGAAGAAGGCGTCGATTGGGGCGCGCAGGCTGCTGAGCGCACGCATTGCGGCCTCATAGTCCAGCGCTTCGGTGGCCATCGCGGCTTCCGTCTCGGCTTTGGCCACTGCGTCGGCCAGTGCCTTTTCCTCCGGTTCCTTCAGGAGCCCGGTATCAACGGTATCGGCGACGGCCGTGCCCTTTTTTTCCTCTGCGGCCAGGATGTTCGCCGCGCGTTTGGTACCGGCGAGCAGGTTCTGACCGTCCTCGGTTTCCAGCAAGGCTCCGAGTGCTGCAACGCGGCGGACGATGAGCAAAAGGTCGTCCGACGCAGGTGTAATCACCGCGTCGATCAGATCGTGCCGTGCGCCCTGGTCGCGGAGATAGACCTTCAGGCGGTCGTGGAAGAAAGAAAGGAGACCTTCGCCAACATCGTGTGTAGACGCAATCGTGTAACATCTGGCCACCAACTCGTCGCGCCGGTCGAACGCTCTCTCTCCTCCTACCGTAATCCATTGGAACAAAAGTAGATCCGGCAACTCATCATCGCGGCTTGGCGGAAGAATCGATTCGTCGAACACCCAGACTGTATCTGTTGATTCAAACGAAAACCGATCTGTTGGCCAAATTTCATGGCCGTCGTCAGTGATGATCGGCCAAGGTATTTCTCGCCAAAATCGTGGGTACTCGAAATATCCCCCTTCGTTGCGTGTGAGCATACGAAATGCGAGTTCGTACCGTTGATAGTGCCGTGGATGTGCTAGGCGCACACAATCAATGAGATTGAGCCGCACCCCATTCTCAACCACAATCCTGATCACCCCCAGCGCCGCTCTCCTCAGCGCATAGGGATCTTTCGAGCCGGTGGGCTTCTCGTCGATGGCCCAGAAGCCGACCAGCGTGTCGAGCTTGTCGGCCAGCGCGACGGCAACTGAAACCGGCTCGGTCGGCACAACGTCAGTCGGTCCGAGCGGCTTGTAGTGTTCCTCGATGGCGGCTGCCACGTCGGGCTTCTCGCCCTGCAGAAGCGCATATTTGCGACCCATCGCGCCCTGAAGTTCCGGGAACTCGCCGACCACCTCGGTCTGCAGATCGGCCTTGGCGAGAAGTGCGGCGCGTCGGGCGTCCTTCGGATCCGCGCCGACCGCCGGCGCAAGTTCCTCGGCCAGACGCGCGATGCGCTCCACCCGCTCTCCCTGCGTTCCGAGCTTGGCATGGAAGGTGACGTTCAGATGATCGAGCCGCGCCATGCGCTGGTCGAGCGGCTTTTTCAGGTCGAGCCCCAGCTTCTCGGCCGACGCCGACAGTTCGCCGAGATCGGGCAGATCGGCCTGGTCGGTCTTCCAGAAATAGAGCGCGTCGGAGAGGCGCGCGCGTACAACCTTGCCGTTACCCTCGGCGATAACCTTGCCGCCGTCGCTCGCTTCGATGTTGGCGGTCGGGATGAAATGGTTCGACAGCTTGTCTTCGCCTGCACCCGCCGGGCGCGTGACGAAGCATTTCTGATTGGCACGGATGGTGAGGCGGATGACCTCGGCCGGAATGTCGAGATAATCCTCTTCGAACGTGCCCATCAGCACGACGGGCCATTCAACCAGGCCCGAGACCTCGTCGAGCAGCCCTTCATCCTCGACCAGTTCCAGCCCGTTGGCAAATGCCAGATTTGCGGCATCGCTGCGGATGATTTCCTTGCGACGCCCGGCATCGAGAACGACCTTGGCGGCTTCCAGCTTCGACACATAATCGTCGAAGCGGCGCACCTCGAATGCCTCCGGGGCGTGGAAGCGGTGACCGCAGGTGACGTTGCCGGCGCGGATGCCGTCGACCTCGAAGTCCACTACAACCGGCTCCTCGGTCTCCGGGCCGAATGTGCAGACGATGGACTGCAGCGGGCGTACCCAGCGCAGGCTTTCGCTGCCTTTCGCCTCGTCGCCGTAAAGGCGCGTGCCGCGCGGCGCGGAAGCCGCGCCCCAGCGCATCGACTTCGGCCAGGGGAAGCTGCGGATCAGCGCCGGCAGCGCTTCGGCGATGATGTCTTCGGCCGCGCGGCCGGGCTTTTCGATCACCGCAACGTAAAAGTCACCCTTTTTCGGGTCAGTCTGGATTTGCGCCTCGCCGACATCCGACAGACCGGCAGAGCGCAGGAAACCCTGCACCGCCTGTTCGGGCGCCTTGGTGCTCGGGCCCTTGCGCTCCTCGCGTACGTCCTTCGAACGGGCGGTGACGCCACGAATGTCGAGCGCCAGACGGCGCGGCGTCCAATATTCGCGCGCCGCTTCGTAGGTCAGCCCGCCGTCCACAAGCGCATCGGTGACCAGCTTCTTCAGATCGCCCGCAGCCTTGCGCTGCATGCGGGCGGGAATCTCTTCGGAGCGAAGTTCCAGCAACAAGTCAGGCATTGGTGTCCTCCGACCGTATGCCTTTTCTTGTATTGCGCGTCCTCGTGGCTCCGCCGCTGCGGTCGCGCGGCAGCGCAGAAATCTCTTCGGAACGAAGTTCTAGCAGGAGGTCGGGCATTTGGGGGCTCGCGGCGAAAATTGTTTGCCGGGCGAATAGCAACTCCGCCGCTTGCTGTCACCCGCAAGCTTGAACGCCACATGAACCGGCGGCCCAGCATCGGTTCAGCGGGCATGCCGCAAGGTGCGTCCATCAGCCTCCACAAGCGAAGGAGCCAACCGGTAGGCGAAAGGGACAAGACCATGAGGGCCGCATCCAGACTTATCCAGATCGCCGCGTTCGCTGCTTTGTTCACCGCCTACGCATATGCACAAAGCACGAGCGAGCTTTCAGGCGTGCGCAGGGCGTTGCAAACAATCGGAACCGCAGTCGAGCCGGACACAGGTTCGCCCGACTACCGCGAAACGGCCTGATTGCCAGATATTTCCCAGCAACGAAAAGGCGCGTTCAGGCGGCTGCCCCGCCTGCCTCTGTCAGCAGGAATGCCTCGCCGCAGGCCTTGGCCAGGTCGCGCACGCGAAGGATGTAGCTCTGCCGCTCCGTCACCGAGATCACGCCGCGCGCATCGAGCAGGTTGAAGACGTGGCTTGCCTTGATGCACTGGTCGTAGGCGGGCAGCACCATGCGGTGCAGTTTCGCGCCATCGGCCGGCGCGCCGGCTTCGAGAAGCGCGCGGCATTCCTTTTCCGCGTCGATGAAATGCTGGTGCAGGATCGTGGTGTCGGCGTGCTCGAAATTGTGGCGCGAATATTCCTGCTCGGCCTGAAGAAAGACGTCGCCATAGGTGACCTTGCCCGGCCCTTCGACGCCGTTGAAATTCAGGTCGTAGACATTGTCGACGCCCTGAACATACATGGCCAGCCGCTCCAGCCCGTAGGTCAGTTCGCCAGAAACCGGTGCGCATTCGATGCCGCAGACCTGCTGGAAATAGGTAAACTGCGAGACTTCCATGCCATCGCACCAGCACTCCCAGCCGAGACCCCATGCGCCCAGCGTCGGGCTCTCCCAGTCGTCTTCCACGAAGCGGATGTCGTGTAGCGCAGTGTCGATGCCGATCGCCTCAAGCGAGCCGACATAAAGCTCCTGCAGGTTGGGCGGGTTCGGCTTCAGGATCACCTGATACTGGTAGTAGTGCTGCAGGCGGTTCGGGTTTTCGCCGTAGCGGCCGTCCTTCGGCCGGCGTGAGGGTTGCACGTAGGCGGCGTTCCATGGGCGCGGCCCGAGCGAGCGCAACGTGGTGGCCGGGTGGAAAGTGCCGGCGCCGACTTCCATGTCGTAAGGCTGCAGGATGACGCAGCCACGCGCGGCCCAATAGGCGTGAAGCGCGAGGATGAGACCCTGAAACGACTTTGTCGGGTCCAGGTCGGCGGGCGACTGTGCCGTCATGAAATGCCTCGGAACGGTACCAAAAATCGGCCCTCTCGTAGTCGGGCGCCGAACGAGCGTCAAGAAACGCAGATTCAGTTGGACGGGAGGCGCAACTTCTGACCCGGAAAAATAGCGTCCGGCGAACCGCCAAGCTCCGGATTGAGCTCGATGATCTCCTCGTAGCGGCTGCCACGGCCCAACCGGTCTGCTGCAATGGACCACAGGCTTTGGCCGGGCTGAACGACATGGTCGTCGCCCGCCAGTGGCGATGCGTCGGTCTGCGTGTCGGCGATGCCGCCGGCCATCGCGACCTCCACCTGCTCGTCAGTGCCCGCTTTTGCCTGATCGGCCACCGGCGGCAGCCCATCCGACAGTTTCTTGAGCACTTCGGCCAGAAGGTCAGGCTCCGGGTCGAGGTCGCGAGCGTGGTTCCACTGGAAGCGCGCCTCGAGCCTCCTTCCGACACGCCAGTAGGCGTCACCCAGGTGGTCGTTCAGGATCGGGTCGTCCGGCATCAGACCGACCGCGCGCTCCAACTCCTTGGCGGCCTCGTCGTAACGACCAAGCCGGTAATAGGCCCAGCCCAGCGAATCGACGATATAGCCGTCGCTTGGCCGCAATTCGACAGCCTTGCGGATCAGCTCAAGCCCCTGTTCGAGGTTGCGGTTCATATCGACCCATGAATATCCCAGATAGTTCAGCACCTGCGGCTGATCGGGATAGAGCTGCAGCGCCTTGAAGAAATTGGGCTCAGCCTTCTCCCACTCCTTGAGTCGCTCATAAGCGATGCCGCGCTGATAGAAGATGTTCCAGTCGGCACGGTCAGGTTCTCCAATCGCCTCCACGGCGCGATCATAGACATTGGCCGCTGCGCGATAGTCCATGCGCGAAGAGTGAACGCTTCCAAGCGCCAAAAAAGCGCGGCGGTCATCAGGCGAACTCTCCAGCACCGCCTCCAGATGCGAGATCGCCTCGTCGTAGCGTTCCAGGTCGGCGAGGTTCAGGCCAAGCTGAAGTTCCGCGAGTTCCTTCTGCGGCGCGGTATCGGGTACCTGTTCGTAGAACGCCACCGCTTCCTCGGCCTTGCCTGTCTGCTCCGCCAATGCGGCGAGTTGCATCAGCGCGGGCACATTTTCGGGCCTCAAGGCAAGCGCCATACGCAGATAGAGCCGGACAAAATCCTCGCCGCCGCCGCGATTCAGTGCCGTGCCGACATTCAACAGCACCTCGGATGCGCCCTGGATGGCGTTGCCGACCAGCGGTGCAATCGTCTCACCTGCTTCCAGCCGCCTGCGCAGTTCGGCCATATCCAGGCGGCCGAGGTGAATTTTCTCCACCTCGTCAATCATTTCCAGTGCAGCTTTGGATTCACCTCCGCTCGCAAGGTGCCCGGCGTAGGACTCGATCGCGCGCAGAAAGGTCTCGGGCGCCGCCGTCGCGGTTGCCGGGTTGGTGACGATCCGCTCATAGGCCTTTGTGGCCGCGTCATAATCGCCACTGCTCTCGGCGATCAGCGCCGTGTGGTAGGCCGAAAACACCTCGAACCAGGCCGGTCCCTCGAGGGCAGCCGCCCTGGCGACGGCAGCCGCGCTGTCACCAGCGCCGTATTCGACCCAGGCCGACATAAGGCTTGTGATCAGGCGATCCAGGTCAGATTCCAGCGTCAGTTTCAGCAGGAATTTGGCGTCATCGAACTCGGCCTTGCGGATGGCGTCCACCGCGAGCGCAACACGCGAAAAACGTTCGACTTCGGCTACTTCCTTCAGATCAGTTGCGTAGATCAGCGCACGGTCGAACTCGCCGCTGGAAATCAGGGCAACCATCAGATTTTGCTTCAGGCTTTCGTTACGCGGATCGAATGCGAGGGCACGGGTGTAGAATTTGATGGCGTTCGAGAAGTCGGATTCGTTTTCCGCAACGCGGGCGGCAAGGAATGCGCCAGCCAGCGAATTGGCCCGGACCTGCTGGGTATCGGATTGCGCCAGCCCGGTAGCCGGCCAGGCCAGCGCCATTGCCGTCGCAACTAAAAGAATCGCCGATCGCCGCATCCGAATTCTTCTGCCTCGCGGTTTAAGCCTACCCCAGTCGCGGCTCACTCTCGGCGCCAAGCATGGCCTTTTTGCGGAGCCGCTTCAACCAGCCCGGATACCGCGCCGAACCGATTTCACCGCCGCCACCTTGAGTCAGTTAACGCGATTGACGCAGAAGTCTATCACTTCCAGCAACGCGGATTTGTGAGCAGAGGCCTCCATCGGCGCGAGTCCGTCGCGAGCAATACCGCCAAAGTGACGTGCACGCGCAACCGTGTCGGCGATCGCGTCGTATTTGGCAATCAGTTCGCAGGCCTGTTCCAGCTCCTCATCGCCATTCTGGTCCTGTTCGATGGCGCGGCGCCAGAATTCGCGCTCTTTTTCACTGCCGCGGCGATAGCTCAGGATCACCGGAAGCGTGACTTTACCCTCACGGAAATCGTCACCGACATTCTTGCCAAGATCCTTGGCGCTGCCACCGTAATCCAGCGCGTCGTCGATTAACTGGAATGCCAAACCGAGATTGGTGCCATAGGAGCGTAATGCCGCGCGGTCGTTCTTGCTGGCGCCCGCGATCACGGGGCCAACCTCGGCCGCAGCCGAAAACAGCGCGGCCGTCTTCGCCTTGATGACGGAGAGATATTCATCCTCCGTGGTTTCCAGATTGCCGGCCACGCCGAGCTGCATCACTTCGCCTTCAGCGATAACCGTGGCGGCCGCCGAAAGAATATCCAGGCAATCCAGAGAGCCTACTTCGACCATCATACGGAACGCCTGGCCGAGCAGGAAATCGCCGACGAGAACGCTTGCCTGGTTGCCCCAGATGGTACGCGCGGTCTTCTTGCCGCGGCGCATGCCGCTTTCGTCCACAACATCGTCATGCAACAAGGTGGCTGTGTGCATGAACTCGACGCTTGCAGCGAGCTTGACGTGGCTGTCGCCAGAATAACCGAACATCTGTGCGGCTGCCAGCGTGAGCATCGGGCGCAGACGTTTGCCGCCCGACGAAATCAGGTGATTGGCGACTTCGGGGATCATCTCCACGTCGGAGCCGGCTTTCGACAGGATCAGCTCGTTGACGCGGCCCATATCGGCGCGGGTCAGCCCGACGAGCGCAGCAATTGACGCCTGGCCACGCTTGCCTTCTTCCATTGATACGACAACACCCACGCGGACTTCCTTTTGGTTTTCCGAGCCAGCAGGACCATATTGCGGTGATCGTTTCGACCGCAAGGGGCGAATTGGCGCGGGTTGCGTTGCCCAGACCGCGTTTACAAGCTTCCGCCAAGCTGCAAGGTAGCCATTATGATCGAACTTGTGCGCACCAATGACCCCGTGGTCATCTCCTTTATCGAGGCGCTGATGCGCGACGCCGATATTGCCTGCCTGGTCGCCGACCAGAATATGAGCGTCGTAGAAGGCTCGCTCGGCATCTTGCCGCGCCGGGTTCTGGTCGACGAGAGCGACCTTGCCCAGGCAAAACGCATTCTGCAGGATGCCGGCATCGCTGACGAATTGCGCAAGTGAACGCCGACAAACCTAACCAGACAATCGACGCCTTCCACCGCGGCAAGTTCTGGCTCGTGCAGCCGGCACGGGGGGCACATCGCGCCGGTCTGGATGCGATGCTGCTTGCCGCGGCAGTGCCGGGCAATTTCTCGGGCGTTGTGGCCGATTTCGGCGCCGGTGCAGGAGCAGCCGGGCTCGCCGTCATCGCACGCTGCGCAAAGGCGCGGGCGCTGCTTGTGGAACGTTCGCCTGAGATGGCGGAATTTGCCCGGTCAGGGCTGACGCTTGAACAAAACGCAGCGATTGCGGGCCGCGCCAGCGTAGTTGAAGCCGATGTTACGTCGCCGGCAGCCGTGCGCGTGGTGGCCGGACTCACCGACAATTGTGCCGATTTCATCATCATGAACCCACCTTTCAACGAGGAGGGCGATCGTGCGGCGCCGGATGCACTGAAGCGACAGGCACATGTTATGGACACGGAGCTATGGGAACGCTGGCTGCGCACGGCAGCGGCACTCGCCGGGCCGAAAGCCGGGCTCGCCCTGATTGCGCGGCCGGTCTCACTGCCCGAGATACTGCCGGCGCTCAAAGGGCGCTTCGGGGCGGCGCAGATGATTGCGATACACCCGCGCGAGGACCGCGCGGCAATCCGCATCGTTATCCGTGCCTGGTATGGCGCGCGCGGTAAACTAACCGTCGCCCCCCCACTCGTCGTGCATGGTCCCTCAGGCAACCGCTTTACGGCGCGCGCCGACGACCTCTGCAACGGCGCGGCATCGCTGTTCGGCGACTGATTCTATGCCCGCCATTGCGGTTTTGCGGCGCATCCCTAAATGAAGGGAACCGCACAGGAGACCGCCTTGAGACGATTGCTTTCCCCCGTTCTGCCCAAATCGATGCGCCCTGAGGGGGTGACCATTCCGGTGGTGCGCCTGCACGGTACGATTATGCCGAGCGGCGGCCAGTTCCGCCCGACGCTTTCGCTCGCATCCACGGCAGGCGTATTGCAGAAGGCGTTTTCGATGAAGAATGCTCCGGCAGTGGCGATCTCCATCAATTCGCCTGGTGGCTCTCCGGTTCAGTCGCGCCTGATCTACAAACGCATCCGCGACCTTGCGGAAGAGAAAAACAAGCTCGTCATCGTGTTTGTGGAGGATGTCGCGGCATCCGGCGGCTACATGATCGCCGTAGCCGGCGATGAGATCATTGCCGATCCCTCCTCCATCGTCGGATCGATCGGGGTAATTTCGGCCGGATTCGGATTTGTGGAGCTGATCAAGAAGATCGGCGTCGACCGCCGTGTCTATACGGCGGGCAGCAACAAATCCGTGCTCGACCCGTTCCAGCCCGAGAAGAAAGAAGACGTTGCGCGACTCAAGGCCTTGCAACTCGACGTGCACGAGACATTCATCGACCTGGTTAAGGAACGGCGCGGAGGCAAGCTCGTCGAGAACCCTGACCTCTTCACTGGCCAGTTCTGGACCGGCAAGGCCGCGCGCGAGCTCGGCCTGGTCGACGACCTCGGCGACATGCGCTCCTTCCTCAAACAGCGCTATGGCGAAAAGACCCAGCTTCGGCTGATCAGCCCCCCGCGCGGCCTTTTCGGGCGCAGGCTGGGATTGTTCGGAGCGGGCGGAGGCGAGTTGCCCGCTCGAGCGGCCGCGGGGCTGATGAAGGGCCTGGCCGAAGAGATGGAGGAACGGGCGCTGTGGGGACGCTACGGACTTTGATCGTAGCCTCGATGGCGCTAAACTAGGGACGCGTTCAAAAGCGCGAGGAATACGGGCAAGTGTCCCGCATTCCGGGAGAACAGGTGATGCCGCAGCTCATTTTTTTTGCCGCAGTCGGTGTGGCCGCTGTTGTCGGCTATCGTGCATTCATGCGCGAGGCGAGACGCGTAACCGCGCGGGCGCGCCGTGCGGAGCAGGAACGCGCGACGGGATCCACCGGGACACTGGTCAAAGACCCCGAGACTGGCGAGTACTACCTCGCCAGAGACTGATCTCTTGCGGGCGAACGTCATTACCCGCTTGGCAGCGGCCAAGCTGAACCTGGCGCTGCATGTGACCGGGCGACGCGCGGATGGCTATCATCTTCTCGAAAGCCTGGTCGCTTTCGCAGATTTCGGAGACGAGGTGACGGTCGAACCCGCCGAGACAGACGAGTTCGTTGTCCGTGGTCCTTACGCGTCCTGGGTACCCATCGACGACAGCAATCTCGTGATTGCGGCGCGCGACTTCCTGCGCGACCTGCTTCCCGGCGGCGACACGCCGCCTGTGCGCATTTCGCTCGACAAGCGCCTTCCGGTGGCATCCGGTGTCGGTGGCGGGTCGAGCGATGCGGCGGCGGCGATAAAAGCGCTGATTGTGCTGTGGGGCGCACGGGTCGACGAGTGGAAGCTTGCCGCCGCGGCCGTGTCACTCGGAGCCGATCTTCCCATGTGCCTCGTCGAGCGTCCGCTCATTGCACGCGGCATTGGCGACGAGATCGAGCCGCTTCCCACGTTGCCCTGCGTGCATGCGGTTCTGGTCAATCCCGGTGCTCAGATTTCAACGCCGGAGGTATTCGGGGCGCTGGAGAAACACGACAACGATCCGCTTCCCGATTGGCCCGGAGCGAACGGAGCGCTGGAACTGGCGAGAGCGCTAACCGGCCTGCGCAACGATCTGCAGCGTCCGGCGATTGAGCAGTGTCCGGCGATCAGCGACGTGCTTGAGGCGCTGCGCGCGAATGGCGCGGAACTTTCCCGCATGTCCGGGTCGGGCGCGACATGTTTCGGCATTTTCGACGGTCCTGGACCAGCATTTGCCGCTGCCGATGTGATAGGCAAAAGGGAGCCGGGCTGGTTCGTGGAACCATGCCTGATCAGAGGAACCTGACTGACATGGCCGGAATCGACGACACAAGACCTTTCGTGGCTGTCGGCATTGCCGTACTTACCGTGTCGGATACGCGTTCGCTCGACAATGACCGCTCGGGCGAAACGCTTGTGGAGCGCATCACACAGGCCGGTCACCGGCTGGCGGCCCGCGACATCGCGTCCGACGACGTGGAGGCGATCCGTTCCGTGGTCGGCAAGTGGGCGGCCGACGAGGCGATCGACGTCGTAATCACCACCGGCGGCACCGGCTTCACCGGCCGTGACGTCACGCCCGAGGCACTGGAGCCGCTGTTCGACAAGCGCATGGACGGCTTTTCGGAAGTGTTTCACCGCATCTCGTTCGACAAGATCGGCACGTCGACGATCCAGTCGCGGGCGACGGCGGGGCTGATCGGAACGACGTTTGTGTTCGTGCTGCCGGGTTCGCCCGGGGCCTGCCGCGACGCCTGGGACGGGATATTGATGGCGCAGCTCGATTACCGGCACATGCCCTGCAATTTCGTGGAGATCATGCCGCGACTCGATGAACATCTGAAGCGCGGCGCAGGCGCAAGTGTGTAACTAACGCTGTGGTGCGACCGAAATGCGCGCAGCGAGCTGTTTCGTCGCAAGCCCGCGCGCCAGATCGTCAGCTGTCGCGGCATTGCGCGCCAGCCCAGTCGCCTGTGTCCGGATGATTACCAACCCCTCGCTAAGTGCCCGTTTGGAAGAAAAGACCCGCGCCAGAAAAGGCAGCCGGTCTTCCTCCGACCGCGAGAAGCGCGCGGGCGTGGCTTGCCCTGCCATGTGCTGAGCGACATGCTCCGCCCATCCATCCAGCGGACGGGCGCCGGCTTCCACGATCAGTAGCCAATCGCTTTTCGCCCGCTCGACGGCATGCGCGATTGTACCTTCGTTGAGAAAGGTGCAGCCGGCGACTTCCGCGACCTTTTCAGTGCCGTCGGTCGAGCCGCGGTCGCATACAATCACCTCTCGCACCGCGCCCTCGACGGCCGAGCTTACCAGCGACGACAATGTGCGGGCGAGCGCGTCTTCATCGTTGTGCGTTTCGATGATCACGGACAGCATGGCAACCCGCATATCGCAAAGACCCGGCAAACACCAGTTTGCTGCTGTCGCAAGAAAGTTCTTGCTTTGTTCCATTTCTCGAAATAGGAATAGTTTCATGTCCGGCGACCGATTCCGGCCGGCACCGAAAATCGGAGACAAGCGATGGAACCCATCGTCAGAGCAGATAGCGCCGCCTTTGCCGGCGGCGCGGAACTTGCCAATACGGTGATTGACGGAAGTGGCTTTCGGCTGCCGGGCGAGCGGCGTCGCGGACGCGGTTCCGCCGTCAATCCAAGCGGACGCTACGAGGCGCTGTCGCGCCATGTCTTCGACGATGGCTGGAACAGCCTGGAAGAACTGCCGCCATTCAAAACCGATGTGCAGATCGAGAAGCCCCGCGTGATCATTACGCGCAATGCTTCGCCCGACATTTCCTTCGACCGCTCCATTAATCCGTATCGTGGCTGTGAGCATGGCTGTGTCTACTGCTTTGCGCGCCCCACCCATGCCTATATGGGCCTTTCGGCCGGGCTCGATTTCGAATCCAAGCTGTTTGCCAAACCGGATGCCGCAAAGCTGCTGGAGCGCGAGTTGAGCCGCGAGGGCTATGAGCCGCGCACCATCGCCATCGGCACCAACACCGATCCATACCAGCCTGTCGAGAAGCAGTTCCGCATCATGCGCGAAGTCCTCGAAGTATTGGAAGCGCACGACCATCCGGTAGGAATCGTGACCAAATCTGCGCTGGTGATGCGCGACATCGATATCCTGTCGCGAATGGCCGAAAAGGGGCTGGCCAAGGTGGCGCTCTCCGTCACCACGCTCGACCGCAAGCTGGCGCGAACGATGGAGCCGCGCGCCGCGACCCCACCCCGCCGGCTGGAAGCACTGCGGACGCTGTCTGAGGCCGGCATTCCCGTTTCTGTGATGATCGGGCCGGTTATTCCCGGTCTCAACGACCAGGAAATCGAGCGCATCCTGGATTCGGCGCATGCAGCGGGCGCGCGGGAGGCCGGTTACATCCTGCTGCGTCTGCCGCTTGAAGTGAGCCCGATCTTCAAGGAATGGCTGCTCAGGCACTACCCGGACCGCTACCGGCATGTGATTTCGCTGATCCGCTCCATGCGCGGCGGCAAGGACTACGATTCGGAATGGGGCAAGCGAATGCGCGGCAGCGGTCCTTACGCCTGGCAGATCGGCCGGCGTTTCGAGATCGCGGCCAAGCGGCTCGGCCTCAACACCGACCGGCGCAAGCTCAGAACCGACCTGTTCCGCGCGCCGGAGCCGGCAGGAAAGCAGCTGGCGCTGTTCTAGAATATGCGGCCGCAAGGCCGCGACGATACCCGTTCGGCGTTCCCCGATCCCCATGCCGACGGTGCCCTTCCCCGCCCTGCCCCCTCTCGGCCGGGAAGGACTTGCGGAGAATCGGAGCCGGTGCGAGCATCGCCGCACAATGGCTCGCCCGGCATCCGATTCTCCCCCCCTCTTCGCGCTTCCAGACAAGCCTGATTTCGCGATCGAGGCACGTGCCATCGCGCGCGGCAGCGTGCCGGTCGCGGGAATGGACGAGGCAGGGCGCGGGCCGCTCGCCGGTCCGGTCGTCGCGGCAGCAGTGATCCTCGACCCGGAGCGCATTCCGGACGGCCTGGACGATTCCAAACGCCTGACGGCGGCGACAAGAGCCGAGCTCTTCGATGTGATTTCAGAAACCGCGCTTGCCGTATCCGTCGCGTCGCTCTGCGCTTCGTCCATCGATACGACCGACATCCGCAAAGCCAGCCTCGAGGCGATGCGCAGGGCATGCGCAGGACTGACCTCGGTACCAGCACTCGGCCTGGCAGACGGACGCGACATACCGCCCGGCCTTGGGTTCGAATGCAATGCGATCGTGAAAGGCGACCGGATCTCGGTTTCGATCGCAGCTGCGTCGATCATCGCCAAGGTGACGCGCGACCGCATGATGACCAGACGCGGGCAACTCGATGGGCGCTACGGCTTCGAGCGGCATATGGGGTACGCGACCGAGGAACACCGTGACGCGATCGGCTCATTCGGCGCTGTGCCGCGCCTGCACCGCATGACGTTCGCGCCGCTCAGGCTGGAGCCGCACACCGCCGAACAGGCTGCCGAATGAAAAACGCCGCGCGGGCTGAGCCGGCGCGGCGTTAATCTGAGGTAGAACCCGGTCCGCCTAGTTGAGGCGGGAACGCACATCCTTGAGCGCCGACTTGAACAGCTCGCCGCGTACTTTCGCGTCAACCTTGCTGGCAAGCAGATCACCGGCAGCTGCAACGGCGACGTCGACTGCGCGTGCGCGTACTTCATTGACAGCGTCGCGTTCAGCCTGGGCGATCTTGTGCTCGGCCATCGCCGTACGGCGGGTGACGTATTCCTGCGTTTTCTGCTTTGCCTCATCCAGAAGCAGGCTGGCGTCGCGCTTGGCGGCTGCAACGATGTCGCTTGCCTCCTGCTCCGCCTCCTTGCGCTTGCGCTGGTATTCAGCAAGCAGCTGCTGAGCTTCCTCACGCAGCTTGCGTGCTTCATCGAGCTCATCGCGGATGCGATCTGCCCGGTCGTCCAACGACTTGAATACGGTCGCCGGCACTTTCAGGTAGACAACGATGCCGAGGAAGATGATGAGCGCGACCAGCGTCCATACAGTGGCGAGTGATGTAGCGTCCATGTCGGCCAGCCCCTAGTTGCGTGCCCGGGAGACCGCAGCCTGAATTTCGGCTTTGGTCGTCTTGCCGCCGGTCAGCGCTTCGATGATGGTTGAGGCAGTGTCCTCGGCAATAGTGCCGATTTCGCTCATTGCCGCATCCTTGATCTTCTCGATCTGGGCAGCCGAACCTTCGAGCTTGCTTTCAAGCTCCGCCTCGGCAGCCTTGCGCTCCGCTTCGGCTTCGGCCTTGGCATTGTCGCGCGCCTGCTGGCCGATTTCGTTGGCCTTGGACTTGGCATCCGCCAGTTCCTGCTCGTAGGCGGCAATGGCTTCGTCGGCTTCGTCACGCATACGGGCAGCCTGATCGAGATCCTGAGCGATGCGATCGCTGCGGGTCTCGAAGATCGCTCCGATGCGCGGCAAAACGACTTTCTGCAGGAACAGGTAGAAGAGGCCGAATGTAATCGCCAGCCATAACAGCTGCGACGGGAATGTCGAAGAATCGAAGGGCGGAAACGATGCCTGCGCAGCTCCGCCGTGCGGTACTTCAGTACCGGCGGTGTGCGCGTCACCCTCTGTGGAGGCGTGTCCTCCGGTTTCCTCAGCGTAAGCCTTGGCCACGAACATCTGTTCTTCCTGTCTCATTCACGGAAAGCAGCGGTAGCCACGTTCCGAATTGGTTTCAGCCTGCCGCACCAGGCGGCAGGCTCGAACCGGTTCCGCCTGTATTAGACGGCGAAGAGAAGCAGAAGCGCGATGAGCAGGGCGAAGATGCCCAGCGCCTCGGTCACGGCGAAGCCGAAGATCAGGCGGCCGAACTGACCGTCTGCAGCCGAGGGGTTGCGCAGAGCGCCCTGGAGGAACTGTCCGAAGAGGTTACCAACACCGATGCCTGCGGCACCGGTGCCGATTGCTGCGAGGCCAGCGCCGATCAGCTTTGCTGCTTCCGCTTCCATTTTGAACTCCTTGTTGATCTGTCGAAATCTGCGGATTGTTTTGTGGCGGCAAGCCGCCGGTGAACTTTACCGGGTCAGTGTCCCGGGTGAATTGCGTCGTTGATGTAGATGCAGGTCAGCATCGCGAAGACGTAGGCCTGCAGGAAGGCGATCAGGAACTCGAGCGCCGTAAGACCGACAGCCATGCCGAGTGGAAGGATTGCCCCGACGAAACCGACCGCGCCCATGGAGGTGAGCGAGACGACGAAGCCAGAAAACACCTTCAAGGTGATGTGGCCGGCAAGCATGTTGGCGAATAGACGCACGGAGTGCGATATCGGCCGAGTCAGGAACGAGATCACCTCGATCGCCACCACCAGCGGCAGCAGCACAACCGGGATGCCGCTCGGCACGAAGAGCTTGAAAAAGCCCAGGCCATTGCGCCACAGGCCGGCAATCAGGACCATGAGGAAAACCACGATGGCCAGCGCCGCCGTTACAATGAGATGGCTGGTGACCGTGATGAAATAAGGGAACATGCCCAGCAGGTTCGCCACCAGAATGAACATGAAGAGCGTAAACACGAACGGAAAGAACTTCATGCCCTGGCTGCCGGCAGAGTCGCGCAGCATGGAGGCTATGAACTCATAGAGAATTTCGGAGATCGACTGCGCCCGTCCCGGCACGATGCCGCGCGAGGACGTCGCAAGGAACAGAAAGCCGCCTGCCAGTACAACCGAAATGACCATCAGCAGCGACGAGTTGGTGAACGAGATATCGTACCCGCCAACCTCGATCGGAATCAGCGTGTTGATATGAAACTGATGGATCGGATCAACCTTGGTAGGATCGCCAGCCAATTTCCAACCTCGTTTTCGTCGCCTGTGCGCTTGAGCGCCTATTCCTGTTTACCGGACGAGCCATCCCCGTCCGCTGATTTTGTGCCGGGTTCGGCAACCAGACCTGCCGACCGAAGGACATTGAGCACACCGGCGCAGAACCCCAGAAGGAAGAAGATGATCAGTCCCCAGGGCGATGTGCCCGCAAGCCGATCGATCAGCCAGCCAATTCCAGTACCGACAAGAATGCCTGCAATGAATTCGCTGGAGAGACGCAACGCAACCGCATAACCGGCCGCCGACCCCTTCCTGCCTTCCTGCTCGTCCGCCTGCTTCTGCGGCCGCCTTTCGGCGAGCGCTTCATCGAGCCTGCGGCGCCGTCGCTCAAACTCCTCGTCGTTCACTGGTCGAAGGCCCACCAAAACCGGGATTTTGCCTTGTTTGACTTCGACGGCCCGTTCGACGACCCGCGAATTCCTGCCCCGGTCAAGCGAAACCGCCTGCTTCCCTGCGAAATCGCGCGCAACATAGTTTGTAGGCCCTACCCAGTCAAGCTGAGGCGAGGTTCGGCCCATGCGCCAAAAATATAAATATTATCAATACGTTATTGCGGTGCGACAATGCGCCCGTGCGAGAAGGGGAGCGACTCGCTCCCCTCGGCCCGCGACTCCCTGAATCTGCCGCTCAGTTCCAGCCGCCACCATAGGTGCGGTAGAAGACGTGCAGGCCGATTTTCTTCATCTTCTCCATCGCACGGGACCAGCGCGGGTTCACATAGGTCGCGTGATAGTGTGTCGCGGAGCCGACTTCGGTCAGAAACACCTTGCCAGACGACACGGCCAGCGCAACCTCGTGGGCTACTTCATAGTGCTGACGGCTGGCGATTCGGTCTCGGATGCCGTCGCAGGCAAACGAGAACTGGCAGCGGTTGCGCCAGGTGCGGTTCTGATAAACGACACCGCAGATGGTGTTGGGATAGGTGGGGTTGCGAACGCGGTTGAGAATGACCTGCGCTACCGCCGCCTGTCCCTTCACGCTTTCGCCACGGGCCTCGAAATAGATGCCTTCGGCCAGGCACCGCTGTTCGGCATCGGAAAAGACAGAAGCCGGCAGCGGCCGGCTCATCCATTCATGGTCGTTCTTGCCGAGCGGCGGAATGAACCGCCCCCCATTGGGGTCCTCGTCCTGCAAGATACTTGCAAATGGTGACGCTTCGGCAAAATCAGGCTGAGGCGGCGCATAGGCCGTCGCCAGAATGTCGGGCTTGTCGTTGTTGACCAGCGAAGCAAGGTAGACCGGCACATCGGGCGATACCCGTTTGTCCTGTTTGACGTAGAAGGTGCCGGCGATCTGCAACTCCTTGCCCTTGATGTCCGGCTGGACGAATGCCATCGCCGGCGCATCCCTGGCCGTGTCTCCCAGCATCGAGGTTCGCTGCAGAACCGAACCGGCGTTGAAGGCCTTGGGCGGAGCGACTGGCGTGATGTTGACCAGCCGGCCACGTTTTTCACCCCGGTTGATGCGCACCTCATCGGGCGTCTCGGCAGGCGCGCTCGCCTTAGTGCGGAAAGCAACCTCGCCAATGCCGGGCGCCTTGAGGCCGGCACCAGAAATCGATCCCGTGGTCAGATTATCAACAAACGGAATTTCCGCGCTGTGCACGGACCCAGCGACCGAGCGCTCCACCACAGCGCTCCAGCGCTGAGCCGGCGAATCGGTTCCAGCGACCATGCTGGAAACATCCTGCATCGCGAGCCCGGTGGGAAACCCGACCCAGATGCCAAGTCCGAGAATAAAGGGGGCAAGAAACGAACGCTCAACCCGCGGCGCAGAATACTGCCGCATCACTCCACGTCGACGCACGAACCACTCTCCAACGCAACGTCACACCCAACTGCGGAGAGAATGATCGATTAACCTTGATCAGAAGTTAAAGCGGTCCAGAATGCCGACCGGCGGGGATTCAGCGGCGCTTTGCACGACCCGCATACGGGTTGTCGGAAGTGCGGAGCGCAACGCGAATAGGAACGCCGGGCATATCAAAGGTGTCGCGCAACCCGTTCACGAGATAACGCACATAGGCGGCGGGCATCGCCTCCGGCCTGGAACAGGAGATGACGAAGCCGGGGGGGCGGGTCTTCACCTGGGTCATGTATTTGACCTTGAGCCTGCGTCCGGCAACGGCGGGCGGCGGATGAGCCGCCACGGCGCGTTCAAGCCAGCGGTTGAGCCTGCCCGTCGATATCCGGGTGTTCCAGATTTCGTGCGTGGACAAAACGGCCTGCATGAGCTTGTCGAGCCCGCGCCCGGTTTCAGCCGACACCGTCACAGCGCGGATACCACGTATCTGCGGCAACAGCCGAGTGGTCTTTTCGCGCAGTTCGGCCAGAAGCTCCTGCGGTTCGTCAATCAGGTCCCATTTGTTGAACGCGATGACAGGCGCCCTGCCCTCGCGCACGATCAGATCGGCGATCTGCAGATCCTGTTTTTCGAACGGTATCGTGGCATCCAGCAGAACGATCACCACCTCTGCGAAGCGAACAGCCCGCAAACCATCGGCCACCGAGAGTTTTTCCAGCTTCTCCTGCACTTTGGCCTTGCGCCGCATGCCGGCCGTGTCAAACAGCTTTACGGGTCGGCCGCGCCAGTCCCATTCCACGGAGATGGAATCGCGCGTGATGCCGGCCTCTGGCCCGGTCAGCAGACGCTCTTCACCAATCAGCGCATTGATCAATGTCGATTTGCCGGCATTCGGACGTCCGACGATGGCAATCCGCAGCGGACGCGTAGGATCGTAGGCCGGCTGAACTTCGGCGTCTGGATCCTCGATGTCTTCGCCGATCAGCTCGACCTCAGGCACGGCGGCAACCGGTTCGCGATCAAGAGCGGCTGGAAATGCCGCCACTAACGCATCACGCAGTTCGTTCATGCCAATGCCATGTTCGGCAGAAATCACGATCGGTTCGCCCAGCCCGAGTTCCCACGCCTCGGCGGCGCCTGCCACAGCATTCCTGGCCTCAGCCTTGTTGGCAGCCAGAACAACCGGCTTGCCGGCACTGCG
The DNA here is from genome assembly GCA_017644005.1 of Rhizobiaceae bacterium. Lineage (GTDB taxonomy): Bacteria > Pseudomonadota > Alphaproteobacteria > Rhizobiales > Rhizobiaceae > RCIO01. Next base: position 254,750 of record JAEPMJ010000001.1, read on the forward strand.
CACCTGGTCGGCAAAGGTGCGGTCGTCCGGCAACAGGCCGGTGCGCGCATCGACCATGAAGAGAACGACATCGGCCTCCGCGATTGCGGTCTCGGTCTGCTGGCGCATACGCGCTGCCAGCGTTTCAGGGGCGGCGGTTTCCAGCCCGGCTGTGTCGATCACCTCGAAGCGCAGATCAAGCAATCTGGCAGAGTGACTGCGGCGGTCGCGCGTAACGCCCGGCGTGTCGTCGACCAGCGCCAACCGGCTGCCGGCCAGGCGGTTGAACAATGTCGACTTTCCGACATTGGGCCGACCGATGATTGCGAGCCTGAAGCTCATGAGCGTTCTTTCAAGCCTGAAGGCGCCTAGGATGCGGCACCTGAGCCTCGCAAAAGCTCGACCATGACAGTCGCCCGCTGGCGCGCGTTGCGCGGCGCGCTTTCGTCATCAGTAATCTGTTCAAACAACGCGAGCGCATCAGCGGCACGTCCCTCGCGCCAGGCCGAAAGGGCAAGCGCCTCGCGCGCGGCGTGGCGCAGGCTGGCGGAATCGGCCGTCAGCACCTCAACACGCGCTGCAACGTCGTCATAGGAGCCGCTGTCGACCAGCACGTAACCGGCCCGCAGACGCGCCATGTCGCGAATGGAAGCGGGAACCGAACCGTCGGCAGCAACGGCATCGAACTCGGCAACCGCTGCATCTGCTTCGCCGCGTTCGGCCAAAACGGCTGCCGTCCGCAATTTGGCGAGAACGGGGTATGCGCCATACCCATCGGCCTGCAGGGCTTCAAATGCCGCCTGCGCCTCATCGAGCCGCCCGTCGCTGGCCAGCTCCAGCGCAGCCGAAAAGCGATCGCCGGACGCGTTGGCGCGCGACTGCGTCCAGTAGTCATAGCCTACCCAGCCGGCTGTCGCGGCAACGACCAGGACAACCGCTCCGATGAGAGCGGGTCCATAGCGACGCCACAGCGCCTTCGCCTGATCCTGGCGAAGCTCTTCATTGACTTCGCGGATGAAACTGTCGTCGGACATCAAAACACCTTTGCGGAAAACGGGCTATCGCCGTTGTCCCTTCATTGCGGCAGCCTTTTAGCGGTTTTTCGCCGGCATGGAAGGCCCGCGATCAAAACATCTCTTCGCGCCAACGAACACGGGCTCGGCCGGTACCGCAAGTCCGCCACATTCGAATGCCTAATGGCGACATGTTTCGGTTCCGGTTCAAGTGCGTTCTGAGGGGTGCCGTGTGTACCGTTCTCGCGGCGATGCCTTATACAGGACATGCTGCGGAACGCCCGGTCCAGTTTGTTGTAATCTCGTTCGATGGGGCGCGCGAGATCGAACAATGGAACCGCAGCCGAAAACTGGCTCGCGAGGCGGGCGCCAATTTCACCTATTTCCTCTCATGCACCAACCTGATCGCGGCTGAAAACAAACTCGACTACGCCCCGCCGGGTCACAAACGCGGTGCGTCGAATATTGGGTTTGCCGAATCGCGCGAGGATGTTGCGAACCGTCTGCGCCAAATCTGGACGGCCCGCCTCGAAGGCCATGAAATTGCAAATCATGGCTGCGGCCACTTCGACGGCGGCGGCTGGAGTGCAGACCAGTGGAAGGCAGAATTCGACGCCTTCACAACCATTGTGCGCGACGCATGGACTGCAAACGACATACCCTTCGCGCCCGCCGGCTGGGTGGATTTCGTCGAGACCGAAATCACCGGCTTCCGCGCGCCCTATCTGTCCGTCGGGAGCGCGCTTCAGCCGGCTCTCGTGGAAGCCGGGTTCACATATGACGCAAGCACCGTTTCACGCGACCCGCGGCAGCCGACGGGCGGCCGGCTGGTTGGTTTCTCCCTGCCTATGATCCCGGAAGGTCCGAAAGCGCGGCGCATTCTGGCCATGGACTACAATCTCTACGTTCGTCACTCGGCGGCGATGGAACAACCAGGCAAATCGGCGGAATTCGAGGAACGCGCCTATCAGGCATTCAGCGCCGCATTCGAGCGTCAGTATCGCGGCGACCGTGTGCCGCTGCAGCTCGGCTTTCACTTCCGGCTGATGAATGACGGCGCTTACTGGCGCGCGCTTGAGCGCTTCGCAACCGAAGCCTGCTGGTTGCCCGAGGTACGATGCGTTTCCTACCGCGATCTGCTTCGGCGACAGAGTGTTGCGGAGCTCACCGAGGCCGGCGCGCAGCCCGTCACCGACTAGGCGCTACTCCGCTGCCCCCGGGGCATTGGCTTCGCGTTGCATATATTCGCGGTCGATATCGGGAAGCGGCCTACCGTCGATCGCGGCTTCGAACGCCTTGAGGCGTTTGTAGATCGACATCAGCTCGACGATCGTCGTCCAGGAATTGATGAGATACTGGAACGAGCCTTCGACGCGCGAGAATGCGCGAATGATCTGCTGCATGACGCCCAGCGTTATCGTGCCGGCGATGATGGTTGGCCCCAGCGCGATGTAGGGAACCAGATTGCCGATCTGCAGATAGAAGATGCGCACGAGGTTGAAATACATGTAGTTGAAATAGAGCCGGAAATAGTTGCGGCGTACGTTTTCGAACAATTCGCGAAGCGTCGGCGGCTGCGCCCTGTCCTCATGGTCCTCGCCATAGACCAGCTCTTTCCGGTAGGCGGCCTCGACACGCTGGTTGCGGAACTCAAGTCCGGGCAGACGAATACCCGCCGCCGCCACGATCGCAGTGCCGATCACCGACCAGAGTATGGCCGTAAACACCAGCCCCTGGCTCACTTCGCCGATCAGCGGAAGCTCGGTCACATGGGCCGACAGGCCCCACAGGAGCGGCAGGAACGCAATCAGCGTCATCAGCGAATCGACCAGACTGATGCCCAGGCTTTCTGTGATCGATGCAAAACGCATCGTATCTTCCTGCACGCGCTGAGCTGCGCCCTCGATGTGTCGAAGCTGCTGCCAGCGGTCGGTGTAGTACTGGTTCATCGCGGTGCGCCAGCGAAAAATGAAGTGGCTGACGAAGAAGCGGAACATAGTCGCTACAAACACGTAGACGAGCGCGATCTGCAGAAAGGTGGCGATCTGCCAGTAGTAATCGGACGCCTCGACCGTGCCGGGCTCTCCCAGCGCCTTTTGCACCAGGTCGTAGAAGGTGCCGAACCAATTATTGATCATCACGTCGAGCTGGACGAGAAACCAGTTGACGAAAAAGATCAGCGCCGAACCCCATATCGACCAGCGCTGCCACGGGTGCGGCTCCAGACGCGACCATGCGGCGACGAAAACGACAATCGTCACGATAAAGTACTGGTAGAACCAGAAGCCCGCCGCGTCGGCCTGCAATTCCTGCAGCGCAAGGGCCGCTGCTTCATCAGCTCCTGTCAGTGCTTCCGGAAAGCCGTAGCCGAAAAAGCCGCCCACCGAGAGCGTGGAACCCCAGTCCCGTGCCACCAGATACCAGAAGAGCACACAGAAAAGGGCCCATATGGCAGCTGAGGTGAAGAGGAGTTTCGGTCGCGGGAAAAACGAAACGAACATGATTGCGCTTTCGGGTTCGAGGCATGAATCCGGTCAATGGCCCGCAGCCTATTTAGGCGATTTGCAGGACGGCCATTCATAGATTCCGGTCAAACAAAATAAAATAGTCGTGCGCGGAGACTTCAGCCCCTGCCTGGCACGGAGATATTGGCCACCAGCATTGCGCAAACGCCGAGGGCCGCCGCCGCAAGCAGCGACGGAAGCACAAAGCTGCCCGTCCAGTCAGCCAGATAACCGGCCATGACAGGCCCGATGATCTGGCCAAGGCCGAAGGCGGCCGTCATCAGCGCGATGATTCGGCGCGGAGCATGCGGGGCCAGTCGGCGGCTGGCCTGCAGGCCAAGCGCGGTGACGCCAATGAAGGTTGCACCGAGCAGCACACCGCCGATGAGCGGACCGGCACTTCCGCCAACCGTAACCGATACGACGACGCCGACGAGCTCGACGGCGCAGCCGGTCGCGTAAGCGCCGAACAGCCCAATGCGTGCGGCCACGGTGTTCCAGAGCCAGACCGAGGGAATGCCCGCCAGCCCGGTCGCCAGCCAAACCCAGGCCTCAAACAGCCGGCCACCTTCGCCCAGGCGAACGATCGCAACGAGGAAAGTGGCTGTTACAACATAACCGAAACCGAAAAGGCCGTAGGACAGGACCACGCGCATGAGTTTCAGGTCGAGGTGCAGCCGCGGTTCCGCGACTATCTTGCTGCCCGTGGCAGCCGGCTTTCCGACCAGCGCGACCAGCGCCAGGGCAGCGGCCAGAGATGCGACGCCGGACCAGATCCAGCCCTGCCGCCAATCGGAGCCGGCATGAAGCAATGCCGCGATCAGGAGCGACGACAGGGCGATGCCGAAACCGACACCACCGAAATGCAAAGCGGTCAGCTCTTCGCGACCCACCCGCGCCAAGCGGTCGAACACGATCGACGACAGGAAGACCATTACCAGCGCGCTGGCAACGCCGGCAGCAAAACGGATCGCCAGAAACGCAGCCATGTCGGCGGTCATCGCCATGGCCGCGGCGAGTGCAGCGCTCGCGAACATGCCGGTCAGGATCACCAGGCGCTCACGTCCCGCACCCCAGCCGCCGGATGCGACGAGAGCGCCGACCAGGTATCCCAGATAGTTGGCGCTGGCGATCAGGCCACCGTCAGCGGCGGAAAGTGACAGCCCGTCCATCATGCCTGGAAGGATGGGCGTGAATACGAACCGGCCGATACCCATGACGGCGGCCATGCCGATCATCCCGGCAAGCGCTACCTTCAGGGCGGATATGGACTCGGTGCTCATTCCCCATGATCGGCTGACGAACCGATGCCCTACAACCCGCCAGTTGGACCCCGGGCGTTGGCCACATAAAAAATGCCCCGCCGAAGCGGGGCATTTCAGCCAGCCTTTTTCGCTGCTAGCGCTTTTCCGATCTCAGCGCGCGGAAGGTTGCGTACATCATCAGCAACATCAGTATCGCGAAGGGGAACCCGGTCGCAATCGCGCCTGCCTGCAGGGCCGCGAGGCCGCCGCCAAGCAGAAGCACGATGGCAACCAGACCCTCGAAGATGGCCCAGAATACGCGCTGTGCAACCGGTGCATCGACCTTTCCGCCGGCAGTGATCGTGTCGATCACCAGCGAGCCGGAGTCGGACGAGGTGACGAAGAACACAATCACCAGAATGATGCCAACCAGCGAGGTCAGGCTTGCCAGCGGCAGTTCGGCAAGCATCCGGAACAGCGACAGTTCAGGCACATAGTCGACCACCGTCTGCTGAACGCCCGTATAGCCGTCGGCCAGGAACTGGTTGAGTGCTGTGCCGCCGAAGGTCGTCATCCAGAGAATGGAGACCAGCGTCGGAATGATCAGCACGCAGGTGATGAACTCGCGTACGGTACGCCCGTATGACACGCGGGCGATGAACATGCCGACGAATGGCGACCATGAAATCCACCACGCCCAGTAGAATGTGGTCCAGCCATGCATGAACCCGGTGTCTTCACGCCCGATCCAGTTCGATAGCTGCGGCAGGCGGGTCAGATAATCCCAGCTGTTGCTGAAGAAGCCCGTGATGATGGCAACGGTCGGCCCAAGTATGATCACAAACAGGAGCAGGACCAGCGCCAGTACCATGTTGATTTCCGAAAGCCGCTTCACGCCTGCTTCCAGGCCGGCCACAACCGAAACGAGTGCCACGGCGGTGATGCCCAGAATCAGAACCACTTTCATCGTGTCGGTATTGGGCACGCCATAGAGTTCGTTCAGGCCCGCCAGAGCCTGCGATGCTCCGAACCCGAGCGACGTGGCCAGGCCGAACAGCGTGGCAAAGACCGCCAGAGTGTCGATGACATGTCCGATCCAGCCGCGGATACGTTCGCCGAAGATCGGATAAAAGGCGGAACGAACCGACAGCGGAAGCTGCTTGTTGTAAGCCGCCAGCGCCAGTGACAGCGCCACCACCGCGTAGATCGCCCAGGGATGCAGACCCCAGTGGAAGATCGTCGCCGACATGCCGACCTCGCGGGCCGCATCGACAGCTTCAAGGTTCACAACGCCATCGGCAACCGGAGCGGCTACGCCGAGCGGCGGGTTGTTGAAATGGTACATCGGCTCAAGCACGCCGAAGAACATGAGGCCGATACCCATTCCAGCGGCAAACAACATCGCAAACCAGCCGGAATAGGAGAAATCCGGTTTCGCATCGACGCCGCCGAGCCGCACCTTGCCGAGCGGTGAAACGACGATGGCGATGCAGAACAGGACAAAAAGATTGCCGGCGAGCATGAACAGCCAGTCGAAGGTGGACGTCAGCCAGGTTCGCAGGCCACCGAGAACTTCGCCCGCGCTGTCGCGGAAGATCAGCGTAACGATGACGAATGCCACGATCACAACTGCTGAGAAGAAAAAGACAGGGTTGTGAACGTCGAGCCCCAACACCTTGACGTTGTCTTGTCCCGGCTCGAGTCCGTGATCTGGGATCTCGGTCTTGAGATCGGTTTCAGCCATATGTTTCTTCCCTCCTTGGTCGGGGCCCGGCAGCACCTAAACAGCAAAATTGCTGAACAGTTGGAACCGCTTGTGCGGACGACGAAAATCGAATTCGTGTCCGATCACCGGGCCGCATTTGCATCATGCGGCGAGCCGGAATTGGCTGCGCCGCAACGCGCCTAAACGGTGGCGCAAGTGCGATAGGCAACGTGGCCTGTTCGCGACGGAATAGCGTTCCTTTTCCGACCTTGTAGCGAACTCGGCGCCGAAATTCACGGGAACAGGGCAAAAAACAGCGAGTTGCCTGGGGAAAACCACATTAGAAAGGGCTGGCCAAGGGGTTGATACAGCCCCTCCGGCCATGTCGCATTCCGGCCAGCGGCAGGGCGCTGGGGGTCAAGAGCGAATTCGTTTTCCAGCCGAATCGAATCGGAAGATACGAGCCTCGTCGATGACCAGCTCATGCCTGGATCCGACCTCGAATGCGTGCTCGCCGAACATGCGGACGCCGACCAGCCCCGCACCGTCGCAATTGACGTAGATATTGGTCTCGCCGCCAAGATGCTCGACGTGCGAGATCTCTCCGCCAAGCCGGCCGCCCGAAGATGCAAGGGTGATGTGTTCGGGCCGCAGGCCGGCGGTCGCCGCATCCTTTATGCCGACCAGCCCGGCGTCGACAAAGTTCATCTGCGGCGAGCCGATAAACCCGGCGACAAATTTGTTGGCCGGATCGTTGTAGAGCTCCATCGGCGAACCGACCTGCTCGATGACGCCTGCATTAAGGACCACGATGCGGTCGGCAAGTGTCATCGCTTCAACCTGATCGTGCGTCACATAGACCATCGTTGAACCCAACTGCCTGTGCAGCGCGGCGATCTCGAGCCGCGTATTGACGCGCAGCGCGGCATCGAGATTGGAGAGCGGCTCGTCGAACAGGAAGAGCTTCGGCTGGCGCACGACTGCACGCCCGATGGCAACGCGCTGGCGCTGACCGCCCGAAAGCTCAGCCGGCCGCCGTTCCAGATATTCACCCAGGGACAGCATGCGCGCTGCGACCGCCACGCGCTCCTCAATGACCGATTTCGGATGACCTGCCTGCTTGAGGCCGAGGCTCATGTTTCCGCGCACTGTCAGGTGCGGGTAAAGCGCATAGGTCTGAAACACCATGGCAATGCCGCGCTCGTTCGGCGGCCTGGCATTGACCACCGCGCCGTCGATCTCGATGGTGCCGGACGACGTATCCTCAAGCCCGGCGATCATACGTAGCAAGGTCGATTTTCCGCAGCCGGACGGGCCGACGAAGATAATGAACTCGCCGTCTTTGACATCCAGATCGACGCCCTTGATGACGTCGACCTTGCCGAATGATTTGCGGACGTTCCTGAGGCTCAGCGTACCCACTATCTTAACCCTGACTCTTGAGTTCGATGACCTTGCCGGTGCGTATGCTCTCGTCGGCGGCGAGGCAGATATGCAGCGACGCGACCGCGTCTTCCATATGCCGGGTCAAGTCGACATCATTGCGGATAGCGTCGATGAGATAGGCCTGTTCGGCGTCACAGAGCTCCTGATGGCCAGGCTCGCCCGGAAAATCGACGTCCCGGTCCTGGCCGCCGGCGCTGTGAATGCGCAGCGCTCCGACCTTGGTGTGGCCTTCCACGCTGTCGGAATCGGGATGCATGCCCGACAGGATCGAAACGGCGCCGTTGGGCGAAATCACATCTTTCACGAAATACGCAACTTCCGACATCATCGGACCCCAGCCGGCCTCATACCAGCCGGCGGAGCCGTCCTCGAAAATGACCTGGAACTGACCGTAATTGTACATGCCGGGGTCTATCTCGTCCGACAGGCGCAGACCCATGCCATGCACACGCACCGGCTTGGCGTCTGTGATCTGGCACATGACATCGACATAATGAACGCCGCAATCGACAATCGGCGGCGTCGTCTTCATCAGTGATTTGTGTGTCTCCCAGGTTGCGCCGGTCGACTGCTGGTTGAGGTTCATGCGGAAGACATACGGACCACCGAGAGCACGCGCTTCCGTGACAAGGCGCTGCCAGGAGGGGTGGTGGCGCAGAATGTAGCCGATCACCAGCTTGCGCCGGTTGGCTTTGGCGCAGTTCACGACGCGGCGCGCATCCTCGACGGTGGTCGAGAGCGGCTTTTCGACGAAAACATGCGCCCCCGCTTCAAGTGCCATGCATGCATAGTCGGCATGGCTGTCGGAGTAGGTTGCGACAACCACAATGTCGGGCTTCCCCGCATGCAGCGCCTCGGCATAGTCGGCGTATAGCGGGTAGCCAGTTAGCTCGTCCGGCAGCTCGACGGGCGACCGGTTGACCAGCCCGACAATCTCGGCTTCGCCGTGTTTGTGATGCGCCAGAGCATGGCTGAGACCCATATTGCCCAGGCCCGCGACCACCACTCTCAACTTGCCGCTCGAACTCATTTGACTGCTCCTGCCGTGATGCCGCGGATCAACTGGCGCGAGAAGATCAGGTACAGCACCAGCACTGGCAGGATCGCCAGCGAAAGCGCTGCAAGCACGGCATTCCAGTTGGTTACGAACTGGCCGATGAAGACCTGCGATCCCAGTGTGATCGTTTTCGTCTGTTCTGCTGGCGCCAGGATCAGCGGGAACCAGAGATCGTTCCAGATCGGGATCATGGTGAAGACAGCCACGGTAGCCATGGCCGGCCGAACCAGTGGCAGGACGAGCCGCGCGAAGATGCGATATTCGCTGAGGCCGTCTATCCGGCCGGCGTTCTTCAGGTCATCGGAAATGTTGCGCATGAACTCCGATAGAATGAAGATCGCGAGCGGAAGCCCCTGCGCGGTATAGACCAGGATGAGCGCCGTCAGCGTGTTCACCAGGCCGGTCGCCACCATCAACTGCAGAATCGCCACGGTGCCCAGCCGGATCGGGATCATGATTCCGAGCGCGAGGTAGAGCCCCATCAGCGAGTTGCCCCGGAAACGGTATTCAGACAGAGCGAACGCGGCCATCGCTCCGAACAGGAGCACCAGCGTGAGCGAGACGACCGTCACAATTAGGCTGTTCTGGAAATAGAGCAGGAAGTCGCCCTGTTTCAGCGCGGTTTCGTAACCGACCAGACTGAAGGTCTCGGAATTGGGCAGTTCAAGCGGCGAACGGAAAATCGCCTTGCGGGCCTTGAACGAATTGATGACGATCACAAACACCGGAAACAGTGCGATCACGGTGTAGGTGATCAGGATCGCGTGGGCGGCGATCGAACGGCCTGTCGAGTGGCGTGCGGTGCTCATCGCGGCGGCCCCTAGAACTGGTAGCGGCGCAGCCGCGTCTGGATGCCGAAGAGATAGATGCACACCCCGCACAGGATGATGATGAACATCGCCGTCGCAATCGTAGAGCCCATATTCGGGTCGCCAAGCTGCAACTGGAAGCCGAAGAATGTGCGGTAGAGGAAGGTACCGAGCACATCGGTGGAGAAATTGGGCCCGGCAAGGGCACCCTGCGCGGTGTAGATCAGATCGAAGGCGTTGAAATTGCCCACGAATGTAAGCACCGAGATAATCCCGATCGAAGGCAGGATGAGCGGCAGCTTGATGCGCCAGAACTGCGACATGCCGGTAATGCCGTCGCATTCGGCGGCCTCGATGATCTCGTCAGGAATGGAGAGCAGCGCGGCGTAGATCAGCATCATCGGTATGCCGACGAATTGCCACACCGATATCAGGCTGAGCGTGGTAAGCGCATATTCTTCCTTGCCGAGCCATGGCGCAAACAGGCTCTTGAGACCGACTGCATCAAGCAGCGTGGGCGCAACGCCCCAAAGCGGGCTCAGGATCAGCTTCCAGGCGAAGCCGACAATGACGAAGGACAGGATGGTCGGGATGAATATCGCGGTCCGGTAATAAGCGGCCATACGAAGCTTCGGGCTGCTCAGCAGAGCGGCCAGAAGAATGCCGACCGGGTTCTGCACCAGCATGTGGACGATAAAGAACCAGGTGTTATTCCAGAGCGCGTTCCAGAAACTGTCCGACCAGCGCGGGTCGCCGAACAGGGTTTTGAAGTTGGCCAAGCCAACGAAAACCTGCGCGTTGTCGATTTCCCTGAACAGGGCAAGCTGCAGTGTTCCGAAGAGCGGCAGGATCATGATTGCGGTGTAAACCAGCACCGCGGGCGCCAGGAAAACAGCAATGTGCCAGCGCCTTGCGCGCTTGTGCGTTTCCCCGTCCATGATCCGAGCCCCCTTGGTATCCAACACGGGCCGCAAAGACGCGGCCCGTGCCACTAGTGTAAGCCTATTGCTGCGGTGCGTACCAGGAGGCCAGGCCTTCCTGCAGCCGCTTGCCGGCATCTTCAGGCGATTCCGTGCCGCGGATCACGTTGGCGGAGGCGTTCCACGTCTCGTTTTCCAGATTCGGCGTACCGCGCGACAGGATCTGATAGGTCGAGCGGATCGTCGAGTTGCACTTGTCACGCCAGGAGACGAATTCCTGCGCAAGCGGATCTTCCATTTCGACCGGAGACGAATTGAGCGAGAAGAACCCCGGCAGAGAATTGGCGTAGAGGGATGCGAATTCAGCCGATCCGACCCACTCGAGGAAGGTGCGGGCCGCGTCTGCATTCGGGCTTTTCGCGTTCATTCCGATTGCGATGTCGGTATGGTCGGAGATGTAGCACTCGTCGCCGGCGTTCTGAACCGGCGGCGCAAATGCGCCCATCTCGAAGTCGGCCTGTGCGTTGAAGCCGGAAATCTCCCACGAACCGGCCGGGTAGATAGCCGCCCGTCCGAGCGTGAACATGTTCTGGCTGTCGGGATAGGTCTGAGCCTCGTAGCCATCGCCCAGATAGTCGGCCCACTTTGCGAGCTGACGGTAAGGCGCAACCCACTGTTCGTCGGTCAGCTTCTGCTCGCCCTTGATGAGCGCCAAACGACCTTCTTCGCCGCGCCAGTAGTTCGGCCCGACATTGTTGTAGCCCATGGTTGCAGCTTCCCACTGGTCGTTGGTGCCCATGGCCATCGGAATGTAGGTACCGTCTTCCTTGATCTTGTCGAGGACAGCGAAAAACTCATCGACCGTTGCCGGCACTTCGACACCGACCTCGGCGAAGGCGTCCTTGTTGTAAATGAAGCCATGAATGACCGACGCCATTGGCACGCAGAACGTTGCCGACCCGTCGTCGGTCTGCCAGGCCGACTTCGCGACATCGGAGAAATTTGCCATCGCACCAAGATCGGAGAGATCCGCCAGGTGACCGGAATCGTAGAGCGCCAGCGAGGCGTCGAACGGACGGCAGGTGATGAGGTCGCCCGCCGACCCTGCTTCGAGTTTCGAATTCAGCACGGCGTTGTATTCGGCAGGCGCCGACGGGGTGAAATTGACCTTGATGCCCGGATTGGCGGCTTCGAAAGCAGGAATGAGGGTATCCTGCCAGATGCCGAGATCGTCGTTACGCCAACTTTCGATTGTCAGCGTAACGTCCTGGGCGATGGCCTGATTGCCCGCCAGCACCGAGGTGCCCAGCAAGGCCAATGCGAAAGTTCTGAACTTCATTTCTCTCTCCCTTTGTGTGCCCCTTGCGGGTGCGAAATTGCGGATTATCCCCTCTCCACTGCGGCCAGGGCATTTCTCAGCTTGCCCTGGTGCCGGCGGAGCAGGTCATCTGCGGACCGGGCATCAGACACCCCGGCCGCCAGAAGGATTGCGTGCTTTACCGAACCCTGCGTGCGTGCCAGGAGCCGCTGCGACGTGACCTCGTCGCAACCGCCAATGTCGGAGACGATACGGCTGGCCCGCTTGTTCAGCTTGGCGTTGTCAGCGCGAAGATTGACCATGTGGCCGTCGTGAACATGACCCAATTCGACAGCCATAAGCGTTGACATGAGATTGAGCGCAGCCTTCTGCGCAGTGGCAGCGCCCATGCGCGTCGAGCCGCTGATGATCTCGGGTGGCGTAGGCAGAAGAATAGCGGCATCGGCTTCTTCCAGAAGCGCAGCACCTGCATTGTTGGCAACCCCGATCGTGAAAGCGCCGGCGTTCGCCGCCGCCCGCAATGCAGCCAGAGTATATGGGGTCGTGCCGCTGGCGGAGACGCCGATCAGGCAATCACCCCGAGCCAGCCCGACCTCCCCAATATCGCGCGCACCCTGGTCTGCATCGTCTTCGGTCGAACCGACAAGGTCGCTGAGGCTGGCTGCGCCGCCGGCGATAAGGCACTTCACCTTGGCGCCAGGAATACCAAATGTGCCAGGCAGCTCCAGGCCATCGGCCATCGCCATCAGCGCCGAACTGCCGGCAGCGGCATAGGCAACCGTACCTCCACCGCGCACACAAGCAGCCAGCCGTGCCGCGGCTTCAACGATCTGAGGCAAGGCGGAGGAGACGGAATTGAGCGCGCGTAACTGACCATCAAGCAGCAGCGCGAGAATGCTCTCCGGCTGCTGAAGATCAAGGCCAAGCGACCTGCTTTCGACGCCTTCCGTTATTGTCATTCGCGACAAATCCTCCTGCGCCTCCATTAATACCATTTTAGTACCACTTGTCCAGAGGATTTTAACCAATTGGACGCCGTCAATTCACTGCGTTCCTCATTACGTAAGCGTTTCAGTGATTTACATGGCCGACCCATGCGGCGGAAAAAACGCTTGGTAAATGGTTCTAAATTGGTATTATATTGGCATGACACATGTCACAGCTCCGATTTTTGGCATCGATGGCGGCGGCACCGGCTGCCGGGCAATCGCATTGTCCGAGCAAGGCGCGTTTCTGGGCGAGGCTGAATCCGGCGCGGCAAATGTGATGACCAATTTTTCCGGTGCTCTGGACAACGTCACCATGGCTTGCCGGCTGGCACTTTCGGCTGCCGGACTTTCCGAGGCACTCGTCTCGAAGGGCCAAGCATTTGTGGGTGTAGCGGGCGCAAATGTCGGGAGCCGCGGTGCCGACTTCGAACAGGCGCTGCCGTTCGAAAAGAGCATAGTAGAAACCGATGCGCGGATTGCCCTGCAGGGCGCGGTCGGCGATGCGGATGGCGTGGTTGCGATCATCGGAACGGGTTCCGCGTTCATCGCCAAGTCCGGTAGCACGATCAGGACCGCAGGCGGATGGGGATTTGTCGTCGGCGACCTGGGTAGCGGAGCGCGGCTCGGCCGGCAGCTCCTCGAAGAAGCGCTCCTTGCCCATGACCATGTGCGCGCAACGACACCGATCACCGCCCATGTCCTGAACGACTTCCGCAACAATCCGCAGACGATTGTCGAATATGCGCATTCAGCGAGCCCCGGCGATTTCGGCCGGTTTGCTCCGCTTGTACTGGATTTCGCCGAGCGCAAAGACCCAACCGCCCAACGCATCATTGCCGTGGCGGTTCAGGACGTAGAAGAAGCGCTGGGTGCGATCGTTGACGACAATACCGAACGGCTTTGCCTTCTTGGCGGGCTGGGCAGGCGCTATCGGGGTTTCCTGTCGGAACGGTTTGCCGAAATACTGGCCGACCCCAAGGGCACTGCCGTCGATGGCGCCGTGGCGCTGGCCCGCCAGCACTTCCTCGGCAGGAGCGCTGCGAATGACGGATGATCTGGAGCAGATGCTTGGCCAGAAAAGCTGGAACCGCAAAGGCGGCGGCCCGCTCTACATGCAGTTGCGCGGCCATATCGAGAAGGCTATCCGGGACGGCGCGCTGAAGCCCGGGCAGGCTCTTCCTTCCGAGCGCGAACTCGCCGAGCTCAGCGGCATTTCACGGATCACCGTCCGCAAGGCGGTGCAGGATCTTGCCCGCAGCGGTCTGGTTGTTCAGCGCCAGGGCTCCGGCACGTCGGTTGCGTCTACGGTCAACCGGGTCGAACAATCTCTATCGCGGCTCACTTCATTCAGCGAGGACATGGCGCTGCGCGGCAAACAGGTGCGTTCGCAGTGGCTTGAACGCGGCTTGTTTGCGCCTTCGATCAACGAAACCGTCGTTCTGGGCCTCAAGCCCCATGGGCAGGTAGCACGCATATCGAGGCTTCGACTTGCGGACGATGTGCCGCTGGCGATCGAGCGTGCGTCATTGTCCACAGATCACCTTCCAGATCCGGAAAACGTGGAGAGTTCGCTTTATGCGCATCTGGACAGCAGGGGTTGCAAGCCGGTTCGCGCAATCCAACGCATTCGGGCCGTCAGCCTGGACCCCGCTGACGCCGCGCTTCTCGGAGTTGAGGAAGATGCCGCCGGCCTGAGCATCGAACGGGTATCCTATCTGGCCAGCGGGCAGGTCGTGGAGTTTACCCAATCCAAATATCGCGGCGACGCCTATGAATTCGTTGCCGAAATGCAGATACCCGGAGGGACGCATTGACCGACGCGCCGAACGCTACCTTGATGCGGCAGGAGATTGGCGAGATCCCTGATGCAATCGGCCGGCTGATAGACGCCGCGCCTGCGATGATCGAGCCCGCCGCGATCGAGATTCGACGCACTCGGCCAAAGCTGATCGCCACAATCGCACGTGGGTCGTCCGATCACTGCGCCACGTATCTCAAATATGCGTTCGAAATCGCGGCCGGCATACCGGTGGCCTCGCTCGGTCCGTCGGTCGCTTCGATCTACGGCTCGCGCCTGCGGCTCAGCGAGTGCGCAAGCATTTCGATTTCCCAATCGGGCATGAGCCCCGACATTGTAGAGGCAACGCGCGCAGCACGGGAAGGCGGCGCGGTCGTCGTGTCCATCACCAATACCGCGCACTCACCGCTTGCAGCCGTTTCGGATCATACGTTCGACATCTCCGCCGGGCCGGAGAGGAGCGTTGCTGCAACCAAAACCTTCATAAACTCGTTGGTCGCAGGCCTGCTCCTGCTCGGCTACTGGCGTGCCGATAAGGAACTGCTCGAGGCGCTTGCCAGACTGCCCGAACAATGCGGGCGGGCATTGGCATGCGACTGGAGTCCGTTGCTGGAGCGCCTGAAGGTTGCCGACTCGCTCTATGTGCTGGGCCGCGGCCCATCGTTTGCGATCGCGAATGAAGTTGCACTCAAATTCAAGGAAACCTGTCAGATTCAGGCTGAAGCCTACAGCGCAGCGGAGGTGATGCATGGCCCAGTCTCGATCGTTCAGGCGGGTTTCCCGGTGCTTGCGGTTGCAGGGCGTGACGCTTCGCTCAACTCGACCTTGAGCGCGGCCGATTCACTGGCTGCCAACAGAGCGGACGTATTCGTTACGGCCGACGGCGCAGAGGGGGCTGCGCAGCTGGATACCGTTGCGACCGGCCACCCGCTGACCGATCCAATTCCAACGCTGGTGAGCTTCTACGCATTCGTCGAGGCGCTGGCCCGTGCAAGGGGGCGCAACCCCGATACGCCGCCAAATCTGAAGAAAGTGACGCAGACGGCATGAGCGGCACGGCGAACATCACCGCCAGGCGTCTGTTCGACGGCGAGACGATGCATGAAAATGCGACTCTTGTGATCGATGACGGCCTTGTTGCCGATATCGTTCCCGCCAACCAGGCGAAAGCACCAACTGCTGGCTCCAGGTTCGACACCGGCTTGGTCGTGCCCGGATTCGTCGACCTGCAGGTCAATGGCGGGGGCGGCTATCTGCTGAACGACGACCCTTCGGTGGACACGGTCCGTGCGATTTGCGCTGCCCACATCCGGCTCGGTACGACATCTATCCTGCCGACGCTCATCACCGACGGCCCTGACAAGGTGCGGGCAGCAATCGATGCGGCAATTGCTGCACATCGCGCCGGGGTCCCCGGCTTTCTCGGATTGCATCTAGAGGGACCCCATCTCTCGATCACACGCAAGGGCGCGCACTATGCGGCGCTGATGCGGGAAATGTCGCCGGATGACATGAAGCTACTCATCGAAGCCGCGGCTCAGCTGCCTCACCTGATGGTCACGCTGGCACCGGAAGTGGTTTCGACTGCGCAGATAAGTGAGTTGGCAAATGCCGGAGTGGTTGTCAGCCTTGGTCATTCCGACTGCAGCGCCGCCAGGGCCCTGGAAGCAGCCGAAGCAGGCGCTAGCTGCGTAACGCATCTCTTCAATGCGATGAGCCCCCTTTCCCACCGCGAACCAGGGCTGGTGGGAGCGACGCTCGAAAGCGGCACGCTCAGTGCCGGTCTGATCGCCGACGGCTATCATGTCGACCCGATCGCGATACGCATTGCGCTGGCTTCCAAACGCGGACCAGGTCACCTCTTCCTCGTCAGCGACGCAATGTCGGTGACCGGTTCGGAGCTCACCTCGTTTACACTCGCTTCGCAGAAGATTTTCCGTCGAGACGGACGCCTTACGCAGGAGGACGGCACGCTGGCCGGCGCGGATCTGGACATGCGTACGGCGGTCAGTTTCATGGTCGAGACCGTGGGCCTGGGCATCGATGAGGCACTGCGCATGGCAACCAGTTATCCAGCGGCCTGCATGCGCGGATCAAGCAAGGCCGGCAATCTGAAGCCCGGTTCGCCAGCCGACTTTCTTCACCTCAGCGAGATGCTCGATCTCCAAGGGGTGTGGCTGCGCGGTATCGCTGTCCAGGACACCGCTGCGCGCAAATCACATCATGCCTTGTAGCGTGCCATGAACTCACGAAGGTTCGAGACATTCATCCTTCGATAGGCATTCTTGCGGTGGGTGATAACCGTCGTTTCCGCGATACCCAGGATTTCAGCGATCTCGGAGGCGGTACGCCCCTTGATCGCCATCGCGGCCACCTCCCGCTCGCGGTCAGTCAATGCCGGATAATTCAGCGCCAGCCGGACCTGGATGTCGTTGCCTCGCCACACGGTGCCTTTAAGGGTGAAGGCCACGTGGCGTTCCGCTGCCGCCAGCATGACGCCGAGCACTGCGATCAATCTACCATGTTCGCTCTCCGCGAACGCCTCGTTTTCAAGCGCTCGATAGAGGCTAATCGCCAGGCCGTAGTCGCGACGCCGCCTGATTAACGATATCCGCGACCCGATACCAGCCTGCTC
Source organism: Rhizobiaceae bacterium (assembly GCA_017644005.1). Classification (GTDB taxonomy): domain Bacteria; phylum Pseudomonadota; class Alphaproteobacteria; order Rhizobiales; family Rhizobiaceae; genus RCIO01. The sequence goes on from JAEPMJ010000001.1 coordinate 272,167, forward strand.
GTAGCAATCGCGTCTGTAAGTGAATGAGGAGATGCTCTGTGCGGTCTGCACCGTGAGTACATCTCCGCTCCAGTCCCGGCTGGTCAACAGGGCAGAATTGCGATCGTCAGCAGCGTGCCTGCTGTAGTTCTTTGCTGCAATCTCGGCACGGCGTTTGCCGGCAACCGACGCAGTTCCGACAAGGAGCGGCGTATCCCTGTCGCCCATGCAGAACACCGAGACGAGATCGGCCGACGCGGTCGCCTGCCCGAACTTCATCAGGGCATCAACGAATTGAGGCTGGCCGACCGCCGTCATCAGGGCGGAGACTACCCCACTGTCCAGATTGGCGCCTGGCAATGCGCCTGAAAGCCGCCGTTCGAGCAACATCCGGCTAGATTTCACCAGACCGGCGTCTCATGCTAGCCCACGAATGCCCTTTCGATGACAAACTGACCAGGGTCTGCATTCGAGCCTTCCAGAAATCCCCTGTTCTCGCACTGCGCTTTCAGCGTCTGCAGCATTGCCATGGAACCGCATATCATCACCCTGTCCGTCTCGGGCGAAAGCTCTCCTCCGGCCGCGCGTGCCAGCCGCCCATCTTCAATCCAGGTGTCTATACGGCCGCTGTTCTCGAATGGCTCCCGGGTCGCGGCAGGAATATGGTGAAGCTTGTCACGGCATAGTTCTGCGAGAAATTCGTGATCCTTGACCGACCGAACCAGGTCGATCCCGTATTGCAGCTCGGCCACTTCTCTGCAGGTGTGAAACAGAAAGACCTGGTCGAATTTTTCATAAACCTCCGGGTCGCGGATGATGCTCGCAAATGGTGCAATGCCGGTTCCGGTCGAAAACAGGAAAAGCCGGCTACCGGGCAGCAACGCGTCGAAAACGAGCGTTCCGACCGGCTTGGGGCGCATCAGTATGTGGTCGCCCGGCCCAATCTCCTGAAGCCGGGACGTCAGCGGCCCGTCCGGCACCTTGATCGAATAGAATTCCAGCTGCTCCTCCCAGTTGGCCGATGCGATCGAATAGGCGCGAAGCAGCGGCTTGCCGTTTACCTCGAGGCCGATCATCACGAATTCCCCAGAGCGGAAACGGAACGAAGCCTGTCGTTCCGTCGTGAAGGCAAAGAGGCGGTCGGTGTAGTGCCGTACCGTGAGAACACGTGGAGCGAGAAAGCCGTCCGGCGGATTTGCCGGGTGCTTTTTTTCCGCGATCGGCTGGCTCATCTTCTTCCTCCCAAAGCCGTTTGTTTGTCGACAACTAGCGGCGACCGCGTTCAACTCACCATCCTCATTGATGAGGAATGCGGAAATCCGAACGGTTACCTAACACTGGCCGGAAATGGAGGAGCTGATGGTAGAATTTTCATTCCAGGAGGTGATCCGCAAACGCCGGAGCGTACGCAAATTCGAGCCGGGGAAAGCGGTTGATCGACAGGTTCTCGAACGCATCGTGGACTGCGGGCGCTGGGCGCCTTCGGGCGCCAATGTCCAGTGTTTCGAATTCATCGTTGTCGATGCGCCCGAATTGCGTGATCAGGTCACCGAAGTGTTCCTGCGGCAGGCACAAAGGCTGGTGGATCACGCCAAAGGCTTCCCCGCAGTCAAGAAGACATACCTGACCAATACGGTCGCGATCGTGATCGTGCTGGGCGACCCGCGTTGGAAGGTCTGTTTTCCGCAGCCAACCACAGATGGCTGGGAAGCAGAATACCGCGACAACAACGAGGCGATCTTTCTGTGCTCGCTCGGGGCTGCCATCCAGAACATCCAGTTGGGTGTAGCCGCCGAAGGGCTGACTTCGGCATGGCTGTCCGGCGGCGGAGAGGATATCACGAACAAGGAACTCTCTGACCTTCTGGGCTATCCTGACTGGATGAGAGCTTACGGAACCATCCCCATCGGGGTACCGGCGGCGACGCAGGACCGGCGCTATCGCCGGCCGCTGTCGCAGTGCCTGCACTGGAACGGCTACAATCCGGTCCAGTTTCGCACGCACGAGCAGGTGGACTTTTTCGAGAGCACCTTGCGACCGTTCGCAATGTACCGCGACCGCGAGAAACTCCAGGACTGGGAAGACCGTGCGGAGAAACTTGGAGGGTGGGACGCCGCGTTCACGTCTGGCGCGCCCAATCCTTCCGGCGAGTTGCAAGCTGAAGCCGACTTCTCCGCGCCGCGCACGCTCGGCCAGGCCACGAAACGCCGCCAGAAAGACTGAGGAGACAAGCAGAATGTTCGCCCGCGAGAATGTTAAGTACGAACCCGTCGATCTTCCCGACCGTGCGAACATGTCGGACGACGAAATGCGCGCGGCAGCCAAAGCGTTTTATGAAAATATGCGGCGGCGCCATACCGTGCGCGACTATTCGGACCGCCCCGTTTCGCGCGAAATCATAGAAGACTGTGTTCGAACCGCCGGCACCGCACCGTCCGGCGCCAACCATCAGCCATGGCATTTCGTGGCGATCTCCGATCCGGCCTTCAAAAAGCGCATCCGCGAGGCGGCCGAGGAAGAAGAGCGGCGATTTTACGAGGGCGGTGCGGGCGACGAATGGCTGAAAGCGCTTGAGCCGATAGGCACCAACGATCACAAACCCCATCTGGAAGAGGCGCCCTGGCTGATCGTGATCTTCGCGCAGCGCTGGGGGCAGTTCGAGGACGGCACCAAATACAAGAACTACTACGTGCCAGAGAGCACGGGTATAGCCTGCGGGTTCCTGCTGGCGGCGCTTCATCAGGCCGGGCTTGTGTCACTTACCCACACACCGAACCCGATGAAGTTTCTGAACCAGATGCTCTCGCGGCCCGACTCCGAAAAGCCGATCATGATCGTGGCTGTCGGGCACCCGGCCGACAATGCCAAGGTTCCGGCCGTCGCCAAGCTGAAGCGGCCTCTCGAGGACATTCTAACCGTGGCCGAATAGCCGCCAACCGGCGGCATCGGCAACCGCAGGTGCCTGCCCTATCAACGAACTCTGGAAGCCGGCCTCGTTCGACAGCCGCCGGCAATCGCCGAGTCATGGAGTGCTCGCATGACCTATGTCGTTACCGACAATTGCGTTGCCTGCAAGTACACGGATTGCGTGGAAGTCTGCCCTGTAGACTGTTTCTACGAAGGTGAATTGATGCTCGTCATAAATCCGGACGAGTGCATTGATTGCGGCGTCTGCGAACCCGAGTGCCCGGCTGACGCCATAAAGCCGGACACGGAAGCCGGGCTAGAGGAATGGGTGGCGATCAACCGCGACCTCTCAGCCAGGTGGCCGGTCATCAACACACGCAAAGATCCGCTTCCTAAAGCCGATGAGATGGACGGCGTCCCGAACAAATTCGAGACGCTTGTCGCTGCGAAGACCTGAATTCGCCGGCGTATGGCCTGGAGTGCGAGGCTGATCCTGCCTTGTTGCCAGGCACGGCTGCGCCTCAAGCTTGCATCGGAAGCCAGAGGCCGTTTTCGCGCGCGCATTCGATCGCGATCTCATAACCGGCATCGGCGTGGCGCATGACACCGGTCGCCGGGTCGTTCCAGAGCACACGACCGATCCTGGCAGCCGCTTCGGGTGTACCGTCGGCCACGAGCGCGATGCCCGAGTGCTGCGAATAGCCCATTCCGACCCCTCCGCCATGATGGAACGAAACCCAGTCGGCACCGCAGGCGGAATTCAGCAGGGCATTGAGGATCGGCCAGTCGGATATGGCATCCGAACCGTCGAGCATGCCCTCAGTTTCCCGGTTCGGACTGGCGACCGAGCCGGAATCCATGTGGTCACGGCCGATGACCAGCGGCGCCTTCAGCTCACCGCGCGCGACCATTTCGTTGAAGGCAAGCCCGACCCGGTGCCTGTCACCGAGGCCGATCCAGCAGATGCGCGCGGGAAGACCCTGGAACTTGATGTTGGTCTGCGCCTTGTCGATCCAGTTGTGGAGAAGCGCGTCCTCCGGCAGCAATTCGCGGATTTTCGCGTCGGTTTTGTAGATGTCCTCGGGATCGCCTGACAGGGCCACCCAGCGGAACGGCCCCTTGCCACGGCAAAAAAGCGGACGAACATAGGCCTCCACAAATCCCGGATAGGAGAATGCGTCCTCGACATTCTTCTCCTTGGCCATGGCGCGGATGTTGTTGCCGTAATCGAGCGCGATCGAACCCATGTCGCGCATTTTCAGTATTGCCCGCACCTGCTTGGCCATTCCCTCCTTGGCCGCGTCCGAAACCGCGGCGGGTTCCCGCTCGCGGCGGCGCTCCCACTCCTCGACTGTCCAGCCCGAAGGCAGGTACCCATAGACAGGATCATGCGCGGAAGTCTGGTCGGTCACGACATCCGGAACGATGCCGCGCTCGGCGACTTCAGCAAAGACGTCGGCGGCGTTGCCCAGCAAGCCAACGGAAACCGGCTCGCCTTTGGCTTTTGCCGCAGCAATCATCTCGAGTGCTTCGTCGAGCGTGGCAGCGGACTTTTGCAGATAGCCGGTACGCTGGCGGAATTCGATCCGCGACGGCTGACATTCGACCGCGATGATCGAAGCGCCGGCCATTGTGGCGGCCAGCGGCTGGGCACCGCCCATTCCGCCCAGACCCGCGGTCAGGAACCAGCGCCCGGACAGCGAACCCCCGAAATGCCGGCGTCCAATCTCACCGAAGGTTTCGTAGGTGCCCTGAACGATGCCCTGCGAACCGATATAGAGCCATGAGCCGGCCGTCATCTGGCCGTACATGGTGAGGCCCTTGCGATCCAGCTCGTTGAAATGCTCCCAGTTCGCCCATTTCGGAACGAGGTTGCCGTTCGCGATGATGACGCGTGGTGCGCCCTTGTGGGTCGGAAACACACCCACTGGCTTGCCCGACTGGACCAGCAGCGTCTGGTCGTCGCCCAACCGCTTCAATACGTCGACGATGCTCTCATATGCAGCCCAGTTGCGTGCAGCCCTGCCGATTCCGCCATAAACGACCAGTTCGCCCGGCCGCTCGGCAACGTCAGGGTCCAGGTTGTTCATCAGAAGCCGCATCGGCGCTTCGGTAGCCCAATAGCGGGCGTTGAGCTCCGGACCGGTCGGGCTCCTTACGACGCGGATGTTCTCAATGCGGGTCATGAAATCACTTTCCTCTCACGCAGTTCTTTGATGCGGCTGGCAGTCAGGCCGAGCAGGTCGGCCAGCACCGTGTCTGTATCCTCGCCTATCAGGGGCGCACGTGCGGATTCCGGCTCGGGTGAGGCTTCGAACCGAACAGGCTGCCGCACCAGCGGGATGTCGCCCAATACGGTGTTCGTGCCCTTGGAGACGAGTTTTCGTGCCTGCGCATGCGAGCTTTCCACGACATCGCCGAGCGACCAGACGGGGCCGCATGGAACACCTGCCCTCTGAAGCGTGGCGACAGCCTCGTCACGGCTCAATGGCCTTGCCCAATCGGATATGATCTTGCGAAGGTCCGCTTCATTCTCGTTGCGCGCAACATTGTTCGCAAAGCGCGGGTCGTCAGCGAGTTCCGGCCTGCCGATCGCGGCCACGATCGAGCGAAAAGCCTTATCGGAAAAGCCGACAAGCACGAAGTCGCCGTCGGCGGTCGAGAAGCTGTCGACAGGATATGTCTCGGGATGCCGGTTGCCGACGCGGCGCGCGTTTGCGCCGGTGAAGAGCTGGCGGCTGAGGCCCGTCAGCAGCATGGAAAACACGGAATCGAGCATGGCGACTTCGAGGTAACGGCCCTGGCCCGTTCGCTCGCGGTCGAACAGGGCCGCGAGTATGCCCCATGAAGCGAACATGCCGGTTGCAACGTCGGCCATGCTTTCGCCGACGGCCATAGCGCGACCGTCGCGCTCGCCGGTGATGCTCATCAGGCCGCTCATCGCCTGTATGACCAGATCAAAGGCAGGCCAGTCGGACATCGGACCTTCCTGCCCGAAACCGGAGATCGAGGCGTAGATCAGCCGTTCGTTTCCCGTCCGCAAGGTCTTGTGGTCAAGCCCCAGCCTTGCAGCCACACCAGGGCGGAAATTCTCGACGACGACATCGCTCTTCGCTGCAATATCGCGCGCGATTTCTATCGCCTCCGCTTCCTTGAGATTGAGTGCGACGCTCTTCTTGCCCCGGTTGAGCAACATGAAATATGTGCTCAGATCGCTCTTGAAGGGCGCGAAGTGCCGGCCTTCCTCGCCGAAGCCCGGCATTTCGATCTTGATGACTTCTGCACCAAGATCGGCAAGCATCGCAGTGCAGTACGGCCCGGACATCACTCTGGTCAGGTCGAGTATCCTGATGCCTTCGAGCAGATTACTTTTACCAGCGGCAACCATCAGGCCTCATCTCCAATCTCAATGATGACCTTGCCCATCGTTTTGCGCGCGGCGAGATCAGCCAGCGCCTGCGGCAGCGCTTCCAGTCCCGGCCGAAGGTCGACAACCGGCCGGATGGCGCCGGAAGCGAGATCGCTGCTCATGCGTTCGTTCACATTGGCCAACATCTGCGCATCCGTGTCGTGATTCCAGTAGACACCGATGGCCGCTGCCCGTTTGAGAAGGAGCCGGTTTGCCGGGATTTTCGGGATCTCGCCCGCCGCAAATCCGACAATCAGCAGCCGGCCGTCGATCGCGAGGGCACGCAAGCTCTCAAGTGTGACCTTCCCTCCCACCGGGTCAACAACGATATCGGCGCCACGACCGCCGGTAAGTTCCATGACTTTTTCGGACCAGTCAGTGACGTTCGGGTCGATCGCCCATCTGGCGCCGTTGTCGAGCGCGGCCTTTCGCTTCGTCTCGCTGCCGGCGGCGGCTATCACATGCGCGCCGCGGTCGACAGCGATCTGGATAGACGCAACGCCAACGCCGCCAGCCGCCGCGTGCACCAGAACGACCTCGCCCTTTTTCACGGACGTGCATTCGGTCAACGCCACATAGGCGGTGGTATATACAACAGGCAGAGCCGCCGCTTCGGCAAAAGTCGACGTTTCGTCGATACGAATCGCCATATCGTCCCGCAACACCGCGTGGGACGCAAAACCGCCCCACAAGACCTTGCCGGCCACACGGTCACCCACGGCGTGCCGTGTCCCCTCGCCCGCGGACGTGACCACCCCTGCAATCTCCTGACCCGGCGTAAACGGGCGCGGCGGACGAACCTGGTACTTGTCGTCTACCATCAGCAGATCCGAGAAATTCAGCGCCGCCGCGCGCACTTCAACTCCGAGTTCACCCTTGCCCGGTTGGGGCGGCACCGCCTGTTCAATCCTCAGATTGTCCAGCCCGGGATTGGCGGAAATCCATCGACGCGGCACTACATTTCTCCTTTCTTGACTGGGGCAACGTCCCCAACGAGACGCTGGCTCAGCAGATGCACTGCGTCTGCCACGCTTTTGCCGATATCTGCGACATGGGCTTCGGGCATGCGCTGTACCGGCGCTGCGATCGCGATGCTGCCAAGCGGAATTCCGGTTGGGTCCAGTATCGCCGCGCCGACGCCAGCCACACCGGGATAGGTTTCTTCATGAGAAACGGCATACCCACGCTGGCGTATTTCACCCAAATCCGTTCGCAACCGCTCGCAGTCGGGAACGACAGCCGGATTTATCGCCGGCATGGGTGCCTGCAGCACACGCTCAATGACGTTCTGCGGCAAATGAGCAAGCACCGGTTTGGCCGATGCGCCGGCGTAAAGCGGGAAGGTCGCGCCAATCGTCTCATAGACGCGCAAACCGCCGTGCTGGCTCGGAATCTGATCCAGGCAGACGACTTGCATTGCTGACGGGTTGAACCCGGTGAGCATGATTGTCTCGCGCGTTCGCCGCGATAGATCCTCAAGAATATCGGCGGCAAGCGATGCCAGATCGAACTGGAGCTGCGCACGGCGCCCGAGCTCGATGGCCGACAGGCCAAGCGTGTAGCGGCCGCTTCGTTCGTTGTAGGCGAGATAACCTCTACTGCACAGGTAGCGCACCAGCCGGCTGACCGTCGAACGCGGCAGGTCGGCAGCCTTTCCTATTTCAACCTGAGTCCACGCCGGCTGTTCCGGAGTGAACAGCTCGAGCATCAGGACAGCCTTGTGCAGAAGGCCGACACCCTTGATTTCCTGCTCCTGCTCGCTCTTGACAATCTGCGTCAACTTGATCTCATATTGTGGTATGTTGATCCTACAATATGAGACTTAACGGATGAATTCGAGTTTCGTCAAGTTGGTTCGACACGGGAAAGGGCACCGCAGGTGCCCAGCTAAAATGGGAGAAACAGATGATCCGTACATCGCTGGGAATTCTGGCCGCGGCATCTTTTGCGTTCGTCGTTAACGCAAACGCTGACGACATGAAGAAGGTGGCAATCTCGACCATCGTCGAGGTTCCGGCATTGCTGGAAACGAAGGAAGGCGTCCTCAAAGGCCTGGCCGAAGAGGGATTCGTCGAAGGCCAGAATCTGGAAGTCGACTACCAGAACGCGAACGGCAACATGCCGACACAGCAGCAGATCGCCAAGAAGTTCATCGGCGACAACCCCGATGTCATCGTTCCGATCACCACGCCGACATCACAGGCGGTGATTGCAAGCACCGACACAATTCCGATCGTCTTCACCACGGTTACGGACCCGATCAAAGCGAAACTGATCCCCCAGTACGAGAAGCCGGGCGGCAACGTTACGGGGGTTTCGGATGCCGCTCCGATTCAACAGCAGGTGGCACTCATGCAGGAGCTGGTGCCCGACCTCAAGGCCATCGGGTACATCTACAATCCGGGGCTCGACAACGCGCTTGCAACTCTGGAAGTGCTGAAGCGGGAAACGGAAGAGCTCGGCATTGCCATCTTCGAATCTCCGGCACCAACGACGAATGAAGTTGCCCTGGCGACCAAGAAGCTGATCGGGCAGGTCGATGCCGTTTACGTGCCGAACGATACCACGGTGGTGGCTGCCCTTGAGTCAATCATCAAAGTCGGAGAGGACGTCGATCTGCCGGTTTTCGCCGGCGAGACAGGCGCTGTCGCGCGCGGCGTAATCGCGTCCGTGGGACTCGACTATGTCGAGCTCGGTCGCATCACAGGGCACATGGCCGCCCGCGTTCTGAACGGCGAGAACCCTGGTGATATCGACGCCGTCATCGCCTACCAGGTCCTGACCAACTTCAAGGTTGCCGTCAACAAGAAGGCCGCCGAAGCGATGGGGGTCACAATACCCGACGCGGTGCTCGCGCGCGCTACCGAGATTATCGAGTAGGCACATAGGGCACTTCCGGGCGCTGCCGTCATCCTGACGGCCGCCCTCCCCGCCGATCCGGTCACCCGGATCGGCCTTATGCAGGAGCATTGACACGAGATGTCACTGTACGAACTCCTAGGCACGCTCGAGACCGGTTTCGTTTTCGGCCTGGTCGCACTCGGTGCCTACCTGACCTTCCGCATTCTCGATTTCCCCGACCTTACGGTCGAAGGCAGCTTTCCGCTCGGCGCGGCGGTGTGTGCCGCTCTCATCGTGACGCTGGGGTGGAACCCGTGGCTTGCGACTGGCGTTGCCGCAGTCGCCGGCTTCGCCGCCGGCTGGACCACGGCCTATCTGAATGTGAGGTTCAACATCCTTCACATCCTTGCCGGTATCCTGCTGGCAATATCTCTTTATTCGATCAATCTGCGGATCATGGGCGGCCCGAATGAACCGCTGCTGGGCGTCGATACGGTGTTCGATACTTTCGGCGGATTTGGCGTTGCCGGCTATGTTATAAGCCCGATCTTCCTCGGCGCCGTGACGCTGACTGTCCTCATTCTGATCAACCTGTTTCTTCATACAGGCTGGGGGATCGCAATGCGGGCCGCAGGCGCCAATCCCTCGATGGCGCAGGCCAACGGCATAAATGTCGGCAGCATGAAACTGTTCGGCGTCGGGCTTGCCAACGCAATGACCGCCTTGGCCGGAGCCCTGTTCGCACAGATTTTCGGAGCCGCCGACGCCTATATGGGCATCGGTGTCATCATCGTCGGTCTAGCGTCGGTGATTGTCGGAACCAGCCTTCTGCCATCGCGCACCATTCTCCAGGCAACACTGGCATGTATCGCCGGGGCGGTGCTCTACCGCTTCGCGGTGGCACTGGCGCTGAACGCCGACTTCCTCGGCCTGCGCGCCTCGGACGTTCAGCTTGTCACGGCGGTCCTGGTTGCACTTGCACTTATCGGCCAGGTCTCGGGCATCGGCATCAAACGCTTCTTCAAGACATCGAAACCGAAATGATTGAACTTAAAGACATCCACGTCACCTTTAACAAAGGTACGCCACTTGAAACGCCTGCCTTGCGCGGTGTCGACTTCAAGGTGCCGACTGGCCAGTTTGTTACCGTGATCGGCTCAAACGGTGCCGGCAAATCGACCAGTCTCAACGTGCTGGCGGGCATTGTGCCTGTCGAAAGGGGCACGGTGACCCTGGGCGGTGAAGACATCACCAACTGGCCGGTACACAAGCGCGCGCGCATGATCTCGCGCGTGTTTCAGGACCCAAAGATAGGCACGTGCGAGGATCTGACGATCCTTGAGAATTTCGCGCTCGCGCACGGACGAACCGCACCGCGCGGTATTCGCTTCGCGATCGAGCGGTCGATGCGAGCGGCCACTGCCGAACGGGTCAAGGTATTGGGCCTCGGCCTCGAAAACAGGCTCGACGACAAGGTCGGCCTGCTCTCCGGCGGACAGCGGCAGGCGGTCAGCCTGCTGATGGCGACAACCGGCCAGTCAAGCGTGCTGCTACTCGACGAGCACACGGCGGCCCTCGACCCCAAGACGGCCGATTTCGTGCTTGAGACAACACGCACGATCGTGGAGCGGCTCGGTCTCACGGCCGTCATGGTCACCCACTCCATGGCGCAGGCGCTTTCCACCGGCGAGCGGACGGTGATGTTTCACCGCGGCAAGATCATCTTCGACGCATCCGGCAAAGAGCGTGCCGGCATGAAAGTCGAAGACCTGCTCCACCTATTCAAAAAGACACAGGGCGAAGAGCTGAGCGACGACAATCTGCTGCTTGGCTGAAACCCATTCGAACGGAACAAAAATGACCTGGATACAAACGGTACCTTATGAGGACGCAACCGGTCGGCTGAAAATGCTCTATGACCGGGTCAAAGGGCCAGACAACAACGTCGACAACATCATGATGGCGCACAGCCTGCGTCCGCACACAATGGACGGACACATGGCGCTGTACAAATATGTGCTTCATCACTCCGCCAACACCGTCCCCAAATGGTTTCTGGAAGCTATCGGCGTTCTGGTCAGTTCGTTGAATTCGTGCAGTTATTGTGTGGAACATCACTATGCCGGAATGGCGCGGCTCATCGGCGACGAAAAGCGCGCATCGACCTGTCGGAACGCGCTCGAATCGGGCCACTTCGGCGACGCATTCGATGCCCGCGAGCAGGCCGCTCTCGACTATGCGGCGAAACTGACACGCAATGCCTCAGACGTCTCTGACGGCGATATCGACCGGATGCGCCAGGCAGGATTCGACGACGGGCAAATCCTGGAGATCAACCAGGTTGCCGCTTACTTCTCCTATGCCAACAGAACCGTGCTTGGCCTCGGCATCAACACCGACGGGGACATTCTCGGTCTATCTCCCAACAATTCGGATGACCCGAATGACTGGTCACATCGCTGAAGTGCACCGGCCGAGGCGGATGCACCTGAATGAAAGTCCGCTTGCGCCCTCACCCGCAGTCGTTGCCGCCATCGCGGCGGCAGCCGCGTCGGCAAACCGATATCCCGAGCCGGACGATCCGCGCTTCTACGAATTGCTCGCCACCTATGCAGGCGTAGACAAGGAGCGGCTGGCGGCAACCTCCGGATCGAACGAATTCCTGCATTTGCTGCCTCTGCTCGCCGAGGCGGCTGGCGCCGAGATGGTGGTTCCGGACCCGAGCTTTCCGACCTACCGGAAAGTGGCCGGTTTCTACGACATAACAGTCCAAGCGGTGCCGGTTCGGGCTGATGGCGTTCCGGATGTCGACGCCATTCTCGACGCGGTAACGGACCGCACCCGCCTCGTGTGCGTGCCCTCCCCCAACAATCCGACCGGCGGCCTTCTGAGCGAGGAGGAGATAAAACGTCTGGTGTCCGGCGTGCCGGATTCGATATTGCTGCATTTCGACGAAGCATATTACGAGTTCGGACGGGAAGCCGGTGGCATCGAGACACTGCCAATACTTGAGCAGCGCAGGGGGCCGTGGGCATCGTCGCGGTCATTTTCAAAAGCGTTCGGGCTGGCCGGCATACGGCTAGGCTATACAATCGCCAGCGATAATGAGTTGGCCACGCGCATACGCGGCCTGCGCCCAAATTTCTGCGTCAACGCACTCGCCTGGGCTGCAGGAAGCGCAGCCTTGTCGGACCTCGCGCATGTCGAGGCAGGCTTGGCCAGCGTCGCACACGAACGCCGCCGGCTTTCCGACGGGCTGAGCGAGCTTGGGCTCTCGCCGCTGCCCTCGGCGGCAAATTTCGTTTCGTTTCCTGTACCTCCGGATCATCCCGACCTAGCGAAGGCGATACGGGCGGCAGGCATCCTGACGACGACATTCCTGATGCCGAACGGCACCCCGGCGATCCGCGTCACTGCCGGTGCACAAGCCGACACCGACGCCTTCCTTGCCACTCTGGCGGCAAGTTATGGACGCCGCTGACTTCATAAAGACGCTTATTGCGCGACTTGGGCGCGGGTCTGTGCTGACCGCGCAAAGCGACCTTGAGGCCTACGAGGCCGACCTTTTGAACAAATATCGGGTTCCGGCGCTCTGCGTAGTCAAACCAGCCAACACCGAGGAAGTTGCGGCGACGGTCAGGCTCGCCAGGGAAGCCGGCCTGCCGGTGACGCCTGCCGGCGGCCGCACCGGGTTCGCTGGAGGTGCCGTGGCGCGGAAAGGCGCGCGTCAGATTGTCATTTCGCTCGAGCGGATGCGTACCATTCGTACGGTGGACCCGGTTGACGATGTCATCGTTTGCGATGCCGGCATCACTTTGGCCGAAGTCCGGCAGGCGGCAGAGGCAGTCGACCGCTATTTCCCCGTCAGCCATGGCGGCGAGGGAACCAGTCAGATCGGCGGTATGATCGCAACTAATGCCGGCGGCAACAATGTCCTGCGCTACGGCATGGCGCGAGCGCACATTCTGGGTCTGGAGGTCGTCCTTGCCAGCGGCGACGTCTGGGATGGGCTGCGCACGCTGCGCAAGGACAATTCCGGTTACGATCTGAAGCAACTGTTCGTCGGTTCGGAAGGCACGCTCGGCATTGTCACCGCAGCTGCGCTTCGGGTTCAACCGCGCCCCCGCGAGCGGGCGGCGGCCCTTTGTGCCGTACCAAGCCCTCAAGCGGCACTCCAACTCTATAATACGGTCCGCAATTCGGCCGGGGAAATCCTGAGTGCCTTCGAATTGCTGCCGCGCAGCGGAGTGGAGCTTCACCTCGCTCGCACCGGGACGACGCAGGTGCCATTGTCCGAACGCCACGACTGGATGGTCCTGCTCGAAGTCGAGACATCCATTCCCGATCTCGATCTCGGCGGCCTGTTGGAGCGGATACTTGGCGACGCGCTCGAACGGGAGCTGATCGAAGACGCTGTGGTTGCCCGCTCCCTGGCCCAACGCGATGCGCTGTGGGCGCTCCGCGAAGGCATAGCGGAAGCCCAGGCGTCCAGCCGTCTCGTGATAAAGAGCGACACGTCGGTGCCGGTCAGCGCAGTGGCCGATTTCGTCGATCGCGCCACCAATGCCGTTCACGAAGTGCTGCCCGATGTCGTGCCGATACCGTTCGGCCACATCGGCGACGGTAACATTCACTTCAACATCGGCGCCCCACCGGGAATGAGCGCCGAGACCTTCGCGTCGCATGAAGCCAGCCTGTCTGCCGCCGTGTGCGAAACCGCTCTTCAGCTCGGCGGTTCGATTTCGGCGGAACATGGTATCGGACAGCTGAAGCTGCATGCGCTGCGAAACGCCAAGACGACGACAGAGCTGGAAATGATGCGTTGGCTCAAGAACTCGTTCGACCCCGACAATCTGATGAACCCGGGGAAGATCGTCGAAGCCGATGATCCCGTACTCAAACAGGAGGCGCAACCGTGACCGCATACATCATCTCGCGGGTATCGATTTCCGACCGCGAAGCCATGGCCGGATATATGGCCGATGCACCTGAAAGCGTTCACGCCTATGGCGGGGAGTATCTGGTGCGTACAGGCGACATTACGGCGCTGGAGGGCGACGCGGCATACGAGCGCGTGGTCGTCGTCAAGTTTCCGACCAAGGAGAAGGCTCTCGGCTGGTATAATTCAGACGAGTACCGCGAGCTGCGCGACGTTCGCTGGAAATCAGCCGACGCGCACATAATTTGCGTGCCAGGCGAGAGCCCTTCGCCGACTTAAACGAAGGTCGCCGACAACCCTGAAGGGCCCGCCATGTGCGGATGGCGGCGCGACCATCTGGCCTGCCATTTCAGGGAATGGCTGGCCGCGCCATCCATGACAATCGATTATGAAGTGGTGACTATTCCTCGTTTGTAATCCCGACTGCCATCCCGGACGATATTGCCAACGTCAAGGCAATCGTCGCCGCCAGTCGTTCTGATGCGGTGATGGCAACCCAAGGGAACAAACCGCGTGCCCTCCACTGCAAAACACATCCGCTCGCCGCGTGAAGAAGCGTTTCTGGCGCAAGTCACCAACGGCAAGTACGATCGCCAGATCATCAGCGATATCACCAAGTTCGCGACCGGCGACGTTCCGCAGGACATGCAGAACTTCTATTCACGTGAAGAGCTGGACGATATCCTGTCGCTCAAGGGCACCGACCGCGATCTTCAGGCGCGCATGCCCATCAAGATGACCCGGCATTACTTCGAGCAGGCGCAGAACAGCCGGCCGATGCAGGTGCTGGTCAAGGCAAGCCCGCGCGAAACGCTCGATCTTTCAGGCGCGGAAGACCCCGGCAAGCAGCTCACCTACAGCCCCTGCGAGGGTCTGATTCACAAATACGAACTCGGACTGCTTTACGTCGCTGCAACATGCTCGGCGCACTGCCGCTTCTGCTATCGAGAAGAGCTGATCGGACGGAAGGAGATCCTGCGCGAGGACGGCACAACCGCGCCCAAAGGGCTTGCCCAACTCGGCGAAGTGTCTCGCTACATCAAGGAGCATAACCGTCTCGTAGCCGACAATGGCGGCCGCCATCCCGAAACCGGACGCGAGCGCCTGCGCGAGATCCTGCTTTCAGGCGGCGATCCGATGGTGCTTGGCAACAAGAACATTGCTGGCTGGCTGGCTGGCCTTGCCGAGGCCGGCATCGAAAACATCCGCATCGGCACAAAAGAGCTCGCCTTCTACCCGGAGCGTTTCGACCCGACGTTCTTTGCGATGCTGGACGCCTTCCATGAGGTCTATCCGGAAGTGAACCTGAGGATGATGGTTCACTTCAACCATCCCGACGAGTTTCTGCGCAAGGCACCGGACGGCAGTTACATCGACAATCCGAAGGGCGGGCTCGAATGGATTCCGGCGACCCGCCGGGCAGTCAAGGAACTCGCCCGCCGCGACTGGATCAGCATCGACAACCAGTCGCCGATCATTCGCGACATCAATGACGATCCGGATGCACTGCGCATAATGCAGCGTGAAACGCGCCGCAACGGCATCGAGAACCACTACTTCTTCTGCGGCCGCGATATCGTTGGCTACAAAGCATTCAACGTCCCGATCGAGCGCGCCTGGCACATTCTGAACGAGTCCCAGAAGGGGCTGTCCGGCGTCGAGGCGCATGCGCGCCTTTCGATCACTCACTACAAGGGCAAGACCGAAGTTGCCGCCGTGACCAATGAGCCGATGCCGGGCGTGCGCGGTGCCGAAAACGGCGTGCTGATCTTCAAGCTCCTGCGCTCGGCTGCCGATGCCTCCGAACGGTGCAAGGTGACGATCGTCGGCCGCAATCCGGATGCGATCTGGTTCAACGACTACGACGACCGCGTCATCTTCGACGAGGCCGGCCTCTATTCCATGTACGGCGTCAAACCCGCCTTTCTGGAAGCCGCCGAATAATCCACCAGCGAACTAAGAGCCGGCACGCCGCCATGACCTATGTCGTCACCGAGAACTGTATCCGCTGCAAATACACCGACTGCGTCGATGTCTGCCCGGTCGACTGCTTCTATGAGGGACCCAACTTCCTGGTCATCCACCCGGACGAGTGCATAGACTGCGACGCCTGCGTGCCGGCCTGTCCCGCCAAGGCAATCTACCGCGACACCGACCTGCCCGACGCGATGGCGCATTTTCTGGGTCTGAACGAGGAACTGTCGCGAATATGGCCGAACATCACCGACCAGAGGGACCCCCTTCCCGACGCCGCGTCCTGGGACGGCGCCGAAGGCAAACTGGCTCACCTTGAGCGCTGATCAAAGGCGGCCGACACCGTAATTTCGAAAACCGGATACGCTTCGATGACAAAGAGTGCCGCGTTGTTCGAGCGCGCGAAAGCGGTGATGCCGGGCGGCTGCAGCCGCAATACGATCCTGCGCAAACCGCATCCCATCTACGCCGTACGCGGCGCGGGCTGTTACGTCTATGACGTCGAAGGCGTGGAACGAATCGATTTTGCCAACAACGTCGCCTCGCTGATCCACGGGCACGCGCACCCTGCAATCGTTGCGGCGGTGAGCGAGCAGCTTTCGCGCGGCACCGCCTTCACAGTCGGTACCGAGGCCGAAATCGCCTATGCCGAACACATGTGCAGCCGCAACGAGGGGTTCGAGCGGATCCGCTTTGTGAATTCCGGCACGGAAGCGGTGATGGGTTCGCTGAAAGCGGCCCGCGCATACACCGGACGCCCGAAAATCGCCAAGGTGGAAGGCTCCTATCACGGTCTCTACGACTACGCGGAGACCAGCCAGACGGCGAAACCCGAGACCTGGGGGCCCGCGGAGCAGCCGGCCTCGACGCCGGTCTCGCGCGGCACACCGCAGCGGGCGCTGGACGACGTTGTCGTCATTCCCTTCAACGATCCGCAACGCGCCATCGCGCTTCTCGACGCTCATGCCGATGAGATCGCCTGTGTTCTCGTGGACGCTCTGCCGCACCGCATAGGTCTCATCCCGGCAAGCGCGGCGTTTCTTTTCGCGCTGCGGGAATGGACGCAGGCCAACGGCGCACTGCTTGTATTCGACGAGGTGATCACCTTCCGCTCCAATTATGGCGGCGCGCAGCAGTGGTACGATGTGCAGCCCGACCTCACCGCTCTCGGCAAGATGATCGGCGGCGGGTTTCCCGTCGGCGGCATCGCCGGCCGCGCGGAGGTCATGGACGTGATGAACCCGCTGAACGGCCCGGCGGCATTTCCGCTTTACGGAACATTTTCGGCCAACCCTGTGACGATGACCGCCGGCAGAACGGCGATGACACTGTTCGACGCGAGTGCCGTTGCCGCAATCAACGCGCTTGGCGAGGCTGCGCGCACGAGCCTGCGCGAGGCAATTCGGATTGCGGATGTGCCCGCATGCGTGACCGGCCGCGGCTCGATGTTTCGCTTTCACCTCAGCGAAAGCGCGCCGCAGAATTACCGGGAAGCATATCTCGCTCCCTCCCGGGCGTCGCTTCTGGCCCGCTTTGTCGGTCACCTTTTCGACGGCGGCCTGCTGATGGTGGAGACGGGCACCGGCATCCTGTCCACCGCGATGGGCGGGAAAGAGATCGACCGTCTGGCCGAGATCGCAGTCAGCGCGCTGCGCAAGATCAAGCCCGAACTCGACCGCTGATAGCTGGATTTTCCGACGGTGCGGTGGCCCTGTCGGCCTCCGCACCGCCCGTTTCTTCGACCGACAGCTTTTCGGCCTGACGCGAAGCCTCAGTCGATTTCGAAAGAGACGCCCTGGGCCAGCGGCAATTCACTGGAATAGTTGATCGTGTTGGTGCTGCGGCGCATGTAGCCTTTCCATGCGTCGGAGCCGGACTCGCGCCCGCCGCCGGTCTCCTTCTCGCCGCCGAAAGCACCACCGATTTCGGCACCGGAGGTGCCGATGTTGACGTTGGCGATGCCGCAATCGGAACCCGCTGCGCTGAGGAAACGCTCCGCCTCCCTCACGTCGGTCGTGAACACGCTGGACGAAAGCCCGGCATTCACACCGTTGTGGAGCTCGATCGCCTCGTCGAAATCCTTGTATTTGAGAACGTAGAGGATCGGCGCAAAGGTCTCCTCCAGCACGATGCCTGACTGGCCGGGCATCTCCACGAGCGCCGGGCGGGCGTAATAGGCATCGGCATCGCCGGTATCGACGCGCTCGCCGCCAACCACTTTGCCGCCCAGCTCCCTGGCGTGCGCAAGGGCCGACTGCATACCGTCAAACGCAGCCTTGTCGATCAGCGGCCCGACCAGCACGCCATCCTGAATCGGGCTGCCGACCTTGACGGCTTCGTAGGTCTTGATCAGCGCCGGGACCAGCTTGTCGTAAACCGATTCATGAACGATCAGGCGGCGCATCGTCGTACAGCGCTGACCTGCCGTGCCCATGGCACTGAAGGCCACGGCACGCAACGTGATCGCGAGGTCGGCCGAGGGACACACGATACCGGCATTGTTGCCGCCAAGTTCGAGAATGCAGCGGCCGAAGCGATTGGCCACACGGGGGCCGACAGCACGGCCCATCCGGGTCGAGCCGGTGGCCGAAACCAGCGCGACCGACGGATTGTCCACCAGCGCCTCGCCGATATCGCGATCGCCGATCAGGACAGACACCAGTCCATCGAGGTCCATGCCGAAGCGTTCCACCGCGCGGCGGAAGATCGCCTCGCAGGCAAGTGCCGTCAGCGGCGATTTCTCCGACGGCTTCCAGACGACCGAGTTGCCGCAGACGAGCGCAAGCGCCGCGTTCCACGACCATACCGCGACCGGAAAATTGAACGCCGAGATGACGCCGACCACACCCAGCGGGTGCCACTGTTCCATCATCCTGTGGCCCGGCCGCTCGGTTGCAATCGTCAGGCCGTAAAGCTGGCGCGACAGGCCAACTGCAAAGTCGCAGATGTCGATCATCTCCTGGACTTCACCCTCGCCTTCGGAGGGAATCTTGCCAACCTCAAGCGATACCAGGCGCCCGAGGTCGCGCTTGCTCTTGCGCAGTTCTTCGCCCAGCAGGCGAACAAGCTCGCCGCGCTGCGGCGCGGGTACATTGCGCCATGTCTGGAATGCACGTTTGGCTTTTTCGATCGCTTCTTTCGTTGCGGCGCCATCGATGACGGGGAGTTCCGCAAGCTTCTCGCCATTGATCGGCGACTTCACGACGAGACCGCCTTCAGCCTCCCCCAACCGCACATTCAAGCGCTCGAGAATAGATTTGACTTCCGCCTTAACTGACATGTTGGGTGCCTCAGTACTGCTGATAGGAGATTGGAGATACGCCGGTTACCGGCGTGGCTGATTGCAGGGTAGCCGCATGCGTGTGTCCCTAACACTGAAAATTGCGACTGACTTATTGACCTTTCTTCATGCTGCTTTTGCAGCCGTTGCCATGAGCCAGCGTGTGAAAGTGGCTACGTCAGGACTTGAGTCTCCGGCTGCGCTGACGATGTAGTAGCTGTTAGCGGTGCTCAGTTGACGGTCGCTCAGCTGCACCAGTTCGCCAGACTGAATTTCCTTCTCGACCAGGTAGGACGGCAGCAGTGCTGCACCATGTGAGGCTGCGGCCGCCGCTATGATCATCGAGAACTGATCGAAACGCTTGCCTCTCAGTATGGTGTCCGATGCGAGGTCGTGCAGTGCAAACCAGTCGCTCCATGCGCGCTCGCGGCTTACCAGGTGCAAAAGTGGCGCCGACATCAACCGCTGCGGGTTCATTGCCGCGTGCCGCTCGACATAGTCAGGCGAAGCCACGGCGATCATGTTTTCATCGAACAGCCTGTTCATGCGCGCACCCGGCCAGTCGGTGTCGCCGAAGTGGATCGCTGCGTCGAAGCGCTCCTTTTCAAGATCGAACGGCACGGTCCGTGTCGTAATGCTGATCTCGATTTCCGGATGGCGTACATAAAAACTCTCAAGCCTGGGTATCAGCCAGCGGCTGGCGAAAGTGGGAAGTACGGCAAGCCGAAGCACCGAACCGCTACTCCCGGCGGCAATAGCCCGGATCACCGTCTGTTTGAGGTTCTCCAGATCGTGAGCGAGGTGGGCAGCGAAACGCTGCCCCGCCTCCGTCAGCACCACACGCCGGCCGGCGCGGCGAAACAGCGCAAAACCCAGAAACTCCTCCAGTTCCTTCACCTGCCGGCTGACGGCACTCTGGGTCAGGTGCAGTTCCTCGGCCGCCAGCGTGAAGCTCTCATGGCGCGCCGCGCATTCAAAGCTGCGCAGCAGTGCATAGGAGGGCAAGCGGCGTTGACCGGGAACTCCTGCGTCCTGCTTTTTCATGAGTCCAACTCATTCAAATTGCCGGTAACTTTCGCCCCGTACATAGGTGAGCACGGACCGTCAACAGCAGCTCCCTGAGCGGCGGACGCTAGGCGGCGTTTTCGAGCGTTTGTTCGACCTTGCGAACATAGTCGGCAGGAAGCTTGGTGGTTCCGAGCCCGGCCTTGATTTTGCCGAGATAATCGTCCCCCGGATTGAATGCCGGCGGCGTGCCAGGGATCGTATAGGTATTGGACTCCACCCTGTTGCCGGTTTCATCGAGAAGCGTCACCGGCATGTGCGCCCACAATCCCTCGGGAATGCCGCTTGCCTTGTCCATGCGTTCCATGTCCTCGTCGCTGACTTCATACTGGACACCATAAACGCTGCCGCCCTCGACCGGCCTGAGCCAGCAGCCGCCCTTGCCGGCGACGTGCGTTTCGCCGAACCCCAGCTCATATCCGTCCAGGCGCATAACCCCGACCGGCCTTGCCGACGGGGCGAAATCACGCATCGCCTTCTCGCCAAGCAGTGTTCCATACGCAAAATAGTACTTCATTCGACAACCTCCTCTGATTTCACAGCCACCTTGGCCCATGTCCCGATTTTCGCGGCCTCAGCGCGAAGGCCCGGAATTTCGGCCTGACGGATACAGGCCGCGCGATGCCCTGCACCAACCGACACCAGCTCCGGCTTTGTCTGTCGGCATGCGTCCTGAGCGAAAGGGCAGCGCGGCGCGAAGCGGCACCCTTTCGGCATTTCGATCGGGTCAGGCGGCCCACCCGGGATCGCAATCGGCTCTGAAACGGCATCGATGCGCGGCAGCGAGTTCTTGAGACCGAGCGTGTAGGGGTGGAAGGGTGTATTCACGACCTGATCGACAGGCCCCTCCTCCACCACCTGGCCCGCATACATGACGGCGATGCGGTCGCAGTTTTCGATCACTACACCGAGATCGTGGGTGACGAGCAAAAGCGAGAAGCCAAGCTCCTCCTGCAGTGACCTGATCTTGCGGAAAATCTGGTCCTGAACGATCACATCCAGCGAAGTCGTGGGTTCGTCGGCGAGCACGAGGTCAGGCGAAAGCACCAGCGACATCGCGATGATTGCGCGCTGCCGCATGCCGCCGGAAAACTGGTGCGGATATTCGCGCGCCCGCTTCGGATCGACGCCGACCAGCTGCAGCATTTCTTCGGCTCGGGCCCAGGCGTCCTTGCGCGACATGTTGCGATGGGCGCGGATCGCCTCGACGATCTGATCGCCGACCTTCTTCACCGGATTGAGTGCGTTGAGCGCGCTCTGCGTGATCATCGAAATGCCGGCCCAGCGCTTCTGCCGTACAGTTTCCGCCGGGGCGGCGAGCAGGTCGAGATCGTGGTAGTAGACGCTGCCGGCGGTAACCTCGGCGTTCTCGGCCAGAACGTCTATCGCCGCTTTCATCAGTGTGCTCTTGCCGCAGCCGGATTCGCCCACAAGCCCGACGCTGGCACTTTTCGGGATCGAAAGCGACACGTGGTCGAGCGCATCGGCGATGCCACGTTTGGTGCGAAAGCGGACACAAAGATCGCGAATATCGAGAACGTGCGGCACCGCGGATTTGGAACCTGCCTGCGTGCTCATTGTCCGACCAGCCTCGGATTGACGACGTGCTCATAGGCACGACCAAGGAAATACACGGCCGAAACCAGGATCATGATCGCGATGCCGGGCGGAATGACCCACCAGGGCGCCTGGTACATCATCTGCGAGGCATAAGCGTCGTGGATGATCGTGCCCCAGCTCGTCGCCTTGGGATCGCCATAGCCGAGGAAGCCGATGCTGGCCTCGGTGATGATCGCCCATGCAAGCGAGAAGGCGACATTCACCAGCGCGATGGGCATGATGTTGGGTGCGATCTCGCGATAGATGATGCTGAAGTCGCCGCCGCCCGTGGTGCGCGCCGCCGCCACGAACGGAGCCTGTTTTATGGACAGCACCTGCGCTCTGACCACCCGCGCCGCCGAGCGCCACATGATCAGCGTCATCGCGACGATAATCGTCGTGGTGCTGCGCCCGGTGATCGCCAGCATGACGATGATGAAGGGCAGAAACGGCAGGCCGAGAAAGATGTCGGTGATGCGCATCATCAAGGAATCGATCCGCCCGCCGTAGAAGCCGGAGATGAGCCCGATATTCACCCCGATTGCGACAACGCCAAAAGCAGTGGCGAAGCCGACGATCAGAGCCGGACGCGCGCCCCACAGCATCTGGCTGAAGACATCACGTCCATAGAGCGTCGTGCCGAGCCAGTAGTCGGCTGTCGGCGGGCTCAAGCGCACCAGCCGGCCATCGGTGTCGTAAATGCGCTCGAACGGTCCGTATGGAGCAATCCACGGTCCAACGACGGCCACCAGAATGCAGGCGAGAACGACATAGAAACTGATCCGGCCGGCGCGCGTCTGATGCACGGCTTCCACAAAGTGGCGCAACCAGTTCATCGGGTCGTCTCCCGGTGAAATGCGGCGGACAGGTCAGTCATAGACGATCCTCGGGTCGAGCAGTCCATAGAGAAGGTCGGCCGTAAACGTGCCGATGATGGTGAGCACCGCGATGAGGAAAAACGCCGCCTGCACGACCGGAAAGTCCGAGCGCTGCACACCCTCGATCATGAGTTTGCCGAGCCCGGGCCAGGAGAAGACGGTTTCGATCACCACAGAACCGGCGAGTGCCCAGCTCAGGATCATCGGGATCGTCGTCGCGACCGGCAGCAGCGAATTTCGGGCGGCATGACCAAACAGGATCTTGCGTTCGCGCAGGCCTTTGATCCGGGCGAACTCGACGAAATCCTCACCTATCGTCGCCAGCATGCTGGAACGCATCAGCAGCAACGGAAAGCAGATCTGATACGCGGTGTGGACGAGGAATGGCAGCGCCAGATGGTGCAGGAAATCGGCCGACACATACATGCGCAGATCCTGGTCCGGGAACATGCCGGGCGTGACCAGATGGCCGGGCGGAAACCAGCCCAGATTGATCGAAAAAAGCAGGATCGCGAGCATGCCAAGCCAGAATACCGGCGCAGCCTGCAATGCGGTGGCTACGAACACGACCGAGGTTTCGAAGCGCCCGCCCCGATACCAGCCGAGCAGCGCCCCCAGCAGCGCGCCAAGTCCGTATGCCACGATCATCGATGGCAGGATCAGCACAAGCGTATTGACGATCCGGCCGCTCAGGAGCTCCGAGACCTCACGAGAGCTGTGGAATGAGTAGCCGAAATTGAGCGTCGAGTAGTTCTTCAGGTAGATGAGATATTGCTCGATCAGCGGCTTATCGAGGCCGAACTGTGCCCGCATCGCCTCCTGAGCCTTCGGATACATGACCGAACTGATCATGGTCATGGTCGGATCGCCTGGCAGCAGGCGGAACATGAAGAACATAATTGTCATCATCGCAAACAGCGTGATGACCATGTGGATGAGCCGTCGAACGATATACCGTCTCATGCCGGGACACCCTTCGCCGATACCGCGGACATGGCCTCAAACGGCTTGTGACAGGCGACCATTCGGCCTTCCACCGGCTGAAGCTTGGGGTCGACGTCAATGCACACCTGATCGGCAATCGGGCAGCGGTCGGCAAACCGGCAGCCTTTCGGCAGGCGGATCGCGCTATGCACGCTGCCTTTGATGTCGACGGCCGGACGCTTCTTGCCAGGCACCGGTGACGGAACGGCAGAAACAAGTGCCCGCGAATAGGGGTGCGCGGGCTTGCGCAATATATCGAGCGTCGGCCCGGTCTCGACGATGCGGCCGATATACATGATCGCCAGCCGTTGGCAGATCGTCGGCACGCTCGCCAGATCATGAGTGATGTAGATCATCGAGAGCTTTTCGTCGGCGACGAGATCGCGCAGCAGGCGGATGATTTCCCATTTTATCGAAACGTCGAGCATCGAGATGGGCTCGTCAGCGACGAGAAAGCTCGGCTTCAGAATGATGGCGCGGGCGATGCAAAGCCGCTGTCGCTGGCCGCCGCTCAACAGATGCGGGTGTTTGCCGAGATAGATTTCAGGCGGTGTGAGGCCGACACGGCGCATGGCCCCCAGGACGCGCTCGCGTATTTCATCCTGGTCCTTAACCCCCTGATAGACGAGAGGGCGCGAAATGACGGTGTAGACGTCATGGCTCGGATTGATCGAGCCATAAGGGTCCTGAAACACCATCTGCACCTTACGATAAAACGCCTTGCGGTCACGCTGGTGCAGGTCGCGCAAATCCTCTCCGCCGAGCGAAAGGCTGCCGCTGGTCGGGCTTTCCAGTCCGACCAGCATTTTTCCGGTGGTCGATTTTCCACACCCGCTCTCACCTGCGAGGCCCAGCACCTCCCCGGCCGCCACCTCGAGGTCCACGCCATCGACGGCGTGGACGACGCTGGCTCGGTCCCCCGAAAACAGGGAACGCAGACCGGTGACCACCGGGTAGTGTTTTACGAGATTCTGGGCCTTCAACATGGCATTCAGATCCGGCGAATCGGTGTGGTTAGCTGGCTTCGAGTGCCGGCGCTATTGCGCCGGGAAGTGAAGCCGGCCGTCGGCATCCCAGGTGAAACCGGCTTCTTCTAGAATCTGCCTCGCCTTTTCGAGATCGTATTTCGGCGTCGGCAGATTGGGGTTGTGCCAATACGCGTTGACCGGGGTGATCTGCGTCGCCGTCAGCGACGCCTTTCCGTCATAGATCTCGTCAACAATACGTTCATACGGAATGGCATGGAACAGCGCCCTGCGCAGATCGCGGTTCCAGAACACCGGACCGGTGGTCTTGTAGCGAAGCGAGTTGATGCCATTGGATTGGGCTTCATACACCTCGATGCTCTCGTCGCTTTCAAGTTCCGCCACGACGGCGGGCTGCAGCGGCTGGAACGACACATCGATCGAACCGGTCTTCAGCGACTGGGTGACGATCTCGGCCGAGCCATAGACCACATAAAGAAGATCCGATAGCGGTGGATCGAAATGATCCTCGCGGCGCTCGAGATAAAGCTCCGTGCCCTCGCGACGGTATTTCACCTTGTAAGGTCCACTGCCGATCGGCTCGTTGTTCGCGAATTGCTGCGGATTCTCGATCCCCAGGTCTTCAACCAGCGGCTCCCAGACATGCTTCGGCAGGACATACATCTGGCCGAGCGTGTTCATGATGAACGGCGCGTAAGGCTCCGTAAGCGTGAAGCGGATTTTCGCAGGATCAACCACCTCGACCTTTTCCACACGCGAAAGGTGCTGCGTGAAATAAGGCGCTTCCCACTTCTTCATATAGTCGAACGAGAATTTCACGTCCTCAGCGGTCACAGGCTTCCCGTCGGAGAAGGTGTGGCCGGTGCGGATCGTCACCTCGATCTCGGTGTCGCTCAGCGACTCGACCTTTTCAGCCAGACGGTAATCGAGCGAACCGTCGGCGCCGATCCACAAAAGGCGATCATAAAGGAGTGCAGCTATTTCGGTTTCTTCGATCGTCCGTGCGGCGGTCGGATTGAGTACGCTATATTCCAGCGTCCAGCCGATGCGGACCAGATTCTGGTCGCGCTTGGAGCGCATGTCGATCTGGTTGACGTTTGCCCGCACGCCCTGCGGGTTTGGCTCGTAGCCGTCGAATTCCATATTGTCCTTGTTGACCGCAAAGATCTGCACCTGCGAGGACAGGACAGCATCGGGCTGATCCTCGACGAGGATTTCCTGAAGCCGGTAGATGATCTCACGACGCTTTTCGTTGTCGTAGATTTTCACCTGCTCGTTGCCGAGCTTGTCGAACTCAGGGTTCGAATATTCGCCGACATTCCAACTGCCCGGCGAGGAGTTTGCCGAGTTGAACTGCGAATTGGTGAAGAAATCGGGCTCAAGCCGGTGCGGCGCGCCCGAAAGGCTCGACAGAACCACGTCAAACTCGTGGTCGGTGAACCACATCTGCAGCATCGGGTTGGGGAACGCCTGCTGGTCCATGCGGATCCTCAGACCGAGTTTTTCCCACTCCTCGGCGATGTAGTTTCCGGTTTCCGCGAAGTTCGCGTAGGTCGCCGACGGCCAACTCAGAAAGTGGACCTCAGGCACCACTTCGCCTTCCTGCGCATAGAGCGGAGTGGCAACCAGCCAGGCTCCGAGCGTAATTGCAATATTCCTAGTCGTCATGGTTCATCCTCCCGACGTTTTCCGGGCCGCCGCCCTCCAAAGAGACACCACTCGGTGTCGTACAGCACCTCACCTCCCAGCCATCCTCAGGCCGGACACGGCCGGCCGCAGGCGAGATGCATTTTCTTCTCCCGGCGACGACCTAACCCCATCGCCGACAGAGGCATTCTGATCGCCTTCACATCAAAATGCAATTCAAAATCCATAACTACACTTTCAAGTGGATACACTTTGCGATACAAAGCGATACCCGCACCGATCGGGGACGCCTTGTGCAGCGCCACACATTGTGCGCGGCAAGTGCGATACGGTCCTTTTCGATGCGCGGTCATTGACACGGTGCTCTATTTGAACAACAGCACCACAAAAGGGCTTGGCATCGGCGATGGATAAACACGCGGACAACAGCAACCCGGGTGAGGGCCCCAGAGGCCGAACGGCCGATACCGGCCTGCGCGTCTATGAAATCCTTCGCCAGCAGGCGATCGAATACGGCTTTCGCCCTGGCGAGCGGGTCAACGAAGTCAAACTCGCGGCGGAGTTGAGCGTCAGCCGTACGCCAGTTCGCGCCGCGCTCAACCGGCTTGTCAGCGAAGGGCTTCTGACACTGGTTCCCAACAAGGGGTTCTACCGCCAGCCTATCGACATCGACGCGATCCGCTCGCTCTTCGAACTGCGCGGCGCCATCGAAACAATGTCGGTCAGGCTTTTCTGCCAGCGCGGCACCGAAAGCGACATCGAAGCGCTGGAGCGGCAGTGGCAGGATTTCCTTGAAGAACGACCGAAGCTCGCGGCTCGCCAGATTGTAGAGCACGACGAGGAGTTTCACGAAGCGATAGCCCGGGGTTCGCGTAACTCCGAAGCGCTGCGGCTTCTCAGGGACATTAATTCCAGAATACGTTTCCTGCGCGTCGTGGCGCTGGAGCGCGACAACTGCAAAACGGTCACCTCGGTCGAGCACGGCCAAATCCTTGACGAAATCAAGGCACGCAATACCGAAGCCGCAGTCTCGCTGATGTCGCGCCACATCAGTCTGATGCTGGGGGACGTCACCGAGATCGCGCGCGAAGCGGTGGTCCGCATCTATCTCGGCGAGGACGCGATTGTCTGATCCTGCGGGTGCTACAGGCATTTTTCGTAGCACCGGCTCTTGGGGTTATCCGCGCTCTTGCCCCAGCATGGCACCGAACGGTAGCCGCACTTTTCGTAAAGTGCGATTGACTCCGGCTGCGCCACGCCCGTTTCAAGCACCAGGCGCTTGAAACGCCCGGCAGCTTCGCTCTCGAGCGCACTCATGATTGCTGCTCCAACACCGTTGCGCCGGGCGGATGAGTCCACAAAGATCCTGCTCAATTCGCCAGTGGCCGGGTCAAGCGGCACAACCGCGCCGCAACCCACTGCCGCGCCATCCAGGAAGCCGGCAACGAAAATCACTCCGGGCTTCGCAAGTTCCGCCAGTGGCAGACCGCCATCACGGCCATACCGGTCGATCTGCTCCTGCGACAGGCGGCTGAACAAACTGACTCCGTCCTTCGACAACGGATCTATCGTCTTTACTTCGAGCACCGGTTTTCCTCCCGTTTCAACCGTCACGCCTCGCCTCGGCCGACCGCGGAACCAACTACCTCGCCATCAAGAGCAAGCACCGCATTCAGCAGGGTGCGGGCGCCCAGTGCGATCTGCTCAGTGGACGACCACTCCTCCGGGCAATGGCTTCGACCGTCGCGGCAGGGAATGAAGATCATGCCGACCGGGCAGATGCGTGACATGAACGCGGTGTCATGACCGCCACCGCTCGGCATGAGCTGCGTAGAGAGGTCGGCGTCCGCCGCTGCCTTGGCGAGCCGCATTCGCAAGCTCTCGTCCATCGCGACCGGCGCACCTGACGACAGGGGAACGATGCTGCCGCGAACACCTCGCTCGGCTTCCAGCTTCGCGACCATATTCTCGACCCATGCAAAGAACGCGTTGACCGTTTCCATGCCGAGCGCGCGAACTTCCAGCGTCAGGACCACTCGCCCGGGAACCGCATTGGCGGCGTTGGGGAAAACCTGAAGTTTGCCGACGGTGGCAACATGGCCATCTTCGCAACTTTTCCCCGCTCGCTCCTCGACGGCGGAGACAAACTGCGCGGCTGCAACCAGCGCATCCTGCCGCCGGTTCATCGGGGTGGTGCCCGAATGGTCGGCGCGACCCGAGAAAGTCACTTCGGCGCGACTGATCCCGACGATGCCGGTGACTATGCCGATATCGTCCCCGGCCGACTCCAGCCGGATGCCCTGCTCGATATGGAGTTCCATGAAGGCCCGCATGTGCGCAGGTGAAAGGAGGGGCCCGTCGAGTTTCCGAGGATCGCCGCCCATTCTAGCTATGCCCTCAGCGAGGGTTTCGCCTTCGGGAGACGCAACCTGCAGCATCTCCGCGGACAACTCACCGGCAATTGCCCGGCTGCCCACGCAGGACAAGCCGAAACGGTTCGGCTCCTCTGCCAGAAAATCGATGACAGCGAGTGGATGCTGAAGATGGAGCCCGGCTTCCTTGATCGCCTGGGCGACTTCCAGCGCTGCGATCACACCGGCTATTCCATCGAAACGGCCGCCGTCCGGAACCGTGTCGATATGCGATCCAAGGCCCAGCGCCCCCAACTCGTTGCGCTGACCTGGCAGCGTGCCGATCAGATTGGCGCCAGCATCGATTTCGGTATTCAAACCGACCGAACGCATTTCCTCACGCAGCCATTCCCGCGCGTCCGTATAGAGCTGCGAAAACGCGGTGCGGGTCCACGGCCGGCCGGGCTCGGTCAAGCCCGCCAGCGCCTCGATGCGCCTGGCGATACGTTCCGGGTCGATTTGCGGCGACATCATCGTTGCTCAGTGAGCCGCATCGGCGGCCAGGACGGTCTCGAAGCCGACAATCGGCGCCGTCGCATTCGGGTCGATCACGACATCGATGACATAAGGTGCATTGGCCGCAAGCCCGCGTTCAATCGCAGCTTTGATTTCGCCTGGCTCGGTAACGCGTTCGCCCCGGCATTTCAGGGCCCTGCCGACTTCCGAATAGTCGACATCGAGAAAATCGCATTCTCGGTAGGAGCCCATCACCTTCTGCTCCCAATGGCGCTGGAAACCCAAGGTGGCGTTGTTGAACACAACCACAACCAGGGGAACCTCGACCCGGGCCGCCGTCTCCAGCTCGTTGATGACATATCCGAACGCACCGTCGCCGGTCATGCAGATCACGCTGCGCGCAGGGTCCGCCAGCTTGGCGCCAATTGCCGCTGGAAGGCACCAGCCGATGCCGCCCGTGCCACGCGGCGAGAGAATGAACCTGCCGCTGGCCGGAACGTCGATGTGGCTCATCGCCCAACCGGTGATGTAACTCGCATCGGTCACCAGAAGCGACTTTTCATCAAGCAGCGAGGATATTTCGGCCAGCAGACGCTCCGGCCGGATGGGCCGGGCGTTACTGGCTGCCACCGGCTCGAAATCGACCAGCCATTCTTTTGTCAGGCGGTCGATCTCCGGCCGCGGGTCGGCCCGTTCGCCGGCGCCGTTGCTTGTCACGATATGGATGAGATCGCGCAGAGTTTCGCGAACGTCTCCCACCAGTGCGATTGCGGTGTCGAAATTGCGGCCTACCTCCACCGGATCGATGTCCAGATGAATGACTTTTGTATTCGGCCCCGGCAGCGTCCAGTCGCTGTAACAGATCTGACCGGTGCGCGTGCCCATCAGCAATGCCACATCAGCCTGAGCCAGCATCTCATTGGCAACACGGCCGCGCCCAAGGCGGCCGCCGGTGCTGGTGCCGAGCGGACCGACGGAAAGCGGATGATCGTCTGCCACCGTGCCGCGGCCGGTCATGGTGGTTGCCAAGGGGGCATTGAGCTTTTCGGCGAGGCTTACGATTTCGCGGGCAGCTCCCGAAATCATGCTGCCGCCGCCCGCAACCAGAATCGGCCGCTTTGCGCTTTTCAGCAGCGTCGCCGCGCTGGCGATGTCATCGAGAGGTGGTCGGGAGCGTGTCGCCGGCGCATGCGTATAGCGTTCGTCACCGATGATTTCGCCACTCTCGACCGACTGTGCCATTACGTCGGTCGGGCACAGCACCGCGACTGGACCGGGGCGTCCGGTCGTCGATATCCGGAACGCCTTGCGGATCACGTCTTCGGCCTGCTCGGGGAGATCGATGCGCATAACCGCCTTCACGAACGGTGCAAGCGACCGCTCATGGTCCATCGCGCTGCTGGCGTGTTTTCCCTTCACCGCCAGTCCGTGGTCCTGCACCAGCGCTATCACGGGCACAGACGAGCGCTCGGCCTCCAGAAGGCCAGTGATAAGGTTGGTTGCGCCCGGCCCGAATGTCGAGGTGCATATGCCGGGACGACCCGTCGCCTGGGCGTAGCCGTGAGCCATGATGGCGGCATGCTTCTCGTCGCGCACGGTGACGATGCGCGTGAACCCCTGGTCGAGCGTATGGAAGATGTGAATCGGGTCTTCCATGCCGAACACACAGGTCACCCCGTATGCCTTGAGAGTATCGCTGATGATGCCGCCTGCGGTGCGAAGCATTCTATCCCCTTGACTTCGATCATCTGTTGCATATTATGCAACATGTTGCATATATCGTTACGCAATTCGATGTGGCCGTCAAGAGACGTTGAGAGGATGCGCAGATGCAGTCGGTGGAGAGAGCCGTTAAGGCATTGAAACTAATGGTCGAACAGGGAGGCGAGGTGTCCGTTTCGCAAGTCGGCCGCCATATCGGCGTCACGCGCAGCACCGCCTCCCGCATCCTTGCTTCACTTGCGCGGGATGGCCTGATCGAACAGAACCAAGCCACTCAACGCTATCAGCCGGGCATTCTTTCATTGCAGCTGGCGTCTTCGTTCGGGCGCAATATCGACCTCGTCGCGCAGGGCGAGACGGAGCTGAAACGGCTGTCCGAAAGCACGGGGCATACGTCATGGCTCGGCCTCCTTTCGGGAACGGAAGTCGTGGTGCTCAAGACGGTGCGCGGCAGCTTTCCGATTCACTTTTCGGTTGAACCCGGTCAGCGTTTGCCGGCCCATGCCGCGGCTCTGGGCAAAGCGCTGCTGGCGTTCAAGGACGAGGCCGAGATACGCGAACTCTACGCGCGGGGCATGGCAGCCAGTACAAGCAAAACCACTACCGACGTCGACACATTGCTCGGTATGCTCGCGGCAGCACGCGAGAGCGGCATCGCCCGCTCGAACCAGGAATTGTTCGAGGGCGTCAACTCCATCGCCGTCGGAGTTCGCGAAGCTGTCAGCGGCCGAGCAATAGCCCTTGGCCTTTCCTATCCGGCTTTCGCCATGGGAGACGGCGGCGACAAGCCGATGATCGATGCACTTCTGGGCTGCGCGCGGGAGCTAGGCAAACGCGTTGGCGACAACAGATGGTCCGACGGCAGCGCCGGCTGACCGGCATCTATCGCGCCTTCGAACCAGGCCCGCCTACTCCTCACTCTTCCTTCAGCCGCCCTCCCTCGCCGAGGTCGGACGGGCCAGGCTCTCATATGAAATTCACCGCTCTCATCACAACACACTGATTTAACGTCTTAATTTTATTGACCTACATTATATTGATTTTGTCGGACAATATTGTAGACTGAATTCCCTCGAACCGAATGAGCCCGCCTTGTCCATCCAAGCACAGATAAAACAGACCTCCAGAGCGCTCGACCTTCTAGAGGCAAGCGACGGGAACAGAGGCGTTATCGAAGCGTTGTCGCTAATGATCGAGCGCGCCAAGCTGGGTGTCGGCGACCAACTGCCTCCTGAAATCGAGATCGCCAGAAAGCTGAATGTGGGGCGCGCCAAGGTGCGGGAGGCGCTGATCGCCTGGCAGAATATGGGGCTCGTCACCCGCAACAAAAAAGCCGGCACCCGGCTTGCGGCAGAGATTTCCTCCAGCGCCATCCACATTCCCGTCACACTGAAGCTGGAGGCAGAAAGCCTGCTGCGGACACATGCGGTTCGACGGCCCCTCGAAATTGAGGCCGTGCGGCTGGCAGCCCGCAATGCCACCGACCAGCAGGCGCGTGTCATTCGCGCTCGGGCCGCCGAACTGATGACCGTGCACGAGGCCGGGGAAGACTGGCGGGCCGCAGACAAGCGCTTTCACAGTGAAATTCAGAACGCGACCGGCAATCCTCTGTTCGAACAGCTGATCCAGCAGATCCAGCGTGCGTTCAACGAAATCTACGAAGCGCCGTTCGGCCAGCCGCATCTGGGACAAGCGACGATTCCGCTGCATCCGGGATTGGCGGAGGCCATCGCGGTTCGTGACGAATCGGCGGCGACAAAAATCATGAGCACCATTCTCGACCTGGTCGAGGAAGAAGTTCGCAGCGTTATGCGGGGTTTGCATGCGTGACAAGGCGCACCTGAACACTTTGCTGGCGGCGATATCCGACGACCCCGCAGGCCCTATGCCGCCGCCGATCGTGCAGAGCTCGCTATTCGCCTTCGATTCCTACAAGGCGTTCGAAGACAGGATGTCCGGCAAAACGGGCCAAGCGCTCTACACGCGCATACAGAATCCGACCGTCGCCGCGTTTGAATCACTGATGGCCGAAGCCGAAGCCGGCGACGCGGCCGTGGGGTTTGCCTCAGGCATGGCGGCAATCAGTTCCACACTGCTGGCTTTTCTCAAACCCGGCGACCGTGTGGCATGCATCGAACATGTCTACCCAGACACTTTTCGTTTCCTTGAACGCATGCTGCGGCCCCTTGGCATCGAGATCAGCTACCACAGCGCAGCCGCGTTCGAAGGCGAGCCGGACCTGCTGCGTGGCGTCCAGCTTGCCTATCTGGAAAGTCCGAGTTCGGTCATTTTCGCACCCATGGACCTGCCGCGCGTAACCGAGCACGCCAAACGGCACGGCACCCTGACCGTAATCGACAACTCCTGGGCGACCCCGGTGTTTCAAAAGCCCATCACATTGGGCGTCGACATCGTCATCCACTCCGCATCCAAATACATCTCGGGGCATTCCGACACGGTTGCGGGTGTCGTTGTCGCGTCTCACGACCATATCGGCAGTATCCGCGACCTGACATTGCCGCTTCTCGGGGCAAAGCTCGCCCCATTCGAGGCGTTTCTTCTGACCCGCGGCCTGCGCACCCTGGGTGCACGCATGAAATGCCACGAGGCCACGGCCGATATGTTCGTGGATCGGCTTGCGGGCCAAGCGGGGGTAAGACGGGTTTTCAGCCCGGGCGCCAATACGGTTCCCGGCCTGAATGGACGCTCAGGCCTGATGTCGGTCGAATTCGACGACACGGTAGACATTCCCCGCTTCTGCGACGCCCTCGGCATCTTCCATCTCGGCGTGAGCTGGGGCGGTTTCGAGAGCCTGGTACTGCCTGCCCGCATTGGATTGGCGCAGGCCGGCCAACACAACTCGATGCGGAAATTCAATGTTCCGCCGAACCTGGTTCGGCTCAGCCTCGGACTTGAGGACGCCGAAGATCTCTGGGCCGATTTCACCCAGGCCCTGAGCCAAAGTGCATGCTGAAACACCGATAGCGAGCAGCACAAAACCAAAAAATACGGGAGGAAAATGTGAGAAAACTGTTGATCGGATTAAGCGCGGCAGCGTCGCTGATAGCGTCGTCCGCCATGGCAGAAACCACGCTAAAGCTGGTTGAAGTCATCACCAGCCCGGAGCGCACA
The DNA here is from genome assembly GCA_017644005.1 of Rhizobiaceae bacterium. Lineage (GTDB taxonomy): Bacteria > Pseudomonadota > Alphaproteobacteria > Rhizobiales > Rhizobiaceae > RCIO01. The sequence continues at coordinate 306,376 of JAEPMJ010000001.1, forward strand.
GAGGTGCTCCAGAGTCTTGTCGACAAATATGAGGCCGACAATCCCGGTGTGACGGTCGAGATCGTCAGCTTGCCGTGGGGACAGGCCTTCGAAAAACTGGCTACAATGGTTGCAGGTGGCGACATCCCCGACGTGGTGGAGATGCCGGATACGTGGGTCGCTCTCTATGCCAATTCCGGGCAACTGGCGAGCCTTGAGGATCACATCGCCAACTGGGAGCATGGCGCATCGCTGACCGACAAGACCATGGCCATGGCCCGTCAGGCCGGCGACGCGTACATGATTCCCTACGGCTTCTATCTGCGTGCAATGTTCTACAACAAGAAGCTGCTGGCCGAGGCCGGCGTTGAGAACCCGCCTCGGACCATGGAAGAATTCATGGCCGCCTCCGCAGCCGTTTCTGAGCTGGACGGCAAATCTGGCTACTGCCTGCGTGGCGGCCCCGGCGGCACCAATGGCTGGATCATGTTCGCTTCGGTCATGAATGGAACCAATGAGTTCTTCACCGGCGATGGCAAGAGCCGCATCAACGAGCCGGGATCCGTGGCCGGCATCCAGTTCATGATCGACATGTACCAGAAAGGCTATGCTCCCAAGGACAGCGTTAACTGGGGCTTCAACGAAATCGTCGCCGGTTTCTACTCGGGGACCTGTGCATTTCTCGATCAGGATCCGGACGCGCTGATCGCAGTCGCGGAACGCATGCCGGCAGAAGACTTCGCGGTCGTTCCGATGCCCGTCGGCCCCGCCGGCAAGGCCTTTCCTACCATCGGATATGCCGGCTGGTCGATCTTCAACACGACCGAGCATGAAGACGAAGCCTGGAAACTGGTGGCGGCCCTCGCCAACCCCGAGGCAAACGCCACCTGGGCGAAGCGCGTCGGCGTCATCCCGATCCACAAGGGTGCCGATCAGGATCCCCATTTCAGGACGGAACAGTTCAAGGGCTGGTTCGATGAGCTGAATGGCGAGGAATATGTTCCAACCGTGATGCCCACCTATCTGGAGCAATGGGGGTATTTCGCGAGCACCGTTCTGCTGGAAAGCAGTCAGGAGGCGCTTCTCGGCCAGCGCACCGCACAGGACGTCGCGGACGAATGGGCCGAACTCCTGACCGGCGAATACGCGAAGTGGAAAGCCAAGCAGTGACAACGCGCACTGCGCAACACACCGCGCCCGGAGCAGTCCGGGCGCGGCGTTCGCTCTACCTGCAATATCTGGTGGAGCCCTTCATCTACCTGTCGCCGGCGATCGTGCTGATCGGCGCGGTGATGCTGATACCGCTGATAATCGGAATTTCCTATTCCTTCCAGGCGATCGATCTCCTGCGGCCGTTCAATACCGGCTGGATCGGATTTGAGAACTACCTGGCGCTGTGGAGCGACCGGAAGTTCTGGATTGCACTGCAAAACACATTCACCTGGACGTTCTGGTCCATCACCTTCCAGTTCCTGCTGGGGCTTGGCCTCGCACTGCTGCTCAATACCCAGTTTCACGGCAAGAAGCTCTTTCAGGCGCTTGTTTTCCTGCCCTGGGCGGTGCCCACGTTCCTGTCGGCCCTGACCTGGGCTTGGCTGTTCAATCCGGTGATCGGGCCGTTGCCACACTGGCTGGCCGCGCTCGGCGTTCTGAGCGAACCGTACAATATCCTGGGTGATCCAGCGCTCGCGATGTGGGGACCCATCGTCGCCAATATCTGGTTCGGCGTGCCCTTCTTCGCGATCACGCTGCTTGCAGCGCTGCAGTCGATACCATCGGAACTCTACGAGGCCGCCGAGATCGACGGCGCGACAAGCTGGCAGTGCTTCACCAAGATCACCCTGCCCTTTCTCGCGCCGATGATTGCCATCACGGTGATGCTGCGCACGATCTGGATCGCAAATTTTGCCGATCTGATCTTCGTGATGACCGGAGGAGGACCGGCCAATTCGACCCACATCGTAAGCTCCTACATCTTCACCACGGCCTTCCGGAAACTGGATTTCGGATACGCTTCGGCGGTCGCAGTGGCCCTGCTCCTGCTCCTGTTGTTCTACGCCGTGGTCCTGCTGTGGCTGCGCAAGAAGCTCGTGCGGGTTTGAGGAAGACCATGTCACAAATCCGCACTCATCCGCTTGCCACGATCGGCAAATATACGGCACTGGCGCTGTATCTGGCGTTCGCGCTGCTGCCGCTTTACTGGCTGCTCAAAATCGCCGTCACGCCAGACCGGCTCATCTTCACCGACGGCGTGGAACTCTGGCCTTCGGAACTGACAACCGACAATTTTCGTTCAGTCCTCTTCAAAACGGACTTCCTGGCGTATTTCGGCAACTCGCTCTTCGTTTCCCTCGGAACAGCGGCTGCGACAACGCTGATCGCGGCCGGCGCCGGATACGCGTTCTCGCGTTTCAACTTCGCGGGCAAGCGCATCATCATCGCCGTCATGCTTGTCACGCAGATGTTCCCGCTGCTGATGATCATTGCGCCGATCTACCGGATCGTGGCGAATTTCGGCATGTTGAATTCGCTGACGTCGCTGATCGTCGTCTACACCGCGTTCAACATCCCGTTTGCAACCTTCCTCATGCAATCGTTCTTCGACGGGATTCCCAAGGACCTGGAAGAAGCCGCGATGATGGACGGATGCACCCGCTTCCAGGCTCTTCGGAAGGTGATCTTCCCGCTGACATTGCCGGGGCTGGGCGCGACCCTCGGATTCGTCTTCACCGCGGCCTGGTCGGAACTGCTCTTTGCGCTGATGCTCATCAGCAAGAACGATGCGATGACATTCCCCGTCGGACTTTTGACATTCGTTTCAAAATTCTCCGTCGACTGGGGGCAGATGATGGCAGCCGGCGTGCTGGCGTTGATCCCCTCCTGCCTGTTCTTCATTTTCATTCAACGCTACCTCGTGCAGGGCCTGACGTCCGGCGCGGTGAAGGGGTAAATCCATGGCACGCATCGAACTGAAGGGCGTCGCAAAACGATATGGGTCGGTCGAGGTGCTGCGTGATATCGACCTGGCGATAGGCGACGGAGAATTCATCGTGCTGGTGGGGCCGTCCGGTTGCGGCAAGTCCACACTGCTACGGATGATAGCCGGTCTGGAGCCCATAACCGGCGGCGATTTCTTCATCGACGGAACACGCATGAACGATGCGCGCCCGCGCGAACGCGACATTGCGATGGTGTTTCAGTCCTATGCGCTCTATCCGCATATGGACGTAGCGCGGAACATGGGGTTCTCGATGGAAATCCGCAGGCGTCCACAATCGGAGCGTGCCAATCGGGTGAAGCAAGCGGCCGAAACGCTTGGATTGTCGGCGCTGACCGAGCGGCTGCCACGAGCCCTTTCAGGCGGTCAACGCCAGCGTGTCGCCATGGGCAGGGCGATCGTGCGGGATCCGAGGGCCTTCCTTTTCGATGAGCCACTGTCCAATCTTGACGCGGCTTTGCGGGTCGAGATGCGCCTCGAAATCGCCCGACTCCACAAGAGGCTCGGGGCCACAATGATCTATGTGACACACGACCAGGTGGAAGCGCTTACGCTTGCCGACCGGATCGTCGTTCTGGACGGCGGCGATATCCAGCAGATCGGCACGCCGCTCGAGCTATACGAGCGGCCGGCAAACAAGTTTGTCGCCTGTTTCATCGGCTCACCCACCATGAACGTGGTCCCGGCGACAGGTCAGGGCGGCACGCTGACCCTGAAGAACGGTACGCAAGTCGCCCTGCCCCACACCGCCGATCTCGACCGCGCCGCGGAACTCGGGGTCCGGCCGGAACATATCGACCTCGTCGATGCCGAAGACGCCGACCTGACCGGTACGGTGGACCTTGTCGAACATCTGGGTTCCGACACCAATATCTACGTGAACATCGACAACGTCGGAATGCTGATGGTGCGTCGGCGCGGCAATGCACCCAACCGTTCCGGTGACCGCGTCTTCCTTCGGCTACAGAGAGAGAATACGCACGTCTTCGCGTTCGACGATTCGGCACTTGGCCATGTTTCGGTCAAGGCTGCCTGACAAGGCACCAGGTACTTCCAGTTCAACCGCGCATACAGGGCGAACATGAGCGGATTTTCACCGATAACATCCATGCGATTGCCGGGCTTCTGGCTCGACGATCCGGCGCACCGCCGCTGGCTGGCCGACAATGCCGAAAGCCAGTTCGCCTTCTTTCGTGCAAGCCTCAGACCCGATGCCGGTTTCCACACCCTTGACTTCAACGGCCACCCACTGACGAACAGCGTCCAGGAACTGCACACGACGACGCGGCTCATACACGCCTATGCACTGGGTGAACTGCGCGGGATCGAACAATCCATGGAAATGGTCGATCACGGTATCGGCTATCTCAACAGCCACCACCGCGACATCCGCAATGGTGGCTACTTCTGGGCGCTTGATGACGGCGGTGTCATCGACGGCCGCAAACTTGCCTATGGCCATGTCTTCGTTCTGCTCGCTGCGGCGAGCGCCCTGCAGGCAGGGCATCAGCATGCGGAAAACCTGCTCAATCAAGTCAGCGAGGTGCTGGACCAGCATTTCTGGGACGAAGAACACGGGCTTTTTTGCGATGAGTTCGACGCCGATTGGGCTCCTTTTTCGCGCTATCGCGGCATGAACGCGAACATGCACGGTGTCGAGGCTCTGCTAACGGCCTACGAGGCTGTCGGCGAGCGGCAGTTTCTTGATCGTGCAGGGCGAATCCTCGACTTCTTCATTGGGCATATCGCGCCGCGCGAAGGGTGGCGCTTGCCGGAACACTACACAGATCACTGGCAGATAGATCGCCGCTACGCAGGCAACCCCATGTTCAGGCCCGCCGGAACGACGCCCGGCCATTCTTTCGAGCTCGGGCGGCTTCTGCTCCAGTACTGGGATCTTCGCGGCAGACCCGACGACGGCTCACCGGCTTCGGCCCGGCTGCTGATCGAACAAGCCTGCAAGGACGCCTGGGACGATAAGCGCGGCGGTTTTGCCTACACACTGCACTTCGACGGCAGTGTCTCAATTGCCGACAGGTATTGGTGGCCGGTAACCGAAGCGATCGGCGCTTTTGCCAGCCTGATCAAGCTGGAGAGGCGGGAAAGCGACGAAGAATGGTACCGCCGACTTTGGGTGTTCTCAGACAGGATGCTGATCGACCATGAACGCGGCGGCTGGTTTCCGGAGCTTGGCGAGGACGACCGCCCGGTCAGCCGACAATTTCGCGGCAAGCCGGATATATACCACTCCGTACAAGCCTGCATATTCCCGCTGGCTTCCGGCCTTTCGCGCCTGTCGTCCCCGGCTTAGACAGGTGCGCCGATGCGGCATGGAGGTCGGCCGGTCCGCATGCGGCAACTTTGGGCGCTACCGTCTGGCTCGTCCGATCGTCGCCAAGGTCAATCACGACAATTACCGGCCTGCCCGGCGTGCCGGTCGCACCACTGAAGGCCGGAGGATACGGTGGTGAAGCGATTGCCGCATCCAAGCAAGAAAGACAGCTGATGCGAATCCGGATAGCGTCGACCTTTTCGAGCGCATCAACGTTACTCGCCGACATGGCGGCGAACACCGGTAGACACAGATGGCCGGCACCAACGCGAACAAAGAAGCCTCTTGCAACTCTCTCGGCAGTAGTACCCGGATGATAGCAAACGTACTCACCATTGCCGGTACCGATCCTTCGGGAGGTGCAGGCATCCAGGCCGACATCAAGACGTTTTCCGCTCTCGGTGCTTACGCAACGTCTGCCATCACGGCAGTGGTTGCGCAGAACACCATGGGCGTCAGGTCATACCTCGCGCTGGAACCGTCATTCGTCGCGGACCAGATGGATGCCGTATTCGACGATGTCAGGATCGATGCGGTCAAGATTGGCATGGTCGCCAATGCAGGAATAGCCGAAGTGATCGTCGACAGGCTCGTTCACCACAAAGCTCGGAACATCGTGCTCGATCCGGTCATGGTTGCCAAGAGCGGCCACCACCTGCTCGATCCCGACGCCATCGCGGCCGTGCGCGAAGTTCTCGTCCCCGTCGCGAACCTCATAACACCCAATCTGCCAGAAGCGGGGGTATTGCTCGACACCAAGCCGAACTGGACCTTGACGGAAATGCGCCGCCGGGTTCACGAATTGCGTGAGCTCGGATCGGAGTGGGTACTCCTCAAGGGCGGACATCTTGAAGGCTCATCAGAAAGCACTGACCTGCTGCATGGGTCGTCCGGGACGATCGAATTCTCGTCTCCCCGCATTCAGACACGAAATGACCACGGAACCGGTTGCACGCTTTCGGCAGCGATCACAGCGCTTCTTCCCGCCCACGGCATTGAAGAGAGCGTACGCGCGGCCAAAACCTACCTTCAGGGCGCGCTTTCAGCGAGCGGAACCCTGAGCGTCGGGCACGGCCACGGTCCGCTTCACCATTTCCACGCACTTTGGAGCACACCACAAGAGCCCGGTGATCAATCATGATGGACCTGGCAGGCAAACTTCTCGCGCCTTACGCCAACCGTCAGGCTATACGGACCTATGCGCTCTGATCGCCGATGACAGCAATTCGGCTGCTGCCTTCGGATCCGACTGGCCGCAGATGGCCGATACCACACTCAGTCCATCGACACCGCTGCGCAGCACTAGCGCAACCTGATCGAGCTTTATTCCGCCAATGGCGACGGACGGCACAGGGCTGATCCGGGCGAGCCGTGTCAGCCCGTCAGTTCCTATGGGTGTCTTGTGGTCGGCCTTAGTCGGCGTAGCGAATACCGGGCCAAGGCCCAGATAATCCACGATGCCGGCTTCGGCGTCCCGGACAGCACTCTCGCATTCGGCCGACAGCCCGACAATCATGTCCGGACCGACTCGCTGGCGGACCAGCCGGGCCGGCAAATCGTCCTGGCCGACATGTATGCCGTGAGCGCCGATGGCGCAGGCTGCTTCAACGTCGTCGTTGACGACGACCGGCACGTTCGATCCGGCCATGGCTGACATCAAGGCACGGCCGGTTGCGATGAGGCCGGCGGTGCCGGCCTGCTTGTCGCGAAGTTGAACCATGGTCGCCCCGCCCAGAACGGCCAACCTCGCGGTTTCGACCATGTCATGGACCCGGCACAGACCTGGATCGAGAACGAGGTAGAGTGACAGGTCGAAGCGTTTCATCCAACGGTCACCACTCTGCCGCCGGATTCGAGGCTCGCCGGGTCGAGATGATAGAGCGTATCGACCAACCGGACCTCGAAACTCGCCGGTCCGGCAACACCGCGTTCGGCAAGCTCGCCAGCAGCGGCAAAGGTTGCGAGTGCAGCGACAGTGGCCTCGAAAGCCTCGTCGACAGAATCGGCGATGAAGGCTCCGATCAGGGCCGTCAGCGAGCAACCGAGCGCCGTTACCCTGGGCATGAACGCCGAACCACCGAATATGCGCACTGATCTCGTGCCATCGGTTACGAAATCGACTGGCCCGGTAACGGCGACGACGGAACCGCAGGCTCGCGCGATCTTCCGAGCGGCGGCTTCCGCCTGTTCCACCGGGTCTCCGCTGTCGACGCCCTGTCCGGAGCTCTGGCTACCAGCCAGGGCGAGTATTTCGGAGGCATTTCCGCGAATGACAGCCGGCGTCATGGCGATCAGGTCGAGCGCTACCTGATGCCTGTAGGCGGTTGCGAAATGAGCAACCGGGTCCAGCACCCAGGGCTTGTTTGCGCTTCGGGCCCCGTCAATGGCGGCCTTGATACCCGCGACCCATGGCGGAGACAAAGTGCCGATATTCACTGTCAATGCCCCGGCAATGCCAGCGAACTCCCCAGCTTCTTCCTCCGCATGCAGCATTGCCGGGGAGGCTCCTGCCGCCAGCAGCACATTGGCTGCAATATTCATGGCGACATAGTTGGTGATGCACTGCACCAGCGGGGCGTTCGCCCGCAACTGAACGAGACGGTCAGACAAGGTTTTCATAATCAGGCTTCCTCCGAAACCGGCATGTAGAGTTCGCCCTTCTCGCGGAATTTCTCCGCCATCTTCGCCATGCCCTCCTTCTGCGCCTCGGCGCGGATGTCGTGGGAAATGCGCATGGAGCAGAATTTCGGGCCGCACATGGAGCAGAAATGCGCCACCTTGTGCGCTTCCTTGGGAAGCGTCTCGTCGTGGAAGTTCCGTGCCGTCTCGGGATCGAGCGAGAGGTTGAACTGGTCCTCCCAACGGAACTCGAAACGCGCCCGCGAAAGCGCATCGTCGCGGATCTTCGCTGCCGGATGCCCCTTGGCGAGATCGGCCGCATGGGCGGCGATCTTGTAGGTGATGACGCCCGTCTTCACATCGTCGCGGTCGGGCAGGCCCAGATGCTCCTTCGGCGTGACATAACAGAGCATGGCCGTGCCGAACCAGCCGATCATCGCCGCGCCAATGCCGCTCGTGATGTGGTCATAGCCCGGCGCAATGTCCGTCGTGAGCGGCCCGAGCGTGTAGAAAGGCGCCTCGCCGCAGACCTCGAGCTGCTTGTCCATGTTCTCCTTGATCTTGTGCATCGGCACATGGCCGGGGCCTTCGATCATCACCTGGCAGTCCTTCTTCCAGGCGATCTGCGTCAGCTCGCCCAGCGTCTCCAGTTCGGCAAATTGCGCGGCATCATTGGCATCGGCAATGGAGCCGGGACGCAGGCCGTCCCCCAGCGAAAACGACACGTCATAGGCGCGGCAGATGTCGCAGATTTCCTCAAAATGCTCGTAGAGGAAGCTCTCCTTGTGGTGGTGCAGGCACCACTTGGCCATGATCGAACCGCCGCGCGAGACAATGCCCGTCACCCGGTCAACCGTCAGCGGAATGTAGTGCAGCCGCACGCCCGCATGGATGGTGAAATAGTCGACGCCCTGCTCGGCCTGCTCAATCAGCGTATCGCGAAACACCTCCCAGTTCAGATCCTCGGCAATGCCGTTCACCTTTTCCAAAGCCTGATAGATCGGCACGGTGCCGATGGGCACGGGCGAATTGCGGATGATCCACTCGCGGATATTGTGAATGTTGCGACCGGTGGAAAGATCCATCACCGTGTCACCGCCCCAGCGCGTCGCCCACACCATCTTGTCCACTTCCTCGGCCATGGAGGAGGTGACGGCGGAATTGCCGATATTGGCATTGATCTTCACGAGGAAATTGCGGCCGATGATCATCGGCTCGGCTTCCGGGTGGTTGATGTTGGCGGGGATGATCGCCCGGCCCTTCGCCACCTCGTCGCGCACGAATTCCGGCGTCACGAAATCGGGGATGGCCGCGCCAAAGCTCTCACCATCGCGCGCCAGTGCTGCCTTCGCCTGCTCCCGACCCAGATTCTCGCGGATCGCGATATATTCCATCTCCGGCGTGATGATGCCGGCTCGCGCATAGGCGAGTTGGGTGACGGCCTTGCCGTCCTTTGCCCGCAGCGGCTGGTGGCACGTAGGGAACTCGGGCGTCAGCCGGTCACCGGAAACAAAGCCATTGTCTTCCGGCTTCACATGGCGGCCCTCATAGGCTTCTACATCACCCCGCGCCTTCACCCAGGCCTCGCGAATGCGCGGCAGACCTTTCTCGATTTCGATGAAGGCTTCCGGGTCCGAATAGGGACCGGAGGAATCATAGACCGTCACCGGCGGCTCGCCGGCGCTCGGGTGCACGGCGATTTCGCGCAGGGGCACGCGAATGTCGGGGTGTAGTTTTCCGGGTTTGTAGACCTTGTGTGAAGCCGGCAACGGGCCGGTGGTCACTTTCGGAGCGATGGCATCCATGGGTCAGAGCCTCCTCTGCGTGTTCAGCAATGGAGACCCAGTTCGTGCCGAGAGGAGGAAGAGCTCTGGCGATCCGCTATGGATACGGAGCTCGGCTCGAAGGAGCCAGCGACCCGCCAGGCATGCACCATCCCTACGCCAGTATGAACTGGATCAGGTTCATCGGGTCACTGCGCTGCACAGAGAACCATGCCAGCAGAATCTCAGCCCCTTGGCGGGACCCCCCAGGTGAAGACCTCACATTGAAAAAGGCGACCGGGATTGTCAATGCCGTCGGGCTGGTTCCAAACATTCACCTGGCGGCGATGCAGGACAGACCGAATTCTCAAGTTCTGCCAGTGCCCAGACGCTCGCTGAACGGATGGAACCTATCGCCTGATGTCACAATCCACCGTGCCCTTTTGTCATGTCCTTCAAAGCACTCAAGAAGGAGATTGGAATGCAGAAACGACCCGTCAGAGAAAACGCAGGCCGCGGCGCGCAGGCAGCGCACGCGATCGTCGCGATCGTCTACCATTCGGGTTACGGCCATACCGCGCGGCAGGCGGAAGCGGTCGAGGCCGGTGTCAAACAGATACGCGGTGCCGAAGCCTTGCTTCTGACGACCAACGAAGCACCGCTGCGGTGGGAAGACCTCACCGCGGCGCAGGCCATCGTCTTTGGCGCGCCAACATATGTCGGCGCTGGTTCCGCATCGTTCAAAGCGTTCCAGGAGGCCAGTTCCAATGCCATCATGGCCCAGGGCTATCTCTGGAAGGACAAGATCGCAGCCGGATTCACCAATTCGGGATCGCGGTCAGGCGATAAGCTGTCGACACTCCTGCAGATGGCGCTGTTTGCCGCGCAGCACGGCATGCACTGGGTGAGCCTGGACCTTCCACCAGCCAACTGCTCCTCGACCGGTTCGGACGAGGATCTGAACAGGCTTGGTTTCTGGCTTGGCGCGGCGGCGCAGTCGAATGTCGACCAGGGGCCGGATCTGGCACCTCCCGAGGCAGACCTCGCGACTGCGCGGCATCTGGGCAGGCGCGTGGCGACCGTCGCCCTGCAGTTTGCGCTTGGGCGTGGGCCGGCCATCGCCGCACTGTCGGGATAGCCCCGATGCCGAAAAAAGAAAACGATGTGATCTTCTCCGATCTTCGTCCAAGACTGACCCGGCTTGCCTACCGTATGCTGGGCTCGGTCGCAGACGCGGAGGACATAGTGCAGGATGCATGGCTGCGCTGCCTGAACCATGATGGCGAAGTCCGCGAACCCGCGGCCTTTCTGCATACGATCGTTACCCGGCTCTGCGTAAACGAGTTGAAGTCCGCCCGAAGGCGGCGGGAGACCTATATCGGCCCCTGGCTGCCGGAACCGTTTTTTGACCCGGAGAGCGATGACACTACGGAGGAGATCACGCTGCCGCTCATGATGGCTCTGGAACGGCTGACCCCGCTGGAGCGGGCGGCCTTTCTGCTGCATGACGTGTTCGGGGTGGGTTTCGACGAAGTTTCGCAAATACTCGGTCGTGACACCTCGGCGTGCCGCAAGCTCGCCAGCAGGGCTCGTATCCACATACGCGATGCTCGCCCTCGGTTTTGCGCCACGAAGGGGCAAGGACTGAAGCTTGCCGCTGCGTTCTACGCCGCTTCACGCACCGGCGACATGGAAGCCTTGCGCAACCTGCTGACGGAGGACGTTGTCATTTACACCGACGGCGGCGGCAAGGTCGCCGCGCCAACATCGCCATCGATCGGGATCGATGCCGCGCTCAAGCTATTCGGTGCGCTGGCCCGCTATTTCGCACGCGCGCCGTCGCGCCTCCTCCGCTACGCCATGATCGATGGCTTGCCCGGCTTTGTAACGGTCGAAGATGACGGCATCGCTCAAACCTCAGCCATTCTGGTCAGCGAGAACAGGATCGCGGCTATCTATGTGACGCGAAACCCGGAGAAACTGCATCACCTCACCCGAAGCGATCTCCATTGACCGCCCCGTTTCAGGAGACGGCGTGAGCAAAAGTTGCATTCTCCCGCAGCTCGGCTGGCAATCGCTGCCACTGAACGCGCATCAGTCGCGCACGGCAGCTAGTCGCGACGACTGCCAGCCAAAACCGCCGGCCGCGCGTTTTCACGGAGCTATCCGTTCTGACCGATGCCGAGATCGGCCCCTGCCCGCTTGACCGCGTGAAAGTAGTTATTGTCGCCCTCGTCGGCACAAGTGCCGACGAGCGTCAGGCCGGTTTCCCGGAGTATCCGTTGATACTCCGGGAAACCAAGCGATATCGAATTTCGTCCAGTGAGCGCATCGCGCCATTCGCACCTTTCATGTGGCGCGCTGAACAGAAGGCGACCGCCGTCCACGAGTGATTTCGCGATTCGGCGAATGACCCGCTGCTGGTCTTTTCCCGACAGCAGGAACAACATGCCCACACATACGGCCCCGTCAAACTGCCGACCAAAATACGTTCCGTCCTGTGCTGTTTCGCAAGCGCTGGGTACACCTGGGAACCGGCGTTGAAACGCGGCAAGCAGGATTGGAGAGGCGTCGATCCCATAAACCTCGAAGCCCGCTTCGAGCAATATTTCGGCAATAGGCACTCCGGACCCGCATCCGACATCGATCACCGTGCCGGAGCGAGGCAAGTTTGTATGCGCCCACGACCGGACGAGGCGCGCGCCGATGCGCGATCGCATTGCCATGAACTGCATCGCCACATCGTTCCAGCCTTCGGACCGGTCGACACTTTCTACCATATGCTTCCCGCAGCCGCCGTACCGGCCGGATGTCATGAACTGATGCCGGCGACAGACGCTCGATACACTCGGTGGTCAGGTTCGTTCAGACCAGCAACTTACCATGTTTTTCAGAGTCGAGAGCGAGTGCGGGTGCACGCTCTGCGATCTACCTCGCCGATCCGGTTCTCAGCCAACCTTGGACATCGCCGCGCCTTCACTATCGCGACGATGGTAATCGTATATGGTCGGCGCCGGCCCGAACGTGTGCGCCCCGCCGCGTTGCGGCCATACCGAACGAACGAAGGAATCCGTTGCGTGATCACTCTTCCCGACATACGCGCTGCCGCTGCCCGCATTGCTGGGCAGGTACGCCGCACGCCCGTTCTGGAAATCACATCCGTCTCGCAGCCGGTGACGGATGCAAGGCTTTTCCTGAAACTGGAGAACATGCAGGCCACCGGCTCGTTCAAGGCACGTGGGGCAACCAACAAACTGCTGAGCCTTCCGCGTGAGGCGGTAGCCAACGGCATTGTCACAGCGTCGGGCGGAAATCACGGCCTTGCGGTTGCCCGCGCGGCGCGATCCGCCGGCGTCGAGGCAACCGTCTACGTAACCGAAAACTCGACGGAAGAAAAACGCGCGAAACTCCGCCGCTGGGGCGCGAAGGTAGAGGTGCTGGGGAAAGTGTGGAACGAGGCGAACGTGGCCGCCGTTGCGCAAGCTGAAGCAAGCGGTGCAGCCTATTTCCACCCGTTCGCAGATCCGCTGGTGGTTGCCGGGCAGGGAACGGCGGCGCTGGAACTGCTCGAAGCGGTACCGGAGCTCGATGTGGTCCTGATTGCCATCGGAGGGGGCGGCCTGATTTCGGGCATGGCAGTGGCACTCAAGTCGCTAAAACCGTCAATCCGGATCATCGGCATCGAACCGGTCGGTTCGCCGACGCTCAAGGCCAGTCTCGATGCAGGAAAGGTGGTTCGGCTCGACAGCGTGACCAGCCGTGTCGCGACAATGAGTTGCGGAGAAACCGATCCAGACGTTTTCGAACTAATCCGCGACCATGTGGACGAGGTGGTACTCGTCTCAGACGAGGAGATGGAAGCCGCGGCCGGCTGGCTGTGGTTCGAACTGGGCATCGCTGCCGATCTCAGCGGCGCGGCCGCCGTCGCGGCACTTCGTTCCGGGCAAGTTAAGCTGAATGACAGCGCCATTGCCGGCGCGCTGGTCTGCGGCGCAGGCGTGGATGGCGCAGTTCTCTAGCGGCGATGCCCCATAGCCAGTGCGTTTTTTTTGAGGAGCGCCCGGCCTTCGACGCAGTCGCCGGCAGATCTGCCGGCGCAGGCGGGGCACGATGATCCTGCCGGTTATACTGACCGGTCAATGGTCACGACATCGCGCGCAGCGGTTTCGCGCAATGTCGTTTTGACAATCTTCCCGTAGCTGTTTTTGGGAAGTTCAGTCGCGAAAACGTAGTGCTTCGGTTTCTTGAAGGAGGCCATTTGAGATTTGCACCACGTATCCAGATGCTCGCGGTCGCAGATTGCTCCTTTCTTCGGCACGACGAACGCAACGACCGCTTCGCCCCATTCCGGTTCTGGCATGCCTATCACCGAAACCTCAGCGACCGAACCGTGCATCAGCAGGACCTCTTCGACTTCACGCGGGTATATGTTCGAGCCCCCCGAGATAATGACGTCTTTGGCACGGTCGGTAAGTGTCAGAAATCCGTCTGCGTCGAGATGGCCGAGATCCCCCGTGCGCAACCAGCCATCTACCAACGTTTCGTCGGTCGCCTGCTGATTGCGCCAGTAGCCCCTCATCACCGGATCACCACTGACAACAATCTCCCCTGTTTCCCCAATCGCACAATCGGTGAAATCGGCATTCACAACACGAACACTGACACATGCCTGCGCGATGCCAACGGAATTGCGCCGCGCCTGCCAGTTCGGATGTCCCTTGTCGCTGACAAGGTGGCGCGGGAGTGCCGTTATCGTCATCGGACATTCCCCCTGCCCGTAAATCTGAACGAAAATGTCACCCAGTTGATCGAGCGCAGCATCGAGGTCGCTGGCGTACATTGGACCACCGCCATAGACGATCGACTTTATTCCCTTGCCTTTGAAACCCCTGCCCTTGCTGGCATCGACAAGGCGTTTGACCATGGTCGGCGCGGCGAAAAACGTGAGATTTCCGTGACTGCCGGCCATATCGATGATCTCGGAAGGATCGAAGCCCCTTGAACGCGGTATGACATGGCAAGCCCCTGCGCGTATGTAGGGAAAATTGTAGAGCCCTGCGCCGTGGGACATTGGCGCCGCGTACAGAGGATGGTCACTCTGCGACACCTGATCAACGTCCAGCGCATAGGTGAGGCTCATGGCAGTCAGATTATTGTGAGTCAGCATGACGCCTTTTGGCCGGCCGGTCGTGCCGGAGGTATAGAACAGCCACGCAATATCCTGCGATGAACGTTCCACCGGTTTGCGTGTGGCAGCGGGAACGCTCCTCAACTCGGTTAGAAGTTCGGCATAGGCTTGAGAACCGATCCCGATTTCGGAACAACCTTCCGGCAGATCGATCGATGGCAACTGCGAACCGGTTTCCGTGAAGACCAGCCTTGCCTCTGCATTGACGGCGATCCAGGTCGCCTCTTTGGGATGAAGCTTGTGGTTGACCGGCACGGCGACGGCACCCGCCCACCAGGTTGCGTATAAAAGCTCAAGATATTCCGGACAGTTGGCCGCGTAGATTGCGACGCGATCGCCGGGACGAAGGTTGTACAGACGCCCGAGCTGCTCGGATATCGTTGCGGCGCGAGCGGCAAGCTCGGCATAGGTCGCATGCAACGCATCACCCCAGCGCACAGCAGCACGGTCAGGGTAGGCGCGCGACGACGCATATAACCAGTTGGCGATGTTCATTGTTACCAGGTCTTGCCTGCTTCTGTGGCGCAATCGGCTCCTGCTGCACCGGCCAAACCGAACGCGCCCTCACCTCGGTAATCGCTGCCGTGCGCCGAGGCGCCAGCGCTTCTGCATTCTCTCATCTTCCCGTCCGTTAAAGCACTTCGTCGCGCGCATAAGGATCAGCATAGGCGGGGAGTACCTTGCCCACGCATTCACCGAAGCCGACCAGATAGCCATCGCCACGTGAAGCGCCGCGCATGATGATAGTGTCATTGTCTTCGATGAAGGAACGAGTCCCGACACCGTTCAGACCGACTGGCTCTTTTCCACCCCATGACAGCTCGACCAGCGAGCCCCGACTACCCGGTTCTGTGCCCGAAATCGTGCCCGATCCGAGCATGTCGCCGACCTCGACCGGGCAACCCGATGTCGTATGGTGGGCGAGGTTCTGCGGTGCGGAGTAGTACATCTCCTTGTAGTTTGTGCGTGCGACCGGCAATGGCTCCCCGGCTCCGGAAGGCAGCATCAGAACTTCCAGATCAATATCGAACAGCATGGGCAATGGTTCCTGCAAATGAGGAAGCAGTTGCACTTCTCTCGGCTGCGTCGATGTGCGGAACGGCTGCAGCGCCAGGCTGGTAACGATCCATGGGCTGATCGTGTTGGCCGTAGCCTTGGACTGAAACGGTCCGAGCGGCTGGTATTCCCAAGTCTGGATATCGCGCGCAGACCAGTCATTCAGCAGCACATAGCCGAAGATCATGGTCTCAGCCTCGGCTACCGTCACGGGCTTGCCGAATTTTGAGGGCTGCCCGACGATAGCACCGAGTTCCAGTTCGAAATCGAACCGTTCGCTGGGTGCAAAACGCGGCGGCGCACCTCCAGGGTCTTTCAGTTGGCCCCAAGGTCTGCGGATATCGGTCCCGGATACGACTATCGATGATGCCCGCCCGTTATAGGCGATGGGCAAGTGCAGATAGTTCGAAGGTAGCGCGTTCTCCGGCCCGCGAAACATCGTTCCAACATTGATGGCGTGGTTCTTGCAGCCGTAAAAGTCGGCATAGCCCCGTATTTCGACCGGCAGGTGCATCGTGGCGTCAGCCTGTGGCACCAAGGCGTTGAAGCAAACATCCCGATCTGCCTGAGCGGCACGTGCTCCAAGAACGGCCTGCAGATGGCTCCTGAAGCGGCGCCATGTTTCCGGCCCCAGTGACATGAATGCGTTCCACGAGGGCGCCGCAAACACCCGTGTTTCGCAGACATTGAGGTAGCCGCGCTCTTCGAGCGCCGTAACATCGAGGATAGAGTCGCCGACCGCGACGCCGCATCTGCGGGGGCCGTTTTCCGTCGAGAAGACGCCGTAGGGCAGGTTGTTCAAGGGGAACTGTCCGTCAGGCGCATTGGCGCTTTCGACCCAGGATTTCAGTAGAGGCATTCGAGTTTCCATGCTTTCCCACCCGAGACCGGCCGGCCTCCGGAATGTCGTTTCAAAGTCAGCGCGGATGCGGCTATTTCGGGTCAGGCGTGCCGTCGAACTTCTTTTCCAGCGATGTCCAACAATCAATGTAGTCGTCCTGAAGCGGTGCTTCTTGCGCGGCGAACCGGGTCAGTTGCTGCGGAAAACGCGTCTCGAACATGAAAGTCATTGTGTCGTCGAGATAGACCGGCTCCATCTTCTCAGAGCTGCCCTTTTCGAACGCTTCCCGGTCCGGCCCATGCGGCAGCATCATGTTGTGAAGTGACATGCCACCAGGCACGAAGCCCTGGGGTTTCGCGTCGTAGACACCGACGATATTTCCGCACAGCTCCGACATGATGTTCTTGTGGTACCAGGCTGGCCGGAAGGTATTCTCAGACACAAGCCAGCGATCGCGGATAAGCAGGAAATCGATATTGGCCGTGCCCTCGATGCCCGACGGTGCTGTCAGTACGCAAAATATCGAAGGGTCCGGGTGGTCGAACAGAATTGCGCCGACCGGACTGAATGCGCGCAGATCATATTTGCAGGGCGCATAGTTGCCGTGCCATGCCACAACGTCCAACGGAGAGTGATCAATCTTCGTTTCGTGGAAGCCGCCACACCATTTTACGGTAACCCTGCTTTCGGCGTCCCGGTCCTCAAACCAGGCAACCGGGGTTTTAAAGTCCCGCGAGTTCGCCAGGCAGTTCGCGCCGATCGGTCCACGACCCGGGAGGTCGAACTTCTGGCCGTAGTTTTCGCATACGAAGCCTCGCGCAGGACCTTCAACCACTTCCACACGGTAGACGAGACCCCGCGGGATGATTGCAATCTCCTTAGGTGCCAGATCGATAACACCTAGCTCGGTGTAAAACCGCAGCTTGCCCTCCTGCGGCACAACAAGCAGTTCGCTGTCGGCGGAATAGAAATACTCGTCGACCATGGATTTCGTAGCCAGATAGACGTGGCTGGCCATACCGACCTGGGTGTTTACATCTCCAGCGGTGGTCATTGTGCGCATGCCAGTGACAAAGGTCAGTTCTTCGTTTGCATGTGGCACAGGATCCCAGCGGTACTGACCAAGCGAAACGACGTCGGGAACGACATGAGGCGCCGACTTCCAATGCGGCATGTCAACTCTGGCGAATCTGTGCGTATGCTTGACCGAGGGCCGGATACGGTAACACCAGGTTCGCTCGTTCTTGCCGCGCGGTGCAGTGAACGCAGTCCCGGTCAGTTGTTCGGCATACAGGCCATAATTGCATTTTTGCGGACTGTTCATACCTTGCGGCAAGGCACCGGGTAGCGCTTCGGTCTCAAAGTCATTGCCAAAGCCGGGCATGTAGCCTTGCGGTGGCACATATCCCTGCATGGTGGGGTTTGCCTGTATCGGCGCTTTGGTATCGGCGCGTACGTTCATGAGTGCCTCCTGAAGGACGTGAAAAACTCGCAATAGGCTGATCGTAAGCTTCGGGCCGGCCCCGCCGCCGTGAGATTTGCAGCGGCATAGTCATTTCGTCGTGTAGGGCAGGACCAGCGTGATCGCCGGCAACCAGATCAGCAGCGCCAGGCGCACGAAATCAGCCAACAGGAAAGGAACGATGCCGCGATAGATCGTCGACAAACCGATACCGGGATTCAGGCTTCGAATGATGAACAGGTTCATGCCAATTGGAGGCGAGATCATGCCGAACTCAATGGCAACCACCACGACAATGCCGAACCAGACCAGGTCGTAGCCGAGATCGGCGACGAGTGGCGCGAACAGCGGCACGGTCAACAGCATCATTGCCAGGCTGTCGAACACGCATCCCAGTACGAGATATACAACCACGATCGCAACGATGATCAGGATCGGCGTCACGCCAATCGACTGAACCAGCCCCGACAGCATGGCCGAGAAGCCGGAGTAGATCATGACGTTTGAGAACAGCAGTGCGCCGATCAGCACAAAAAGCAGCACAGCCGTCAATACCGCCGCGTCAAGCGCGGCCTGCAAAATCTCGTTCGACGAGAGTTTGCCACGCAGCAGGCCGAGCAGCAGCGCACCGGCTGCACCAATACCGGCGGCTTCAGTTGCACTGAAAATACCGAGATACAGCCCGCCGATAACCACGCTGAACAAGACAAGTACCGGCCAGACGCCCAACAGCGCCGCGCGCCGCGAAGGCAGAACCATGCCTTCGGTTGATGGCGCGAGATGAGGATAAAGCCTTACCGCGATCATGATTGCGGCGATGTAAAGGACGGCGCCCAGGATACCCGGCAAGATGCCAGCAAGGAACAGGTCGCCGATGCTCTGCTCCGTGATGGTGCCATAGATCACCAATACGATGCTCGGCGGAATGAGGATGCCAAGGGTGCCGCCAGCAGCCACTGAGCCGGTCGCAAGACCGCTATCATAGCCGAAACGTTTCATCTCCGGCATGGCAACCGAACCCATGGTCGCCGCAGTTGCGAGGCTTGAGCCACACACCGCGCCAAAGCCCGCACAGCCTGCGACCGTTGCCATGGACAGCCCGCCGCGCACGCGCCCGAGTACCGCATTGGATGCTTCGTAAAGCGCCGATGCGATACCTGAACGGGCGATCAGATTGGCCATGAACAGGAACAGCGGCAAAACCGCCAACGTATAGCTGTTGGCCGTGTCAAACGCGGTCTGAGCAAGCATCGAGCCGGCGGCGTTGGGGCCGATGATGGCCGTCAGTCCAAAAAATCCAACCGCGCCCAGCGCCACGGCCAGACGAACTCCAAGCGCAAGCAGCACAAAAATGGAAGCGAAGGAAATCAACGCGATCGTCATTGGCGCGCATCCTTCCAATTGTGCAGGATGCCGCCGACGGCTGCTGCGGCAAACGCAACCGCCGCGGCCCAGGCGGCCAGATGCCACGGCAGACCCAGCCAATCGGTGCGGTCGCCATAAGCCATCAATTTGAGGGCGAACCCGGCACAATACCAGGCCATCGCTACCAAATAGCCGGCAAGCAGCAGGCCAGCCAGCAGCGACGCAAACAGCCGGAAAAATCCCGTGAAGCGCTCGGAAAGCACGTCAACGATGACGTGATCGCCACGGATCGTTGCGAGCGGCAGGGCAGCGAAAAAGAGTATGGACATTAAGAACTGGATCATTTCGCCGCTCCAGCCCAATGGGCGCGTCAGCACATAGCGGAAGAGGACGTCCCAGCACATGATGAAGGAGATGGCCAAAACGGCGGCAGTCGCGATCGCTGCAAACAGGCGTTCTGCGAGGCTCACGAGCAAAGTGCGTCTGGTAGTCGCTTGCATGGCGCTTTCCCGGTCAGGTCGTTGGGACGAACGTCAGGATTGAGTGGCGGCTCTATCAAGAGCAAAGGAGCCGCCACGAGAGCTAGTTGGCGCTTGCCAATCCGCGGATGCGCTCAAGTGCGGCACGACCATCGACGCCCTTGGCCTCAGCCTCCGCGACCCACGCATCATCAAGCGGAGCAAGCCGCTCGCGAATCTCGTCGAGCATCGCGCCTTCGGCCCTAAACCGGATTACACCGTCGGACTCCATCAGCTTGATCGCACTTGCATCCGCCTTGTCCCAAGCCTGTCCGCCGAGACGCGCCAGAACCTCACCCGACACCGACCAGACCGCCTCCTGATCCTTCGGGGACAGACTGTCCCATTTGGCCTGGTTCATGATGATGTAGACGGCCGAATTGTAGAGGCCGCCAGGCACCGAAAACTGACCGCCGACAACATCTCCGAGCTTGTAGGACTCGTATGCTTCGTGGGTCCAGAATGCGCCATCAACGACGTTTCGCGCGAGCATCTCATACGCTTCACTCGACGGGCCGGTCACAGCCGCCGCCCCGAAAGCCTCCGCGACTTCCTGCGGTGTCTTGCCGCCGGCGCGGAGCTTCTTGCCAGCCAACTCCTCCAGCGCTTCCGGAGGTGTGTCAGTGGTGTAGATGGTGCCCGGTCCAGTCGTGTAGACCGCAAGCACCTTGACGCCGTCGAACTCGTTCGCAGCTTCGAACATCTCCTGATGTACGGTCCAATAGGCCAGCGACAACGCCTCCGCACTATCTCCCAGGAATGGCAGATCCAGCGCCCTGGTGAGGGTGAACCGTCCGGGCGTATAAGCTGGAACGCCCCACGCGACGTCTACGGCACCGCTTTCGACAATGTCGAACATCCGCGGTGGCGCGGCCACAGTCGACGGCAGGAACTCAACCCTGACACGACCCTCGGTTGCCGCCTCGACACTTTTCGCCCACGGCTCGAACACGTCGACGACCTGGCCATGCTGAGGTGGCAGGAAATTATTGAAGCGTAGAACCGTGTCAGCGGCAGCTGCCGGCAGCACGGCAATTCCTGCAGCAATTCCAGCGAGTACGCCGGTAAGAATGAGCTTCATTTTGGTCCTCCCAATTGGACTTGAACGAGGCATACCTAACATACATAAAAAAACTTGCAATATGAAACTTTTTACGATTGAATGTATTTCAACGACGCGAGGCAACCTGATGCAGGACGTATTTGAGTTCAGCGCTCCCACTGCCGGGCCGACTGTCGCCGTCAGCATTCTCATGCATGGCGACGAGACCTGCGGACTGGCCGTACTGAAGGCTGCGTCCGATCAAAAATTTGCGCTGTTGCGCGGGCGGCTTCGCATCATCGTCATGAACCGTGCCGCCTATGAATCTGCGCGGGGGCCTGCCCGGCATCTGGGCAATGACATGAACAGATGCTGGTCAGGGCGGGCCCTCATGGAAGACGCAGACGAGGCGCGGCGTATCGAGGCTGTCCTACCGTTTCTGTCGGAAGCCGACGCGATCCTGGACATCCACTCCATGCCTGCACAGGACACACCGTTTCTTCTCGTTTCCGAAACACGGCCTCGATCAGTTGCGCTGGCCGCCAAACTCGGCGCCGTCGTTCCGCGCGTTGTGGTGGCCTTGCCGCCAAATTTGCGCGGTACAGCGCTTTTCGAAACCGGCCTCCTTCCCCAGGACAAACCGATCGTCGTGGTTGAATGCGGGCAGCATGAGGGGGTGCACTCGCCCGAGTTGGCCCTCGCTACTTTCCTACGCTTCCTGTCCATTCACGGAATGGTTGCGCCGCCAGACGCACTCCGGGAGACGTCGGTGGAATTTTATCAAACGAGCTGCGAGATAAAGCTCGAGCAGGGTCCGTTGAAGCTCGCGCGCCCGATGCTCGGTTTCGACCCGGTGAATGCGGGAGAGACATATGGATGGGACGGTTCCCGGCCACTGATCGCCGAAGAGGACTGCCGGGTGCTGTTGACACGGTCCGCCAAGAAGCCCGGAGACGAAGCTCTGACGCTGGTACGTCCAATTCCGGGCGACCGCATTAGTATGCCGCATCTGCCGTTTTAGAGGGCGACGCGCCAATCTGTCTTCAGAACAGGAGAAATTTCGTGGGAATCCCAATCGAGAAAGAGCCGAAAACAGAATACGATAATCCCCTGGGAACTGACGGCATTCCTTTCATCGAATTCAGCTCAGTTGATGTGGAGCCAATAGCCGCCCTTCTGGGAAAATGCGGTTTTGAGCACATCGCCAACCATCGTAGCCGTTCCGTGCAGCTTTGGCGGCAGGGCGAGATGGACGTGCTCCTCAACGATGATCCCAATACCTACGGCGTGAATTTCGCAAAGCTGCACGGACCATGCATCTCGGCGATATCCTTCCGCATTGCCGACGAAGAGGCATCATGCGCGGCAGCCGCAGCCAATGGAATTGTCTTCTACGAAGGTGACCGCGGGGCACTTACGGTTGGCGCACCGGCGATGGACGGAATTGGCCACAGTCTGCTCTATCTGATGACGCGTGAGACCGAAGAACGGATCAAATCGGAGGAATTCGAGCCGCTCGCCGGCGACGTGCTGCCAGACGTTCCTGGAGTCGGCTTCAAGCTGATCGACCACCTCACTCATAATGTGATGGCCGGGAACATGGAGCGCTGGGCGGCGTTCTATCGCGATGCTTTCAACTTCCGCGAGGTCTTTTATCTCGACACCAAAGGTCAGAGCACAGGCCTTAGGACGCGCGCAATGAAAAGCCCCTGCAACCGCATTTGTATTCCGGTAAACGAGCCGACCGACGAGAAGTCGCAAATCCAGGAATATATCGACGCCTACAAAGGCGAAGGCGTTCAGCATCTTGCATTTTTGAGCAACGATCTGAACGACAGCGTCGAACGGCTTTCCAACAACGGAATTCCGCTTATGGAGATCCCCGACACCTACTATGCGGAAATCGACGAACGGATGCCGGGGCACGGCCAGGATATCGCACGTCTGAAATCCAACGGCATTCTCATAGACGGTGATCGCGATGAGGATGGAGAGTGGACCATTCTGCTGCAGCTGTTTTCCAAGAATCTCATCGGCCCGATCTTTTTCGAGTTCATCGAGCGCCGCGGCAACGAAGGCTTCGGCAACAACAACGCGAAAGCGCTGTTCGAGGCGATCGAACGCGATCAGATCAAGCGGGGCGTCGTTGCCGCATCGTAAATGCGTAGCAGCGCTGGCAATCCTCCTGGGTGACGCTTGTCGTTGTCCGCGAACACATGACCGGCGTGACGGAGCAATATCGCATGCAGAAAAGGCCTGAGCCGGGCCGAGACGCAATCGCACCGGAACCGAAGCGGGCCAGCGCATCGGCGCCGAGGAAATCCTCGGCCGCCCCGCCGCCGCCTGCCCGGTTGGCGAAGGTGCAGAGCATCCCGGAAATGCGCCGCCTTGCTGAAAAAGCAATGCCGCGCGCGATATTCGACTTTATCGATGGCGCCGCGGAAACAGAAGTTTCGCGGCAACGCAACCGCACCCAGTTCGACCAATGGGGCTTCGTGCACCGCGTCGGCAAGGATGTGCGTTCCGTCGATATGTCGATCGAACTGTTAGGCCGGACTTACAGCGCTCCCTTTGGTATCGGTCCGACCGGGCTGGCCGGTCTGGCCTGGCCCAAGGCAGAAACCCTGATCGCGCAAGGCGCCGAAGCTGCAAATATTCCATTCTGTCTCAGTACGGTTTCGAGCGTCCGCCTCGAGGAAGTTGCCGAAAATGCCGGAGCGGGACTGTGGTTTCAGCTCTACATTTTCAAGGATAGGGGCTTGTCACGCGAGCTGCTGCGGCGTGCCAGAGCAGCCGGGTACAAATCGCTGGTCATCACCGTCGACTGTCCCACCGGAGGCAACCGGGAGAGAGACCACAAGAACGGGTTTACGCTGCCATTGCGACCCACCATACGCGGCGCTTTCGACACATTGAAACGGCCCCGCTGGATCATGCGGCAGCTGGCCAATGGCGCGCCACGCCCCGAGAATATGGTGGAAGCTGCCGCTAGGGCCGCACAGAACGCGCAAGGGCTCGTTGTGTTCATGAGCGAACAACTCGACCCCTCGGTGACGTGGACGGATATCGAGGAGTTCGTCGAACTTTGGGACGGACCGGTCATCATCAAAGGCGTTCTAAGCACCGAAGACGCAAAAACGGCGTTGAAAACCGGAGCGCAAGGCGTCGTCGTTTCCAATCACGGCGGACGTCAGCTCGACGGGGCCGTCTCCTGTCTGCACGTGATTGAACGAATGCGTGAAGCGGTGGGAGGCGGCCCGACGATTCTATGCGACGGTGGCTTCCGACGCGGTGCGGATGTTGTGAAAGCCAGAGCCCTGGGAGCCGATGCGGTTTTGATGGGCCGCAATACACTCTATGGCGTGGGGGCAGCGGGGCGGCCGGGCGTCGACCACGTCATCCGTCTTCTGAAATCTGAAGTCGAACGCACGCTTGTGTTGATGGGCGTGTCGCGAATTTCAGACCTGAAACACGATCACCTGATGGACATGTCCAAGCTGCCGCCGGCGCAACCCCACGCCGACTGACCAAAGGAGACTTGCGCGTGAGCGTCACACATATCGGCGACAACCCCCTGATGTCCGATGTCACCATTCACAACGGGACTGCCTATCTTTCCGGGCAGGTAGCGATGATGTCGGCGGACGCGCCGTTCGATGAACAGGCACGCGCCATTTTCGCGCGTATCGACGACCTTCTGGCGCAGGCCGGCACCGACCGGTCGAAGCTCCTGACCGCTTCGATCTGGGTGGTTGATATCGGAGACTTCGATGCGTTCAATTCACTCTGGCAAGACTGGTTAAAGGGACTTCGCCCGCCTGCAAGAGCAACGGTCGGCGCTCAGCTGGTCCGTTCGGGTCTGAAGCTGGAGGTCCAGGTCACGGCGGCGATATAGCCGGCCGGACAATCGGCACTGTTGCACCGCAGCTGAAGCAAACCTAAGGTCACAATTGCGCTTCCGGCGAATGTCGAAAAATTGCAGAAAGACCCGGTGACGGGCGTTCTTTCTGACGCCCATTGCGGCAGGGATGAGCGAATCGAAAACCGAGATGGCAACGGGAAGTCACGTGAAGCGCAAAGACACCCCAGATGATGCATCGAACGAGGAACCTCATGGCGAGGCCTCGGTCGTTTTGAACCTGGACGACTGGATACCCTATCAGTTCTCCTACATCTCCAACCAAACTTCGCTTTATCTCGAAGACTTCTACAGCGCGCGCTTCGGGCTCTCGGTGACGGGATGGCGCGTGATGGCAAATCTCGCCATTCACGCTCCGTTGTCGGCGAAGGAAGTTGCGGCTCATACAGCAATGGACCAAGTGCAGGTCACGCGAGCGATCAATCACCTTCACAAGATCGGAATGATCAGCCGGCGTACAGACATTCATGACCGTCGCAAAGTCGTCTTGCGACTGAGCCGACGTGGCTCAGACGTCTATTCAAAGATCGCGCCCCTTGCGATTGAGATCGAGCGCCAGCTGCTTGCGGAACTGACTGCCGAGGAAATATCGACGCTGCGCAATCTGACACAAAAAGTCATTGCCGTTGCCAAGAAGATCTTCGAGGAACCAGACGAGCCGGCGGACGAGGACGAAAGCTGAGCTAAGGGCAGCTGCGGCACGCAGGATACCCGATCGAGTGGGGTGTTGGCCGCCACGTGCCAGGCAACAACGCCTTTGCCTGTTTCATCGGCCCGGACGACTTGCCACTGGAAGTGACGGCAGAAGTGCTTCAGGTCGACGAAACCTCAGCCGCACGGCCCGGATTAGATGGCCTGACAGTCGCCAGGATCAAAGGGGCATCTCCGATCCATCCGCCGCCCGCCGGCGGCGCGTGCAGTCGCTGACGGAATTTCTCCCCGGCGGGTGGTAACTGCCTCCCTGAAGCGTTGCCGGGATGGAACGTTCGATCACACTCCCTGCGCCAAGTCGCGCGGCAATGCCGCTAACAGCGTTTTCGGCGTGTGCATTTGATCGAACAGGGTTTCGACAACAAACCGTCGGTCGGCGTCGCGTGCTCTTTCCCTGAATATCCGCACCGCCTCGTCCCCGCACCAATAAGCAAACAGGAATGGTGCGCGCAATTCATGTTTGACGAAGTCCAGCCGGCGTCGCGTGGTCAGATGATCCTGGAAGGCCGGGCCAGCTGTGGCCTCGACCGCTTCGTCCAGGCTTTTGCCATTTTCACAAACCATCCATGAGGCATTGCAGCGAAGTGCGCTGCGTACACGCTGTAGGGCAAGGCCTGCCGCATCCTCAGGTGTTTCGTCCCATTCCAGCAGTTCAATGCCGTTGTCGGCGATACCTTCGAAAAGCGCGCTCGAGGCCGAGCATGTAACCACCTGAGCGCCTTCCAGCGGCATATTCCCCTCGCGCACCAACGCTTCGCGTCTCGCCAGGTGCACCAGGTGACCCGGAAAGGCCTCATGCGTCGCAAGGTGCTTAAGATCGCTGTGCGTGTAGCGGAAATCCAGGTTAAGCCAGACTCGCCGGCCCGGATAATCGCAATAGGCGGCATATGGCCGCTCGGTAACGCCTTCCGGTTTCAGCCAATCGTCTCCAATGTCGAGCACAAGTGCCTCGCAACGGCGACGCGCCTCTGCCTGATAGTCTGCAAGGACGGCAAGCACCTGGTCGGTCGGTACGGTTCGGTCGGTTTCCCAAGCGCTAACGTCTTCCGCGAGGTCGTTCGAGCGATACCCCATTTCGTCGAGCGCGGCGCGCAGCTTGGCGCGTTCGACATCGAGACGTTGCTCGGAAACGGGATGGGGATCGACTCGCAACTGGTCAGCCAGCCGCTGCGCAAATCCGATCCTTCTACCGGAAAACATGGCTACAAGAGACTTCAACGAAAGCGCCATCTCAGTGAGCCAGCCAGCCCGCAGCGGATCTTCGTTTTCGCGGCCAATGCGCTCGAGCAGAACGTCCAGCGCGGCATCCGCCTCCGCCCAGTCACGCAGTTCACGCTGCTTCACCCGGGCAACAGCGACTGGGATCAGACCTTCAGCATTGAGTACTGATCCCGCGCCCGTGGCTGCTCGATAGAGCAGATCGATACCGGCAGTCGTCTCCGCAAGATCCGCTCCAATCGTCATGGCGCACCCTCGATTTCGTTCTTGAAGAAACGGCCCCGCGCCATAACCGCGCTGATATGCTTGCCATCGGCGCCGAGCAACCCAATGTCGGCAAGCGGATCGCCGTCAACGACGATCAGATCGGCGAGCCGACCCGGCGCCAGCGCACCCGCATCGTCCGCCAGGTGGCACAGGCGCGCACCGGTTTCCGTCAGCGAGCGGATGATTTCAGATGGGCTGAGCACTTCCGCGAGCAGGTCGATCTCGAGGCTGTGGTAGCGCCGCAGCTCGCCCAGCAGGTCGGTACCGAACGCCATTGGCAGCCCGGCCGAGCGCATCACATCGAGCGAGCGGCGCCCCGCTTCACGGACCACATCGATCTTGGCCAGGCTCTCTGCGCCGAGGCCAAGCGCTTCCCCATCGCGCGCCAAAGCCTCGTATGCAACAAGCGTCGGTACTGCGATACAGCCCCGCGCAGCCGCCAGATCCGCTGTCGCCGGTTCGATCAGGTTGCAATGTTCGAGCGAATGGACGCCAAGCTCCACGCAGCGCCGGATCGCCGCGTCGGTGTAAAGATGCGCGGCGACATAAAGGCCGGCATTTTCAGCCTCTTCAACCGCAGCGCCTATCTCCTCGCGCGAAAACTGCAGTGCGTGGATAGGATCGTTTGGCGAGGAAACGCCGCCATTCGCCATAATCTTGATGAAACCCGCCCCTTCCTTGATGTAGGTCCGCGCTATCTTGCGCACCTCATCGACGCCATCGGCGATCACACCCATGCTGCCGAGACGGTCCGACATCATGCCCGGCCTGTCGTCGGTGCGCGGCCGGAGATCGGCATGCCCGCCCGTGGTCGACAGGCCCTTGCCGCAAATGACGATCCGCGGACCGTCGATCAGCCCATCCTCGACGCCGCGCACCAGCCCGTAATCGGCACCACCAAGATCACGAACAGTAGTGAATCCCCTCTGCAGCAGGTCTTCCATCACACGCGCTGAACGCAAGGCGGCCAGCGATGTCGGGGCCGTCATGTTCGACCAAAGGTCCAGCGTTTCGGCCACCACATGCACATGCGCGTCGATCAAACCCGGCATCACAACACGGCCCTGAAGGACAATCTCCGTTGCGCCATCGGGCGCGGGCGTTCCCTCACCTACATCCATGATGCGGTCGCCTTCGATCAACAGCGACGCGTTTTCACGGTAGGTGCCGGTTGCAGTGTCGAGAAGCCGGGCTCCGGTAAGGGCGTATTTCATCGATTCACACTCAGCGGTTGTGGCATGCAAGTGCGCGACCGTCATCGCGAGGCGAAAGCGGCGGCGCTGTCGAAGCGCATTCTGCCGTTGCGAGCGGGCAGCGGGTGCGGAAAGCGCAACCGGAAGGCTTGGAGGTCGCGGACGGCACCTCTATCGAGCTGGCCTGGAAATTGTGCCGACGGCGCGGGTCGAGCGACGGCACAGAGTTCAGCAACAGCTCCGTGTAAGGGTGACGCGGCGACGAAAAGACAATGTCGCGCGAGCCGGTCTCCACGATCTTGCCGAGGTACATGACTGCCACGCGGTCGGCGATATGTTCGACCACCCCGAGATCGTGGCTGATGAACAGCAGCGAAACGCCGAGCTCGGATCGCAAGTCGGCCAGCAGGTTGAGAATTTGCGCCTGCACCGACACATCCAGTGCGCTCACAGGTTCGTCGCACACGATCACGTCAGGCTCCAGCATCAGAGCCCTCGCTATGCCTATCCGCTGCCGCTGTCCACCGGAGAACTGATGCGGAAAGTGCTCTGCCTGATCGGCGCGCAGGCCGACACGTTCGATCATTGCAATTACACGGGCGTCGCGCTCCGAGGGGTCGCCGACGCCGTGAATATCAAGCGGCGCGCGCAGGATTGAACGAATGCGCTGGCGCGGATTGAGCGACGAAAACGGATCCTGAAACACGATTTGCAGTCGGCGCCTGAAACGCAACGCTGCCGTCCGTCCCGCGCGCGCTACGTCCACCCCCTCGTAGAAAACCTGGCCGGCGCTAGGTTTGATCAGGCCCACGAGCGCAAGACCGGTAGTCGACTTGCCACAACCGCTTTCGCCGACCAGGCCGAGTGTCTCGCCGCGGGCAAGCTCAAAGCCCACGCCGTCCACGGCGCGCACTGCACCCACCTGCCGCTGCAGCACACCCTCCCGGATCGGGAAATGCACCTTGAGGTCGCGAACGTCGAGAAGGGCCGGTTTATCAAGCTGCATGGCGGACGTTCCAACAGGCGACGCGGTGGTCAGGCCGGTATTCAAGCAATGGCGGCCGCTCCTCACGGCACTTCTCGGTTGCGCGTGGGCAGCGGGGCGCGAATGCGCAACCATGCGGCAGGTTCCACAATGGCGGCACGGTGCCGCCGATTTCCGTCAGGTGATCAGCGCCTCGACGCGGGACCGCACCCATGAGGCCGTGCGTGTATGGGTGGAGCGGCGCATCGAACAGGTTCTCCACAGACGCCTCTTCGACGCAGCGGCCGGCATACATGACGACGACGCGATCTGCGGTCTCGGCCACGACGCCGAGGTCGTGCGTGATGAGCACGAGTGCCGTGCCGTGCCGTGCCTGCATCTGGCCGATGAGCCCGAGGATCTGCGCCTGAACCGTAACATCCAGCGCGGTTGTGGGCTCGTCGGCGATGATGACCTGCGGGTCGCAACACAGCGCAAGCGCGATCACAGCGCGCTGACGCATACCGCCGGAGAGCTCATGCGGATACTGGCCTGCACGTCGCTCCGGATCGGGCATCTGGGTCTGGCGCAGCGCTTCGATGGCGGCCGCCCACGCTTCACGACCCGAAAGACCGCGATGGCGCGATATGGCCTCGGCAATCTGCGCACCGACCGTCATGACCGGGTTGAGTGCCGTCAACGGTTCCTGGAAGATCATCGCGATGCGGTTGCCGCGGAGATCTTCCGCCTGCCGCTCCGACAGCGATGTCAGTTCGACATCGCCAAGCGAGACCGAACCTCTTGCAACTTCAACTCCCTGGGGCAACAGCCGCATGAGCGCCAGCGCGGTCATCGACTTGCCGCATCCACTTTCGCCGACAATACAAAGCGTTTCGCCCGGGGAAACGGCAAGCGACATGTCTGCCACCACCGTGAAAGGTGGATCGGCCGAAGCTATGCGCACATCGAGGTCGCGCACTGTGAGCGCGGCCTGGCTCATGAAGTGGCACCCTCCAGATTGCCGACCATCCAGCCGTAGTCACCCGCTTCGACGATGTTACGAGTGAGGTGACCCATAATCATAATGCCGCGTTCGAACGGGCTTTTGGCTTCTTCGAGCACCTCAAAACTGTACGGGCTCACGACGCGGAAAAGCGGCTGATGCGGCGCGAGTTCGTCACCGAGCGGTGGCGACAGAGGCTCGATCCAGCCTCCCTTGGTCGGACGGATGCCGGCAATCTCATTGACGACGATTTGCGCCGGCGGCGGCATTGCCTCTTCATCGATCGCGCCGGCATGACGCAGCATGTTCAATACGCCCTCGACAATCCGGTCGACATAAGGACCCTGATCGACAATGCCGCCGCCAAGCTCGATCACGGCCGCTGGCACACCTCGCTCAACCGTCACGTCCTTCGTGGTCCCCGAGAACTTCGTGCCCTGCTTGGAATCGTCCGGGCGGTAGAGGATCTTCGAACCAAAGGCGCGACTCAAACCTTCATCATTGAGCAGATAGACGTAATCGACCGTCGGTCTATCGGTGCCCGAATGAAGGTCGATATGCATGTCGATCTTGCCAAGGAACTCCCGCGTCAGCGCCGCGGCGAGCTGCTGAGAGAAAGTGCCTGCCGGGTCACCCGGAAACTCTCGGTTGAGGTCGCGCTGGTCGATAGGCGAAAACCTGGAGTTCACGACCATGGCCCGGGCATTTACAACCGGTAGCAGGCGTATCGTGCCGCGCAGCCGCATATCCTTCAGCCTGCGATAAAGGTCGAGAACGGCCTGGCTGCCGCAATTTTCATTGCCGTGGATCGAGGCCGAGATGCCGATCAGCGGACCGTCATCCTCTCCCACCAGATCGGTCATGTGCAGCAGCGCGTCGGTTCCGTCCGCAAGGGTCGTGATCCTGGGGCTGTGCCGGTTGATCGTCTTGACCATCTTGTTCTCCTTTTGGGGGCCTAGCCCCGGTTTTTATGGCGCGGGTCGAGCACGTCGCGGAGCCCGTCACCCAACAGATTGAAACCGAGCACTGTGACCATGATTGCCGCGCCGGAGACGACGGACAGCCAGGGCTCGTCACGAATGAAGCGGGTGCCGTAACTCAACGACCAGCCCCAGGTCGGCGCCGGCGGCGGCAACCCAAATCCGAGGAAGCTCAACGCGCTTTCCCAAACGATAGCGGTTCCCAGACCCAGAGAGGCCAGCACTGTGATTGGACCCAGGGAGTTCGGCAGAATTTCACGCAGCAGAATGCGCCATGGCGACGCGCCGAGCGCGCGGGCGGCCTGCACATAGTTCTGTTCGCGCAGAGACAGCGTGGTGCTGCGCACGACGCGCGCATACTCCGTCCACGATACGACGACGAGCGAAGCGGCAACGTTGAAGAGACCGGGACCAAGCACGGCCACGACCGCAAGCACGAGAAGCAGCGGCGGAAAGCCCAGGAAGATGTCCGTCAGACGCATCAGCAGCAGATCGACCCAGCCACCGAAATAGCCCGACACAAGCCCGACAATGGTCCCGATAATTGCGGAGCAGACGACCGCAATGATGGCGATGGTCAGCGAGATGCGCGCGCCGTAGATCAGCCGGCTCCAGATGTCGCGACCGAAATTATCTGTGCCGAGCAAATGCTCGACGGACGGACCGCTGAAGCGGTTGACCATATCCATGGCGGCGAGATCGTGCGTTGCAAGGAATGGTGCAAAAACCGCCAGCAGGATGATTGTGGATGAAATCGCCGCACCAATCAGCAATGCGGCGTTGCGTAGCCTCCTGGGCAGCCTGAAACGCCGCGCGCGCAACTTTGTATCTGCCATGCCGGTACTCATTTGAGGCGAATGCGCGGATCAACAACCGCGTAAAGAAGATCGACGATGAGCGTCACCGTTGCGAAGATCATTGCGAAGGTCAGGACGATCCCCTGGATGAGCGGCAAGTCGCGCTGCGATATGGCCGCTATGGTCAGCTGACCGAGGCCTGGCCAGGCGAAGATCGTCTCGGTGAGGATTGCGCCGCCAAGCAAAGCGCCGAACCGAAGGCCGATCACCGAGATCACCGGCAACAGGGCGTTGCGCAGCGCGTGCTTCCAGATCACCTGCCGGCGCCGGACACCCTTGGCGCGCGCGGTGCGGACAAAATCCTCGTTCAGCACTTCCAGCATGGATGCGCGCACGAGCCGCGAGATGATTGCCGCCGAATTGACCGCCAGTGAAGCGGCCGGCAGAGCAATATGTGACAGTGAATCCAGCAGCGGCGCCGGGTTTCCGGCTATCGCCATTCCGAATGCGGACAATAGCGGTTCGCCTCGACCGATAGCCGGGAGCCAACCGAGCATGACCGCGAAAGCAAGCATCAGAAGGAGCGCCAGCCAGTAAACCGGCATGGAGATGCCGAGCTGCGCAAGTACCATTGCAGAGGCATCGACGATTCCGCCCGGGCGCATGGCGGCTATTACGCCCAGCGTAATGCCGATCGCGGCCGACATGGTGAGTGCCACGATGGCCAGCTCCAGCGTAGCGCCGATGCGGCCAAGGATGATCTCCGAAACCGGTGCATTCTGGAAAATCGACTGGCCGAGGTCACCCTGCACAACGTTCCCGAAATAGATGAAGAGCTGGATGTAGGCAGGCTGGTCGAGACCGAGTGTCCGGCGCAGCGTCGCGATTGCCTCTGGCGTTGCTTCCTGCCCGAGCAGTACTGCCGCCGGGTCGCCCGGGATCAGCAGCAAAAGGCAAAATGTAACGATAACGATGCCGATCGCCATCGGCACGAAAAGCAACAGCCGTCGGATCACGTAGGCGGTCATGACTCTACCGGTTCTTGTTCTGATTCATGCGGCGCGCCGCATTCGGCGCGCCGCACATGATCCTGAGCTCGTTATCCGGGCATGCCGATCATGCCGCGGAACGTGCCGCGCGGGTTTGCCGTTACATCAGCGGGCATGTCCTTTTTGTAGAACAGGTGATAGCCCTGATATGAGATGATGTAGTACGGCACCTCGGTCGCGATGATGGCGGCCGCCTTCTGATATGCCTGCGTACGCGCGTCCTGGTCGAGGGCGGTCCGTCCTTCCTCAAGCAGCTTGTCCACCTCCGCATTCGAATACCCGCCCCAGTTGAGGCCGGCACCCGTGGTGAGCTGGTTGTAGGTCAGCCGATCGGGATCAACGATGTTGAGCCAGCCCAGAAGTGCGATTTCGTGCTCGCCCTTCTGCACGTAGCCGGTTGAGAAGGACGGCCAATCGGATATCTGCACCTGTGCGTCGATGCCCGCCTGCTGCATGGTAGCCTGCAGAAACTCAACTGCCTGAATGCGGTTCGGGTCTTCGCTATGCGTGGAAAGCGTGATCGACAGCTTCTGACCTTCTCGGTCGAGCACGCCGTCGCCATCACTGTCGCTCCAGCCAAGTTCCGCAAACGCCGCTTTTGCGCCTTCGGGATCGAAGGTCGGCTGAGTGATCGAGGCATCATAGGCCCACGATGAAGGCAGGATAATCGAGTTCGCTACTTCGTCGACGCCTTCGTAGATAGCGTTCACGATCGTCGACTGGTCCACCAGCATGGCGAAAGCACGCCGCATCGCCGGGTCGGCAAGCAACGGCTTGCTGGTGTTCATATTGAGGTAGGTGACCCCGAGGCCGGCAGCCAGATTCGAGTTGAAGCTCTCGTCGGCAGCCAGCCGCTTTATATCACCCGGCGAAAGCGGCGACTGGATGACATCAAGATCACCTGCTTCGAAGGCCTGCGCCCGCGCTGCGTTGTCGCCAACAATGCGCAGGGTCACTTCCTTTACCGCCGGCGCGCCTGCCCAATAGCTATCGGATGCCGAGAAAACGATCTCCGAACCTCGGCTCCAATTGCTCAGAACCATGGGTCCGGCACCAACCGGGTCTGTCGACAGGTCGCCATCGTAGTCGGAAGGAACGATGCCCATGTCGAGATAACTCAGCAGCGGCGCATAAGGCGAAGCCAGATTGAAACGCACGGTGCGCTCGTCGACAGCTTCAACGCTTTCGATCGGCGTGAAGAGGCCGCGCTGCGGCGCGCTGAAATCCGGGTTCAGGATTGTCTCGAAGGTGAAAACGACGTCCTCGGCAGTCAGCGCCGATCCGTCCGAGAATGTGAGACCTTCGCGGAGCGTGAATACAAGGGTCTTGGGGTCCGGGCTTTCCCAGCTTTCAGCAAGATCCGGCACCGGCTCCAAGTCCGATGTCAGGTGAACCAGACCGGAATAGATGAGGTTCACCGACCGGTAGGCAGTGGTGTCACGGGCCAGCCGCGGGTCGAGTGTTCCGGCATCGACATCGGCGCCGATGACGAGTTCCTGAGCCCCCGCGATACCGGTTGCCAACGCCATTGCCGCGGTTGCGGCGAGAAGTCTTAATCTGAACATTTCCGTTCTCCCTGTTTTCGTTATGTCGTTCTGTTCAAATGCCGGCGTTCTTGTTCAGACCGCCCTCCACCACATGCAGCCGGCGACCTGCTCGAAGGTCTGCGAGGCGCGGTTCCAGATCCGCCTCGAGACCAGCAGGGTCGGGCATGTGGCGATACTCGAAACATGTCGTGCCGGGTCGCACCATGGCTGCCACGTGGTCAGCGCCGGTGGCGTAGATCACAGCATCCGACCGGGCGATAATCGCCTTCAGGTCAGGTGCGTGCGACCATGAAACGGCGATGTCGTTGACGTGCGGCGCAAAGCGCTGAACGCTCGGCCGCATGATCGCGATATAATCTTCCAGATGGGTGATAGCGGCGACACGGCTGCGCGGATCCAGTGCCGCCAGCGCCTGTCGCGTCGCGTCGGACGGAATGAAACGCAGCCCCATTACATTCGCCGACGGAACAAGCGCGGAAACTTCAGCGGTGCGGTGCACGAATGTCAGCACCAGATCGGCGGATTCGCACGCTGTGCGGGCCTCGGATTGTTCCTCCAGGGCTGCAGTCGTGAGAAGCGTTACCCGGTCCGCTGGCAGCAGATGCGGCATGATAGCGTCAACATAGGCCCGGCCCGGCCCCTCGAAGATGGCAACGAAGACGATGTCGAGACCCTGCGCTCCCTGCCGCAGCTGCGCCTGCGCATTGACCATACCAACGAGCGCCACCGACGAGATGCCGGCGTGCTCGGCCCGATTCAGCAATCGACCGATGTCGGCACGCAAATCTCCAGACCTGAGGTCGGTGTCCGCCGGCATGGCAAGACGCGTGAACGCGCCTGCACCATGACGCATTTCGAGCAGCCCGGCATCGCGCAGGTCCTTGAAGACCTGAGCTACCGTTGCCTGCGCGATGCCCAATGAGCGCGCCAACTGGCGCACCGACGGCAACCGGGTGCCTTTGGGCAGATCGCCGTGGGAAAGCTGATAGCTGAGCAGGCCATATAGCTGGCGGCCCACCGGAACAGGCAACGATTTATCGATGCAGCCGGCGTTGAGGTCGAAGACAGAAGTGTTATGTTCCTTTGTCACACTTTGAGTGTAATTTGGAATCTTTGGGCATGACAAGCGAAAAATTTCACCATGTGTGCTAACATAACGTGACACTATGTGATCTAAGGTCGAATTTCGCTGCCGAACCACGGCAGCGGGTACAAGCGGAGAATTTGAAATGAAATATGTGCCGTTGGGCAGAACGGGGCTCAAAGTGTCCAGGATCGGCCTCGGATGCATGACATTCGGCTCATCCGACTGGGCCTCGTGGGTGCTAGACGCAGAAGCCTCGGCGCCGATCATTTCGGAGGCCGTCGAGCGCGGCATCAACCTCTTCGATACAGCCGACATGTATTCGCTGGGTGCAAGCGAGGAGATACTCAGGGAAAAGCTGTTGCCGCTGGTGCCACGCCACAAGCTGGTTCTGGCCACAAAGCTCTTTAACCCGATGAGCGACGACCCCAACGATCGCGGCCTTTCGCGGAAGCATGTATTCGACAGCGTCGAGGGCAGTCTGCGCAGGCTCGGCACCGATTACATCGATCTGCTCCAGGTGCATCGCTTCGACTATGAGACGCCGCTGGAAGAGACTCTTGAGGCACTGAACGATGTCGTGCGCATGGGAAAGGTGCGCTACCTGGGGGCATCCTCGATGTTCGCCTGGCAGTTCATGAAGGCGCTCGGGCTGCAGCGCGCGCATGGCTGGGCTCCGTTCGTTTCCATGCAGCCGCACTACAACCTCATCTACCGTGAGGAGGAGCGCGAGATGCTTCCGCTCTGCATCAGCGAAGGTGTCGGCGTCCTGCCCTGGAGCCCGCTTGCGCGAGGAATGCTGGCCGGCAAGCACAGTTCGGTGCGCAGCGATACGGACGGGCAGCTCGAACGGCTTTACGGCGAAAGCCGTGAAGCCGACGGTCGAATTGTCGCGGCGGTGAAGGACATAGCGGCCGAACGCGGTGTTTCGATGGCAGCGATCGCGTATGCCTGGGTGATGCACAAACCCGGCATCACCGCGCCACTCGTTGGCATCTCCCGGCCCGAGCTTCTGGATGATGTGATGTCGGCGTTAGCGGTCAACCTGTCGGAAGACGAACTTGCTCGTCTCGAGAAACCCTATCGGCCCAAGCCTGTATCGGGACATTTCTAAGCAGCCGGATATCCCGTGCACGCGATTGCGGGCACTGATTGGCAATTATATTCGGAAACCTCTCCCGCCTGCTGCGCCGATTGCATGAATGAGGTAACTTGCTTGCAATCGCAACCGGCGACAGGGCGGAAAGGGCGTGTCCGAGTTACGCCGTACTGCCACCATCGACCGCGAAAGAAGCGCCGGTGATGTTGTTGCCTGTCACGCCCGCGAGGTGGAGAACCATGGCCGCCATATCTTCAGGTTCGCCGTAGCGTCCGAGCGCGGTTAGCGCCCGTTCGCCATCGGCGATTTCGGAGTCGGCAGGGTTCATGTCGGTATTGATGGAGCCCGGCTCTACGAGGTTCACGGTAATTCCGCGGGGACCCAACTCGCGTGCCAGCCCCTTGGTGAAGCCGACCAGTGCGGATTTGCTGGTCGAATAGAGGGTCGTGCCTCCGGCCGGAACGCGGCTCGCGAGCGACGATCCGATTGAGATTATGCGCCCACCATCTTTCATACGCGCAACAGCGGCCTGCGAGGCGACAAAGACGGCGCGCACATGGACGGCCATGGTTTCCTCGTATTGCGCCGGTTCCACGTCTTCGAACGGCCCGTAGGGAAATATGCCCGCATTGTTGACGAGAATGTCCAGCCTACCGAGTTCCATTGCGGCTTGATCCACAACCTGGCGAACGACCGCCGCATCAGCGCTGTCGGCCTTGATTGCCAGCGCACGCCTCCCTTCGGCTTCGATTCGGGTTGCCACGGCGGCGGCACGTTCGGCGTTCTGGCGATAGGTGAAAGCAACGTCGGCGCCATGCGAGGCCAAGGCGACCGAAATCGCCGCCCCCATACCGCGGCTTCCGCCTGTCACCAGCGCCTTCTTTCCCGCCAGTGCGTACATGATCCGTTCCTTTATATACCGATCGATACATTATTGAGTAGTAGTGCTGCTCGACAGCGTCAAGCTATTTTTGTACAAATGAGTACAAAAAGGAGCGCACAGGATGCGGGGACGTCCCAGAACATTCGATCGCGAGAAGGCACTTCGGCGAGCAATGATGGTGTTCTGGGAACGCGGATACGAGGCCGCCTCACTGGAGGATTTGACCGAAGCCATGGGCATCAACAGGCCAAGTCTGTATTCAGCCTTTGGCCGCAAGGAAGATTTGTTTCGAGAAGCTGTCGCGCTCTACGATACGATTGAAACGGCGCCGATCGTCAACGCGGTGGAGGATTCGCCGACCGCCTATGCGGGTATCGAGGCGGCGCTCAAGCGCAATATCGAGGTCTTTACCAGAGCGAAAACGCCGAGAGGCTGCCTTGTTACTCTGGCACTTCTTTCCGGCCGGAAGGAAAACTCGGAAATCCGGGACTTCCTGTGCGAGAATCGAAGATCGGGACAGGCCTTACTCCGTCGCAGGATCGAACGCGGCATTGCGGAGGGTGATGTTCCCGCCAAAGCGGATCCCGACCGGATGGCACTGTTCTACACCACCGTTATCCACGGCCTCTCCGTGCAGGCCAAGGATGGCATAACGCATGAGGACCTTTGTTCAACCGCCGATGCCGCGTTAGCGGCATGGGACCGCCTCGCCGGCGGACCGGCCCCGAAGCCTGCGTCAGGACAACTCTGAACGGACCGCTTGGCGGAGGCGTTGCTCGCCGAGAATAGCGGACATAATTGCGGGTTGCGTTTTGCTCCGCTCGGAACGCGGGTCAGTTTCTGATATCGAGAAACTCACGCCACCGGCGGACCAGATAGTTGTGTTCCGGCATAATCGTGCTCCACACCGCGACGCGCTCGACCCGCTCTTTGTGGCTGCCGCCCTCGCGCTGCTCTCCTTTTCTCACCACGATAGGCGCGGAGAGGCCTGGAAGATCGTCGGATGCCGGCAGCCCCTCATACCAATAGTCCCACTCAGCCGGAGACAGGTTCGCCCGAACCGGCTCGGTCACGGACATGTAGTAGCCTTGGCGCGCCATGATGGCCCCCGGAACACCGTCGAGCCACCAATTGAGATACGCATAGGCCATTTCAAGCTTCTCGGCCGGCAAGGCGGCAGAGAGGCTGAGACCACTTTGCCATCCGCGATAGCCCTCCCGCGGGGCGGCATAGGTGAGCTTCCGTCCCATGCCGCGAATGGCATAGTAGGCAGGAGACCATAGCGAGCCGAGCACACACGACGGACCGGACATCAGGCGAATGGAGTCCTCCGACGAGGCCCATAATTTCGCGAAATGGCCCGTGCGCTGCCGCGCTGCGAGTATCTCGAACAGCGCATCGATGTCCTCAATCGAAAGATCGCCGGGATCCTCTATGTCAACGAGACCTGCGGAACGCGCGGCAAGCGCCAGTTCGACAGTGCTTGAGGCCGGATCCTTGCTCAACGTGCATTTGCCATGCCAGCTTTCGTCAAGGAGCCATGCCCAGCTTTCAGGCATCTCGACACCGAGGCCAGCCGCCGCATCGGCCATATAGGCGAAAGAGTCCGCATTGTAGGTCGTCGGCAACATGGCAATCAATGGAGTGGTCGCCGAACCTAGCGTCATGTCGTCCTGGATGAACAGCACGTCCGTCGGGCGCGTTCCGAAGCCGTGTGCCTTGTTGGACCGCATGTGTCCGGGTGCGCCAGGGGAACTGCCGGCTGGCAGACCTATGTGGTTCCAGCGATCGATTTTCGCGACTTCAACCGGCTGGATAGAGCCGGCAGTCCATAGGAGATCAAGCGAGTGAAACCACTGATCGTAAATGTCGAAACTCTCCGGCGACATGATGCCCCGCCGCTGGCAGTCTACGCCATTCAATATCTCAAACTCGATTTCGAACGGAAGATCACGCGCGGCAGCGCGGCGCAGTTTCTCGTTCAGCGTAACTGACGTACCGATGACCTTGAGCTTGTCTGTGTTCATTGCCCGGCCTCAGTGAATCGCAATCAGATATGGCGCGCTCTGCGGTGGCGAGAGTTCCGACAGCACGCGAAGGCGAGCGAGCGTCAGTTGCTCGATACGCACGATATGATTGGTCAGAAGAACCTGTGCCACTTCCACCGACCCGGTCCTCAGATGATGCACGATCTGCGCATATTCCTTCATCGCGGGCAGGTCGTCGCGGATGGGAAAATGCTGGCGGAACAGTCGTGGAACGATGAGTGAAATCTGGTTCCGTTCGATCGAGCTGAGCATGCGGGCATTCCGCAACCTGGCATACATGGTGGTGAACATGTCAGCCTCAATGTCTTCCAGAGCCGCCTTCCCGCCTTCTGGAAACGCTTCGATCGCCTCTGCAATCCGGGTAGCCAGCTGCCCCAGCCATTCGTGATCCAGGCTGTGGGCGACATGGCCGAGCGCCCTCGGTTCCAGCAGCTGCCGCATCTCCAGCGTTTCGCGTATGTCGCTCGCCGTCATCTGACCGATGATCCAGTGAGATTTCCGGTTCTTCTCGATCAGCCTGCGGTCCATCAACCGCCAGAGTACTTCCCGCGCCACGGTCCGGCTGACCTGGTGGTAATGTCCGAGCTCTTCCTCCTGAATCCGATAGGTACCAAAAGGCATGGAGGACATCACGACATTGCTGACCTCGGCATAAATGCGCTCCCAGGTCGCGCTGCGGCCAATATCGTCCGACTGAGATACCAGGATTTCGTGGAGCCGCCGCGTCGACATCGGAACAGGCGTTGCCGTGCCGACGATGTAGCCCTGCCCATCGGCCGCCCGGATCGCACCTTCGTCATATAACATTGTCAGCGCCCGTCGAACCGGCGCGCGGCTTACTCCCAACTGAACCGCAATGCTTCCTTCCTTGAGGATCGTGCCTGGAGGAAATCGCTGCGTTTCAATTTTCTCGGCGAGCAGGTCCCTTATTGAACGATAGAGGAATGACGCAGTGCCAGCATTGGCTGGATGTCGCTTGCCGGGTGCCGAACCATCAATGTCGGCGTTCTTTTCGCTAGTCACGATCTTGGATGGCATTTTTAGCTCAAAGCGATCTTCGGATACAAAACTCCCCAGGC
Organism: Rhizobiaceae bacterium; assembly: GCA_017644005.1. Classification (GTDB taxonomy): domain Bacteria; phylum Pseudomonadota; class Alphaproteobacteria; order Rhizobiales; family Rhizobiaceae; genus RCIO01. The sequence goes on from JAEPMJ010000001.1 coordinate 347,380, forward strand.
AATTCCTGCCATGCACCGATTTTAGTCCATTTGCAAATCGTCCCAGCACTTTTTCATGGCATCAAAATGTGCATTGCATTCGATAAACATTTTTGCTTTCATTGCTGCTGACAAATTTCGCCGGTGTCAAAGTTGGGGCTGGCAATCGATCCTTTGATCGGCAATGGGAGGAAGTTAGTCGTGAACAAGAAGAAAACAGCAAAATCACACGCCGGCGCAGCCGGCATTACCCGCCGCAATGTTCTCAAGGGCGGTGCTGCGGTCGCGGGTGCGGCGGTGGGCTCGGGTGTCATCGGGATGCCGGTTATCTGGGCACAGAATATCAAGGACATCACACTCAATCAGGTCGGCCCGTCATACTCGGTCATTTCGGACATCACCGAAAAGGCCAGCGCTGATCTGGGCTTCAAGGTTGTGGCGCAGACGGCGGAAACGGTGGCGCTGATGGCCAAGACCGTCAGCCAGCCGCAGACGGTCGACATCGCTGATTTCGAATTTTGGGGCCTGCAGAAAGCGTGGCGGTCGGGAAATCTTCAGCCGATTGAGATCGCCAAAATCAAAAACTGGTCGAAGATGACGCCGATCATGCGGGACGGCAAAAACTTCGACGGCAGCGACGCAAGCCGCCAGGGCACCCTGCCCTTCAAGGTGCTCCACACCGACAGCATGGACTCAAAAGAGTTCGCAGCAGAAGCGACGGACTATGCGACCGTCATGCCGACGATCTACAACGCGGATACGCTCGGGCTGCGTTCCGACCTTATCGGCCGCGAGATCACCAGCTGGGCCGAACTTTTCAATCCCGAATTCCAGGGCAAGACGGCCCTCGTCAACATTCCGTCGATCGGCATCATGGATGCAGCCATGGCGCTCGAATCCCGCGGCGACCTGAAATATGGCGACAAGGGCAACATGACGCGTGAAGAAATCGACAAGACCGTCGAGGCGCTTATCGAGCTCAAAAAGGCCGGGCAATTCCGTGCCTTCTGGTCGACATTTGACGAGAGCGTGAACCTGATGGCCGCGGGCGAAGTCGTCATTCAGTCCATGTGGTCGCCGGCCGTGACGGCCGTCAAGTCGCGCGGCATCGACTGTGTCTATCAGGGCATGACTGAAGGATACCGCGGCTGGGGTCTCGGCATGGGGCTGATGCGCCATCTCGAAGGCATCAAGCTTGAGGCCGCCTATGAATACCTCAACTGGTATCTGTCCGGTTGGCAAGGCGCGTTCATTGCCCGGCAGGGATACTACAGCTCGGTTCCCGAAACGGCCAAGGCCAACCTGACCGAGAACGAACGTGGCTACTGGTATGAAGGCAAGCCAGCCACCGAAGACATCCTGGACCCCTACGGCAACACGATGGACAAAGCCGGCAACAGCCGCGACGGCGGCTCGTTCGAGGACCGGATCGGCAACATCGCCTGCTGGAATACCGTGATGGATGAGGATCGTTACATGATCCAGCGTTGGAACGAGTTCGTCTCTTCCTAGGTCCATCCTCCCGGTGTGCGTGGCGCTTTGCCGCCACGCACATTCCGGTTCCACATCAGCCAAAGTGAAAGGACCATCCGTGTCGGGTAGTTCATCAGGCTCGTCATCTTCTGCGACGCCCTATCTGCAGGTTGCGCCGCTGGCATTGATCATGATTGCGATGGTCGGCATCCCACTTGCAACGGTGGTTTTGCTGAGCTTCTGGGAATCGGACGGCATTCTCATCTACCCGACATACAATCTGCAAAACTACATTGATGTCCTCACGTCGCCGGTCACACTCAGCCTCTTTCTCAAAACTCTGAAATTCGCCTCGATTACGCTGATCTTCACGGCAGTAATCGGCTTCACCTGCTCTTATTTCCTCGTGTTTCACGTGCGGAACCTGAGATGGCAGATTGCGCTGTTTCTGTTGTGCACGATCCCGTTCTGGACCTCCAACATCATCCGCATGGTGAGCTGGATTCCATTTCTCGGGCGAGAGGGGCTGTTCAACACATTGCTCATTGAGGCCGGGATCATAAGCCAGCCACTGGATGTGCTGCTGTTCTCCGACTTCTCGGTCATTCTGACCTACATCCACCTCTACACGCTCTTCATGATCGTCCCGATCTTCAATTCCATGGCCAAGATCAATCCCAATCTGATCGAGGCGGCCCGGGACGCCGGCGCCAGTTCCTTTCAGATACTGCGCTACATCATCATCCCGCTGTCGAAGACCGGCCTCGCTCTCGGAACGATCTTCGTTGTCACGCTGGTGATGGGCGACTTCTTCGCGGTCCGCGTGATGAGCGGCGGGCAGAGCGCTTCCGTCGTCTCAGCAATGAAGAACGAGATCGACCAGCTCTATTATCCGCAGGCGTCCGCCATGGCGGTACTGCTCGTAATCGTCGTTCTCATCATGGTTTCGGCAGTTTTGCGGATCGTCGATATCCGCTCCGAACTGGCCCGTTAAGGAGGCGGCTATGGCCCATAACAACGGAGCACGCGGACCGGCGTTCTACTTTCTTGCAGCGTTTTTCGCGCTATTCGTCGCGTTTCTGTACGGCCCGATGCTCATCATCTTCGTGCTCAGCTTCCAGGGTCCAACCGGCGGCCTGACCTTTCCCATGCGGGGAATATCGACCCACTGGTTCGCAGATCTGCTGAGCTCAAGTCGTTATGGCGACCTCGGCGGTGCATTTCAGCGATCGATCATGCTCGGGTTTCTGTCCATGTCGATCACGGCAGTCGTCTGCCTGTTTGCAGGGCTCGCCTTTCGGCGGAAATTCTGGGGTGCGGGACCTCTGTTCTATTTGTCGATCATCAGCCTCGTGATCCCGGGAATCCTGCTTGGGTTGGGCATCAGCCAGTTGTTTCAGTTGCTCGGGCTGCATCTTCATTGGTGGCTTTCAGCGCTGGGTGCTCATCTGAGCTGGACCTTGCCGTTCGGCCTTCTGATTATGTTTGCGGTGCTGAACCGCTTCGATCCTTCGTGGGAGGAGGCGGCCAGGGACGCAGGCGCGACGCCGCGTCAGATATTGGCCTACGTCACCATTCCGATCCTGTTCCCTGGCCTGATTGCGGTTGCACTGTTTGGCTTCACGCTGAGCTATGACGAGCTTCCGAGATCGCTGCTCACCGTCGGCGGCCTCAATACGCTGCCGATCGAAATTTCCAACATGACCACAAACGTCACAACGCCCGCGCTCTATGCGATCGGCACCATGACATCGGCGCTGAGTTTTCTCGCCATCACCACGGCCTTCATTGCAATTGCCGTAATTCAAAAGCGCCGCGCCAGGGCGCATGGGGATCAAGCAGAATGAGCGACCAGAGTCGTATCGACATTCAGAACGTCACAAAAACCTTCGGCGGAATAAATGCCGTCAGTGAGGTCGACTTGTCGATCGAAGGTGGAGCCTATTGCTGCATGATCGGCCCCTCGGGCTGCGGCAAGACGACGTTGCTGCGAATGATCGCAGGGCATGAAACGCCCACAAGCGGCACCATCAGCATCGGTGGCCAGGACGTCACGTCGCTCAAGACCGGCAGTCGCGGCACGGCATTGATGTTTCAAAACTATGCGCTGTTCCCGCATCTGACGATTACCGACAACGTGGCGTTCAGCCTGAAAGTGCGCGGCCAGTCGGCCGATGCACGCAGGGAAGCGGCCCGCGAGATGCTGGATCGCGTCCAGCTGCTTCACCTGGCAAACCGGGTTCCATCCGAATTGTCGGGTGGCCAGCAGCAACGCGTGGCACTGGCGCGCGCGCTGATCACCAATCCCAAGGTGCTTCTGCTTGACGAGCCGCTCTCCGCGCTCGACGAATTTCTTCGCCTGCGCATGCGCGTCGAGCTGAAGCGTCTTCAAAGCGATCTGGGCATCACGTTCGTGCATGTCACGCACACCCAGCCCGAGGCCATCGCGCTAGCCGATCAGGTCGTTGTTATGGACCACGGTGTCATCGAACAGGCAGCGTCGCCCCGAGAAATTTACAACAAGCCGCACAGCCCTTATGTGGCGCGCTTCATGGGCGGCCAGAACGTTCTGGGCGGCACCGTCGAGCGCGTCAGCGACAACACCGCAATTGCCCTTTCTCCGGACGGCACGCGCTATGACCTTCCGGACGCGAATGACGTGAAGCCGGGCGACAAGGTCCGCTTTTCGGTTCGCCGCGACCGTATATCTCTGGCTGACAAGGCCCAGGACGCGAGCAACTCAGCGTTCGGTCAGGTCACCAATATCGAGTACCAGGGCACGTTCGTGAAGGTCTCGCTCGACACGGGACAGCGCGAGGAGTTCATAGCTTATGTGGACGACGAAGAGTATTTCGCCGCCCCGAAAGAAGTCGGACAGAAGGTCTATGCGACCTGGAAGCCGCATCTGAACCACCTCCTGCGTGGAACCAACGATTCCGCCGGTATGCCGCATGAATGATGCTCGGGCCAAACGCATTGAGGTCATCGCCCTTGGCGGCACCATAGCCAGCACGAAACGCCCGGGCACCGAGGGCGTCGTGCCCGAACTCAATGCTGCCGAGCTGATCGGGTCGCTGCCGGAATACGCGGACATTTCCATAGGCGCCCGCAATCTGGCCAACCTGCCAAGTGTCGAAATCGATCTGCCGCTTCTGTTCAAGCTGAGATCGGCGATTGCCGAGTGCGAACGAGAAGGCGTGGACGGCATCGTCATCACACAGGGCACCGACACGATCGAAGAAACCGCATTTGCGCTCGATATTCTCTGCGCGCCAGACGTGCCGGTCATCATCACCGGGGCAATGCGCAATGCCTCCCAACTGGGAAGCGACGGGCCGGCAAACCTTGCCTCGGCGATCGCATGTGCTGCCGACAGCGACTGCCGGGGCCGGGGTGTCCTCGTTGTTCTCGACGACACAATTCACACCGCCGCACATGTTCAGAAACGCGACACAAGCGCGCTCGATGCATTCTGGTCGCCCTCCCCGCTTGGCCGGATTACGGAGGGAGTTCCTTCGCTTTTCCACTCACCGCAGCGGCGAAGGACAATCCGCGTTGATGACAACTCCGACCTGCCGTTTGTGCCCATTCTCAAAGCCGGTCTGGCGGACCCGCCGACGCTCGTCGATGCCGCCATCAAGGCAGGAGCGAAAGGCGTCGTTGCGGAGTTGCCGGGCGGCGGCCACGCTAGTGCGGCATGGGCCGATGCCTTGGAAGCTGCCGCGCGGAACGTCCCGGTGATCTTTGCAAGCCGGACGCGCGGAGGGCGGGTGTTAAGCAGCACCTACGGCCAGCCGGGCGCCGAAATCGACCTCATTCGCCGCGGCTTGACCGGCGCCGGCGATCTCGACGCGCTCAAAGCGCGGCTTGTTTTATGTCTGCTTCTTATCGCTGGGACACCGGAACGGTTTCCCGAATACGCCGATCTATCATGGAGGCCAGAACGATGACCACTGTCATCAAGAACGGTACCCTCGTTACCGCCGACCGCAGCTGGAAAGACGATATTCTCATCGACGGGGAGAAGATCGCGGCGATCGGCCCTGACCTCAGGGGCGACACGGTCATCGATGCCGAGGGCGCTTATGTGATCCCCGGCGGCATCGATCCCCACACACACCTGGAAATGCCTTTCATGGGCACAACCGCGGCGGAGACATTTGAGAGTGGCACCGCTGCCGCGGCCTCCGGGGGCACAACCATGATCGTCGATTTCGTGCTGCCCGGTCAGGACGGTTCTCTCGTAAACGCCGTCAAGGACTGGCACCGCAAGGCGGATGGCAACACGGCGATCGACGTCGGCTGGCATGTCGCCATTACAGACTGGAATGAAACGGTCTGGCGCGAGATGGACGAGGTCGTGAAGATGGGCGTCAACACGTTCAAACACTTCATGGCCTACAAGGGCGCACTGATGGTCGAGGACGACGAGATGTACGCGTCCTTCCGCCGTTGCGCCGAACTTGGGGCGCTTCCGCTCGTTCACGCCGAAAACGGCGACATTATCGACGAGCTCCAGAAGAAATTCATGGAGGCCGGCCAGATCGGACCGGAGGGCCACGCCTATTCGCGCCCGCCCGAGGTTGAGGGCGAAGCGACAAACCGTGCGATCATGATCGCCGATGCAGCCGATGTGCCGCTTTACGTCGTGCATGTCAGCTGCGAACAGGCTCATGAGGCGATCCGCAGGGCCCGACAAAAGGGAATGCGTGTATTCGGCGAACCTCTGGTTCAGCATCTCATGCTCGACGAAAGCGAGTATTTCGACAAGGACTGGGATCACGCCGCACGCCGCGTCATGTCGCCGCCATTCCGGAACAAACAGCACCAGGACGGGCTGTGGGCCGGTTTGCAGGCCGGCAGCCTGCAGGTCGTGGCCACCGATCACTGCGCCTTCACCACCGAGCAGAAGCGCATGGGTCTGAAGGGTTTTCCCATGATCCCCAACGGGACCGGCGGTCTCGAAGACCGCCTGTCCATGCTGTGGACCTTTGGCGTGGAAACCGGCCGCCTGACCAAGGAGGAGTTCGTCGCGGTCACCTCCAGCAATGTCGCCAAGATCCTCAACATTTACCCACGCAAGGGCGCTCTGGTCGTCGGCGCCGATGCCGACATCGTCGTCTGGGATCCCAAAATCAGCCGCACCATCCGCGCCTCCGAACAGAAATCGATACTCGACTACAACGTCTTTGAGGGTTTCGAGGTAACGGCGCAGGCACGCCATACATTGTCGCGCGGCAAGGTTGTCTGGACCTACGGCCAGAATACCGCACCGCAACCAGGCCATGGAAAGTACATTCCGCGCCCGGCCTTCGGGGCCGTCAATCGAGCCCTGTCCACCTGGAAAGCGTTGAATTCGCCGCGCTTTGTGAAGCGCGATCCAACCAACATCCCAAGCGGCGTGTGACCAACAAAACCGCAGTTCAGGAGAAGAGCCATGAGTAAGAAGAAAATCTATTGCGCGTTCGGCACCGATATCGACTCGGTTGCAGGCTGGATCGGTTCCTATGGCGGCGGCGACAGCCCGTCCGACATCCAGCGCGGCATCTTCGCGACCGAGGTTGGCGTACCGCGTCTGCTTCGGCTTTTCAAGAAGTATGATCTGCGCACCTCCTTTTTCATTCCAGGCCACTCGCTCGAGACTTTTCCCGACGAGATGAAGATGATCGTTGACGAGGGTCACGAAATCGGCGCGCATGGCTATCTGCACGAAAATCCGGTGGCGATGACGCCACAGCAGGAAGAGGACATTCTTGTCCGCTCGATCGAACTGATCGACAAGCTGACCGGAAAGGCACCGCGCGGCTACGTTGCGCCGTGGTGGGAAATGTCGAACGCGACCGCCGCACTGCTGAAGAAGTACGATTTCAGCTACGATCACAGCCAGGGGTATCGCGACTTCCAGCCTTTCTACGCGCGCGTCGGCGACGAGTGGAACGTCATCGACTACACCAAGGAAGCACGCAGCTGGATGCACCCTCTCAAGCATGGCAAGGAAATCGACCTCGTCGATATCGGTGCCAACTGGTATGTCGACGACCTGCCGCCGATGATGTTCATCAAGAAGGCGCCCAACAGCCACGGCTTCGTCAATCCCCGGCATCTGGAGGAGATGTGGCGCGACCAGTTCGACTGGGTCTATCGCGAGATGGATTACGGCGTGTTTGCCATGACCATCCATCCCGATGTCTCCGGCCGCCCGCAGGTCCTGCTGATGCTCGAACGTCTGATCGAGTACATCAATGGTCACGACGGCGTGGAGTGGGCGCCTTTCGAGGAGATCGCCGACGACTTCCGCGAGCGCTACCCGTTCGAAAGCGGTAAGCGCCCCCCCGTGATCTGAACCATGTGCAGCGCCTGCGGATTTCCGGCGCTGGCCGGTCACTGGTCCGACGCCGGGGTTTCGTCCCCCGGCGACAAGATGCGTATCCGTTTCACCCGCCTGGCGATCGTCAACAGGCTGCTGAAACCCTACAGGCTCGCCGCGCACGATGACGGTGCCACACCGGGATTTCAGCTGCTCGCTCCAGATGGCGCGCGGGTGATGGTCAAAAACCTGGAAGAACTGTGGAAGGAGGCAGGGCGGATCGCGGGTACCGCTGTCGACCCCCTATCCGCACGCGCCCTTGGAGATGAGTAGCCCAAGGCGCGATGACGGCCGATTGCCGATCACCATCGTCGGCGGGTTTCTCGGTGCCGGCAAGAGTACCTGGTTGCGACACCAGTTACATGAAGGCCTTTTTGGATCGGCTCATGTGATTGTCAACGAGGCGGCGGAGACGCCGGTCGACAATCTGCTGCTGACGAATGCGGCGCATGCCGACGTGCTAGCCGGGGGGTGCGCCTGCTGCGATGGCCGGGAAGCTTTCGTTGCACTGCTGCGCACAATATGCGGAATGCGCGACGCCCAGGGCGCCGGGGCGTTTGACCAGATCGTTCTGGAGACAAGCGGCCTGGCCGATCCAGGCGCCATAGCCACGGCCATCTCTGGAGATCAGATGCTGGCGCGGCGACTGATTGTCGAGGACGTCATCGTTCTCGTCGACGCCTGTCATGGTGCCGCGCAACTTTCGGATGAAGCGCTGTGCCGCGCCCAGATCGAAGCCGCCGACAGGATCATTATCACCAAGTCGGATGAGCCGTCGGCGCGCGACACCGACCGCCTGATCCAGACGCTGAAGCTGCTCAATCCCTCCGCAAATATCGAGGGTGCGGAAAAGGGCGTGCCGGTCAAACTGCCAGCGCATGATGACGCGACGCCCTATCCGCTCTCCGGTTCGGGCATCGAGACAGTCCCTATAAAACCCCACCGCCTCGATATTTCGGGCGGCGGCGGCTGGGCGAGCTTTTCGGTCTGGCTTTCCGCGGTATTGACTGCGCGCGGCAACGACATCGTTCGCGTAAAGGGTGTGGTAGGCAGCCCCGATGGCCGGCTCCTCCTCCAGTCCGTACGCAACGTCGTCCAGCCACCGGAAATACTGCCCGAGCCGGATGATACCGGCAATGGCTTCCTGGCTCCGGCCGAAGGAGTGATCGTGCTGATCGGCCGCCACATTGACGAACCGACGCTGGAGCGCTCCTGGCAAAAATTCGTGATGGGCACCGGCAGCTAAACCACCAAGAGCTGCCTGGCGCCGGGGCGCACATGAGACAGCGCGCCAGCGCAAGGCTCACAGATTCACTCTGTGCCATTCGACGCGCATGGCAACCTATCTGCGCGGCAATGAGGCTGGCGACCGGTGGCGGACCTCGCGAACCCGGTGATCCGGCGCCTCTGCGCAATGTAGCTTAATCACATATACTCGGTTGACTTTGTCTAATCCGGCCGCCTATATGTAATTTAATTACAGATATAGACTCCATCCTCCTTAGCTGACGCATCGAGACAGAGGCCGGCACATTGGGAAATATGCGCGCGTATTGCGCTTCCATTGCGAGTGAAACCAATTCCTTTTCACCGCTCAGAACCGACTTTACCGACTTTGCCCAAAGCTTCTACGCCCCTCCCGGCGCACATCCCGACACCCCCACGCTGTGCAGCGCGGTTTTTCCTGCGCTGCGCGCCCGCGCCGCCAGCGGCGAGATTGAACTCATAGAGGGCACTGCCACATGGGCGGAACCCGGCGGGATAATCAACCAGGAAACCTGGACAAGATTGCGGGATGAAGTCCTGCACCAGATCAAAGAGGCATTGCCACTCGATATCGTGGTCCTTGGTCTTCACGGCGCAATGATCGCCGACAGTTGTGTCGACTGCGAAGGCGAGCTGATCGCGGAAGTGCGATCCATCGTCGGACCAGACACCATAATCGGCGTCACCTTCGACCCGCACAGCCATTTGAGCGAACGGCGGGTTAGGAATGCCGATGTGATCGTCGCTTTCAAGGAATTTCCACATATCGACTTCGTCGAAACGGGCGAAGCCTGTGTAGATCTTACCATCCGAACGGCTAAAGGTGAGATCGAACCCGAAATCTCGGTCTGGGATGCGCGTATGATCGACATCTTCATGACCAGCCGCGAACCTATGCGCGGCTTCGTCGACCGTCTCCATGCCATGGAAGAACGCGGTGAAGTTCTGTCGGCCTCCGTGATCCACGGATTCATGGCGGGGGACTCGCCGGATCTCGGCACAAAGGTCCTGGTCATCACCAATGGCGAAAAAGCCAGAGGCGACAAGATCGCACGCGATCTCGGTCAGGAGCTCTTCAGCTTCCGGGGTCAAGCGCTACCGGAGTTGCTTTCTCTGAAGGAAGGGCTCGATCGCGCAGCGGCTTCGACCGGCACCCCGGTTGTAATCGCAGATGTATGGGACAACCCGGGCGGTGGTGTCGCGGGTGATTCGACAATTATGCTCCGCGAAGTCCTGCGCCGCGATATGTCGGGCGTCGCCGTCGGCACCATTTGGGACCCGATGGCGGTGCGGCTTTGTTTTGCTGCCGGTGAAGGGGCGGTGTTTGACCTGCGCTTCGGGGGAAAGACCTCGGCACATGCCGGCGATCCAATTGACGCCAAGGTGAGCGTCACCAAGCTTCGGCGGAACGCTGTGCAGGCTTTCGGCGCGTCCGTGGTTCCCATGGGCGATTGCGCAGCCATCCGTGTCGGCGGGGTCGATGTTGTACTTAACACAAATCGTTCACAGGCATTCTCGCCCGATGTGTTCAACAACCTCGGGATCGACGCGTCCGACAGAAAGATCCTGATCGTAAAATCCACCAATCATTTCCAGGGCGCCTTCGCCCCGATCGCGGCAGACATTCTCTATGTCGCAGTAGACGGCCCATATCCAAGTGATCCCACACGAACGCCCTATCGCCGACTGACGAGACCGGTGTGGCCGATCTTCGACAACCCACATGCAGCTGGATCTGCCGAATGACAGCTGACGCTATAGAGACACCCGCCGTCCTGATCGACCTGGACCGTGCGGAAGCGAATATTCGCGCCTATCAGCGCTATTGCGACGACCATGGGTTGAAGCTGCGCCCCCACATCAAGACACACAAGCTACCCCGACTTGCTGAATACCAGCTGGCTCAGGGCGCCGTCGGCATTACCTGCCAGAAGCTGAGCGAAGCGGAAGCCATGGTAGATGCCGGTCGGATGCAGGACGTATTTATCAGCTACAACATCCTGGGCTCGGCGAAGATCAACAGGTTGAGACGACTGGCAGAGCGCATCAAGGTCTCTGTCGTCGCCGACAGCGCATGTGTGGTGAATGGCCTGAGCGATGGCTTTGCAAATAGAGAGCTGCCGCTACCGGTATTTGTGGAATGCAATACCGGCGCCGATCGCTGCGGTGTCCCGACACCCCAGGCGGCGGCCATCCTTGCACACCAAATCTCCGTGCTTCCCGGCCTCTCCTTCGCCGGCCTTATGACCTACCCGCCTGCCAGGCAGGCAACCAAGGTGGCAGCCTGGCTGCAACAGGCGCGTGACATGATCCGCTCAGGCGGGCTGGACGTGCCGGTCATCTCGTCCGGCGGATCGCCGGACATGTGGCAGGCTCATGAAATGCCGCTCGCAACCGAATATCGGGTCGGCACATATGTCTACAATGACCGCTCGCTTGTTGAACGCGGGGTTTGCCGCTGGCAGGACTGCGCATTGACGGTTCTGACGACGGTTGTTTCGGTTTCCAATCGTCATGCCATCATAGATGCGGGATCGAAATCACTCACATCGGACGTGCTCGGCCTTGAAGGCTACGGTATCGTGCCGGATCATCCCAACCTGTTCATCGATCAATTGAGCGAGGAGCACGGGCGCATCGTTTCCCGTCACGGCCCCATTGATCTGGCGGTCGGCGACCGGCTGAGGATCGTGCCAAATCACGCCTGTGTTGTGTCGAACCTGTTCGACAATGTGACATTGTCGAGGGGCAACCGGCTTATTGGTGGGGCCAGCGTCGTCGCGCGAGGCAAGGTATGGTGACTCCGCTTGGCGTCGGCATTGACTGGGGTTCGAGCAACATCCGCGCCTGGCTCTTGCGAAAAGATGGCGAGGCTATTGCGCGCAACCACATTTCGATAGGGCTCCGGGAAGCCCGAACCCGCGGCTTCCGACAGGTCCTTCACGAGCTCCTGAAGCCCATGCCTGGTGCCGAAGAGCTGCCGATCATCGCCTGCGGCATGGTCGGCGCACGCGATGGATGGAGTGAAGTTCCATACGTTTCCTGTCCAGCAAGTTCTCTGACGATCATGGGCGCAGCGCAGCCGGTGCCGGACGGCAGATTGAAAATACTGCCGGGCGTGGTGCAGACGCACCCGTCTGCAGACGTGATGCGCGGTGAGGAAACTCAGCTGATTGGCATTCTGGCGGAACAGCAGAGCGTGACCGTCTGCCTGCCCGGAACCCATAGCAAATGGGCCTATGCAGAAGGTGGCCACCTGACTGGTTTTCGCACCTACGTAACGGGCGATCTGTTTGCCGCAGCTCGTGCGAGTTCGATTTTCGCGGCATTCGCCCAGGAAGCGCCGTTCGATGCTTCTAGCTTCCGGAAAGGCATCGATCATGCTTGCGCGACACCACTTGCACGCGCCTTGTTCCAAACACGCGCCCGGGTTGCCACCGGCGGCATGCGGCCCGATCAGGCGTACTGGTTCCTCTCCGGTCTCCTGATCGGTGCAGAGCTCCTTTGCGAAATCAAAGAACATCCCGGATCACGGGTCGTTCTGCTTGCCGACGGGGCATTGCGCGACCTTTACGAGTTTGCGTTCGACGCACTCGGACGGACGGTGGTCTGCAGATCTTCCGAGGCGGCGACCCGCGCCGGGCTTGCTCTTGCGTTACGGTATTGGTCGGGAGACTGACGGTATGCTGTATCCGTCTGAGTACTTCCATGACGCACCGTTCCTGGCCATTCTGCGCGGCGCCCGAGAAAATTTTCCCGACCGCGGAGGTGCTGGTCGATGCCGGAATCCGCGCAATAGAAGCGCCTTTGAATTCACTGCGGCCCTTCGAGTCCATAGCACGCTCGGCGAAAGGCCACGGCCACGGCGTTCTGATTGGTGCAGGCACGGTGCTTTCGGCCGCGGATGTCATGAGGGTCCACGACGCCGGCGGACGCCTTGTCATTTCTCCCAAATGCGACCCCGGCGTCTGGCCCCTGGGAGCTCGCTTTACAAACCCGGGACAACCCCGGCTGCCGCAGCAAAGACGGCAGGCCAGCTGTTCGCCGCTTTGCGCAGCCAAATAGCCACATGAAATCCATGCACAGGAAACAAGGAGCTGGAAATGACTATCGAACGGATAGGCCTCGAGCGGACGGGGGCAGGTGGCCAATCGCTGCCATTCTCACCTGCCGTGAGAGCGGGTGACTTCGTATTTGTATCCGGCCAGGTGGCGATGAATGATCAGGGCGAAATCGAGCCGGGCGGCATCGAGGCGCAGACGCGCCGAACGATGGACAACATCGTCAAGGTGCTCAAACTGGCCGACTGTACACTTTCGGACGTTGCCAAAGTATCCGTGTGGCTCGACGATACCCGCGATTTCTGGACGTTCAACAGGATATATGCCGGCTATTTTCCTGACGGCGCTCCCGCTCGTTCCACAGTCCAGGCAAAACTCATGGTGGACGCCAAGATCGAGATCGACGTGGTGGCTTACAAGCCAGTCTCGTGACCGGATGCGCCAGCCGGACGAGGAGATATGAGATGGAGCGATCAGTCGACGCCAACCCGTTCTCGGGCATCAACGAAGACCATGCCGCGTTGTGGAATGTACTGGTGCATGACGACATCGAGGCCTTCATCGCCTGTGACTGGGAGCGCCATGCCGCGGACATTCTGCCCTCCGCATTTTTCGGCATTCACGCCAACGGAGCGCGCAATCCCGAAGCCTGGTCGCCGGCATTCAGCACGTTGGATCAGTACAAGGGCAACTGGCTCGGTTTTGCGACAAGAAGTGCGGCACGCGCCGATCGTGAAACGCTGAGACAGGCCCACTTCGCGGCTTCGAGCCTACGCAGGATTGAGATCAATGGCGATCTGGCCCTGTGCCTGAAGCACTTTGATGGCGAAGTCAGATACGCCAATGGCGAGACCGAACGGCTCGACTGGGAGACCGCCTACATGTGCAGGAAGCTCTCCGACAAGTGGTACATCGCGGCATTTGTCGGGTTCCTGCCGGCGAGCTAGTTCGCGGCATGTCGGAGCGTCTCCTCAACCGAGATCGTAGCTGATCGTCTTTATTTCGGTGACAGCGTGCAGTGTGTGCCTGCCGCCAAGCCGGCCAAGCCCGCTCTGTTTGCCGGGCGCACCGCCGAACGGGATATGTAGCTCCCAATAGTGACTGGGCCCGTTAATATTCACCAGACCGGCCCCGACGCGTTCGGCAAACCTGAAGGCCTTGGCCAGATCGCGCGAAAAGACACCCGCAGCCAATCCGTGACCGGCGGCATTTGCAACGCGCAGAATCTCCTCCTCGTCCCTGCAGACGATAATCGGGGCAACCGGCCCGAACGTTTCGGCGCGGTTGAGGTCAGCATCCTCTCCAAGATCCGCCATCACCGTTGGAGCATAATAGAGATCGGAACCCAGTTCCGGCTTCCTGCATCCTCCCGCGAGCAAGGTCCCTCCCCGCGCCAGACCGTCAGCCACGTGCGCTTCCACCTTTTCGATTACAGCATGGTTGTTGAGCGGACCGACCGTCGTGGCGGGCTGGAGCGGATCGCCGAGGACCAGTTCCTGAGCGGCTGCGGTAATTCGCTGGGCAAGTTCATCATAAGTCGTGCGTGTGCAGAGGACCCGCCCGGTAGCTGCACAGACCTGACCGGCATTAATGAAGGCGCCATCGGCGGCTGCGCGCGCGGCGCGTTCGATATCCGCATCGTCGAGGACGATCACCGGGCCGTTGCCGCCCAGTTCCAGCAGCATGGGTTTGCCGGCCCCGCGCTGGGCAATTTTCGCTCCCGTCACCGGGCTGCCGGTGAAGCCGATACCGTGCGTATCGGGATTGACGACGAGTTCGTCGCCCACCACCGCACCTGGGCCGTGCACGAGATTGACAGCGCCATCCGGGACTCCCGCATCCGCAATGCACTGCATCAGCGCAGAGGCACAGAGAGATGTGGTGGGTGCTGGCGCCCACACAACCGCATTGCCGGCTGCCAGGCATGGCGCCAGATATTCAACCGGAATATTGATCGGGAAGTTCCACGGCGTCACCACCGCGTAGATGCCGCGCGGGACACGAAAGCTGATCACCCGCTTGCCGGGTGTTTCCGCGGGAATGAAGTCGCCATTCATGAACTTGAACAGCTCGGCTGCCTCCCGAAAACCCGTCGCGGCAGCTTCTATCTCGCCATAAGCTTCGCTCTTCAGCGGTTTTCCCTGTTCGAGCGCGAGGATGTAAGCGAGATAGTCCTTTTGTGTTTCGATACTGTCTGCAACCCGGTGACAAAGGTCCGCGCGTTGCCACCGTGTCATCTGCGAAAGCGCTTCGTGACCCGACTTCGCAGCTTCGATCGCCAAGGCGGCATCCTGCCTTTCGCCCTCCGCGACCTCGCCAATCGTATCGCCTGTTCCGGGAGATTTGGCCGGGCGATACCGCCCCGCCACCGGATCGCGCCAGGCTCCGCCGATGAAATGCTGCCGATGTTGATTTGGAACTTGCATGTCGATTCCCCGGGTTGATGGTTTCAAGAATCCACGTGCGTACCTCGCGCGGACAGCACGGGGCGCCCGTCGCCATCTTCGCGAACGGTCAGCACATTTCAGTGGTGTTTCGGTTCAGTCGCCGAGTGGTACCGACGCGTCGTAAGAGTCGGAAATTGTCAGCGTCTGCTTTATGCGTCTCAGGTTCTCAAGCACTTCGGGGCCGAGCATCTGCGCCGTACGGTATGCCAGGCAATCGACCAGAACCATCAGCGCAAAGCGCGATGAGTTGGGTTTGTAGACATGACCGTCCTCGATATAGCGATAGGGAATAATGTGGTTTGCGATGCGGGCGAGTTGCGTGTCGTTGGGCGCTATCGCAATGGTGCGTGCGCCGTATTGCCGGGCGATCGACAATGCGTCGATGACCGACGCGGCGCCGCCGGAAAGGGAGAACCCGATCGAAACCGTATCCGGATCAGACAACGCCGCAGTCATGCGCTGCATTCGTCCCTCCACCTGGGTGACCACATTGAGTCCCAATCTAAAAAGCCGGAATTCCATTTCCTGAACGGTGGCAGACGAAATACCCCCGGAACCAAAAAGCTGGATGCGTTTGGCCCCCGCTATATAGCCGGCTACCTCGTCCACCAGCTCGGGCTCGACCTGCGACTGAAAGTCGTGAATGGCCTTGGCGGCATAGCTCGCAATGTACTGCAGCGCGTTGCCGTCTTCATTCGGTTCGGCATACTCCTTGCCGGCAAGATACGCGCCTCCGATGACCAACGCCTGGGCCAGTTCAAGCTTAAGCTCCTTGGTACCATTGAAGCCGAGACTTGCGGTCAGACGTGATACGGTTGGCTCGCTAACCTGGGCCTTTCTGGCAAGATCCGATATCGAATTTCTCGCGGCCCAGGAGACGTCGTCCAGGATAACCGCAGCCAGACGTTGCTCCGCCTGGGTTCCTTCCGACGCCTTCTTCTTTAACAGCGCAATAATGTCGACTTGCTGGTTCAAATCCGTAGCCCGCTCTGGCGATCAAAGACATGTATCGCATCGGGTGCGGCGCTCAAACACAGCATGTCGCCCGGCGAAACCTCCGGCCGCCCCCTGAATGCGCAGCGTATCGGCCGATCCGCCACTTGGCCATAAACAAGCACTTCCGATCCGGTTGGTTCCACGACCTCCACATGCAGCCTGATCGGACCGTCCTCGCCAAACTGCAAATTGTCGGGTCGAATGCCGATCTCGACAGCGCAACCGGTTTTTTGCCCCGCAGGTTTGCGCACGGGTATTCTGCTGCCTTCGTGGAGTTCCACAAACGCCCCGTCTTCCGCGACGTGCAATAGCCCTTCAACGAAAGCCATCGACGGCGATCCCAGAAACCCCGCTACAAAGCGGTTCACGGGCTCGTCATAGAGTTCAAGCGGCGTGCCGACCTGTTCTATGCGACCCTCGTTCATGATCACGATCCGATCTGCGAGTGTCATCGCCTCGATCTGATCATGAGTAACATAAAGTACCGTTGCCTTGACGGCGCTGTGGAGCCGCTTGATCTCTGTTCTCATCTCGACACGCAAGTGCGCATCAAGGTTGGAAAGCGGCTCATCGAACAGGAAGACGTCAGGATCACGCACGATGGCACGGCCCATGGCTACGCGCTGGCGCTGTCCACCCGAGATCTCGCTCGGCTTGCGGTCGAGATAGGGTGTGAGGTTGAGAATTTCCGCAGCCCGTAAGACGCGTTTTTTGGTTTCTGCCCTATCCATGCCGCGTACCTCTGGCCCGAACGAGATGTTCTGCTCGACCGTGAGGTGCGGGAACAGGGCATAAGACTGGAACACCATCGAGATGTTGCGTTTTTGCGGCGGCAGGTCGTTGGCGCGCACGCCGCCAATCATCAGATTGCCGCCTGATATCGGTTCGAGACCGGCAATCATCCGCAAAAGCGTGGACTTGCCGCACCCGGAGGGACCGACGATGACAATGAACTCACCATCAACCACCGTCAGATCCAGTGAGGGGATGATGGTGGTCGCGTGGAATCTCTTGTTGATGTTATTGAGGGATATATCTGCCACGTGCGATCCAATGAACTGATGGTAGCGTTTGCGAGCCTACCATTGCGGCGATGCCGAAATGGTACTTTGCGTCAGGGCGGGTGTGCAACTTGCGTCCCCGCCCCGTGCTGGTGGCTCAGAAGCCGCGCAGCTTGTCGATCTTGGCCGCAGCTTCCGTGAGCGCCTGTTCGGGTGTCTGATCCCCGAGATAGATGTGCTGCAAGGCGCTGCGGGTGATTTCGATGATCTCGTCCCAACGTTCCACATTCGGTTGGAACTTGGCATATGCAAGACCGTCAGCAAACGCCTTGATGTCCTGATTCTCGGAATAGTAGGGATCTTCGACAACGCTCTTGAGGACCGGCAGCAGTCCGTCGGCCTTGTTGAATTCAAGCCTGAAATCATGCTGGAAGATGAAGTCCATGAATTTGCGGACATCGTCTTTCGCATCCGACGATTCAAACACCATTACGGAGTCCGTGATCGCCATCGTGCTCTTTTCCGACTCCACCGGGAAAGGCAGGACCGCATATTTCAGGTCCGGCGCCTCCTCCTTGATTTGCGGAACAAGCATGGGAAACGTGAAGATCGTCCCAATCTTGCCCTGTTTGAACATGTTGAACACGTCTTCGCGGCTGTAGGCGGTCGGCGTCGGCTCGGTGCTGCCGCTGTGAACCATATCGGCATAGAGATTCGCTGCCGCGATGCCCTGTGGCGAAGCAATCGCGCTGCGACCTTCATCATCGAAGATCTGCCCGCCAAAAGACCACAGCGCGTAATAGAAGTAGACGTCGACCTCTTCCTCCTTGCCAGGCAAGCCGAAACCGAAGGTCTCGGGCAGCTTGGAGATACTGGCTGAAGCTTCCTTCAACTGGTTCCAATTTTCCGGCGGAGTTGCATCCACCTTTGAGTACAGATCCGTGTTGATCATCATTGCCCGCGCCGAAGCCGCGATCGGAAGCCCCATCAGCTTGCCGTCAATGTAGGACGGTGTGAGCATTGCCGGAATGAACTTGTCCACCAGATCTGGCGAGATGACGTTCTCAATCGGCTCGACAAGGCCCTGACTGCTGAATTCCGAAAGCCAGATCGAGGCAACGACAGACATGTCAGGTGCATTGCCGCCAGAAATGTCGGTCGTCAGCGCCTGCAGATAGTTGCTCCACGGAATAACCTCGATGGTTACGTCGATATCCGGGTTTTGCGCTTCAAAGGCCTCGACCACCCGGTCGAACGACTTTTTTGTGTTGGCCGAATACTCGCCGAGAGTGAACCGTATCTCGCCGGCTGAGGCATTCGCGGCGCCGATAGCAAGCAAGGCAGCGCTGGCTGCTAATGTCCGCGCGTATCTGAATGTTCTCTTCATAAAATCCTCCTCCAATTCACCGTCAGGTACCCCTGCGCACCTTCAGGTGGGCGCCATCCTCTAGCAAGCTGATAGAAAATAATCAACGTTTCTGAAAATAATTTTCTCACCACTCGGCAGCTTCGGCTAAAGCGACCTTCCATCTCATATCAACGCATTTCACAGCTAACATACTGTTTTATCTGCCTTTCATTTCGCTGCTCTACGCCCATTCCGCCGGATTTCCGCCCTCGCCCAAGTCCAGCTTTCGCGCCTGTTTCATGTTGAAAAATTTCATACCAGCCAAAATATGTTGACAAACTTACATTGGTGGGAAAGGCTGGTACGTGCAAATTGTGAGAGTGGGGCCGCGATAAAAATGACTGCGAGGCTCGGGTTCAACCCCTACCTTTTGATGCTGCCAGGCCTCCTGATCAGCGGGCTGGTCATCCTGTGGCCCCTCGGGCAGCTTTTTCTGCTTTCGATCAGCGAGGTGAATCGCTTCGGGCAGATCCTGGGGCCCGGCGGTTTCGGCAATTATGCGCAAGTGCTGTCGGATCCACTGCTTTATGAATCTCTGTGGCGCACGGTGATATGGACCGTGGGGATCGTCGGGGGCACTTTTGTGCTGGCTTTGCCGATTTCGATGGCCTTGAGCCAGGATTTCATCGGCAGAGGCCTCGCGCGCCTTCTCGTCATGCTGCCCTGGGCCATATCGCTTGCAATGCTGGCAATCGTCGGCCGCTGGGCACTCAACGGCGAAAGCGGGACACTCAATATGGTTCTCGGCGACCTGGGCTTGATAAGCTCCAATATCGCATGGCTCGGCCAGGCCGATACAGCGTTTCCGGTGCAGATCATCCTCGGCATCATCGCCACATTGCCATTCACCACGACAGTGCTGATCGGCGGCCTTTCATCAATACCGACCGACATCTACGAGGTCGCAAAAATCGAGGGCGCCGGCTGGTTCTCCACGTTCCGGCGGCTGACGCTTCCACTCCTGCGCCCCTTCATCAATATCGCCATCGTGCTGAACACGATCTATGTTTTCAATTCGTTTCCGATCATCTGGGCCACGACGCAGGGCGGACCGGCGAACTCGACCGACATTCTCGTAACCTATCTCTACAAACTGGCGTTCAGGTTCGGGCGTGTCGGCGAGGCCGCGGTCCTTTCCCTGGTGATGTTCGCGCTGCTTCTGATCTTCACCCTGATCTATGTCCGGCTGACGACGCGAGGCGATGAACAATGACAATGAGCCGCGAAAAAAGATCCGTTCTCATATGGCTCGGCCTGCTTCCGATATTCGCCGTAACGCTATTTCCGTTCCTGGTGATGATCCTGACGGCGATCAAACCCAAAGACGAAGTCTTCGAACGAAGCTGGATTCCGAGCAGAATCGCGTTTGAGAATTTTGCGGCAATGTGGACACAGACCGGGTTTGGACGCGCCCTCGTGAACTCGCTCTACGTGTCCACTCTGGCAACCATTCTGGCAATTATGATCGCCATCCCCGCCGGCTACGCACTCTCCCGCTACCGCTTCATCGGCAGAAGTTCGTCACGCCGTTTCCTGCTGATCACCCAAATGCTGTCACCGATTGTGCTGGTGCTCGGCATCTTCAGGCTGCTGGTCATTTTTGGCGTTCTCAATGACGTCAACGTTGTCGCCGTGCTTTATGCCGGATTTAACATCGCCTTTTCGGTTTGGATGCTTGAGAGCTATTTTTCAACGATTCCGCGAGACCTTGAAGAGGCCGCCTGGATGGAAGGAGCGTCTCGCTCGAAAACCCTATTCAAAGTGTTTTTGCCGCTTGCTCTGCCGGCAATCACCGTGACCGCACTCTTCACTTTTGTGAATTCGTGGAACGAGTTCGTTATCGCGCTGACGATGTTGCGGCGGGAAGATGATTTCACGCTGCCAATACAGATCCTCTCGATCGTTTCGGGCCGCTACGCGGTGGACTGGCATCTGGTCATGGCGGCGGCTTTCTGTGCAACGCTGCCGGTCGCGATCGCCTTTGCCTGGATGCAAAAATACATGCTGCGCGGTCTGACTGCGGGAGCAGTCAAATAGTCTCAGCAGGTTGCCCAAAAGTGCGCATCCAACGGATGCCGATACAGCCGGGCATTGTACCCGTTGAAACCCGCGACGATTGAAACTTGACCCTTATCAGGACTGGTATTTTGACGATATTCGACCGCTTCAAACTCGATGGAAAAACCGCTCTGGTGACTGGCGGCAGCCGCGGGTTGGGCCTGGAGATAGCCAAGGCAATTTCAGACGCAGGCGCAAAAGTCATCATCTGCGGCCGTAGCCAGTCTTCTCTCGACGAGGCGATGGCCTCGTTCGCGGGGAAAGAACGCAAAGTTTCGGCATTCAAAGCGGATTTTGCATCTCCGGCTGCCGCCGAAAGTGCTTTCCGCCAATGCCTCGATACGTTCGGAACCGTTGATATTCTGGTCAACAATCTCGGCGGCCGGGGCGGCGCGACGCCACTCCATGAACAGAGTCTGGAAGATTGGCAGGCCGCGATGGATCTCAATCTGACGACCTGTTTCCTGGGCATGCGAGAAATCGGGGGTGCGATGATCAAAGCAGGCAGGAGCGGACGTATCATCAACATCTCATCCATGAACGCCTTTGTCGCAAACCGCGGCATAGGGGGGCGATCCTATGAAGCGGCAAAGGCGGCCGTGGTACAGTTGACTCGGGCTGCCGCCGCCGACTGGGCGCCACATGGGGTCAACGTCAACGCCATTTGCCCCGGCCTGTTCATGACCGATGCCAACAAGAGCTGGAGCGAGTCCAACCCGGACGTCATCGAGACTTTGCTTTCGGCAATACCGATGGAGCGGGCGGGGCGACCGGAAGAAATCGGACCGCTGGCTGTCTTCCTGGCCAGCCCGGCAGCAAATTACATTACCGGCTCAACCTTCATGATCGATGGCGGCTATACGCTGTGGTAAGCGGCACCCCGGCCGGCGCGATGATGAGCCGGCTCACATCCGTGACCCCAAGATAGACGGCAGCGCGGGAAACTCGCCCGCCGACGACCCGGTAGCTGATTGCCATTGGGCCCCCGCATGGTAGAATTGTCTGGTGCATGGCCTCTGCGCGTGAGTTGTTCTGTTCAGGCGCCGTAATGCGTCAAGTGCGCCAACGGAGGAAGTAGCCGCGACCGGTTTAATCGCCGGGTAGCAGTTGATCCGACTGGCTTTCGTTTTTCCCGAGGAACAGAGGGATCGCATCCGATCCGGTGCGACTTCCGCGGTCATATGAACAAGGCGCTCGACATCGTTGCTGAGTTGTATCGCCTCGCGGAAGACGGCAGTAAGCTCGATCGTCACCTTGCCAAACTGGTTTTGGCCGATCCGGAATTCTTCATTCATGAAGCGATCGCGAAGATCGCTGAGCGTGCGCAAGTCAGCGAACCGACCGTCACGCGATTCTGCCGATCGCTCGGGCTCGATGGAACGCGCGAATTCAAAGTGAAACTGGCGCAGGCACTGGCGGTCGGAGCCCGGTTTCTTCAGGTCGCAGATCCCGATCGGGGAACTACCAATCGGCGTGTTCCAGATACAATCGCCGCTTCTGCACACGGAGCGATCGATGCTGTGTGCAAAGGGATCGACGTCGGCAAGCTGAGCAATGCAGCCGACGCCATCATAGCGGCGCGACTGATACGCGTTTATGGCTCAGGAGGGTCATCCTCGATGGCCGCCGTCGAGCTCGAAACCCGGCTTTTCCGCTTTGGATTACCCGTCGTTGCAAGTGTGGATGGCGAAATCCAACGTATGACTGCATCTGTCGCGGACCCTAAAACCGTGATCGTTGCGTTCTCGATATCCGGTCAGTTGCAGTCGATCATCGATGCGCTCTCGATCGCAAGGCACTACGGCGCGACCACCATTGCCGTCACCGCACCGGAGTCCGAGATCGCAGCGGCCGCCGAAATGGTATTTCCCTTTCACATCGACGAAGGGGAAAATGTCTACCGCCCGTCCCCCGCTCGCTACGGCATACTCGCCTTTGTCGACATTCTGTCGATGATCATCGCCGAAAAGCTCGGCCCCCAGGTTGTTGAAAGCATGCGCCGCATCAAACATCAGCTCAACGTGATGGAACACCGCGATCCACAATTTCCGCTTGGAGACTAGGGGGCAGTCGGCGGCCCATCGAGAGCCTTTCCAGCCCTGGTTACCTGATGAACACGTTCAGATATTCCGCAGCCCGGATGCTGATGGGTCTATTCCTCGGCCCGGTGCTTGAGCAGCATTTCAGTCGGGCCCGGCATTTCTCGCGCGGTCACTTGCGAGCCTTCTGGAATCGACCGATCAGTGCCGCATTCCTCGCTTGTACCGTGGCGCAGCGGAATGGCCCCTATTCCCACTCGATCGTGCCTGGCGGCTTGGAGGTAACGTCGTAGACAACGCGGTTGATGCCCTGCACCTCGTTGATGATGCGAGTGGCAGCCGCCCCGAGGAACTCCATGTCGTAGTGATAGAAATCCGCCGTCATGCCGTCGACCGAAGTGACGGCGCGCAACGCGCAGACGTATTCATAGGTGCGCCCGTCGCCCATCACACCGACCGTCTGCACCGGCAAGAGCACAGCGAAAGCCTGCCAGATCGCATCGTAGAGGCCTGCTTTTCTGATCTCGTCGAGGTAGATGGCGTCGGCCTCGCGCAGGATGTCCAGCTTTTCGCGCGTCACCCCGCCAGGGCAGCGAATGGCGAGGCCCGGCCCCGGGAACGGGTGGCGGCCAATGAAGTGATCGGGCAGACCAAGTTCGGCGCCAAGCGCCCTCACCTCGTCCTTGAAGAGCTCGCGCAGCGGCTCCACCAGCTTCATGTTCATGCGTTCGGGCAGGCCGCCGACATTGTGGTGCGACTTGATCGTGACGGAAGGTCCACCTGAGAATGACACGCTTTCGATGACGTCAGGGTAGAGCGTACCCTGAGCCAGGAAATCCGCGCCGCCGAGCTTCTTTGCTTCTTCCTCGAACACTTCGATGAAGAGTCGGCCGATCGTCTTTCGCTTGGTTTCGGGGTCAGCCTCCCCCTCCAACGCGTTTACGAACCGGTCCGAAGCATCGACCAGGATCAGCGGCAGATTGTAATGCTCGCGGAACATGGCAACGACATCGGCCGCTTCGTTCTTTCGCATCAGGCCGTGATCAACGAGAATGCATGTCAGCTGGTCGCCCACGGCTTCGTGGATCAGAAGTGCTGCGACGGAGGAATCCACGCCGCCAGAGAGCGCGCAAATGACCTTGCCGCCTCCAACCTGCTCGCGGATTTGCTCGATGGCCCGCTCGCGATAGGCGGCCATCGTCCAGTTGCCTTCAATGCCGGCGATGTTGTGGACGAAATTGGCCAGGAGCTTCGCCCCGTCCGGCGTGTGCACCACTTCCGGGTGGAACTGGACGGCGTAATATTTGCGCTCTTCGTCGGCGATCGCGGCAAAGGGCGCCCCGGTGGAAGTGCCGACCACACGGAAGCCCGGCGGCAACTCCGTCACGCGGTCGCCATGGCTCATCCAGACCTGGTGGCGCGTGCCCTTGGCCCAGACATCCTCGAACAGCGCGCAATCGTCGGCGATATCCAGAAAGGCGCGGCCGAATTCGCGGTGATGGCCGCCCTCCACCTTGCCGCCAAGCTGGGAGCAGATTGCCTGTTCGCCATAACAAATGCCAAGCACGGGAACGCCTGACGAAAAGACGATGTCGGGGGCGCGTGGCGATCCGATGTCCACCGTGGAGGCCGGGCCGCCGGACAGGATGACCGCGCGAGGCCCGATCCTGTGGAATGCCTCTTCGGCGCTCTGGAAGGGAACGATTTCGGAATGGACGCCCGCTTCGCGCACCCGACGTGCAATCAGCTGGGTGACCTGGCTGCCGAAATCGACGATGAGGATGGTGTCTGTGGTGCTCATGGCGAGGCTCTAGAGAAAGTTGCGATTCGGCGCAATGGCGGCACATCGCCGCTTGCCGTCACTCCACGTCTTTGGCCTCGTCTGTCATCGATCTCAACGCCCGCATCAGTGTCTCGAACGCTTCGGCACCGAGGAGGCTGCGGTATCCGGCCTCGATTTCGCCTTTGATGCGGTCGGCATCGCGCATGGCATGCAGTCCGGCGGCCGTATGGCGTACGATACGCGAGCGGCTGTCTTTCGGGTCGGGCGCGCGCTCCAGAATGCCCTCGCCCTGCAGCCCGTCTATGAGCTGCTGCACGGCCTGTTTGGAAATGCCCATGCGCGCAATGACGACCGCTTGCGGTGTGCCGCCGCGGGCAATGTGTCCGAGCAGGTTTGCCCGGGCGTCGGTGAACCAGTCATGGCCCGCCGCGCGCATCGCCTCCACAAATCGCGCCTGCCACTGCCGGTTCGCCAGCCAGAGGCGCCAGCCCAGGTGATCCGGCAATGTCTGCTCATTTTTCGTCAAGTTACTTGACCGAGATGGAAAGCCGCGCGCGACTTACCGGTATCGACTACCCCAACGCGGCCGGATTGCCTAAAGCCTGATCGCGCCGTCCGCGATAGCCGCCTCAAGCTGGCCGACCGCTTCGGCCAGCTTGCGGTCGATGACGTGGAGATACTCGGTCCAGTCACTGACATGGGCGAGTTCTGCCGCACCATCGGAAATGCCGCGCAGCGCGACCAGAGGCACATCGAAGCGCTGGCAGGCACGCAATACGGCAAAGGTCTCCATATCGACCATGTCGGCGTCGATCGTGTCATATGCCGCGCCCGAGACGACGTTTGCACCGGTGGAAAGCGTCGCCTCGGCGATGCCCGGGATGCGCAGCGGCAGGTCGATCGTCGGCGGCAGATCAAGAAACGGCGTTAAACCCTTCGGAAATCCCAGAGCACTGGCATCCATGTCGCGGTAGGACACTGCAGTTGCCTGGTAAACTCCGGTCTGCTCAAGCGACCGGCTGCCTGCGGACCCGAGCGACACCACCAGATCCGGCAAGATTGTATTTGCGCGCAGTTCTGCGAGAGCCATAGCCAGTCCGACGCCGGCCTCGACCGGGCCGACGCCGGTCATCAGAGGGGTGAAAAGCTCTCGAAGCCGCGGACCGTATTCAGCGTCGGCGGCCATCACGAACAGGAGCTGCCTGCCGCCAACAGGTGCAAGCAGCGATGCCGGGTCGCTCATCCTGAAATGCCCTTGCGATCGCGGACTGTCATGATCGTCCCTGTCATTGTCGCGAATAGCCTGGCATCGCCATCCGGACCGTAGGCATAGGCTTGTCCGTCTGCGACCATGATCGTTCGGCCCGGTTTGGTGACCGATCCACGGAACAGAAACCGCTCGCCCTTGCCGGGCGCCAGCAAGTTCACCTTGAACTCGATGGTCAGCACCGCGGCATCGGATGGCATCAGCGAGAAGGCCGCGTAGCCGCAGGCGGAATCGAGCGCAGTGGAAACGATACCCGCATGAAGGAAGCCGTGCTGCTGCGTGAATGCCGGATCGAACGGCATTTCTATTTCCACGGTGCCGGGCGTCACGCGCGTCAGTTCGGCGCTCAAAGTGGCCATTACCTTCTGGCGTGCAAAGCTCTCACGCACACGACTTTCGAAATCTCTGTCGGCGACGCGGATGTCTTTCTGCGCCATGCTCACCTCCTGCCGGACGTGAGCCGGTTATCGCAGAGGCGCTACTGGGGTGCAATCGCAAATGCTGCAGTGCAGCGAACAGATATGCCACGCAAAAAAGCCCGCCGGGTTGCGGCGGGCTTCTCTGCAGTGACGCCCGATCGGTTATTCGGCGACCAGTTCGACGGCCGTGGCAGTGCCGGCGTCGTCGGTGGTTACCTTGACCTTCTTGCCGGCTTCAACGCCTTCAAGGCTGACGCCGTCCGCGACCTTCAGCTCGGTGCCGTCTTCGAGCACCAGCATCATGCCAGCGGAATCTACATCCTTCACCATAGCCTCCATCTCAGCCGCGATGGCTGAAACCAGGAGGGCTGCAGAAGCTGCAGCGACGGCAAGGAACTTCTTCATCGGAATATTCTCCATTCCAATACATGTTGCGATCACCGGCCCGCCGCCACATGCGTGGCATGTGCTGCCGGACGGCGACTTCTAGCGCCACGAATTTGCGGACGACAATCGCCAAAAATAAATATTTTTCAGCTATTACAGTGGCTTAAATTCGCCACAGTCGCCGCCTTGCGAGCGCGAATTGTGGCACAATCGTGGTCGTTCAGACCTGGTTGAGCCAGACGATCGCAGCATTCAGCGCAACCGCATATGCGACCCAGGCGAGATAGGGCAGGAACAGCAGCGCCGCCACGCGATCCTCGCGCCAGGCTGCTGCAACGAACCCCATGATGACGACGAGCAATGACACAACAACGATAAGTGCCGCTCGCGGCAGCTGCGCGGCGAAGAAGATCGGAGACCAGGCGAAATTGAGCGCAAGCTGCATGGACCAGAGTGCCACCGGCGCTCCGACAGGGTTCAAGCGCCAGACTCGCCAGCCGGCAATCGCAATCAAGATGTAAAGCGCGGTCCAGACAGGACCGAATATCCAGTTCGGTGGATTGAACGACGGCTTGGCGAGGTTCTGATACCACTCACCGGGTATGGTGACGATGCCAATCAGCGTACCGCCCAGAACCACGCATACGATGAAGAGTGCAAGAGAAAGGTAGCGGGTCATTTCCCGGATTTCCGTTTCAGGATCGCAACGTAGAAGCCGTCTGTATCGCTGGAATGCGGCGTCATTCGTATACCATGTGCTCTATTGGCAAGTTGCGGCATCGGACTGGCGGGGAGACAGGCCTGCCAGGCCGCAGCGGCATTGCCGACCTCGAAACCCCGGTGGCGCTCGCGAAAGCCAGCGACCTGACTGCAGTTCTCCTCATCGAACACAGAACAGGTCACATAAACCAGCGTGCCGCCTGGCCGCACGAAACTGCTTGCATCGTCGAGGATGGCCGACTGTTCGGCCATCCGCTGCTCGAGCTGCTTTTCAGTGAGCCGCCATTTGGCGTCGGGCCGCCGGCGCCATGTGCCCGACCCCGTGCAGGGCGCATCTACGAGCACGATGTCCATGCAACCGAGAAGCGGCTCCAGTGCCGAACGATCCGGCGTGGCCTGAACATTGCGGCTGCCAGCGCGCTTCAGGCGTTCGAAGATCGGCGCCAAGCGTGGCTTTTCGGCATCGAATGCGTGTATCTGGCCGGTGTTTTCCATCGCTGCCGACATGGCAAGCGTCTTGCCGCCGGCACCGGCGCAAAAGTCGAGCACGCGCATGCCTGGAGCGGCGCCCGTTAACAAGGCCGCAATCTGCGAGCCCTCGTCCTGAACCTCGAACCATCCCTTCTGGAAGGCGGGTTCGGCCTGCACGTTGGGATGGCGGCCCGCCCCTGCAACCGGCGGGATACGAATGGCATTGGGTGCCAGATGGCCGGCCTGTGCACGCTGCCTGGCGAAAAGGCGCAGCAGCCTGTCGCGGTCAGATTTGAGTGTGTTCACCCTAAGATCGAGCGGCGGCCGCTTTGAAAGAGCAGCCGCTTCATCCGCCCAGACCTCACCGAAGGCAGCCTCCAGATGCGTACGGCACCATTCCGGACTGTCGGCGCGGATTTCGTCCGGTGCGACGGAGACAATCCGAGCGGAAGCGAGCGACTGCTCGTCGGCGGAAAGCGGTTCCGGGGCAAACCGGTCGCCATCCATGGCGGCGTTGACGCTTTCGGCCGTTTCGGCCAATTCCAGCATAACGGCACCGAATGCCAGATGGCGCGGGGCATCGCTGTCGAACAGCCATGCGGCCGTGCGTTTGCGGCGCAGCGCATCATAGACGATGTTGCCGATGGCGGCGCGATCGCCAGAACCGGCGAAACGATGAGAAAGGCCCCAGTCCTTCAGCGCTTCTGCCGCGGGGCGGTATCGCGTTTCGATATCCGCCAGAATTTCGATGGCTGCCGCCAGCCTGCCGCCGAGACGCATGATGACATTCCTGTATGCCGGTTGACCCGAGTGGCAATTGCCTATCCGGCTGGGCGCAAACGCGCAAGCGCAATAGAAAACGGGCGGGGAAGACCCGCCCGTTTCAAGATCGGTCGGCCGGTGCGGCTTATGCCGCCAGGTCGAAGCGATCCGCGTTCATGACCTTGGTCCAGGCAGCGACGAAATCGCCGACGAACTTCGCCTTGGCATCTTCCTGCGCATAAACTTCGGAGAGCGCACGAAGCTGTGAGTTCGAACCGAAAACGAGATCGACCCGCGTGCCGGTCCACTTGAGCTCGCCGCTCTTGCGGTCGCGACCCTCGAACTCTTCCTCGTCATCGCTCACGGGCTCCCAGACAGTCGCCATGTCGAGCAGATTGACGAAGAAATCGTTGGTCAGGGTCTCCGGCTTGTCGGTCAACACGCCGTGCCTGGAGCCGCCGTGATTGGCGCCGAGCACGCGCAGGCCACCAACAAGGACGGTCATCTCGGGTGCCGACAAGTTGAGAAGCTGCGCCTTGTCGACCAGCAATTCCTCGGGGGTGACGGTGAAACGCGTCTTCCGGTAGTTGCGGAACCCGTCGACAACCGGCTCGAGTACGGCGTAGCCCTCAACGTCGGTCTGCTCCTGCGTTGCGTCCATCCGGCCCGGCGTAAACGGCACTTCGATATCGTGGCCGGCGGCACTGGCCGCCTTTTCGATACCGACAGAACCGCCAAGCACGATCAGATCGGCCATGGACACTTTCTTGCCGCCCGACTGCGCACCGTTGAACGCTTTCTGCACGCCTTCAAGGGCGGCCAGCACCTTCTGAAGCTGCTCAGGCTGGTTCACCTCCCAGTCCTTCGCCGGCGCAAGGCGAATACGGGCACCGTTCGCTCCACCACGCTTGTCGGAATCGCGGTAGCTTGCGGCGGAGGCCCATGCCGTAGACACAAGCTGCGAAACGCTCAGCCCCGTGTCGGCGATCTTCGCCTTCAACTCCGCAATGTCCTTCGGTTCAATCAGGTCGTGATCGAGCTCCGGGATCGGGTCCTGCCACAGAAGGTCTTCGGCGGGCACTTCCGGGCCGAGATACCGAACCTTGGGGCCCATGTCACGGTGCGTGAGCTTGAACCACGCACGCGCAAACGCGTCGGCGAACTCCTCCGGATTTTCGTGGAAGCGCTTGGAGATCGGACCGTAAATGGGGTCCATCCGCATCGCCATGTCGGCGGTCGTCATGAATATGCGGTGCGTGCGCTCGCCGGTTTCGGGATCGGGTGCAAAATCCTCAGGCTTGAGGTCCTTCGGCGTCCATTGCCAGGCGCCCGCCGGGCTCTTTACGAGTTCCCACTCATAACCGAACAGCACATCGAAATAGCCGTTATCCCAGACCGTCGGGTTCGGCGTCCAGGCACCTTCGATACCGCTGGTGATGGCATCGCGGCCTTTGCCGGAACCGTGGGTGGAAAGCCAGCCCAGTCCCATCGCCTGCAGCGGAGCCGCCTCAGGGTCGGGCCCGACAAGCGCAGCATCGCCAGCGCCGTGCATCTTGCCGAAGGTGTGGCCGCCGGCGGTGAGAGCAACGGTCTCTTCGTCGTTCATTGCCATGCGCGCGAAGGTTTCGCGGATGTCGCGACCGGACGCAATCGGGTCGGGATTGCCGTCGGGACCCTGCGGATTCACGTAGATCAGGCCCATCTGCACCGCGGCAAGCGGCGTCTCCAGCTCGCGATCGCCCGAATAGCGGCTGTTCGGCTGGTCACTGGTTGCGAGCCATTCCGTTTCGGCGCCCCAGTAAACGTCTTCCTCCGGTTCCCACACGTCGGCACGGCCACCCGCGAAACCGAACGTCTTGAAACCCATCGACTCAAGCGCGACATTGCCGGCCAGCACCATAAGATCGGCCCAGGAGAGCCTGTTGCCGTATTTCTGCTTGATCGGCCAAAGCAGGCGTCGCGCCTTGTCGAGATTGCCGTTGTCCGGCCAGGAATTGAGCGGCGCGAAACGCTGCTGACCGGCACCGGCCCCGCCACGGCCGTCGGCGGTGCGATAGGTGCCGGCACTGTGCCATGCCATACGAATGAAAAGCCCACCGTAATGGCCGTAGTCCGCCGGCCACCAGTCCTGACTGTCGGTCATCAGGCCAGCGAGATCCTTCTTCACCGCAGCCAGATCGAGCTTCTTGAACTCGGCTGCATAATCAAAGCCCGGGCCCATCGGATCGCAGAGCGTCGAGTTCTGGTGCAGAATTTTCAGATTGAGCTGGTTTGGCCACCAGTCCCGATTGGAACGCATGTTCATGCTGGTTGCGCCATGCGCAACGGGGCACATGCCGGATTTGTCTACCTTGGTGTCCATTGTGACCTCCGATTTTCGATCTGCCGCTTACCACCGACGCCCGTAGGATGCGCCGTAACGGCCATATGTCACTGCTTCCTCAGGGCCTGTTTCACCTTGCGGGAAGCGCCCAGGCACCGCACCACATGGCCGCGGGAAACTGGAATGATTCAAAACTAGACGGCCACTTCGATAAATTCAAATTGCATTTTCTGTTTCTTCCCATAATTTATTCTTATGATCAGTTTCACCATTCGCCAGATGGAGTATTTCGAGGCGCTGGCACAGGTCGGCCATTTCGGCCGCGCTGCAGCCCAGGTCGGCGTGACGCAGCCGGCACTCTCGGCGCAGATCGCGGAAATGGAGCAGCGGCTCGACTGCCAGCTCTTCGAGCGCGGCGGACGCGCTGTGCGGCTGACCGAGCCCGGGCGGCAGTTGCAGCCGCGTATCGAGAGGCTTCTGAACGAACTGCGAGATCTGGGCAGCATTGCGCAGCGCGGCCGCAGCGCAATGCAGGGCCGCTTCAGGCTGGGGATCATACCCACCGTCGCGCCATACCTGCTACCGGGTCTGCTGCCGGAACTGCGCGCACATTACCCCGGCCTTGAAGTTGAGTTACGCGAGGCAATCACCGGCACTTTGATGGAAGAAACGGTAAGCGGGCGACTCGACGGCTTTGTTGCGGCCCTGCCTATCGATCAGCCGCGGCTGATGTGGGAAGAGGTATTCTCCGACCGGTTTCTGCTGGCGCTGCCGAAGGATGACCCGGAACTCACTTCACCGCCGGTGCAGCCCGAAAGCCCGGTGCTCGAGCGGATGATGCTACTTGAGGACGGGCATTGCATGCGCGAACAGGCGCTCGCCGTCTGCGGTAAGGTGCGGCCGGTGGCAATGGCGAATTACAGCGCAACCAGCCTGACCACACTGCTCCACATGGTTGCACACGGACATGGCGTGACGCTGATACCGGAGATCGCAGCCAAAGCGGACAAGGCGGCTGGTGATCTCAAGATCGTGCCGTTTGCCGATCCATCGCCGATGCGGCGCATCTGTCTTGCCTGGCGCGTCAACAGCTCGCGGCATGACGAATGCCGGAAGCTGGCGGAAATCATCCGCGCGATCGCCGCGTCAGGGAGCGCGCAAAAGCACGGCGACCAGCCCGATCCACATGCCGGCGAGCGACAGGTAGCCGAGCGTGAAAATCGGGCGGCGGTACCGAAGTCGATTTGAGGTAACATGCACCCAGGCATGCGCGACGCGAGAGATTGCAAAGAGCCATGCCAATCCCAGCGTGACGACCGTCACGCCGCCGGTCACGAATAGCGACAGACAAGCCGCATAAAAGAGCACCGGCAGTTCGAACTGGTTCGCCAGGTTGTTGCGCACGAAGATGCTCTCGGGCGGCTCGATCTGGTTTTCCCTGAACTGGCCAGGTTTCGCACTGCCGGCCTTGATGGCCGCGACGCGCCGTAGACTGCAAATACGAGCGCCACCTGAAGCAGCATTGGCCAGAATATTGCTATCTGGTTCATCGGACCTCCCCTTCCTAACTGATGCCACCGCTCCTAATCCGGCGATCCAGCCACGACAAGGCTTGACATTTTCATCTCACGTAACTTTATAAGTTTCATGAGATTCGATACAAGACTATCGGGCATGCTCCACGTTCTCCTCCACATGGTCGAGAGCGGGAAGCCCATCACCTCCGAGGCAATGGCCGGGTATCTCGGCACCAATGCCGTTGTCGTACGCCGGACGATGGCCGGATTGCGGGACGCCGGGCTGGTGCGTTCGGAAAAAGGGCATGGCGGCGGTTGGGTTGTCGCGCGGGCACCCTCCGATATCAGCCTTGGCGATGTCTATTCGGCGCTGGGTTCGCCGACGCTGTTTGCGATCGGTAACCGCAACGAGAACCCGAATTGCCTGGTGGAAAGGGCCGTCAATGCCTCCCTCGGCGAGACGTTGAAGGAAGCGGAAGCGATGGTCGTCGAGCGCCTTCACAGCATCAGCCTTGCTGATGTTGCGGATACAGTCGGAAGCGGGATGGAAGAGTTCAAACGTGTCATGAGCAGAGGTTTCAAAGATGTATGATGTACTTGTCATCGGCGGCAGCTATGCGGGCATCGCCGCCGCGCTGCAGCTCGCAAGAGCACGCCGCAAGGTCGCGGTGATCGATGCCGGAAACCGGCGCAACCGTTTTGCGTCTGCCGCACATGGATTTCTGAGCCGTGATGGCCACACGCCCGACCTGATCGCGCAGCAATCCCGCCGTCAGCTCCTTGCGTATCCGAGTGTCGACTGGGTGGAAGACACCGTGTCGCGCTGCAGCGGTTCGCTCGACGCATTCGAGGCTACCACCACACGCAGCGAGGTGTTCCGAGGACGCCGGCTTATCCTTGCAACAGGTGTGTCCGACGAACTGCCCGAGGTACCGGGGCTGGCGGCACTTTGGGGACGGAGGGTGTTCCATTGCCCCTATTGCCATGGCTACGAACTCGACCGCGGCTCAATCGGCGTTCTGGCGGCTGGCGAGATGGCATTCCACCATACAATCGTGGTCTCCGAATGGGGTCCGACAACCCTGTTCGCAAACGGGGTCTTCCAGCCCGACTCTGAACAGCAAAGCGTGCTCAGCCAGCGCGGCATCGCAATCGAGCCGGCGCGGCTTGCGGGCGTTCAAGACACCGGCGATGGAATTTGCGTCGAACTCGAAACCGGCGGCACTGCGGAACTGGCCGGGCTGTTCGTTCAGGCCCGGACCACGCCCGCCTGTCCTATCGCTGAACAGCTGGGGTGCAGGATAGAAGAAAGCCCAATGGGTGCGCATGTCGGCACCAACGGCACGCAGGAGACCAGCATTCCCGGCGTTTTCGCCGCAGGCGACACGGCGCGGGCGGCCGGCAATTTGACATTCGCCGTCAGCGACGGCGCCATGGCCGGCACCGGGGCGCATCGATCTCTTATATTCCCGCCGGCATGAGCCAGCGCGAGGCTCAGCCGGAGTAGTTCGGGCTTTCTCGCGTGATGGTGACATCATGCGGGTGGCTCTCGCGCAGGCCCGCCGCCGAAATACGGATGAACTCCGCTTTGGTGCGCAGCTCCTCCAGATCGGCCGCGCCGACATATCCCATCGCCGCCTTCAGGCCGCCGACGAGCTGATGCAGGACGCCGGAAACCGGGCCCTTGTACGGCACCTGCCCCTCGATGCCTTCCGGCACGAGTTTCAGCGTGTCGCGCACCTCGGCCTGGAAATAGCGGTCTGCCGAACCGCGCGCCATGGCACCCACCGAACCCATGCCGCGATAAGCTTTGAAGGAGCGGCCCTGATGCAGGTAAACCTCGCCGGGACTTTCGTCCGTGCCCGCAAGCAACGAACCGACCATCGCGCCGCGGGCTCCGGCGGCAAGCGCCTTGGCAAGGTCGCCGGAGAACTTGATGCCGCCATCGGCGATGACCGGAATATCGGATCTTTCGGCTTCTTCGGCCGAGGCCATGATGGCCGACAGCTGCGGAACACCAACCCCGGCCACCACCCGCGTCGTGCAGATTGAACCGGGGCCGATACCGACCTTGATCGCATCCGCGCCGGCATCGATCAGTGCGCGCGTTCCGTCTCGCGTGGCGACATTGCCGGCAACAATGCGCACCGCATTCGACAATTTCTTGATGCGGCCCACAGCGTCGAGAACGCGCTGCGAATGGCCGTGAGCCGTATCGACAACCAGCAGGTCGACACCGGCATCGAGCAGCCGCTCGGAACGCTCGATGCCGTCTTCGCCTACCGTGGTTGCTGCGGCGACCCGAAGGCGGCCCTGGCTGTCCTTCGAGGCGTGCGGATTAAGCTGCGACTTTTCGATGTCCTTGACCGTGATCAGGCCGACGCAGTTTCCGTCACCGTCCACCACGAGAAGCTTCTCGATGCGGTGCTGGTGAAGCAACCGCTTTGCCTCGTCATGGGCCACGTTCTCGTTCACGGTAATCAGCGACTGATGCGTCATCAGTTCCCGCACGAGTTGTGCCGGATCGGACGCAAAACGCACGTCGCGGTTGGTCAAAATGCCGACAAGCTTGCCGCTTGTGAATCCACCCTGGCCGCCGTTTTCGACCACCGGAATGCCGGAAATGCCGTGCGCCCGCATCAGCGCCTGTGCGTCGGCCAAGGTCGCATCGGGGCCGATCGTGACAGGGTTGATCACCATGCCACTCTCGAACTTCTTGACCTGGCGTACTTCCTCGGCCTGCTGTTCGGGCGTCATGTTGCGGTGCACGACGCCGATCCCGCCAGCCTGCGCCATGGCGATGGCAAGCCGCGATTCGGTAACTGTGTCCATCGCCGAGGACAGGATCGGAATGTTGAGGTCGAAGTCGGCGGCAATACGCGTCGCCACACTTGTCTCGCCGGGCATGACCCGCGAGTGACCGGGCTGCAGCAGCACGTCGTCAAAGGTAAGCGCGTGCGATCCGGTCGCCGTTTCGATGATTTTGGCCATGTCCAATCCCTGCTTTCGATCGGGTAATACGGAAGCCGCGCCGGCCCGAAATGGCCGCGCCGACTCATCGGCTCCGTCGGTGGATTGGCGCTGGCTGGTACCATGGATGGGTTGGGAATGAAAGCGGTGGCTCTGCAACTCTCCACGCCATCCGCGTTACCACAAAGGTCTGGTATATACCCGCCGTCACCGGGAGTGATATGGAACCCTGCATCAGCTGGGCGAGGATATGGACACACAGGACGAAAGGGCCGGCGGGCCGCCCGCCGATTCAATGCGGCGCGAGCAATTCACCTTCACCGGAACGGGGCGGGAATATTTCGGCATCTGGATCGTCAACATCCTCCTGACGATCGTCACGCTGGGAATCTACTCGGCCTGGGCAAAAGTACGGCGCAACCGCTATTTCTACGGCAATACACGGCTCGCCGGCGCGAGCTTCGACTACCACGCGCGGCCGGTCCAGATTCTGATCGGGCGCATCGTCGTGCTGGCAATCCTGATCCTCTACAATCTGACGGCGACGTTCGTTCCGGTCGCCAGCGGCATCCTCGGCGTCCTGTTCCTGTTCGCGTTGCCGTGGCTGGTGATGCGCGGCCTGCGTTTCAGCGCCCGAATGACCAGCTTCCGCAATGTGCGCTTCGATTTCACCGGCGGATATGGCGGGGCTTTTCTGGCCTACATACTTGGCGGCCTGCTGACATGGGGGTCGCTTGGTATTCTGGCGCCGATCGCCTCGCAGTGGATGTGGCGCTACACGCTCGACAATCTGCGCTATGGCGACCGGCCGATCGACTGCGACCCGCGGCTTGAAAAGCTATACGGACAGTTCGTGATGCCAGCGGCTGTGTTCGTCATAGGCCTTGTTGTGGTTGTTGTGCTTGGGGTTTCGATCTTCAGCCTGGCCAGCGGGATCGGCCTCGACCTGGAAGATTTCTCGTCCGACTTCGCAGTTGGCGGCATCCTGCTCGCAATTTACGGCGCCTTCCTGCCGTTCTTCCTGCTGTTCGTGCTGGTCAGCCTGCTTTATTCGGCAGGCGCCAGAAACGTCGCACTTTCGGAGACGGTGATCGACGGGCAGCATCTGCTTGCCTCGCATATCGGCCGCTGGCGCTATGCATGGATCGCCATCTCCAACTTCTTCGCCACGTTGTTCACGCTCGGCCTTGCCCGTCCCTGGGCCGCGGTGCGCATGTCGCGTTATCTCGCCGGCGTCACGGTGCTCTATTCGGCCGGTTCGCTCGACGACTTCTTCTCGACTGTGAAACAAAGCGAAGGCGTCGTTGGCGCGGAGTATATGGATATCGAGGGCCTCGACTTTGGCTTCTGATGCCACAGACAGGAAGGCAATCAGCGGCGTCTGGTATGCGCCGCAGACCAGCCGTGCGGTGAAGGCAACACTGCGGCTTGAAGACGGCGAACGGCTTATCGCACGCGACGAGGCCGGAGCCGCCCTCGCCTCGTGCGAACTGCCGGCCGCTGCCTTCTCCGACCGCGTCGGTTCGATACCGAGGCGTATCACGTTTGCCGACGAAAGTGTGTTCGAAACCAACGACAATGACAGCGTCGACCAGCTGATGCGGCCACTGGCCACGCGCGGTGCGGGCTTCGTCCATTCGCTGGAGCGGTTCCACCCGCGACTGGCAGTATTTGTGGTTCTGGTCGCGCTGCTGGCGGCCGCGATCTACCGTTTCGCCGTGCCCGTACTCGTTGAGGTGGCGGTGCTCGTCACGCCTCCCGTCGTACCGGAGCTGCTGTCATCGTCGACGATGACCACACTCGACAGCACCGTCTTCGAACCGTCTAAGCTGGATGCGGAGACGCAAAAAGAAATCGCCGAGGGATTCGACAGACTTGCGGCTGCCTCGGCTGGCGGCGCCGATGGCTATTCTCTCAATTTCCGCAAGGGCGGCCACATCGGCCCGAATGCATTTGCGCTGCCCGACGGCACGATCGTCCTCACCGACGAGCTGGTCGAGATGGCCAATGACAACGAGACAATCCTCGGTGTTCTTGCCCACGAGATCGGCCATGTGGACCACGACCACAGCCTGCGGCAGATCTATCGCGCTGCCGGTGTGACCGGGCTCATTCTGCTGATCGGCGGCGATGTCGGCGCGGGTGTCGAGGACATTCTCATACAAGGCTCGGCGCTTTTGCAGCTGAGGCACTCGCGCAGCGCCGAAGCCGAGGCCGACAGATTCAGCATCGAGCTTATGCACCGGACGGGCCACGACCCGCTTGCGATTTCGCGCTTTCTGGAACTCATTCGCGACAAGCTTGGCGACACATCCGAATCCGATTTCCTTTCGACGCACCCGGCGACGCCGTCGCGGATCGAAGAAACCAAGCGCTATGCCGAGGAGCTGACGGCGGCGGTGCCGGACTGACCGTTCTGGACCAGCCGATTTCGCGCCGGGATCAGCCGGCAAACGGGACAACGATGCGAGGGCATGCTACTCCTCGGTCCTTCTGACGAACTGTCCCCCACCGCCCGGACCACGCCTTGAACCGCACACTTCCCATCGTGCTGGCCGTCGCCCTGTTTATGGAACACATGGATTCGACGGTGATTGCGACATCACTGCCGGCGATTGCGCTGGATATCGGCACCAGCCCGGTCGCGCTGAAGCTGGCACTGACATCCTATCTGGTTTCGCTCGCGATCTTCATTCCGGTCAGCGGCTGGATGGCCGACCGCTTCGGCGCCCGAAAGGTGTTTCGAGCCGCAATCGCCGTTTTTGTAGTCGGTTCGATATTGTGCGCGATATCCGGCTCGCTCGGTGCGTTCGTCGTGTCGCGCTTCGTTCAGGGCATGGGGGGCGCAATGATGACGCCGCTTGCACGCCTTGTCCTGGTACGGGCCACGCCGCGCAGCGATCTGGTGAACGCGATGGCATGGCTGACCGTACCGGCGCTGATCGGCCCAATGGTCGGGCCGCCGGTCGGCGGCTTCCTTACCACCTATGTCTCGTGGCACTGGATTTTCCTGATCAACGTACCGATCGGCATTATCGGCATTCTCGTTGCGGGGCGTATCCTGCCAGACATCGAGGGCGACGCAGCGCGCAAGATCGACTGGCGCGGTTTCCTTCTGGCAGCCGTTGCAGCGTCAGGAATCGTGTTCGGGCTGTCAGTCATCAGCCTGCCGGCGCTTCCGCCCGTATTCGGTGTCACGGCAGTGATCGTCGGCGCAATCGCCGCTATCGCCTACCCTTTCCATGCACGCCGGACCCAGCGTCCGCTTCTCGATCTCGGCCTGTTTTCGAACCGCGCATTTGCATCGTCGATCTATGGCGGTTTCTTCTTCCGGGTGGGAACCGGGGCGACGCCGTTTCTGCTGCCGCTGATGTTTCAGCTACTGTTCGGGCTGACCCCGTTCCAGTCCGGCCTGCTCACTTTCGTCACGGCTTTTGGCGCGATCGGCATGAAGTTCATTGCCAGCGGCACATTGCGGCGCGCCGGCTTCCGCACGGTGACGATCGCAAGTGCTGCGCTCGGCGGCCTGTTGATCGGCGCCAATGCGCTCTTCACCTCCGACACGCCTTATGTGGTGATCGCCGTCATCCTGTTCGCGGCCGGGCTTGCGCGCTCGCTGTTTTTCACCAGCACCAATGCGCTCGTGTTTGCCGAGCTCTCCGACAAGGATGCGGCTCAGGCAACCGCCATCGCCTCGGTCAGCCAGCAGATCAGCATCGCGCTCGGGGTTGCGGTTGCAGGCGGATTGCTGGAGGTGGTCCAGGCGGTGACCGGTTCAGGGCTCGACCGGACCGCCTTCGTCGTCGCATTCGGGATCGCAGCAATCGCTTCCGTGCTCTCGGCGCTCTTTTTCGTGCGCCTGCCGGCAAATACCGGAAGTCTGGTTTCGGGGCACGGAAGGCAAGGAACTAGCCGCGACCCTTGAAGCCTTTGGCGAGCAGGTAAAGCTCGACCGATTCATCGCGCGAGGCAGGCGGCTTGACGTGATGGACCGATTTGAACCCGCGTTTCAGACTGTCGAGCAGGGCGTTTTCGGTGCCGCCCTGAAAGGTCTTTGCCAGGAAATGACCGCCGGGTTTGAGCACCGAAAGTGCGAAATCGGCCGCAACCTCGCAAAGATGCATGGTGCGGATATGATCCGTGCGCCTGTGGCCGGTCGTCGGCGCCGCCATATCCGAAAGCACGATATCCGGTTCGCCCCCCAGCACTTCGATCAGTCTTGCCGGCGCTTCGTCATCGAGAAAGTCCATTTTCAGAATGGCCGCGCCCGGCACCGGATCCATGTCGAGATAGTCGATCGCGACAACACGAATATCATCTTCGGTGGACCCGGTGCGCGCAACCGCCACCTGCGTCCAGCCACCCGGGGCCGCACCCAGGTCGATCACCCGCATGCCGGGTTTGATGAGTTCGTAGCGGTCGTCGATCTCGGTCAGCTTGAATGCCGCACGGGAGCGGTAGCCCTCGTTCTTCGCCTTATGGACATAGGGGTCGTTCAGATGGCGCTCGAGCCAGCGGCGCGACGAATTCTTCAGTCCGCTCTTCTTCTTGATGCGCGTCTTCAGCACGCGCCCGCCGCCCTTGTTTCCCGATTTCGGCATCAGCGCATACCCCGACCGCGCAAGCGACGGCGCCGCCATACGCCGTCATCGGCCATCAATTCGCTCAGCATCCCCTCGCGCAAGCCGCGGTCCGCGACGCGCAGCCGCTCCGCTGGCCAGACCCGCCGGATGGCTTCCAAGATCGCGCAGCCGGCCAGGACCAGATCCGCCCTGTCGGCCCCGATGCACGGATTTGCCTTGCGCTCTTCGAAAGAAAGCCCCAGCAGCCGGTCCAT
The DNA here is from genome assembly GCA_017644005.1 of Rhizobiaceae bacterium. GTDB lineage: Bacteria > Pseudomonadota > Alphaproteobacteria > Rhizobiales > Rhizobiaceae > RCIO01. The sequence continues at coordinate 387,931 of JAEPMJ010000001.1, forward strand.
GATGTTGTCGACCTGCTGACTGTTCAGCCACAGGCCGTCGACCCGGCGGCGGTCATAGCGTTCCAGCTCCAGATGAACACCGGCGAGCGTTGTAACCGTGCCGGAGGTGCCAAGAAGGTGGAAGCGCGAACCGCTTGCGAGGCCGCCCAGCTTGTGCCGGCCTTCGAAAACGGAAAGCATCTCGCCAACGGCGGCAACCATCGCCGCAAAGCTCTCGCGCGTTACCTCGCGCCCGCCAAAGCGTTCCGCCAGCGTGACCACCCCCACCGGGAGGGACGTCCACGACACGATATGGCTGGCAAGACGCGGCGAACGCCGCTCCGAGACATCGACGAGTGCGATTTCAGACGATCCGCCGCCAATGTCGAACAACACAACGGCGTCAGTGTTGCGTTCAACCAGCGACCCGCAGCCGGACACTGCTAGGCGCGCTTCGGTCTGGCGATCGATGATTTCCAGGTCGAGGCCGGTTTCGGCTTTCACGCGAGCTAGAAAACGCTCGCCGTTCGCGGCCGCACGGCAGGCCTCGGTGGCGATCAGGCGCGATCGCCTGATCTCGCGGAAAGCGAGTTTCTCAGCACAGATCTTGAGCGCCTCGACGGCGCGGTCCATTGCCGCGTCGGACAGGCGGCCGGACGATGTAAGCCCCTCGCCCAGCCGCACGATGCGCGAAAAGGCATCGATGACACGAAACTGACCCGGGCGCTGCGGCACTGCGACGAGCAGGCGGCAGTTGTTGGTTCCAAGGTCGAGGGCAGCGTAGACGGGCCCTCGCCTGGATTGCGGAATATTGCGATGACGTGGATGGCTGCTCTCGGCCTGCCGCTGCGGCTCCGCGAGCGTCGGCTGCACCGGTTTGACGCCGGCCTGACTTCCATCGGCAGTGTCCGGGCTTTGTGCAACGGCATCGCGGGCGAAGACCTTGCGGTTTCGTCTGCGCTTTCTGCGCCGCCCACGCTTTTTGTTCTGTCCGGGCGCGTCGTCCGGCTGCGAACCGGGCGCTGGCCGAGGCGGGTCAACCTCAGGCCCATGCGCCATGTCCGCCTCGCCGGCAGGACGCTTTGTCCGCTCCGGCTCAGGCGACGCCCCGCCCGGCGCCAAGACGCCGGTGTCGGGATCTTCCAATTCAATCCACCTCTCGCACCGCGCTGCTGCCGGAACGGGCCGGCGCCGCCGCTGGCGCATAAATGGTTACGTTGGCGACAGGATAGCAGCAGCCCCCGATTTCACCAAGTGCAGCGAGCGGGTTGAACCGAAGACGATATTGACTATTTTTGACAGGTGACTAGAACGCGCACATCGCAAGCGCTTCGCAGCGCCCCGCGCAGGTTTTGGGGAATAGGTTAACGGTAGACCCACGGACTCTGACTCCGTTAGTCCTGGTTCGAATCCAGGTTCCCCAGCCAACCTCCCTCCTGTTTCCCCGTTTCCAGTTTGGTTTGCAAATAGCTGCGGGATTTCCGTCGGTTAGCAGAGTGCGCCTCAAATCAGAGACCGCCGTAATCGGCCGGATTTCCCGGAATGGCTCTGTGCGCCGTTTCGGAACCCTCCCTCGTGCAGATCGCACGGCGAGCCTTCCTCATGGCGTACCGAACCCACCATCCAGCGCATCCACCTGACAGGACCGCCGCTCGACTCGCAGATGGGGAGAGTTCCGGCCGGAGTTGCGCAAGCGGAGGATATGCAGAAACCTACCAGCGACTTTATTGTCACCCTTTCGACATTTGTCTTTGAGTACAACTCTCCAAGAGGTTGCCGTTAGATCAGGCGGTCTACCGTGGCTCGTGCAGGCAAAGCTGGAATTACCCCTACTTTGGTGCAGGCCTGCGCGCCGCACACCGCCGCAAAGCGCACTGCATCCGAGAGCTTGCACCCTTCGGCGAGCGCAACGGCGAGACCGGCGTTGAAGGCGTCACCGGCGCCGGTCGTGTCGACAACGTCGACCGGAACCGACGGCACGACCTCGTCAGTTTCGTCCGTCAGAATCAGAACGCCGGCGCGGCCCATGGTCACCAGAACATTGCGGACGCCGCGGTGCCTCAGTTCGCGGGCAAGCTCGCGAGTGGGGCGTGGATCATCAGCCTCCAATCCGAGAAGAATCCGCAACTCGCTTTCATTGGGCGTCAGATAGTCGACATGGCGGAATATCGAATCCGGCAGCGTTACCGCCGGTGCCGGATTCAGCACGGTGATTGCTCCCGCCCGTTTGCCGAGCTCCATAGCGCGCTGTGCTGCCGCAAGCGGAATTTCCAGCACACTCATCACCACGTTGCTGCTGGCTATCTTGTCCGCCGCCCGATCTACGAAGCCAGTGTCCATCAGCTCATTCGCCCCCATGTCGAGCACGATGAAGTTATCCCCTTGCTGGTTGAGTATTATGAGCCCGGCTCCCGTGGCGCGCTCGCGGGTCGCCAGGACATGCGAGGCATCGACGCCTTCGTCTTCATAAAGATCGGTTGCTATCGTGCCCAGCTTGTCTGCCCCGATCACGGCCACCAGCGACGCATCGCCGCCAAGGCGGGCAATGGCAACGGCCTGGTTCGATCCCTTGCCGCCGGGACCCATATCGAAGTCCGTTCCGGGCATCGTCTCGCCGAACACCGGCAGCCGCGAGGCGCGAATTGTCATGCCGACAGCGAAGCTGCCGACCACTGTGATTTTCGGTTTTGCCACTTATCCACCTCCCGGCATCGCCCGCTTGCGCGGCACATATGTCATTTTTTTCCAAGTTCGTTGTTGCGCCAGGCGGCCGGTCCGATGCCGACCAGGCGACGAAAAGTCCTGCTGAAATGATAGACGTCACAAAATCCGCACCGGTCGGCGATCTGAAAGGCCGTCTCGTCGGTCTCGGCCAGCAATCGCTGTGCAAGCGTCAAGCGCTCACGCGTAACCCATGCCTTCGGGCCCGTTCCAAGATAGCGGTGGAAAAGACGCCGGTTTTGCGACGGACTGAGCCCCGTATACGCGCTGATATCGGCGGGTTTCCAGGCATCGCCCGGTCTGGCGCGCATGGCATCGAGCACAAGACGAAGCCGTTGTGGGACATTCGTTTCGCTGTTTTGGACATCCGGTTCCCCCAGTCGCCAGATGAGTTCGGCCACCAGCATGTTCAACTGAAGGTCGATGCCCGGGCTATGGCTTTCAAGCGTGGCAAAAAGGCGCTCGAACCATTTGATGACGAAGCCAGGGTCGGGAAAAGTGACAACGGGCAGCGACTCGTTGAACAGTTTGCGCCGCAGCGCTTCGGCACTCGGTCCGTCGATGCGGCACCAAAGCACCGTCCACGGATCGCGCTGGTCGGCCGAGTGGCGATGCGGCGCTTCGTTTGCAATCCAGACAAACTGATTTGCCGAGACCGCGAACCGGCGGCCCAGCGTCTCGACCGTTCCCGCACCCGACGTGCAGAAGATGAGATCCTGGCCCTGAAATGCGCTGCGCGAGACCACATAGTTCCGGCTGGCCCTGAGGTGACCCGCCCTCACAACCGTATACGCGATTTCAGTCCAGCGAGGCGCCGGAACGAAATGATGCGTTGCGAGTATTTGCGGCTTCTCGTCCATGCGTGTTTTTTACAAAGTAATGCCTATTATGTCCATTTACCACCCACGGCACCGCACATAGCCTGCCGTCATCAACTCGCCTTTGAGTGCTCCCTCCCCCTCAATCTGGAGCACAAAGGGCCGCGCAAAGGTGGAACTTGATCAATTGTTGACTGAATCGACGCAATCAAGCTCTGCTTTCGCGCCGTCCGAGACTGAAGCCGACGCGTATATTCGGGATGGTTATTTTATTCGAAAGAGCCTGTTCTCGCCGGATGAAGTAGCCAATTTCCGTGACTACGCGCGGCAGCGGCTCGAAGCTGAAGCGGCCAGCGACCAGGTCATGACAAAAGGTGACAGGGACGGCCGCTCGACCCTCCTGAAAATGTGGAACAGTGCCGGCGACGACAAGTACGGCATGGTTGCCCGTGACGAACGGCTGGTCGCCCTGGCCACTGCTGCTATCGGCGAGCCGGTTTATCTCTACAGCCACAAGATGACGATGAAGCAACCTCACGAGGGTGGCGCATGGGAATGGCATCAGGATTTCGGCTACTGGTACAATTATGGCTGTCTCGCTCCGCAGATGATGAGCATCTATGTGGCGCTCGACAAATCCACCAGGGAAAACGGCTGCCTGCAGGTTCTCGAGCGGACGCATGAGCTCGGGCGCCTCAATCACGAGCGTGATGCCGACGGACAGACCATCGTGCAGCAGGAGCATCTCGAAGCGGCGCTGGCGCGGTACAAACATGTGTATGTCCAGATGGAAGCCGGCGACGCACTGGTGTTCCACGGGAACCTTCTGCACCGGTCGGATGCGAACCGCAGCGATACCTACAGGTGGGGCTATATCTGCTCCTACAACGCCGTCACCAACGCGCCGTTCAAGCGGGTTCGCGACTACGGCAACTACGAAGAACTGAAAGTGGTGCCGGCTGGGAGTTTTCAAACGGCATCGTGAGGATGGCATGCGGATTGCACCGCATGTCGTGAGCTCGTCCGAGGGAGGTCGCGTTCAGATTGCAATTGTCCGGCAGGGCGGAGTTGCAGGGTGATGCGGTTCTCGGGACGAGGCAACCTAGGGGGAGTGAGACCATGAATTCCGAAACCTCAGCGCCGACGCTCAAAAAGTCGTCAGGCGGACAGCTAAATATCCCGACCACGTTCATCGTGACGCTGATCCCGGTCTGCGTTGCGTTGAACATCGTTGGCGGCTTTATCGCGCACGCGTTGCGCCTTCCGGTCTATCTGGACATGATCGGGACCGCCATTTCGGCCATCGTGCTCGGTCCCTGGTGGGGCGCGCTCGTGGGTATTCTGACCAATACCGGCTCGTCGCTCATCAACGGCCCTGTCAGCCTGCCCTTCGCACTGGTCAACATCGCCGGCGCGCTCGTGTGGGGTTATGGCGTCCGTTCGTTCGGGCTCGGTCGTACGCTGCCCCGGTTCTTTGCGCTCAACATCATTGTGGCTGTCGTATGCACGATCATCGCAGCACCGATCATCGTTCTGGTCTTTGGCGGCGCGACCGGCAATACAGCTGACGCACTGACCGGTGTGTTCCTCGCGGTTGGACAGAATCTCGTCGGTTCGGTTCTTTCGTCGAACATTCTGACATCACTGGCCGACAAGATTATCGGCGGCTTCGTAGCCCTGGCGGTGATCGAAGCGATGCCGCGATCGCTGACAGCCGACCTCGACCTGGTGAAATCGACACCGCTGAAGGGCATTCTCTATGCGCTGGTTGGCGTGCTGATAGGCGTGGTCATTATTGCGATATTCCTCGCCATGGGATCCGGCGGCTGACCCAACAGTCCGGCAGTTTTACGGCGCCGGCCGCGAAGGCCGGCGCCAATGCCAGAGAATAGTATATGTCAAAACCAATTATCCAATTCGACGACGTATCGTTCAGTTACGCCGGTACCGACAGCTTCGCGCTGCAATCGGTCAGCCTCGAAATCAGGGAGGGCGAGTATGTCGCCATTCTTGGCCTCAACGGGGCAGGCAAGACGACACTCGGCCTTTGCGTGAACGGTATCGTGCCGACCATGCTCGGCGGCAATCTCACCGGGAAGGTGACCGTCGGCGGGCTCGACGTTTCCGAATACCCGGTTCGCGAACTCGCCAAGCTTGTCGGCATCGTGTTCGACAATCCCGAGTTCCAGATGAGCCAGATGTCGGCAGCCGAGGAAGTTGCGCTCGGCCTCGAGCATGCCGGCGTTCCGCACGAAGCGATGCATGAAATCGTTTCCGATTCCCTCGCGATGGTCGGACTGGCAGGTTTTGAGACCCGTTCGCCGCTCGGCCTTTCAGGCGGGCAGCAGCAGCGCCTCGCCATCGCCGCCGTGCTGGCGATGAAGCCCCGCATTCTCATCATGGACGAACCGACCTCCAACCTCGATCCGATCGGGAAACAGGAAGTGTTCGACATGGCAGCGAAGCTGAACGGCGAACAGGGCATGACTGTCATCGTCATCGAGCACGAAGTGGAGGTCATGGCGCGCTACGCCGACCGTGTGATCGTGATGGATGGCGGCCGGGTCGTGATGAACGGCACACCTCAGGAGATATTCAGCCGCGTGGACGAACTGGCTGCACTGAAGCTGAGGGTTCCCGAAGCCGTTGCCCTTGCCAAACAACTCGAAGCGCGCGGCGCCTGGAAAGGCGATTTCCCCGTGCGCACTGAAACCGCGGTCGACCGCGTCAATGCGATGCTGAAGGCGTAACATGGCTGACGAACACTTCAACGCCGCTGATGCCGACGCACCAGCCATTCTTGTCGAGCAGGCGCATTACACCTACGCGAACGGCAATGTCGTAGCGCTTTCGGGCGTCGATCTGAGGGTCGAAAAAGGCGAGATCATCGGCATTATCGGCCAGAACGGTTCCGGCAAGACGACACTCACAAAGCTGTTCAACGGCCTGCTGAAACCCTCATCCGGAACAGTCGTCATCAATGGCGTGAACACGGCGACGCAGTCGGTTCAGCAGATGGCGCAGCATATCGGCTATGTCTTCCAGAACCCCAACCACCAGCTGTTTGCGCGCACGGTAGACGACGAACTGCGCTTCGGGCCACGCAACATCGGGATGAGCGAAGACGAAATCGATCAGCGCGTTGCGGAAGCTGTGGAGTTCTTCGGCTTGCACAGTGTGATCGACGAGCACCCTTATCGCGTCAGCTTTCCGATCCGGAAGCTGGTTGGCATCGCCTCAATCGTCACAATGCGCCCGTCAATCATCATTTTCGACGAACCTTCGACGGGTCAGGACCACGACACGACCAAGGTCATCAACAACCTCATGTCGGGTCTGCGCGAGCAGGGAACGACCGTCGTGTGCGTTTCCCACGACATGCCTCTTCTGGCAGACGTCGTGGAACGCGTCATCGTCATGAAAGACACCAAGATCATCGCCGATGCGTCACCGCGTGACGTATTTGCCGATGCTGCCCTGATGCAGCGGACAAACCTCATGGCGCCGCAGGTCACCGAAATCGCGCTTCAAACGACCGTACCCATCGGCGGGACAATTGCACTGACGCCTGCGGAGCTGGCTGACGATATCGCAAATCGTCTCAAGCCGCGCGCCAAGACCGGATCGTGAGGACAGTACCGAGATGTCGATAAGCAACCCATTGCCGCTTGCGCTGGTTCCTGGCGACTCCTTCATTCACAACGTCAGTCCCGGTCCGAAGATGATCCTCGTGGTCGGCTACGTCATCCTTGCGTTCTCGACCCAGAACATCATCATTCTCTACTCGATGGCGGCGATTGCGTTCATTTTCGCAATCTGGGCCGGAATTCTCAAAACCTTCCTGAAGGGCCTTCTGATCCTCCTGCCCATCGGCTCCTCGCTGCTGGCGCTGCAGATACTGGCGCCGGCGGTGGAAAAGCCGTGGACCGCCGCGGCCGAGCTCGGGCCGGTCACGCTCTATATCGACGGGCTCTACTACGGGTTCGTGCTGCTGGGCCGGATTTTCGCTTCGCTGGCAATTGCGCTGGTGATGCTGATGACAACGCATCCCAGCGACATGTTCACCACATTCACCAAGTTGCGGGTCCCCTACACTCTCAACTTCATGCAGGCTATGACGCTGCAGCTGATCCCTGTCTTTCAGCGCGAAGTCGGCATTATTCTGAGCGCCCAGAAATCACGCGGAATGAAAGGCAGCGGATTCTCCGCCGTCCTCCCAAGCTTTATTCCTGTGTTTGTCGGTGCGATCGAACGCGTGCAGCAGCTTTCCATTTCGCTGGAATCGCGCGGCTTCGGCTCGACCGGGCACAAGACCAGCTATCGCAAGGTCAAGGGCAAATGGAGCGACACGGCAATCGCTGTCTGCTCGATCGTCATCATGGCGACGCTGGCGGTCATGTCGATCACGCGCGGCTCGTGGAATTTGAGCGACCAGATCACGTTCAGCGCCAACTTCGTGCTCGGGCTCTTCCTGCTGGTTGCCGGCACTTTCCTCACAATCGTGACAGTCACGATTGCCTTCATGTTCCGCAAATAGATTTTCCGGAGATTTGTTATGCCCGTCAGCGGTAAAGACGAACCGCAGCATCATATTCGCCTGAAATCCGGCGATGTCGGCCGCTACGTGTTCCTGCCAGGCGACCCCGGCCGGTGCGAGCCCATTGCAAGGCTGTTCGACAATCCGCGCCTCGTCGCGGCCAATCGCGAGTATACGACCTGGGCCGGCACGCTCGACGGCGAACCGGTCGCGGTTACGTCAACCGGCATCGGCTGTCCGTCCGCGGCCATCGCGATCGAAGAGCTGAAGAATGTCGGCGCCGACACCTTCATTCGCGTCGGAACGTCCGGAGCCATGCAGCCCGATATCAAACCCGGCACCCTGGGCGTGATCAGCGGCGCAATCCGTGACGAAGGCACATCGAGCCACTACCTGCCGATCGAGTTTCCGGCTGTCGCCGACCTTGAAGTCACGCGCGCGCTCGCGCTCGGTGCCCGCAAGACCGGCCAGCCCTACCGTATCGGCATCGCCCAATCGAAGGACTCCTTCTTCGGCCAGCACGAGCCCGGGCGCATGCCCGTAGCGAACCGGCTCAAGGACCGCTGGAGCGCATGGGTGGCCGGCGGCGCGATCTGTTCGGAAATGGAGGCCGCGGGGCTCTTCATTGTGGGTTCGACGCTCAGAGTGCGGGTTGGCGGGATCATGCAGATACTGGGTCACCACGATCAGTCGCCGATGACGGCCGAGGAAAAAGCGTCCGTCTCGCTCGACGATCTTCTGACCACGGCGGTTGCCGGTCTGCGCGAGCTGATCGCGCATGATCGCGTGGAAGCAGGTTCGCTATGAGCGAAGAGCCCCAATATCACCTTCAGCTGCGTCGCGGCGATGTCGGCCGCTACGTTCTGCTGCCCGGAGACCCCGGGCGGTGCGAGCCGATCGCCGCTTTGTTCGACAGCGCCGAACATGTGGCGTCCAACCGCGAATATACGACCTATACCGGCTTGTTGAACGGCGAGAAGGTGAGCGTCGTTTCAACCGGAATCGGCTGCCCGTCCGCGGCTATCGCGGTGGAAGAGCTGATCAAGATCGGCGCGGATACCTTCATCAGGGTCGGCACCTCGGGCGCAATACAACCCGACACGCCCAACGGCGCGCTTGCCGTCGTGACCGGCGCAATCCGTGACGAAGGTACCTCATCGCACTATCTGCCGATCGAGTTTCCGGCCGTCGCCGACCCGCAGGTCGTCGATGCGCTGGCTACAGCGGCCAGACGTCTCAAGATTCCCCACATGCTGGGCGTGAGCCAGTCCAAGGATTCCTTCTACGGTGAAACCGAACCGGAGCGCATGCCGCTTGCGGGACGCCTCGCGGACCGCTGGAACGCGTGGATCGGCGGCGGTGCAATCTGTTCCGAAATGGAAGCTTCTGCGATCTTCGTCATCGCATCCATTCACCGTGTGCGGGCGGGCGGCGTGATGCAGATGCATTCGGGCGACGGAACGGTCGACCGGAAGCTCCTGCTCGGTTCGGCCGTGGAGGCGCTCCGGGTTCTCATTGAAGCAGATCGAAACCAGCAACAATGGCCGTAAGCGCAGACGTATCGCGGTTGCAAGCAGCCGCGCCCGACTATGCCCGAGAGATGGAACTCTACCAGAAGCGGAACTTCGCGCTTCTGGTGCTGGACGGCGCCTGCTTCGCCTTCGCTATTTCGCTGCTGTCGGAAACCACTATCATACCTGCATTCGTACAAGCCCTGAGCGGCAGTACGCTACTGGTTGGCCTCGTCGCTGCGACCTTCGCGGTCGGACGCTACCTGCCCCAGCTCGTTGGCGCCCATCTGGTGCAGGGTCGCAGCCGCCGCAAGCCGCTGTTGCTGGCAATCGTCCTGGCCGAAAGGGTTGGTATCCTTGCGATCGCCATTGCGGCGCAGCTGATCGGCGTTATCGACGACTCTGCCGTGCTTGTCCTGTTCTTCATTGCCTTTTGCGGCTACGCCATAACTACCGGGCTCATCGGACCGGTCTACGGTGACTTTGTCGCCAAATCGCTCACCCGCGGCCGCGGTGTCTTCTTCGGTACGGTGCAGCTTCTTGGAGGACTGCTCGGTTTCAGCGCCGCCATGGTGGCCGAGTACATTATCAAGACCTCCCCTTTTCCGACCGGAAACCAGCTGTGCTTCTGGATAAGTTTCGGCCTGTCCTTCCTGTCCATCGCATTCGTGGCTTCGCTGCGTGAAATCCCCTACCCGCATGTGCAGCCGCGTGGCCGGTTCTGGGCCACGGTTGCAAGCATTCCGGGGCTTCTCGCCGAAAACGATGCCTATCGGCAGTTCCTAGCAGCCCGCATCATGTTTGCCCTGGCAACATGCGGCGTCGGCTTCGTGGTCGTGGACGGCATGAGCGACGTTCTGGCGCTCTCCGATGCCGCGTTGCTGGCGGCTGTCTTCATCTTTTCGCAGGCCACACTCGGTTTCGCTCTGGGCGTGCTCGGCAACTATTTCGGGTGGAAGCTGATCGTCTTCCTGGGAGGATGCCTCGTTGCCGTTGGAATGTCGGGAGCGCTGCTGGCTCACTCGCTGCCGGCTTATGTCGTCATCTTCATTGCGCTCGGCGGCGCCAACGCCGTGACGGTGATCGGCGATCCCAACATGTCGATCGAGATGGCTCCGGCAGAGCGTACCAGCCTCTACCTGGGTACGACTTCGACGCTTTTGGCGCCGTTTTTCATTTTCGGCCCGTTGATCGCGGGCGCACTGATCGATGTCGTCGGATACGACGCCATCTTCGCGACGGCTCTCGCTTTTGCCGTCGTCGGAATGGCGTTGGCGCTGCGCATGCCCGAGCCACGCAAAATCGTCAAACCTGATGCAGTCGGACAGCCCGGCGCCATTCCCTGAAAGTGAGGCCGCCATGCGCCGTATGATTATCGACACCGACACCGCCGCCGACGACAGCTTCGCTATCCTGATCGGATTGCTGCACCCGCAGGCACAGCTCGAAGCGGTCACCATCGTTGCCGGCAACGTTGATTTCGACCAACAGGTCGAGAATGCACTGATTACCATCGAAGCTGCGGGCCGCGGCGGCGAGGTGCCGGTTTTCCCTGGCGCGCGCGTACCGCTCATGCGGCCATGGCGGGGAGCCAAAGCGCATGGCGACGGCAAGGGCAATCACGATTTCCCCAAACCGAAACAGCAACCCGAAGCCGAACAAGCAGCCAACGCGCTGGTCCGCATCGTGAACGAAAATCCGGGCCAGATCGACATCGTTGCGATCGGTCCGCTCACGAACCTGGCTACCGCAATCGCGCTGGACCGGGACTTCCCTTCCAAGGTCCGCGAATTGCGCATCATGGGCGGTTGCGACAACTCGGTCGGCAATGTCACCGCCGCAGCTGAATACAATTTCTATGTCGACCCTGAAGCAGCCGAGATCGTGCTGCAGGCAGGATTCAACGCAACGATCGTGACATGGACGCTGACCCTGTCCCACGCCCTTTGGAGCAAAGAGCAACTGGACAAGATCGCCCGCAAGGGGACCAGGCTTTCGGAGTTCTTCACAATCCTCGACACGCCCAATCTGACCTATAACCAGACCAAGGACATCATGGGCAGCACGCACCCGGACTCGCTCAACGCGATGCTGCTGGTGCGTCCGGATCTGGTGAAAGCCCAAAGCCGTAAGTTCGTCTCCGTCGAGACAGTAAGCGAGATGACCCGCGGCTATTCGCTTTTCGACCACCGTCCGGAGCGCAATGCTCCCAACGCTACCGTCATTCATGACGTCGACGCCGAGGGGTTCTACGAGGCCTTTTCAGAACTTCTGAACTGACCGACGGCACGCAAAAGTGCCGCCGCTCCCGACCCTAGCGTGCGGGCAACCCTGCCCTCGCCGCAACCGATGTCCAGCAATTCGCCCGAGCCGGCACCGACAAACTCAGCAAAGGCAGACCGATAGGCCCAGAACGCGTCATGATCGGGCGACCGGGCCCAGTCGATCCACTCGCGGGCAAACCGCGACCAGTGTCTCTGATCGTCGCCGACCGTCATTTCGCGTTCCTTTCACGGGGCCGCGCCGGATACCTATCTCCAGACACCTTCCACACGGTCGAAACTGTCCTTGCGCAGGTCCTCGCTCGCCGCAATCAGTTTTTGCTTGGCAATCTTGTGCGAGGGTGTACGCGGATAGTCATCGATGAAGGCGACATAACGCGGCACCTTGAAAGCCGCGAGTTTGCCCTTGCTGTGTTCAAACAACGCGTCGAGCGAAAAGCCGTCCCGCGCCACACCAGGCTTGAGCTTGATATAGGCCTTGACCTCTTCCTTGCGCAGCGGGTCGGGCACCGGCACAACAGCCACTTCCTCCACCTCCGGCAATTCTTCCAAAACCGCCTCGACTTCTCGAGCCGAAATATTCTCGCTGGATCGACGCACCATGTCCTTGATGCGCCCGACAATGGACAGGTATCCGTCCTCGTCGCGGATGAACAGATCGCCGGTGCGGAACCAGTCGCCGTCGAAGCTGTCGGCGTTGGCGTCAGGGCGCTTGTAGTACCCCTGCAGGATCGACCGGCCGCGGATCTGCAGTTCGCCGGGCTCGCCCGGGGCGCATTCGCGTCCGTCTTCACCAACCACGCGTGCCTCGCGGAACGGGGCGGCGACGCCGCATGTACGCTTGTCCAGCTTGTGCGTCGCGGCGACCGGAACCATCATTCCGGCGCCAATCTCCGTCATGCCGAAGGAATCGCGCGCAACGACACCGAACCGTTCTTCGGCCTCTTTCACAGAGGCAGGCGACCAGCCGAAGGCATTGATGTAGCGCAGGGACATTTTTGCGTCGGCGGCGCTCGGTGGCAGCGCCTTCAGCGCCGCTTCAGGGAAATAGGTGTAGTTGATCTCGAGGTCGCGGGCCCAGTCGAAGAACCGCGTCAGGCTCATGCGTCGGGCGATATAGGCAGTGCCACCGAGCTGCATGGTCATCAGAAGCTGCCATTGCGGGTCCATATAGAAAAACGGCGCCCAAAGCAGCGACCGCTTCACCTCGTCCGCGCCCATGCCGGCCGCTGCCGAAAACGCAAGCAGCAGCCAGTAATCGTGGCTGAGCATGCATCCCTTCGGAAAGCCTGTCGTGCCCGACGTGTATTGCAGGCTCATCAGATCGGTCGGGGCAACCGGCCAGGGCGCCTTCCACTCGCGGTTCTCCGCCATCAGCTCTTCGATCGAGACATAGGGCGCGCCGCCGCCGCGAACGAAAACACGCGCATCATCGAGAACAGCCGGCCGTTTCGTCATGCCTTCCAGCGCCGGCAACAAAGTTACATCTGTAATGATCGCCTGCGCGTCCGACTGGTTAAGCAGAAAGTCGAGCTCGGCGCTTGTGTAGCTGTTGTTGGTCGGAATCAGTACCGCGCCGAGCTTGGCGAGCGCGAACCAGGACACCACGAACTCCGGTACGTTGGGCATCATCAGTGCGACATGTGCGCCTTTGCGAATACCCCGCGCCAGAAGTGCCGCCGCCAGCGTGTCGGAACGCTTGTCCAGCTCTGCATAAGAAAGGCTGATTTCGTCCTCGAACCAGATTGCCGCAGGTGCATCGCCCATGGTGGCCGCACGCTCGGCCACGAATGCGCCAATCGAAGCCGGGAAGTTCATGGCAGCCAGCTTTTCCGCCACGCCCTGCATCTCGGCGATGCCCGGGTCGATGGTTGCGCTGTTGAGGCTCATGGTCACTTCTCCTTGGCGGCGAGCGGCGGGGTCTTGTCGAAAGTGGCCCGCACGAGGTGGTACATGTGACCCGCAAGGGCCATTGCGTTGTCGCGGTCGAGATCGAGCGCGCGGTAGAACGTCTCCATCTCGACACGCACGGCGCGTGGCGGAAGGGAGGCAATACGGCCCGCGACTTCACCTGCCCGCGCCATCAGCTTTCCGGGCTCAACGATTTCATTGATCAGGAAACAGCGCCGCGCCTCTTCGGCGTCGATCGCCTCTCCGGTCAGAGCCATCCAAAGCGCAGCAGATTGCGGGATCTGGCGGCCCAGACGCGTTACGCCTCCGGCGCCGGGCATGCCGTAGGCGATTTCGGGCATGCCGAATCTGGCGCCCGGAACCGCGATGCGCAGGTCGGTCAACAGCAACAGGTAGATCATTCCCTGCCCCATGCACGGCCCGTTGACCGCCGCGATCATCGGTTTGGTACGGCGGAGCGAAAGGATCTCCGTCTCCCAGCCCGGATATTCGGCTGTGTCTCCGGCACGACGCGGCGTCAGATGACGGTCGACAATCTCGGCCGTGCTACGTTCCCGCCGTGCGGTTTTCACGTCATCGCCGGCGCAATAGGCGCGGTCGCCCGCAGCGGTCCAGATACCGCAGCGCACCTCGGGGTCGGAATAGAAGTCCTTCAAAATGCCGTAGAGTTGCTCGTGCAGTTCCGGCGTCAACACGTTGACCGGCGGGTTGTCCAGAGTGAGCGTCGCTACCCCGTCCGATTTTTCATACCTGAACATCAACTGTTTCCCTGTTTTCTGGTTGCGCGGGCGCGCAGGAATTCCGCCAGCCCCATGGCGAGCGCGGTGACGATGACAAAAAAGGTCGAGATGGCGGCGATGGTCGGATTGATCTCGAAACGCAGGTCGTTCCAGATGCGGACCGGCAGCGTTTCCGAGCCGCCCATAAGGAACAGCGCAATCACCAGTTCATCGAAGGATACGAAAAAGGCGAATATGAATGCCGCGGCGATGGCCGGTACAAGCGGCGGTACGGTGGCGGTCCAGAATGCACGCAGAGGCCCTGCTCCGAATACGCGGGCAGCCTTTTCCAGCGTCGGGTCGGTCTGGCGGTAGGCAGCGCCAACGATCATCACCACGAACGGGAGTCCGACCGCCGCGTGGGCGAAGATGAGCGTCACCTCGCTGTCGGTCGAACCGAAGCGGAGCGCCAGCATGAATATTCCCAATGCGACGATGACGTTGGGTACGATTGCCGGTGCCAGCATGAGGCCGGTGAAGCCGGCACGCCAGCGCCGCGACAACCGCGTCAGTCCAACCACAGCTGCGGTTCCAGCCAGCGTGGCAATCAGCGCCGATACGGCGGCCACTCGTAACGAGCGCCAGGTCGCTGCCAGCCAGACCGGATCTGAGAAATAGGCTTCATACCAGATAAGTCCCCAGCTTTCCGGCGGAAAGCCGAGGAACCGGTCGCCGCTGAACGACATCGGAGCGACGATCAAAATCGGGAAAAAGAGAAACAACACCCCGAGGGTAAAAAGAACGGCTGGCAGAAGGCGGTTCTTCATGGATCACACTTCGCGTGGCGAATAGAGGAACCGCGCTGCCACCAGGCGCACAAGCGCCAGAAGCACAACCGTCGAAACCAACAGAACTATCGCCATGGCGGCGGCGAAACCCCAATTGGCCTGCGCGATCTGGTTGACGATCATATTGCCGAGCAGCACGTCGCGGCGGCCGCCGACAAGCGCGGGGACAATGAAAAAGCCCATCGAGAGGATGAATATGACCGACCAGCCGGTGAGCGCGCCTTCCAGGCTCAGCGGCAGGAAAACGCGGCGGAACGCAGCGAATGGCGGCGCCCCGCATACGCGCGCTGCGCGCACGAGGCCGGGATCTATCTCCGTCATCGCCGAATAGCAGGTGACGACCATGATCGGCAGCAGGATCTGCACCATGGCCACATAGACCGAGCCGGTGGTGAACATCAGCGTCATCGGCTGATCGATGATCCCCGTCCACAGCAGGGCGCTGTTGACGATCCCCTCGCGACCCAGAACCACCATCCAGGCATAAGTCCGCACGAGAATGCTCATCCACAGCGGCACGAGAACGAGGAAAAGCAGCAGCGGCCTGCGGCGCTCGGGCTGACCGACGATGAAGAGCGCCATCGGATAACCGATCAACAGGCAGATCGACGCCACAGTCGCCGAAACGAAAAGCGTGTTCCAGTACACGGTCAGATATACCGAGCGCGTGAAGAAGCGATCGAAATGCGCCAGCGAAAATTCCGGCGCAAAAACCGCCTCGACGAACACGAATGCAACCGGCACCGCGAACATCGCAAATACAAGCGCCAGTGCAGGTATCAGAGGGAAATGGCGGCCGAAACGCATCGCTGTCAGAGAACCCGTCATGTTTCTAGAAGTCGGTGCGGCGGCCTATCGCGGGTCGCGTCCGGGCCGCCGCTCGGTGCTGCCTCAGTCGAGCAGCCACTCCTGCCAGCGCTCCTGAAGCGCATCCATGTTCTTGGCCCAGAACACGGCGTCGACAACGAACTGGCCAGCGATGTTGTCGGGATGGGTCGGCAGTTCGCGACCGACCTCAGGGTCGATATGGTCATAGAGACCCTTCACCATGCCGGGATAGGCAACCATCTTTGCAAACTCCGCGCTGCGCTGCGGATCGCCGATCATGAAGCCGATGTACTGCTCGGCTTCCTTCTTGTGCTTGGTTCCCTTCAGGATACCGACATAAGACGGCTTGAGCGCACCGCCGTTCCACACGGTTTCAACCGGCACACCCTCCTGCTTCAGCTGGGTGATGCGACCGTTCCAGGCGGTCGTGAATGCCACCTCGCCATCAGCAAGCATCTGCACGGGCTGGGCGCCTGCCGTCCACCAGGCCACGACATGCGGCTTGATCTCGTCGAGTTTCGCGAATGCCCGATCCACGCCCTCTTCGGTGGCAAGTATGGAATAGACCTCCTTTGCGTCGACGCCTTCGGCGAGCAGAGCGAATTCGAGGTTTTCCATGACCGAATCCTGCATCGCGCGCGGACCCGGGAAGCTCTCGACGTCCCAGAAATCGGCCCAGCTGGTCATCTGCTTGCCTTCCGGCAGTTTGTCGGTGCGCTGAGCGATGACGGTCGAATAGGTCGCCGCAATTCCGGCATCCGCGAGCTTGGCATCTTCGGGCAGAAGATTGCCCGGGTCGGCCACAGACCAGTCGATCGGCTCAAGCCAACCCTCAAGCGAAGCGGTGGCATAGTCGATGGGCGTCAGTTCAGCGACATCCCAGATCGGATTGCCGGCCTGCATCATCGCACGCATGGCTGAAACACGATCTGTCGTTGCCAGCGCCTTGATGCGGATTCCCGTCGCCTCGGCAAAAGGCTTGTCGAACAGCATGTCCATCACCTGCGCGAGTCCGCCGCCGGAGCCGGCATAGGTGATCTCGACATCCTGCGCGGCAGCACCGGCTGTTGCCAGGGGCATCGCCACAACCGCGGCAAGAAGACTTCTTCGTGTGAGACTTTTCATCACTACTCTCCCAGTTGTTTCCGTTATTCGTGAAGTGCGGTCGCGTCGTCCCGCATGAAGCCGACCGTGATCGTTTCGCCCCGCGCGGGCAGCGACAGCGCGCCGCTTCGCGGTTCCGACATGCGCAGAGGGAGGCCGCTTGCGAGACACAAGCGCAGTTCGGTCGTCGCTCCGCGAAAGGCCACATCCTGCACGGTCGCTTCGAAGCGGATATCCGACCGATCAGGCGAGCGGGTCAGCTTTTCCGGCCGGAGACTGAGCGCCACTGCATGGTCCGGCGCGTGATCCAGCCCGACAGCCGAGACGTGGGAGCCGTCATCCATGGGTACGATGTTCGTGCGCCCGATAAAGTCGGCCACAAAGCGGCTGGCAGGCCTGTCGTAGAGAGCGCCGGGCGTGTCGAGCTGACGTATCCTGCCGGCATCCATCAGCGCGATGCGGTCCGACAGCGTCAACGCTTCGCCCTGATCGTGCGTAACGAACACCACGGTGGTGCCGAACTCGCGATGCAGGCGGCGGATTTCTTCCTGGAGCTCTTCGCGGAGTTTAAGATCGAGCGCCGACAGGCTCTCGTCCATCAACAGCACCGGCGGCTCGGCGACGACGGCGCGCGCAAGCGCCACTCTCTGCCTCTGCCCACCGGAAAGTGCGGCCGGCCGCCGCGTGCCGTAACCGGCGAGTTGCACCATTTCCAGCGTGCGCTCAACGCGTTGCTTGATCTGCGGACCGGCGACCCCGCGCATGCGCAGGGGAAAGGCGACGTTTTCGAACACGCTCATATGCGGGAACAGCGCGAAGCTCTGGAAGACCATTCCGACATTGCGCTTTTCCGGCGGAAGAGCTCCGACGGCTCTCTCCCCGATATAAACTTCGCCGGATGTCGCGCGGTCGAAACCGGCGAGAATATTCAGCGCGGTCGTCTTGCCCGAGCCGCTTGGCCCCAGCAGCGTAATGAACTCGCCGGCATCGATATTCAGGCAGAAATCATCGAGCGCGACCACGCTTCCGAAGCTGCGCGACACGTTCTGGAACCTGACCGGCGCTCTTCCCTGATTCATCGTTGGTCCGATTTTCCGACGTTAGCGTCATTAATGACATTGACGTCATTTATTGAACGAGTCAATATCCGCAGGATGACTGATCAGGTGGAACACGCGGCCGAAAAAAGCCCGTCCGAAGAACTGGCTTTCGATTACGCGGTGCTGATGGAGCAACGCACTGAAGCGCTGCGCGGCCGGCCGAAACGCGTTCGCACGCGCGCGCGCATCCTTGCCGCAACGGTGCGCCAGCTTGCCGCCGAGGGTTACGAAGGGCTCACCGTGGATGGCATCTGTGCCACCGCAGACATCGCGCGCGGCACCTTCTATCTCTATTATCCCGACCGGGCGACGATTGCGGTCGCGGTCTACCGGATGTTCTGGACCGCCGTTTATCAGCTCAGGCCACGGGTGCGCGATCACAATTTGAATCAGCGCATCCGCGTCGCCAACGCCTTTTACCTGTCGCTCTATTCACGCAACGCACGGTTCCTGGCTGGGCAGGCATCACTGTCACGCGAGCGGCCCGATTTTGCCCGATGGCACGACAGCATGAACCACCGGTGGGCCCAGATAATCGCCAACAACATGCCCGGCAGCATGCCCCGCGATGAAAAGGTGCTGCGCGCCCATGCCCTTGTGGCGATGGCCGACGAACTTCTGAGCAGCATCTTCACCGAGCACACGCGCAGCCTTCTGCACTGGAAGGAACACCCCGAAAAACTCGCGGACAGCCTGACGGCTATCTGGACCCGCGTCGTTATCGGCCCGAGCCGGGGCTGAAAACAAAGGATCAAGGCATGCCGGACGCTTATTCCAAAATCGCGGCATCTCAGGCCGACCTAAGCGATCTGGTCGGCCGTGAGAGCTTTACGACATGGCGGGTCATCGACCAGGAAGCGGTGAACACGTATGCGACCGCCTCCGGCGATGGAGAAGGCGAGTGGATTCACCTGGACCCGGAACGTGCTGCGCGTGAGGCCCCTTACGGCGGCACGATCGTTCCGGGGTTTCTCCAGGTTGCCAACCTGACGCGGCTCTTCGGCGAAGCTGTGACAGGATTCGCCGGCATAGACCCCAACCATGCGCTCAACTACGGCTTCGACCGTCTACGCTTTGTTGCGCCGCTGCCTGTCGGCGCGCAGTTTCGTGCCCGCATCAAGGTGAATGAAGTGCGCCCGCATTCGACGGGCGGCTTTATCGTCAGGCAGGACGTAGCGCTCGAGCGAAAGACGGACGGCAAACCGACGCTCATTGCAGAGTGGCTCTTCTACATCTCGCAAAAGGCGTTTCAGGCGCCTGACGCCGCCAGGCCGCAGAGCTGATCAGACCCCGCCCAGCACCTCCGCCACTGCTTCGGCTGTCTTGCCGACGATCTCGTCGGCCTCGGCGCGCGTCAGGCACAGAGGCGGGGCAAAGCCCAGAATATCTCCCTGCGGCATGGCACGAGCAATCACGCCCTTTGCCAGCAGTGCGGCCGAAACCTGCGGCCCGATCTTCTGCGACGGATCGTAGAATTTCCGCGTCTCGCGATCCTCGACGAATTCGACAGCGCAGAGGAGGCCCTCGCCGCGCACGTCGCCGACATGGGGATGACTGCCGAGCGCGTCCTTCATCGCCTTGTTGAGATAGGCGCCGGTCTCGCCGGCGTTTTTCACCAGGCCGAGTTCATCGATCAGCTTGAGATTGGCGACACCTGCTGCAGCACCAATCGGATGGGCGGAATAGGTCCAGCCATGGCCGATCGGGCCGTTTTCGTCGGTGCCCTGTTCCAGCACTTTCCACACTTTGTCGCCGACAATCGAACCGGAGAGAGGAGCATAAGCCGAGGTCAGGCCTTTCGCGATGGTGATGATGTCAGGTTCGATACCGTAGTGGTCGGAGCCGAACATCGAGCCAAGGCGGCCAAAGCCGGTCACGACCTCATCGGCGATCAGCAGGATGTCGTGTTTCCTGAGCACCTTCTGGATCGCCTGCCAGTAGCCCGCCGGCGGCGGAACAATGCCGCCGGTGCCCAGCACAGGCTCGCCGATGAAGGCGGCTACGGTGTCGGGGCCTTCGCGGGCGATCAGCTTTTCCAACTCATCGGCGCAATGGGCGACAAAGTCCGCTACGCTCATGGCAAGGTCGGGTCGGCGGTAATAATAAGGCGCCTCGGTGTGGACGATGCGGTCCAGCGGCAGGTCGAACTTGTCGTGGAAGAGCCTGAGCCCGGTCAGAGAGCCGGTGACCAGGCCCGAGCCGTGATAACCGCGCCAGCGCGAGATGATCTTCTTCTTCTCAGGCCGGCAGAGGATGTTGTTGTAATACCAGACGAGCTTGACGTTGGTTTCGTTGGCGTCGGAGCCGCCGAGGCCGAAATAGACTTTCGACATCCCCTTCGGCGCGCGCTCCAGCACCATTTTGGCGAGTGTGATCGAGACTTCCGTGCCGTGGCCGACATAGGAATGGTAATAGGCGAGCTCGCGCGCCTGCGCCGCTATCGCCTCCGCGATCTCCCGGCGCCCATAACCCACATTGACGCAATAGAGCCCGGCAAATGCATCGAGCAGACGGTTGCCGTCGCGATCCTCGATGTGGACTCCGGAGCCACCGCTGACGATGCGGCTCGGCGCCTCGCCGCGCGCAAACTGTGCCAGGTGCGTCGATGGATGGAAGAAGTTCTCCCGATCCCATTGGTCAAGCGTGTCATTTTTCAGCATATGCGTCCATCCTCAATTTGAACCCCGTTTGCCTTGGGCCGGCCGAGATCATCCCATTCGTCCCATCCGGGAAAACAAAGCGGCTGGTCGTCGGCGACCCCCGCAAGGCGCGACAGCCAGCGGTTCTCCAGACTCTCGAACTGGCGTACGAATGTCTCGTCGTCGACATAGGAAAAGCCGTGACCTGCAACACCAAACGATGCATGCGGCGGCAAAACACAGAAGCCCATGTAGTGAAGCGAGAACTGCAACGACCAGAGTATCTGGCTGATCTCGCCACCGCGACCGCCGGGAACGAAAACCTCTTCAGGCGCACCTGATGTCACCGAACACAATGCCCGCTTGCCGCGGAAATAGCCGCGATCATAGCGCATGCGGCTGGTGTAGAGACCGCCAGCCACAAAAACGCGATCCAGCCAACCCTTCAGAATGGCCGGCGTCGAATGCCACCAGACAGGAAACTGGAAGATGACGAGGTCGGCGCGTTCAAGCTTGCCAATTTCGACTTCAATGTCGCACGGAAGAGCCTTTTCGCGATATGCGTGACGCTGCTCAGCCAAGGGCGCGAACACGTTCCCGTCAGCGCGGCAGGCGTAGTGATCCGCTTTTTCGACTGGATCGAACCGCTGCCCATAGAGATCCGACACTTCAACGGTGTTGCCGTTGCGCTCGAAATGTTGCCGGCCGAGTTCGACGAGCCGTGCGTTGAACGACTTCGGCTCCGGATGCGCAAGTACGAAGAGGATGTTCATCGTGCCGGTACTGACTGCTGAAGTTGCATTAACTTGCCTCTTTATCTGATGATAGGATCAGGCTGGATGGTGCTCAGAACCTCGGGCCCGGTCTCAGTCAACAGCACCGTATTGGAGACGAAAAAGTCTCCGCGGCCGGTGCCCATGAGCCAGGACAGGATGTGAAAACTCATGCCGGTCCGGATCTCCATGCCGGAGTCGTGCCTGAGACCGGTGACCTTGTTGCCGCCGGTCCAGGACGGCGGAAAGCCGATGCCGACGCAGTAGCCGCAATGGTGGCGGCGATAGTGTGCGAGACCGGCATCGTCGACCACTGCCTGCCAGGCATCGTAGACCTCGTGCGCCGCCTTCCCGGGCTGCAGCGCAGCCAGCACCGCGTTGAAGGCGTTCGCCGAAATTTCGGCCATTTCGGCATCGCGGTCGGGGATCGAACCGAGATGTATCAGCCGGCCGAGCGGCGCGTGGTAGCGCGAGACACAACCGGAAAGTTCAAGAAACACCGGCTCGCCGGCTTTATAGGAGCCGTCGCCCCAGGTGGCGTGTTCCTCGCCAAGGCGCGAGCCCGGCCGGATGAACGGCCCGAAGCCGACCGGATCGCCGCCAGCACGGATCATCGCGTTCATGCACTGGGCAGCAACGTCGCGTTCCGATGCGCCGTCGGCGATGATCTCGATCGCCGCTGCGGCCGCAGCGTCGGTAACCGCCGCGGCGCGGCGCATCAACGCCTGCTCGGCCGGCGACTTGACCAGCCGCATGTCGTCGATCGCACCGGTGATATCGGCCCAGTCGGCATCGACGCCCTCGCGCATCGCATTGCCGAAACCGTATGAGTGGCCGGACGACCAGGTCTCCACGCCGATGCGCGAGATACCACCGCCAATCTCGTCGCGGACGGCCTCCAGGACGGTTAGCGCACGTTCGCGCACGCCACTTCTGGTTCTCAGCAGGCGCACCGCCAGGTCTGCCGCGGTTTCCAGGTCACTATGGCCTTCGAACGACGCGTTGCGCACCTGCTTTTCGACCGACACCCGTTCCATCGAGCGGGTGACCAGCGTCATCTCGCCCTGCGCCGGCACGATGAGCAGGTGCGGTGCGAAGTAGCCCCAATGATCGAGACCGGTCAGATAAAAGATGTTCTCCGGCGTCGAGACGAGCGCAATGTCGAGATCGCGCGCAGCCATGATGCGGCGAAAGGCGGTCAGTCTGGCCGCGAGCTCTTCGTCGGAAAACGGGTTGTCGTGCATGGCTGCCTCAAGCCAGGTCGCGGCAAATATATTTCAGGTCGGTGTAGGCTTCCATGCCGTGGCGCGAGCCCTCGCGCGCCAGGCCGGCCTGCTTGACGCCGCCAAAAGGCACCGGCGCGCCGGTGATCTTGGTGCGGTTGACGGCGACCATTCCGAACTCCAGCGCACGGCTGAACCGGGCGATGCGTGCCGGGTCGGATGTGTGGAGATACGCGACCAGCCCCGTTTCGGTGCTGTTGGCCTGACGCAACACATCGTCCTCGTCATCGAAGGGGGTGAATGCAGCTATCGGACCGAAGGTCTCCTCGCGGAAGATCGCCGCCTCTGCGGAAACGTCGGCCAGCACGGTCGGCTCGAAAAAATTGGGGCCGGCAGCGTGAACCTTGCCTCCCGTTACCAGCCGGGCTCCGTGCGACAGCGCGTCGGCGACATGCTGCTGCTGCTTCGCAACGGCACGGGCATTGATCAGAGGTCCGATATCGGGATCCGCCATCCCCTCGCCCACCGTCATCGCACGCACCCGCTCCGCGAAGTCGGCAACGAAACGCTCGTAGATCGGCCGCTCGATGTAAAAGCGGTTCGCAGCGAGGCAATCCTGACCTGACGTGGCAAACTTCGCACTTACGGCCCGGTCGACCGCACGGTCGAAATCGCAATCGGCAAAGGCCATGAACGGCGCATGGCCGCCGAGCTCCATGATGAGCCGTTTTATGGTCGGCGCTGACTGCTCGTAGAGTATGCGCCCGACCTCGGTCGAACCCGTGAACGACACCGCGCGCACCATCGGCGAGGCTGTCATGGCCGCGACGATCTCACGGGCGCTGCCCGTCAGCACATTGAACACGCCGGCCGGAAGCCCGGCGCGCTCCGCCAGTTCGGCCAATGCGAGGGCCGAGAAGGGCGTCTCGGACGACGGGTGCGCGACCACTGTGCAGCCTGCCGCCAAGGCTGCCGCTGCCTTGCGTGTCAGCATCGCGGTCGGGAAATTCCAGGGTGTTACAAGTGCGGCGACACCGACCGGCTGGCGAATGACCTGCATGTCGGCGCCGGGCAGATGCGAGGTCACGCTTTCGACATTCAGCCGCAGCGCCTCGTCGGCATAGAAGTCGATGAAGGATGCCGCGTAGTCAATCTCGCCTCGGGCTTCAGACAGCGGCTTACCCTGCTCGAGGACCATAAGGCGCGCGAGATCCTCTTTCGCTGCAACGACACGTTCATACCAGTCGCGGAGAATTGTTCGCCGCTCGGTGGCAGGCCGGCCGGACCACTCGGCGAAAGCGGCATTGGCAGCAGCAATCGCGCGATCCGTGTCGACTGCAGTCAGGGCTGGCACAGTGCCGATGCGGTTTCCGCTTGCGGGGTCCGTGACGTCGATGGCGTCGCTGCCGGAGCCGGCGGTCCAGGCACCGTCTACATAGGAGAACTCGCGGAAAAGCCGCGGATCGTCCAGTTCCGAAAGGTCCGTTTTCTGAAGAATGGCGAGTGACGGCATATTCGTGGGCCTCCCGTTTCACAGGTCGAATGTCGCACAGCCGGTTCCAAACGAATGTTCGAACTGGAGCTTCGCCGCCGAAGTTTCTTCGGCAATCCCGGCCCGGAGCCAATCAATCCTTTGCCGCGGCGGTCAAAAGCAGCTCAAGCGGCAGTGCCCCCGCCCGTTTGACCGGCTTGGTCACCACGTAGGTGAAGTATCTCGCCAGACCGACTCGGGCGTCGAGCAGATGATCGACGAGCCGCTGATAGGAATCGATGTCTGCCGTCACGATCTGGAGTATGTAGTCGAATCCCCCGCCCACGGCCCAGCAGGCGGCGATTTCATCGAGCGGCTGCACCGCGCGCTCGAAAGTCTGAAAATCGCCACTGCGATGGTTTTCCAGTTCGGCAGCCATGAAGACAACGATATGCGGCGCGATCTTCTTCAGCGCGATTTCGGCGCGATAGCCGGTGATGATACCTGCATCTTCAAGGCGCTTCAGCCGCTCCCAGCATGGCGCAGCGGACAAATTAATGCGTTTGGCTAGCTCGGCTTTGGATATGCGCCCTTCGCGCGCCAGTATGGAGAGGATCTTCAGATCGCGATCGTCGAGTGCAAGCATCGCATGCTCACGCGGTGATCTTCGTGCCGACACCGGCGTTGCGTGCCGTTGTGATGGCATAGGTCGCAATAGCGGTATCCTGGGCGCCTGTCCCGGTGAGATCGCAGATCGTCACCTCATCGTCACTCGTTCGTCCGCCGGCGGCTCCAGTGATGACTGCCCCAATCTCGGGCGGCGTGCCGCGAGTCCACAGACCAGCGGAGATCGCACTTCTCAATTCGCCCAGCAACTCGGTCTGACTGACCCTGTCAGCAACATAGAGATCAGCGGCGGCAAGTGCTGCCGGTTCTATCTCGTTCTTGCCGGCCTGGTCCGACCCCATTGCTGTTATGTGCAGGCCGGGGTGCAGCCAGCCTGCTTTCAGAACCGGTTCTTCCGCAGGCGTTGTGGTGACGACAAGCTGTGACTTTTCGACCAGCCGCGCGGCGTCGCTCTCAGCCCGCACCGGAATGCCAAGACTTGCGGCCAGCTCGGCGGCACATCGTTCAGCCTTGACGGCATCGCGACCCCATACGAGCGCATCGGAGAACGGTCGCACCAGATGTGCAGCCTGCAGTTGCAGCCGCGCCTGCACGCCTGTGCCGATCACACCCGCCGTCTCGATCGTCCGGGGCGCCAGATGCCGGGCGGCAACCGCACCGGCGGCGGCGGTGCGCACGTCGGTCAGATAGCCATTGTCGAGAAGCAGCGCTTCGACCAATCCGGTCGTTGCCGAAAACAGGACCATCAGACCGTTGAGACTAGGCAATCCAAGCTTCGGATTGTCGAAAAAGCCGGGGCTGACCTTGATCGCGAAACCCTCGAAGCCGGGAATGTAAGCCGTCTTCACGTCGACTTCGCCATTGGCCTGCGGAATTGCCATCGACAGAATCGGCGGCATGACTACCGTGCCGGAGGCGAGTGCCGCGAACGCCTTCTCCACGACATCGACAGCCGCAAGATCAAGCCGCACGCAGCCGCGCAGGTCTGCCTCGGTAAGGATGGTGATATCACGCGGCATAGGCGCGCCCTTCGACACGGGTGTCCCCAAGCTGAATCGACTTGCCGCTGACGATATCGGTGAATATCCGCATGTCGGCGTTGCGTCCGGTGACGATAGTCGCAACCGGTCCGCCAATTTGTGGCAGCTTGCCAGACTTCAGCGCAGCTATGCCAACGACGCTTGCCCCCTCGGCCACGATACGATCCTCGAAATAGAGTGTTTGCATTGCATCGTAGATTTCGTCCTCGGCAACGAGAACGTAGTCGTCGAGCAGCTTGCGGCAGAGCGGGAAGGAAAGCCGGTTTCCAAGGCCGATACCTCCGCCGAGCGAGTCGGCGAGGCTTGCGACTTCCTCGACCTCGACCGGCGCTCCGGCACGTACCGATTCATACATCGCCGCACCCCGTTCCATGGTGATGCCGATCAGCCTGATATCCGGCTTGATCGCCTTTGCGGCGACAGCGACACCGGCAGCCAGGCCGCCCCCCGAAAGCGGCACCAGTATTGCGGCGAGGTCTGGACGGTCCTGCAGTATTTCAAGGCCAATTGTCCCCTGCCCGGCTATCACCAGCGGGTCATCGAAAGGCGATATCTCGACAAGCCCCTCCTCGGCGGCGAGGCGCTGGCTTTCAGCGAGAGCGTCATCCTGGCTGGTGCCGGCAATTCGCACCTCGGCGCCAAGAGCGCGAATGCCATCCACCTTGGCTTTCGGAACCAGCGAGGACATGCAGATGACCGCGCGCATGCCGCGTACCCGCGCCGCATAGGCGACACCGCGGCCGTGGTTGCCGGTCGAACAGCAGGTGACACCGCCGGCGTCGCCTGGCAGCGCAAAAACTGCATTGACCGCGCCGCGCAGCTTGAAGGCGCCGATGGGCTGCGTGTTCTCCAGCTTCAGCAGAAAATCGTGACCGGCGAGCTCGGTCAGAAACGGCGACGGCACCAGCGGCGTGCGCGCCGCGGTTCCGGAAATGACGCGGGCGGCGGCCAGTATGTCGGCCAGGGTCGGCTCTGTCATGGTGCGTCAGCCGGCTTCCAGAACGGCACTCAGAAACTGTCGGGTGCGCTCATTGTCCGGTTCGTTGAACAATTTGTCGGGCGGCCCCTGTTCGGCGATCTTGCCGCCGTAGAAGAAGCAGACCCGATCCGAAAATTCCTTGGCAAATCCCATCTGGTGCGTGACCATCAGCATGGTGAGATCGTGCTCCGAGCCGAGCTGCCTGATCACATTCAGCACCTCGCCCACCAGTTCGGGATCGAGCGCCGAGGTCACCTCGTCGAACAGCATCACCTTGGGCCGCATTGCGAGGGCCCGCGCAATCGCGACGCGCTGTTTCTGGCCGCCCGAAAGCTGGATCGGGTAGTGGCCTTTCTTGTCGCCGAGACCCACCATGTCGAGCAACTCGGCCGAGCGTTCCTCCGCCTCGCCTTTGGGGAGGCCCAGCACGGAAACCGGCGCTTCCATGCAATTCTGCAGCGCAGTCATATGCGGAAACAGGTTGAAGTGCTGAAACACCATGCCGACCTTGCCGCGCACGCGGCGCAGGTGGCGGTCGCTGGCCGGCACCATCGCGCCATTCTTCTGTTCGTGGGTCATCGGCTCGCCTTCCACCCAGATGACGCCGTCATTGATCTTCTCAAGCGTCATGAGCATGCGCAGCACCGTGGTCTTGCCGGAGCCGGAGGGGCCGATGATCGACACTTTCTCGTTACGCTCGATATCGAGGTTGAGTTCGTCCAGCACCGTCAATGCGCCATAGCGCTTGGTGACATTTTCGAAACGGACCATCGGTTCGCTCATCGCGGACCTCCTACTGAAGATGGTAGCGGCGGTTGAGCCAGAAGCTCACGGCCTGCACGATCGCCGAGGCGATCAGGCTGAAGACAAGATAGAAGGCGCCGGCCATCGTTATCGCCTCGATGTAGCGATAGTTTTCGGCGCCGAAATTTTTCGCCTGCTGCAGCATTTCAAGGATGGCGATGGCCGCAAGGATCGGCGTGTCCTTGAACATGCCGATGAAATAATTGCCGAGCCCCGGAACGATCGGCGGTATCGCCTGTGGCAGGATGATCCTGCTCCAGGTTCTGCTGCGCGACAGGTTGAGCGCGATACTGGCTTCCCACTGACCTCCATCCACTGCTTCGATGCCGGCACGGTAAACTTCGGAACAATATGCAGCGTAGTGAATGCCGAGCACGCCGATGCCGGCCACCCAGGCGGGGATGACGATCCCGAATTGCGGCCCGACGAAGTAGACGAAGAAAATTTGCAGCAGCAGCGGAGTGGAGCGTATGAACTCGACCGTCTCGGCCATCGCCCCGTTCACGAGGCGGTTGTTCGATTGGCGGATCAGCGCGAATGCCAGGCCCAGCACCAACGCAATGGCAAAGGCGATCAAAGTGGCCTGAACGGTGATCACCGCGCCGCGGTACAGATACGGCAGCGCCTCCCAGACATAATACCAGTCCCAGATGTTCATATCGGCAGCTCCCGCACAAAGCCGCGCGAGAAGCGGCGTTCAAGCCAGCGTACGATCGGCGTGATCAGCAGGCGGGCGATCAAATAGTAGCCGAACAGTGCGATCGCGAAGAACAGCAGATAGTTGCCTGTGGCGTCGGCCGCGAGCTTGGCAGCGGTCGTGAGTTCGGTAATCGTGATGAAAAAGATGAGCGAAGTGCCTTTGAGCAGCTCGATCAGGAGATTGCCCCAGGCAGGCAGCATGGCGCGGATCGCCTGCGGCAGGATGATACGGCGCATCATCACCAGGCGCGGAAAGTTGAGCGCGGTACTTGCCTCATACTGGCCGCGTTCCACGCCCTGGATGGCGGCGCGAACCAGTTCGGCGCCGTAGCCGGAGACATTCATGCCGACTCCGAGTATCGCCACCGTCCATGGCGACATCGTCACGCCGAAGATCGGCAGGACGAAAAACCACCAATACAGCTGAACCAGCATCGAGGTGCCGCGGAAAAACTCGATGTAGGC
The DNA here is from genome assembly GCA_017644005.1 of Rhizobiaceae bacterium. Lineage (GTDB taxonomy): Bacteria > Pseudomonadota > Alphaproteobacteria > Rhizobiales > Rhizobiaceae > RCIO01. Next base: position 417,009 of record JAEPMJ010000001.1, read on the forward strand.
AATGCCGAACCAACGAAGGGGGCGTCGCGGCGAGACGCGGATCAGGCCAATCACGAGACCGAAGGCGATCGCCACCAGGGACGCGCCAAACGTAATGAGGATCGTAACGAACACACCCTTGGCAAGGGCTGCCACACTGAAACCCAGCGCGAATTCGTTCATGGTTCCAGACCCCGCTTTGCTGCGCCGGCACATCAGGTCCGGCGCCTTGCATCGACCGGCGGCGCCCGAGGCGCCGCCGGAGTAGGATCGAGGTCAGCCGGCGCAGAGCTCGGCGGTCGTGGTGCCGTCGGGCAGATTGGTCTTGGTGTAACCGTATTCCTTGACGGCTTCCAACATCTCGTCGGATCCAAGATATTCCTTGAGCGCCGCATTGAAGGCATCGACTTCGGCCTGCTGCGAAGGCAGGAATGCAAGACCAGGATAGCCGTCGATAACCGGCGGAGTGAACGGATCGGCAAGTTCGACCGCATCGTCCTTGTCGGCGAATTCCTTCATGGTGAAGTAAGTGCCGCCGCCGCCGGCCGCGCGCCCGGCCTTCACGGCCTGCAGGATTTCGGCAGGTCCGGCGACCTGCATGATCTGTTCGTCTGTAAGCCCGACATTGCGGGCATTCTTGACGGTGTTATAGCCAGCGCCGGTGACCAGCTTCAGATTCTTGTCGCGGATATCCTCGAACGAATGAAGATCGTCGGGATTGCCGTTCTTCACCAGCAGCGCGTCGGCAAAGGTGCCAAGCGGTTCGGTGAAGAGCGCGTTGCGGCAGCGCTCGGGCAGAATGTACATGCCACCGGTGATGATGTCGAAGCGTCCAGCCTGCAAGCCCGGAATCAAAGAACCCCATTCCGTCACGATGGGTTCGACATTGGTCGTGCCCATCTTCTCCAGAATGTCGAGCGTGATCGCGTTAACGAAGCCGAGTGGTGCATTATTGTCGCCCGGATAGGCCCACGGAATCTCGTTCGAGAAGCCGATGCGGATGGTATCGCCGTTTTTTATCTTCTCGAGCAGGGATTGCGCCGAAGCCGAGCCTGCGTAGCTGCCCAGCGTAAGTGCCGCCATTCCAAGCGCGGCCATTCCCTTCAGGATCGCACGTCTCATTTGAACAACCTCCCATTGTGATTTTCTTGTTGTGCACAACATCACGACTTCCGGGAAACGTGTCAACGAATTTTGTACGATTACCTACATTTTTCGCTTCCTCTGTCTCTCTCAACCCAATAGATGTACACATTAGTCCGGCAATTCGCCGGATATGGCGCCCGTGGAGGAGCAAATGCCGGCGGAATACCTACCTTTCACCCATGACGAATATGAACGCCGCCTCGCCAAGGTGCGCCGGGCGATGGCGGTCCGTGATATCGACGTGCTGTTTGTCGAAGACCCGTCGAACATGGCGTGGCTGACCGGCTATGACGGCTGGTCTTTCTACGTTCATCAGGGTGTCGTGGTGTTTCACGATGCCGACCCGATCTGGTGGGGGCGCTCTCAGGACGCCAACGGGGCGGTGCGTACGGTGTGGATGGCGAACGAGGATGTGATCGGCTACGCCGACCATTTCGTTCAATCGACCGTTCGACATCCGATGCAGGATCTCGCCAAACGTCTGCGCGAGCGCGGTTATGCCGGCAAGCGCGTCGGGCTGGAACTCGAGAACTACTATTTCTCGGCCAAGGCCTATCTGGTTCTGAAGGAGGAACTGCCGGAAGCCGAAATGATCGACGCGACAGCGCTTGTCAATTGGCAGCGGGCGGTGAAGTCTCCCGAGGAAATCGCATTCATGCGCAAGGCGGCCCGTATCTCGGAGAAGATCGTCGACGGGATCGTCGATCGGGTCGAACCCGGACTCAACAAGAACGAACTTGTCGCGGAAATCTACGGCGACGCAATCCGTGGCGCTGATGGAGAATGGGGCGACTACGCCGCACTCGTGCCGCTGCTGCCTTCCGGCGCCGACGCCAGCGCGCCACACCTGACATGGGATGGGCGTCCGTTCAGGAAGGGCGAAGCAACATTCTTCGAGATTTCCGGGTGCTACCGCCGGTACCATGCGCCCTTCTGCCGGACAGTCTTTCTGGGCAAGCCGCCGCAGGAAATGCTCGACGCCGAGAAGGCGCTGGCCGAAGGTCTGGAGGCCGGGCTTGAAGCTGCGAAAGCTGGAAATGTGGCCGGCGACGTGGCCCGAGCGCTGTTCGGTTCGCTGGAACGCGCCGGCATCAAGAAAGAGGGCCGGTGCGGCTATCCGATCGGGCTCTCCTACCCGCCAGACTGGGGCGAGCGCACAATCTCTTTCCGAAAGGACGACGAGACCTTATTGGAAGCCGGGATGACATTCCACTTCATGCCGGGCCTGTGGATGGCCGACTGGGGCCTCGAAATCACCGAGAGCATCCTCATTCGGGAAAACGGCGCGGCCGAATGCCTGTGCCACCGCCCGCGCGAACTCATCATCAAGGATTGACGCTAATGCACCTGCTGGCGCGAACGCAGGAAGTTCTCGGAGAGCTGATCGGTTTTCCGACGGTTTCGGCCGACAGCAATCTGGAACTGATCGCTTATGCGGCTGATCTATTGAGCGAAGCCGGCGCCAAGCTGTCGATATCGCGCGACGAGACGGGGGCCAAGGCCAATCTGTTCGCGACACTCGGGCCCCTTGAGGACGGAGGCATCGTTCTTTCCGGCCATACCGATGTCGTGCCGGTGGATGATCAGGAGTGGACCAGCGACCCCTTCGTGATGGATGAGCGCGGGGGATTTCTCTACGGGCGCGGCGCTTGCGACATGAAGGGCTTCATCGCAGCCTGCCTCGCCATGGCGCCATCGTTTGCTCAACTCGATCTCAAGCGTCCGCTGCATTTCGCCTTTACCTATGATGAAGAAACCGGCTGTTTCGGCGCGCGCGAGCTGATGGCCGAGCTCGCAAAAGCGAACTTCCGTCCGTCGGTGGCGATCATCGGAGAACCGACTTCGATGCGGGTCATCGAAGGACACAAAGGCTGCTACGAATACACCACCGAGTTCATAGGCCAGGAGGGACATGGCTCGCAGCCGGGCCTGGGCGTGAACGCGGTCGAGTATGCCGCACGCTACATCGGAAAGCTGATGGACATCAGCGAAAATCTCAAGGACCGGGCGCCGCACGGAAGCCGTTTTGACCCACCCTGGACCACGATACAGGTTGGCCGTATCGTTGGTGGCGCGGCTCGGAACGTAATTGCCGGAAGATGCGAGGTCGAATGGGAAATGCGACCGGTGCAGGACAAGGATGCCGCATTCGTCAAAACAGGTATAGGCACCTATGTGGACAGCGTTCTCAGACCCGCAATGAAGGCAGTTGCCGCCGATGCCGACATCGTCACCCACACGATCGGCGAAGTGGCGGGCCTTCAGGTCGTGAGTGAATCGGAAGCGCGCGACATCGTTTTCGAGCTGACCGGCTCCAACAGCGCCGACGTCGTTGCGTTCGGAACTGAGGCTGGGCTCTTCCAGGCTGCTGGCATGTCCGTGGTGATCTGTGGGCCGGGGTCCATCGAACAGGCTCACAAACCCGACGAATATATCGCCCTCGAACAATTGCAGTCCTGCCTGGACATGTTGGAGCGGCTGAAAGCCAAGCTGAGCTGATGCCGGACGAAGATCTGCCCGCATTCGACCCAAAAGCACGCACCGGTGGCGACAGAAGCGCACGCCAGCGCTTCGAGCACATCTACCATACGCTTCGCACGCGCATCTGCCTGCTCGACTACCCGCCCGGTGAAAGGCTGAGGGAGGAAGACCTCGCCGAGGAGTTCGGGGTCAGCCGAACGCCGATCCGGCGCGTATTGGTCAAACTTGAGGCAGAGGGCTTTCTGAGGTCCGTACATGGTGTCGGGACGATCGTTACCGATATCGAGATCGAGGAGCTGGAACAGGTCTATCAGCTGCGCGTGGAGCTGGCCGAGCTGATCGGAAGGCTGATGCCGGTGGAGCCGGACAATTCTAAAAGAGCGGCTTTCCGGGAGTTGCTTTCCCGATGCGAAGGTCTTGTCGGAAAGCCTGATGCGCGTGAATTCGCCCGCATCAATATGGACTTCTTCCATCTGCTCAACAGCCTGACCGGGAACGAACCGCTGCGCGAAATCAGCGAGCGGCTCTACTATCAGACAACACGAATCTGGCTAAAGACCGCGTCGCGCCTCAGCCAGTACGAAGAGATACTGATGGATGAAATCCGCATCTTCCATCGCGAGGTCGCCGACATCGTCGACGCGGTGAATGTCGGCGACCTGCGGGTGGTCGGCCTGATCCGGCGCGCGCACATTTCAATGAGCTTTCAGCGGCTGCGGAACGAAGCCCGAAGAGCCTACCGCTAGGTCAAACCCGCGGCTACGCTCTCCCGCAAATCGCGGCGCAGCACTTTACCGTAAGCGTTCTTCGGCAGTTCGTCGACGAAGTGGATGTGCTTGGGCTTCTTGAAGCTGGCGAGATGCGCCTTGCAAAAATCGAGAACCGCAGCCCGGTCGAACGCCGGATCATTGCTGACGATGGCAACCGCGACACTTTCGCCCCATTCGGAATCGGGAATACCAAAAGCAACGACTTCATCTACCGCCGGATGCGATGCAATCACGTCCTCGATTTCCTTAGGGTAGATGTTGGTGCCGCCCGAGATGATGGTGTCGTGGCGCCGGTCGAGCACCCGCAGGCGGCCGCCGCTGTCGAACCGTCCGATATCGCCCGTGTGGAGCCAGCCGCCACGCAACGCCTTGGCGGTTGCGTCGGGATTGCGCCAATAGCCTTTCATGACAACGTCGCCACGAACGCAGATTTCGCCGTCCTCGCCCGGCGGCAGTTCATCGCCGTTCCGGTCGACGATGCGAACCTCAACACCGGCCCGAACGTAACCCGCAGACAGCAGCGTCTCGTCGTCTGCACCCTGATGCGCCGTACCCGGCAGATACGAAATGGTCATCGGCGCTTCGCCCTGACCGTAGAGCTGGTGGAAGATCGGCCCGAAACGCTCAACCGCCGCACGGATATGCTCCAGGTGGATCGTCGCGCCGCCGTAGATGACACCGCGCAGCGAACCTATGTCGTCGCGTTCCGGAGCCTCGAGCAAGCGCACGATCATCGTCGGAGCAACGAACGCGATGGCCGTAATGCGGAGGCTTGCGACAGTGTCGAATACCTCGGCCGGGCGGAACCCCGCGCGGTCGTAAATGATGTTGACCGCCCCCCGGGCCAGCGAGGGGATCAGATAGATGCCGCTGCCATGCGACAGCGGCGCAACGTGCAGCACGCGGTCGGTTTCGTTGAAATCGAACACATCGGCGAGGCAGTTGACCGCCGAGGCGATAATGTTGCGATGGGAAAGCGTTGCACCCTTGGGTTTGCCGGTCGTGCCTGACGTGTAGAAAATCCAGGCTGGATCGTCGGGGTCGACCGCGGCCGGCTGACCTGCCTCGATCGGCTGCGGCAGGTCGAACGTTTCGATCGCAACCAGTTCCGTTTCGACCGCCGTTTCAAGCGAGGCCCGCAACTCGTCGAGATACTCGGCATGCGTAATGACCAATCGCGGTTCGGCGTCGCCGGCAATCCAGGCGACCTCGCGCGGATGCAGCTTGGCGTTCACCGGCACGACGACCAGTCCGGCGCGCATCGTCGCCATCATCAGAGCGGGGAACTCGAAACCGTTGCGCAGGAAAAGCAGTATCCGGTCGCCGCGCGAACACCCCTTCGCGTCGAACCATGCACCGAGGGCGGCGCAGGTTCGGTCAAACTCGCGATAGGTCAGCCGCTGTGAGCCCCATGAGACAGCGGTTTCGTTCGCGCGGCGCCGGACGGCGTCGGCCAACATGGAATAGACGTTCATGCTGGCGTCGTTCTCAGGGTTTGCCGGTGAGGACGCGGTTGGTCAAAATCCCGATCCCCTCGACTTCGAGCTCCACGACGTCCCCATGTTTGAGGAATTTCATGTGCTCGAGGCCGCAGCCGTTTCCGACTGTACCGGAGCCGAAAAACTCGCCGGGGTAGATCGTCTCCGACTGCGAGATGTGAGCCAGCAGATCCTCGAACTTCCAGTGCATGGAGGAAGTGTTGCCTCGACCCCACTCCTCGCCATTGACGCGGCAGATCATCGTTAGATCATAAGGGTCGCTCAGTTCATCGGCGGTTACGAGGCACGGCCCCATCGCATTGCCGTAGTCGAAGTCCTTGCCCTTGGCGGGGCCAAGCTGGCCACCCATCTCCTGGGTCTGCGCGTCGCGGGCCGAGAAGTCGTTGAAGATTGTGTAGCCGTATATGTAGTCGCGCGCCTCGTCCCGGCTGATGTCCACGCCCTTCTTGCGGACGTAGAAACCAAACTCGAGTTCAAAATCCATCAGTTTGGAATAGGTCGGCCAGTAGACGTCTGTACCGGTTCCGATGACCGAGAAACGGTTGGCCTTATAGTAGATCGGCTGCTCGTAGAACGTCTTGGGAATCGCCAACTGGCCCGTCCGCTCGAACTCCTTCAGCGCCGCCTCGGGGTCGGGCGTGGCGTTGGCGCGCACGCGCCGCGCAGCATCGAAAGCCTGCTTCAGATGCGTTTCGAAGCACAGACAATCCCGCATCTGGATCGGCACCGGGACCGGTGCCAGCAGCCTGACGTCCTCTTTCGCGAAGGCGCTCTTCCCGCCCTTTTTCACGGTCTCATATGCCCGATCGAGCGCTTCGTCGCCGCCCTCGATCATCTCCTGAACCGAAGCAAAAGCAGGATATGCCTTGCCGAAAACATCCTTGTGCGCCTCGGCGAGGTCAACGATCTTGCGGTCGCCATCGACCAGCGCGCCTGCCCGCGGCTTGCCCTTCATCTCATACGTGACGAGCTTCATCGCTCTCCTCCCTTGAACGCTATGCCTTGTGTTGCGCGGCGGCGGAATGCGGCCTGCCGTGGAGCAGCGCCGCCGTCATCATCGCCACCAGATAGGTTGCAGTCGCCATTTCATCCTCCGGATCGCAGCGGCCGCCCGACAGCCGGCTGATGCGACCGGTATCGGCCATCGTGTAGACCATGACGCCGAGCATCGCCTGATAACCCCAGTTGATCTCCTCGATGGACCGGTCGGGCATAGCCTTTTGCATCGCCTCCATGACCTTGTGGGCGATGGGATCGAAAAACTCCTGAATGACCCCGCGCCGATGCGACTTCGGGTCCGACACCTCGCGCGCCAGGATGCGCGCATAGCTCGAGCTCTTTTCGGTGCTGCGCATGTGCAGGTTGGGCACCAGCACCGCCTTGACGATCAGCTCCACCTTGCGCGCCGGGTCCGGCTCCATTTCGGCGAATCGCAGACCGGCAATGCGCTGATCGGTGATCATCGGCGCGCGCATTTCGAAGATCGCCCTGTAGAGACCTTCCTTGCCGCCAAAATGGTAGTTGATAAGTGCAACCGGCACATCGGCGGTCTGCGCGATCCGGCGCACAGAAACACCGTCGAAGCCGTGATCGGCAAACTCGGCCTCAGCCGCCTGGAGGATACGCGAGCGGGTCAGCGTCGCGTTGCGTTGCGTTGCTTCGACCGCGACAACATTCTGATCCGACTTGGTTTTGTTTGCTTTTGCCATGTTTCCCCGCGGGTGCCGCACGATCTCAATCACCGTCCCGCAGCATCGAAATTGAACGCTATATCAAATTTCTTGTCAACTTGTTCAATTACCGTTAGCCTTCCTGTCACGAGTGTGGAGGCTGGGATTAAGCCGCATTCGACAAGGGAGGATTGGCATGTATCGCAAAGCTATGTTGGGCGGCGTGGCCGCTATCGCATTCGGGCTGGGCGGCGTCCCCGGACTGGCGCAGGAAACGATCAACCTGACGGCGGCGACGGGACACCCGGAAGTTTTCCTGTGGGTCAAACACCTGAAAGAGACTTTCATTCCCACCGTCGACGCGGAACTCGCGAAGACCGGGAACGTCAAGATCAACTGGACCGAGGGCTATGGCGGAACGATCGTCAAGCTCGGCTCGGAGGTGGAAGCGTTCCAGACGGGCATTATGGATGTCGGCCAGATGAGCGGCGTCTTCAATCCCGCGGCGATGGGGCTTCTGAACCTCACCTATGCCATGCCATTCGGCCCTGCCGACGCGCGAGGCGTTACTGCGGCCGTTGAGAAGGCGCTTGCCGAAACAGAGGGCGCACTAGCACAGCTCGAAGAGGCGACCGGCGTCGTTTACATCGGCGGTGGCATTGCGATTGACGACTACAACATCGCTGCAACCAAAGAACTCAAGACCATCGCCGACCTCGAAGGCGTGAAGATCGGCGGCGCCGGGCCCAATCTCGGTTGGCTCGCCAGCACGGGCGCCGTCGGCGTGCAGGGCAGCTACGTGACATTCTACAATGATATCAAGACGGGCGTTTACGACGGCAATATCGGCTGGATGACCGCAAATGTTCCGGCCAAGCTTCACGAGGTCGCGCCGAACTTCAACCTCGTCAATTTCGGCGCAATGTATATCGGCGGGATGGGTGTGTCGAAACCGGTGTGGGACACGTTCTCCGACGAAACGAAAGCAGCGTTCCGCACCGCAGCAGCCGCGTACACGACGGCCTATTTCGATGAACAGGAAGCACGATACGAATCCGCCAAGGCGGCATTGATCGAAGGCGGCGGCAAGCTGGTCGAGTTTGACGCCGCAGAGCGCGAAACCTGGATCAACAACCTGCCCAACCCGTCTTCGGCCTGGATTGCCGCGGCGGAAGCGCGCGGTGAACCCGCACGCCAGGTACTCGAAGCTTATCGCGACAATCTGGCAGCGGAAGGCTTCAGCTTCGTGCGCGACTACCTCGCCGAATAGTCCTCCCAGACCCGGCACCCACACGGGTGCCGGGTACCTTACCGGTGTAACCGCAGAAGGACCGACGGGATGACGGGTGACCCCATTCTCCCTGACGATGACACCGCGAAGGCGCGCGATGGTCTGTTCGACCGGGTTATCGGCGCAATGAACGCACTCGGCACGGTCTGGATCATCGGCCTCATGCTGCTGATCAACGCCGACATATTCGGACGCACGGCGTTCAACGCACCGATTGCCGGCGTTGCCGAGCTGGTTGCCTTCTCGATTGTCGGGATCGTGTTCCTGCAACTGGCTCACACGCTCAAATCCGGCTCGATGACCCGCTCCGAGGTGCTGCTCAACGTCCTCGAACGCAGATCGCCGGCGCTTCGCTCCGCCCTGCTGGCGCTGTTCCATCTGGTCGGCGCGGTATTGCTGGCGGTGATTGCGTGGCGCTTCTGGCCAAGCGTGGAACAGGCGTGGCTTTCGCCCGAGCGTCATTTCATGGGCAATCCTGGCTTCTTCACGGTACCGCAATGGCCGCTCTTCGCGCTGATGCTGGCTGGCATTGTCGCGACATCGCTGCAATTCCTGATTGATGCCTTTGCACATGTACGTTCTGCCATAGCGGGCAAGTCATGAGCGGCCTCGAAATCGCCATAGCGTCGATCGGCGCCATGCTGGTGCTGATCTATGCCGGCATGCATGTGGCGATCGCGCTGATGCTACTGTCCTTTGTCGGCGTCTGGATGCTGCGCGACAATTTCCAGATCGCCTCCAACGTGATGGTGCTGGCCTTCAAGGACAGCATCTCGGACTATCTGTTCGGTGTGGTGCCCCTGTTCGTGTTCATGGGTCTCCTTGTCGCGGTCGCCGGGATCGGACGCGACACATTCGAGGTTGCGGCGCAGATCTTCCGCAAGGTGCTCGGCGGTCTGGGGATCGCCACCGTGGCAGCCAACGCGGTTTTTGCCGCGATTACCGGCATTTCGATCGCTTCGGCGGCGGTGTTCACCAAGGTGGCCGTGCCGGAGATGATGCGCCATGGCTATACCGGCCGCTTTTCCGTCGGCGTCGTCGCCGGATCGTCGGTGCTCGGCATGCTGATTCCGCCGAGCCTGTTGTTCATTCTCTATGGCGTTTTGACAGAGCAGTCGGTGGGCTCGCTGTTCATTGCCGGCGTGATACCAGGCGTGCTGCTTTCGGTCGTCTACTGCGTCGGCATCCTGGCGCTGGCGCGGTTCGCGCACGGCTTTGTGGGCGGCAGCGCGCAGGCCGTCGAGGAGCCCGCCGACATGAGCGCCGGCGAGATGCTGGTGAAGATATTTCCAATCGTGCTTCTGATCGCACTGGTGCTTGGCGGCATCTATGGCGGCGTCTTCACGCCCACCGAAGCCGGTGCAGCCGGCGCCCTTGGCGCACTGGTGATTTCGCTCGCCAAGCGACGGCTCAGTTGGGCAAGCTTCTGGCAGGTGCTTGTGCAAACCGGACACACGACTGCCTCGATCTGCTTCCTGATCATCGGCGCCAGTCTCTATTCGCGCATGCTTTCCATGTCGGGCATGCCGGGTGTGCTCGGCGGCTGGGTTGCCGATTCGGGCCTAGGGCCGACGGGCATAATCCTGCTTTTGATGCTGGTGATCATGCTGCTCGGAACAATTCTCGATTCAGCGTCGATCATGCTGCTGACGTTGCCGATCGCCCTGCCGATCCTCACGGCTGCGCAGGTCGACCTGATCTGGCTCGGCGTCCTCGTCGTCATCGCCGTCGAAATCGGCCTGCTGACGCCGCCCTTCGGCATTGCGGTCTATGTGATCAAAGCCACACTCGGGCCCGACAGCAATGTCACGCTTGGCGAGATTTTCATCGGCGCCGCGCCCTTCGCGCTGATGATGCTCCTCGTCCTCATTCTCGTATTTCTGTTTCCGTGGCTTGCCACGGCGCTCGTCTAGCACTGGGGAGAACAACCATGGCGAAATGGCAATTCACAAAAGGCATCCACGACCTCGGCAACGGTTGCTACGCCTATCTTCTGCCCGATGGCAGCTGGGGCTGGTCGAATTCCGGCATTATCGTCGACGGCGACGCATCGCTGCTCGTGGACACGCTCTTCGACCTCAACCTCACCGCCGAAATGCTGAAGGCATACCGCGATTCCATTCCCGCGGCCCGCAAGATCGGCACCCTGGTCAACACCCACGCCGACGGCGACCACACCTTCGGCAACCAGCTTGTGGAAGGCGCCCGCATTATCGGAACCGAAGGCACCGTTGCCGATTTCGCGCGCTTCGATCCGAAGGTGATTCACAATATCTGCCTCAATGCGGAACAGTTCGGCAGCTCGGGCGTGTTCATGCGCGAGTGTTTCCGTCCGTTCGACTTTTCCGGCATCGAACTGACGCCGCCGACCGAGACCTTTTCCGGCACGCTCGACATCATGGTGGGGTCGAAAAAGGTCCAGCTGATCGAGGTCGGCCCGTCGCATTCGCTTGGCGACGCCCTCATCTATGTGCCGGACGACAAGGTTATCTATACAGGCGACATTCTCTTCACCGAAGGAACGCCGATCGCATGGTACGGCCCGATCAAACGATGGATCGACGTGTGCGACATGGTGCTGGAGATGGATGTCGAGACCGTGGTCGCAGGCCATGGCCCCATCTCGACCAAGGACGACGTGCGCGTTATGCGCGACTATCTGCAATACGTTACCGACAAGGCCAAGCCGCTGTGGGAACAGGGCATGGATTACCTTCAGGCGGCCTATAAGCTCGACCTCGGCGAATATCGTGACTGGAACGACGCAGAGCGCGTTGTCGTCACGTTGCAAACCCTGTTCGACGATTTCGACAACAAGGCAGAGCGGCCGGTGCGCGCACCCATTCCGTATTTCGCGGAAATGAAGAGCTTTCGGCACCATCTCGGCCGCGGCCCCGTACACGAGGCCTACTGCAAGGCATGCGGAGAGACGCACGCTCACTGAACGCAACGGCAGCCAACGGCTTCTGCGTCCGGCTCGTGCCGGGGTCCCGCACTGCCGCCTTGCTCCGCGCGCGCACAGTTGGTGTGCAGCCGGTCTCCTGCGGATGAACTATTCCATCGATGCGCCGGGGTGATATGACATCTTGCGACGCAGCATACTCGCTGCATCTAATGTGAGGCGCTACATGGACCGAAAACCCGAACTCGAAGCATGGCGCGCGCTTGCCGAAAAGGAAGTCAAAGGCGACCCGGACACGCTTGTCTGGCAGACGCCCGAGGGTATCCCGGTCAAGCCGCTCTATACCGAGGCCGATCTCGACGGCATCGGCCATCTCGGTTCGCTGCCGGGCATCAACCCCTATCTGCGCGGGCCGCGCGCGACGATGTATGCAGGGCGGCCGTGGACGATCCGCCAGTATGCCGGGTTCTCAACCGCTGAGGAGAGTAACGCGTTCTACCGCAAGGCGCTGGCCGGCGGTCAGAAAGGCCTGTCGGTCGCCTTCGACCTCGCCACGCATCGCGGCTATGACAGCGACCATCCGCGCGTGGAGGGCGATGTCGGCAAGGCCGGTGTTGCGATCGACAGCGTCGAGGACATGAAAATACTGTTCGACGGCATCCCGCTCAAGGAAATGTCGGTCTCCATGACCATGAATGGCGCGGTGATCCCGATCCTGGCATCCTTCATCGTCGCCGGCCAGGAACAGGGCTGCGACACAGCGGAGCTTTCAGGCACCATTCAGAACGACATCCTGAAGGAGTTCATGGTCCGCAACACCTATATCTACCCGCCCGAACCCTCAATGCGGATCGTATCGGACATCATCGCCTATACGGCCGAAAACATGCCCAAGTTCAACTCGATCTCGATCTCCGGCTATCACATGCAGGAGGCGGGTGCGACGCTGGTGCAGGAGCTTGCCTTCACGCTCGCTGACGGGCGCGAATATGTGCGCGCGGCGATCGCACGCGGGCTCGACGTCGATGCCTTTGCCGGGCGGCTCTCCTTTTTCTTCTGCATCGGCATGAATTTCTTCATGGAAGCGGCGAAGCTGCGCGCGGCGCGCCTTCTGTGGTCGCGGATCATGGCAGAGTTCAACCCGAAGAAGCCGTCATCCTCCATGCTTCGCACGCATTGCCAGACGTCAGGCGTGTCGCTGCAGGAGCAGGATGCCTACAACAACGTCGTGCGCACCGCATTCGAGGCGATGAGCGCGGCCCTCGGCGGGACCCAGTCACTGCACACCAATTCGTTCGATGAGGCCATCGCGCTGCCGACGGAGTTTTCCGCCCGCATTGCGCGCAACACGCAACTCATCCTGCAGCACGAGACCGGCGTGACCAAGGTCGTCGATCCGCTGGCCGGCTCGTATTATGTAGAGAGCCTCACCAACGAACTGGCCGAAAAAGCCTGGGCGCTCATGGAAGAGATCGAGGCCATGGGCGGCATGACAAAGGCGGTCAATGACGGATATCCCAAGCGGCTGATCGAAGAAGCGGCGACGCGCAAACAGGCGGCGGTCGACCGCGGCGACGAGGTGATCGTCGGCGTCAACAAATACCGGCCGGACAATGACGACAAGTTCGAGATCCTGACCATCGACAACAAGGCCGTGCGCGAAGCGCAAATCAAACGGCTCGACCGCATCAGGCGTCAGCGCGACCCGAAGCAGCTTGAAAGCGCACTTGAAGAGCTGGCTCGGGTTGCGCGCACCGGCGAGGGCAACCTGCTGGCCGCAGCAGTCGAGGCGGCACGGGCCCGCGCTTCAGTCGGCGAGATAACCGAGGCGATGCGCCGGGCGTTCGGCGACCACGCCGCAGAACCCGAGGTCGTGCACGACATATATGGCCCCGCCTATCGCGACGAGCCGGAATACAAGACGCTCGTCGAGCGCTTCAAAACGCATGCCACCTCCTCCGGCGTCACACCCAGGATCATGGTCGCCAAGCTCGGACAGGACGGGCACGATCGCGGCGCCAAGATCATCGCGTCGGCCTTCGGCGATATCGGTTTCGACGTGCTCGCCGGACCGCTGTTCCAGACCCCGGACGAAGCCGCGAAGATGGCGGTCGAGCGCAAGGTGCATGTGGTGGGCATGTCCTCGCTTGCCGCGGGTCACAAGACGCTGGCCCCGAAGCTGATCGAGGCACTCAAGACGCAGGGCGGCGAGGACATCATCGTCGTGGTCGGCGGCGTGGTGCCCAGGCAAGACTACCAGTTCCTGCTCGAAAATGGCGTGTCCGCCGTTTTCGGCCCCGGCACCAATGTGCTCGATGCCGCCCGTGCGGTACTCGATCTGCTGGAGGGGAAGAGAAGGAACGCGTGAGTGTCAGCCGAACAGGGCGGCGGTGAGAGCGCCGCGAACCTGGTTTCACAGGTTGCGGGGGAATACTCATCATCTGTTGCTTTCAACTCAAAGATGGTATCTGGGAACTGTGAGAAGAGGCGGCTGATCCAATATAGTTTGATCAGTTATTCCGAGATGGAACCAAGCCGATGTTATCGAACATCTGGTCGAAGCTAACGCATCATATCAGGCGGCCGTTTGTGCTGACCGCATTCAGATGGCGTGAGTACAAACGCAATAAGCGCCTATTTCCGATCGTCTATGTTAGCACTGCTGGCCTAATTAAGAATGATCTTGATTACTATGAACCAGTTGAAGGCGACCTATTCTTAACCGAAAAAACTTTAATCGATTTCACCAGCGCTAGCGACAGAGTTTTTGATCGGATCAATAAGAGCGCACGTATTACATTTGCGATATACATCTTCTTAGTCGCTCAGTACGTTTCGATAAATCTGGAATTCACTATACTCGGCTTCTCGATCAAAGCTGCTCCTGGAGTTACGGAAATCCTTTTATTATATGTCACAATTTCTCTTATGCTGATCGCCATTTGGGATCGGAATCACTTCCTAATTAATGAGATTAGAAAATTTCTTATTTCAAAGATATACCCAGAAGAACTTCATACACCATATTTGATTCGGCATTTCCCAAGCGAACAGGCTGGACTGTACATGCCCTTCAACGCAATTCATCTACTTCCAAAGCGAACTACTTCTAGGATTGCCACAATAGCCCTTATTTTAATATTAATAGTTGTTATAGTTCCTTTGCTACTTGGCTATATGCTCACTGTATTTTTTATTGCATATGATATGATTCAGAGACCATCTTTTCCCTTCTGGAGCCCGGCTGTTGGCGTATATGCCATAGTAATTCATGCTCTGACGGTAGTGTATTTTTTTGCTTACCGCATCTGGCTCCCTTACACGGACTTCACCTTGCTGCATACACTTGAGCTCGCCAAACAATGGAATCCTCAAGAATATGCACGAATCCGGACGGCGAGCTATCAGGAATCAGTTGCGGATAGACAGGACTTGCGGCGCCGCGGCTACCTATAAGAATTGGTAAATCGCCGGTCGGCTGTCGAGGGAGAAGATACTCTGGATTGGATAATGGACAGGCTTTGCCCTTCCGGGAAGGCTGACGTGTTGTTGCTGCAACGGGGACAAATTCTTGACGCCACATCGATCAGCCCTCTGTCCCGACTGCAAACTACCCACTGGCGACTGCCTCTTTATCCACGCTTCCCGAACCTTCTCCACAATGGGTCCGCCATGCGGAAGGAGCGGCAGCTGTGGATTGGAAACGGGCGATCGAGGAGGAACGGGCGGCGCTGATGCGCATCGCTACCCTGCTTGGCGCGCTGGCCGGCCTGGCCGAGCTTGCAGCCAATCGTTCGCCTGCCGTGCGCGGGTTCGTCCTGTGGGTTCTGCGCCGTGCCGAGGCCGTGGCGCGGGACTTCGTCGTCGGCGGCCCGGATTGTGAGTTCGCATCGATGCCGGTCGAACCGGCGTGCGGGCGTTCGGCCGACGCTATGCGGCTGGCCGCCGGCCTTCGGTCACTGGCCCGGCAGATTGAAAGACAGGCGAGAAAGCTCGCGGCCTGTGGCGAGCGCAACGCTGAGACACATCCGGCACTGTCCGGCGGGATGCCAGCCACCAACGATGTCGCGACTGCCTTGTCCATGCTCGCGGCGTTCGCCTGGCTGAACCCGTGTCCCGCGCCCGACACATCATGAGCTGCGATAACGCTTGGTAGCCCCTCACCCGCCACTGATTGCGGTCAGCACGTAAACGTCCGCACCTGGCGCGAGCGGCGTTTCCAGCGTGGCGCGCTCGCCCTCCACGAAGATGTTCATGTGCTTGCGGATTTTCGGCGTGGTATCGCAGATGCGGTCGCGCATGCCGGGCCATTTCTCGTCCAGCGCATCAACCATGTGGTCGACATTGCCGGCGATGACGCTGGTGCGGCGCGGCGCGCCGGGGAACAAGTCGGCCAGCGGAGCGGCGAGCGTGACATTCACCTCGCCGGCGTTGGCCTTCATTGTGGTATCTGCTCGCTGGTCCATGGCGCGACACTAGGTCCGAACGACCGCAGTTTCCACAGAGTGGATGGCCGGCAGATGGTCGGCAATCGCGGTCCAGCTGTCGCCCTCGTCATTGCTGGCGAAAAGCGCCCCGCCGCCGGTGCCGAAATAGACGCCGGCCTTGTCGAGGCTGTCGGTCGCCATCGCCTGTCGCAGCACGCCGAAATACGCATTCTCCTGTGGTAGCCCGTTACGCAGATCTTCCCAGGTCTCGCCCGCATCGCGCGTGCGGTAAACGGCTGCCGCCGCGTCCGGCATGTAGCGGCCCTTGGAGTCACCATTGAGCGGCAGAAGGAAGAGCGTGTCGGGATCGCGCGGATGCGCTGCGGCGGGAAAGCCGAAGGTAGAGGGCAGCCCGTCCTCGATGCTGACCCAGCTCCTGCCGGCATCGTCGGAGCGATACATGCCGCAGTGGTTCTGCTGATAGAGGCGGTCCTTCATGCCCGGGGCTTTGACGACATTGTGCACACACTGGCCGAAATCCGGGTAGCGCTGGTCTTCGGGCAGGAAGTCGGCGCGGGTGCCGTTATTGCGGGTTTCCCAGGTCTTGCCACCATCTTCGGTGCCGAACACACCCGCGGCAGAAATGCCGACCCAGATGCGTCCTTCGTCCTCCTGATCGGGCACCAGCGAGTGCAGGATCAAGCCGGCACCGCCGGGATTCCAGTCCGGGCGCGTCGGGTGCTTTTGCAACCCGTCCATATGCAACCAGCTGTTGCCGCCATCGGCTGAGGAAAACAGGCCAGCCGGCTGTACGCCGGCATAGAGCGTGCCATTGCGCCGTGCCAGGCTCCAGACCTGACTGACCGGCTCTTTGCCTTCCTCATAGGCGAGGCCATCGCTGGAATGCGTCCAGGTCTCGCCCAGATCGTCAGACTTCCACACCGCAGGGCCGAACCACTCGGAGCCACCGCCGGCATAGATCGTGCCGGACTCGGGGTCGGCGATTGCATGGTTGATCGGCCAGTGCTCGCAATACGGCCCGCGCAGCGCCCAGTTTTTGCGCGCGCCATCGCTTTCGGCGATGAAGAGACCTTTCTTCGTGCCGACCAGAACCAGTACCTTTTCAGCCATGTGCTCCTCCAAGCGGTTTGGCCATCTCTCCCGTCAAGGACGCATGGCAGCCCAGCGCTACGACATCCCGTTCTGGACAATTAGGTTGATACCAACATAGTCTGATTTTCATGTCAAAGCAGACCGAGCCCAGTTTCGCCACCACCCTTCATGTGCGCGACACCTGTATGTGCCTGCATGTCCAGAGAACCGCCCGGGCGCTGGCACGCAGGTTTGACGAAGCGCTCAAACCGTTCGGCCTCACCAACCAGCAGTTTTCGCTACTCATGTCGCTCAACAGACCGGCACCGCCGCGCATGAAGGAGGTCGCAAGCCTGCTTGCGCTCGACCGCACCACGCTCACAGCCAACCTCAAAGTCCTCGAACGCCGCGGACTTGTGAACAGCACTTCCGACCCGAAAGACCGTCGCTCGCGGCTGCTCCTGCTTACCGATGCCGGACGCGAACGGCTTGCTGCCGCTTTGCCGGCCTGGGCTCAGACCGAAGCGGAAGTGGAGGCGCTTCTGAAGTTCGGCACGGCGGATGAGGTGCGCGCCGACCTCGAGGCTATGAGTTAGCGCTTTCCGACACATCGAGCATCGCGTCGATATGTTCCTGTGCGGCTTTTGCGGCAGCCCGTTCAATTGCCCGGAATCGCAGGAGCAGCCTTTTGCCCGCATCCGTCAGCTGCGCGCCGCCGCCCTGGGCCCCGCCGGCCCTCGTTTCCACAACCGGCGTGCCGAGCAGGTGGCTCGTCTCGTCAACCAGATCCCAGGCGCGCCTGTAAGACATGCCCATCGCGCGCGCTCCTGACGAGATCGATCCGGTTTCCGCGATCTTTTCCAGAAGCGCGACCTTACCCGGTCCAACGCGGCCGCCGCCCTCGAAGTCGATGCGCAGTCTGAGTACGGGAATCGCAGGACCTCCTTCAGCTGCCGGCCGCTGTCGAACCGGTCGGGCCGACGCTGACTGTCTTCACAACAACAAAGACGCGCTGCCCGAGCTCCAGCTGCAGCCGCACCGCGGAGAGTTTCGTTATGCGTGCAACGATGATCTCGCCGGCGCAGTCGACGCGGGCATCGAACAGATTGTCAGTGACCGGCTCCAGCTCCGCCAGCGTGCCGGCGAGCACGTTCTGCGCGCTCAAGCCAACGGGCTTTTCCGTCGCCACCATCACATCGCGCGCGCGCAGCCTCACCCGGATTGTCGTGCCCAGGTTCGCCGCTATTCTGGGCACGAGAATCTCGCCGACGGCGGAGCGCAGGCGCGACACGCCAAACACCTGATCATGACCCGAAACGCGCATATCGAGCACCGCGCCGCCTTCGCCCATCTCGTCCGCCGGAAGAAGGTCGAGCCGCGAGAGAATGGCCGATGCCGGTCCCGCCGCGGCTACCTCGCCCTCGCGCATGACAACGACATCGGTTGCTAGCCGGGAAACCTCCGCAACCGAGTGACTGACGTAAACGATGGGGATGGCGGCCTCGTCGCGCAGCCGCTCGACATAGGGCAGTATTTCGCTCTTGCGCGCTTCATCGAGCGAGGCGAGCGGCTCGTCCATCAGGATGAGGCGCGGGCTTGCGAGCAATGCGCGACCGATGGCGACACGCTGCTTTTCACCGCCTGACAGCCGCTCCGGCCGTCGGCCAAGCAGCGGGCCAATGCCAAGAAGTTCGACCACCGTATCGAATTCGGCATAACGTTCGCCACGCGGTGCAAAAAAGCGACCATAGCGCAGGTTTTGTGCAACGGTCAGATGCGGGAAGAGCCGCGCGTCCTGGAACACGTAACCAATGCGCCTTCTGGACGCTGGCAGCACAATGCGGCTGCTGGTGTCGGTCAGCGTCCGACCATCAACGGTAATGCGACCGCTGTCAGGCCGGACCAGTCCGGCGATGAGATTGACGAGCGTGGTTTTGCCGGAACCCGAGGCACCGAAAAGTGCCGTCAACCTGCCTGCGGTCTCAAATGCCGCTTGCAACGTGAAGTCGCCGACGCGACGCGTGACATCAACGCTTAGCATCACGCGCCTTCCATGCGGCGTGCGAGGCGGCGTGCCAGCAATTCAGAGCCGATGAGTGCTGCCATGGAAATGGCAATGGAAATGACGGTCAGCCGGATTGCCGCGCTCTCGCCGCCCGGCACCTGCAGGAAAGTGTATATAGCGGTGGGCAGGGTTTGCGTTTCGCCGGGAATGTTGGAGACGAAGGTGATCGTGGCGCCGAACTCGCCCATCGCCTTGGCGAATGCGAGGATCATGCCGGCAAGAATGCCAGGCAGCGCGAGCGGCAAGGTGACGGTTGCGAACACCCAGATGCGGCTCGCGCCGAGCGTTGAGGCTGCGGCCTCAAGTTTCCGGTCGACAGCTTCCAGCGAAAGCCGAATGGCGCGAACCATCAGAGGAAAGCCCATCACCGCGCAGGCGAGTGCCGCGCCTGTCCAGCGGAATGAGAAGGTGATGCCCAGATAATCAGCGAAGAACACGCCCGCGGGGCCTTTGGCGCCGAAGCTCAGAAGCAGGAGATAGCCCGTCACCACGGGAGGCATGATCAGCGGCAGGTGCACCAGACCGTCGAGCAGGATG
Source organism: Rhizobiaceae bacterium (assembly GCA_017644005.1). Lineage (GTDB taxonomy): Bacteria > Pseudomonadota > Alphaproteobacteria > Rhizobiales > Rhizobiaceae > RCIO01. The sequence continues at coordinate 436,868 of JAEPMJ010000001.1, forward strand.
CGGCCCGGAAAGCGGCCCCGCGCCAGCACCAGCGCGACCAGAATGCCGAATGGCAGGCTGGCTAGCGTGGCCCAGAATGCGATACGCAGCGACAGTTTTACTGCGCTCCATTCGTCCGGGCCAAGACCAATCCAGTCTGTCATGGGCTCTCCTCAGCCATTTTGGTTCGCCAATATTTGAAAGCCGTGAGCCTGGAAGATCGCGCGCGCGGCAACGCCGCGGAGAAACGAGATAAAGGCGTCCGCACCGGGAACTTTCGAGCCGGAAAGAACCGCCGCAGGATAAACGATCCGCGGATGCAAAACCTCCGGAAACACATCGATGGTGCGGACATTTGTGTCCGCATTCGCATCCGTTTGGTAGACGATTCCGAACGGCGCCTCACCAGTCGAGACAAGCGCAAGGGCTGCGCGCACATTCTCCGCCTGCGCCAGCTTGCCCGACACTGCATTCCAGACGCCGAGCGATTCCAGCGCTGCCCTGGCATACCGTCCGGCGGGCACTGCATCGGTGTTGGCGACCGCCAGCCGGCCATCGCCAAGAAGCGCCGAAAGACCGAAGCCGGGCGCTATATTCGCCGTGAGTTCGGAGCCGGAAGCCGCCACAAGAACTAGCCGGTTGCCGAACAACACGGTTTTGCTTTTCAAATCGACCAGCCCGCGTTCCGACAGCCAGTTCATCCAGTCGGCATCGGCGGAGATAAAGATGTCGGCGGGTGCGCCCTGGTCGATCTGCCGGGCAAGCGCCGAGCTGCCGGCGTATGACACAACCACGTGCCGGCCGGTCGTCGTTTGGTAGGCGCGGGACACTTCATCCAGAGCATCCTTCAGGCTCGAAGCGGCAAATACCAGCAACCGCTCCTCGGCGTCAGCCGCGCGCGGCAGCCCGACCGCGCAGAGGAGCAGACCAAATGCCAACAGGGCCGCACCTATACGGTTTCGCACTTGGCTCACAGGGTGTACCAACAATAACAAATCGGTTCCGTTATATACGCTTGCGCATAACGATCAATGCGGATCGGCGAGTGGACAATGCGAACCGACGCAGAGAGATTGACCCCACCGAGCGATTGCAACATACTCGGTAGTATGTCGGCTTTGGGAGGAGAGCGCATGCGTTTCGCCCGTGTAAACGGCGTCGTGATTCACCACACAGTGCGTGGTGCGCCGGATCGACCGGCAATCGTGTTTTCGAATTCGCTCGGCACGGATTTCCGTATCTGGGATGCGGTGGCATCGGAATTGGAGCGAGACTACCGGCTTGTGCTTTACGACAAGCGCGGGCATGGGCTCTCCGAAGCAACGCCGGCTCCTTACGCGCTGACAGATCATGTCGGCGATCTTTCCGCCCTCATCGACCATCTCGGCCTCAAAAGCGCTTCCATCGTCGGCCTCTCGGTCGGCGGTCTGATCGCACAGGGCCTCGCCGCGCTTCGGCCGGAACTGGTGGAGCGGCTGGTGCTTTGCGACACGGCGCACAAGATCGGCTCCGACGAATTGTGGAATGCACGCATCGATGCCGTCGTCAAAAGCGGCATCGCCTCGATATCGGGACAGATACTGGAGCGCTGGTTCACCCCCGCGTTTCGCGATCCCGCCAATGCGGATTTCATTGGCTACACCGCGATGCTGGAACGCACCACGGTCGACGGTTATGCCGGCACCTGTGCAGCGCTGCGCGATGCCGATCTGACGGAATCCACACGCGCTCTGAAGATACCCGTCCTTTGCATCGTCGGCGACCAGGACGGGTCGACTCCGCCTGATCTCGTGCGCTCGACAGCCAATCTTGTCGAGGGTGCGCGCTTCGAAATCGTACAAGATGCCGGCCACCTGCCCTGTATTGAACAGCCGGCGGCGACCGCCGCCCTTATCCGGAATTTCTTGCAGCATTGATGCCGTCGCTGGCACCGTAACAGGAGAAAGAATGAGCAACATCGTCACGACGCGGCGCGAAGGCGACATCGCGGTCATCACGCTGGACAATCCGCCAGTCAACGCGCTCAGCTTTCGCCTGCGCGAACCGCTTTATGCCGCGCTGGAGACGCTCGGCACAGACAACGGCGTGAAGGCGATCGTTATCGCCTGCGCCGGGCGCACCTTCATCGCCGGCGCGGACATCACCGAGTTCGGAACGGAAAACGCAATGAAGCGGCCCAACCTGCCGGACTTGTGTGCCTTGCTTGAAGATATGCCGAAGCCGGTCGTTGCCGCCATTCACGGCACCGCATTCGGAGGCGGGCTGGAGCTTGCGCTCGCCTGTCATTTCAGGGTCGCAGTGCCGTCGGCGAAACTTGGCCTGCCGGAAGTGAAGCTCGGCCTGCTGCCGGGTTCCGGCGGCACGGCACGGCTGCCGCGCATTGTCGGCCCCGAAAAAGCGCTGAAGATGATCGTGTCGGGCAACCCGATCGGCGCCGCCGATGCGGCCAAGGCAGGCTTGGTCGACGCGATCGCCGAAGGCGATCTCGGCGAGGACGCCGTTTTGTTCGCGAAGGCCAAGCTCGCAGAGCACGCGCCGCTGGTACGGGTGCGCGACCGCGACGAAAAACTCGCCGAGACACGCGCCAACACCGAAGGTTTCGAAGGGCTGATCAAGGAAGTGACGCGCAAGGCGCGCGGTCTGGAAGCGCCGGTGATGGCGGCGGCAGCCGTGCGCAACGCAATCGAGATGGATTTCGACGCGGCGCTCAAGGCCGAACGCGACGCCTTCATTCACCTAGTACAGGGCGACCAGTCGCGCGCCCAGCGCCACCTCTTCTTCGCCGAACGCGAGGCAGCCAAGGTTGCCGGCGTCGGCAAGGATGTGCAGCCGCGGCAGATCAAACGGGCCGGCGTCATCGGCGCCGGCACAATGGGTGGCGGCATCGCGATGTCGCTGGCGAATGGCGGAGTACCGGTTACAATTCTTGAAATGACAGACGAAGCGCTGGAGCGCGGACTTGGCACGATCGCCAAAAACTATTCCGTTTCAGTCGAGCGCGGCTCGATCAGCGTCGGGGAGAAAGACGCCAGGCTCGGCCGTATTGCCGGCACGACCGACTATGGCGACCTCGCAGATTGCGACCTCATCATCGAAGCGGTGTTCGAAGAAATGCCGATCAAGAAGGAAGTGTTCGGGAAGCTCGACGCCGTCGCCAAACCCGGCGCCGTTCTCGCCAGCAATACGTCCTATCTCGACGTCAACGAAATCGCCGCCTCAACAAGCCGCCCGCAGGACGTGGTCGGCATGCATTTCTTCTCGCCGGCCAATGTGATGCGGCTTCTGGAAATCGTGCGCGGCGACAAGACCGCACCCGATGTTCTCGCGACCGCGCTTGAGGCCGGGCGGCGCATGCGCAAGGTGCCCGTCGTGGTTGGCGTGTGCCACGGCTTCGTCGGCAACCGCATGCTTTCGGCACGGTCTTCGGAAGGCGAGGCGCTGCTTCTGGAGGGAGCAACTCCGGAAGAGATCGACAAGGCATTTCTCGATTTCGGCTGGCCGATGGGTCCATTCCAGATGGGCGATCTCGCCGGGCTCGACATTGGCTGGCGCAACCGCAAATCGCTGGGCAAGACGGCGGTCATCGGCGATGCGCTGTGCGAGTTGGGCCGCTTCGGCCAGAAGACCGGCAAGGGCTTCTACCTCTATGAGGACGGCTCCCGGAAACCGAAACCCGACCCTGAGGTCAACGCCTTGATCGAGGAGAAGGCGAAAGAGGCGGGCATCAACCGACGCGCCATTTCAGCCGAGGAAATCATCGAGCGCTCGCTTTATCCGATGGTGAACGAGGGCGCGAAAATTCTCGAAGAGAAGATCGCACAACGTCCATCCGACATCGATATCGTATGGACCAACGGCTACGGTTTTCCGATCGGCAAGGGTGGCCCGATGTTCTGGGCCGACCTCGTGGGGCTGCCGAAAATCGTGGAGCGGCTCGAATACTGGTACGGCAAGACCGGCAACGAGGTCTTCAAGCCGGCTGCTTCGATCAAACAGCTGGCAGCGACCGGCGGCAGCTTTTCGGCACGTCCCGCATAGGCTGATGGACCTCGCCAACGCCCCCTGGAAAGGCATCTATCCACCGGGACTTGCCCCGGACGCAAAGCCCGATGTCTATCCAGTTCACGATATCGTGGACCGGGTGGCAGCCGAGCGGGACAACAGCGAAACACCGGTTGTTGGTCGCAAGACCAGCTTCGTCGGCATGTTCAGGTCGACCGGTGCGCTGCCGCGCTGGCCAGCCGGCAACCATTCGAAACTCGAACTCAAGCAGGACAGGCCTGACCGGCGCAGAGCCGCCATGGCTTCGTTAAACACGAGGAGATTACCATGACCGAGGCGGTTATCGTTTCCACTGCCCGCACGCCCGTCGGGAAGGCCTATCGCGGCGCCCTCAACGACACGCCCGGCGCTACCCTGGGCGGCCACGCGATCGCGGCGGCATTGGAACGTTCCGGCCTCGAAGGCGGCGAGATCGAAGACGTGGTGATGGGCTGCGCGATGCAGGAAGGCGCAACCGGGCTCAATGTGGCGCGGCGCGCGCTTATCACTGCCGGGCTGCCCGTAACCGTAGCCGGCACGACCATCGACCGTCAGTGCTCGTCCGGCCTGCAGTCGATGGCGGTGATCGCCAACGCGATCCGCAACGACGGGATGACTGCGGGCATTGCCGGTGGCCTGGAATCGATCAGCCTGGTGCAAAACGACAAATACAACACCTACCGTCTGGTCGATGAAAAGCTGATGGACATGAAGCCGGAAGTCTATCTGCCGATGATCGACACCGCCGAGATCGTTGCCAAACGTTACGGCATCAGCCGCGAACGGCAGGACGAATATGGCCTCCAATGTCAGCGCCGCGTGGCGGCAGCACGTGAGGCAGGCCGCTTTGATGCCGAGATCGCGCCGATAGCCGTGCGCATGGCGGTTATCGACAAGGAAACGAAAGAGGTCAGCCACAAGGAACTGACGCTTTCGCATGACGAGGGCCCGCGCCCGGACACGACGGCCGAAGGGCTTGCCGGTTTGAAGCCGGTGCGCGAAGGCGGCTGCATCACGGCGGGTAATGCGAGCCAATTGTCCGACGGCGCATCGGCCAACGTGATGATGAACACCACAGAGGCCGAAAGACGCGGCCTTGAACCGCTCGGTGTTTTCCGCGGTTTCGCGGTCGCCGGCTGCGAGCCGGACGAAATGGGCATAGGGCCGGTTTTCGCCGTTCCGCGCCTGCTGGAACGGCACGGCCTCAAGGTCGACGATATCGGCTTGTGGGAACTCAACGAGGCTTTTGCGGTCCAGGTGCTTTATTGCCGCGACAAGCTCGGCATCGACCCCGAAAAACTCAATGTGAACGGCGGCGCGATCGCGCTCGGCCACCCCTATGGCATGAGCGGCTCCCGGCTTGCGGGTCACGCGCTCATCGAAGGCAAGCGCCGGGGCGTGAAATATGCAGTGGTCACCATGTGCGTTGGCGGCGGCATGGGTGCTGCCGGCCTGTTCGAGATCAACTGACGGAGGGAGGTTTCGATGGAACTGCGCTTCACGCCCGAGGAACTGGCATTCCGTGACGAGGTCCGGGCCTTCTTCGCTGAAAACGTTCCTGAAGAAACGCGCGCCAAGATGAGCGAGGGCGAGCATCTCGACAAAAAGGACATGGTGGAATGGACGCGCATTCTCAATGACAAAGGATGGGCGGTTCCGCACTGGCCGCAGGAATATGGCGGTACGGGGTGGGATCCGATGCGTCAGTACATCTTCCTGGAGGAGCTGCAGCGTTACCCGGCCCCCTCGCCGCTGCCTTTCGGCGTGAACATGGTCGGCCCGGTGATCTACACCTTCGGCAATGAAGAGCAGAAGAAGCGCTTCCTGCCGCGCATCGCCAATCTGGACGACTGGTGGTGCCAGGGTTTCTCGGAGCCGGGTGCCGGTTCCGACCTTGCATCGCTGAAGACACGGGCGGTTCGCGATGGCGACCACTACATCGTCAACGGCCAAAAAACCTGGACGACGCTCGCCCAGTATGCCGACTGGATATTCTGCCTCGTACGCACCGACACGGAGGCAAAAAAACAGGAAGGCATCTCTTTTCTGCTGATCGACATGAATACACCCGGCATCGAAGTGCGCCCGATCGTGACCATCGACGGCGGACGCGAGGTCAACGAGGTGTTCTTCACCGACGTGAATGTTCCGGCCGAAAATCTCGTCGGCGAGGAGAACAAGGGCTGGGACTACGCCAAGTTCCTGCTCGGCAACGAGCGCACCAACATTGCGCGCGTCGGCATGTCAAAGCAGCGCATCGCGCGGGTTCGCGAACTCGCGGCCAAGGAGATGTCGGGCGGCCGGCCACTCATTGAGGACCCGCGGTTCCGTGAAAAACTGTCGTCGATCGAGATCGATCTCAAGGCACTGGAGCTTACGCAGCTGCGTGTCGTGGCTGCCGACGCCAAGCGCGGCAACACCGGTAGGCCCGATCCGGCGTCCTCGATCCTGAAGATCAAGGGATCGGAAATCCAGCAGGGCATCACGCATCTTCTAATGCAGGTGATGGGTCCGCACGCCCTGCCCTATCACGAGGACATCGAGGGTTCGAACGAACCGCCGATCGAGCCGGACTATGCGGGCACCGCAGCACCCGGCTACTTCAACTATCGCAAGGTCTCCATCTATGGCGGATCGAACGAAATTCAGAAGAACATCATTGCCAAGGCGGTGCTGGGGCTTTGAGGCCCGGCCGATGAGGATTTTCGGGACAGACCATGGATTTTGACCTCAGCGAAGAACAGTCGATCCTCAAGGATTCGCTCGATCGGCTGCTGGCCGACAAATACGATTTCGAAAAACGCAGGAAGATCATGGCCCAGCCCGACGGCTGGAGCGGCGAAATGTGGAACTCCTATGCCGAAATGGGGCTGATGGCGCTTCCCTTCGCGGAGGAAGACGGCGGGCTTGGCGGCTCGCCGGTCGAGACCATGATTGTAATGGAAGCCCTTGGCCGCGCGCTGGTGCTTGAGCCGTATTTCGCCACCGTAGTACTGGGTGGCGGCGTGCTGCGGCACGGGGCGTCAGCGGAGCAACGGGCGGAATGCGTGCCGCAAGTGGCGAGTGGCGAAATCAAGCTCGCCGTTGCCCACACAGAGCGCAATTCGCGCTACGACCTCAACCATGTCGAGACGATCGCGAAGAGAGACGGCGACGGCTGGGTGCTGTCCGGCCAGAAAAGCGTGGTGCTTGGCGGCGACACGGCAGACCGCATCTTTGTGACCGCGCGGACGGGCGGCGACACGTGTGACATGAACGGCATCGGCGTTTTCATGGTCGATGCGAAAGCTGAGGGACTATCCCGGCGCGGCTACGCGAATCAGGACGGCACACGCGCAGCCGAGATCTCGCTCAGCGGGGTGAGAGTGCCGCCTGCTGGCGTCATCGGCGATCCCGCCGGCGGACTCTCCGTCGTTCGCCGGGTAGCGGACGAAGCAATCGCGGCGCTAAGCGCTGAGGCTATCGGCGTTATGGAGAAGCTCCATTCGCTGACGCTCGAATATCTCAAGGTGCGCAAACAGTTCGGGGTTCCCATCGGCGCATTTCAGGTTCTGCAACACAAGGCGGTCGATATTTTCGTGGCGCTGGAGCAGGCGCGTTCCATTACGCTTTATGCCACGATGATGGCCGACAGCGACGACGAGGACGAGCGCGGCCGGGCAATGAACGCCGCCAAGGCCGAGATCGGCCGCGCGGGAAAGCTGGCTGGCGAAAACGCCATTCAGCTGCATGGCGGCGTCGGCATGACGATGGAATATGCCATCGGACACTATTTCAAGCGCATGACGGCGATCGACCTCACCTTCGGCGATCATGACCATCATCTGCAGCGGCTCGCCGAGCGGAGCGGCCTGTTCAGCTGATCAGGCGAGCTCCGCCTGGCGAGTCGCCTCCAGCGTTTCGGCCGGGGCGCAAAACAGCTCGTGCAAGAGCGTCAGGACGCGCGAGACATTTTCGGACGCTACGCTGTAGTAGATGGTGCGCCCATCGCGGCGGGTCGCTACCAGCCTGAGCGCCCTCAACTTCGCCAGCTGCTGCGACAGCGCCGACTGGCTCATGCCCACCGCACCTGCGAGCGGCAGCACAGCCATTTCGCCATGCAGCAAATTGCACAGGATCATGAGCCTGTTTTTGTTGGCTATCGCAGCCAGCAGTTCTGCCGCTTCCTCTGCCGATTTTGCGAGTTCGTCCGGGTCGGGCACGCATCGATCCTCTTGCACACATGCATATATGATCATATTTAGGCACAACTGCAACCGAACGGGCTCATCATGGACGCAACCACAGAATTCACGCCCTGGCTCTCTCTGTTCGGCGGTGCGCTGATCGGACTGTCGGCCGTATTGCTGATGGGCCTGCACGGGCGCATTGCCGGCCTGACCGGAATCGTGCGCGGCGTACTGCCGCCAGTTGCGGATGGCTGGCAATGGCGGCTGGCATTTCTGGCCGGCGCCGCGCTGTCGCCGCTGCTGCTCTTGGCCGGCGGGAGCGAGATACCCTTTGCGGTACCGGTCTCAACGCCGGCGCTGATCATCGGCGGGATTATCGTCGGAATCGGCGTCACCTACGGCAATGGATGCCCGAGCGGCCACGGCGTTTGCGGTATCTCCCGGCTTTCGGCGCGTTCCATTGTCGCCGTGATTACCTTCATGATCACCGCCGCGATCACCGTCTATATCACCCGCCACGTTCTGGGAGCCTGAGTGATGAAGAAACTTCTTTCCGCATTCCTCATCGGCGGGGTGTTCGGCGTCGGCATCGCTGTTTCGGGCATGATCAACCCGGCCAAGGTGATCAACTTCTTCGACATTGCCGGCACCTGGGATCCTTCGCTGGCCTTCGTCATGGGCGGCGCGGTCATCGTTGCTTTCGTGGGATTCCGTATCATCTTCGGTACCCGTTCGAGGCCCGTCCTGGAGAGCAGTTTCTCACTGCCGACGCGCAAGGATATCGACGGCACGCTGCTTGGCGGCGCCGCAGTATTCGGGATCGGTTGGGGTATCGTCGGCTTTTGTCCGGGCGGCGCGGTGCCGGCACTCGGACTTCTCCATGCAGAGACAGTGATTTTCCTCGCTGCTATGATCGCAGGCATGATCGTGGCGCGGATGGTGCAATCCAGGATGACGCCCGCAAACGCGCCTGTGGGCTGACGCAATAACGTTAGGAGTGCAGGTATGACGAGCTCACTGCCATTCGAGCCCGATCTGAGCGTGAAACCGCACGTCGTCGCATTCTTCGATGCCGCCACGAATACGGTCTCCTATATCGTCAAAGACCCGGCGTCGGATGCCTGTGCCGTCATCGATTCCGTCATGGACATCGACTACGCCGCCGGGCGCATCACCTATGACGGCGCCGACAGGATCATCGAGCATATCCGCTCGAATGGATGGAAGGCAGAGTGGATCATCGAAACGCATGTACACGCTGACCATTTGTCGGCCGCGCCCTACATCCAGCAGGTGATCGGCGGCAAGCTCGGCATCGGTGAAAACATCACCGTCGTGCAGGACACGTTCGGCAAGATCTTCAATGAAGGCACGGAGTTCCAGCGCGACGGATCGCAGTTCGACCGGTTGTTCAAAGATGGCGACAGCTACCGGATCGGCACGCTGACCGGTTATGCCATGCACACGCCCGGGCATACACCGGCCTGCATGACGCATGTGATTGGCGATGCCGCCTTCGTCGGAGACACGCTGTTCATGCCCGACGGCGGCTCGGCCCGTGCCGACTTCCCCGGCGGGGATGCGCGCCAGCTCTACCGCTCCATAATGCGGGTGCTCCAACTGCCGGGCGACATGCGGCTCTTCATCTGCCACGACTACGGACCCAACGGTCGCGACATCAAATGGGAAACGACCGTTGCGGAAGAGCGGGAGCACAACATCCATGTACATAGCGGCGTTACCGAAGACGAATTCGTTGCCGTGCGCGAGGCACGTGACGCCACGCTCGCCATGCCAAAGCTGATTATTCCGTCGCTTCAGGTCAATATGCGCGCGGGGCGATTGCCGCCGAAGGACCGGGATGGCAAAACCTTTCTGAAGGTACCCGTCAACGAGCTCTGACGGCCAACCGAAGCACAAGAGGACATCATGGAAATCAGACAAGTTGCGGACGGGTTTTCCGTGTCGCCGCAGATCAGCGCTTCCGACGTGCCTGCAATCAAGCAGGCCGGCTTCCGCAGCATTATCTGCAACCGGCCTGACAATGAGGACGGCGCGGTTCCGCATGGCGAAGTCGAGTCGGCGGCAAAAGATGCAGGAGTGAATTTCCGCTATCTGCCAGCCATAAGCGGCCAACTCACGCAAGCCAATGTTGACGAGATGGCCGCAGCGCTCAGTGAACTTGAAGGGCCGGTCCTAGCCTATTGCCGCTCCGGGGCCCGCAGCACGAACCTCTATATGATGGCCAGCCAGAAGGGCTGAGCACTCTTGCCCGCTTTCAATAAAGCAGGCGCATCAGAAACAGCGTGATCGCAGGGAATGCGGCCAGAATAATCACGCGGACGATGTCGGTTGCCACAAAAGGCAGCACACCGCGATAGGTGTGCTGGATCGGCGTCTCCCTGGCCATCGAGTTGATGACAAAGAGGTTCATCCCGACCGGCGGCGTAATCAGGCCGACCTCGACCACGATCAGAACCAGAATGCCAAACCAGATGGCAAACTCTTCCGGCGACAGGCCGAAATCCAGCGCCGTAACGATCGGGAAGAAGATCGGAACGGTGAGCAAAATCATCGAAAGCGAGTCCATCACGCAGCCGAAGATCAGGTAGAAAATCAGGATCAACATCAGCACCATCCAGGCATTGAAGCCCTGAGTGGTGACAAACCCGGCCACTTGCTGCGGCAGCTGCGACAGCGCCAGGAAACTGTTGAACATGGACGCGCCAAAGACGATGAAGAAAATCATCGCGGTGGCGCTGGCCGTCGACAAAATGCAGGAAACGAACGTCGTGCGCGTCAATCCGCCATTTGCGAGGGCGATGATGCCGGTGCCCGCCGCGCCTACCGCGGCGCCTTCGGTCGGCGTGAACCAGCCGAGATAGATGCCGCCGACAACAGTGACAAAAACCAGCAGCACCGGCCAGACATCCAGCAATGCCGCGAACCGCTCGGCATAGGGCGCGCGCTCGCGCATGCCTGCCGATTCGGGGCTGACCCGTACATAGACCGCAATTGCGATCATGTAGCCGATGGCGGCCAGAATGCCGGGTATGAAGGCAGCGACAAACAGCTTCGCGATATTCTGCTCGGTCAGAATTGCGTAGATGACGAGGATCACCGACGGCGGAATCAGAATGCCCAGTGTGCCACCCGCGGCCAGCGTGCCGGTCGCCAGCGCCCCGGAATAGCCGTAGCGCTTGAGTTCCGGCAGAGCCACCTGGCTCATCGTTGCCGCGGTTGCCAGCGAAGAGCCGCAGATCGCGCCGAAGCCGGCACATGCGCCGACCGCAGCCATGGCCACGCCGCCCTTCCTGTGTCCCAGCCAGGTTTCGGCGGCCTTAAACAGCGAACGGGACATGCCACCCAGGGTCGCGAACTGACCCATCAGCAGAAACAGCGGCACGATCGACAGGGAGTAGTTTGAAAAGGTCGAATAGGTCTCGCCCTTGAGCTTGGAGAGTATCGGGTTCCAAGATCCGAAAATGATGTAGCTGCCGACCGCGCCGCAGATCATCATGGCGAGGCCGATCGGAATCCTGAGGAAGATCAGAAGGATCAGAATCGGGAACGATAGAAAGCCGAGCTCGAGATTGCTCAATGTACGCTCCCGCCGTTGCGGCTGGAAAGCGGCCTGCCTGCTAAGGTAGCGCGCGCTTGTTCATATAAAAGATAGAGTGAAATCACCGCGCCTATCGCAGCCGCTACCATACATGCGGCATAGGCCCACCATACTGGAAACTGCAGGATGAATGTCGTCTCGTTGTAGCGGATCTTGTCCAGCATTCCGTACCAGAGCCGCCAGGCGACAATGACGATGAACGCCGTCATCAATATTTCGGTGACGAGGTCGATGATGCGGTTGGCGCCATCGCTCAGGAAATTCGTGAATATGTCAACGCTGGCGTGGCCACGTACAAACTGACACCAGGGCAGGAACGAAAAGATCGCGAATGCGACGCCCGCCTCAACCATTTCGAAATCGCCCGGAACGGGCGAAAGCCCGGCCCAGATCAAAGCCCGGCCGGTGATGCTCATGACGGTTAGGATCGTGAGCACGGTAAGCACAACGCCGCCGGAGACAGCAAGGCCACGTGCCAACTCTCGCATAATCGCTGCGAGGCTCATCTTTCTCCCCAGTCAGTCCCCGAATAGTGTTGCACGCTAGCGGCAAGCCATTGCCAGAGCAACGGCACGCAATTTCGTTATAGTATATAACAATCCAATTTCAATGCTGACGGGAAGGTCGGGCCCCGCGGCCCGACCGATTAAGGCGATCAGGGGTCCGGCCCCTCACTGCATAGCGGTGTATTTGTCGATCAGCGACCGAGCTTCGTCGATCAGCGCCTGGGCATCCACACCCTTGGCTGACATTTCAGCTATCCAGTTGTCGATGACAGGCTGCGCAGCAGCCTTCCACGCCTCAGCCTCATCAGCGCTCAGCTCGATGATGTTGTTGCCGCGCGACTGGGCGATCTCAAGGCCCGGCGCGTCGTATTCCTCCATCGTCTTGCCGGCCCAGGCGGAGAGCTCAGCTCCCGAATTGTCGTCGATTACCTTTTTCAGGTCATCGGGAAGCCGCTCATAGCTGTCCTTGTTCATCGCCAGCACGAAGGTTGTCGTGTAGAGCGCGTGATCGCCGCCGAATGTAGTGTGGTTGCCAACAAGCTCCGCGACCTTGAGCGCGGGCGTCACTTCCCAGGGAATCACGGTCGCTTCGATGACGCCCTTCGAAAGGGCCTCGGTCACCTGCGGCACGGGCATGCCGACCGGCGCCGCGCCAAGCTCGCTCAGCAGAGCATTGATGACGCGCGTGGGCGCACGCACCTTCAGGCCATTCAGATCGTCGAGACTTGCCACCGGCGACTTGGAGTGAATAACCCCGGGCCCGTGGACCCACGTACCAAGGATATGAAGGTCCTTGAACTCGTTGTCCTTCATGTGTTTCTCGAACATGTCCCAATAGGCGCGAGAAGTTGCCTCGGCGTTGGTCATCATGAAGGGCAGCTCAAACACCTCGGTGCTCGGAAACCGTCCCGGCGTATAGCCCGGCAGCGCCCAGACGAGGTCGACAACGCCGTCCGTTGCCTGATCGATGAGCTGCGGCGGCGTGCCGCCAAGAGACATGGCCGAAAAGCGCTCGATCTTGATGCGGCCGTCGGATGCCGCTTCCACCCGGTCCGCCCAGGGATCGAGTATGTGAGCCGGCACATTTGCCTGCGGCGGCAGAAACTGATGCAGCCGCAGGGTGACTTCCTGTGCCGCTGCGACCTGCAGGCCAGCAAACAAGCCCGCTGCGGCCATCATGCCCGCCATCAGGATGCGTCTCGTTACCGATTTCATGATTGTCCTCCCGAACTGATTCCTGCCGCTTTGCTCGCGCGGCTTATGGCACGATCATGTAACCGATAAAATATGTAACTAGAAAGAGCGCCGCCGGGCACGCTACGTCTCAAGTGGCAGCGCACTCGTCTCCTTCAGCGTTTCGAGCACGATCGCGGTCTTCACATGCTGAACGCTGTCGTGCGGGAGCAATATCCCGTTGACGAAGTCGGCCAGCGAACGAAGGTCGGGCGTCACAACCTTGAGCACATAGTCCATCTCGCCGGTGAGCGCGTGTGCTTCCTGAACTTCCGGCAGGCGCTCCAGAAGCCGCGCGAAATGGCGGGCATTGTCACGATTGTGGGTGGAGAGCGTGACAGTGATAATATTGACCAGCGGGAAGCCCAGTCGCTCGCGGTCGAGAACGGCGCGATAACTACGAACAAAGCCTTCGTCCTCCAGTCGCTGCCGTCGCCGCGAGCATTGCGATGGCGACAGATTCACCTTGGCCGACAGTTCATTATTGGTCAGCCGCGCATCCTGCTGCAATAGCGCGAGTATCTTGCGGTCGAAGCCGTCGAGTTGCTCGGAACCCATACATTGCTCTCCAATTGCGCTCAAAGCGTGCGAAAATCTAGCGAAAGAGGCACCAGAACGCAAACTCCGTGCGGACGCAAGGGCGTATGCTGAGGAAATTGAAGTTCCAACCTGGAGGAGAGCTATGGGTCCTTTCCCGCACGACGCACCGCCCGCCAAGATCAGCGGCGAAAACCCCGCCGGAACCGACGGGTTTGAGTTCGTGGAATTCGCACATTCGGAGCCTGCGAAGCTCGAAGAACTGTTCACCCGCATGGGTTACACCAAAGTGGCCACGCACAAGTCGAAGGCCATTTCGGTCTGGCGCCAAGGCGACATCAACTATGTCATCAATGCCGAGCCCGGCTCGCATGCAATGCGGTTCGTAGATGAGCACGGCCCCTGCGCGCCGTCCATGGCCTGGCGCGTAGTCGACGCCAAACATGCTTTCGACCACGCGGTGTCCAAGGGTGCGACGCCCTATGAAGGCAACGACAAGGCGCTCGACGTTCCGGCCATTGTCGGCATTGGGGGCTCGCTGCTCTATTTCATCGAGACTTATGGCGACAAGGGCTCCGCGTATGAGGCGGAGTTCAACTGGACCGGCGAGCGCAACCCGAAACCGGAAGGCGTTGGCTTCTACTATCTCGACCACCTGACCCACAACGTGTTCCGCGGCAACATGGACAAGTGGTGGGATTTCTACCGCGACCTGTTCGGGTTCAAGCAAATCCACTTCTTCGACATCGACGGACGCATCACCGGGCTTGTCAGCCGCGCGATCACTTCACCCTGCGGAAAGATCCGTATTCCCCTGAACGAGTCAAAAGACGACACCAGCCAGATCGCGGAGTATCTACGCAAATACAAAGGCGAAGGCATTCAGCACATCGCAGTCGGCACCGACGAAATCTATGATGCGACCGACAGGCTCGCAGCCAACGAGCTCAAGTTCATGCCCGGCCCGCCCGATACCTATTACGAGATGTCGTATGATCGCGTGAACGGCCACGACGAGCCGGTGGAGCGGATGAAGAAGCATGGCATCCTCATCGACGGCGAGGGCGTGATCGACGGCGGCATGACCAAGATCCTGCTGCAGATTTTCTCCAAAACCGTCATCGGCCCGATCTTCTTCGAGTTCATTCAGAGGAAAGGCGACGAAGGCTTCGGCGAAGGCAACTTCCGCGCGCTGTTCGAGTCAATCGAACAGGATCAGATCAAACGCGGTGTAATCAAGGTCGAAGCCGCGGAATAAGACTGCTTGGGTGCGTCTTTCGGCCGGATGGAGGACGCACCCTATTTTCCAGCAGCAGCGAGTGCCTCTTTGAGGAGCTCAAGATCGCCTACCTGGTTGGCAAGCAACAGCACCAGCCGGGCATTCAGCTTCGCGCTTTCTTCAAAGCTCAGCCCTTCGTGCGCAGCCATGAGCGCGGCGTAGAAGTCATCGCCTGCCGCACCCAGCCGGTCGCGGCCGATATCGTGCGTGCTCATTGCACCCTCCCCGTCGCACGTTCCAGCGCGGCAACGATCTCGCCGCCGGTTGGATCGCGGAAGCGTGCAGCGACATGCTGGTCGGGCCGCAGAAGATAGACATTGCCGGCGCCGTATCGCCTTGCCACCAATCCCTCAACATCGAACAGCACCGAACCATCGTTGGCGCGGCGTGCAGCGTCGCCCGTCACCGCGATGCGGGTGAGTTCGGCTGGAAGGCCGTTCGGAATTTCCGCCTCTACGGCCATGACCGCGAAGCCGCCGCCGCAATGTGCGAGCAACCAGTCTTGTCCCATCCCGCCATTGGCCACCGGCGCGTCTGGCATCGCTGTTCCGGGTTCGAGACCCTCGCCGCCGCGCGCGGGGGTCTGCAACCGCATGCCGGCCAGCGAACAAGGCCGTGATAGCCGGCCCGAATTTACAAGACGGCGCGCGAAGTCGTGCTCGCCGGCCAGATCCAGGACCGCTTCGCGGAACAGCTTCTCCATTTCGCTCTTGGGCGTCATGAAGGAGGTTGCCCGGGCGGAATTGGCGATGTTCTCGTCCGAACCGTAGGTGCGCTCCTCATCGTATGTTTCGATGAGGCTTTCAGGCGCTTGGCCGCGCAATATTGCAGCCAGCTTCCAGATCAGATTGTCGGTGTCCTGGATGCCACCATTGCCGCCGCGGGCGCCAAAGGGCGAAACGATATGGGCACTGTCTCCGGCAAAGACCACGCGGCCATGAACGAACCGCGCCAGCCGCCGGCACTGGAAGGTATATACCGACACCCAGTCGAGTTCGAAGTCGGAATGGCCCAGCACCTTTTCGATGCGCGGGATGACGTTTTCCGGCTTCTTTTCCTCCTCCGGGTCGGCGTCCCAACCGAGCTGCAGGTCGATTCGGTAGATGCCATCCGGCTGCTTGTGCAGCAGCGCCGACTGACCCGGATGAAATGTCGGCTCGAACCAGAACCATCGTTCGGGCGGAAAGTCCGCCTTCATCTCCACGTCGGCGATGAGGAAGCGCTCCTCGAATATCCGGCCTTCAAAATCGAGCCCCATCATTGCGCGCAGCGGCGAACGCGCGCCATCGCATGCGATCAGCCAGTCAGCCTCAAGACTGTAGGGGCCGTCCGGCGTTTCAATCTCTACCGCGACGCCATCGTCGCGCCGTTCGAGCCCGGTGACCTTGTTATTCCAGCGCAATTTGATCAACTCGGGAAAATCCGCCGCGCGTTCGACCAGATATTGCTCGACGTAATATTGCTGCAGGTTGATGAAGGCGGGCATCTTGTGCCCTGTTTCCGGCAGCAGGTCGAAATTCCAGACTTCACGATCGCGGTGAAACAGGCGGCCGACCTTCCAGGTCACTCCCTTATCCACCATTCGCTCGCCAACGCCCAGCCGATCGAAGATTTCCAGCGTGCGCTTCGACCAGCAGATTGCGCGGCTGCCGAGCGAGACGACATTGTTGTCGTCCAGCACGATGCAGCGAACGCCATGCAGGGCACAGTCGATCGCCGCCGCAAGCCCCACCGGCCCGGCACCGACAATAACGACGGGGTGACGCAGCCCTTCCGCACCCGCCAGCTCGGGCGGTGTCTTGTAGGGGAATGGCTGGTAGGCGTAGCGTGGCATCAGGCGGCACCCAGATTCGGCACCGCGAGCACGATGAACAGCCCGAACGCCACGAAACCGCCGGCTATGATCAGCAGCCGTCGGTTCATCTGGCGCCGCAATTCCTGGGTTTCAGCGTCCTGGGCGATGCCGCGGTTCATCGCAACGGCCCACAGGTTAGCGTAGGTCGGAACACCCCATTTCTGGTTCCCCGAAATGCCGGAGCGCCGCTCGACCGCATAACACAGGCGAATTGCATCAACGAAGTTGACGATCATCGCCAAGCCCCAGAAGCCCGACACGAGGATGAAGATGTTACCGAAATCCATTGGCTAGCCCTGCAGCGCGTCCCACATCTCCCGGTCACGCTCCGCCGTCCAGATGCGCGGCGTGTCGATGCCCAGCGCTTCATCATAGGCCCGGGCGACATTGAAGGGCAGACAATGCTCGTAAATTGCATAGTCGGCAAATTTGGGATCGCATTCGGCGCGGCAGGCGTCCCAGGCTTCTTTGAGCGAGCCACCACCTAGCGCCACGCGCGCTACCGGGCGATATGTCGAGCGTATGAAATCGGCGGTGTTGTCCAGTGCTTCGTCGACCTGCTCGCGCCCGACCAGCGCATCGCCACGGCCGGGAGCTATCGCGTCGAGATCCAAGGTCCTGATGCGGTCCAGGGTGCCTGGCCAGTCGTGAAAATGGCCGTCGCCGCAATAGCAGGCGGAGTGATATTCGACGATATCACCGGTGAACATGACGTTTGCATCCGGAACGAAGGCGACAATGTCGCCCGCGGTGTGCGCCCGACCCAGGAACATCAGATCGACCCGGCGTTTACCGAGATAGACAGACATGCGGTCGCTGAAGGTCATCGACGGCCAGGTAAGGCCGGGGATCGACTCATGCCCTTGAAACAGGCGCGGAAACCGGCCGAACTCCGAATCCCAGTCTTCCTGCCCGCGTTCGGCCACCATGGAGCGGGCCTTTTCCGACATGACGATCTCCGACGCGCCATAGGCCGACGCGCCAAGCACGCGCACGGCGTGATAATGGGTCAGTGTCACATATTTGATCGGCTTGTCGGTGACAGAGCGGATGTTCTCGATCACCTTGTTGGCAAGTCGCGGGGTTGCCTGCGCGTCCACGATCATCACCGCATCGTCGCCGATGATAACGCCTGTGTTGGGATCACCTTCGGCGGTAAACGCCCACAGATTCTTGCCGACCTCGGTGAAAGAGACGTTCTTTTCGGCGAGATCGCCGGCAGATGCAAATTGCTTCGCCATATCAGCCCTTCTCGTATTTCTTTACTGTCTGCTCGATCGCGCCGAAGATCGAATGGCCGTCGCCATCCTTCATCTCGATACGCACCGTGTCGCCGAACTTCATGAACGGCGTGGACGGCTTGCCGTTTTCGATCGTCTCAATAGTGCGAATCTCGGCGATGCAGGAATAACCGACGCCGCCTTCGGCAACCGGTTTGCCCGGCCCGCCGTCCAGCTTGTTTGACACCGTGCCGGAACCGATGATCGCGCCGGCGCCCAGCGGCCGTGTTTTCGCGGCATGCGAAATCAGCGTCGGAAAATCAAAAGTCATGTCGATGCCGGCATTGGCGCGGCCGAAGGGCTGGCTGTTCAGATCGACATTGAGCGGCAGGCTCACTTTGCCGCCATCCCACGCGTCGCCAAGCTCTTCCGGTGTCACCGCAACCGGCGAGAATGCCGACGATGGTTTGCCCTGAAAGAAGCCGAAACCCTTGGCGAGTTCGCCGGGAATCAGGCCTCGCAACGATACGTCGTTGACCAGCATGACAAGCCGGATCGCATTGCGCGCATCGTCCGGCGTCGCGCCCATCGGCACGTCGTCGACGATGACGGCAACCTCGCCCTCCATGTCGATGCCCCATGCCTCATCGGCAAGCTCGATCGGATCGCGGGGGCCAAGGAAAGCATCCGAGCCACCCTGATAGATCAGGGGGTCGGTCCAGAAGCTCTCCGGCATTTCGGCACCGCGCGCCTTTCGCACCAGTTCCACGTGATTGACGTAAGCCGAGCCATCCGCCCATTGGTACGCGCGTGGCAGCGGCGACGCCGCATCATGCTCGTGGAACCGCTCAACAGGCACCGAGCCGTGTTCGAGGCTCTCGGCGAGTGCTTCCAGGTGCGGTGCAAAGCGCGCCCAGCCATCGAGTGCCGCCTGCATTGTCGGCACCAGAAAGGACGCATCGGTGCAGCGTGTCAAATCGCGTGAGACCACCACCAATCGGCCGTCCCGCTGGCCATTCTTCAGCGTTGCAAGTTTCAAGCAAATTACTCCGTTTCATGCGCCGTCAGCTGCGGATTGAACTCATTTGATGCCCGGCGTGCCATCGAATTTGCGCTCCAGCCCATCCCAGCAATCGACATAGTTGTCTTGTAAGGTCTCAAGCTTGGCGGCGTATTCCGTTACCTGCTGGGGATAACGGGTCTCGAACATGAACGCCATCGTGTCGTCCAGCTTCACCGGCTTCAACTCGGTCTCGGAGGCCTTTTCGAAGCCCATATGATCCGGCCCGTGCGGTAGCATCATGTTGTGCAAGCTCATGCCACCTGGCACAAAGCCCTCTTCCTTGGCGTCGTACTGACCTTTGATGAGACCCATGAACTCACTCATGATGTTGCGGTGGTACCAGGGCGGCCGGAAGGTGTGTTCAGCCACCATCCAGCGTGGCGGGAAGATCACGAAGTCGATATTGGCCGTCCCCTCTTCGCCCGACGGGGCGGTGAGCACGGTGAAGATCGACGGGTCGGGATGGTCGAACAGGATCGCGCCGACCGGCGAAAAGGTCGACAGGTCGTATTTGTAAGGCGCGTAGTTGCCATGCCATGCCACCACGTCAAGCGGCGAGTGGCCGATCTCGGTGACGTGGAACGTGCCGCACCATTTCACATGCAGCCGGCACGGCGTTTCCTTATCCTCATACCATGCCACCGGCGTTTTGAAGTCGCGCGGATTGGCAAGACAGTTTGCGCCGATCGGCCCGCGGTCCGGCAGCGTGAATTTGGCGCCGTAGTTCTCACAGACGTAGCCACGCGCTCCCCCGCCGTCCCGCTCCATCAGTTCGACCTTGAAGATCATGCCGCGAGGCAGGACGCAAATCTCGCCAGGCACAACTTCCATCACGCCCATCTCGGTCTTGAACCGCACGCCGCCATGCTGCGGTACGATGAGCAGTTCGCCGTCGGCGTTGAAGAAATAGTCGTCCACCATGTCTTCGTTGAATGCGTAGACATGGGCGGCCATGCCGACCTGGGTGAGCGCGTCGCCCGCCGTGGTAACGGTGTGCATGCCGGCAAGAAATCCGGTTCTCTCGTTCGGCAGCGGCACCGGATTCCAGCGATACTGGCCAAGCGGAAGGCCATGATCGACAATATGCGGCGCGGTTTTCCAACCATCCAGTTCCTCACGGGCAAAGCGCCTTGTATGCCGCACGCTGGGGCGCATACGGTAGAGCCACGAGCGCTCGTTGGTGCCGCGAGGCGCTGTAAACGGAGAACCGGAAAGCTGCTCGGCGTAGAGGCCGTAATTGCACTTCTGCGGGCTGTTCTGTCCCTGGGGAAGAGCACCAGGGAGGCTCTCGGTTTCGAAGTCGTTGCCGAAACCCGGCACGTAGGAATATGGCATTGTTACCTCCCGAGAACGGCAATGCCGTCGAGGATTGACCAATTTTGTTTCGTTTGTAACAATCACTTTTGTAACTATCAACAAGGCAACGCCGTGAGTGAAGACGCTCTAGACCTGGAGACATTCCTCCCCTACCGGCTCAACCGGCTGGCGGAAGCCGTTGGTCGTAGATTTTCGCGGGTCTACAAGGAGCGCTACGGCCTCACGCGGCCGGAATGGCGGCTGCTGGCAACCCTTGGGCAGCACGGCACCATGACCGCAACCGATATCTGCGCACATTCGTCCATGCACAAAACCAAGGTAAGCCGCGCCGTGGTGTCGCTGGAACAGCGGCGCTGGCTTGTTCGGCAAACGCATCGCGGCGACCGGCGGATTGAAAACCTGTCGTTGACGAAAGCCGGGATCGCTGTCTATCGTGAAATGGTTCCGGTCGCGCGCGAATTCGAAAGCCGTCTGCTCAGCGCCCTCGCGCCAAAGGAGCGCAGCGCGGCAGCAGCCGGGCTGGAAGCTCTCGAACGGCTGAACCGAAGTCAGATTGGCTAGTCTAAAGTGGATACCGCCGACGTGGTGGAATCCGGTGGATCACCAGCGCCAGCAACACCAGAATGGCGGCCCCGACAAACACGGTGAAAAACAGCTCCAGTCCGTGAAACGAAGTCTCGTAGCCGAGAATCGGCATAGCGCAGGCCGGCGGATGGGTGACGCGCGCCCAGCGCATGATGATCACTGCAAGCCCGACGGCGACCGCGGCAGCCAGCCAGGCGTGCGGAAACAGCAGAAACGCCGCATCGCAGGCGATAGTCGCGATCAGATAGCCACCCATCACGTTGATGGGTTGTGCGAGACGGCTTGTAGGCTGGCCGAAGAGCAGCGCGCTCGTGGCGGCAAATGGCGCCAAGAGCAGCGGCAACCCGGTTACATTGGCCAATCCACCAACCATCGCAACACCGGCAATGGCACCCAGGCCACCTTTCATGATTCCTGATAGTTTGATCCGCCTTTCGCGCCTTCGCAGCAGAGAGAGCAGATATTCACGGGGTGTACGGTGCGTGTGTGGAGTCATGGGCTGTCTATTCGCATGATGCGCCTTTCGACCGGGGCGCGGACCCCTCGGCTAAACCAATATCCCCAACTCACGTCCAACTGCGGCGAATGCGTCCACGGCGCGATCAATATCTGTAGGCGAATGAGCGGCCGACATTTGTGTTCTGATGCGCGCCTGGCCTTGCGGCACAACGGGAAAGGAAAAGCCGATCACATAGATTCCGTGTTCGAGCAGCTTGCCTGCCATCTGCTGGGCGAGTGCGGCGTCCCCGATCATCACAGGAATGATGGGATGCCCGGCTCCGGCCAGCGTGAAACCTGCCTTGGTCATCGACGCACGGAAGCGGTCGGCATTCGCGTAGAGCTTCGCGCGTAGCGCATCGCCGCCATCTATGATGTCGAACACCTTGATCGACGCCGCCGCGATTGCCGGCATCAGCGTATTGGAAAAGAGGTAGGGTCGTGAGCGCTGGCGCAGCCAGTCGACAACCTGCTTGCGACCGCTAGTGTAACCGCCCGACGCGCCACCGAGCGCCTTGCCCAACGTACCGGTAATCAGGTCGACGCGCCCCTCGACGCCGCAATGCTCCGGAGACCCGCGGCCATGTGCGCCGACGAAACCGACTGCATGGCTGTCATCGACCATGACCATCGCATCGTATTTCTCGGCGAGGTCGCAGACGCCGCCGAGATTGGCGATGATGCCGTCCATGGAAAACACGCCGTCGGTCGCGATCAGCCGGAAGCGCGCGTCTGCGGCCTCCTTCAGCTTTGCTTCCAGGTCGGCCATATCGTTGTTGGCGTAGCGGTAGCGCCGCGCTTTGGAGAGCCTCACACCGTCGATGATCGAGGCGTGGTTCAAAGCGTCGGAGATGATGGCGTCCTCCGGTCCAAGCAAGGTTTCGAACAGGCCGGCATTGGCATCGAAACAGGAGGAATAGAGGATCGTGTCTTCCATACCGAGAAAGCTCGAGATGCGCTCCTCAAGCCATTTATGCTCTTCCTGCGTACCACAGATGAAGCGCACCGACGCCATGCCGTAGCCATAGCGGTCAAGCGCCGCACCGGCGGCGGCGCGCAGTTCGGCATTGTCAGCCAGACCAAGATAGTTGTTGGCACAGAAATTGAGCACCTTCTCGCCGCCGGTTTCGATCTCGGCCGATTGCATTGAGGTGATCACACGCTCGGATTTATACAGGCCGGCTTTCTTCAAGCCTTCCAGTTCGGCATCCAGGTGCTGGATAAAGCCTGTTGTCATTGTGTCATCCTCTTGCGCGCGCGGGGGCAGATCGGCCAGGCGCTCAATCTCATGCCGGTTCGCGATTGGCTGCGCGCCGGCTGCGCTCTACCATCGCCCAACGATGAATCAGGCGAAAGGCATGCAATGTCATCTTCAGAGTTTCCCGTATTCGATCTCGACCGTTTTGAGAAGGCGCACGGGGACGAACGTGCCCAGCTCGCCGCCGAGGTCGATGCGATATGCCGCGCTACCGGCTTTCTGGCAATCGCCAACCATGGCGTGTCGCAGGCGGTGATCGACACCGTCTGGCAGAAAGCACACGACTTCTTCTCGTTACCGCTGGCCGAGAAAAAGAAGGCCTCCGCGCCATATGCCGGCTACCCCTATGGCTATCTGGGTCCAGAACTTGAGGCACTGGCGAAGTCGCGCGAGGCCGACAGCCCGCCCGACCTGAAGGAGAGTTTCAACGGCGGGCCGCAGGCAGTGCCCGCCGGCATGACCGACAAGGACGCGCTGTCTTTTTGTTATGCCGAGACGATCTGGCCCGGAGCGCCAGACGGGTTTCGCGACGCCTGGACAGCCTATTATGCGGCGATGGAAGACCTTGCGAGGCGCATCATGCGCCTCTTCGCGGCGGCATTGAAGCTGCCGGACGACTATTTCGAACCGTTTATCGATGCACCGATAAGCGCGTTGCGGGCACTGAACTATCCCGAACAGCAGCATGCGCCGAAACCCGGCCAGCTTCGCGCCGGGGCTCACACGGACTATGGCAGCCTGACCATTCTGCTGCCGCAGGCGGGCTCACGCGGCCTGGAGATCGTCACACCTGACGGCGAATGGACACCGGTGCCGCCGATCCCCGGGGCCTTCGTGATCAACATTGGCGACCTGATGGCGCTGTGGACCAACGACCGCTGGGTCTCGACCCTGCACCGCGTCGTCAACCCGCCGCCAGAGCAGGGCGGCATGGACCGGCGGCAGTCGCTCGCCTTCTTCCACCAGCCGAACTGGGATGCTGAGATCGCGGTGCTCGATCAATGCGTTGCTGACGGCGAAACGCCGAAATACGAGCCGGTATTCTCCGGCCCGTATCTGATGGGCAAATTCCAGGCGACGACCAAGTAGCCGCTGTAGTCAGCTGCATAACGCACGGCGAGGCGGGCTTCCCGCCTCGCAACAACAATGCTCAGAAAAACGCCTGGATGCCGGTCTGGGCGCGTCCCAGAATCAGGGCATGCACGTCATGCGTGCCCTCATAGGTGTTCACCGTCTCCAGGTTCTGCGCGTGGCGCATCACGTGGTAACCGATCTGGATGCCGTTGCCGCCATGCATGTCGCGCGCGGCGCGGGCAATATCGAGCGCCTTGCCGCAGTTGTTGCGCTTGACGATCGAGATCATCTCTGGGGCCATGCGGCCCTCGTCCATGAGCCGGCCAACGCGCAACGAACCCTGCAGGCCAAGCACGATCTCCGTCTGCATGTCGGCAAGCTTCTTCTGGAACAGCTGGGTTGCGGCAAGCGGCTTGCCGAACTGCTTGCGGTCGAGCCCATACTGGCGGGCCCGGTGCCAGCAATCTTCCGCAGCGCCCATCGCACCCCAGGAGATGCCGTAACGGGCGCGGTTGAGGCAACCGAACGGACCCTTGAGGCCTGATACGTTGGGAAGCAGCGCGTCCTCGCCAACCTCGACATTTTCCATCACGATCTCGCCGGTGATGGAGGCGCGCAGTGACAGCTTGCCCTCGATCTTGGGCGCCGAAAGGCCCTTCATGCCCTTTTCGAGCACAAATCCCCTGATCTGGTTGTCGTGTGCCGCTGATTTCGCCCACACCACAAATACGTCGGCGATCGGCGAATTCGAGATCCACATCTTAGAGCCGTTCAGCCGGTATCCGCCTTCGGTTTTCTCAGCCCGGGTCTTCATGCCGCCCGGGTCGGAGCCGGCGTCCGGCTCGGTCAGACCGAAGCAGCCGATCCACTCGCCGCTTGCAAGCTTTGGCAGATATTTCTTGCGCTGGTCCTCAGTGCCATAGGCATGGATGGGATACATCACCAGCGAGGACTGCACGCTCATCATGGAACGGTAGCCCGAATCCACCCGCTCGACCTCGCGGGCGACCAGCCCGTAAGACACATAGCTGGCACCCGCGCCGCCATATTCTTCAGGCACCGTTACACCGAGCAGGCCGGCCGCACCCATTTCGGCGAAAATCGACGGGTCGGTCTTTTCCTGCTGATAGGCGTCCTCGATCCGGGGCAGAAGGCTGTCCTGCGCAAATCCGGCCGCAGCGTCGCGGATCATGCGCTCTTCTTCGGTCAGCTGGTCCTCAAGCAGAAAGGGATCCTCCCACACGAAATTCGATTTGGACGATTTCGACGCGGATTTCGGTGCTTCCATGTTCATTCATGCCTTCCTGATGCGATTGCGCTCTTTCGAGCATTGTGCGGCCTGATGGTCTTACCCGACCTCCGCGCAAATGCGAAAAGACAAATAGACAATCCTGCCTGACACCCTCCAGGGGCGCACGCGCTCCCGTAGCCTGACCGGAGCATACAGCATCCTACGCCAAATTACTTCAAGCTTAAAATGATTTTTTGGAATGGGATTGTGACGGATGGAGATGGATGGCGTTCGCGTGGTTGGGTTGCACCCCATCTCAATCGTTCATCGCCGGGCGACCGGAGAGGCGGCTGGACGACGATCTCTTCACAGGTGAGAAGAAGGCAGCCTTCATCACCGCCCTCCCTTCTCCCCACCCCCGAATCCCAATAAAATCGCACCCATGGTCACAGCCACCCGTACCATCCGCCAGCTTACCGATACCGTGATCAACCAGATCGCCGCTGGCGAGGTGATCGAGCGGCCCGCGAGCGTGGTGAAGGAGCTGGTGGAAAACGCGCTCGATGCGGGCGCGACGCGTGTCGAGGTGGCGACCGCCGGCGGCGGACTTTCGCTGATCCGCGTCACCGACAATGGCGACGGTATGCCGCCGGAAGAGCTGCCGCTCGCCGTTTCGCGCCATTGCACGTCGAAACTCACCGACGACATTCACGACATTCGCTCGCTCGGCTTTCGCGGCGAGGCGCTGCCCTCAATCGGTTCGGTGGCGCGGCTTTCGCTGCGCTCGCGACAAGAGGGAGCCGACAGCGCGGCGCAGATTTCCGTCGAGGGCGGGCGCGTCTCGGCTGTGAAGCCCGTCGCCGCCAATCGCGGCACGACCGTGGAGGTGCGCGACCTCTTTTTCGCCACACCCGCGAGACTCAAATTCATGAAGAGCGAGCGCGCGGAAACCGCCGCCATCACCGAGGTGGTGAAGCGCATGGCGCTCGCCTTCCCCCATGTGCGCTTCACGCTGACAGGCGCCGACCGCAACACGCTGGAGCTGCCCGCCGTGCCCGCCGATGGCGAGGGGCTTCTGCGCCGCATCGCCCAGGTGATGGGTCGCGACTTCGCGGAAAACACGCTGTCCATAGAAACAGAGCGGGAGGGCGTGGCGCTTTCGGGTTATGCCTCCATCCCGTCCTTTTCACGCGGCAATGCGATGCTGCAGTATTTTTATGTGAATGGCCGGCCCGTGCGCGACAAGCTGCTCACCGGTGCCATTCGCGGCGCATATATGGATGTGCTGCCGCGCGACCGGCACGCGGTTGCCGCACTCTTCATCATGCTCGACCCGGCGCTGGTCGACGTCAATGTGCACCCGGCCAAGGCCGATGTCAGATTCCGCGATCCGGGACTGGTACGCGGGCTGATCGTCGGCGCGATACGCCAAACGCTGTCGGCCGGCGGCATTCGCGCCTCGACTTCGGCAGCGAGCGCGATGATGGATGCGTTCAGGGCCGAGGGTTCGCCTCGATCCACCTCCGCGATCCAGCGCCAACCCTACACGCCTCCGCGCGGATTGGCGGAGGCCGGACAGGCACTGTTCGATGCCGGGCCTACGCTCAGCGCACCAATTGCCGAGCCGGAAAACGCTGCGGCGCTGAACGAAGCGCCGCTCGGAGCGGCGCGGGCGCAGATCCATGAAAATTACATCGTTGCGCAGACGGCGGACTCATTGGTCATCGTCGACCAGCATGCCGCGCATGAGCGGCTCGTGTATGAAGCGCTTAAACGTGGACTCGAAAGCCGGCCCGTAGCGGCGCAGATGCTGCTCATTCCCGAAGTGATCGACATGCCCGAAGAAGACGCCGACCGCCTGGCGGCGCACGCGGCGCTGCTGGCTCGGCTCGGGCTCGGGCTCGAACGGTTCGGGCCCGGCGCGGTGGCTGTACGCGAAACGCCTGCAATGCTCGGCGATACCGACGTTGTCGGGCTGGTCCGCGATCTCGCCGACGAAATTGCCGATAACGACACTGCCGAGACACTGCGCGAACGGCTCAACAAGGTTGCCGCCACCATGGCCTGCCATGGCTCGGTTCGGTCGGGGCGCCGACTCAAGCCCGACGAAATGAACGCGCTGCTGCGCGAAATGGAAGCCACACCCGGCTCCGGGACATGCAATCACGGCAGGCCGACCTATATCGAACTCAAGCTCGGCGACATTGAACGGCTTTTCGGGCGGCGCTAGCTGCGCTTGACGCAAAGTGCGATCTGTGGCGGTAAGGCGGGTAACGGCACAACGCCGCTGAGCGAAAAACACCCGTGCCGACGCAACTGGTGGTGGACAGGCCATGAACCGCTTTGAAGGTCCCGGTGCTCGCGAGGCCCGGATCAGATATCTCGATGGTGACTTTCAGGTCGTGTCGCCCGGCGCCTTCGTACGCTGCGCGGTAACCAGCGAGAGCATCCCGCTCGACGAATTGCGTTATTGGAGCGTGGCGCGCCAGGAAGCCTATCTCGATGCCGCGGTTTCGCTGCGGGCCGAGATGGAACACAACCCGCAGCTTCGCAAGCGCGGCAGATAGACTGCCTGCCGTCAGCGCAGGACGCCGATCGAAGCCATGCGCCTGGAATAGAAAAACAGCGCGATCGTAACCGCCCAGATCAGGCCGCTGAAAACCCACACTGCGACACCGCCGCCCATCAGCTCCGCGCCGTTCGTCAGCACGAAATTGTACAGCGTCGTGACAAGCAGGCCGACGATCGACAGTGCAAAAAGCCAAACAGCCCAGCTGCGCCGCAGCAGCAGAGCGACGGAGCCCAGAAACGCACCCCAAACGCCGAGCGCCCAGCCTGCATCCGCCCAGACGGGGAAGTTATAGAAATATTCGAGCTGTTCGGGCGTGAATTCGGCCATGTACCAGTCGGCCCGGGTCTGGGTCATCAGATAGTCGAGAGCACCCATCGCATTCCACAACAGCGACACGCCGCCAACGCCCCACAGATGCCACGGTGTCTTCACCGTGCCCGCATTCGTTTCAAGGCTCATCAAGACCTCCACTTCCTGAGTTGCACTTGCCCGTGTCAGGCTCCTCCGGCCTGCCGCCATTCAGCAATCGTCTCGTCGATCACCGTCCTCGCATTTTCTTCAACTTCGAATTCGACCCTCATATCCAGCGCCACCAGCCTGCCACTGGCGGCCTGGGGCATGATGCCCGCGTCCTCGATGCGGATCATGTCGCGGCGCGTGGTCACGATCAACGCGTCGTCGCGTTCGGCGGACGAGATCATTTCGACGACCTGATCCGGCAGCGGCAGATGTCCCTCGGCCAGGAGATAAGTGGCAAGAATGTCGGCATCGAAACCGGCCAGCGCCTGAAAAAACGTCTCCGGATCCTTGATCGACGAGAAAGCGATGACTTTTCTGCCTGCGAGGCTGGCCCCGTTGCCGTAGACGACGCGTGCTTCGTAGACAGGGCGCGCAGCGCGCGCCGCAGCCCGTACCGCCGAGTTTCCACCAGAGCCCGAACCAATGCGCAGCACGGCATCGGCGCTGCGCACGTGGTCGGTCAGACGGCCTCGCAACGGGCCGGCGGGGACTACACGCTCGTTGCCAAGCCCGCGCGCGGCGTCAACCACAAGAACGGTGTAGTTCGTTCGCAGCGGCCAGGCGCTCAGCCCGTCGACGGCGACGAGGAAATCGCACCCCTCAGCGGCCAGCATGCGCGCAGCAGCGGCCCTGTCCGCGCCGATCGCCACGGGAGCAATCGCGGCCATCTCAATGGCGGCCTCGCCTACATGGCGCGCGCTGTCATGCTCAGTGTCGATCCGATGCGGCTGCGATCCGAAGCCCGAAGGCGCCGGGCAGATAAGGCCCGGCCTGTGCCCCAACATAATGGCAGAGCGCGCGAACGCCATCGCCGCCTGCGTCTTACCCGGCACTGCGACGGCGAGATCGCCGATGCGCAATATCGGCAAATCGACCACCGCCCTCGGCGGCCGCGAAAGGCGTATGCGCGTCGCGTTGGCGTAGATCGCGGCTGCCGGTGCAAGCACCAATGCGCGCCAGTCGGGTTTGCGCCACCAGAACGGCGGCGTCTCGCTGGTCCCCATTCTACCGGTGCCCCCCGCCGGACATGGCTGCCGTTCCCTCCCCGAAAATCAACGCCGATGAACCGCACCGCTTCCCAGCTTGGCCTTCACGACCAGCGGGTGAACGAATGGCTCGAGCCCGCGCACGGTAACGTCCAGCGCCCCGCGCATCGTTTCCAGCGCCTTGGTGCCGGAATCGATGATACGATGGCGCGCATCGTCGTTGCGCATCAGGTAATTCACCGCACCGGCAAGCATCTCCTTCTCCTTGATTAGTCTCACGCCGCCCTTTTCGACCAGCGGCTCATAGATGTCGGCGCAGCGGGTATAGTCCGGCCCCGACAGCACAGCAGCCCCCAGCGCGACGGCATCGATCGGGTTCTCACCACCCCCGCCAAACAGCGAACCGCCGAAAAAGACGATGTCCGCCAGCCTTAGGCTCAGCCCTGTCTCTTCGCGGTCGCAAAGCAGAATGTGCGTATTTTCCGTGATTTTGTCGCCCCGGCTGCGTCTGGCGACGTTAAGACCGAGAGCCGTCAGATCCGCCTCGATTGCGTCGCCACGCCTGACATCCCTCGGCATGATTACGGTCAGCACATCCTTGACGCGACCTGAGAGCAGCTTCTGGACATTTCCGGCAACGACCTCTTCGCCAGCATGTGTGCAAATTGCTGCCCACCGTCGCCGATTGCCGATCTGGCCAAGCACGCGTCGCAGCTCGAGTTCGTCAAAAGGCGGTGGTTCGATATCGGTTTTCAGGCTTCCCGAGACCAGAACCGGGCGCGCGCCCAGCGCGCTGAAACGTTCGGCGTCACGATCGGACTGCGCCGACACGAGCGAAAAATTCTCGAACAGCGCCTCCGACAGAAGCGGCCACTTGCGCCAGTTCTCGTAGGCGCGGTCCGACATGCGGCCGTTGACGAGCACCATCGGCACCCGCCGCGCGCCCAGTTCCAGAATGGTCGTGGGCCAGATTTCGGACTCGGCAATAATGGCCAGATCAGGCCGCCAGTGATCGAGGAAGCGGCTCACCGCCGGCTTGATATCGAGAGGCGCGTATTGATGGATGACCCTATCCGCCAGGCGCTCCCGCGCAATGCGTGCGGAGCCGAGCGTGCCGGTGGTGAGCACGATGTCGAGGCCTAGCGCGAGGATGCGTCCGATGAGGCCGGATACAGCGAGCGTCTCACTTTCGTTTACCGCGTGAACCCAGATCAGAGGCCCCGAAGGGCGCTCGGTGTGTGTCCTGCCATAACGTTCTCGACGGCGGGACCCGTCCTCTGCGCCACGGCTGGCACGCCAGGCCATGTATCCACCGACAAAAGGATAGGCAGCCGCACCTGCCCAGCGGTATGAACGCAGAACCGCGCGTGCCCAGCGGTCACTCATCCGCTGGCTTCCCGTCGCGGCGCCTTCGCGGATCCCCTGCCGGTCATTCCGGCACGCCTCACGGAACTAGCCCGCCGGACCGGAATCGGTTTCGGGGTCGAGAAGGCGATGCAGGTGAACGATGAAATAGCGCATATGAGCGTTGTCAACTGTGGCCTGCGCCTTGGCACGCCAGGCAACTTCCGCCGATTTGTAATCGGGAAAAACACCGACGATATCAAGTGAATCCAGGTCACGAAACTGAACGCCTTTGAGCGACGACAACTCGCCGCCTAATACGAGGTGAAGCAACTGCTTTTGATCGGTAGTTTCAGCTTTGGACATCAGTATGGCCCTGACAATGCGGCAGTTTGTTTTTTCTTCGCCGCCCGCCCCAACGGTGCCGGATCACTAGACCAAATTCGCCCGTAATGAAACCGCCTTGGCGGCTCAATCCCGGTATTCAGCTATGGTTTTTACCATCGCATCAAGCAACGAACCGCTTCCTGCCGCGAGCACTCCCAGCGCCGGGTCAGGCGAAGCATAGTTCAACTGGCGACCGCGCGCATCCAGCACCTGGCCACCCGCCTGCTGCAAGATCAGGTCCGCGGCGGCAAGATCCCAGTCGTGAGAATTCGACTTCACAAAAGTGCCATCGATCACCCCTTCGGCCAGCATCGCCACTCTGTATGCGAGCGAGGGAACGTATGGGTGGAAAGCGAGCTTGCCGCGATAGGTGCTCCGCAGCGCATCGGTGAAGACGCGCGGCCCGGCGACCACCGGCGTGCCGGTCGGCTGTTTCACGGCAATTGCGGCACCATTTTTTTTCGCGAGTCCACCCGCGGCTGCTTCATATGCCTCGTCGCGGGCTGGGCAATTCAACACGCCGCACAGGGGGCGGCCATCTTCCACCAACGCTATGCTCACGCACCAGATATCGCGGCCGTCCACAAATGCGCGCGTGCCGTCGATGGGGTCGACCACAAATGTCCTGCGCGCGGAGAGCCGGTCAGGCGAGTCAACCGTTTCTTCCGACAGCCATCCATATTCAGGTCGAGCGCTGCCCAATGCGTCGTGCAGAAAGGCATCCACCGCGAAATCGGCTTCGCTCACCGGCGACTTGCCGTCTTTCATCCACACTTCGGGATCTTTGCGAAAATAGCCGAGCGCGATGCGTCCGGCTTCTGCCGCGGCCGAGCGGATCAATCCCAGTTCATCGTCCAGGCTTGTGCCGCGGTCAGGCGCCGGCAAGGGTCATGCCTTCGATGAGAATTGTCGGTGCCGCGGTGCCGAAGTTCCGGTCAATGTCGCTGGCCGGCGTGGCATGCAGAAACATGTCCTTCAGATTTCCAGCAATCGTGACTTCCGACACAGGGTAAGTCAGAACACCGTTTTCGATCCAGAAGCCCGAGGCACCGCGACTATAGTCGCCAGTTACCATGTTGACGCCCTGGCCAAAGACCTCCGTAACGTAGAATCCTTCCTTTATGCCCTTCATCAGTTCTTCGGGCGCGTCGCTACCCGGCTCAATTGCGAAGTTGGTCGAGCCGGGATTGACCGATGTTCCCGAACGCACTCCGCGGCCGTTGGTCTCAAGCCCCAATTCGCGCGCTACCGACGTCGACAAGAACCAGTGATGAAGCACACCGCTATCGATCATCGTCAGCGGCGCCCCTTCGACGCCTTCGCCATCGAAGGGGCGCGAAGCCTGCCCCCTCACCTTGAGAGGATCGTCGGTCACCGTAATTGCCGTACTGGCCACCTGCTTGCCCATCATGTCGCGCAGGAAACTTGTCTTGCGCGCGACAGACGCTCCGTTGATGGCTGAGGCTATATGGCCGGCAAAACCGCGCGCAACGCGCGGATCGAACACCACGGCGACCGGCCCGGTACGCGCCTTGCGGGCGCCAAGCCTACGCACGGTGCGTTCTGCCGCCTCGCGCCCGATCTCGGCTGCGCTCCTGAGGTCGGCAAAGTGCGGCCGCGAGGAGAATTCGTAATCGCGCTCCATCGCTGTCCCCTCGCCGGCCACGACGCTGATGCCGCGTGAAAAGCGCGAACCGGCATACTGGCCGACAAAACCGTCGGACGTCGCCAGTACCAGCCCACCGAGGCCCGAGGAGGCACTGCTGCCGCCGGAATTGGTCACGCCTGCAACCGACAGCGCCGCTTCTTCCATCTCAAGCGCCGCCTCCCGCATTTCGTCAGCGGAGACCTCGGTACGATCCAGCAGATCCAGATCCTTTAGCGTGCGTGCCAGCCGCACGGGATCGGCCAGCCCCTGGTGAGGGTCTTCCGGAGAGACGCGCGCCATCGCAACGGCGCGCTCCGCAAGGGCGGCCGGGTCGGATGCAGCATTGCCGGATACGCTTGCGGCTCGTTTTCCGAGAAAAACACGCAACGCAATGTCGTCGCTCTCAGACGATTCCGTTCCCTCCACCTTGCCAAGGCGCACAGAGACGGACGTGGATCGTCCGCGCACCGCCACGGCATCAGCGGCGTCAGCACCCGCTGCTTTCGCGGCCTCGACCAGAGCGGCAACCAGGTCTACGAGGTGATTTGCGTCGCTGTCGGCTTGCATAATCGGTTTTCCGGCACTCATCTTCGGTTGCTTTTGCGCATAAACAGTCCATCTATGGCCGAGCACCGTCCGACGCAATGGTTGCGGTGTTATTGGCACAGTTCTTCCGGGAGGGCGCACATATTGGCATGCGATAGCCAGAAGCGGTGTGCCTGGCGCAAGACCGGATGAGCGAAGCAGACACCGGCCAAGGCGCCAAGTTCACCAGCGGCTCAACAATGTGGCATGTGGTGGTCATGACGGCCACCGGCTCAATCGGCCTGCTTGCCATCTTCATCGTCGATGCGTTGAACCTGTTTTACATAGCGTTGCTGGGTGTGGAAGAGCTCGCGGCGGCGATCGGATTTGCCAGCGTTCTGATGTTCTTCACCATTTCAACGGCGCTGGGCCTCACCATCGCCACCTCGGCGGTGGTGTCGCGCGCGCTCGGGCGCGGCGACCG
Organism: Rhizobiaceae bacterium; assembly: GCA_017644005.1. GTDB lineage: Bacteria > Pseudomonadota > Alphaproteobacteria > Rhizobiales > Rhizobiaceae > RCIO01. The sequence continues at coordinate 470,800 of JAEPMJ010000001.1, forward strand.
CGACACGGCTGCGCGCCTCGGCGGCGCGTCGATGATCTTCCTCGGTGCCATCATGCTTGCGGTCGCACTGATCGCGTGGCCGTTTCTGGAAAATCTTCTCTACTGGATCGGCGCGCGCGAACGCACGCTCGAACTTTCGACGCGATTCATGCAAATCGTGCTGCCCTCGACACCGATCGTCGCGATCGGCATGGGTGCAACCGGCATATTGCGCGCCGCCGGCGACGCGCGGCGGGCCATGTATGTCACGCTGATCGGCGGCATGGCCACGGCGATTCTCGACCCGATTCTGATTTTCGGGCTCGATCTTGGCCTGGATGGCGCAGCGATTGCCACCGTTCTCTCGCGCATCGTGCTGCTGGCGGTCGGCATCTATGGAGCGCATTACGTTCACCGGCTGGTGAAAATCCCGACGGGCGCCGAACTGTCGGCAGCCGTCCGGCCATTCTTCGCCGTCGGTGTACCAGCAATCATGACGCAGGTCGCGACGCCGGTCGGCAACACTTACGTAACCGTTCAGATCGCCGACTACGGCGACCAGGCGGTGGCTGGCTGGGCAATCGTGGGCCGCATTTTACCGGTTGCATTCGCCGGCGTGTTTGCGCTGTCGGGCGCCGTCGGGCCGATCATAGGCCAGAATGTCGGCGCGCAGCTCTACGACCGCGCCCGCGACACGCTGCGCGATTCCAACATCTTCATCATTGTCTATGTGCTGATCGTCTGGGCCCTGATGGCGCTCGCGGCAGAGCCGCTGGCAAGCCTGTTCAACGCCGAGGGCCAGGCGCGCGACATCGTGGTCTTCTTCTGCCGGATCGCCGCCGCTTCCTTCGTCTTTTACGGCATCCTGTTCGTTGCCAACGCCGCCTTCAACAATCTCGGATACGCCACCTACTCCACAGTCTTCAGCTGGGGGCGTTCCACGCTCGGCGTCATTCCCTTCGTATGGCTCGGCGCTCAGTATTACGGCGCGCTCGGCGTCATCGCCGGCTGGGCCCTGGGCGCCGTGCCGTTCGGCATTGCCGCCATCATCGTCGCGTTCAGGGTCGTTGCGAAACTGGCAAGCGAAGGCGCGGGCCCAGGCGATGTTCTGCCCGGTCCGCCACCTTCATCGCATTCGCCCTTCTCGACAGCAAAGGCCGCAACGTTTCACTGACTAACCGATCTCCGGCACCGGCAGCGTTTCGCCGGCGAATGCGCGCTCGAGCTGGCGCTTCATCTCATCCTTGATGGAGGCGGTCTCGGCCATCACCGCATCGACTTTCAGGAAATCGAGCACCCTGAAGCGCGAAACCGGCGGCCGCAACAGAATGTCGGGCCGCTGCATCTTGAGCTTCAACGCCGTGTTTGCCTGCATCATGAGCTGGCTTGTTCCGAACATCAGGTCGATCGCACTCGGTGCCGATTTGCTGCCGATGGTGGGTCCGCCTGCGACATCGACGGCGATGACGATGTCGGCCTTCCCCTCCAGAAGATCGAACGGCACAGGATTGCATATGCCGCCATCGACCAGAAGGCGGCCATCCCTCTGAACCGGTTTGAACAGAGCCGGTATCGCCGCCGAGGCAGCGACGGCAGGCAGAAGCTCACCGGAATCGAATACCGTCGACACATGTCCGAAATAGTCTGTCGTGGTGACTTGCAGCGGTATCTCAAGCGCTTCGAATGTGGTCGGAATGGCCTCCGGAAGGAACGCCTTCAGGATACGCTCGATGTTCAGCTGAGCACGCAAGCCGCCCGACATCATTTCGGACAGGCTGGTCGGGCGCGAGCGCCATATGCGAGCCATGACCTCGCCGCGATTGCCGAGGTTTGTACGCACAAATTCACACATCTCGCGGCCGGTCATGCCTGCGGCCATGCCGGCGCCCACGATCGAGCCGATAGAGGACCCGGCGATTGCCACCGGCCGGATGCCAAGTTCGTCGAGTGTCTCGACGACGTGAATATGGGCCAACCCGCGTGCGCCGCCGGCACCCAGCGCGACGGCGACCGATGGAGCTGCGGTGGCTCCTGCTTTCGAGATCGTTGTGCTGCTTGCGGTTTCCAAACTAGTTATCGCCCGGCCTGCCTGGACCAATCATCAACACCGCCGGCTCTTCGCTCAACAGCCTGCGCGCCTGCGCAGCCGCCTGCTCGCGGGTTACGCCCTGAATGAGCGCCGGCCGACGTTCGATGTAATCTAGTCCGAGCTTCTCGAACTGCAAACCAACCAGAGTGTTGGCAATTGCACCGGACGAGTCGAGATTGTTGATCGCATATGAGCCCAGAAGGTAACGCTTGGCTGCATCGAGTTCCGCCTCGGTAGGCCCTTCCGACGCCATTTTCGCTACCGTTTCGCGTATTACGTCAAGTACCTGGTCTGCCCGCACAGGGTCAGTCGCCGTGCCTATTATCAACGAATTCGCATGGCGTGAGTTCGAAAGCGACGCGCCGACGCTATATGCCAGTCCGCGCTTTTCGCGCACCTCCTCAAACAACCGTGAGCTGAACGCGCCGCCACCCAGCACATGGGTCATCAGCAGAGCGGGAAAAAACTCCGGGTCATCCCGTGCAATGCCCCGGTAGGCAAGCAACAAGGACGTCTGCGCCAGCGGATAGGCGACGCTTACATTGTGGCCGAGCTTCGGATCTACATCGGCGACCCGCATCAAATCGGCCCTGGCAGGCAAATCGCCGAAAATGCGATCCAGCTCGGATTTCAGCGTTTCCGCATCAATGGCCCCGACCACGCCGACAATGAGATTGTCGCGTGCAAACAGCCGCGAGTGCAGCGCACGCAGATCGTTGCTGGTGATCGTCGCCAGCGTTTCGGGCGTGCCCTCGCTGCGCCTTGCATAGGGATGGTCGCCGTAGACTGCCTCCGCGAAGGCGATCCGGGCCGCCGTTTCGGGATCACGCGCCCGCGCCTGGATGCCGGCGACAAGCTGTGCACGAATACGATCGATCGGCGCCTGGTCGAAGCGCGGCCGCGTCAGCGCTAGCTTGAGCAGGCCGAACGCCTCCTCGCGCGTCTCGGCGAGCGTGCGCATTCCGCCCGAGATGGTGTCGCGGCCGGCATCGAAACCCATTTCAGCACCAGCGTCGTCCAATTCGAGCTGAAAGGCGTCCGCATCGAGCTCGCCGGCGCCTTCATCGAAGAGGCCAGTCATGAGGTTGGAGATGCCCTCCTTGCCCTGCGGATCCTGCGTGGAACCGCCCTCAAAGGCGAATTTGAGCGCAACGATCGGCACGGTGTAATCCTCAACCAGCCAGGCGGTGATGCCGCCTTCTGAACGCACTTCCTGAATGTCGACCGCCGAGCGGGCCGGACCAAGTGCCGGAAAGGTCAGAAAAAACAGTGCGAGGACAAAGGTGACCACCGCATTTTCCGCCAGTATCGCCACCGGTCTGCGGGCCGTTTCGATCTCCATCATTGATCAACAGTCCCCTGTGGCAGCAGATAGCCGGTCACGTGTGTGTCTGCCGGTAGAAAACGGCGCGCGGCGTCGGAAATGTCGGCGGCGGTTACGGCCCGAACGCGCTCCGGCCAGGATTCGATATCCGCGATGCTCAAGCCCGTGGAAAGCAGCGAGCCATAGATGCGGGCCATGCCGGTCTGGTTGTCCCTGGCGAAGATCGTGCTGCGCAGAAACCTGTTCTTGGCGCGCCGCAATTCGTCATCGCTGACGCCCTCCTCGGCCAGTTTCGCGATTTCAGCCTCAACCGCATCTTCAACCGTGGCGAGATCGTTGCCGCCGCGCGGAGCCGCGAAGACACTAAAGCTGGTGTCGTCGAGCGCAGCCGCACGATAGCCAGCCCCAGCGGACGCCGCGACACCGCCTTTAACAACCAGTTGCTGATAGAGCCGGCTGCGAATGCCGCCGCCCAGTATCTCTGCCAGCAGGTCCAGCGCCTCGGCCTCGCCCGGCTCGGCGCTGGCGTAGGAGGGGACAACCCAGCTGCGCTGAAGGCTGGGTACACCGACGCGAGGGTCGGACATGGTGACAGTTCGCGCCGTATCCTGCCGCGGCTCCTGCGGCCGGATACGCTGCGGCCGCCGGGGTCCGCGCGGCACCTTGCCGTAGGTCGCTTCAGCCATTGTCCTGATTTCGTCGGGAGCAACATCCCCGGCGACGACCAGTATCGCGTTGTCGGGAGCATAATGCAGATCATAGAATTCCAGCGCATGTTCGCGGTCGAGTTTGGCGATCTCATGCATCCAGCCAATGACGGGGATGCGGTAGGGATGATTCTGGAAAAGGGTCGCCTCGACTTCCTCAGCGAGCAGTGAGCCGGGGCTGTTTTCCACGCGCGCCCGGCGCTCTTCGATCACCACGTCACGTTCGGGCGCGACGACCTCCTCGGTCAGGATAAGGCCGCGCATGCGGTCGGCCTCGAAGTCCATCATCACTGGAAGCGCGTCCGGGCTGACCTGCTGGTAATAGGCGGTGTAGTCGCTTGAGGTGAAGGCGTTGTCATTGCCACCGATCGCGGCAACCGCAGCGGAGAATTCGCCCGCGGCGTATTTCCGCGTTCCCTTGAACATCAGGTGCTCGAGGAAATGGGCGATACCGGAGCGCCCGGGTTCCTCATCCGCACTCCCTACCTTGTACCAGACCATATGCGTGACCACCGGTGCCCTCCGGTCAGGAATAACAACGACCTGAAGGCCGTTTTCCAGCATGAAGCTCGTGGCGCCGTTGCCTGCATGTGCCAGGGCAGTGAACAGCGTCATAGCGGACACCGCCAAAACGAGGCGCAGATGCTCGGTAATGTCTCGGAATGGCATCGAAGTTCCCGGATGAGAAACGAGGAGCGGCCTTGCGGGCCAAATTCAGGCCACTGAGTTTAGCGCAAAGTCACGCAAGGTCGAGGAAACGAATGACCGTGTCGCCATATTCTCGCTCATCGGCGAGTGCGAAACCGGCCGGAAGTGCAAACGAGGCGCCCGACGCCTCTTCGAGCACCACGCGCGCGCCGGCCTTCAACCAGCCGCCATCGAGCGCGGCCGTCAGCGCTTTTTCTCCCAGCCCTTTGCCGTAGGGCGGATCGGCGAAGACGAGATCGAAGGGCATGATCGTGCCTACATCGCCAAGGCTGGTGGCATCGCGCCGAAAAATCTTGGCGACACCCGTCAGCCCGAATGCCTCGATGTTGTCGCGAATAATGCCGCGCGCCTCCGCGGCCTCTTCGACGAAAAGACATGCGGAAGCGCCGCGCGACAGCGCCTCTATGCCCTGAGCGCCGGTTCCGGCAAAAAGGTCAAGCACGCGAAGGCCGTTCAGCCCGCCCTGGCGCGCGTGCGCCAGAATATTAAATACCGCCTCGCGGGTGCGGTCGCTGGTCGGGCGGATCGCAGGCGAACTCGGCGTCACCAGCGTGCGCCCACGCAATCTACCTCCGACGACCCGCATCGGGGCGACCTCCCTGCCTGCCGCCCGGACGCTGCCCCTTCGGCCCAGGTTTGCCGGATGATTTGCCAGCTGATTTTCCCGCCGGTTTGCCTGTTGGTTTCCTTGCCGGCTTGTCCGCCGGTTTCGCCGACGGACCGCCGGCTGACTTGCCGCCACGTTTGTGCCCCTCTCGTTCGCCCTTTTCGGGCTTCCGTGAAATGCGGCGGTTGGGGTCAGCCAGTGGCGTTTTGGCGGCCGCGGAAGCTGCGGCCTTTGGCCCCGAAGGCCGCGCACCTGGAGCCATCCAGACATTCGATGCGCGAGAGCGGCGCTCGTTGGCAGGCTTTTTCTCGGCATCCTTGCCGGCGGGTTCGTCGCGGCGAGGCTCCTTCGTCGACCAGCGGGCAAGATTTGCCTCGCGCTTGTCCTCCCGACCGCCGAAGCCCTTTGCGTCACGGCTGCGCGGAGTTGCGGCGACGCCTGATTTCTCCGGCTTGCGCTGATTGATAACGGGAGCTTCGAAATTCGCGCCCGCTTCCGCGATCAATCTCTCTCCAAGCTGGTCGCGCAGCATGCGGCCACGCAGTTCGCGTACCTCGCCTTCCGCCATCTCTCCAAGCTGGAAAGGCCCATATGAAATCCTGATCAGCCGGGTCACTTCCAGTCCAAGCGCGGACAGGATGTTGCGTACTTCGCGGTTCTTGCCTTCGCGCAGGCCGAGCGTTAGCCAGGCATTCGAGCCCTGCACCCGGTCCAGAGACGCCTCGACGGCGCCATAAAAGACGCCGTCAACAGCGATACCTTCCTTCAGATCGGCCAGCGCCTTTTCGTCGACCTTGCCATGCACACGTACGCGATAACGTCGCAACCAGCCGGTCGACGGCAATTCCAACACCCTCGACAACCCGCCATCATTGGTCAGCAGCAGCAGTCCCTCGGTGTTGATGTCGAGACGACCGACGGTGACAACACGCGGCAGGTCGGAAGGCAGCGCTTCGAACACCGTCTTGCGACCCTCGGGGTCGCGATTCGTCGTCACCAGGCCTGCCGGCTTGTGGTAGAGAAACAGGCGTGTGCGCTCGATCTCGGGAATCGGGGCGCCGTCCACCTCGATCCTGTCGGAACCGCCAACATTGAGCGCCGGGCTGTCGATCACCCTGCCGTTCACCGACACGCGCCCCGCAGCGATCATCGCCTCTGCATCCCTGCGCGAGGCAACACCGGCGCGCGCCAAGCGCTTGGCTATGCGCTCGCCCTCGCCGCCCGCCGACCCGTGCGATTTCTTCACCGGAGCCGGGCGCTTACCTTTGCCGCTGCTGAATTCTCGCCGCCTGGGCGGCTTTTGCCGATCGTGTGTCATGTGGCTTTCGCTGGTCAGGCCCGCTAACTAACAAAGGGCCGCTTCAGGTGCGAGGGAAATCGAGTGCGCCAGGACATGACCAAACGGAACAACCACATGGAAATCGCGCTCGGCGAGGCGCGGGACGCAGCCCGGCGCGGCGAAGTGCCTGTCGGCGCGATCATCGTCCGCGACGGTGCGATCATTGCCAGTGCCGGCAATCGCACCCGTGAGCTCAACGACCCGACGGCGCATGCGGAAATTCTGGCGATAAGGCAGGCCTGCGCGGCTCTGGGCGCCGAACGACTGACGGGCGCAGACCTTTACGTGACGCTCGAACCCTGCGCGATGTGTACCGCTGCGATATCCTTCGCCCGCATCAGGCGACTCTATTTCGGCGCAGAGGACGAAAAAGGCGGGGGCGTTCTGCATGGCGGGCGGTTCTTTTCGTCGCCAAGCTGTCATCATTCACCCGAGGTCTATTCAGGTATCAGCGAAACCGAGGCCGCATCGCTGCTTTTGGAGTTCTTTCGGTCGAAACGCGGCTAGAAGAGCGACCGTCCGCCGCCTGCTTCGCGGCGAGCCCTGCGTTCTTTCTTCCACTCGGACTCGCCAAGTTCGCCGGTCGGCGCGGTTTCGGCCGGTTGCCGATAGACGACCGGAGGCTCGCTCAGATATTTGCGCGAGTTTGCGCCACCTTTGGCCTGGATCTTGCGCCGCTTCAGCTCGGCCAGCCGCTCACGATTGCTCATGTCGGAAAGCAGCGGATCGTCATAGGTGATGTCGCTCCCCTGCTCCCTGACGTCGTTGATCACCGATGACCGGTAGAGCGGGTTGTCGGCGTTTTCGTCAGCTTCGGCTCGAATTCGCGCAAGACGCTGCTCGGGCGATTCCGGCCATGCCGGATTCGACGCCGTTGTTACGTCGTCCTGCGGCTCGGGCAGCACGGCAGTGGTTTCGGGCTTCACCAGTTCGGGACGCGGCTTGTAGGCAATCTGCGTCTTCTTCTTGCGCGACTGGCCCAGCGCAAGAATGCCGGACACATCCTCGATCAGCTGCTTGCCCGCGGTTTTGTCGGTGCCGTAGGTCGGCGACGAAACGCAGCCGGAAACGACAATAGCAGCCGCCGAAACAACGCTTGCAACGAGCGCAACGCGTATTGGACGCACCTGATCGGAATTGACCACTGAGTTCCGCCTCTCACATCACCGGCATTGCTGCCGGCTACTCATCCACCCAAACCCAAGTCCACAAATCCGGCGACAAGATGACGCCGGAATTGGTGGCTTTCTAGCCGACACGGCAGATTTGGGCAATCAAAGCCTGCCAACAGCCTTAAGTTCCCGCAGGGCAGCCGCATCGCGCGCCGAAACATCCGGATATTCCGGATCGGAGCCGACATCGTCGGTATAGCGCCAGGAGCGCGCGCATTTGGTTCCGCCTGCGCGGGCGAACACCACACCGACATCGGCGACATCGTCCAGGCGGTAAGCGCCCGCAGGCGCATCGGCCGCCTCGATCGAAATGCCGCTGGTGATGCAGATCTCGGCCATGTCGCGGTCGGCAATCGCGGCGCGCAGGTCGGCATCCGCCACATAGACGACCGGCGCGGCTTCAAGCGAAGAGCCGATCGTCTTTTCCTTGCGTTCGATCTCTAGCGCGCCGGTGACCACGCGGCGCACCTGCCTGATCTTGCGCCATTTGGCGGCCAGCGCATCGTCCCGCCATTCGCCGGGCATATCGCGGAACTGCTCCAGATGCACCGAGCGCGCATTCGGGTAGCGCTCAAGCCACGCCTCTTCCATGGTGAAAGGCAGCATCGGCGCAAGCCAGGTGACAAGATTGTCAAACAGGTGCCGAACGACCACCAATGATGCCTTGCGGCGCGTGCTCGATGGAGCATCGCAATAGAGCGCATCCTTGCGGATATCGAAATAGAAGGCGGACAGTTCGACGACCATAAAATCGAGCAGCGAGCGCACGATCCGCTTGAAGTCGAAATTGTCGTAACCCTTGTTCACCAGTTCGCCGAGTTCGGCGAGACGGTGCAGCATCAGCCGCTCCAGCTCCGGCATATCGGCAAGGGCCACATCCTCGCCCTCGTCATGGGCCAGCGTGCCCAGCATCCAGCGGATGGTGTTTCTGAGCTTGCGGTAGGCGTCGACATTGGTCTGGATGACATTCTGGCCCAGCCGTTGGTCTTCCCAATAGTCGGTGGTCATGACCCACAGGCGCAGAATATCCGCGCCCGACTTCGACATCACATCCTGCGGAAACACCTGGTTGCCGAGCGACTTCGACATCTTGCGGCCGTCCTCGGCCATGGTGAAACCATGGGTGATGACGGTGTCGTAGGGCGCGCGGCCACGCGTGCCGCAGCTTTCCAGCAGCGATGAGTGGAACCATCCGCGATGCTGGTCCGAGCCTTCGAGATAGACATCCGCCGGCCATTTCAGGTCCGGGCGATCTTCCAGCGTGAAAGTGTGTGTTGAGCCGGAATCGAACCACACGTCGAGGATATCCCGTACCATCGTCCATGGCTCATTGGCACGGCCGCCAAGGAAACGCTCGCGCGCGCCTTCGGCAAACCACGCATCCGCGCCTTCTGCCTCGAAAGCTTCGAGAATGCGGGCGTTAACGGCCTCGTCCCGCAGCACCTCGCCGTCTTCACTGACAAAAACGCAAATCGGCACGCCCCATGCTCGCTGGCGCGAGAGCACCCAGTCGGGCCGCTCCTCGATCATGGCGCGCAGGCGCGTCTGTCCGGCCCTGGGCACAAAACGAGTGTCGTCGATCGCCTTCAGCGCGCGGCTGCGCAGCGTCGTGCCGTCGTCCAGTTCCTTGTCCATGTGGACGAACCACTGCGGGGTGTTGCGGAAGATGACCGGCTTCTTGGACCGCCAGGAATGCGGGTAGGAGTGTTTCAGGCGTCCGCGCGCAAAGAGCATGTCCTTCGCGATCAGCGCCTCGATGACGGCCTTGTTGGCGTCGCCCTTTTTGCCGTTGTCGTCGATGACACGCGCCGCTCCGCCTTCGCGATCGGGACCGAAGCCCGGCGCGTCCCTGGTGAAGAAACCGTCGTCGCCGACGGTGAACGGGATTGTCGTATCGATGCCACGCGCGCGCAGTTCCGCCGCGCCGTCCATCCACGCGTCAAAGTCCTCGCGGCCATGACCGGGCGCGGTGTGCACGAAGCCTGTGCCCGCGTCGTCGGTTACGTGGTCGCCTGCGATGAGCGGCACGTCGAACTCATAGCCGCCGCCGAGGCCCTTGAGCGGGTGAGCGCAGGTGACGTGCCTGAGCTCATCATCGTCGATATCGTGAAGGCGCTTGTACCCAAGCTTCGCTTTGGTAAAGGATTCTTCAGCCAGTGCGTCGGCGAAGATGAGCTTTTCACCCGGCTGCGGACCGAAATCGTTCTGGGCGGCGGTGACCTCGTAGAGACCGTACTTGATGCGCGAAGAGTAGCTGATCGCCCGATTTCCGGGGATCGTCCAGGGCGTCGTTGTCCAGATGACTACTGATGCCTGTTTTAGGTCGTTCACCAATTCAAGTGCAGACGGATCTTTGTCGACCATCTTTGCGGTAGCAGCAAAGATAGTTTCTCCTGAGACTGCCACATTCACGACCGGAAACTTCACCCAGACCGTGTCGCTCTCATAGTCGTGATATTCGACCTCGGCTTCGGCCAGCGCGGTGCGCTCCACGACCGACCACATCACCGGCTTGGAACCGCGGTAGAGCTGGCCGGAAATGGCGAATTTCAGCAGTTCACCGGCGATGCGCGCCTCGGCGTGGTAGCTCATCGTGAGATACGGGTTCTTGAAGTCGCCGACGATGCCGAGCCGCTGGAATTCGCCGGTCTGCACGTCGATCCAGTGCTGCGCGAAATCGCGGCATTCCTTGCGGAACTCGTTGACCGGCACCTGATCCTTGTCCTGCCCCTTGGCGCGGTATTGCTCCTCGATCTTCCATTCGATCGGCAGGCCGTGGCAGTCCCAGCCTGGTACATAGTTCGAATCGTAGCCGCGCATCTGGAACGAGCGCGTAATGACGTCCTTCAGCACCTTGTTAAGCGCGTGGCCGATATGGATGTTGCCGTTGGCGTAGGGCGGGCCGTCATGCAGGACATATTTGGGGCGGCCGGCAGCGTCCTCGCGCAAGGCGCTATAGAGGTCCATCTCCTGCCAGCGCGCCACAATCTCGGGCTCTTTCCTGGGCAGCCCCGCACGCATCGGAAACTCCGTCTGCGGCAGATAGAGCGTTTTCGAATAATCGGTCTTTTCGGCGGTTTCGGTCATGTCGGTCTTTCGGGCCAGCAGGCGCTTCGGCGCATGGCGGCTGGTGTGAAATTCTAGTTAGGATTGCGTATCCAACGCCGTTCGAATCCCGGACCTTCCCGCTCGTCAGAGCGCGCGGAAGGCCGGGCGGCTAATTCGCGGTATACGGTCGAAACCGGAGAAACGCCTTTTCATGGCCGGGCTTTTAGCCGAGCACGCCGCATGAATAAAGAGGCGGATTTGCCGGTCCGGACGAGAAGCTGCGGCCAAATCGCCAGACATCGCGGTCAAGCCTGACAAAATCACCGCTGCGCCAACCTCGGCCAGGCGGGATCATGATGTCGGAAAGCCGAGCCTCGCATCGAGTTGAGAAAGCGGCTTCACTCCGGCGAGCAGCGCCCGCGCCTCGTCCGCATCGGTTCGCATCTGGGCGACGAGCGGGTCGAGGCCATCGAATTTCAGCTCCGGGCGCAAAAACGAGAAGAACGAGACTTCGCATTGTGCGCCATAGAGGTCGCCCTCGAAATCGAACAGGAATGTCTCGAGCAGAACCGTTCCGTCTTTCTCCACAGTGGGGCGGCGGCCGAAACTCGCAACGCCATCGTGAACCTTGCCGTCGGCGCGACGAAACCGCACCGCGTAGATGCCATGGCGCAGATCGCTGCTGTCGGGAAGCGACATGTTGGCCGTCGGAAAGCCGAGGGTACGGCCGAGCTGCCGCCCCGACGTGACCTCGGCTGTAACCGTATAGCGGTAGCCCAGCAGGCCGGCTGCGGCGGCGGCATCGCCGGCCGCAAGCATTTCGCGGATACGGGTGGACGACACCACCGCGCCGCCCTCGTCGGAAAAAGGCTCGATTGTCGAGACGCCAAAGCCCAGATCGCGCCCTGCCTTGCGCAGAAACTCCGGATTGCCGCCGCGGCCGCGGCCGAAATGAAAATTATGGCCGGTCACGACATGAGACGCCGCAAGATCGTTGACGAGCACCGTGCGGACGAAGTCCAGGGCCTCGGTCTTCGCAAAGTCGCTGGTGAATGCGATCTCGATTACGCCTTCGAGACCCAGCGCCTCAAGAATGCGGGCTCGCATCGGTGCGGGGGTCAGTCGGAAAAGCCTGCTGTCGGGCTGGAAAATACTGCGCGGATGCGGCTCGAATGTCAGAGCCACGACCTGCACGCCCAGCGAGCGTCCAGTTTCCAGGGCATGGCCCAGCACGGCCTGATGGCCTCGGTGAACGCCATCGAAATTTCCAACCGCGACAACCGCATTCCGCAGTTGGGGAGGTACTGCGCTCGTGCCCTGGTGACGGATGAAGGTTCGTTCCATATTGCCCCGCCTCGATCAGCGCAGCCGCGGCATCGTTGCGCGCGGCCACAAACCGTGGGCGCTCAAAAACCCGGAAAGTCGTTCGGGCGTGGGGTCGCCACCGCCATATTCGGCCGCATGTATCCCGGCGGTGATGAAAAGCGCATCATAGCCGGCGGCCGCTGCGCCCTTGATGTCCGTAAGGATGCCGTCGCCGATGGCGAGCACTCTGGGCTCGTCGAACTCACGGCCGGCTGCGTCCGCGGCAGCCTTGAGCGCCGCGTCGTAGATCGGCATGTGCGGCTTGCCGGCAATGAGCGTCCGGCCGCCCAGCTGAGCATAGTCGCGCGCCAGAGCGCCTGCGCACCAGATGAGCCGATCGCCGCGCTCGACAACGATGTCTGGATTGGCGCAGATAAACGGCAGATCGCGCGCCCGCATGCGGCGAAGGGCTTCAGAATAATCATCCGGAGTCTCGGCTTCATCATCCAACATGCCGCTGCAAACGACGGACTGCGCCTCGAACTCCTCGACCAATTCGAGGTCGAGGCCCTCGAACAACGACACATCGCGATCGGGTCCCAGATGATAGACCTTGCGGGCGTTCTGGGCGATCAGATCGCGTGTCACATCACCTGACGTGACAAGACGATCCCACGCGCCGCGGGGCACGCCGATCGCGTCCAGTCCCGCTCCCACCTCGCGCCGGCGGCGCGGCGCATTGGTCACCAGAACGACGATCTTGCCGTCGGAGCGCGCGCGCGCCAGCGCGGCCGCGGCGGGAAGCGCTGCCTCAACTCCATTATGCAGCACGCCCCATACGTCGCACAGGATCACGTCATAGTCGTCCGAGATTTCGGCAAGCGCATCGATCTTTCTCGGCAGAGATGCCGTCATCGCTGATAATCCAATCTGGACGGGCCGGAAGTTCCATGTGACGAGCGCCCGCAATTAACCGAAGCCGTTCACCCTGTCACCAGCTTTCGCTTAACACGCGGCATACCAAGTGGCAGAACGATCACGAGGGAGCGAAGCCGCGCCTGCGGGCGCCGGCAAGGGCGTTTTGGTCGATGTTTGCACGACGGGGTTTGTTTCTATCGGTTCTGGCCATAGCGGCCGTTGCCTTTTATTCGGCATCCAACGGGACGGAGATTGCGTCGCCGCCGATCTCCGACAATCTGTATGCGCTCGCAGTTTTCGCTGCCGCGCTCATTGCCGTGGTCGCGATCGGTATTGCCGTGTTCGCAATGAACCGCGTTGCGGCTTTGCGCGGCGAACTTCGCCGGTTTTCGCGCTCGGTGGAAACAACGCTTGATGAACTCGCGTCGCGCAGCACGCGCGATTCCGCTTCGATCACCGAACTCAACCGAATGGTCGCCCACGAGATCCGCAGCATGTCGGCAAAGGCGCCGGCAGCCGGCGCGGCACGCTCCGTCACCGCGACGGAAACCCGCAGACCCCGGCCAGCGGCGGTGCCGACCCGCGACACTCTGACAGCTGATTCCGGTTCCGATCTCGACGCGCTCCTGGCAGACGCCCTGGAGAAAGACGAGCTAGTGGTCAGCCTGCAACCGATTATCTCCGTGTCCGGAAGTGTTGCCGCAGGGTTCGAAGTGTATGCGCATATCAGTGACGTCGAGAGCGGCCTTAGTCGCGACATCCGTCGCATCACAAGTCCCGTTTCGGGACTCGACCAGGCGGCCTTCGAACAGAGTTTGCTGAAACACGCTATCGAGGCCGGGCGGCGCCAACTCGGCTCCGACAGCGAAAAAATGCCGTTCCATGTCGCGATATCGGGTGCTCTGCTTGGCGACGATGCCGAGATGCAAAACCTCGCACAATTGACCTCGCAGCACCGCGCACTGGCCAAGTCGGTGGTGTTCTCGCTCGATGCGGACACGTTCGGCATGCGCGGGAAAGCGCAGGAGAACCTCGACAGTCTGACGATGGAAGGATTCCGCATCGCGCTGGAGGACTGGGCCGGCAACGCGGAAGATGCAAAGGCCGCCGCCGCAAGGGGTGTAAAATACGCCAAGATACCTGCCGACCGGCTGATAGACCGCGGCCATCGAAAGTCGGGGGAACCGGCAGGTGCGGATCTGATCGCAGCGTTGCAGGCGGCGGGTATTGAGATCATTGCCACTGGCGTCGAGCGCGATGAAGATGCGGTGGGGCTGATCGACCTGGGCATCGACGTCATGGAAGGTGAGCGCTTTTCGGGTCCCAAAGTGCTCAAGGCGCCTGCAAAGCGCCGCGCGGAGCTCTCCGTAACGTAAACAAACGGTGAAGGTAGCGGCCGGGAATCTCCCTTTCCGAAAACCTCACCTTAAGACGTTCATGCGCATTATCCCCGCCCAATCTGACCCAAGGTGGGATAACCGAGCAATGTTGCGTCGATTTCTATCCGATACCCGCGGCAACTATCTGCTGATGACCGCGGCGGCAATCGTGCCAATCCTGGGCGGCATGGCGCTGGCCGTTGACTACACCGAAATGTCGCGCCAGCGGCAGCTTACTTTGAACGCCCTCGACGCCGCCGGTATCGCCACCGCGCGACGCGTCATCGAAGGCGCGACGGACGATGAGCTTACCGCCTATGCGAAAGACTTCTTCCAGGCAAACATGAACGGTGCTGCGAACGCATCGCTGACGGTTGTTCTGCCGAAAAACAACGCTGGCGGAGGCACCCTGAAGCTCACCGCAGACCTGAAATACAAACCCTATTTCCTGCCAGCGTTTTCCGCTCTGATGGGCGATGAAAACGCAACAAGCGAAGTTCAGTTCGACGCTGTTTCAGAGATCCGCCTGAAGAACACGCTCGAAGTCGCTCTGGTGCTCGATAACTCGGGGTCGATGGACTACAAAGGCTCTGGCTCCGGCAAGAAGCGGCTTGACCTTCTCAAGGAAGCGGCAAAAGACCTAGTCGACAAACTGTCCGAGCAGGCCGCGCAAATGAAACAGGTTGCGAAACCGGTTCAGTTCGGCCTGGTGCCCTTTGCCTCTTCCGTCAATGTGGGCCCGCAATACGCGAATGCATCCTGGATGGACACCGAGGGGCGGTCTCCCATCCATCACGAGAATTTCGACTGGACCACTATGAAGTCCGGCGTCAAGCGGGTCGAATACTCGGGCGGCGTATATGTCAAAAAAGGCGCCGGTTGGCTGGACAAGGAAAATCAGGTCATCACACGCTTCACGATGTATGATGACCTGAAAATCCTGAAAAAGACCAAGAAGGTGAAGACGGGAACACAAGTCACGTGCGCCCGCAAGCGTTGGGGCCGTTGCGTGAGGTGGAAAACGGAAAACGTCTTCAAGACGGTCAAAACGTTCAAGCCGTTTGTGACCTGGGATGGCTGCGTCGAGGCACGCCCCGCACCATACAATCGGACCGACGCGGCGCCAGCCAGTTCCAACCCATCCACCCTCTTCGTGCCGATGTTCGCCGCCGACGAAACAGACAAGCGCGACGACTATAACAGGTCGGCCTATGGCGATTACTGGCTCGACCTGACGACCACGAGCAGCAACTATGCCCGCCAGCGATACATGCCCAAATATTTTCTTGAAGCGCCGAAGGGCACAAAAGCGGCGAAGCCTGGAACGGGACCAAACATCAGTTGCACGACCAAGCCCATTACGCCATTGACGGATACATCGGAAAAGGAGGGACGCAAGGCCATCAGGAAAGCCATCGACGATATGGACGCCGGTGGCGGCACCAATGTCCCCGAGGGTATCGCCTGGGGCTGGCGCGTGGTTTCCGGCGGGCTCCCCTTCGACCAGGGGCGCCCCGACTCCGAAAAAGGCAACGACAAGGTAGTGATCGTTCTGACCGACGGCGAGAGCACGTACTACACGCCCCAGTCGCTCGGCTACAACGACCTTGCGAAAAATCGATCCACATATTCTGCCTATGGCTATGCGGGCCGGAACCAGCCGGGCGAATCGAAATCGCGGCTGTTCATGAACACCTCCGTGAGTTCGTCAAACTACTCGAACAGCAACTATTCGGCAGCGCTGAACGAGCACGTGCTGGGAACCTGCAGCAACGCTAAATCCGCCGGTGTGATCGTCATGACGGTTGCTCTGGACCTGTCTTCAGCGGATTCCGGTCAGGCAAAGCAGATCGCAACGCTCAGAAACTGCGCTTCAGATTCTCGCTTCCGCCGAGGTTCCAATGGCCAGCCGGCCAAGCTGTTCTGGAATGCAACCAGCGGCGACCTCTCCGACGTGTTTGACGAGATCGCCGACGAATTGTCCAATCTGCGCATCGTCGGGTGATATGCATGGAACAATGTCGGCCCCACATTCCGATGCGGGACCGACTTCCTTTGCGGAAACAGGAAACGAACCGGACGTAGTCGCCCGCAGCGAACCGTCGCGGAATTCCAACCGCAGCCGGTCGCCTATTCTTCAGTATTTGCTGAACCAGCGCATCGAGATCCGGCGACGCGCTTGACAGCCGGGCGGCCGCTTTTACCCTTCTGCATGATCGGAGGATCATCATGGGTGCAACAAAACCGGCCGGTACGGATGCAATCGCAGACGGGACGGCACGCAGCTGGGAGGAATGGCTGTCGTTTCTTCAGCAAATCGGCGCCAGCAGGATGCCGCATCCGGAAATCGCGAGGCGCATCAAGGAAACGGGCGACGCCAATGGCTGGTGGGCGCAGGCAATCACGGTCGCCTTCGAACAGCATATCGGGCGGCGCAAGCCCGGCCAACGCAGCGACGGCAGCTACGAGATTTCGGCCACCCGCACGGTCAATGGCGAGGTGGCCGACACTTTTGCCAGCCTGTGCAAGCGACTCGACGCCACCGCCGCATTTGACGGGGTCGCGCGTGCGGGCAGCCCCCGCACCAGCGTAACACCCAAACGCAGCTACTGGCGCTGCGACCTTGATGACGGAACCGGCGTCGAATGCGCGCTTGAACAGAAAGCGCCGGGCAAGGTGCTGGTCGCTGCCACCCACAAGAAGCTTGCGAATGAGGACGACGCCGCGCGCTGGCGCAGCTTCTGGAAGGGACACCTCCCCGCACTCACCGACTAACTCAGCTGTTTTCTGCCCGGGCGCAGATCGGGGCGCCTGACGACCCTGGTCGGCCCTAACGCCGATTTCCCAGCGCAGCGCCCGTACTGGCACGCCGTGCAGCGCTGGGCGATGGGCGCGGTGTTCGGCGCGCGCGCCGTCAACATGGCAACCGAACCAGAGCGGCAATCTCCCGTTGGGCAGGTGACCACCGCCGTCATCGCGGAAGGCGAAGCCGGTTCGGGATCCATTCCGTTTGGTGCGGCCGCAATTCACGGCCGTTCCGGAGTGGGTCCCGGCTCCCGGCCGCAAGCTCTCTTGGCCGGGATGACGCGCGGTGGTCTTGTCGCACTTGTCGTAACTGGTAGCGTCGGTTAGGACAGCCGCGCTTTCGTAGGTAACTTCGATAGCGAAGGCTCTCACAATCCCACGGACTTCGACGCGATGGCTGACAAGGCGGAAAAAATGAAAGCGCGGCTGCCGCGCGGCTTTGTCGACCGTACGGCCGACGACATCCGCGCCGTCGACAAGATGATGCGCGCCATCCGCGAGAAATTCGAGCTCTACGGTTTCGAGCCGGTGGAGCAGCCTTTCGTGGAATACACGGACGCGCTGGGCAAGTTTCTGCCCGACCAGGACCGGCCCAACGAGGGCGTATTCTCCTTCCAGGACGATGACGAGCAGTGGCTCTCGCTGCGCTACGACCTGACCGCGCCGCTGGCGCGCTACGTGGCGGAAAATTTCGAGACGCTGCCCAAGCCCTATCGCAGCTACCGCTCGGGCTGGGTGTTCCGTAATGAAAAACCGGGCCCCGGGCGCTTCCGCCAGTTCATGCAGTTCGACGCCGACATCGTCGGCACGCCGGGCGTGGCCGCCGATGCCGAGATGGCAATGATGATGGCCGACACGCTGGAAGCGGTCGGTATCGCGCGCGGCGACTACGTGATCCGCGTCAACAACCGCAAGGTGCTTGACGGAGTGCTGGAGGCGATTGGCCTTGGCGGCGAGGGAAACGCCGGGCGACGCCTGGCCGTGCTGCGCGCCATCGACAAACTGGACAAGTTCGGTCCGGAGGGTGTGAGGCTGCTGCTCGGCGAAGGCCGCAAGGACGAGAGCGGAGACTTCACGAAGGGTGCAGAGCTGGATGATGCCGGTATCGCAACCGTTCTGGGTTACATTGAATCAGGCGAAGTCGCCGACAATGAGGGCGTTCATGAACTGGCTCAGATCAGATCGCTGATTGCAGCAGCGGGCTATGACGACGGCCGCGTCAAGATCGATCCCTCCGTCGTCCGCGGGCTCGAATATTACACCGGGCCTGTCTACGAAGCCGAGTTGCTGTTCGAGGTGCCGAACGAAAAGGGCGAGATCGTCCGCTTTGGTTCGGTGGCGGGCGGCGGGCGTTATGACGGGCTCGTTTCGCGCTTTCGCGGCGAGCCGGTGCCTGCGACCGGCTTTTCCATCGGCGTGTCGCGCCTCACCACGGCACTGAAGAATCTCGGAAAGCTCGACACATCCAGCGTCATCGCCCCGGTCGTCGTACTGGTCATGGACCGCGATACCGAAAGCCTCGGCCGCTGCCAGAAGATGGTCACTGCGCTCCGCGACGCCGGCATCCGAGCCGAGATGTATCTCGGCGGCTCGGGCATGAAGGCGCAGATGAAATATGCCGACCGGCGCGGCGCGCCCTGCGTTGTCATCCAGGGCGGCGACGAGCGCGAAAAAGGCGAAGTGCAGATCAAGGACCTGATCGCCGGCGCCAAAGCGGCGCAGGAAATCACCGACAATGCCGAATGGCGCGAAAGCCGACCGGCGCAGTTTTCTGTAAAAGAAGACGAACTCGTTGAGGCCGTGCGGCGCGTGCTTGCGGGTCAGGCCGAGGATCGGACGGCCTGAACGCATGACCGCCCTGCCCGAGTTCGCCGACGACATCACCGCGCAGCTGAATTCCTGCGGCGCGCCGGCGACCGATGTCGCCATTCTGCAACCGGCTGATCCGTTTCTCGACATGGCGGGCGAGGATTTGCGCCGCCGCATTTTCCTCACCGAAAGCGAAACCGGCGCTGCGCTTTGCCTGCGGCCCGAATTCACCATCCCCGTCTGCCTCGACCACATAGCACGTCGCGCGGCCACACCCCGGCGCTACGGCTATCTCGGCGAAGTGTTCCGTCAGCGGCGCGAAGGCGGAGCCGAGTTCTTCCAGGCCGGCATCGAGGATCTGGGCGAAGCCGACATTGCCACCGCCGATGCGCGCTCAGTCGCCGACGCGCACGCGCTTCTGGCACGTTTGCTGCCGGGCAAGGCGCTTGCGGTCACCATCGGCGACCAGTCGGTATTCGAAGCCGTGCTTGCCGCGCTCGGCCTGCCGCGCGGCTGGCAAAAGCGACTGGCGCGCGCTTTTGGCTCGCCCGGCGCATTGGAAGCCGCCCTTTCCGACCTTGCCAACCCGACCCGCGCCGCCGCGCTCGACGAACCCGCCGCATCGCTGCTGCTTGCCGGCGAACCGGAGCCGCTTGCCGCCCACATCGCGGAGCGTATGGAAGATGCCGGTCACTCGTTGGGCGCCGGGCGCAGCCCGTTGGAAATTGCCAAACGGCTGATCGAAAAATCGGAGCTGCGCAGTGTGCGGCTTTCCGATGAGGCACTGAACGCGCTCAAGGCGTTTCTCGACATCAGGGTCCCGCTTGGCGACGCGCATGCCGCGCTCGAAGCATTCGCCGGCGAGGCAAAGCTCTCGCTCGGAGGGGCGCTCGCCAGGTTCGGAGCTCGCGCGGAAGCGATCGCAGCGCACGGACTGAGCGGCGAGTTCGAATATGATGCCGCCTTCGGCCGGCCGCTCGACTACTACACCGGGCTGGTCTTCGAGATCGGCCTGCCGGGCGACACCCCTCCCCTGGCCGGCGGCGGGCGCTACGACCGGCTGCTCACCCTGCTCGGTGCGAAGACGCCGATCCCCGGCGTCGGCTTCTCGGCCTGGATCGACCGCATCTCAGACATTCGCGAGAGGGAGCGGCCATGAGCATCACGCTTGCGCTTCCTTCCAAGGGCCGGCTGAAAGAGCAGGCGCTGAAGCACATGGCGGAAGCCGGGCTTTCGGTCGAGTTGCCCGAAGATGACCGCCGCTATCGCGCTACGCTGTCCAACCGGCCGGGCGTCGAGCTTGTTTTCCTGTCGGCCTCGGAGATCGCCAGCGAACTCGGCCAGGGCAATATCGACCTCGGCGTGACGGGCGAAGACCTGTTGCGCGAGACTAACGGCGAGTTCGACGCACGCGTCGAGATCGCGGCGCGCCTCGGATTCGGGCGTGCCGACGTCGTCGTCGCCGTACCCGACATGTGGTTCGATGTAGATACAATGGCCGACCTCGACGACGTCGCGGCAGACTTCCGGCACCGGCACGGGCGGCGGCTCAGGATCGCGACGAAGTATTGGCGGCTCACCCAACAGTTTTTCTCCCAATTGCACGGCATTCAGGTGTACCGCATCGTGGAGAGCCTGGGCGCGACAGAGGGCGCGCCCGCGGCCGGCTCCGCCGATGTTATCGTCGATATCACCACGACCGGCTCGACACTGCGCGCCAACCATCTCAAGGTCCTGGAAGACGGCGTGATCCTGCGCTCCGAAGCCTGTCTTGCCGCTTCCCGCAGGGAGCGTGGCAATGAGGACGACAAGGCAATTGCCGAGCTTGCGGCGGCGTTGGGTCGTTAGCCCCTGCGCGCATCGACCGAAAACGCACCCGGGCCGTGGATCGCAAGCAGGATCAGCCCGCCCGCAACGGCGATATCCTTGAGCAGCATCTGCTGGTGGAAGAACGCGAGCTGGCTCGTCTCGCCCTGCCCGTAATGTCCAAGGACACTGGCGGCAACAGCGAACACCGCCAGCAGCGCCGCGACCGGGCGTGTGACTATTCCTGCGATCAGGCAAAGTGCGGCAAGAAGCTCGAACGCGCCCACCGCCCATGGCAGCAGGTCGGGGAGCGGTAAGGCGAGGCCGGCAAAATAGGCTGCCGTACCGGCCGGGTTCGACAAGGCCGCGTAGCCGCTCTGCGCGAACATAAGCGCCAGCAGCACGCGTGCCAGAAGCGGGAACAAAGCGGTCGTCATAATGTCCTCAGCCGAGGACCGAAGCTACCACGGCGCCCCTGAAGCAAAAAAGCCCGGCGCGAGGCGCCGGGCTTTTTCTGACCATTCGGGTGCGGATCAGGCGGCGGCGCGGCGGCCATCAACCGAAAGCGACTCGGGCCCAGCGGCGTAGAGCGCCAGCAGACCGCCTGCGATGGTGAAGTTCTTCATGGACATGATCATCTGCATCTGGTCGCCGAAATCGGCATGGAAGAAGATTGCCGTAAAGATGCAGAAAAGCGCAAGGAATGCCGCGCCGATGCGGGTCTGGAAGCCGACCAGTACGGCAATGCCGGCCAGCGTTTCGCCGATACCGGCCACCCAGGCACCCAGCGTTGCGGCCGGCAGGCCAACCGAGCCGATATAGCCCGCGGTGCCAGCAATATCGGTGAGTTTCTGCAGACCCGACATGATGAACATGACGGACAGCAGGATGCGTGCGACAAGAAGTGTGACGTTGTTGGACATGGGTGTTCCTGCTCCGGAAAGACAAAGGGAGCGCGCTTGATACGCAATTGTCTGCTTTCCGGTAGACCGCAATTTGCGAACGCAGCGTTCACACCCGACAGCGCGGGTCAGCCTGTCATGTCTTCGGGTCGCACCAGCCGGTCATAATCGGCCTCGGAAACGAGCCCGCTCTTCACGGCTTCCTCTTTCAATGTCGTGCCGTTCTTGTGCGCCGTCTTGGCGATGCTGGCCGCCGCGTCGTAGCCGATCTCGGGCGCGAGCGCCGTCACCAGCATCAGCGACTGGCGCATAAGCTCGGCAATACGCCCTTCGTTTGCCTCGATGCCTGTCACGCAGTTGTCGGCGAAAGAGCGCATCGCGTCCGCCAGCAGGCGCTGCGACTGCAGCACCGCATTGGCGATCACCGGCTTGAAGACGTTCAGTTCGAAGTGACCCTGGCTGGCCGCCATCGTGACGGTCGTTTGGTTGCCAATCACCTGGGCCGCGACCATGGTCAGCGCCTCGGCCTGGGTCGGGTTGACCTTGCCCGGCATGATCGACGAGCCCGGCTCGTTTTCGGGCAGAACCAGTTCGCCTAGCCCCGAGCGCGGTCCCGAACCCAGGAAGCGTATGTCATTGGCAATCTTGAAAAGGTCGGCGGCCAATGCTGCGAGCACGCCATGAAACGCGGCCAACGCGCCATGGCTTGCCAACGCTTCGAACTTGTTCTCGGCTGTTCGGAACGGGATGCCGGTCAGCTCCGCCATTCGGGCCGCGAAGCCCTCCGCAAACCCCTTGGGCGCATTGAGGCCGGTACCGACGGCAGTGCCGCCCTGTGCCAGCGCATGCACGTCGCCAAGCGCGTGCCCGACGCGCTTGGCAGCCAAATCGAGTGCTGACACATAGCCGGAAAACTCCTGGCCGAGCGTCAGCGGTGTCGCATCCTGCGTGTGCGTGCGCCCGATCTTCACGATGCCGGCAAAGGCTTCCTCTTTTGCAGCCAGCGCGCCCCGAAGATGCTCCAGCGCCGGCAGCAGCCGGTCGCGCGCCTCAAGCGCGACAGCGACATGCATCGCGGTGGGGAAGGTGTCGTTGGACGACTGGCTCATATTCACATGATCGTTGGGATGAACCGGCTGCTTCGATCCCATCTTGCCGCCCAGCATCTCGATCGCTCGGTTGGCGATCACCTCATTGGCGTTCATGTTGGACTGGGTGCCGGAGCCGGTCTGCCACACGACAAGCGGGAAATGTGCGTCGAGCTTGCCGGCCGCCACCTCTTCCGCAGCTTCGGCAATGGCAGAGCCAAGTTTGGCGTCGAGTTTGCCCAGCGCGACATTGGTGTCGGCCGCCGCCAGCTTCACCAGCCCCAGCGCATGAACCAGCGGCAGCGGCATGCGCTCGGTGCCAATGCGGAAATTGTTGCGCGAGCGTTCCGTCTGCGCCCCCCAGTAACGGTCGGCAGGAACGTCGATGGCGCCGAAGGTGTCCGTCTCGCTGCGTTTTTCGGCCATGGCTCACCTCAATAATCGCTGCACAGCATATGGTGGAACCGGACCGAATACGCAACGCAGGCTGAATGGTCCGGCGGGACGGAGAGCCCGCCCCAGTCGGAAGATCACGCCAATTGAGGCTGAGACCGCAGCGATCCCCAGCGGAAACCGCTGCTGCGCCGTAGCCGAACCAGCACCGCCGCTGCCACAGCCAACGTCAGCAACTCAGCTGCCGCGCCCGCCAGAATGAAACGGAAAAGGGCGGCATCGCTGCCGCCCTTTCGTAATGCTTGAAGGTGGTTGGACTTCCTTAGAGGTCCATGCCGCCACTCAAGCCCGCTTGACGGGCTTGAGCAACTAAAGTGATGGGCGTGCTTTATGGACTTCCTTAGAAGTCCATGCCGCCACTCAAGCCCGCTTGACGGGCTTGAGCAACTAAAGTGATGGGCGTGCTTTATGGACTTCCTTAGAAGTCCATGCCGCCCATGCCACCCATGCCGCCGCCCGGCATCGCCGGAGCCGGAGCTTCCTTCTTCGGCGATTCTGCGATCATGGCTTCGGTGGTGACCAGCAGTCCGGCAACCGAGCCGGCGTCCTGAAGCGCGGTGCGCACGACCTTCATCGGGTCGACGATGCCCATCTGGATCATGTCGCCATATTCGCCGGTCTGGGCGTTGTAGCCGTAGGTAACCGACTTGTTCTCGAGAATCTTGCCGGCAACGATCGAGGCTTCCGCGCCCGCGTTGGATGCGATCTGGCGAACCGGCGCCTGCAGGGCACGGCGCACGATCTGGATGCCAGCATCCTGATCGGTGTTGGCACCCTTCACGTTGATGCCTGCCGAAGCGCGCAGCAGAGCCACGCCGCCGCCGGCAACGATACCCTCTTCCACCGCAGCGCGGGTGGCGTTGAGCGCGTCATCGACACGGTCCTTCTTTTCCTTGACCTCGACCTCGGTGGCACCACCGACGCGGATGACGGCAACGCCGCCAGCCAGCTTGGCGAGGCGCTCCTGCAGCTTCTCGCGGTCGTAATCGGAGGAGGTTTCCTCGATCTGCTGCTTGATCTGGCCGACGCGGCCCTGGATCTCGCCCTTCTTGCCGGCGCCGTCGACGATCGTGGTGTTTTCCTTCTCGACGCGGACGCGCTTGGCGCGGCCCAGCATGTTGAGGGTCACGTTCTCGAGCTTGATGCCGAGGTCTTCGGAGATGACCTGGCCGCCGGTGAGGATCGCGATGTCCTCAAGCATGGCCTTGCGGCGGTCGCCGAAGCCCGGTGCCTTGACGGCAGCGATCTTGAGGCCACCACGCAGCTTGTTGACGACGAGCGTGGCCAGAGCCTCGCCCTCGACGTCCTCGGCGATGATCAGCAGCGGCTTGGACGACTGCACGACCGATTCCAGAACCGGCAGCATGGCCTGCAGGTTGGAGAGCTTCTTCTCGTGGAGGAGGATGTAGCAATCCTCGAGCTCGGCAACCATCTTGTCCGGGTTGGTGACGAAGTACGGCGACAGGTAGCCGCGGTCGAACTGCATACCCTCGACGACCTCGAGCTCGGTCTCGGCGGTCTTGGCTTCCTCGACCGTGATCACACCCTCGTTGCCGACCTTCTGCATCGCCTCGGCGATCATCTCGCCGACTTCCTCTTCGCCGTTGGCAGAAATGGTGCCAACCTGCGCGACTTCCTCGGAGGTCTTGATCTTCTTCGCCTGCTTGGCGAGCTGGGCGACAACATTGCTGACGGCCAGGTCGACGCCGCGCTTCAGATCCATCGGGTTCATGCCGGCCGCAACGGCCTTGTGGCCTTCCTGAACGATCGCCTGGGCAAGAACGGTGGCGGTGGTGGTGCCGTCGCCGGCAATGTCGTTGGTCTTGGAGGCGACTTCGCGCACCATCTGTGCGCCCATGTTCTCGAACTTGTCCTCAAGCTCGATTTCCTTGGCAACGGTGACACCGTCCTTGGTGATGCGCGGCGCGCCGAACGACTTGTCGATCACGACGTTGCGGCCCTTCGGGCCCAGCGTGACCTTTACGGCGTCGGCAAGAATGTTGACGCCCTTGAGCATACGCTCACGTGCGTCACGGGAGAATTTTACGTCTTTAGCAGCCATTTCTCAGCTCCTGGGCGCGAGGCCCGAATTTCAGTTGGTTAGGTTCTGATGCGCAGGGCGGCGTTCAGCCGATAATGCCCATGATGTCGGATTCCTTCATGATCAGGAGATCCTCGCCGTTGAGCTTGACCTCGGTGCCCGACCACTTGCCGAACAGCACGCGGTCGCCTGCCTTGACGTCCAGCGGAACAACCTTGCCCGCCTCGTCGCGAGCACCCGAACCGACGGCGATGATCTCGCCTTCGGATGGCTTTTCCTTCGCGGTGTCGGGGATGATGATGCCGCCAGTGGTCTTTTCCTCAGAGTCGACGCGACGTACGACGACACGGTCGTGAAGCGGGCGGAACTTCGTTTTTGCCATTTGTGTGATCCTCGAAGCGGAATATGAAATACCGTTTTCCGGGCTCTCGCCGGATATGTTGGCACTCGTCTTGGATGAGTGCTAACGCGCGGTGAAATATGGATTGCCGCCGGCAGAGTCAAGAAGCGGGAGCAAGTTCTCGCGTGCTTCTAGCCATTTTCGCCGCCGGCGCTACGGCCGCTTGAACTGGCTTCGCTCCAGTTCGACCAGTTCCCGGCACACGCAGCCTTGGACGTGATCGTTGACCAGTCCCATCGCCTGCATGAATGCGTAAACCGTAGTCGGGCCGACAAAGGTCCAGCCCATCGCCTTGAGCTGTTTGGATATGTGCGTCGAGACGTCGGTTGTCGGGTTTGTCTTGATATAGGCGAAATCGACAACCGCCGGCCGATCATCCTCCCCGGGTTCGAAAGACCAGAACCATTTGGCAAGCGAACCATGCTCCTCGCACATTTCGACCGCCTTGCGGGCATTGTTGAACACCGACGCGATCTTTCCGCGGTGCCTGACTATGCCCGCGTTGTTCAGATGCAGGTCGACATGCCATTCGCCGTGAGACGCCAGTGTTTCGAAATCGAAACCGCTGAAGGCCTCCCGGAAGTTGTCGCGTTTGCGCAGTATGGTGATCCAGGACAGGCCCGACTGAAAACCCTCGAGGCAGATTTTCTCAAACAGCCGCTTGTCGTCTATGACGGGTCTTCCCCATTCGTGATCGTGATAATGAAGGTAGTCGGGTTCGTTGCCGTGCCAGAAGCACCTCTGTGCGCCGTCCGGCCCCTCGATCAGCCCGCTATCGCCATCCATCATTGACGCGTCCCCCGCAACAGATTGATTTACCTGCGGTTTACCAGACATTTCAACGCAGCGGTAACCACACCAAAAGGTTCATGCGGAAACTGGCATTTTAAGCAACCCGATTCACATTTCGGTTGCCCCCTCACCCGACAATCGGAGCAACCGGCGCAGTCACCATCAGTGGCCGCTTCGCGCGTTTGAGTTTGTGTAACCAGTGAGTCCCTCATGAAACGTGTTCTGCCGCTCCTTGCAGCGACCATACTAGCCGCCGGCACGCTCGCCGCTTCGGCGAACGACCGTTACGGCGAACGACCTCCGCTGGTCGTCAGCCCGGATCTCAGCGCGCCATGGGTGCTGCAGTTGCAGCGCGCGCCCGAGGGGCAGCGCGTCAGGGGCCTGCGCGGCGTGCGATTGGCGCCCGCCACACGCACGGTCATTCGCCGCGACCGCCGCGCGCAGCAGCAGGTACGGGTTCGGCAGCGCGCGCAGGTTCCGCATGCAACTCGGCAGGTCGAACGCCCGGTTCAGGTCGCGTCCGCTGCTGCACCCGCTCGAAGCGCGGCGGTGCAGATCGATCCGAAATACCTGCCGCAGACTGTCGACTATGCGGGGCCGCACAAACCCGGGACGATCGTCATCGATACCGCAACCAAATTTCTCTATCTCGTCGAGACCGGCGGCCAGGCGCGCCGCTATGGCGTTGGTGTCGGCAAGGAGGGCTTTCAGTGGACAGGGACGGAGACCATTTCGCGGAAACGGCATTGGCCCGACTGGCGCCCGCCGGCGGAGATGATCGCGCGTGAAAAAAAGAAGGGGCGTATTCTGCCGGCTCACATGCCGGGCGGCCCTGCCAACCCGCTTGGCGCCCGCGCGCTTTATCTCGGATCCACGCTTTACCGCATTCACGGCACCAATGCTCCCTGGACGATCGGCGGCAACGTCTCATCAGGGTGCATCCGCATGCGCAACGAGGATGTCATGGATCTTTACGAACGCGTGAAGGTCGGCACCAAGGTCGTCGTCGTCTGATATCGGTTGCGGGGGACGGGCCGGCCTTGAGGGGATGAGCCGGACCGTCGCGAAAGGGCGACGCAGCCAGCTGGCTGCGTCGCCCTTTCATATTCCGTCTTATTCTGTGGACCGTTCCGCCGCGCGAATTCCATTCACCGCAGGCAGCATTATCGTGTCGCACGGTTCGGGTGGACCGGGCTTGGGAGGTGCATATGGACGTTCTGATCACCGTTTTCCTGCCGCTCGCGCTGGCAATCATCATGTTTTCGCTCGGGCTCGGCCTGACGCTGGACGATTTCCGCCGCGTATTCGTTGCACCCAAGGCATTCGGAATCGGGGCATTGTCGCAGATCGTTGTCCTGCCGGCCGTCGCCTATGCGACCGTGCTCTTGTTCAGGCTTCCCGCCGAACTGGCGGTTGGTCTGATGATCCTCTCGTTCTGTCCCGGTGGCGTGACCTCCAACATCCTGACGAAGTTCGCGCGCGGCGATCTCGCTCTATCGATCTCGCTGACCGGCGTCGTAAGCCTGGTGTCGGTGGTTACGGTGCCGCTTCTGGTTGCTTTCACGGCAGACCATTTCATGGGCGTGGAAGCGCCGCCTGTAAACGTCACGTCGCTCGCTGTCGCAATGTTCGCGATCACCGCCCTGCCCGTGGCGCTGGGGATGGTGGTGCGCCACTTCGCGCCCGGGCTGACCGGCATGATCGAGACATTCGTCGAGCGGCTGGCGGTCATTCTGTTCGTGATCGTCGTTGTCGGCGCGCTGGCGGCCAACTGGACGCTGTTTGTCGATAATCTGGCGGTGCTGGGTCCAGCCGTCGTCGTGCTCAATGCCGTCCTCCTGGCGATCGGCCTCGGCCTGGCGCGGCTTTTCGCCCTCGACGGCCGGCAGGCGACCGCAATTTCCATAGAGACGGGAATCCAGAATGCGACGCTTGGCATCACGGTCGGTTCATTGATCGTGGAACAGGTTTCGGCGCTGCCGCCGTTCAGCCTGCCATCGGGCGTCTACGGCATCACCATGTATGTCGTCAGCCTGCCCTTTGTTTTCTGGCGGCGAGGTTTGGTCGACTGAACTCTAGCTGAAGCCGTCGCCTAGTGAGGACGGTTTCGGCCCGCCCCAGGCCCAGTCAAGCAGTTCCACCGTGTGGACGACCGGCATTCCCGCGCGGTCGGCAATCTGGGTGATGCAGCCAATGTTTCCGGCCGCCACGAGGTCGGCGCCGGTTGCCGCCAGGTTCTTCACCTTGCGGTCGCGTAGGCGCCCGGAAATATCCGGCTGCATGATGTTGTAGGTGCCGGCCGAACCGCAGCACAGATGCCCCTCGCGCGGTTCGACAATCTTGAAACCAGCCTTGGCGAGAAGCGCCTTGGGCGGGCGGGTGATCTTCTGGCCATGCTGCATGGAGCAGGCTGAGTGATATGCGATCGTGAGCGATGTTTCGGCTACCGGCTCCGGAAGGTCGAGCGTTTCGAGATATTCCGTCACGTCCCTGGCGAGCGCGGAAACCCGCGCGGCCTTTTCGGCATAGGCAGGATCGAGCCGCAACATGTGGCCGTAATCCTTGATCGTGGTGCCGCAACCCGATGCGGTAATCACGATTGCATCCAACCCGCCATTCTCCGCCACAGCGATCCATGCATCGACGTTGCGGCGCGCGTTTTCAAGCGCGGCTTGCTCGCGGCCCATATGGTGCACCAGCGCACCGCAGCATCCCTCGCCCTGTGCCACCACGACCTCGATGCCGAGGCGGGTCAATAGCCGGATCGCCGCTTCGTTGATCGAGGGTTCAAGCACCGGTTGTGCACAGCCATTGAGCAAGGCAACGCGCCCTCGTTTTTTACCTTGCGCGGCATGAACCGAGGGTCGCGACGATGACGAAACCGGCGGAACGGACGCCGGCGCAAGCTTGAGCATCGCACCTACGGGCCGCAACGGCTTCATCGTCTCGAACAGACCGGCGAAGGGGCGGCCCAGTTTCGCCAGCTTGAGCGCGGCACGAAAACGACTTGGGTAAGGCAGCACCATCGCCAGCGTCGCCCGGATGAGCCGGTCGAAGAAGGGCCGGCGATAGGTCTTTTCGATATGCGCTCGGGCGTGATCGACAAGGTGCATGTAATTCACGCCGGACGGGCATGTCGTCATGCAGGCAAGGCACGAGAGGCAGCGGTCGATATGGGTGACGATCTGCTTGTCCGCCGGCCGGCCGTTTTCCAGCATGTCCTTGATCAGGTAGATGCGGCCGCGCGGACTGTCGAGTTCGTTGCCGAGCGTCACATAGGTCGGGCAGGTCGCGGTGCAGAAACCGCAATGCACGCATTTGCGCAGAATGCCGTCCGCCTCCGCAATGTGCGGATCGGCAAGCTGCTCGGCGGTGAACGATGTCTGCACGCTACTCGCTTCGCCTCAAAGTACCCAGCTCTGCGGGTTCTTCATCGGCTCATCGCGCGTCAGCGCCTGAAGGCCGAAGATGCAGCGCAGAATGAACCAAACCGCCGTCGCCAGCATCAGCAGGAATCCGACGAGAACAAAGGCAAGTACAAAGCTGATCAGCGCGTAAAGCAAGCCGATCCAGAACGTGCGGATCGCCCATGTGTAGTGTGTCTCGACCCACGCATCGGAGCGGCCACGATTAACATAGGCCAGCACGATGCCGATCAGCGGCGTGATGCCGATGATGAACCCCGCGAGATAAAGAATGTAGATCACCTGGACGTTGGTCTTGCCCGGCTCGAGCCAGGTGTCGGTCTGGCGTCCGGGCGGCGGCGTTTCCGTCTTTTCCATTCTCGCAGTTCCTCTCGTCATTCGGTCGTATTTTAACCGATCACGCGCTCGCGTACATTCGACCAGGGTTGAGAATCGTACGCGGGTCGAATTCGTTGCGAAGCCGGGCAGAAAGCGCTGCAAGGGCCGCCGGCTGCGGCTCGAAAACCGGCACCGAAGCGCGAACGTCCTCCGCCGCGCGCAGAAGCGTTGCGTGCCCGCCGCCAAACTTTGCTACAGCCTGGCGCACCAGCGAGGCCTCGGCGTCGCCTTCCATGCGCAGCCAAACCAGGCCGCCCTGCCAGTCGTAGAAGACAGTCGCCGGGGCATGCTGACGGATCGCCAGCGCGACTTCGTGGCCCGCACTCGGCGCGACCGAAATGCGCCAGACCGGAGTTTCCGTACCGTCGGCGAAGGGCACGCAGTCGCGTATCCCGCGCCAAACGGCTCGGGAGTTCTCGCCGGTGCGCACATCGATGTGGCGGGCATCTGCGAACAGCTTCTTCAGCAACTCCACCCGGCTTTTCACCGAGGGACCGAAACCTTCGACGCGCACAAGCGTTGCTGCGTCGGAGCCGAGGTCGGCGACCGATCCGGCCACGCCTTCCGGCAGGTGCGCGGCTGACGAAACCTCGGCGCTCGACCCCATCGCCGCCGCCATGACGACACAAGCCTGTTCGTCGGTCAGGCCGCGCAGCGCCAGCGTCGTTTCCTCCTCCGCAGCCGGCAGCACCTTGAAGGTAACATCGGTGACGACAGCCAGCGTGCCCCATGAGCCGGCCATCGCCTTCGACAGATCGTAGCCGGTGACGTTTTTCACCACACGCCCGCCGGATTTGAATGCTTCGCCACGCCCGGACACCGCGGCGATGCCCAGCACGTGGTCACGGGCGGAACCGGCCTTCAGACGCCGGGGACCTGCGAGGTTGGCGGCCAGCACGCCGCCCAACGTGCCGCTGCCGCGGGTGCCAAGAAGCGACGAGCAGTCCATGGGTTCGAAGGCGAGTTGCTGGCCATGTTTTTCAATGAGCGTTTCGATATCCGCCAGTGGCGTCCCGGCGCGCGCTGAGAGAACCAGTTCCTCAGGCTCATAGAGCGTGACGCCTGTCAGCTTCGACAGGTCGAGCCGCTGTTCGGCCACGATCGGCCGGCCGATGCCGCGTTTGGTTCCGGCGCCGACAATCTCGAAGGTCGTTTCCTCCGCCACTGCCCATTTGACCGTGTCGAGCACTTCGGCAGCGGATGCTGGGCAAAACGTCGTCACGCGAATTCGTCAACGTTTCGAGCCGGCATACCCATTCGACCCAGTTGGGTGACGGCCTTGCGGTCAAACGACACGAATACCTCGGCGCCCTTCGCAATCCCGGCGCTCGCGATAACACCGTCCGCAAAGTCGCCACCGGCCGCCAGCATGCGAAGCCCGGCGTCGATCGCCGCGCGGTCGGTAACAACATTGCCAGGCGCAGTGACCGACCTGACGGCCGTCTCGAGGTCTTCGGCTCCGAAGCGATAGACGCTGCGCAACACCCATACCAGTTCACACAGGCACGGCAGCGAAACGACGACTCGCGCTGCAGCCGCCAGCAAACCAAGAGCAATGCGTGACTGCGCATCATCGTCGCGCGTAACGATGCGTACGAGAAGATTGGTATCGACCGCCAGCCTCACAGCAAGCCTGCCCACCCTTTGGCAGTGGCCTCGTTCATCTCCTCGATCGTCGCAATTTTATCAGTCTTGCCAGCCAATATGCCGTAGGCCTTTTCCCAATCGCCCTTTGATCGCGCGGCACGGATCGACAATTCGCCATCGGGCAGCGTGTCGACCTCCACTTTCTGCCCGGGCTTCACGCCAAGGTGCCTCAGCAGGTCTTTTTTAAGGGTCACCTGACCCTTTGCCGTCACCGTCAATGTCGTCATAGCTGGGACTCCATTCCTCATCGAGGGTAAGTAAGGCAATTTTGCCTTACTTTCAATCTCAAAACCTCGGGATGTCGGGAAACGGGATTTGCCCACGGCTGATGTGCATACGGCCCAGTTCGGCGCAGCGGCGCAGCTGGGGAAACACCTTGCCGGGGTTGAGCAGGTGGTTCGGGTCGAACGCGCATTTGACCCGCATCTGCTGGTCGAGATCGGCTTCGGTGAACATCTCCGGCATCAGGTCGCGCTTCTCGACACCTACGCCGTGTTCACCGGTCAGCACACCACCAACCTCGACGCACAGCCGCAAAATATCCGAGCCGAAATCCTCCGCCTTCTCCAGTTCGCCGGGCGTGTTGGCGTCGTACAGAATGAGCGGGTGCAGATTTCCGTCGCCGGCGTGGAAAACATTGGCAACACGCAGCCCGTATTTCTCCGACAGATCGCGCATGCCCGCCAGAACACGCGGCAACTCCTTGCGCGGGATCGTGCCATCCATGCAGTAATAATCCGGCGAGATGCGCCCGACCGCCGGGAAGGCCGCCTTGCGCCCGGCCCAAAAGGCCGCCCTCTCCTCTTCCGAGTTCGATGTCCGGCTCGCGGTACATCCGTTGCGGGTGGCGATTTCGGAGACGCGCCCGATCAGCCAGTCGACCTCCGCGCGGGGCCCGTCGAGCTCCACGATGAGCAGGGCCTCAACATCCAGAGGGTAGCCGGCATGGACGAAATCCTCAGCGGCGCGGATCGCCGGCCGGTCCATCATTTCCATTCCGCCCGGTATAATGCCGGCGCCGATGATATCGGCCACACACTGGCCGGCGGCCTCGCTTGAGGGGAAACCAACAAGCATGGCACGCGCGGTTTCGGGCTTCTGCAATATGCGCACCGTGACCTCGGTGACGACGCCCAGCAGACCTTCCGAGCCATTCATGATGCCAAGAAGATCGTAGCCTTCTGCATCCAGGTGCTTGCCGCCGAGCCGGATCACCTCGCCGTTCATCAGCACCATTTCGATGCCGAGCACATTGTTGGCCGTGAGGCCGTATTTCAGGCAGTGCACGCCGCCGGAGTTTTCCGCGACGTTGCCGCCGATCGAACAGGCGATCTGCGACGAAGGGTCGGGCGCATAATAAAAGCCGTCGGCTTCAACGGCATGGGTGATGCCGAGATTGGTCACACCCGGCTGCGCCACCACAACGCGGTTCGGATAGTCGATTTCGAGGATGCGGTTGAAGCGGCTCATTACCAGCAGCACAGCATCTTCCAGCGGTAGCGCACCGCCCGACAGCGAGGTGCCGGAGCCGCGCGGCACGACCCTGATGTTGCGTGCGTCGCAATATTTCAGGATGCGCGCCACCTGCGCCGTGGTTTCGGGCAGCACCACGACCAGAGGCAGCTGCTTGTAGGCAGTCAGGCCGTCAGTCTCGAAGGCGCGCATCTCGCGCTCGGTTTCGACGACCCCCTCGCCCGGCACGATCTGGCGCATGTCCGCGACGATATCGGCGCGGCTCTTAAGTGTCGCAGCATTGGGTTTCGGCATCACGAGGCCGGACATCGACATTTCTCCCGGCTGCATGGCGAAGGTGCTTTCGTCACGCAGACCGCGCCGTTATAACGGCTGACGAGCAAGTGGGTTAAGTGCAAATTGCCTTTGACCCAAGCGAAATTGCGGAGTGAAATTGACCCAAGCAGCATCGCCACCGCCCCGCGTCGGACTTTTCGTTACATGTCTCGTTGATCTCTTCCGCCCCTCTGTCGGGTTTGCAGCCGTCAAGCTGATGGAGGATGCCGGTTGCGTTGTGGATGCACCGGCCGCGCAGACATGCTGCGGCCAGCCAGCCTACAATTCGGGTGACAGGGAAGACACCAGGGATATCGCCAAGTCGACGATCGAGGCCTTCGAGGATTTCGACTACGTAGTCGCTCCATCCGGTTCGTGCGCCGGCATGCTGAAGAAACACTACCCCGGCCTCTTCCACGGCGATGCAGTGTGGGAGCCGCGCGCGCAGGCGTTCAGCGAAAAGGTCCACGAGCTGATCAGCTTTCTGACCGATGTTCTCGGCGTCACGCAAGTGCCGGCGACAGCGTCGGGCAAGGCTACCTATCATGATTCATGTTCGGGCCTGCGCGAGCTCGGCATTCACGGCCAGCCGCGCCAGCTCATTGCCAGCGTCAAGGGTCTCAAACTCGCGGAAATGGCGGATGCCGACGTGTGCTGCGGTTTCGGCGGTACCTTTTGCGTCAAATATGGCGAGATCTCCAATGCGATCGTGGAAAAGAAAGCCGCGAACATTGCCGCCTCCGGTGCCGACATGCTGCTTGCCGGCGATCTCGGCTGCCTCATGAACATGGCGGGCAAACTAAAGCGGCAGGGTTCCGGCATCGAAGTCCGGCATGTGGCGGAGGTCCTGGCCGGATTGACCGACCAGCCGCCGATCGGGGGGAAATGATGGACCAACGGCAACCCGACTCTTGCTCAGGCTTGCTGGGCAGACGGTCTCCATCCCTGGCGGAGGACGACGAGCCGAGGCGATGCCGGGTCGAAGCGTCGGTTGCCACGTTTTTCGAGGGGCTTGCCTAGATGCAGATCACTTCCCCGACCTTCAAGGCGAATGCACATGCGGCGCTGCACGACGCGCACCTTCAGCGCGCGCTGGGCAATGTACGATCCGGCTTCATCGGCAAGCGCGCCAAGGCGGCGAAGGCGTTGCCGGAGTTCGAGCAACTTCGCGACAACGCCAAGGCGATCAAGGACCATGTCCTGGGGCATCTCGACATCTACCTGGAAGCCTATGAGAAGAAGGTTGAGGATGCCGGCGGCAAGGTGCACTGGGCCGAGAGCGCCGCCGAGGCGCGCGGTATCATTCTCGACATCTGTCGCATGAACAACGCGCGCACCGTGACCAAGGGCAAGTCCATGCTCACGGAGGAAATCGAGCTCAACGATTTCCTCGAGGCGTCGGGCATTCAGCCAGTCGAGACCGACCTTGGCGAATACATAATCCAGCTGCGCGGCGAACACCCGAGCCACATCATCGCGCCCGCCATTCACCTCAACAAGGACCAGGTGGAGCAAGACTTCCGGCGCGTCCACACCGAATTCCCGACGGACCGCGACCTGACAGAACCGCAGCAGCTTCTCTCGGAAGCCCGGCAGGTGCTGCGGCAGAAATATTTCGATGCCGATATCGGCATCACAGGCGCAAATTTCCTGATCGCCGAAACCGGCACCTCGATCATTGTAACCAATGAAGGCAACGGCGACCTGACGCAAACCTTGCCGCGTGTCCACATCGTGATCGCATCGATCGAAAAGGTGGTGCCGACACTCGATGATGCGGCCCAGATTCTGCGCCTTCTCGCACGCTCGGCAACCGGGCAGGACATGAGCGTCTATACGACGCTTTCCACCGGGCCAAAACGCGTCAGCGACCCGGACGGGCCGGACGAATACCACGTTATCCTGCTCGACAACGGCCGTTCGGCGATGCTGGGTACAGAGTTTCAGGACGCGCTGCGCTGCATACGCTGCGGCGCCTGCATCAACCACTGCCCGGTCTACCACTCGGTCGGCGGCCATGCCTATGGCTGGGTTTATCCCGGGCCGATCGGTGCGGTGCTGACACCCTCGCTTATCGGCGTCGACAAGGCCGGACATCTGCCCAACGCCTCGACCTTCTGCGGCCGCTGCGAAGCGGTTTGCCCAATGCGCATTCCGCTGCCCAAGATGATGCGCCACTGGCGCGAGAAAGAGTTCGAGCGCGGACTCAACCCGGCGGTGGCGCGCTACGGTCTGAAATTCTGGCTCTGGTTTGCCAAACGGCCGCGCCTCTACCGGCTGACAACTTACCTGGCAATGCCGGTGATGGGCCTGTTCGGCGGACGCAAGCGGCGCTTCCGCTTCCTGCCCTTGGCAGGCGGCTGGGTTAGACATCGCGACCTTCCGGCGCCCGAGGGCCGGACATTCATGCAGCAATGGCGCGACCGCGACACCCTCAAGCAGGACGCGCACGCATGAATAGCCGCGACGCAATCCTGGGCCGCATTCGCAACGTCTTGAATGCAACCGACGCGGAGGACGATCCGCGCAGGATCGCGGCCACAGCGCGCATCGACTTTCCGCCGCGCGGCGTCATTCCCGCGCGCGGCCAGCTTGGGCTCGATGGCCGCATCAAGCTGTTCAAGAAGATGGCCGAAGCATCGGGCGCGACCGTCGAAAAGGTCACCTCGCCCGCCGACGTTCCAAAGCGGCTTGCGGCGTATCTGCGCAAGCACAATCTCGGCGCCAAGATCAGGATGGGCGGTGACAAGAGGCTGCGCTCCATGCCCTGGGCGGAGGAACGGACACTTCAGGTTTCGATCGGCCCGTCTGACGGCACGGACGAGGTGGCCGTCAGCCATGCATTCGCTGCCATCGCGGAATCGGGAACCCTCGCGCTGGTATCGGGCCGCGACAATCCGACGACACTCAACCTTCTACCCGACCATCATATTGTCGTTGTCAATGCCGCCAATATCACCGGCGACATGGAAACAACGCTCGACATGCTGCGCGAGAATTTCGGCAAAGGCGTGATGCCGCGCACGGTCAACTTCATCACCGGGCCGTCACGTTCGGCCGATATCGAGCAGACGCTGCTGCTTGGCGCGCATGGTCCGCGCGCGCTTCACATCGTCATCGTCGGCGGGAAGTGACCGGAGTTCATTTCCAGGAAGCGAGCGGCCCGGCCGGGCTTCGTATTTTCGCGGTCGGCGATATCCACGGGCGGCTCGACCTGCTTGAAGCGATGGCAGACCGGATCGCCGTGGATATGGCAGACAGTCCGCCGGATGACTGGCGCATCGTCTTCCTCGGCGACTATGGCGACCGGGGACCCGATACACGCGGCGTAATCGAACTTCTGGCCACGCGATGCGCGGTGGAACCGCGCTTGATCGCCCTGCGCGGCAATCACGACCAGGGCCTCGTCGATTTCATCTCCGGCGGCGAGAATGCAAGGCTGTTCGTCAACCATGGCGGAGCCGAGACGGCGGCTTCATACGATGTTGCCGCCGCGTTCGATACGCAAGCCGGACAAGCGGCCACCCGCGACGCGCTGGCGGCAGCGGTTCCTCCGCGTCACCTGTCGTTTCTTTCCGGACTGCCCTATTCGGCGCACTTCGGCGATTTCTACTTCTGCCATGCCGGGATTCGCCCCGGCATCGCGTTGGAGGACCAGCAGCCCGACGATCTGATCTGGATACGCGAGCCGTTTCTCAGCAACCCCGCACTGCACCCGAAGGTGATCGTGCATGGTCATACGCCGGTTGCTGAACCGGAAATCATGCCCAACCGCGTTGGCGTGGATACCGGCGCCTATCGCAGCGGCGTGCTCTCAGCGTTGGTGATAGAAGGCAGGCAAAAGGGGATACTGAGCGTCAGTGATCGCCCAGGCTGATGCCATAGCCGTCAGCCTGGGGACGGTCGGCCGCCGCTTTCGTCGAATAGAAGCCGATTGCCGACATCGAGACAGCCGCAAGCAACAGCAAAGACAACACGGCGGTTCTCATACTGACCATTCCCCCAATAACCCTCTACTTGATTGTGGACCGGTCATGGTTACCAATCCGTTCTCACATGGCATCGAATGCGAGGCAATCGCCTAGGCCGGTGAAATGACAGACGCCAGTGACATTTGAATGTCGTAGTTAATCTGCCCGGCCAACGTGCCAAAAATGCAACGATCGGCATTCCGGCGCCTGTCCGCGCGACACCACCGGGCATGCCGCAGATCCAGCAAGGACGCCGAAATGCCGCTGCAGAACCGGGTCGACCCCTTTGGCGAGATTCACTCCACTGCCGCGCGCGGGCTTTTCACCGGCAATCGCGGCATCATCCACGATGCGGCAACGAAGACGCTGCGCAAACGGCGCTGGACATCGAAAGCCTGGATCATCTGCGACCTCGTTCACCCACGCGGCACGGCACGCGAAGTGTTCGGCCGGAACGCACCGTCAGGCGGCGCCGGCTGGACAGAGCTTTTCTTCCTCGACGAAGTGACCGCGCTCGCCGCGGGCCACCGGCCCTGCTTCTACTGCCGGCGCGAGGCGGCGAGACGTTACGCGGCAGCCATGGCGCACGCATTCAGCGTCAGCCCTGCGAAAGCCACCGAGATCGACGCGCGGCTGCATGGCGAGCGGCTGGCGGCGGGTGCAAAACCGCGTCCGATCAGCGAAAGCGAGGCGGGCAACCTGCCGGACGGTGCGATGGTTGCAATCGGCCCCAGGCCATTCGCCACAAGAGGCGGCAGGCTATTACCCTGGAGCTTCGATGGCTATGGCGCCCCGCTATCGCATAGCCGCGGCCTGCCGGCGCCTGCATTTCTGATCACCCCGCCCGCAACGGTTGCAGCGCTCAAAGCCGGATATCGACCGGTCTGGCACCCAAGCGCCAGCCCGCGCTAAGCGGCCCCTTGCCCGACCTTGCGGCTGTAGAAGGCCAGCACGGCGGCAAAATAGGCGGCCGGAACCGCAACGACGAGGTCATCGCGCCGCCCGACGACCTTCACCGTGAGCCCTTCAGCGGCGTAGATGTCGATATCCTCGCGCGACAGGTCGACCGCCACAGTCTCGACCGTGGTGCAGCCGTAGCCGCAATCCGTACGCTCGCGGTCGAGCACCTTCGACTTCAGCTTCCGTCCCTTGGAATAGACGTCGCCGAGATAAACCCGCTTCGGAAACAGCCCGGCGATTTCGAGCGTGAAACGTGTCTTGCCGCCATCGATCCGTGCATGGACGGCATAAAAAGACAGGCGCGGCACAACGCCGTGCGGAACGATCGGCCCGTATACTCTCGTCCAGCCGGTGTGCGGGTCCGGGACAAGCTTGGTTTGCGCCAAAACCAGATTGTAATTTGCCGCTCCGTGGCCCGACACCCGGCCCGGTTTGTCAGCACCGGGCTGCAAGACGCAGCCCGTGAGAAACACGAGCGCGACAATCGCTAGTGCCGAACGCAAAAACATCGACTTGATCCTTGGAACCCCGGCTACGCCAACAACGCCGCCCAAAACCACCGCAAATTAGAATAGATCAAGAACAAATAGTAAACATAAGTACATAATGTTGCAAGTTCTTCTTCCCTTTCACGCGGAATGCGCGGAAATCGCTTGCAAATTTCGGTCAGGTTCGGCCGCGACTCCGCTTGACCAATTGCGGTGCTCCATCGCATCTCTGCGGCCATGCGCGCGAACTATAAACTTCAGCGACTTTTCGTGAGCGACGACCTTGCCGCCGGAAGGCGGTTCGAGCTCGACCGGCAGCAGAGCCATTACCTCGCCAACGTGCTGCGCATGCGCGAGGGCGCCCAACTGCTCGTCTTCAACGGCCGAGACGGCGAATGGCTGGCGCGGATTTCAGGCGCTCCGTCAAAAAAGGCCGTGTCGCTCGAACTGATGGAGCAAGCGCGCCCGCAACCTGAGCCACCCGATCTCTTGTTCGCATTCGCACCCATCAAGGCAGGACGGCTCGACTATCTGGTGCAGAAGGCCGTGGAAATGGGCGCAGGCACGCTGCAACCCGTCATCACCCAGCATACGCAACTATCCAAGGTCGGCACTGCGCGCCTGCAGGCCAATGTGCTGGAAGCCGCCGAACAATGCGGCGTTCTTTCGGTTCCGCAGGTTCACGAGGCCGTTTCGTTCGAAACGCTGATCGCAGGCTGGGACGCCGGACGCAGGCTGATCTTCTGCGACGAAGCTTCCGATACGCACAATCCGCGACCCATTCTGGACAAGATCGCCGAGACGAAACTCGGGCTGTTGGTGGGACCGGAAGGCGGCTTCTCAGAACACGAGCGCACCCAGCTGCGGGCCCTGCCCTTCGTGACGCCCATACCGCTCGGACCGCGCATCCTGCGTGCGGACACGGCCGCAGTGGCGGCGCTGGCGGTGATTCAGGCCTCAATCGGCGACTGGCACTGATCAGCAAAGCGTTACGCACAGTCAGGATTTTTCACTTGATAGGCCGTGCCGTTTGCCGCAATCAGGCGCTCGCATGGAAGGGTCAGGGTTTCATCAAGTTACCGGACCGTTCTATCTGTTTGTTTCTGCGCAAATTCCGGGCGCAAATCGAGCATCCACCTTGCTGGAATTGCTCTGGTTCTGAAGGACAACGGCATGGCCCGCGACACTACCGACAGCCGCCCTATCGGCGGGCATGACGATCTCGTCGGTTATCTGGCGGCCGGCTGCAAGCCGCGCGACGAATGGCGGATCGGAACCGAGCACGAAAAATTCCCTTTCTACACGGACGGCAATGCGCCGGTGCCTTATGAGGGCCCTCGGGGCATCAAGGCCGTGCTTGAAGGCATGCAGCGCACGCTGGGCTGGGACCCGATCATGGATGACGGGCGGATCATCGGGCTCGGCGGGCCGACCGGACAGGGCGCGATCAGCCTGGAACCCGGCGGGCAGTTCGAGCTTTCGGGCGCGCCGCTCGAAACCATCCATCAGACCTGCCGCGAGGGAAACGCGCACCTGGCACAGCTGCGTGAGATCGCACAGCCGCTCGGCATCGGCTTCCTTGGCCTCGGCGGCAGCCCGAAATGGACGCTCGCTGAAACGCCGCGCATGCCGAAATCGCGCTACGACATCATGCGCGCCTACATGCCCAAGGTCGGCAGCCACGGGCTCGACATGATGCATCGCACCTCCACGATCCAAGTCAATCTCGACTTCTCCTCCGAAGCCGACATGCGGCGCAAGATGCAGATCGGGCTCAAGCTGCAGCCGCTGGCGACCGCGCTGTTTGCAAACTCGCCCTTCACTGACGGCCGACCCAACGGCCTGCAGAGCTGGCGCGGCGAAATCTGGCGCGACACTGATAATCAGCGTTCGGGCATCCATGAAATCTTCCTCTCGCCGGATTTCGGTTTCGCCGACTATGTCGAGTGGGCGCTCGATGTTCCGATGTATTTTCTGATTCGCGACGGCCGCTACCACGACTGTACGCACATCACCTTCCGCCAGTTCATGGATGGCGCGCTCGGCAATTCTGTGCCTGACCCCGAACCGACCATGGGCGACTGGACCAACCATCTGTCCACCCTCTTCCCGGATGTGCGGCTGAAGCGCTTTCTGGAAATGCGCGGCGCCGATGGCGGGCCGTGGCGGCGCATCTGCGCCCTGCCGGCATTCTGGGTCGGGCTGCTCTATGACGAAGATGCACTCGACGCCAGCGAAACACTTGTCGCGGACTGGACTTTTGCCGACGTTCAGGCGATGCGCGATGCGGTGCCGGTGGAAGCGCTGGATGCCAGGGTAGGCGGGGGTAATCTGCGCGACCTCGCCCGCGACGTGCTGGCAATCTCGCGTCAGGGTCTGAAAAACCGCAAACGGCTTAACGGCGATGGCTTCGACGAGACCGACTTTCTGGCGCCTCTTGAGGAAGTCGTGGCGCGCGGCACAACCAGCGCCCAGGAGATGCTCAAATCCTACCGCTCGCGCTGGGATCACTCGATCGAGCCCGTTTTCATGGAATACGCCTACTGACTATTGCGCCTGCGCCCACGGCTTCTCCTGACGGTGACAAAGGAAGCTCGCGCAGCGACTGAAACCGTTGCAGGGATCACCCGGACATGTCGGCCAAAATTCCTACTACGCCCTCGCTTGCACGCCTTGTGCAGCATGCAACATGGAACGAGCAGACCGACGGCCAATCCGGCGGAAGCGTCTTCCGGCTGGATTACGCGCATGAGCGTTCATTGTTCATCAAATACGGCGCAGCCGCCCTCGCCGATGCGATCGCCGACGAGCACATAAGGCTGAACTGGTTGCAGGGCCACGCTTCCGTCCCCGACATCGTTCACTTCGAACACAGCGACGGGCAGGCGTGGCTGGTAACGGGTGCGGTGCCCGGGGTTCCCTGCCATACGGCACTGCTGGAGAACGCCGATGCCCGCCACACTGTCGTGGAATCGGTGGCTCGAACGTTGCGTTCCCTGCACACCACCGATGTGGCGTCCTGTCCATTCGATGCATCGGTCGATCACCGGCTGTTGCTTGCGCGGTCCAACATCGACCGCGGCGCCGTAGACCCCGACGACTTCGACGACGAACGCGCGGGGTGGACAGTGGAGCAGGTTTGGCAGCGGCTGCTTGAACTTCGGCCGCAAAGCTCGGAGGCGGTCGTTGCCCACGGCGATTACTCGCTGGACAACGTTTTCGTTTCGGGGCTGGAAGTCAGCGGACTGATAGACGTTGGGGGAACCGCGCGCGCCGATCGATATCAGGATCTGGCGCTGATGTGGCGCGACCTCGGCGAGTTTGGAGCCGACCTGCAAGACCGCTTTCTGGAAGCTTACGGCCTGACGGAGATCGACAGCTCCAGGCTGGAATTCTACCTTTGCCTCGATGAACTTTTCTGATCGCCCGCTCCAGCTCACAGCGTAGACTTGGAAGGTCCGGTGTTTGCCCGACAACCGGTTTGGTTTACGCTGCCGAAAACCAGCAAGGAGGCCGTCATGCAATCACTGTTCGACATGCTCACCAGCGCCCAGAACGGCGCCGCGGTCGAGCAGATGGCACGGCAATTCGGCCTAAGCCCGGAACAGTCCAAAGCCGCCATAGAAGCGCTCATGCCGGCTTTCAGCCAGGGGCTGAAGCGCAACGCATCCGACCCCCATGGCGTCGGCGCGTTCGTATCGGCACTGTCGAGCGGCCAGCACGCCCGCTATTTCGAGGACATGCAGCAGGCTTTCCAGCCGGCCGGCGTACAGGAAGGCAATGGTATTCTTGGGCATATTTTCGGGTCCAAGGATCTGTCGCGCGCAGTCGCCAGACAGGCCGAGCAGGCTACCGGCATCGGACAGGACATCCTCAAACAAATGCTGCCGGTGCTGGCGTCCATGATCATGGGCGGGCTCTACAAACAGTC
The DNA here is from genome assembly GCA_017644005.1 of Rhizobiaceae bacterium. Lineage (GTDB taxonomy): Bacteria > Pseudomonadota > Alphaproteobacteria > Rhizobiales > Rhizobiaceae > RCIO01. Next base: position 514,059 of record JAEPMJ010000001.1, read on the forward strand.
GACGGAACCGCAACGCGCACAGGCATCCGGCGGCAATCCGCTCGGCGACATCATCGAGCAGATGATGCGCCAGGGCAGCGCGCGCGCTCCCCGGCCCGAAGCGCCGCAGCCGGGCATGAACAAATTCGATCCCTTTGGCGACAATCCTTTTGGCAAGGCGCTTGAAGGCATGTTCGGCGGTGGCGCGGCCGGCGATCGTGGCGGCACGCAGCAGAGCCCGTATAGTAACAACCCGCTCGGCCAAATTTTCGAAGAGATGATGAAGGGCGCCAGCCCTCAAGCAGCACCCAAGCCTAAGACAAATCCCTCGGGCCGACAGCGAACGCCCTATGACGAATTGTTCGGCCAGATGTTCGAATCGGGCAGCCGCACGCGCGATGAGTACCAAAAGAGCATGGAGTCGATTTTCGACCGGTATCTGAGCGGCATGGAACGACACCGGTAGAAGCGAAAAAGCCCGGCTCCTTGCGGAACCGGGCAAAGTGCAGGCGTTCGGCTGACGCCGAAATGAGGGGAAGGGGAACCGCCTGCAAAGAAGCTATGAGCCTCAGCAGACGCGGCGGGCCGCGTCTTCGGTCGTTTCGAACAGCGTCGAACGCTGGCTGACAACCTGATTGAGATGCGCCGTCGGCTCGATATCGAGCCTGTGGCGCCACGCCATGCGCACGTCATCGCGGGTCAGGCCGATATCGGCCAGTTCCCAGTCGGACATATCCCTGAGGCAGCGAAACTGGCGGCGGTTGTTCCAGTCGCGATAAATTGCGGCAACCACCCCGGATACGCGCTTGGCGGCGGCAATCCACAATGCGCCCGACACCAACGGTTCTCTGATTTCCGAAACAGCCATGGTCTTCTCCTGTGCCTACGCCCGACAGCAGCAGCCGCCCGGCGCTCGGAGGACACGACCGGGACGGAGTGCGAAGCGGGTTATCGCTTGAACATCCGCAATATGGGGTTGGTGCTATTGATTAGTCTAACGAATGTTTTTAATCTTTATCATCAAATCAGATGATGGTTGTGTCCATGGCCTCGCCTCTCGACCTTGACCAGATCCATACGTTCCTCGCGATCGCGGACACCGGTTCCTTCACGCGCGCGGCAGAAGAGGTCCACCGTACCCAATCGGCCGTTTCAATGCAGATGCGCCGTCTCGAAGAACGGATCGGCAAGTCGCTGTTCGCCAAGGACGGGCGCGTCAACCGGCTGACTGAGGACGGCGAGCGGCTGCTCGCCTACGCGCGGAGGCTGGTCAAGCTCAGCCACGAAACGCTCGCTGCCTTCGACGACTCCAGCCTCGAGGGCCAGATCCGCATCGGCATGCCGGACGATTACGCAGACCGCTTTCTGCCGGAGATCATGGGGCGGTTCGTGCGCACGAACCCGCGCGTAGAGCTTTCGGTCATCTGCGAACCGACATCCAACCTCACCGACCTGATCCGGCGCGGCAAGCTCGACATCGCTCTGGTGACGCAATGCGACGAGGCGCGCTCCAGCGAGGTGGTGCGGCGCGAGCCGCTGCTGTGGGTGGGCTCGACCAGCCACATGGCGCATGAAGAAGCCATTCTGCCGCTCGCGGTCGGTCGCGCCAGTTGTGCCTGGCGGCGCGCTGCGACCGAGGTGCTCACCGCGCAGGGGCGCGAGTACAAGATCCTGTTCACCAGCTGGTCGGCGCAGGTGGTCATCGCTGCCGTTCTTGCCGGGCTGGCGATTTCAGTTCTGCCGGAATGCGCCCTCAGGCCGGGCATGCGAGTGCTGGGCGAGGCCGAGGGTTTCGTCACCCTCCCCGATGTGCAGATCGGTATCATGCGCGGCCACACCATGCGGCCGGAAATCGTCAACGCGATCGCGCGCCATATTGCCGACAGTCTCGACAACATTTCCGTACCGGCTGCCGATGCGGTGCTGGGTTTCGATTCCGAGACATCCGCCCTCGCGCGGGCGAAATGGCCCCGGCAAAAGGCACTGGAGCCGAGCTGGTAAAAAAGCCGGGCCCCGGGCCCGGCCCCAAAAGGCTAACGTCTCATGGCCCCGCCCATATGCCGGGCCGAGGCATGCGCCTCGCCAGAGGCGAAGTCGAAGGCCATCTGTGCCTGCGGCGCGCTCATGCCCAGGATGGTGTTGTAGACGGTGAATGTATCCGCATGACGCGCACCTGCAGATCAAATGCAAGGACGGTGCGGTCTCTCCGGGCCTTGACGCAACGCCATCCCCTCTGCCCCAATCGGGCATGAGTTCTCATCCGGGCAACGATTCGCCAACCAACGCCGCCGAATTCACCGTCAGCGAGGTATCCGGCGCACTCAAGCGCGTGGTGGAAGACGCTTTTGGCAATGTGCGCATTCGCGGCGAGATTTCCGGCTATCGCGGGCAGCATTCTTCCGGCCATGCCTATTTCAGCCTGAAGGACGAGCGCGCGCGCATCGAGGCCGTGATCTGGCGCGGCTCCTTCGCGCGGCTGAAATTCAAGCCCGAAGAAGGCATGGAGGTGATCGCGTCGGGCAAGCTCACCACCTATGCCGGCTCGTCGAAATACCAGATCGTCATCGAGCAGCTGGAGCCCGCCGGCGCCGGCGCGCTGATGGCGCTGCTGGAAGAACGGCGCAGGAAACTCGATGCCGAAGGGCTGTTCGCAACCGAGCGCAAGCGCCGCCTGCCCTTCATGCCGCGTGTGATCGGGGTCATCACGTCGCCCACCGGGGCCGTGATCCGTGACATCATCCACCGCATCACCGACCGTTTTCCACTGCATGTCGTCGTTTGGCCGGTGCGGGTACAGGGCGAAACGACGGGGGCGGAAGTGGCGGCGGCGATCGAAGGCTTCAATGCGCTTCCGTCCAGCGGTCCTATTGCCCGCCCGGGCGTTCTGATCGTGGCGCGCGGCGGCGGCAGCCTTGAGGACCTGTGGGGTTTCAACGACGAGGCGGTTGTGCGGGCGGTTGCGGCCTCCGGCATTCCGGTCATATCGGCTGTCGGCCACGAAACCGACTGGACGCTGATCGACCATGCAGCCGACATGCGCGCGCCGACACCGACCGGCGCGGCCGAGCTCGCCGTGCCCGTGCGTGCCGAACTTGAAGCGACCGTCGCCAGCCTTGGCGCACGGCTGCAGGGCGCAGCCTCCCGCGCCGCCGACCGGCGCAGGCAGGCGGTGCGTGCCGCCGCTCGCGCCCTGCCCTCCGTCGATTCGCTGTTGGCCATACCGCGGCGGCGCTTCGACGAGGCGGCATCGCGGCTCGAACGGGGCCTCAGCGAGAACACAGCGCGCAAGCGGGCACGTTTTGCCGGGTTGCGGCTTTCGCCGTTGATGCTGACGCGCCGTCTTGGCGAACAGAAACATCGGACCCTCCAGGCAGAGCGGCGGCTGACAGCTTCGTTCCGCAGCATGGTGGGCAATGCGCGCGCACGTTTCGACCGCGATGCGGCACGCATAACGCCTGTCGCACTAAAGCGGCAGCTGGCGGTTTCGTCGGAAGGTCTCGGCATGCTCACAGCACGCGCCACCCGCGCGGAAGTGGCGAGGCTGGAGCGCCTCCGGGGCCGCCTTACCCAGTCCGCACGGCTGCTCGAGACACTCTCGCATCGGGCTGTGCTGGAGCGAGGCTACGCGCTGGTGATCGACAAGGATGGTGCGCTCGTCAAACGCGCGGCCGCCCTGTCGAAGGGCGACGAGATCGCGGTTCGCTTCGTCGATGGCGATGTCGGCGCGCTAACGACCGGCGGCGAAACGGCAAGGCCAAAGCCAAAGCCCGCTCCGCAAGCGAAGTCGTCGGACGTGCAGGGCGATCTGTTCTAAGGGAATGGTACGGTTGGCTGGGGTCGAACCAGCGACCTCCGGATCCACAATCCGGCGCTCTAACCAACTGAGCTACAACCGCAGGGCTTTCGTTGGCGGTGCATAAGGCCAATCGCACCGAGATTCAAGCCATATCGGCAGGCGTTTGCCGCGCCAGGAATTCAGGCAAAGAAAAAGGCCGGCGGGAGGAGGTGCCGACCTTTTTCTCTATGTCCGGCCAATGGGAGGAGATATTGGCCTTTCATGCCGCGTTCCAGCGGGAGGAGGTGCCGGAAGCGCGGGATAGCTCAGGTACGCGTGTTAGGCGACCTGAAACTCCTTGACTGCCTTTTCAAAGGCGGTCTTGGCCGGCTTGGCAACGGACTCGGCGGCCTTGGTGCCGGCTGCCTGCATGTCCTTGGCCTGCTCGACCATCATCTCGTAGCTCTTGCGCATGAATGCGGTCTGCAGCTCGAGGACTTCCGAGAGCGACTTCACGCCGACAAGGGCTTCCATGTGGGCGAGGTTGGCCTCGGCGCCGGCGCGCATTGCGGAGATCGACTTCAGCGACAGGTCGCCAGCTGCGGTCTTCGCGGTCTCGAAGGTCGATTCCCAGACTTTCTGGGCGTCTTCCATGCCGGTCTTCACTTTCGCGTATGCTTCTTTCGACTGCTCGACGCCCTGTTCGGCGAACACGCGGAACTGCTCGGTCGCCTGGCTCGGGTCGAAGGTCGGGAATTCGGCGGTTTCCGCCGTCTTCGTGGATGCCTTGGTCATTTTCATTCTCCCTGTCGTGCGGCTGGGCACGTGGTGAATTCGATATGCAGCCTATATAGCGCATTCGATTGTGCAGTGCAATATCATTTATTGCATTGCATCAAAAAAGTTGCCGAAGCCGATTAACCACGCCCTCAGGTAGGCAGGCGCGGGCCAAGCCAATTGTGGACTCTGCAGCGACCCTGATATTATTACCGATGTCTTAACGAATGCGCGTAAGCCAACCGGACAGCAGGTTCCATGCCGCCACGGCCCTACTCATATCTCGATGTCTCGGCGCTCGATGGCGTGCGGGAGAAGATTGCCCAGGGTGCCGCCGCACTGGTTCTTCCGGCAAGTCTGGATGAGGTTATCTGGGCAAACGGAGCCGGCGCGGCGCTGTTCGGCCACTCGGGCGTTGCGACCTTCGTGGGTGGCGACCCCGAATTTTCACCCGGCGCGAAACGCCAGATCACCGCGACCCCCGGCTTTCCGGCGGTCCGCAGCGGGCGGCCGATCGCCGTGCGTCTTGCAAAGGGCGTTTCGAGCCAGACGGTGATGTTCGCGGCAGAAACCGTCACGCTGCCGGACGGCGAGAAAGCCATCCTGCTTTCTGTGCCCGACCCGCTCGCCGACACGCGAACGGCCGAAGAACGCGCCAGCCGCGCCATAGCCGGCCTTGCGATCAATGGAGGCGGTGTAGCCCTGGTTGACGCCACGGGCCGCATCACGGCCGCATCACAGGGTTTCGACGGTCTTGGGATTTCGGCGGGAACGCTTGAAGGCCTTGCGGTCGAAGTCGCGGGCGAAGCCGACCGCCTGGTCAAGCGGCTGGTGCCGACAAGCAAGGGCGAGCTGCCGGCAGGAATTGTCAGGCTGGACGACGTGCCTGCCCTCAGCCTGCTGATGATTGCCAACGACGCGGAGGAAGCTGCCGACGAAACAGCTGGCGACAGCGGCGGCGGCGAAACCGGGGCCGCACCGCCGGAAGCAAGCGCGGAGATTGAATCCGACGATGCCGATACCTCCGGCAGCGACGCAGGCTTGCCGGCAGCGACGAGTGAGGCCGGCAGCGACGGAACGTCGGGGGATAATGAGCCCGGAGGCGCTGCAGCCGACACGACAACAGCCGACAGCGCTGCCCGCGGCGACGGCGAAGACAAGTGGTATTTTGGCGGCGCGGGAGCCGTGTCATCCGCTGCAGATGGCCAGGAAGCGACCGCAGCCGGGGAAAGCACGACCGACGACGATACAATCGACGCGGACGAAATCGACACCAAGGTCTCAGGCGAAGCCGCCGATATCGCAGCAGCACCTTTGCGCTTTGTCTGGCGCACGGACGCTGAAGGCAAGTTCAGCGCCCTCTCCGACGAATTCCGGCAAGCGTTCGGTGCCGAGGCCACCGACATTGTCGGCCGCGACTTTGCCGACGTCGCTGAGGCATTCGCGCTCGATCCCGACGGCGAAATCGCCGGACTGATGAACCGGCGGGACACCTGGTCCGGGCGCTCGGTGCTGTGGCCGATTGCCGGCACGGATCTCGTCGCGCCGGTCGACCTGGCGGCGCTGCCCGTTTATGGCCGCGATGGTACATTCGAGGGCTTTCGCGGCTTCGGCATTGCCCGGATGGGCGATGCCGTCGTCGACGATCACGCGCGCGGATTGCAACTGGTCGGGGCTCTGCCGGAGGCGGACAACGCCGACGAGGCCGAGACAATCGTCGCACCGGCCGATTTCGCAACCGAAGATGACGATCCCTTCAAGGGTGAAACCCCTGCTCTGGCGATCGAGAAGTCTCCGGAGCGGCGCGAAAACGACAAGGTGATCCGCCTTGCCGAGCGACGCAACCAGCAGCCACCGAAAGGCCTTTCCAGCGCGGAGCAGGAAACGTTCCAGGAAATCGGCAAACGGCTCAAGGATGCCAGCAACCTGGACGAGGACGCCGAAGTCCGGAACGGTACGGTTGAAGAAGCGGAAAGCGAACCCGTACCGGAAAGTCGTTCGAGCGAGCCGTCCGCCACCGCCGTTGACAAAGCGAGCGCCGTTGAAACCGGCGACGAAACCGAACAGCATTCCGCCGAGGCAGAAGCACCGGCAGCAGAAGAACGCGCTCCGGGCGATCACGCAAGCGACATCGCACCGGTCAACGGTGATGAGACGTCTGAAACCGAGAAGGCCGCAGCCTCGAACGAGGCCAATGCCGTAGCCGGCGAGGCCGACGCCGCCGATGGTGAGACGGACAGCGACGTGGACTCGGCTGGCGAGGCACCCGACGACAGTTCGGATGACCAGAAATCGGACATCGATTCCCCGCCCCCCGATCAGCACGATGCAGCCGCCGATGCCGAGGCGACGCCTTCCGGCGAAACTGAGACCGCTTCGGCCAAACCAGCCGAAAGCCCGGAGGCAGAAGCGGCGTCGACCGCCGAGGCGGCGGGCGAGGAGAACACTCGGGACCAATTTCCGGAAGGCGATGCCGGCGACGAAGAACAAGCCAGCGAAGCGACCGGCTCCGCCGATGCGCCTTCCGCTGATGCGTCGGAAGAAACGCCCGCTGTCAATGACGCTGCACTTGACGCAGATGCGGCCGATGCCGAACCCGGCGAGCTTGCCGCGCCGCGTGAAACCACGGCCGAACCCGCCAGGTCCGAGACTGAAAAGGGCGCTAAGCGCAGGGTCGGCTTGTCGGCCTTTCTGCCGTCGGCATTTTCGGGCGGCGGCATCGTGGATGCCTCGGTCGGCATCGATTCCACCGTGCTTTCGCGGCTGCCGCTGCCGCTGCTTATCCATTCGGGCGACGAACTGCATTATGCAAACCGCGAGTTCCTGACCCTCACCGGTTACAGGTCGCTTGCCGAGTTCGATCTCGCGGGGGGTATGGACGCCATTTTTGCCGGCTCCTACGAAGCCGACGGAACCAATGGCCAGACGCTGAGGCTGCGGGCGCGCGACGGCGACGAATTCCCGGTTCATGCCTTCCTTCAGTCGATCGGCTGGCAGGGCGGCAAAGCCCTGCTCCTGGCGCTGCGGCGCGCCGACACGCCTGAGCCCTCCCCCCGCGGCGAACCCGTCGAGGCCGGCAATCTCGAAACCCAGCTCGATGAACTGCGCACAATCATCGACACCGCGACCGACGGCGTGGTGATCATCGGCAATGACGGTACGATCCGCTCCGTGTCGAAGCCGGCAGAGGCGCTGTTCGGCTATAACGAAAACGACCTGCCGGGCCGTCCGTTCACGTCGCTCTTCGCGATTGAAAGCCAGCGCCCGGCGCGCGAATATCTCGACGGGCTCGCGGGCAACGGCGTCGCCAGCGTGCTGAACGACGGCCGCGAGGTGATCGGACGCGAAGCGCAGGGTCGCTTCATTCCACTGTTCATGACGATCGGGCGGCTGCCGCACGAGAGCGGTTTCTGCGCCGTCCTGCGCGACATCACACATTGGAAGCGGGCGGAAGAGGAACTCACCGAGGCACGTGCAGCCGCCGAACGCGCGTCCTCGCAGAAGACCGAGTTCCTGGCGCGTGTCAGCCATGAGATCCGGACACCGCTCAATGCCATCATCGGCTTTTCGGAGCTGATGATCGATGAGAAGTTCGGGCCGATAGGATCCGAGCGCTATCGCGACTACCTCTCCGACATCAACCGTTCGGGCAACCATGTGCTCGATCTGGTCAACGACCTGCTCGACATCTCGAAAATCGAGGCGGGGCAGCAGGAGTTGTCCTACGAAGCGGTTTCGCTCAACGACGTGCTTTCGGAAGCCGTTGCGACGATGCAGCCGCAGGCCAATCGCGAACGTGTGATCATTCGCTCCAGCTTCGCCTCCAGCTTGCCCGACGTGGTGGCGGATCTGCGCAGCATTCGCCAGATCGCGCTCAACCTGCTTTCGAACGCAATCCGCTACACGCCTGCCGGCGGGCAGGTTGTCGTCTCAACCGTATATGAGGCCGGCGACATCGCCATGCGCGTTCGTGATACCGGTGTCGGTATGGCCGCGGCCGATATCGAGCAGGCCCTGAAGCCGTTCAAGCAAATCAACGCGCTGAAGCGTCCGCGCGGCGACGGCACCGGCCTGGGGCTTCCTCTGACCAAGGCGATGGTGGAGGCAAATCGTGCCCGGTTCACAATCCAGTCGGCGCCCGGCGAAGGCACACTGGTTGAAATCACCTTTCCCTCCACCCGCGTTCTGGCAGACTGAGCCGGGGCCCCTCCGGCAATTTGCCGCACCGGCTCAAGTGACTGAAAACCTGACAATTATAGTTTAGAATAATTCTAAACAGCTGATTTTGTTATGATTTCCGTTGACGCAGGAGTGATTTTCTCCGAAATGGGGCCCGCCTGCCGCATGAGCGGACGGCGCATAACACCAATTCGGGACCTTGACCCCGCAGTATTGGAGAGACCCATGTTCGTTTCTAAGGGCCGGCTTTCTGCTGGCATTGCCGGTGCAGCAATTGCAGCCGGCGTCGCTTTTGCGCCGGCCGCCGCCAGCGCCGAGGGCACCGTCAATATCTATTCCTACCGCCAGCCGGACCTCATCAAGCCACTGCTCGACGCCTTCACCGCCGAGACAGGGATCGAGACGCAGGTTCTGTTTCTGGATTCGGGCATCGACGAGCGCATTGCCGCTGAGGGCTCGAACTCGCCGGCCGACCTGATCTTCACAGTCGACATCGGCCGCCTGCAAGGCGCCAAGGATGCAGGCGTTACGCAGCCGGTCGAAAACGCCGCGATTAACGACAATATTCCCCCACAGTACCGCGATTCGGAAGGCCACTGGTTCGGCCTCACCACGCGCGGCCGTGTCGTCTACGCCTCCAGGGACCGCGTCGAGCAGGACACGATCACCTATGAGGAACTGGCCGATCCGAAGTGGAAGGGCAGGATCTGTATCCGCTCGGGGCAGCATGTCTATAACATTGCGCTGTTCGCCTCGATGGTTGCCCATCATGGCGCCGACTATGCGGAGACCTGGCTTACCGGTCTCAAAGAAAACCTCGCGCGCAAACCCGACGGCAATGATCGCGCCCAGGCAAAGGCAATTCACGCCGGCGAATGCGATCTCGGCCTCGGCAACACCTATTACGTCGGCCTGATGCAGAACAACGAAAAAGAGCCGGAGCAGAAGGAATGGGCCGCATCGATGAAGGTTCTGTTCCCCAACAGCGGTGACCGCGGCACGCATGTGAACGTTTCCGGCATGGCGCTGGCAAAGCATGCGCCGAACAGGGAAAACGCCGTCAAGCTGATGGAGTTCCTTGCCAGCGCCGAGGGTCAGGAAATCTACGCCGAACGCGTTTACGAGTACCCGATCGGCCCCGGCACCCAGCCGTCCGACACGGTGAAAGCATTCGGCGAAATGAAGCCCGACACGCTGCCGCTCGAAGACATCGCAGCCAACCGCAAGACGGCATCCGAGCTGGTCGACAAGGTCGGCTTTGACGCGGGTCCCTCGAGCTGACGGCCATTCGCACATATAGCGACGAGGGGCTGGATCGCCGATCCGGCCCCTTGTGCGTTTTCGCGAACCGCCCTTCCGGTGCCCAGCGATGACCGCGCGCGCGCTTCCCGGCAAAGACGGCGGCGCGCCGCCGGTGCGCACTGTTGCGCCCGGCCGCAATTACGGTGCGCTTGCGCCCGCGCTCGTTGCAGCAGCGATAGCGCTCCTGCCCATCGCAGTGGTGGTCGGCATAGCGCTTTCGGGCGATGGCTCGGACTGGCCGCATCTTGTCCGCAATGTGCTTCCGCAAGCCACCGGCGCAACGCTGCTCCTGCTTGTGCTCGTTGCGGCCGGAACCGCTTCGATCGGCGTGACAAGCGCATGGATGGTCGTCGCCTACGACTTTCCCTTCCGCAAGGTGCTGGCCTGGGTTCTGGTTCTGCCACTCGCGGTGCCACCATATCTCGCGGCCTATGCGTTCGCCGAGTTCCTGCACTTTTCCGGACCGGTGCAGAGCACGTTCCGGGCCCTCACCGGCCATGTGTCGCCGCGCGACTACTGGTTTCCTGAAATCCGTTCGACTTACGGCGCAGCCATCGTGCTGTCGATGGTGCTGTACCCTTATGTCTATCTCACGAGCCGCGTCGTCTTCATCATGCAGGGGCGCCATATCGGCGATGCCGCGCGCACCCTCGGCGCGGCGCCGCTGAAAGTGTTGTGGGCCGTCCTTCTGCCGGTCGCCCGCCCGGCCATCGTCGCCGGCGTTGCGCTGGTTCTGATGGAGACGCTCAACGATATCGGCGCTTCGAAATATCTCGGTGTGCCGACCCTCACCTACTCGGTCTATACAACCTGGCTCAATCGCGGCAGCCTTGAGGGTGCGGCACAGATCGCAGTTCTCATGCTGATCATCGTGTTCGCGGTGCTCATGATGGAGAAGTGGGCGAGGCGGCAGCAGCGGTTTCATGTCGGGCGCGGATCGCAGATGAACGCGCGGCCGCCGCGGGTCAAACTGACTGGAGCGCGGGCGGCACTCGCAACGCTTGCCACCACCGCGCCGGTGGTCTGCGGCTTCGGCATTCCGCTCTATGTGTTTGGCGACTATGCATCACGCAGGCTCTACCAGCTCACGGAGCCCGACCTGCTCGACGCGCTGTTCAACAGCGTCGTTGTCGCCGCAAGCGCAGCGATTATTACCGTGTTTGTCGCGCTTCTTCTGATTCACGCAGCACGGCTGGACAAATCGCGACCCGTAGCAGCCGTCACGCGGCTGGCGATGATCGGCTACGCCCTGCCCGGCACGGTTCTCGGCCTCGGGCTGCTTTTTACCCTGGCCTTCATCGACAATTCCATCGACGCATGGATGCGCGATATGTTCGGCGTATCGACCGGGTTGATCTTCACCGGATCAGCCGCCGCCGTGGTCCTTGTGTGCTCGATCCGCTTCCTGGCACTCGCGGAGGGTGCGGTGCGCGGCGGCATTGAAAAGCTGCCGCCGCACATCGACGAAGCGGCGCGCAGCCTCGGGCGATCGCCCACCCGCAGTGCCACCAGCGTTCTGCTGCCCCTGCTTCGGCCGGCCGTATTCACAGCCGCGGTGCTTGTTTTCGTAGATACCGTGAAAGAACTGTCGGCGACCATTCTGCTACGGCCATTCGGTTTCAACACGCTCGCAACTTCGGTGTTCGAAGATGCCTCGCGCGGGGTGCCGGAGGATGGCGCAATGGCGGCGCTGGCGATCATTGCAACGGCGATCATACCCGTTGTTCTGCTGTCAGGTGCGCTGACGCGCGACCGCGATGCCAATCTGTGAAAAAAGAAGGCGCCCCGAAGGGCGCCTCAAGAGAATTTCGTGGCTGTCTGAGCGGGCTCAATCACATGTCGAAATATCACCAATCTCGAGCGCGAATATCGACGCTGTCCCGTTAACAAGTCCTTACCGCGCTGTTTAGAAATTTACGTTTTCGTACCCTCCGTGAAGTTGAGGTAAATTTCGGCGCTACCTTTCGTTAACCCTGAACGCCGCGCCCGAAGGCGCCGCTGAGCGGCCGCAAACCCTGCGCGGCAAGGACTTTCAGCCGTCACGACGCGAGCTTGGCAATATTGCGATAGAGCTCCAGCGCCTCAGGGTTCGCCAGAGCTTCCTGGTTCTTGACCTGGCGTCCGTGAACAACGTCGCGTACCGCGAGTTCGGTGATCTTGCCGGACTTGGTGCGCGGAATGTCAGCCACAGCGACGATGCGCGCCGGCACGTGACGTGGCGTTGCTCCGCTGCGGATCTTGGCGCGGATCCTGGCCTCGAGCGCCTCGTCGAGTTCAGCCCCTTCGGCCAGCCGCACAAACAGGACCACCCGCACGTCATCTTCCCATTGCTGGCCGATGCATATCGATTCCAGCACCTCGTCGAGCTGCTCGACCTGGTTGTAGATTTCGGCCGTGCCGATACGCACCCCGCCGGGATTGAGCGTAGCATCCGAGCGGCCATGAATGATCATTCCGCCATGCTCCGTCCATTCGGCGAAGTCGCCATGGCACCAGATATTGTCGAAGCGTTCGAAATAGGCGGAGCGGTACTTTGCGCCGCCGGGATCGTTCCAGAACATGATCGGCATGGACGGAAACGCCCTGGTGCAGACCAGTTCGCCTTTCTCGAGCTCGATGTGCCTGCCGTCGTCGTCCCAGACGTCGGTCGCCATTCCAAGGCCAGCGCCCTGAATTTCACCGCTCCACACGGGATTGGTCGGAATGCCGAGCACAAAACAGGCTGCAATGTCGGTTCCGCCGGAAATCGAGGCCAGATGGACATCATCCTTGATACCGGAATAGACGAATTCGAATCCTTCGGGTGACAGCGGTGAGCCGGTCGAAGAAATCACCCGCACGGTCGAAAGATCATGCGTCTTTTTCGGCTCCAAGCCGGATTTACGGACCGAATCGATGAACTTCGCCGACGTTCCGAAATAAGTCATCTTCTCCGCGTCGGCGTAGTCGAACATCGCGTTGCCGTCCGGATAGAAAGGCGAGCCGTCGTACAGCAGCAGCGTCGCGCCCGTTGCCAGTCCGGTGACAAGCCAGTTCCACATCATCCAGCCGCATGTGGTGAAATAGAAGAAACGATCGCCGGGTTTGATCCCGGCGTGGAGCTGGTGCTCCTTGAGATGCTGCAGAAGCATGCCGCCGGCCGAATGAACAATGCATTTGGGAATGCCGGTCGTGCCGGATGAAAACAGGATGTAGAGCGGATGGTCGAAAGGCAGCCGTTCGAATGTCATGGGTTGGGCGGCATAGGGCGCTATCGCCCGATCAAGTGCGCTTGCCCGCCCGATCTGCGATGCCGTCGCGTCAGCCTTGCCGATGTAATCGACGATCAAGGCAGCACGCACCGAAGGCAGCTGCTCCAGCACCTCTGCAATCTTGCCGCCCACATCGATGGTCTTGCCGTTGTAATAGTAGCCGTCAGCAGCAACGAAGACCGTCGGCTCGATCTGGCCGAACCGGTCGAGCACTCCCTGCGTGCCGAAATCGGGAGAACACGACGACCAGACCGCGCCAAGCGATGCCGCGGCGAGCATGGCAGCAATTGTCTCGGGCATGTTCGGCATCATCGCAGCCACCCGGTCGCCGGCTTTTACATCCTGATCCCGCAGGAATTGCTGGATGCGCGAAACCTTGTCGCGCAGTTCGTCCCAGCTCCAGCGCAGATTGACCTTGTCTTCGCCACGAAAAACGACCGCATCGCCAGTTCCACTACCGGTCAGCAGGTTTTCGGCGAAGTTCATTTTTGCATCGGGAAAGAACCGCGCACCGGGCATCTTGTCGCCGTCGGCAAGCACGGTTTCACCACGGTCACCTACGACGCCGCAATAGTCCCAAATGAGGCTCCAGAAGCCCTCCCGGTCTTCAATCGACCAGGCATGAAGCGCGTCGTAATCACCCAGCGGCCGTCCGGCGCGGGCCGATGCCTGCTTCATGAAATCAACAAGGTTCGAGCTTTTTACTTTCTCCGGCGACGGCGTCCAAAGGGGCTTTGCGTGCGGCATCAGCTGTTCTCCTCTCAGGCGGCTTGCTTATGGCGCGCGAGCCCGGCGCGGGCAATAGGTTGAAAATACCAACAGGTTCTGCACGTCCTCCAGATCTGCACCTGCAGGATTGCGCCATCGGGAGGCCATAAATGCTTGAAATGCGTTGTGACTCGTTTACGCAAGGAACGGGGTTCCGGTGCCGGGCAGGCACCGTCAGGCATGAAGGGGTATGATGCCGCAACCGGCGGTCAAAAGACTGATCTGGCTCAGCGGGACCGCCATCGCAATTGCGGTGGCGTTGCTGGTTGCTTTGCCGTTTATCGCCTCGACGCAGATCGTTCGGGACCGCATCGCCCAGGAACTGTCGTACTGGTCGGGCTACCAGGTAACTCTGGGAGCCGAAACCAGCATCGAGGTCTGGCCGGTCGTGACGGCACACCTCACAGATGTGACATTTTCGGAATTCGGCGGCAGCGGCCGACCGGTCGCCCGTGTCGACAGGATCGACGCCGCTCTCGCTGCATTGCCTGCATTGCGTGGCGATATCGTGTTTTCGCAACTGCGCCTTCTGCGGCCGACAATAACTCTTGCTTCAGGCGATTTGCCACCGGTGCCGGCAGGCATGCCGCCAGGCCGCATAGCTGATGCTCTGGCAGCGATGCGTTCGATACTGGCCGAAAACGCGGCCGACCCGGATCTTTCGCAGTTGCCCGGAGATGCGCTTCCCGGAATCGAAATTGTGGAAGGCAAGCTTGCCGTACTACGCGACGGAAAGTCCGTCGAATTGCTTTCGGCAGTGAGCGGCAGACTGAGCTGGCCCGCATTCAACCGCGCTGCATCAGTAGCAGCCTCGGGCATCTGGCGAGGTGAACTGGTCGATATCTCATTCGAGACCGCCCAGCCGCTCGCCCTTCTCGTCGGCGCTGCCGCGCCGGCCACTGTCGGGCTGGATTCGGCGCCGCTCAATCTCGATTTCAAGGGTGCGGCGAGCTTCGGCAGCGATGGTTTCCTTCAGGGACAGGGCTCGCTTTCATCTCCTTCCCTCCGGCGCATGCTGGAATGGTCGGGCAATGACATCACTCCAGGTTCGGCGATCGGGGCCGTGTCGCTCGAAGCCAAAGTGAGCGGCTCCCTGCGGCGGCTCAACCTGTCCGACGCCAGTGTAACGCTCGACGGAAATCCCAGCCGCGGCACGCTTGAAATCTCGCTCGGCGAAAAGGTCCCCACCGTCGCCGGCACACTGGCGTTCCAGACCATCAACCTGCAGTCGTTCCTGTCGGCTTTCTCGGCGCTCACACCTGACCGCTGGGGCCGCTACAGCACGATCGACGGGCAAGTTGCCGAGCAAATGAACCTCGATTTGCGACTTTCCGCCAACACCGCCACTGCCGGCACACTCGCGTTTAGCGATGTCGCAGCGACCGCGCAGATCAGGGGCGGCCTTGCGGCCTTCGATATTTCCGATGCGCGCGCATTCGACGGTGCCATACAGGCCGGCTTCCGCATCGACCAGCCGAACGCCGCCAGCCGCGTCGAGGTGCGCCTGCGAGGGGTCGGCATCGATCTCGGAGCGCTCGCACAGACCATGCAGGTCTCCTACCTCATGCCGATTGCACGCGGTGACCTGATGATCTCGCTCAAGGGTGACGGCAATGACTGGACGTCGATCATGCGGACGGCACATGGATCGCTGTCACTCAATCTGGGGCCTGGCGCCATGGCCGGCGTCGACCTGGCGGCCTTTTCGGACAAGGCGCGCAAGGGCGAGTTCTTTCCGCTCAACGAGGCCTCGGGCGGCGTGCTCAATTTCGACAGCCTGGTGATGAAAGCCAAGGTCGAAGACGGCACGGCACGGCTTCAGCGGGCGGAGGTGACCTCGGGAAATCAAAGGGTCGAGCTCAGCGGGCTGGTGCCCCTGCCCGGACGCGGGCTGGCGCTCACCGGGACGATCGGCGCAAGGACCGAAGGCGATGAGAACCCCGCACGAATGCAGTTCTTTATCGGCGGATCGTGGGATTCGCCCTATGTCTCACCCGTCATTCCGCCTGACTTGAAATAGCCGTCAGCCGCCTTCCTGGCGCGCCGCCTGCTCATCCCGCGCGCGCTGTATCTCCCGCTGCTTGTTCAGCAATGAGGCGGCGATGACACCCGTCGTGACCACCGCGATTAAGATCGTACAGACTGCGTTGATCTCCGGTGTCACGCCGAGCCTGACCTGGCTGTAGATTTTCATCGGCAGCGTGGTGGCGCCCGGGCCGGAGGTAAAGCTGGCGATCACCAGGTCGTCCAGTGACAGTGTGAACGCCAGCATCCAACCCGAAATGACCGCAGGCAGAATGACCGGCAGCGTGACCTGGAAGAAGGTCCTGACCGGCGTCGCGCCGAGGTCCATCGCCGCTTCTTCCAGCGACCGGTCGAGGGTCAGCAGCCTCGACTGGACCACAACGGCGACGAAGCACATCGAAAAGGTGATGTGCGCAAGGGTAACGGTAAGGAACCCGCGGTCGAGACCGACGGCGACGAAAAGCAGCAGCAGAGACAGGCCGGTAATTACCTCCGGCATCACCAGCGGCGCAAATACCATGCCGGTGAAAAGCACGCGGCCGCGAAACCGCAGATGCCGGGTCAGCGTAATTGCCGCCATGGTCCCGAGCACCGTCGCTACGGACGCTGAAATCAGCGCTACACGAAACGTCACCCAGGCGGCATCGATCAGACCCTGGTTCGAAAACAGCTCGACATACCACTTCGTCGAAAAGCCCGACCATACCGTCACGAGCCGCGACTCGTTGAAGGAATAGACGACCAGGAGCAGAATCGGCAGATAAAGAAACGCAAATCCCGCGACGAGCGATACCAAATTGAATCGGGACAGACCGTTGTTCATCGCCCCTCCCCTATTCCTGCGCGCGGGCCTGCGCCCGCTGGAACAGCACGATCGGTACGACCAGTATCAGAAGCAGCACGATGGCCACCGCCGAGGAGAGCGGCCAGTCACGGTTGTTGAAGAACTCGCTCCACAAAGTCTTGCCGATCATCAGCGTTCGGGAGCCGCCGAGAAGGTCGGGAATGACGAACTCACCTACCGCGGGAATGAAAACCAGCAAGCAACCTGCTACTACGCCGGGCAATGACAGAGGGAAGGTAATCTTCCAGAACGCCGACAATGGCCGGCAGCCGAGATCCTGGGCGGCTTCGATCAGTGAATGATCGAGCTTCTCCAGCGCCGAATAGAGCGGCAGAACCATGAATGGCAGGTAGGAATAGACGATGCCGATATAGACCGCCGTGTTGGTGTTCATGATCACCAGCGGCTCGCTGATCAGCCCAATGTTGAGCAGCAGCTGGTTGAGCAAACCTTCGGGCTTCAGGATGCCGATCCAGGCGTAAACGCGGATCAGAAAGCTGGTCCAGAACGGCAGTATGACGAGCATCAGCAATGTCGGGCGCATCGACTGCGGCGCACGCGCCATCGCATAGGCAACCGGATAGCCGACCAGCAGGGTCAGGAAGGTCGAAACTGCCGCGATCTTGAGGCTCGAAATATAGGCCACCGAAAGATAGGGGCGCTCGAAGAAGTCGGTGCTGAACCCACCCCGGCAGAGATCCGCTCCAACGCCGATGTACCCCAGCAAGTCGCACATCAGGAGATGGTAGTTTTCGAGGTCGAATTCGGAGAGCCGGGCGAAGAAATCGCGAAGTCCCTCAAGGGCAGGTGTGTATGGTGGCATCGATATCGCCAAATCCGAGAGCGATATCTTGAAGACGATGACGAAGGGAATCAGGAAGAAAAACAGCAGCCAGGCATAAGGTACGGCGATGACGACCCGGCTTGCGATTGCTGAGAAGATACGCCGCATGGTCTTCGCCCTCACCGCGTCAGCACGACGCCGGCGTCGGGAGCGAATGTGATCCATGCACGATCGTCCCAGGTCAGCGGGTCGTCGACCAGCCGCGAGCTGTTCAGCATCGCTGACTTGATCACCCGGCCGTCGTCGAGCTTGACATGGTAGATCGTCATGTCGCCGAGATAGGCGATGTCCCACACCTCACCCGACATCACATTGTCCGCCCCGGCCTCCGGCTTCCGCGATGCAACGCGCACCTTCTCCGGCCGGATCGCAAAAGCCACCTGGTCGCCGACGGCTGCATCGCCCGCATTGTCGGCGGCGATCGTCAGGCCGTCACCGTAGGCGATGCTTGCCACGCTCCCTTCACGCGCGCTGACAGAGCCATCGAACAGGTTCACGGAACCAACGAACTCGGCCACAAAACGCGAGACCGGCGCCTCGTAGGTCTCGGCCGGCGTTGCGACCTGCATGACCTTGCCCTTGTCGAGGATGGCGATGCGGTCGGCCATTGTCATTGCTTCTTCCTGGTCGTGCGTGACGACGAGGAACGTCAAACCAAGCTCCTGCTGCAAATCCGTCAGTTCGAACTGCGTTTCCTCGCGCAGCTTCTTGTCGAGTGCGCCCAGCGGCTCGTCGAGCAAAAGCACTTTGGGGCGCTTTGCCAGCGATCGCGCCAGCGCGACCCGCTGACGCTGGCCGCCGGAAAGCTGGTGCGGCTTGCGCTTGGCAAACTGCTCCAGCTTGACCAGTTTGAGCATTTCAGCGACGCGCGCGGCGATCTGATCGCGCGGCATGCGATCCTGTTTGAGCCCGAAGCCGATATTGGCTTCCACCGTCATATGCGGGAACAGCGCATAGGACTGGAACATCATGTTGACGGGCCGCCGGTAGGGCGGAATACCGCTCAGGTTCTGGCCATCGAGAAATATCTGCCCGGCGCTCGGCTCTTCAAAGCCGGCAAGCATTCTGAGCAATGTCGTCTTGCCGCAACCGGAGGCACCCAGAAGGGCAAAAAACTCACGCTCATAAATGTCGAGCGACAGATCGTTGACGGCAACGAAGTCGCCGAACTTCTTGGTTACATTTTCAAAGCGGATATAGGGCGTGGCTGCCGGATCGTTCCAGGGCGCGAAGCTCTTCCGGATGCTGCCTAGCGATTTCATGATTTCCGTCCCGCCAGAAATTGAAACCGGCCGCGCTGTTGGCGCGGCCGGCAGGACTTTTCTATTGACCGGTCACAACGCGGGTCCACAGCCGTGTCATGAGGCGCTGCGTACGTGGGTCAGGCGGGGTTGTCGTGAAGAGATTGTTGAGCGTCGCCTCGTCAGGGTAGACCGCCGGATCGTCGATCACGTCGGCTTCCAGAAATTCCTGCGAGGCCTTGTTGCCGTTGGCGTAAAAGACATAGTTCGATGCCTTGGCAATCACCTTCGGGTCCATGATGTAATTGAGAAAGATGTGTGCTTCCTCGACATTTCTGGCGTCGGCGGGGATGGCCATCTGATCGAACCACATCTGCGCGCCTTCCTTCGGGATCGCGTAGTCCACAGACACTCCCTGATCGGCCTCGGCGGCGCGGTCGCGGGCCTGGAACACATCGCCGGACCAGCCAACGGCTACGCAGATGTCGCCGTTGGCGAGCGCACTGATATATTCGGAAGAGTGGAACTTGCGGATGTGCGGGCGAATCGACAGCAGGAGTTCCTCCGCCCGGGCCAGTTCGTCCGGGTCGGTGCTGTTGACGTCCAGCCCGAGATAGTTGAGTGCGGCCGGTATCATCTCGGCCGGAGCGTCAAGCATGAAGACGCCGCAATCGGCGAGTTTGGCGATCATCTCAGGCTTGAAGATCACATCCCAGGAATCGACACGCTCGATGCCAAGCGCATCCTGTACCTTGCGGACATTGTAGCCGATGCCGGTAGTGCCCCACATGTAGTTGATCGAATATTCGTTGCCGGGATCGTAGCGCGAGGTGCGATCGGCGATGGTGCTCCACATATTGGCAATGTTCGGCAGCTTCGATTTGTCGAGCTTCTGGAACACGCCTGCCTGAATCTGACGTGCGAGGAAAGTGCCGGTCGGCACCACGATGTCGTAGCCGGTGCTGCCGGCAAGAAGCTTGGTTTCGAGAATTTCGTTGGAATCGAAGACGTCATAGACGACCTTGATGCCGGTTTCGGCGGTGAACTCTTCAAGGATCGACTCGTCGATATAGTCGGACCAGTTGTAGACGTTGACCACGCGTTCCTGAGCGACAGCAGCCGCGGTAAACGCAACCATCGCGGCAAACGTGCCCGAAACGAGGAATGACCTTCGTACCATCTTGTTCTCCCGTGTCAGTTCTTCCTGGCGCCCCTAGGTTGTGGGCATGGTCTGGCTTAAGCCTATTGGCCACATTGCTGCGCGACAAGGCAAAATCAACCCCGCGACATCATAGATAGGTCGTACGTTCCAGCGGCGTGATCTCGCCCCAGAACGCCAGTATTTCGGAACGCTTCAGGTCGCGGTAGACCTTGGCCAGCAACGGCCCCAGCGCCCGGTCAATGAACTTGCTCCGCGCCGTGAGCTGAAGGGCATCGTCCATGTCGTCGGGAAGGTAGAGCCCGTCCTCGTCATAGGCGTTACCCTCCACCGGCGGCGGAGGCTTCAAATTGCCCTCGATGCCCTCCACCATGCCCTGCAAGAGCGCCGACATGACCAGATACGGGTTGGCGTCGGCCCCCGCGATGCGGTGCTCGACACGCCGGTTCTCTTCGGTCGATACCGGAATGCGCAGCGCGACTGAACGGTTGTTTTCGGCCCAGACGGCGCGTGTGGGCGCATATGAGCCCGGCGTGATGCGGCGAAACCCGTTCCATGTGTTGATGAACAGAAGCAGCGATTCCGGCATTGTCTTGAGCAGGCCGGCCACCGCGGCCTCCAGCTTGCGGCGGCCGTCGTCGCCCGAAAATATGTTGCTGCCGTCGGCATCGAGCATGGAGGCGTGCACATGCATGCCGTTGCCGGCATATTCCAGGAACGGCTTGGCCATGAAGGTTGCAGTGAGACCGTGCGCGCGGGCACAACCGATCACGATGCGCCTCAGCATGATCACATCGTCGGCAGCGCGCAGCGGGTTCGAGCGGTGTTTGAGGTTGACCTCGAACTGTCCGGGCGCGGCTTCCTTGATGATCGTATCTATCGGAAGATCCTGGGCGCTCGCGGCATCGCGGATCATGTCGAACAGTTCCGCGTGCTCGGCCAGATCGTCGAGACCGTACATTCTCAGCCGGTCGGGTCCGCCCGCAGCCCCCACAGGCGCCGGCATGCCGTCGTCCCAGTCGGTGCCCGGGTCGAGCAGGTAGAATTCGAGCTCGAACGCGACGACCGGGAACAAGCCTTTTGCGTTGATCTCGGCCACCTTGTGCTTCAGCACCTGACGCGGGTCGGCCATGAACGGCTCGCCCTCCGGCGTGAAGGTCTGCAGCAGCACCTGTGCGGTCTTGCGCTTGGCCCAGGGCACGATCGACAGCGAGCCGCGGGTGGCACGGCAGTAGCCGTCCTTGTCGCCGGTCTCGATATGAAGTCCGGTTTCCTCGACCTCGCGGCCCCACACGTCCAGGCCGTGCAGCGACATGGGGAAATTGACGCCTTCCTGAAACGCCTTCTTCAGCGCATCGCCCGGCGCCCATTTGCCGCGCATGACGCCGTTGGGGTCGACCATCAGGAACTCGACCGCCTCGATGTCGGGATGTTCCGCAATGAAATTCTCAAATTCAGCCCGATGCTCGGGCGACAAAAAACCGTCTGCGTCCAGTCCGTTCGCTGTGTCCCGCTGCCCGATCGAACCTTGTCCGTCACGTCCAACCGCGCCCGATGCCAATGATCGCAAGATAAGCCTGTACATCTGTTGCCGTCGCGACAGCGTGCTCCGGGGTCAGCTTTATTGTCAATGGGGGGCCGGCATGCCCGTGGTACCCGGCTTCTGGGGTCTGGCCATACGGCGGAACTCAAGGCCGAGATGAACCATAAGCGCGGCAAAGACGACGGCACCGCCAAGAATGGTGCGGCCCGACGGCACTTCGTTGTGCACAAGCCAGACCCAAACGGGGCCCAGCAGCGTCTCGAACGTGCCCAGCAATGCTGCATAAGCGGCGGGGATCATGCGGGCACCGGTAGCAAAGAACGCCAGGCCAAGGCCGAGATTCAAGGCACCGAAAACGAACAGGAAACCCATATCGGAGACGGAAGCGGTGAATGCCGAAGTCTGCGTTGCGGCAAAGATCGCGGCAATCACGGTGCCAAGGCAGGTGGCGGGCGTCATGCGCACATGGGCGAAGCGGCGTGTAATCACGGTCGCGATCGAAAAGGCGATCGCGATCAGCAGCGCCAGCCCGTCGCCGACCGGCGAAACGCTGCCGGTCAGCGAATCCGACACCATGATGCCGACGCCGCAGATAACCGCAGCAATGGCGAGCCAGGTCGATGTCGAGACGCGCTCGCGAAACAGCACCCAGGCAATCAGCGCCGCGATCAGCGGCACACCGGCCTGCATCAGAAGAATGTTGGCAACGGTGGTGTAGCCGAGCGCAACGACGAACGAGGTGGAAGCGACGGCGAAGCAGACGGCCACAGCGACACCTGGAAGGCCCATGCCGCGGAACAGGCGGAACGTCCCCCCGACGCCATCGCGCCAGACCATGAAGCCGAACAGAAAGGCGGCTGCCCAGAACGAGCGCCAGAAGACGACTGTCCAGGAATCGCCAGCCTCAACAAAGCGGGCAATCGCGCCCCCGAAGCTCCAGCACAATGCCGACAGGAAGACCAGCAGGAATCCCAGCCATTCGTCGCTGGATGACGGCAACGCCGCGGCGCGCGATGACGAGGCTTCGGACATGGCAGGCCCGCAAAGCGACGACGCACCATGCTCGTCGCGTCAAACCGAACTGCTAAACCAACCAGCGCAGTAGTCCAGCACGTTTTCGGGGCTGCGACACCGCGGCTCGCGCGCCCGGGTCTGATCGCACACCGCGCAGCCATACGAACCATACGCGCCACCCGGAATCCGGCGCTTCGTCGCCGTTGATCGTCCACTCGTTCCGGCGTCTCTCACGCCGGCCGAATTCGGTCGCCTGCGCCATCGCGGCTGCCATCATGAAATCCATTGTTCGACCCATTCATTTATCATTTTTGATTTATGGACGGCCGGCTTGCAGCATTGAAGGCAGAAAATCTGCATGTTATGTTTCAAAAATGAAAAATATCGATTGGGGCGATCTGCGATTTTTCGTGGCGGTCGCCAAAGCCGGCAGCCTTTCGGGGGCGGCAGCGGCACTGAACTCAAGCGCGGCAACCGCCGGGAGGCGCATGGTGGCGCTCGAACAGACGCTCGGTCGCCCACTGTTTGTCAGGCAGCAAACCGGATATCAGCTCACCACCGACGGTAGGGTGCTGCTCGACAAGGCACTGGCGATGGAAAGCGGGGCACAATCGATCCGGGACTGGCTTGCAACTGACGGCGCCAGGTCAATGGTCCGCATCTCCGCCGGTACCGGCACGGCCAATTTCCTTGCCGCCAATTTCGCCAAGCTCTGGACGCCGGACGACCCGTTCCGGATCGCCTTCAAGACCACCGAGGCCAAACTCGACATTGCGCACCGCGAGGTCGAGATCGGCGTCCGCAACATTCGCCCCGAAAGTCCCAATCTCGCCGCGCGCCGCACCGTTACCGTGGCGCAAGCGCCCTTCAGGGCACGTACCCATCCGTCGATCGACCAGTGGGTGGCGATTACGCCGGAAGACGCAAGCACACGCTCCGCACGTTGGGTGCACGAGCAGCCGGGTGTGGTGGTGGCGTGGGCAAACACGGCGCGTACCCTGCACGAGCTTGTCCGGACCGGCGTTGGCATAGGGCTGCTGCCTTGCTTCGTTGGTGACAGGGACCCGTTGCTTGAAAGAGCCGGCGACACGATCGACGAGCTTTCGAGCCATCAATGGCTCGTCATGCACAATGACGACCGGCAACGCTCAGACGTTCGCACCGTGGTCGAGCGACTGGTAACACTTTCCGAAAAACACCGGGCGCTGTTTGCCGGCGCGCGGCCCTTCGCAGACGGATAGCAGGCAAATGAACGCCGGTCTCACACGATCGCCGTCGATGCCCCTGACACCTTGATCGACGAACCCGCCTCGCCGCTGAACGCCGCTTCGATGCACGACGGCCGGCCCATGTCTTCGCCCTGGATGATCACAATTTCCCCTGGGGTCAGAATTTCCAGATCGCGCAGCATGCCGGCAAATGCCGCCGCGGCCGCTCCGGTTGCCGGATCTTCCAGCACTCCCCCCGAGGCAAACGCATTGCGGGCGTGAAAGAGCCGCTCGGTCTCGCGAAAGACAAAGGCGACGGTCACGAAACCATGCTTGAGCATAAAGCGCCGGCCTTCATCGAGATCGTAGTCAAGCCCGGCCAGAGTGCTCCGGGAGTTCAGTGGAACGACAAGGTGGTCGGCGCCGGCGTGAGCGCGCCGAACTGGCAGGTTCGTGTCGAGATCGGCCTGCCGGTATCCGAACAGTTCCAGCGCTTCGGCCACAAGGCCCGGCGCGACAGGCTCACTGCGCGTGGCGGGTGAACTCAGTTCACTGCGCATTTCACCAGCGCGCTCGAACCCTTCGACGCTAATTGCGGCGTCGTTGAGTTCCAGCGAATAGGTTCCCGCTCCATACGTCCTTGCAAGCACCGCGCCCAGCGCAATCGTGGCATGGCCGCAAAACGGCACTTCACTCTCCGGCGCGAAATAGCGGACACGCCAACTGCCATTTTCATTGCGGGCAGCGAATGCCGTTTCCGAATATCCTACCTTGGCGGCCAATGCCTGCATTTCGGCGGTATCCGGCAAAGCGTCGGCAAGCACGACGCCGGCGGGATTTCCACCGTGGCCGTTCCGGGTAAAAGCCGCAATCCTGTGAACGTGCACGTCCTCACCTCCTGTGCCAGCCTGCAAGATAGAGGTCTTTGGCGTGTTCCGACAGGATGCTGAACATCCGGGACGTCAGGCCGCCGGGTGCCGCTAGGACCAATTGAATGGCAGCGGCGCCTCACGGAAGGCAAAGCGGTCGAGGTGGTTTGCGACCACACCTTTCATCCGTTCCAGCGTTTCGGCGCTGTCGGCCGCTACCGTCACCACCAATTCGGCGGTTGTCGCCGACATAGTCGCCACGGCCTCGGGAAACCGAACGGTCCCTTCATCGTCACCCAGCTCAACATCGAGCTTGTGGCTCCAGTGCTTGCAGAGCTGTTTGAGATATTTTGAGGCGCTGGCGGTTGGGACGTGGACTGTGGCGCTTGTCATGGAATGCTCCGGAAATCGTTCAGGTAAAGAGCAACATTATAAATCCTGATTATCAATATCAACTTAATCTCAGCCCGTCGCAAGTCTCACTGAAAATCGAAGGCGCTCAGGCCGGTCACCATTTCGTCGAGTCCCAGCGGGCGTGTAACCGGCGGTTCGGCGCGCGCAAGGCAACCCTGCCGTTCGCAGAGCCGGCATGCAGGGCCAATCGCCGTTGCCGGCACAACGCGCTGCTTGCCGCCAGAACCCGGCGCGACCGCAGGCAGTGCCGCGCCATACACGATCTCGTCCCTGAAGCCGATGTCGCAGCCAAGCAGGAGCGCGGTTCGCCGCGGACGTTCCGAAAACGCGCCCTGCGGCCCTTCCAGCGTTCTTGCGATGGTCAAAAACTCGGCGCCATCCGGCATTTCCACGGCTTCCACGATGATTTGGCCCGGCTGGCTGAAAGCAGCATGCACAGCGAGTTTGGGACAGCCGCCGCCGAACCGCGCCTGCGGAAAGCCGTGCGCGCCCGCGCGGCGGAAACGGTTTCCCGCATTGTCAACTTCAAGCATGAAAAAGGGCACACCTGCCGAGCCCTCGCGCCCCAGCATGGTGAGCCGGTTGGCTGCCTGCTCGAATGAGACGGAAAAGCGCGAGCGCAGCACGTCGATGTCATAACGGCAGCGCTGAGCGGCTTCCAGAAACGGCCTGTAGGGCATCATCAGCGCGTGCGCGGCGTATCGTGCCAGTTCGAAACGCGCCAGGCGCCGCGCCTCATCGGATGACAGTTTCAGCGCCTTAAGTTCAGCACCGATCGCCACCGACATGCGAATAAGCGAAGCCTCCATCGCCACCTCACGCAACTGATCGAAAGGTGATAGGCGTTCGGAGATGAACAGGCGCTGCGAATGCCGGTCATAACGCCGGCGCCAGTTTGGCATGGTCGCGGCCGGCAGCACACGCACCACGATGCCGTGTTCGGACTTCAGCCATGTCTTGAGCGCCGCGAGCAGGTCGTCGCCCGGCTTCAAAAGCGCGGTGAAGGCTTCGGCCTCCTCTTCCAGACCGCCAAAGTGGTTCGAACGCTTCTCGAAGGTCTCGCGTATCTCGTCGATAGGCAAACGCGTGCCGGCGATGGATGTCGTGCGCCCCTCACGCGCCAGAAGGTCCGACAAATCGGTCAGCCGCTCGGCCTGTTCGCGATATGCGCGGAAGAGCTTGACCATCGCTGCCATCGCATTGGGCGCGGCCTCAGCCACCTCAATCAACTCGGCATCGCCCGGAAGCTCGCCGGCAAGCAGCGGGTCGGCGAAAACCTCGCGCAGCGCTGCCACATTCGGCCCCGCATCCGCCTGCAGTTCGTCCGGCTCGACCTTGTAGACAGAGGAGAGTTTGAGGATCAGCTGCACCGTCAGTGGCCGCTGATTGCGCTCGATCAGGTTGAGATAGGACGGCGAGATGCCCAGTCCCTCCGCCATTGCGGTCTGGGTCAGCCCCTTGTCGTTGCGGATACGCCGGATGCGCGGCCCCGCGAAGATCTTCTGGTCAGCCATATTTACAGACTTTACACGTTGCGTGCGCGATCGGAGTTTTACATTTTTTACAAATTTACACGCCAATCCTGTCAAAGACAATACAAGCTTACCCGAATTAGCCTTACGATTTCCGGTATTTTCTCGATTATGACGCACTGCAATGTAAAAAACACACCGAACGAGGCGCCCCAAGACCGCCTCATCAGCTGCAATTCAGATTCGATCGGAGATCGTCATGACCGATTTTTACAATCTCGTCCCCTCTGCCCCCGAAGGCCGTTATGACGGCATCGAGCGCCCCTACGGCACCGCGGACGTACAGCGCCTGCGCGGGTCGGTCCCGATCCGCTACACGCTGGCCGAGAACGGCGCCAACCGGCTATGGAAGCTGATCCACGAAGAAGATTTCGTGAACGCACTCGGCGCTCTTTCCGGCAACCAGGCCATGCAGATGGTCCGCGCCGGCCTGAAGGCGATTTACCTCTCCGGCTGGCAGGTCGCTGCTGATGCCAACACCGCGTCGGCGATGTACCCCGACCAATCGCTCTACCCGGCCAACGCCGGGCCCGAACTCGCCAAGCGTATCAACAAGACGCTGCAGCGCGCCGACCAGATCGAGACGTCGGAAGGCAACGGCCTTTCGGTCGACACCTGGTTCGCGCCGATCGTCGCCGACGCAGAAGCCGGCTTCGGCGGACCTCTGAATGCGTTCGAGTTGATGAAGGCATACATCGAAGCAGGTGCCGCCGGCGTCCATTTCGAGGACCAACTGGCATCGGAGAAGAAGTGCGGCCACCTCGGCGGCAAGGTCCTGATCCCGACTGCGGCGCATATCCGCAACCTCACCGCCGCGCGGCTCGCCGCTGATGTGATGGGCACGCCGACGCTGATCATATGCCGCACCGACGCCGAAGCCGCAAAGCTGATCACATCCGACATCGACGAGCGCGACCAGCCCTTCGTCGATTACGATGCCGGCCGCACGGTCGAGGGCTTCTACAACGTCAAGAACGGCATGGAGCCCTGCATTGCCCGCGCGATTGCCATGGCGCCCTATTCCGACCTGATCTGGATGGAGACATCCAAGCCGGACCTCGAACAGGCGAAGAAGTTTGCCGAGGCGGTGCGCAAGGAACACCCGAACCAGCTTCTGGCCTACAACTGCTCGCCATCCTTCAACTGGAAGAAGAACCTGGACGACACCACGATCGCCAAGTTCCAGCGCGAGCTGGGTGCGATGGGCTACAAGTTCCAGTTCATCACACTGGCTGGTTTCCATCAGCTCAACTACGGCATGTTCGAGCTGGCCCGCGGCTACAAGGACCGGCAGATGGCGGCCTATTCGGAGCTACAGGAAGCCGAGTTCGCGGCGGAGGCCAATGGCTACACCGCAACCAAACACCAGCGCGAAGTCGGCACCGGCTATTTCGATGCGGTTTCCATGGCGATCACGGGCGGCACCTCGTCCACGACCGCGATGAAGGAATCGACCGAAACCGCGCAGTTCCGCCCAGCGGCCGAATAACCAGACAGCGAGGCCGTCCCTGGGGACGGCCTCACGGGACACGCCGAAAGGAGAAGACCATGGCACCCAAGACACGCGTCAAAGAGCGTGCCGAAGAGCAGTCTTCGGCAATGAACGGAGATCCGCAGGCGGCGATCCGCATGGTCGCCAACGATCTGCACCGTCTCAACCAGTCGGTCATGAAGGCGGTGGAATCCGGTGTCTCCGTGGAACTCGTGCGCTCAGCACGCCACCACGGCGGCAAGGGCAACTGGGGCGATCTGCTCATTCCCGTTGTCGTCGCCGGCCAAGTGGCCGCCGAATAGGCCGCATCCCGACAACAACAAGCACCTTGGCCGCCGGAGCGATCCGGCGGCCTTTTTCGGGCTAGGCCATATGTCCAGAAGCCCGGTTTGCAACTTCCGTTGACTCACGACCGGACAGTCCAACCTTCACCTGTATCCCGTCGCGCACCGACCGGCGCAATGCGCGGGCGGTATTCGATCCTGCGACACGCAGCAGCCCTTCCCGCGCCAGTCTGTCGATACGGCTGCGCGAAAGCCCCAGCTCCTCGGCCAAAAGCCGGTCCAACCTGAGAGAAACAGGATGCGGCACCGCAAATCCGATGCACAGCACTTGCGGCAGGCTCGCATCCCCCGAAAGCACCGACTTCGTCACGCGTATGCGCGCTACCTCCTTCAGCTTCTGCGCATGACGCCGCAGATCCTCAGCGTCCGACGCGAAATGCGCCACCAGTTCGGCATCGTTCGCCATCAGCCTCGACAGGAACTCGGGCTCGATCGACCCAACCAGCAGCCGCTCCAGGAGCGGCCGCTTCCAGGTGCCGTCGCAGGAAGTGCATCTGTAGATCAGCCAGGCATCGATGCGTTTGCCATTGGCGTTGACCCTCACCTTGCCGCCGGTGCGGTAGGGTCTGGTCGAGCAGCACCGCCTGCAATACAGCAGCGGCTGCGGATATTCGTTCGCGGTGATCGTCCACCTGACGCATAGTGTATCGGACATGCCGGTTCGCGCTTCCAGTTGGGAAGCTCGCCAGGCGAGGACCGACGACGCGGTGTGACAGGGAAATGCTCAAAGTGACGGCCAGGCCAGAAAGCCGGCGCGGTTCAGCCGTGCCAAACCGGTCTCGAGCCGCCACCAGTGAAGAGCTTCATGCAAAACATGCGCGGCCGCGCGGGGCGCTGCCACGTTTCTGATGTGGAACTGACGAGACCGGCGGTTACATTGGCAAAGCTGGGGACCGTTATCCGTTGAACGCGGCGCTCTATAGAACAAAGCGCTGCTGCGTCAAAGCCCCCGCTCACGTGCAGACTCCGCGACCGCTCGTTGAGCAGCAAATGCCCGTTTGTAGGCTGGCCGCGCTTCGCCGCGCGCGACAAAGGCGGAAAGGTGCGGGTAATCCTCGCAGATACCCGTGCCCTCCAGCCGGCGAAGCACCATCACCATCATCAAATCGCCGGCGCTGAATGCGCCGTCGAGCCACTTGGCGTCGCCGAGCCGGCGGGCCAACTGGTCGAGCCGGGAGCGGACACGATGCTCCAGAACCGTCCGCAGTTCGCCGTACCAGACATAGTCGCCCAACATATAGCGCGACTGCTCAAGCTCGACGATCGGAGGCTCCACTGTATTGAGTGCGGCAAACATCCAATTGACGGCGCGCGCTCGGGCGTTCGGTTCGTCTGGCAGCAGACCCGGATGGTGTTGGGCGACATGGAGAACGATCGCGCCGGACTCGAATAATGCGAGATCGCCGCGTTCATAAGTCGGTATCTGACCGAAGGGGTGCAGCTCCAGATGTGCAGGCTGCTTCATTTCGCTAAAGGAAACGAGGCGAACATCGTAGGGCTGACCCACCTCCTCCAGCGCCCAGCGGACACGCATGTCACGCGCCAGTCCACGTCCGTGATCCGGCGAAGCTTCGAAGGCAGTAATGGTGGGCATCATGGCCAGTCTCCAATCCTTGTCTGAATTGAAGACGTCCGAACCTGCGGTTATCCGACAAATGCCGACTGGCAGGCGTCAAACGGCCAATCCATTCCGGTATATGCTCTGCCATTGACCACGCGGCCATAGGAGTTTAGCAACGCCGACATGAGGACCGAACTATTCTTGGCTGTAGTAGTAGGCAGGCGCATGGGTAACGCGGCGTAGCCGCGGGCGACAGCATCCATGCGCGTAATACGGCTCCACAAGGGGCCTTTTTTGTATCCGCTAACAGCTAAAGAGCCTCATCATGCTTCCCCCTGCGAAAGGGCCGCGCCTGTCCATACTGATTCTGCTGTCAGCGCTTGGCATTCTGCCCATCAACATCTTTCTCCCGTCCCTGCCCAACATGGCAGCGGATTTCGGCGTCGACTATGGCGTCGCGGGATTGACGCTGGTTACCTACGCCGCCGTCTCTGCGTTCCTCCAGATCATCATGGGACCATTTTCAGATCGTTACGGCCGGCGGCCGGTGGTCTTGTGTAGCCTTGCATTGTTCGTGATCGCGACGATTGGGTGTGCGCTCGCAACTGATTTCCGCACGTTCCTGCTCTGCAGAGCGCTCCAGGCCGTCATCGCTCCAACCTATGCCGTCTCGCTGGCAGTCATTCGCGACACGAGCGACGAGTACGAGACCGCCAGCACGATCGGCTATGTCGCGATGGCGTGGGCGGTCGCACCGATGCTAGGGCCGAGCATCGGTGGTCTGCTCGACCACGCCTTCGAATGGCGGGCGAGCTTCTGGTTCCTCGCTGGACTCGGCGCCTTCGTATTCGCGCTCGTGTGGTACGACCTGGCCGAAACAAACAAATTTCGATCGAACAGCATAGCGGGGCAATTTCGAGACTATCCGCATCTGCTCCGGTCCAGGCTCTACTGGGCGTACGCGCTTTGCATGACCTTCTCCATCGGCGCGTTCTACGCGTTTCTAGCTGGCGCTCCTCTTGTCGCTCAATCCGTTTTCAACCTGACGCCCCTGGTGTCGGGTGCCTATCTGGGCTCAATAACGGGCGGCTTCATATTCGGGAGTTTTCTGGCGGGCCGCTACTCGCATCGGTTCAAGCAGACAACGACATTGGTTGCAGGTCGAGTGCTGGCATGTGCCGGTCTGCTTGCCGGACTGGTTCTGCTTGGCGCCGGCATCGACCACGTAATGGCGTTTTTTGCACCGTGCCTGTTTGTCGGCATTTCAAACGGCCTCACGATGCCTAGCGCACATGCCGGTGCGATGTCGGTCCGTCCAACGCTAGCCGGCAGCGCCGCGGGCTTGGCAAGTGCCATCACAATCGCTTGCGCAGCGTTCATCTCCTGGGTCGCCAGCGTTCTGGTGACGGAGCAGAATGCGCGATATGCAGTCCTGGGTGTCATGCTGGCTTCGGCCATGTTTGCACTTGCCGCTGCTTTGAGCGCGCGCAGGGCTGCGGACGAAAGGACGGATAGCCAAGCGTGACGCCGCGACGCGCGCTCTACGGGATTCACCTGCGCACTGCCCTTCCCAATCCCCGGCCCGGCCAGTTATAGTTGCGCGCATCTGCAATGACTCACTGGTGATTGATGCCGCCCGCAAAAAAGGAAGCTCGCCCCGCAGGTCGCGGTGGCAGTGTTCGAAAGCCTGCGTTTCTCAAACGCCCTCGCGGTGTAAAAAGCTGGAAAGAAGCGGCAGCATGGCTGGAGTGGCGTGGCATCGAGGATGTCGAGTGCATCACGCCCGACCAGGCCGGCGTGGCGCGCGGCAAGATGATGCCGTCGAAGAAATTCACCTCCAATACTTCGCTGGCGCTGCCCTCGGCAGTATTCATGACGACCATAACCGGCGCCTACCCAGAAGACGGCCACGGCTTCACCTATCCCGAGCACGACGGCGACCTGAAGCTGATGCCCGACCTTTCGACGCTATCGGCAGTGCCGTGGGAAAGCGATCCGACCGCACAGGTGGTGTGCGACCTCGTGCACCAGGACGGTACGGAGATCGAATTCACCCCGCGCAACGTGTTGAAGCGCGTCGTAAGAGCCTATGAGGCGCGCGGACTAAGGGCGATCGTCGCGCCCGAGATCGAGTTTTACCTGGTGCGCAAGAACCCCGACCCGGACTACCCGCTTACGCCCCCGATCGGGCGATCCGGCAGGCCGATCGGGGGTGGCCAGGGGTATTCGATCGCGGGCGTCAATGAGTTCGATGAACTGATCGACGACATTTACGAGTTTTCCGAAAAGCAGGGGCTGGAGATCGACACGCTCATCCACGAGGAAGGTGCCGGGCAGTTGGAGATCAACCTGCGCCACGGCGACCCGGTCGAACTCGCCGATCAGGTGTTCATGTTCAAGCGAACGATCCGCGAGGCCGCGCTCAAGCACGACACCTATGCAACCTTCATGGCAAAACCGATCCAGGGGCAGCCTGGCTCGGCGATGCATATCCACCAGTCGGTCGTCAACAAGCGCACCGGCCGCAACATCTTTTCCGCCGCCGGCGGCAAGGAAAGCAAGGACTTCCGACACTTCATCGCAGGCATGCAAAAGCACGTGCCGGCGGCCCTCGTGATGTTTGCGCCTTATGTGAATTCCTATCGCCGACTGACCCGCGGCGCCTCGGCTCCGGTCAACACGGACTGGGGTTACGACAACCGCACCACGGCATTTCGCATTCCGCGTTCAGACCCGTCGTCGCGCCGGGTGGAAAACCGCATCCCTTCTTCCGACGCCAACCCCTATCTGGCGCTCGCCGCCTCGCTTGCTTGCGGTCTCGCCGGACTGGCCGAGGCGCGAGAACCTGAGCCAGCCGCCGCCACGACCGTCAATGAAGACGAAATCGAACTGCCACGCGGCCTGCTGGAGGCGGTGGCGCTGTTCGAAGAAGACAGCGCGCTTACCGACATTCTCGGCAAATCTTTCGTTTCAACTTACGCCGCTATCAAACGAGCAGAGTTCGAGACCTTCATGGAGGTCATCAGCCCGTGGGAGCGGGAGTATCTGTTGTTGAACGTCTGAGCGAGCAGCGAATAGGATCCAATATGCCCCGCGCCGATCAAGCCTCCTCTTTGCCCACTATTCCCTATTCGCCATTCGCCGTTCGCTAGATGTCCCCCATCTCACCCGGCCATTCCTGGTACGAAGACACCGCCGGCAAGCGGCCGCAATATCCGCCACTTGATGGCGATACACGCTGCGACGTCGCCATCATCGGCGGCGGATTCACCGGCCTGTCGGCGGCAGTTCACCTTGCCAAAGCCGGTGTCGACACCGTGCTCGTCGACGCCAACCGATTCGGGGACGGCGCGTCCGGCCGTAATGGCGGGCAGATGGGCACAGGTCAGCGTGCCTGGCCGGAGGAACTGGAAGCCGAGCTCGGGTTTGAGCGTTCCAAGGCGCTGTTCGATCTGGCGGAAGAGGCCAAGGCACACCTACTGGAATTCGCCGAAACCAACAAAATTGAAATCGACTACCAGCCCGGACAGATTTCGGCCGCGCACAAGCAGCGTTATGTGCGTGACTATCGCGCGCATGCCGATCTCATGGCCGCGCGCTACGGCTACCCGCATATCCGTTTCATGGAGCGCGAGGAGACGGCTGCCGCGCTCGGCACCGACCGCTATTTCGGCGCCGTGCGGGATGCTGGCACCGGGCACATTCACCCGCTGAAGCTGGTGATCGGAACCGCCAAGGCAGCGAAGAAAGCCGGGGCACGCATTCACGAAACGACGCCTGCGACCGCCATTCGCCGCGCCTCCGGAAAGATCATCGTCGAGACGGCGGGCGGCAGCATCACCGCCGACAGGGCCCTGCTTGCCACCAACGCCTATGGCGGCGAGCTGGAGCCGGTGAGTGCGGCACATATCATGCCGATAGGCTCCTTCATCGGAGCTACCGCGCCGCTCGGCAAGGATAGCCCGGTGATTCCCGGCGGTGAGGCGGTGGACGATTCCCGCTTCGTGGTGCGTTATTTCCGCAAGTCGAAAGACGGGCGGCTGCTGTTCGGCGGACGCGAGATTTACGCAGTCACCGACCCCAAGGGCATGGCCGACCAGATCAGGCGGCAGATCGCCGAGATCTATCCCGACCTCGCAGATGTCGAGATCACCCATGCCTGGGGCGGCTATGTCGGCATTACCCTGCCGCGCAAGCCATTCGTGCGCGAAGTGATGCCCGGCGTGATCTCGGCGGGCGGCTATTCAGGCCACGGCGTGATGCTGTCGAATTTCACCGGGAAGCTCTTCGCGGAGAGCATTACGGGCAACCGAGACCGGCTGAAGCTCCTGCGCGAATTCAAGGTTCCGGCATTTCCGGGCGGAAGCTGGTTTCGGCAGCCGCTGCTCTTTCTGGCGCTCAACTGGTATGCGCTGCGGGACCGCATCTGAAGGTCGCCGGCGGCGGCGCGACCTTACCACAGGCATAATTTTTCTCGAGCGTGGTGTCGGCTAGTGTGCCGCCCATACGTCCTAGCCCACAGAAAGGCCCGACATGCAGTACGCCATTCTTTGCTACAACCATGAGGAGATCACCTCGGCCTGGACCAAGGAGGAGGAGGATCTGTGCATGAAGCAACTGCTGGCGGTTCA
Organism: Rhizobiaceae bacterium; assembly: GCA_017644005.1. GTDB lineage: Bacteria > Pseudomonadota > Alphaproteobacteria > Rhizobiales > Rhizobiaceae > RCIO01. The sequence continues at coordinate 548,811 of JAEPMJ010000001.1, forward strand.
AGAGCCGCTGAAGCAGCAGGGCAAACTCGGCCCGGTCGCCCGTCTTCTGCCGACCTCGGCCGCGACCACGCTGCGCAAGACCAACGAAGAGCCGATCGTCATTGACGGACCTTTCGCGGAGACCAAGGAGCAGCTTCTCGGCTTCTACGTGGTCGACGTCGAAAATCTCGATGAAGCGCTGGGTATCGCCCGCGACCTCGCCAAGGCCAACCTTGCTATGGGTTCCTATGAAATCCGACCCATACAGATGTTCATTCCAAACGAGCTCAGATGACCGACATCGCCTGGATAGACAAAGCTCTCTCAGCCGCCCGCCCGCAGGCCGTAGCCGCCCTGCTGCGCTATTTTCGCGACCTCGACACGGCCGAGGAAGCTTTCCAGGAAGCGTCCCTGCGCGCGCTGAAAAACTGGCCGAAAAACGGGCCGCCGCGCGATCCGGCGGCGTGGCTCATTTTCGTTGGCCGCAATTCGGGCATCGACACCATCCGCAAGAAAAGCCGTCTCACCGAACTGCCGCCGGAAGACCGGATTTCGGATCTCGATGATCATGAAGCCGACATGGCGGAACGACTGGACAATGCCGACTATCGCGACGATGTGCTGCGTCTGCTTTTCATCTGCTGTCATCCCGACCTGCCGTCTACGCAGCAGATCGCCCTGGCGCTGCGCATTGTCTCGGGGTTGTCGGTCAAGCAGATCGCGCGCGCCTTTTTAGTCAACGAACGGGCGATGGAGCAGCGCATCACGCGCGCCAAAGGCCGCGTTGGAACCTCCAGTGTCACATTCGAAACGCCTGGCCCGGTTGAGCGGGCGGAACGCTTCGCCGTGGTGGCTGCCATGGTCTATCTCGTTTTCAACGAAGGCTATTCAGCGACCGGCGAGGAGTGCGCTGCCCGCGCGCCGCTCTGCGAGGAGGCGATTCGGCTCGCGCGGCTGCTTTTAAGACTGTTCCCGGCAGAACCCGAAATGATGGGGCTTCTGGCGCTCATGCTCTTGCAGCATTCTCGCATGCCGGCCCGCTTTGACGCGGAAGGGCAGATCATCCTGCTGGAGGATCAGAACCGATCGCTGTGGAACCGGCCGATGATCAATGAAGGCCTTGCGCTCATCGACAAGGCGATGCGGCATGCCGAACCCGGCCCTTACCAGGTGCAGGCGGCGATTGCGGCCCTGCACGCACGGGCGGGGACGCCGGCGGATACCGACTGGAAAGGTATCGACCAGCTCTATGCGACGCTGGAGGTCATGCAGCCGTCGCCGGTGATTACGCTCAACCGATCGGTCGCGATTTCCAAGCTGAGCGGCGCGGCGGACGCGCTGGCGATGATTGAGCCGCTGGCGCCCAAGCTCGGCAACTATTTCAACTTTCATGGCGTGCGCGGCGCCTATCTCATGCAGCTCGGCCGCCGCAGCGAGGCGCGCGAGGCCTTCGACATGGCGATCGCGCGCGCCAACTCGGCTGCTGAAGCGGCGCATATCCGCATTCACCTCGACCGGCTCATGCAGGAAGGCGCCGCGGCGTCCAAGGCAGCGGCAAAAAATTAGCGCAAGCCTGTCGGGGTTCGCCGCGCTCATGCGTCCTGGATGCACAACCGTATTTCAAGGAGACCTGCAATGACCGACGCAACCAAATACGACCTTGTACTGGAACGCACCATCGACGCTCCTCGCGAAAAGGTGTTCCGCTGCTTCAGCGACCCGAAACTGCTTGAGCAGTGGTTCGCACCGAAGCCGTGGTCGATCAAGGATGTCGATATAGACCTTCGGCCAGGCGGCGCCAGCAAGTTCACCATGCACGGTCCCGAAGGCGAAGTGTTCCCGGCTTCAGGCGTCTACCTTGAGGTCGTGCCGAACGAGAAGATTGTCACCACCGACGCCTATTCGGCGGGCTGGGTGCCGGCGGAAAATCCGTTCTTCACCGCTATCATGACCTTCGAGGACACCGGCGACGGCAAGACAAAATACAAGGCTGTCGCCCGCCACTGGCGCGCGGAGGACAAGGAAACCCACGAAAAGATGGGCTTCCACGAGGGCTGGGGTCAGACGGCCGCCCAGCTCGAGGAGTTGGCAAAGACGCTGTGACCTCTACAGCGGCCAGAAGAACAGGATCGCCGGGACGGATACGACAATAATCAGCACCTCGAGCGGCAGGCCCATGCGCCAATAATCGCCGAAGCTGTATCCGCCCGGACCCATGATGATGGTGTTGTTCTTGTGGCCTATCGGCGTAAGAAACGCGCAGGATGCCGCAACGGCGACACCCATGAGGAACGGGTCCGGGGAAACCCCGAGCCGTTCCGCCACCTGCATGGCGATGGGCGCTGCAATCAAAGCTGTCGCTACGTTATTGAGGAAATCCGACAGTGTCATCGTCACGATCATGACCGCCGCCAGAACTGCCCAGGCCGGCAATCCGCCTGTCGCCGACACGATGAGGCCGGCAATCAGGGCCGTGCCGCCGGACTGTTCCAGCGCCAGGCCGAGCGGAATAAGGCAGGCGAGAAGCACCAGCACCGGCCATTCGACGCTTTCATATACCTCGCGCGGGCTGATCAGATTGAACGCGGCGTAAACGCAGACGGCGCCGGCAAGCGAGATTGCCAGTGGCAACAGACCGACGACCGAGAGTCCGACCGCCACCGCAAATGTAGCGATCGCGAAGGCCGCTTTGCCGCGCTGAATCACGATGTGGTTCCTGTCGGCGATCGGCAGGACACCCAGCCATTCGGCGGCGTTGGCAAGCCGGCCTTCGGGGCCGAGCAGCAGCACCACATCGCCAGGTTTTATCGTGAGCTTGCGCACACGTTCGCGAAACCGCCGCCCCTGACGCGATACGCCGAGCAACGTCACCCCGCGGCGATAAAGCAGGCGCAAATCGAGCGCCGTGCGGCCGGCCATTCGCGCGCCCTCTGGCACGATCGCCTCGATCATGGTGAGCGACCTTCCGGTCAGGCCGCCGTGATTTTCGGCGCCCGCCGCGGCCAGCCCCGCGGCACCGATGAAGGTCTCGATGGATTTCGGATTGCCTTCGAGAACCAGAAAATCGTTCTTGCGGATTTCCTCGCCAGAGGCCAGGCCCGGCAGCCTCTTGCCCCGCCGCACCAGACCGACAATCGCAACATCGTGCTCCTCACTGAGCTCGTAGAGCTCGGAAACCTGCTTGCCGAGCGACTTGGATTTCTCCAGCACCTTGGCCTCGGCGAGGAAACTGCCGGCCTCGCCCTCGCCTGCCGCCTTCTGTCCGGTCTGCGGAATCAGCCGCCAGCCGACCAGAGCCACGAAGGCAATACCGGCAACCGCGCAGACCAGTCCGACAGGCGAAAAATCGAACATAGAAAACGGCTCGCCCAGCGCGCGCTCACGGAACTGGGCGATGACGATGTTGGGGGGCGTGCCGATCATGGTGATCATGCCGCCAAGGATGGTTGCGAAGGAGAGCGGCATCAGCGAAAGCGAGATCGCCCGCTTTGCCTTCTTCGCGGTTTCAATGTCCAGCGTCATCAGGATCACCAGCGCGGCGACATTGTTGATCACCGCCGAAAGCGCGGCCCCTGCCACCGACATGACGCTGATATGTGCCGGCAGCGAGCGATCCGGCGAGACGACGAATTGCGCGATCAGCTCCACCGCGCCCGAATTCAGCATGGCGCGCGAAACGATCAGCACGAGAGCGATGATGATCACCGCCTCATGGCCGAAACCGTCGAATGCGTGGTGCGCATCCACCACACCGCCCGCAACCGCGATGATCAGCGCTGCGAATGCCACCAGATCGTAGCGCACGCGGCCCCAGACCAGCATGACGAACACCGCGCCGAGCAACGCAAAGAGAAATATCTGGTCGCCGGTCATGCCGTCTCTGCCTGTCTGTCGGGATGATATGGTTGCGCCACGCCGATGCGGGGCATGTTACAGGTCAAATGCAGCGTCCGCCATCGACTTCAAGCGCCACGCCGGTGATAAACTCGGCCTCGTCGGAGGCGAGCCAGAGCGCGGCATTGGCGATGTCGAGCGGTGTCGACAGCCGGCCGAGCGGGATGGAGGCACGGAACTGAGCGCGCTTTTCCGGCGTGTCCTCGCCCATGAACTTGGCCAGCATACCGGTCTCGCCGGCGACCGGGCACAGACAGTTCACGCGGATGTTTTTCGGCGCCAGTTCGACCGCCATCGATTTCGTCGCCGTGATCGCCCAGCCCTTGGAGGCGTTGTACCAGGTCAGACCCGGCCGCGGCCTCAACCCGGCCGTGGAGGCCGTCGTGATGATCACGCCGCCGCCCTGCTTCTCCATCACCGGCACAACGACGCGCGCGGCGCGGTAAATCGCCTTCATATTGACGGCGGTGATGAGGTCGAACTCGTCCTCCTCAACAGCCAGCATGTCACCGTTCGGATAGGTGTAGCCGGCATTGTTGATCATGATGTCGACGCGGCCGAAGGCTTTCATCGTCACGTCCATCATCTCGTCGAATTCGGATTTTAGCGAGACATCGGTCTGCACACAGACGGCGTTGCTGCCGATCGCCTTGGCCACGCGCTCGGCACCGCGGAAGTTGATGTCGGCCACGACGATCTTCGCGCCTTCTTCGGCAAAACGCCTTGCCATGCCCTCACCGAAACCCGATGCGGCACCGGTGATGATGGCAACCTTGTCTTTCAGTCTCATACTGATCAAATCTCCGATTCGGTGTTGGCTCCGTCCAGAGCCTGTGCCCTGGCGGGCTGCGCCTCAGTCATGATTGAACACGATCGTTTTGGTGGCGGACATGTCGTAGAGCGCCTCAAAACCCTTCTCGCGGCCATGGCCGGACTTCTTGAACCCGCCGAAGGGCAGTTCGATGCCGCCGCCGGCGCCATAGCCGTTGACAAAGACCTGGCCGGCGCGGACGCGCTTGGCAACGCGGTGCTGGCGCCCGCCATCTTTGGTCCAGATGCCGGCGACAAGCCCGAACTCGGTGTCGTTGGCCAACCGCACCGCCTCTTCCTCGCCCTCGAAGGGAAAGAGCGAAAGTACCGGGCCAAACACCTCCTCCTGAGCGATCGCCGCCGCCGGATCGACGGCTCCGAAAAGCGCCGGCGCGAAATAGAAACCGCCTTCGGGCGCATTGGCATGCACGCTTCCGCGCGCCAGCACCTCGATGCCGGCTTCCTCGGCAGCGGCGACAAATCCCGAAACGCGCTCTTTCTGTTTCGCGTTGATCAACGCACCGAGGTCGAGATCGGCGTCATGCGGGCCGGCAACGAGCTTTGAAAAACGCGCCGTCAATTCGCGCGCAACCGCCTCATAGACCGGCCGTTCGACCAGGATGCGGCTGCCAGCGGAGCAGGTCTGGCCGCCATTCTGGATGATGGCATTGACCAGAACCGGTGCGGCGGCCTCCAGATCGGCATCGGCGAAGACGATCTGGGGCGACTTGCCGCCCAGTTCCATCGTCACACCGCGATTGTTGCGCGCGGCCGCAGACTGGATTGCAGTGCCTGTTGGCGGCGAGCCGGTGAAGGTGACATAGTCGACCAGCGGGTGGGCCGAAAGCGCGGCGCCCGCTTCAGCGCCATAGCCGGTCACGACATTGAATACGCCGGCCGGAAAGCCGGCTTCCAGCGCCAGCTCGGCCATACGAATGGTGGTGAGCGACGCGTCCTCTGCCGGCTTCACCACCAGTGTGTTGCCCATGGCCAATGCCGCGCCCGCAACGCGGGCCAGAATCTGCAGCGGGTAGTTCCAGGGAATGATGCCCGCCACCACGCCATGCGGCTCGCGCAAGGTCAGCGCAGTGTATCCGTCGAGGAAAGGAATGGTATCGCCGTGGATCTTGTCGCCGGCGCCGCCATAAAACTCGTAATAGCGCATTGTGGCGGTGACATCGGCGCGGCCCTGCCGGGCGGGCTTGCCGGTGTCGCGCGATTCCAGTGTAGCCAGTTCGTCGCCATGCGCCTCGACCAGATGAAACAACCGCGTCAGGCAGCGACCGCGCTCCACTGCCGGCATGCGGCTCCACGGGCCCTCGTCGAACGCCTTGCGTGCCGCCCTCACAGCCCGATCGACATCCGCCTCGCTTGACGCCGGAATGGTCGCAAAGACCTTGCCATCGGAGGGTGAAACCACATCGATGCGCTTGCCCGACAGCGCGTCCGAGGGCTTGCCGTCGATGACGTTCATGGCCGCGGTGGTTTCGGCGGCCGCCTGTTTGCCTTGGCTTCCCATGCGAATACCTCTGGTGCTTCGCTTCGTCGCAAGGCTAAGCTGCGCCCCGCGAAAACAGCGCTCTCATGCGTTGTCACAGGTGAAACCCGGCGCCGGTCGCAGTGTCAAGGCCGGTTGATGGATGCAAGGGTACTGGCAAAATTAAATCGATTAGATTATACGCTGCGCTGCTTCGTACCGAATGTTCAACCGGCCCCCTAAGGTGGGATCAATATCATGACCAGCCAGACAATCCCGGTCGATCCGTTTGACTTCATCGTTTTCGGCGGCACGGGCGACCTGTCAGAGCGCAAGCTGATCCCGGCACTTTACCAGCGCCAGCGCGCGGGCCAGTTTTCCGAACCCACACGCATCATCGGCGCCTCGCGCACCAAGCTGTCGGGCGAGGAGTTTCAGGCCTTCGCACGCAAGGCGATCGATGAACATGTGCCGGAGGCGGATCGGGACGAGCGCGAAATCGGTGCCTTCATTGCACGGCTGAGTTATGTGCCGGTCGATGCCAAGACCGGCGATGGTTTCTCCGAACTGGCCGACCTGGTGGGCGGCAGCGAAGCCGTACGGGTTTTCTATCTGGCGGTGGCGCCGGGCCTGTTCGACGATATCGCCCAACAATTGTCGGGCTGCGGCCTCGTTACAGCGACCTCGCGCATCGTCGTCGAAAAGCCGATAGGCCGCAGCCGGGCCTCGGCGCGAGAACTCAACGACGCGATCGGCCGCGTCTTCGACGAACATCAGATTTTCCGCATCGACCACTATCTCGGCAAGGAAACGGTGCAGAACCTGATGGCGCTGCGCTTCGCCAACAATCTGTTCGAACCGCTGTGGAACTCCGCCCATATCGACCACGTTCAGATCACCGTCGGGGAAACAGTCGGATTGGAGGACCGGATCAGCTACTACAACCGTGCCGGTGCGCTGCGAGACATGGTGCAGAACCACATCTTGCAGCTTGTCTGTCTGGTGGCGATGGAGCCGCCCTCCTCGCTCGACGCCGACGCGGTGCGTGACGAAAAGCTCAAGGTTCTGCGTTCGCTCAGCCGTATCAACGGCGGACAGGCGGGCAAGTCGACAGTGCGGGGCCAATACCGCGCCGGCGCATCTTCCAGCGGCGCGGTGAAGGGTTATGTCGACGAGCTCGGCAAGGAGAGCGACACCGAGACGTTCGTTGCCATCAAGGCCGAAATCGAGAACTGGCGCTGGGCCGGCGTGCCTTTCTATCTCAGAACAGGCAAGCGTCTTGCGGCGCGGGTTTCGGAAATCGTCATCGAGTTCAAGCCCATCCCCCATTCTATCTTCGAAGAGAGTGCCGGCACGATTTCGCCCAACCAGCTGGTTATCCGGCTGCAACCCGACGAGGGCGTGAAGCAGTGGATCATGATCAAGGATCCCGGTCCCGGCGGCATGCGGCTCAGGCATGTCTCTCTCGACATGTCCTTTGCCGACTCCTTCGAGGATCGGAACCCGGACGCCTACGAGCGGCTTATCATGGACGTCGTGCGCGGCAACCAGACGCTGTTCATGCGCCGCGACGAAGTGGAAGCCGCGTGGTCCTGGGTCGACCCGATTCTGGCCGGCTGGGAGGAAAGCCGCCAGCCCGTGCAAGGGTACACCGCCGGCACATGGGGACCATCGGGCTCGGTGGCGCTGATCGAACGCGACGGACGTACCTGGCACGAGAGCACATGAATTCCGCCGCGCATAAGAACGCAAAGTGGCATAGGTTCGGCACCTCTGCCGCTCTGGTGTCTGCACTATCGGAACGCATTGCCGCAGCTTTGGCCGGGGCAGTTGCGCAGCGCGGTTCGGCCACACTGGCCGTATCGGGCGGGCGCACGCCGCGTGCGCTTTTTCGTACATTGTCGCAAATGGCAACCCCTTGGGAACACGTCACGGTTACGCTGGTCGACGAGCGTTTTGTCAGGCCGGAACATGAGCGCTCGAACGAAAAGCTGGTGCGCGAGTGTCTGCTTCAGAATCGTGCGGCTGCGGCAAAGTTCGTTCCGCTGTTCAGATCTGGCCTGCGCGTGGAAGATGCGGCGAAGGCAGCGGGTGCGGACATCGGCGCCCTGCCTCTGCCGTTCGACGTCGTGGTGCTCGGCATGGGTTCTGACGGGCACACGGCATCCTTCTTTCCCGATGCTGCAGATATCGAAGCACTTTACGCAAACGACGCTGGCAACGCCGTTCTCCCGGTCAGCGCAGAGAGTGCCGACGAACCGAGGCTGACCCTCGCGGCTCAACTGATCGCGGGCGCCAATCTGCTAGTGCTGCATACGGAAGGCGAGGAGCGCAGGTCGATCCTTGTTTCCGCGCTTTCCGAAGGCCGACTACCGGTCGCACGTGTGCTTCAGCTCAGCGCGACACAGCCGCAAATCTACTGGGCCGCCTGAAAGAGAGAAACCCATGTCCGTTCGCCCCGAAATCCAGACCGTTACCGACCGCATCATCGAGCGCTCGAAAGCGGGACGCGAAGCCTATCTGGACCGCATCGCCAGCGCCGCGGGCAGCAGCGCCCATCGCGGGGTGCTCTCCTGCGGAAACCTGGCCCACGGATTCGCGGCATGCGCCGCCGGAGACAAGGCCGCGCTCACCGGCGACCGGGTGCCGAATCTCGGCATCATCACCTCCTACAACGACATGCTGTCGGCGCATCAGCCATTCGAGACCTACCCGCAACTCATCAAGCACGCGGCGCGCGAGGCCGGCGGCGTGGCGCAGGTCGCAGGCGGCGTTCCCGCCATGTGCGACGGCGTCACCCAGGGGCAGCCAGGCATGGAGCTGTCGCTGTTTTCGCGCGATGTAATCGCCATGTCGGCGGCGGTCGGGCTGTCGCACAACATGTTCGACGCGGCCGTCTTTCTCGGCGTGTGTGACAAGATCGTGCCGGGTCTGGTCATCGCAGCGCTCAGCTTCGGCCATCTGCCTGCTGTGTTCATTCCGGCAGGGCCGATGACATCCGGCCTGCCGAATGACGAGAAGGCGCGCATCCGGCAGCTTTTCGCGGAAGGCAAGGTCGGCCGCGACGAACTGCTTGCGGCGGAGTCGAAATCCTATCACGGCCCGGGCACCTGCACCTTTTACGGCACCGCCAATTCCAACCAGATGCTGATGGAGGTCATGGGGCTGCACACGCCGGGCGGCACTTTCGTCAACCCTGGCACGCCCCTGCGCGACGCGCTGACCCGTGAGGCCGCCAAGCGAGCGCTGGCGATCACGGCGCTTGGCAACGAATACACGCCCGTCGGCCAGATGATCGACGAGCGTTCCATCGTCAACGGCATCGTCGGCCTCAATGCCACCGGCGGCTCGACCAACCACACGATCCACCTGATCGCGATGGCGGCCGCGGCCGGCATTTCGATCACCTGGCAGGACATTTCGGAGCTCTCCGACGCTGTGCCGCTTCTGGCGCGCGTCTACCCGAACGGACTTGCCGACGTGAACCATTTCAACGCCGCCGGCGGGCTGGGTTTCATGATCCGCGAACTCATCGACGCCGGCCTGCTGCATGAAGACGTGCGCACCGTGTGGGGCGATGGGCTGCGCAACTACGCCGTCGAAGCCCGCCTCGGCGATGACGGCAATGTCAGCCGAGCGCCGGCGCCGGCAAGCAGCGGCGATACGAAGGTGCTGACCACTGCCGCCGAGCCATTCCAGCCCAATGGCGGCCTCAAGGTGCTGAAAGGCAATATCGGCAAGGCCATCATCAAGGTGTCGGCGGTTAAGCCGGAAAAGCGCGTCGTCGAAGCGCCGGCAAGAGTGTTCGACAGCCAGGCTGCGCTCAACGGCGCCTTCAAGGCTGGCGAACTAACAGGCGATTTCATCGCGGTTATCCGGTTTCAGGGGCCGAAGGCGAACGGCATGCCGGAATTGCACAAGCTCACAACCGTGCTCGGCATCCTGCAGGATCGCGGGCAGAAAGTTGCGCTGGTCACCGACGGTCGCATGTCCGGCGCATCCGGCAAGGTACCCGCGGCGATCCACGTCACGCCGGAAGCGCTCGACGGCGGCACGATCGGCAGGATCCACGATGGCGACATGGTTCGGCTCGATGCCGAGGCGGGCATACTTGAGCTGCTCATCGAGCCGGCCGCTCTGGCAGCCCGTACGGCGCCGGCGCCCGACCTTTCCGATAACCGTTTCGGATTCGGCCGTGAACTGTTCGGCGGCTTTCGCGAGCGGGCAGCCCGCGCGGATCGGGGAGCTGCTGTGTTCTAGGCATGCGGGAGCCGGATCATCAACAGATTGTTGACGCTTGGATGTCAACATCCAGCCGATGTTGGCGCTGCAAGACAGCCGGCGGTGGGCCAGAATTGCCCGGATCGCGCTCTTTGTGGGTTCGGTAGGAGCTTTCCTGACCGGAGGCTATGGCGTGGCCAACTACCTGTCGGAAACACAGCGGCAACATCACCTCGAGGAATCCGGTTCCCTAGCTCTGCGCCGATCCGAAATTGTCGTGGATTACGGCCTCGGTGCCCTCAGGGAATTCGCGCAAAACTACGAAGTCGGCTGTAACACCGGTGCCCTGCAGGCGTTGCGCCTGCACGTCTATCGCAGTGGTGTCATGAAGGACGCCCGGATCGTTCGGCAGGATGGCACCGTATTGTGCTCGGCATTCCCCGAGACCCTGGAATTCGACAGAGAATGGGCCGCCCGCGATAACACGCTGAAGATCCTCGGCGGATCGGCGCGGCTGTTCAGGGTGGAGCAGTTTTTCGGAACCGCACTGGGTGCGATGATTGATGTCGACGATCAGCTCAGTCTTGCCGGCGTATTCGCTGTCGACGGGTCGCTGCTGGACGTCATGCCGGCAGAGATAAGAGACAACAGTACAGTGTCCCTCCAGCTGTCGAACGGCAGCGACATAGCGTCCACGGACTCAAGCGCCAACTTCGCGCTTTCCGACAGGTCCGGCCACACTCATATCGCCACGGTGCCTTCGCAACGCTACCCGCTTCAAAGCTACGTACGCGTGGAGCATGGTGTTTACGAGGCGTGGAACAAACAGGCTCACATGCCGATCATGATCCTGTCCGGCCTGTTTGGCGCGCTGTTCGGTATCCTGTTGTCGCGTGGCATGTATCGGCCCAGATCGCCGCTTGAAGACCTCGATCGCGCCATTGATCAGGGTCATATCCAGCCCTGGTTGCAGCCGATCTTCGATTTGCACACTGGCAAGATCGTTGGTGCTGAAACGCTTGCCCGCTGGGTCAAGCCAGATGGAACCGTTATCCCCCCTGCCCGCTTTATCGAGCTCGCTGAAGAAACGAAACGCATCCACATCCTCACCTGGCACCTGCTGTCTGCCGCGCTGACCGCACTGAAGCCGCTGCTCAAGGCCGACCCTGAATTCAACCTCTCGGTCAACATTTCTCCCTCCCACTTTGTGTCGGATGGTTTCGTGAAGCAGCTTCGGGAAACCGTACTTGCAGCGGGAGTCGACGCCTGGCAGATCACGCTTGAGCTGACGGAACGGGAGAGCTTCGAGGACCCCGACCACGCGGCGGTGGTGGTGGCGGAAGTGCGCGGCTACGGCTTCAAGGTGGCGATCGACGATGTGGGCATCGGCCACAGCGGATTGTCGCAAATTCAGCGTCTGCGCGCTGACACCCTAAAGATCGACAAGTTCTTCATCGATTCCGTCAATCTGGATGCCACCGCCACATCGATGATTGCGATGCTCGTCCGGCTTGCACGCGAGATGAACATGACCGTCGTTGCGGAGGGCATCGAAGATCAGCAGCAACTCAAAGCGCTGCTCGCGTGTGGCATCGCCAGAGGACAGGGCTATCTGGTTTCGCCCCCCGTTGCCGTGACCCCGTTCCTGGAGCTGGTCGCGGGACAAAAGAGTGCAGGACACAACCAGGCCGCCTACAAAGCGGCCTGAACGAACCTACCGCAGCTGACCGCGTAACTCGCCGCCCGGATGCTGGCCGGTGTGAATGTTCACATATGTCAGCCCCTGGGCAACCTCCGTGATCTGCACGGGGCTCAATTGCGCACTACCTTCGATCGGGCTTTCGCGCGTTTCGAACGGGACCACTATTCCGGCATTACCTCCTTCATCGCTCGGACCGTGGAGATGAGCGCCGATAACAGGTCCGGTCAGCCCTTCAAACACGATCGAGTAAGTGAGCACACCGGTCTGCGTATCGAGCGTTGCCTCCGCACTGCCAGATCCGGCACTGTCGTTTGGTGGAACTTCGTTCTGTCCGCCAAGCTGAGCCGTGAGCTTCAACAGCTCCGCCTGGGCGGCGCCAACGGCAAGGCCGAAAACAGCCGTCGCTACAGACAGCATTTGAAGTAGTCGTCCATTTCTCATTCGACATTCCCCTGGTCGAAGCCACCTTGATGGCGGTAATCGGTTTTTACGCGATTTTGCCGGCTTATGCAGCCGGTGTTGCGGTAAAGATCGCGTGCGTCTGCCTGTTGCACAGAAAATCGATCGCCCGGCGCACTCCTGCGACGTCAGGCACCTGGCGGATAACGCAGTCGCCGGGAGCATCCAGTTCATTGAGCGTCGATGTCGGAGCGCAGCTACTCCTGCCGTCCTTGTGTCAGCAGGAAGAAGTGACCCACTCGACGCGCAGCCGGCACTGATGCAAATAGGCGCACTGGCACAACCCCACCCGAAAGCCGGAAAGGCGAGATGAACGACGCAAAATCACTCCCGCGCGGCAGCGCGGCAGAAGCCGCCGCCGGACTCGCGATCTCGGCCCGAGGACTGGTCAAACATTTCGGCGATGTCAAAGCCGTCGACGGTATCGACCTTGAAGTGCCTCGCGGCACGATCTTTGCGATTCTCGGCCCCAACGGCGCCGGCAAGACAACCTTTATGCGCATGCTGGCGACGCTTTCCAGGCCGGACCGTGGCGAAGCGAGCGTCATGGGGCACGACCTTGTCACAGAACCTGACGCCGTGCGGGCCGCAATCGCCATGACCGGCCAGTTCGCCTCTCTCGACGAGGACCTGACCGGCCGCGAAAACATGATCCTGCTCGCGCGCCTGTGGGGATTTCGCGGCAACCGTGCGTCGCGCCGGGCCGACGATCTGTTGTCGGCGTTCGATCTCGCCGATGCCGCGCACAAGCAAGTGAAAGACTATTCAGGCGGCATGCGCCGGCGGCTCGATATTGCCGCGTCGCTGATCGTCACGCCGGGCGTGCTGTTTCTTGACGAACCCACAACCGGCCTCGACCCCAAGGCCCGGCAAGGGGTTTGGCGCATGATCCGGCGGCTCGCGGGCGCCGGTGTCACCATCCTGCTGACCACGCAATATCTCGACGAAGCCGACCAGCTTGCCGCGCGCATTGCCGTCATCGATCACGGCAGGAAAATCGCCGAGGGCACCAGCCGGGAACTCAAGGCGGCAACGGGATCGGGGTTCCTCAATGTAACGGTTGCCGACCAGGCCCGGATCGGCGACGCCCTGCGATTGCTTGAAGAGACGCTTGGCGCGCCGCCCCACAAAAGTGCGGAAGGCGGGCAGCTTTCCGTGCTTGCCAACACGGCAGGCGCCGCCAACGGAGCGGTCGGCAAGCTGCTCGCGGCCGGCATTGACCTTACCGACTATTCGATGGGCCAACCAAGCCTGGACGACGTGTTTTTCGCGCTCACCGGTCATCCGGCCGAAGCCGACGAGACGCAGGAAGCAGAACCATCATGAGCGATACGAACGCAGTATTGAATCTGGGCGTGGCGGAGCGCCCAAGCCCGCCCTCGGCATTCTCGAACGCGCTGGTGTTCGGCTGGCGCGCGATGCTGAAATTCAAGCACCTGCCAGAACAGCTCTTCGATCTGGTGATGACCCCCATCATGTTCACGCTGCTGTTCACCTTCGTGTTCGGCGGCGCGCTCGCCGGCTCGACTGCCGATTATCTGCAGTTCTTCCTGCCGGGCATTCTGGTCCAGACCGTCGTCTTCAACTCGGTCTATTCCGGCATGGGTCTTTCGACCGATCTCAGCAAAGGGCTGTTCGACCGCTTCCGCTCGCTGCCGATCTGGTCGCTTGCTCCGTTTGCGGGGCTGATGGTCGGCGACGTCCTGCGTCACCTGATCGCCGGCCTGATCATCCTGACCATCGGGCTTATTCTCGGTTACCGGCCCGAAGCCGGTGTCGCCGGCGTCGTGGGTGCATTTGCAATGCTGATCGCGATCGGTTTCGGCATGGGCTGGGTGTTCATCGTGCTCGGCCTGCTCATTCGCACGCCGACCACGGTCATGACCGTCGGTTTCAGCTTCCTGTTTCCACTTGTGTTCGCTTCCAACATCATGGTGGAACCCGCCACCATGCCGGGCTGGCTGCGCGCCTTTGTCGAGGTCAATCCGGTGTCGCTCATGACGACCGCGCTGCGCGGGTTCATGGGCGGCGGCATCACCGCTGCCGAAATCGGCCTGGCGCTGATCGCGCCTGTTTTGCTGACGCTGCTGCTGGCGCCGCTGACGCTGTGGATTTACCTGCGGCGCGAATAAAGCCCAACGCCGAATCCCTCCCGAGCCAGCGCCCGGGGAGGTTGCGTCGTCACGAACCAGCCGCAGCCCGAAAGCACCGGCTCCGCCTTTGCGCCGGAGTATGCGCGCCAGCGATGACGGCCCCGATCGCACATGGTCATTTCAGTACGTGGTTCTGCGTTCCTCGCTCGGCGGGCGGCCGAACTGAAGCCGGTAGCTCTGGGCAAAATAGGAGTGCGAAGTGAAGCCGGTGGCAATCGCGACGTCGAGGATCGGCATGTTGGTCTGGCGCAGCAATTCACGCGCCCGCTCCAGCCTGAGCCGCATGTAATAACGCCCCGGCGTCATGTTGAGATGGCGCAGGAAAAGCCGCTCCACCTGACGCACCGAGAGCCCGGCCGATTTTGCCAGTTGGCCAGCCGACAGCGGCTCGTCGAGATTGTCGGCCATCAGTTCGACGATCCGGCGCAGCTTGTCGGATTTGCCGGTCAGGTCGCGCTCGGGGCCGATGCGCTGCCGGTCGCTCGCCGTGCGGATCCGCTCGTGCTGGAACTGGTTGGCGACCTCGTTGGCGATGCCGGCGCCGAAATCGGCGCGCACGATCTCCAGCATCAGGTCTATCGAGGTGGTGCCGCCGGCGCATGTATAGCGCTTGCGGTCGATCTCGTAGACGCCGCCGGTGCACTCGATCTCAGGAAAATGCTCCTTGAAGCCGGCCCGGTTTTCCCAGTGGATCGTGCAGCGAAAGCCATCGAGCTGCCCGGCCTCGGCCAGCAGATACGAGCCTACCGAAAGGCCACCCAGCGCGCCACCGCGCCGGCCCCATGAGCGCAGCGCTCCGAGCAGTTTGCTCTTGCCGGGAAACTCGGTCGTAAGCCCGACGCAGACGAACAATATGTCGGCGCGCTGCATGTCGGTGACCGAGTAGTCGATCTTGATCGGCAGGCCGTTGGAGGCCATCACCGCTTCGCCATCCACCGACACGGTGGTCCATGAATAATAATCATAGCCAACGGCGCGATTGGCCGAGCGCACGGTGTCGATTGCCGCGGCAAGCGAAAACATCGAAAACTTGTCGACCAGCAGAAAGGCGAAATGCCTGCCGGCTTGCGCGGGATCGTTCATGGTCGCCGGTTCTAGCCGATTGGTCGGCAGCCGACCAGATGCGGGTTGCGTAAGGCCAGCGGGCCAGCCTTGCGGCCTCTGATTGTCAGAAGCGCGGCGGCATCCTGCCCGCGGCGCGGTAGGCCGAGCTCACCGTCGCCGCCATCAGCATGGCGATGGTCATCGGGCCGACGCCGCCGGGCACCGGGGTGATCGCGCCGGCGATCTTTTCGGCCTCCTCGAACGCAACATCGCCGACGAGCCGCGTCTTGCCCTCGCCCTTCTCGGGCGCCGGTATGCGGTTGATGCCGACATCGATGACGGTCGCGCCCGGTTTCACCCAGTCGCCCTTGACCATCTGCGGGCGGCCGACCGCTGCCACCAATATGTCTGCACCACGCGCCACCGCCGGCAGATCGGCGGTGCGGCTATGGGCGATCGTCACGGTGGCGTTGGCGGCGAGCAGCAAATTCGCCATCGGCTTGCCCGCGATGTTGGAACGGCCGATCACGACCGCGGAGAGACCGGAGAGATCGCGCCCGCGCACCCGCTCGATCATCAGCATCGAGCCAGCCGGCGTGCAGGGCACGAACGCCTCTTCAAGCGCGCCGGTGCCAAGCCGGCCGACATTGATGTAGTGAAAACCGTCGACATCCTTGTCAGGCGCGATCGCCTGGATCACGGCATCGGCATCGATATGGTCCGGCAGCGGCAGCTGAACCAGAATGCCGTGAATGGCGGGGTCGGCGTTGAGCTCGCCCACCAGCTTCAACAGATCGTCCTGCGATGTCGCGTCGGCGTCGAGATTGTGCTGGACGGAATGAAACCCGCATTCCCTGGCACGGCGGCTCTTGGAATTCACATAGACCTGGCTCGCCGGGTCCTCGCCGACCAGCACCACCGCGAGCCCGGGCGTAATGCCGGAACTGGCGAGTGCTGCCGTAGCCTCGGTCACTTTCGCTACGACGCTTTCGGCAATCGCCTTGCCGTCAATGATCTCTGCCATGCTGCCCTCCTCCGCGTCCGGTCCGCACCCGGGGCATATTGCCCACGCCGCCGGATTGCAATGACATGGAAGCGCCGTTTTGGCGCTGATATCCGACAAGCGGCCGTCACCGGAGCAATTGCCTTGTCCGCGCCTGCTCTATAACCAAACTGGCAACACGGAGGTTCGACATGGCGGAAAAACGCGTGATCCTGGTCGGCTGCGGCAATATGGGCCGCGCGATGCTCGAGGGCTGGCTCGATGCCGGCCGGCTCAAGCCCCGCCAGGTCGAGGTGGTCGAACCCGCTGACGCGCTGCGCGAACGCGCGGCGGCGCTCGGCGTCAATGTTCATGCCGTGGCGGACGGACTGCCTCCGTCGGGCGACGCCATCGTCATTCTGGCCGTCAAGCCGCAGGTCATCGTCACGGTGGCGGAATCCTATCGCGGCTTCGCGCAGGCCGGCGCGACTTTCGTTTCGATTGCCGCGGGCACGCAGGTTGCCGCGCTCGAAGGCGCGCTCGGCGCTGGCACGCCGGTCATCCGCTGCATGCCCAACACACCGGCCGCCATCGGCAAGGGCATGATGGTGGTTTACGCCAACGGCCAGGTCGCGCCGTCAACGCTCGACGAGGTGACGCTGCTGCTTTCGGCCTCCGGCATGGTCGAGACCATCGACGATGAGGAACTGATGCACGCCGTCACTGCGGTGTCCGGTTCCGGCCCTGCCTATTTGTTCCACTTCATCGAGTGCCTGACCGGAGCCGGCGAAAAGGCCGGGCTTCCGAAAGAGACGGCAGCGAAACTGGCCATGCAGACCGCCTATGGCGCAGCCTCGCTGGCGGCCGCCAGCGACGACCCGCCATCACGGCTGAGGGAACAGGTCACCAGCCCCAACGGCACCACGGCCGCGGCGCTCGGCGTGCTGATGGGGCCGATGGGGAAGCTGGTGGCTCAAGCGGTGGAAGCGGCGCGGAAGAGGAGCGAGGAATTGGGGCGGTAGTTTGAACCGTCTCGAGCTTCTGCGCGTCGCGTTCTTTGCCAACAGAGTGAGCGATACCAAACGCCGGGCATGACGACGGTGGCTGGAGGCTTTGGAGCGTCTGCCGTAGGGTAAGGTCTCGCGTACTGGCAGACCGAACGGATCGTCGCGCCGAACCAGCGGAGGAGGAGACTATGCCGATAGTCTACAAGAAAGGCGGAACTTTCGAGCCGGAACCAGGCAAGAAGGGCAAGAACACGGAAGCCGCCACCACAAGGCGAATAGAGTGGCGTTTCAAGGTCACGTCGAAGTGTCGCTGCGTGTTTCTCGTCAGCGTCTTCCACATCAGAAAAGATGGAAAGAAGGTTACGCTGAAGGAGGGCTTGAGGCCCGACCCTCCTTTCGAGCCGCCGCATGGAGGATTCCACGTCAACGAATACGCGGTCGACACGCCGCGCCGCCAGCCACAGGAAAACAAGAACGGGCACAAACCGCCGATCACATGCGTCGGATATCTCCAGCAGGAACGCAAGGGCGATATCATCACAGGCCATGACCAGCCGCGGTTTGCCAAACAGGGCTACACGGAGGTCTTCGAGACAGCCGCCATCTGCTTCGACCGGGAATCCGATGGCCGGTATGTCGTTCTGCGCAGCATGAAATGGGAAATCAACGGCGCTCTCAAGATCATCAAGAAGCGTGGCAAGATCGATCGCGGCAAGCCCAGTGCCAAATTCGTCAAGGCAGTAGAGGACTGGATCAGCCGCTTTGGCAACGATTGCCGCTGCCGGTGCCTGAAGGAGACCGAAGCACGGGAAGCGGCTGAAACGGAAGCGAAAAAGGAAAAGAGGGGCGGGAAATCGGACAAAAAGAAGTCCGAAAAGAAAAAAAGGAAAAATAGGTCCGGATCGAACGCGGCGGCGAGGCCGTTTGGTTCACCCCTAACCCAACACCAGCTCGTTCTGCCGCTGCCGAAGCTCGACGAGCTTCGAAGTCGGATCGGGTTCGACATTCGCAAGCGTCAGCAGTTCGCCCTTTTTCACAGGCGCAGTCACCTTGCCGCCCTCCAGCAGCCCGCAGGGCACGGCCTTCGCCTCTCGCGCGTCGGGCGCGGTCATGATCCAGGAACGGTACATGTATTCGCCGATCGCATCGAGCGTCTCGCCGGGTTTGAGATCGCGCTTGGCCAGCGCACAGACCTCGGCCACCGGGCGGTCGAGCGGCACCATGTCGGCCTTGCCGTAGAGCACGGCGCGGGCGCAGGTCAGCGGCACTTCGAGGCTGGTGAGATGATAGGGCCGGAAGAAGGTGTAATACGGACCGGCGCCCAGCTTGAGGTCGTTCATGCGCTCGCGCAGGCGCGGATGGTCCATCTCGGCAATCACGAAGACGCCGGGCGCCACGCCCTTGCCGATGGAGAAGTCGACACAGCCTTTTTTCGACAGCACGCCGCCATCGGCGACCGGGCACAGCACCGACGACAGCTCGTCGCGCGTGGCGGCCGGGCCGTGCATGCCGGGCTTGTCCGGCACAAGGCCGGTGGCATTGGCGATCGCCGCCATTTCGACCATCGTTTTCGACCCGTCGACGAACTCGACCAGCATGCGCGGGTTCATGTTCCGGCGGCGGGCCTCCTCTTCGTAGTCATCGGGCGTCGCGTCATGGTTGAGCGGATTGTTCTTGCCCTTGCCGGCAGCAACGATGTCATGCCCCATCGCGGAGACAAACTCGATCAGTTCCATGCAGGACGACGGTTCGTCGCCGGCGCCAAGCGAATAGACGACATCGAGCTTGCGCGCCGCATCCTTGAGGTAAGCACCGATGGTGACGTCGGCCTCGACATTCATCATGACAAGGTGCTTGCCATGCTCCATCGCGGTAAGGCCGATCTCGGCGCCGACGGCAGGCTTGCCGGTGGCGTCGATCACCACATCGACCAGGTCGCTGGTGACGGCCAGCAGCGGGTCGCCGACAATCGCTGTCTTGCCCGCCTCGATCGCTGCCAGAACGGCACCGGCGCTTTCGGCCTCGACAGCGCTTTCAGCCGCCCTGCCGGCAATCGACACCGCCTCCATGCCGCGCCCCGGCCGGGTATCGGCAATCGCCGCCAGTTCCAGGCCACGCATGCGCGCCACCTGGGTGACGATATCGGTGCCCATTTCGCCGCAGCCGATCAAACCGATCCGGACCGGCCTTCCGGTGTCAGCCCTGATTGCCAGGTCCCGGGCGAGGCCCACGGGAGATACGTTCGTCATTTCTCGTCCTTTGCCTCACCCATCCAAAGACGGACGCGTTCTGCTTTGTCAATCGGTGTCCATGGCGGCACCGGTGTTAACCGGCAATTAATCATGACATTGAAGAGATTACACATTCTGCTGGTTATGGCGGCATATGGCAGGCGCCTTGCATGATCCGGTCCATGCACAATCGAATGGTTCAAAACGTGACAGCCAATATGCAGACCAGAATGACCGAATGGCCAACCACCACGCTGGGGAGGCTTCCGATCGTGCGCGCGGATATCGCCACGACGGCAGAGGCTTTCGTTCGTGAGGCCATGGACAAGCGCGGCAAATCAGGACGGCCGTTTTATTCGACATCCGCCAACGGGCAGGTGCTGGCGATGTGCGGCAACGAGCCGGAATTCCTGGAACTGATACTCGCGGCCGACCAGATCCACGCCGACGGCATGCCGATGGTCGTCTATTCGAAGCTGTTTTCGGCCAACCCGCTGCCGGAGCGCGTCGCCACGACCGATCTCGTGCAGGCGGTCGCGCGCGAGGCCGAGGCCAAAGGCGCAAGCTTCTATCTTCTCGGCGCCGAGGAAGAGGTGAACCGAAAGGCTGTCGAGAAGCTCAAGGCCAACTATCCCGGTCTTGTGTTCGCCGGGCGCCGCAACGGCTACTTCACGCGGGGCGAGGAAGACGATGTGGTGGATGCGATCAACAAGGCAGCACCCGACATTCTATGGGTCGGCCTCGGCATCCCGCTGGAACAGCAATTCGTCGCACGCAATATCGACCGGCTCACCAATGTCGGCGTGATCAAGACATCCGGCGGCCTGTTCGACTTCCTGTCCGGCAAAAACAGGCGCGCCCCGAGCTGGATGCAGGCAGCCGGGCTGGAGTGGGTGTATCGCGCATGGCTGGAACCGCGGCGGCTGGCGATGCGTTACATCACCACCAATCCGCAGGCCATTTCCGCGCTGTTCCGCCACTCGGCCTGAACGATGCGACGAGGTGCAAAGGCAAGGGCGGCACTCTGCGGTGCAATCGCGGCCATCGTGCTGATGGTGAAGCCGGCGGCCGCCGGAACATGCAAGCCGCCGGAGGGCTTCCCCAACCCTGCGCTCGTCTCCACCATGCAGCGCGGCGTCAACCTGCCGAACTGGGACCATCCGGACCCCGCGGCGCGTCCCACAACGGAACAGCTGCGCGCGGTACGTGGCCACGGCTTCACGCACATCCGCCTGCTTGTCGAGCGGCCGCCGCTCGCCGACGGCGAGGCTCAACAGGAATTCGCGCAAGCGCTTTTCGAGCAGATCGTCCTGCTGCTGAGCATGGATTACACCGTCAGCGTCGATCTGCATGCCGGCCATCTGGCCGAACGTTATCTGGATGAAGGCCCGGACGCAGCGCGTACCTTCCTCTCCGGTATCTGGCGGCGGCTCGCACCGGTGATACGGGTCTTCGACCGCGAGCTTGTTGCGGTCGAATTGCTCAACGAGCCGCCAGCGAATGCGGATGTCTGGGAGGAGACGGCTCGGGGCCTGGTTGCCGACATCAGGCAGTGGCTGCCGGATCACACGATCATTGTTGGCCCGGCCGGGCCGCAGCGCTTCGACGCGCTGGCCCATATGGAGCCGCTCGCCGATAGCAACATCATCTACGCAGTGCACTATTACGACCCGTTTCTGTTCACACATCAGGGTGCAACGTGGGGCGGGCCGGACGACCCGCTGCAATACATTGCCGGACTGCCCTTTCCGGCGCATCTCGACGACGATGCCGTACAAGCCAGCATTTCGGCGCTTGAGAACAGCGGACGGTCGGACCTGGCGTATGAACTTGCAGACCAACTCGTCCAGCCATGGACGGAAGCAGGTATTGCCGATGCATTTTCAGTCATGGCGGACTGGAGGCAGCGGACGGGACAGCCGGTGGTCGTGAACGAGTTCGGAACGCTCAGCTTCGTTGCGCCGCGACACTCCCGGCTTGCCTGGCTCGCCGCCGTCAGCCGCCAGGCCGCTGCGGCGTGCATTGGCTGGACGCATTGGGATTTTCAGGATGGTTTCGGTCTTATGGATCCGGAGACCGGGCTGCCCGACCCCGGCGTGGTCGAAGCGCTGGTCCCGTCCATGCAGCAGGATTACTAAGCGCCGGGCTCGAAACGCCTCTCGACCATATCTGCCAGAAATTTCATTTTCGGGCGAATGACACTACCGTCGATGGTTTCTATGCGGCCGTTGCTGTTCAGCGTGTGCAGCTTGCGGCCAGGCCATTCCGCGCAGGGGCGCAGAACCGTTTCGACCGTCTGCCCGAAGCTGCGTGTCGTCAGCTTGTCGACTCGCGCCAGGCCAAGTGCCGCGCCATAACCGTTGCGGCAATCC
This sequence comes from Rhizobiaceae bacterium, assembly GCA_017644005.1. Lineage (GTDB taxonomy): Bacteria > Pseudomonadota > Alphaproteobacteria > Rhizobiales > Rhizobiaceae > RCIO01. The sequence goes on from JAEPMJ010000001.1 coordinate 571,142, forward strand.
TGGACCGGACGCCATAACTCTCCTTCATGCACGATCATGTTGCCCGCAGGTCGTGCGCATCGGTCATCGATAAGCAGCGGGTTGCCGGTATGCGGCTTCCACGGGCCGAGGAGTGCCGGAGCGTACCAGATTGCCAACGTGTCGGAATATCCGCCAATGCCATTGCGGACAACGGCGAACATCCAGAAGCGCCCGCCATGGCGGATGATCGTGGCGTCGGCAGCTTCAACGCCCGAAACCAGCACAGCCTCCTTCTGCCAGCCGGATGGAAACTCGGTCGCGCGATAGATAGAAATTTCGCCGGACAGCGAGGCCTCGGGGACCATGTAGATTTCACCCTCCTCCTCGATGAGGAAGGGATAGGAAAGATGCCACGGCTCTTCCAGAACCACGCGGGCTTCGCCGGGTTCGCCATCGTCGCCAAAGCCGACTACCGCGATAACGCCCTTGCCGGTCTTGTGATCGAGGTCTTCGAAGAAGAGGTGGTCTCGTCCATTGCGAAAGCAGGGAAACGGGTCGGCGTAAAAATGACCGCCGGGGTCATTAAGCACCCGCCACTTCTCACCGCCGAGGTCATGGCGTGACCAGACATCGCTGCCCTCCACCGCCCGGCGCCAGCCGACACGCCAGTGCGGCGCATGGCAGCACAGGCGATAGGCGGCACGCGCGGCTGCCTGGGCAACAGCGTTGGCACCATAACGTGCGATGTCTGTACGTGAGATACGCCTGGCTTCACGCGATGCCGGCTCGGCCAGTGCCCGACTGGTATTGAAACCGGCGCGCGCCTTCAGCAAAAGCGGGATGACACGCGACCACACCGCTTCCATGGCCCCGCCAACGCCTTCCGCAGCTTCGAGCGAGGCCATGCCGGACGCGGCTATACGCGGGTCGTCGTCGCCGCAGGCGGCCAGTATCTCCACATACGGCGTACCGCCGAAAAACAGCGCGGCGGCGAGTGCGCTTTCGCCCGTTGCGCCATTGAAACGCGGCTGGAGCACCAGTGTATCCGCAGACCATTTGTCTCCAGGGTCGTGGCGCAGGTCGACAACCACGTCATAAGCCGCATCGGCAGTTGCTTCGATCAGATCTGCAATTTCGGCGCGGTCGATTCGGTCGCTCCAGCGCTGGCGGCTGCGGTGAAGCACCACGCGCTCGAGCGCCAGAAGTGTCAGCAACGCTGAATTGTCGGCCGGCCCGCCAACCACGCGGATGCTGACATCCGCCCGCCAACTCTCGGCCAGCCTGCGGGCCAGAGCAGGCACCCAGCGCGCCAGCGCGGCAGCTTCGATGATAATCAGCGCCGTCACGGTCATTCCGTCGGGTTTCATACGCCGCTGCTCGTCGAAGCCGCACCCGCGATAGCGGCCGTCTTTGATCTCGCCGGCGTGAGGCTGTTCTCGATCAGATCGCGATAAGCTTCGACCATCGCCTCCAGCGAGTGCCGTCCGGACAACTGCCGACCACGTGCAGACAGCGCCGCGCATCGGTCACGGTCCGAAAGCAGCGCCTTGACTGTATCAGCAAATGCCGTTTTGTCTGCCGTGTTGACAAGAGCGGCGCACGCTACGCCATCGACCTCCAGAACTTCACGCAAAACCGGAATGTCGTTGGCGACCACGGGCACACCCGACTGCGCCGCTTCGACCGCCGCAAGGCCAAATGTCTCAGCGCTTGAGGGGAAAACGAACAGGTCGAGAGCGGCCAGGAAATCGCCGACGCGCTCCGGCTCCATTTCGCCAGCGAAATGGACGCGGTCCGTGATGCCGAGTTCGGCCGCGATGCGTCCAAGGCGCTCGGCGTCAGGCCCCTGCCCGGCAAGGGCGAGATGACATTTCGGCAGCGCGGGCATGATCCGCAGCGCATGGTCGAGACATTTCAGAGGGTGGAGCCGTGCAACCGAGCCGATCACCTTTGCCCTCGGTGGCAGTCCGAAAGAGACACGCGCGGCGGCCTTGCCGAGCTTCGAGCTTCGTCCGGCAAATCCGTGCGGCACCAGCACCATGCGGCGGGCGTACGACGCCGGGTGATCCTGGTAGTCCTGCCACGTCTGCAGTGAATTCGCGGTGATGACATCGTAGATGCCGATGCGACCGATCCAGCGATCGACCTTGCGCACGGCAGGACTGATCGTCGCCGGTGCGGAGACGTGATTTGCAATGACGCGGGGAACGCCGGCCAGCCGGGCCGCGGGTGCGGCAACGATATTGCCGAAATGCTGGAACGTCAGAACAACGTCTGGCCTGAGCCGGCGGATCGTCTTGAAAAGGCGCCAGAGGAAGCCGGCGAGTGCGAGCGGGCCCGACGGTCGTTCGCGACTGACGAAATGCACGCCGGGCATATCATCGAACGCGGCGGTCTTTCGGTAGAGAAACAGGTGCTCGATCTCATAGGCAGGTTCACCGCCGCGCCTCGCCTGCGAAAGTCCTTCGCCCAGCAGGCGCGATATCTCCTGTGCGCCGGCCATCTCCGCTTGCGTCTGAACGAAAAGTAGCTTGAGTGGCCGGTTGCGCGTGCCGCTGGTCATAGCCGTCCGCCGATAGAGTTCGAGGCCGCACAGTGTTCCAGCCAATGGTCAAGAAATGATTGCCTACGGGGACAGGCGGTTTCTCGCAGCAGCGCCGAGGATCATGCCGACAAGCCCGAGAAACAGTGCAAGCGCCAGCGGCGCGAAATAGGCTTCTTCCTGGAAGAGGCCGTTGACGACCATGGACATCAGGCCGAGTGCGGCAGCGGCATGAAGGTTGTTGTCGGTGATGCGTGCAAGTTCCATCCCCCGCCAGGCCACCCAGACGTAGAAAGCGACAACTGCAAGGGCGAATACGCCCATCTGGTGCAGGAGCACGGCGACCGAACTTTCAACGGCGAAGGGCGTGCGGCCGTTGCCCTGTGCCGCCGACCAGTCGATTGTGCGGAAGTCAGGCGACAGGTTGCCGCCCGAGCCAATACCCCAGCCGACAGGGTTAAGCGGAAAGTCTGAAAGTCCGGCCATGAGCCCCAGCACGTGATAGTCCTCGATGTCGAGGCCTATCAGAACACCAAGCACTGCGTAGGCGCTCAGGGCGATACATGTGGCAACAAAGCCAAGACGCGCTCCGAACAAACGGAACACGATCCAGCCCCCACCAACCAGAAGAAAGACGATCAGCGGCCCCTTGGCGTTACAGAGCACCATTAGCACGAACAGCAGCGCGGCAAGGCCGAAGCGCGCGCGGTAGAGGCAGAAAATGCTGAAGAACACCAGCGCGTAGGCAAAACTGATCGCATGCATATTGGGGCCGAAGAGCCGCAGCACTTCGATCTCGAAATCCGCAAGAAGCGGCGAGTTGAATGCGGCTATTCGAAATGTGTCGACGAGCCCGGTCGCAACCAGACCGCTCTCGCGTGCTGCCCTGTCATACGCCAGTGTGATCCAGTTGGCGTCGCCGGCGAGCTCCCAATAGGCGCGCCCGTTGGTGACCGACAGCCAGAAGTCGCGCCCCAGAAACTCGGTAAATCCCGCAATGATTGCCAGCACAGCCAAGCCAGACAATGCGGCGCCAATATTGATGTGGCGCTGCGAAAAGAGAACCAGGCATATCTGGAACAGAAGCAACGGCGTCACGATGTTGCGCAGATAGATGACTGCCGTCATTCCGGTCCGGGTATAGCCGTAGATGAAATAGAACCCGATGATGAAAAGCAGCGAGATGGAGAATTTCAAATACGGGTCGAGCAGCCGGTTGCGCTCGTCCCAGCGGACAAGAAACCGAACCGCGGTCACCAGCCACACCGAAGCGAGCGTCAGGAAGTTGTAACCCCTGATGATGTCGAAGTCTGCGGTCGAAATCTGGCTCGCGAGTAACGACACGATCAGGTTTTGAAACAGGAACGCGAAGGGGATCGCGACAAGTGCCGCTTGCGGCATCCGCATGGCACATGAACCGGCAATTATCAGGGCCGAAACGATCCCAACCGCGGGGTGAAGCAGGTGCAATATCAGAGGTATCGCAACTACAGCGAGCGCAACGACCAGCAGCGCTATCGCCTCCAGTGCCGCAGCGAGGGCGGTGCCAGCGCGCAGCGCACGGCCGTTTCCGGCAGGTTGCGAGACTGAGGTGTCGGCGATCGTCATGTCAAACCCGGCGGCTCCGAGCTGTTTCCTGGCTGAACCGGGGGCATTCTAGAACCAATCGTCTCACCGCGAGGTTAACCGAGCATTCAACATTTCTGTTTACCCATTGGTCATAGTTGGAACTTTGCGGGTTGCTTGCAGGCGGCGACGGCGATCGAGCAGGAGTGCAGAATGCGTTCGGAGTGGGATATTCCGCGCCCGGCGGAACACGTGACAAGCGACCGGCAGCGAAGTCGCGCATTTGACGCACCTGCAAACGACAGCGGCGGGCGCGGCGGCATTCTGGATCCCCTGGCACTTATTTCACTTCTCGTCCGCAAGGCGGTTCCAATCGGCATCATAGCCGGACTGATCACCGCAGCATGCGTGGCGGCGCTGCTTGTTTACCCCTTTCCGTACAAGGCAACGGCGATCGTGCTCGCCGACCCGCGCGAACAGCGCGTCACACTGCAGGAAGATGTTCTGCCTGCCATCGGCGCCGATGCCGCGGTGCTGGAAAGCATGGTCCAGATCGTAAAATCGGACGGGTTCCTCCTCGCCACAATGCAGGAACTCGGCCTGACTGGCGAAAACGCGGCTTCGGATCGCTCCGGCCAGCTGGAGGCGCTCGGCAAGTTCCGCAAGAGGCTTGCGGTGGAGCGAAAGGGAGCCACCTATCTGGTCGAAATTTCCTATTCGGCCGACAGCGGCGAAGAAGCGGCGCGAATCGCCAACGGCGTTGCCCATGCCTTCGCAGACAGCCAGAACCAATCACGAAGCCTGGCAACCGAAAACGCAGCCAAATCGCTGGCGTCTCGACTGATTGAACTGCGCGCAAAGCTCAACGCCTCGGAAGAGGCGGTAGCGAAATTCAAATCCGAAAACGGCATCGTCTTCATCGATCAGACCAACACGCTGCAGATGCGGCAGCTTACCGAGCTCAGCCAGCAGCTGGCACTTGCCACTAACGCGACCGAGGAAGCGCGTGCCCGCTACGACGAACTGAAGAACGGTGGCAGTATCGCAATCTCGTCGCAGCAGAGCGGCGAGAGCGGCCAGCTGTCGTTTCTGCGCCAGCAACGTGCAGAGCTCGCGCAATCGCTGGAGCAGCAGCGTCAGGTCTACGGGCCGCGGCACCCTCGCATCCAGCAGACCCAACAGATGATGCGCGGCCTTGATAGCCAGATCGCCGCCGAGAGGCGACTGCTCGAACAGCAGCTCAAGGCAACGCTGGATGTAGCCGCCAACAAACAGGCCGAACTCGAAAGGCAGATCGCGTCGCTCAGCTCGGGCGTAAGTCTCACTGAGGCGGCACAAGTGCAGCTGGATGCACTGGAGCGCGAAGCAGCCGCCAACCGCGACATCTACCAGCAATTTCTGGCCCGCAACAAGCAGACCGATGAGCTTGCGCTGCTGGTGGAGGACAATGTGCGCATCGTCTCCGAGGCGGTTCCGCCCCTACGCTCAACGCGCCCTTCATTGTCAATCGTTGGTCCGGCAGTCGCGATGCTGAGCGTGATCATCGCCACCATCGTCATCATAAGTTTCAACTTCGGCGCGATTACAAAGAAAGCGATGCGGCTGCGCACCCCGCAGCGTGCAGAGCACATGCGGGCTTCGACCTTCGCCGCAACGCGGAATGCCAGCGTTCCGCGCAGACACCCGGGCAGCACCCCGCAGCGCGAACCGCTTTCGCTGCTGGAAGGCTGGCAAAGCGGCGACGCCGAAGATGACGATCTGGCTGATATGCGAAAGGCGTCGCGCGGCGGCCGACCTGCTGGCCCGGTTTCAAATCGGAACTACCGCCGCGCCGGATGAGCCAATCCGGATCGGCATGTCCTCAAACGGCACATGTTAGCATATTGGTGGCTTCCGACGGAGCAGCCCGCTCTGGGCAGCGGGCCGCGTTGCACCGGTCGCGTTGGGATCCAACCGGCTCTGTCAGGCCGGCAAGAGCGCCGTGTGAGGTCAATTTTCCGCGGCCAGAACCAACGCCTCTGCCGCCGAAGTTAACTCACCGTTAACCGCCGCATCAAAGCGGTGCTCCGAATAACCGCTTCGGTATGGTTTTCGCGATACGCAAGCAGACATCGCGGCCTTTGTATCCAACTGGGACAGGGACGGTAGCCGGAACTTCGGCACAAAGCCGGGCGCCGGCAGTGAAAAACGCTAGAGGAGCGCATCATGAACTCGATGGTTATGAACCGGGACATCATCACCAACTGGGCACCGCGCCATGAACGCCTGTTCGGCCGCGAGCTGGTCCAGCTTCAGCATTCGTTGCGTGAAACAGGCATGTTCACCCGCGACGCAATCGCCAAGCTTATCGACAACTGCCCGGCAGACGATCTCGGCCTGGAATCCATGTGTGTGGAAACCGACCGCCCCGACCGTATCTACGGTGTGCTCGGCGGCGCGTCGGGCAAGGACGCCATCAAGGCCATCGAGAAGGGCCGTATGTGGATGAACCTGCGCCGCGTGATGGACTGGTCACCCGAATACAAAAAACTGCTCGACGAGATCTTCAACGAGTTCGAAGCGCGCATGCCAGGCTTCAAGACGTTCAAGCGCAACATGCATATTCTGATTTCATCGCCGAACGCCAAGGTGTTTTACCATGCGGACATTCAAGGCCAGTCGCTGTGGCAGATCGAGGGCGTGAAAAGCGTCTACCTCTATCCGCGCTCGGAAGCGTTCATGAGCCCGCAGAGCGTGGAGAAGATCCTGTTGCGCGAGACCGATGAGGACCTGGAATACCAGAACTGGTTCGACGATTACGCGACCAAGGTCGACCTGAAGCCGGGCAACATGATCACCTGGCCTCTCTATGCGCCGCACCGGGTGCAGAATCACGACTGCCTCAACATCTCCGTCGCGATGGAGCATTGGACCAAAGCGATCTGGAACTCCTACGCAGTGCACTACGGCAATGGCGTACTGCGCCGCACTGTCGGCGTTGGCGCAAAAACGACCAACGACTACGGCATGCATGTCTATCCTAAGGCTGCCGCTGCGTTCATGTGGAAAAAATTCGGCGGCCAGATCGCCGGCGACGTCGTCAAAGCGCGCCATTTCCGCATCGATGCCTCGGCTCCCGAAGGCCGCGTAGACATCGCCTAGAAGCAACCGCCGCCAAGGTACGCCGCAATGCTGCATGCAGCCCCCAGTGCTTTCTCCGGCGAGGTCGAAATCGGCGTGGAGCCGCTGTTCGACTTTCTCGCCGAAGAATACAGCACGCTGTTCAGAGGCAGCTGCGCGTCGGCGTTCCAGGCCCCGCACTGGCTGGCCGGCCTGCACACCAGGCTTGCGCCGGAGCTCGGCGCGCACCAGCATACGGTCACTGTTCGCGCGAAGGCCGATGGCAAGCTCCTCGCCGTCTTTCCCTTCGTGCGGCAGTCGACCGCCGGTATTCTGATCTTGCAACCTGCCGATTTCGGGCTGTGCGACCGCAACGAACCGGTCGCGTCCCGCGAAACGCTGGAGATGCTTGCGGCATTCCCGGAGCATATTACGCGGTTGGCGGCGGCACTTGGCCGGCCGGACCTGCTTCTCATGCGCAAGGTGTGGGAGGGGAGCTTCGATATAATACGCCTCTTCCCCGGTGCCCGAGCCTGGAACGCACCCAACAGCGCCTATCGTTGCGAGACCGGCGACGAGTTTGCCGGCTGGAAGCAGGACCTGCGCAAGAAGTTCACCAAGGAACTCGACCGGCTGCAGCGTCAGACAGCCCGCGATATCGGAACCTACCAGCACCGCGTGGTTACCGATCCGAACGAAATCAAGCTCGCATTCGAGTTCCTGCGCCTGGCGCGCCTCGGCCGCCACAAGGGCGACGTACTCGAGGACGACCGCTTCTATGAATTCTATCGCGACTACGCGATCGAGGGCGCGCAGACGGGCGAGTCAATCACCTATGCAAGTTTCGTCGACGGCTACCCGGTTGCCGTGCTCTTCGGTCTGGCAGGCGACGGCGAATTTCACGCGGTTCTGATCGGCGCCGATTTCGGCAAGCTCTCCAGGCAGTCGACCGGCATCCAGCTTTTGTATCGTGTCGTACAGATGCGGATCGCGCAGGGCTACACCGTGTTCGACATGGGACTCGGCGACCCCGGCTACAAAGCACATTTCCGCCCGCGGAAGATCAGGGTGCACAACGTGACGCGACCGATGACACCGACAGGCCATGCGGCAGCCTTCATCTACAACCGCACGAAACCGCTGAAGAACCTCATCAAAGGGCTATTACCGAATGTCCACTGACGCCCGCGGCTCCCACAAGGCCGGACGGTCGCTTGCAGCCAGGCTGCGCGGCGGGCTACAAGCGCTTGCGGCAAACCCGTCGATACGCGGCATCGCCGGCGTGCTCGTGCTGAAGGCCTCCATGATGGTCTTCAATTTCGCGCTGATTGCCCTTGCCGCGAATGTGCTTCAGGAAACTCAGTTCGGCATCTATTCGATCCTGTTTTCCGCCGTCGGTCTGGTCGGCATCGTGGCGACCGTCGGCCAGCAGATATTGCTGATGCGGAGCTGGAACGAATATTCTGCCAATAACGACGCGGCATCGCTGAAGGGGGCACTGCGTTTTAGCGCCGTGCTCTGGCTGGCCGGCACCATGGTCGCCGCCTGCATTTTCTACTTCTGGGCAGACGCCTCCTACGGCGCCGCCCTGGCGCGCGCAGCCACCGTGTATCTGGTCCTTTACGCCGCCACGCAAACCACAGCGCACCTGCTCAGGGCGTCGCGCGGCGTCGGTATCGGCGATGGCTATGGCAATCTGCTGCCCGTGCTACCGGCAATCGGCTACCTGACATACGACCTTGCAACACATTCCACGGCTGACGTTTCCACGGTCCTGCTGCTGCTGGCAGGCGGCTCGGCGATCGGGCTGACCGTGCACGCGTTTGTATTCCGGCGCCACCTTTCCGCGCGCTTTCCAGAGTACCGCACAATACGGCCGCGCGGCGAGGTGCGGGTCTGGGCCGGACGCTCGGCCCGTCTGTGGCTGTCGACAGGGCTGGAAGCGGCCAATCAGTTTCTGGACGTCATCGTAATGGGCATACTGACCACGCCCGCGATTGCCGGCGGCTATTTTGTCACGACACGCTTTGCCAACATCTTCGCATCGGCGTCGGACGGCATGCATCTGTTCGCCAGCAGGCATGTGCCCGACCTTTATTACCGCCGCGAATATGAGAACCTGTCGCGTATCCTCAACCTGATCGCATTGATGCTTGCGGCGATGATCGCGGTCGGCGTTGTGGGAATTGCCCTGGGCGGCAAGTTCGTGCTCGGCCTCATCAGCGCTGACTATGTGCAGTATTTTCCTGCACTGATCGTTCTGTGTCTCGGTACGGCCGCCGCCGCGGCCGCACAACCGTGCGCGCCGATTCTCATGCTGACCGGCCATGAGGGTCGGTATCTGGCGATCATTGCCACCAGCGTGTTGCTGCGGGTCGGCGGCTTTTTCCTTCTGGTTCCCTCATACGGCATCATGGGCGCAGTGACTGCATCGGCATTGTCGTTCGTGATTCTGGCTGGTGCACTGAGCTATTCAGCACATCATCTTGCCGGTTTCGACGGGTCAGTTTTACGCCTATTGCGCCGCAATACAGATACACCGCAACCATTGGCAGCCGGATAAACCAACTCTCAATACTGAGCTGTTATGAAGCAGATCTCGGGTGTCGACCGATTTGAGGCACGGTGATCGCAGAACATTGAGGGGGCGCTTCAGCGCAAGTCAACATGAACGCTCATTTCAACAGGCGGATGATGATGGCTGGCGAAACGCTCGCAATCGACAACGATTTCGATTTTTCATCCGAGGCATATAGGCAACTCTATGCCAAATCGGATGTAACGGGCTTCCAGAGCCCGCTCTGGCTCGACCGCTTCTACCGCGTTCTTGTTCCCGCCGTTGCGGCCGAACCGCTTGTGATCACCGTTCGGCGGGGTACCGAACTGATCGCAGTCTTCCCAATGGTGATCCAGAAAGCGGCGGGCGTCACGATATTGCAGGCGGCCGATCTTGGCGTGTCGGACTACAATACGCCGGTCTGTTCCGCCGATACACTTGTCGAGCTCGCAGCATCGGACGCGGTTCGCGAGACGCTCGCGCAGCTGATCTCCTTCGGCGATGTCCTGTTCCTGCGAAAAGTGGCCTGCGACATCGATGTGATTGACCGGCTGCTTTGCGGTACCACGCGCTCGGCTTCCGAAAACAGCGCCTTCGTCATCGACCTTATGCCCGGCGAATTCGACAATTGGCGCCGTGAAAACCTGAAGAAGGGATTTCGCAAGAATATCGACCGCAGGCGGCGCAGGCTCAACGAGGACCATGGCGCGGTGAACTGGCAGGCCTTTGTCGAGCCGCAGGATGTTGTTCGCGCGATCGAGTTCATCCGCAGCGAGCGGACCGCCAAATTCAAGGACGATATTCTCACCAACGACAGCTATTTCGAATTCTACAAAGCCTGCGCGCTTGACGGCGCGGCCAGCGGCGAGACCGTGACGTCGGGCGTCGTGGTCGACGGCGAGCTGGCGGCAGCGGATTTCGGCGTGATGGGCAAGGACTGCCTGCACTCGATCCTGTGCGCGGCCGATGTCGAGAATTTCGGCCAGTATGCGCCAGGTATCCAGTCGCTCCACGACCTCATCCGCGAGCGCGTCGAAAAGGGCGATAGCCGCTTCGATGCCGGTATCGGCAACTCACGCTACAAAAGTGACTTTTCGGCCCGCGAGATTGCACTGGAAAACCTGTCGCTCTCACTCAGTGCCAAGGGACAGGCGGTGTCGACGATTTACCACCGCGCCAAGCCGCTGAAGAACTTCCTGCGCAACATCGTGAAGACGGTACACTAAAGGCCAGTTGTCGAATGACTGGTGCTGCCGGAGAGATTTGAACTCTCGACCTCTCCCTTACCAAGGGAGTGCTCTACCCCTGAGCTACGGCAGCCCGAGAAAGTGCGGCGCTTCTGCCACAACCGACCGGCCAGCGCAAGGCGGATGCGGCGAATTGCGCAAGCTCAGGAGAATGTGCATATGAAGCTGGTCAGCCCGGGCGACAGCAGAAGCCGCAGCGGGCAGCCGCCGCGAACGGCAAAAGGACGAAAACGCCGAAACCGATGAATAACAAGCCGCCAAAGGATGCACGCAAAGACCGCCTGGCGAAACAACTGCGCGCGAACCTTCAGCGGCGCAAGGAACAGGCGCGCGAGCGTTCATCCGACGTTGCGGATGGCGGAAATAACCGGCAGGTCGACCGCGAATCGGATGCTGCCGACACAGGGAAACCACATTCGGCATAGACCCTCCGGGACAATTGCCCGTTCTTGAACCGGTCAACCCATTGGTCTAGACCGGCACACCATTCTTCAGAGCGGCCCGTATTGCGGCCGGAAAGGCGCAGCATGGACCGGATCAGGATTGTCGGCGGCAACGAACTTAACGGCACGATCCCGATTTCGGGAGCGAAAAACGCTGCCCTGCCGCTGATGATTGCCGCACTGATGACGGACGAGACGCTGACCCTCGACAATGTGCCGCATCTGGCCGATGTCGAGCAGCTGATCCGCATCCTCACCAATCACGGGGTCGACTATTCGGTGAATGGCCGGCGCGAGGAGCAATCGCAACGCTATTCCCGCACCATCCATTTCACGGCGCGCAATATCGTCGACACCACCGCGCCCTACGAACTCGTGTCGAAGATGCGCGCCAGCTTCTGGGTGATCGGGCCGCTGCTCGCCCGCATGGGCGAGGCGCGCGTTTCGCTGCCCGGCGGCTGTGCCATCGGCACCCGCCCCGTCGATCTTTTCATCGACGGGCTGAAGGCGCTTGGTGCGGATATCGATATCGACAACGGCTATGTGCACGCGAAGGCGCGGAACGGGCTTGTCGGCAACCGCTATGTCTTCCCCAAGGTTTCGGTGGGTGCGACCCATGTGCTGATGATGGCCGCCGCGATGGCCAAGGGGCAAACGGTGCTTGAAAACGCGGCGCGCGAGCCCGAAATCGTCAATCTCGCTGAATGTCTGAATGCAATGGGCGCCCGTATATCCAATGCCGGCACCAGCACGGTCGTTATAGATGGAGTGGACAGGCTTTCGGGCGCGCGGCACCGGGTCATTCCGGACCGCATCGAAACCGGCACTTACGCGATGGCCGTGGCAATGACCGGCGGCGATGTGCTGCTTGAAGGAGCCCGTGCCGACATTCTGGAATCCGCGCTCGACACCATCTCCAGGACCGGCGCCGAGATTACCCCGGTGAATTCCGGCATCCGGGTCCGCCGCAACGGTTCCGGCATCACACCTGTCGATGTTACCACCGAACCCTTTCCAGGCTTCCCAACCGACCTGCAGGCGCAGTTCATGGGATTGATGACACGGGCGCGCGGGCGCTCGAAAATTACCGAGACGATCTTCGAAAACCGCTTCATGCATGTGCAGGAACTGGCACGTCTGGGGGCACGCATTTCACTGTCGGGCCAGACGGCCACCGTGGAAGGCGTCGAGACCCTCCGCGGCGCACCGGTTATGGCAACCGATCTGCGCGCCTCGGTTTCGCTGGTGATTGCCGGTCTGGCGGCCGAGGGCGAGACCATGGTTCAACGCGTCTACCATCTTGATCGTGGCTTCGAGCGGCTGGAAGAAAAACTGGCGCAATGCGGCGCGCAGCTGGAGCGCGTCGGCGAATAAGGCGGTCCGGCGGCGGACTGCGCTAGTTGCACTGCAACACAAGAACGCCTAACACAAAATCTGAAACCGCAGCGAAGAAGCGTGTTCCGACATGCAAGCCCTCCGACTTGTCGCCCTCGATGGGGAAGACCTGAGTATCGTTTCAGCGCATGTTCAGGATGCCGTCACCAAGGTCGGCGAAATCAAGTTCGATGCCACTGACAAGCAGCTTGTGCTGCCGGTCAACCGTTACGCCTGGGAAAAGAAACGCGGCCTGTTCTCGCGGCGCGGCGAACGGCGACGCAGCGTGCTTCATTTCAAACGTGTGCTCGGCGTTCGGGCCAGCGGAATCGACCAGTCGAAAGGCGATACCGTCCTTTCGCTGCTGGCAATCGAGTTTGCGCCATCCGATGCACCGGCGGGAACCATCGAGCTGACCTTTGCAGGCGGGGCCGCAATGGCGCTCGATGTCGAGGTGATCGAAGTGCAGCTCGCGGATGTCGGCGGTGCCTGGGGAGCCGCCGCGCGCCCGCGGCACGGCGTATAGGGAAGTCCCGTTGGCAGTTCGTCTCGACAGCACCAGCCCGGACTTCGAAGAGCGTTTCGCCGCGCTTCTGGCAGCCAAGCGCGAGGTGTCTGAAGATGTCGATCAAGCCGTGCGGGACATCATCGACAAAGTGCGCAGCGACGGCGATGAAGCGCTCATCGAATTTTCCCGCAAGTTCGACCGGGTCGATCTCGGCGAGACCGGCCTGCGCGTCACCCGTGCGCAGATCGATGCGGCAGCAGCGGAAATCGATCCTGAAACACAATCGGCACTGGAAACCGCTCACGAACGCATCCGCGCTCATCACGCGCGGCAGCTGCCGAAGGACGAGCATTATGCCGATTCGCTCGGCGTCGAGCTCGGCTGGCGCTGGAATGCGATCGAGGCCGTCGGCCTTTACGTGCCGGGCGGCAGTGCAAGCTATCCGAGTTCGGTGCTGATGAATGCGGTGCCGGCCCGGGTCGCCGGTGTGGAGCGCATCGTGATGGTGGTGCCATCGCCCGACGGCGCGATCAATCCACTCGTTCTCGCGGCTGCCAAGCTCGCCGGTATCGACGAGATCTACCGCGTCGGCGGAGCGCAGGCGGTCGCGGCATTGGCATATGGCACCGAGACAATCCGGCCCGTCGCCAAGATCGTCGGCCCGGGAAATGCCTATGTCGCGGCAGCCAAGCGCCGCGTGTTCGGCATCGTTGGCATCGACATGATTGCCGGTCCCTCGGAGGTACTGGTTATCGCCGATGGTGAAAACGATCCCGACTGGCTCGCCGCCGATCTTCTTGCGCAGGCCGAACATGACACGGCGGCGCAATCCATTCTGATGACCGATGATGCCGACCTCGCGACAGCGGTCGAACAGGCCGTCGAACGGCAACTCGCGCTGCTTGCCAGGCGCGAAACCGCGGAAGCCAGCTGGCGCGATTTCGGAGCGGTGATCGTGCTCGGTTCGCTGGACGAAGCACCAGCCCTGGCGAACCGGATCGCCGGCGAACATGTCGAACTCGCGGTCTCCGATCCGGAGGCGCTGGCCGCCAAAATCCGCAATGCCGGCGCGCTTTTCCTCGGCCGGCATACGCCGGAAGTGATCGGCGATTATGTCGGCGGATCCAACCACGTACTGCCCACAGCGCGCTCGGCGCGCTTTTCGTCCGGCCTGTCGGTGGCGGACTTCGTCAAACGCAGTTCGGTGCTCAAGCTTGGCCCCGATCAGCTGCGGGCGCTGGCTCCGGCCGCAATCAGGCTGGCGGAGGCCGAGGGGCTGAGTGCACATGCGCGATCCGTCGCGCTTCGGCTGAACTAGGACCGCGCGATGGCGGAGCAGCTTTCAGACAAGGCCCGCCTCATCGACATCGTGCTTGACGAGTCGATCGGACGTTCCACGCCCGATATCGAACATGAACGGGCGGTGGCGATCTTCGATCTGATCGAAGAAAACAGCTTCGGCCCGGTCGGGCATGACGGCGGACCCTTCAAGCTCAAACTGTCGCTGGCGGAGTCTCGGCTCGTGTTTGCCATCAGCGACGAAGCGGACAAGCCGGTCGTCACCCATATCCTGTCGCTGACGCCGTTTCGGCGAATCGTGAAGGACTATTTTCTTATCTGCGAGAGCTATTACGAGGCGATCCGCACCGCTACGCCGAGCCAGATCGAGGCAATCGACATGGGCCGGCGCGGGATTCACAATGACGGCTCGCAGACATTGATGGACAGGCTTTCGGGCAAGATCGACATGGATTTCGACACGGCGCGCCGGCTGTTCACGCTTGTTTGCGTGCTGCACTGGCGGGGGTGAAGATGAACGGTAGCTTATTGCCTGCCAGCGCCGGCGCCGAAGACTGAAACCGGCATGGCGGGAGGAGACAAACAGGAACTGCCCGGTTCCGTGCTTTTTCTGTGCGGCATGAATTCCGTGCGCTCGCCGATGGCCGAACAGTTGGCCCGCCAGTTGCTGCCACGCTCCATTTTCGTCGCCTCCGCCGGCGTTCGTGCCGGCCAGCGCGATCCTTTCGTTGATGCAGTTCTGGCGGAAAATGACCTGACCCTCGGGGAACGCCAGCCGCAGATGCTGGAAGACCTCGAAGACAGCTATTTCGACTTGATCGTCACGCTTTCACCGGAAGCACACCATGCAGCGCTGGAACTGACGCGGTCGCTCGCGGTGAATGTGGAATACTGGCCAACGGCGGACCCGACGGACGTGCGCGGCACCCGTGACCAGATTCTCGACGCCTATCGCGGCGTGCGTGACCGTCTCGAGGCTCAGTTGAAGGCGAGATTTGGCGGGGCGACGCGCTCGCAGACGGCGGGATAATGCGTGTTCACAAATCTGGGCTAATCGTATAGGTTCCGCGCAAATTCCGGCCCGGCGCCGGATTTTCTCTTGAAAAAGGTATGGAATGCCGAAGGAAGAAGTACTTGAATTTCCGGGTGTGGTGACGGAACTGCTGCCCAATGCAATGTTCCGTGTAAAGCTGGAAAACGAACACGAGATCATTGCCCACACGGCCGGACGCATGCGCAAGAACCGCATTCGCGTTCTGACCGGCGACAAGGTCCTGGTCGAGATGACCCCCTACGACCTCACCAAGGGCCGTATCACTTATCGCTTCAAATAGACTTTGATTTAGGCGCTGCGCCTGTGACGGGACACCGATGAGCGTATTCCAGAAACTGGTGCTGGCATCCGGGTCGCCGCGCAGGATCGAGCTGCTGCAGCAGGCCGGTATCGAGCCGGACCGGCTGATCGCGAGCGAGATCGACGAAACGCCGAAGCGGGCCGAGCACCCGGCCTCGCTGGCCAAACGGCTGTCGCGCGCCAAGGCCGAGAGGGCGCTGGAGATCTACCGGAAGGACCCGGACGAAGGCGAGGCGTTCTTCGTGGCCGCCGACACGGTAGTCGCGGTCGGAAGACGCATTCTGCCCAAGGCGCATCTCGCCGACGAAGCGGCAAACTGCCTGCGGCTGCTTTCGGGCCGCACCCACCGCGTCTATACGGGCGTGTGCGTGATTGCGCCCTCGGGCAAGGTGCGGCAGAAACTCTCCGAAACGCGCGTCCGCTTCAAGCGGCTGTCACGCGAGGAGCAGGAAAGTTACCTCGCGTCTGGCGAATGGCGGGGCAAGGCCGGCGGCTACGCCATCCAGGGTCTGGCCGGCACTTTCGTGGTCAAGCTCGTGGGTTCCTATACCGGCGTCGTCGGGCTGCCGCTTCACGAGACGGTCAACCTCCTGGTCGGCGACGGCTACAAGGTGCACTTCGCCTGGCTGTCAGCGCGGAGCTGAGGTGTGGCAGGAACGCAGCCGGAAAAGGTGACCCCGCTCAGGCCACGCCGCCCCTGCCCCGAATGCAGACGACCTTCGGCGCGCGACACCTATCCATTCTGCTCCAAGCGCTGCAAGGATGTCGACCTCAACCGATGGCTTTCGGGCGCATATGTGTTGCCCGGACGCGAGGAGGAACCCGGAAGTTCCGAGGATGGCGGGCAAGGCTGAGGCTCCCGCAAAAAGGGCGGCAGGCGATCCGGTTTCGCTTCCGCGCCCGCGGCCTTT
Source organism: Rhizobiaceae bacterium (assembly GCA_017644005.1). Lineage (GTDB taxonomy): Bacteria > Pseudomonadota > Alphaproteobacteria > Rhizobiales > Rhizobiaceae > RCIO01. Next base: position 588,003 of record JAEPMJ010000001.1, read on the forward strand.
CAACCGCGCAGGCCCGCCAATTCCTTCGCGGCGCGCCAGCGCCAATCCTGCCTGAATTCGCCGACCGTGCCCGCCCATTTTCCGGCGACCGAGAACAGCGCTGGACAGGGTGAAAACACGTGCTATAACGCGGCCCGCTTCGGCGGAAAAACCAACGCCGCAGGCTTTCGCCGGAACATGATCCGCCCGAAGCCGGATGCCCAGGTAGCTCAGTTGGTAGAGCAGCGGACTGAAAATCCGCGTGTCGGTGGTTCGATTCCGCCCCTGGGCACCAGATACCCTTCTCCTCGCTGAACATAGTTGCTGTGACGCCGTCATGAAGATCGGCAAAAGCTGTTGCAACGTTAGCCTTATCGCTGAGCCAATCCCAGCAAGCCAAGATGGTGCTCGAGCGGGTCTTGCGTCTTCTCGCTAAACGACATCAGGATGGCGTTAGCACCAGCGAAAGCACCTAGAGGACCGAGCAGCAGTGTTGCAGCCGCAGACTCGATCGCCCTGATGTTTGCAAGGGCTTCATCTCCAACGTTGTAAGCCGTGATGTTGCTTGCGGCCGGCCACAAGTAGTTTTCTGGCTCACCGCTGGCGACGAGCGTTGCAACATCCGTTCCTAGCTGCGTTGCATTCCACCACATGCTTAGAAGGCTTGCGGCAGCACCATAAGGCATGTTGTCGATGATGACCGCTTGATCGCCGGACAGAGCCGCGACCATACCTGCTAATCCGCCGCCGAGCGAATGACCTGTGAGGATGGCACCGCTCGACTCACCACTCAGCGCATCGCTACCGGTAACGGATTCGAAGAAATCGAGAGCGAGCCAGGATTGCGAACCGGGAACCCGTGCACCTGTAATCCAACCCTGCCAGAAGTCACTCGCACCCTCCCCAAGCGTTGTGAAATCCACATTGTCAGTTCCGCGATAAGAGATGAGGATGTCGCTCTGGCTCAAGCCCTCGATTTGTTCGTCAGCCTGCAGTTCATACGCTAATGCATAGAAACCCACAGTCTGCCACGCGTGATAATCGCTTTCGCTAATTCCTAGGCTATCTCGACTCAGTATTTGAGCACCGCCAAGGCGGCTACCAGAAATATCAATGCCGGCATCGTAGTCTCGATTGTAAGCATCCATCGACAGAATCGATAGAAAAAGGTCACTTGAGATCGTCATTTGAACAACTCCGTCGAGAATGCGAGCGGGCCGAGTGTCTGTATTTCCGGATCCGACATCGCCGAGATCAGCCGAGGCGGATTTGGAATTAGGCTACCTCGCTCTTTTCCGACTTCCTCCAGCCACCCTAGAACGCCTTCAACAGCACCCTTTGTTGTGGGCTCTTCTGTGATCTCCAAGGTGATCCGCTGTAAGGAGAAGCCAGAACCAAAACTGTCAGCCAGATTGTTAGGATCGACGCGCTTGACCGTCGCCGGGTCCCGAATGTCTTCAAATGTAACAAGAAGAGGGTATCGTTCAGCCGGAACATTATTCTCACCGCGCAAACTGGATGCAGCTTCGAAGCCCTCTTCGGAAATCTGCGCTCTATCTCCAAGCACATCGGCAAAAGTTCTAAGTGCCAAATAGCGGGTCTCTTCGCTTAGCAGCGCAAACAGATATCGACCGTTGCCCATGTCAACAAATGTGGCCTCACCCGAATAGCTGCCAGGATAGTTCCCGACGCTATTTTCCTCTTGCCAACGCACTCTCGTTACAGCTGAACCGACACTCACACCGCTCGGTGTCGCGACTTCAACCGTGAGCTTCTGGTTCCATTCCCAGGTCTTGGGAAAGGGGTTGCAGCCACCCAGCGGAATGGCCGACATCAGAATTATTAGCGGAATCAGGCAACGCTGGAGCGCAAGTGGGCGGACCCAACGCCCATCCGCCCTTCCTCTGGCAGAAAGCGACGGGAAAATACCTATCCCGTATGACGCAGGGGGCATGCGAACTCCTCGCAGTTCTCAGTCTCCACGCACGCGACTGTAGCCACGCTGATTTGCCCCACAACACTCAGAATGCACATCGAACGGGATTTGTTAAGAGAGAAGTTCTTGATTTTATCTATCGGTTACAATTTTCAGCAGAATTAAATTAGTCACCTAAAGTTTAATGTGGAATCATGAACGTGTAATCGTTGCGCTAGAGGATATTTTCCTGTGGAAATATTTGTCACCATTATTGCCGCGTTTCCTGTGGCTCCGCGCCAGTTGCTGCATTTCCCCGCAGCTTTGCCAGCACCTCGGGGTCGACATTCCTGCCAACCAGAGGGTGTATGCGCACCGGCGCTTCCCTGGCGAGCTGACCGAAACTGACAAGCACGCTGGTTGCCAGCTGCCGGTTCGGTGCGATGAGGTCGAGCAGCCAGACGATCTCGCCGCTGTTCCACTCGTCTCCCCTCAGCCGCACAGGGAAGCTGCCGGCCTTTACCTGCTCTTCGATCTTCTCGCTCACTTCTTCGGAGACTTTGGCCCAGATCGCGAAGCCGATCGTTCCGCCCGGCGCGGCCGAATCGACCTTTCTTGCGGATGCGGTCGCGGAGCAGCGGCTCGCTTACACGGCCCGCCGTGCGCCCGCTCCTAACGCGCGCGCAACGGGTGTCACTTACGTTGTCGCGGAAGCCGGAACCTGAGATGGCGAGGATGTCAGCGTGGCGTGGGTACTGAGGGTGCCATCAATATTAGGGGAGTCGGCGCCTGGATTTGCCTAACCGAGCTAAACGCTCTTCAGACGCGCGCGGCCGAAACGCCGATCTTAAGGAGAGCGTCCGGTGACATCTCCTGCTCGCCGCGCTCGATTGCATGAACCACAGCACTCAGTCTTTGCAGATGCGGCACCGGCACGTTGCTGTTGCCGGCCAGACGGATCACCTCGTCCACGAGGCCGTCGATCTCGGTCGGGCGCCGGTGAATCGCGAGATCCCGCCAGATCCCGGTGCGGGCATTGTCGTGGCGGCCCCAATAACGACGCTGCGCGTCCCACGATGCCTGCTGTACCACGCAGTCGGCGGGCGCTCCGAGACGGAAGGCCTTCGGGTCGAAACCGTCAGTTGTTTCCACCGAAACGCCCAGCTTCTCGGCAACTGCGACCGTTTCGCCGCACAAGGTGGCCAAAACAGCGCGGCGCTCAGGATCAGTGTAGACCTCCGGCACATCAAGATCTGTGATCGCGGTGCCAAAATAGACCGCGCCCAGAGCCATCTTGGCCCACAGGAACCCGAATATGTTGTCGGTCGCCTGAACCGGCTGCTGGACTTTGAGGGTTCGCGCCAGATGTGCCAGACGCTCCGACATATGACCGTCGAGTTCACCCAGCTTGAAACTGCCGGTGCCGCCATATTTCACGTGTCCCGGCTCGACGTAAAAGCCGCCGAAAGTGAGATAGGCGCCGATGACGCGGCTTTTGCCCAGGGCATCGGCCAGCTTGTATTCCTCAAGGCCGTTCTGCAGCGATACCACACAGCCTTCCGGGCCAAGTACGCGCTGTAGCAAAGGTAGAGTGTCGTTGGTGTGGCGGGCCTTCACGGCAAGCAGCACCGTGTCGTATTGACCGGATATTTCGTCAGGCGTTGCAATGTCTGGCCGAATTGTCGCTTCCAAAGCGCCGGAGAGCCGCAACCCGCTGCGACGCACGGCATCAACATGTGCCTGGCTGGTTTCGGCATATGCGACGTGGTGGCCCGCACGCGCCAGATGTACGCCGGTGATCGCGCCGATCGCGCCGGCACCCACGATCAGGAAACGGTCGCTCATCGCAGCTGCCTCGTCAGCGGCATATGCGTTCGTCCGCAATGGGTGCCGCCGGTCACTTCAAGGATAGCCCCGGTTGTCCATTCGGAGCGGTCGCTGGCCAGGAACGCCACCGCTTCGCCAATGTCGTCCGCACTGCCCGTTCGCCCGATGGGCGTACCGCGCAGTGTGAGATTCACGTATGGATGCGCGTCGTCGCTTTCCTCGGTCATTACATTGTCGAGGACAAGACCCGGCGCGACCGCATTGACGCGAATTCCATGCGGGCCGAGTTCGGTTGCGAAGATATGCGTCATGATCTCGACCGCCGCTTTGGAGCCGCTGTAATGGGCGCCGCCAGGGCGGCCGCTGCGTGCGGCGCCCGAAGAAATGTTGACGATCGACCCCTTGACGCCGGCGTCGATCCAGCGACGCGCGATCGCCTGGCAGGTCAGCATTGTGCCACGGGTGTTGACGGCAAAGACGCTGTCCCACTCCTCGACGCTGACTTCGAGCAGGGGGCAGTTGGGAAAGATACCGTGCGTGTTGACCAGAATGTCGGGGAGGCCGAGCGCCTGTTCAGCCTCGCCGATAAAGCGGGAAACATCGTCCGGCCGGGACTGGTCGCCAGAGACTGCCGCGAGCTTTCCGGGACAGGTCTTCTCCAGCTCACCGCTTACGCGATGCACTGCTTCAGCATTGATATCCGCCAGAACGACCGCCGCACCCTCCCGGAGGAATATTTGCGCCGTTGCGCGCCCCAGCCGCCCGGCGCCGCCTGTGATGAGCGCAACCTTGCCGTTCAACAGTTGTGTCATTGGAATGTCATCCCCTGGATACGCCGAGCGCCTGCTCGATATGTGCGGCTGCCTGGCGCAGGCCGAAGGCGATGCGATTGCGCGCCCGCGTCGCGCCAACGAACAGGAACTTTTCATCATCCGAACCCGGCTCGACAGATGCGAGCAGCCTCACCGGCCGCAGAGACGGGTAAGGCGGCGCATTGATTGCCGGGTCCTGTTCGAAACGGTCGCACTCGGTGTAGTCGAGCGGCACCAGCGCGCGCGACACCGCAATCAATGCATCGTTGTAGCGGTCCGTGTCGCCCTCGCCGGCGTCGGCGATCGCCGTGTTCAGACGTTCCGCCAGATGCGTCAGCCGTTCAGCGCCCTCGCGCAACTCCGTCAGATCGAAACGCCCCCCGGTCTGCTGCTCAACCGTATCGAGCTCGGACTGCAGGTAGCGCCCATGTTCGGCCCAATCGAGCGGCAGGATCGGATCGGCGAGAAGCCGCCATACGGTATGCAGGTAGATATTGGTATCGCGGACCAGGATTTGCTCATCCATCTTGTCCAACAGATCGTCGGGAGTGTGCCACCACCAGCCGGTTCCGTGCCCGAGCCGGTTTCCGCCGCCAAACACGGCAGCCGACGCATTGGCTTCGCCCGTCGCGGGCTGCTCACTCATGTTTCCGTAGATGGCCGATACGCCGATGCCCCAGAACGACTGGTCCCCGGCGCGCGCCATGCGGCGATTGGTAAAGTCCTGCCCGGCCTGCTCGCGGATGGATTCGACCGCAAGGCCGCGAAGCTCGGCGGCGGCGGTGGTGTCGGCAACGATGGTGTTGCCCTTGCCGCCGGTGGAATCGACATTGACGTGAACAAGGGCGCGCTTTTCGAGCTCGAGCCAGTTTTGCTCGGCATACCAAGTGGAGCCGGAATAGCGTCCCTGCGAATGGCCGGACCAGAACACGATGCGCAGACCGCGCTGCCATTTGTCTCTGTTTTCGGCGCAGACCCGACCGACCTCCATCATGGTGGCGTTGGCGCCACCATTGTCCATCACACCATAATACCAGGTGTCGTGATGGCCCGTGAAAAATACGAACGGCTCGTCGGCCCCGCCCGCCGGGCCGGCCATGTCGCACACCAGGATCGGCGTCTTGCGCCAGCGGGTGTCGACGTTGGCATGGACGGTGAGTGACAGGTTCGGCGAAGAGCGCAACTTCTCGCGGATCGCGGTGCCGGCGTCGAGAGGCACGGTGACGACAACGGTGCTCGGCAGGTTAGCGGCAGTGTCATAGGTCGGGCTACCCCAAACCGGCGAGATACACATCTCATGGACATGTTCATGAGGGCTGATATGCACCTGTCCGGCTGCGCCTGCACGGCTTGCGCGCTGCGACATGACCGGGTTGGCAATGCCGTCCACAAGCACCAGCTTGCCGCGCACATCCGTCTTGGCGAAGGCTTCCTCGGAGCCGCTGCCGAGGTCGACGATTTCGGCTTTCAATCCACCGGCGGGCGCCGATTGCGAGAAGGAATGTGTGATGCAGCGCAGGGTATCGCCGGCCATTTCTACCCGTGCTTGGCCGGGCAGGCTGATATAGGCGTCATGCAGAATGAGCTCGGTATCGAATCCGTACTCCTTCATGCACTCCTCGACATAGGCGAGGCTCTTCAGTTCCTCCGGCACACCCGATTCCTTGCGCCATTTGGCGAATTCCTCGAGATGCCGCCACATGCGCGGGCCATCGACGGCTGCAATTAGGGATGTCGGAACTTCGGCTTTCATTCGGCGGTCTCCCTGTCCTGCCGCAAGAGGCTTGCCGGCAGTTCCTTGTTGCGCATGAAGATGCTGAGCACGGCGACGATCATCAGCGCGAAGGCGATAAGCACGCTGGACAGCGCCGCGATGGTCGGATCCTGCCATTTCTGAAGATAGAGAAACATTTCGATCGGCAACGTGTTGTCGCCGGCGCGCACCAGAAAGAGCGTCGTCTCAACCTGGTCGAAAGAGGTCACGAAAGCGAACAGGGCGGACACGACCATGCTGATTGAAATCTGCGGCATGGTTATCCTGAAGAACGTGCGCAGCGGCCCGGCGCCCAGGTCCATTGCGGCCTCTTGCTGAGTCCAGTCATAATTGGCGAGCGCCGCCGTCAGCACGGCAGTCACAAACGGCAGAACAACCACCACGTGAGTTGCCACAAGGCTGAAATAGGTGCCGTACATGCCAATGCGGATAAAGAACATGAATACGGCGACGCCGAGCACGATATTGGGCAGCACTATGGGAGATAGTAGTGCGGCCTTTGCCATATCGGCCCAGCGTCGCCGGTAGCGAACGATGGAATAGGCGGCCATAGTGCCGACCACCATAGCCACCGCCGTCGCGGTCAAAGCCAGGATCACGCTGCGCAGCGCGGCGAGGTAGAACGATTCCTGCTGGAACAGGTTTATGTACCAGCGCGGCGAGAAGCCCTCGGGCGGGAACACGTTGTAGGCCACTGCCGAGAAGGAATTGAGCACCACGACGGCCAGCGGCGCGACCACAAACAGGGCCCCGAAAACGGCAAACGCGCCAAGCAGAAAGTAGCGATAGTGTGGAAGGCTTCTGTTGGCCATCTCAAACCTCGCTGTAGCGCAGCAGGCGGTTGGAGATCAGCACCGTCACCATCGCCAGGGCGAGGAGCACGATGCCGCCAACCGCCGCCAGCGGCCAATTGATGTCGGCGGTTGCAGTGTAAATCTGTAGCGGCAAAACCAGCACCCTTCCGCCGCCAAGAAGCGACGGCGTGACGAAGGCACCGAGCGCGAGCGTGAAACAGATCTGCATTCCGGCCAGCAGACCGGGCAGCGTGAGCGGGAAGGTAATGCGGCGGAATGTGGTCCACCACCCGGCGCCCAGATCCATAGCCGCTTCCCGCAGCGTCGGGTCGAGCCGCGTCATGGTGGAAAAGATGGGAAATACGACAAAGGGCAGGAACACGTGGGTCAGGCTGATCACCACGCCGGTTAGATTGAACACCAGTTTCACCGGTTCGGGGAAAGCCAGCACCGTCTGCAAAAACCAGTTTATCGGCCCCTGATCGGCCAGCAGCACCGTCCAGCCGTAACTGCGCACGACAACCGAAACCAGGATGGGCGAAAATATGATCAGGCCGAGCCAGCGTTTCAGTGCCGGTGAATTGACCCTCCATAGCGCGTAGGCGAGCGGGTAACCGACCAGCGCCGAACAGAATGTCGTGATGGCCGCCATCTTCACGGTGTCGAAAATGACCGTGTGAAAATACGGATCGGTGAGGAAATCGGTGTAGGTGGCGAGTGAAAATTCGTCGATCAGCCTGCCACGCTCGAAGGTGTAGACGCTGTACTGGAAGAAAACCAGCATCGGCAGCACGAAGGCATAGGCCATGATCAGGAGCGCCGGCAGCAATAGCAGCCACGGCACTGCGCGGCGGCGCAGAGGCTCCTTTGCCGGAAGCAGCGGTTCGGCGGCAGCTTCAGCCATTACCGTCCTCGTCGGCAAAAACGGTCGCAGCACCGCCATCCCAGCCTACGTGCACGGTTTCGCCAATGTGGTGAGGGGCGCTCGTGCCGTCATGCGGAGCTTCGACCGTCAGGTCGATATTGCAGCCTTCCAAAGTCGCAACATAAGTGATGCTCGACCCCGAGAAAATGACATCGCGAATTGTCGCCTTGCCGGTAACACTCTGCTTCTTCGCCTCGGGACCGATGCGGATGCGCTCGAAGCGCAGCGACACGATGCCCCTCTTGCCGCTCAGCCTTTCGGTAGCCGGCACGGTGAATTTAAGGCCGCCGATCGCGACGCTGGCATCGTTTGCGCCGCTATCCAATATTTCCACGGGGATCAGGTTTGCGTTGCCGATGAAGGAAGCAACGAAACGGGTGGCCGGGCGGTCGTAGATCGCCTGAGGGCTGTCTAGCTGGTCGATGCGTCCCTTGTTCATGACGGCGATCTGGTCCGACATCGTCAGAGCCTCGCCCTGATCGTGGGTCACGTACATGAACGTGGTGCCGACCTCGCGCTGGATACGCTTCAGTTCAAGCTGCATCTGCATGCGCAGTTTAAGGTCAAGGGCGCCAAGCGGCTCGTCGAGCAGCAGCACCTTCGGCTGTTTGACGAGCGCACGCGCCAATGCCACACGCTGCATCTGCCCGCCGGAGAGCTGGCGTGGCTTGCGTGCAGCAAAATCCGAGAGGCCGACCAGTTCCAGCGCCTCGCCGACGCGCTTGTTGATCTCGTGACGCGGCCTTCGGTCGATCTCGAGCCCGAAAGCAACGTTCTGCGCCACGGTCATGTGCGGAAACAGCGCCCAGCGCTGGAACACCATATTGGTGGGCCGCGCATAGGCCGGCACATTTTCCATGCTCTGGCCGGCGATCAGGACGTCGCCACGATCCGGCCATTCGAATCCGCTGGTCATGCGCAACGTCGTCGTCTTGCCGCAGCCCGACGGTCCGAGCAGCGAAAAGAAGCTGCCCTGCGGAATGGAAAAGGAAATGTTGTCGACGGCTAGAAAGTCGCCAAAGACCTTGCTTACGCCGCGGAATTCAACATCGGACTTCATTAGGCGGTACCTTGCGGTTCGGATGCGGGGTGCGCATTCTTTCCGCGCGCACCCCGCGCCGATTCTCAGCGGAGTTTGAACTTGACCTCGCGGTCCCAGCGCTGGCGCCAGTCAGGCGTCATCTCGGCGATGTGCGAATAATCGGGCACGATCGCGTTTTTGGCGAGATCGAGATTGAGCGTGGGATCGTTCTGCTGCTCTTCCGTGGCGGTCGCGCCATCGACCACCGGGATCGAGAAGGTGAGCTGGCCATAGCGCCCGGCATTGTCGGCTGACAGAAGCTCGTTCACCAGATCCGAGCAGACCTTGCGCTCGGCCTCATCCACACCCTTGGCGATGGTCAGGAAGATAGGAAAGGCGATCGCGCCCTCCTCCGGGACGGCAAAGCCGAGCGGCGCGCCTTCCTCGATCCAGACACGGGCAAGAGATGAGAACCAGGGCGCAACCCAGGCATCACCCGACACAAGCAGATTTTTGAGCGCATCGTTGGAATCGACAAGCGCCTTCAGATTTTCCGCATTGTCGGCCCAGGCTTGGAAACCCGGATCCATATTCCGCTCGTCACCGCCATTGAGCATGGAAGCGACGACCATCATGCGGGTGTCGTAATCGAACATGGTGACCCTGCCGCGATAACCCTCGCTCCAGAGGTCGGCCCACGACGTCGGTGGCTCCTTGACGACATCCTTGTTGTAGAGAATGCCGATACCGGCCATCTGGTAGCCGACACCCCTGTCGTCCGGGCGACGGAACTTATCGATGACGTTTTCCATGTTTGGCACAAGGGCGGGATCGATCGACTCCCACATGTCGTCGACGTCGCCCTTGGTCATGGAATCGACGTTGAAAAAGCCGCAATGAACCAGCGGGTCATCGGGCGTGGTGCGGCGTGCCGCAACCATCTTGGGATAGGTGATCGTGTTGTTCGATTCCAGGATATTGATGGTGACGTGCGGGTTTTCCTCCTTGTAGGCGTCGATGACTTCCATCGGGACTACGCCCTGGTTGGACCCAGCCCAGATGAAGAAGGTGATTTCAACCGGCTCCTGCGCGGACACCGGCGCAGCGGAGAGCGCCGAGCAGCCCAACAGGGCCGCGGCGAGGGCGGTGCTTCGGAATGCGGTTCGCTTCATGACAGACTCCTTTTCGCTCGCACAATGAGCGATTGTCGTTCCCCGACGATATGGCGACCCCCAGCAGGCCGCAGCACCTGTTATATGCGCAAAATTTCGCAATGGAAATACGCAAACAACAAAAAATAGCTCGCAAACTACGCATATCATCATTTGTGATTGCGAATTTCTACGTAAATCGCTATTGGAGAGGGTATGAAAGTGCAAACCAAGAAAACGGTATTGGACAAGGTCGACCGGCAGATCATCGCGGAACTGGCGCGGGACGGGCGGCGCTCCTATCGCGAGATCGCGAGGTCGCTCGAGATATCCGAAGGCACCGTGCGAACACGCATGGCACGCCTGCAGGATGACGGGCTGATCCGCGTCACGCTGGTCGGCAATCCGCTGGCCATGGGCGTCGGCGTTGGCGCAATGATCCTGTTGCGCGTCAAGCCGGGTTATGTGCGCCAGACGGCCAATGCGCTGGTTGCATTTCCCAATGTGCGTTTCGTCAGCCTTTCCTTCGGCAAGGGAGATGTAATCCTCCAGACACTGCACAAGGATGTCTCCGACCTGCACCATTTTGTCAGCGAAACGATCCCCGAAGCTGCACCGGAAGTAGTGAGCACCGAAACGCTGCAACTGGCGGAGGTCCTCAAGAGTTCCTGGACCTGGGGGGATTGGTTCGAATATCTGCGCGGCGACGAGCAGGACGACGATCAACCTTCGCCCGAGACAACGAGCTGATCACGGAACAGTACTAGCAAGCAGAGGCAATTTATGGGGTTGGTCAACGGAGTGGCATTCACGACCCGTCCGGAAATCCAGGGGACGTTCGGCGTCGCTGCGTCGACGCACTGGATCGCGAGCGCCGTCGCCATGGGCGTTTTGGAGCGTGGGGGCAATGCGTTTGACGCCGCCGTCGCGGCGGGATTCACACTGCAAATTGCGGAACCTCACCTGAATGGACCGGGGGGCGAGGCACCGATCATGGTTTGTCCTGCCGGCAGCCGCCAGCCTCGGGTGATCTGCGGACAAGGGGTGGCGCCCGGCGCTGCCACCATCGAACGCTTCACTGAAATGGGGCTCGATCTCATACCTGGCACAGGGTTGCTTGCTACCTGCGTCCCGGGTGCGTTCGACGCCTGGATGCTGCTGCTGCGTGACTACGGAACGATCAGTTTGCGCGAAGCACTGGAACCGGCGTTGCACTACGCCTCGAACGGGGTTCCGGTCCTGCCGCGCATATCGGACACCATAAGTTCCGTAGCGGGGCTCTTCAGGAGTTACTGGCCGGGCTCGGCCGCGCTTTATCTGCGGAATGGCAAGGCTCCGGCCAAAGGCGCGCTGCTGTGCAACGAGGCGGTCTCGCGCACATATGCGCGCATACTGGCAGAGGCAGAGTCTGCGGGCGGCAAGCGCGAACGGCAGATAGAGGCGGCGCGTTCCTGCTGGTACCGGGGGTTCGTAGCGGAGGAAATCGACCGCTTCGTTCAGTCCGGCGACGTTCTGGACGCCGATGGGCAAGCGCATCGCGGTCTGCTGACCGGCGATGACATGGCCAGATGGAGTGCCACTATCGAGGCACCGGTTTCCGGCAGCTTTCGCAGCTATGAAATCTTCAAGTTCGGGCCGTGGAGCCAGGGACCGGTACTGCTGCAACAACTGGCTCTGCTTGAGGCCTTTCCGCTCGAAGAGCTGGATCCGGCCGGACCGGAATTTCTGCATCTGGTGATTGAAGCTTCCAAGCTGGCCTTTGCCGACCGTGAGGCGTTTTACGGCGATCCCGACTTTTCCGACGTGCCGATACAGCGCTTGTTGTCCAGGGATTATGCGAACCAGCGACGCCCGCTGATCACCGAAATTGCATCACATGAATTGCAGCCGGGAATGATGGCCGACGACGACGCCTGGCGGCGCCACCTTTCCGCGGTCAACCAGCGCGGAGCGATGTCGGCGGTCGGAGCGGGCGAACCCACAGTGGGCGATGTGGTGGCCGAACGTGGCGACACCGTGCATCTCGACATTGTCGACCGTCACGGCAACATGGTGTCTGCCACGCCCAGCGGCGGCTGGCTGCAAAGTTCGCCGGTCATTCCGGCACTCGGGTTTCCGCTCGGCACGAGAGCGCAGATGTTCTGGCTCGAGCCCGGCCTGCCTGCCTCGCTTGAGCCAGGCAAACGGCCGCGCACAACGCTTTCGACGTCGATGGCCTTCAGGGATGGAGAGCCGTACATGGCCTGGGGAACGCCGGGAGGCGATCAGCAGGACCAGTGGAGCACCCAGTTGTTCCTTCGCCACGCAGTGGGTGGGCAAAATCTCCAGGAAGCCCTTGAGATGCCGAACTGGCACAGCGACCATTTCCCGGCGTCCTTCTGGCCGCGCGCGAGCCGGCCGGGCGTGGTTGTCGTCGAGGGACGCACCCCTTCCGAAACCATAGATGGGCTGCGCGCGCGAGGACACATAGTGGAAGTCGGACCGCCATGGTCCGAAGGGCGACTTTCTGCAGTATCGATGGCGGGCGGGCATCTGAAGGCTGCATCGGACCCGCGATCCATGCAGGGTTACGCGGTGGGACGTTAACCGATGGCTCGCACAGTCGTATACAGAAACTACGGGCCTGCGCGCGACGTGCTCGAGCTTGTCGAACGTCCTTTACCGAAGCCCGACGCCGGAAACGTCCTGGTGCGTGTTATGGCATCGGGCGTCAACCCTTCAGACGTCAAGAAGCGGGCCGGATGGGGCAATGTCGCTCCGCCTCAACATCCGATCGTGCCACACGCCGATGGCGCGGGAGTGGTCGAAGCCGCAGGGCCTGATGCCGATCCCATCTGGGTCGGCAAGCGGGTCTGGATATTCAATGCACAGGGCAGCGCAGGATACGGCCTCAAAGGCGGGCCCGAATCCGGCACAGCGTGTGAATATACGGTTGTTCCGCCGAGCTGCCTTGCGCCGCTACCCGATGAAGCGTCCTTTTCGACCGGCGCTTGTCTTGGTGTACCGGCGATCACCGCACACTATGCAGTGTTCAGCGACGGCCCGGTCAAAGGCAAGCTGGTTCTGGTACAGGGAGGCGCAGGCGCGGTCGGCGAACTCGCGATCCAGTTTGCCGCCCGCGCCGGTGCGAAGGTCATCGCTACCGTCAGTTCACCGGCAAAGGCCGAGATCGCGCGCAGAGCGGGTGCGAAGTGGTGCATCGACCGCAGGAAGGAAGATGTCACGGCGCAGGTGCTCGCCATAAACAACGAAGGGGTGGACCGCATTATCGAGGTGGATTTCGGGGCCAATGCAGCGCTGGATGCCGGCATTCTCGCCATCGGCGGCTCGGTTGCCGCCTATTCCTCGCCTTCGAACCGGCACCCACCGATGCCTTATTATGAGCTTCAGATGCGCGCCGCCATCATTCGGCTTATCTCCAACGTGCGTATCCCGAGACCAGGGATCGACAAGGCAATCGCGACAATCAATGAGGGACTTGTTGACCGCTGGCTTTCGCCCACGATTGCGCGCGAATATTTGCTCGCCGAGATTGCCTCAGCACACGAAGCGGTAGAAAGCGGCGAAGCTGTCGGGCAGACAGTGGTCAGCGTCCAAACATCCTAACCAGCAAGCACCCCACCTCAGGGGCAAGATGCATTTCGGCATTCGGGTGCAGCATTCGCTTCTCCGCGAGGCGATGTTGCACACAATTCGCTCGGACAGACCAACAGGTAAAGTCTGTCCCCTTTCGTTACGGCCGGCGACCGGGATCCGACGGCAACAGCAAATGAACCGGGCCATAGACTCGAAAATTCGATAGCCGGCATAAGATCAGAGGACCGTCATGCGACGGAGTATACCAAAATGCGCCGGGCTCATGTTGCATTGCCCGGCGCAAGCCTGGACGATGGTGTTCGTTGCTCACCGAGGGGCGGAGGCAAATCGATCATGCGGTTCGATCAGGATTTTCTGTTTGCGACCGACGAGAACGGGAACCGTTTGCGGTTTACCCGTGCCGAGCGCTCAGTGTTGCGCATGCTCGTTCCAAACCCCGGCCGGATCATCTCGCGTGACCGCCTTCTCGATGAGATGACCGGAGCAGATCCAGATGTGTCGGACCGCAGCGTCGACTTCATCATCAACCGCCTACGGCGCAAACTCGGGGATTCGGCACGCCGGCCGCAATTTATCGCCACCCAGTACGGTGAGGGCTACTTCTGGATTCCAACCGCTCCGTCGCGCTCGACGGCCAATGCTTTCATCGTCATAGGGCCGCTTCGAGGCATCTCGGAAGAGCCGCATTTGGCCACGGCAGCCAGGCGCTTTGCCAAACAGCTTCAAATTGGACTGACTCTTCGCACCAGCAAAGACCGGACTGTTGTTGTCGATCCCCTTTGCCCGCCACCGAGCCAGTTCGGGGCAGAAAAGCCAGCCTACGCGATCGAACTCGATTTTGTAGCCGGCGCCAACGGAGCGCTCGATTGCGCTTTGACACTCAGAGCGTTTCCAACGGCAAGGGTCCTTCATGTTCGGCGATGCACCATGGCGGATTTTTCGGCTGCGGGTACGCGCTCCGCTTTCGATGAGACGTGCGACCTGATCGTCAAGGCTCTGTGGAAGACGCTGACGGAGGCGCCGTTACATGCCAGTCCGACCGAGCAGCCACTACCGTTGCGCCTTCATGAAGCTTCCGAGCAACTCGCCGGCAAGCAAAACTGGGTTGAAGCCGAGAAGCGGCTGCGCGTCCTGCACGCTTCCTCGCCCAATCACCGCACCGCCCTGCTCCTTGCAACCGCCATTCACACGCGCGGTTTGATGGGAGGGCCCAGACGGCTGGCGCAGGATGACCGGCGCTGCGCCGATCTCGATGAGATCGAAGCGCTAGTTCTCCCAGCGATAGGAGCGATGCAAGACGATCCTGTGATGGCGCTCGGAATGGCCAAGTTCCTCTATTTCATCGATCGCGGCCACGATCGCCTTGCTGTCGAAATGGCCGAAGCCGCTTTCCGCCAAACCACCGCGTTGGGCACCGCCTATGCCGTCTTCGGACAAATATGCATGTGGGAAGGGGAACTGGAGCAGGCGACGGCCCTGTTCCGAGCCGGGCTCGAGCTCGCGCCCAAGCAGTACTATTTCTCTGTTTATCTGCGAGCGATGCTGTGTCAGGCAGCGATCTCATCCGGTGATGCAGTATCGGCCAGACGTGCCGTCGGCGAGTATGCGGAATTGAATCCCTATGCATTCAGCCACACGCGGCTGCTGTTTGTGCCGCCGGACGTTGATCCAATCGAGCCGGGATGGCGGGAATTCCTCGCCGGACTTGACCGCGCGGAGGCAGCCGCGACGCTCCGGTACAGCCAATTTTACAGTGCGCGGCTCTTTCGAAATGCCCGTCACGCACGGTCCCTGATGGAAGGTGCAGAAACCCTGATCGCGGCGCAATTCGGACCCGAACTCGTCAAGTCGGCTTACGCCGAGCAGGCTCCCGGGTAGTCGGACAACAACCGCCGGCGAGGTGACGTTTGCCAATCGATGGCGAACCGTCGTCGTGTCAACAACAGCGTCGTCCGTGCTGCCCTTCTAACAATCTGCAAAGAATCGGTTGCCACCCTCGCTTCGAGCCAGAAGCCGCCGGATTGCGGGATCGATCCTGCGGAAGCAAGAAGGGGAGTGGCCTGTGTCCGACCGGCATCTGCATTCTGACCCGGAACATCCGCGCAAACTCGCGTCGCGCGATCCGATTGAAATCCAGCTTTACCTGCGTGATTTGCGATACGCATACATCAAAGCAAATGCGAGGAAGCTCCTGCTCTTCGCTTCGCGGTTCGTCAGACAACAGTTCAAGCCCTCTTCGCAGAACGCGGCAGGCGAGCGCGCTCCGCTAACTACCGCTGCCAGGGCTCTGATCGCCAACCTTACCGCGATGCGTTGACAGCGCGATCCGTCGCCGGCCCTCCGGCACGCTTGCGCCCGGCTCAAATAGCGTCCTCGATGCCGGCCGCCATTCTTGTCAGGCGCTCAATTGTGGCCAATGAGGGCGGCGTCGCAATCAGATGCAGGCTTCGAACAGAGCTTTTACATTGTCGCGGGTCAATTCGACCGGATTGCCGCCGCAACTCGGATCTTCAAGAGCCATCGCGGTCAGTTCGTCAATGCGGTCGGTGCCGACGCCGAGTTCGCCAAGCCTGCGGGGAATCGCGAAGCTGTCGTTGAACTCCTGTACGAATGCACGGAAGCCCTCGAAGCCGCCTTCGATGCCGAGATAGGCAGCGGCGTGGCCGAAGCGCTCGGCAATTACCGGCGCATTCAGGTCGAGCACGGCCGGCATGCAGACCGCGTTGGTGGTACCGTGATGGGTGCCATAGACCGCACCGACAGGGTGCGAGAGCGCATGGATGGCACCAAGCCCCTTCTGGAATGCGGTGGCGCCCATTGCCGCGGCGCTCATCATCTGCGCACGCGCCTCGAGGTCCGCGCCATCCGCATAGGCGCGCGGCAGATACTCCTTCACCAGCCGCATGCCTTCCAGCGCGATGCCCTGGCTCATGGGATGGTAGTGCGGGCTGGAATAGGCCTCCACGCAGTGCGCGAATGCATCAAGCCCGGTGCCGGCGGTGAGGAATTTCGGCATGCCGACGGTAAGCTCGGGATCGCAGATCACCACCGCGGGAAGCATCCTGGGATGGAAGATGATTTTCTTGGTGTGGGTTTCGGAATTGGTGATGACGGAGGCGCGGCCGACTTCGGAGCCCGTGCCGGCGGTGGTGGGCACGGCCACTATAGGCGCGATTGCATCGGCATCGGCACGTGTCCACCAGTCGCCGATATCCTCGAAATCCCAGAGCGGACGCGTCTGCCCGGCCATGAAGGCGATCACCTTGGCCAGGTCGAGGCCGGAGCCGCCGCCAAACGCGATGACGCCGTCGTAGCCGCCATCTCGATAGGCACGCACGCCAGCCTCGGCGTTCCTGTCGGTCGGGTTGGGATCGACGTCGTGGAAAAAGCCGCGCCCAAGTCCCGCGGCTTCAACAAGATCGAGCGTGCGTGTGGTGATGTCCATGCCGGCCAGGCCACGGTCGGTGACCAGAAGCGGCCTTGCGATGCCGGCCGCCTTGCAGGCCTCGGCGATTTCGGTGATGCGGCCCGCGCCGAAGCGAATTGCGGTGGGGTAAGACCAATTGCCTCGCAGAGACATTCTATTGTGCTTTCTTCAGGTGGTATGATTTGGGGCGTGTCAGGTTCTGGTAGCCGATCACGGACAGTCCGCCGCCACGGCCGGTATCCTTGCATCCGGTCCAGCACAGCGCCGGATCGAGATAATCGGCGCGGTTCATGAAGACGGTGCCGGTCTCGATCCGGTCACCAATGCGCGCCGCACGCTCGACATCGCGGGTCCACAGCGATGCGGTGAGGCCGTAATCGCAGTCATTCATCAGAGCCACGGCTTCATCGTCGTCCCTGACCTTCATGATGCCGACCACCGGGCCGAAGCTCTCCTCGCGCATCACCCGCATGGAGTGATCGACGCCGGTGAGTATCTGCGGCGTGAGATAGGCTGCGCCGTCGTCCTCCGCGAACGTTTCGATATGGGCCCTGGCTCCGGCTTCCAGTGCCTCCGCGATCTGCGCCCTCACCTCGCGCGCGAAACGCACATTGGCCATAGGACCAATGGTCGTCGCCTCGTCGAGCGGGTTGCCGAGCTTGTAGGCGCTGGCGATCGCAACCGCCTTTTCCACGAATGCGTCGAAATGCTGCTCGGCGACATAGATGCGCTCGATGCCACAGCAGCACTGGCCGGAATTATACATCGCTGCATCGACCAATGTGGCCGCTGCCGCGTCCAGGTCGGCATCGTCCATCACATAGCCCGGGTCCTTGCCGCCGAGTTCGGTGGCAACGGCTGTGAATGTGCCGGCCGCAGCCCGCTCCATCGCCTTGCCACCGCCTACGGAGCCGGTGAAGTTGACGAAGTCGAAGGCGCGCGAGGCAATCAGGCCGGACGTCGTGTCGTGGTCGAGGAAGACGTTCATGAGCACGTCTTCCGGCACACCGGCCGAATGGAATGCCCGCGCCATGCGCTCGCCGACCAGCAGTGTCTGCGTGGCGTGCTTCAACACCACCACATTGCCGGCTATCAGCGCCGGCGCAATCGTGTTGATCGCGGTCATGTAGGGGTAGTTCCAGGGCGCCACGACCAACACCACGCCGTGGGGTACACGCCTGATGTAGCGGCGGAACTGCGCGTCGTCGGCAACCTTGATATCCGCAAGCGCTTCTTCTGCGATCGAAGCCATGTAGGAAGCGCGCTCGGTAAAGCCGCCGAACTCGCCGCCATAACGCACCGGCCGGCCCATCATGTGCGCAAGCTCGGGCACGATCTCGTCATTCATGGCGCCGACGGCTGCGACACCCGCCAGCACCAGCTCGATGCGCTCGCGCATCGGGCGCGCGGCCCAGGCGGCCTGTGCGGCGCGCACGCGGGCAATGGCGTCGGCAGCCTCGTTTTTCCCCATCACGGAGCGTTCGGCAAACACCGATCCGTCGATCGGCGAAATACATTTCAGGGTCTCAGTCATGATGTTTCCGGTTCAGGCCTTCTCGAAGCCGCGTGCTATTTCATAGTCGGTGACGACACGGTCGAAGTCTTCTAGCTCGAC
Source organism: Rhizobiaceae bacterium (assembly GCA_017644005.1). Taxonomy (GTDB): domain Bacteria; phylum Pseudomonadota; class Alphaproteobacteria; order Rhizobiales; family Rhizobiaceae; genus RCIO01. Next base: position 606,840 of record JAEPMJ010000001.1, read on the forward strand.
CTCGGCCGCTCGCACATAGTGATCGACGACGCCGCTGCCAAAGGCATCGCGCAGCATTTTCGAGCGCTTCAGCGTAAGGGTGGCATCGCGCAGGGTTCTGGGTATCTGCTTCGCCTTCGCCGCCTTGTAGGCATCGCCCTTGAGCGGCGGCTGCAGCTCCAGTTTCTCTTCTATTCCTGCAATGCCCGCAGCCAGAAGTGCCGCCATCGCCAGATAAGGATTGAGGTCGGAGCCGCCGATGCGGCATTCCGCGCGCACCGCCTTGGTGCCTTCGCCGCACAGCCGGAAGCCCGCAGTGCGGTTGTCGATCGACCAGACGATGCCGGTCGGTGCGAAGGTGCCTTTCTGGAAGCGCTTGTAGCTGTTCACATAAGGCGCCAGGAAGCAGGTCACGTCAGGTGCATATTTAATCATGCCGGCCAGATACTGGCGCATCAGCTCCGACATGCCGTAGTCGCCCTTCGGATCGTAGAAAGCCGGTTTGCCGCCTTTCCAGAGCGACTGATGGACATGCGAGGACGAGCCTACGCGGTTGTGATGCCATTTCGGCAGGAAGGTCGCCGAATGGCCGTTCTGCCATGCGATCTCCTTGACCGCGTGTTTGGCAATCGTGTGGTGGTCCGCCGTTGCTAATGGTCCGTCATATCGGATGTTGAGCTCCTCCTGCCCCGCCTCCGCTTCGCCTTTCGAATTTTCCACCGGAATGCCCGCCGCCCGCAGATGGTTACGGATCGGACGCATGACATGCTCTTCCTTGGTGGTCTGGAAGATGTGGTAGTCCTCGTTGTAGCCGCTGATCGGTTTCAGATCGCGGTAGCCCTCGCGGCGCAGCTCGTCATAACCCTTCTCAAACAGGAAGAACTCGAGCTCCGTCGCCATCGCCGCCTCGAAGCCCATGGCTTCGAGCCGCGCGATCTGCGCCTTCAGTATCTGGCGCGGCGAATGCGGCACCGGCTCATGCGTGTGATGGTCGAGCACGTCGCACAGTACCATCACCGTGCCTTCCAGCCACGGCACGGGGCGCAACGTCTCAAGATCGGGCTTCAGAACGTAGTCGCCATAACCCTGGCGCCAGCTCGTCGCGGCATAACCATCCGGCGTCGCCATTTCGAGGTCGGTCGCCAGCAGGTAGTTGCAGCAATGCGTTTCTTCCCAGGCGCTTTCGACGAAATGCTCGGCCACGAAACGCTTGCCCATCAAGCGGCCCTGCATGTCGACCATACATGCGAGAACCGTATCCACGCTGCCGTCGGCGACGCGTTTCTTCAGCTCGTCGAAACCAAGCACTGCAGTCATTAAGCTGGCCTTTCTGCCCCTAGCGGTTCAGCCGGGCGCCAAATGCGCCCGGCCAGGTTTTTGAAGCCGACATCAGCTGTAGCGGTAGGGCCGCCCGGCCTTCTGCATGTCGGAATTGTACTTGCGGAAGATCTCGACGATCTTGGCCTTGGTTTCGGACTCGGCCGCAATCTCGTCCCAGAACTTGACCGCGGCGTCCTCCACCTGTGCCCATTCGGCATCCGGGATCGAGGTGAGCTGCATCTTGGTGCCGTTGACGCGCAGATCGGCCTCGCCGCCCCAGTACCACCACTGGCGGTAGTAGTGGCTCTGCTCCATGCAGACCATCAACAACGCCTGCAGGTCTTCCGGCAGTTCGTTCCAGCGCTCCATATTGGCGAAGAAGTGGCCGATCCAGGCGCCGGAGATGTTGTTGGTCAGGAAGTAGTTGGTCACGTCTGCCCAGCCCACCGTGTAGTCCTCGGTGATGCCGGACCAGGCGATGCCGTCGAGCTCGCCGGTCTGGACGGCGACCTCGATGTCTTCCCAGGGCAGCGTTACCGGCACAACGCCGAACTGCGACAGGAAGCGGCCGGCGGTCGGGAATGTGAAGACACGCTTGCCCTGAAGGTCAGCCAGCGAGTTGATCGGGTCCTTGGTGGCGAAGTGGCAGGGATCCCACGAACCGGCGGAGATGTGCTTGACGCCCACCTTCGCATATTCCTCTTCCCAGATTTCCTTCAGGCCGTACTGGTTGAACAGCACCGGCACGTCGAGCGAATAACGCGACCCGAAGGGGAAGTAGCCGCCGAACACCGTCACCTCGGTCGGCGAGGCCATGGAATCGTCGTCGGACTGCACCGCGTCGATCGTGCCGCGCTGCATGGCCTGGAAGAGCTCGCCGGTCGGCACCAGCTGGTCGGCAAAGAACAGCTCGATCTGCATGCGGTCGCCGGCGATCTTGTTGAAGGTGTTGATGGCCGGAACCACGACATGTTCTGCAAGTGCGGCACCTGCATAGGTCTGCATGCGCCATTTGATCGTGGACTGCGCGATTGCCGGTGCGGCCAGAGCGGTGGCGGGCGCTGCGAGCGCTGCGCCCTTGATGAATGTGCGTCTTGTGGTCATCGGTGTTCTCCTCTTTGCTTGAGCGTGTTGCGCTTCTTGTCGTCGCTCATTTTCCGTAGACATATTCAGGCAGCCAAAGGGCTATCTGCGGAAATGCCATGATGATCGTCAGCGCCAGAACCATGACGGCAACGAACGGGATGATGGACCGGTAGATATCGCTGAGCGCGATTTCGGGCGGAGACATCGCCCGCATCAGGAACAGGTTGTAGCCGAAGGGCGGCGTCATGTAGGCGATCTGGGTGGTGATCGTGTACAGCACTCCGTACCAGATGAGATCGAATTCCAGGGCGCCGACCAGCGGAATGTAGAGCGGCGCGACGATGACCAGCATGGCCGTGTCGTCGAGGAAGGTCCCCATCAGGATGAAGCTCAGCTGCATCAGGATGAGGATCATCCAGGGGGACAGGCCAAGCCGTTCGGTGAACAGGCTTTCGATCGCCTTCACCGCGCCAAGCCCGTCGAAGACCGCGCCGAAGGCGAGTGCGGCCAGAATGATCCACATGAACATGCAGGTGATGCCGAGCGTGTTCCTTACCGAGGTCTCGAATACCTGCCAGGTCATGCGCCCTTTCAGAACAGCGGCCATCAAGGCGGTGATCGCGCCGATGGCGGAGCTCTCCACCAGCGAGGTCCAGCCGTTCACAAACGGGATCATCATGGCGAAGAAGATCGCGAGCGGCAGAAGACCGGCAAGCAGGAGGCGGTATTTCTCGCGCGGAGGCAGGTCGCGTTCCTGCTTCGACAGAACCGGCCCGAGTTCCGGGTTAATGCGGCAGCGTATGGCGATGTAAAGCACGAACATGCCGGCCATCATCAGGCCCGGAATTATGCCCGCCAGCCAGAGCTGGCCGACCGGCTGGCGCGCAATCATGGCGTAGAGCACAAGCACCACCGAAGGCGGCACCAGGATGCCGAGCGATGAACCTGCCTGGATGACGCCGGTTACCATGCGTTTGTCGTAACCGCGGCGCAGCAGCTCGGGCAGCGCGATGGTGGCGCCGATCGCCATACCGGCGACAGAGAGACCGTTCATGGCCGAGATCAACACCATCAGGCCGATCGTGCCGATGGCCAGCCCGCCGCGCAGGCCGCCCATCCAGACATGGAACATGCGGTAGAGATCGTCGGCGATGCGGCTTTCCGACAGCACGTAACCCATGAAGACGAACATCGGCACCGTGAGCAGCGGGTACCAACGCATCAGCTTGATCGACTGCGAAAACGCGATGTCGAACCCGCCCCGGTCGCCCCACAGCGCCAGTGCGGCGATGACCGCGACAAAACCGATCGCGCCAAATACCCGCTGGCCGCTGAACAACAGCAGCATCATGGACGCGAACATCAGAAGCGCGATCATCTCGTAGGACATGATCAGGCCTCCTCGCCGCGCAGATGCATGATGTCCTTGGCGAGTTCGGACAAAGCCTGCATCAGCATCAGAAGCAGGCCAAGGCACATGATCGCCTTGATCGGCCACAGGTAGGGTCGCCAGATCGTGCGGCTGCGCTCAAGCGTGCCGATGTCCTCAGATCCAGTGACAAGGCCGGCGAAAAAGGCGATCGGTTCGGAGCCGAAATAGCCCAACGAATAGGCCGTCGAGCTGATGCCGCCCCACAGCATCACCAAGAGATACACCATCAGGCACAGCACCGTGACGGCATCGACCGCTGACTTACGCTTCAGCGACCAGTTTTCGTAGAAGAGGTCCATGCGCACATGCGAGCCGGTTTGCACCGCATAGGGGCCGCCGAGAAAGAAATAGGCGATCATCGCAAACTGCGCGACTTCCAGCGTCCACAATGACGGCCGCTCGCCGAACTTGCTGAGGGTCGACCACAGCAGCACCGCCATCATGACGAAAATGCCGTACATGACGATGCGGCCAACCCGCAGGTTGATGGCGTCGACCACCGCGACATAGCTGCGCAGGAACCTCACTTCGCGGTCTCCCCAAGCTGCGGCTGGCGAAGCTTCGCCAACGCGGCCTCGAGCCAGCGCGCCAGGTAGGCCGCCATCGCCAGGCACTGTTGAGGTGTCGCAATGAGATCGTTGCGGATTTCGATCATCACATTCAGCATGCCCCGCGGCAGGGCATGCCGCTTCAACGTATGCGTGACGCCATCGCCGGGGCCATACGGCTGGTTGCGACGAATGTCGTAGCGCTCGCCGATGTCCAACATGGCGTCGGCGAAGCGGCTGTCCGTGTCATGAAGCACGCCGATTTCAACGTCGCGGCGCACGCCGTTGTAGATCGGCGTAAAGCTGTGCAGTGTCACGATCACCGCGCCGTCGCCGCGTTCATTCAACACCTCTTCGACACGCTGCTCGAACGGGCGGTAGTAGAACTCGGTCCGCAGCCGGCGATCGGATTCGGAGAGGTTGGCGTTTCCCGGAACGGTGTAGATTTCGCTTTTCGCCGGCATTGCCCCGCTCGCCTCGGGCGGGCGGTTGCAATCGTAAACGAGGCGCGAAACGGTGCTGTAGACGAGTGCCGAGTCGAGCCGGCCGGACAGCGCGAGCGCGGTCTCCATTGCGCCCGGGTCCCAGGCGATGTGACTGGTCAGCGCATCAGCCTTCAGCCCCAGATCGTGGAACTCCGGCGGTATACGGGAACTGGCGTGTTCGCAGATCAACACTATGGCGTGGGACCCGCCCGGATTGGCGGTCCTGACCACTTCGTTATCGGCAAAAGCTCCAGCCGGTAGCTGCACGCTCGATCTCCCCGGATGGACCAATGTTCGTCGTGTCGCGCGACCGAGTCAATTGATTTTCGTACAAATATTTTCAATCGATGGGTTTCTGTGAATTTTTTGACAGCAGTGCGCGGAACGCTATACGCTGCGTCTCGATGCACAGGGAGTAGACGCAGTTGGACGCGAAGACGGTTGCGGAAAAGCTGCGCGCGAGCACGGACGATCTGACCCGGTCCGAGCGGCAGCTTAGCGGCGTCATCCTGCAGAATTACCCGGTTTCCGGCATGGGCACGATCACGGCGCTTGCGGAAGCCGCAAGTGTATCAACACCGACAGTGGCACGGCTTGTCCAGAAGCTCGGCTTTTCCGGTTTTCCTGACTTTCAGCGAGCGCTGCGCGCGGAGTTGGACGAAAAGATCTCCAGCCCGCTCACCAAACGCGCCACCTGGGTGGACGACGCGCCCGATGCCCACATTCTCAACCGCTTCACCAAAGCGGTTATCGAAAATGTCGGGCAGTCCATGTCGACTATCGACCCGGCGGATTTCGACACTGCCTGCGCGCTTCTGAGCGAGCCCAAGCGGCGGGTTTTCGTGGTTGGCGGGCGCATTACGCGCACCCTTGCCGACTACTTTTTCCTGCACATGCAGGTCATCCGCGACGATGTGGTTCACATCGCGTCGAACTCGAACGCATGGCCGCACTACATCCTCAACCTGAAACCGGATGATGTGGTCGTCATTTTCGACATTCGCCGCTACGAAAACAGCACGCTGCGGCTTGCCGAACTCGCCAGCGAGCGCGGCGCGAGCATCATCCTGTTCTCCGACCAGTGGGTGTCGCCGATCGCGCAACACGCACGTGTGACTTTCAAAAGCCACATCGCCGCGCCCTCAGCGTGGGATTCCAACATCGCGGTGATGCTGATCGCCGAAATCGTCATCGCCGAGGTACAGGAGCGCAACTGGAAGGAAACCCGACAGCGCATGGAAGCGCTGGAAGAAATGTTCGACCGTACGCGCTTCTTCCGCAAGTTCTAGACTGCCGTTCGGGCTGCCGCTCAAGCTGCGTCCCAGCCTTGTCTGATATGGCGGTAGCCATCGCGATAGACCGCCTCCGGACTTTCAGCGAAATCGCGCCAGACCTTGGTTGCCGCTGCAAGGTCGGGCAATCCGCGCCCGAACGCCTCGATCGTCAGCCAGTCGTCGTAGCCGCTCGCCTTGATTGCGGCGAAGGTCTCCACCCACGGTATGTTGCCCCTGCCCGGCACGCCGCGGTCGTTCTCCGAAATATGCACATGGACGATGTTGCGCAGGTTTCGGGTGAACGCGCCGATGGGATCGGCTTCCTCGATATTGGCGTGAAAGGTGTCGTACATCGCCTTGATGTTCGGGTGCCCGACATCGTCGACCAGCCGCGACAGATCATCCATCGTGTTGACCAGATAGCACTCGAAGCGGTTCAGCGCTTCAAGGCCAATGGTGACGCCGCCGGTCGCCGCCAATTCGCCGACCGCACGCTGCGTTTCCACTGCACGGGCCCATTCGCCCTCGCTCGGCCCCTCGCCCGAAAAATGCCCCAGCGTGGAATGAAGCGGGCCGCTCAGCCGGTCAGCGCCAAGGGCCGCCGCGCATTCGATCGCCCATTTCATGTGAGCGATGCCCGTCTCGCGCACGCTCACGTCGGGGGAAATGAGGTTCATCGCCGGGTCGCCCATCGCCGCCACCGCGGTGCGCTCGAGCCCCAGTTCGTCCAGCAAGGCACCGAGTTCGGCAAAGTAAGCCGGCTCGCCTTCGAAGATCGGCACCTCGACACCGTCGAAGCCGGTGGCCTTGATGTCGCGCAGCAGCGAAACGTGGTCACGCGTCAGATGCGTGGTCCACAAGAACATGCACATCCCGATCTTCATGGGGTGGCTCCGCCGTGCAGCAATTCGGTCAAAGCGCGAGCTTCGTCCATTTCGCATTCGCCTTTGCCGATTTCACGCAGGCGTCCACAAAGGCAACGCCCTCCACCCCGTCGTCGGCGGTCGGGAAAATGACGTTCTTGTCCAGCTTGCCTGATTTCGGGCGGGCGGCACGGATGGCCCGCGCTGCCTCGGCGTAAATGTTGGCGAACCCCTCGAAATAACCCTCGGGATGGCCAGGAGGTACCCGCGACACGCGAGCCGCCGCGTCACCGGCGCCGGCGCCGCCCCGCGTTATCAGCCGTTTCTCCTCGCCGAACGGTGTGTACCAGAGATGGTTGGGATGCTCCTGCTCCCACTCCAGTCCGCCTTTTTCGCCGTAGATTCGGAGCTTGAGCGCGTTTTCATTGCCGGGCGCGACCTGGCTTGCCCAGATCATGCCCTTGGCGGCGGGCGCGGCACCCTTCTTTTTGAAGCGCAGCATAACATGCGCATTGTCGTCGACCCGGCGGCCTTTCACGAAGGCATCGAGGTCGGCTGACAACGCATCGAGCTCCAGCCCCGAGACAAAGCGCGCCAGATTGTAGGCATGAGTGCCGATATCACCGGTGGCGCCGCCCGCACCGGACTGCTTGGGGTCGGTGCGCCATGAGGCCTGTTTCTGCCCGGTCTTTTCGAGATCGGTGGTCAGCCAGTCCTGCGGGTACTCAGCATGCACGAGCCGGATGTTGCCGAGCTTGCCCGACTGCACCATTTCGCGCGCCTGCCGGACCATTGGATAACCGGTATAGTTGTGCGTCAGCACGAAGAGCCTGCCGCTCTTTTTCACCAGCGCCGCCAGTTTCTTTGCGTCGGCCAAAGTCGAGGTCAGCGGCTTGTCGCAGATGACATGAATGCCGGCTTCCAGAAATGCCCTGGCGGCGGGCCAATGGACATGGTTCGGCGTGACGATTGCGACGGCCTCGATTCCGTCGGTGCGTTTGGCCTCGGCCTTCGCCATCGCGGCAAAGCTCGGATAGGACCGGTCAGCCTCTATCCCAAGTTCGGCGGCACTCGCGGCCGCTCGCTTGGGGTCGGACGACAGCGCGCCGGCGACAAGCTGAAACTCGCCGTCGATGCGCGATGCGATGCGGTGCACTGCACCTATGAAAGCACCCTGCCCGCCACCGACCATACCAAGGCGGATCGGGCCGCTGCCCTCCTGCGATTTCGATGCGCTGACCATTTGCCGTTCCTCCAGCGAGTAGCGAGTAGCGAGTAGCGAGTAGCGAGTAGCGAGTAGCGAGTAGGAAGAACGTTTCGGTCGGGTCTAGGTCAAGCCCGGCAAGCCAAACCTATTCGCCACCACCTATTCGCTTATTCGATCCCCATCATCTTCCTGACTGCCGCCTTGTCTGTCTTACCACCCGCGAAATCGTCGAAGGCGACGTCCGTTACCTCGATGATGTGGGCAGCGATGAAAGGAGCGCCTTCGGCCGCGCCCTGTTCCGAACTCTTGATCGCGCATTCCCACTCAAGCACCGCCCATGAGGTGTAGCCATACTGCGCGAGCTTGGAGAAGATGCCGGGGAAATCGACCTGGCCGTCGCCCAGCGAACGGAAGCGGCCGGCTCGTTCCATCCAGCCAGCGTAACCTGAGTAAACGCCCTGGCGGCCCGTCGGGTTGAACTCCGCATCCTTCACATGGAAGGCCGAAATGCGCTCGTGATAAATGTCGATGAAGGCCAGGTAGTCGAGCTGCTGCAGAACGAAATGCGACGGATCGTAGTTGATCATGCAGCGCTTGTGGCCGCCCAGCGCATCCAGGAACAGTTCGAAGGTCGCGCCGTCGAATACATCTTCGCCGGGGTGAATCTCATACGCATAGTCGACCCCGTTATCCTCATAGATGTCGAGGATCGGTTTCCAGCGCCTTGCCAGTTCCCCGAACGCTTCCTCGATGAGACCGGCCGGCCGCTGCGGCCACGGATAGAGATACGGAAAGGCGAGCGCGCCGGTGAAACCGACCGAAACATCGAGGCCCATATTGCGAGAGGCCTTTGCCGCCTTGGTGACCTGATCGACCGCCCATTCCTGCCGGGCTTTCGGGTTGCCGTGCACGGTCTCGGGCGCGAATGCATCGAATGCGGAATCATAGGCCGGGTGTACCGCAACCAGCTGACCCTGGAGATGCGAGGACAACTCCGTAACCTCAACGCCGGCGTCGGCACAGATGCCCTTCACCTCGTCGCAATAGGCCTTCGACGATGCGGCCTTGGCGAGGTCGAACAGACGTCCGTCCCAGGTCGGTATCTGCACACCCTTGTAGCCGAGATCAGCCGCCCATTTGGCGATCGAAGGGAGCGAGTTGAACGGAGCCGCGTCCCCGGCAAACTGCGCGAGAAATATGGCTGGGCCTTTCATCGATGCTGGCATGAAACTGTCCTCCCAGATGTTTCGTCCGACTGGCTGCCCTGCATCTGGTCTGGCCAATTCACCGGATGCCAAGTGCAGAGCGACACCTAAATCGTTTCATCTGGTATTACCAGCCGTGCGCCGCAGGTCAAGAGAGGACAGGCGCCGACCGCGACCAATCTGGCCTTTCGCGTCGCTTTATTCGGCAGTTTTCTGGCTAATCCGCCCGGTGCGCCGTGATTTTTCGGCACAGCTTGCGAACGCCGTCATAATACGATACTGGATTTTCAGCAGCCCAAATTGGTCCAACCAGATTGAGGCAGCAAGGAAAATCTAGCGGCCTGACCACGGGATCGAGGACCGCGGCCAAACCGGGAGGAATTGGGTCATGCACCTTTCAACGCACAACTGGATGCGCGCCGAACCACTGGAAGTGACGCTGAAGCGGATCAAGCAGTTCGGCTATGAGTCGATCGAGATTTCCGGCGAACCCGAGCAGTACAAGACCAAGGAAACACGTGCCCTGCTCAAAGAGCATGGCATTCGTTGCTGGGGCGCCGTCACCCTTATGCTCGGCGAACGCAACCTTGCTGCGAAAGACCAGGGGCAACGCGAGCGGTCCGTGCAGTATGTCAAAGATGTGCTCACCATGGTGAGCGAGCTCGACGGAGAGATCATAACTCTGGTTCCGGCGACCGTCGGCAAGGTCGTGCCGGACGGCACGGAGGAAGAAGAGTGGGGCTGGGTGGTCGATGCGACACGCGAGTGCTTTGCCCACGCCAAGAAGGTCGGCGTGCGGGTCGCCGTAGAGCCGCTCAACCGTTTCGAGACCTATCTCTTCAACCGGGGCGAGCAGGCGCTTGCGCTGGCCGACGCGGTCAGCCCCGAATGCGGCGTATGCCTCGATGCCTATCATATTCACATGGAGGAGTTCGACGTCGAGGAGGCGATCCGCAAGGCCGGCAAGCGTCTTTTCGACTTCCACGTCGCCGACAACAACCGCTTTGCCGCGGGCGTCGGCACGATCGACTGGCCGAAGATCGTCGGAATCCTCAAGGACATCGGCTATGATGGGGCGCTAACCAACGAGTTCGTTGCGCCTGTCGACCGCACACCGGCCAACCGATACCCCGACATGGTTGAACGCAACCCGGTGGACATCTCGCCCGAGCAGCTGAAGTTCATCCAGGATCATGGGTCGAGCCTGCTCACCGAGAAGTTCTATACCGACCAGATGCGCATCACGGCGGAAACGCTTCTGCCGCTGATGAAGTGATGGCGCGCGCGGCGCCTCACGGCGCCGCGGCCCGCACCGACATGGTGGATTGATGATGCGTATCCAGACCGTCAAAGCCTGGTGGGTACAGATTCCGATTGAGGCCAGCCGGCAACATCGGAGCGATTTCGGCCAGCTCAAGACCTTCGATGCCGCTATCGTGCGAATCGAGACCGATGACGGTCTGGTCGGCTGGGGCGAAGGCAAGAATGCCGCCGGTAGCGCCGGTAAATACGGGACCTTGGTTTCGCTCATCAACGATGAGATTGCGCCAGCGCTGATCGGCCGCCGAGCCGGCGACATCACTGCCATCTGGGAGATGCTCTACAATGGCGTGCGCAGCGAGCTTGCCTCGACGTCGGGGCATGCCATGCCGGAGCTTGCGCGCCGCGGCCTCACCATCGCTGCCATCAGCGCTATCGATATCGCGTTGTGGGACATTCTCGGAAAATCGCTCAACCAGCCGGTCTGGCAATTGCTCGGGGGGCGCAAGGCCGAACGCCTGCCGGCGTACGCCTCCGGCGGATGGGCCGGTGCGGACAAAATCGGTGAACAGCTCGGCTCCTATGTCAAGGCGGGCGGATTCAAGGCCGTCAAAATGCGGGTGGGCGCCATGGATGGCGCGCCGCATGTGTCGGCCGCGCGCGTACGGGCAGCCCGCCAAGCCCTCGGCCCCGATGTGGAGATCGCGGTCGACGCCCACGGCACCTACACGGTGGCCGACGCCAAGCGTTTCGTCCATATGGTCGCCGATTGCGACCTGGCGTGGTTCGAGGAACCGGTGATTGCGGATGACAAGCGCGGCGCCGCCGAAGTGCGCGCCGCAGGCCCGGTACCGATTGCGACCGGCGAATCGGAAGCGACACGCTTTGCCTTCCGCGAACTTGCGCTTCTGCGCGCGGCCGATATCTTCCAGCCTGATCCCGGCTTCTGCGGCGGGATCACCGAGGCCATGCGCATCGGCGCCATGGCGAGCGCCTTCAATCTGCGCTTTGCTCCGCATCTTTGGGCCGGCGCACCCTGCTTCTTTTCGGGGCTCCACATCTGCGCGGCGTCCCCAGCAAGTTTCGTCATCGAATATTCGCTTGGCGCCAATCCAATGATACATGACCTCGTGGAAGAGACTGTCGAAGTTAAGGATGGTATGATTGCAATTCCCGACGCACCGGGACTTGGCTTCACCATCTCGGAATCGTTTCTGAAGAAACACGCGCAAAGCTGCTGACCATGAAGGAAGACGGGCTGCTGCCGGAACTGGCGGCGTATCTTTACACACACTCCGACCCGGAGCGCGGACGCACGCCCTCGGAGCGTGAATTGGCGGAGCATTTCTCCGTCAGCCGCGGGCAGATACGCGAAGCGCTCGCGATACTTGAAGCCATGCGCATCGTTGAGCGGCGGGCGAAGTCGGGCATCTACCTCACCACCAACGATACGAGCGTGGAAGCGCTTGCGCTTTTCGCCAAGGCCGGACTGCCGCTCGACCCGATCCAGATCTATGAAACGGTGGAGCTGCGCAAGATCCACGAAATCAAGGCGGCGGAGCTTGCCTGCGAAAGGGCGACGGACGAAAATTTCGACCGGCTGCGCGAAATCCTGAAGTCTTCGGAGGAGAAGCTGAAGACAGGCGAAGCCCTGTCGCGCGAGGATCGCGATTTCCATTTGGAGATCGTGCGCGCCACAAAAAACAGCGTCTTCTACCGCATCTGCAGCATCTACTACGTATTGGGAGAACAGCGCCTGCCGGTCTACTTCTCCGACCCCGAGCGCGGGCACAGGTCACATCAGGAGCACATCCAGATTTTCAACGCTCTGGAGCGCCGGGACGGCAACCTCGCCCAGGCACTGATGAGCTCACATCTGCAGGGCGCGGAGAGCTATTGGAAAGGTCTCATCAGCGGCACCGACGCGAAAACGCCGGCCCAGACGCTCGAAAAGGCCTGACCCCCTTGCCGGAGATTTTCTCCACGCACAATCTGCACCCCGACGCTGCAGCACTTCTCAAGCAGCTCGGCACGTTGCGCTATGCCAGCGCGCCCGACCTCGAAACGCTGCTCCATGAAGGCAGGCAGGCCGAGATCATTGTGGTGCGCGCGCCGCTGCCGCCTGAGCTGTTTGAGCGTGCGAAGGGACTGCGTGCCGCAATACGCCATGGTGCGGGGCTCGACATGATCCCGATTGATGCCGCCACCAGGGCCGGCGTTCTCGTTGCGAATGTTCCCGGCGCCAATGCCCGCTCGGTCGCCGAATATGCGTTCTTCTCCGCCATGGCGCTTCTGCGCCGCTTCCGCGTCATGGACGGCAAGCTGCGCAGCAAGGGCTGGACGGTCGCGCGGCGTGAGGCCGATTCCGCTCGCGACCTGTCGGGGCTCACACTCGGAGTTGTCGGCTACGGCAATGTCGGCCGGGCAATCGTCGCGATCGCATCTGCGGGGTTCGGTCTTGAGGTCATGGTCAACAGCCGCACCAGGCGTGAGACGCCGGAAGGTGTGCGTTTCGCGCAACTCGATGAGCTTGCGTCGAACGCAGACGTCATCGTGCTGTGCTGTCCGCTCAACGAGGAAACGCGCGGAATGGTGGATGCGCGCCTGATTGCGCGCATGAAACCAGGCGCGATCATCGTCAATGTTGCGCGCGGGCCGGTGATCGATGACGAAGCGCTGATAGAGGCGCTTCGGGAGGGGCGCATCGGCGGCGCCGCACTCGATGTTTTCGCAACGCAGCCGCTGCCGGCCGAGCATCCCTACTTCGCGTTCGACAATGTTGTGATCACGCCGCATATGGCGGGCATCACAGACGGCAGCATGCGTCGTATGGGACTGGGCGTTGCCGCAGAAGCGAAACGCGTTCTAGCTGGCGGACTACCGGACAATTTCTGCAATCCGGACGTTGTGGACGCCTACCGGAAACGGTTCCCCGAACCGTCGCTCTAGAGGTTAGAGTACTCCCGACCACTGGGCTCTGCCCTATCCATCCCACCCGATCTTTCTGGAGTACCGGCTTGCAAGGCAACACGACCGCCGCACAAGACAGGACGATTTCGGGCATAGTGATGATGACCGTGGGCGTTGCATGCCTGTGCGTCAACGACGCGCTGGCGAAGTTCCTCGTTGCCGACTATTCGCCGCTGCAGATCCTCTTTTTGCGAAATGTCATTGCACTGCCTTTCGCTGTCTTGCTTGCGGTAAAGCTGGGCGGGATCGGCGCTCTGCGCTCGCACCGGCCCGCTGTGCATCTGCTGCGGGGCCTGTTGTGGATCGCCGCGACGATCCTGTTCTTCACCAGTTTCAGCTATCTGGAACTGGCCGAGGCCACCGCACTCATCTTCGTCGCTCCATTCTTCATCACAGCCATATCCGCAGTGCTGTTGCGCGAACATGTCGGGATCCGACGCTGGCTCGCGGTCCTGACCGGGTTCGTTGGCGTTCTGGTGATTGTCCGACCGGGCACAGCGACATTCCAGCCTGCGTCCCTGATGCCAGTCGCCACCGCATTCATCTATGCAATTCTTATGCTGGGCGCACGGTGGGTCGATTCGCGCGAAAGCGTGTGGACAATGCTGCTTTACCTGACCGGTGCAAGCGCTCTCCTGAGCGCCGTCGTCGTGCCTTTTGTCTGGAACCCCGTTCGCCTCGACGACCTGTGGCTTTTCGCTGCAATCGCCGTCTTCGGAACGGCAGGCATGACACTGATGACACAAGCGTTCCGGCTCACCTCAGCTGTCATCGTGGCTCCACTCGACTATTCGGCCATGGTATGGGCGACGGCGTTTGGATGGCTGGTCTGGCAGGAAGTACCGGACGGACCGACATTCATCGGCGCTGCCATTATCATCGCAAGCGGCCTTTATGTCATCCTGCGCGAACACAGACTGAGGAACCCGCGGTCCGGGAACCAATCTTGAAGCTGCTGCCGGCGGCTCAGGAACCATACACTTCCGGCAGGCATACTCCCTCGCCGGGCGCCGTGGCGGCCCATGCGGCTAAGCGCTGTGGCGCAGGCTCAACCCGGTGCTCTTGTCGAAGAGGATGACTTTTTCCGGATTCCAGGAAAAGCGCACCGTCTCGTCGATAGCAAGCTTGTCGCGCGCCGAAGTCGTGAGCCGGATCACTGCATCGCCGGCACGCAGCGTGACGATCTTGGCGACACCGTGGTTTTCAATGTCGTGGACAGCGCCCTCGGCAGGCGCACCGGCTTCGAGGAACATATCCTCCGGGCGTATGCCGAAGGTAACCGGCTGACCTTCCGACGCTTTGCCGGCGAATGGCAAGGCAAAGCCAGCATCGGCAACTGCATTACCTTTCGACACGGAACCGTCGAGCAGGTTCATCGGCGGCGAGCCGACCGAACGCGCCACGAAGGTGTTGCGCGGATTGGCGTAGATTTCGGACGGCGTGCCCACCTGCACCAGCCTGCCGTTATCGAGCACGCCGATCCTGTCGCCCATCGACATCGCTTCCACCTGGTCGTGCGTGACGAACAGGAAGGTCGCGCCGAGATTCATCTGCAGGTTCTTCAACTCGGTGCGCAGCGCCTCGCGCAGTTTTGCATCGAGCGCCGACAGCG
Source organism: Rhizobiaceae bacterium (assembly GCA_017644005.1). Lineage (GTDB taxonomy): Bacteria > Pseudomonadota > Alphaproteobacteria > Rhizobiales > Rhizobiaceae > RCIO01. The sequence continues at coordinate 622,081 of JAEPMJ010000001.1, forward strand.
GCTCGTCCATCAGGAAGACACGCGGCTGGCGCACGATGGCGCGACCGATGGAAACGCGCTGCATCTCGCCGCCGGAAAGCCGGTCGGTCTTGCGGTCGAGAAGGTGCGTGATCTGCAGGGTTTTGGCGACGCGGTTAACGCGTTCTTCGATATCGGCCGCCTCGACGCGCCTGATTTTCGATTTGAGCGGAAATTCGAGGTTCTCGCGCACCGTGTAGCGCGGATAGAGGGAATATTGCTGCAGCACCAGCGCCACGTCGCGCTCGGCCGCGCCCCATTCGTTTACGTTCACGCCGTCGATCAGAACATCGCCCTCGGTTGGCTTTTCGAGACCGGCGACGATACGCAGCGTCGTCGTCTTGCCGGCACCCGTCTCGCCCAGAAGCACGAAGAACTGGCCGTCCTCGATCTCAAGATCGAGCCCGCGCAATGCCGTCTTTGCGCCGAATACCTTGGAGATGTTTTTGAGAGCGATATGGGCCATGGACTAGAGCCTTATTCCGAGCGACTTGCCGCTTGCCGTGTCGAAGAAATGCGTCTGCGCAGGGTCGATGCGCGCATGCACCCTTTCGCCCACCTTGGGCACGAAACCGGACGGCGTGCGGGCGCGGATCATGCCTTCGCCGACCTGAAGATCGACGATATCGTGGGAGCCGAGGGGCTCGATGATATGCGCTTCCAGCGGCACGTAACCCGGCGCCGCCTTATGCGACACGAGCACGCCTTCGGGGCGGATACCTACCGACAGGCCGCCCGAAGCATGACCATTCAACTTCGACACCAGTTCACGCGGAAACTCGAAGCCGGCATCCTTGGGATCGATGCGCACGCGGACCGTGCCGCCCTCCTCGCTGACACTCGCCTCGGCGATATTCATAACGGGGCTGCCGACGAACTGCGCGACGAAGAGGTTTTCGGGGTGGGCGTAAACCTCCTCAGGCGTACCAACCTGCTGAAGGACGCCCTCATGCATGATCACGATACGGTCGGCGAGGCTCATCGCCTCCACCTGATCGTGCGTGACATAGACCGTGGTCGAACCCTGCTTCACATGCAAGCGCTTGATCTCGGCGCGCATTTCCTCGCGCAGCTTCGCGTCAAGCGCGCCGATCGGCTCGTCCATCAGCATCGCCTTGGGCTGGCGCACCAGCGCGCGGCCGATCGCGACGCGCTGCATGTCGCCGCCCGAAAGCGCGGAAGGCTTGCGTTGAAGCAGGTCTGTGATGCGCAAAACGCCAGCAACCTCGCGCACCGACTTGTCGATGTCGGTTTTGCTCAATCCGGTCGCACGCAACGGAAACGCGATGTTCTCGTAAACGCTCATATGCGGATAGAGCGAGAAAGACTGGAACACCATGGCGATGTCGCGGTCGGAGCATTTGAGGTGCTGGACCGCCTTGCCGTCGATGAGGATGTCCCCCTCGTCGATGGTTTCAAGGCCAGCGATTGCGCGCAGCGTGGTCGTCTTGCCGCAGCCCGACTGGCCGAGCATGACGATGAACTCGCCGTCTGCAATTTCAAGGTTCATGTCCTTGATGACCTGGTTCGAACCGAACCACTTCTGGACGCCGCGAAGCTCGATATGGGTCATGCCTTGCCCTCGCGATGTTCCGAAACGTCGAACGCTTCGTCTTCCACGTCTTCATCGGTGCCGATCGAGCCCGGCCCGATATGTGATGTGATGATGAAGCCAACCAGCCCGACGATGATGATCGTCACCCCGTAGCGGTGCAGGAAGAAGTTCCAGGGCTGGCACAGTGCGACGATGCCGAAGATCATCAGCCACATGGAGCCCGGTTCGAGGAACCGGCCGTTCAATTCGCGAAAACTCATTTGCGGATCGCTCCGAAGCTCATGCCTCTCAACAGGTGGTTGCGCAGGAGGAAGGTGAAAATCGCCACCGGCAGCAGGAACAGGAAAGTGCCCGCCGCGATCACCGTCCAGTCCGGCAGGCCGGACCCGACCTGACTTGGAATGAAGGGCGGCGCGGTCTGCGCGTTACGCCGCGTCATGATCAGCGCGAAAGCGTATTCGTTCCACGCGATGATGAAGCAGAATACGGCAGTCGCGGCGATACCGGTTGCGGCCTCGGGCAGCACGATCTTGAAAAAGGCCTCCATGCGCGTGTAGCCATCGACAAGGGCGGCCTCTTCATATTCGCGCGGTATCTCATCGATGAAGCCCTTCATCAGCCACACCGAGAAGGAGAGGTTGAAGGCCGTGTAGAGGATGATCAGCCCGACATGGGTGTCGTTGAGCCCGAACCATCGATACATCAGGAACATGGGGATCGCGACGACCACGGGTGGCAGCATTCGCGTCGACAATATGAAAAACAGCCAGTCCTGCTCGCCCGCTACCTTGAACCGAGAGAAGCCATAGGCTGTGAGCGTGCCCATGCCGACGGCGAGCACGGTCGAGACCACGGCAACGATCAGCGAGTTGGCGAAGCGGCTCGGATAGCCCGAAAGCTGCACATTGCCCCTGCCGTCGCGGACGATCTTTTCGCCGCCGTCGAACACCAGCCGCTCCCACCATGGCGCCGCCGCGTACTCTTCGGGCGTCGGCTGTTCGCGCAGCTGCGAGCGGCGCAGGAAGAGCTTCACGAATGGCGAAATTTCCGGCTCGAACATCACGGTGGGCGGCACGGTGGTCGCCAGCTGCCGCGGTTTGAACGCGGTCGACGTGATCCAGTAGATCGGCGCCAGGAAGATGATCGTCACGATGAGGACGGAGGCAATCGCCACCCGGTTCAGCGCGACTTCGGAGCGTGTCTTTACGGCAGCCATATCAGCGCTCCTTCACCTTGTTCAGGTACTTCACGTAGATGTTGGTGATCGCCACGACCATGATCAGCATGATGTAGGCGAGCGCACAGGACATGCCGGTCTGCCATTCCTGGAACGCCATCTTGTAGAGGCGGATCGAGATCACCTCCGTCGTCGGCTGGCTGGTCAGGATGTAAGCCAGATCGAAGGTCTTGAACGCTTCCATGGTGCGAAAAATGATCGCGATCATCAGGATCGGCGCAACCAGGGGCAGCGTGATGCGGAAGAACGTATAGAACGGCCCGGCTCGGTCGATGGCGGCGGCTTCGTAAAGGTGCTTGGGCACCGCCGAGAGCCCGGCCAGCGAGAGAAGCATCACGAAGGGCGACCACATCCAGATGTCAGTTATGGCGACGGCGTAGAGCGCGACGTCGGGGTCGGAAAGCCATTCGAAACGGTCGAGCCCGAACGCGTAGTTGATGATGCCGAAGGACGGGTCGTAAAGCAGCTTCCAGAACAGGCCGACCACTGCCATGGACAGCATCATCGGCAGAAGCAGCAGCGTCGTGATGAACCCCTTGAACGGGATCGACCTGTTGAGCAGCATGGCCACGCCGAAGCCCACGACCACCTGGCCCGCAACCGAGACGATCACATATTTCGCCGTGATCGCGAAGTTGCGCCAGATGAAGGGGTCGTTGAGCAGCGCCTTGTAGTTCGCCAGACCGACGAAATTGGCCGGCGCGTTGGTGGAAGCGCGGAAATCCGTGAAGGAGTAGCCGAGCGAATACAGCAGCGGAAAAATGTTGAAGACGATCAGGAAAACGATCGTCGGAATGATGAACATATTCCGGATCGTCAGATCGCTCCAGCCGCGGCGCGCCGCGCGCGACTGCGGATCCAGCGTCGTCATTGCCATACTGGCCAAACCCCAATCCTCCCACTGCAGTTTGCGGGTTTAGCCCGCCAAATGAAGCGAGGGGGCAGCAGGCTGCCGCCCCCTCGCCTTTCGCCCCCACATCAGTAGCGGTCGTACTTCTCGAAGGTTGCCTTCCAGTCGGCGGCCAGCGCATCGAGCGCGTCCTTGGCCGTGCCTTCGCCTGCCGTGATGAACGGGTAGATCCGCTGGTTCATCTGGATCAGCAGTTCGGCATATTCCGGCGTCGCCCAGAAGTCCTTCACCTTGAACATGGTCTGGTAGAAGGCCTCGTTATAAGGCGTGGCGTTGCGGAACTCCTCGGATTCGAGCGTCTTGGCGTGGGCGGTGTAGCCACCGAGTTCGGCCCAGCGCTTCTGAACGTCATCGCGGATGAACCATTCGAGGAACTTCATCGCCTCGTCCTTGTTCTCCGAATAGGAGACCACGGAAATGCCCTGCCCGCCGAGCGCGGCGAACTGATGGCCGTCCGGTCCCGTCGGGTTGGCGAAGAAGCCGGTTCCCGCCGCGTGCGGGTTGGAGGCCTCGTTCACGAGGGCGGGGAAGAAGGCGAAGTAGTTCATGCTCATCGCCGCCAGACCTTCGGTAATGGCCTGGTTGTTCTCCACGAAGAAGGTCTTGGCCCAGCCGGGCGGCGTGAACTGATAGAGCTCGCGATAGGCCTCGAGCGCCTTGACGTTCTGATCGGAGTTGATGATGCCCTCGACCTCGTAGGTGGCGTAGTTGCCCAGCTCGCCGCCATAAGAGAAGATTGCGTTCTCAACGCCCATCACCAGCGCGTCATAGGAGTTGTCGGTGTAGATGGCGACGCCGTAGCGGTTCTCGTCCGGGCGGTGGAAGAACTCGGCGATATCGCGAAGCTGGGCCCAGTTTTCGGGCGGTGCGAGATCGTAGCCGTATTTCTCCTTGAAGGCGGCCATTTCGGCCGGATCCTCGAACCAGTCCTTGCGGTAGGACCAGCCAACGGCGTCACCCTCTGCCGGGATCGACCAGTATTTGCCGGAGTCGGAGGGATATTCGGCGTAATATTTCACGGTCGCCGGAGCCATCACCTCGTTCAGATTGTGCTCGTTGAAGAACTCCGTCAGGTCGACATAGTGGCCGGCCTCGGATGCGGCGCCAATCCACTGCGAGTCACCGACAACCATGTCATAGGCGGAGCCGCGGGCGTTGAATTCGGTGAACGCCTTGGTCTGGAAGTCGGACCACGGCGTGGTTTCAACGATAACCCGCACACCGGTTTCGGCCTCGTACTCGTTGACGAGTTCCTGCAGGTAGTTGGCCGGATCCCATTCAGCCCAGAAAATTGTCAGCTCTTGCGCGAACGCAGACGTTCCGCAGGCAAGCATGAAGCCGGTACCGGCGAGCAGGCCGGTTAGTTTCTTGCGCATGTTCTTTCCTCCCTTGTGAACACGGCCGGCTAAGCCCTGGCCCTGTCTTTTGGCGACTGCCGAAGCAATTCCTCCCGCTTCGTATCCGCCTCAACCGGTCCTGTCATCGCGATCGGATGCAGAACCCATTCAACTCTGTTCTTCACCCTCAATCTGGTATTACCAAATATCAGGGTGCGTCAAGCCCCTCCAAAGGCACCAATCAACGAAACTGGAGGGCAATTTTTATCGGCGCACCGGATATTCGGTATATTTTCTGCAGAAAATTCATCTAAAGCCGATTTGCTCGCATTATCTTGGCAGGGCCGTGTAATCACGTCAGGCCTGCAAATCTGGTCTAACCAATTTTGGGCGATCCACTTTAGCGAGATTGGGTCGCCACTGCCGCGGCCCGCACCAGCGATCGAGCGGCCCAGTCAATAACCGCCACGGCCGCCTTGTCGTCCAGACCCCAGATGTCCTTGAGCACGACGAGCATCTCGATGCCGTAAAACAACGATAGCGCCTGAGCGAGCCTGTCGACATCCTCGGCAGGCAATGTTCCGGCAAGCGGACGCACGGCATCGCGCAGCAGATCGACGCGGTGGCCGCGGGTAAACCGCGGTTCACCGTCGTCACCGCTGCCAGTCGCGGCCTCAGGCTCGAGCGACAGTTTGAGTGCGGCGCGAAAGGTCGCCTCGAATTCGACGATACGCGGCATCGAGGTGCCGATCAGCTCCTCGACGCGGCTCTCCACGTTCTCGGAGGACGATTGCCAGTCGAGGATCGGGCCCAACGCCTCGTCGACGACAGCATGTACGAGCGCAGCCTGACTCGGGAAATAGCGGTAGGCCGTGGCACGCGAAACCTCCGCTGCCTCCGCCACTTCCGATACTGATGGCGTCTTGCCCTCCTGCATCAGCCGCGTCGCGGTTTCCAGCATCAGCCGCCGCGTCCGGGCGCTTGGCCCCTTGCGCGGCTGCCCGGCACTTCGTTGACGTGAGACAGCCATATCAATATGATACTCGCGTCTCATAAAATTGCAACTGGCGTCGATGCCGAACCGGGAGGAGCAGAGATGGGACGCATCTACGTCGTCGGCACTGCTGACACCAAAGGTGAGGAAATGGCATTCCTGGCCGGCGTCATCCGCGCCGCAGGGCGATCAGTTGCGACCGTCGATGTCGGCACACGCAAGCCGGCGATCGCGGCCGACGTCCCCGCTGACATAGTCGCCGGACACCATGCCGAAGGTGCTGCGGCCGTGCTCGGCATCGACGATCGCGGCACAGCCGTTGCCGGTATGTCGGCTGCCTTTGCCGCATTTGCCGAAACGCTTCGCGATGTCGATGGCATGATCGGCCTTGGCGGCGGCGGCGGCACAGCGATCATCACCGCAGGCATGCGCCGCCTGCCCTATGGCATCCCCAAGGTGATGGTTTCGACGCTCGCCTCGGGCGACACCGCGCCCTATGTCGGCGTCTCCGACATCATCATGGTTCCGGCCGTCACTGACATTGCCGGCCTGAACGGCCTGAGCCGCGTCATCCTGCACAATGCCGGGCAGGCGATTGCAGGCATGTCTGGCTCGCCGGCGCCAATCGCCGACGACAAACCGTCTCTTGGTCTCACCATGTTCGGCGTCACCACGGCTTGCGTGACGGCCATCGCCGACAAGCTGCGCGGCGACTACGACTGCATGGTGTTTCACGCCACCGGCACCGGCGGGCGAACAATGGAAAAGCTCGCCGACAGCGCGATGCTGGCCGGAGTCATCGACATCACCACGACGGAAGTCTGCGATTTTCTGCTTGGCGGCGTGCTGCCGGCGACGGAAGACCGGTTCGGCGCGATTGCGCGCACCGGCATTCCCTATGTCGGCTCTGTCGGCGCGCTCGATATGGTCAATTTCTGGGCACCGGACACCGTGCCGGCGCATTATGCAGGCCGCACGCTCTACGAGCACAATCCCAACGTGACGCTGATGCGTACCTCTGCCGAGGAGTGCGCGCGCATCGGCACATGGATCGCAGAGCGGCTCAATCTGTGCGGCGGACCAATGCGGATTCTCATCCCTGAGAAGGGCGTATCGGCACTCGATATCGAAGGCGGCGCGTTTTTCGATCTGGACGCAGATGCCGCGCTCTTCCAGGCGCTGGAAACGACTATCCAGCCAACGGACAAGCGCCGCATCATCCGCCTGCCGCTTCACATCAACGATTCCGAATTTGCCGAGGCCGCAGTCGCTGCCTTCAAAGAAATCGCCTGACAACGAGGTCCCTTTATGCCGTCAATCCCGCGCAAGGAAATCCTGCAACGCTTCAGCACGATGATCGCCGAAGGCAAGCCGATCGTCGGTGGCGGCGCGGGCACCGGGCTTTCCGCGAAATCGGAAGAGGCCGGCGGTATCGACCTGATCGTGATCTACAATTCGGGCCGCTACCGCATGGCCGGGCGCGGCTCCGCCGCCGGCCTGCTTGCCTATGGCAACGCCAATGAGATCGTGAAGGAAATGGCAGTGGAGGTGTTGCCGGTGGTCAAGCACACGCCGGTGCTTGCGGGCGTGAACGGCACCGACCCATTCGTTCTGATGCCGCAGTTTCTGGCGGAACTGAAGGCGATGGGATTTTCCGGTGTGCAGAATTTCCCCACAATCGGCCTGTTCGACGGGTCGATGCGGCAGTCCTTCGAAGAAACCGGAATGGGATACGGGCTGGAGGTCGACATGATCGCTGCAGCCAACGCCATCGACCTTCTAACCACACCTTATGTGTTCAACCCCGAGGAGTCGGTGGCGATGACGAAAGCCGGCGCCGATATCATCGTCGCCCATATGGGCGTGACAACCGGCGGCTCGATCGGCGCAACCTCGGCAAAATCACTCGACCAGTGCGTCGCCGAAATCGACGCCATCGCGGAAGCGGCACGCAAGGTGCGCGACGATGTGATTGTCATCTGCCATGGCGGCCCGATCTCGATGCCGGACGATGCTGGTTACGTGCTGAAGAACTGCCAGCTGTGTCACGGGTTCTATGGCGCAAGTTCCATGGAGCGCCTGCCCGCGGAAGCCGCCATTCGCCAGCAGACCGCCGATTTCAAGAACCTGCCGTTGAAGGCCTAGCCGGGAGAAGAAGTATGAGCACCGAAAAGGAAATGTTCGTCTATCCGAAGGATGTCAGTGCGTTCGGGTTCGACTGGGGCCGCCTCGCGCTTACCGTCGCACCGGAGGTGAACGACGCGCAGCGCTTTTCGGGCGGCGTCGTGGATGTGAAACCCGGCCAGGGCCATGCGCGGCATAACCACCCCGGCGCGGAAGAGATCATCTTCGTGATTTCGGGCACGGGCGAACAGATGGTGGAAGACGAGAACGGCAACCCCATCACCAGAGAGGTCGGACCGGGCTGCACGATCTATGTACCTGAAAGCCGCTACCACTCGACGCTGAACACCGGTTCGGGGCCGATGCAACTCTTCGTGGTCTATTCGCCAGCCGGACCCGAACTCGCGTTGCGCGAACAGCCGGACTTCAGGCTAATTCCGGCCGGGGGCTGATCGCGGGTCCGCCCGATTAGCTGATGCAATCGGGTTCGAATTCCGATATGCGCAGCGGCAAATCAATGCTGCTGCGCCGCGCTGGCAAGCAGGCTCTCCCGGGACCCTGAAAAATGAAAAACGGCATCCTGCTGGCGCTGTTCGGATATGCCACATTTGCGTGGAGCGATGCCGCCATAAAAGCACTCGGCGGCGAAATGTCGATTTTCCAGATCGGCTTCTCCCAGTTGGTGATCGCCGGCAGCCTGCTTGTGCTCCTGACACGTCCTGAGGGCGCGGGATGGCTCGACTTCTGGCGCATGAACCACCCGCTACCGGTTCAGGCGCGTGCCATAATCGGCCTGGTAGCGGGCGTGACCGGAGTCTACGCCTTCACAACCATCCCCCTGGCGGAAGTCTACGCGCTGGCATTCCTTTCGCCGCTTTTCGTCACCATTCTCTCCATGGTCCTTCTGAAGGAGCAGATCGGCCCATGGCGCTGGGCTGCCGTGATCGTCGGGTTTCTAGGCGTTCTCGTGGTCGTTCGACCCGGCTTCCGTGCTCTCGAAATCGGGCATGGGGCGGCGCTGATGATGGCGGTCCTGGGCGCGTGCAGCATTATTCTTCAAAGATCGCTTGCGGAACGCGAGCGCACTACCACGATCTTGGGCTATCTCATTCTCTACGCCGTGCTCTTCAATGGCGCGGCAACCACGGTGACAGGCTTCAAGGCGCCACAATTGGACGAGGCGGCCATTCTGCTGGTGGCGGGAGCCGGTGCCGCCGCCGGGCACATGTTCCTCATGCGTGCAATCCGGCTTGCGCCCGTGAACCAGCTGGCGCCAACGCATTATTCGCAGATCGCCTGGGCGGTGCTGCTGGGCGCACTGCTCTTCGACGAACAGCCCGACATATGGTCCGTAACCGGCCTTGCGGTGATTGCATTTTCCGGCCTGCTGACCGTGGCGCGCGAGCGCGTCCGCCTCGGCACGGCGCGCTGGAACCCTTTCGGCCGGACTCGGCTTTAGCTGCCTCCCCGGTTCCAGCCTCGGCCGCGGTCGCCAAACATTTCGTAACCGTCGGCGGTTACCGCAAGCGTATCCTCCAGCTTGATAAAGCCTCGGGTCGGATGAAGCATCGTGGTTTCAACCGAAAGCACCATGCCGGCCTCCAGCGGGCGGGATGCATCCACCCCTTCATAAGTGACAGGGTGGTTGGTCATCAGGAACGGCGCCTCATGACTGATCAGCCCCATGCCGTGGGCGAAGAAGTCCGTACAGTCGGCAACCGACGATGATTTCAGTCGCTGCTGACCAGCCGCAACGAGGTCGCCCCCCATAGCACCGGCCTTCACCTGCGCGAACGCGGCTTGCTGAATAGCCTCCACTTCGGCCAGCAGATCCTCCAGCTCCGCGTCCGGTTCTCCGAGCACGCCCATCCGGCAAAGGTCGCCGATATAGCCGTTGTAGTTGCCGCCCGAATCGATGGAGAGAACCTCACCGGCGTTCCAGGCTTGGTCCGACGATGCGCGATTGTGGCTCGCGCCCAGCGTCAGCAGGCAATATTCGAAGTGCAGCCCGCGATTGGTTTCCTCGCGCCGCAGCTGCTCGATGATCTCAGCCTTGGTGGAACCTTCTCGCGCTGCGGAAATCGTCGCCTGCATGGCGTCCGTGATCATCTCGGAGGCATGTTTCAGCTTGGCGAGCTCGGCCGTCGACTTGATGGCGCGCAACCGTTCAAGCACGCCGGTTGCGTCGACAAACGTCGCGCCCTTCAGGTTGCTGGTGATGCGGTGATAGGCATCGATGGGCATGAAACCCGGTTCGATGCCAATCCGGGCATTTTCTTTGCCGATCTTCTTTACATGCTCGACCGCCAGGTCGGAGGCTTCCGCAGTATTCCAGCAGGATGCATGCAGAGTTGGCGGCCAGAAGGGACGGTTGACATGTTCGCCTCCCTCCATGCGGTTGGCGATATAGGCACTGTGCTCCGGCCTGCCCTTCTCGTAGGCGACAACCGGCAGGTAACGGCTGTGACCGATCGCATCCATCGCCACAAAGAAAATGAAGCGGTATCCGCCCAGCAGATATTGCGCATTGTGTTTGGAGGTGGCGAGCAGGACGTCGATGCCGGCTTCGTCCATCAGCCTGTCGAGCCGCTCGACATCGAATGGAACGGCAAGCCTCTCGCTGGCACCAGTCTGATCGTTCATTTGCTTCCTCCCAGAGTCGGCCGCCACAGCGCCGGCACGGCCTTCCTATTGCATGCGATCCTATACGTCAAAATCTGGTCGGACCAGATTCTATTTTTCGATGCTTTCCGCACTGCCGGCGAGGTAGCTCCGGGGATACCTGCCTGCAACACTCTAGTTTAGAACTTCTCTAACCTATTGATACGTTAAGGATTTTTCTCAAGTTGAATTGACAAATCGTCTGGGCAGCCATATTTCCGGCCCGCTGCGCATGGTCGGAAGACCGGCCATGTCACGGAGCTGCCACATGTCAGCCCCACACTGTCTGGACCGAAACCGCCGCGGCGCGCACGCGCCCCAGGTAACGCACCGATGCTGATCTGCCACTGCAATCTGATCACGGAAAAAGAGATCGAACAGACGATCCGTTCGCTGCTTGCCGCCGACCCGTGGGGCCTGATTGTGCCGGCGAAGGTTTACCACGCGCTCCAGAAGCGGGGCCGCTGTTGCGGCTGCTTCCCCAATGTGGTTGAAACCATCATCCGCGTCACCGAGGATTTTCATCGCGAACTTGGCGAAGAAGCTGCGGAAAGCGTAACGTTCCTTGACCGCGTGCGCGGTCTTCGAAGACAGCATGAGGGAAATAATGAAGGGCGACAAAAAGGTCATAGAGCGGCTTAACGAGGCCCTTTTCCTGGAACTCGGCGCCGTCAATCAGTACTGGGTGCATTACCGGCTCCTCGAAGACTGGGGCTATGGCAAGCTCGCCGCCAAGGAGCGTGCGGAGTCCATCGAAGAGATGCATCACGCCGACAAGCTGATCGAACGCATCATCTTCCTCGAGGGCCATCCCAATCTGCAGAAGGTGGGTCCGCTGCGGGTCGGCCAGAACATCAAGGAAGTTCTCGAAGCCGATCTCGCGGGCGAGCACGATGCGCGCGCCTCCTACAAGGAATCGCGCGACATCTGCAATGAAGCGGGCGACTATGTTTCGATGAAGCTGTTCGAGGAATTGCTGGCCGACGAGGAAGGCCATATCGACTTCCTCGAGACGCAGTTGGAGTTGCTGGAGCAGCTCGGCGAGAAGAAATACGGCCTGCTCAACGCCAGCGACGCGAACGAAGCCGAGTAGATTCTCTCAGACCAGTCCGGACAGGGCGGCCCTTGCGGCCGCCTTTTCTATGACTGCAATAAGCTTCCCCGCCGCTTCGCCGGGGTGCCCCTTGTTTTCAACGATCACAGAGCCGGGCAGGTCGGCGACCAGCGTCGCACGCTCCAGCCGCGCCAGTATGTCATCCCGCGTTTCGCGCCCGCGTGCAGCAAGGCGTTCGGCCAGCTTGTCGCGCGGCGCCGTCACCTGAACCACGACGACATTCTCGAAGCGCCCGGAAATCGCGGCAAGGGCCGCACGCGAGCTGTTGGCAACCACCACACCGCCGTCGGCAATGATGCGGTCGATTTCGGCGGGCAGCCCATAACTCAGACCGTGCGCGCGCCATGTCACGGAAAACCTCCCAGCCGCCTCGGCAGCCGCGAAAGCGGCTTCGTCCATTGTGTCGTGATCTTCTGCCGAAGCGTCCGCTGCACGGGTAATCACCCTGCGGGCAAACTGCGTCTCCGCCCCGGCAGGACGATTTTGCAGCATGTTCCGCGCCAGATTGATCAGGGTGTCCTTACCGGCGCCGCTCGGCCCCACGACTGCAATGAAGACGCCGGGTCCAATCGGCAGATGCGCCGACGCTCCGTGGGCCGGGCCAGCCTGATCTTCGCAAGCAAAATGGGGCAAGGAGACCTCAAGCATTTTCGAGCTGCGCCATCGCGCCAAGCAGGTGTGACGATCGTACCATGAACGGCGCTCCCGGTTCAGGCTCGACAAACAGCGTCAGCGCATCGATTTCGAGCGGCTCGTCGAGCAGCGGGCCGAAACAGGAGCGGATGGCATGTTCCACGCGGTTGGACTGAGCGTCGGCGACGCGACCTGTCAGCGTCATGTGGAAGCGAAAGCTGCCGAACACATAGGGATAACCCCACAGATAGAGGTTCTTCAGTTCATCAGGCGTCAGCCGGTCGGGATTTCGCCTCTGGATATCGCGCTCGGTCATCGGCGCGCGGTAACCGTCAAAGCCGGAGACGACATCCCCGGCCAAGCGGTCAAGCTCGGTAGAGCGCTCGAAGGGTGTGATGGCGAAAAAGCCGTCGAGGCGCGATAGCGAGAGGCGCGGGAGCGTCACCGGTTTGGCTGTTGAAGCGAACTGGTCGAGTGCCGTTTGCAGCGCCTGCTCGGTCTCGCCATCTGCCAGCGTGAATGGCGATTTCAACGTCGCGTGAAAGCCGTAACGCCGTGCCGCTGCCGTATGAAAAGCAACCTCCTCCGCGCTCAGGTCACCGGTCATGCGTGGTTGTGCGACCTGACCGCCAAAGGGATCGCGCCCGAGCCAGCTGGCTGCGGCGCGTGTCAGAGGGTCGTTCTGCGGTGGTGTGAAGTAGATGGCGTAGCGCATAGGTTCCTGTTCCTGCCCTTCGCATCTCACTAGTTGATTTGCGTGACAGATTGACGAATCCGCGCACGGGGCCGGTGGCGACGTGTTGTGTGCCGATCAGTCAGCAGGCAGGGCGCAGCTCTGGTCGCCGACTCCCTCGCAGGGAACGAATGTGCGCACCTCGGATTCGGAGCCATCCGACCAAACCACCTGAACGGTCACGGACTTCGCTTCGCCAGGCGCAAGTTCGATGGCGATCGCTTCCAGACCGGCGTCCGACGGCAGGCTGAAGGGTAACGCCTTGACGCAATCGACCAGTGGAAACGTCTTGTCCAGTGCGTTGGAGTTTACCGAATAGCGAATCTCCGAAAGCCGGCAATGCATGGTTTGCAGCGGCGTGAAATAGACCAGCTGGCGACCTCCATATTCCCGGAACTGAACCCAGCCGGACCCACTGTTGGCCTCGAGCATGGCTTCATAGACGGCTACGGGCGGAAGCTCCTGCGCCGGCGACGGCGATGCCGGTGCGACGAGGAATGCAAGGCTCAATGCATGGAGGGCTGTGCGTCTCATTATCCTGACCAGCTTCTACTCGGCCGACAATTCTAGCCGCCGGACCGGCAAGCGCAAATTTTTCCGGCAGAAAGCGTAACGCTGCCTTCACGCCATGTTGAGTGCGCCGGTACCCCGTTTCATTTGACCCCTTCCATACCGCCATGCTCAATCGCGGCGACTTTCTATTGCCAGGGGGTTCGATTTGAAGAAATTGCTAGCCGCTGCCGCGCTCTTCGCCGGCCTGACCACATCCGCGCCCGCCAGTGAGCCCGATCCGGCCAGCTGGGAAACGGTTGTGGAGCAAGCCCGCGGGCAGACAGTCTACTTCAATGCCTGGGGCGGGTCGGAGAACATCAACGCCTATATCGAATGGGCAGGCGGCCGCCTGATGGAGGATTACGGTGTCGAGCTCGTTCATGTGAAGCTGGACGACACAGCGAATGCGGTCGCCAAGGTGGTGGCCGAAAAGGCTGCCGGCCGCAACGACGCCGGTACGGTAGACCTCATCTGGATCAATGGCGAAAATTTCGCTTCCATGAAGCGGCAGAAGCTGCTGCTCGGCGGCGAATGGGCGACAAAGCTGCCCAACTGGCACTATGTCGATATCGAAAACAAGCAGACAATCCTGACCGACTTCACCATCGCAACCGACGGACAGGAAAGCCCCTGGGGCATGGCGAAGCTCGTGTTCTTCTACGACAGCGCCCGCACCGACGCCGATGAGCTGCCCCAATCGGCCGACGGTCTGCTCGAATGGGCCAAAGCCAACCCCGGCCGCTTCTCATATCCCCAGCCGCCGGACTTCATCGGATCGTCATTCCTGAAGCAGGTGCTGAGCGAAAAGGTCGCCGACAGGCCGGCACTGCTCAAGCCCGTAGTTGAGGAAGAGTTCGGCGCGGTGACGAAGCCGCTGTTCGACTATCTCGACCAGCTGCACCCGGTGATGTGGCGCAGCGGTCGCGCCTATCCGCAGAACTACCCGGCCATGCGCCAGCTTCTGGCCGACAGCGAGCTCGATATCATCTTCGCCTTCAACCCGGCGGAAGCCTCAAGCGCCATCGCCAATGGCGAGCTGCCCGACAGCGTGCGGTCCTTCACATTCCCTGGCGGCACGCTTTCCAACACGCATTTCGTGGCGATCCCGTACAACGCCGCCGCCAAGGCAGGTGCGCTGGTGCTCGCCAATTTCCTGATCTCGCCGGAGGCGCAGGCACACAAGCAGGACCCCCGGATATGGGGCGACCCCACCGTGCTCAATATCGGAAAACTCGACGCCGAGGACAGGGCGAGGTTCGACGCCCTCGATCTCGGCATTGCGACGCTGGCGCCGGACGAGCTGGGGCCCGCGCTGGACGAACCGCATCCGACCTGGATGGATCGGCTGGAGACGGAGTGGAAGCGCCGCTACGGGGTGGCGAACTAGCGGCCAGCTGCAATTGCTGCGCTCCTCTCCGAAACAATGATCGCAAGGTTCGGCCCACCGCTCACCATCCTGCTGCTTGCCGGGCCGGTGCTCGCCGGGCTGGCCGGAACGCTGCTCCCAGCCTTCGGCTATCTGCCGGCGCTCGGCGGCGACACATTCAGCTTCGAACCGTTCGGGGAGTTGGCCGCGCAGTCAGGCATCTGGCGCTCGGCCTGGATGAGTTACTACACTGGTGTCGCCGCCGCGGCGATATCGCTCCTCCTGGTTATGCTGTTTGTCGCCGCCTGGGCCGGCACGCGCGCCTTCGCGACCATCCAGCATCTCGTTTCGCCACTGCTTTCGGTGCCGCATGCAGCTGCAGCCTTCGGCTTCGCCTTCCTGATCGCGCCCTCAGGGGTACTGTCACGCCTCGCATCGCCATGGCTGACCGGCTGGGACCGGCCTCCTGACGCCATTATCGTCAATGACGGAGCGGCATTGTCGCTGATCGCCGGGCTGGTGGTGAAGGAAGTGCCTTTCCTTCTTCTCGTCACACTTGCAGCCCTGCCGCAGGTACCGGTTGAGCGGACACGCAAAATCACCGCGCTGCTTGGTTACGGCCGCATTGCCGGATTCATCTATGCGAGCTGGCCGCAGATCTACCGCCAGATCAGGCTCGCGGTGCTGGCGGTGATCGCATTCTCGGCATCGGTGGTCGACGTCGCCGCGATCCTCGGGCCGACGCTGCCGGGCACGCTGGCGGTTCGCCTTGCAGGATGGATGAACGACCCCGAGATTTCCATGCGATTCCTGGCCTCCGCCGGAGCGCTGCTGCAACTCGGCGTCGCGGTGGCGGCGATCCTGACGTGGATCGCCGTCGAGAAAACCCTCGGACCGCTGATACAGTTGATGGCGCAGGCCGGCTACAGTCTCCGCCGTGATCGATGGTTGCGCCTGGCGGTTCTGTGGACGATGGCGCTGGCGGCGGGCACGGTGTTTGCAGGACTTGGCGCGCTCGCCATATGGTCGATCGCCGGGCTCTGGCAGTTTCCCGATACCTTGCCCGATAGCGTGACGCTGAAAAGTTGGATGCGTGCGGCGCCGCGCATGGCGGGTCCACTGGTCACCACATGCATCGTCGCGGTGTGCGCTACCGCAATCGCGGTTGCATTGGCGATGATGTGCCTGGTTCGGGAAGATACGACCGGCAGGCGCACCTCGCGCTTCGCTCTGCCGCTCATCTATCTACCACTTGTGGTGCCGCAAGTGGCCTTCCTGTTCGGACTGCAGCTGCTTTTCGTATTGTCCGGAACTGTGGCGAGCCTGCCGGCGCTTGTCTTCGCGCATGTCGTGTTCGTGTTGCCGTATGTGTTCCTGTCGCTTTCGGACCCCTGGCGCGCTTTCGACCGGCGCTACGAGGCGATTGCCGCCGGCCTTGGAAAATCGCGCAACACGACGCTGTGGCGCATTCGCGCGCCGATGCTGCTGCGCGCCATCCTGACGGCCGCGGCCGTGGGCTTCGCAGTCTCGATCGGCCAGTATCTGCCGACGCTGCTGGTCGGCGCCGGCCGTCTGCCAACCATCACCACCGAGGCCGTAGCACTGGCGTCGGGCGGAAACCGGCGCGTAATCGGTGTCTACGCGTTTTTGCAGATGCTGCTGCCGCTGGCCGGCTTCGCCATTGCAACGCTGGTTCCAGCGCTGCTATTCCGGCGTTTTCGCGCAATGCGGGCCTAAGCTGCGGAGAGTATACGTTGGACGGCAAAGGGCTGAGGCTCGACGATATTCGCATTTCGCTGAACGGCGCGCCGCTGCTGTCGATCGCCCACACCATCGCCCCCGGCGAGGTGCTTACCGTGATGGGGCCGTCGGGTTCCGGCAAATCGACGCTGCTGGCCTTTATCGGCGGGTTTCTCGATCCGGCATTCGAGGCTTCGGGTCAGGTTTTCATCGATGACGAGGATCTGACTCCGGTTGCGTCGGAAGACCGCCATGTCGGCATCCTGTTTCAAGACCCGCTTCTTTTTCCGCACATGACCGTCGCCGGCAATCTGACCTTTGCAATTCCCGCCACCATCAGCGGGCGCGTCAGGCGGCGCGACATCGCCTGCCGTGCGCTGGAAGGTGTCGAACTCGCCGGCTACGAAGACCGCGATCCCGATACGCTGTCGGGCGGGCAAAAGGCTAGAGTCGCACTGGCCCGCGTATTGTTAGCGGAACCGCGCGCCCTGCTTCTCGACGAACCGTTTTCCAAGCTTGATGCGGAACTGCGCCAGCAAATGCGCGACCTGGTGTTTTCCAAAGCAAGGCAGAGCGGCCTGCCGACACTTCTGGTGACGCATGACGAGGCCGACGCTGCCGCGGCAGGCGGAAATGTAATCCGCCTCGGCGGCTGAGCGCGATGGCCCTGCCCCATCTCCCTGTTTCGGCGGCGTTGCCCGAGCTTGCGGCAGCGCTAGACAATAACGGGCAAGCCGTTCTCGTCGCGCCGCCGGGTGCAGGCAAAACCACACTGGTGCCGCTGCATCTGCTCGGTGCGCCCTGGCTCGGCGGCGGCATGATCGTGTTGCTGGAGCCGCGCAGGCTGGCTGCCCGCGCAGCCGCCCGACGCATGGCCGATCTCCTTGGCGAAAAGCCGGGCGAGACTGTCGGCTACGCGATGCGGCTCGACCGCAAGGTTTCGGCGCGCACGCGCATCCTGGTCGTCACCGAAGGCGTGATGGCGCGCATGATCCTCGACGATCCGGAGCTTACCGGAATCAACGCCCTGATCTTCGACGAGTTCCATGAACGCTCGCTCGACGGCGATTTCGGCCTGGCGCTGGCGCTCGACATCAAGGGCGGCCTGCGGCCCGATTTGCGGCTGCTGGTCATGTCGGCGACGATCGACGGCGCCCGCGTCGCCGAACTTCTGGGCGGCGCTCCTGTCATCACCAGCGAAGGCCGCAGCTTTCCCGTGGACATTCGCCACGACGAACGCCTGGCCGGGGAAGCGATCGAAGCAGCGATGACGCGCGCGATCCGTACCGCAATCGCGGAGGAGGAAGGCGGCGTGCTCGCTTTCCTGCCAGGCCAGCGTGAAATCGAGCGTACGTCCGAAGCGCTCGCCGGGCGGCTGCCGGCCAATGTCGACGTCGCACCGCTCTTCGGTGCAATGGAAGGTGGGGCGCAGGATGCCGCGATCCGGCCCGCGCCGGACGGACGCCGCAAAATCGTGCTCGCCACGGCTATCGCCGAAACCTCGATCACCATCGAGGATGTGCGTATTGTCATCGACAGCGGGCTTGCCCGTCTGCCACGCTACGAACCGGCAAGCGGCATAACGCGGCTGGAAACCGTACGCGTTTCACGCGCATCGGCCGATCAGCGCGCAGGACGCGCGGGACGCGTTCAGCCGGGTATCGCGATCAGGCTTTGGCGGCAGGAGCAGACCGCCGCGCTGCCTGCATTCACACCGCCGGAAATCCTGCAGGCGGACCTGACCGGCCTTGTGCTCGACTGCGCTGCATTCGGTATTGCCGATCCGGCCACGCTCTCCTTTCTCGACACACCTCCGGCGCCGGCAATCGCCGAGGCGCGCACCTTGCTTGGCCGGCTCCAGGCCATCGACGCCGACGGCCGCATCACCGAAACGGGGAACGCGATGCGCGGGCTGGCTCTGCCGGCGCGACTTGCCCACATGGTGGCAGAGGCAGCGAAGACCGGCTCGGCACGGCAAGCAGCGGAGCTTGCAGTGCTCCTCACCGAGCGTGGGCTTGGCGGCAACGATCCCGACCTAGAGCACCGGCTGACGCGCTTTCATGGCGACCGCTCGCCGCGCGCCAAAGCTGCAAAAGGCCTTGCCGAGCGGCTGGCGCGTCTGGCCGCCTCCCCATTTATGGGGGAAGTCGCGCCCAAGGTGCGGGAGGAAGGAAAAAGCGCCGGCGAACTCCTCCTCCACGCCTGGCCGGACCGGATCGCGCGATCGCGCGGCGCGACAGGCCATTATGTGCTTGCCAATGGCCGTGGCGCGATGCTGGACGAAATGTCCGCGCTTGCCCGCCGGGAGTGGCTCGTGATCGCCGACTTGCAGGGCGGCGCGAAGAACGCCCGCGTCACCGCCGCAGCAGCGACCGGCGAAGTCGAGATCCGTTCGGTGCTGGGCGACCAGATAGAATGCACGACGACCACATTCTACGACCGTCAAGCACGCGCCGTTCGCACCCGGCAGAGCGAGCGCCTTGGCGCCATCACGCTGGGCGAACGGCCCTTGCCTGCGCCTGGCGGCGAAGAAGCCAACGCCGCAATAGCTGAAGCGCTCAGTGAACACGGGCTTGGCCTGCTCGACTGGAGCAAAGAAGCCAGGACGCTGCGCGCCCGGCTTGGCTGGCTACATCGCGGAATCGGCGACCCCTGGCCCGACGTCTCCGACGATGCCCTCGTTTCGACTCTCGATAGCTGGCTTGTGCCGTTTCTGCCCGGCGAGGCTTCGTTTGCCCGCATTGGCTCGAGCGTCGTCGAGCAGGCGCTTGCCGCACTTGTTCCCGCAGGACAGCACAGCCGGTTCCGCCAACTGGCACCGACACACTACGACGCGCCGTCGGGCAGCCGGCTGCAGATCGACTACGCGGGCGATCACCCGGTGCTCGCAATCCGGGTTCAGGAGCTCTTCGGCCTTGAGACGCACCCGGCCATCGCAAACGGAACCGTGCCGCTGACCCTGGAGCTTCTTTCACCCGCGCACCGGCCCTTGCAGACCACGCGCGACCTGCCCGGCTTCTGGGCAGGCTCATGGAAAGACGTGCGTGCCGAGATGCGCGGACGCTATCCCAAGCATGATTGGCCGGAAGATCCGGCAAATGCTCAAGCCACCAGCCGCGCCAAACCGCGCAGATAACCCTGTCGGGAAAGGTCGCCGGTGGAGCAAAAAATTCGAAGCTGCAGCACCGTCCCTGGACAAAATGCGTTCCGTAGCTTGGCCGCGCGACCATACAGTCGCATAACAGGCAAATGTCCCACGAGGTTTCGACACCCGATCCGTCTACCGTCTACCGGCTCAGGCTGAACACGCTGATCCGGTTGCGGTGGCTGGCCGTAATCGGCCAGACGGTGACCGTGCTCGCGGTTGCCTTCGGACTCGGCTTTCCGCTGCCGGTCGGCCTTTGCCTGGCGCTGATTGCCAGTTCCGCCTGGCTCAACCTGTTTCTTTCGTTCCGTTACGCAGCGACCCACAGGCTGGAGCCGAAAGCCGCCCTTGGCATCCTCACTTTCGATGCGTTGCAACTTGGCGGCCTGCTGTTCATGACCGGCGGGCTGACCAATCCGTTCGCGGTTCTGATGGCGGTTCCGGTGGTCATCTCGGCAACGTCCCTGCCGCGCAACTATACAGCGCTGCTCGGGAGCATCGTTGTTGCCGCCACAACCGTGCTTGCGTTCTTCCATCTGCCGATCCCATGGTATCCCGGCACCCAGCTCATCATGCCGCTCGTTTTCATTGCCGGGGTGTGGATGGCAGTGGTTTCCTCGATCGCGTTCACCAGCATCTATGCGTATCGCGTCGCCGAGGAGGCGCGGCTGCTCGCCAATGCGCTTGCCGCGACCGAACTGGTGCTGCAGCGCGAGCAGCACCTTTCGGCACTCGACGGGCTGGCCGCGGCGGCGGCGCACGAGCTCGGCACACCGCTTGCCACAATCGCGCTGGTGGCAAAGGAAATGGAGCGCGCGCTCGCGAACGACCCTCGGTTCAAGGAAGATGTCAGCCTGCTGCGGTCGCAAAGCGAAAGATGCCGCGAAATCCTCAAGCGGCTGACCAACCTCTCCTCCGAAGGCGAAGCGCATCTGGCGCGCATGCCGCTCACATCGCTGGTCGAAGAAGCAGTGGCGCCGCATCGCGAATTCGGCATCGAACTGCGGCTTGAACCAGGACATTGCGAAGGACCGGAACCGATCGGCCAACGCAATCCAGGCGTCATCTACGGGCTTGGCAATCTGGTCGAAAACGCGGTCGATTTCGCCCGCTCCACAGTGGTTGTCCGCTGGGAATGGAACGCTGAAAAGGTCTCCATCTCGGTCACCGACGACGGCGCCGGTTTCTCAGCCGAGGTCATGGATCGGATCGGCGAGCCTTATCTTACGCGCCGCAGTGGCGTGAGTTCCGGCGGAGGGCTCGGGCTCGGGCTGTTCATTGCGAAATCGCTGCTCGGTCGGTCCGGCGCCGCCATTGCATTCTCCAACGCATCGGCGCCGGGGATGGGTGCAGTCGTTACGGTGGAATGGCCGCGCAGCGATTTTGTCAGCGTGCCAATTGCCCCGTAATGCTGGACTTGGCGTCAGATTTGGCTAAACAGGCCCGAAATGCGCATTATCGGCAGGGAAAAGAAGAAACTGCGATGTCTGAGCCTCAGGATACGAACGCTGACGAAGCGCTGGGCGCCGACCGGTCTCTGCTGATCGTAGAGGACGACCGCCCCTTTCTGTCGCGCCTTGCCCGCGCCATGGAAAGCCGCGGGTTCGCCGTTGATACAGCAGAAAGCGTCGAAGAGGCACTGGCCAAGGTGAAAGCCGGGGCGCCCGCATATGCGGTGGTCGATATGCGGCTGGGCGACGGCAACGGCATCGATGTCGTGGCGGCCATCCGTGAAAAGCGCGGCGATGCACGCACCATCATCCTCACCGGCTATGGCAACATCGCCACGGCAGTGACTGCGGTGAAGCTCGGCGCCGTCGACTATCTGGCCAAACCGGCGGACGCCGACGATGTCTATGCCGCGCTCGTCAATACCGGCGAGCGCCCGGACCCGCCGGAAAATCCGATGTCGGCCGACCGCGTCCGCTGGGAACACATCCAGCGCGTGTACGAGATGTGCGACCGTAACGTCTCGGAGACCGCGCGGCGGCTCAACATGCACCGTCGCACCCTGCAGCGCATTCTGGCGAAACGGGCGCCGCGGTAGGCAATCAGTGTCATCGGCGGTCGCCAACCGTCGTTTTCCATCAGCCTGCCGGCGATTGGCTAATCCCCTTCATCCTCCAACGCCGCCACCGGCACGCCGGCCATTTCGGCGGCCGTGATGCGCGCCGCACTTGCCCTTGCAAAGCGCAGCGTGAGCGCCTTGCGTGCCGGCGCGGCAAGGCGGTGCTCCGGTGCTTCGCGCAGGATTTCCGCGCCGTAGCCGTCGGACAGGATGAAGCCGCAATCGTCCGGGAATATCTCGGCCGGCACGTCGGGATGGGTGGCAAAGAAGAACCGGTCGCAGAAGGCGCGGTATTCGGGCCATTTCCGGTCGACCCGGAAATCCTCGACCGAGGACTTGACCTCGATGATCCAGATTTCGCCCAGCCGGCTGAGGCCAACGAGGTCAGCGCGCCGCCCGGTTTTCAGCGACAATTCCGGCAACGTGACCGCACCAGTCTGAGCCAACAGACGCTGCACGCCCCGGCGCACGAGCAGGGCCCGGTCGGACTGGCGCCCGTCGGCAAGCGGGTTGGCGGCATAGGGAGAGACAATCGGCATCCTGCGACGATGCCACAAAATGTTCTTGTTTTGAACCCACCGAACAGTCGGATCCAGATCCCCAGGCCCTAGTGTTTTCGCGCCAGTTCTTCCGCGTCCAGCGTCTGTTCGATCATCTGCTTCAGCATGGGCAGGTCGGAAAGGGTGAGCGCCAGCGCGATCTCGCCGCCGCCTTCAAGCGCCAGAATAATACCAGGCTGGCCATGCTCATTGAGGCCGAACGTCATGCCGGTTGTCTGCAGCGCCTGGGATGACGGCCGCTCGTTCTCGGGCAGGTGCTCGGTAGCCTTGCCGACAAGGCTTGCAAGCGCGGCAATGACGGCGGGCGCAACACCTGCGTCGAACTCCAGCCCGAACATTTCCCTTTCAGCCGTTCCCAACAAAAGCGCGACCGATTTGCTTTCTGGACGGGCCTCGCCGCTGAGAACCCGCACAAATTTCGGCGCTGTGTTGACGATTTCGGTCAAGTTAGACTCCCGTCTGGTACCGGTTCGCTGATACGCGGCCTGCGCCGCCGTTGCCTGACGTGGCCACGGAACGCAGAAATGCGAGGAAACAGGCCACAAGCGGCTCACATTTCCGTGAGCTGTTGCCGATTTGCAATATCAAACCTGCTTCGTTCCGCCACGTCAGCTAGGCGGCGATTATTCACTTGGTCGACCTGGAGCCTCGCATTAACAATATTGTCGAAAATACGGTCCGAATCGGATCAGGGTCATTTCAGCCGGGGGAACAGGATTTTAACATGAAAATCAGAACGATTCTGGCGGTCGCCGTTGTGGGGCTTGCGACCGCGTTGGCCGGCTGCACTAGCGGACAGGTTTTCACGTCAAGCTACCGCACCGTGCGGGATGCGGGCTATCAGATTCCTTCGGTTCCGGTCAGCCGGCTTGACCGGAAGTACCATCGTCAGGTGGTAAAATACGAAACGAGCCAGAAGCCGGGTACCATCATCGTCGATACCGGCGAGAAGTTCCTCTATTTCGTCATGCCGGAAGGTAAAGCGATGCGCTACGGAATCGGTGTTGGCCGCGACGGCTTCACCTGGTCGGGAACGCATCGTATTACGCGCAAGGCCGAATGGCCGGGCTGGACACCGCCAGCCGTCATGCGAGCACGCGAGCGCGCCAAGGGAAAGATCCTGCCCGCCTACATGCCCGGTGGGCTGCAAAACCCGCTCGGCGCCCGGGCGCTCTATATCGGCTCGACGATCTATCGCATCCACGGCTCGCCGGAATGGAATTCGATCGGCCGCAACGTGTCGTCCGGCTGCATCCGGCTGATCAACCAGGATATCATCGACCTCTACAACCGCGCAGAGGTTGGCGCCAAGGTCATCGTCAAACGCTGAGCGGCGGACCTGATGCAAAAAACCGGGCTTCGAGCCCGGTTTTTTTGTGCGCCGCGATGCGCCTGATCTTGCTCCGCTGAAAACGCGGCTTCAGACAACCTGCTCGACCTGCTGCACTTCCGGTACGAAATGGCGAAGCAGGTTCTGGATGCCGTGCTTGAGTGTCGCAGTCGACGACGGGCAGCCCGCGCAGGCACCCTTCATGTTCAGAAACACGGTGCCGTCCCGGTAACCGCGGAAGGTGATGTCTCCACCATCCTGAGCCACTGCCGGGCGCACACGCGTGTCGAGCAACTCCTTGATGGTGAGTACGATTTCCTTGTCCTCGTCCTCGAAAAACTCCGAGTCCTCATCAGCTGCGGTGTCGTTTTCGGTGCCATCGGCCATGACCGGCAGGCCGGACATGAAGTGCTCCATGATCGCGCCCAGAACGGCCGGCTTAAGATGCTGCCAGTCGGGTTCGTCCTGCTTGGTCACGGTCACGAAATCGTAGCCAAGAAACACTCCGGTCACGCCTGGCACGTCAAAAAGGCGGCCCGCCAGCGGGGACGTGTTGCGGGCGCTGTCGGCATCGCGAAAATCGGCTGTGCCCGACCGCATGACTTCCTTGCCGGGAAGAAACTTCAGCGTCGCGGGATTCGGGGTTGCCTCGGTCTGAATAAACATGGCGGACCCTTCGCCTCCTGGTTCTTTTGAATAGTTCTAAATAGGCCCAAGCTGGCAGCGTTTCAACCCGCCTTGCGCTTCACTCGTCGCTCATCAGGCGAGGCTGTCGATATCTTCGTCGGTCAAATTCTGCGGCACGACAGTGACAGGGATCGGAAACGCCGCCGCCTTGCCGGCAATCGACGAAACGAGCGGACCGGGCCCTTCTTTCGCATTGCCTGAGGCCAGGACAAGAATCGCGATATCCTGATCCTCTTCGATCAGCCGGTGAATTTCCTCCACCCGCGACCCCTCGCGAATTGCAATCTCCGGTTCGATGCCGACGCGCTCGCGGACCTTGCTGGCATGCTGTTCCAGAGCCGCAGTGGCTACCGATTGGGCCTCCTCGCGCATGATCTGCTCGACGCCGAGAAACTGCTGAAAATCAGCGGTATCGATGACAAAAAGCAGAATCAGGACGCCGCCGGTCGATTCGGCGCGCCGCGAGGCGTAGGCAACCGCTCGCTCGCATTCTTCGGTTTCGTCAATGATCGCGAGAAACTTGCGCCGGTGGCCGGCTTCCCTGCTCAGGCGTTTGGATACCATTAGCGCCCCTCGTCAGTTTTCCTCGTGGCGGGCCAATCTGCCATCGGTCCAGGCTCGCAGCAAGCTGCTCCGATGCCTGGCTCTCATAGGAAGGACAGGTCAGTCCCCAAGAAGGCCGATAATCTTGCGCGCCATCGCCAGTGTTTCCTCGGCCTCGGCCGAGGCGCGCTCGCCACCCGAGCGCAGCACGTCGTCGACATAGGCGTGGTCGGCTGAAATACGGCGCATTTCGGAGGCGACCGGTGCCAGTTTTTCTACCGCAAGCTCGGCAAGAGCCGGCTTGAACTCAGAGAACTGCCTGCCGCCGAAATCCGAAATCACCGCGGCGCGCGAGGTATCGGCAAGGGCTGCGAAGATCGTGACGAGATTCTCGGCTTCGGGTCGGCCTTCGAGGCCCTCCAGTTCGGACGGAAGCGGCTGAGGATCGGTCTTCGCCTTGCGCACCTTCTTGGCAATCGTATCGGCATCGTCGGTCAGGTTGATGCGCGACAGGTCAGACGGGTCGGATTTCGACATCTTCTTGGTACCGTCCCGCAGACTCATCACCCGTGGCGCGGGGCCTTCGATCAACGGCTCGGTCAGCGGGAAAAAGCCGTTCACCTTTTCCTCGCCAACCATCATCTCGACACCAAAACCCAATTCCGCGATACGCTCCGAGAAGTCGTTGTTGAACTTCTGCGCAATGTCGCGGGTGAGCTCCAGATGCTGTTTCTGGTCGTCGCCAACCGGAACATGCGTGGCCCGGTATGCCAGGATGTCCGCCGCCATCAGCGTCGGGTAGGCGAACAACCCGACCGAGGCATTCTCCCGATCCTTGCCTGCCTTTTCCTTGAACTGGGTCATCCGGTTCAGCCAGCCCATGCGTGCGACGCAGTTGAATATCCAGGCAAGCTCGGCATGCTGCGCGACGCGGCTCTGGTTGAATACGATGTGTTTTCTGGCGTCGATGCCGGCGGCGAGGAAAGCCGCTGTCACTTCACGCGTTGCCTTTTCAAGCTCGGCCGGCTCCTGCCACAGTGTGATCGCATGCAGGTCGACGACGCAGTAGATGCAGTCGTGATCCTCCTGCAGGGCGACAAAGCGCCGAATGGCGCCGAGATAGTTGCCGAGATGTAGGTTTCCGGTCGGTTGAACGCCGGAGAACACGCGTTCTTTGAAGCTGGTCATGGATGATGTCCCGTGGCTTGTGGAGGGCCGTTTCGCGCGCGGCGAAAATCGGTGCGCGGCTTATGAACGAGCGCTAATCACTAATCAAGTCGTCTTGCGCCGGCGGCGCAGAAGACCGGTCAGTTCCCGCCTGTCGATCGCGCCGGTACCAATGGCGATGACGAAATAGGCAGCCGCGGCGCACAGGATCACGGCAGCAACCGCGAGGACCCGCACGCCAACCAGCGCATGGCCTACAAAGGGCGCGATCGCATCGGCGGAAACCAACACAAGTGCACCCATGGCGGCGCTGGCGGCCACCAGAAGCGCAACGCGGCGCAGGGTACCGGCAGAAGGCCGAAAATCGCCTCGCCGCCACAATGTGCCGGCAAGCAACAGGAAATTCACCCACGCCGCGAGCGACGATGCCGCCGCGATCGCGACATGGCCGTAATAGGGGAAAAGCGCCAGGCTGGCAGCGATATTGACGACGACGGTGGCCAGCGCAAACCACATCGGCGTTCGCATGTCCTCGCGGGCGAAAAACCCCGGCTGGAACACCTTGATCAGCACGTAGGCCGGCAGGCCGGACGCGAAAGCGGCGAGCGCGGCGGCCGTCAGAATCGTATCTGCGCCGGTGAATTCACCGCGCTCGTAGAGCACGTTCACTATCGGCCCCGGCAGCACCATCAGGCCGACGGCGGCAGGCAGCGTGAGCGCGAGCGCAAACTCCAGAGAGCGGTTCTGGAGGTGCAGGGCATCCCTGGCGTCGCCTGCCCGCAGCGAACGGGCAAGTTCCGGCAGCAGCACCACGCCGACCGCCGTGCCAATCACGCCAAGCGGCAACTGATTGATGCGGTCGGCAAAATTCAGAAGGCTTATGGCGCCATCCTGCGCGGATGCGATGATACGGCCGACGAGAAGGTTGATCTGCATGATTCCGCCGGTCAGAACAGCCGGCCCCATCAGGATCAACAGCCGCTTCACGCCCGGCGAAAGCGCGGGGGGCTTGAGGCGCAGGGCAAGACCCTGCCGCCGCACGCCGGCCACGAGCAGCACAAGCTGCAGAATGCCGGAAGCAAGCACACCCCAGGCAAGGAACAGCCCTGTTTCGCGCGCCGCGGTATCCGTCGCCAGTGCGACGAGCAGAATGCCTACCAGGATGACATTCAACAGCGTCGGCACCAGCGCCGCAAAGAAGAACCGGCGCATGGAATTCAGGACGCCCGACAGCATCGCCACCAGCGACATGCACAGCAGGTAGGGAAACATGATCCGCGTCATCAGCACAGTGAGTTCGAACTTCTCCGGCGTATCCGAGAAGCCCGGAGCGATAACCGACCCGACAAGAAAGGGCATGAATATGATGGCGAGCGCCGAGAGCGCTATGAGCAGAGTGATGAGCACCGACAGCACATCCTCGGCGAATTTGCGTGCCGCATCCATGCCGCCGCCTTCGAGTTCCTTGGCGAAAAGCGGCACGAAGGCGGTGTTGAACGCACCTTCGGCGAAGATGCGGCGAAACAGATTTGGAAACAGGAAAGCGGCATAGAACGCGTCGGCAACCTGGCCGACACCAAGCACCGCCGCGACCAGGGCTTCGCGCACGAATCCGAGCAGCCGGCTCGCCATTGTAGCGCTGCCGACGCTGGCAAATTTGGTGATGAGGCTCATGTCGCCGCGCTCATTCTGCGGCCTCCGTAACACGCGACTGGCCTGAACCGGGCGCTGCGTTGCCCCGCAACGTCTCCAGCAGACCTTTCCTGACCGCCTCCATGCGGGTTTCGCTTTCCAGTTTCTGCCCCGTAAGGTCTGTCACGTAAAAGGTGTCGATGACTTTTTCGCCGAAGGTGGTGATGTGGGCCGAGGCGATATCCAGCGAAAGGTCGGAAATCTTGCCGGTAATCTCGGAGAGAAGGCCCGACCGATCGAGGCAGGTTACTTCAATCACCGAAAAGCGGTTCGACAACGTGTTGCGGATCTCGACCCGCGATTCGACCCTGAAGGCTCTGGTGGAGCGCTTCGGCCTGGAGCGTTCCTTGATGACTTCAGGCAAGTAACGTTTGCCCGAAAGCACGCTTTCGATCAGCTTGCCGACACGTGCGGCACGACGGCGTTCATCGTCATCGAGGTCGAATTCGCGATTGATCAGGATGATGTCGAGGGCCCGCCCGTCTGCTGTGGTGAATACCTGGGCATCGACGATGTTTGCGCCAGCGGCCGAACAGGCGCCAGTGATGACGCTCAACAAACGCGGGTGGTCGGGCGCAAGCACGGTGATTTCCGTCACCGCCTCGAAGGTCAGCGGCCGGCTCATCGTCGCCAAAGTGCGCTTTTCCTTGTCGGCTTCGCGCACGAAGTTTGCGTGCCGCACCTGATCTTCCAGTTCGACGGTCAGCAGGTAGTTTTCGTAAAGCAGCTTGAGGTAGCGCCTGCGTTCCTTTTCCGGCCAGTCGGCAAGCGCTTCCGACAGGCGCATGCGCGCTCCTTCGGCCCGCTCCTTGCGCGACATCTCGGAAAAGCCGCCGCGCAGCAGCAGCTCGGTCTCGAAATAGAGCGTGCGCAGCAGCTGGCCTTTCCAGCCGTTCCATACGCCCGGCCCAACGCCGCGAATATCGCACACGGTGAGCACAAGGAGCAGTTTCAAGCGCTCGACCGACTGCACGACATTGGCAAAATCCTCGATTGTCTTGCGGTCGTTCAGGTCACGCGTTTGCGCCGTCATCGACATCAGTAGGTGATGTTCGATCAGCCAGGCGATCGTCTCTGTGTCTTGCTTGCTGAAGCCCATATGCGGGCACAGGCGGCGCGCGATGCGTGCGCCAGCCGTGGAATGGTCCTCAGGCCTGCCCTTGGCAATGTCGTGAAACAGCAGCGCCACGTAGAGCAGTTTGCGATGCTCCTTCAGGTCCGGCATCAGCGAATGCGCAAGCGGGTGCGTTTTTTCAGCGTCGCCGCGCTCGATCTCGGAAAACACGCGGATGCAGCGCAGCAGATGCTCGTCCACCGTGTAGTGGTGATACATCGAGAACTGCATCATCGCGACGATCTTGTTGAAGTCGGGAATCAGCTTGCCGAGCACGCCCGCCTCGTTCATGCGCCGCATGTTGAGTTCGGGATCTCTGCCCGACGCGAGAAGGTCCATGAACAGCCGGTTGGCTTCCTCGTCGCGGCGCAGATTGCGATCAATGAGTTTCAGTGACCGCGTCACAAGCTGCATGGCATCGGGATGGTACTCCAGCCCATGCTTGTCGGCGAGCCAGAACAGCCGCAGCAGATTGACCGGATCGCGCTCGAACACTCCAGGGTCGGAAATCGTGATCCGGTGGTTGTCGACCAGAAAGTCGGAGGTGCCGGCCAGTTTGCGGCGCCGCCGCGAGAAACTTGAAAAAAGTGAGAAGCCCGGCACCTGCTTGGCCTGCTCTTCCTCGAGCGCAGCACAGAAAATGCGAGTCAGGTCGCCCACCGATTTGGCGGTCAGGAAGTAGTGCTTCATAAAGCGTTCGACCGCCGACAGCCCGGGATGGCTCTGGTAATCCAGCCGGTCGGCGATCTCGCGCTGAATGTCGAAATGCAGCCGCTCTTCCGCCCGTCCGGTGAGGAAGTGCATGTGGCAGCGCACCGCCCACAGAAAGTCCTCCGCCTTGCGGAACTGAAGATATTCCTTGCGGGTGTACACGCCCTTTTCGACCAGTTCCCTGGCGGCGCGCACGCGGTAGAAATATTTGCCTATCCAGAAGAGCGTGTGGAGGTCGCGCAGCCCGCCCTTGCCGTTCTTGACGTTTGGCTCGACCAGATATCGGCTTTCGCCCTCCTTTTCGTGGCGCTGGTCCCGTTCGGCCAGCTTTGCCTGCACGAATTCCGGCCCGGTCTCACGCATCACTTCGTCGTCGAAACGCACCAGAAGTTCGTCATTCAGGTCAGAATCACCGCAGATGAAGCGCGCCTCCAGAATGGAGGTCCTGATCGTCATGTCGGTGCGCGACAGGCGAACGCATTCATCTACATTGCGGGTTGCATGGCCGACCTTCAGACTGAGATCCCAGAGCAGGTAGAGCACGTATTCGATGACCTGCTCGCCCCAGGGCGTCTGCTTGTAAGGCCGCACGAACAGAAGATCGATGTCGGAGCCCGGCGCCAGAGTGCCGCGCCCATACCCGCCAACGGCGACCACCGCCATGCGTTCGGCCGCGCTCGGGTTGCGTGAGCGGTAAACATGCACCGCCGCATATTCGTAAAGCGCGGCGATGATCTCATCCATCAAATGGGAAAGGCGCGCCGCACAGGCCGTGCCGCCGCCATCTTCGCCCAGCAAGCGCTCGGCCGTCGCTCGGCCCTCCGCCAGTGTAACCTTGATCAGTTCGACAACTTCGGCGCGCGCCTCCGTGCCGCCGCCCTCGCCGCCATGTTTCGCTGCAATTGCCGACAGGCCTTCACGCAGCGCAGCGCGGTCAACGATCAGTTCGAGCTTGAGGGGAACTTTGGCCATATGTTCAGGTCATTGCGTCGGCGGCTTCTATAACGCCAATCGACGCGCTGCGATATGGGGCCAGCGCGCGGCTATTTCGAGGCTGCCTTCAACTGGTAGAGCGCCTCAAGCGCTTCGCGCGGCGTCATCTCGTCGGGATTGAGCGCGGACAGGGCCTCACGCAAGCCGTCGTGCTCCTGCCGCCTCGCCGGCTCGCGCGAAACAGCCGCGTTGAACAGCGGCAGATCGTCGGCCAGCGAAGCTGTCGTTCCAGTCACCTCACCTTCTTCCAGCCGGTGCAGCACCTCACGGGCACGTTCAACCACCGGCTGCGGCAGGCCGGCCAGCCGCGCCACCTGCACGCCGTAGGAGCGGTCGGCGGCACCCTTCGCCACCTCATGCAGAAACACCACTTCGCCTTCCCATTCCTTGACCCGCATAGTCACATTGGCAAGCCGGTCGAGCTTGTCGGCAAGCGCGGTCATTTCGTGGAAGTGTGTCGCGAAGATCGCGCGGCAGCGGTTTTTCTCATGCAGGAATTCCACCGTCGCCCAGGCGATGGACAACCCGTCGAAGGTTGCAGTGCCGCGGCCGATCTCGTCGAGTATCACCAGCGAGCGCTCGCCAGCCTGGTTGAGGATCGCAGCCGTTTCCACCATCTCGACCATAAAGGTCGAGCGGCCGCGGGCCAGATCGTCGGAAGCGCCAACACGGCTGAACAGCCGGTCGACCACGCCGATATGCGCGCTTTTGGCCGGCACGAAGGACCCGGCCTGCGCAAGCACCGCAATCAGCGCGTTCTGGCGCAGGAAGGTCGATTTGCCGCCCATGTTCGGGCCTGTAAGCAGCCAGATCGCCCCGTTTGCCGCCCCGCCCCGAGGCGACAAATCGCAGTCATTGGCCACGAAGGGATCGGCAAGCTGCCTGCGCAGCGCCTGTTCCACGACCGGGTGACGGCCCTGGTCGATGTCGAATGTCAGGCTGGCGTCCACGGTCGGACGGCGGTAGTCGTCAGCTTCGGCCAGCACTGCAAGTGCGGAGGCCACGTCCAGAACGGCAAGCGCGGTAGCCACCTTGCGGATCGCGTCGGCGCAGGCTGTTGCCTCCGCCACCAGCCGGTCGAATACGCCATGTTCGATCGTCAGTGCCCGGTCGGCAGCGTTGGCGATTTTCGTTTCCAGCCCGGCAAGCTCGGTGGTGGTGAAGCGCATCGCATTGGCCATGGTCTGGCGGTGAATGAAACGTGCTTTCGCTTCGTCGGTTCCCGTCAGCGTGGCATGATGATTGGCCGTCACCTCGATGTAATAGCCGAGCACGTTGTTGTGCCTGATCTTAAGCGAGCGGATGCCCGTTTCCTCGGTCAGATCACGTTCCATCGCAGCGATGACGCGGCGGGATTCGTCGCGCAGCGCCCGCACCTCATCGAGTTCGGCATCGTAACCGGAGCGGACGAAGCCGCCGTCGCGGCGCAGGAGCGGCAGCTCATCGGCAAGCGCTGCGTCGAGATGAGAGGCGAACTCGTGCGGCGCAGCCCGCAGATCAACTAGCGAATCGGCAATGCCGGCGGGTACTTCCGCGCCGTCCAGAAGCGCGGCGACCTCCGCACCGGCGCCCAGCCCCGCGCGCAGCGCACCAAGGTCGCGCGGGCCACCGCGTCCCAGCGCCAGCCGCGACAGGGCGCGGGCGATATCGGGTGCGGCCTTCAGTGAGACGCGCAGCGCCTCGCGGATTCGGCTCTCCTCGACGAACCAGCCAACCGCATCCAGACGTGCATTGATGGCATCGGGGTCGGTCAACGGCGCCGTCAGGCGCTCGGCGAGCAACCGTGCGCCGCCGCCCGTCACCGTGCGATCCACTGCGGCGAAGAGCGAGCCTTCGCGCGCGCCCGACAAAGTGCGCATGAGTTCCAGGTTGGCCCGAGTCGCCGCGTCGATGAAAAGCGAAGCCGCGGCGTCTTCGCGCGCGGGGCGCTCCAGCGGCGGACGGGCGTCGATCTGCGTTTTCTCGACATAACCGATCGCTGCAGCGATCGCGGCGAGCTCGGCACGAGCGAAAGTGCCAAAGCCCTCGGTCGTCGCGACACCGAAGAAACGCGCAATGCGGCTTTCGGCGAGAGCGGAATCGAACATCGGCGCCGGCTGCGGCACCGCGATGCGGCCAATCACGTCGAAGACTGGCCTGAGTTCGGGGTCGGCGAACACCGCATCGGCCAGTATCAACTCACGCGGGTCGACGCGCAGAATGTCCGACAGAAGCCGGTCGGCCGCACTCTGCATCACCCGGAATGCGCCCGTCGAAATGTCGATCCAGGCGAGCGCGAAACCGCCGTCGTCGGTGCCCTTCACCCGTGCCAGCGCCATCAGCGTGTTGGCCTCGGCCGGCGCAAGAATCTTCTCCTCGGTGATCGTGCCCGGTGTCACAAGCCGCACGACATCTCGGCGCACGACCGATTTCGAACCACGTTTCCTGGCCTCGGCGGGGTCTTCCGTCTGTTCGCACACGGCGACCCGATGGCCGGCGGCGATCAGCTTCTGCAGATAGTCGTCGGCAGCATGCACCGGCACGCCGCACATCGGGATGTCCTCGCCCTGATGTTTGCCGCGCTTGGTGAGCGCGATGCCCAGCGTGCGGCTCGCCACTTCCGCGTCGTGAAAGAACAGCTCGTAGAAGTCACCCATACGATAGAACAGCAGCGAATCCGGGTTCGCGGCCTTGATCTCGATATACTGCTCCATCATCGGCGTGGCGCCGACAGCTGACAGCGGAGCAGGCGTTGCGCCTTCAGTCTTGCGGCGGATGGGCGTTTCGTCGTTCACGGAGTGGAATTTCCTCGACCAGAGCCATTCCTGCTTGGCGCTTCGGCGAGCAAAAGTGTAGCGTTAAAGACGGTTGACGTACAAACCTCCACAAAAAGACCAACACAAACATCAAATCGCGCTCAGGATTCGTACCTTCCCAAATGCCAGCTAAAGACATCAAGGACGCCGAAGGCCCGTCGGTCACCACCGAAGAGGCCCTCGAATTTCACGCTTCCGGCCGGCCCGGCAAGCTCGAGGTCAACCCGACCAAACCGATGGCGACGCAGCGCGACCTGTCGCTGGCCTATTCGCCGGGCGTCGCGGTCCCGGTGAAGGCGATCGCCGAAGATCCGTCGCGAGCGTTCGACTATACAACGCGCGGCAACCTCGTTGCCGTCATTTCCAACGGCACCGCCATACTGGGCCTCGGCAATCTGGGCGCGCTCGCCTCCAAGCCGGTGATGGAGGGCAAGGCGGTGCTGTTCAAGCGATTCGCCGATGTCGATTCCATCGACCTCGAAGTCGATACCGAAGATGCGGAAGCCTTCATCAACTGCGTCAAGCTGCTGGGTCCCTCGTTCGGTGGCATCAATCTGGAGGATATCAAGGCGCCCGAGTGTTTCATCATCGAGCAGCAGCTGCGCGAACTGATGGATATTCCGGTCTTCCACGACGACCAGCACGGCACCGCGATCATCGCCGCGGCCGGCCTTGTCAACGCGCTCGAAATCACCGGCCGCGACATCAAGACGACAAAGCTCGTGTGCAACGGCGCGGGCGCTGCCGGCATCGCCTGTATCGAACTCGTCAAGGCCATGGGCATGCCGCCCGAAAACGTCATCCTGTGCGACACCAAGGGTGTGATCTACCAGGGCCGCAAGGACGGCATGAACCAGTGGAAGTCCGGTCATGCGGTCAAGACCAAGGCGCGTTCGCTTGCCGATGCGCTGGACGGCGCGGACGTGTTTTTCGGCCTGTCGGCCAAGGGCGCGCTGACCACGGCCATGGTTCAGTCGATGGCCAAGAATCCGATCATCTTCGCGATGGCCAATCCCGATCCGGAAATCACGCCGGAGGAAGTGGCCGAAATCCGCACCGACGCCATCATGGCGACCGGCCGGTCGGACTATCCGAACCAGGTCAACAACGTGCTGGGGTTTCCCTACATCTTCCGTGGCGCGCTCGATGTGCGTGCAACCACCATCAACGACGCAATGAAAGTGGCGGCGGCCGAGGCGCTTGCCGCGCTGGCACGGCAGGACGTGCCCGACGACGTTGCGGCGGCCTATCGCGGCAACCGGCCGAAATTCGGTCCCAACTACATCATCCCGGTGCCGTTCGACCCGCGCCTGATCTCGGCCATTCCCGTCGCGGTTGCCAAGGCAGCGATGGATTCGGGCGTTGCGCGCCGGCCGATCCTCGATTTCGAGAAATACGCGCAGGAGCTTTCGGCGCGGCGCGACCCCATCGCATCTACCTTGCAGCGCATCTACGAGCGCGTGCGGCGTCAGCCGAAGCGCATCATTTTCGCAGAAGGCGAAGAAGAGCAGGTGATGCGCGCCGCCGTGTCCTATGTGAACCAGAAGCTCGGCACCGCGATCCTGCTCGGACGCGAAGAGCAGATCAAGGAGACCGCCCGCAATGCCGGCGTCGATCTCAACAAGCCCGGCATCGAGTTCATCAACGCGCGGCTTTCGCGCCGCAACCAGATCTATGCGGACCATCTTTACGAGCGCTTGCAACGCAAGGGCTTCCTGTTTCGCGACTGCCAGCGGCTGATCAACAACGACCGCAACCACTTCGCTTCTTGCATGGTGGCACTGGGCGACGCAGACGGCATGGTTACGGGCGTGACGCGCAATTATTCCACGGCGCTGGACGATGTGCGGCGCGTCATCGACGCCAAACCCGGCCATCGGGTGATCGGCGTGTCGATTGCGCTGTGCCGCGGCCGCACGGTGCTCGTTGCCGACACAGCCGTGCACGACATGCCCAACTCGGTGCAGATCGCCGATATCGCCGAAGAAGCCGCCGGTTTCGCACGCCGCATGGGTTATGAGCCACGCGTCGCGCTGCTCGCCTATTCGACATTCGGCCACCCGCAGGGCGAACGTTCTGAGCGCGTGCAGGAAGCGGTGAAGATCCTCGACCAGCGCCGCGTCGATTTCGAATATGACGGCGACATGGCCGCCGACGTCGCACTCAATCCGAGGCTGTTGCAACAATACCCCTTCTGCCGCCTGTCGGGCCCGGCGAATGTGCTGATCATGCCGGCCTTCCACTCGGCATCGATCTCGACAAAGATGCTGCAGGAGCTGGGCGGCTCCACCGTCATCGGGCCGCTGCTCGTCGGGCTCAACAAACCGGTGCAGATCGTGTCGCTCAATGCCAAGGACAGCGACATCGTCAACATGGCGGCGATTGCGGCCTACAACGCCGGCGCGTGACGCGCAGGCAAAACACACGCATACCGAAGGCAGAAACAATGCAGCTCAACGTCTATCTGGCAGGCGAAATCCACACCGACTGGCGCGAGACGATCATCGAGGCATGCAAGGGGCTCGATATCGATTGGTACGGACCCGTGACCGACCATGACGCCTCGGACGATTGCGGTGTCGAGATATTCGGCGCCGAGAACGACAAGTTCTGGCACGACCGTAAGGGCGCGCTTCTGAACGCCGTGCGCACACGGACCGGCCTCGAACGCGCCGACGCTGTGGTCGTCTGTTTCGGTGAGAAATACCGACAGTGGAACGCGGCATTCGATGCAGGCTATGCGGCGGCGCTCGGCAAGCCGATCATCGTTCTGCAGCCACCGGAATTCGACCATGCGCTGAAGGAGGTCGATGCCGCCGCCAACGCCGTTGCGCGCACGCCGCAAGAGGTGGCGCGGGCGCTGCGCTACGTGGTCTCGGGCAAGCTGTGAGCTCAAAAATTCTGCAAGCGAGTCTAGACCCGGTTGCAGAATTTTCACCTTTGAGGCGGCTCAGATTCGGCGATGACTGAATAGCCCTCGAACAAAGTAGGGCCATGAATGTCGCTGCCTCAGACCGCCTGTCTGTAGCCGCCGCGGTACTGTTCCGGCCGTACCCGGTGCCGACGCGGCGCAAGCTTAAGCCTGTCTGGCCGCCCAGCTCTTCATTGCAGACGTCAGGTAATCGGTCAGACCCGTCGCAATCGCTTCGTACCGATTTCGGAAATCGGGATGCAGGTAAATATCCGCCAGCCCCGAATATGCCTCCAGCGAACAGTCCTTCCGCCAGCTTCTGGCCACCCAGTCACGATGGCGTGCGATAATCTCGTCCAGGGCGGCCGCCTGAGGCGGCAGGCCTGACTGCATTGCGTCGGCAATTGCCTGTTCGATCTCCCTGAGCTCCTGCATCATCGTAGCACGAGCGGCGTCCGACGCCTGCTCCACGGCAGGCCTGGCGTCTTCGATGGCGACCTCCATGTCCGGGCCGTATTTCTCGATCAGCCACTGTTCGTGAGCGGCCTGCGTTTCCGGCGATACGATGCCGGAGTAAAGCTCGGCGTCTTTCATGGTGCATTCTCCTTTGAGCTTTGCGATTGTCTTCTCGACCGTACTGAGCATTCCGGCATAGCGGGCCCACTGCTCGCGCAGATGTTCCCGCTGTTCCCGCAGCGCGCTCAGGCGGTCGAAATCAGGTGCGTCGAGCACCTGGCCTATCCGGGCAAGCGGGATCGACAATTCGCGGTAGATGAGGATCTGCTGCAGCCGCAGCAGTTCCTCTTCGCCATAGTAGCGATAGCCATTCTCGCCGACATGAGCCGGCTTCAGCAGGCCGATCTCATCGTAGTGGTGAAGCGTGCGCACGGAAACGCCAGCAAGCTTCGCCAGTTGTTTTACGGTGTGCGATTTCATTGCCGTTCCAATTGTCCAGGCATGGGTGGTAAGCCCTCACGCGGCGTGAGGGTCAATCACCGGACAGATAGTGTTTGAGCCGAGGTACGGGGCATAGCCGCCGCGCCGATCGGACCGGCGGCCGGTCAGGCGTGCTGGCCTCTCACGCCAGAAATCGTTCGGCCTCTGCGCCATAGTAATTGATGTAGCGCGGCGAAATCGATTCCACACGCAGGATCATGAAGACGTCCGTTGTGCCGAAATCGTAATCGACGACGCTGCCATCGCCGACCTTGGCGCCCAGGCGCAGGTAGCCCTTGATCAAGGGCGGCATGCCGGTGAGCGCAGTGCGCACATTGACGGCCTCCCTGGGCATCAGATCCATCGAGACACGGCGCGAGGGCCGCGCCCTCACGTCCCATTCGGGAGCCGGACGGCATTCATGTTCCAGGAACGAAAGCGCCTGTGCGTGAGCCGCCGGCACCGTGCCGTGGAAGGAGGCGCAGCCGACCATCACGTCGATGTCGTGGTGGGTTACGTAGACCCAGATGCCCTGCCACAACACCTCGATGGTGCGCTTGGAGCGGTATTCGGGCAGTACGCAGGAGCGGCCGAGTTCCAGAAAACGCTTGCCGCGCTGGCGAACAACCAGCGAATCAAGCTCGAATTCATCGCTGGAGTAGAACCCGCCGGACGCATAAGCCAGTTCGTCGCGCAACAGTCGGTAGGTGCCGACGACGCGGCTGAGTTCGGGGCCGGCAAGTGACGTATCGAAGACCAGAAGGTGGTCGCAGATGTCATCGAAGCGGTCAGCGTCGCGTCTGTCCAGCGCGGCAGCCGCTGTCGAGCGCGCTCCGAGCTCTTCATGGAAGACGCGGTAGCGCACTTCCTGTGCGGCCGCGATTTCCTCCGGCCCGCGCGCAAGCCTGACCTCGAGCGAGCCGATGCGTCCAAGCGGCAGCCCCCGTTCGAAGGCGTGGCCGAAACGCATATTCCCTGCATTGACGCCAGGTTCCGCATCAACACGCGGGAGAATTGCGCTGCGCATGGTGATTCTCCTCACATCGCGTGGCCGGGACATAGATCACGGACCGCGACATTACCATGACAATACCGTTTGCCGGTCGTGCTCACAAGCTGAGGTCAAGCGCATGCGCGGCGCAAGACTGCGAAATCAGGCGCTGGCGTGCTGTTCCACCGCCGCCACAAGGTCAGCCGGATCCAGCGGTTTTGTGAGGAAGCCACTGGCGCCGCGAACCAGCACGGATTGCCTTGTTTCGTCCTGGCTGTCGGCCGAAAGCACGAGCACCGGGATCGGTGGAAAACCATGCGCTTCTTCGTGACGGCGCAGCCCGGCAATGGCGTCCATCCCGTCCATCACCGGCATGTTCAGGTCCATAAGAACGACATCGAACCGCTGCCTCGAACCCGTCAACGCCTGTAGCGCGGCACGGCCGTTGGGAACCACCTCGACGCGGTGCCCGGCCCTGGTCAGCGCGGAACGCGCCAGCAGCGCATTGATCTGGTTGTCCTCGGCAATAAGCACGGATATGCCGGTTCCAGATTGCGCCTTCAATTGGACATTCGGCGTGACCCCGGTGCGACCGGCCTGCTGGTCGCCGTTCTGCAGAAGCAGGCGCAGCAGGGTGTCGCTGCGCACCGGCCTGGGCAGAAAAGCCGTATAGCCTCCGCCACGGAGCTCGGACAGCCGACTGCGGTCGGACGGGGTGATCAGGGTAATCGCCTTGCCGTCCGGAAGCTGCCTGCGCAGGCTCTTCAGGCTTGCGCAATTCGGCCTTTCGAGCGCCGAGTCGATCAACACCGAACCATATCTGTTGCCCTCGCCGGCCAGCCGGATCGCCTCATCCACCGACTTCGCGGTGTCAACGCTGCCGCCGAAGGCTTCAACCATACGGGCTATCGCGTCCATCTCCATTGCATTGGACGAGACGACCAGGACGCGCACTTCGTCGAGTGCCGAGCCCTGCTCGATCGACGCTGAAGAAGCCTCCTCGAGCGGAAGTGTGACCGTGAAGGTGGCACCCTTGCCCGGCGCGCCATCTACCTCGATGCGACCGTTCATCGCCTCCACGATGCGCGACGTGATCGCCAGGCCGAGGCCCGCGCCGCCATGTTTGCGCGTTGGGCTGCCATCGGCCTGTTCAAATTCCTCGAAAATCCGTTTCAGATCGCTCTTTTCAAGCCCCGGCCCGGTGTCCTTGACGCGGATGACGAGCGTACGCTCGCGCCCCGCCTCGGAACCGGTGATCTCAACCAGTACGCCGCCGGTATCGGTGAACTTGATCGCATTGCCGACCAGATTGAGCAGTATCTGCCGAAAGCGGCCCGGATCGATCATCGCGGTCACGGGTACGTTCGGCGCAACAAAACACCCGAGGCCGATGTCCTTGGCGAAGGCACGCGCGGCCAGCAGTTCGACCGTATGTTCGGCAAGCTCGCGCGGTGAGCTCAAACGCGGTTCCAGCTCCAGTCTGCCTGCCTCGATCTTGGAAAAGTCGAGCAGATCCTCGATCAGCGCCAGCAGGGCGCTGGCCGATGTCGAGATTGCGCCGACATAGGTATTCTGTTCCGGTGACAATTCGGTTCCGCGCAGCAGCTTCGCCATACCCATGATGCCGTTCATGGGAGTGCGGATTTCGTGGCTGACCGTGGCCAGAAACCGGGATTTCGCCTTGCTAGCCGTTTCGGCGCGCTCGCGGGCGCTGTTCGCGGCCAGCTCAGCCCGCTTGCGATCGGTAATGTCGCGCGCGATGGCGCGGTGCGAAACGGCTTCGCTTGTCTGGTCGCGCACCGAAAGCTCGATCCAGGAATACCAGCGCGCCCCGGTTTTCGTTCGAATTGCGACGTCGGTAGAACTCAGACACTCGCCATCGTTGAAAGCGGCATCCATGACCACGCCGATGTCAATGCCGACCTCTGCGAGGGTCTTGCCCTCAAGTTCTTCCACCTCGCGGCCCAGCAGCGATGCCAGCACGCGATTGGCATAGACGATACGACCTTCACGGTCGCGATGGACGACGATATCGCCCAGAGCATCCACGAGACCGCGGAAGCGCTCCTCGCTTTCCTCAAGTTCCCAGAGCCGGTCGGCCAGCTCTTCGATCTCACGCTGCTCACGTTGCCGCGCGTTTGCTTCGACGACCCTTGCGCGGGCCGCCAGGCTGCGCATTCGGGCGACAGTGCCTGCTCCCAGAACAGCCGCCGCCGCCGCAATCGCCTGCTGCAGGACCGGTGCGCCGGCATATATGCTGTACGCTGCCGCTGCCGCTGTACCAGCAACCAGCGCCCCCGGCATGGCAATGTCGAGCGCGCTCCTTCCGGCGCCGCGCAGCATCTGCGGGTACAGCCGGTTCTTGGTGTCATTGCGAGTGTCTGCGGCACGCGAAGTCACCGGCGTTCCAGACGCCGGTTCGCGCGCCGTCCCCGCCAGGTCGAGCTCCGCCAACATAGGCAGGACGATAACAGGCAGGCATTAGGGAAGGTTTTGACAGGTCGTTCAAATTTTAACTGTGTGTCGATTCCCTTTCCGGCGGCGAACTACATCTCCACCACCACCCGGCCGCGCACCTTGCCCTCCACAATGTCGGCCGCAGCCTGTGTGATCTCTTCGAAAGGAATGCTCGCAGAGAGCGCAGCCAGCTTCTTGTGGTCGAGATCGTTGACAATGCGCTTCCACGCCTCGACACGCAGGGGCCTGGGCGCCATGACGGAATCGATACCGAGCAGCGAGACACCGCGCAGGATAAAAGGCGCAACCGAGGCCGGCAGATCCATGCCCTGCGCCAGCCCGCAGGCCGCAACCGCGCCGCCATACTGGGTCTGTGCCAGAACATTCGCCAGCGTGTGGCTGCCGACCGCATCGATGCCGCCTGCCCAGCGTTCCTTGCCCAGCGGCTTGCCCGGCTCGGAGAGCTCGGCGCGATCGATGATCTCAGCCGCCCCAAGTTCCTTCAGATAATCTGCTTCCGATGCACGCCCCGTGGAGGCGATCACGTGGTAGCCCAGCTTGGCCAGAACGGCGACGGCAACGGATCCGACGCCGCCCGCCGCACCTGTCACCACGACCGGGCCGCGCTCGGGCAGTACTCCATGGCGCTCCAGCGCCATCACACACAGCATCGCGGTGTATCCCGCCGTACCCACTGCCATCGCGTCGGCGGCGCTCATGCCGTCGGGCAACGGCACCAGCCAGTCGCCCGATACACGGGCGCGGCCGGCATATGCGCCGTAGTGGGTTTCGCCCACGCCCCAGCCGTTCAGCACCACCTTGTCGCCCGGATGCCAGTCAGGATGGTCGGATGCCGTCACCGTGCCTGCGAAATCGACCCCGGGGATCATCGGCCAGCGACGCACCACCGGCGACTTGCCGGTGATCGCCAGCCCGTCCTTGTAGTTCACCGTGGTGGCTTCCACCGCGACGGTGACATCGCCTTCCATCAGTTCGTCCTCGGTCATGTCGACAATATCGACTGACTGGGATTTGTCTTCGTTGCGCGATACGAGGATGGCCCTGAATGTCTCTGACATGACTTTCCCT
This sequence comes from Rhizobiaceae bacterium, assembly GCA_017644005.1. Lineage (GTDB taxonomy): Bacteria > Pseudomonadota > Alphaproteobacteria > Rhizobiales > Rhizobiaceae > RCIO01. The sequence goes on from JAEPMJ010000001.1 coordinate 664,244, forward strand.
GCGTGTTTGGCGGGTTCGGTGGAAATGTGCGGCGCGGCGGGCGCCGGGTCAACGACCTGCGGTTCGGCAGCTGACGCGTCAGCTGCCTCGGCGGCGGAACGACCACGCCAGTCGACGATTTCCTGCAGGATCACGAGCGCCGCACCAACCGTGATGGCAGCGTCTGCCAGATTGAACACGGCGAACGACCATGACGGCGTATGAAAGAGCACGTAGTCAACGACATAACCGAGCATCGCGCGGTCGATCAGATTGCCCACGGCACCGCCCAGAATGAGCGCGAAGCCGATGCGCGCAATCCACTGATGTGCGGCCGATTTGAGTGCCAGCCAGGCGATGAACGCGAGAACCGCCAGAACCAGCCCGATCAGGCGCCAGTCATCCGCCCCCGCGAACATCGAGAAAGCAACGCCCGTGTTGTGGGTGCGAAACAGCGACAGGAACGGCAGCAGGATGATCTGCTCATGCATCGCCATACCGGTCTCGACGAGATGCTTGATGACCTGGTCCGCCACCACCACGGAGGCACCCAGCAAACCGTAGGTAAACAGCAGCCGCATCAGACCGTCACCTTCAGCGCTTCACGGCGGATTTCATAAAGCATCACTCCAGTGGCCACCGACAGATTGAGCGAATCCGCCCTACCAGCCTGTGGGATCAGCACCAGACGGTCGCAGGCCCGCGCGAGGTCGTCCGGCAGGCCCTGCTGCTCATTGCCCATAAGCAGGATCACCGGTCCCGCGTAGTCCACTTCGCGATAGTCCACTGCACCCTTGAGATGAGTGCCGACCATCAGTCCACCCGCTCGCTCTCGCCAATGCAGAAATGCTGAGGCGTCGGTTTTCGCCAGCCGGGTGGCAAAGATCGAGCCCATGGAGGCGCGTACCGCTTCCAGCGAATACGGGTCGGTGGTGTCGCCGACGAGGATCACGCCGGCCGCACCCACCGCATCCGCTGTGCGGACGATGGTGCCCAGATTGCCGGGGTCGCGAACCCGGTCGAGTGCCACCCAGACCTCGCCATCGGCCAGCCTTATGTCGGCCAGCGGCTGATATCTTTGCTCGAAAACCGCAAGCACGGCCTGCGGGTTGTCGCGGCGGGTGATGCCAGTGAGCACCTTTTCGCTGACTTCCAGCACCAATCCGCCTGCTGCGACGGTGCGTGCCGCGACCTTGCCGACGGCCGCGTTAGCCTTCTGCGATTTCGCGATCACCAGCGTGCGGATATCCCAGCCGAGATCCAGCGCTTCGATAACCAGCTTCAGACCCTCGGCCATGAAAGCGCCGCTCTGGTCGCGGTATTTCTTCAGTGCCAGCGCGCGGATGTCCTTTACGATCGGATTTGCCAGGCTGGTGACTTCCTTCACCTGTCCCGGCGCGCCTTTGCCGCGTTGCCCGGTCATTGAGCCACCCATCGCGAAAACATCGAGGTCGAAAGCGCCCGGCCGGCGGTTTCCTCCCGAATGATCAACTCGCCCGATTCCACCGCGCCGCCGTTGCCGGCCATAGCGCCGCGCAGAAGCCCGTGAATGGAAAAGAAAGACGAACGCACGGCGTAAGCCGTCAGCACCATCGCAAGCGCCCTGTCGCTGAGGATTTCGCGGCACAGCGCGATCATTTCAGGCAGATTCTCGAAGAGTTGCCAGACCTCACCCTTCGGGCCGCGCCCGAAGGCTGGGGGGTCGAGCAGGATGATGTCATAGCGGTTGCCGCGGCGCACCTCCCGCTCGGCAAAACGCATCGCATCCTCGCAAATCCAGCGGATCGGCCTGTCTTCAAGTCGCGCGATCGCCTGGTTTTCGCGCGCCCAGCCGATCGCCTTCTTGGAGGCGTCGACATGGGTGACCTCCGCGCCCGCCTGCGCCGCGACCAGCGAGGCAAGCCCGGTATAACCGAACAGGTTGAGCACCTTCACCGGACGGCCAGCCGAGCCGACAAGCCCGGCCATGTGCCGCCAGTGCGAGGCCTGTTCGGGAAAGACGCCGACATGACGAAAGGAGGTGAATCGGCCGAGATAATCGAGGCCGTCATGGCGCATCGGCCAGGTTTCGCCGAGCGGCTGTTTCGGAAAACGCCAGCGGCCGAGCCCTTCCTCGTCGGTGTCGCCGGTGAACACGGCATCGACGTTCTGCCACGCATGCTGCGGCAGCGCGCGCGGCCAGATCGCCTGCCCCTCGGGCCGCACCACACGATACTCACCGAAGCGTTCCAGCTTTTCGCCGTCGCCTGAATCGATCAGCGCGTAATTTTCGTCGGGACCAACCTCCAGAATGACGGGCAGGCGTTCGAGAGGAAGCGTGCCCTGCCTGAAGCCAGGACGCTGGCGCGGCTCGCCTGCAGGCTTTGCCACAGCCTGTTCGGCGGGGGGCTGGTTGCGCCGCTGCTGGCGGCTACCGCGCTTCCTGTTCCTTGCTGGCTTCAAGCGGTTGCTCTCCGGCTATCGCGGCGCTTTTGGCATAGGCCCGGAAGGCGCGCAACGGTCGGCTTCCTAGCAAGGCTCCGGCGGGCCCGAAACGCAGGCACCTGGCAATGCGAGATTTTCTTCGATGCTAGTCGGCAGCCAGTTTACCACTGACATAAATGGCGGCTGCGAGATCTTCCAGCGCTGCACCCACGGATTTGAAAAGTGTGATCTCGTCGGCGCCGCGACGACCTGCCGCGTCGCCGCGCGCGAGCTGGAAAAGATCGCCGGCAATCGCATCTTCAGTGAGCGCACCCGACGATATCGCCTGGACGATATCGCCTGCCTCCTTCAGAGCGCCGCCGCGCGTATCGACATAAACCCGCGCGCGACGGATCGCCTCGTCATCGCTTTCGCGCATTGTCGGCGAAAAAGCTCCGACCAGATCGACATGCGTGCCGGGCCTCAGCGCCGCACCATGGATCAGCGGCACGGTCGAGATCGTTGCGGCGGTGATGATGTCGGCTTCGGCAATTGCGGGCTCGATGTCCTCAACCACGCCGGCCTGAAAGCCACCAGCCGCGAGGCCAGCCACCACACGTTCCGCATTTTCGGGCGTGCGATTCCAGATCGCGATTTCGCGGATCGGCCTCAACGCCGCGTGCGCACGGGCAAGGTAAGGCGCAAGCGCACCGGCGCCCACTACCAGAAGCCGGCTGGCGTCGGGTCGCGCCAGATAGTCCGCTGCAAGTGCGGAGGCCGCGGCAGTGCGCCACAGCGTCAGGCTCGCGCCATCGATCAGTGCCTGTGGTTCGCCGGTCGTGCCGTCGAGCAACAGGTATTGCGCCATCACGGCAGGCTTGCCGATCTTGTTGTTGTCGGGCGAAACGCTGGCGATTTTCACCCCGATATGGCCGTTGCTGTCCAGGTCGCCGGTAGCGAAATCCGTCCATGCCGGCATCAGGAGCAGGGTCGTCGGTTCGCCCTGCGGCCGTTCGACGGTGTGGTGGTGCCGTACCGGCTGAACCGCGCCAAGACGAAAGGCATCGCGCAAAACGTTGATCAGCGCTGGAAAATCCAGCGTTTCATTCACCTCGGTTGCGGAGATAATGCGCATTCAGGTCCGCGCTACGCGTTCGGTTTCGGCAGCGCGGTGGATGAAACTTGCGGCGGCTGGTTGCGCAGGCTGCGCACCTCAGCGGCGCGCTGCCGCGCCAGCTTGCGATACTGACCCTGCCTGATCCAAGTAATCACGGCGCCAACCACCAGCCCGACGACAAGCGCGGCAAACAGGAAGACAAAAAGCGGGAGTTCGACCGTCAGGCCCGGATTGCCGGGATTGAACGGATCGATCGTGAACGGCACGGTGGTTCGGTTGGCAACGGCAAGTGCGATCAGCACGATGGCCAACGGCAGAAAGACAACGAAAACGAGAATCCGGTTCATTGCGCGTCCATCACTTCAGGAAGTCGGTCCCGGAGCCGGCCTCCCGGTCGGGTCGCCCTAACTACTGCCTCCGTTCAGGCGCTCGCGCAACTCCTTGCCGGTCTTAAAGAACGGAATCCACTTCTCCTCGACCTCGACGGACTCGCCGGTGCGTGGATTGCGGCCCGTACGGGCAGGCCGGTTCTTGACCGAGAAGGCGCCGAAGCCACGCAACTCCACACGATTGCCCTCGGCAAGCGCTGTGGTGATTTCCTCGAAAATCGCATTCACGATGTTTTCGACATCCCGCAAGAAGAGGTGCGGATTGCGATTAGCGATGGTCTGCACGAGTTCCGACTTGATCATAGCCACCCCTCCTCGTTTGAGCGCCTTGCCACGTAGCGGAATGATTTTTAAGTGTTTATTCTGTTCAACGAGCTTTTTCAGGGTGCCAGACCGATACCAGACCGTCAAGGAAGATACGGTCCGCTCCGATATCTGAAAGCAGGTCACCTCCGGCCGGCATACCGAGCAGGCGCGCCAGTGCGGCCGTCGCGCTACCGGCCGAAAGCCATGCCTGAGCGCCGGTATCGGCTTTCCATTCGATGACCTTGAGGTTCTTGGCGAGCCCCTTGTCCTCAAGCCAGGCACGCGCCTCGTCTTCGCCGCCAAGCGAGTCGACCAGCTTGTTTTCGAGCGCCTGGCGGCCGGTGAAAACCGAACCATCGGCAAGCGCCAGCACCTCTGCGCGCGAGAGCGGCCGCCGCTCCTCCACGAGGCCGACGAACCAGTCGTAGCTGTCCATGATCATGGCGCGGATCATTTCCCGTTCCTCGTCGGTGGTCGGCGAAAACGGGGACGGCTCTGCCTTGAGCGGCGATGACTTTACGCCCTCCAGCTTGACGCCGATCTTGTCCATCAGGCCGGTTACGTCAGGAAACTGGAACAGCACGCCTATCGACCCGACGATGGAAGACTGGCGGGCGACGATGTGATCGCTTGCACTTGAAATCATGTACCCGGCGGAAGCGGCCAGCGTTCCGACCTGGGCGACAACCGGCTTCTGCGCAGAAATCTTGCGCACCGCCTCGTAGATAGCTTCACCGCCCGCGGTCGTGCCGCCCGGCGAATCGACCGCCAGAATCACGCCTTTCACGGCATCGGACTCGCCAACCGCCTTGAGGCGCTTCAGCAGTTCCTCGTCATCGGTGATTGTACCCTCGACACGCACTTTGGCGATATGGTCGGTTGCTTTCGGGCCGAAACGATCGGCAAAGAGCCCGAAGCCGGACGCAATGATCGCAATCGCTGCAATGGCCAGTGCCGCCACACGCCAGAAGGTAAGCTTGCGGCGCAAACGGCGGCGATCGATGATTTCGTCTGCGGTGTTGGGCATAACGGGCCTCACAGGTGAACCAGAGCGCTGATGTAGAGCATCGCGGCCTCCGGTTGAAGGGCCGCGAGCGGCGGCGTTGACGCACCACCGCGCGCGTTCCGTCCTTTCATCCCAAAATAACCATATTGGGGTATAGGTTTCGGTTCCAATATCGCTGCCCGGCCCAACAGGACTGGAGTGGCTCCAGTGCGGTCATGTCGGGGGTTGCAACACCTCCCAGGTTCGACAATCTCGAACGCGGCATGCGATTCGTGGCGGGACGCAGATGACAGATGCATCGAATTCCAGAATGACGGCCCGTCTCAGAGCCGCAATGTTTGGGCTGGCGTTCAGTGCGGCTGCCAGCCCGGCGCTCGCGCAGGAAAATACTGGCAGTGGTTTCGTCCTGTCCGGTAACTCACCCATCGAAATCGTCAGCGACAGGCTTGAAGTACGCGAAATCGACAACACGGCCATTTTCACCGGCAATGTGTCGCTGCAACAGGACAATTTCCTGCTGCGCACGGTACGAATGGTCGTCCATTACGTGAATTCGGGCGGCGGCTCCGGCACCGCCGGCTCGACGCAGGTTGAGCGGATTGAAGCGGAAGGCAAAGTCTATATCAAGTCGGACGAACAGGTGGCGACGGGTGACCACGGCACATTCGAGATGGCCAGCGGCATGATGGTTCTGACCGGCAGCGAAGTGGTCCTTACCGAAGGCGATAATGTGGTGGTTGGATGCCGCCTGACGATGAACACGCGCAGCGGCGAGTCGCAGATCGACGGCTGCGGGCGCGACACGGGGCGGGTACGTATGCTTCTGCAGCCTGAGTCGGCGGAGAACTGATGCTGCGGGTGCTTTCATCCGGCGTCGAGAAGAACGCAACCGAAAACGCATCTGGCCTGGAAGCGCGGCGCGCTGCGTTCAAAGGCACGCTCGTAGCCAGCAAGCTGACCAAGAGCTACAAGGGCCGCAACGTCGTTGCCGGCGTTTCGCTGGCGGTGCGTGCCGGCGAAGCCGTCGGGCTGCTCGGCCCCAACGGAGCGGGCAAGACCACCTGCTTTTACATGGTCACGGGGCTGGTTCCGGTCGATTCCGGCAATATCTTCATCGACGGCTACGATGTAACGGCGATGCCGATGTACAGGCGCGCGCGGCTTGGCATCGGCTATCTGCCGCAGGAAGCCTCGATCTTCCGCGGCCTCACGGTCGAAGGCAACGTCCGGGCGGTGCTCGAAGTCACCGAAAAGGACCGCAAGGCGCGCGAGCACAAACTCGACGAACTGCTCGAAGAGTTCCATATCTCGCATTTGCGCAAGGCAATGGCGATTTCGCTCTCGGGCGGCGAAAGGCGGCGGCTGGAAATCGCGCGGGCGCTCGCAAGCAACCCGAACTTCATGCTGCTCGACGAGCCCTTTGCCGGCGTCGACCCGATCGCGGTTGCCGACATCCAGCAACTTGTCCGCCATCTGACCCAGCGCGGCATCGGTGTCCTCATCACCGATCACAATGTTCGCGAAACGCTCGGTCTCATTGATCGGGCCTATATCATCCATACCGGCAAATTGCTGACCCACGGAACGGCATCGGAGATCGTCGCCAACGAGGACGTGCGCCGCTATTATCTGGGCGAACAGTTCAGCCTCTGACCTGGTCACCCCCGCTGCCGCGGACCGCCGGATTGCAAGTGTAACGCCGCGGTAAGGCCCTTCGGTTAACTTGACATGCAAAAGCCGGGCCAGTTTCATCCCGGCGCCTGATCGGCAACCGACCAGGGCTTTGCGTGCGTTCGCAGGAGTGGACAGCGGAAGATGGCACTTTCGGCCAAGCTTCAGTTACGGCAGTCGCAATCGCTTGTGATGACGCCACAGCTCATGCAGTCGATCCGGCTGCTGCAGCTGACTCACTCCGAACTCGAGCGCTTCATCGACGAGGAAATCGAGCGCAATCCGCTTCTCGACCGTGGCACGGAAGACAGCACCCCCGCATTGCCGAAGGATGCCGAAGACTCAGGCAGTTCGGAGTGGAATACCGAGGACACAAAGTGGAGCTCCGAAGCGATGTCGGAGACCTTCGACAGCTCCATGGAAAACGTCTTTCCGGACGATCCGGGACGGCGTGAGCAGGTCGGCCCCGATCTCAGCGCACGATGGAAATCCGCCGGAGGCAACGGGCGCGAGACGACCGGCGGAGAGGGCTTCGACCTCGATGCCATGGTGGCCGCGCCGCAATCGCTGGGCGACATTCTGCTGGAGCAGATCGCATTCGCATTTACCGATCCGCTTGAGCGCAACATAGCCACCGCCCTCGCCGACGCGGTGGACGATGCGGGCTATCTCGATGGCAATGTTGCAGAATTTGCCGAGCGGCTCGGTGTCGATGCGGCGAAGGTGGAAAAGGTGCTTGCCGCGTGCCAGCGCTTCGACCCAGCCGGGGTGTTCGCGCGCAACCTCGCCGAGTGCCTTACGCTGCAGCTTGAGGCGCGCGGCCGGCTGGACCCGGCCATGAAGGCGATGATGGCGCATCTGGAATTGCTCGCCAAACGCGACTTCGCCGCGCTTTCGCGTATCTGCGGTGTCGGCAGCGACGATCTGGTGGATATGCTGGCCGAGATCAAGCTGCTCGATCCGAAGCCTGGCCTTGTCTATTCCGGCGGCACCAGCGAGCCGGTGGTACCGGATGTCCTCATTTCTCCGGCCCCTGACGGCAGCTGGGCCGTCGAGCTCAATCCCGACGCATTGCCCAAGGTCCTGATCGACAACGTCTATTACGCCGAGATTTCCGGCCGGACCAAGGATGCGCAGGAACGCGAGTTCCTTGCCAATTGCCTCCAAAGCGCCAACTGGCTCACCCGCAGCCTCGACCAGCGGGCGCGTACCATTCTCAAGGTCACGAGCGAGATCGTCCGCCAGCAGGATGCCTTTCTCGTCCACGGCGTGCGGCATCTGAAGCCACTCAACCTGAAAATGGTGGCCGACGCGATCGGCATGCATGAATCGACCGTCAGCCGCGTCACCGCCAACAAATACATGCTCACACCGCGCGGCGTGTTCGAACTGCGCTATTTCTTCACCGCCGCTATTTCGTCGGTCGAGGGAGAGGAGGCTCACTCAGCAGAAGCCGTGCGGGCGCGCATCCGCGAGCTCATTGACGCCGAAAAGCCGGTCGACGTGCTTTCTGACGATGCGATTGTGGATATTCTGAAGAAAAACGGAGTCGATATCGCTCGACGCACCGTGGCAAAATACCGGGAGACGATGAGTATCCCTTCTTCCGTGCAGCGCCGCCGCGAAAAGCGCGCATTGGCGCGTCATGCCCATTGAGCAATGAGCCAAACCTGGGTTTTCCACCGTGTGCGGCGCTTCGTTGACAAGCGCATTTTTAGGGAATAGAAGCCCGCCCGCAACCGGGATAACCGGCATGAAGACGGGTCAGCATGTGGATGGCCTGTCGGCCCGGAGTGAATAAATCCGAATTGGTGCTGTGCGGGATTTCCCTTGGCGGGAGTTGACCGCTATGGTTCAGCACAGACAAATTGCCGTGCTTACAGGATCGTCGGTCAGAAATGAATTTGCGCATATCGGGCAAGCATATGGACGTCGGCGAAGCGTTTCGCTCTCGGATCGAAGATCGCATCGACGACGCCGTTAACAAATATTTCGATGGCGGCTACTCCGGCCATGTCACGGTCGAGAAGGCAGGATCGCGGTTCTCCGCCGACTGCCTGGTACGCCTCGATACAGGGATCGTGCTGCAGGCCACGGGCCAGGCGCAGGAACCGCAATCGGCGTTCGATGCCGCTGCGGAGCGCGTCGAGAAGCGTCTGCGCCGCTACAAACGACGGCTGAAGTCCCATAGCGGCGCCAGCAAGGACGCCGCGGAGTCGATCGATCTTGCCTACCGTGTGATCGCGCCGGTTGCCGACGAGGACGATGAGGTTCCGGAGGACTACGCTCCGGCCGTAATCGCGGAACAGACGGTCGAACTTCGGACCATGTCCGTCGCCGAGGCCGCAATCGAACTCGATACCAAGGATAATCCGGTTTACATATTCCGCAATGCGGGCAACAGGCATGTGAGCATCGTCTATCGCCGGCCCGACGGAAATATTGGCTGGATTGACACAGTATCGGCCGAGGGCCGGTAAACCAACCCGTTGCGGCCCGCCGCTTGCCGAGCGGGCCGGACAAGGGCCAAGTCAAAGGACCCGATTATGGATCTCAGCGATCTGATCGACGTTTCGGCAGTCATGCCGACCCTGAAGGCCAACTCCAAGAAGCAGCTTCTGCAGCTGATGTGCGAACGCGCGGCGGCCATTACCGGGCTTCCGGAGCGCGAAGTCTTCGACACCATTCTGCAGCGCGAGCGCCTGGGCTCGACCGGCGTGGGCAACGGCATTGCCATTCCGCACGGCAAACTGCCGGGCGTCGACAAGATCGTGGGCGTTTTCGCGCGGCTGGAACAGCCAGTCGATTTCGAGGCGCTTGACGATCAGCCAGTCGATCTTGTTTTCATGCTGCTGGCGCCCGAAGGTGCCGGCGCGGATCATTTGAAAGCGCTTTCACGCATTGCGCGCGTCCTGCGTGACGCCGAAACAGTGCAAAAAATCCGCGGTACCAACGACGCGACCGCGATCTACACCTTCCTGTCTCAGACTCCCGCATCGCACGCCGCCTGAGGGTAGCGCCGCAACAACGGCGTCATCCTCGCCCCGGTGGCGAGGATCCAGTGCCGTCGCAAGTCAGAATCTCTCACGAATAGCTTCACCGCCGAGGCGCGGATATCATCGCAGATCCTCGGGACAATCCCGAGGATGACGGATCAAGGCTGACGCCCGCACGCTCCTTGAAAGGCGCGGGAACTAATGAACGCTGACTGGCGTCAGGTCGTTCTGCATTGCGCCGGCAAGCGCGCTTGCCTGCGCATCGGCCAGCAGAATGGGCGTCCCGTTGGCCGCGAAAACGGCCCAGAGCCTGGTGCCCGGCGCCATTTCAGGCGCATCGGGGAAGCGCTCCTTCAACTCTGCGCTGTCGAATTCGCGAAGATAAGCGACAGTGCCTTCGCCGAGATGCGCAAGCTCCTCCTGGGAGAGGATATTTCTGGTTTCAAATTCAGTCATGCAAGCCTCCTTGCGTGCAGGAAGTCCCTTCTGACCAACCCGCTACAGAGCTTAATTTCGTGCGGGCTGTAATCAGTCTCGCACCGAAATGTTGATTTTTCGTACCAGCTTCTCGGGCTGGGGACGGTCAAGATCAATGGACAGCAATCCGTTCTTCAGCTCCGCCCCCGTGACACGCATTCCTTCAGCCAGAACGAAGGTGCGCTGAAACTGCCGCGCGGCGATGCCGCGATGCAGGAATTCGCGCTCGGTGTCGTCAGTCTGGCGGCCGCGGACGATGAGCTGGTTCTCTTCGGTCGAGACGTCGAGTTCTTCGTCGGAGAACCCGGCGACGGCGAGAGTGATGCGCAGCTTGTCGGTGTCGCCTTCAGCACCCCGGATCCGCTCGATATTGTAGGGCGGGTATCCGTCAGCTGATTTGGTGACGCGTTCAAGCGTCTTTTCCATCGTGTCGAACCCCAGAAGCAGCGGGCTCGAAAAAGTCGACATACGTGTCATACCGTGTCCTCAAAGAGCGACGTGGACAGACGCAAACCCTTGTGGCGTTTTCGTCTTTGACACTGATATGGTCCGCCTCAATTTCGAGTTCAAGGGCAAGGAGTTGGGTAGGGCATGAGTGGCGCGCGCAGGATCATCATCGATACGGACCCGGGGCAGGACGATGCGGTGGCGATACTGCTTGCGCTGGCCAGCCCGGAACTCGACGTCGTCGGGATCACGGCGGTCGCAGGCAATGTGCCACTTTCGCTTACCGAAAAGAACGCCCGCAGGATCTGCGAACTCGCCGGGCGACCCGAAACGCTTGTTTTCGCCGGCGCCGACCGGCCCCTTGAGCGGAAGCTGGTCACCGCCGAACATGTGCACGGCAAGACCGGCCTCGACGGACCGGAGCTGCCGGAACCGGCGATGCAGCTGCAGGACAGGCATGCCGTCGATTTCATCGTGGAGACGCTGATGGCGGCCGAACCCGGGGAGATCACGCTCTGCCCGCTCGGTCCGCTCACCAATATCGCTCTGGCGCTGCAGAAGGAGCCGGCCATTGCGCCACGGATCCGCGAAATCGTCCTCATGGGCGGCGGCTTCTTCGAAGGTGGCAACATCACGCCGACGGCAGAGTTCAACATCTATGTCGATCCTCTCGCGGCAGACATAGTTTTCCGCTCCGGCGTGCCCATCACCATGATGCCACTCGACGTAACCCACAAGGCGCTCTCAACGGCGGCGCGCGTCGAGGCCTTCCGCAACATCGGCAACCGTGTGGGGACCGCCGTCAGCGAGATGCTGTCCTTTTCGGAGCGTTTCGACGAGGAAAAATACGGCACCGACGGCGGCCCGCTTCACGATCCCTGCGTGATCGCCTGGCTGATCAGGCCCGAGCTGTTTTCCGGGCGCGACTGCAATGTCGAAATCGAACTGCAGTCCGAGCTCACGCTTGGCATGACGGTTGTCGACTGGTGGCGGGTCACCGGCCGACCTAAAAACGCTCATTTCACGAAAGACGTGGATGCCGACGGCTTCTTCGCGCTCATAACCGAGCGGCTGGCAAAACTGCCCTAGGCTGTACCTCTGGCAAGCGCGGCGTCGACCTCTGCAGCGGTCGGAATGGCGGGCTGCGCGCCCGGTTTCAGGCAGGCGAGCGAACCCGCCGCCGCAGCCCTGCCCAGCGCATCCGGCAGCCCAAGCCCGGCATTCAGCCCGGCTGCCAGATAACCGCAGAAGGTATCGCCCGCGCCGACCGTGTCGACGGGCGTGACCGGCAGCGCGGGCACGCTGAACTCCTCGTCCGGCGTCACCGCCAGCACGCCATCACCGCCCAGCGTGACGATCAGCACACCGCCGGTCCTGGCCACGAACGCACGCATGCGCTGTTTGCGCTCGCCAGCTTTCAGACCCAGCGCATCGGCATAGAGGTCGAACTCGGTTTCGTTGGCGACGACATAGTCGGCGCGGGGCAGGAGCGGTGCCGCCGAAGCCACAAACGGCGCGGTGTTGAGGATCGACACCGCGCCCGCCTGGCGCGCGGCGCCAAGGGCGGCAGCTACGGTCTCGACCGGGATTTCGTGCTGAAGAAGCAGATGATCGCCGCGTGCAATCAGGCTGCCGGCCAGATCGCCTTCGGCAACCAGTCCGTTTGCACCGGGCACCACGGCAATCATGTTCTCGCCGTCGCTTCCGACAAGAATGAGCGCCGTGCCGGTCGCAGTATCGGCTTTTTTCACGGTGGAAAGGTCAACGCCGGCCTGATCCAGCAGCGCCAGCGCTTCCCCGGCGAATGAGTCCTTTCCGACTGAACCGACCATTCGCACCCCGGCGCCCGCGCGCCGCGCGGCGAGTGCCTGGTTCGCGCCCTTGCCGCCGGGAGCGGTGGCGAAATCCGAGCCGGGTACCGTTTCACCCGGCCCGGGCAGCCGCCCGACATTGGCAATGAGGTCGAGATTTATTGAACCGACGACGATGATCATTGGCCGCACCTGTTAGATTCGCGCCGCCGAAAAGAGCAGCTGCGCGCCGCTTTGACCAGTGCCGCTATTCACATCTCACGGTAACCTGCGCCTGATAATTGCCGGCCGGAAAGATACCGGAAGCGCGGTTTGCTGTGAGATCGACCGCCACTGTATATGAGCCGTTGGCCAGCAGCGTCACGACGGAGCCGCTAACCGGCGCTCCGCCGTCCACCGTATAGGTGGAGGCATAGGTTACGTTGTCACCTCCACCGGCGGGCGCCGACAGAAACGCTACCGGAGGCGGAGCCGACAGTCCGTAGCAGTCATATATTTGGAGAATCGTGCATATCAGCGAATCCGGCTGTACGGTGACGACGGCGGCACTTCCCCCGGGCTGGTTCGAGCTCAGAACGTTGATTGCGCTGTTTGTGGTCATTGTCCCGGAATTGACGACCGTGATCGTACATGTGCCGACGATCTGCGCCTGCAGGCTGGACGTCGGGAGCAGCACCAGACAGCTCGCCAAACCGGCCAGCGCACGCCACCTCATTTGTCGCGGCCGCTGGACCAGCCTTCATTCGCCCAATCGGACTGCACCTGCTGCGTGCTTCCCTCGGCGATGCCCATTTTCAGCATGCGGATTTCCATCTCCAGCCGTTGTATCTCCAGGGCATAGAGCCTCGCGCAGTTGATTCTGGTCTGCCGACGGCCGAGCGGCACCACGACACGGCCATAGGTCGCCATCCCTTCCGTTGCGGATCGACCGCCAACCACACCGAGGTCGAGATATGCGCCGCTGCCGGAAATGGAAGACCGGCAGGTCGTGCCGTCGGCGGCACGCACTTCGTCCTGCCCCTGGGGCAACGAAACGCCCGGCAAAGTGAAACCTGTCTGGTTGAGGTTGTAGACGTCATTGGCCGTCGCGGGAGCCGAAACCACGGCTCCAAGCATCGCCAGCGACGCTATCTGCGCCGCGCGAGGAACTTTCCACATATCTGCGCCTTTATCTGAGTTTGCTGGCCTGGGAAGGGAACGCTTTCTGTACAGATACGTACTTTCCTGGACACGGCGCCCTCAAAGGGCACGACGACGAGAACGGGACGCGACGCCTGCCCGCCGAGCAGGAAACTCGACGGCGTGATTTTCGCGGCAACTGGCGCGAAATCCTGATCGTAAACCCGCACCAAGACATGAATGCTATGCTCATACGGATTTGCTGGGTGAACGCGTACGGCGAAATGCTCCGCGAAGCTGGTGACAACGCCGCGCATGGGGCTCATCGACTGGCTAAGTGCCGGCATCGAGGTCAACAGGAAGCCAACGGCCAGGATCATTCGCATCGTACCGTCACCGTTGCCTGATAGTTGCCTGACGTGAAGCGGTCGCTGCCACCCTTGGTGCCGACGAGATGAACGGTCACCGTCGAAACGCCCGGATCGTTGAGCGTGGTGGAACCGCCGGTCTCGGCAACCGTATGCGATCCAGCCGCGGAATAGGTGGGCGTCCAGCTGGTTGCCGAAACGTCTGCCGGCGGCGCGGTTACCACTGTCACCGGGTCAACGCTCAGGTCGACGCCACCGGTGGTTGTCAGAGAGACACTGCCGGATGCGCCGCCGCTAAGCTTCGAACTCAGGGTCTGCAGATCGGGGCTTGCCGCAAGCAGCCCGTTGGAGACGATGGTCAGAGTGCAGGTCGGCGCGATGGTGGCGTTGAAGAGCACGTTCTGCGTAGCCGCGTTCGCACCAACATCCGCCAGCACGATCAAAACACTTGTTGCCAGTAACAGGCCGGCGCGCATAGAACTGCATCCAAAAGTTGCTTTTCAATCAGCGCACAACTTTTGGCAATTTATAGTTAATCTACAGTTAAAGTAGTTTGACGCCTAGCCCGAGGCAAGTTGACCTGCCTCCCAGCCAAGAATTGCGCGCTTACGCGTCAACCCCCAATGATAACCGGTCAAAGCGCCGGATTTGCCGAGCGCGCGGTGGCACGGCACAACGAAGGAGATAGGATTTGCGCCGACGGCGGCACCGACGGCCCGGCTGGCGCTGGGCGAGCCAATGCTCTGGGCGATATCGGAATAGGCACAGGCCTTACCCATCGGAATGCGCAGCAGCGCCTCCCAAACGCGAACCTGAAAGTCGGTACCGATGAGCACGACGCGCAGCGGCTCCTCCGATCGCCAGCGGCCGGGTTCGAAGATGCGCGCTGCATAAGGCTGGGTTGCCGAGAGATCCTCGACATAGCCGGCGTTCGGCCAGCGGCCGCGCATGTCATCCAGCGCGGCGCTCTCTTCACCCGGATCGCAGAAAGCGAGACCGGCAAGGCCGCGGTCGGTGACCATCACCAGCGCAATACCGAAAGGCGAGACATGCCAGCCGTAGCGGATCACCAGACCTTCGCCGCGCAGCTTGTAGTCGCCAGGCGACATCGCCTCGTGGGTGACAAATAGGTCGTGCAGCCGACCGGGCCCCGACATGCCGAGTTCGTAGGACGCGTCAAGCAGCGGCATGCCGTCGTCGAGAAGCCGCCTTGCATGATCCAGCGTAACCGCCTGCAGGAAACTCTTGGGCGACAGGCCGGCCCAGCGGGTGAACAGCTTCTGCAACCCGGTCGGGGTTTCACCAACCTCGGCGGCAAGGTCGTCCAGCGAAGGCTGGTCGCGGTAATCGAGGCTGATCTTCTCGATCACACGCCGCACAATCTCGTAATCGATGCCGTCCGGCGTGATATCGTTCTGGAGGATTGCTGTCATTGCGTTCATGGTCGTTCTCCTTGCCCGCGAATATCGCGCGCAGAGGCGCCCGCCGCCACCCGATTCCTGCCTACCTGCCCTTGGCCGCGGCCAGCGCCCGGCCGAAGGCAGCGGCAAAGCTCTCCCGGTCATCCGGATTGAGAAAGCCACCGATCGTAACCTGCCGCCCATCGCCTTCCACAGCCATGCGCGTGATGCCGATCTCGTCGTGACGGTGAACGGAAAAACGCGTCCAGAACGGGTTGAAACTGTGTGCTTCAGCGCGGCCGGACGGCGCAACCTTGCGGATATCGAGGCAGGTACGCGACATCGTCACCTCCTCGCGCGCCCTTGCAGCCCGGTAGTTCCAGCGGAAGGCAAAATAAATCGCCAGCACGTCCAGCCCGAAAAAACCGAACACCGGCCAGGCGCCGAGCCGCAGAAAAGCCATGCCGATGCCGATCCAGAGCGCAATCAGCACGCCCATCAGCACAGCAAAGCCGCGTTTGCCCAGCGAGCGGTGCGGTTTCAGCAGCGCGCTGAAAAGCGTTTCGTCGGCGGCATGACTTGAGACCATGTCCCGGATTATAGAGTGCGCATGACAAAGCCCAAGACCAAAAAAAGACCTGCGGCAAAATCCGCTGCAGAGCGCAGCGGTGCCGGTGCGAAGCCGCGACCGCGCCGGACGCGTAGACCAGCCACGCTCTACAGCCCGGCGGAGATCGAAGAAATCTTCCGCCGCTTTTCGGTTCAGCGACCCGAACCGAAAGGCGAGTTGGAACACGTCAACGCATTTACACTGCTGGTAGCGGTCGTACTTTCGGCGCAAGCGACAGATGTCGGCGTCAACCGCGCGACACGGACACTCTTCCAGGTGGCCGACACACCGCGGAAGATTGTGGCGCTCGGTGAAGCCAAGGTCGGCGAGTACATCCGGACCATCGGACTTTGGCGCAACAAGGCGAAGAACGTCATCGCGCTGTCACAGGCTCTGATCGCCGAGCATAACAGCGAGGTGCCGGCCGAGCGCGATGCGCTGGTCAAACTGCCGGGCGTTGGGCGCAAAACCGCGAATGTCGTGCTCAACATAGCCTTCGGCCAGCCGACCATGGCCGTCGACACGCATATCCTGCGCATCGGCAATCGGCTTGGCCTGGCACCCGGCAAGACGCCGGAACAGGTGGAGGCAACGCTGGTGCGGGTGATCCCCGATCACTATCTGCGCCACGCGCATCACTGGCTCATTCTTCACGGGCGATACGTCTGCAAGGCGCGCAAGCCGGACTGCGAGAGCTGCGTCATCGCCGACCTGTGCAAATGGCCTGAAAAAAGCTGCAGCAGCCCCGCGCCGCTGGTGGAGCTTCAAGCCCCGTAGCCGCGCGCCAGCATTGCCGCGAAAACCAGCACCAGCCCAAGCACCAGCGATTCCAGCCACAGATACCGGCGGATGGCGGCGATTTCTGCGTCTGGCACGGCATAGTCAGGCTCGGCAGTAGCGCGGTTCCAGCGAATGATACGCAAGGTAGGCGGAACGGAGAGCAGCCCGACAATCAGGAAAGCGCCCATCTTGGCCCAGAAGACGTGATTGTAGACGTAATATTCCCAGCCCTTCAGCCCGAAATAGACACGCGCAGCGCCAACAACGATGATCGCGCCGGCCAGCGCGCCGTAATACCGGTCGATGCCGCCAAGCAGTTTCAGTTCCCGCCGGCCGATTCCCGGGCGCAGCAGCGCAATTTCGGCCACCAGAAGTGCGGCGATCACAAACACCAGCCAATGATGCAGGACTGCAAGTAACAGGTCCGTCGTCATTTCCCCCTCCCCCAACCCGTGGGCCAAAAGCCTAGGCCTGCGCCGAACGCTCCGCAGCCGACACCATCTTGTGCAGATGAACCATCATCGCCGCCGCAAAGAGCGGCGTCAGCAGATTGACCAGCGGTATGGCCATGAAGGCCGCGATCACGATGCCGGCCAGAAACACCGTGCCGCCGTTGCGCCTGCGCATCGCCTTGGCGTCGGGTTCGGAACGGAACCGCATCGCCGCGAATTCGAAGAATTCACGCCCCAGCAGATAACCGTTGACGAGAAAAAAGGCGGCAATGTTGACGCCGGGCACCAGAAGCAGAAGCAAGGCGCCGAGATTGGCGAGAAGCACGACGCCCAGAAATTTTGCCGAAAGCACGATGCCGCGCAGAAGCGGCACGGCCTTGCCTGGCGGGTCCTGCGGATAGTCCTGGGCTTCCACCACCTCGGCAACATCGTCGATAAAGAGGCCGGCAATCGCCGCCGTTACGGGTGCGATCAGAAATGCAAGCCCGACGGCAATACCCAACGATGTAGCGACGCCTGCCAACACACCAAACCAGCTCGTCCAGTCAGGCATGCTCGGCAAGAAGGCGTCGATCCAAGGGAAAACGAAACCCGTAAGCACCCCGCGCAGCGCCAGCCAGCCCAGCACCAGCAAAAGCAGGGTGAGCCCGAGCGATTTGAAGAACACGCCGCGGAATTCCGGCGTGAGCAGGCGCGAAACGGCAGCGCGCGCGGCATCGAGGATCATCAACAGGTTCCTTTTTCGCTTTTGCACATAGGTGCGCCAACGGGCCGCTGCAACGCGCGGGTTTGCAAATGCGGGCCCAGCGGCTAAACCCGCGCGGGGATTTTTCACTGCCACCGCCCGGAGAACTTTATGGCCAAGTATGACGTGCTGTGCATCGGCAACGCGATAGTCGACATCATTGCGCGCTGCGACGAGAAGTTTCTCGCCGACCACAGCATAATCAAGGGGGCGATGAACCTGATCGACGCCGAGCGCGCCGAACTGCTCTACAGCCATATGGGACCGGCAATCGAAGCCTCCGGGGGAAGTGCGGGCAACACGGCGGCAGGTATTGCGAGCTTCGGCGGCAAGGCGGCCTATTTCGGCAAGGTCAGCAACGACCATCTCGGCCATATCTTCGCGCATGACATTCGCGCTCAGGGTGTCGCATTCGACACCCGACCTCTCGACAACGAACCGCCTACCGCGCGCTCGATGATCTTCGTCACACCGGACGGCGAGCGCTCGATGAATACCTATCTGGGGGCCTGCGTCGAACTCGGCCCCGATGACGTCGAGGCCGACAAGGCCAGCGGTTCCAAGGTGGTCTATTTCGAAGGTTATCTGTGGGATCCGCCGCTCGCCAAGGAAGCGATCCGCATGACCGCGCGCCATGCACACGCTGCAGGGCACGAAGTGGCCATGACGCTGTCGGATCCGTTCTGTGTCGATCGCTACCGGGGCGAATTCCTGGAGCTGATGAAGTCGGGAACCGTCGACATTGTGTTCGCCAATGAGAGCGAACTGATTTCGCTCTATCAGACTTCATCTTTCGAGGAGGCCCTGAAGCTCGTCGCCGGTGACTGCAAGCTGGCAGCCGTCACCCGTTCCGAAAAGGGCTCGGTGGTGGTGCGCGGCGACCAAAATGTCGTGGTTGACGCCATCGAAATCGACCAGCTTGTCGACACGACGGGCGCCGGCGACCTTTACGCTGCCGGGTTCCTCTACGGCTACACGCAAAACCGCAGCCTCGCCGATTGCGGCAAGCTCGGTTCGCTGGCTGCCGGACTTGTAATCCAGCAGATCGGCCCGCGCCCGCGCCAGAATTTGCGCCAGGAAGCCGAACAGCGCGGACTGGCCTAGGGAATATCCTCGGGATTGCGCCCGGGCCGGCTTCGGTAAGGCGGTATCGACCAGCCGAAACGCAACGCGCCGCCGCGCAGCGCCAGCGAGGATGCGAAGCCGAGCAAAGCGCACAGGAACAGCTCGACACCGAATGCCGCCGTCACGGTGTAGACAACCGCCCCCATGAGCGAGGCGGAGACGTAGATTTCGGGTCTCAGGAGCACTGACGGTTCGCCCGCCAGCAGGTCGCGCAGGATGCCGCCAAAGGTCGCCGTGAGCGTGCCCATGACGACCGCAACCAGTGGCGAGCCAGTGAGCTCGTACCCTTTCCACGCGCCATAGACGCTGTACGCGGCAAGCCCCAGTGCGTCGAACCACAGCAGCAGTTTGTAGCGCGATTCAATGAGATGCGCGGTGAAATAGACGATCACCGCCACCATCCCGGCGACGATCAGGTAATTGTGTTCCTCGACCCAGAACACCGGCGCGTCGAGGATGAGGTCACGCAACGTACCACCGCCGGTTGCGGTCACGCCGCCCAGAAAGAGAAACGACACAATGTCGAGCTGCTTGCGCGAGGCCGCGAGCGCGCCCGTCGCCGCGAAGACGGCGATGCCGGCATAGTCGAAGAATTCAATCGGATTCATGCACCCTCCCCGCCCGGCGTCCGGGCGGGGCAAGGATAAGCGCCGGTTCGGCAATTCAGAAGTCAATTTCGTCAGAACGACAGGGTCGCGGCACCTGCCCTGATCTCGGCATGCATGACGCTCGCGCCGGCGATCGTCACGCCGTCGATCAGGTCTGCCTGTTCGTAGCCGCGCGACTTGACGCAGGGCGGACAGGCCCAGATTACCCCACCCCGTGCCATGAAGTCCTCGATGAGCTTCCCCAGCGGCTCCAGCGGCGCAACGTGGGTCATTTCATGACCGCGCTTGCGAACCAGGTCGATCGCCGTGCTGGTCAGAAAAATGTAGACCTTCAGGCCAGCGGATATGCCGCCATTGGCGATCGTGAAGGCAACGGATGAGAGCTCTGAATCGATCCCCTTCGTAACCAGAACGACGAGCTTGTCGGTGACATCGGCCATGGATAATCTCCGTTGGATTGGCTTTGACCCGGCCGTTGTCGTGAACCGCGGCACCAAAGTCTTTGGCCCGGACACCGGAAGATTTGATCGAAAACCCAGCCCGCACACCTACCCCGCTCGGCGACCTCCTGTCGGAAGCGTTGCGGCGCATCCGAATAACCGGGAACATGCAATATTGTTTCATGCCGAGCGGCGACTGGACGACCGACGCTACACCTGCGCCTTACCGGCCCGCCGACGCGATGGGTTTCCACATAGTCGCCTCCGGATCCTGCTGGCTGGAATTCGAGGGCGAGCGAACGGTACTGGAAGCGGGAGACATAGCCGCATTTCCCTTCGGGACCCCGCATATCATCGGAGGCGGCGCGGTCGGCGGCAGGCTCATCGACCCGGGCAACGACCTTCCGCCGAAACCGTGGCCGGAAGTTCCCATACTCGCCTACGGCGAAGAGGATCGGCGCGTGCGCATCCTCTGCGGCTACGTCCAGTGCGAGGCGATGAGCTTCGCACCCTTCAAGGACACCCTGCAGAAATTCCTGCATGTTCGCACGGCTGCCAGCGGCGAGGACGACTGGTTGAGAGCGACCGTGCGCCAGATAGTTGCCGAAGTGGACACGCCTCGCCGCGGCGGATCGTCCGTGCTGGAACGGCTGACTGAAGTCACATTCATCGAGGTGCTACGCCGCCAGTTTCTGCGCGAGGACCTTCCATCCAGCGGCTGGCTCGCCGCAGTCCACGACCCGGCTCTGGCGCGGTGCCTCGCCCTGCTCCACACGGAGCCGAACAAGGACTGGGACATTGCCTCGCTGGCACGCGAGGCCGGGATGTCGCGCAGCGCACTCTCGGAGCGCTTCACGCGCGTTCTGCGCGTACCACCGATCCGTTATCTGCGGGACTGGAGGCTTTACCTAGCTACGGTCGAGCTAAGCCGGCCCGGCAAGTCGCTCGCGGAAATCGCGATCGAGACGGGATACGGGACCGAAGCTGCTTTCAACCGCGCCTTCACACGCCGTTTCGGCGTGCCGCCGGCGGCCTGGCGCAGATCAGTCGACAGCCGGCAGGCCGCAAGACAATCGTGACCTGCGACCACCTGTAAAAGCCAGCTGGTCAGGCATCTTTCTCGGCCTGCTCGTTGGGCGGCCCGGGCTCGGCTGCGGAAGCCTCCGCCTCGGCGGAAGCAGCCTTCGGCCCACCCTTCGATACGCCGACCATGGCCGGGCGCAAAACGCGCTCGCCGATCACATAACCGGTCTGCACGACCTGCACCACCGTATTCGATGCCACGTCCTCGCGCGGTACCTCGAACATGGCCTGGTGGAAATTCGGGTCGAAGCGCTCGCCTTCCGGGTCGAGCTTCTTCACCCCGTGGCGCTCAAGAGCCGCCAGCATGGCGCGCTCCGTCATTTCGACACCCTCGATCAGCGCCTTGAAACCGGCATCCCCGGCGTCGCGCGCCTCCTGCGGGATCGCCTCCAGAGCACGTTTGAGATTGTCGGATACCGACAGCATATCGCGGGCGAAGTTGGCAATCGCGTAGTTGCGCGCATCATGAACGTCACGGGCAGTACGGCGGCGCAGATTTTCCATCTCCGCCGCGGCGCGCAGCCGTGCGTCCTTCAGTTCCTCGTTTTCGGCCATCAGGCGCACCAGCACCTCATGGTCGTCCACGGGCGCATCCGCCGATACGGCAGCGCCGTTGGCTTCCGAAACAGACGCTTCGGTGTATTCCTCGTTCATATCGTCCTTGCCGGGCGCTGGCTCTTTGTTGGGCTCGTCGCTCATCGCCTCGTCCATTATCTCGGGAGTTGTCACGTTTGCGCCCGATATCGATGTTCGGCGCACGAAAATCAAGAGCCGGCGGCCCGAGGACAGCCCGCACGAGGCAGGTTGCCCGACTGACGGTCTCTAATCCGCCTGAAGCCCGACGCCGCCCAGCGGTGCGGTCACGATCTGGCTTTCAAAGCCTGCAATCAGCGGACGCCCCGCGGCGATCGCAGCCTGGACCTCCGGAAGCTGGAGAGATGCCCGGTGGCTGGCCTCGTCGCGCCAGACTTCGGTAATCCACAAAGCGTCGGTGTCAGCGGTGTCATTCGCAACGACGTAGCTCAGGCAACCGGGCATCGCGTCCATGCCCTTGAGCAGAATCGCCGCCAGTTCGTCCCGTTTGCCGGGCTGCGCCCGCATCTTGCCGATCAGCCCGTACATGCCCGTATCCCAATTCACGATTAGCGCAGCAGGCGCGAAATGACCTGCGCGGTGTAGTCCACCATCGGCACGATGCGCGCATAGTTGAGGCGCGTCGGACCGATAACCCCCAGCGCGCCAATGACGCGCGATTCCTGATCCCTGTATGGAGCGACCACCAGCGACGAACCGGAAAGCGAAAACAGCTTGTTTTCGGAGCCGATGAAGATGCGTACACCGGCACCGCCTTCGGCAAGGTCGAGAAGCTGGATCAGGCCTTCCTTGGTCTCCAGGTCCTCGAACAGGTGGCGCAGCAGATCGAGATCTGCGCCATCGCCGATATTCTGCAGCAGATTGGCGCGCCCGCGCACAATCAGCCTTGCGGGTGCGGCTCCCTCCGCGCCGGCCCAGACGGCCAACCCGCGCTCGACAAGGTCCTGAGACAGCTCGTCGAGGGCGGCGCGTGTTTCGTCCTTCAGCCGGGCGATTTCCTGCCTGGCCTCGGCCAGCGTCCGGCCGCGAATATGCGCGTTCAGGAAATTCGAGGCCTCGTGCAGTTGCGACAGCGTCACGCCGGCCGGCAGGTCGAGTACGCGGTTTTCGACGTCGCCATTCTGCGCCACCAGCACGGCCAGCGCCTTGCCGGGTTCGAGCTGGATGAACTCGATATGCTTCAGTGCAAGTTCGCTTTTCGACGCCAGCACCAGCCCGGCGCCGCGCGACATTCCCGACAGCATCTGGCTCGCCTCGGTCAGCATGTGCTCAAGCGAGCGGCCATTGCCGGAGGCCAGCACCTGTGCCTCGATGACGCGGCGTTCCTCGTCGGAGAGATCGCCGATTTCCATGAAGGCATCGATGAAAAAGCGAAGGCCGTGCTGCGTCGGCAGGCGGCCGGCCGAGATATGCGGCGAATAGATGAGGCCAAGCTGTTCGAGATCGCTCATCACATTGCGCACGGTCGCGGGCGACAGCGACTGCGGCAACAGGCGCGACAGGTTGCGCGAGCCAAGCGGGTCGCCGTCGCGCAGATAGTTTTCCACGATCGCCCGGAAAATCTCGCGCGAGCGCTGGTCGAGCAGCTGGGCGCCGGGCTCGGTCACTGGCATTGTCATGCGTGGTGCTCGAAATTCGTCATCTGATAAAGATATAGACGGGCAATCGAGACGTGCAAGCGCCGCAATTGGGGCGCTGGACGGGTATTTGGGCGGATTGCCTTTGCATCGCCGGGCACGTGAGCTACAAGCCCCGGCCTAAATCAATGACAGCGGGTGAACCGACAATGCGGCCATCGGGGCGAAAAGCCGACGAAATGCGCGCCATCTCTTTCGAGCGCAACATCTCCAAACACGCAGAAGGCTCCTGCCTCGTCAAGTTCGGCGACACGCAAGTTCTTTGCACTGCCAGCCTGGAGGAGCGGGTGCCGCCGTGGCTGCGCAATGCCGGCAAGGGCTGGGTGACGGCCGAATACGGCATGCTGCCGCGCTCGACCGGCGACCGCATGCGGCGTGAAGCCTCCAGCGGCAAGCAGGGCGGGCGTACTCTGGAAATCCAGCGCCTTATCGGGCGTTCGCTGCGCGCGGTGGTCGACCTGAAACAGCTTGGTGAAGTGCAGATCACCGTCGATTGCGACGTCATTCAGGCCGATGGCGGCACGCGAACCGCGGCAATCACCGGCGGCTTCGTCGCGCTTCACGACTGCATCTCGTGGATGGAACAGCGCAAGATGACCACCGTGCAGCATGTCATCAAGGACCATGTCGCGGCGATTTCCTGCGGCATCTCCAACGGCGAAGCCGTCATCGACCTCGACTATATCGAAGACTCCGCCGCCGAGACCGATGCCAACTTCGTCATGACCGGCAAGGGCGGCATTGTCGAAGTGCAGGGAACAGCCGAAGGCGAGCCGTTTTCGCAGGATCAGTTCAACCAGCTGATGGCGCTGGCGAAAGCCGGCATCGCACGGCTGGTTGACCTGCAGAAGATGGCGCTCGGTTAGGGCGCATCTGTGTCATGACCCCCTCCGCCATCCTGGAAACGGCGATTTATGCGGATGACATTGACGCCGCCGAGACGTTTTATGGCGGTGTGCTGGGGCTGGAGAAAATCTCCCGCGCCGGCAATCGCCATGTGTTTTTCAGATGCGGAAACAGCGTGCTGCTTGTCTTCAACCCGACCGAGACCGTAAAGCCACCTGCGCCCGACGCAAAATTGCCCGTGCCGCCGCACGGAGCGCGGGGCGACGGGCATGTGTGCTTCCGCGCCAGCGAGGCCGAGATCGACGGCTGGAAAAAACGGCTGAACGAAGCGGGTGTCGCTATCGAAGCGGAATTCGAGTGGCCGCAGGGCGGACGCTCCATCTATCTGCGCGATCCGGCCGGCAATTCGGTCGAGTTCGCCAACCCGGCCATCTGGGGGCTTTAATGCGCAAACTCGAGGGCAAGGCGATCGTTGTCGCCAGCCACAACAAAGGCAAGATAGCCGAGATCGCGGAGTTGATCGCGCCTTACGGGCTCGACGCGAAATCGGCCGCCGATTTCAACCTTCCGGAACCGGCCGAGGAAGGCACCACCTTCGAGGAAAACGCCTATACCAAAGCGTTCGCGGCGGCGTCCGCGACCGGCCTGCCGGCGCTTTCAGACGATTCGGGTCTTGTGGTCGATGCGCTTGACGGCGCGCCCGGCGTGTACACCGCCGACTGGGCAGAAAAACCGGACGGCTCCGGCCGCGACTTCCTGATGGCGATGACCAGGGTCGAGGATGAACTGCGGGCGAAAGGCGCCACCGAAACGGCACAACGCACAGGCCGCTTCGTTGCCGTGCTGTGCATGGCCTGGCCAGACGGGCACGCGGAATATTTCCGCGGCGAGGTGGAGGGCACGCTGGTGTGGCCACCAAAGGGCGACAACGGTTTCGGTTACGACCCTGTCTTCAAGCCGGACGGCTATGAACAGACATTCGGCGAGATGAGCGCCAGCGAAAAACATGGCTGGGAGGCCGGACGCGGCGACCTTGGCCTGTCGCACCGGGCACGTGCCTTCGCGCGCTTCGCGACGGCTAAGCTTTCACCGCAATGAACGACAGTTCGGCCGACCCCGGCTTCGGCCTCTATGTTCACTGGCCCTTCTGCGCGGCCAAGTGTCCCTATTGCGATTTCAACAGCCATGTCCGCCACCAGCCGGTGGATCAGCCGCGCTTCGCCGCGGCACTTTCCCGCGAGATGGCCACAATCCGGCAGCGCACCGGGCCGCGAACATTGACCTCGATCTTTCTCGGTGGCGGCACGCCGTCGCTCATGGACCCTGCAACCGTTGGCGCTGTGCTCGATGCAGCTGCGGCCAACTGGGAGATGCCGGCCAAAATCGAAATCACGATGGAGGCGAACCCGTCCTCGGTCGAAGCAGAGCGCTTCCGCGGCTATCGCGACGCGGGCGTGAACCGCCTTTCGCTCGGCGTGCAGGCGCTGAACGATGCCGATCTGCGTTTTCTCGGTAGGCTGCACAATGTGGAGGCCGCGCTCGGCGCGATCCGGCTGGCGCGCGATATCTTCCCGCGCATGTCGTTCGACCTCATCTACGCCCGGCCGGGCCAGACGCCGCAGGCCTGGGCAACGGAACTCGGCGAGGCGATCGGCTACGCCGCCGACCATCTGTCGCTTTACCAGCTCACGATCGAGGAAGGCACACCCTTCTTTGCGCTGCACGCCGCCGGCAAGATGCCGGTGCCCGATCAGGACGCCGCTGCCGCGCTCTATGAAATCACCCAGGATGTGACAGCCGCGCACGGTCTGCCCGCCTACGAGATTTCCAACCACGCCCGACCGGGCGCTGAAAGCCAGCACAATCTCGTCTACTGGCGTTATGGCGAATATGCCGGCGTAGGCCCCGGCGCGCATGGGCGCTTCCTCGAAGACGGCAAGCGCGTCGTTACCTTTACCGAAAAATCTCCAGAGGGCTGGCGCGATCTCGTCGAAGCGAAAGGCCACGGCGTGATAGGCGGCGAAACGCTCAGCCGGGCGGAAGAGGCCGATGAATTGCTGCTCATGGGCCTCAGGCTGCGCGAAGGCATCGATCTCGTGCGCTACGAGGCTCTGGCCGGCAAACCACTGCCGGCCAACCGCATTTCGAACCTGCGCGACGACGGTCTGGTGGAACCGCTTGGCAATTCGCGCCTGCGCGCCACACCCGCCGGCATGGCCGTGCTCGATGCGGTGGTTGCCGACCTGGCGCGCTAAACCACTGTTTTCGCGTATCTTCCGGGCGCCTGCCTGTCCTGCCTTCCCGAAACCGCGTCAGCCGCCGCCCAGCAGCCGACCCATGGAGCGGTCGTAGTCGCCGCGCAGACAGCCCAGCGTGTAGGGGAAGTCCCAGGTCGCGTGATAGTGGTACATCTCCACCCGGCTGCCGTCCCAATCGACTTCATGCGTGTGGCCGTGGCACTCGTCGAGATCGGACGAGCTCAGCGTCTCGCCGCCAACGCCCTTTCGGCCGAAAATGCCGAAACCGTCGATCGCGTAGCCGACCAGGGCCGAATGCCCGTCAGACTGGGTCTCGGTGTCCACACATGTGGAAACGCTGTGGTAGTGATAGACGCCCGTGCGCTGCGGGTGGCCTTGGCATTTGTCCTGCGTTTCCCATGCGACCGCGTCGCGGCCGGGCTCGTCGAGGGGGCTGAACAGCACCGTGCCCGAAAGCAGAATGCCCACCGCGCCAGGCAGACATTTGGGCTGGCCGATTTCCGGGTCGGCCGGCAGCGTGAAAGAAATGCTCTGCTCTTCGATCCTGTTGGGGTTGCGGTCGTATCTATAGGCTTCCGAGTTGCGGTCGATCGGGTAAACGCCTGTTCCGTGATTGGGCAGGTCGTTGGTTGAAAACACGCGATCGTTGCCGCGCTTTTCGATCGAGAATTTCGGATCCCACATTACATCGCCCGGCACGACCGCCTTGGCGGTCAGGTCGTAGGTGCCGTCACCGTTGAACCACGGGCCCTGCTTGTGCGCACCGCCCGCTGTCGGGTCCACGCGACAGGCCCAGGCGAAGCCGGCTTTCGGGCCATCGGATACGAAATCGTCGCCCACCGGCAGCCGCTTCAAATCCACCTCATGAGCGGATGTGCTCCCGCAGGCCATGCCCGCGAAGACAGCCGCCGCGACGGCAGCGGCAGCAATTCTCAGCGTCGATTTCGACATTCGTTGTCCCTCTCTATACTGAAGGACCCCCTCCCGGTCTTTTTCGCATCCGTCGTCCCGCGGATCAAGAACGCGGCTTTGCCGGCCAATGTGCGCATGCCATAAGTTCGGCCATGAAACCGGCATTCAACCCAGAGCCCGGCCGCGGCTTCATGATCGGCCAGGCGCCAATGCGCGCAAAGCAGCTGGAGCCCGCGCTCTATCTGGTCGCCACGCCGATCGGCAATCTGGGCGACGTCACTTTGCGGGCGCTCGAGGTGCTGGCTGCCGCGGATGTGCTTGCCTGCGAAGATACGCGCGTGACGCGCATTCTTCTGGAGCGCTACGGCATCCGCCGCAGGACGACCGCCTATCACGAACACAACGCTGCGGAGTCAGGCCCGCGGCTGATCGCCGAACTCGCAGCTGGAAACAGCGTCGCGCTGGTGTCGGACGCCGGCACGCCGCTGATTTCCGACCCGGGCTTTCGGCTCGTCGATGCCGCGCTGGACGCCGGCGTCAAAGTGGTTCCCATCCCGGGTGCATCGTCGGTATTGACCGCGCTCACGGCATCAGGCCTTCCGACCGATACGTTTTTCTTTGCCGGCTTTCTTTCTGTCAAAAGCGGCCAGCGTAAGACAAAACTTACTGATCTGGCAGCAATTGCCGGAACGCTGATCTTCCTGGAATCGCCGCGCCGGCTCGCAGCATCGCTCGCTGCAATGGCGGAGGTGTTCGGAGATCGCCACGCAGCCGTATGTCGCGAACTCACCAAAGCGTTCGAAGAAGTGCGGCGCGGCTCTCTCACCGAACTCGCCGCGCAGTATGAGGGCGCCGGGGCACCGAAAGGCGAGATCGTCATCTGCGTCGGTCCGCCGGCGGCAGGTACCGAAACACAGAGCCAGGACGACATCGACAAGGTGCTTCTTTCACTCGCGGCCGAGATGCCTGCCGCCAAGGCAGCAGCCGAAGCGGCGCGCATGACCGGCGGCAGGAAGGGCGACCTTTACCGCCGCCTGCTCACACTCAGAGACGATGGCCAACAGGCCTGAAAAGCTCGCCGCCTACCGGCGCGGACATCGCGGCGAGTGGTTCGCCGCACTGGCGCTTTCGCTCAAAGGGTACCGCGTTCTGGCAAGGCGCTACCGAACGCCGGCCGGGGAGATCGACCTCATCGCGCGGCGCGGCAATCTGATCATCATGGTCGAAGTAAAGGCGCGGCCCACCCTTCTGGCTGCGATGGAAGCGGTAAGCTACACCGCCGAGCGACGCATCGAGGCCGCCGCCGATTTGTGGCTCTCAAAACGTTCCGATTATGCCAAACTGTCGGTCCGTTTCGATCTCGTCGCCATATTGCCGCGCCGCTGGCCAGTTCATGTTCCCAACCTGTTTGAGGGACGCGGCTAGGAGGTTTCATGGCCACCTACGACTACGTCATCGCCGGCGGCGGTTCGGCCGGCTCCGTCCTGGCTGCGCGCCTGAGCGAAAACCCTGCCGTTTCTGTCTGCCTGATCGAAGCCGGCGGTCAAGGTACCAACGCGTTCATCCGCATGCCGGCGGGCGCGGCAGCACTCCTGCCAGGCTATCTTAAGGGCGGCAACTGGGCCTATCAGACCGAGCCGCAGGCCGGGATCAACGGACGCCGTAGCTACCAGCCTCGCGGGCGAGCGCTCGGCGGCTCGAGCACGATCAACGCCATGCTCTATGTGCGCGGACACCCGTCCGATTACGACGACTGGGCCAATCAGGGCTGCGACGGCTGGGACTGGAACAACGTACTGCCCTATTTCCGCAAGGCCGAACGCAACCAGCACGGCGAAGACAAGCTGCATGGCGGCGAAGGACCTCTGCAAGTGGGCGACCAGCAGGAGCCGAGGCCCGTTACGCATGCGTTTCTCGAGGCCTGCAAGCAGAACCAGATCCGGCTCAACAAGGATTTCAACGGCTCAGTCCAGGAGGGCGCGGGGTTTTATCAGGTCACGCAGTTTTTCGATGGCCCAAAGCGCGGCGAACGCTGCTCTGCGGCGGCGGCCTATCTGCACCCGAATATGACACGACCCAACCTGACCGTCATCACCAATGCGCATGCCAGCAAGGTGGAACTCAAAGGCAAGCGCGCGGTGGCGCTGCGTTATCTGAAAGGCGGCAGGGAACACAGGGCCGAGGCGAAGCAGGAGATCATTCTGTGCGGTGGTGCGTTCGGCTCACCGCAATTGCTGCTTCTGTCAGGCATCGGGCCCGCTGTGGAGCTTGCCGCGCATGGCATCCCGCTTGCCCATGAACTGCCCGGCGTGGGACGCAACCTGCAGGACCATCTCGACTTTATCCACCTGTGGAAGTCAAAGGACCGCAACATGATCGGCATCAGCCCGCAAGGCTCGCTGGCACTGGCAAAAGCCGCGCGGCAATGGCGGCGCGACGGCACCGGTCTGCTGACAACGCCTTACGCCGAGGCGGGCGTGTTCCTGAAGTCGGATCCAAAGCTCAAGCGGCCGGACCTGCAGCTTCATTTCGTCATTGCGCTGGTCGACGACCACTCACGCAAGCTGCACACCGGGCACGGCTTTTCCTGCCATGTCTGCGTGCTGCGCCCCTTTTCGCGCGGCTATGTCGGCCTGCACGATGCCAATCCGCTTTCTGCACCGCGCATCGACCCGCGCTTCCTCTCCGACAGGCGAGATGGGGAACTGCTTCTGAAGGGCACCAAGATCACCCGCGACATCCTTTCCGCGCCGGCGCTTGCGCCTTACCGCAACAGGCAGCTCTACTTAAACGGCGACGAGACCGACGCCGAACTGATGGAGCACATCCGTGCCCGCGCCGACACGATCTACCACCCGGTTGGAACCTGCCGCATGGGTGTTGGCGACGATGCGGTGGTGGACCCGCAGTTGCGCGTGCGAGGTATCAAAGGGCTGCGTGTCGCCGACGCCTCGATCATGCCGACGCTTGTGGGCGGCAACACCAATGCGCCGACGATCATGATCGCCGAGAAGGCGGCGGACCTGCTACGAAACAACGGCTGAGCGCGTCGCCGCGGCGGCTTTGCATCCGCTGCCGGTCATCGGTGCTTGACTTCTTGAGCCGGAGCCACAACATGTCGATTATGTACATGATCGACCATCGCCGCTTCACTTTTTGCAGGGTGTGCCCCATCGCGGGCACCTGACCCCCGGCCCGGTCGCGTCGCGCCCCGGCCGCGGGGCATCAGTCAGGTACACGTTCATTCGCAACGCAGCCTGATCTCCAAAGCGGCATTCAATCATCAAACACAAATCGCAGGGACGCCCATTGTGCGTCTCGCGGTCACATTCAATGCCTGGAGGCTTAAAACATGGCTTCTGAGACCAAGAAGGGGCGCAAGCCCCCCATCACCCTGACCCGCAGCGACCACGAGCGGCTGTTTCGGCTGGCGCAATCCTATTCCACCCGAAATCACGACGTTGCAGAGGTGCTCATGGAAGAACTCGACCGTGCACGCGTGGTCAAGGATGACCACAACCGCTCCGATTTCGTGCGAATGGGATCCACGCTGCGGTTCACGAGCGACCTGGGCGAAGACCGGACCGTAACGCTGGTTTTCCCGGCCGAAGCGGATATCGCGGAAGGAAAAATCTCGATTCTCACGCCCATCGGCGCGGCACTGATTGGATTGTCCGCCGGACAGTCAATCGACTGGGCATCTCGCGACGGTCGGGTTCACCGGCTGACCGTAGAAAGCGTTGACGCACCCTTGCAGTCGCCGCCATCGGAGACCGCGGCCGAATTGCAGACCGCGCCGTGAGGGGCCTTCCCGTACCCTGCCGCCTCTCGCTGTTCGGAGGCTGCCTGATCGCAGGATCGTAGCCCCTGCGCCGCCAAGCGCGGCCAGGGGATTTCTCCTTCTTTTTTGTTTCAACGCAACCGCCCCGCCCGGGCGGCGCGATGGAGAACTGCGATGACAAACGACATTTGCATGCTGACGACCAAGGACTTCACGATACTCGAGGTAATGCGCGAGCGCTGTATGGGGCGCGACGATCCTCTGGTTCCTCTGCTGGACCGGAAGCTTGAATGCGCCAGGGTAGTGTTCAGTGACGACATTCCCGAAAACGTTGCCACGCTGAACAGCCGGGTCACATTCCACGCTGGCGGCAACGGTCCAGATACGCGAATATTGTCCCACGACCAGATGCAACACGCGCCCGTCGGCATGTATTTGCCGATCAAATCACTGCGCGGGCTGGCGCTGCTGGGCCTGAGTGAAGGGCAGGAAATCGTCCTGCCGGGCAGCCGTGGCGCGCAAGAGCGCATTGCGCTGCAAAAAGTGCGATACCAGCCCGAATCGGCAAGACGCGCACGAGAGTCAGAGAAGCTCGCCCTTTCAGCTTCGCGTAAGCCAAAACTTACCCTTATTCACGACGCCGGCCGGAAACTCGATTCCTCGTCCGGCATCGAACCCGGCGGTTCCGACGATCCGGGCCCGACAGCGGCATGATCCCTACAGCAGCGCCCCCGCGTGCAGCAGCGCCGCGGCAAGCCCAGGCAGACTGGCAGGCTCCACAATGATCACGAATCGGAAGACCGTCATGAAGGTATTGGTACTGGGAGGCGGTGTCATCGGCGTCACGACCGCCTACTATCTCGCACAGGCCGGGCACGAAGTCGAAGTCATCGAGCAAAGCGAGGGGCCGGCCACCCAGACCAGTTTTGCCAACGCCGGCCAGATTTCGCCAGGCTATGCCTCGCCATGGGCCGGGCCGGGCGTCCCGCTGAAGGCGCTGAAATGGCTGACCATGCGCCATGGCCCGCTGGTGGTGCGCCCAAAGCTCGACCCGGCCATGTGGGTCTGGCTGCTGCGCATGCTGCGCAACTGCACCTCGAACCGGTATGCGCTCAACAAGGCGCGCATGGTGCCACTTGCCGAGTACAGCCGCGACTGTCTACGCGACCTGCGCGCCGAGACCGGCATTTCCTATGACGAACGCAGCCTGGGCACGCTGCAGCTCTTTCGCACCCGGCGGCAACTCGACGACGTGTCGAAGGACATCGATGTATTGCGGCAGTTTGGCGTCGACCATGAAGTTCTGGACCGTGCAGGCTGTATCGCCGCCGAACCCGGTTTGGCGCATGCGCGCACCGAGTTTGTCGGCGGCCTGCGGCTGCCTGGGGACGAAACCGGCGACTGCCGGCTGTTTTCCGCACGGCTTGCGGTTCTGGCAGCGGCCATGGGCGTCCGTTTCACCTACAACACGCGGTTCCGCCGCTTCCTGACGCAGGGGAGGACCGTTACGGGCGCGGCAACGTCGCGCGGCACGCATATCGCCGACGCTTGTGTTGTGGCGCTGGGCAGCAGCAGCCCTGCCGTGGCCAGAACCGTTGGCGTCAGGCTGCCCATCTATCCGGTCAAGGGGTATTCGCTGACCATACCGATCCGGGACGACGGCGCCGCGCCCGTATCCACCGTCATGGACGAAACCTACAAAACGGCGATCACCCGGCTCGGCGGCAGAATTCGCGTCGGCGGCACCGCCGAGCTGACCGGTTTCGACCGCTCCCTGAGCCCCGCGCGCAGGGCCGCACTTGAACATTCCTTTTCGCAACTGTTCCCGGGCGGTGGAGATCTGTCCCAGGCGTCCTACTGGTGCGGGCTGCGGCCCATGACGCCGGACGGGCCGCCCGTTGTCGGCGCGACGCCGGCGCCCGGCCTTTACGTGAATTCGGGCCATGGCACCCTTGGATGGACCATGGCGTGCGGGTCAGGCCGGGTAATTGCGGATATTATAGGTAACAGAAAACCGGACATAGATCCGCAAGCTCTGAGTTTGTCGCGATACTGATCGGTGCGCCTAGCCCTTTGGCAGCCGGCTAATTATCGATGCAATGCGAGGGTCCGTCATGAAATCCGCCCATTTAAATCCAAGCCGGCGCTCCGGCCTGTCGCGAAGGGCGGTCGCACCTTTGCCGGACAGTGCGATGCGCCATGTTTCGTAAGCTATCGGTTTCGAAATGGAGAATACGGTGCAGCGCAAAATTGCGAGATTTGCGCGGCCTGCCGGGTCACGTACCGAACGGTAACGGATGATACCCAATCCCGCCTCGTGCGCCGCATCTGCGAGATCGAGGCATGCGGTGTAGTCGTTCGGGCTGGTCCAGCGCGCCTCGTCGGCGCTGAAAGGCGGCGCCATCAGGTCGATGGCCTTATCCGTTGCGTAAGCTGTCGCGAACGCGGTGAACTCAAGCGGGTTACGCGGCCACGGTGTCTCGGGGCTTTCGGCAAAAAACAGCAGCCGGTAGAAAACGGTCTCAGCGACCGCCGTTTCGGCCGCGTCGCTGGCGTAGAAGACACCTGGCGAATAGCCCTCGCGGCGGAAGCGCGAGCTGCCCGGATAACGCCCGTAGCGGAATGGCGTTGCGAGCAGATAATGCAGGCTGGCGCATTCGGGCGGCGCGGGCGGCTTGGTGCGCTCGATTTCCTCTTCGAGCAACGCCTGCTCCTCCAGCGTATCGACCAGTTTCATCGTGGAAACGCGGTGCTGCGCCTCCACCAGACGCCAGCCAGACCCTTTGGCTGGCCGGGCCTCAGACCGGAGCGCGGCGGGCGTCCAGATAGGCGAGGACATGGGTCAGCCCGTCGATGGTACGGATGCGTGAAAGCGGCGCGCCGCCAAGCGCAGCGTTTTCGGCCCGCATCCAGTGTCGCGACACGGCATCATCGCCGCCGGCAATAGCATCCAACGAGCGGTAGAGCCTGACGAACAGCAGGGCCAGTTCATAGGCCTTGCCAGTCAGTCCGGCTTGCCCCTGCCCATTCTTCAGCCGCGACAGCGTGGCTTCTGAAACGCCGATGACAGCTGCGAGTTCCTTGGCTGACATGCCGAGCAGATCGGCGGCGCGCAGCATCGCCTTGGACACCGTCGCGCGACGGTCGCTCGATCCCGCGTCTGGTTGCAATTGCGCTATCGCCATCTCATTTCCTTTCATATGAAATCTAACATATAAACTATTTCATAGGAAATCAACTCACCGCTTCGTCACCCGCATGGGCAGGCCACCGTCAGGTTGTGTCGTGAGCTTCTGCACCGGCCAGGGCCTGGTTTCGGGCAGCGTATCGAAGCGGAACCGCGACATCAGCACACCCAGAATGATCATCGCCTCCTGCATGGCGAAGCTGGCGCCTATGCACACGCGCGGGCCGGCGCCAAAGGGCAGATACTGGAAACGGTTAATTTCATCGCGTGTCCCGGGATGAAAGCGCTCGGGCAGGAAGGCGTTCGGCTTGTCCCATAGCTTGCGGTGCCGGTGGATCGTCCAGGGCATGACCAGCACCTGCGCACCTTTCAAGATTTCGAGCCCTTCATATCGGTCGGCTTCGATGGCTTCGCGGTTGACCGAAGGTGCGGGCGGGTAGAGCCGCATCGCCTCTTCGAATGCAGCGCGGGTGAGCGGCATGTTTTCAAGCCATTTCGACGGGTCGGGCTCGTTTGCCACTGTCGCGTCGATCTCGGCCTCCACAACCTCACGTTCCCAGGGCGCTCCGGCCAGGCAATAGAGCGTCCAGCCCAGAGCACGCGCCGTCGTTTCGTGGCCGGCGCCGATGAAGGTGATGATGTTGTCCTCGATCTCGGCGCGCAGCAGCCCGTCAGGTCCTTCGGCGCGCAAAAGCAGCGTCAGAAAATCGGTGGGCACAGCATCCGGATCGTCGCGCATGCTGCGTTCGCGCATGGCGATCGTGTCGGAGACAATCTTGCGGAAGAACCTCATCACCTTGCGGCCGCGAATGCGGGTGATGCGCGGCAGCCAGTCGGGGGCAGCCAGTATGTCGAGCGGGTCGACCCTAGCCATGGTCTCGAACAGCCGGTCGATGTGATGCGCGAAGGACCCCGGTTCGCCGGCAATCTGATTGGTGAAAAGCGTCTCGGCCAGAATATCGTAGGTGAGCATCGTCATGTCGCGGGCGATATCCACCTTGCCGTCCTCGCCATCATAGCGCGCCGCAAATGCCTGGCTGCGTTCCAGCATCGGCGTGGCAAATGTGTTGATGTGGCGTGGTGTGAACACCGGCGCCATCGCCTTGCGCGAACGCTTCCACACATCGCCTTCAGCCGTCAGCAAGCCATCACGCAGGATCGGCCGCAGGATCTTCTGGCGCACCCGCGCCATCCTGTAGTTTGCGGCGTTTTCCACCAGCACATGCCGCACCAGGCCCGGATCGTTGGCGATTACCAGCGGCCCGCCCACGCCGGTCCGGATCGATATCCATGGCTGGTTGTAGGAAGGCTCGCCCCACAATTCGAGCGGGTTCTTGTAAACGATGCCCATCATCTGGATCAGCGATGGCGGGCTGGTGCGCGGCTTGGGCGCCGGCGGCTCGAATGGCTGCGGTTTGGTGTCCATGAACGTCTCCGGCCGACCCCAGCAATCTAGGGCCGGCCGGCGCTTGCTGCAATTGCCGGTGACGGCACTCAGTCCGGGTCGGCGCCTTCGGCCTTGGTCTCGTCGGCGATCTTGGGACGGAAATAACGGCCCACAACCAGAGGCGCAACGAAGCCGAGGATGGCGAAAGCCCAAAGACCGATCGCCAGCGGCGAGGCGAACAGCACCGTCCAGTCGCCGTCGGAGATGGTAAGTGCGCGTCGAAGGTTCTTTTCCATCTGGTCGCCCAGAAGCACGCCCAGGATGACAGGAACCAGCGGTACGTCGAGTTTACGCAGCACCCAACCCATCACACCGAAGATGATCATCACCTGAAGGTCGAAAGACGAGCCTGAAATGCCGTAGATGCCCACGAACGAGATCATGGCCACCGCCGGCATCAGATATTTCGGCGGAACCAGAAGCACACGCACGAACATCGTCACCAGCGGGATGTTCATCGCCAGCAGCATGATGTTGCCGATGAAGAGCGCCGCGATCAGACCCCAAACGACATCGGGGTTCGACTGGAAAAGCAGCGGCCCAGGCGTGATATTGAGCGCAAGCAGCATGGCGAGAAGCACGGCCGTGGTGCCCGAGCCCGGCACGCCCAGCGCCAGCATCGGCACCAGGGCGCCACCGGCCGCTGCGTTGTTGCCGGCCTCCGGGGCGGCAATGCCGCGCGGATCGCCTTTGCCGAATGTGCCCTTGCGGTCCGAATAGCGCTTCTCGAAGGTGTACGCGATGAAGGAGCCCAGCGAAGCTCCGGCGCCAGGCAAGACGCCCGCTACAAAGCCGAAGATCGTCGAGCGCGACATCGCACCCCACGTCTTGTTGAGCATCGACATGGGCGGCGTGACACGGCCGATCTTCATGGAATCGGCGGTGGCCTCTTTCGACGTTCCGCGATGCTCCAGGAAGACAAAAACTTCCGACAGCGCGAACAGGCCGACGATCGCAACGAGAAAATCGATGCCGTCGTAGAGATGCACTTCGCCGAAAGCAAACCGCGGCACGCCGGTCTGTCCGTCAACCCCGATGGTCGCGATGCCGAGGCCGAGCGCGGCTGCAAAAGCCGCCTTGGCCTGGTTGCGGCTGGCGATGCCGCCAAGCGTGGCGAATGCCAGCGTGAACAGCGCGAAATATTCGGCCGGGCCGAACAGCAGAGCCACCTTCACCAGCTGCGGCGCCAGGAATACAAGACCCCAGGTTGCGAAGAACGCGCCTACAAACGAGGCGATGCCAGACAGCGCCAGCGCTTCGCCCGCCATGCCCTGCTTGGCCATCGGGTGGCCGTCGAGCGTTGTCATCAATGCCGGTTCGTCGCCCGGTATATTCAGCAGGATCGAGGATATGCGGCCGCCATACATGGCGCCGTAATAGACGCTGGTGAGCAGGATCAGCGCCGGGGCTGCCGGCAGGCCCAGCGTGAAGGCGAGCGGAATGAGAATGGCAACGCCATTCGAGGGGCCGAGACCCGGCAGGGCGCCGAATACTGTGCCGAGAAAACAGCCCAGCAGTGCGAGGCCGAGATTCTGCCAGGTCAATGCGACGGCAAATCCGTCCGCGAGTGCCGAAAGGGTGTCCATTGATCAAAATCCCCACGGTCCGCGTGCGAGCGACAAGCCCAGCACGAGGTGAAATGAAACATAGATGCCGAGAGACGTGACGATGCCGGCGACAACAGCGGCAACCGCATGCGCCCCGAGACGCCAGGTCAGAAACGCGGCGGCAATTGCCGTGGACACGACAAACCCTGCTTCGGGCAGCGCCATCGTGTAGCCGACCATGACGGCGACGGCGAAACCGATCTCCGCCAGCCGTCCGAATGCCGGCCACTCGGGCTCTGTATCCGGACGCCAGATGAAATAGGCGGAAGACAGAAGGATCACCGTGCCGATGATGATCGGAAAAGCCTTCGGGCCAACGGGGTCGGATAGAAAACTCTCTTCGATTACAGTAGCCTGCCAGATGTATAAAACGCCCAGCAAGAAGGCACATGCGCCCAGTATACGGTCGCTCATTGCCGTGTCCTCCAATTCCAAGAATGCAATTCGGCCCCCGCCGCTACGGGAACTGCGGAGGCCGAAGTGAAATCCTATTTGAGGATGCCGATCTTCTTCGAAAGGTCGGTGATGGATGCCACGGAGTCCGCGACGAAAGCCTGGAACTCATCACCGCGCAGGTTGAGCGGCGCGAGGCCGTTCTGTGCCATGACGTCCTTCCATTCAGGCGAGTCATAGACTTTGCCGATCACGTCGACCCAGTAGCTGTAGGCATCGTCGGACATGCCGCCCGGGGCATAGAAGCCGCGCCAGTTGGCGCCGATCACATCAATCCCCTGTTCCCTGGCTGTCGGGAACGACGCGAAATCGCCCTCCAGGCGTTCCGGTGCGAGCACCGCGATCACGCGAATATCGCCCGAATCGACAAAACCCTTGGCTTCCGAAGCATCGCCGGTGAAGGCCTGTACCGAGCCGGCAAGCAGTTGCGTCACCGCCTCGCCGCCGCCGTCAAAGGCGACGTATTTGATGACACGGACGTCATCAATGCCGGCCTTGTTGGCCGTGAGCAGGACCTTGAGGTGATCCCAGCCGCCAACGGCCGAACCCCCTGCGATCGACACGGATGTCGGATCGGCCTTGATCATGTCCATTAACTCCGGGAGCGTCTGGACTGCTGAGTCCTTCGCAACCGCAATCACGCCGTAATCGGCGCCAACCGAGGCAACCCAGCGAACCTGGTCCATGGTATTGCCGGGGAAAGCACCCTGCGCGAGGCGCGTCGACGTGGCCGACGAAGCCGCAACGATGAGGTTGTTTTCACTGTGGCGCTTGTTGACCACCTCCGCGAAAGCCACGCCGCCGCCGCCGCCTGCGAGGTTTACCACCTGCATGGTGCCCGGTATGAGCGACAGATCCTGCAGTGTCTTGCCGACCTGACGGCAGGTGAAATCCCATCCGCCGCCCGGATTGGCAGGCGCGATACATTCGGTGTTTGCGGGATCGAAGGCGAAAGCCGACGTAGCCAGCGACGCTACGACCACCGCAGCGGCCGCAGTTATTTTTGCAAATCTCATTTCTTCCTCCCATGAGCGACGAGCGCATTGCGCGCCCGCTCAGGCAATTCCTATAATCGCCTCAGCTGTCATGAAGCTGTCAGCGGGAGGAATTGTGCGGCTGCTTGTAGTTGAAGACGCTGGCGACGTAGCCGATGCCATCGCGGCACGACTTTCCCGCCATGGCCATGTCTGCGACAAGGCCGGCACGCTCGATGCGGCACGGCAGCTGATTGCCCTGCAGCCGCTTGACCTCATCATTCTGGATATCAACCTGCCTGATGGGTCTGGCTTCGACCTCGTGCGGGAACTGCGCCGTGTCGGAAACGAGACGCCTGTTCTGGTGCTGTCGGCGCGCATGGGCGTGGATGACCGTATCGACGCGCTGAATTCCGGCGCTGACGATTATCTCGTCAAACCGTTCGATCTGCGCGAACTGGAGGCGCGCATACGCGCGGTGGCGCGCCGCCGCCATGGCGAAACCGACGCAGTGCTGGAAGCCGGTGATATCCGCTTCAACACCGCGACCCGACAAGTAACGGTGGCTGGGGCGGCATGCGAACTCACCCGGCGCGAGCAGACGGTGCTGGAGATCCTGCTCAACGCGCGCGGCCGCGTCATCCCGAAGGAGGATTTGCACGCGCGGCTGTTCGGTCTCGATGAAGAGGTTGGGCTCAACGCGGTCGAGGTTTACGTCGCAAGGCTGCGCAAGAAAATCCCCTCGGCGTCGCTCGACATTCGTACCCTGCGCGGGCTCGGTTACCAGGCTTTCGTAAAATCGAATGACACCGGTGTCTGAGGTTTTCGAACCGGTGCGACCGGCGCGGCGCAAGCCATCTCTGGCGCTCAGAATCGGTGTCGCCGTCACACTGGTCGTCGCACTGGCCGCAACTGCTGCGCTGTTTTCGGCATGGCGTTATGGCTGGCAAGCCGCCAACGAGGCGTTCGACCGCCTGCTGACCGGCGCCTCGCTGCAGATCATAGAGCGCATCGGCGTCGTCGACGACAGCATCGTCGTCGACGTTCCGGCTTCCGCGTTCGAACTTCTGGCGCTGGCGCGCGAGGACCGCGTCTTCTACCGGGTCATCGGCCCCGACGGCAGTACGCTGACCGGTTACGACGACTTGCCGGCGCTCGAGGTTCCCGGTGACGGCGGCACCGAAATTTACGAGACGCTGTTCTCGGGCGAGACGGTGCGCGCAGCGGTCACCGGCCGCCAGCTCGTCGAGCGCAATGTGAGCGGACTGGTTACCGTGGTTGTCGCGCACACGATGCGCGAGCGCACCGTTCTGGCGCATGACATTGCCACGAAGGCGGCGATCCTGGTCGGCGTAGCCTCTCTGGCAATCATCGCGCTGGCGCTGGCCGGGGTGCTTTATGGCCTTTCGCCGCTGACGCGGGTGGAGCGTGCATTGCTGTCGCGCGATCCCAACGACCTGTCGCCCTTCGAGATCGAGACGCCGCGCGAAATCGAGACCGTCGTCGATGCGATCAACCGGTTCACCCGCCGCCTCGACCGCCGCATCGGCTCCGTGCAGGCATTCGTTGCCGATGCAGCGCACCAGTTGCGCACGCCGATCACCGCCATTCGCGCGCAGGCGGAAATTGCGGTGGAGGAGAAAGACCCGAAGCGACTGGCGCGCCTCAACAAGCGCATTCTCGACCGCGCAATCGGCGTCAGCAGGCTTGCCGATCAGTTGCTCAGCCATGCCATGGTGACACACCGCGCTGACGCCGAACCGCGGGAGCCGCTCGATCTGAGGCGCATTGCCATGGAAGCAGAGGAAGAAAGCCAGAAGCTCGGCGATGCCGACCTTGCGACACCCAAGCTCGACCTGCCGGACGAGGAGGTGCCGATTGCCGGCGACCGTTTCAGCCTGCGCGAGGCGGTGAAAAACCTGATCAACAACGCACAGACACACGGCAAGGCGCCGGTTTCGATCCGCGTACGAATGCTCGACGGACAGGCCAGGGTCAGCGTCAGCGATTTGGGCCGCGGCATACCGGCGGACAGGCGCGGTCTGGCCGGCGAAAGGTTTCGCAGCGGCGGCGCCTCGCGAACCGGGGCGGGGCTCGGCCTTGCCATCGTCGCAGAAGTGGCTCAATCGCATGGCGGCAAGCTCGAATTCGCGGACCTGCCCGGCGGCGCGTTCGAAGCTGCGATCATATTGCCGGCAAGGGCTGACCAATGATGCGATGCCTTGTCCTTCTAATCGCCTGCCTTGTGCCTTGCGTATGCGCGGCGAAAGACTATTCGTTTCCGGCCATCGGCAACGAAGCC
Organism: Rhizobiaceae bacterium; assembly: GCA_017644005.1. Taxonomy (GTDB): domain Bacteria; phylum Pseudomonadota; class Alphaproteobacteria; order Rhizobiales; family Rhizobiaceae; genus RCIO01. Next base: position 705,574 of record JAEPMJ010000001.1, read on the forward strand.
AGCCGCCTCGTGATCGGGAGCACGACCGATATCGGTGTCATACGGACCGTGATCGACGCCTTTCAGGTGGCAAATCCCGGTATCGCCATCACATACCGCGAGGAAACAACCCAGCAGCTTTTCGTGGAGGCCGGGGAGGCCTGCGCCGGCAACCGCAAGGCCGACGATCTCGTCATCTCCTCGGCAATGGACCTGCAGGTGAAGCTCGTCAACGACGGCTGTGCCAGCGAAATCACGGCGACCGCGCTTGCCGCGCTTCCCGACCATGCACGCTGGCGCGACGAACTGTTCGGGCTGACATACGAACCGGCGGTCATTGTCTACAATCGCAAGCTGATTGCGCCGTCGGAGGCGCCGCTCGACCATATCGCGCTCGCAGACCTCCTGCGCCAGCCCGACCGCTTCAACGGCAAGATCGGCACCTATGACATCGAGCATTCCGGCCTCGGCTATCTGTTTGCGACTTTCGACGCCGCGCAGTCCTCGACCTGGGGCCGGCTCATAGAGGGCATGGGCCGCAACGCGGTGCAGCTGTTCTGCTGCACTTCCGACGTGCTCGACCGGGTCGCCGACGGGCGGCTTGCCATCGGCTACAATGTGCTCGGCTCATACGCACTTGCCGAAGCCGAACGGTATCCCGACATGGCAATCGTGGTTCCGAGCGACTACGCGCTGGTGCTTTCGCGCGCCGCCTTTATCCCGTCCGGCGCGCCGAACAGCGAGGACGCGCTGAAATTTCTGGAGTTTACGCAATCGCCCAGGGGGCGGGCAGTGCTTGACCGGGAAGCGCGGCTGTTTTCGCCAGTCAATGGCGCAGAACGGCTGCTCGACGTTGCAGGGATGGCCGAAAACGCGCGTCAGTCGCTGCGGCCTATCCCCCTCGGCACGTCGCTTCTTGTGGGCCTCGACACGATGAAGCGCCGGCAGTTTCTGAAGCTTTGGCGTGACTCGCTGGCAACCGGCCGCGACTGAAGCATTCCGGCCGCTCCGGCATCCCCACCCAAATCGCCTGCAAACCTTTCAAAACCGGGCTTAAAACCCTATATCTTGGGGACCTGAATCAATGCGATTCGCGGCCTGTTTCCTGTGCCGCCGCGCAAACGCCTCGCAATGGATATTCATGACCGAAACGCCTGAAACCGCACCCGGCGCCGAAGCCGACTACGGTGCCGAATCCATCAAGGTTCTCAAGGGCCTGGACGCCGTGCGCAAGCGCCCCGGCATGTATATCGGCGACACCGATGACGGCTCGGGCCTGCACCACATGGTCTACGAGGTTGTCGATAACGGCATTGACGAGGCGCTCGCAGGGCACGCCGATCTCGTCACGGTGACGCTCAATGCCGACGGGTCGGTGACGGTCATCGACAATGGCCGCGGCATTCCGACCGACATTCACAAGGGCGAAGGCATCTCGGCAGCCGAGGTCATCATGACCCAGCTGCATGCCGGCGGTAAGTTCGACCAGAATTCCTACAAGGTGTCGGGCGGCCTGCACGGCGTCGGCGTTTCGGTCGTCAACGCGCTGTCGTCGTTTCTGAAACTGAAGATCCGCCGCAGCGGCAAGACCCACGAAATCAACTTCACGCACGGCGTGGCCGATGCGCCGCTGGCTGTCACCGGCTCCTACACCGAAAACAAGCAGCCAGGCGAATTCGAAGGTCGCAGCGGCACCGAAATCACCTTCCTGCCGTCGACCGACACCTTCACCAGGACCGAGTTCGACTTCGCCACGCTGGAACACCGTCTGCGCGAACTCGCCTTCCTGAATTCGGGCGTGCGCATCGTTCTGACAGACGCACGCCATGCCGACGTGAGACGCGTCGAGTTGCACTACGATGGCGGGCTGGAAGCCTTCGTGCGTTATCTCGACCGCGCCAAGAAAGCGCTGATCGATGCGCCGATCGCCATTTCGGGCGAACGCGACGGCATCACTGTGGAAGTTGCCATGTGGTGGAACGACAGCTATCACGAGAATGTTCTGGCCTTCACCAACAACATCCCGCAGCGCGACGGCGGTACGCATCTGGCCGGCTTCCGCGGCGCGCTCACCCGCCAGGTCACCGGCTATGCCGACAAGGCCGGGCTGACAAAAAAGGAGAAGGTCTCGCTGACCGGCGACGACTGCCGCGAGGGCCTGACAGCGGTGCTCTCGGTCAAGGTGCCGGACCCGAAATTCTCATCCCAGACCAAGGACAAGCTGGTCTCGTCGGAAGTCCGCCCGGTGGTGGAAAGCCTGGTCAACGAGACGCTGGCCGAGTGGCTGGAAGAGCACCCCGGGGAAGCCAAGATCCTCGTCGGCAAGGTGGTGGAAGCCGCCGCCGCGCGCGAGGCCGCCCGCAAGGCGCGCGAACTCACACGCCGCAAGGGCGCGCTCGACATCACCTCGCTGCCCGGCAAGCTGGCCGACTGCCAGGAGCGCGATCCCGCCAAGTCGGAAATCTTCATCGTCGAGGGCGATAGCGCCGGCGGCTCGGCAAAATCGGGCCGTTCGCGCAAAAACCAGGCGATCCTGCCGCTCAGGGGCAAGATCCTCAATGTGGAACGCGCGCGCTTCGACCGCATGCTCTCCTCCGACATGATCGGCACGCTGATCACCGCGCTCGGCACCGGCATCGGCAAGGACGAGTTCAATCTCGACAAGCTGCGCTACCACAAGATCATCATCATGACGGACGCCGATGTCGACGGCGCCCATATCCGCACGCTGCTCCTCACCTTCTTCTTCCGCCAGATGCCCGAGCTCATCGAGAAGGGGCATCTCTACATCGCCCAGCCGCCGCTCTACAAAGTCACGCGCGGCAAGTCGGTGCAGTATGTGAAGGACGAGCGCGCCTTCGAGGAATTCCTCATCGGCTCCGGCCTCGAGGAAGCCTCGCTCGAGCTCGCCGACGGCGAGGTGCGGGCGGGCGAAGATTTGCGCGCCGTGATCGACGACGCGCTTTCGGTCCGCACGCTCATTCACGGGCTGCATTCGCGCTACGACCATGCCGTGGTCGAACAGGCGGCGATCGCCGGCGCGATGAGTGCGGCCGTGCTTGCCGATCCGGCGCAGTCGCAGGAGGCGGCCGACTATGTCGCGCGGCGTCTCGACATGATTTCGGAAGAGACCGAGCGCGGCTGGGAAGGCCGGCTCAACCCGGCCAATGACGGCACCGGCGGCTATGTTTTCGAGCGCACCGTGCGCGGCGTGAAGGAAACGATCGTGCTCGACGCCTCGCTGATCGGCTCGGCGGATGCACGCGCGCTCGACCGTTATGCCGGCAAGCTGCAGGCCATCTACACGCGCCAGCCGACGCTGCGCCGACGCGACACCAGCCAGGTGATTTCCGGTCCGCTGGCGCTGCTCGACGCGATCTTCGCCACCGGCCGCAAGGGCCTCACCATGCAGCGCTACAAGGGCCTGGGCGAAATGAACGCCGAACAGCTGTGGGAAACCACGCTCGACCCCGAAGCCCGCTCACTGCTGCAAGTGAAGGTGACCGACGCCACCGACGCCGACTCGCTCTTCTCGCGCCTGATGGGCGACGAGGTAGAACCGCGCCGCGAATTCATCCAGGACAATGCGCTGTCAGTGGCGAATTTGGATGTGTGAGGGGTTTCACAACTAGGCCTGCGCCGAGCGCCCTCGCCCTTCGACAAGCTCAGGATGAGGGCTACTGATACGCCTCAGCCTGCATCGACGCCGGCGATTTGCGCGACAAACCGCGTCAGCAATGGCAATGCCCCAGTGGCTCCTTCGACCATTACTTCTTGGCGCCTGCGCTGCTGAACTGGTGAGGCAATTCCAAAATCCCTCATCCTGAGCCTCCTGAGCTAGCCGAAGGACGAAGGGCGGGATTTGGGTTTGCGCTCACTCTTCTGCAACTCGGACCTTCCTCCCAAACTGCAAGCGGCAGTACCGACCTACGCCGGCAAATGCGGCCTTCGCTGGCGAAGGCTTACCAATAGCCCTCATCCTGAGCTTGTCGAAGGGCGAACCATGGGGGCGCTGGGCACCACCCTCCCTGTTCCGCGCCAACTCCGGCAACCGCTCATAGGCCAGCGCGATCAGCGCTTCCTTCTTGGCCCGGCTCCACCCCTTGATTTGCCGCTCCCGGGCGATCGCATCGACAACGCGGTCATAGGTCTCGGTGAACACAAGTTCCACCGGCCGCCGCTTCTTCGTGTAGCCATCGTAGATGCCCTGATTGTGCTCCCATACCCGGGCTTCAACGTCCTGCTTGGTCAGCCCGGTGTAATAGGAACCGTCAGAACAGCGCAGGATGTAGACAGTGGCATCCATTGCCGTGCCTCATGGTGAGCCGTGAGCTTGTCGAACGGTCGAACCATCACTTGCCCTCATCCTGAGCTTGTCGAAGGGCGAGGGCAACGCACAATCCAAATCCCGCCCTTCGACAAGCTCAGGATGAGGGATTTGGATTTTGCGAGCGTCAATCGCGCCGGCCCGATGGACCGAAGCACATTAGTAGCCCTCATGGTGAGCCTCCTGAGCTAGTCGATGGGCGAACCACGAGAGCGCTTGGCGCCACCCTCCCTGTTTCACGCTAGTTCAGGCAACCGCTCATATTGTAGCGCGATAAAGCCCCGCAATGCCGAGATGCGATTCGCGGCGAAATGTCCTCCATTGCATTATTCTCAACACGTTGTTTTCGATCTATGAAAACACGTATGTCAGAAAAATCTTTAAATACAATGGCTTATGTCTCATGTACGAAATTACAAACGTACAGTTACCGCATATTGACTCTGTCGGTACACCATGTATAACGATACAAAGTTTCGTTACGGAGGATCGGCCAATGCCGGTTACAGCAGATGCCCCCGCTCCCTACGCCCCTACGGCGGCAATATTGGCAATTATCAATCATCATCGAAACAAGGGGTTTTCGGGCGCGATAGACGCGGACGTTCTGGCGCGAATAGGCGTATCTGATAGCCTGATGTCTCGAACGCTTTATGCTCTGCAAGTTCTCGATCTCATTGGCGAGGATGGAAAGCCCACGGAGGTTTTCGAGGGCATTCGCCTCGCGCCCGAGGCTGAATATCAGCAACGGCTCCAGAATTGGCTGCAGGCGGCATACGCGGATGCGTTGCAGTATGTTGACCCCGCACAAGATGACGACACCCGTATCAGAGACGCATTTCGCAGCTACAAGCCCCTTGGCCAACAGGCGCGTATGGTGACGTTGTTCACGGGGCTGTTCGCTGCCGCTGGTGTTCGGCCTGAGCGCGAGAAACAGTCACCGCGACGCCAATCAACGAGCAGCGGTGCGCGCCAAGCACCGCGTCGGCAATCAAACGTGCGCACACCCTCGCCACCACCACTGAAAAGGGAGTCGTCGCCGCCATATTCCAATAACTTGCCTCCACCACTGGCCGGTCTGCTGGCTAGTCTACCATCGGAAAAGGCGGGATGGACTGCGGAGAAGCGCAACCAGTTCGTGGCGACGTTTGGTGCCGTCCTCGATTTCTGCATCCCAATTCGCGAGAATGCGGAGCAGGAGCCAGAAGAAGAAAACGAAATGGAGGACGTTGAAGAATGAGGCCCTAGGTAGCCCCTCGCGCTCTGGCAATCGGCGTCCGAGGGGAGACTAAGAGAAAGCCGCCAATCCCGGTTGCGACGGGAAAGGCGGCCTAGATGACCAAGCAATCGAAACGAGGCAGGAAGCCCCGCGATTTCCTGGCACTCTCCAAGTCCTAGAATCGCATCTATCCCGCCTCGTTTCAAGGCCCACAGCCTTAGAAAGAGGTATCGAGATGGTTTGGGTTAACCCCTACTATCGCATCCGCTTCGGCCGCATCGAACATGTCTGTGGACACTGGCGCGGCCACTAAGTAGGCGATGGCGGCGCTAGCCGTTCTTGCCTTTCCGATCAACCTGACTGCCGGGAGGGTCTTTGGCCTTCCCGGCCCTTTTTCATGCGCTTTGCGCGCTCCACAAGCTCCCGGACCTCTTTCCATTGTGTCGCAAGCCTGACAAGTTCGTGGCATAGATTACCCGGACAAACTCGGCAACGACGGCGGGGCGGCGGTATTCGTGAACAATCCACCCACATCCCTCCACCCAACCCCTTGGCCTGCCTGACATTCGCGTTTTTTCGCCCGCTGATTTATCCACGCCCTCGCCACCTCCCCTACCCTTGAGCCAGTTCTTCTCGCGGGAACGCCGCTCATGACGTGGCGGTCTCGTGAGCCGCGGTCGGGAGCGGTCGCCTATCAATCGACAACGAGGCAGGCATGATGGACTGGAAAGAGGCGACCGAGCAGGAACGGGCGGCGCTGATGCGCGTCGTCACTCTGCTCCTTGCGCTGGCCGGCCTGGCCGAGTGTGCGGCGAGCCGTTCGCCCGCCATGCGCGGTTTCGTGCTCTGGGTGTTGCGTCGTGCCGAGGCCGTGGCGCGAGATTTCGTCGCCGGCGGTCATAATGCGCCCTCGATGCCGGTCGAACCGGCGGGCAACCGCCCGGCGGACGCGTTACGCCTCGCCCTCAGCCTTCGCAGGCTCGCCCGGCAGCTTGAACGGCAGATCAAACGTCAGGCTAGGCTTATGCTTGGCGGCGCGGGCTCCGCCGGGACACAAGTGCGGCAACCGGTGCCGGCCATGCACGACGTCGCGCATGTCTTGTCCATGCTCATGGGCCTCGTCTGGCCGATCCCCGCGCCCGACACGTCATAAGCCGCACGAGGACGCGATAGAGTTCGAAATTCTGAAAGGTGAGTGTGGTCGTCAGCGCTCAGGCATGGATCCTCGGGTCAAGCCCGAGGATGACGACAGCTATTTGCCGCGATGGCACACGACCGAAGGCCGAGCGCGCGCCGCAAGCCGCGATGCGCAGCGAAGCATAGCACGCAATACGGAGAAAGTTCGGCGCCCCGCGGAGCCGGTGACCCCGGACGTGTTCCGGGGGAACTCGGCGTGAGCGAAATAAAGTGCCTAGCGGCGGCCGCCGGCGGCTGATTTCTTCTTGGGCAGCAGGCCTTCGCGCTGCGCCTGTTTGCGGGCCAGCTTGCGCATGCGGCGCACGGCCTCGGCGCGCTGGCGCGCGCGGCGTTCGGACGGCTTTTCGTAAGAGCGGCGTGCCTTCATCTCGCGGAACACACCTTCGCGCTGCATTTTCTTCTTCAGGACCTTCAGCGCCTGGTCGACATTGTTATCGCGTACGAGAACCTGCAATTGTTCGTCCTTCTGTTGGGCGGCAAAAAGAGATGCGCCGCCGGCATGGGGGTCAGCCGCTTCGGTATCCGAGAGAAACGACAAGCAAAGGCGCGGGAAGCTTCCGTGAAGGCGCCGCCACCTCGAATCGGCGGCGCGGAGCCCGCGCAACGTGGCCGGAACATAGGGTTTCAGGCGCGAAAGGCAACCCCTGCGAGGGCAACAATCGGGGTTTGGCGGGGCACAAAACGCCTCAATTGCAGCCGGCGAGGGCGGGATTCAGCCTGCGGCGCGGCGGCGCCAGGCATACCCGCCGGCCTTGTCGGACGCCTTCGCTGTCGGCTGATATTGATGCGCGATGCCGCCCGTCTCGCCCTTTTCCAGCCGCTTCAGCGTGGCCGGATTGGCGATTTCGAGTTCCGAAAAGCCGGTGCGGATCATATGCGCCACCTGGTCGATCAGCACGTCGCCCGCCGCGCGCAGCGGCCCCTCATAGCCATGGCGCGTACGCAAAAGCTCGGCCTTGGAGTAGCTGCGCCCATCGCCAAAGGCCGGGAAGGTCAACGAGACCAGCGCGACATCCCCCAGAAACGGCAGCAGGGCATCGAGTGCTTCGCCGGGCGCGACCTCGACGCCGATGCGGCCGGCAAATTCGGCGCGGCTGTTATCGCCCAGTGCCAGGAACGCGCTGAGCGGCAGCAGATAACGCCCCTCGCCCGCACCGGCCGGCAGATCGTCGACGCGCTGCCAGCTGTCGTCGCGAAACCCTTCGGCCGGCGTCCAGAGCCGTGTTTCGTTCTGTTCGGTCATGCTCGCCTAGTTCTGCCGTGATGTGAGCGAGCCTTCCAGCCCGGTCAGGTGAATGCCGCATTCGGTCTTGGCCTGCCCCGCCCAGCGGCCGGAGCGCGCGTCGCCGCCGGCTTCCACCGGCTGCGTGCAGGGGAAGCAGCCGATCGACAGATAGCCATAGGCCACCAGCGGGTTTTCGCGCAGATCATGCGCGCGCATATAGGCGGCGAGGTCTTCGGTCGTCCAGTCGGCAATCGGGTTGATGCGGATGCGCTCGCCCACCGCCTCGAAAACCGGCATTGCCGACCGCGTCGACGCCTGATGGCGCTTGCGGCCTGTGAACCATGCCCTGTAGGGCTCCACCGCGCGCGCCATCGGCTCGACCTTGCGGATGTCGCAGCAGGCGGCGGTGTCGCTCTTGTGCAGCAGGCCGTCGGGGTCGCCGGCAAGCAGCGCATCCTCCAGCGGGTGGACGATACGTACATTCGTCAGGCTCAGATCGTCGGCGAGCTGGTCGCGATATTGCAGCGTTTCGCCGAAATGTTTGCCGGTATCGAGGAAAGCGACCGGCACCGACGGGTCGACATCGGCGATGAGCTTCAGGAGCACCGCCGAATCCGCGCCGAAGGACGACACCGCGGCGATTTCGCCGAGGAACCATTCGGTGATCGCCCGTTCGATCAGCTCATGAGCGTCGAGTGCTGCATAGCCTGCTTCAAGGTCGGCCGCCCTGGCGGCCGCGCTCCCGGGATCATGCTGCACGAACTTCGCGCCCATAAAGCGCCTCCTTGAACGGTGCAGCACCGAGCCGACGATAAGCGACCAGAAAGTCCTCGCTCTTGTCGGCGCGGTTGGCAAGATAGGTGTCGACGACGGTCTCGATCGCGTCGGTGATCTCCTCGGCGGTGAAGCCGCGCCCGACGATCTGGCCGACAGACGTGTTCTCGTCGGCGGAACCACCCAACGTGATCTGGTAGAGTTCGGTGCCCTTCTTTTCAACGCCAAGTATGCCGATGTGGCCGACATGGTGGTGGCCGCAGGCATTGATGCAGCCGGAAATCTTGATCTTCAGATCGCCGATTTCCTCCTGCCGCCGCTGATCGCCGAACCGTGTCGATATCTCCTGCGCCACCGAAATCGAACGGGCATTGGCGAGCGCGCAATAGTCGAGGCCGGGACAGGCGATGATGTCGGTAACCAGCCCGGCGTTCGGCGTATGCAGGCCGATCGCGACCAGCGCATCGTAGACCGCCTTCAGATCGGCGCGGGCGACATGCGGCAGGATGAGGTTCTGTTCGTGGCTGACGCGGATTTCGTCGAAGGCAAATTGCTCCGCGAGATCGGCCACGGCGTCCATCTGGGCGTCGGTCGCATCGCCCGGCACTTCGCCGATACCCTTCAGCGAGATGGTCACCGAAGCGTAGTCGGGGTGGCGGTGTTCGTGAATGTTGCGGCGCAGCCATGCGTCGAAGCCTGCATTTGCCTTGCGTTCGGCGGCGACAGCCGCCCAGCCATCGGCGCGCTCGGCAAGTGCGGGCGGTGCGAAATACCTTTCGATGGCGCGGATGTCGGCGGCGGGCAGCTTGAGTTCTTCACTGGAGAGTTTCAGAGCGGCGAACTCGGCTTCCACCTGCCGGGTCAGTTCCTCAGTGCCGGTTTCATGAACCAGTATCTTGATGCGGGCCTTGTATTTGTTGTCGCGGCGGCCATGCAGATTGTACACCCGCATGATCGCGGTCGTGTAGGTCAGAAGATCTTCCTCGGGCAGGAAGTCGCGGATCAGCTTTGCGACCATGGGGGTGCGGCCCTGCCCGCCGCCGACATAGACGGCGAAGCCGAGTTTGCCGTTCCCGTCCTTCTTCACATGCAGGCCGATGTCGTGGGTCTGGATCGCAGCGCGATCGTGTTCAGCTCCCGTGACCGCAATCTTGAACTTGCGCGGCAGGTACGAAAACTCCGGGTGCACCGAAGACCACTGGCGAAGGATTTCCGCGTAGGGCCGTGGGTCGGCAAATTCGTCTGCGGCAGCACCGGCGAAGTGATCGGCTGTGACGTTGCGAATGCAATTGCCCGACGTCTGGATGGCGTGCATCTCGACGCTCGCCAGCTCTTCCAGGATAGCTGGAATGTCCTTCAGCGCCGGCCAGTTGAACTGCAGGTTCTGGCGTGTCGTGAAGTGGCCGTAGCCTTTGTCATAGGTCCGCGCGATATGCGCCAGCATGCGCATCTGCTTCGACGACAGTGTGCCGTAGGGAATCGCAATCCTGAGCATGTAGGCGTGGAGCTGAAGGTAGACACCGTTCATCAGCCGCAACGGCTTGAACTGGTCCTCGGTCAGTTCGCCAGCCAGCCGGCGCTCGGCCTGATCGCGGAACTGGGCAACGCGCTCGGCGACAAAGGCGTGATCAAACTCGTCGTAACGGTACATGGTTTCTCTTTCTCAGGCGGCGCTCTCAGCGCCCAGCCAGGCCTGCTTGCCGAGATCGCGGCGATTGGTCGGACCGGCTGCACGGATACGCTCTCGCAGGCGGATCGGGACCGCCCTGCCATCAACCAGTTCGACATCGACGAAATTGACGTCAACGACGAGGTTGGCTGCAAGCGACTGTGCGCCGATTGCTTCCATGCGGGCTTCGGCGTCGGGGTTAGCCGCGACATCGGCATGCGCGATGGTCTCGGCCCAACTGTGATCGGCGGCAAGCCAGACGGCTTCGCCATCGACGAGGCGGTTGGCGGTGAGTATTTTCATCGCGGAGCTCCACATTCGGCGGCCACGTTGCGCCAGGCGGCAATCGGCTCCGAGCGGTCGAAGCGAGCCCCGGCAACCGTGTCACCGATGATCGTCATGACCGGACCGGTCAGTTCGGTGCGCTCGGCCAAAGCCGGCAGGTCGGTCAGCGTGCCGTGCAGCAGGCGGCGACTGGGCTGGCCGGCGTTTTCGACGACAGCGACGCCCGTGTCGGGCGAGAGGCCGGCCTTGATCAGGCGCAGCGCCACGTCGGCTGCATTGGAGCGGCCCATATAGACGGCCACCGTTGCGCCATCGATTGCGAGGCGCGCCCAGTCGGGCAGGCTGGCGCCCTTGAGATCGTGGCCGGTGGTGAAGACCATCGACGACGCAACGCCGCGCAAGGTAAGCGGCAGCTCGAAATCGGCGGCGGCAGCAAAGGCCGCCGTGACACCCGGCACAACTTCGTAAGAGACACCGGCATCGCGCAGCGCCTGCATTTCTTCGCCGGCGCGACCGAACACCAGCGGATCGCCGGCCTTGAGGCGCACCACGCGCTTTCCGGCCCGCGCCAGCGATACCAGCAAATCGTTGATCTCGGCCTGCGATTTGGTGTGGCAGCCCTTGCGCTTTCCCGCGGCAATGCGCTCGGCATCCCGGCGGCCGAGCGCAACGACAGCCTCGGGAACCAATGCGTCATGGACGATCACATCGGCTTCCATCAGGAGCCGGTGTGCACGCAGGGTGATGAGATCTTCCGCACCCGGGCCGGCGCCTACAAGCGCGACATGGCCTGTGGTCTCCTCGGGATGAAGAAGCAGCCTGTCGGCTGCGCGGCGGGCGGCATGCACGTCACCTGCTTCGATTGCGCGCGCTGTCTCGCCAGCAAAGAACGCACTCCAGAAACGGCGGCGCGGCTGACCCTTTTCGACCAATTGCTCGACCAGTGTGCGGTAACCGGTCGCCAGATCAGCAAGTGCGCCGAGTGAGGGAGGCAGCAGACGCTCGATGCGCGCCCGAAGTTTCTGGGCAAGCACCGGACCCGCGCCTTCGGTGCCGATGGCGATCGCGAGCGGTGCGCGATTGACGAGAGCCGGCGTGAAGAAATCGCAGAGTTCCGGCCGGTCAACGGCATTGACGGGAATGCCAGCCACACGCGCTGCCTCGACTACCAGGCGGTCGGCGGCCTCATCGCCAGTCGCAGCAAAGACGAGAGCCGCGCTTTCGAGCAGCGACGCGTCGAATGGCCCGCGGCGCAGCGCGATTTCGTTCCTTGCAATCCAGGTGGCGAAAGCCGGCTCGACATCTTGAGCGACGACGATCAGGTGCGCGCTCGACTGTGCAAGCAGTCGCGCCTTGGCAAACGCCTCCTCGCCACCGCCGACAATGACGACGGCACGGCCGGCGACCCGCATGAAGACGGGAAAAGCACTCAGTTTGCGGACAGGCTCTGGCACGTCCAACGCAGCTCTCCTTGTTGGACGGCATCATGGTGCCAGGCAACATATTTCAGAAGGAACGCGCTGGCGCGGCGGCGGGCGGCGCGAAATCGGTTTTCTCCGCGTAACGAGAAACGCGGAATGCGATTCCCGCGTCTTGGTCTTGCTACTGCTCAGAGGCCCTCGTGAAGCGACGCCTGTTGACCCATACCATGGTCAGGACATCATTAGGCTTTATCCATGATCTGGGCGGGAAAGATGGAGAGATTTCATGACGTCATTTCGCCTTGATCACGATATCTGGGTACTGATCGCAGACGGCGAGAAAGCACTTTATCTGCGCAACGAAGGGGATGCGGAATATCCGAACCTGCAGGTCGTGCGCGAGGTACGCGAGAGCAATCCGCCGACCCGCGAGCAGGGAACGGACCGCCCCGGCCGATTGAACGACGCCGCAGGCGATCATCGCAGCGCAGTGGCCGACACCGACTGGCACAGAATCGCAAAGGAACGGTTCGCCGACGAGATTGCCGACAGGCTCTACGATCTGGCGCATCGCGGTGATTTCGATAAGATCGTTCTCGTCGCACCGCCACTTGTCCTCGGTGAGATGCGCCGCAAGCTTCACAAGGAAGTCAGCGAGCGGATTGTTGCGGAAATACCCAAAACGCTGACCGGCCACCCTATTGTGAAGATGGAGAAAATTCTCCTCGCAGCATAGGTGTCCTACTGCGGCATCGTGCTCAGATGAGAGAGCAGTTCGGCGACATTGCCGGCTCCGTATTTCTTCAACAGCCGGGCGCGATATGCCTCGACGGTGCGCGGCGAGATCGACAACGTGCGTGCAATCTCCTTCGAAGTACGCCCCTCGCCCAGATGCATGACGATCTGGCGCTCCCGGGTGGTGAGTTGCCCGACCGGGCGATAGTCGGAAAGATCGGCGAAACTCCACACCGCTTCGCGCAGCGGGTCGTCGTCGGGCGTGAGCGTGTGCCCCCTCACCCGACACCAGAAGAGCGAGCCGTCCTTGCGCGCCATGATGCGCTCGTCGGAATAACGGTTGAACCGCTTCAGCGGTTCGACGCCGACATCACGGATACGCACGAACTCCTCGATCGTGGGATAGAGGATCGCGAACGACTTGTCGAAGAGCTCCCCGCACTCGTAGCCGAACATCCCCGCAAATGCCGGGTTGCAGGTTTTGATCATTCTCTGCGCCGTCATCACTATGCCTATGGGCGAGTGATGAAAGGCAGCAAGGTTCAGTTCTTCGCGCGTGCTGGACATGCGTATTTATACGATATTGCAGTGCAATCGACCCCTTGCCGATAATACAGGCCAGCTTGCGGCACTCCAAGGGCTCATCGCTCCGGAGCGCGTCGGCAAGCAGCGGGAGGAATGCCAGACATCGCCAGTCGCGCCGCGGGAGAGGCAGCGCGCATACCGGCTTTCCATCCTGCGAACAACCAATCTTGCGCACCGGCCATGCCGACGGGACCGGCTGCGCATCCGGCATTGTTACGTCGCGCTTCGGAGGAATGGCTATGAAAAAGCTCTTTGCCGCACTGGCGCTTACCGCCGCCGTGTTGGCCACGCCCTATGCGGGCGCGCAGGACGGCCCGGCCAAGATCGCACTGGTTCACGGACTATCCGGTTCGGCGTTCGAGGTCTTTTCGAAACAGACCACGACAGGTTTCAACCTCGGTCTCGAATACGCCACCAACGGCACGATGGAGATCAAGGGCCGCAAGATCGAGGTCATTGAAAAGGACACGCAGTTCAAGCCCGACGTCGCCCGCTCGGTACTCGCCGAAGCCTATGGCGACGATGACGTTCTGATCGCGGTAGGCGGAACCTCGTCCGGCGTGACGACGGCGATGCTGCCGATCGCGGAAGAATACGAGCGCATCCTTCTGGTCGAGCCGGCGGTGGCGGACTCGCTCACCGGTCCGGATTCCAACCGCTACGTCTTCAAGACCTCGCGCAACTCGTCGATGGACATGCAGGCGCAAGCGCTGGCCCTCAAGCCGGACGAAAACCTGTTTGTCGCGACTCTGGCCGAAGACTACGCATTCGGCAAAGACGGCATCACCGCCTTCAAGAAGGCACTCGAAGGCACCGGCGCAACCGTGGTGGCCGAAGAATATGTGCCGCAGAAGACGACCGACTACACCGCAACCATCGAGCGACTTTTCAACGCGCTGAAAGACAAGGACGGCCGCAAGGTTGTGCTGATCTATGTCGCCGGTTCGGGCGACCCGATGGGCGCGCTCGCTGCCGCCGAGCCAGAGCGTTTCGGCATCGAGATTTCGACCGGCGGCCACATCCTGCCCGTGCTTCCGACCTACAAGCGGGTGCCCGGCATGGAAGGCGCGATCTACTACTACTATGAGGCGCCGAAAAACGAGATCAACGACTGGCTGGTGGCCGAACACCAGAAGCGCTTTGGCAGCCCGCCCGACTTCTTCACCGCGGGCGGCATGGCGGCGGCACTTGCCATCGCTAAAGCGCTGGAAACGGCCGAGAACTGGGACACCGAGACGCTGATTTCGACCATGGAGGGCATGAGCTGGGAGACCCCGAAAGGCACCATGACCTTCCGGCCGGAAGACCATCAGGCGCTGCAGTCCATGTTCCACTTCAAGATCCGTGTTGACGATAATGTCGAATGGGCGATCCCGGACCTCGTGCGTGAGATCAAGCCTGAGGAAATGGACATTCCGATCGGGCGGAACAACTGAGTGAGGCAACGGGTAGGGCAGTAAGGCCACAGGAACTTTCCACCCAGCCTACTGCCCTGCCGCCCTACTGCCTTATTGCCTAGCGACCCGCTGACAGGCCCAGCTGCAATGACCGCCTCCCTTCGCACCGAAAACCTGACGATACGCTTCGGCGGCCATGCCGCGGTGAACGACGTTACCTGCGCGTTCAAGCCCGGCGAGCTGACGGTAATCGTCGGACCGAACGGTGCCGGCAAGACGACCTGGTTCAACCTGGTTTCGGGCCAGCTCAAGCCAAGCGCGGGGCGCATTTTCAAGGGCGACGAGGAGATCACCCGGCTTTCGCCCTCGGCGCGCGCGGCGGCCGGGATCGGCCGCGCGTTCCAGCTGACGAGCCTGTTTCCGAAACTCTCGGTGGAAGAGAATGTGCGCCTTGCCGTACAGGCCAAGCGCAAGGCCGGTTTCCAGATATTCCGCCGCGCGGCCGCGCTGTCCGAGCTACGCGACGCAGCGCATGATTTTCTCGCCCGCGCCAGGCTTCAAAACGTGGCGCATCTGCCGGCGGCGACGCTGCCGCATGGCGACCAGCGAAAGCTGGAAGTGGCCATGCTGATGGCGATGCAGCCGGACATCTACATGTTCGACGAACCGACCGCCGGCATGTCGGTGGATGAAGCGCCTGTCATTCTCGACCTGATCGCCGAGATCAAGAAAGACACGTCGAAAACGATCCTGCTTGTGGAGCACAAGATGGACGTGGTGCGCGCGCTCGCAGACCGTATCGTGGTGCTGCACAATGGCGAGCTGATTGCCGACGGCAAGCCCGACGAGGTGATGGCGCTGCCGATCGTGCGCGAAATCTATCTCGGCATTGCGCAGGAGAAAGCGGCATGAGCGACGCGATCCTGCGGCTCGACGATGTGCATACCGATATCGCGCAATATCAGATCCTGCACGGCGTGAGCTTCGACGTGCCCGAAGGCGGCGTGCATGTGCTTCTGGGCCGCAACGGCGCCGGCAAGACAACGACGCTGCGCACCATCATGGGGCTCTGGCGGGCACGCTCCGGAGCAATCGTATTTCGCCATCACGACATCACAGCAGTGCGCACGCCCGATATTTCGCGGCTTGGCATCGCTTATGTGCCGGAAAACATGGGCATTTTCGGCGGCCTGACCGTCGAGGAAAACATGCGTCTGGCCTCAGCCACCGGCACGTTCGACGAGGCGCGGCTTGCCCGCATATTCGGATTGTTTCCCGCGATGGAGACATTCTGGGACAAGCAGGCCTTCGCGCTTTCGGGCGGGCAAAAACAGATGCTGGCCATATCGCGGGCGATTATCGAGCCACGCGAACTGATCCTGATCGACGAGCCGACCAAAGGTCTGGCGCCGTCGATCATCAACGCGATGATCGAGGCGTTCCAGGAAATCGGCAGGGACACCACGATCCTGCTTGTAGAACAGAATTTCCATTTCGCGCGCTCGCTGGGCCGTGGCGCGACCGTGATCGACGACGGACGAATCGCCTGGAACGGGTCAATGGACGAACTCGCGCGCGACGAGGCGCTGCAGACGCGGCTGCTCAGTCTTTCGATGGCGGAGGCGGGCTAGATATGGATACGCTGAATTCAATCGCCTCCCGCCTCGGCGGTGTCTATCTCCTGCCAGTTGCGATGGGCGTCCTGGCCTTCGTGCTGATCGGCAACCCCTCGACCTGGGTGACGCTGACGGTTGCCGGGCTCGCCATGGGCATGATGATCTTTCTCATGGCATCCGGACTTTCGCTTGTTTTCGGGCTGATGGACGTTCTGAATTTCGGCCACTCGGCCTTCGTGTCGTTCGGCGCCTTCATCGCCGCTTCGGTGCTGGCCGCGCTCGGCTCGTGGCTGACCGGTCCGAGTGCTGCGCTCAACATCATCGCGCTGATGATGGCGATTTGCGCCGCGACCGCCTTCGGCGCGGCGGCGGGCTGGTTTTTCGAGCGCGTGATCGTGCGGCCGGTCTATCGCGACCATCTCCGGCAAATCCTGATCACCATGGGCGCGCTGATCGTGGCCGAGCAGCTTCTGCTGGCGATCTGGGGCGGGGCACCGGTGTCGGTCGCGCGTCCTGCGGTGCTGGAGGGATCTTTCGTTTTCGGCACCATCGCAATCGAAATCTACCGGGTGTTCGCCTTCCTGCTGGGGCTTCTTGTTTATGTCGCGCTCTATCTGGTGCTCAACGGGACGCGCATCGGGCTTCTGATCCGCGCCGGGGTGGAAAATCGCGAGATGGTGGAGGCGCTTGGCTTCCGCATCGACCGGCTGTTCATCGGCGTGTTCATGGCGGGTTCGGCGCTCGCGGCCATGGGCGGGGCGATGTGGGCAGGCTACCAGGGGCTGATAACGCCGGCACTTGGCGGCGAGATGCTGATTATCGTCTTCATCGTCGTCATTATTGGCGGACTGGGCTCGATCGAGGGATCGTTGCTCGGCGCGATCATGGTGGGGCTGGTGGCGAACTACGTGGCGTTTCTCATGCCGAAGCTGGCGCTCGCCTCCAATATGCTCTTGATGATGGCGGTGCTGTTATGGCGGCCCTACGGCCTCAAGCCAGCGGTCAAGGGGTGAAGCCATGAGCAGCCAGACCGCTTCCGCAACCCAGGCTTCCGGCATGACCAGGGCCCGTGCAGGCCGCATGATCGTCTACGGCATTGTAGGGCTGATCGGGCTGGCGCTCCTTTTCGCGCCGTTTCTCTTCCCCGAAGTGCGTAGCCAGGAAGTGGCGGCACGCATCTGCGTATTCATCGTGCTGGTGGCGAGTTACGACCTTCTGCTTGGCTACACCGGCATCGTCTCCTTCGCACACACCATGTTCTTCGGCCTCGGCGCCTATGGCGCAGCGATTGCGCTGAAGACGATGGGACGCGGTTTCGACGCGATCCTGCTCGGCGGTGCCGCGGGCGTTGCCGCAGCACTGGTGCTCGCAATCCTGATCGGGCTTTTGTCGCTGCGTGTGAAGGCGATCTTTTTTGCCATGATCACGTTAGCTGCCGCATCGGTGATGCTCGTGCTGGCCAGTCAGCTCTCGGACTTCACCGGCGGCGAAGACGGCATGACCTACCAGATCCCGCGCTTCTTCTCGCCCGCGAACAAGCTGCTGACCGACGCCGACGGCAAGGCGGTGCGAGTGTTCGGTGTCGCGCTCGACGGCAAGATTGCGCTCTACTACTTCGTCTTCCTTTCCTGCCTCGCGCTGTTTCTTGTGATGGCGCGCATCGTGGCTTCACCGCTCGGCACGGTGCTTGAGGCGGTGCGCGAAAACGAACTGCGCGCGGAAGCGATCGGCTATCGCGTCGTCGTCTACCGCACGGCGATCTTCTGCATCGCAGCGGTGATAGCGGCTCTTGCCGGCATCGTGCGGGCGGTGTGGCTCAAATATACCGGACCGGAGGTTGCGCTCTCATTCGCCATCATGATCGACATCCTTCTCATGGTGGTGATCGGCGGCATGGGCACGCTGATCGGCGCGATCATCGGCGTCGTGATCATGAGCCTTGCGCAGTTCTACCTGAAGGACCTGATGCAGGTTGCCGCCGACGCAACGAGCGGCATTCCGCTTTTGCCCGAGCTGTTGAACCCCGACCGCTGGCTGCTTTGGCTCGGCGTGCTTTTTATCCTTCTCGTCTATTTCTTCCCGGCAGGAATAGCCGGCACGCTGCTCGGCAAAGGTGGTGCCAAGTGACCCAGCCAAAATCGACCTATGTCCCGGCGGCGGGTTTCGAAATCCATGTGACAGAGTGGGGCGAGCCGTCGAAGCCCGCACTGGTGATGTGGCACGGGCTGGCGCGCACGGGCCGCGACTTCGACGAGGCGGCACTGGCGCTCAGCGACAGCTATTTCGTAATCTGCCCCGACACACCAGGGCGCGGCCTCTCGAGCTGGGCGAAGGATGCCTCGAAAGACTATTCCTACGCCAGGTTCGGCGAAGCAGCGCTCGATATCTTCGACCATTACAGCATCGAAAAGATGCGCTGGGTGGGAACCTCGATGGGCGGGCTGATCGGCGCCACGCTGGCCGGCGGGCGGCTGAGAGAACGCATCACCCATCTGGTAATCAACGATATCGGGCCGGACATTCCCGAAACCGCGACAGGTCGCATCGTCGACTATGTCGGCAATCCGCCCGTCTACGATTCGGTTGTCGAGATGGAAGGCTGGCTGCGCTCCAATTATGCGCCGTTCGGACCCAATTCGGATGCCTTCTGGCGGCGCATGGCCGACACCTCCGTACGCCGAACCGACAATGGACGCATCACCGTTCACTACGACCCGCAGATCGTGACGCAGTTTACGCATCACAAGGCCGACCTGGACGTCTGGGACGCCTATGACGCGATTGCGGCCAGAACACTGCTGTTGCGCGGCGAAGAGTCGGACGTTCTGCCGGCAGGCGTGGCAGCGCAGATGCAGGTGCGCGGGCCGAAACCGGAACTTCGGGAGTTCAAAGACGTCGGACATGCGCCGACGCTTGCGACCGAGGCAGAGATCAAGCTACTCCGGGACTTCCTCGCCAGCTGATTGCCGACGTTCAGTTTCCGAGCAGGATATCGAGTATCGACGTCACCCGGCCGCGAGGTGCCGGTTCTGCCCCCGCGCCCACCGGCTCCGGCGGGATGGAGGCGGTGCGGTCGCCTGAAATGATGGTGCTAATATCGTCGCGGCGCGCGAAGCTCGGCTGAACCGCCCCGCCAGACCAGCCCGGCAGGGATGCGACTGGAATTCCGCTATGCGCGGCGGCCATGTAATCGTGCCAGGCCTGCGCCGGAAGGGACCCACCGGTGACCTTCTTCGTCGGCGAATTGTCGTCGTTGCCGAACCAGACGCCGGTTGTGAGATTGGCGGTGTAGCCGACAAACCAGACGTCACGTGAACTCTGAGTCGTGCCGGTCTTGCCTGCGGCCGGCCAACCGAAATATGCCTTGCGGCCCGTGCCTTCCTGCAGCGTGCGCGACATCATCGCATTCATCATTCCGACAACCTGCGCATTGACGACGCGCGGGATGCCACCGGAGCGGCGCTGCCACAGCACCTTGCCCTCCGGCGTCGACACTTTTTC
This sequence comes from Rhizobiaceae bacterium, assembly GCA_017644005.1. Lineage (GTDB taxonomy): Bacteria > Pseudomonadota > Alphaproteobacteria > Rhizobiales > Rhizobiaceae > RCIO01. Next base: position 725,504 of record JAEPMJ010000001.1, read on the forward strand.
GATGAAATGGACGAAAGGCCTGTAACCGCCATTGGCGAACGGCACATAGGCGGCGGTGAGTTCCAGCGGCGTTACCTCGGAGGTGCCGAGCGCAATCGAGGCGTTGCTGGTGAGATCGGATTCGATGCCCATTCGATAGGCCGCTTCGATGACGCTCTTTGCGCCAACCTGCCCCACGAGGCGCGCGGCGACCGAGTTCAACGAGCGCGACAGCGCAAACGAAAGCGACACATCGCCATAATATTTGTCGTTGAAGTTTGACGGCGACCACTTGCCGATGCGTACGGGCGCGTCGCGCACTGTCGTCTCCGGGGTCATCCCCCTTTCAATCGCAGCCATGTAGACGAACGGCTTGAAGGCGGAGCCGGGCTGGCGCCGTGCTTCTGTCGCGCGGTCGAATTGGCTGTTGGCATAGTCGTAGCCGCCGACCATGGCGCGCACCGCGCCGGTGTTGTCGAGCGAGACAAGCACGCCCTGGCTGACACGCAGTTTCCCGCCATTCTCGTCGATCAGTCGGCGAATGGTGTTTTCGGCAACCTTCTGCAGCCCGAAATCCAGCGTCGCCTCAACCACTACGTCGCTGGTGATTTCACCGATAAGCCCAGGCAGTTCCTCCATCACCTTGTCGGCGACGTAATGCTCCGCGCCCGTCCAATATGCGGTGGCGCGCGTGGCCAGCGCGCTCATGGCCGTGGTCATCTGGCTGTCGTCGATTATGCCGGAATTGCGCATGGCCTGCAGTACGACCTGCGCCCGCTTTTCCGCCGCCTTGGGGTCGCGTGCGGGCGAAAGTCGCGACGGTGCCTTGAGAAGCCCGGCCAGAAGGGCCGCTTCCGACAACGATACGTCGCTGGCAGGCTTGTCGAAATAGCGTCGCGAGGCCGCTTCAACGCCGTAGGAGCCGGAGCCGAAATAGACCCGGTTCAGATACATTTCGAGTATCTGCTGTTTGCTGTGCTTGTGCTCCAGCCAGAGCGCGAGAAGCACCTCCTGAACCTTGCGCTCGACCGTTCGGTCGGGTTTCAGGAACAGGTTCTTGGCCAGCTGCTGCGTGATGGTGGAGCCACCCTGCGAGATGCGGCCGGTGGTCAGGTTCTCGAACATCGCGCGGGCAAGGCCGATGGGGTCGATGCCGAAATGAGAGTGGAAGCGGCGGTCTTCGATCGCGATCACCGCCTCCGGAATATAGGGCGACATTTCGTGCAGGCCGACAGCTTCGCCGCCGGTCATGCCGCGATTGGCGACCAGCGTGCCGTCGACGGAGACGATGCGCACATTAGGCGGGCGATCGGGGATCTCCCAGGTCGTCATGGACGGCATCTGGGCGCCATACCATGCCACAACTCCTGCAGCGGCAATGCCCGCCCATATGCCGAGCACAACACACCAGTAGGTCGCCGTTTTGAGAAATCCGAAGAAGCCGCCGCTACGCGTCGTGCGACGGCGCGAGCGGGCGGACGTCGCCTTCTTTCGCGGTCGGCGCGTGGAAGCTGCGCGCCCGCGTGAACCAGCGGACCGCGACGAGGCGTGGCTGCCGCGTGCGGGCACATCCAGCCGCGGCTCGATCCTGGTACGGGGCTTCTTTCTACGTGTCATGGCATTCCCTGCAGCCTCGCGCTCGAAAAGCACGAAGCGCCGTCCCTCGGCGAAATTAGGGCGGCCTGTTTAAGGGGGCGTTAAGCTTAGCGAATGCGGCCCGATCCGGCGTTAACGGAAACGGCACGCGCCGCCGCTAGAATCGCGCGACGCAAAAGCCCGCAGGAATTCATCGAAATGTCAGCGTCTGAAAGCTCCCGTATACCTTGGGTCGACACGGCAAAAGGCATCTGCATCATCATGGTCGTCATGGTGCATGCGACGCTTGGCGTGGAGGTCTATGCCGGTGCGGAAGGCTGGATGGGCAAGGCGGTCTCCTTTGCAAGGCCGTTTCGCATGCCCGACTTCTTCCTGATTTCGGGGCTTTTCCTCGGGCTAGTAATCGACAGGCCATGGATGCGCTATATCGACCGAAAGGTCGTGCATTTCGCCTATTTTTACGTGCTGTGGCTGACGATCCAGTTTGCATTCAAAGCGCCCGGCATGGCGATGGAGCAAGGGGCCCTCTACGCGCTGTCAGCCTATGCCGAAGCCTATTTCCAGCCCTTCGGCACGCTGTGGTTCATCTATATCCTGCCCTTGTTTTTCCTGGTCGTGAGGTTGACCAAGACCCTTCCCGCCTGGCTGGTGCTCGCCTGGGCGGCGGCGCTTGAGATACTGCCCGTCGAGAGTGGATGGATCACGTTCGACGAGTTCTGCGCCCGCTTCGTCTACTTTTATGCCGGCTATCTGTTTGCAGCGAACATCTTCGCCATTGCCGACTGGGTGCGTGCAAACGCCGGCAAGGTACTCGCCTTCATCGCGGTTTGGGCGCCGATCAACGGATTTCTCGTTTTTACGCCGGCGCCTGAAGCACTTGCATTATTCGTTCAGCCGGATATCGGCCATTCCGGGGCGACGGGCGGCATCGCCGAACTTCCGTTCGTCTCCATTGTTCTGGCCAGTGCCGGCATTTTCGTCGTGATCAGCGTCGCTGCGCTGATCACGGGGCAGCGCTGGAGCGCCTGGCTGACCTGGCTCGGCGCGCATTCGATCGTCGTCTATCTTGCGTTCTTCCTGCCCATGGCGGTGACACGCACTGTGCTGCTGAAAACCGGCATCATCAGCGACATCGGTACGATTTCGCTACTGACTACGATCTCGGCAGTGGTCGGACCGGTCATCCTCTACGCGATGGTGAAGTGGAGCGGCTACGGTTCGTTCCTGTTCGAGCGGCCGGACTGGGCCAAGATCGACCGTCCCAGCAACAGAACCGACAAGTTGCAGCCGGCGGAGTGAGCTCTACGGGCGGAGCGTAGCCTTGCCGTTTCGCCGGAACCGCATTCAGCTGTGGGCGAAGATATCCTCTTCGTCCCAGCCCATCAGGTCGAGCTTCGATCTCGTTGGCAGGAAGCGGAAACAGGCGTCGGCTTCCTTCGCCCTATCCTCGCGCTCCAGCCGCTCGACCAGCTTGTCCCGCAGCTGGTGCAGATAAAGCACGTCGGAAGCAGCATATTCGAGCTGTTCGGGGCTCAGCGTTTCGGCTGCCCAGTCTGATGACTGCTGCACCTTGGACAGGCTGATACCCAGCAGCTCCGAGCAAATGTCCTTCAGGCCGTGACGGTCAGTGTAAGTGCGGGTCAGCCGGGACGCGATCTTGGTACAGAACACCGGCTGCGGCATCACGCCAAAGGTGTGAAACAGCACTGCGAGATCGAAACGCGCGAAGTGAAAGAGCTTGGTGATCTTACGGTTGCGCAGAAGGCTGACGAGGTTCGGCGCCTTTTTCTGTCCCTTGGCGATCTGGATCACGTCGGCGGTGCCGTCGCCGGGCGAAATCTGCACTACACACAGCCGGTCGCGAAGCGGGTTGAGCCCCAGCGTCTCGGTGTCGATCGCAACCGCGTCGACATCGTAGTTCGCGAGATCGGGCAGGTCGTGGCGATGAAAGCGAATCGTCATTGGAAGGCTCCAGCGTGGTTGTCGGCCTGATTAGCCGGATGCCGGGCGCTGAGCAATGCGCGGGCGCGTTTCAGTCCTTTTCGTTCAGGTTCGATATCAGCCGCTGGAGTACGGAGAGGGTCGTCGCCATCTCTTCACGCGAAATTCCACGGCCGGCACGTCCGATCATCGCTTCGACATGGCCAAGCATACGCGGAAAGAGCTCTTCGGCCTCCTCCGATAGCGTGATCAAAGTGCGGCGGCGGTCCTTTGTGTCCGGCCGCCGTAAAACGAGGCGCTTGTCAGACAGGACGTCGAGAAAACGCGTCACCGTTGTGCGGTCACGCAAGGTGAGTTCAGCGAGCTCGCCCACGGTTGCCGGCGCACGTTCGCGCAAGACCATCAACAAAGCCCATTCCTCGGGCGTGATGTCGATACCGTCGGCCGAAAATACGCGCTGCAATTCGGCGCGGAACACAAACGCTGCACGGTTGATCCAGTACGGGGGCTTGTCGACAAAGGAATTCATAATTATGTGTATAATACACCTATTTAGACAGAGACCACCGCAAACCTGAAGAAGGCGGGAAGAAATGACAAACCACGACCTCGTCAGACTGAAAGATGCCGGCACTTTTCCAAAAGTTTCGCTCATGGAACCCAACGGCCGGGGTTATGTGTTGCTTGCCGGCGAACTCGATCGCCGTCCGCCGTTCGGCTATTTCGTCGAAAGCGCGGTCAAGAAGCGGTTGATCGCTGACATTAAAGTCCTGCTGCCGGCGCTGAATGCGCTGGACACGGTGGAAGAAGCAACTCTGTTCAAGGCGCTCCTCGTTCCGCCGGGGCGCGGAGCATATCTGAAAAACCGGCCCGAAGTTCATGTCGCACGTTTCGATGTAGCGCTTCTTGTGCGAGTGACCACGCCGAATGGAGCAGCTGGCATCGCCGCCTCGCCCGAATTCGGGGCGATCGAAGCGCGCATGAACGAAGCTGCGAAGCACAGCTATCGTATGGTGGGTGCAAATCTGCGACGCATCGACGAGGTGGATCACAGCCGCGAGGGCGTGTTCCTGTTCAACTATTTCTTCGCCGCCGACGAGGCACAGAATCTGGCCGTTTGGGACCATACCGCCGGCTGGTTCCAGGATCAGACGGGCCTCGACAATTCGGTGCTGACCCGACCTCTTGACCAGAGGGGCGCACAATACACCATCATCAACCACTGCCGGTGGGACAGATTGAACGACATCGTCCCCTCGCTGCTCTTCAAGAACAGCTTCCGGCGCTACGTGCTGGGTCATTTCGAGGCCAATGACACGGCCGCGATACCCATCCTCTACCGGCTGGCATGACCGGCCTATGAGGCGATCGCGTCCAGGATACGCGCCCAGGAGCGCTGACCCTTGTGGAACGACGAAATGTTGTACTTCTCGTTCGGCGAATGGATGCGGTCGTCATCGAGACCGAAACCGACCAGCAGCGAATCCATCCCAAGCTTGGACTGGAAGTCGCCGACAATCGGGATCGAGCCGCCCATGGCGATCACCTGCGCAGGCTTGCCCCACTCGTCGGAAAGGGCGGATTTCGCGCTCGTGACCATGGGTGAATCGAACGCCAGCTGAATGGCCGGCCCCGAACCGTGCTTTTGAAACTCGACCCTGCAATCGGCGGGCAAGCGCGCTTCGACGAAGGCGCGGAATGCTGCCCTGATCTTTTCCGGGTCCTGTTTGTGGACCAGGCGAAACGAAACCTTGGCAGAGGCTTTGGATGCAATCACGGTCTTGAAGCCGTCACCTTCATAGCCGCCGGAAATGCCGTTGAATTCAGCGGTCGGCCGGGCCCAGACAAGCTCCAGAACAGATCGTCCTGTCTCGCCGGACGGGATCGAAAGGCCGATCTCTCCGAGGAATTTCTCGGCAGTCATGCCCAGCTTGTTCCATGACTGCTTGATCTGCTCCGGCGTTTCCTCGACACCGTCGTAGAAGCCGGGGATGGTTACCCGTCCCGTCTCGTCATGCATGTCGGCCAGGATTTTTGCCAGGATGCGGATCGGGTTGGCTGCCGCGCCTCCGTAGACGCCGGAATGCAGATCCCGGTCGGCGGCGTGGATCGTGATTTCCTCGCCTACGAGGCCGCGCAGCCCGGTGGTGATGGCGGGTGTCTCCGCATCCCACATGCCGGTGTCGCAGACCATGGCGAAATCGGCCTTAAGTTCGTCGGCATTGGCTTCCAGGAACGGATGCAGGGAGGGTGATCCGGATTCCTCCTCGCCCTCGAACAGCACCGTGATACGGCAGGGCATGGCGCCATGCGCTGCCTTGTAGGCGCGGCAGGCTTCGACGAAGGTCATGAGTTGCCCCTTGTCGTCGGAGGAGCCACGCCCGGTGATAACGCGCACGCCGTTCACTTCCTTCACCGCGGGATCAAACGGGTCGTCATGCCAGAGCGACAACGGATCGACCGGCTGAACATCATAGTGACCGTAAAAGAGGACATGGGGAGCGTCGGGTGACGGACCGTCATGATGGCCGACGACCATGGGGTGGCCTTCGGTGTCGCGTACCCCGGCGTCGAAGCCGATCGATTTCAGGTCCTTTGCCAGCCATTCGGCAGCAGTCCGGCAATCGGCCTTAAAGGCCGGGTCCGTAGAAATCGACTTGATGCGCAGCAACTCGAACAGCCTGTCGAGGCTGTTGTCGAAATCGCGGTCAATGGCTTCGAGAACAGGAGAAAGTTCGGGCATTTTGACCTCGCTGAAACGGAATGGTGCGAAACCTATCGGCGAGACACGGCTACGAAAAGGGGAATCGGGGTCTGGACCAGTCAAAAAAGTGCCGCCGTGGCGGAGGGGGAACCACGGCGGCGTTACTTCAAACTGGACGGCAGCCCGGAGAGGGGGATGAGGCTGCCGTCTCTGATGTCCGGGTAGGCGGGGGACGGGCCTATGTCCGGACCCGGCGAAAATTGCCGATGCTTAGAATTTGTGGCTGCGATGATGGCGATTCAAGGGCGCCAACATTACAGTTGTGTAACGAAGGCGTGAGCGTGCTGCGGTGCGTCAGGAGCTTTGTAGGGAACGGCTCTTAGCAATGGACACAGCGGCGAGCGCAGGCTACCCCTTCGCTCCATGGCAAAAGGCGATCATCTCTTCCTCGTTGACGGTTCCGGCTACATTTTTCGCGCTTACCACGCGCTGCCGCCGCTGACGCGTAAATCCGACGGCCTGCCGGTGGGCGCAGTGTCCGGTTTCTGCAACATGCTGTGGAAGCTGATGCTGGATGCGCGCAACACCGATGTCGGCGTCGTGCCCACCCATCTGGCAGTGATTTTCGACTATTCGTCGAAGACGTTCCGCCACGAGATTTATCAGGACTACAAGGCAAACCGTTCCGAACCGCCGGAAGACCTCGTTCCGCAGTTCGGGCTGATCCGCGAGGCAACCAAAGCCTTCAACCTGCCCTGCATCGAGATGGAAGGCTTCGAGGCCGACGACCTGATTGCCACCTATGCCCGTCAGATGACCGAGGCAGGCGGCGATACGACGATCATCTCCTCCGACAAGGACCTGATGCAGCTCGTGACCGACCATGTCGGCATGTACGACCCGATGAAAGACCGTGAGATCGGCATTCCCGAGGTCATGGAAAAATGGGGCGTCGGGCCGGACAAGATGATCGACCTGCAGGCGCTGACCGGCGACTCGGTCGACAATGTGCCGGGCGTTCCGGGCATCGGCCCGAAGACGGCCGCGCAGCTTCTGGATGAATATGGCGACCTCGACACGCTGCTTGAGCGCGCAGGCGAGATCAAGCAGCAGAAACGCCGCGAAAACCTGATCGAGCATGCCGAAAAAGCGCGCATTTCGCGCGAGCTGGTGCGGCTGAAAAAGGACGTGCCGGTCAGGGAGACAATCGACCAGTTTGCGCTGCAGCCGCCGGACGGACCGAGGCTGATCGGCTTTCTGAAGACGATGGAATTTTCCTCGCTGACGCGTCGCGTTGCCGAGGAAACGGGTGCCGAGGCCGGCGAGATCGACCCGGTACAGGTGAAGGTCGAATGGGGCAGCGACGCGCATGGCCCCGATGTCGGCTCAGGCAAGGCCGCGGAAGCCGGTAGCAGCGATGATTCCGGCACCGCTGGCGAACAGGTATATGCGCCGTCTGCCCTTGCGGCAAAGCGGGCCGAACAGATTGTGGCACAGGACGTGGACACAACGCGCTACGAGACCGTGCGCGACCTCGCCACGCTACAAAAGTGGGCGGAGGAAACGCGCGAACTCGGTCATTGCGCGTTCAATGTCGAAACCACGGCGCCGGACCCTATGCAGGCCGAACTTGTCGGCTTTGCGCTGGCAATAAAACCCGGCCGGGTGGCCTATGTGCCGCTGGCGCACAAGGATCGCGACAGTGATCTGCTCGGCGGCGGGCTGGTCGACGGGCAGATACCGCTGCGGGACGCGCTGGGCGTGCTCAAACCGGTGCTGGAAGACCGCTCGATCCTGAAGATCGGCCAGAACCTGAAGCAATACCTCGTCGTGTTGAACCGGTACGGCATCGACATCGTGAACTATGACGACACGATGCTGCTTTCCTACGTGACTGACGCCGGCTCCGGCGGACAGAGTATCGAGGCGCTTTCAGAGCGCTGGCTCGGCCACACGCCAACGCCGCTAAAGGACCTGACCGGCAGCGGGCGAAATGCAATCACTTTCGATCTCGTTGCACCTGACAAAGCAGCAGCATACGCAGGCGAAGTCGCCGATATTACGCTGCGACTGTGGCTGGCGCTCAAGCCGCGGCTGATCTCGAAGGGGCTCGCAAGCGTATATGAGCGGCTCGAGCGCCCTCTGGTCAGCGTGCTTGGGCGTATGGAACAGCGCGGCATCTCGGTCGACCGGCAGATTCTGTCGCGGCTTTCGGGCGAATTCGCCCAGGGCGCTGGCGCACTGGAGGACGAAATCTACGAACTTGCGGGCGAGCGCTTCACCATCGGCTCGCCGAAGCAGCTCGGTGAAATCCTGTTCGGCAAAATGGGGTTGCCCGGCGGCAGCAAGACCAAGACGGGACAATGGTCGACCTCCGCGCAGATACTTGAAGAACTGGCGGCAGAGGGGCACGAACTGCCGCGAAAGATCGTCGACTGGCGCCAGGTGACCAAGCTGAAATCGACCTATACGGACGCCCTGCCCGACTACATCAACGCGAATTCAAAGCGCGTTCACACATCCTATGCACTGGCCTCGACCACGACCGGGCGGCTTTCATCCTCGGAGCCGAACCTGCAGAACATTCCGATCCGCACGATGGAAGGCCGCAAGATTCGCGCCGCCTTTGTAGCCGAGCCCGGCAATAAGCTGATTTCGGCCGACTACAGCCAGATCGAGCTGCGCGTGCTCGCCCATGTGGCGGACATTCCGCAGCTCAGAAAAGCATTCGAGGACGGCGTCGATATTCACGCAATGACGGCTTCGGAGATGTTCTCAGTGCCGGTGGAGGGCATGCCGCCCGAAGTCAGGCGGCGCGCGAAAGCGATCAATTTCGGCATCATCTACGGCATTTCGGCCTTCGGCCTTGCCAACCAGCTCGGCATCGAGCGCTCGGAAGCGAGCGACTACATCAACAAGTATTTCGAACGCTTTCCCGGCATTCGCGACTATATGGAAAATACCAAGGCGTTCTGCCGCGAGCACGGTTATGTGGAGACGATTTTCGGGCGCAGGGCACATTATCCCGAAATCCGCGCCTCCAATCCGCAGCACCGCGCGTTTTCGGAGCGTGCGGCGATCAACGCGCCGATCCAGGGCTCGGCCGCCGATATCATCCGCCGGGCGATGGTGCGCATGGACGCGGCACTTAATAACGCAAAGCTGACCAATGTGCAGATGCTGTTGCAGGTGCATGACGAACTGATTTTCGAGGCACCGGAAGCTGACGTCGAACAGGCTATGCCCGTGATCCGCGACATCATGGAAAACGCCGCGATGCCGGCGATCTCGATGGCGGTGCCGCTGCATGTCGATGCCCGCGCCGCCGACAACTGGGACGAAGCGCATTAGGCGCCGAACAGGCTGTTCGCGCCCCCGAGCCTCCCCAATCCCGCCCCATTCCTGTAGAAGCTGAGCGCGGCTTGGGTTTCATCGGGTGGGAGATCTGAATGGGAATCGGGAACAGTGCACGCACGCTCGCGGCCATTTTGGCGCTACTTTCCGGCGGGGCGATACTGACGGACGCGGAAGCGCGTACCAACCGCGCCTTGCTGGTTGCAGTGACCAAATATCCGAACGTGCAGGGCGCCGATCTCGTGGGCCCGAACAACGACGCTCAGCTCGTGCGCGAATTCCTGACCACCAGCGCGCCGGTGCCGTTTGCGCCAGAAGACGTAACCATGCTTGCCGACGGACTCGACGGAGCGCTGACCTCACCAACTCGACAGGCGATCCTCGATGCACTGGACGAGCTAGCCGCGAAATCGGAGCGCGGCGACTTCGTCTATCTGCATCTGTCCGGGCATGGCATCCAACAGCCCGCTGCCGATATAGCTTCGGAGCCCGACGGGCTGGACGAGGTGTTTCTGCCCGCCGACATCAAACCCTGGGTGGACCGCTCAAAAGGTATACCCTCGGCCTTCGCCGACGACGAGATCGGCACTGCCGTGCAGGCAATCCGCGACAAGGGCGCATTTGTGTGGATCGTCATCGACGCCTGCCATTCGGGCACCGCAACGCGTGCGCTCGACGGCAACGTGACCAACCGCAAGATCGACCCCGACCAGCTCGGCATTCCCGAACAGGCGTTTAAAGACGCCATATTTGAAGCCGCCGGTGCATCAACCCGCAGCCTGGGGCGCGAGGAAACGCGTGCGCTGGCGCTTTATGCCAAGCAGACGGCCGGCGATGCCAGTGCTGCTCCAACGGGCGGAGAGTCGATCATGCCCGGCGGCATGGTTGCGTTCTTCGCCGCCCAAACCGTCGAGACGACACCTGAATTACCGCTGCCGCGCGGCAGCGAGGATGCAAAAAAGCTCGGGCTCTTCACCTACACGCTTTTTTCCAAACTCGCGCAGAACCCGGCGGTGAGCTATCGCCAGCTCGGCCAGAGCGTGATGCAGGAATACGCCGCGCAAAACCGCACGCGCCCGACGCCGCTGTTCGAAGGCAATCTGGATACACCCGTGTTCGGCACATCGACGGGCGAATTCGTGCAGCAATGGCGGGTAAAGGTGGAACCCAGCGGAATGACAATCCCCGCGGGCACGTTGCACCGGCTGGCGCCAGGTACGCGGCTCGCGCTGCTGAATTCGCCTGCCGACGCGATTGAAGACGCAATCGGTTATGCCGAGGTGCGGTCCGTGCAGCCGCTCATGGCGAAACTGAGCACGGTCGAATTCGCGGGCGTAGCGCGGATCAACCCGCGCGATATTCCCGACGGCGCCTACGCTCGGCTGGCAGAAGTTGCGTTCGACACGGAGTTGGTGGTTGCGCGCCCGGCGCCAAATCCCACCTTCGCCGACGAGGTCTCTGCAAGCAACCAGTTGCTCAAGGATATTGCCGGCAATGAGGACACGCCGGTCAAAATCCGCCTCGTCGGTCCCGAGGACGATGCCGATCTGAAGATGGCCGTCCTCAGCGAGCAGGAAGTAGCGCTTCTGGTGGTCGACGCCGGACCGGGAGCCGCCTCCGCGACACTCGAACCCGGCAGCCGCAACGCAATCAGCGACGCGCCGCGCCTCTGGTTTCTCCCGCCGACGGCCGAAATTTCGCTCATGGAAGGCCGTCGTCCACCCTCGATCGGGTTCGAAGGCAGTACGCCGGACGGATTGCAGAGGGAAGTCGCCGACAATCTCACGCGTATTTTCCGCGCCACAAATCTGGCGCGTCTCGCCGCCGCCAACAATTTCGACAACAGCGAATTCGAGGTGGCGTTCAAGGTGAAGCCGGCAGAAAGCGACGAACTTACCCCGCTGGAGGCCGCGACCACGCCCGTGGTGCACCCGGGCGACCAAGTGCACCTGGAAGCCCACAACCGCTCCGGACGGCCGGTCGACATCAATGTGCTTTATATCGGCTCTGACTATTCAATCGGCCACATGTATGCCGAGCGGCTGCATGACGGCGCGGATGTCGAGCTGCCGCTGCTTCAATTCAACGACGAGAGCTTCGGCGTGGAGCGCATGGTTGTGGTGCTGACTGAAGGAAGCGCACTCACCACGACGGAAGATCTGAGCTTCCTGGCGCAGCAGGGGGTGCGTGTGATGACACGATCGGCCGCGCATCCCGAGGGCTTTGCCGGCCTGCTGCGCGATATCGGAGATGCGCCTTCGACGCGCGGCGCAATGAAGCTTGGCCAGGCACCTGCCTCCAAGGGCGCGGTGTTGATCTACCCGCTTGAGAACATGCCGTCGGAGTGATGGGCCGCCGTCCGCCGCTATCCAAACGGCGTGGCTACGGCTATTTTGAGCCGCAACCGGACCAAACGGAATGAAGAAAATAACGACTGCCGTATCGCTTTCGCTAATGCTCGCAGGCGCACAGGCAGGTGCGACGGCCGAGCAGTCATGCGGACTTTGCGCCAGATCGGTGGTCATCAACTCCGCTCTGGCCAGTTGCTTCCTGGAACAATACCCGCAGCTTGAAAGCCGCTCGACCGCAACAGTGGCTATCAATCTGGAAAACTGCGAAGAAGAGCGCGGTGTGGTGGCCGCCCTCAAGGGGCCGAGCGCGGCGGGCGCGGCGCAGCCGAGCCGCAAGTTCTTCCTGTCGCTGTCGCAGCTTGTGTGCCTGAAGCGCAAACTGGAAGACCCGGGAATGGTACTCGACCCCTCCGCGCAGATCGACCTCGGTGACTGCTGATGACGAGCCTTGGCCCCGCCACGGCGCAACAGATGAGCCGGCGTGCGTCACAGACTGAGCCCGACTCGGACCTCGAAAACGGCGACGACAATCCCTTCAAATCACGCGACTGGCGCATCTGGTCATATGCCTGGTCCGGCTTCGCGGTGCGGGTCTTGATCATCGTCGGTGGCATTTTTTCGGTGCTGCAATATCTCGACACGCGGGAGGAAAACCGTGTCGAACGCACGCTTCAGCTCATCGAACTTTGGGAAAAACCGGAGTTTCAGGCCGCACAGCAGGCAATCGGTGAGCGACTTGATGCGCTTAACGCCCGGTTCGGCGAATTGCTGGAAAAGAACGCAACGCCGGCGGAGCGCGCAGTCTATTTCGACCGGATCGGTGCCGCGGCCATGCAAGCGGACGGCGGCACGATGCCTCTCGAAACGTTCCGCGCCCATTTCGACCGGATGCTCTATTTCCTCAATCGCATGGCCTTCTGTGTCGATGGCGGCTTGTGCTCAAAAGATGTGGTGGATGGCTATTTCGGCGATTTCGCTTCGTCGTTCTGGGCCTATTTCGGCGGCTATATCACCGAGCAGCGCGGCGGCGTGGCGCCGAACTACGGCGCCCCGCTGGAGAAATATGTCGCGAGCCTGGACGGTTAGAAATACACAAAAGGCCCGCCGAAGCGGGCCTCTTGTCAACTCAGTACTTGCATTCAGCCATTGGCGGCCGCAACGGCGCGCTTCGCCATCACAACGACGAGATTTGCGCGGTATTCGGCCGATGCGTGAATGTCGCTCATGAGCGAGCCAGCCGGGACCGATACGCCGTCGAGCGCGGCGGCATCGAATGACTTCGTAAGTGCCGATTCGATTTCCGGGGACCGGAACACGCCGTCGTCGCCCGCGCCTGTGACGGCAGCTTTCACGCCGCTGCCCGAACTTACCACGAAGACGCCGGTCATGGCGTAGCGTGAGGCAGGGTTCGGAAACTTGGCGTAGCCGCATTTGTCGGGCGCGGTGAAAGACACCGCAGTTACGATTTCATCCTCATTCAGAGCCGTCTCGAACAAACCGGTGAAGAAATCAGCCGCGGCGATTTCCCGCTGGTTGGTGACGATAGTTGCGTCGAGCGCCAGAAGTGCTGCCGGGTAGTCTGCTGCCGGGTCGTTGTTGGCAACGGAGCCGCCAATCGTGCCCATGTGGCGCACATGCGGATCGCCGATATGCGAAGCCAGATTGCACATGGCCGGGCAGACCTTTGCGAGGTCTGCGTTTGAAGCCACTTCGGCGTGGGTGGTGGCGGCGCCGATGGTGACCGACCTACCCGACACTTTGACGCCTTTCAGATCCCGGATGTGGCGCAGGTCGATCAGGTCGGACGGGGCGGCAAGACGCTGCTTCATTGCCGGGATGAGAGTCATGCCGCCGGAAACGAACTTGCCGTCATCGGCTTTCTTCAGAAGGCTTGCCGCGTCGTCGACCGAGGAAGCGCGGTGATAGGTGGTTTGGTACATGGAGTTTCTCCAGAGATTCCAGGCAATCGGCAGTCGGAATTTCGTGCTCGAGTGCCAACTGCCTCAGTGTTTCGCGTTCAATGCAGCCCACACCTTCTGGGGCGTGGCCGGCATTGTCAGGTCGTTATTGCCGATCGCGTCGGTAATGGCGTTGATAACGGCCGGCGGCGAACCGATCGCTCCAGCCTCGCCACACCCCTTGATGCCAAGCGGGTTGGACGGGCACGGCGTGTTCGATGTCGAAACCTTGAACGACGGCAGATCGTCGGCACGCGGCATGGTGTAATCCATGTAACTCGCGGTCACGAGCTGGCCGGATCCGGCATCATACTGGCAACCCTCAAGCAACGCCTGGCCGACGCCCTGGGCAATGCCGCCGTGAACCTGCCCCTCCACGATCATCGGATTGATGATGTTGCCAAAGTCATCGGCGGCCACAAACTGAACGATCTCGGTGCGGCCGGTTTCGGGGTCGACCTCGACCTCGCAGACATAGCATCCGGCGGGGAAGGTGAAATTGGACGGGTCGTAGAACGCGCCTTCCTTAAGGCCCGGCTCCATGCCATCGGGCAGATTGTGCGCCGTGTAGGCAGCCAGCGCCATCTGGAACCAGGGTACGGCCTTGTCGGTTCCGGCCACCTTCAGTTCGCCATTCTCTATGACGATATCGCCCTCATCGGCCTCAAGCAGATGTGCGGCGATTTTCTTGGCCTTGGCTTCGACCTTGTCCAGCGCCTTGGCGACAGCGGACATGCCGACCGCGCCGGAGCGCGAACCGTAGGTGCCCATGCCCATCTGTACCTTGTCGGTGTCGCCATGGACGATCGAGACCGAGTCCAGTGGAACGCCAAAACGGTCGGCAACAAGTTGAGCGAAAGTCGTCTCATGGCCCTGGCCGTGGCTGTGCGAGCCGGTCAGCACCTCGATGGTGCCGACGCCATTGACGCGCACCTCAGCGCTTTCCCAAAGACCGACACCGGCGCCGAGCGACCCCACCGCCGCCGATGGCGCGATTCCGCAGGCCTCGATATAGCAACTCATGCCGATGCCACGAAGCTTGCCGTTTTTCTTTGCCGCGTCGCGGCGCTTTTCGAAGCCGTCGTAGTCTGCGGCCTTCATCGCCGCCTTCAACGAAGTTTCGTAGTCGCCCGCGTCATAGTTCATGATCACCGGCGTCTGATAGGGGAACTCGCGGATGAAGTTCTTGCTTCTGAATTCCGCCGGCGACAGCCCAACCTCGCGCGCCGCCGTCTCAATGGTGCGCTCGAGCAGATAGGTCGCTTCCGGCCGCCCTGCCCCGCGATAGGCATCGACAGGCGCGGTGTTGGTGTAAACCGCGCGCACGTTGCAGTGGATCGCCGGGATTACATACTGACCAGACAGCAGCGTCGCATAAAGATAGGTCGGCACCGCACTGGAAAAGAGCGACATGTAGGCGCCAAAATTGGCTATCGTGTCGACCTTGAGCGCGGTGATCCTGTTGTCCTTGTCGAGCGCGAGCTTGACCTCGCTGACATGATCGCGGCCATGCGCGTCGGTGAGGAAGCTCTCGGTGCGGTCGGCCACCCATTTGACCGGCACGCCAGACTTCTTGGACGCCCAAAGGCAGACGATTTCTTCCGGGTAGATGTAGATCTTGGAGCCAAACCCGCCGCCCACATCGGGTGCGATGACGCGCAGCTTGTTTTCCGGCGCGACATTGTAGAACGCCGACATGACGAGGCGCGCCACATGCGGGTTCTGCGAGGTCGTCCAGCAGGTGTAGTGGTCTTCTGCCTTGTCGTAATGACCAAGGGCAGCCCGCGGTTCCATCGCGTTGGGCACCAGCCGGTTGTTGACGATGTGCATCGTCGTGACATGCGCTGCCGAGGCGATGGCCTTGTCGGCAGCGTCACCGTCGCCAATCTCCCAATCGTAGATCAGATTGTTGGCGGCCTCGGGATGCAACTGCGGGGCGCCCTTCTTCAAAGCGGCAGAGGCATCCGTGACAGCGTCCTTTTCGTCATAGCTGACTTCGACAGCCTCGGCGGCATCGCGTGCCTGGCCCTTCGTGTCGGCCACCACGATCGCAACGGCATCGCCAACATAACGCACCTTGTCGACCGCCAGAGGCGACCAGGCACCCATGTTCATGGGCGAGCCATCCTTGGAGTGGATCATCCAACCGCAGATCAGATTGCCGATGCCGTCGGTCTTGAGCTCCTTGCCGGTGAGCACCGCGATGACGCCAGGCATTTTCTGCGCCGCGCCAACATCGATCTTCTTGATGTCCGCATGCGCGTGCGGGCTGCGCACGAATGCGGCGTGTTTCATGCCCGGCACAACCATGTCGTCCACATAACGGCCGGCGCCGGTCACAAACCTCTTGTCTTCCTTACGCGCCACCCGGGCGCCAATGCCTTCCATACCCATCAGAGTTCTCCTCCAGAACCGGGGGCGATGCAGTCGGTGTCAGCCAGGCATCGGGTCGTCCGTAAACGAATGTCCCTGCTATGCCGCCGGCTCCTCCCGATTGCCTGTTGCCTATTGCCGACGACCGCTCAAGCCGCCTTTTTGCCCTTCGCCATCGCTTCAGAAGCGGCGAGTATGGCCTTGACGATGTTGTGGTAGCCCGTGCAGCGGCAGATATTGCCCTCAAGCTCGGCCCGCACCGTTTTTTCGTCGAGGCCGCCAGGATGCCGGTCGATCATATCGACAGCCGCCATGATCATACCCGGCGTGCAAAAGCCGCACTGCAGGCCATGGTGTTCCTTGAAAGCGGCCTGCACGGGGTGGAGATCGGCGCCCGGCGCCAGCCCCTCGATGGTGAGGACCTCGGAGCCCGCGGCCTGCACGGCAAGCACCGAGCAGGATTTCACCGCCTTGCCATCCAGATGTACCACGCAAGCGCCGCATTGGGACGTGTCGCAGCCGACATGGGTGCCGGTCAGGCCCAACGTCTCGCGCAGAAAGTGCACGAGCAGGGTCCGGTCCTCAACGGCTCCGGAAACCTCCCGGCCGTTCACGACCATTGAAACCTCAGACATGTATCCTCCTCCTAATGCCTCGCTCGCACGTCTGCCCGCGCGACTGGGTATTGGAAGATTAGCGCAGCAGAGACAGGAGTCCATGGCAGTTAAACAAATTGCCAATACACCAGATTATGCTGGTCCAAGGCTGCTTCATATTTGGGCGTGATGGATCGGAGGCGCAAAATGCAGCGCGTCAAGCTGGCGCTTGATCTCGCACTGCGGAGCGGCTATCACCCGCGCAATTCGGCGGCGCATTTGCCGTACGGAGCCGCATTAGCTCAGTTGGTAGAGCACGTCATTCGTAATGATGGGGTCGCTGGTTCGAGTCCGGCATGCGGCACCAAAAACAAGCCCCACCTCGGAGCGATGGGATGTCAGGCGCTCTCGACGGGTTTGCCGACCAGCAGATCCGGATCCAGGCGGCCTTCAAAATAATCGAGGACATTCCGAACCGAGGCGATGGACATCCGGCGGGCCGACTCGACTGTCAGCCCGGCGACATGAGGCGAGACGATTACCCGGTCCGAGTGAAGTAAGGGGTTCGATCGCAACGGAGGCTCATCATCGAACACATCAACCCCCGCGCCGGCGATTTCGCCTTTCGAAATTGCCGCGGCCAAGGCCGCTTCATCGACCACGCCGCCCCTAGCGGTGTTAACCAGCAACGCGGTTCGTTTCATGGCCGACAGCTCGGGCGCTCCAATGAGGGGTTTGTCCCCCTTCGGAACGCAGACGGTAACGATATCGGCTGACGCCAAAGCCAGATGAAGGTCGGTCTCCCTTCCATAGCCAAGATCCGGCCAAGCCATATCCGGTAGTTTCGGATCATAGCCGCGGACCGACATGCCAAGCCGGGAAGCCAACTCGGCGACGCGTCTGCCAATTCGCCCCATACCGACCACCAGCAAGTTCTTCTGGGCCAGTTCAAATGGCCGGTCACGGTCGCGCCAGGCCCAGTCGCCGTTGCGCACTCCGGCGTCGGAGGCGAGCGTCTTCTTCGACAATGCGAACAGCAGTCCGATCGTGTGCTCAGCGACTGATAGCGAGTTAACATCGCCGACGATGGCAAGTGCGATACCTCGTGCCTGCAGCGCCTGCAGATCAACCGAGTCGTATCCGACACCGTGGCGCGACACGATCCGGAGCTTTTCAGCCATTTCGATCGAAGCCGACGTCAGCGGCTGGGTGCGAATGACCAATCCGTCAGCATTGGCGAGGTAGGGGCGGTAGCTTTCCTCCGACACCTCCTCGACGTAGTCGAAAGTGATCCCGTCCGCCTGTTGCAATATGGTCAGGCCGGCAGCGTCGATTTTCCCGGCAACGAGGACATGCGGCATCAGTAGCTGGATCCTGTCGATGTCCGAGCCACCGAGGTCGTGGTTAAGCGGTCACGAAATGCCCTTACGCTTGCAGCCGAGGCAGCACTAAGCAACCGGACATCATTGGACACGGTCGTCATGTCGAAACCCCAGCCGACCGCCCGAGCCGCATATTCGGGCGTGCCGCAGTGGAGCGCTGCACGGATGCCGGATTTCCTGCACGCCGCAACGATGCGCCTGAGCGCCGCCTGCATTTCAGGCTCCTCGCGGTCAAATCCCGGCGTGAGGCGTCCCTGTGTCAAACCCAGCGTCAGATCGGCCGGCCCAACGTAAATGCCGTCGAGGCCCGGCGTCGCGGCGATCGCATCCAGATTGTCCATCGCTTCGGCGGTCTCCACCATCGCAAATGCAAGCACCTGACTATTCGCCTTCGATGCATAGTCCGGCCCAGCTGAGAGATTGGCGCGAGTCGGCCCAAAGCTGCGATTGCCCTCAGGCGGATAGCGCACATGGCTGACCAGTTCGGCTGCCTGTTCGGCTGAGTTGATCATCGGGCAAATTATGCCAATCGCGCCAGCATCGAGCGACTTCATGATCGCCCCCGGGTCGAGCCAGGGAACGCGCACAAACGGAACGACATCCGACGCTCTCATAGCCTGGAGCATTGCTACGGATGTCTGGTAGTCCACCACGCCGTGCTGGAGGTCTATGCAGATGCTGTCATACCCCTGCGCAGCCATAATCTCGGCCGTGAACGGACAGCCGATGGACAGCCACCCGTTCAACACCGGCCGGCCTTCCGCCCACAGAGTTTCCAACCGGTTCGTCATTTGAGCCGCCTTTCAATCCTACTCTATTCTGCTGGGTTTGATGCGGGGTCCATGCCCCGGCGCTCCCGCCGCGGATCAGATCGTCGATTCGAGGCGTGAGTTTGCGACCAGCTCGGCTACCGACGCGTTGTTGGGCATGCGCAACAAGAAGGCCACGGCTTCGGCAACGGTCTCGGGCCGAATCCGCTCGGCGGCGGGAGTGACGCCGGGGATCGATGCGATGAGATCGGTGTCGACCGCACCAGGGCAAAGCGCCGTGACCCTCACTCCGTGTTTCCAGCCTGCCGTCTTCGCCGCATGGCTGAGCGCCATCACGGCATGTTTGGTCATCGTGTAGCCGACCGAAACGCCCTCGCGGTATCGCTTGCCGTCGGTCGAGGCGACATTGACAATGCGTCCAGTTCCCGACCTGGCGAGATGCGGCAAGGCGAGCCGTATCAGCCGGAACGGCGCCTTTACGTTGACCTCCCAAAGCTCGTCGAGGACCGACTCGTCGCCGTCGGAGAAATCTATCTGACGCAGCAGGCCGGCATTGTTGATCAACCCGTCGATCCGCGAAAACCGGCGGTGCGTATCTTCCACCCAGCGCGCCGCACTGTCGCGATCCGTCGCGTCAAAGAAGAAGGTGCCAAGGCGGTCCTGATCGACCTCACCGTACAGTTGCGCGGCCTTGTCGGTATTCCTCACGCCGACGGAGACAATATAGCCTTCGTCGAGAAGCCGGCGGGTAATTGCCACGCCAATACCGCCAGTGGCGCCGGTCAGCATGATGACCCGCCCGTCGGGTTCGAGCATTACGGGTGATGGGGGAGTGTTGGCTGCCATGTGTCAGAACAATCCCTGGTATACGCCGCCATCGTTGATGATGTTCTGGCCGGTCATGAAACCCGATTGGGCCGAGCAAAGATAGGCGATGAGGTCTCCGCACTCCGAAGGATCGGCGATGCGACCGGCAGGACAGGTACTGATCCGGTCCTCCACGATTGCCTCGTAGGTCGTATTGCCGCGGCGGGCGTGGTTGTGCAGGTTCGTGTGCAAAGCGTCGGTGTCGAACAATCCCGGACAAACGGTGTTTATCGTGACGTTCGATCCGATGATCTCGCGCACCATCGACGCTATCGCGCCCGAAAGCGCGAGCCGAGCGGCATGGCTGGCCGCAAAGTTGACTTGCGGAAACTTGATGAAACTCACTGACATGTT
The DNA here is from genome assembly GCA_017644005.1 of Rhizobiaceae bacterium. Taxonomy (GTDB): domain Bacteria; phylum Pseudomonadota; class Alphaproteobacteria; order Rhizobiales; family Rhizobiaceae; genus RCIO01. The sequence continues at coordinate 745,729 of JAEPMJ010000001.1, forward strand.
GACGATGCGACCAAATTTGCGCTCGCACATGCCCGGCACAGCTGCACGAATCAGCTCCAGCGATGAAAAGAAGTGAGCCTCCATCCAGCCATCCCATTCCGCGCGCGTCATGGTCCGGAAATCGGCCGGTACCTGACGGACACCGGGGTTGGTGACCAGAATGTCGGGATCGGGGCATGCAGCCATGATGGCAGCGCGCCCCGCTTCGGTGGTCACATCGGCTGCGACTGTGTGAACGCTGACGCCGCCCTCCGCGGAGATTTCCTTTGCTGCCTCGGCAAGCGGCTCAGGTGACCGTGCGGCAAGCCACAGCTCCACCCCTTCGCGCGCCAGCGAGACGGCGGATGCCTTTCCCAGCCCTTTCGAACCGCCGCACACGATGGCGCGGCGGCCTTTGATTCCCAGATCCATTACCTGCCCCTCAGCTCGACGGGGTGAAGGAAGCCGCAAGAAGCCGCGGCGGAACCCGGAAGCGGTTGGAAACATCGCGCAGCTGTTCCCGCTCGGTGGTGATTTCGGCCTGATCGCCGGCCACCAGAACCGTGGCAGGTAGTAATTGTGCGTTGTAGCGCGCGGCGGAAGACTCGGTGTAGCCGCCGGCATCGAGGAACGCCACGAAATCGCCTCGCTCCAGCGGCGGCATCTTGCGATGCGGCCCAAGTTCGTCCGAGTTGCAGAGCGGTCCGACAAGATCGACGGTTTCGGTACCTTCCCGCCCGGCGTTCTTGACCGGAACCGCGTGATAATACCAGTCGAGAATGGCGGCCCAGGAAAGATGGTTGGTCGACAGGTCGAGATTTACCCACTTCTTCTTGTCGCCGACCTTGACGGCGCCGACGGTGCCAACCGCCACGCCCGAGGGGCCGGAGAGCGCGCGACCCGGCTCAAGCCGCAGTTTGGGAAGCGGCAGTCCGTGTTTCTTGGCCTCGTCCTTGATCGCGTCGCAGCAGAGTTTCGCGTAGTCCTCCGCCGTCGCGGCGGTTTCGTCGTCGATCTGGCTATTCGGACCGGTGCCGTACCATTTGCCGAATGTCCAGCCACCGCCGATATCGATGCAGGGCGGGGTCCAGCCGGTCTTGTCGCGAATATAGGCCGACCAGGTGATCATCTCACGCGCCATGACGGCAAAGTCGGCGGCCACGTTTGACATGCGGCTGAGATGAAAGTGCGTTTCCTTGAGGTTGATGTTGTCCATCTTGAGGGCGCGGTTGACGATTTCCACCGTCTGCTCGCGGCTCATTCCCCATTTGGTGGAATCGCTCTGTTCCTTCAGCGTACCCGGACCATGCATGGCGACGCCGGTGCGTTCCTTGAGCGGATCGAGATCAAGCTTGAGGCGTATGCCGACGTCCACGCTCTTGCCGAGACGCTTTGATACGGCGTCGATGCGATCGAGTTCGTCCATAGCGTCAATATTGATGCAAAGCCCGTTGGCAACCGCCATTTCGAGCTCTTCGTCCTGCTTGTTGGAACCGTTCAGCACAAGCGACTTGGCGTCGGTACCGGCAAGCAGCGCCATATACATTTCGTTGACACCGAAGCAGTCGCCGCCGGCACCTTCCTGATTCATGATATGCCGGATCGCAAGGCCGTTATTCGACTTGTTGGCGAACAGTATCTCGACATCAGGATATTGCGCCCGGAAGGCGTCGCGGAACTTCCTGTAGGTGTAGCGGAGCTGGTTCTCCGAGATGATGAAGAGCGGCGTGCCGAATTTCTCGGCCAGTTCCTGAACGTCGCAGCCGTCGACCCACAAATTGCCGTTGGGGCCGATTCCGATGAACTCGCCGAAGCTCGTGGAATACTCGCGCGGCGTGAGCTGAGGCGCCGAGCCAAGATTGGTTTCATGTTTCGTCATCGATTTTCTCCTCGATAGTCTGAGACAAATTCGGTTAGCGGCTTGCTGCCTTGACCGATTGTGCAGGTAGTTGGAATTCTGGGCGGGTCAGTGATCGCCGCGGCTCCTCGAAACGAACGCGGCTGCGCTATTGCCCGGCGCGTCTGTATTCAGTCTGCCGCCGTGCACCCCGTCGAAGACGTGAACGCGATCCGCCCTGATGGAAACGGTGACGTTTTCACCGGATCTCAACCGGACGTCGCCGGGAACGCGCGCGGTAAGATCGACGCCACCGCAATCCAGTATGAGAATTGTCTCGTGTCCGGTCGGCTCCACGACACGAACGGTCGCGGGCCGCGATCCCTCGCCGACCGAAATATCCTCCGGCCGGATCGCGAACTGCACCGGGCCACCAGCGGCAACCGCATCGACATGCCGGGACGGCAGGTCCAGTTGGAAACCGCCCTTCTCAATACGCCAATCCTTGCCGTGTCGCGTCAGCTCTGCCTCGTGCAAGGTCATGGATGGCGTGCCGATGAACCCTGCAACGAAGGTATTGGCCGGACGGTGGTAGATTTCAGATGGTGTCGCAAACTGCTGCAGAACACCCTTGTTCATGACGGCGATGCGCGTCGACATGGTCATCGCCTCAAGCTGGTCGTGCGTGACGTAGACCATCGTACAGCCGATGCGTCGATGCAGTTCGATCAGCTCGGCGCGCATGTGCGCCCTCAGCTTTGCGTCGAGGTTCGACAACGGCTCATCAAGGAGAAATGCGCGCGGCTGCCGCACCAGCGCACGGCCAAGTGCGACGCGCTGCTGTTGCCCGCCCGAGAGCTGGCGCGGCTTGCGCGCCAGCAGCGGCTCCAGCTCCAGCAGCCTTGCGGCAGCCAGCACCCGTTCGCCGCGCTCCGGCTCGCGAATTCCCCGCTTCTTCAGCGGATAGGCCATGTTCTGCGCTACAGTCATGTGCGGGTAGAGCGCATAGGACTGGAACACCATTGCGATGTCGCGCTTTGCCGGCGGGACACCGTTCACAACCGTTTCGCCAATGCGTATCGAACCGCCAGTCGGCTGTTCCAGCCCGGCCAGCATGCGCAATGTGGTGGTCTTTCCGCAGCCGGACGGGCCGAGGAGGCTAACGAACTCCCCATCTTCGATGGCGAGGTCGAGCCCTTCCACGGCAACTGCGGCGCCAAACGCCTTTCTCACCTTTTCGAATACGACTTCTGCCATGTTTCAGGGTCCGTAAAATCTAGCCTTTCACGGCGCCGGCGCCGAAGCCGCGCGTGAGGAAGCTCTGCAGGAAGGCGAAAATGATGATCAGCGGCACGCTCATCATCACCGATGCCGCCATAAGCAGCGACCATTCGATGTTGAAGGAGGTGATCAGCATGTTCATCACGCCGGTCGTCAGGGGGCGCACGCTGTCGGAATTCACCAGAACAAGCGCGTAAAGATATTCGTTCCACGACAGGATGAAGGTGAAGAGCGCCGTGGAGATGATGCCCGGCAGCGCTTGCGGGAGAATCACGTCGACAAACGCCCCGATGCGGCTCGCGCCGTCGACCAGCGCGGCAGATTCAAGGTCTTCGGGGATGCCGGCCATGAAGGATCTAAGCAGCCACAGCGCATAAGGCAGAGCAAAAGTGGTGTAGGCGATCACCAAGCTGAACACGGTATTCGACAAGCCGAGTCCCACCATCATCAGGTAGAGAGGAATGATGAGAACGACTGACGGAAGCAGGTATGTGAACAACACCAAGGTGGCGAGCGCCTCGCGGCCGCGATAGCGGAACCGCACGAGGCTGTATGAACCCAGCGTTGCAACAACGATGACCACAGCTGTCGTCGAAATCGACAGAACCATCGAGTTGCGAAAGTAGTTGAGGAACGGTGTTTCGGTCAGCAGCCGCCAGTAATGCTCAAACGTGATCGACTGCGGCAGGAAGGTCGGCGGTATCCGGAATAGCTCGCTTTGCGGCTTGATGGAGGTCAGCACCATCCAGATCAGCGGAAACGCGACTGCGAGTACAACCACCCAGGTAACAACGTTGACGACAAGGCGCGCCCTGAACGAAGGCCTTTGCATCAGGTGATCTCCTTCTGACGCGTCTGGCGCAGATAGATCAGCATGAATGCCAGCATCACGATCATCATGGTGACCGCATAGGCGGATGCCATACCCATCTGATTGAGCCCGAAAGCTTCCTGATAGACGACCAGCGGCAGCGTCTGCGTGGAGTTGATCGGACCGCCACCCGTCATCAGCCAGATCAGGTCGAACTCCTTGAAGTCCCATATGGCGCGAAGAAGAATGATGACGGTCAGCACTTCACGGAGTTGCGGCAGCGTGACGTCGAAAAAACGCGCGATCGGGCCGGCGCCGTCAATGCGCGCGGCCTCATAGAGCGGGTCCGGGATCGTCTGCAGCCGGGCCAGAACCGCGATGACGACAAAAGGGAAGTATTTCCAGGCGCCCACAACGATGATCGAGATCATCGCATTCGGCATGGCGCCCAGCCAGTTGACAGGCATGTCGATAATGCCGGCCCAGAGCATCAAATGGTTGAGGATACCGTAGAGATCGTTGAACAGCCAGCGCCAGACGAGAACGGCGACAACGGTTGAAAGGAAATAAGGGAACAGGATCAGGCTGCGCGCCAGCGACCGGAACACGATCGACTGGTTGAGCAGAAGTGCGACAGCGACGCCGCAGACAATCTGAAGCACAAGCGTGCCGACGGTCCAGATCAGGGTGTTGGCAAGCGCGTTCCAGAAGCGACCACTGGCCAGAAGCGACGCATAATTGTCGAGCCCGACCCAGCTGCCCTCAAGTGTCGGCGTGTAGATCGAAAACAGCGACAGATATACCGCAGAGACGAGCGGGTAGAGGATCACCGCGCAGAAGATCAGCACCGTTGGCGCGATCAGCACAGTTCCGAGGATCGCGTAGCGGCGGTCCAGCGTATCGGTGTTTCTTGTAGCGACCGCTGTGGATGACATGCCTTCTGCCGGCCTGATTGCGAATGGGAAATGAAGCCGGGCAGTTCCTCCCGCCCGGCTTTTGCTGACAGGCGCGTCAGCCCTTCATCAACTCTTCGAGGCGCTTGGCGGTGTCGCCGACAACCGCTTTGGCGTCTTCGCCACTCAGAATCACACGCTGCACCATCTCGGCGAGCGCATTCGATGCGATGACCTCACCAGCCTTGGCGTTCGACTGGTGTTCAGGCGTCTCGTAGCCGAGATTGTGGCCAGCAGCCGCGGACGCAGCCATCAGGTCGATCTCGTCCGGGTATTTCTGGATGATCTCGTTGTCCTGATAGGCCGGGTCTTCGGCGATCGTCTTGAGCACCGGAAGAACGTGGCCCGGAGCGGCGTGCAACTGCTCGATGTAGCCTGGCGGCTGGAACAGGTGTGCCGCGAGCTTCTTCGCCTCATCCTTGTGTTTTGCTCCCGCCGGAATGAACACACTCGGGAAATCGTTAAACGTCCAGGCCGGAATGTCGGACGACATTGTCGGGTATGTGACGCACGTCACCTGATCGGCGATCCCGGGATTCTGGGCGTTAACGTTGGCAAGCACGCGGCCGGCATAGATACCGGTTGCTGTTGCGCCCGACACGAAGGCGGTGAGGCTTTCGCCCCACGAATAGCCGGTGGCGCCGGGAGGACAGAGCTCCTGCATCGACTTGTAGAACTCAAGCGCGTCATAGGTCGCCTGGCTGTCGATCGCGACCTCGAGGTCGGGCGAGAACACCGAGCCGCCGGCGCGGTGGATAAAGCCGATGAAGATCAGCGATGTCATCGAATTAAGCCCGTATGGAAGCGGCGCACCATACACGCCGCCGCCCTGCATCTTCTGGCACGCGGACCGCAGTTCGTCCCAGGTCCGGGGCGCCTTGTCGATGCCAGCCTTCTCCATCAGATCGGTTCGCAGCCAGAGCATATCAGCGGCGGTGTTGCCAATGCCGGTGCCGACGTAGTGGCCGTCGGCAGCCTTGTAGACGTCGTTGGCGCCCGCATAATAGTTGTCGGTCCCGATCGCCTGGATCACATCGTCAAACGGCTCAATAAGTCCCTGCGCGTAGTAGGTCTGAACCGAAAAGGACGGCAGATGGGTTACGATCTGAGGAAGCTCGCCGGACGCGAAAGCCGCCGCGAGCTGCGGGGCATAGCCCTCGTCTGACGTCGGCTCGAACAAGACCTTTATGCCCGGGTTTGCCGCCTCGAAGGCGGCAATTTGCGTCTTGTAGGCGGCAAGCTGCGCCGGCGAGGACTGCGGCGACCACCAGCGCAGCGTCACATCCTGCGCACTCGCCCATTGCGTTGAGCCGAGCGTTCCGGCAGCCGCGGCCAATCCGGCCGAGCCCATGCCCTGCAGAACCCGACGGCGCGATGCCTTCATCGACAATCCCTTAGACGTCATGTGCCATTCTCCTCACTTGAGCGGCGGAGGCGATGCCCGCCGCGATTATCATTGCCCCAATATCGTCCGCTATGCGAACCGATGTTCGCAGCATCGGGCACCGATTGCGCGTTGGCAAGCCCAAAACGACATAATTGTAAAATTGTCAGGCAATCGGCAACATTACGCAACCCCGTTTGGACGTTTTTTCTCCCGATAACGCAGAGAAGACGTGCCGTCGTGCCGACCGATCAGAAGTTCATCACCAAATTGGAGCCACGAAATTGGCTGTTCGCATCGCGCACAGATGAGTTATGTTGTGATCGAATCTGTCACTGCCGGAGAACGAGCGGCCATGCCTGAACCAGCGATCGAACAATCGGTACGACGCTCGATCAGTTCGCGATCATCTCAGTATCCGGAGAGCGCCACGAACGGACGTAATGGCGACCGCGACTTCGTTAACGCGCTGGCGCGCGGCCTTGAGGTCATTCGGGCATTCAGCCGCCTCAAGCCACGTATGACACTGTCCGAGGTAGCCACCGCAACGGATTTGAGCCGCGCAACAGCGCGGCGCTTGTTGTTGACGCTTGAGCGGGAAGGCTACGTGCAGGCTGACGGCAAGCTGTTTTCGCTGCGACCGAAAGTGCTGGAGCTTGGCCTGTCGGCTCTGTCGTCGCTGGATATCTGGGAAATAGCGCAGCCGATCATGAACAATCTGTCGGAGCGAATACAAGAGTCTGTCTTCGCCGCCGTCATGGACGGGTATGAAGTGGTCTACGTAGCGCGCGCTGCGTCCTTCAACCGAATGATATCTATCGGCATACATATCGGGAGCCGCGCGCCGGTGCATTGCGTGTCGACAGGCCGGGTGCTGCTGGCTGCACTCCCGGATACCGAACTGGAGAAATATTTCGACACCGCCGATCTCGCGCCCGTCACCCCATATACACAAACCTCAAAGATGAAGCTGCGCGACGCGATCGAGCAAACGCGCAGGCAAGGCTGGTCGCTGGTCGATCAGGAACTGGAGGTTGGCCTTCGGTCGCTTTCCGTTCCCATCCGCAACCGCTTCGGTACCACCATCGCCGCGCTCAACGTATGCTGCCCAACGCCGCGCTGGACGCTGGAGGACATGCGTTCGAGGCTCCTTGCCGATCTGATGGATGCCTCGCAGCAAATCACCAACGCGCTACAAGGCTGAGGGCCGGGCGGCGTTGTCCTTGCGGAAGCGAGCAGGCGAGTAGGGTACCAGATCTTCGGCCGGGGTCCGCCCTAAGACACAATCAGCCACCAGACTGGCGCATAGCGGGCCGAGCGTGTAGCCGGCATCGCCGGGGATGGCCACAAACAGGCCGGGCACACCTTCAACCGGTCCGAGAATGCTCTTACCGTCTGTAGGCGTATTAACACCTGCCCACGTCCGAATGATGTGGAGGTTTGATACGGTCGGCACGATGTGCTGCGCCAGAGTTGCGTTGCCGATAATGCTGGCAAGTTCGACGGTCGGGAAACCGCGCCCGTGGCCGAGATTTGCGGGCCATCCACCGCCGATCACGACATGCCCGCTTGCGAACTGTTTCAGCGTAATGGGTCGCTCCGCGTGTTGAACCAGATGCCCGATGAACGGGGCGGCCCGTTCTGTGATATTCACGTGCAGCGGTTCCGCTTCAATCGCGAGTTTGTATCCGAAGGGTTCGAGAAGTGAGCGCGAGCCATATGCAGCGGCGATCACGACCTGACGTGCACCGAGCTTGCCGGAAGCCGTTTCGACGGCAATTTCAGAGCCATCCGGCACCAGCGCCGAAACCGCGACGGAATCGAAGATCGCGGCACCGCGGGCAAGCGCCCAGCTGCGTATCGCGGCATTGGCCTGAAGCGGATTGAGCTTGCCTTCGTTGGCGCATAGTTCGGCTCCGACTATTGCGGGCCCTATATAGGGTGCGACCCTGTTCAGATCGTTGCGCTCCAGAATTTCGGAATCCAGTCCCAGGGCGCGTTCGCGCGCAGCCTTCTTGCGCAGAAAGTCTAGCTGATCATCGGTTTCGGCAACCATCAGACCACCGGTCATCTTCATGCCGAAGTCGGCACCGAGTTTGCGCTCGAGATCGTGCCAGAAATCAACCGCCTTCGGATAAAGGTGCAATCCGGACTCGAGCGCTGGCACCTGCTCCGGATACATGCGGAGAAAGCGGCTTTGCATCTGCACATGCAGGCTGCCCGCATTGGCGGTTGACCCGGCCGGTCCCCCGGCATCGAACAGCGCAACCTCGCGGCCGCCTTCGGCAAGGAAGCCGGCGAGCGCAAGCCCAACGACGCCACCGCCGACGATGACGACCTCAGCCTTGTGTGGAAGGGGCTTCCCCGTCATAGCTCGGCAGGGTCCAATGCAAGACTGCCGATCGGAACCGGCTTTACAGGGAACCGGGGAGCAAACCCGGAGTGGTCATCGACCTCGTGGCCGTTTTGTTCCAGCAACGCAGACAGTATTGTTCCGCAATAACGTCCCTGGCAGTGCCCCATGCCCAGCCGCGTACGCTGCTTTATCGAAGCGGCGGTGTGGTAGCCCTCTTCCAACGCGGACAGGATGTCGCCGCGCGAAACCTCCTCGCAGCGGCAGACAATTGTGTCGTCCGCTGCGGGCGCTGAATTCATCAAGGGCTGGTATACGGACCAGAGCGCCTTCTGAAACCGGCGATGCCTTCGCAAACTGGCGGATGCATTGCGAAGTGTTTCCCTTGCCGGTGAACCGAACCCCGCCCGCTGAGCCGCCGCCGCGCCAGCGAGCGTGCCCTCGGCAAGCGCCACGCGCGCGCCGTTGAGCCCTGTGCAGTCCCCGATTGCAAACAGCCCTGTAATCGACGTTTCGCATTCAGCAGTCCGCTCGACGACCGAATGGCCGGCACCGCTGTCGTATCTGCAACGCGCACCCATCGCCCGCAACAGCTCGTTCGAAGGGAGAAAGCCGTAGCCGAGGCAGACTATGTCGGCGGCAAGGGAGCGTTCATTCACGCCCGCAACATGGACCTCCAGCCCGGCGGTGGTCTGTACGATTGCGCCGACTTGGCTGCCATAGAGCAGGGGTACGCCCGCGCGCCTGCAGTTGGCCAGATAGCGCAATCCTTGCATGACGAGGCCCGGCGCACTGAGCACCATGCGCGCGGCATTCAGAAATGACCGGGGCGACGGCGCCGCCTCGACAATCGCGACGACCTCGGCGCCGCCCGCTAGGAGCTCCGATGCCAGCTGCAGATTGAGAGGGCCGTTTCCGGCGATCAATATCCGCTTGCCTGCAAGTCTACGGTCCGAGCGCCACATGGTCTGTGCGGCGCCTGTGGTCATCACACCTGGCAGAACCCATCCTGGAACAGGCCAGGGCTTCTCATATGCGCCGCCGGCATAGACCGCCGCGCGAGGGCGAACCACCATCGTTCCACCGGCCCGATTGATGGCAAAGTCCAGAGGCTCAAAGCCGCCCCAGACCAGCGTATCGGACCAGATCTCGACACCTTCGTCCAGCGCGCGTTCTATGAGTCTGCGCCCCTCATCCTGCTGGCGATCGACAGGCGAGCCAGTGGAGGACTGCTTGAAATACTGACCGCCGGGCTTTGCACGCTCGTCGGCAAGCACGACCCTTGCACCGGCCCGGCGTGCGGACAGGGCGGCTGACAGGCCGGCCGGGCCGGCCCCGATGACGAATACATCGGGGTGATCCACCGTTAGCGTATCCAACTGCCTGAAGGTCGAAGCGTTTGCAGGCTCGTGCGGCGGGCTGCCGCCGCCTGCCCGCCGAACGGCCATTCCCGGCTCGACCCGCGTCATGCAGGCGCGAACGTTCCGCCGCTCGCCAATGTCGACCAGGCAATCCCGGCACACCCCCATGCCACAGAAAACGCCGCGTTCACTGCCCCGAGCCGTTTTCCGCATGACCAAATGCCCTGCTCCGGCGAGCGCCGATGCCAAACTCTCGCCGATTCGCGCACAGACCGACGTGCCTTCGAAGACGAGATTCGTTTGCGCGGCGTTCCCGCCCGCAGGAGTGGAACTTTCTGCAATCGTGGGCCCGGCAGCATCTGAAACTGGCCGGTCGTCGGCATTGTCGGACGGCATGGATAGCGCACTCGCGATTCGGAATCTTGCAATGCGTTCGCATAGCGAACACATTTTACACTATTCGAACATCACGGTTTACGTCAACGATTGTTGCCGCCTGCCGAGCAATCTCGACAACGGTCTCTTTTCAATGAAGTGGCGAGGTCAGTCGGCTCCGTCCGTGCCGGCTCGGAGCGCCTGAAGCGCCTGTACGCCGAGTTCAAGATGCCGGTCGATTTCGGCGTGCATTGCTGCAAGATCGTCGCCAAGCGCGGCGTCCAGGTAACGGCGCGTCTCCTCCAGGAAACTGTTGGAGCGAACAATCGACTGGGTCATGACGAAATTCAGTTGCATCTTCTGCGACAGTTGCTGCCAAACATCGATGAGCACCGAATTGCCGGCATATTCATACGGAAAGCTGTGGAAATGCACCTCGGCTTCGATCGCCTCGATGCGCTTGCCCGCGGTCACGGCACGGCTCAGCACGTCGTGACGGGCCGTGAACTCCTTCTCGTAGTCCCTGTCCCGGCGGCTCCACAATTCGCTGAAGCAGTGCCGCTCAAGTGCTCCGCGCACCGAATACACCTCTTCCATGGTCGTTACGTCCGTCTCGACCACGTAGGTTCCGGCATAAGGGCGATTGACCACCAGTCGCTGGTCGACAAGCTCCCAGATTGCCTCACGAACGGACCCCCGGCTCACACCGAAGCGCGCGGCGAGTTCGGATTCCACGATCTGCGCACCAGGCGCAAACTGCCCGGACAGAATCAACGACCGCAACGTTTCCGCTATCTGCGCACGTCGCGTGACCGGCACAACCTCATCGAATTCGGGAAGCACCGGCTTGGCCGGCATGCGAGGTTTGGAATTCTCGTTCATCGTTTGGTCCTTGGCCGCGACACGGAGGCGAACATGTCGTCTGATGCGCGGACTTGATCCTACAGCCTAGTGTCGCCTGTCAATCTGACCGCAGCGCGCCATTCACACGCAGGCCCGCCACAGGGTGTATCGCCACCGCTGTTCGCAATCCGGCCACAGAAGCCAGGATCGCCCGGTAAGGCTGGCCTGGCACAATCGATCAATGGGTACGAACGCTTGACCAATCGCCTCTATTGTCCGACAATCAACAATGATTGGCAGGCGCGCCGCGCCGCATTTTCATGAGGAATCCACGATGACTGATGCAGCCGGCGCAAACTTCGCGCTCGCAGAACTCGACAAGCGCACCATGCTTCACCCTGTGACTTCCATTGCGGCGCTCGAGGCAACCGGACCGCAGATTTACGGCAGGGCATCGGGTGTCCGCATTGCTGGACCGCTGGGAAATGACGTCATCGACTTCGGAGCGGGTCTTTGGTGCGTGAACGTTGGCTATGGCCGCGAAGAGCTCGCCGACGCGGCCGCAGAAGCTATGCGCGAACTCAGCTATTATCATCTGTTCGGTGGAGCCTCCAACGAGCCTGCAGTCCGCCTCGCGGACCAGCTCCTCACTCTTTTTCACGAGCGCGCAGGTGCCGGGCACCTGTCCAAAGTGTTCTTCGGCACCTCGGGTTCCGACGCGAATGACACCGCCTACAAACTCGTGCGGTACTACAACAATATTCGCGGCAAACCGCAGAAGAAGAAGTTCCTCGCGCGCGCAGGGGCCTATCATGGTCTCACCTACGCTGCCGGCGGGCTGACCGGCATCCCGGCTTACCACACCGCGTTCGATCTCCCGCAGGAGGGGGTCATTCATCTCGGTTGCCCTCATCATTTCCGGTTTGGTGAAAGCGGCGAGAGCGAAACCGCGTTCTGCGACCGTCTGATCGCGGAACTTGAGGAAACGATCGAGCGCGAAGGCGCCGACACGATTGCAGCTATGATCGCAGAGCCGGTGATGGGTACCGGCGGCGTTCTTATGCCGCCGGCTAACTACCTCAAACGGGTACAGGAAGTTCTCAAGGCAAACGACATCCTCTTCATCGCCGATGAGGTCATTACCGGCTTCGGCCGCCTCGGGTCTTGGTTCGGAACCGGCCATTTCGAGCTGACGCCGGATATCGTGACGTTGGCGAAGGGCGTGACGAGCGCCTATTTTCCGTTGTCGGCTACCGTGATTTCGGAGGATATCTTCCAGACACTGCGTTCTGCGTCGGGTGAATACGGCCCGGTAATGCACGGGTTCACCTATTCCGGGCATCCGGTCGGCTGCTCGGTAGCGCTGGCGAACCTTGCGCTGATGGAGCGTGAAGCGATCGTGGACAATGCGGCGGCGATGGGCAACCATCTGCTTGAAAAGCTGCGTTCTGTTGCAGGCGATCATCCGTTTGTGGGCGACATTCGCGGCGAGGGATTGATGGCGGCGGTGGAATTCGTTGCGGACAAGAATGGCCGCCGGTTTTTTGCCAAGGAACAGGCCGCTCATCGCCTCGTGGCGAAATACTGTCTGGAGCAGGGTGTCGCCATGCGACCTCTTCCCTTTATCGAGGTCGTTTCCTTCTCGCCGCCGCTCTCAATCACAGCAGCGGAAATCGACGAAGGGGTGGACGCATTCGCGCGCGGGCTCGACCTGGCAACACCGGAACTCAAGGCCCTTGCGGCAGCAGTCTAAACACAAGCAATCGAAGGCAACTCTCCGTCATGACGCACCATGTTTCTCTTCTGATCGACGGCAAGTGGACCGAGGGCTCAGCCGGCCAAACCCTTGATGTGGTCAATCCCGCCACGGAAGAGATCTGCGCCACGGTCGCCAAGGCCGAAACAGCAGATCTGGAGAACGCAGCGAGGGCAGCCGCCCGCAGTTTCCCGAACTGGAGCAATACTTCGCCGTATGACCGAAGCCGCATTATGCGGCGCGCGGCCGATCTGCTCCGCGATCGGCGAGATCACATTGCCCGCTTGCTGACCACCGAAAACGGCAAGCCAATTTCGCAGGCACGGGTCGAGGTCGATTCAGCGGCCGACATGCTCGACTGGTTCGCCGAGGAAGGCCGCCGTTCTTACGGTCGCGTGATCGCGGGTCGTACGCCCGGTGTCCATCAGTACAAGGTCAGCGAGCCTATTGGCCCCGTCGCCGCCTTCACGCCGTGGAACTTCCCGATCAGCCAGGTGGTCAAAAAACTGGCGGCCGCGCTGGCTGCCGGATGCACGCTCGTGATCAAGGCAGCCGAAGAAACACCCGCATCGGCGGCAGAACTCGTTCGCGCATGTATCGACGCCGGCATGCCGGACGGGGTGATCAACCTTGTGTTCGGCGTACCGTCGGAGATTTCGGAATATCTGATCCCGCACCCTTCGATCCGGAAGGTCTCGTTCACCGGGTCGACGGCAGTTGGCAAGCAACTCGCTTCGCTGGCCGGTCTGCACATGAAGCGGACGACAATGGAGCTCGGTGGTCACGCTCCGGCGATTGTCTTTTCGGACAGCGATATCGAGCAAGCCGCGAAGCACATTGCTGCAGCGAAATACCGAAATGCGGGTCAGGTCTGCATCGCACCGACAAGGCTTATGGTGCAGAAGCCGGCCTATGACGATTTCATGAGTTCGTTCCTGAAAGAAGTGGACGCGATCAAGGTCGGGAACGGTCTTGACGAGACCGTCACAATGGGCCCGCTCATCCACGAACGCCGCCTTCAAGCGGTCGAGGCACTTGTGCAGGACGCCACCCGCAAGGGCGGCGAAATCCGGGCCGGCGGCAAGCGCATGGGCAACGCCGGATATTTCCTGGAACCGACCGTTATTTCCGGCACGGCCGTCGACGCCGAGGCGATGAACACGGAAGTGTTCGGTCCTGTCGCTTTGATCGGAACATTTGCGGACGCTGACGAGGCAATTGTGGAGGCCAATCGCCTTCCATATGGTCTGGCCAGCTATGTGTACACGCGCTCGGCCGACACGATCTCAAGAATGTCCTCGGCGATCGAGTCTGGGATTGTTGCCTTTAACCACACCGCCGTCGCACTGCCCGAGACGCCCTTCGGAGGGATCAAGGATTCCGGTCACGGCTCGGAAGGCGGCGTGGAAGGGCTCGAGGCCTATCTCAATACGAAGTTCGTCACGCAACTTGCCTCAGCGTGATCTTCCAATGCCGCTGTTGACGGTCATGCGATGCCCAAGATCTGACGTGCTTCTGCCGGAGTGGCGATCTGGCCACCGAGTTCCTCGACGATTCGAACGGCTTTGGACACCATAGCGGCGTTGTCGGGAGCCAACTCGCCTCTCCGGATCATGACCGCGTCCTCAAGACCTACTCTCACATGCCCGCCCAGCAGATAGGATTGAGCCACAAAGGGAAACGACATCCGGCCGGTGCCGATGGCAGAGAACGTCGCGCCGGAAGGCAATAGAGACTGCGCATATACGAGTGCCTGGGTCGTTGCGTTGAACCCGTAGCGCACCCCGCAGATGATCTGGAAGAACGGGTCCGGTGGCAACACACCATCGGCGAGCAATTGCCTGGCCAGGTGAATGTCGCCCGAATCGAACACTTCCAGTTCAGGCTTGGTGCCGGCTTCGCGGATAGCGGTTGCCATCATCGAAACGAAGCGCGGCGGGTTGACGACCGCGGAGTTGCCCGACCACATCGTATTGAGGTCGAGGCTGCAGATTTCAGGCTTGAGTTCAACCACGTGCTCCACACGCCTAAGCGGATGGACGAGCGTGGTGCCCGGCCCTCCAACGGACGGGTCATCGTCTCTTGGGACGAAGCGCTGCCCAGGCCCGGTCGTAAGGTTGATCAGTACACCGCATCCAGACTGCCGGATCCGGTCAACTGTCTCGCGATAGTGATCGAGTTCCATGCTTGGGCGACCGTCCGGGTAGCGGACATGAATGTGAGCAATCGCTGCCCCGGCCCGTGCCGATGAAATGGCGGCCTCGGCGATTTCCGCAGGCGTGCAAGGCAAGCCAGGGTGCTGCTCCAGCGTCGTGTGGTTACCGGTGACCGCGACGGTCACAATCGTTTTCGGTGTCAATCGGGCCTCCAACGCTACCTTGTCGATTGTCTTACATTTGACTTTACAGACAATCGACCTTCTTGCAATATTGCGATCCTGAGAATTGGAGTGCACATGCCAGTGGCCGAGGCTTCAGTCCGGAAACGAACGGCAGGGATCGTCGGTGCAGGCTCGATCGGGTCGGCGTTTGCTATCGTCTTCGCCGCTGCAGGACATCGCGTCGTCGTTCAGGACCCTGCCGCCGCCAGCCTTGAGAACGCGCGGACGCGCGTGTCCACGTCGCTCCAGGAGCTTAAGCAATTCGATCTGCTTGACGAACCCGCGGAGGATGTCGCGGGCCGCATCGCTTATGTGGCTGACCTGAGCCAAGCGGTACACGAAGCAGATTTCATTCAGGAATGCGCGCCTGAGAGGCTGGAGCTGAAACAGCCGCTGTTCACCGAGATCGAACGGCATGCAAAGCCCGACGCGATAATAGCCAGTTCAGCCTCGGCCATTCCGGCGTCACGATCGATGGGACATCTGGACACCAGGCATCGCTGCCTCGTGTGCCATCCCGGCAACCCGCCATATCTGATCCCTGTTATCGAAATCGTGCCGGCTCCCTTCACAGATCCAAATGTAGCCGAACAGGCGCAGCGGTTCTTTGCTGCCGCTGGCATGTCACCAATCATGGTTCGCAAGGAAATCGAAGGGTTCGTTTTCAACCGGCTGCAGGGCGCGTTGCTGCGCGAGGCATACTGTCTGTTCCGCGACGGCGTGGCTTCGATTGAAGAGATCGACAGCATTGTGCGCGACGGGCTGGGAATGCGCTGGTCGTTCATGGGACCGTTTGAGACGGTCGACTTGAATACGCAGGGCGGGCTTGCCTCTCATGCCCAGAAGATGGGGCCGGCTTATGCGCGAATGGGCAAGGAGCGTGGACAGGACGATCCGTGGACATCGGATCTCGTGGAGCGCGCAACGGCCGAGAGACGGTCGTCGCTTGCCATCGAGGATTGGCAAAAGCGCACCGAATGGCGCGACCGGCAATTGATGGCGCTGCTCCGGCATCGGCGCCGTCTTGCCGTAAACCAGAACAACAGCACGACCGCGCAGGCGGCCAAATGAGATTTCCGGAAGAGAAGCGATGAGTACCGTTACACCCTCGCCGCAACTACCTTTCGGAACCACCGAGCGGACCTTCGAATACGTCAGGCGCCGCTAAGCCAAACTGGGGAAACTAAATGAACAGACGTGAAGTAATGATCGGGGCTTCCGCCCTGGCAATGTCGACAGGCCTAAGCGTACGCCTGGGCCACGCGGCAACCGAATTCCGCTACGCACATTTCTCACCGGTCTCCGACCCTAACCATGTCACTTCGGAGTCCTTCGCCGAGAAGCTGAGCGACGCGACCGGCGGCGAGTATACAGCAAAGATATTTCCCGGAGCGCAGCTGGGCGGCGAGATCGACGTAGTCGAGGGCATTCTGCTGGGAACGGTCGATATCTCAATTCCCAGCGCAGCATCGATCGCAAACTGGGTCCCGGAAATGAACGTGCTCAACATGCCGTTCATCTTTCGGGACTGGGATCACTACACCGCCGTTTCGCAGGGCGAGGTGTTCGATCGCATTGTCGAGCATGCAGCTGCGAAGAACATCCGAGTGCTGGGTATGCTGACCTCCGGCGCGAGGCACATCATGACGCGCGAGCCACTGGATTCCTTCGAAGACCTGAAGGGCCGCAAAATCCGCACGGTGCAGAATCCTGTCCACGTGGCAACGTTCAATGCCTTCGGCGCCAACGCGACGGCGATTGCATATCCTGAACTCTATTCGTCGCTACAGACGGGCCTCGTGGAAGGCGGCGATGCGGCCAACACGAACTACTTCACTGAAAAATTCTATGAAGTGGCTCCGCACTGGGCACAGGTCAGCTGGCTGTTCTACTCCAACTTCATGATCATGCGTGAAGACAAGTACCAGGCTCTGCCTGCGGAAGTGCAGAATGCGCTGACGGCCGCCGGCCGCGAGGCCGGCGCGGAGCATTTCACCCGCTACAGGGCAAGCGACGGCGAGATGCTCGACAAGCTGATCGCCGAGGGCGTTACGGTCAAATATCCGGATCGAGCACCGTTCCAGGAAGCCGCCAAGCAGGTCTATACCGAGTTCCTGACAAGCGACGCGGAAAAGGAACTTCTTGAGCTGATCGTCAACAGCTAAACGACGGCTCGCTGATACCATCGTGACATGCAGAATGTGCGGGGAGTTTTGCCCGCACATTCTCAACCGGAGCCACTCAATATGACCGATGACCGCCCGGCCGGCAGGGTGTCCAAATTCATCGCCGCCTACAGGTATGCCGCCGATCGCGCGGTGATGCTGATTTTCGGGTTCATGGTCCTGTCGGTGGTGGTGGAAGTCATCGGCCGGTATTTGAACTTCACCATCAGCCATTCCGTCGAGACTGCAACGTTTGCGCAGATTTGGCTGACAACCATCGGCGCCTCGGTCGCATTGCGCCACGGCTCGATGTTTGCGCTGGACACGCTGACCAGGCACCTCGGACTTACGCTCGCGCGCGTGTTTTCGATCCTCATCGCGGGATTCGGCCTGATACTAATTGCAGTCCTCATCTACGGCGGCGTCATTCTGACTCAATCCGGATTTCACCAGCTATCCCCGGTGATGCAGATGCCTATGTGGCCAATCTTCATCTCGCTGCCGATCGGCATGGTGCTGTTAGGCGGCGAGATCATTCTCCAGGTCATTGAGAAATGGAACAACCCGTTTCCCGGCAATGAAGAGGAACTCGCATGATCGCGCTGGGTTTCGGCTTTTTCTTCTTCATTGCGGTCGGCGTTCCGGTAGCGTTCGTTTTCGGGCTTGCCGCATTTGCGGCGGTTGTCATGTCGGACCTGCCGCTGGTTGTCATCGCCCACCGCTTCTTCACCGGCCTCAACAATTTCACGTTGATGGCGATCTCCTTCTTCCTGCTCACCGGAATGCTCATGGAAGCAGGCGGTCTGGCACGTCGCATCATCGACTTCGCGATGGCGCTGGTCGGCTGGATAACGGGCAGCCTTCTTATGGTGTCGGTCATCGCGGCGACAGCACTGGCGGCCATGTCAGGTTCGGGAAGCGCCGATACGGCAGCGGTGTCTTCTGCCCTGCTGCCCGACATGAAGCGGCGCAAATACAATATCGACTATTCCGCCGCGCTTATCGCGACGGCAGGAACGCTGGCGCAGATCATACCGCCCAGCACAATGCTGGTGCTGATTGCGGTGACCAACAATCTGTCGGTTTCGGCGTTGTTTCTGGGCGGAATCGTGCCTGGACTGCTGGTCGTTCCGGGCCTGCTTTTCATGTCCTGGCGCCACGCCAAGAAGGGCGGCGCGCAGTATGTCGCGATCGAGCATTTCAGCCTGCGAAAGGTCGGCACAACATTTGTAAAGGCGATTCCCGCGCTCGGTCTCGGCGCCGTTATTTCCGGCGGTATCTTCTCAGGACTGTTCACGCCGACCGAAGCGGCGGCTGTTGCCGTCATCTACACAATTGTGGTTGGGCGTTTCGTCTACGGCGAGCTGTCGTTCCGCGACATTCCCAAAATCACCCTCAAGGCTGGCGCCATTTCCTCGGGTATCATGTTCCTTGTTGGCGGGGCCATGATCTTCAACTGGCTGATGGCCACCGAAGGCGTACCTGACCTCGTTGCAAGCTGGTTCACCGGCAACATCGACCAAACCTGGCTCTTCCTGCTGCTGATGAACGTGTTCCTGATGATCTTCGGAATGCCTATGGAGAGCTTCGCGATGATCCTGCTGTTGAGCCCGATCTTTCTCGAGGTCGGCATGTCCTACGGACTCGACCCGGTTCACATTGCGGTCGTCTTTGTGTTCAACTGCGTGATCGCGATGATCACACCCCCGTTCGGCGGCACGCTGTTTGTCTCGGCGATGGTCGCCCAGCGACCGATCTCGATGGTAACGCGGCATGTCTACCCGCTGTGGGCAATGATCACTGTGGTGCTCCTGCTGATCACCTACGTGCCGGAACTCGTACTATTTCTCCCCCGCGCAGCCGGCTTCTGACAGTTGCCGGCCCGCGCGGAACAGCCATCGGCGGCCGACTGGCCGCCGTTTTCTATTGAAGGAACCGGAACATATATTTGCGTGCGATATCGTCGAAATCGGGATGAAAGGTGTGCCGGTCCTTAAGTGCCGCCGCGCGGATCGCCGCCGGGCGCTCCGAAATCTCGTCGCACAGGCGTTTCACATTGGGGAATTCGTTCCAGGCGTCATCGCCCATGATGAGTGGAATACGAGTTGCCCAACCCCAGGCACCCATATCAACGATGGTGTACTCGTCGCCAAGCAGGTACCGCCGCTTCTGCAACCGCTGTTCCAGCACGCCATAGTGGCGGCGCGCCTCGAACTGGTAGCGCCGGTTGGCATAGTCCTGGCCCTCCGGCGCATAAATCCGGAAGTGAACGGCCTGCCCCGAATATGGGCTGAGCCCCGATGCGATGAACATCAACCATGACAGCAGTTCGCCGCGCGATTTTTGACCACCCTTCGGCAGAAAGCGGCCTGCCTTTTCGGCCAGATAGAGCAGCATCGCGTTGCTGTCGAATATCGTCGCGTCACCGTCGACGAGCACTGGCACCTTGCAGTTCGGGTTCAGCGACGTCAGTTCGTCGGAGAACTGCTCGCCCTTTCTGGTATCGACGGGTACCGCCTCATACTCCAGTTCGAGCTCCTCCATCAGGAGAGCAACCTTCATCGGATTTGGAGACAGGTTGTAATAGAATTTCACGGTTGTAGAGCCCTTTCTGGAGTGACGGCGGACACGGGCGTAGGTCGCCCTTTCCGGCCAGCTTGTTGCAGCAGTGGAACTTGACTAAAGGGTAAGTGTATCGCAACTCAATTTTGTCATACAATCGACTGCATCAATAAATTTGCTGATTCCGCGACTTTAAGCGGCTGCTGCCCGCCACCCGGAACAGGAAATTGCCGCCTGGAGAAGCGCCATGGCCACCACGAAAAGAACCCGTTCGCGGAAATCTGGGGCCCTGCCCGAATTCGAGACATCCCTTCCCAAGACGCGTCGCGCACAGGTTGCCGAGACGATTCGCAGTTTCGTCCTTGGAGGCAGGATTCAGCCGGGCACACAACTGATCGAATCGCGGCTTGCCAGCAGCCTGGGCGTGAGCAGGAGTTCCATTCGCGAAGCAATCTGGGAACTGATTGACCAGGGCCTTCTGGTCAATCGCCCGTATGCAGGAACCTTCGTGGTCAGTCTTGATGAAAAGACCATGCGGGACCTGTTCTCGCTCCGCGGGGCGATCGAAAGACACTGTTTCACCGAACTCTGGCCATACAGGAACGACGCCTTCCGGCGTGAATTTGCAGCCAGGCACGAGGCACTGGCTCAGGCGATTCATGGTGGCAAGCAGGATGAAATCGTCGCTGCCGAAATGGCGTTTCACAGCTTCCCCTACCAGTTCGCCGACAACCAGACACTGCTGGACGTCTGGGAACAGCTTTCCAACAAGGTCCAACTCGGCTTCGCAATGACGCAGGGCTTTTCGCGCAACGTCGAGTTCATCGAAAACAGCCGCCGATTTCTCGACGCTGCAATCGGCGACGACCTGAACGGGATGCTCATGGAAATCGACCGCCACCTGGCGATTGGAATCCACGACATTCATCGCCTGATGAGCAAGCAAAGCGAAGGCACAAAGGCCAGCGCCTGATCTGTTGGCGGCTGGCAATCGGACTTCATAAGTCCCTTGTCAATCGTCGGACAATCGACTAACTTTGCCGCATGAATATCGCTCGTCGCATATATGTGCGGTGAAGCCCAACCCAGTCACAATCGCCGCCAAGGATCGTCGTTTCATGGATCGAAACAGCATTACCTGGGCGGGCTCCATGCCTGCCCTTACAACTCCGTTCGACAGCAACGGACAACTCGACGAAAAGGCGCTGATGGCCAATATCGAGCGGCTCATCGCGGCCGGATCGACCGGCTTTGTCGCGGCAGGATGCACCGGTGAGTTCTGGACACTGTCTAAGGCCGAGCGCGAGCGATGCTATCGGGCCGCGGCGGAGGCGGTGAACGGCCGCGCCACGCTGATCGTGGGGACCGGCGCGATCACCCCCGATGAGACCGTCGAAAATACGAAGCTGGCGGAAGCGGCGGGCGCGGACGGTGTACTTGTCCTGCCACCCTACTTCATCAAGCTGACGGATGACGAGATTTTCTCCTACTACAAGGAGATCTCAGACCGTACGGAAGCGCCCATCCTGCTCTACAACATACCTGCGAACGCGGTAAACGCGCTTTCTCCCGATCTGGTGGCCCGGCTCGCCGAGATCGACCACGTTGTAGCGGTCAAGGAAAGTTCCGGCGACTGGAACAATTTCTACCAGACCCTGATTGCGGCCAAGGACAAGATCCGCGTTTTCTGCGGTCCTTCCTCGATCTACGGAGCACCTGCTGCCGATCTGGGAGCCGATGGCTTTATCGACTGTTTCCCAAATGTCTGGACGGACGGAGGTAAACCGCTTCTCGAAGCTGCGCTGTCGGGAGATCGCGACAAAGCGTCAAAGCTTCAGAAGACCGGGCGACTGCTCACCAACCTGTTCACGGCTGAAGGGCGCACCCTCTACCCGGCTACCAAGGCCGCGATGGACATGATGGGATTTCCCGGAGGCGGAACTCCCAGGCGACCGCTCAAACCACTTGACGCCAAACAGCGTGCGGGTCTTGAGAAGGGACTGGTTGAGCTGGGCCTTCTCTGAGTCGGGCCAAAGCTTCCCACGTTGTCACCGTACCTCGTCATCGGCCCGCCCACGGCGGGCCGGTGCGTTTTCACCTGATATAGGTGGCTCCGTTCACGTCGAGCGTGGCGCCGGCCATATAGCGAGCTTTGCCGGTCGCCAGGAATGCCACAATGTCGGCAACCTCTTGCGGGTCGCCCCATTCTCCCATGGCCAGTTCCTTGAATATCTTCTCCCGCCCGCCCTGGCTCCTCATGAACGTCTCCGACATCTGCGTGTGGATCAGGCCAGGGGCGATGACATAGGCAAGCACGCCATCCTTTGCATAGTTGCGCGCTATGCTCTGCGTCAGCGCCTTGATCGCCGCCTTTGAGGTTCCATAGGCGAAAGCTCCCGGATTGGTCGATCCTCGCTGCCCGGCCCAGCTGGAGAAGGACACGATTATTCCGCCGCCGGCCGCGCGAAAATGGCGAACCGCATCGCGAAGCAGCCTGGCCGGCGCGATCAGATTGACCTGCAAGGTCTCTTCCCAGACTGCATCCCACTCCTCATCGGACGCGTCGATCGGCCCGTTTTCCAGCATGACCGCGGCATTGTTCACGACGACGTCGATGCAACCCTGCCATGCAAGGGCCTCCGCCCACAGACGTGAGGCTTCTTCCTTGTTGTGCATGTCAGCCTGGATGAACGTCTTACGGCCGTTCGGAATATCGCGCCCGGCCTCCTCGGCACCGATGCGGTCGGAATTGTAGTGGAATATCACTCTGGCGCCGTGCTCACCGACGGTGCGAGCGATGGCGGCGCCCATACCTTTCGAGGCACCTGTAACCAGTACTACCTTGTCCTGCAGACCTTCCATATCAAGTGATCCTGAATCCGGCGTCGATCGGAAGGAGATGCCCGGTTATTGCCGCAGACAGTTTCGACGCAAGGAAAAGGACGCCGTCCGCCACATCGTCTTCGGTCGCGATTCGGCCAAGGGGTGTCTGCTCGGCAAGCAGTCGCTCCGCCTCAGCTTCCGTTGGTCCGCCGTTGGTTGACCGGAAGCGAATACGCTCACGCAGAGCATCGGTGAGCACCGGACCCGGGCCAACCGCATTGACCCTGATACCGTATTGTCCCAACTCAAGCGCCGAGCAGCGCACAAGTCCGAGCACGGCATGTTTCGAACTGGTGTATGCGCCCTGCAAAGGAGCGCCGGTGACGCCGTTGATCGAAGCGGTGACGACAATCGACCCGCCGCGCTTTTTCATCAGAGGAACCGCGTGCTTGAGAGTCGCAGCTACCCCCCGCACATTGATCGAAAAGACGCGATCCCACTCATCGAGGTCTATGTCCTCGGTCTGGCGCCAGGGAGGGACTATGCCGGCATTTGCCACGACGATGTCGACGGTATCGAATTCACTCGCGACCCGTGCAAAGGCGGCAGCGATGCTCTGTTCGCTGCTGACATCGATGTCCGCCTTCTCGAATGCCGGAGGCTGTGTCGCGGGTTCGATCACATCGGGGAGATCAAAGATCAACCCTTTTGCCCCCTGTTCCGAAAGGCGTTTTGCGACGGCGTAGCCAATGCCACGTCCACCCCCGACAACAATCGCGCTGCTTCCGTTCAACATTCCCTGCATTACCATCTCCCACGACCGATATGTTGATTGTCCGACAGCTGAAGCAAAATTGATTCCCGTGCGCGCTGCCGAGCCGTCATGGGAATGCTATCCGTGAAGAGCGTTCGTGACGCGGCGGGATGCTTCAAGCAAAGCGATGAGAATGGGGCCGCGAAGCGTATCAGTACTGACACGGCCCGAAGGACAGCCGACATTCAGTGCCGCAATCACGTTGTTGTCGAGATCGTGCACAGGTACGGAGATCGACCGCAAGCCGATTTCCATCTCGTCCTCGACCAGGGCAAATCCCTGACGGCGGACAAGTTCAATTTCCTCACGCAGGCGAACTTTGGACGTGATGCTTGATGGCGTCAGTTTTGTCAGCCTGGCGCGGTCTAAATAGGAGCGAAGCTCCTCATCGGGCAGTGCGGCCAGAAGAACACGTCCGGTCGACCCGATATGAGCCGGCATACGATGGCCGACGCGAATTCCGACCGTTACCTGCCGGTTGGGAAATGCGCGAGCCAGATAGATGACCGAATCCTGGTCGAGGATGGCAGCCATCGCCGATTCCTGGAGGTCCTCGGCGAGATCATCCAGTACCGGCTGGATCACGTCCCAGATATCCATCGAAGCAAAAACAGAAAAGCCAAGATCGAAGACCTTTGGCAGCAGGCTGAAGTAGCGGCCCTCGACCCCAACATAGCCTTCCCGCACAAGGGTGTGCAGAAAACGCCGCGCAGTCGCTCGCGTCATGCCGGTTTCGGCCGCAACCTCGCTGAGGGTCAAGCGTGGCTTGTGTCGTGTAAAGACACGAATGACTTCAAGACCACGTGCAAAAGTGGACAGGTATTCCTGAGACATTGCCTTCGCGCCTTTTGACCGCGCTGGCTCTTGGCTCCACGACCCGACATCGTCCGATACCAGCGTCATGGCTCTCTCCGATCCACAGCAAGCGCCAGCGAAACGATCCGTCCAGACCGAAGAACGAACGACCATTTGGCAAAACCGGACCGCCTATACAAGTCGTTTACCACCAATTCTTTACCGCCCTATCGTCGCAAATTCGATTTTCTACCCATGCATTCCCAGGCCTAGTCCAGTATCGAACGGTCGGGTGATTCGCCCATTTCGGTCCATGCACCCGCCGGTCAGTAGTATGACTTCAGCACCTCCGGATCGAAGGGCCTCAGAGCGTCAAACGCACCATCCCTGATCTTCATGACCCACTCGGGATCCGCCAGAACCGCCCGGCCGACTGCCACGAGATCAAAGTCGCCTCGATCGAAGCGCCGCAGAAGTTCGTCGAGGCTTTGCGGCTCGGACTTCTCGCCATTGACACCGGCAATGAATTCACCGTTGAGCCCGACCGATCCGACGGTTATCGTCGGCAGGCCGGCCACCTTTTTCGCCCAGCCGGCGAGGTTAAGGTCGGAACCCGAAAAGGCCGGCTCCCAGAACCTGCGCTGGGAACAGTGAAAGATGTCGATACCGGCATCTGCCAACGGCTCCAGCCACTCAGCCATTTCATCCGGCGAACGCGCCACCCTGGCGTCATAATCGAGTCCCTTCCACTGCGATAAGCGGAAGATGAGCGGCAGCTTCTCAGGAAGTGCAGCGCGAACGGCTTTCACGACCTCGGCACCGAAGCGCGCACGTTCGCGCAGCGTCGGCCCACCCCAGCCGTCCGCACGCGTGTTGGAAACGTGCCAGAAAAAATCGTCGATCAGATAGCCATGTGCGCCGTGGATTTCGACAGCATCGAAACCAAGCCGAACCGCCGCCTCGCCGGCGGCGCCAAAGGCGGCGATCGTATCTTCGATTGCACGTTCGTCCATCGGCGGGAGCCGCGGTTCGTCAAGGGAGACCAAACCGGATGCCGTATCCACCGGTCCTGGCGGCGTCCATTCGACCCGGGGGTCGAGGCGCGGACCGACGTGCCAGATCTGCGGCGCGATCTTTCCACCTGCTTCATGAACTGCTTCAGCTACACGCTGCCAAGCTGCGAGCGCTTCCTTACCGTGAAAGTGCGGCACCCCCGGATCGTTCTTTGAGGACGGCCTGTTCACCACAGTGCCCTCGGTCAGGATGAGCCCGACATCGGCCTCGGCTCGACGCCGGTAGTAGTCAACCGCTGCCTGAGTCGGCACACCACCGGGCGAACGGGAGCGGGTCATTGGCGCCATGACCAGCCGGTTCTTCAGCGTCAGGGAGCGGACAGTGAATGGCTGGAAAAGTTGATCGTGCCCCATGCTCATGCCGGCACCTGCGGCTGCAGATCGTCTGGAAGCGGCGATCTATAGGGGGTCGTTGAAATTCGCTTGCGGAGATCAGCCTTTGCCGCCTCAAGGTGAGCGGGATCTGTAAACAGGTCTATCGCAGTCGCGGCCAGAGCTTTCGCAACATGGACCATGCCCTTATGCGCCGCCGGCGTCTTGCCCTGTGCCGTTACCTGCCAGGAATGACCGGGTGTTCCGATGGCATAGGTTGCCGATCCAGCCTGGGCGAATGGCACGACCCAGGAAACATCGCCCAAGTCGGTTGAGCCCAACATGGGCACGCCGCGCGCCTCAAGCGGAACGATGATATCGCAGATGGCCGCGTCTTTCTGGGACACGCCGGCGCCAAGATATGCAGCCTCGATGTCGTCTGGACTCATGGTTGCCTGCATGCGGCGTGCAAACTCACGATCCGCGTCATCGAATGGCGTCGGGCCCAATTCCATCATGTTCTTGTGAAGCAGCGCGTAGAGCGGCGGATTGTCGAGCACTTCCGACATGGCTGTCACGACGTTCCAATCGACCCTGGTCCCCGTCATTTGCGCCGCTCCCCTTGCGACATCCTTGACTCGATCGAGCAGAGCACCAAGGTCCGCGCTCCTGAGGCACCTGACGGAGTACCGGACGGTCGCTTCCGCCTGGACGACATTGGGCGCACGGCCGCCGCTATCGAGCACGGCATAGTGCATGCGTGCATCCTGCGGCACGTGTTCGCGCAGGTAGTTGATGCCTACGCTCATCAGTTCGACCGCATCGAGCGCGCTTCGGCCAAGATGCGGCGAGACTGCGGCGTGAGCGGCTCGGCCGGAAAAACGGAAATCGATCATCATTACGGCCAGCGTCAGCGGAGGGATGATCCCACTGAAGGCCGTCGGATGCCATGAAAGCGCGGCGTCCACGTCTGCGAATACGCCATCGCGGACCATAAACGTTTTGGCCGCTCCTCCCTCCTCGGCCGGGCAACCGTAATAGCGTACACGACCGGGAATGTTGTTGTCGGCCAGGAATTGCTTCACGGCGCTCGCCGCCAGCAAAGAACCCGCGCCAAGAAGGTTGTGCCCACACCCGTGACCGTTGCCACCCTTCTCCAGGGGTTTTTCTTCGTCGATACCCGCTTCCTGACTCAGGCCCGGAAGCGCGTCGAATTCTCCCAGGATAGCGATCACCGGTCCGTCATCACCGGCTTCACCCATTACAGCCGTTTCGATTCCGGCGACGCTGTCATGAACGCGGAACCCCTCTTCTTCCAATCTCTGACGATGGAGGGCGACGGATTTATGCTCGCGGTAGAGAAGTTCGGGATTGTCCCAAACGGAATCGCTGAGTTCGATGAACGCAGGTTTCTTGGAATCAACTATTTCCCAGATGGGTTTTGAATTGGACATGTCTGCCTTCAGGCTTGTGATTTGACTCGAAACGGCGACTTGTCCGGATCGATGTCCGGCATCGCTCCAATCAACATCCGGCCATAGTCGCTTTTCGGCGCGTCGAAGAGGTCGTCGATCGGAGCATTCTCGACGAGCTTGCCCTTGCGGATGAGGATTGCCGACTGGCACAGGTAGCGCACAACGGCGAGGTCGTGGCTGATGAAGAGGTAGGTCAGGTTGAGCTCGTCCTGCAGGCCGATCAAAAGCGCCAGCACCTGAGCCTGCACCGATACGTCGAGCGCGGAGGTCGGTTCGTCCAGAACGACCAGTTGCGGTTTACAGGCAAGAGCGCGTGCAATGCCGATCCGCTGGCGCTGCCCGCCCGAGAACTCGTGCGGATAGCGGTGCATATGGTCTTCCTCCATACGCACAAGCGTCAGAAGCTCGGCAACCCGATCGGTAATCTGCGCGTTCGACATCCCCAGAATGTCGCGGTGGATCTCCATCGGCTCCGCTATCAGATCGCGAACCGACATGCGCGGATTCAGCGATGCATACGGGTCCTGGAAGACAACCTGAATGCGCGCACGGATGGCTCGCAATTCGCGTTTCGAGAGGGTCGACAAGTCGGTACCGTCAAAAACGATGCGCCCGCTATCCGGCATTTCCAGGCCAAGGATGATGCGCGATAGCGTCGACTTGCCGGATCCCGATTCGCCAACGATGCCTATGCTTTCACCTCGGCGTACCTCAAAACTGACATCGTCGAGCGCAGTAATGGTCTCGCCCTTCCGATCAAAATAGCCACCAGACGTGACATAGCGCTTGGTGAGGTTTTCAACCTGAAGGATGGTCATGTCACAGCTCCAGCGACCGCACGGTTTCTTGTCGGTCGTGGCGTATCCCGGGTCATCACCGCCGAAAGCAGTTCTTTCGTGTAGCTGTCGTCCGGATTCTTCAGAACCTTGCGCACATTGCCGCTCTCAACCACGCGCCCGGCATTCATCACCGAGACATCCGTGCACAGTTGTGCGACCACACCGATGTTGTGAGTGATGAAGATCATGGTGAGGTCGCGTTCGCGCACGAACGAACTCATCAATTCCAGCACCTGCGCCTGAACCGAAACATCAAGCGCTGTCGTCGGCTCGTCGGCAATGAGCAGACGCGGCTGTCCGATGAGCGCCATGGCAATCAGCACGCGCTGGCGCATGCCACCCGAGAATGTGTGCGGATAGGCGTCAATCCGAGTTTGCGGGTCAGGAATCCCGACCTGTCCCAGAAGGTCTACGCAGCGCTGGCGCGCGGCCGCCCGCCTTGCCCGGCGCGAGGCACGCGCATGAGCGCCAATGAGTTCCGGATCGGATTTTGCGACATTCATCGCAATGTCGATCATTTGCGTCGAGATGCGAAAGGCCGGATTGAGGTTGGTCGTCGGGTCCTGGAAGATCATGCCGATCTGCCGGCCGCGCAGCCGCCGCATTTCGTCTTCGGATGCGGTCATGAGGTCCTGACCGTCGAAACGTATCGTACCGCCGAGGTAGCGTCCGGGCGGCGTCGGGACGAGGCGGGAAATCGAAAGCCCGGTCAGCGACTTGCCCGACCCGGTCTCGCCGACAACACCCGCGATCGCGTTTTCGCCGACGGTGAGGTCCACACCTCTGAGAACCTCGGTCTCGCCGTCGAAGCTGCGCATTGCCAGCCGGAGGCCATTGATCTCAAGCAGGCTCATCTGCGCGCTCTCGGATCAAACACGTCGCGCAGGCCGTCGCCCATGAAATTGAAGCTCAAGACCGACAGGAAGATCGCCAGGCCCGGGAAGATCGCCGTCCACCAGAAATGTGGAAGGTTGGAACGCGAAATCGACAGCATGACCCCCCATTCCGGTGTGGGCGGCCGAACGCCGATCCCGATGAAGCCAAGCGACGCGACCGCAAGGATGGCGAAACCCACATCCAACGACATCTTGACGATGATGGGCGAGGTAATGTTCGGCAGAATGTGACGGGTCAGAATGCGCGTGTTGCCCGCCCCCTGCGCCCTGGCGGCGAGAACATAGAGTTCGGCTTTGGACGACAGCACTTCGCCCCGCGCCATCCGGGCGAAACCCGGCCACCAGGCAAGCGCCAGCGCAAGGATCATATTCGGTATGCTGGGACCCAAACCTGCGGCGATCGCCATGGCCAGTATCAGCGCTGGCAAGGTGAGGATCAGATCCGTGAATCGCATCAGGATCTCATCCAGCCAGGTACCGAAATAGCCAGCGATCACGCCAATGAAGGTACCGATCAAAGTCGCAAGTACGATCACCGCGATCCCACTCAAAAGCGAGATGCGCGCCCCGGCGAGCACCAGCGAGAAAATGTCCTGCCCCACCTCGTTCGTGCCGAACCAGAACTCGGCCGAAGGCGGCTGGAACCGGTTCGCGACGTTCACCTCGCCGTTCAGGTGCTCTGGGTATGGCGCGATGTACTCGCCAAAGAGCGCAAGCAGGAGCAGAAGCGCCACGATCACCAGTCCGATCACGGACAGTGGATTCTGGCGAAAGCGATAGAAGCCGCGGGCCCAATTGGTCCGCCGTGCCGAACGCGTGGCAGCGCCGTCGGTTGTTCGAACGACTTCGCTCATTGTTTGTTGCTCACCTTGGGATTGAGAACGCCGTACAACATATCGACAACGAGGTTGGCCAGGATGAACACCACTCCGATCGCCAGGGTCACTGCAATCACTGGGTTGAAGTCCTGATTGAGGATCGCGTTGGTTGCGTAGAGGCCAATGCCCGGCCAGTCGAACACCTTCTCGACCAGCACGGTGCTTCCCAGAAGCCAGCCGACGTAAAGCCCGATAAGGGTCAGCGTCGCCGACGCTGCGTTCTTGGAAACGTATTTGAACAGAATAAGTGACGATGGCAGGCCAAGCGCCCGTTCCGTCTGCACATAATCCTGCTGCAGTACCTCAATGGTTGAGGACCGCATGATGCGTGCAATCGTTGCGATCGGCGCCAACGCCATGGTGAGCGCCGGGAGTATCAAATGAAGCACCGAGTATCGGAACGCCGTGAAGTCGCCGGCAATCAGACTGTCTATCGTGTAGAACCCGGTGACGCCCGGCGGGGGCGATATGATGAATGGCAGCCGCCCGCTGAGCGGCAGCCATGACAGCATCATGCCAAATACAAGCTGTAGAACCAGCCCCAGGAAAAACTGCGGCATCGACATCGCCGACAGCGTTCCGGCGGCAATGGTCATGTCGGTCGCACTGTTGCGCCTGATACCGGCTATCAAGCCAAGCGGAATGCCGATCAGTATTGCGATGAACAGCGAGAAGAACACCAGCTCCAGCGTCGCCGGAAGATAACCGGCAAGGTCACCGGCCACGGGACGCCGCGTCATAAGCGAGCGGCCGAAATCCCCCTCCAGCACGCCCGTGATGTAGCGCCAGTATTGCACCGGTATCGGTTGATCGAGCCCATATTCGGCGGCAATCGCCTGGCGCTGTTCCGCTGTGGCATACGGACCTGCTGCGAGTCCCGCCGGATCTCCCGGCAGGACTCGACCGATCACGAAGACAAGCATCGACAGTCCGATCAGCAGCGGCGCAATCAGCGCAATGCGAAACAGGAGGTATCGAAGCATGCCGGCGTATTCTCCCGTCAGCCTTTCAGCGACAGCGGGAAGAAATCCACCGCCTGCACAATGATCGGCGTGAAGGTATAACCCTCCACATTGTCGCGCAGACCGACCTTCGATTTCTCGACGACACCGAAGATATCTGGAGCATCATCGACGATCGCCCTCTGAACCTTGGCGTACAGCTGCGCCCGCTTTTCGCTGTCCGGCTCGTAGCGAGCCTGTTCGATCAATGCATCGACCGACGGGTTCTTGTAGACGGGGTTCTGCCAACCGCCATTGCGGCTGGAGTGATAGCCGGCATAGGCGATCACATCGGGGTCGGCATAACCAACGCCGAGATAGACGCAGAAGAACGGCGGGAATTTCTCCGGGCTTTCCGCCATGCTGAGCATGTCGGGCCAGGTGGCCGGAATGATGTTGACGTTGATGTTGAGGTCGCGAAGGCTGTCCAGCAGAACCAGGCACCAGAGCCGTTCCTGCTCGAGGCCGGTAACGTAGACCGCGTCGAGCGTCAGGCCACCTTCCGGCCATTCCGTCTTGGCAAGATATTCCTTCGCCTTCTCGATATCGCGACGCGGGACTTCAAGACTTCCGTCGTGACCGAAGAAGCTCGACGGCAGCGGCCCTTGCATCAACTCCGCCAATCCGCTGACACGCAGCATCTCGTCGTAGTCGAACGCGTAGGAGATCGCCTTACGCAGGTTAACGTCGGCCGTCGGGCCGTGCTCGGTGTTCATCTTGATGGAGAAGGTCCGGTCGCCCGGCTCCACGACCGTCTTTACGCCGGGCACGCCTTCGAGCGCCACAATGTCGTCGCTCGTCAGATCCACCGCCATATGGATCTCGCCGCGCTGGAGCATCAGACGCTGGTTGGTGTTTTCGCGTACGTAACGCCAGATGATGGTGTCCGTATTGCCGCCGCCCTCGCGCCACCCTTCGGGATCGCGTTTAAACTCGATGACGCTTTCTGGCTCGAAGCGGGCAACCTTGAACGGACCCGAACCGGCTGTGTTGTTCAGCAGGTAGGACTGCCCCATGTCACTGCCCGCGTTGGCCTCGATGACCGCTGGATTGACGATCGATATCCAGGGAAGCACCTGAAGGAAAGCCGCGAAGGGCTGGAGCAGCGTGAACTCGACCGTGTGGTCGTCGATGACCTTGATAGAATCCGGACCGACAACGCCGTTGATCATCCAGTTGTTGCCGCGGCCAATGGCCTGAATGCGATCAAACGAATACTTGACGGCCTCGGCATCGAGCGGGCTTCCATCATGGAACCTGGCGTTCGGATTGAGCTTGAAGGTATAGACAAGCCCGTCTTCTGAAATCGTCCACTCCGTCGCAACGCGCGGGACGATTTGCGGCGGCGCTCCCACAGCATCGACCAGCGCGTCATAGATGTTCCGCATCAGGACCGATGTCGGATAATCCTGACCGGCATGAGGATCGAAATGGCTTTGCGCACCCTGATTGCCGATCACCAGTGTCTTGTTCTGCTGCGCCATCAGCGCTGATGGAATAGCCGCCCCCGCCGTCGCCGCGACGGTGCTCAGCATGAGTTGTCGTCTGTTCATCTTCAGCATGTATTTACCTCCCATAAGATGTTGCCTCAGTTGGCCGCCCCGTAAGTCCCTGTCCGTTCGGCAGGTTGATATCCGTAATCTCGCACCGCGCCCTCCAGCGTCACTGCGCCGGCCGCGATATCTTCCTCGATCGCTGCCCGGTCGCGCTCGTGCGGGTTTCCATAGCCGGCGCCGCCGGCGACAATGACCTCGACCGTCTCGTTGGTTCCCTCGATTTCCACGAGGGCGCCGGTTCCGCAGTCACGCAGAACCGTTCCGTCGTCGCCCAGAATCCGCGCTGACGCCGGGATGCACGAACCGCCGCCAAACAGACCTTCCGCCGGATGCGTCACGCCTTCCGGGTAAAGCGTGCTCAGCATTGTGCTGCCACTGGATTGCAGGCGGCGGTAGCGGATCTTCTGACCGAGACCACCGCGGTACTTTCCGGGGCCGCCGGAGTCCGGGATGAACGACTTCTCGAGAATCAGGATGGGCACGCGCGATTCGAACAGTTCGATCGACGTGTTGGAGGCCGATGTCGGCCAAAGCAGCCCGCTCTTGCCGTCTGCGCGCACGGATGCGCCCTGCCCGCCCCCGGCGAACAGCACATCCGCATAGGTGCTGCCGTCACCGGCATCGCCATAGATGTTCGACGTGAACGGCAGTCCCGTAGCGGCGACGACGCGCTCCGGCGCGGCGGGAGCCAGCGCGGACAGTATGTTGGGCGCGATATACCAGCCGGTACGCGTGCGAAGATTGACGGACGCCGGGTATTCGGCGTTGAGGATCGAACCCTTGGGCGCGGAAACGGTGATCGGCCGGTAGCAGCCCGCATTGGATCGAACCTCGGGCGTCAGCATGCATTTGATCGGGTAGACACCGTGGGCGGCGGTGTAGCTCATCGTACAGTTGATACCGCCCTGGGCAATTTGCGGCGGCGCGCCGTCGAAATCGACGCTCATTTCGTCGCCCGCAACCTCGATGCGCACTGGGAAGCGCATCGGTGTGCCGAACGGGTTGTTCCATGTCTCGGACCTGTACGTACCGTCCGGCAAATCGCTGATGGCCTTGCGCATGGCAGCTTCGGACTTGCCCTGGATGAGCTTCGCAAGCGGCCCTATGTCCGCCAGTCCGTAGTCGTTCATGAACGCAATCAGGCGCTGTGCGCCGATCTCGTTGGCAGCAACGAGAGACCCCAGGTCGCCCAGCACCTGGTCGGCTGTCCGCACGTTCTTGGCAAGCAGCTTGAACAGGACCTTGTTCGGCTCGCCTGCCTCGTAGAGTTTCATAGGTGGTATCTGGAAGCCTTCCTCGTAGACTTCGCGGGCCTTCAGCCAGTCTCGCGTTCCGCCGATGTCGTTCACGTTGCCGACGGTGCCTGACAGCGCGACGACCCTGCCTTCGACGAAAATTGGCGTGACGATTGCGATGTCGAAGAGGTGACCCGCACAAAGCCAGGGATCGTTGGTAACCAACACATCGCCGGGCTTCAGGGTTTCGACCGGGAACTCCGCCAGCAACGCCTTCACCGCCCGCGGCAATGTCAGGTTAAAGACCGGCATGGCGCGCGGCGAATGCACCAGCGTGTCGCCGTTGATGTCGAGCAGGTCGCAAGCGAAATCCTGGGCTTCCGAGATCACCAGCGAGAAGGCGGTGCGGCAGACCGTGTGCCACATCTCCTCGGTCACGGAGACCAGTCGGCTCCACATGATCTCCAGCGTCACAGGATCGCAGTCGAGCCGGGCCATTATATCGGCTTCGCTAGCGTTGGCCGGGAGACCCAGGTCCTTGGTGGTATCCACGGCCACTTCGATGCGAAGGCAAAGCTGGTCGTCAACGGACAGACTGCAGTGCGGCGGAACGATCGTGGTCGATTCCGTTTCCTCGATGATGGCCGGCCCGACGACCTTGTCGCCGGGGGCAAGAGCATAGCGATCATAAACGCCGGCATCCTGAAACCGGCCATCGAACCAGGCCTTCCGTACCCCTTTCCGCGCACCCGCGTCCTGCGACGTCGCCGACGAACGCGGATCCACATCCGGTGCGGCGGCAGCACAGCGGACACGGAGGTTGGTAATCTCGGCGTTCACGCCGTCCGGCATCGCCGAAAACAGGCTTGTATAGTCTGCCTCGAACGACTTCAGGATGGCAGGCAGTGTCTCCGCACTGATGCCTTGCGGCGGCAGTTCGACCGTCACTTCATGCATCTGTCCGACCAGACGCATATCGGCGAACCGCGTCGTCCGCACTTCGTCCTGTTCAACGCCCATCGCCGTTATCTGGGTGCTGCTCGTTCCCTGCAATTCATCCAGAACCGCGTTGGCTTCAGAAAAATCGGCCGAAGCGACCATGCGCACGTTCAGCGAGCGCACTGTCTCAAAACGTGGTGCGGCGACGAGAAAACCGAGTGCTGATGCTGCCCCTGAGGCAGGCGGGACAATCACTTCCCGAACGCCCAGCGCACGAGCCACATCGACAGCGTGAGCGGGTCCGGCTCCGCCGAACGCGATCATTGCGTAACTGCGCGGATCCTTGCCCTTTTCAACGATGTGGACGCGCGCCGCCGCCGCCATGTTCTCTACAACGAGATCATGAATGCCGGCCGCCGCCTCTTCAGTTTTCAATCCGAGTTCGCTTGCAAGGCCATCGATCGCGACACGCGCGGCATCGACGTCGATTTTCATGCGGCCGCCGAGGAAAAAGCCGGGATCGTAATATCCAAGAAGCAGGTTGGCGTCGGTAACGGTCGGCTCGGTTCCGCCAGCCCCATAACATGCCGGCCCCGGCGAAGAGCCCGCAGACCGCGGTCCGACTTTGAGCAGGCCAACCTTGTCGACCTCGGCGATCGAGCCACCGCCGGCACCGATTTCGATCAGATCGATCACCGGCGCCCGGATCGGAAGACCCGACCCTTTGGTGAACCGGTTCACGCGCGCAGCCTCCATCTCGCTTGCAACCGCCACCTCGCCGTCTTCAACGAGGCAAGCCTTCGCGGTGGTTCCGCCCATGTCGAACGAAATCAGATCGCCGCGACCGGACTTCCTGCCGAACATGGCGGATGCAAGCCCGCCACCTGCGGGGCCGGATTCAAGGAGCCTCACCGGGTTCTGCCGCGCCGCATCGAGGGACATCAGGCCGCCCGCCGAATGCATCATGCGAATTGCACCGCGGAAACCCCGCGCCCTCAGGTCGCGCTCAAGCGCGACCAGGTGGCGATCGATGAGCGGCATCACATAGGCGTTCGCACAGGTGGTAACGGTGCGCTGGTACTCCCACATCTCGGCCACGACTTCGCTCGAGAGCGAAACGAAGAGATCAGGGAACTCCTCACGCGCAACCTCTGCCACAAGGCGCTCATGCGCAGCATTGGCGTAGGAATGAAGAAAGCAAACAGCGACCGCCTCGACGCCAGCCGTTTGCAGCATGTGGAGCCGCTCGCGAATTTCTGCCCGTTCGGGCGCGCGAACGACACTGCCGTCCCGGTCCAGGCGCTCCGATATCTCGAGCCGGAGCGCCCGCGGCACGAGCGGCTCGGGAAAACTCAGGCTCAGATCATAAATATCGTAACGCTGCTCCCTGCCGGCTTCGAGCGCGTCACGGAATCCCTCGGTGGTCAGCAGGCCGAGTCTGGCACCCTTCCTCTCCACAAGCGCGTTGGTAACCAGCGTCGTGCCGTGAAGGATTTCGGAGACGTCCGCA
The DNA here is from genome assembly GCA_017644005.1 of Rhizobiaceae bacterium. GTDB lineage: Bacteria > Pseudomonadota > Alphaproteobacteria > Rhizobiales > Rhizobiaceae > RCIO01. Next base: position 781,915 of record JAEPMJ010000001.1, read on the forward strand.
AGGGATGCTCCAGCCTGGTCAACCAGTTCACCGAGACCTGCAAATGCCGCCTCGGCAGGATTCGGATACGACGTGAGCACTTTGTGAAGCCGGACGGCGCCTGACCGATCGACCAGCACGAAATCCGTGAACGTGCCGCCAATATCAAAGCCAACCCGCATCACTCTTCCCGCAATTATGGAATCGGTCGATTGTCATTCAATCTTCAATCGAAATGTTCGTTTAATGTCTTGTCGTTCGCAATATGCATGCGAGTTCGGCTAATGCAACCCTCAATTGCCGCTCATGCGTGACACGAGGCGCGTCGATGCCTGCCAAAGCCCAGCGTTTAAATGAAAATTTGCTGTGAACAGGTGTGCCCGACCTGACACTATTTTGGCAGGCTCACCCTGCTGCATAGCCACATGTTTCAGAGCAGCATATGTTCGTAATGCGAACAGCATTCATAATAACGAACAAATTCTTGACAGCTCTAAGCGCCCCTCTCATAAAGCGGCGCACAGGCGGATGGCCGGAGAGCGGGGTCTGCCCAAACTGGCATGTCGAGGTTTCCGACTGCCAAAGATGGAGAGCAGCTAATGGCGACACGCATCGGGGTCGATATCGGTGGCACCTTCACCGATCTCGTCTTTTTTGACGAAGACACCGGACAGACAAGGGAAGGCAAGCTACCGACTGTCCCATCCGCACCCGAGCAGGGCGTATTGAACGCGGTCAGAGAGTTCGTGCCCCCCGAGATCATCGCCAAGGCTGACTATTTCCTTCATGGAACGACCGTCGGCCTCAATGCCCTGCTGGAAAGGCGCGGCGCCAAGGTGGGAATGGTTTGCACCAAGGGTTTCCGCGATGTGCTGGAAATTCGTCGGGGCGACCGCGCGGAAATGTACAATCTGTTCTGGCAGCAGCCGGAGCCGCTGGTGCCCCGATATCTTCGCCTTGAGCTCGACGAGCGGATTCTCTTCGACGGAACCGTACATCGGCCTCTCGACGAAGCGGCTGTGGTTTCACTGGTAAAGCAGTTCAACGCCGAGGGCGTGGACAGCCTGGCGATCTGTTTCATGAACGCCTATGCCAATCCCGCGCACGAACTGCGCGCTGCCGAGCTGTTGCGCGAGCATGGCTTCACCGGCGACATCTCTATGTCGCACAAAGTCTCTCGCGAATATCGTGAGTACGAACGCTTCTCCACGACGGCAATCGACGCCTTCGTGAGAACGCGCATGTCAAGCTACCTGCAAAGACTCGAAGAGGGCCTCGTCGGGATGGGATTCAACGGGCGTTGCCTCATCGCGCGTTCGGGGTCCGGCTCGATGACCTTCGCAGAAGCCGGAGAACGGCCTTTTGAAACGATCATGTCAGGCCCGGTTGGCGGCGCGCAGGGCGGATCCGAGATTGCACGTTCGCTCGATATCGATGCACTGATTACCGCCGACGTGGGCGGCACCAGCTTCGATACGGCACTCATTCTCGATGGGCAGGCGCAGGTGCTCTTTGAGGGCGAGGTCGCCGGGATGCCGGTCCAGTCGGCCTGGGTCGACGTGCGGTCCATCGGCTCCGGCGGTGGCTCGGTGGCCTATAAAGACATCGGCGGCCTGCTCCGCGTCGGGCCGCGCAGTTCGGGCGCCGTACCTGGACCGGCATGTTACGGCAAGGGCGGCACCGAACCGACAACCACCGACGCAGCCGCGCATCTGGGCATGCTCGGCCCGGGCAAGCTTGCTTCCGGAATTCAGCTCGATTTCGCGGCTTCGGAAAAGGCCATCGGCGATGTTGCGCAACAGATCGGCAAGGACGTTCTCGATACGGCCGTGGGCATAATGAGAATTGCCACATCCAGCATGGCCAATGCGATGCGGGAGATTACCGTGGAGCAGGGACTGGACCCCAGAAGCATGGCGCTGCTTCCGTTTGGCGGCGCCGGGCCGATGTTCGCCATCCTGCTCGCTGACGAACTGCAGATCAGCAAGATCATCGTGCCGCCGCTTGCCGGAAATTTCTCCGCGTGGGGTCTGCTGGGCGCCGATATGGTGCAGTCAGCGGCGCTGACACGCATCATGCCGCTCAATGAAGAAAGCCTTGGCGAAACCGACAAGGTTCTTGCCGAGCTCTTCAGCGAACTCGATGCCAGGGGCGAGATATCCGATCCGGCATTGGAACGGCTGGCCAACCTCGATCTTCGTTATGTGGGACAGGAGCATGGTCCCTCTATCCCGGTGCCGCTGGCGGGTTCCAAGCTGGCGGCAAGTTCAGCGGAAATCAGAAGCCTGTTTGAGGAAGACTACCTGCGCACCTACGGCAGCACCATGGAATTCGACGTCGAGATTGTCGCCATCCGGGCGACAAACCGAATTCCGCTTCCTCGGCGCGAACATGCTGCACCACCGGTCCAGGCCGGCGCACAGTCGACCTGGCCCGCCTACTCGTTCAGCCGGGGTGAGTACATTGATTTTGATGTCATCGATCGATCTTCCATCGGTGACGAGATTTCGGGACCGGTGATTATTACTGAAAGCACGACCACCCTTTATGTAGACGCCGACTGGTCCGTCCGCGCCGGTTCGAAGGGTGAACTTGTTCTGACGCGTGGAGCAGCCAAGAAATGAAGACCTATGATCCTATCGTACACGAGGCTGCGTCCGGAGCCGTCAAGGAAACGCACGCAGATCCGATCACAACTGAAGTGGTGCGGCACGCACTGAATTCGGCCGCCAACCAGATGAAGCATGCGCTCATGCGCACGGCCTTCTCACCGGTTATCTACGAAGTGCTCGATTTCGCCGTTGCGCTCTACGACAAGGATGTGCGCCTGCTTGCCCAGGCGCCCAGCCTGCCCATGTTCATGGGCACGCTGGACTTCTGTATCCGCGAAGCAGTTACGAATGTCGGTGGCGTCGAAGCGCTGGAGCCAGGCGACGTGCTGCTCTACAACTGGCCTTACGGTACCGGTTCGCACCCGCAGGATGTCGCGATGGTCATGCCGGTATTCGACGATGAAGCCGGCCTGATCGGCTATACGGCCATCAAGGGTCACTGGCTCGATATCGGCGCCAAAGACGTCTATTGCACCGACACCGTCGATGTCTTCCAGGAAGGGACCGTCTTCCCCGGCGTGAAACTCTGTGCGCGCGGCGAAATCGTGCGCGACATCTACCGGATGGTCGTCGCCAATTCCCGCATTCCCAAAATGGTGGAAGGCGACATGAACGCCACCATCGTCGCCGTTCGCGCCGGCGGAATTGCGCTCAAGCGCGTGTTCCAGCGTTTTGGCGCCGAAACGTTCTGGCCCTGCGTGGAAGAGATGTACAATCACGGCGAACGTGTCGTCAGGCAGTATTTCGAATCCATCCCCGACGGCACCTATGTCGGTGAGGGCATCCTGGACAATAACGGGGTACAGGATCATCCGATCCCGTTTGAAGTCACCCTGAAGGTCGAAGGATCGCAGGTTACACTGGACTATTCGAACTCCCCACCCGCTCAGGGCGGCCCTATCAACTGTCCCGTCCCCTCGACGCTGTCGGCGAGCCGGGTGGCGATTTCGATGCTGGCCGGATTTGGCGAGCCTCCGAATGAAGGCATGTTCCGGGCACTGACGGTCATCACGCGGCCCAATACACTGTTCCATCCGCTACCGCCTGCGCCCTGCTACCTCTATGGGTGGCCGGCGCTGCAGGCGATCGAGGTCATCTACAACGCGGTATCCAAAGCCGTTCCGGATGCCGTCCCCGCCTGTAGCGGTGGCTGCATCCTCGGCATCTCCTATTCCGGCTGGCGTGAAGGTTCCGGAGAGCCCTGGGCTGACGGTGCGCCACATCCGGTTGGTCAAGGCGCCTGGAATGGCGGTGACGGCGGCACGATGCTGCACATTGCGGAGTCCGCCACCCGCTTCACCCCGTTGGAGGTCTGGGAACAACGCGATCCATGGATCACCGAGCGCATGGAGCTTGCACAGGATTCCTGCGGGCCCGGCCAGTATCGGGGCGGCCCGGGTATCGATTTCGAATTCCGGTTTACCGAACAGATCAACATGACGGCCGCAATTGAACGCGCCCACAACGCGCCTTGGGGTTTGGCCGGCGGCGGCGAAGCGCGACCGAACGGAGCGTCTCTGAAGTATGCCGACGGCCGCCAGCGCGACTTTTCCAAGGTAACCCGCCTCGCGGTTCCGTCAGATGCGGTCTTCACGCTGCGAACCGGCGGCGGCGGTGGATACGGTCCCAGCAACGAGCGGGATGTCGAACGGGTAAAGGCCGATTTGCGCAATGGCTACATTTCGGAGGCATACGCGAAAAAGCACTATCCGCACGCATTTTAGGTGTGAAGTGCCGTCTGCCGCAGGTCGGATGCCACGAGCCAGAAGTGGATCGCCCAATTCACCCGCGAAGAGGCGGTCCTTCGTTGCCGCAGCCGTAGATCTGCTCAGCGAGCTGTCGGCGGCGGGCGACGACGGCCGAGATTATAGCCTGCTCATCTGAGGCAGTGCCGCGATGGGGGGTTCTCCTCCCCGTCACCGAAACCCGAATAAACCGACAACAGGCCGCACGGACTCCGGCCAGATGGACCGCCTGTCGTCTGGGCGCTCTTTGCACCGGGCGATGAAGCCGAAGGCCGTTGTATTCGAAACTTGGAAGCCAATGCCGGCTACATGCAGGCACGCCCGTTCAGCGCAGGCTGACGCCGTAGACCCGCTCCGCTGTCCGATGAGCGATCGCGGCCGCCTCGCCGGCGCTGAGCGTGTCAAGGATGGCGCGCGTCGTCTCGGCCCAGCGCTTGAGGCCACTCCCGAGGTTCACCACAGGCCAGTCGCTCCCCCAGACAATTCGCTGCGGACCGAAACACTCCAGCACATGGTCGACATATGGACCGACAGCCTCCTTCGACGCCTCGCCCGGGGCACAGTAAGCCGAGATACCGGACAGCTTGCAAGTCACGTGAGGCAGCTCCGCCAGCGCGGCAATGTCGGACCGCCAGGGGTCCAACCCGCCACCTGCGATGTCCGGAACACCGCAATGATCGAGCACCAGCTGCGTATTATCACACGCCTTCGCGAACTCTAACGCAATGGGGAGCTGGCGGGCGAGAAAGCACATGTCGAAGGATCTACCGGCATCGCCGATCCTGCGAACATTTCGCCGGAATGTATCGCTTTGCGACATGTCATCCGCCACCACATGCAGGATTCGGCGGTAGCCAGCGACCCCCAGGTCCAGCGTCTCGTCGAGCCATGCATCGAAACCTTCATCGCTCTCCGGTCGAATTGAGGCGACAATGCCTGCAACGCCATTTGCGGAATTTCTCGACAGCCCATGCACGAACCGCGTTTCGGCCTGGTAATCGGCGTCATCAACGCCCGTTTCCATGAAAATGGTGCTGCCGATACCCGTATCCGCTGCCGCCTCGGCGTAGTTGTCGAGCGTGAAATCGCCCTCAGCCAGAGGCGCGATGCCTTTCGTCCAGCCGTAGCCGGCCTGATCGCGATATACGAGATGCATATGGGTATCGAGCAGCGGTAGCATGGTTCTTTCCTATTCCGGATCGGCGATGACATCCTGGCGCTGGGAACCGAGCCCCTCGATACCCAGCTCGACTACGTCTCCTGGCTTGAGATAGCGCGGCGGATTCTGGCCCATGCCTACGCCGGGCGGGGTTCCGGTCGAAATCACGTCGCCAGGCTGCAGGCTCATGAAGCGGCTGAGGTAAGAAACGAGGTGCTTGACGCCATAGACCATGGTGCGGGACGAGCCATCCTGCTTGGTCTCGCCGTTCACCTTCAGCCACATCGACAGGTTCTGCGGATCCTCAACCTCGTCGCGCGTCACCAGCCAGGGCCCGATCTGGCCAAAATTGTCGCATGACTTGCCTTTGGTCCACTGCCCGGCATGCTCGATCTGGAATGCGCGCTCCGAAACGTCGTTGGTCACGGCATAGCCGGCCACGTGATCGAGCGCGTCGTCTTCGGAAACGTATTTCGCACGCTTGCCGATGATGACAGCGAGCTCGACTTCCCAATCAGTCTTCTCGCTGCCGCGCGGAATGATGATCGGATCGTTCGGGCCGCAGATCGCGCTCGTTGCCTTCATGAAGACGACGGGTTCGGGTGGAACGTCCATACCGCTTTCGGCGGCGTGATCGGCGTAGTTCAGACCAATGCAGATGACCTTGCCGGTTCCGGCCACGCATGGACCGAGACGTACGCCGGCCGGCGCCAGCGGCAGGGAAGCCGGGTCGATCGATGCAAGCTTCGCCAGACCTTCGGGCGAGATCGTATCGCCACCGATATCCGGTACAATGCCCGACAGATCGCGAATTGCGCCATCGGCATCCACCATACCGGGCTTCTCCGCGCCCTTTTCCCCAAAACGTACTAATTTCACATTCAACTCCTTCAGATATTGGCCCAGCCGCCATCGATGACGTGGGCGGCGCCCGTCGTGTATGCGCTTTCGTCCGATGCAAGGTAAACCACGAGCGCGGCGATTTCCTCGGGCTTGCCTATCCTTCCGATAGGCTGCCGGGCGACGAAGGCAGCGCGCGCCGCGTCGTAGTCGCCACCTGCCGAAAGCCGCTGTTCCAGCGACGGGCTTTCCACCGTACCGGGGCAAATCGCGTTGCAGCGAATGCCCTGCGTTATGAAGTCTGCCGCAATCGACTTCGTCATGCCGATCACCGCCGCCTTGGTTGCACCGTATGCAAAGCGGTTGGGCGCCGCGATCACCGACGAAGCGACCGAAGACATGTTGATGATCGACGCACCGCCCGCCTCGATCATGGCGGGCAGAAAAGCCCGGATCATGCGATACATGGCAGTCACATTGAGACTGAAGGAAAACGCCCACTGGTCTTCGTCGCAGTCCAAGATGGTGCCGTTTGCGACAAAACCGGCACAGTTGAACAATACGTCTGGTGCTCCTATCTCGGCCGCGGCCCGAGCGATCGCCTCCGCGTCGAGCACATCGAGAAGTCGCGTCTCAATGCCCTCGCGCGCCAACTCGGCCAGCGCGTCCGCGTTGATATCGGTTGCGATAACACGCGCCCCCTCGCGCGCCATGGCCAGGGCCGATGCGCGGCCTATGCCCTGCCCGGCGGCCGTTATCAGGCAGGTCTTGTTTTCAAGCCGTCCCATCAAGTTCTCCTTCTATTGCCTCAATCAAAATCAGTGGCCCTTCGTGAAACGAGGCGTCATGTGCGCGCGCCAAGTAAATAATCGGGCAGCGCCGTCACCAATGGCGGAAAGAAGATCAACAGCAACAGGACGACCAGAAGAGGAGCAAGGAAAGGCACTATGGCGCGTGCCAGCGTGTTGAAGGAAATACCGGACACCCCAGAAACGACAAACAGGCCGATGCCCATTGGCGGTGTCATCAATCCGATCATCATGTTGAAGATGAACACAACCCCGAAATGCACCGGATCGATACCCGCTGCGACCACGGTTGGCGCCAGCGCGGGCACGGCCAGGATCATGATCGCCAAACCTTCGATGAAAAAGCCCGCGATGAACAGGAACGCGTTGATTATGAGCAGCAAAACCAGCGGGTTTTCGCTCAGCGATGTAAGCCATATCGCCAAGTTTTTCGGTGCTTCATGTGCCGCCAGAACCCAGGCGAACACGCTTGCGGTGGCGACAATGAAACAAACCATGGCCGATGTACGAATCGTATCCAGAACGACGCCGTAGAGCTCACGCAGTCCGATTTCGCGATAGACAAACATCGAAAGAGCTATCGCATAGGCTGAAGCGGCAACCGCGGCCTCGGTCGGCGAGAAAAAGCCGAACACGATACCAGCGATAATGATCGCTGGCGTGAACAATGGCAGCAGTGCACGCATAAACGCGCCGAATATTGCCTGCGGAGCCGGTCGCTCGTCCTTGGGGTATTTGCGCCTGCCGGCAAAGAACCCGATCAGGATCATAAGGGCGACTGCAGTCAGAAGGCCCGGCACAATACCCCCAAGAAACATCCTACCGATGGAGACGTCACCCAAAACACCATAGATCACCATGGGAATGGAGGGCGGGATGAGTGGACCGATGGTTGAGGATGAAACCGTGACAGCGCCCGAGAAACCGTCGTCGTAGCCGGCATCGCGCATGGCACGGATTTCCATGTTGCCTAGCCCGCCAGCATCGGCCAGCGCCGATCCAGACATGCCGGAAAATATGATCGAGGCAACCACGTTGACTTGTGCCAGGCCGCCGCGAAAGTGACCGACCAGAATCCTTGCAAACGCAAATACGCGTTCGGTGACGCCGCCGGAGTTCATCAGGTTGCCGGCGAATATGAAGAAAGGGACGGCAAGGAGCGGGAAGCTATCGGAGATCGACTTGGTCATCCGCTGTGCAACGGCCACGAGCGGCGTTCCGTCCAGCCATAGCTGCGCCATTGCCGCGGTACCGAGCGTGAATGCAACGGCCATTCCGAAAAGCAGAAAGGCAACCCAGAACACAAGCATGAGCAGCATTGCTTCAATCCTCTAAAGAAGCGAGCTTTCGCGGGTCTCAGGAAGACCGTTTCGAGACACGTCAACCACGTTTGCCGCGCTTCTCACAGCCATCAGTGCACAAGCCACTGGCACCGCCGCATATTCCCAAGCAGAACTGATCCCCATTGCGATTGTCGGCAATTTGCGCACCTTCCATGCCAGGTCGAAACCAAGCCAGGCGACGGTGACCACAAATAGGAGGATGCAGAGCTGCATGGCCACATAAGCGGCTAAACGCACTCGGCGCGGAAACATGTCGATGAAGAAAGTGATCGCTATGTGGTTGTTGCCTCGAAACAGATAGGCCGCGCCGAGAAACACGATCCAAAGGAACAAAAAACGCGCGAGTTCTTCCGTCCAGGCCAATGGATAGGGAAGCAGATAACGACTGAGAACCTGCGCAATCAGCACGCAGAATGCGGCAAGAAAAAGCGTCACCAGCAGCGCTTCTTCCGCATGCCTCAAGAACCGCATCACCAACTACTCCAGTTCATAAGAGCGACCGCGGGCGAAATGATCCGCCCGCGGTTATTGACTACTCTACGGCCGACATGGCGGCGAAGGTGCCTTCACCCCATTTGCTTTCGAATTCGGCATAGACCGGTGCCATCGCGGCGGCCATTTCCTCACGATCAGGACGCGAGACCTTCATTCCGGCCTCTTCGAGCTTGCTAACGAGGGCCGCTTCGATCTCAACGACATTCTGGTTGTATGCATCGCCAACGCGGCCGAAGACTTCGGTTATGACCCGCTGATCTTCTTCCGAGACCGTGTTCCAGACCTGATCCGAAACGATGGGAGCAACGAACTGTACCAGATGGCCGGTCAGCGCGAGATGCTCCTGGACTTCATAGAACTTGGCGGCGTCGATTGTCGGGAGAGGATTTTCCTGTCCATCAACCACGCCTGTCTGCAGCCCCAGATAAAGTTCGGAAAAGGCCATCGGTGCAGGGGTTGCGCCGAGCGCCTTCATGAAGGACAGGCTCAGGGCGATTTCGGGAACGCGCACTTTCAGGCCCGCCATGTCGGCCAAAGCGTTGACCGGGCCGCGACTGTTGGTGAGGTGCCGCGTGCCGTAATACCAGATATCGAGAACGCGATAGCCGTGTTCGGCACGCAGCTCCTCGAAGATTTGCCTGCCGGTGTCGCTGTTGGCCATGCGCTCCAGATGCGCGAAGTCCCTCGCCAGGAACGGCGCTTCCAGAACACCGAGACGGGCATTCCACTGGCTCAGAATGCCCGCACCATCAAATGCCATGTGGTGTGTGCCGACCGTCATGCCTGTCAGAACTTCCTTGGCACCGCCAATCTGGGCTGCCGGAAACACCCTGATGTCGACGCGCCCTTCGGTTTTTTCCCTGATCTCGGCGGCCGCCTCCTCCAGGGCCAGGTTGCCCGGATGCGTTGGCGGCAACACATGGCCCAGCCGCCATTCCGCGGCATTCGCCGCGGTTGCCGCAAAAGCGAGCGACATCGTGATCACCTTGAGCATAGATTTCATCGGTCTTTCACCTCCTGGAGTATTTCAAATGCCGTGCGGCAAAGCCGTCGCGCGGTTGTTTCAGACCGGCAGGCATGCCGGGCCGATCGGTTCGAACGATTTATAGGTAAGGATGAACTCGGCATGGCCGAGCGCTTCAGACTTTGTCGCCTCGCCTGCGCCGACGCGCAGCGCAAGGTCATGAATTTCATCGCCGATTTCTTCCAATGTCGCATGGCCGGTGATGATCCGACCCGCATTGACATCCATGTCGGCGGCGAGCCGCTCATACATCTGCGGATTGGCAGCGACCTTGATGACCGGGGCAATAGCGGACCCGACAACCGAGCCGCGACCCGTGACGAATAGGGTCAAATGCGCCCCGGACGCCATCATCTCGACAATCTCGGCATTGTCGGAGATGTTGGGGAAGCCGAACCGCACCTCGCCGTCGGGCACGACGTCCATGAGATAGAGTCCGCCACGCGGTGGAATGTCGCCAGGTTTGATCAGGCCCGAAATCCGCGAGTTGCCAGATTTCGCATAGGCGCCCATCGATTTTTCTTCGATCGTGGTCAGCCCGCCGTCGGCGTTGCCTGCCGCGAAGCTGCCGAAACCGAGCGTTGCATAATAGCGCGCAGCCTTGGCAACCGATGCGCGAAGTTCGTCTGCCAGTTCGGGCGTTTCCGCCCGAGCGGCCATGATTTCCTCGCAGCCGATCAACTCGCCGGTTTCCTCGAAAATGCAGGCCGCCCCCTCCGACACGAAGCGGTCGAACGCACGCCCCACTGCCGGATTGCCGGAAATGCCACTGGTCCCGTCTGAGCCGCCACACACGGTGCCGATCACCAGTTCTGACACTTCCATCGGCACACGGGCGGAGCCGTCGAGTTCAGCCAGCGTTTCGCTGATCCACTGCTGCCCGCGCGCTATCGTAGCAGCAGTACCGCCATCGCGCTGGATAACCAGCGTCTCGACCGGGCGGCCGGATTCGCGGATGACCCGCTCCAGCTGGTAGCGGTTGAAACTCTCACAGCCGAGCGAAACCAGAAGTACCGCGCCAACATTGGGGTGAGTGCACAAGCGTTCCATCATCGCCTGAGCGTAGGTGTTCGGGAAGCAGCCGGGAAAGCCGATCACATGGGCGCTTTGGCGCTGTGGCCAGGCGATCTCGCGCGCGACGTGGTGGGCGCATTCCACGAGATAAGCGACGGCGACCACGTTACGAATGCCCTTGCGACCGTCGGCGCGGGGATAGCCGGTGAGCGCGCTCATGTGTTCGTTCCTTCAACGACGCCATTCGCCACGCGCGCCTCGTCCAGCGAATGGGTCTGCGTGTAATCGCTTTTCAGATTGGTGAGATGGACATGTTCGCCCACCGCTATTGCACGCGTCGCCGATCCGATGGGCGCGCCGTATTTCAACACCTTCTCTCCGGTGCTGATTGGGCGACGGGCGAGCTTGTGCCCCATCCCGATGCGCGCCGCCGGCCTGATGGCGGTGCCCTCGACAACCACAGTTTCACCCGCGTCGACGGCAGCCCGCAGCACGAAGACGTTGTCATCGGGATGCAGTAACAGCAGCCGCCTGTCCGTTTCGGTCATGGCCTAGAGCTCCGCTATCGTCGCGTTGTCGATCAGGTTCCAGTCCAGATCGATGCCAAGACCCGCTTCAACCGGCATGCGCGCAACGCCATCGGCGATGGGCAGCGGCTCCTCGAGTCCAAAGGCGAATGTCTCAGTCGGCCACAGCAACTCCAGGTAGGACGAATTGCCGATTGCACCGTTCAGATGCAGGTTCACCAACTCCAGCGGGTGAAAAATCGTCGTGTGCAACTCGCAGTTCATATGGAACGCCGAAGCGAGTCCGGCAGTCTTCAACGTACCGGTCACACCGCCGGTCCAGGACGGGTCGGCGCGCACCGCATCCACAACACGCGAGGCCACGCATTCGGCCACCGAATAGGGGTGTTTGGGCAGCACCTCCGTGCCCACCACGGGAATGTCGAGCACCCGGGTCAGCTCGCGCAGGGCACCGAAAGCCTCGTCCGGCAGTGGCTCTTCCAGCCAGCGGTAGTCCAGCTTCTCGAGTTCGCGACCCAGCTGCACCGCTTCTTCCAGCGTATAGGGCGCCACCGGATCCGACATAAGTGTGAAATCCGCTCCCACGGAGTCGCGAATTGCGCGGTGAATCTCGATGTCCTCGCCGAGCGACCGACCGGGCGGATGAACCTTGTAGGCCTTCATGCCCGCCGCCTTCACCGCACAGGCCTCCTTCGCATAGGCATCCGCGTCAGCGAGTACCATCGAGGAGACGTAGACCGGCACCTCATCGCGGGCGCCGCCAGCGTAGCGCCACAAGGGCTGGCCGGCTGCCTCCGCGGCAAGAACCCACAGGCAGCAGTCGACCGGCCCATAGCTGTAAATCGGCAGGTGGTGCCACCAGCGGTCCGATACACGCCAGTCGAGCCAGGCCGCCTCCCTGTCCAGAGCATTGCGACCCACAAAGAACGGACGCAACGACGCGGCAGCGAGGTGGCCGGCACCGAGCGCCGAACGCCCGGCAAAACCGAACATCGACGCGGACCTGCCGCACTCGGTGCGCAGCGTGTAGACCAGAAATTCGAGCGCGTCCTGCGACAGCCCATCGCGCATGGCAGCACCGGGAACCGACGCCCCCCCGTGCCTGCAAGCGCGAATATCCAGACTGGCAATGCGCATGATCAGAACTTGCCGAATTCGAGATAGGCGTCCTGCGGATCGGCTCCGTCCAGAATCGCCTTGCGCACCTTGCTTTCCGTGCGCATCGCGGCCACGGACTTCTCCAGCACCTCGTCGACCAATTCGGCAGGAATGCAGACCATTCCATCGCGGTCGCCATGCAGCCAGTCGCCAGGGCGCACCAGCACCTCGCCGATCATGATCTCCACATCCGTGCCTGTCGGCAGCCAGAAACCGACGACGTCGCGCGGCGTGTGATGTGTGCGCCAGCAGGGAAACTTCAGGTCGAGAATGAAATTGGCGTCCCGCAATGCACCGTCGATCACGCAGCCAAGAACGCCCTTCCGGTGGAGCGTCTCCGCGGACAGTTCGCCCATTTGCGCGATGGCGCGGGTGTGCGGCTGGGCAGTCCATATGTGACCCGGTCTGGCCTTGGACAAAAGGCCCGTCCAGGCCAGCAAGGTCTCATGCGCGCCGGCCGTCTCGTCGACGCGGCCCTCTACCGTCCACGCCGGTCCGCACAAGGTCATTTCCGGCTGCAACGGTGTGATGCGCGGCGGCAGTGTGAAGTTCCGCCTGCCCAACGCGCGCAAGACATCGTGGACGACGCCCGTGTAGCAGGCGCGCAGTTTTTCGACACGCAGGTCAGTCATGGTGAAATACCTCCTCCATCATGACCCACCACTCGCCCGACTTGCGGCTCTCCAGCGGCGCCTGGCAGGGCATGCAGACATCCCACCACTTCTGCGTCAGAGGATCGGCCGCCATCCTGGCGGCGTCCGCCTCGAAATCCGATCCGGTATATTCCCAATAGCCGAAGAGCAGGTTCTCGGGCTCTTTCAGGAAAATCGAGTAGTTGGTGATGTTGCAGGCCGAGATCATCTCCAGAATGCCCGGCCAGGCATTCGCGTGGAGTTGCTTGTATTCGGCTACCTTTCCGGCGTTAAGGCCGATCACCATACCCATACGCTGCATGGCTATCCCCCCTGCTTGAATGAGTGGCGCGTGCCGTCCACGGCGCGCGCCTCGATGCGCTGCCAATCCCAATCGATGCCTATGCCCGGCGCCTCGGGCGGAACGGCGGCCCCCTGGCGGATATCGAGGCGGCTTGCCGTCACGTCGTCGAGTTGGGGGATGTATTCCAGCATCGGCGCGTTGGGCACAGCGCAGACCAGACTGACATGCAGTTCCATCAAGAAGTGCGGACAGACGGGGACATTGAAGGCCTCGGCCATGTGCGCGATCTTGAGCCAGGGCGTGATGCCTCCGACCCGTGCCACATCGGCCTGCACCACGGAACAGGCACCCTGCGCAAGATAGTCCTTGAACTGGCTCAGGCTGTACATGCTCTCGCCAACCGCTACCGGCACACGTGATTGCGCCGCAAGGACACGGTGCGCACCCACGTCGTCGGCAGGCATCGGTTCCTCGAACCAGTGAATTCCGTAGTCGGCCAGCATGTCGGCACGGCGCAGCGCCTCGGCCAGGCTGAACGCCTGGTTGGCGTCGACCATGATGCGAAAATCTTCGCCCACCGCCGCCCTTACGGCGGCGAGCCGTGCCCGGTCCTCGGCAATGGACGGCTTGCCGATCTTGATTTTCGCACCGGCGAAACCGGCATCCTTCATCGCGCGCGCATCAGCGACGAGACTCTCGACCGGCAGATGGAGCCAACCGCCCTCCGTCGTGTATAGCGGCACACTTTTCTGCGCACCGCCTGCCATGCGCCACAGGGGCAACTGCGCGCGCCGGCAGCGCAGATCCCAGAGCGCGGTGTCTATGGCGGCCAGAGCCAGTGAGGTGATCGCGCCGACTGCTGTCGCGTGAGTTGCAAATAGCAGGTCACGCCATATCCCGCCGATCTCCTCGGCTTCGCGGCCGAGAAGGCGCGGCACGAGAGTCTCCTTCAGGAGGCTGATGATGGCCGGGCCACCAGATCCAATCGTATAGGAATAGCCCGTGCCGGTCTGCCCATCCTCGTCGGTGACACGCACGATCGGCGTCTCCTGGCTGACGAAGGACTGGATGGCATCGACGCGCTCGACCTTGGGCACGAGGTCTACCATCAGGATCTCGACTGAAACGATGCGCGCCATCAGCCGAGCCTCACCGACCTGCCGCTGGCCGCATCGAACAGATGCGCCTTGTCGAGCGAAAGGCGGAAGCGCAATGTCTCTCCAGAGCCCACGTCGCGCGGGTCGAACATCTTGCCCAGAGCTTCCTGACCGCCAAGGCGGGTGTAGAGCAGTGTCTCGGTGCCGAGAAGTTCGGCCAGTTCGACACCCAGTTCCAGGGTCGCGCACTGGCCCGAATCGTTGATGCCATGGCCTTCCGGTGTCATGTCGTCAGGGCGGATACCGAAAATCACGTCCTGGCCCTCGCTGACGCCGCCGGCCAGCCTTCCGGGCACGGGCACCCGACCACCATCGGCGAAAACGACACTGTCACTTTCGATGCGCGCGGGAACGAGGTTCATCGGCGGCGAGCCGATGAAGCTCGCAACGAATGTGTTGACCGGGTTGTTGAAGACCTCCATCGGCGTTCCGACCTGCTCGATGTAGCCGTCCTTCATCACAACGATGCGGTCGGCCAACGTCATCGCCTCCACCTGATCGTGAGTGACGTAGACAACGGTGGTCTTCACCTTGTTGTGCAGCTTCTTGATCTCGGTGCGCATCTGCACGCGCAGCTTGGCGTCGAGGTTCGAAAGCGGTTCGTCAAACAGGAATGCCTCAGGGTGGCGCACGATGGCGCGGCCCATCGCAACGCGCTGGCGCTGGCCTCCCGAGAGTTCGGCGGGGGTGCGGTCCATCAATTCCGACAGGCCGAGGATTTCGGCCGCCTCGTTGACGCGCTCGGCCACGATCGCCTCCGGCTGTTTGGCTATCTTCAGGCCGAAGCCGAGGTTCTCGCGTACGCTCATATGCGGATAGAGCGCGTAATTCTGAAACACCATCGAGATGTTGCGTTTGCGCGGCGGAAGGTCGTTGACGAGAGCATCGCCGATGTGGATCTCGCCTCCCGATATCTCCTCCAGACCGGCGATCATCCTGAGAGTGGTGGATTTGCCGCAACCCGAAGGTCCGACGAGCACCACAAACTCATTATGCGCGATCTCGAGGTTGATGCCGTGGACGACCTCGACCCGACCATAGCGCTTAACGACGTTGTTCAATCGGATTTCGGACATGAACTAACCCTTTACGCCGCCGAATGTGAGCCCGGCGATCAGATGCTTCTGAACAAGGAAGGTGAGAATGAGGGCCGGAATGATGATGATCACCGCCATCGCCGACATGCCTGCCCAGTCGATCGTGAACTGCGCAGTAAAGTCCATCAGACCGACGGGCAGGGTTTTTGAGTCGGTCGACCGCGTGAGTTGGCTTGCCAGTGCATATTCGTTCCACGAGGTCAGGAATGCGAAAATGCCGGCCGATGCGATGCCCGACTTTGCCAGCGGGAATTCCACTCTCCAGAAAGCCTGCCAGCGGGTGCAGCCGTCGACCTGCGCCGCCTCCGACATCTCCTTGGGCACCTGGCGAAAGAAGCCATCGATCAGCCAGATCGTGAAGGGGATGTTGAGCGCCGTATAGACGATGATCATACCGAGCTTGGTGTCTATCAGACCAATACGGCTCCAGATCATGAAAACCGGCAGCGACAGGGCGATACCAGGCACCGTGCGCGACAGCATCAACCCCAGGAAGATGCTGTTTTTGAAAGGGAACCGGAACCGCGCAAAGGCATAACCACCAGACATGCCGATGATCAGTGCGATCACCGTGCTGGTTAGCGCGATCACCAGCGAATTGGTGAAATAGGCCGGTACCGGGATCGCAACCTGCTCGGCGCCAAAGCCGAATATCTTGGCGAAATTGTTGAGGTTGAACTGTTCGGGAATCCAGATCGCCGGCTTGGACAGCACTTCCCGGTTGGGCCTGAATCCGGTCAACATCACCCATAGGCCGGGCAGGCAGATGACGAGCATCAGCAGGAATGTGACGATCCAGGTCGCAACTGACGCGACCCGCTTTTTCAACGGCCCGTCCATCACGCGGCCCCTCCCATGTAGCGCCGCGCAGCAACCAGCTTGGTGAAGAAATAATAAGTGAAGGCGATGGACAGAACGATCGAGACATAGGCCATGGCATTGGCCTGCCCCATGCGCGAATTGTCGTAACCCACGCGGGCGATCAAGGTCCACAAGAGCTCGGTACGTCCCGCCGGACCGCCGCCGGTCATCACGTCGACGATGTCGTACGCACGCGCCACGTCGAGCGAACGAATGGTCATGGCGATGAAGGCAAATGGCATGAGGAACGGCAAGGTGATGTGACGGAAGACCTGCAGCGGGCTGCAGCCGTCGACCTTTGCGGCCTCGATCGGGTCTCGCGGCATTGCGAAGAGGCCGGCCAGGAGCAAGATGGCGAAGACTGATGTACTCATCCACACCTCAGCGAAAATGATGGAGAACATGGCCAGGTGGCGGTCGACCAGCCACGGCGTGGCCGCGTCGGAAATGCCGAGCGACTGCAGCGCATTGTTGAGCACGCCGATGTTGTCGTTGAAGATGAACTTGAACTGGTATCCGACCAGAATCGGCGAGAACATCATGGGGAACATCATGATGGTTCTGAGCGTGCGCTGCCCCCAAGTTATGCGGTTAATGAGAAGGGCGATGCCCAGTCCGAAGATGAACTCCAGGTTGAGCGCAATGGCCAGAAACAGGATGGTGCGGCCGAACGCGATCCAGAAATCGACATCGGCGAAGATGCGCTCGTAGTTGCGCGTTCCGACCCAGCTCCACAGCGATTCAGGCCTGACAAGGCGATAGCCTGTGAAGCTGGTGTAGAGCGAAAACAGCAGCGGCAGCGCGACGACAAAGAGCAGAACCAGGAACGCAGGCGACAGCAACAGGTAGGGCGTCAGCGCCTGCCTGGTCTTGTAGGGAGACTTCCGCTTTCTGGCCATGGACGATCCCGCCGAGATATTCGTAGTTGCGATCTGTGAGCCGGCGCGCAGCCTATTGCGCGCCGGCTCCTGACATGCGCCAGGCTACTGAATGTAACCTGCGTCTTCCATGATCAGGCGGGCTGCGTCGGCGGCCTGATCGAGAGCTTCCTGTGGCGTCTTCTCGCCAAGGATGGCGGCCTGCAGTTGCGGCCAGATTTCATTGGACACCTCGATCCAGGGCTCGATAAGCGGCGGTGTGAACGCATCTTCCGCCATCGACTTGGAGTAGGTATCCACAACCTCAGCCTGGAAGGCGTTACCCGCTGCCTCGAACTCGGCCTTGACATCCTTCCAGACCTGGGTGCGGGTTGGCAGAAGGCCCTTGCGCGCCTCGATCATCTGACGGTCATGGTCGGTCAGGAAGGTGATGAAGGAGGCAGCAGCTTCCTTGTTGTCGCAAGTCTCGGTGATCGAAAAGGTGTGGCTGCCGGCCCAACCCGAACGCTTGCCGCCGGTGCCCTTAGGCGCCCGCACGAGGCCGACGTCGCCGGCGACCTTGGAGTTGGCAGGATCGTTGAAGAATGCAGCCCAGCCGGCCCAATCCAGGTTGAGCGCAACGGTGCCCGAGGCAAAGCCAAGGCCGGTGTCGTCCCAAAGATAGTTGAGAACACCTGCCGGGACGGCCTTGGAGTCATAGAGTTCCTTGAACCACATGACGGTCTTTACTCCGGCTTCGGAGTTGAATGTGGGGTTCCAGTTCTCATCGAACAGCGCACCGCCATTGGCCACCAGCATCTCGTAAAAGCGACCGGTAATCGCCTCGTCCTTGCCGACATATTGCGTGCCGTAGAAGGTCGGAGCGTTCGCAAAGAACATCGCCTGATCCTTGAACTGGTC
Source organism: Rhizobiaceae bacterium (assembly GCA_017644005.1). Taxonomy (GTDB): domain Bacteria; phylum Pseudomonadota; class Alphaproteobacteria; order Rhizobiales; family Rhizobiaceae; genus RCIO01. Next base: position 800,449 of record JAEPMJ010000001.1, read on the forward strand.
AAAGGTCTCCGGCGGCGTCAGGTCGTAGCCATACTTGGCCTTGAACGCATCCTTGTTGGCCTGGTCCTCGTAAAGAGACTTCTTGTAGAAGAGATTGGAGACGTCGGAATGGCGCGGCAACTGCACCAGCCGCTCGTTCACAGTCGAGTTCTTGATGGCCAGCGTATCGAACTCGGCCAGCACGTCATCGGCGACCACGCCGTTCAGATCGATGTATATGTTGCCATATTGCGGTGCAAAGGAAGTGTGGTTGGAACCGACGCACCAGTCGAGCGTTCCGGCCGCGATATCCTGCTTGATTTCGCGGTCGAGCTCAAAGTGGTTCTTGCGCGAAAGCACTTCCACCTTGGCGCCTGTCATCTCCTCCCATTTGGGAATTTCGGCATAAAGTGGTTCGTACTGCGCGCCGCCGATCAACTTAACTCGCAGCGTGTAGCCGTCGAACTCGCCAGCCAGCGCCGATGTGCCGGACAGCAGCAGCGGCAAGAGCGCCGCGCAGGTCAGGGACTTCAGTTTTGGGCTTCTCATCGGTTCCTCCCGTTGTTTAAGCCGGTCAGTCGCCGGAAATACGCACCTGCGTATCGCCGGGCATCATCGTGCCACCGCTTCCCGCCGGCATCGTTTCGGCAAGCAGAGCGTTGAAAATCCTGTCCTGATCGGCGCCGAGCGCGGGCGCGGCGCGTGCTGATTTCAGAACCTGTCCGTTGATGCGGATCGGCCCGCGCAAGGCTGCGAGTTCCTTGCCGGCGCTGCGACTGATCACCTGCTCGAAATCGAGCAGGCTCCATGCCTCGCTGTCGAGCAAGGCCGGCCAGTCGAGCACTTCGGAACACCAGATGTCCGCCGGCTGCAGAATTGCCAGCCAATCTGCCGTGCTGCGCCGCTCGATCGCCGAGGCCATAATCGCCTTGATTTCGTCGCGGTGGCGCATCAGAGCAGAGCCGTCATCGTAGTAGGGCGCCAGGCCATCGATCTCCATCAGCTCACCCAACGTACGCAGAGACGGCGTCATGGCCACGGCGAGATAGCTGTCTGAGGTCCGGTAGACGCCGTAAGGCGCACCCAGATAGGCATGTGCGCCACTAACGCTGCTGCGACGGGGTGCCCGGCGGCCGTCATTGAGATGCGTCGTCAGCACCTCGAACTGAAAGTCGATCATCGCCTCAAGAAGGCTGGTGTCGACGCGCGCCCCGCGACCGTGAATGCCCCGCCCGACAAGAGCCGCAAGGATACCCTGTGCCAACGCGTTGCCGGCCAGCATATCGGCAACCGCAAGGCCCATCGGCATCGGCGGATCGCTCTCGCTGCCAGTGAGCCAGAGCAGACCCGAGCGGGCCTGAGCTAGCAGGTCCTGCCCCGGCTGGTCCTTCCAGGGGCCTTCTTCGCCATAGCCTGAAATCGAGCCGTATATGATGCGCGGGTTGATTTCGCGAACGGCGTCGTAGCCGAATCCCTGGCGCTCGATGACACCCGGGCGGAAATTCTGAACCATGACGTCGGCTGTTTTCAGAAGGCCGCGGAGGCGTTCGCGATCGTCCGCGTTACGCAAGTCCGCGGTAATGCTCTCCTTATTGCGGTTGATTGCGTGAAACAGCGTGTTGTCGCCGTCAATATTGGTGTCTGACAGATAGAGGTGTCGGCACAGGTCACCGATGCCGGGGCGCTCGACCTTGATCACCCGCGCGCCAAGGTCGGCAAGCTTGAGCGTACATAGCGGACCGGAAAGAAACTGACTGAAATCCAGCACCACCAAACCGGCAAGCGGGCGCTGGTCTTGGGGCAGCGTCTTCATTGGCAACTGTCCTCGTAGGCGGTCAGCAGCCGGTCAGCGGTGTCGAAAACATTCGCCTCGCCGCACAGGCACGCATGGATGATGTCGCCACCCCTGTCCTGAAAACGCATATAGCCGTCGTGGCGCGGGCGCAGCCAGGCCGTGTCCAGCGTTTTCCTGGTGTTGCGGAAAAAGTTCCGCGTCGCCGCGTTGCAGATGTCATCGTCCCAGGCGACGGCATTGGCGGGCTGGCCACCGCTTTCGAAAAACAGCCCCTTCTGGCATTCGGCGCCGGAGATCATGAAGGCATAGTCGACAGCTGCATCCCGGTGCGGCGATGCGGCCGAGACGGCTATTCCGGTTCCGCCGATCACCGTGCCGTGCGGGTCGCCGTCGAATCCCGGTGCGTTGGAAAACTCCAGAGGGAAGCGGCAATAGCCGTCGCGGCTGTAGTTGGTGTATCCGTAACCGAATGGTGAGTAGGACGGCGCGCGCGCCTGGCGGCCCATCCATTCGTAGACGCCAATAGGATCGAGCGTCAGGCACCGCTGATCCATGAGCGCTGCGATCTCACGCAAGGTTTCCAGTATTTCGACGGCCTCTTCGCGCATGCAAAGACCGTCGGAGCCGGCAACCGCATATCCCCTGTTCACCGCCATACCGAGAAACGTCATCAGCGCGTTGATCGGGATCAGCGCGAATCCCACCTCGCCCTTGCGCGCCATATCCAAGACCTCGTTCCAGTGGCTCGGCGCCTCCGACAGGCGGTCCGTGCGGTAGGCGGCAACCGGGGTGGCGGCATCAATGGCCAACGCCCACTGGCGACCGTCGAACTGGTAGGAGCGATGCGACACACCCACGGACTGGGATGCCAGAAGGTCGAGTTCGCCATCGCGGCCCATGCCGTCCAGCGGGAACAGAAGGCCGCTGCGCGCCACCTCGCCGACATGCGGGTGATCGATGACCATTAGATCGTAGCTGTTTGCCATTTCCCCGATCGGACGGTCGGCGAAAGCCTGTAGCGATCGCTTCTCCCAGGTAATGGTGACGCCCGGGTTCGTTGCGGCGAAAGCCTCGGACGTCGCGATCATGGGATCGAAGCCGCGGCTATGGTCCCAGGTCATGCCGCGGAGATGCACGGCTTCAGCCATCACGCCCGCCCTTGCGGCCCCGGGCCACGTCTTCTGCGAATTTCGACGGGTCGCGATAGAGCGCAGTCAGCAGATGTTCTGCGTAAAGCGCCAGTTCGCCTCCGTCCTTGTAGACCGAATAGCTCACCCGCAACTTGCCCATTTTCGCATCATGCGGCCGCTTGGAGAGGTTTTCCCGGATCGTGTAGATCGTATCGCCGATAAAAACCGGCTTGATGAAACGAAGCCTGTCGTAACCGTAGGAGAACGAGTTCAGGCAGTTGGTTGCGGCCAGGCCGAGCCCGTAGGAAAAGACCATCGCTCCTGCCACGAGACGCTTGCCGAACACACCTTCCTTCTCGGCGAATTCGCGGTCCGAGACATATGGGTGATGGTCCATCACCAGCGAATTGAAGAGCATCGATTCGCCTTCGGCTATGGTGCGGCGGATGGAGCGAATTTTGTCGCCAACAACGAAATCCTCGTAGAACCAATCCTCTGAATTCCAGACAGCAATGGCTGCATGCTCCTCCGGCAGACCCGGAAGTGAGCGCGGATGAACGCCTATTTCAGCCATGACTTCCTCCCCGCCGGCGAGCAGAGCGCCTCGTTCATTTACGTTCACACATGACTTTTCATATGTCAAATCTTTTTGTATATATGACAAAGCCAGCTAGGGAGGAAAGGAATGGAGAACGCGAAGTTCTTCGAGGATTATGAAGTCGGTCGGGCTCGCCAAACGCAGGCCCGCACCATCACCGAGACCGACATCGTCTTTCACGCAGGTCATTCGGGCGATTACTTCCCGCATCACGTCGATGTGGAATTCTGCAAGACACAGCCGTTCAAGCGACCGATCGCGCACGGCACGATGACATTCGCCATCGGCATTGGCCTGACTGCGACGGAGATCAATCCGCGCGCCATGAGTTACGGCTATGAGCGGCTGCGTTTCCCAAAACCGGTTTATGCGGGCGACACGATCCGTACCGCCGTCACCATCAAGTCGAAGGAAGTGGACCACAAGCGTCCAGGCTACGGCCGCGTCGTAGAAACGAAGGAAGTCACCAACCAGAATGGCGACACGGTCATGTATGTGGAGCACATTCTGATAGTAGAGATGAGAGGACGGAGCGCATGATTCCCGACCTGAAACAGAGCTGGCCGCGACCCTCCATTCCCAAGCCCGTGGTCATTATCGGCGCCGGAGGCATCGTGCGCGACGCCCACATGCCGGCATACGCAAAGGCTGGCATCGCGGTGAAGGGCGTGACCGACGTGGACACCGGCCGGGCGGCGGCGCTTGCCGCCGATCACGGTCTAGAAAGTGTCTATCCAACGCTGAAGGCTGCCGTCGCTGAAAACGGGACGGACTGCGTGTACGACCTCGCCACGCCGCCGCACGTCATTTCCGACATACTGCCCGATCTGCCGGACGGCGCTGCGGTCCTGATCCAGAAGCCCATGGGTGCGGACCAGGAACAGGCGCGCGCGATCCGTGACATTTGCCGGACCAAGAAGCTGAAATCAGCCGTCAATTTCCAGCTCCGTTTCTCGCCGATGATGATGGCCGCGAAAAATGCCGTCGAACGCGGGCTGTTGGGCGAGCTGCTGGAAATCGAGGTGCATCTCAATATCTACACTCCCTGGCAGATTTTCCCGTTCCTCATCCCGATGAAACGCGTCGAGATCGCCGTGCATTCCATCCATTACCTCGACACGATTCGTGCCATCGCCGGCAATCCGCGCGGCGTTTTCGCTCGGTCCATGAGCGATCCTCGAGCAGCCGACTTTGCGCAAACGCGTACGTCGGTCATCCTGGATTACGGCGATAGGCTGCGTGCGCTTATGTCCATCAATCACAACCATCAATGCGGTCGTAAATTCCAGTCGGCATGGTTCCGGTTCGAGGGCACCGAGGGGGTGATGATGGTCAAGCTGGGTGTCTGTTACGACTACCCAAACGGAGAAGCGGACGAGCTATGGTATTGCGGCGGAAGCGGCGAATGGGAGCAGATTCCGCTGGAAGGGAGCTGGTTCATCGACGCCTTCATGGGAACGATGCGCAATGTGCAGCGCTTCGATGCCGGCGAGGATGACAGCCTGTACGCTTCTACTGATGACGCCTACGAAACCATGGCGTTGGTCGAGGCCTGCTTCCGATCGCTCGACGTACCGGCTGTGGCGCTCGAACTCGACTGATCATCCCACAGGCACCATGGCGCTGCTGCCGGAGCCCATGGCCTGGCTGAGCTCGCGCGCGGCCGCCACCGTCTTTTCCACGCACGTCTCAAACTTGACCGGGTCGGTGGTGCGCTCGATATGCGGCACTGTCAGCGCAGCCACCGCTTTGCCGGAATGGTCGAAAACCGGAACCGCAATGTTCACCACGCCTCGCACCACGAAGCTGTCACGCACTTCGTAGCCGGTCTCGCGGATCGAACGCAGGTCTTTTTCCAGCTCTTTGCGCGAGATACCTCGAGGCAGCGGAGCTGCGGCGATGTGCAGGTCCAGTTCCTCGCGTGGCATGTGCGCGACGATCACCCGTCCGCTTGAGGCATTCCACAATTCGATCTTGGCGCCCAGGCGAACGCTCATCACATTATTGGAGGGGCTGTCGACCTGCCCAATCACCAGGACCTCATTGTTGGTGACGATGCCCAGATGGACTGACTGGCGGATTTCAGCGGCCAGGTGACGCATGCACGGGCCAGCGATCGCTGTCAGGCGACGCACATTGGGCAGCCGGTGCGCCAGCTCGAACAGGAAGGTGGTGAGCACATAACGGCCCGACGATCCGTCCTGGGCCACATAGCCGCGCTGTTCCAGCACAGCCAGCATGCGAAATATTTCGCCGACCGAGCGCGAGAGAGCACGGGCAATATCCGACAGGCTGAGCCCAAACTCCTCACCCGACAGCAGTTCGATTATGTCCAGGCCTTTTTCAAGCGCTGGCGCGGAGTACTTTTTGTGTTCTGCGCCCATGGCACTCTTCTGCAATCATCGATACCGGCGAATCATAGTGGAAAAACCGACCCTGCAACTAGTCGGTACTGGTTATCCCGGCCAATCTTATTTGCTTGTCACGGTCATGATCGCGATGCTTGTCGTCGACATGATCGACAATCCGAAGCCGCCCTCCAAAGGGCGCGGGTTCTCATGCCATAATGCTCGCCCGCGAGCCTCGGTCCACAAACGCGCATTCGGCGGTGAAACTCGTGCGCCCAGGCTCGGACTGGAATTTTCGCGCCCGGCGTCGTATCCGGGAATGTCCCAACACCGGAGCCACCGTGACCTACCGCAAGCTAGCAACCCTGTCCGCCGCACTACTTCTTTCGACGCTGAGTGCCGAGGCCGAAACCTTGCGCTGGGGGCGCGCCGGAGACGCCGCGACGCTCGACCCGCACGCTGCGACGGACGGCTACACGCAGCAACTTCTACACAATATCTACGAGCCGCTGATCCGTTTCGAGCCTGGCGGCGCGGTGAGCGGCGTGCTTGCCGCTTCCTGGCTGGCGAGCGCCGGCGATCCGAACCTGTGGGTGTTCAATCTCAAACGCGCCACCTTCCACGACGGGGCAGAGTTCGATGCCGAGGACGTGGTCTTCTCGATCAACCGCGCACGCGCCGAGGGTTCGGCTTTTGCCGGCGATGCGTCGCAGATCATCTCGGTCCGCGAGACAACCCCGCGTACAATCGAAATCCGGGTGGCAGAGCCTGCCGCCACCCCGCCCGCGGTGCTGTCGCGTATCCTGATCATGGACAGCGGCTGGGCGACCAAAAACGGCTCGGCGAGCGCGACCACCCCGGCCGCCGACATGACAAACGGAACCGGTCCGTACAAGCTCGAATCGCGCGATGCGGACGTGCGCACCAAGCTGACAGCCAACGAGCGTTATGCCGGACCTCCGCCTGCCGTGACGGAAGTGATCTATCTGCCGATCGCCGATGCCGGGTTTCGTGCCAAGGCCCTGGCCTGGGCAGAAGTCGAGATTTTGCAGGACGTTTCGCCAGCCGATCTGAAAAACCTGGACGGTATCGAAGACGTTGCGGTTGAGAGCGCGCCGGCAAACTCCATGCTCTACCTCGGCTACAAGTTCGGAGCCGGCGAGATGGCCGAAACCGCCCAAAACCCGCTCGACAATGCCCTGGTGCGCGAAGCAGTCGACCGCGCGATCGACCGCGAGGATATCGCTTCCTTTGCCGGCGGCGATGCGTCAGCCATTATGGCACCGTCATTCGTGGAAGGCTGGTCGAAGGGGTTGGCTGCGCAACTTTCGCCAAACCCGTCCAAGGCGAAAGACCTTCTTGCAAAGGCCGGCTATCCGGACGGATTTGCCATAAAGCTCGATGTCGCAGAGGATAACGATGCTACCGCCAACCGGATCAAGGCGATGCTGACCACAATCGGCATCTGGGCAGATGTCGTGACACGGCCTCAAGCTGAACATGAAGCGCATGTTGCATCCGGCGCGAGCGCGTTTCACCTGAGCAGCTATTCGGCGCCGGGTTACAGCTCCGCGCCGATACTGAACTGGCTGGTCAACGGCCAGGACGGCTACTCCAACCCCGCGCTTTCGTCACAGGTCGCCTCCCTGGCAGGGATCCGCAACAAGGCCGAACGCCGGACTGCATTGGCTCAGGCCTGGCTTAATGTGCAGAAGGAGCGCATCGTACTGCCGCTCGCGCAACGCCGTATCGCGCACGCCATGCGCGCTTCCGTGTCGGTTCAGCCGGACCCCAATGGACTAACCCGTTTCAACACGGTGCGTTTCAACGACTGAGCACATATCACGCGAGGTAACCCATGGCCGACGACAACTGGGTTCAGGATGTTCTGAGCTTCTGGTTCGATGAACTGACGAGCGCTGACTGGTATTCCGGTAGTGCTGAAATCGACGACAGGATCCGCACCAGGTTCGGCGCGCTTCACGCTCAACTGAACGCGAACCCGCCCGCCGAGGCACGCAGCGATGCAAACGCCGCGCTTGCCGCAGTGATCGTGCTCGACCAGTTTTCGCGCAATATATATCGCAAGAAGCCGGAAGCGTTTGCCAGCGATGCGCTGGCGCTCGACCTGGCGCGCAATGCGGTCGAGGCGGGCTTCGATATGGAAGTCGCAGAAGACAGGCGGCCGTTTTTCTACATGCCGTTCATGCATTCCGAGGTCCTTTCGGACCAGGAGCGCTGCGTGGACCTGTTCAAGCAGCATGGCGGAGAGAATTCGCTCAAATACGCCATCGAACACCGGGAAATCGTTGCGCGCTTCGGGCGGTTTCCGCACCGAAACGCGACGCTGGGACGGGAAACGACCGAGGAAGAAGTGAGTTTCCTGCAAGGCCATAGCGGCTACGGGCAGTAGCCCCCCGAAATCGAGAGCCTTGCGTTCGTTAAATCACTGGCCCTACATACAGTCCAGCATCGCGTGACCGGGGAACCGGCGTTCACGGCCGATGAGTAAGATAGAGCCACGCCCCGTGCGCGCAGGCTCTTACGAGGGAGGACATTTTGGCAAAGGCAACTACACCGGCAAAGGGCAAAACGACAAAAGCGGCACCTGCCCGCAAGCGTGCCGCCAGCGGCACTCAACCCGCGGCCAACAAAGCTGCTGCACCCAAGGCCTCCGCGAAGAAAGCCCCAGCAAGGGCAGCGGCAAATCCCGCGACCGCAAAATCCGCCGGCAAGCGCACGGCCGCGAAGAAAGCTGGACCGAAGGCAGCCACGGCGCGCAAGCCAGCAGCGAAAGCCGCCGCCACTACGAAGACTGCAAAACCCGCAGCGGCGCGCAAGCCAGCTGCGAAGGCACCAGCGAAACGGGCTGCGACCAAATCCAGCGCGAAGCCCTGGCACAAAAGCTATCCTGCAGGAATTCCCACCGAGATCGGCGAGATCACCGACAAATCGATTGCCGAACTCATGGTCGGTGCCTGCAGGCAATATGGCAGCCGGCCCGCCTTCACCTGCATGGACAAGACGATCACCTTCACCGAACTGGAGGAACTGTCGCGTTATGTGGCTGGGTACCTGCAGTCGACCGGGCTGAAGAAGGGCTCGCGCGTTGCGCTGATGATGCCCAACATCCTGCAATATCCCGTGGCGCTGATGGCCGTCCTGCGCGCAGGGTACACGGTGGTGAACGTGAACCCGCTCTACACGCCGCGCGAGCTGGAACACCAGCTCAACGATTCCGGCGCCGAGGCGATTTTCATCCTGGAAAATTTTGCGACGACGCTCGAAAAGGTCATCAAGAACACGCCAGTCAAACATGTCGTCGTCGCGGCGATGGGCGACATGCTTGGCGGTTTCAAGGGCACGATCGTCAACCTGGTCGTCAGGCGGGTCAAGAAGATGGTCCCCGCCTGGTCACTGCCCGGACATCTGAAGTTCAACGAGGCGCTGACCAAGGGCAAAACCGCTACGTTCCGCCCGGCGGATGTTGGCCATGACGACATCGCCTTCCTGCAATATACGGGCGGCACGACAGGCGTTTCGAAGGGCGCCGTACTGCTCAACCGAAACGTGCTTGCCAACGTGGCGCAAAATGCCATCTGGGTCGAATGCGCGTTTCTGGACAAACCGAAGCCGGAGCGCATGATCTATGTTTGCGCGTTGCCGCTCTACCATATCTACGCGCTCACCGTGAACGCGATCATGGGCATGCAGCAGGGGGCGCAGAACATTCTGATCCCCAATCCGCGCGACCTGCCCGCGTTCGTGAAGGAGCTGCGCAAGTACAAGTTCAACGTGTTCCCCGGGCTGAACACGCTGTTCAACGGACTGCTCAACAACGAGGAGTTCCAGAAGCTCGATTTCTCGAGCCTGCACATCACGTTCGGCGGCGGCATGGCCGTTCAGACCGGGGTTGCCGAGCGCTGGAAAAAGCTGACCGGGCTGGTGATCGCGGAAGGATACGGCCTTTCCGAAACCTCGCCGGTGGCAACGGCGAACCGCTTCGATTCCAAGGAATTCACTGGAACGATCGGCCTGCCGGTTCCCTCGACCGAGGTGGTCATCCGCGATGAGGACGGCAAGAACGTACCGACCGGCAAAGTGGGCGAAATCCTGATCAAGGGCCCGCAGGTGATGGCCGGTTACTGGAACCGGCCGGACGAAACAGCCAAGGTCATGACCAAGGACGGCTACTTCAAATCCGGCGACATGGGTTTCATGGACAAGAACGGTTTCGTGAAGATTGTCGACCGTAAGAAGGACATGATCCTGGTTTCGGGTTTCAACGTCTATCCGACCGAAATCGAGGATGTGGTCGCCAAACACCCGGGCGTACTGGAAGCGGCAGTTATCGGCGTGCCGGACGAGCATTCGGGCGAGGTGCCGAAGCTTTTCGTCGTGAAGAAAGACCAGGGGCTCAACGAAGAGCAGATCCATGCCTACTGCAAGGAGAACCTGACCGGCTACAAGCGGCCGAAACACATCGAATTCCGCGACGAACTGCCCAAGACCAATGTCGGCAAGGTGCTGCGCCGCGCCCTGCAGTAAAGGCGAGGCATGCGGGGCGCTCAGCGCCCCGCCAGAAATGCCGGCAATTCGGCTACCGATGCCAGAATGACATCCGCCAGCGGTTCGAGCGTCTCGCGCCTACCGGTGCCCGAGAGCACGCCTACGACAAGGCCGCAGCCGGCGGCGCGCCCTGCCGCCATATCGTGAGCGTTGTCGCCGACGAAGGCCATCTCTGAGGCTTCGAGGCCATTCAGCTGCGCGAAACGATGGACCATGTCCGGCGCCGGCTTGGGGTTTTTCACGCTATCGTAGCCAAGCGTCGCGCTGAACAAGTCGGCAACGCCAAGAGCTTTCACCGTCCGTTCCGCGCCGTCGGCGGAATCATTCGTTGCCAGGCCGAGCAGGTAGCCTGCATCGCGCAGGCTTCTCAGTGCCGGCAGCACGCCGGCAACCGGCACCGCGGAGGCCGCACCCGCGGCGCTGGTGTATGCCTCGTATTGGCCGACGCGGGCGGTCAGGCTTTCACCTTCGAGCGCGGGATGCCAAAGCCGCACAACGTCTTCGTTCGTGCCGGCAGCGAAAACGGAGTCGGCGACGAAGCTGCCTGTGTTCTCATCGAAGCCGGCGAGCGTCAGAAGATCTCGCGCGCGTGCGGCGTCACCTTCCACAGCTTCGAGCGCCATCGCGCGCGCAACGGCGCTCCAGGTCGCCTGGAAATCGACCAACGTTCCGTCCTTGTCGAACAGAACACCGCGAATGGGGCGCATCAGCCGCCGGCGCGCAGTTCGTTGACACACCGGACGAGACCGGCGGTCGACGAATCGCTATCGTCCGCAGACTTCCTGCCTTCCACCGCGGGGAGCAAATCTGTCGCCAGCTCTTTGCCGAGTTCAACGCCCCACTGATCGAACGCGTTGATACCGAACAACGCCGCTTCGACAAAGACCCGGTGTTCGTAGAGCGCGATCAGGCGGCCGAGCGCATACGGGTCGAGCTTGCGGTAGAGAATTGTGAGCGACGGCCGATTGCCGGAGAATGTCTTGTGAGGCGCCAGCCGATTCGCTTCATCCAGACTCTTGCCTTTTGCCAGAAGCTGCTCGCGTGCCTCTTCAGTCGTGCGACCTTTCATCAGGGCTTGCGACTGCGCAAGGCAATTCGCGACAAGCAAGTCGTGATGGTGTTTGAGCGCCGGTTCATGGCTTTCAGCCGCAAGGATGAACTCGACCGGGACGATATCTGTGCCCTGGTGCAGCAACTGGAAAAAAGCGTGCTGGCCGTTCGTACCCGGTTCGCCCCATACCACCGGGCCGGTCGGCGCTGCTACGGGCGAGCCGTCCAGTGCAACGCCTTTGCCGTTCGATTCCATATCCAGCTGCTGCAGATATGCCGGCAGCCGCGCAAGCCGCTGATCGTAAGGGATCACTGCCCGTGTGGGATAACCGCACGGAACACGGTGCCAATAGCCGATCAGACCTAGAAGCAGCGGCAGGTTCTCGGCCGCAGGCGCTTCGGCGAAATGCCGGTCGAGCGCATGGGCGCCATCGAGCAAGCGGGCGAAGTTCTGCGCACCGACCGCGACCATGATCGGAAGACCAATCGCGGCCCAGAGCGAATAGCGGCCGCCGACCCAGTCCCAGAAGCCGAAAACACGATCGTCGCCGATACCGAACTCTGCAACCTTGTCGAGCGCTGTTGAAACGGCAGCGAAGTGATGTGCCACGGCACCACTGCCCAGCCGCTCCGTGAGCCAGGCGCGAGCGGTGGCCGCATTGGTCATCGTCTCGACAGTTGTGAAGGTTTTGGAAGCGACGATGAAAAGCGTGGTCTCGGCGTTCAGGTCTTTCAGCGTATCCGAAATGTGGGCGCCGTCGACGTTGGAGACGAAATGGGTGCGCGGACCGTCGTGATAGGGCGCGAGCGCCAATACCGCCATTGCGGGTCCGAGGTCCGAACCGCCGATGCCTATGTTGACGACATCCGTGATAGGCTTGCCCGTTGCGCCTCTAAGCTCACCGTCACGGACGGACTCGGAGAAACGGCCCATCGATTCCAAAACCGCCAGAACGTCGAACATGACATCACTGCCATCCACCGACACTGGCGCGCCGGAGCGGTTGCGCAACGCGGTGTGCAGCACAGCCCGGCGTTCAGTTGTATTGATCGTTTCGCCGGCAAACATTGCAGCGCGGCGCGCCTCGACGCCGGCCGCACGCGCAAGGTCGAACAGCAGTTCCAGCGTGCGTTCTGTCACCGCGCATTTGGAAAAGTCGACAAGCAGGTCGTCCAACCCGGCGGAGAAACGACCAAATCGCTGTGGGTCGGAGGCAAAGGCTGCACGGAGGTCGAAGTCGGCACTTTCCGATCGGTGACGGGCTAGCGCGGCGCTTGCAGCTTCGAATGCGGCGCGGTCCATAGGACATCTCCGTTGCTTGGGGGCACGGCGGCAAAAGCCACATTCGTTCGCCGCATTCAATAGCTTTGGCCGAAAAAGGGACGGGACCGGCAAGCAAATGGCATAACGCCAATTCATCAGTGGCACAAAATCTATTCATCAAAGAAATTCATTGGAGCAATCCATTGGACCAGACGTAGGCTTGCATGACGCCAATCAGAATGTCCTTCCCCAGGAGCATTACGTATGGTTTCGCGAAACGACGCCGCGATATGGTCTGGCTTGTTCCGGATATCTGCCGATTCAGGCCAAACACTTCAGGCGCAGATACGGCAGGCCATCGTCGCTGCGATCCTGGACAGGCAAATTGCCGCCTCCCTGCCGCTCCCCTCCTGCCGCATGCTGGCCGAGAAACTGGGTGTTGCACGCGGCACCGTAGTGCTGGCTTTCCAGCAGCTCGTGGATCAGGGTTTTCTGATCGCACGCGAGCGTCGCGGCCACTTCGTCAATCCTGAATTCGTTTCGGGTCTGGACGCCGACGCGCACCGGCCCGAACCGAAGCCGGATCGCATCGACTGGAGCACCCGCCGACGTGTGGCCTCCAGCGAGCCGCCGCAGCCTGCCTACCGGGAAAACTGGATCAAGGCGCCCTACCCTTTCGTGTACGGCCAGTTCGATCCGGCGCTGTTTCCGACCGCGGAATGGCGCGAATGCAACCGCATGGCACTGGCGGTTCTGGAAATCCGCAACTGGGCCGGAGATGTCGTCGACCGGGACGACCCGCTGCTGATCGAGCAGATACAGGCGCGGCTGCTCCCGCGCCGCGGCATCTTCGCAAACCCGGACGAAATCATCGTCACGCTCGGGGCACAGCATGCCCTCTACATGCTCTCGACCCTGCTCATGGGGCGCGGGACGAAGGTGGCAATGGAAGAACCGGGTTATCCGGATGCGCGGGGCATATTCCGGCTCTCGGGAGCCGAAGTGGCGCCGGTGCCGGTCGACAAGGACGGCATCGACCCGTCGGCGATACCCTCGGGCACGGATTTTGTGTTTACCACACCCAACCACCATTGCCCGACCATGGTCCCGCTTTCCGAAGAGCGCCGGCAGCGGCTGCTCGAGGACGCGGAAAAACACGACCGGATCATCATTGAAGACGGTTACGACAGTCAGCTCGTGGACGACTCTCCGCAGCAGGCGCTGAAAGGCACCGACGCTTCGGGCCGGGTTATCTATGTCGGGTCGATGTCGAAAACGCTCGCACCCGGCCTGCGCATTGGCTACATCGTCGCCGACGCGGGACTGATCGCCGAACTGCGCGCGCTCAGGCGATACATGCTGCGGCACCCCCCGGCCAACAACCAGCGCGCGGTGGCGCTTTTCCTGTCCCTCGGCCACCACGAGGCACTCGTGCGCAGGCTTTCGACGGCGTTTTCGGAGCGCAGACTGAAACTGGCGGAAGCGATAACGGAACATCTGCCGCAGTGGCGGCCGTCCGGCGCACCCGGCGGCACGTCACTCTGGCTGAAAGGGCCACCTGGCACCAACGCTTCCGACCTAGCCGTCGATGCCGCCGAACGCGGCGTGCTCATTGAGCCCGGAGAGCGCTTCTTCAACGAACCCGACACGCAAACACGCTTTCTGCGTCTCGGGATATCGTCAATCGCGCTTCATCACATAGAGCCAGGAATACGAGAGCTCGCCGACGCGGTCGGACGTCTGAGGTCGGCTGCCTGAATTCGCTCATCGGCCAATGGACAAGCCGGGCACCAGCACTTAACTCATAGTGCTGGCGAACAGGAAAGGGCTGCGCGATGGCAATGGACATGTCCGGAGAAGAGCGGATCGCTGCACCTATAGGCAGGGTTTGGGAAGCACTCAACGACCCTGACATTCTGAAAGCCTGCATTCCAGGCTGCGAGAGCCTGGACAAGAAGTCCGACACCGAATTTGCAGCCGTTGTCTCGGTGAAACTCGGACCTATCAAGGCCAAGTTCAACGGCGAGGTCGAACTCCAGAACCTCAACCCGCCGCACTCCTATACGATCGCCGGCGAAGGCAAGGGCGGCATAGCCGGATTTGCCAAAGGCGGGGCCGATGTCAGCCTGACGGAAGACGGACCGGACGCAACGATCCTGACCTACAAGGCGAAAGCCGATGTCGGCGGCAAGATCGCCCAGCTCGGCAGCAGGTTGATCCAGTCGAGCTCGAAGAAACTCGCCGGCGAGTTTTTTTCTTCATTCAACGAGACCGTCAGCACCAGCTGAGACGGCAACTACCTGCCGCGGAAGTTCGCCTTGCGTTTCTCGCGAAAGGCGGCGACGCCCTCGCGATAGTCATCTGAATAGCCGGCCTCGCGCTGCAGCTCGCGTTCGAGATCGAGCTGTGCATCCAGCGAATTCGAGGATGCCGCCTGGATTGCTTTCTTGGCCAGCGCGTAGGCCGCGGTCGGCCCATTTGCGAGCTGGACCGCAAGTGCTTCGGCTTCCTTCATCAGCTGGTCGTCGTCGACCACCTTCCAGATCAAGCCCCATTCGGCTGCCTTTTCCGCCGGGAGCGGCTCGGTGGTCAGCGCCAGCGCCTTGGCGCGCGCTTCGCCCAGTCGCTGGGTGAGCCACCACGTGCCGCCGGCGTCCGGGATCAGGCCGATGCGGGCAAAGATCTGGATGAAGCTTGCGGAACGAGCGGCGATGACGATGTCGCCGGCGAGAGCGATGTTTGCGCCGGCACCGGCGGCAACGCCGTTGACGGCGCAGATGACCGGTTGGTCGAGAGCGCGCAGGCGGCGGACCAACGGGTTGTAATATTTCTCAAGCCCGGCACCCAGGTCGTATTTCTGGCTGGTGTCGGTGAAATCACGCTCGCCCAAATCCTGCCCGGCGCAGAAGCCACGACCGGCGCCAGTCAGAACGACAACACGGCATTCGCGGTTTTGCTCGATCCTGTCCAGCGCGGCAGCGAGCGCCTGATGCTGCCGTTCGTTGAACGGGTTCAAACGCTCCGGCTGATTCAGTGTCAGTACGTCGTAACCGTCGCGCTGCTCGTGAATTACCGTATCGTCCATGCATTTTCTCCCCGGCCGGCAGCCTATTCGAACACGATCGCTGGCGTTGCGGCCTCGGCCGCCGTCGATTCTTCCTTCAGCCGCACCAGAACTCGGCCGGCGATTTCCTTGTAGATTGCAGCCTGCGGGCCGTCCGGCTCAGACGCAACAACGGGTTCACCGCTGTCGGAGCGCTCGCGGATGTTCATCGTCAACGGCACCTCGCCCAGGAAAGGAACACCGAGGCGCTCGGCATCGCGGCGCGCACCGCCATTGCCGAAGATGTCGTAGCGTGCGCCAGTGTCGGGCGCGATGAAATAGCTCATGTTCTCGACAATGCCGAGCAAGGGTACATCGACACGGCGGAACATGTTGAGCCCCTTGCGGGCGTCGATCAGCGCCAAATCCTGTGGTGTGGAGACGATGATGGCACCAGCCAGCGGCACCTGCTGCGCCATGGTCAACTGGGCATCGCCTGTGCCGGGTGGCATGTCGACCACCAGCACGTCTATGTCACCCCAGGCAACCTCGCGCAGCATCTGGGTGAGCGCCGACATGACCATGGGCCCACGCCAGATCATCGGCGTTTCTTCCTCGACCAGGAAACCCATCGACATGACCTTGATGCCGTAGGCCTGCATCGGCTTCAGCACCTTGCCGTCAACCGTTTCCGGCTTGCCGCTCAGGCCAAGCAGTCGTGGCATCGAAGGCCCGTAAATATCGGCATCGAGAATGCCGACGTCGAGGCCGTTGGCTGCAAGGCCCAGCGCGATATTTACCGCGGTTGTCGATTTGCCAACACCGCCCTTGCCGGACGCGACTGCGATTATCGACTTCACGCCGGGAACGCCGCGCTTGGCCGGCTGCCGGCTCTGCTGCGGCGGCTGCTGCGGTACCGGGCGCGGCGTTGGCTGAGGTGCGCGCTCCATGCCGCCGCCCTTGCGCTCGGCGGTCAGCGCGACAACGGCACCTTCCACACCGGGCAGCGATTTGACAGCCGCTTCGGCTGCTGCGCGCAGTGGCTCCATCTCGCGCGCCTTCTCGGCTGGCACGGTTACGGAGAAGAACACCTTGGCGTCGGCAATAAAGATCTCCGAAACGAGCCCAAGCGAAACGATGTCACTTTGCATGTTCTGCCCGCGAATGCTGCGCAGCTTTTCGACGACGGCTTCCTTGGTGACGGTCATGGTTATCCTGTCCTGTCTTCTCACAGCCAGATAGTCGCTTTTGCGCGCGAGTCCAACGCAACCGATTGGCACAGTGCGCTTGAGTTGAATTTAATCAATCGATCGATTAAATTGCGGCGATGACTGAAACCCGTGATACCGGCGGCGGCGCCACCCGGAACGCGCTCATCCTTGCCGGGCTCGAACTCTTCGGCCGGCACGGCTTCGAGGGCGCATCGACACGTCGCATCGCCGACGCAGCGAAGGCGAATATCGGGTCGATCGCCTATCACTTCGGCGGCAAGGACGGGCTGCGTGCTGCGTGCGCGCGTTTCGTGGTCGAAACCGTGAAATCCGTTACAGGGCCCGCCGTCGGACTTTCGGAAGCAAGGCCGCATAGCGCGGCGGATGCAGAGGAGCGGCTTGTCCACACGGTGGAGACCGTGGTGCGGTTTCTGGTGGCCGGGTCGGTCGCGCCCCGCGTCATCCAGTTTGTGCTGCGCGAGATTTCGCATCCCGGACCGGTGCTCGACATCATGTATGCCGGCGTTTTCGAGCCGGTGCATAAACGGCTTTGCCAGCTTTGGGAGCAGGCGACCGGCGAGCCGGCCGAAAGCGAAGAAACGCGCATCACAGTATTCACGCTGATCGGACAGGTCATCTACCTGCGGATCGGCCGCGAGGCAGTGATCCGCCGTATGGACTGGCAGACAATTGGCAAGGAAGAAGCGACGAAACTGGCCGCGATTGCCGGCGGCAATGTGCGCGCCGTCATCCGATCGCGACAAGGAGCGAAGCCATGAGCATGCTCTGTTCACTGCCGCTTGCGGCGTCCCTTCTCGCATCGTGCGGCGCCCCGGCTCCGCTTGCCGTCGGATATGTCGAAGGCGAGTTCGTGCGGCTTGCGCCGATCGAAGCGGCGGAGGTGCGCGTTATCAATGTCAGGCGTGGAGACGAGGTAGAAGCCGGTCAGCCGCTGGCGGTGCTCGAAGACACTGACGCTCAAATCGCCGTTGCGCAGGCGAACGCGGCGCTGGCGCAGGCGCAGGCGCAACTGGCAGACCTCAAACAGGGGCGGCGGCCCGAAGAGATCGCAGTTCTGGAAGCCGCACTCAGCTCCGCTCAGGCTCAAGCGGAAGAAGCGCGGCGCATTTTCGAGCGGACGCAGGATCTCTTCAAGCGTGGCATCGCAACGCAAGCCAATCTCGACAAGGCCGAAACCGCGCTCACCACGGCCAATGCCATGGTCGGTAAAGCAGAGGCCGATCTCACTGTCGCCCGACTGCCCGCGCGGGCAGAGACGATTACCGCAGCCAAGCATCAGGTGGAGCACGCGCATGCTTCGCTTGAACAGGCGCGGTGGCGCCTTTCCAAGCGCACCCTTACCGCGCCGGAGCAAGGCCGCGTCAGCGACGTGATCCGCAATCCCGGCGATCTTTCCGGGCCCTCGGCGCCGGTCATTTCGATCCTTCCCGAAGGCGCGGTAAAGCTGAAGCTTTATGTGCCGGAAGAACAGTTTGCGACCATCCAGATCGGCGACCGGCTTGCGGTATCGTGCGACGGGTGCCCCGACAGCCTCACAGCGCTGATCAGCTATGCCTCGCCCGAGCCCGAATTCACACCGCCGGTGATCTACTCGCTGGAAACGCGGCAGAAACTCTCGCATCTGGTCGAGGCCAGACCGGAAAATGGCGCGGCACAGCTCAAACCCGGGCAGATTGTCGATGTAAGACTGGCAAGCGGTGAGCCGTGAACGCGATCGAAGTCCATGACCTCGTCAAGCGCTTCGGCGACCGCACCGTTGTCGACCGGGTGTCGATGACGGTGGAAACCGGCGAGATTGTAGGCTTTCTAGGCCCGAACGGTTCGGGCAAGACGACGACCATCCGCCTGATGTGCGGATTGCTCACCGCCGATGAGGGCGGCGGCACCGTGCTTGGCTATGACCTTGAGAACGATGCACTCAGGATCAAGCGCGAGGTCGGCTACATGACCCAGCGCTTTTCCTTCTACGAAGACCTGACAATCTCCGAAAATCTCGATTTCGTGGCGCGGCTCTACCAGCTCAAACCGCGCAAAGAGTATGTGAACCGCACGCTTGAAGATTTGGGCCTGACATCGCGGCGAAACCAGCTTGCGGGCACACTTTCAGGCGGATGGAAGCAGCGACTGGCGCTGGCTGCCTGCATCATGCACGAACCGAAGCTTCTGCTGCTCGACGAACCGACGGCCGGTGTCGACCCCAAGGCGCGGCGCGAGTTCTGGGACGAGATACACAGGCTTGCCGCCGGGGGACTGACCGTACTCGTGTCCACCCACTACATGGACGAGGCAGAGCGCTGCCACCGCATCAGCTACATCGCCTACGGCAAGATGATCGCGACCGGCACGGTGGAAGACGTTGTACGCGACGCCGGGCTGACGACCTTCGTGTTGCGCGGCGCACGTCTCGGCGATGTCGCGCGTGCGCTCGCCGGGACACCGGGTGTCGATCAGGTGGCACCTTTCGGCACCACGCTGCATGTGGTCGGCTCAAACGCGGAGGCACTGGAGAAGGCACTTGAACCCTTCCGCGCACGGGACGGCGTGAGTGTGGAGCGCGGCGAAACCAGCCTCGAAGACGTGTTCATTCAGTTCATGTCCAGTTCGCAGGACAATATGCAATGAACCGGTTCTTCTCTCTTACCCGGCTCTTTGCCCTCCTCGCCAAGGAGTTCATCCAGATGCGGCGCGACCACATCACCTTCGGCATGATGCTCGGCGTTCCGCTGGTGCAACTCGTGCTTTTCGGCTTTGCTATCAACAGCGACCCGAAACAGCTGCCGGCCGCGCTCGTGGTGCTCAGCCAGGACCAGTATACACGCGCCATGGTCTCGGCGCTCGAAACAACCGGCTATTACCGCTTCGACCATATCGTCAACAGTGCCGAGGAAGGCGAGTTCCTGATCGCGCGCGGCGACGTGGTGTTTGTGGTGACCATTCCCTCGGATTTCGCGCGCCGTGTAGAGCGCGGCAACAATCCGCAGATTCTGATCGAGGCAGACGCCACTGATCCTTCAGCAGCCAGCGGAGCCATCTCGACCCTAAGCACAGTGGCGCGCAGCGCGCTCACGCGCGAGCGCGGTCTCGACGCCACCGTTGGCGACACCAGCCCGCTCGAGGTCGTGGTTCACCGGCGCTACAACCCGGAGGGCATCTCGCACTACAACATCGTGCCCGGCCTGCTTGGCGTGATCCTCCAGATGACCATGGTGATGATGACCTCCATCGCGCTGACCCGTGAAACCGAGCGCGGGACTATGGAGAACCTGCTCGCGATGCCGGCGAGCCCGTTCGAGATCATGCTCGGCAAGGTGTTGCCCTATCTTGGCGTCGGCGCGGTGCAGGTCGTGGTGGTGCTGGTCGCCGCGAAGCTGATGTTCGGCGTGCCGTTTGTCGGTTCGATTTCGCTGCTTCTCGTCGCGATCCTGCTGTTCGTTCTGGGGCTGGTGCTGCTCGGCTATTTCATCTCGACGGTCGCACGCACGCAGATGCAGGCGCTGCAGCTCACCTTCTTTTTCTTCCTGCCCTCGATCCTGCTGTCGGGGTTCATGTTTCCCTTCCGTGGCATGCCGATCTGGGCGCAGTGGATCGGCGAGATTTTCCCGCTGACGCATTTTCTGCGCGTGATCCGCGCAATCATGCTGAAGGGCGCGGAGTTTCCAGCGGTCGCCTGGGAAACCTCGATGCTGATCGTCTTCATCTTCGTTTATGCGACGATCGCGCTGGCACGCTTCCGTAGAACACTGGACTGATTTTCTTCGAGGCTATGTCGGAAATCGCTCCCGCGCTTCGTCCTTAGCCGGGAGGATCATGAAAGGAGCCCGAAATGAGCAAAATCAGCACATGGATGTGGTTCGAAACCCAGGCGGAGGAAGCTGCGCGTTTCTATGCTTCTGTTTTTCACAGTGCGCAGCTGGGCGAGATCGTGCGCGCCGCCGCCGGAGGCGAGCCCTACACGAAAGAAGGTCAGGTGATAACCGCGGAAGTGATCATCGACGGCCACAGCGTCGTTTGCCTGAATGGCGGACCGCATCCCGAGGCAAAGCCGAACGACGCCATGTCGTTCCAGATCTTGTGTATCGATCAGTCCGAGGTTGACGAATACTGGCGCAAACTCACCGCAAATGGCGGCCGCGAACTGCAGTGCGGCTGGCTGAAAGACAAGTATGGCTTTGCCTGGCAGATCGTACCCGAAGCACTGCCGCGCCTGCTCAAAGACGCCGACCCAGCGGTCGCCAAGCGCGTCACCCAGGCGATGATGAAAATGGTGAAGCTCAACGTGGCGGAACTGGAGCAAGCAGCGCGGGATTGACTGTCATTTCGATTGGCGCGAGCCGCGCACACCGCTAGGTTCGCGCCATGATCGACAAGCTCGAAGTCTTCATCGCGCTGGCACGCACCGAACATTTCGGCCGCGCGGCCGAAGAGCTGGGCATCACCCAGCCAACGCTGTCGGCGGCGATCAAACAGCTCGAGGACCAGCTCGGCGTGCTGCTTGTCAAACGCAGCTCGCGCTTTCAGGGATTGACTCCGGAGGGCGAGCAGGTGCTCGCCTGGGCGCGACGCATCGTCGGCGACGCGCATACGATGAAGGAAGAGATGCGTGCGGCGCGGCACGGGCTTTCGGGGCGATTGCGGATCGCGGCAATTCCCACCGCACTGGCGATGATCGTCGAGCTGACAACGCCGTTCCGCGAGAAACACCCCGGGGTGAATTTCTCCGTTCTATCGCGCAACTCGGTCGAAGTGCAGACGCTGCTCGGCAATTTCGAGATCGATATCGGCGTCTCTTACCTGGACAACGAGCCGCTGGGGCGCGTTGTGTCGGTACCGCTCTATTCCGAGCGGTATCAGCTCATTACCGCGACCGGAAATCCCCTGTCGGATCGGGACAGAGTGAGCTGGGCGGAAGTGGCGGAGCTGCCGCTTTGCCTGCTGACGCCCGACATGCAGAACCGCCGCATCATCGACCAGCATCTGGCCGAAGCTGGCGTGACCGCGCGCCCGACTCTGGAATCCAATTCCATGATCGTGCTCTTCTCGCACATCCGCACCGGCAAATGGTCGTCGATCATGCCGCTCAACCTGGCGGAGACATTCGGTTTCGCGGAACCGATCCGCGCCATCCCAATCGTAGAACCGGATGCCAGCCATATTGTCGGGTTGATCGCAGCGAAACGCGAGCCGCACACGCCGCTCGTCGCGGCGTTTTTGAACGAAGCTGCGGCGTTGGCAGACAAACTCGAGAAGCAGAACTGACTTATTCCTGCCTTGAGTGCGATTTGATAGAAAATTTCTATCAAACGACGATTCTGCTTTATTGAATCAGCGCGTTTGTTCTGATTTCGTGATCGCTGAGCAAACCGGCCGGTTTTCAGGGAGGGCGCTGCATGGCGATGCTGGCGCAAGGTACCGAGGTCACAGCAAAGACTTCGGCGATTATCGAAGAATTGAAGGGGCTGGAAGGCCCGCTGCTGCCGATCCTGCACGGCGTACAGGAAGAGTTCGGTCATGTGCCGACCGAGGCGCTGCCGGTTATCGCCAACGCGCTGAACATCTCTCGCGCCGAGGTTTATGGCGTCGTTTCCTTCTATCACGATTACCGGCGTGAACCCGCCGGGCGGCACGTTCTCAAGCTCTGCCGTGCGGAGGCTTGCCAGTCGATGGGCGGCGATGCGGTCGCCGAACGGCTGCAGGAGTTGCTTGGCATCGGGTTCCACGAAACCGCCAAAGACGGCTCGGTAACGCTAGAGCCGGTCTATTGTCTCGGGCTTTGCGCCTGCGCGCCATCGGCGATGCTCGACGGCGAGGTGATCGGCCGGCTCGACAACGCAAAGGCCGAAGAGATCGCGGCGGAGGTGCGGGCATGACCACGCGCATCTACATCCCGCGCGACTCAGGCGCAGTTGCGCTCGGCGCCGACAAGGTAGCCGCCGAAATCGCGAAAGAGCTGAAGGCGCGCGGCGAGACTGCCGAAATCGTGCGTAACGGTTCGCGCGGCCTCTACTGGCTTGAGCCGATGGTGGAGATAACGACCGACAGGGGCCGCATCGCCTACGGGCCGGTGAAACCGTCCAATGTGAAATCGCTTTTCGACAGCAACTTTCTTACCGGCGGCGAGCACGAACTTCGGCTAGGCAAGCCGGAGGACATTCCGTTTCTCGCAAAGCAGACCCGCCTCACCTTCGCGCGCTGCGGGATCACCGATCCGGTGTCACTGACCGACTACGAGGCGCATGACGGGCTGAAGGGCCTCAAGAACGCGCTGACGCTCTCGCCTCACGAGATCGTGGCGCAAGTGACCGATTCCGGTTTGCGCGGGCGCGGCGGCGCCGGGTTTCCCACCGGCATCAAATGGAAGACCGTGCTCGATACGCCGGGCGAGCGGAAATACATCGTGTGCAATGCCGACGAGGGCGACAGCGGCACCTTCTCCGACCGCATGGTGATGGAGGGTGACCCGTTCGTGCTGATCGAGGGCATGACGATCGCCGGTATCGCAACCGGGGCCACAAAGGGCTACATCTATCTGCGCTCGGAATATCCGCACGCAGATATCGTGCTCAACGAGGCAATCGCGGTGGCACGCAAGGCCGGAATTCTCGGCCGCAGCGTGCTGGGCTCCGACTACGCCTTCGACATCGAGGTGCGAATTGGCGCCGGGGCTTACGTGTGCGGCGAGGAGACCGCGCTTCTGGACAGCCTTGAAGGCAAGCGCGGACAGGTGCGCGCCAAGCCGCCCCTGCCGGCGCATAAGGGTCTATTCGGCAGACCGACCGTCATCAACAATGTGATCTCGCTCGCCTCGGTGCCGGTGATCATGGACAAGGGAGCCGAGTTCTACCGCGACTTCGGCATGGGCCGCTCGCGCGGCACGATCCCGATCCAGCTCACCGGCAATATCAAGCATGGCGGACTGTTCGAGGCCGCCTTCGGCATGACGCTGGGCGAACTGGTCGACGACATCGGCGGCGGCACGGCGACCGGACGGGCAGTGCGCGCGGTTCAGGTGGGCGGACCGCTCGGCGCCTACTTCCCCCGCGGATTATTCGACACGCCATTCGACTATGAAGCGTTCGCCGAGCGCGACGGGCTGATCGGCCATGCCGGCATCGTGGTTTTCGACGATACCGTGGACATGCTGAAACAGGCCCGGTTTGCGATGGAATTCTGCGCAGTCGAAAGCTGCGGCAAGTGCACGCCCTGCCGTATCGGCTCGACCCGCGGCGTGGAGACGCTAGATAAGGTAAGGGCCAATATCGAGCCGGAAAAGCAGCTCGAACTCGTGACCGACCTTTGCAACACGATGAAGTTCGGATCGCTGTGCGCGCTGGGCGGCTTCACGCCCTACCCGGTTATGAGCGCGATAAAACACTTCCCGGAGGACTTCCGCCCCACACCGATGCGCGAAGCGGCGGAATAGGAGACGGCCAATGTCATTCGTCAACGAAACCGACTACGGCACCCCGGCTTCCAAGGCCGAAAAGACCGTCACGCTTACTGTCGACGGCAAAAAGGTGACCGTTCCGGAAGGCACGTCGATCATGCGCGCGGCGATGGATGCAGGGATCGAAATTCCGAAGCTTTGCGCCACCGACATGCTTGAGAGCTTCGGCTCCTGCCGCGTCTGTCTGGTCGAGATTGAAGGGCGCGGCGGCACGCCAGCCTCCTGCACCACACCGGTGGCGGAAGGCATTGACGTGCGCACCAGAAGCGACCGGCTCGATGCGATCCGCAAGGGCGTTATGGAGCTCTACGTCTCCGACCATCCGAGTGCGTGGAACGAACAGCGCGGCACCGGCGCCAGCGAATTCGACCAGGTAGCGAAACAAGTAGGCCTGAGCGAAAACCGCTACGGCACCGTTGGACGCAACCACGTCGAGCCCGGTGTCGCTCCGGGCAACGGCTCGCTCAATATCGACTATATCGCCCGCGACGAGAGCAACCCCTATTTCACCTACGACCCATCACAGTGCATCGTGTGCTCGCGTTGCGTGCGCGCCTGCGAGGACGTGCAGGGAACGTTCGCGCTCACCGTCGAGGGCCGCGGCTTCGAAAGCCGCATCTCGGCCGGCATGCAGGAGGACGACTTCCTGGGCTCGGAATGCGTTTCCTGCGGCGCCTGCGTACAGGCCTGCCCAACCGATGCGCTGCGTGAAAAGACCGTACTCGAGCACGGAATGCCCGACCGCTCGGTGGTAACGACCTGCGCCTATTGCGGCGTCGGCTGCTCGTTCAAGGCCGAGATGAAGGGCGACGATGTCGTGCGCATGGTGCCTTACAAGGACGGCAAGGCAAACCGTGGTCATTCCTGCGTCAAGGGCCGCTTCGCCTGGGGTTATGCCAGCCACAAGGATCGCATTCTCAATCCCATGATCCGCGAAAAGATCACCGACCCATGGCGCGAGGTCTCATGGGAAGAGGCGTTCTCGCATGTCGCCGGCGAATTCAAACGGCTGCAACAGAAATACGGGCGCGGGGCGATCGGCGGCATCACCTCGTCGCGCTGCACGAATGAAGAGACTTATCTCGTCCAGAAGCTGGTGCGGCAGGGTTTCGGCAACAACAATGTCGACACCTGCGCACGCGTGTGCCACTCGCCGACAGGATACGGGCTGAAGACCACGCTCGGCACCTCGGCCGGCACCCAGGACTTCGATTCCGTCGAGCACACCGATGTTGTGATGGTGATCGGCGCCAACCCGACCGACGGCCACCCTGTGTTTGCCTCGCGTCTCAAGAAGCGGCTGCGGCAGGGCGCGAAGTTGATCGTCGTCGACCCGCGCCGCATCGACCTCGTGCGCCAGCCGCATGTCGAGGCCTCTTATCACCTGCCGCTGAAACCCGGCACAAACGTCGCCGTACTGACCGCGCTGGCACATGTGATCGTGACAGAGGGTCTGCATGATGAGACCTTCATTCGTGAGCGCTGCGACTGGTCGGAATTCGAGGACTACGCGGCATTTCTGGCCGAGCCGCAGAACAGCCCGGAGGAAGTGGAGAAGGTTTCCGGCGTGCCGGCTGACCTGATCCGCCAGGCTGCGCGGCTTTATGCACGCGGCGGAAATGGTGCGATTTATTACGGTCTTGGAGTCACCGAGCACAGCCAGGGCTCGACCACGGTAATGGCGATTGCCAACCTCGCCATGCTGACCGGCAATTACGGCCGGCCGGGCGTTGGCGTGAACCCGCTGCGCGGGCAAAATAATGTTCAGGGCGCCTGCGATATGGGTTCCTTCCCGCACGAACTGCCGGGCTACAGGCACATGTCGGATGACGCGACCCGCGATATTTTCGAGAAGATGTGGAACGTGAAGCTCGATGCCGAGCCAGGCCTGCGCATTCCCAACATGCTGGACGCTGCCGTCGACGGTTCATTCAAGGGTATCTACATTCAAGGCGAGGATATCCTGCAATCCGACCCGAACACCCGTCACGTGGCTGCCGGGCTGGAAGCAATGGAATGCGTGGTCGTTCACGACCTCTTCCTCAACGAGACGGCGAATTACGCGCATGTGTTCCTTCCCGGCTCAACTTTTCTGGAAAAAGACGGCACCTTCACGAATGCCGAACGGCGCATCAATCCGGTACGCAGGGTAATGGAACCAAAGAACGGCCTCGCCGACTGGGAAGTCACGCAGCGGCTCGCCCAGGTGATGGGGCTCAACTGGGCTTACACCCATCCCTCCGAAATCATGGCCGAAATCGCGGCGACCACGCCGTCATTCGCGAGCGTGACGTACGAGCTTCTCGACAGGGAAGGGTCGGTACAATGGCCCTGCAACGAGAAGGCGCCCAAGGGCACGCCCGTGATGCATATTGGCGGCTTTGTGCGCGGCAAAGGAAAGCTTATCCGCACCGATTATGTGGCCACGGACGAGAAGTCCGGCCCGCGCTTCCCGCTGCTCCTGACCACCGGCCGGATTCTGTCGCAATACAATGTCGGCGCGCAGACCCGGCGCACGGACAATGTGGTGTGGCACGGCGAAGACCGGTTGGAAATCCATTCGCACGATGCGGAGCAGCGCGGCATTCGCGACGGCGACTGGGTGCGGGTTGCAAGCCGCGCCGGCGAAACGACGCTGCGGGCGCTGATCACCGACAGGGTGGCGCCGGGTGTGGTCTACACGACCTTCCACCACCCGGATACGCAGGCCAACGTGATCACCACCGACTTCTCGGATTGGGCGACCAACTGCCCAGAATACAAGGTGACGGCGGTGCAGGTGTCGCCTTCCAACGGCCCGACCGACTGGCAGGAGGAATACGAGGAACTGACCAAAAAGAGCCGAAGGATTGCCGGCCACATGGAAGCTGCGGAATAGGCGCGCATCGATGAGACCGCCCCTCATCTCCACTTCGCGCATTGCCCGCCGCACCGGAGGCACGCGAGCGGCGGCACGGATGGTTCCGGAGGAGACGCCGGTGGCGCTCAGCTATGCCGGTACGACCCATGCGGTGATGATGGCAACGCCGTCCGATCTCGAAGACTTCGCGGTCGGCTTTTCGCTGACGGAAGGCATCATCGCCTCGACCGACGAAATCGAAGACATCGCGATCGAGGAAGCGGGCGCTGGCATCGATATCCAGATCCGGCTGAAGGACGAAGCCAACCACCGCTTCGAGGCGCGGCGCCGCCGCCTGGCCGGGCCGGTGGGGTGCGGGCTTTGCGGCATTGAATCGATCGATGAGGCGATGCGTTCAGTTAACTCGGTGGCCCGTACCGATCTGGTGCTTTCGTCGACAGAAATTTCGAATGCGGTGCGGCTTTTGACGAAACAGCAGCCAATGCATGCCGAAACGGGTGCCGTACATGCCGCCGGCTTCTACGTGCCCGGCGACGGTATTGTTGCGGCGCGCGAGGATGTCGGCCGGCACAATGCGCTCGACAAGCTCGCCGGCGCACTGGCGCGAGCTGGAACAGACGGTGTCGCAGGCGTCGTCGTGATCACCTCGCGCGTTTCGGTCGAGATGGTACAGAAGGCGGCGCAACTCGGCGCCGGCATGATCGTGGCGGTCTCGGCGCCCACCGCGCTTGCCATCCGCACGGCGGAAGACGCCGGCATGACACTGATAGCACTGGCGCGGGGCGACGAGTTCGACATTTTCACGCGGCCCGACCGCGTCTCAACGGGAGCTTCCGCCGATGTCGCTTGATACCGGAACGGCGATGAGCACGGACCAGAAGCTGGTCTATATGGCTAACCAGATCGCGACGTTCTTCAAGTCGATGCCCGAAGACGAAGCGCGGGCAGGCGTTGCCAAACACATCAACGATTTCTGGGACCCACGCATGCGGCAGCGGCTGCATGGCATACTGGAGAATGGCGGCGAAGGGCTTTCGCCTCTCGTTCTGTCCGCCGCGAGCGACATTCGCTGGCCCGGGCCTGCGAACTGAGGCGATCCAACCGGCGGCAACGCACCGCATTTCCGGTTTCGCTCCGCCAAAACTCGGCGCAGCCTGCAGCGCGTCCGATATTTGACATAAGATTGCGCGATTGGTGTATTTCCGTAGGGTTAGGCGGAGGTCGATTTTATGTTCGGGCGCATAGCATTTCTGATGTTTCTGGTCGCCGCGGCATCGCTGCCGGCAAGAGCCGCGATCACTGACGCCGAACTCCTGACAGTCGCCGAAGCCTATGATCGATCCATCGAAGCGCCGGCGGGCGATTTTTCCGTAACGGAAACGCTGCGTCTGATCGGCGAAGCACGTGCGCAAGGGCGTTCCGTCGACGTCGTGCGCCTAAGCGAGCGGCTGGTCGCAGGCGACCGCGACAATATCCAGCTCTGGCTCAATCTGGCACGCGCCTGGCAAGTTGCCGACCCTGGCGCCAACAATGGGCTGGCGGCCGCGGTGCGCGCCACCCAGCTCGCCGAGGCACAACCTGACCGTCTTGAAGCGCTTCTGGTTGCTTCAGCCTATCTGCGCGCGCAGCTTGCCGACCATCGCGCGCGCTACGACGATGCGCTTCAGGTAGTGAAATCCGCCAATGCCGCAATCGCAGAAGCCGAGGGGCTGGCGCTTGAGGCCGATTTCGCAGCGCCTGAGGAAGGCGACCCGGGGGGGCGCATCAGTGCACTTGAACACACGCGCGATGAAGCCCGTGAAGCCAGCGAAGTTGCGGCGGCCGACATCGCCAATGCCGCGGCCGCGCTCGACGACGTTTATCGCGCAATCCAGACCAACCTGCCAGGCGCGAACATTGTCGAGATGAAAGGTGGCGATGCCCGGCTCGAATTCTATGCCATCGAAGGGCAATACGGATATCTGGCACCCTCCTACCGCATCAACGGCAACGATATCGAGGTCTGTATCGGTTTCAACAAGGCGCTCGAAGAGAACAGCCGGACCTATGCCGACATGGTGGAGCTGAAATCGGAAGGCGAGCCAGTTCCTGCCAGCGCCTTCGATGTGCGCGCTTCCGGACGCGACCTCTGCCTGCTCCGGCTGGAGCCGGGGCGCAGCTATGAAGCCGAAATTTTGGCGGAATTCGCCGCAGCGGACGGCACGATGCTCGGCAAGGCGCTGACAACCTATCCGAGTTTGCCCAACCTGCCGGGTCGCATCGGCTTTGCCGATGGCGAGTTCATGCTGCCGCGCAGCGGGCCAGGCGATCTGCCGATTTCACTGACCAACATCGAAAGCTTTCCGCTGACGATCAATCGCATAGTCGACCGTTCATTGCACCGACATCTGGCACTCGGCCATATCCGCAACGGCATCCCGTCGTTCGAGTATCAGGCGCTGATCTCGCAATTCTCCGAGTTGCTGTGGGAAGGCGTGGCCGAACGGCCGCTTGGCCCGCGCGAGCGTAACACGACCGTGCGCAGCTTCGTTCCAGTGCGCACCATTTTGCAGGATCGCGCCGACTGGCTGGAACGCGGCGGCCAGGCAGACTGGAACCGGAAAGGGCTGCTGCGCTCCATCGCCCAGCCCGTGCGCGGCATTTCCGATGCGCGCCTGGAGATCAGCGGCAGCTTCGTCGCAGGTCCGCTCGATGTGGATTCCGAGGTAGCTTCCACATTCGTTCCGGGTGTCTATGCCCTTGCGACGCCGGTGCCCGACGAAGGGCCAAACCGCGAATTCCATTGCGCGGTCTCGCCGCTCGACCCCTGTCAGGTCTATGCTGCGCAGTGGTTCGTGATTACCGATATCGGCCTGACCTTCTATGAAGGCGAACGCGATTTCACCGTGGTGGCACGGTCGCTGACGACCGGTGGCGCGGTAGAGAACGCCCAAATACAGCTGGTCAGCAAAGGCAACCGCGTGCTTGCCGAAGCACGCACGGATGCCAACGGCGCCGCCAAATTCGCGCGCAGCCTGACCATCGGCGAGGCAAGCAACGCGCTTGTGGCGGTGATGGCGGAGACCGACACCGATTTCAATTTCCTGAGCTTCGGCCCGGAGCGGCTCGATCTTTCGCGGCTGAATGTCGAGGGCTCGACTGATGGCTCGCCCACAGGCGCAGTGATCTACACCGACCGCGGCATCTACCAGCCCGGCGAGAATGTGGAAGTGTTCGCACTTCTGCGCAACCGCGTCGCCGGCTCCGGCGCGGCGCCAGGAATAGAGTTGCGGCTGGAGATCAACGACTATGTAGTGAAGGCGCAGCCGCTGGAAGCGCGTGACTGGTTCGAAGGCGGCTCGCTGATCAGCTTTGGTATTCCAGAAACGGCGAAGCCCGGGCGCGCGGCGCTCAAGCTTGTTTCTGCGGCAAACGAAACCATGGCCGAGACGGCAGTGCAGCTTGGCAAGATCAGGCCGGACCGGGCGCGCATCAACTTCCCGACCGATCAACGCGATGCATTCCGCGTACGCGCCGGCACCGGCGACACCGTGGAGATCACCGGCACCGCGCATGCGCAATATCTCTATGGCGCTGAAGGCACCGGCCAAGCTCCGGCGGCAAACCTCAAAGCCGAGGTGACCGTTCGGGTATCGCCCGTGGCGACCCCGGTGGACCGCTGTTATGGCGGCATCAATTTCGGGCGGTTCGACGACAAGACGCTGCCGGCAATTTCGCGCAACGACGTGATGTACACCGACGATGAGGGCATGCTGTCGCTGCGCCTTTCGCGCGTGCGGCTACCGGCATCGACCCGACCGCTTGCGGCCACGATCGAGGTGACGCTGTTCGATGCCGCCGGGCCGGTTGCCAGCGGCCAGCACACGATCCAGGTTCCCGGCCGCGAGGCCGCGCTTGGCGTTTCGGCCGTACCGAAGCCGGTTCTGGAACAGAGCGGCGGCTATCGTCTCGCGATCGACATCGCCTCGGTCAATGCGGGCGGCGAAGCCGCACTCGGGCGCGACGTGGAAATTCTGGTCGAGCGGGAGCGCGAATCCTACGCCTGGGAGAATGTCGACGGCGTTTGGCAGCACACGCAACTGCGCAGCCGCGAGGAGGTTTCCCGCAGCCGCGCCTCGCTCGACCGGCTAACGGAAGTGGGCGGCCCCTGCCCGGGCGTCGTGACACTGACGGAGGCAGCAACGGGCATCGATGACGGCCGCTATGTCGTGACCGTCTCTGATGCGCGTGGCAACAGCATCGCGTCGACGCGCTTCACGACCGGTGTTGCGCAGACCTCAGTCGAGGATCTCGAGCCGAACATCTTTGTGCTCACCTCCGACAAGCGGCAATATGCACCCGGCGAGACGGTATCGCTCGGTATCGAGGCACCGTTCCGCGACGGCGAGGCGCTGGTCGCCGTTGCCGCCGGCGACATCGTCGAGTGGGCGAAGGCGGAAGTGCGTGGCGGCACCGGTACGGTGAGTTTCACGGCAAAGCCGGAATGGTCGGGCCGCGGGCTCTATGCGCTGGCGACCGTGTTCAAGGCAGACCCGGGCGATGTCCGCTCCTACGGGCCCGCTCGCGCAATAGGCGCGGCCTATTTCGAGATTTCAGCAGGAAGGGACGCCTTTGCGCTGTCGATCCACCGCGAAGGCGCGGGATTGGAGAACTTCATCCGGCCCGACGAGCCATTGCGTTTCGATGTCTGCATCGACGGGCCGAACAGCGCTTGTGGCAGCGCCGACATGCCGGACGCATTCGCCGTCGCCTTTGTCGTCGATGAAGGCCTTCTCAGCCTGACCGGCCACAAGGCTGAAGCCGCGCGGCTGGAGCAGGAGTTCGCCGGCAAGGCACAGCTTGGGCTGCGTGTCATGGACAATTACGGCCGCCTGCTTCTCAAGGAAGGTGGCGACCGGCCGGGACGGCTGGCGTTGACCAACTACACGTCCACCAACATCGTGGCCGCTGCCAGCGGACCGGTGCCGATGACCGGCGGCAGGGCATCGTTCGATTTCAGCGATCTGGAATTGCAAACCGGCTCGCTCTCCATCTTCGTCGTTGCCTGGTCTGCGGATCAGGTGGCATCCACCGCCGAGACGCTTCCCGTACGCCACTTCGTCGTTTCGAGCCTCGGCGTGCCGGAGTTCTTTCTTTCCGGCGACCGGCCGCTTTTGCCGCTGCGGCTCGAAAACATCAGCTTCATCGACCACAAAGGCGACTACCGCCTGGCTTTCGAGGCGGAGGGTGGCATCAATGTCGGACTGGCAGGGCTCGACGGTCGGGAAATCGCGTCGGCTGACGGGACCTATCTGGTGAAGATACCGCAGGGCGATCCGCAGGATCTGTTCCTGCGCGTTGACGTGCCCGAGGGCACCGAAGGGCATTACCAGCTTGCTCTGAACCTCTCGGCGGTCGATGCGCAGATACCCCTGCCCGCTGCCGAGCAGCGCCGCGAATGGCGGCTGGCCGTGCGCCCGGCCGCGGTTGCCGCTCAGGAATATCTCAGCTTCCCGATGAGCGACCGGCCGACCGACCTCTCCCAGCTTCTCGCCGGCATTGTCGAGGATCGCTACGATCCCGATACGGTGACCGTGGTCGCACGTTTCGCAAGCAATGAGAACGCACTCAGTCTTGCCAGCCTAGGCGGCGGTTCGGATAACCCCAAGACCGTACTAGACCAGATGATCTGGCAGGGTTTCGTGGACCTGCGGGCAGCCAGCGCAAGCGGCGATGCCGGCCGGCGGCTGCAGCAGAACATCGATGGCATTCAGGCGCTGCAGATTGCCGACGGTGCATTCGTTCCCTATCGCACGGACGGCGAGTTCATCCCGAGCGAAGTCGGTTTCGACGGGACGATCTCATCCGGCCCCGTGCGCCACGGGCTGCTGCGCAACGCCTCCGCGCTCGACTTCCTGATCCGCGCCCGCAAGGCGGGTTATTCGGTCTCCGAGGACACGATCACCAACTCCGTGTCCTTCATCAAGAAGCGCGTGTCGGACGCCCTGTTCGCCCCAGACCTGAATCCCGACATCGCGGATGAGCTGCTATGCACGCTCGAAACCCGATATGCGATGCTTGTCCTGGTGCAGCAGGGTGAACTCAGCGCCGACCAAGTGGAGCGGCTGAGCTATTGCAGCGATCGCAGCGAGGGCGAGGAAGGCATTGAACCTGGAGACGTACCGGGCGACGGGCTGATGGAGGTTTCGGCCGGGCAGTCGGCGTTATCGGAGCTGATCACACTTGCGGTGAAGTCAGAATATGGCGAACCGGTGAATGCCGAAACAGCGCTCGCGGCCTATTATGAAGACCCGCGCCAGTATCTCGGCGACCTCGACCAATACCGCAAGGCGATCGCGGTGAGCATGCTCACACATACCGGGATCAGGGCCGATGTGCTGCGCGAACTTGCCGGCTCTTTCCTGGATCAAGCCCGCCCGCTCGATCTGCGAACGCGGGCATGGCTGGCGCGCTCCGCCGCCAATCTCGCCATTCCGCAGGAGGCACGACTCACCGAGGCAGACATCAGCGCCAGCGACGCGCAGCTTGTTTCACTGACCGCGCGCGCGGACGGCGTCGTCGAAAGCGGAGAAATCGAATATGCCGCGCTGCAGGGCGCGTCGCTGTCGGTCGGGCAGACCGGAGGGCCGCAGGCACGTGCCTTCGTACGTGTCAGCGGCAGGCTCGCCAATGGCGAAGACCTCGCCCTGCCTGAAAGTGCCATCCGCCGGCGCATGTTTCACGCCGGCAGCGGGCGCGAATTCGATCCCGCGCGCGAGCAGCTGGAGGTGGGCGACATGCTCGTCGTGGTGCTGGAAGTGTCGGCCGAAGCGCTCGCCCGGTTCCAGGACGACAACCTGTCCGATCTCGGATTCACATACGGGCCGCTCGCGATCGAGGCGCTGCTGCCGAGCGCGTTCACGCTCGCCTCGCCCGATCTAACGTCGGTGACGCCGAATGGCGACCTCGAAGGTTTCTCGGCAGTGGGCAATGTACGCGCCGTCAATGCCGACCCGCAGAGCTGGCGCGCAATCGTCGTGCCGAAATCGAGCAGTGCGGTGGAAACGCTCAATGGCGAGGGAAACCAGGCTGCGGACGACGCACCCGAGGTCCGCCAGGCTTTTGTGGTCAGCGTCTCGTCGGCGGGCACATTCCTGTTCCCGGCAACTACGATCGATCCGCTCGATTTTCCGGGCAATACGCTCTTGAGCCAGGCAGCGCGGCTTGAAGTCGGTATTCCCGCAGGACCACGCAGGTGACACTCGCCCGACATGCGGCGCGGCTCTTTGCGCATTCGGCGCTGGTATTTCTGACTCTTGCCTGCGCCGCGGAACTTGCCGTGCGCCATGTCGACCTGCCGGATCCGGAGCGGCTTGCGCAGGATGCCAGGCTGGTCGTGGGCGAAGACGGCACCATTCTCGGGGGGCATCTTTCTGCCGATGCCAAGTGGCGATTTGAGGCCCAACTCAAAGAGATCGATCCCGCCTATCTCGATATGCTGATCGCCTATGAGGACCGCAATTTCCGGTCGCACAGGGGCGTGGATGTCGCGGCTGCCTTTCGCGCGGTCGGACAGGCAATCCGACATGGGCGCATCGTGTCAGGTGCATCGACGCTGACAATGCAACTGGTACGGCTATACGATCCGCGAGCGCGCGGGTTGCAGGCCAAAGCGCTGGAAGCACTGCGCGCAGTGAAGCTGGAGCGGCATCTCGGCAAGGATGAGATTCTGCAGGCCTATCTCACGGCAGCACCGTTTGGCGGCAATATCGAGGGCGTGCGCGCCGCGGCGCTCGTCTACCTCGGCAAGGAGCCTGCCGAGCTTTCGGTGGCAGAGGCAGCTTTACTCGTTGCGTTGCCTCAGGCCCCGGAGGCGCGGCGCCCTGACCGCGCACCGCTAGCCGCGCAGGCGGCACGCGACCGGGTTCTTGCCAATCTGGCGGCGCGCGGCGTCGTCGACAAACGTGCGGCGCTACGTGCGGCGGAGCGACACGTTACGATCCAGGGCAATGCCCTGCCAAACCACGCCTTCCACATGGGCCATCGCCAGGAAGCCCGGGACGGCTCCGGTCCAATCGAGACACTTCTCGATGCCAGGCTGCAAAAGAAGTCCGAGCAGATAGCCGCCCAGGCCCTTCGCGGGCGCGATCCCGGCGTCAACATCGCCATTATGGTGATCCGCAACGAGGACGGAGCGGTGGTCGGTTATGTCGGTTCCGGCGCGCCGGGCTCGCGGGCTCGAAACGGCTATGTCGATCTGGTGCGCGCGGTGCGCTCGCCGGGCTCGGCGCTCAAACCCTTCATCTATGCGATGGCGTTCGAGCAGCTCATCGTGCACCCCGACACGATCGTTGCCGACCAGCCAATCGACATCGCCGGCTACCGGCCCGACAATGCGGATGGCGTTTTCTCGGGCGACGTTTCAATGCGGCAGGCGCTGATCCTGTCGAAGAACACCGTGCCGGTGATGCTGCTCGACGCCGTCGGCATACCTGCGTTCCTGTCGCGCTTCCGCACCGTGGGCAAGCCGCTGGCACTGGGTGCGTCGGATTCGGAAGCGGGCCTTGCCATCGCGCTCGGCGGTGTCGGCGTATCGCCGGAGCAGCTCACCTGGCTCTATTCCGCCTTCGCCAATGAGGGCGAACTCAAGGAACTGCGCCTGGCGCCGCAAGACAGGCGGCGATCGCTCGGCAATCTCTTCAGCCCGGCCGCGGCCAACGCTGTTGCCGATATTCTGGCCGACGTGCCGCCACCGGCAGGCCGGGCGCGGCTCGCGGCTCAGGACGGCTCGCGGCGCATCGGCTTCAAGACCGGAACATCCTATGGCTTTCGCGATGCGTGGGCAGTTGGCTTTGACAAGCTGCATACAGTCGGCGTGTGGATCGGCAGGCCGGATGGTGCCCCGCATCTTGGCGCCTATGGCGTGTCTGCTGCGGCGCCGGTGATGATGCAGGTGTTCGATGCCCTGCCGGTACCCCCAAAAGGCGCGGCCGCCGGGCGCAAGCCGCTCGGTGCGCTCGCCAGCCCGCGATCCCTGCCTGAAAGGCTGCGACGGTTCGGATCGACACCCGCCTATGAAACGCGCGAGCCGCTCGAAATTCTCTATCCGCGCGCGGGCGCGCAGATCGCCGCACGGCGCAGCGAAGGCGAAACCATCTCGCTGCCGCTCAAGGTAGCAGGGGGACGTCCGCCTTACCGCTGGACGGTGCTGGGGGAAGTGCTTGCACCGGAACGGACAGGCGAGCATTGGGCGGCGATTTCAGGGCGCGGCCAAATAGACATCGCCGTGACCGACGCTGACGGCAATGTCGACACAACGACATTCTGGTTCGAATAGGACGCAGGCTATTCATCCACCGCAAGACTGGCCTGGGCGATGAACTGCTGCACGCCCGCGACATCGATGACGGTGTTGAACGAGTTGTAATAAGCAAGCAACGAGGCAAGTGCGGCAGCCCCAAAACCAATATCGGCACTGGCCGGGCTGAGATATCCTCCCCCCGCGAGCATCTCGGCAAGTTTGTTGCGACCATCGCGATGCAGCGCATTCAGGCTGTCGAGCACCGGTGCCGAAAGCGACTGGCCGGAGCGTATGCGCAGTTCGTATTCGCTGACCTCTGCAATCGCGACAACCTTCAGCGTGTAGTCGCCCGGCTCCAGGTCGGCTATCGCGAATTCTCCCGCACTGC
This sequence comes from Rhizobiaceae bacterium, assembly GCA_017644005.1. Lineage (GTDB taxonomy): Bacteria > Pseudomonadota > Alphaproteobacteria > Rhizobiales > Rhizobiaceae > RCIO01. The sequence continues at coordinate 837,429 of JAEPMJ010000001.1, forward strand.
CGCGATTGGACGAGATAGCACGCACGCTTCCATTGGCGTCCACCAGCACGAGGTCGAGATCGCCGTCAAGCGGCAGGGCGGACGCTGCCACCTCCGTTGCTTTGTCGAGCGTGAAACGCACCTCGTATTCGAGGCCTGCACCAAAACGCAGATCGCGGAAACCGTATCCGGCCGACAGCTCGCCGGAACTGAGTGAGAGGCCGCCGGCCCGTGCCTGCTGCGAGGTCAAGAGCTCCAGATTCGGGTCCGGAGCGCGGCGGTCGACAACCAGCTTCTGCCCGAAAACAAAGCCCATCCAGCCGACATCGCCACGGCCGGCGCCATGCCGTCCGACTGCGAGCACGCGGCCATCGGACCCGAGCGCGGTAGCAAAAATATCGGAGCCAACTTCGCGCGTAACAAAGTTGAGCGGGCTTGCCGGCCCCATACCCGGCGCCTGTACGCGCCACACACCCTGATTGCGCGCCTGGCGGCTTTCCGACACCGAACCGGAGACGACGACTGAACCGCTGCTCAGCTTCGTAAGCGCACGGTACCGGTCGCCGCCAGAGCCGTCGGAACCATCATCGGGGAACGGATCGTTGCGCAGCGCGGGGGCGGCGCCAAAAAAGCCGAACTCGGCCAGGAGCGCGGCACGTGCGCCGGTTTGCGTATCGATGCCCTGACCGGCGATCAGAAAGGTACGATTGTCGAGTGCCGATACGGCGAAAGCCACTTCGTTCTCGTCCGGCGAGCCGATCTGAAAGCGGGGACTGACCGACCATTGCGACGCCGCACCGCCTCTCACCTGCACGGCAACCGCATTGTCCTGGCAGCCGCCGCCCGGCGCCGGCGCCGTCGCGAAGCCGGCTGCCACAAACTCGCCGCGGTTGCCGGTCGGCGCGATATCGTAGAAGGCGACGCGGTTCTCCAGCCCGGCTTCCTGCGGTCCTTCAAAATAGGCGGCAAGGTTGGTGATGTCACTTTCGGGGATCGACAGAATGAGCCCGCGCGACCATTTCGAGCACGAGCCCGTGTCCGCCCCATTGGTATGGCGACCGACGACAAGGTACCGCATTTCGGCAGGGTCATAGGCGCCGGAATAGAGTATGACGCTGCTTTCGGCATCAACGAAGAGAGCCGCGGACCACTGGGTTCGGTTGTCGGGCGACAGGTAGAACACAGCACCGATCTGCTGATTGCCGGAAGTGACCGTGCCAACCCCCATAACCGAGCCGGCCGCGCCCGTGACGAGTTTGTCAATCGCGGGCATGTTGGTCCGGTTGGGCAGCCAATCGGGCGGCGGCAGCCGGAACCGGTCGACGATATTGGCGTCCGGATCGAGGCGCAGCACCTCAAGGTCGCTACCGGCGGCCGCAATCGCAGTGTACCCGCTATCCGTAGCGGTGAGAGCGCTGATCGTGATGTACTCGGGATAACAGGCGCCGGTCGTAGCCTCCTCGCAGGCCTGCTGCGCGCGCGCTCCAACGACCGACAATGCGAGGACGATGGCGGCGAGCAAAAGAAAAACGCGCCTCATCGAAATTTCCTCCCGCCATCTTGAAACCAAGTTTGTGGACAGAAACTATGGCCGGGCAAATAATGCGGTCAAAACAGAGTGACTGCAAGGTTGGAGGTTCGGCCTCAGGCCGGATTACATGGCGTGGGCATGAAGAGACTGGCGCTCGCATTTGGGCTGATCGCAGCCATTTGCGCTTCCGGCGCATCACAGGCGCAATCCATCAAGCTCTTCCTCAATGACGGGTCGGCGGTCGACCTCTACGAGGACAGGAAGAGTTATGCGCTGGTCATCGGCATCAACGAATACCGCAAGCAGCGCCGCCTGAATTTTGCGGTCAGCGATGCCCGCAAGGTTGCGCGTGAGCTGGAAAGCAAGGGCTTCGAGGTCATCCTCTATGACGACCCGAACCTGACAGGGGAGCGGCTGCGCGACGCAATCCAGGATTTCATCGACGACTACGGCTACGACGAAAACTCGCGCATCCTGATCTGGTATGCCGGACATGGCATGACAATCGACGGCGAGGGATATCTGCTGGGCGTCGATGCGCCGGTGCTAGACATCGATTCCGAGACCCTCGATCAGGACCTGCGCGGTTTCTACAAGTCCGCAATGCCGCTGCGGACCTTCGGCGTGCATCTGCGCCAGATGCGCACCCGGCATGTGCTTCTGGTGCTGGACAGCTGCTTCGCCGGCACGATTTTCACCAACACCCGCGCCAACCCCTCGGTCACCCGCAACCGCGAAATGGCGCGGCCGGCGCGGCAGATCATCACCGCTGGGCTTGCCGGCGAAGAGGTGGCCGACAATGGGCGCTTCGCCGATATGTTCGTACGCGCAATCAACGGCCTGCCCGGACCGAATGGCGAAACTGCGGATCAGAGCCGGGACACCTATCTGAGCGGCACGGAGCTCGGGAACTTTCTGGCGCTGACCGCCCGCACCGGCGAGCAGACGCCGCAATACGGCAAGCTACGCCGCGAACTCGGCAGCGCGGCGGAGTCGAACGGGCTGTTCGTCACAAACCAGCTCGACCTGGAAAAGGGCGAGTTCTTTTTCCTTCTGCCCGAGTTTCAACCGCCAGTGGATGTGGCCAGTGTCGATACGGGCGACCTGACCACCATGCGGGGACCCGCACCGGCGATCTGGCGACCGTTGACGGCCGGAACGCAAATTGCAAATGCGCGGCCGGACCCGGTGCCAATTTTCGGCAGCGAACCGCCAACAGTCGGCGAGCGCAAATTCGCACTCAATTCCGGCCAGGTATTCCCGCCGGCGGGTGACAATACCCTATTCGAAAAAGCGATGATCGAGGATCAGGAATGGCTGCGGTTCAAGCGCGACGGGCAAGACCATTTTGTGCTTGCTAGCGATGTCGAAATCATCCGCCCGGAATAGGCTGACCTGCCAGGCGAAACTACGCCTGGCAGTACTGGTCAGCGCTGTTTGCCTTTTTTCATCGCTGCCGACGACTCAGGCATGGGCAGAGAAGTTCGCCCTCTTCGTCGCGGTGAACGACTATCCGCGGCTGGGCGAGAGCGCTGCTCTCAACGGGCCAGCGAACGATGCCGACCTCATGTCGCGTTATCTTCTGGCGACGCCGGAACTCGGCTTCAGCCGCGAACGCATGACCATTCTCGCCAACGGCGATATCATCGCAGACGGTACGCCGACCCTGCGGGAAATCGACGACCGGCTCAGCGCTTTGGCGAACAAGGTTTCGGTCGGCGATTTCGTCTACATCCACTTTGCCGGCCATGGCTCGCGACAGCGGGCACGCGATCCGCGCACGGAGCCGGACGGGCTGGACGAGATCTTTCTGCCCTCCGATACCGGACCCGCCGAAAACGGCGCCTATCCCAACGCGTTGGTGGACGACGATCTGGGCGCGGCACTCGACGCGATCCGCGACAGAGGCGCCTTTGTCTTCATCGTGTTCGACAGCTGCCATTCGAGCACCGCAACGCGCGCCTCCGGCGCGGAACCCGAAGGCACGCAGTATCGCTGGCTGCCGGAGCCAAGCGGAACCGGAGGGCCTCCCGATTTCGATAGCGCCGTAGAGCGCGAGGCAACACTGACGGTCGGCGAGAGTAACGGGAACAGGGGCGGCATGGTTGCATTCTACGCAGCCCAGACGATCGAGAAGACGCCGGAGCTTCCGCTGCCGCGCGGTGACGAACAGGCAAAAACCTACGGGCTTTTCAGCTATACCATGCTCGACGTGTTGGCGAAGAACCCCGGTATTACCTATCGCGAGCTGGCACAGAGCATCCTGCACCGATATGCGGCCGGGAATTTCACCAAACCGACACCGCTCTTTGAAGGCGCGCTCGACCGCGTGGTGTTCGGCGCAACGGGCCGGGCGCCGCGCCTGGCGTGGCCAACCGAGATCGATGGCGGCAAGGTGCTGATCAGGGCGGGAGCGCTGCAGGGTCTGGAGCGCGGCGCCATTCTCGCGCTGTTGCCGGACCCACTGGCAGACCTTGCACAAGCGCTCGGTTTCCTGCGGGTAAGGACCAACGATCCTCTGACGGCGGAAGCCACACCGGCGCGTTATGCAGGGCTGACCGCTCCGGTACTTTCCAGGCTGCCGGCCGGCACCGTGGCGCGCATCGTGGAAAAACCGCTGTCGTTCCGGCTGCGTATCGAACTCGGCTTGCTGCCGGGCAGCGCGCAAAACGACGCCGCAGCCTATGCGCGTCGCGAGGTGGAGAAGATTGCTGCCGACGAGCAACTTCCCGCCAATCTTATGCTGGTTGCGCAGGGCGACCAGGCTGACCTTCGGCTGCTCGTGGCGTCACCCAGGGAGCTATATCCAAACGAAGGCGGCGACGAGCCGCGGCTTTGGTTCCTTCCGCCGGGCGGCGAACTGCCGATAGCCGCTAGCCAGATGCCGCACTCGATCGGGCTGGCGGGCGGAATGACGCCAGAGCAGCTGTTGCAACTGCGCGAAAACCTCGTCGCCGTGTTCCGGGCAACCAGCCTCGCGCAGCTATCTGCGCTGTCAGAGCTCGACCGCGGCAAGGTGCGCTTCGGGCTCGAACAGCAGAGCGCGCGTGGCGGACCACCGCGCAAACTCGAACGCTCAGCCGTTCCGGTTCTGGCGCGCGGCGATCAGCTCATCTTCAGCATCGACAACCAGTCGGCCAAAGCCGTAGACGTGGACATGCTTCTGATCGGACCGAACTTCTCGATCAAGCACATGCTTGGTCTGCGCTTCCAGCGCGGCGACAACATCAAGGGCGCGCTGGGCGACATTGCCGATGCGGGAGCGGGGCTTTGGCGGCTCGTGCTGGTTATGCGCGAAGCCGGCCTCAACTCGGTTCACAGCGACTTGAGTTTCCTCAACCAGATTGGCACGCAGACGCGCGCTCAGGCTGCCTCCGGCGCGCGCGATTTCGGGCAACTGCTGAAAGATATCGGTGGCGGCGCAGCAACACGCGGGGCGGCCACGCTGAGCCGCGGCAATACCCTCAAAGGCTCGCTCGACATCTTCAATCTGGAAGCGCGTCCCGGAGGCTGAGCGCTCAAGCGCCCTGTCCGATTCTGAGTTCGATACGGTCGGCCGAAAACCGCGTTCGCAGGAACTGAATCGGCCAGCCGGCCATATCTGCGTCCACGGCCTCGGCAACCAGAACCACAGCACCGGGCGAGAGGCGGAGAATGTCGAGGTCTCCGATGTCCGCAAGCTGCGCAGTCACCGTCGTCGACTGGCGGGTGTAGTCTTCGATGCCCAGTTCCTTCAGCGCGGCGGTGATTGACCCGGTTGCGGCGTAACTGTCGTCGATGCCGGCGAAGCGGATCGCATCGAACCAGCTCGTGCTGCGCATGAGCGGCCGGCCATCAGCTTCGGCGCGCGTTTCCAGCCTGATAAGCGGTGCGCCCTCCGGAATGCCCAGCGCCTGGGCAACAGCCGTGCCGGCGGGCTCACGCTGGCTGGAAATCAGAACGCCGATACGCTCCTGCGTCTGGCCGGCGAGGCCATCCGAAAAACGGGTGCGCATACCAATTGGGTAGGAAAGGCGCGGACGTGCCTGGACGAAAGTGCCTCGCCCCTGCTCGCTTCGCAGCACGCCCTCCTGCACCAGAAGCGCAATCGCGCTGCGGACGGTGTGACGGTTGACGCCGAACTGTTCGGCCAGAAGCAACTCGGGCGGCAGCTTGCCCGTTTCCCCGAAAGCGCCCGCTGAGACAAGTTGGCGCATGCGGTCGGCGATCTGCCGCCAGAGCGCTACGCCGCTGCGGCGTTGAATCTTTCCGGGCGTCATCTGATCCAAATACCGCCTCCTGTCATGCCAGCGTCACACCGAGCATTTACACGGTGCGCGCGATTTGTTTATTTGTCTATATAATTAGACAAATATGGATACAAGTGGAGAACGCCTTGCGCGGAAAAACCGAAAAGCAGGCACAGCGTCGGGCCAACATGGCCGTTTTAGCACGCGCGCCGGGTGAACGCCTGAAGGTCTTGTGGGACAGCGCGGGATTGGAAGCCGAGCACCAAATCGTTCGCGGTCCTGAAACCGGTCTCGTCACGGTGCGCGGACGGATAGGCGGCGGCGGATCGCCTTTCAATGTCGGGGAAGTCACGGTGACACGGTCGACAGTGAAGCTCGCAGGCGGCGCGGTCGGCCACTCATACGCTCTTGGCCGCGACAAGGAAAAGTCACGCATCGCGGCCCTATTCGATGCACTTTGGCAAGATGTGAACCTGCAGACGAAGCTTGCGGCAAACATCATCGAGCCGCTGGCGCGCGAACTTTCCGCCAGAGACGCGCAAACGAAGGAGCGGACCGCAGCAACGCGAGTCGATTTCTTCACGATGGTTCGTGGAGAGGATTGATGGCCGGCGATCTCGACAGCGTGGGCGGTGCGTTTGCCGAGCCCGTGTTCGGTGCGCAAGGCACCTTTCGCCGCATCATGGAAGCGATGGCGCGGCCGGGAACCTTGCAGACTCTCATCGACCTGCCGACCCCGCCGGCACCGCTTTCGCCGAGTGCGGGCGCGATCGCACTGACGCTTTGCGACCATGACACACCGGTGTGGCTGGACACAGCGCTAACCGTTTCGGAAGCCGTCGGCTCATGGCTCGCTTTCCATACGGGCGCGCCGATCGTCCGGACATCATCGGAAGCGCATTTTGTCTTTTCATCCAACCCGGCGGAGCTGATAGCGCTCGAAAATTTCGCGCAAGGGAGCCATGAATATCCTGACCGGTCAGCGACAATCATCATGCAGGTAGCCGGCTTCGATGCCGGCGATTCGCTGCGGCTCACCGGACCCGGCATTCGCGGCCACGCGGATATCGCGCCGGCACCGCTGCCGCGCCACTTTGCCGAGCAATGGAAACAGAACCGCGCGCGCTTCCCGCGCGGCGTGGACATCCTCCTTGCCGGGCCCGATGCGGTTTGCGGCCTTCCGCGCAGCACGCGCATCAACCATTCAAACGGAGACTGATTATGTATGTCGCGGTGAAAGGCGGCGAAGCGGCAATCCGCAATGCGCACCGGCTTCTGGCGGACCGGCGACGGGGCGACCGTTCCGTACCGGCGCTCAGGCTCGACCAGATCGTCGAGCAACTGGCGCTAGGCGTTGACCGGGTGATGGCGGAAGGTTCGCTCTATGACAGAGAACTGGCAGCGCTCGCCATTACGCAAGCGCGCGGCGACATGATCGAGGCTGTGTTCCTGGTGCGCGCCTTCCGCACCACCCTACCCCGTTTCGGCTACACGCGCGCGGCAGACACGGGTTCGATGCTGGTCGAGCGGCGTATTTCGGCGACCTACAAGGACATTCCAGGCGGTCAGTTGCTGGGTCCGACATTCGACTACACGCACCGGCTGCTGGAACCGGAGATCGCTGCGGGGATCGACCCTGAAACGCCTGAAACGCGTGACGTCGACGAGGAGCCCATGCCGCGCGTGACCGACATTCTTGCACGTGATGAGCTGATCGAAGAGGACGGCTCCGTTCCAGCCGAAAAGACGGTTGCCGACATCTCCCGCGAGCCGCTTGAATTTCCGCTTGATCGCGATGCGCGACTGCAGGCACTGGCGCGCGGCGACGAAGGTTTCCTTCTGGCACTCGCCTATTCCACACAGCGCGGCTATGCGCGCAGCCACCCCTTCGTAGGCGAGATCCGTATTGGCGAGATCGACCTTGAACTCGACGTGCCCGAACTGCCTTTCCCCGTTCCACTCGGCCGCATACAGGTGACCGAGTGCCAGATGGTCAACCAATTCAAAGGCTCCGCCAAGACACCGCCGCAGTTCACACGCGGCTATGGGCTGGTCTTCGGCCAGTCGGAGCGCAAGGCGATGGCGATGTCGCTGTGCGACCGGGCACTGCGCGCATCCGAGCTTGGCGAAGACGTCGTTGCACCGGCGCAGGACGAGGAATTCGTCATCTCGCATTCCGACAATGTGCAGGCCACCGGCTTCGTAGAGCATCTGAAACTGCCCCACTATGTCGACTTCCAGGCCGAACTCGATCTGGTACGACGTATGCGCTCCGAGGTGTCCAGCGGCAACGAGGCCGGCCATCGGGAGGCGGCGGAATGACTACAGACATTGCGCAATACAATTTCGCCTACCTGGACGAACAGACGAAGCGCATGATCCGGCGCGCCATCCTGAAAGGAATCGCCATCCCCGGCTATCAGGTGCCGTTCGCCAGCCGCGAAATGCCAATGCCCTACGGTTGGGGCACCGGCGGCGTACAGGTGACCGCCTCCATTATAGGGCCGGACGACACGCTGAAGGTGATCGACCAGGGCGCCGACGATACGACGAATGCCGTCTCCATTCGGGCCTTCTTTCAAAAGGTGGCCAACGTACCGGTTACAACCTCCTCCGCCAAAGCGACGGTGATCCAGACCCGGCACCGCATCCCCGAACATCCGCTCAGCGAGGGGCAGGTGCTGGTCTATCAGGTGCCTATACCGGAGCCGCTGCGCTTTCTGGAGCCGCGCGAGACCGAGACGCGCAAGATGCACGCGCTCGAGGAGTACGGGCTCATGCACGTGAAGCTCTATGAGGACATCGCGCGCCACGGGCACATTGCCACGACCTACGCTTACCCGGTTAAGGTGGAAGGGCGCTATGTGATGGACCCCTCGCCGACGCCGAAATTCGACAACCCTAAAATGCACATGTCGGCTGCGCTGCAGCTATTCGGCGCCGGGCGCGAGAAACGCATCTACGCCATTCCGCCCTATACCAACGTGGTGAGCCTCGATTTCGAAGACCACCCGTTCGAGGTGCAGAAGTTCGACAAGCCCTGCGCGCTGTGCGGAGCAGAAAACATCTATCTCGACGAGGTTATCCTCGACGATCGCGGGGAGCGCCTGTTCGTCTGTTCCGACACCGATTACTGCGAAACGCGAATAGGCGAGGGGCACAGACGAGAGCTGGCCGCCGATTCCACGGAGGCAGCGGAATGAAAGACGAACCGCTTCTGCGCGTGACATCCCTGTCAAAGTCCTACGGTTCGCGCGTCGGCTGCAACGAAGTGAGCTTCGAGTTGTGGCCCGGGGAAGTGCTGGCTGTTGTCGGAGAATCCGGCTCAGGCAAGACCACGCTGCTCAACTGCGTTTCGACCCGGCTGCCGCCATCGTCCGGCACCGTTTCCTATCGCATGCGCGACGATGCCTGGCGCGACCTCTACCGCATGAGCGAAGCCGAGCGGCGTTTCCTGATGCGCACGGACTGGGGATTCGTTCACCAGAATTCGGCCGATGGTCTGCGTATGACGGTATCGGCCGGCGCCAATGTCGGTGAGCGACTGATGGCGATCGGCGACCGGCATTATGGTCGCATCCGCGAAGCGGCGACCGACTGGCTGGAGCGCGTCGAGATCGCCGAAGACAGGGTGGACGACCAGCCTCGCGCCTTCTCCGGCGGCATGCGACAGCGGCTTCAGATCGCTCGCAATCTGGTGACCAGCCCGCGCCTTATATTCATGGACGAGCCGACCGGCGGGCTCGACGTATCGGTGCAGGCGCGGCTGCTCGATCTGTTGCGCGGGCTCGTGTCCGAGCTTGGGCTCGCGGCCATCGTCGTCACGCATGACCTCGCCGTGGCGCGGCTACTTTCGCACCGCATGATGGTGATGAAAGACGGCGTGGTGGTCGAAACCGGGCTCACCGACCGAGTGCTGGATGACCCGCGGCAACCCTATACGCAGTTGCTCGTTTCCTCGATCCTGCAGGTGTAGCCGCATGGTTTCGATGTGTGGGAGCCGTGTTTTGGAGCAGATCAAGTGCGGGAGAAAGATGTGACAATGGCTACTCCGCTCGTCGTTTCCAGTGTCGGCAAGAGCTTTACCATGCATATGCGTGGCAGCGTGCGGCTTGGCGTCGTGGAGAATGTCTCGTTCTCGCTTCGGGCCGGCGAATGCGCCGTGCTCGGCGGCCCCTCGGGTGCAGGAAAAAGCTCGATCGTGAAGATGCTCTACGGCAACTACGCCGTCGACACCGGCCAGATCATCGTCAGTCATCACGGCGAACTCGTTGATCTCGCAAAAGCCGACGCGCGTGTGGTGATTGCAATCCGACGGGACACGGTCGGCTATGTCAGCCAGTTCCTTCGCACCATTCCGCGAGTGGCAGCAGTCGATGTTGTCGCAGAACCTCTGGTTTCACGAGGCACAGGCCGCGAAAAGGCAGAGGCGCGCGCACGCGACATGCTGCGCCGGCTCAATCTGCCGGAGCGCCTGTGGGAGCTGCCACCGGCGACTTTCTCCGGTGGCGAGCAGCAGCGCGTCAACATCGCGCGTGGCTTTATCACCGACCACCCAGTTTTGCTGCTCGATGAGCCGACAGCCTCGCTGGACGCGGCCAACCGGCAGGTCGTCACCGACATGATCGCGGAAAAGAAGCGCACCGGCGTGGCGCTTCTCGGAATCTTTCACGATCAAGAGGTGCGCGAAGCAGTCGCCGACCGCATCATCGACGTAACGGAGTTCGCACCCCGAGAGGCCGCGGCATGACCAAATACAGCGAAAAACCCCTCATTCATCCGACCGCCGAAGTCTCCGGTTCGACTCTCGGCCGCTACACCGAAATCGCCGATCGCTGCCGCGTACATGACACCGTCCTTGGCGACTATTCCTACATGATGCAGGATTGCAGCGCCTGGTGCGCCGAAATCGGCAAGTTTGCCAATATCGCGTCCAATGTACGCTTCAACGCGACCAACCATCCGACCTGGCGCCCGACGCTGCACCACTTCACATACCGGGCCTCCGACTATTGGGACGACGCCAGTCATGAGACCGAATTCTTCGACTGGCGGAGGGAAAACCTGGTGCGGGTCGGCAACGACACGTGGTTCGGGCACGGCTCTACGGTGATGCCTGGTGTTACCGTCGGCGACGGTGCGGTGGTTGGCGCCGGCGCGGTCGTGACCAAGGATGTCGCGCCCTACACGATCGTCGGCGGCGTACCGGCGAAACCGATCCGCGCGCGCTTCGAAGCATCCATCGCGGAGCGTTATCAGGCGCTCGCCTGGTGGAACTGGACCCACCGACAGTTGCGCGACGCACTGGGTGATTTCCGCTCGCTCTCAGCCAAGCAGTTTCTCGAAAAGTACGAAGTCTAGTCCGGTCTGCGGTGGCCGGCTGGTGGAATTCGCGCGCGTTACGTACCCCGCTTTACGGCAACCGGCCCGGCGATGAACAGGCATAGCTCGCTCGCCCTGTGCACCGTTAACAAACCGTCACAGTCGTGACATCGCAGCTTCATGCAGGTCCGGTAGCGAACCCACGAAAGCGCTGAAAAAGGCGCGCTACCGGGGTGGGCCAACATGCTGAAGATCGCCAACGTCACGCGACGTTTCGGCAAGACTATTGCCGTGAACGACGTCACGATCGAAATCCCTCAGGGACAGATGGTTGGCGTGATCGGCCGCTCCGGCGCCGGCAAATCGACCCTTCTTCGCATGATCAACCGCCTTATCGATCCCTCTGTGGGGGCGATCTTTTTTGACCGCATGGAAGTATCCGCGCTGCGCGGCTCCGGACTTCGCGCCTGGCAGCGCGACTGCGCGATGATCTTCCAGCAGTTCAACCTGGTGCCGCGGCTTGATGTGCTGACCAATGTTCTGCTCGGCCGTCTCAATCATCGCAGCACCGCGCTCAACCTGCTCAATCTGTTCACACGCGAAGAGCGCATCGAGGCAATTGCCGCGCTTGAGCGGCTGGGCATTGCGCAGACGGCGCTACAGCGCGCCGGCACGCTCTCGGGCGGCCAGCAGCAGCGCGTGGCGATTGCCCGGGCGCTTATGCAGCAGCCAAGGGTCATTCTGGCGGACGAGCCTATCGCATCGCTCGACCCGCTCAATGCCAAGATCGTCATGGACTCGCTGGCCGATATCAACCGGCGCGAAGGCCTGACGGTCATTACCAATCTTCATACGCTCGATACGGCGCGCAGCTATTGCGAGCGCGTGATCGGCATGGCCGGCGGCAAGGTGCTCTTCGACGGCCCTGCGTCACTCCTCACGCAGGACGCCGTGCGCACGATCTACGGCGCAGATGATGACGAGATTTCGGAAGGCATCACCTCGACCAGCATCGGCAGAGCAAGGGCGCACCATCCTGCGGGACAGCGCGAACCGGCACTGGTCGGGGCCTGACGTCCCGGGTCGGCCGGCCCCCGCGACGGCCAATTGAGTAGAAACCCACCGCCGGCGCGGCCGGCACGAACAGGAGAATATCCATGATCAGGAAAGCACTTATGGCGGCCGTGGCCGCCTCCGCAACGATGGCAGGTTCGGCCCATGCGATGGAAAAGGACTTCCGCATCGGCATTCTGGGCGGCGAGAACGAAGCCGACCGTCTGCGCAATTTCCAGTGCCTCGTCGACACGCTTCCCGAAGTTCTGGGCGTGGAGAAGGTGTCGTTATTCCCAGCCGCCGACTATGATGGCGTGATCCAGGGCCTGCTCGGCGGCACGCTCGACTATGCCGAGCTCGGTGCTTCAGGCTACGCCAAGGTCTATCTGGAAGACCCGAACGCCGTTGAGCCGATCCTGACCACCGTGCAGACCGACGGTTCCACCGGCTACTACTCGGTGATGGTGGCCCGCAAGGATTCCGGCATGACGAAGCTGGAGGACATGAAGGGCAAGAAGCTCGGTTTCGCGGACCCGGACTCCACCTCCGGCTTTCTCGTCCCCTCCGTCACGCTGCCCAGTGATGTCGGCATGTCGATTGGTGAGTATTTTAGCGACACCGGCTTCGGCGGCGGCCATGAAAACCTCGTGCTTGAAGTCGTGAAAGGTACCTTTGACGCCGGCACCACCTGGGCATCGGGCGTCGGAGATTTCTACGACGGCTACAGCTCGGGCAACCTGCGAAAGATGGTCGACAAGGGAATCCTCGACATGGACGATCTCGTGGAGCTGTGGAAGTCCCCGCTTATCCCGAACGGCCCGATCGTCGTACGCACTTCGATGGATGCCGACATGAAGGGCAAGTTCAAGGATTTCATGATGAAGCTGCCGGAGAGCGATCCGGATTGCTTCTCCGCGATCCAGGGCGGCGACTACAAGAGCTTCACTGAAGTGACGCCCGCCTTCTACGAAGCCATCATTGCGGCTCGCAAAGCGAAGATCGGTTCCTAACCCCAGGCTCAGACGCGGCGCGCCGGGCAACTCCGCCCGGCGCAGCGCAATTTTGCGACCATCGAAGGATCGATAATGAACGCCGATGCATCAGCCGTACACGGTGGCAACAGGCTGTCTGAGGCATGTCTGGCGGTCGAAAGGCACTGGCGGGAACTCGCTGGCCGACGCCGCCTGTACACCTGGGGAGGGGTTTTGGTGCTCGTGCTTGCGATGTCGGGCTCGCTGTGGTTCGCCAACGAGACGAATGCCGGCAAGTTCTTCGAGCGTCTGCCCTATTTCTTCGGTTTCATCGATCAGCTCACGCCGCGTGATCCGCTTGAGGTGTGGCGCGCGTTCTGGAACCTGCCCTCGCCCCATGACGACGGCAGCCTGAAGTTCAACTATCCCGAGGGGCGCGTATATCTCACCGAGACGCTCTACGTGCCCGAATATGTTTACAAGATGATCGAGACACTCAACATCGCACTGGTCTCGACGCTGATCGGTTTCGGTGCCGGTTTCGTGTTGTGTTTTGTCGCCGCCAAGAACCTGACCGCAAATCGCTGGCTGCGGTTTGTCGTGCGCCGCTTCATGGAAGTGCTGCGGGCTTTCCCCGAAATCGTCATCGCCGGCTTCTTCCTCGCGGTTTTCTCGCTGGGTGCCGTTCCGGCCATTATCGCGGTTTCGATCCATACCATAGGCGCGCTCGGCAAGATGTTTTTCGAAGTGGTCGAGAATGCCGATATGAAGCCCGACGAGGGCCTGCGCGCTGCAGGTGGCAACTGGATCGAGCGCGTCTGGTTCGGCACCGTGCCACAGGTGCTGCCGAATTTCCTCAGCTACGGGCTGCTGCGCTTCGAAATCAATGTTCGTGCTTCGACCATCATCGGCGCGGTCGGCGGCGGCGGCATCGGCGAGACGCTTCGCCTTTCGATCAGCCGCACGCATGAAGCAAAAACGCTGGCGATCGTGCTTCTTCTCTTCCTCACCATAGTCGCGGTGGACCAGCTTTCGGCTTATCTCCGACGCCGGCTGGTGGGCAACCAGGCATTCGAATTCGGGCGCGGGCCCTGATCATGAGCGCATTTTCTCGCACGGAACGCGACGCGCTGATGGAGCGTCACCCGGAGGTGTTCTCGAAATCGCGCGGGTCGCTGATCTCGAAGGCCGCAATTGCCGCCTCGACCGCCGCCTATTTCGCCTTCGCATGGTGGTTCTTTTCCATCGGCTCGGTCTTTTCCGAAGGCCGCTGGGACATTGCCGGCGCCTACCTCGCCGACTGGGTCTCCTATGAGTCGCGACCCGACATCGAGTTCGGCGAAAAGCACCTTGAGGTGAATTTTCCCCGCTTCGACCCGGCTGGCAAAGATCCCGACCCCGAATGGCTCCTGAAGGAGCGGGCAGTCGTGGAGCGTACCGTTACCATTGTGGAGCAGACGGTATCGGGCGGAGGCTCGCGCAGTTCTTCGAACAGCCTTCTGGGAACCATCGGCGGCGCGGCGGCCCCTTCCGGCTCAAGCGGCGGCTTCGCGCCCTCGAATACCGACCCTGAAGTCGAAACGCTCAGACAGGAAGAAGTGGTACGCGTCGTTGCAGACATGAGCGGCGCGGGCACGATCGAGATTATGCCCGGTCTGGTTATCGTGACACGCGGCGGTGAAACGATGATCGCCGACATAACGCTCGACGAGGCCGTCACCGTACGCGGCGCTCTGCCGGAGTGGGCGTTGCAGAAAGCGCCGGGCGCCAAAGTAATCGTGAAGTTCGGCTTTTCCGGACGCGCGGAAATCGAAGGCGACGAAGTGAAGGTGCGCCACCGCTTCCTCGGCTGGGAGAATTTCCTGTTCGACACCAACTCGGCCTTCTGGGGCAAGTCCGCCAACGAGGTGATATCGCTCATCGTTTCGGGCGAGCGCATCGACCCCGGCAGGTCGAACCTCGCAATTGCCTGGGATGACATTCTGAACAACAGCGAATGGCAGCACTACGACGTCTGGTTGAAACTGCTGCAGACCATTGTGATGGCGTTTGCCGGTACGCTGTTGGCCACCATCGTCGCATTTCCACTCGCCTTCATGGCAGCCCGCAACATCATGCCGAACCGGTTCCTCAACCAGGTGTCGAAGCGAACCTTCGACTTCCTGCGCTCGGTGGACATGCTGATCTGGGCACTGTTCTTCACCCGCGCGTTCGGTCCCGGGCCGCTGGCAGGTATCTCGGCGATCTTCTTCACGGACACCGGCACATTCGGAAAGCTCTATTCCGAAGCGCTCGAAAATATCGACGACAAGCAGCGAGAAGGCGTGCGCTCTGTCGGCGCTTCACCGTCCAGCGTTCAGCGCTTTGGCGTCGTGCCCCAGGTGCTTCCCGTTTTCCTTGCACAGTCGCTCTATTTCTGGGAGTCCAACACACGCTCCGCGACGATCATCGGCGCAGTGGGGGCTGGAGGTATCGGGCTAAAATTGTGGGAAGCCATGCGCACCAATCAGGATTGGGAAAACGTCGCCTATATGGTCGTTCTTATCCTTGCGGTCGTGTTTGTATTCGACAATATCTCGAGCAAACTTCGCCAGCAGCTCATCGCGCCGAAGCAGCCGAATTAGAGGCCGCGCCACCCAGCCGCCTTTTCGCCGCTATCGGTCGCAATACCGTCATGCAGATCGCATAGGGCGTGCGTACCGTCCCGGCCCCTGGAAGGACCTGTGAAATGCCCGCTGAAACCGTGCTCCGCAATGCCAGCATCGTGCTGGACGATGAGATCGTGAACGGCTCGCTCAGAATAAGCGGCGGCAGAATCGCGGAGATCGCCACCGGTATTTCGAGTCTCGGTGAAGACCTTGAGGGTGACTATCTGATTCCCGGGTTGGTCGAACTTCACACTGATCATCTCGAAGGCCACTATTCGCCGCGGCCGGGCGTGCGTTGGAACACCGTCGCGGCGATTCAGGCGCATGATGCGCAGATCGCAACGTCGGGCATCACAACCGTGTTCGACTGTCTGCGTATGGGCTCCGATGAAGACGGCGGCTTCGTCGCCGGCGAAATGCGGCTTCTGGCGGATGCACTGAAGGCCGCGCAGGCTGACGGGCGATTGCGCGCCGAACACTTCATTCATCTTCGGTGTGAGGTATCGGCGCCCGACGTGCTGACCGAATTTGACGCGTTTCGGGACGACAAGCAGGTTCGGCTTGCCTCGCTGATGGATCACGCGCCCGGCCAGCGCCAGTTCCAGACGATGGACCAGTACACACTCTATTACAAAACCAAGCGCGGTATGTCCGACGCCGAATTCAAAGCCTATGTGGCAAAACGCAAGGAGCAATCGGACCGATATGCCGCGCGGCATCGCAGGGCGATCTCCGAGCATTGCAGGGGCGCGGGCGTGACGCTGGCAAGCCATGACGATGCAACGCTGGCGCATGTCGATGAAGCGATCGAGCAGGGCGTGAGGCTGGCCGAGTTTCCGACGTCGATCGAAGCAGCGCGCGCTTCGCATGAAGCGGGGTTGAGCGTGCTGATGGGTGCGCCGAATGTGGTGCGCGGTAGCTCGCATTCCGGCAACATCGCCGCCAAAGATCTGGCAGAGGCCGGCATTCTGGATGTGCTTTCGTCGGACTACATTCCCTTCAGCCTGATGCACGCCGCCTTCGCGCTGGCCGACAAGGTGGAGGCAATCAGTCTGCCTCAGGCGATAGCCACGGTGTCGGCAACGCCGGCGCGCACGGTCGGCCTCGACGACCGGGGCAAGATAGAAACAGGCCGCAGGGCCGACCTGGTGCGTGTGCGTCTCGACAACGGCATACCGGTCGTGAGAACCGTCTGGCGTGCGGGCGAACGCGTCGCCTAGGCGGCATTACTCGAACACGACGCGGGGGAAATAAAACGACATCACCCAGTTGGGTGCGTCTACGATTTCGCTGATCCTCAGGTCGCCGCAAACGGAGCAGAGCATATAGGCGTCTTCCGGGGTCATCTGCTGCTCGGCAGCGATATGGTCGATCATGGCTGACACCGCGTCACGCGCCGCAGTCATCAGATCGGGGCCGACGCCGGTGGTAACCTCGTAGCCCGCGCCGTCGAGATGGCGTGTTACCGGCCCCGACGTCACGAAGCGCGGAGACAGCGGTGCTGCGCCCTTGATGATATCGAAGGTGAGCGTGACATTCATCGCGCTTTCGATCGCTGTTCCGCAAATCTCGCCATCACCCTGTGCGGCATGTGTGTCGCCGACCGAAAACAGGGCGCCGGCCACCTCGACCGGCAGGTAGAGCACGGTGCCCGACGAAAGGTCGCGGATATCGAGATTGCCGCCGACGTGACGCGGCGGGATGACGGAGTGCGTTCCGGGCTCCGCGAGCGCCACGCCCATCGTGCCGGCAAACGGCTTGAGCGGCACGCGCGCGTGCTTGCCGAACGCGGCAGGCTTTTCGGCTGTCTTATCGTAAGTCCAAAGGTGTAGCCGCGGCTCCCTGAACTGATCCGCCAGCAAGCCGAATTCCGGGATGATCGCGGTCCAGCCGAAACCGGACGGTTCGAAATCGCCGATCGTCACCTTGAGGCAGTCGCCGGGCTCCGCACCATCGATGAAGATGGGGCCGGTGACGGGATTGACCCGCCCCGGGTCCATGGTGGCGATGTCGGCAGCGGTCGAATTGGCATCGAAATGGCCGTCGCCGGCGTCCTTGCACTCAAAACGCAGCGTCTCACCCGGCGCCACGGTCGCGACCGGCGCGATGCCGTTGTCCCAGCCGCAATGGCAATTGGCGTCGTGGATGGTTTTGATCGCAGCGCTCACGGTGCGCCCTGCCTGCGCGAACGCCGCCTGACCTCGGCGCGCTCCAGCATGTATGTCTCGGCGGCGATCATGTGTTCGCGCATCAACGCGCCGGCGCGCTCGACATTGCCAGCTTTCATCGTTCGCAGCAACGCCACCTGATAGTGCAGCCCGGTCTCACGCAATTCGGGATTGTGTTGCTGGTAGATGTCGCGACAAACGGTCATGTCGCGCAGCAGGCTCACCAGAAACCGGCACAGGAAACCGAGAAGACGGTTCTCGCACAGGCGTGCCAGCTCTTCATGGAAGTCGAGTTCGGCGAGACGCTGGCGGTATTCTTCTTCGGCATTGGAAGGCTCGTCCTCATAGAGCCTGATTTTTGCCTGCAGGGAGGCGATCGCCTCCGGCGTCAGCCGACCAGCCAGACTTTCGGCGAGTTGCGGCTCCAGCTCCTTGCGGATCGCATAGATGTCGGCAATCGATGGCTGCTCGTGGAGAAAGAGATTGTCGAGCAGCGAGATCGCATATTCGGCCTCGACGGAGGTGACAAACACGCCGCCGCCCGGACCTGTCTTGCTGCTGGTCAGGCCCTGCGATTCCAGTATCTTCAACGCCTCGCGCAGTGTCCCGCGCGAGACATTCCAGGTTTCCGGTTCGGTCCATTCGTGCGGCAACCGCTCGCCCGGCTGCAGGCCGCTATCGATGATGCGCTCGCGAATCTGTTCCGCAACGGCGTCGGGGCGCTTGCGCCGCCTGGCGACAAGAGGCAGCTGGTTGCCAGGCACTGCAGGGTCGGTCATCGCGCGCTAGTTTTTTCATGCGGATGATAACATGCTGCGCGATGCAGCGGGTCTGATGCCGCAGCCAGCAATGGCGGCCTTGCAGCCAGGCATTCGTCAGTTCCGCGCGGGCAACGAGCATAGAACGCACAACCTGGGGGCGGATTGTAGGGGTCTGGAAGCTCGGTGTTGGCATCCTCGGGCACAAGCGAGCGCTTTCCGGGAGCAGGCGCCGAGTTCAGAAGCAGGTGCGTGTATGGATGGCGGGGGGCCGCAAACACGCTCTTCGCCGGGCCGACCTCGGCCAGGCGGCCGAAATACATGACCGCGACACGATCGCTGACGCTTTCCACCACCGAAAGGTCGTGGCTGATGAACACATAGGTCAGGCCAAATCGCGCCTTGAGATCGTCCAGAATGTTGAGCACCTGCGCCTGCACGGATACATCGAGCGCGGAGACCGGCTCATCGAGCACGATCAACTCGGGATCCGCCGCCAGAGCCCGGGCAATGCCAATGCGCTGCGCCTGCCCGCCGGAAAACTCGTGCGGGTAGCGGTCGAGAAACTCGGGCGCCAGATTGACGGCGTCCATGAGTTCGGTGAGGCGCTCGGCGCGCTGCGTCTTGTTCATGCCGAGCAGGTGGATAAGCGGCGCTTCCAGAATGGATCGGATCGTCTTCCTCGGATTGAGCGAAGATACCGGGTCCTGAAAAACATACTGCACCTTGCGGGCGAGCGCCCGCGGGTCGCTTGCGGCATCGGCGACAAGGTCGCGGCCGTCAAAGGTGATGGCGCCGCCGGTGGGACGATCGAGCCCGACGATGAGACGCGCCAGCGTCGACTTTCCGCAACCGGATTCGCCGACCACGCCCAGCGTTTCGCCCTTGCGCACGTCGATGGTGATGTCCTGCACGGCGTGAACCGCAGGCAGCTGCGTGCCGAACAGCGTGCGGCCGCCGCCGAAAATCCGCTCGGCGTTTTCGATGGCGAGAAGCGCTTCCTCAGACATTTGGCCCCTCCCCCGTCAGCGGGTGAATGCACCGCACCGCCCGGTCCCTGCCCAACTCCGTTAGCGGGATTTCACCGGACCTGCAATCTGCCTGCACATAGGGGCAGCGGTCGGCGAAGGCGCAGCCGGCGGGCAGCCGGTTGACCACCGGCGGACGGCCTTCAATGGCATCGAGCCGTCGACCCGGCTCGCCAAGAACAGGCACGCAGTCGATCAGCTTGCGCGTGTATGGATGGGCCGGGTTCGCGAGGATTTCCTCCGTCGTTCCGGTCTCCACGATACGGCCGGCATACATGACCGCGATGCGGTCGCAGATCGCCGACACCACGCCGAAATCATGGGTTATGAACAGTGTCGCCGTATTGGTCTCGTCCTGCAGAGTGTTCATCAGCGACAGTATCTGCGCCTGCACGGTGACATCGAGCGCCGTGGTCGGTTCGTCGGCGATGATCACCTTGGCATCGTTGGCGAGCGCCATGGCGATGCAGACGCGCTGGCGCATGCCGCCGGATAATTCATGCGGATAGGCTTTCAGCCGCTCGGCCGGGTTCGGTATGCGGACCAGTTCAAGAAGCTTGGCCGCCTTCTCGGTCGCATGAGCGTGGCTCATGGCTTGATGCGCCATGATCGCTTCGGTGAGCTGATAGCCGACAGTGTAGAGCGGATGCAGCGTCGACAGCGGATCCTGGAATACATGGCTGACCGCCGACCCGCGCAGCTGGCGAATGCGCTCATCAGACAGGGCGAACAGGTCTTCATGCTCAAGCCAGGCCGCGCCGCCGGCGATCCTGCCCGGCGGCGTCGGCACCAGGCCCATGATGGACATCGCCGTCACCGATTTGCCGGAGCCGGATTCGCCGATCACGCCAAGACACTCACCCTGGCGCAGTTTGAGATCGACGCCGCCGACGGCCTTGTAGATGTCGCCGCCGATTTCGAACTCGGTGCGCAGCGCCTTCACGTCGAGCACGGCATCCTGTTCGGCGGGTGCCTCAGGCACGTCGGTGCGCTTCACAGCCGTGCGCGCGACCGGGCGCGACAGGGCACCCGATTTCAGCCGCGGATCGAGCACGTCGCGCACGCCATCCCCGAACAGGTTGATGCTCATCACCAGCACGAAGATCATCAGGCCGGGAATGATGGACACATGGGGCGACGTGAAGAGGATCTTGCGGCCCTCGCCGAGCATGGAACCAAGGTCGGCCTGCGGCGGCTGCGCGCCGAGCCCGAGGAAGGACAGCCCCGCCGTTTCGAGGATCATCCAGCCGATCGTGGTCGACATGGTGATGATGATAACCGGCAGCACGTTGGGCAGGATTTCACCGAACAGAATGTTCACATGGCTCTTGCCGGAGAGGCGCGCGGCATCAACGAATTCGCGTCGCGACAGGCCGATCGTGATGCCGCGTATGTTGCGGGCAAAGAAGGGAATGTTGACGACGGCGATGGCGTAAAGCGCGTTGATCAGGCCAGGGCCGAGCGCGGCCACGATTGCAAGCGCCAGCAGGATGTAGGGAAACGCCATCACCATATCGATGCCACGCATCAGAAGATTGTCCGTGCGGCCGCCGACATAGCCGGCGACAAGCCCAATGAGCGAACCAAAGAACGCCGCGATCAAAGTGGCCGAAATTCCGACCGCCAGACTGACGCGTGTGCCCCAGATCAGGCGCGAGAGGATGTCACGACCGAGCGCGTCGGTTCCCAGCACATGGTCGGGGCTGAAAATCGGCTGGAGACGGTTCGCAGGCGCGGTGACGTCGGGGTCGGCAAGCGGCAGCAACGGAGCTGCGAGCGCGATGAGGATGATCAGCGTGAGCACGACCAGCCCGGTGGCGGCGAGCGTGTTGTTGATCAGAAGCCGGAATGAGCTCGGGCGTCCCGTTGCTTTTTTCTTCGCCGGCTTGGCGGCAATCGCAGCCCCACTCATCAGCGCAGCCTCGGATCGAGAATGGTCTGCACGACATCGGCAGCCAGGTTGAACAGCACATAGGCGCCGGCAACGACGAGAACTCCGCCCTGAACCAGAAGCAGATCGCGCGTGGAGATGGCATTGACCAGCATGGAGCCGATGCCCGGCCATTGGAACACGGTCTCGATGTAGACCGCACCGCCGAGCACGAAGCCGGCCTGAATGCCGATCACCGGAATGACGCTGACAAGCGCCGCCTTGAACGCGTGGCGATAGATGACATGCCGTTCCTTCAGCCCCTTGGCGCGGGCGGTGCGAATGTAGTCCTGCCGCAGCACCTCAAGCATTGCCGTGCGGGTCAGCCGTGCGATCACGCCTGTGGCGACGACGGCAAGCGTCACGGCTGGAAGAAACAGGTGATAGAGAAGGTCGGGCAAATCACCACCGCCATAGATGGCGAACATGCCGCTTGCCGGAAAGAGCCTGATCTTCACCGCAAAGGCGAGAATGAGCAGCAGACCCAGCCAGAACGACGGCAGGGAAATACCGATCAGGACCAGCACGGTCACGATCTTGTCGGTCCAGCCATACTGACGCACAGCGGAGACAACGCCGGCCAGCAGCCCGAGAACGGAACACAGGACCAGTGACGTTCCGGCCAGTATGAGTGTCGCGGAAAAGCGCTCAAGCACCTCGTCGAGTACGGGTCTGTTGAGCGCATAAGAGCGGCCGAAATCGCCCTGAAGGAGATTGCCGAGCCAGATCAGATATTGCTGCGGCAAGGATTTATCGAGGCCGAGATCGCGATTGAGTTTCTCGACGTTTTCGGGCGTGGCGTAAGAGCCCAGAATTGCCGTGGCGGGATCGCCGGGGATCATGGCCATGATCAAAAAGACGATGATCGACAGACCCAGCAGGACGGGAATGGCCGCAAGTAGTCGCTTGGCGATATAGGCGGCCATCCGGCCTCTCCTTGGCTAGCGAATGGTATGCCCCCGGCGGGCAGACCGCCGGGGGCGCATCAGGGTGGTCAGTTCTTCGACACGTCCTGAAGCATCAGGAAGAAAGACGGCTGCAGCTTGAAGTCGCTGACATTGGCACCGGTCACCGCGTTCTGTTTCCAGTTGGCGACGAAGACCCAGGGGGCGTCTTCCTGCACGATCTCCTGCATTTCGCGGTAGAGCTCCGCCCGGCGGTCCTGATCGGTCGCCGCACGCGCTTCGTTCAGAAGCTCGTCGACCTTCTCATTGGCGTAATAGCCGGAGTTGAACCCGCCCTTGTCGGGCCAGGCTTCCGAGCGCAGCGCCAGGAAAGGCAGCGTATCGGGATCGTTGGTCATCCACGCCATTTCGGCCATGTCGGCCTTGCCTTCGAGGCCGGGATTCACCTTGCCGAGGAAAGTGTTCCACTCATAGGTCTCGATCTTTGTCGGCATGCCGACCGCCTGCAGGTCGGCCTGAATGGCAGTGCCCATGGCTACCGGATCAAGCATGCCGGAGCCGCCTTCGGTCACGTAGAAAGTGAGCTCGGCGCCGTCATAACCAGCTTCCTGCAGGAGCGCCTTGGCCTTTTCCGGATCGTAAGGATAGGGCTCGAGGCTCTCATTATACGCCCAGGCAAATGCCGGCGGCGTGGGACCGGCGGCAACTTCTGCCGTGCCCTGCAGAATGTTTTCCACCAGCGCCTGCTTGTTGATCGCGTAATTGGCCGCCTGACGCACCTTCTTGTCGGCGAAAGGGCCTTCCTTGGCGTTGAGGATGAGGAACCAGACGTGCGGTCCCGCCTGCTCGTAGACCTGGAAGGCGTCATCGCCACGGAACTGCTGAAGGCTGTCCGGCGGCACCTCGACCATGATGTCGAGACCGCCCGAGAGCATCTCGGCGATACGCGTGTTGGTGTCTGTGATCGGGCGGAAGATCAGCGCTTCCTGAGGCGCTGCACCGTCCCAATAGTCTTCGTTGCGGGTCACGACGACGCGGGCATTGGCTTCCCATGCCTCGAACTTGAACGCACCGGTGCCGACCGGGTTGCGGCCGAAATCCTTGCCGTTTTCCATAACCGCCGCCGGCGAGACAATCAGGCCTGTCGGATAAGCGAGGTTGGAAAGGAACGGCGCGTAAGATTCGGACAGCGTGAACTCGACGGTCATGTCGTCGACCGCGGTCACTTCCTGAACCGAGGAGAAGAAGAAGGACAGCGGGAACGGCCCGGTGTCGTGATAGGGGTGGTCTTCCTTCAGCATACGATCGAAGTTGAACTTCACGGCCTCGGCGTTGAATGGCGTGCCGTCATGGAACGTGACGCCCGAACGCAGCTTGAAGGTGTAGGTCTTTCCGTCGTCGGATATCTCCCAGCTTTCGGCGAGTGACGGTTCCACCTCCAGCGTCCCGTCCTTGTAGCGGGTCAGGCCGTCATAGACGTTAACCAGAATGCGGAAATCGTTCACCGCCGTCACCGCATGCGGGTCAAGCGATTTCGGTTCCGCGATCTGACCGATCACAAGAACCTCCGATGGTGTCTGCGCGAGCGCCGGTGACGCAAGCGCCAGCGACGCAGCCGTAAGCGCTGCAGCCAACAGTTTTCTCATTGCGGACTCCTTTGTTTCCCTCAGGTCAATTAATTCGTATTATTTGCAATCGTGCAAGCAATTATCATAATAAATTAACAGGGCCGCCCGAATGCAATTGCACCGGTCTTCGGCAAGTGACTGAAAAAACGAGGGAAACGATGCCAGGCACCGAGATCGATCTAGAGAGGCTCCGCGCCCTTCTCGACGGCATCAACCAATTCGGCTTCAACAGCGAGACGGGCGGATATAACCGGATCGGCTACTCGGATGCGGACATGGCAGCCCGTGACTGGCTCTTCACGCAGATGAAGGACGACGGGCTCAAAGTCAGCCGTGACAGCGTGAACAACCTCTTCGGCCGTTACGGACCCGACGGAGGTCCGGCTGTCCTTGTCGGGTCACATACCGATACGGTGCCCGAAGGCGGCGGCTTCGATGGTTCGCTGGGAGTCGCGGTGGCGCTGGAATGCGTGCGCACACTGCGCGACTCGGGCCTTGTACCCGAGATCGCCGTCGAAGTTGTCGTGACCGCGGAAGAAGAAGGCCGCTTTGGCGGCATGCTCGGCTCGCAGGCCATCGCCGGTACACTGACCCGCGAGTGGATCGACAGGTCGCGCGACGCCGACGGCACCACACTCGTCGAGGCAATGGGCGCCCACGGGCTCTCGCCATACGACGTGCTCGGCAGAAGCAGAAAGGCCGAGGGCGCCATAGCCTATCTGGAACTGCATATCGAACAGGGACCGGTGCTTGAAAGCACAGGCCAGGCGGTCGGCATCGTTCACTCGGTCGCCGGAGTCAGAAATTTGCGGGTCAAATTCACCGGCAAGGCGAACCACTCCGGCACCACGCCGATGAATTTGCGCGCCGATGCTTTTGCCGGACTGGCGCGGGTCGGCGCGGCAATCCCGGGCATCATCGATGCGCATGGCGGCGAAAACACGCGCGTGACGATCGGCAAGGCCGATCTCTATCCGAATTTCATCCACACCGTACCGGGCGCGGCCGAATTCGTGATCAATATCCGCGATACCGACCCGGGCATCATCGAAGCCGTGCGCGAGGCGCTCGAAGTAGAAATCGGTGCTGCCGCAGCCGACAACAATCTCGCCTTCGACATCGCCGAGCAAAGCCGCATCGAGCCCGTGAAACTCGACACCGAACTGCGCAAGCTGCTGCACGAGGAGGCCGAACGGCTCGGGCTCGACGCGCGGTCGATGCCGTCGGGAGCGGGGCACGACGCGCAAACAATGCAGTCGCTTTGTCCCTCTGCGCTGATGTTCATTCCAAGCCGGGACGGCGTCAGTCACTCGCCGGAAGAATGGAGCGACTGGGCAGACATCGAAAAGGGCGCGAACCTGATGCTGGCGGCGCTGATCCGCCTGAGCAAAGCCAAATCTGTCTGAACCGGAACAGCCCTTGCGGTTCGCGCAGGCGGCTACAGTTCCCGCCGCGCGGCCTGCCAGCCGCCCCCGGTGCCCCCCGCAGAAGGAAGGCCGTCCCATATACTCGTCGCAGCGCTATGGGCCGCGTCGAGTATATTCTCCGCAATTTCAGTATCGGGGATTGCGCGAGCGACAATCATTCCGCCAACACACAGAGCCGTAAGCGAAAGAGCCTGGGAACGTCTGCTTGCCGGGTCCCCTTCCAGATTCATCTCGAACAGCCATGTCATGGCCTCGACAAGTCGCCGATAGCTGTCACGCACTCGTGGCCCAGAATTTGCGACGTCGGTGGCGTATGCAATCAAGGGACACTGTCCGTCGCGGTCCTGCAGATGGCGGCGCGACAGATAGGCATCGACCATTCGTTTTGCCATCACCAACTGGCATGCGGTCGGATCAATGCCCTCGGCCTCTCGCCACCGCGCGCCACGACCGTCCAGAAATCCGATCATGGCATCTGCGAACAGCTCTTCCTTGCTCGTGAAGTGGGAATAGAAACCGCCGCGAGTGAGATCGGCCTCTGCCATGACCTGATCGATTGTCACGCGGTCATACCCATGCCGGTTGAACAGAACGCGCGCGGCTTCGAGTATCCGCAGCCGCGTTTTTGCCTTGTGATCCCTGGGGTACGGCATAGTCGCTCCTCCATATGTCAGCAGCCTTAGCAGACAGCAGAATATGTTCTTGAACATATTCTGCTTCCGCACATTCTACCACTTGGATTCAACTTCAATTCATATGCGGAGGAAGACCTATGCCGAAATTTGTTCTTGCCTTTCGGGGCGGCATGCCAAAAAGCCCGGACGAAGGCCAGAAGATGATGACCGACTGGAATGCATGGATGGCCGAACTCGGCCCTGCTCTGGTCGACAAGGGCGCCGGCTTCGGCAAATCGCGCTTCCTCACCGGCCCCGACAGCGAAGGAAAAGCCGGCGACGCGCTTTCAGGCTATTCGCTGGTTGAGGCGCAGGACGTAGAGGCAGCGCTCGACATGGCACGCAAGAACCCGATCTTCTCGCTCGGCGGAACGATCGAAGTTGCCGAATGCATGCAGATGTAGCGTCGAGAACGGTTGAACGACCACACCGGAGGGAAAAATGATCGCCCATACGCTGTCGGTTGCAGCCTATCTGATCGTCACATTCGCGGTTCAGGCCACCAACCATTTCCTCGTCAACACGGCTCATTACGCACGCCAGAGCATCATGGCGGCTGAGCCGGCGCTCATCGGGGGCATCGCTTCGATGCTTGTCCAGGGCATCGTTCTGACCTTTCTCTACTCCCGACTGCGACACGCATTTCCGGGGGTCGCCGGCGGGGTGGGGTTCGCGCTTCTGATGGGGGCCTTCCTCGGCAGCTACATCGCGCTGGCCGAACCGTCGAAATACCTTGTCACGTCCCTGCTCGAGTGGTTTGCCGTTGAAGCGAGCGCGAGCTTGATCCAGTTCGCCCTCTTCGGTCTGGCGCTTGGATACATCCACAAGGTCGTGGGGCATAAAACGACATGAGCACGCAACAAGCGATTGCGGAAGCTCGTTACCCGTTCTCCGACCGCTATCTGCAAATCGCCGGGCACCGGATCTACTGCGTCGAGCTCGGCGCGGGCGATCCGGTCTTGTTCCTTCACGGCAATCCGACCTCGTCCTATGTGTGGCGCCAGGTCATGCCGCAGGTAGCGGCGTTCACCGGGCGGCGCTGCATAGCAATCGATCTGCTCGGCCTGGGAAACTCGGACAAGCCGGAGCGGTTGCGCTACAGCCTCGGCCTGCATCGCGACATCATTGCCGGCGCGGTCGAAGAGCTGGGACTTTCGGATATCGTGCTGGTGGCCGAAGACTGGGGCGGCCCGCTCGGCATGCACCATCTGGTCCACGAACCGCACCTCTACCGTGCGGCAATCCTGATGGAGACGTTCCTGTGGAGCTTCACCTTCGCCGACGACTTCCACCCGAAGTTCCGCATCCCGTTCCGGCTGATGCGCGGACCGGGCGGCTTTTTCATGGTGCAGGTGCTCAACCTTATGGTCAAAAAGCTGATCCCGGAGCACTGCCCGATCACCGATGAGGGCATGCGCTATTATCTGGACCGCACGCCCACAGTGCGCTCGCGGCGCGCCATGCTCGAGTTCGTTCGGCTCAATCCGCTGCACGGCAGGCCCAAAGAGAGCGTGCGCTTCATCGAGGAAATCCGCGAACGCCTGCCCGCGCTCACATTGCCCATCACCTGGCTTATGCCCAGCCCCGGCGTGATCGTCTCGGAGGACTACCCGCCATCGCAGGCGAAGTTCGAACGCTTCAAGAGCCTGCTTGGCGACCTGGAGGTCAAACCGTTCGGACCGGGGCACCACTTTCTGGCCGAAGAAAACCCGCAGCGCGTTGCCGGCCTCGTGTGCGAGACAATTCGGGAGAAGGGCCTCGCAGCGTCAGCCCGAATGGCGCGGGTCTGATCCGCCGCCAAGGAACCGCGATCGGCTACAATCGGAGAATTGTGTGAGATGGCGCGCCCGAAAGGATTCGAACCTCTGACCCCCAGATTCGTAGTCTGGTGCTCTATCCAGCTGAGCTACGGGCGCGTTGCGGACGGTCATGGAGACCACCGCAATCTCCGGCCAACGCCGAAGATTGGGCTACCTAGCGAGTGAAGGCCGGAAAAGCAAGAAGCCCCGCCCTCAATTTTTCGAGGGCGGCCGGTTTTCCCGGAACGGCACTTTGCCGGCGCGTGCAGCAGGATAGCCGGGCGAAACGGATGCAGGTCAACGGGTCCAATCCGCCCTGCATGGCGTCACGCCGGCCGCCGCATCGCGCTTCGGGCTTGGTCCAGATTGACCGGCTGATCGGGAATGGTGATGGCAAAGACCGTGCTGCCGCCGATGCTCTCGACCAGCTCCAGTGTGCCCCCATGGGCTCTTACGAGCTCGTTTGCGATTGCAAGGCCGAGCCCGGTTCCTCCGCTGCGGGCCGAACCGCGGAATGCCGCGAACAGGTTTTCACGCGCCTTCTTCGGCAGGCCGGGACCGGTATCGGCCACCGTCACCCTGCAGACCGTGCCGGTGCGCTCGGCCGCGATGGTGAGGCGGCGTACCAAGGCCGCATCCCGATCGCCCGCCATCGCCTGCACCGCGTTGCGGCCAAGATTGGACAAAACGCGGAAAAACTGCTCGGCGTCGGCATCGATTTCGAGGTCAGGGGCAACCGAATTCACAAACTCGATGCCGGAGGTGGAATCGATACCGAGCAGGCCGATCACGTCGTCGACCAGCCTGGAGAGCCGCACCCGGCGGCGTGAAGGCGGCGCCTCCTGGGTGCGGCCATAGGCCAGTACACCCTCCGTATATGCCACCGCGCGGTCGATGGCGCGGACAAGCTTGGGCGCGAAAGTCTGAACCGTAGGATCCTTCACCAGCCGCAAGCGATCGGAGATCAGCTGCGCCGAAGCAAGGATGTTGCGCATGTCGTGATTGATCTTGGAAACGGCGAGCCCGAGGTCGGCCAGGTGTTTCTGCTCTGCCAGCGTACGCTGCAAGGTCGTCTGCATGCTCGCCAGCTCGCGTTCGGCGACGCCCAACTCGTCAGCCCGCGCGCGCGGGCTTATGATACGACCGGCATCCTCCGGTGCCTGTGCAAAGGTCAGCATCGACTGGGTCATACGGCGCACGGGTCGGATCATCATGCGGTTGATGGCGTAAAAGACCAGTGTCGCGGTGATCAGCGAAATCAGCAGGGACAACCCGGCGACATTGCGCGAAAATGTGAGCATCGCCTGGCGCAATTGCGTATCGGGTATGATGAGCTCGAAAACCTTGTCGCTGTCACCTACGGGGCCGGTCACCCGCAATGTCTTGTCGCCACCGTAGAACAGGGTGTCGAGCGCTCCGGCAATGGCCAGCATCGGGCCGCCGGCCTCAAGATCGACATGCAAATCCACATGCGGCGGCATTTCAGTCACCACCAGCAGGCGCGATTCGCCTTCATCGCGTACGGCGATGGCCTTGGCGCCCAGCGACATCAACACGTCGTCCTGCGCCACCTGCGACAAATCCATGGGATCGGCATGCATGAGGACGGTCGCAACCGAAGCCGCCGTGCCCAGCCGCTGTCCCAGCCATTGCAGGCGGAAATTCGCCACCGAAGGCAGGAATATCAGCACTTCGGCCAGCATCACGAACAACACCGTGAGCAGGAGCAGCTTGGTCGAAAGCCCGCGTGTCAGAGGGACGTTGCGGGTGCTCTCGCCTCCGGGGAGGTCGCCTGTTTCCTCACTTGCCGACATCGCCGTCCTCAAGCGATCCTGCGCGCCGCCGGTGCAGGTTCAGCCGAAGCGGCGCAGAAACCGAACCAGCCGGCGCACAGAAGGTTTGCGCGTTGCCGAAGCAAAATAGGTGATTGCCGCGCGTTTGCCAATTTCGGTCATGGTCGGGTAGGGCGGCACGTAAGCCGTCATATCCCGCAAGGTAAGCCCCTTGGAGATGGCGAGCGCCCAGATATTGATCATCTCGCCGGCATTGGCACCAACGATGCCGGTACCCAGAATACGGCCACGCTTTCCAGCAATCACCTTGATGAAACCGCCGGTCTTGCGTTCGGTCTGGGCGCGGTCGTTTTCCGCGTAAGGCCAGCGCAACACCGAAATCGGGCCGCCTTTGCTGGCCGCGTCCGCCTCGGTCATGCCGACCTGCGCAAGCTCCGGGTCGGTATATGTCGCCCAGGGGATGATGGAGCGGTTTTCGCGCGCCGGGAGGCGAAACAGAAGCGCGCGCACGACCAGCCCGCCATGATAACCCGCCACATGGGTGAACTGCAGGCCGCCGGCAACGTCTCCGATCGCGTAGACCCTGCGATTGGTGGTTCGCAGCTTGTCGCTGACCTTGATGCCGCGCCGGTCATAGGCGATGCCTGCGTCGTCAAGGCCAAGGTCCGAAACATTGGCGGAACGGCCCGCGGCGACGAGAATGTGGGAGCCGTCGATATGGCTGGCGCCGCTTTTGCCCTCTACATGCACCCGCACACCGGAGCGGCCGCGCTTCTCGACCTTCACCACCTTGGTGCCTTCGTGAATTACAATACCCTCGCCGCGCAGGCGCTGCAGTGCGATTGCCGCAAGTTCGGGATCGTCCTTGCCCAGCGCAGAGAGCGCCTCCACGACAGTCACGCCGGAGCCCAGCCGGCGATGCGCCTGTGCCATCTCCATGCCGATCGGCCCGCCGCCGATGACAATCAGATGGGCCGGCTTGCGCGTCTGCTCGAAGAGCGTCTCGTTGGTCAGGTAATCGACATCCTCGAGGCCCGGAATGGGCGGCACAAGCGGCGCAGAGCCGGTGGCGATGACAAAGCGCCGGGCGCGTATCTCGAACTCGCCGGCACGCACGGTCCTGCGGTCGACGAACTTCGCCGCTTCCCGAATGACCCGCACGCCAAGCGCGGTGAAGCGCTCCACCGAGTCATTGGGCGCGATCGCGTCGATCACGGATTGAATGTGCCTGTTCACCTTGCGGAAATCGATGTCGGGCTCGACGTCGGCAATGCCGAAAGCGGAAGCCTGCCGCATCGACTGGGCTAGCTTGCCGGCGGCGATCATTGCCTTGGATGGAACGCAGCCATAGTTGAGGCAGTCACCGCCCATCTTGCCACGCTCGATGAGTACAACGGGAACGCCAAACGCAGCGCAGGCGGCGGCGACGGTGAGCCCACCGGATCCACCCCCGATCACACAGACGTCGGGCTTCAAGAGCGTGGACATGAAACGGCAATCCTCTTCGATGGACTATTTGCGGGTCAGCCGGCCGCGCACCGTACGCACAATAGTGGGAATTGCGGCGACGACAGCTAGAAATACAAAGGCCAATGTAATCTCAGGCGTAACAAGATTGGCAACCGACGGCTCTTCGCCGGCAGCGCGCGCGGCATCGAGCACGGAGCCGACGCCCCGCCCGAGCCAGGCATAAGCGAAGGTCCCGGGAAGTATGCCGAAGAAGGTCGCCGTAACATAGGTACGCAACGGCACCTTGAAGAGCGCCGGCACGATGTTGATGACGAAGAATGGGAACACAGGCGCAAGCCGCAGCACAAGCAGATAGCCGAAGGCGTTTTCCTCAAAGCCATCGGCGAGCCGCGCGGCCGGGCCGCTGACGCGCCGGCGCAGCGCGTCGCCAAATGCACTGCGCGCGGCAAGGAAAAGAAACGTAGCACCGAGGGTTGCTGCGAATGCAACCAGCAATCCGCCCTGGAGCCAGCCGAAGAGAAAACCGGCGAAGATCGTCAGCACCGACGCGGCGGGAAACGAAAACGCAGTCGCCAGGACATAGACCACAAAGAAAATCAGCGGCGCCGCAAGCGGGTAGTTCGCCACCATCGCCAGCAGCGCTTCGCTGCTTTCGGAGAGATAACCGAGGCTCAGGAACCGATGCCAGCCCATGGCATAACCGAATGCGAGGCCGGCCAGAATGACCAGCAACGGCAGATACCGCCAATAGCCTTTGCTGCCCCGCCCCGCGGGCGCATCGTCACCTTGTGGTGCCATGACCTCCTCAGATCTCGTTGAGTTGCCAATCATAGCGGTAGCCCCCGATTGAAGCAGTTTCAATTTGTTGCGCATGCACCGGTTCGGCAAAAGCGAGCCAGTGCGGCTTCAGTCCGCGGCGGCCACCGAAATCCCCAGCATACCACGAGTAGATTTTGGAGGCGGTGATCCTGCCCCTCGAAACGGCCACACCCCGCTGGTGATTGATGTAATCGGCCGCACCCTGAGCAAGCAGAGCGCTGACATTGCGGCCGCTATAGGCGCGTGTCGCGAGGTTGGGACAGGAATAGGAAGCACAGTTGAGGCCGTAGTGGCTGAGCGGATCCCCGAACAGCGGCCGGACGATTTCGTGCTCGATGTCGTCAAGCGATAGCCCGACGCCCTCCACCGAAAGCAGCTTGCGCGACCACGGCCCGCGCCCGAAGAGCCCGCCGCCACCGAGATCGATCTCACGAATGGAGCCGACCGGGTAATGGTCCAGCACGACTTCCAGCGTTTTGGCGTTGTAGAGATTGATCCAGAAGGCATGCGCCTCGGCGCCCGACAGGGAGGAAGGCGCAACTTTCCCCAGCGCTGCAATGTAGCCGCGTAGCGCATCCAACCCCTCAGCACGGAAACGCCTGTAATTCACTGCGTTGTAACCGTGGCCGTCGGGAACGACATAGGCCCGCAACAGCCGGTCGAAGGCGCTGTGGTCGACGGAGGCACTTCCACGCGGGGCAAGCCTTCGCATTGCAGCTTGAGCAACGTCCGGCAGGACGGGCGCTGCGGCCAGCACTGCTGCGGCCGTCAGCAGTTGACGGCGGCTGAAAATCTCGGCGGCGGGAATCTTGGTCAAGGTCACTTCGCTACGATCTCGGTGGCTGCTCAAATGAAGCCGGACCTGCAGGCAGGCAAGCGCCACGGCACAGGTTTCACCGCCTTTTGAGGCTGGCCCCGCGCGCCCTCACCGAAGCGTGAAAGGTCGCCGCGGACCGGCATATGCGCCAAATAGCCTTCGAATGCGGTAGTGATTGACTTCAACGGTCTTCGTTTCTATAAGCCGCGCACGCTCGGGCGCCCCGTCCGGCGACTGCTTTTTCGCGCACCGGGGCCGCCTGCGACAAACGCTCCTGATCTTGACCATCGAGACAGACCCAAGAAGGGCCGCACACCGCGGTATTGAAACAAATGAAGCGTACCTATCAGCCATCCAAGCTCGTCCGTAAGCGGCGTCACGGTTTCCGTTCGCGCATGGCCACCACAGGCGGCCGCAAGGTCGTCGCGGCGCGCCGCGCACGTGGCCGCAAGCGGCTCAGCGCCTGATCAATCCGGAGCCGGGAAGCTGGCCCAAGCGGCAAAACGCGGTCTCCCGCGCAAACTGCGAAAAAGGGCCGAGTTCCTCGCTGTCCGAAAGGGCGAGAAACGGCGGGGCCCGCTGTTTCTGATGGAAGTTCTGGAGCGTGGCGACGACGCGCCGCCACGCTTTGGCCTCACGGTTACGAAAAAAACCGGCCATGCGGTTATCCGCAACAGGATCCGCAGACGGCTGCGTGAGGCAATTCGCACCCATGCCGCCGATGACATGTCGAGCGGCAATGACTATGTGATCGTCGGGCGGGCCGACATTCTCGAAGCGTCTTTCGACCGGCTCAAGGCCGAACTTTCCCGGCGAATGCGCAAGGCGGGCTGATTACCTCATGATGGAAAATAATCGCAACTTCTTCATCACGATTGCGCTGTCTGTCGCGATCCTGACGCTGTGGCAGGTGTTCTACATGAACCCGCGCATCGAAGCGCAGCAGGAGGCCGCACGTATCGAGGCGGAACGCCAGGCAAGCGAAGAAGCAACGACCGCCGGAAGCGGCGACCTGCCGGCTGCGCAGGCGCGCACCTCCGGTGACTTGCCAACGGGGACCGAGACCGCGCCGGGTGGCGACACCCAGGCCAGCGCTAGCAGCGGCCGCGTACGTATCGACACACCCACCCTATCCGGCTCCATCAATCTGACCGGCGCGCGCCTGGACGAGCTGGTACTCAAGGACTACCGCGTCTCGGTCGACAAAAACTCGGCGAATGTCGAACTGCTGCGACCGGCGGAAAATCCCGATGGGTATTTCGTCGAGCTCGGTTATCGCGGTGAGAACCTCAACGCCCTGCCCAACAACAACACGGTCTGGTCAGTCTCGGGCGAGCCCGTTCTGACCCCGAACAGCCCTGTCGAACTCACATACGACAATGGCGAAGGCCTGACTTTCAAGCGCACGATCGCCGTCGACCAGGCCTATATGTTCACCGTCACCGACAGTGTTTCCAATACTGGTTCCGCTGCCGCCGGCATCACGCCCTATGGCCGCACGATGCGCTTCGGTACGCCCGAGACCGTCGGCATCTATGTGTTGCATGAAGGTCTGATCGGTGTGACCGGCGAAGAGGGCCTGCAGGAGATCGACTATGGCGATCTTCAGGAAACGCCAGAAATCACGCCCGGCAAATCAAACGATGGCTGGCTTGGCTTCACCGACAAATATTGGGCTGTCGCACTCATTCCGCCACAAGGCAGCTTCCAGCCTACCTACGCCTATTTCGACAACAACGCGCGGCCACGGTATCAGGCCGCCTACCTTGCCGACCCGGTCTCCGTTCAGCCGGGCACTTCGACGACGATCGAGAGCCGCTTTTTCGCCGGCGCGAAGCAGGTCGCCAATATCGACGCATATGAAAAAGATCTCGGCATTCGCCAGTTCGACCTGCTGATCGACTGGGGCTGGTTCTACTTCATCACCAAGCCGGTCTTTTATCTCATGGACTGGCTGTTCCAGCTGCTGGGCAATTTCGGCCTGGCCATCCTGGCCACAACGGTTGTGGTCAAAGCTATCTTCTTCCCACTCGCCAACAAGTCCTACAAATCGATGGCGAACATGAAGAAGGTGCAGCCGGCCATGCTGGAAATCCGCGAGAAATACGCGGATGACCGCATGAAGCAGCAGCAGGCGATGATGGAGCTCTACAAAAAAGAGAAGATCAATCCGCTGGCCGGCTGCTGGCCGATCCTGATCCAGATTCCGGTCTTTTTCGCGCTCTACAAGGTGCTCTACGTCACCATCGAGATGCGGCACGCACCGTTCTTCGGCTGGATTCAGGATTTGTCGGCTCCCGACCCGACCTCGATCTTCAATCTGTTCGGGCTGCTGCCTTATGACGTACCGTCATTCCTGCTTATCGGCATCTGGCCTCTGATCATGGGCATCACGATGTTCCTGCAGATGCGGATGAACCCGACGCCGCCGGACCCGACGCAGGCGATGATCTTCAACTGGATGCCTGTGGTTTTCACGTTCATGCTGGCCACCTTCCCGGCCGGGCTGGTGATCTACTGGGCCTGGAACAACTTCCTGTCGATCCTGCAGCAGGGCGTAATCATGAAGCGCCAGGGCGCCAAGATCGAGCTGTGGGACAATCTGGCCGGGCTGTTCAAGAAGAAGCCCACGCCGGCCGAATAACACCAGCTGATGATTAACTGGCCCCGCTTCGGCGGGGCTAATGCTTGATGTTCGCGGGAAAATCGCTAATCCAGCGAAGATAGCGGCGCCTCGGGTGCGCATGATTGGCGCCGCCTGGAGGTTGAATGTACGGACCTAAACCGGAAATCAAACATCCGATCGAGATGCATCCTCGGGTCGGCTTTCTGGGCCCGCTGGTCGATGCCCCGAATATCGAGGTCGGCGACTATACCTATTACGATGACCCAGACGGACCCGATGCGTTTCAGTCGAAATGCGTCCTGCATCACTATCCCTTTATCGGCGACAAGCTGATCATCGGACGCTTCTGCGCCATCGCGGAAGGCGCGCGCTTCATCATGAATGGCGCGAACCACGCCATGTCGGGCTTCTCCACATACCCGTTCAACATTTTCGGCCATGGCTGGGAAAAGGGGTTCGACCCCGACACCTGGACGCGCGAACTGCGCGGCGACACGGTGGTCGGCAACGATGTCTGGATCGGCATGGAGGCGATCATCATGCCGGGCGTCACGATCGGCGACGGCGCGATCGTTGCCGCACGCTCGGTGGTCACCCGCGACGTGCCGCCCTTCGCGATCGTTGCCGGCAACGCAGCGGAAGTGGTCAAGATGCGCTTCGACGCCGGCACGATACGCCGGCTGCTCGAGATCGGCTGGTGGGATTGGGATGCCGAAAAGATCACCCGCAATCTCAATGCGATCAGAGGCGCCGACATCGCCGCACTCGAGGCAGCCGCTTGAGCGTGGAACCAACAGTCTTTGCGCGGCCATGGGTCTTTATCCGCGGCGTCCCGTCGATGAAGTTTCTGCCGCCGGAGGGGCCGCCGGAAATTGCAT
The DNA here is from genome assembly GCA_017644005.1 of Rhizobiaceae bacterium. Classification (GTDB taxonomy): domain Bacteria; phylum Pseudomonadota; class Alphaproteobacteria; order Rhizobiales; family Rhizobiaceae; genus RCIO01. Next base: position 873,882 of record JAEPMJ010000001.1, read on the forward strand.
TTGCCGGCCGCTCCAATGTCGGCAAGTCGTCGCTCATCAACGCGCTGCTCGGGCGCAAGGGACTGGCCCGGACATCGAACACACCCGGGCGCACGCAGGAGCTCAATTATTTCGTGCCGGACGGCCATGAGGGCAGCGCCGACGACCTGCCGCCGATGGCGCTGGTCGACATGCCGGGCTACGGCTATGCAAAAGCGCCGAAAGAGACCGTGGAAAAGTGGACGCGGCTCGTCTTCGACTACCTGCGCGGCCGGGTGACGCTGAAGCGCGTCTATGTACTGATCGATGCCCGTCACGGCCTGAAGGCCAATGACGAAGAGGTGCTCGACCTTCTCGACAAGGCCGCGGTCTCCTATCAGGTTGTGCTGACCAAGACCGACAAGATCAAACCTCCGGCCGTGAAGCGGCTTGTCGCTGAGACCCTGGATAAAATCCACCGACGACCTGCCGCTTTCCCGGAGGTCGTCGCGACATCGTCGGAGACCGGCGGCGGTCTGGACGAATTACGGGAAGCGATCGCTCTCGCGCTCTCCTGAGGCCTCAGGCTTCAGCCGGCTTGAAGGTCAGCGCCAGGCCATTGATGCAGTGACGTTTGCCGGTGGGCGGCGGACCATCATCGAAGATGTGGCCGAAATGGCCGCCGCAGCGGCGGCAATGGCACTCGGTCCGACGCATGAAAAGCGAGTTGTCCTCTTTGGTACCTACGGCATTGGGCAACGCTTCCCAGAAACTCGGCCAGCCAGTGCCCGAGTCGTATTTCGTTTCCGAGGAATAGACTGCCAGGTCGCAGCCGGCGCAGTGGAAGATTCCGGCGCGTTTTTCATTGTTCAGCGGGCTGGTGAAAGGCCGCTCTGTCGCCTCCTCCCGCAATACCGAATACTGCGCCGACGAGAGAATGGCGCGCCACTCGTCATCACTTCTGGTGATCTCGAAACTGCCTTCGGAGGCATTCGCCGGGGATGTGCCCCTGCCTCCGAGAAGCGCGGCTCCTCCGGCAAGGAGCGCCAAGGCTCCTGTTCCATAAAGAAGTTCGCGTTTGTTCATGCTGGCATCTCCTTGTCGTCGGGACGGGCATACACCGGCCATACGCTCGCGAAACAATCAACTTGGCTTGAGCGGGTCGGCGTGAAATCGCCCCGCCATGCGCTACGGGTGCAGCACGGCGCAGAGCGGAGCGAGATTGCCGCGCGGCGGCGCACGGGGATCGAGGAACGCCGCGCGGCCGTTTCATCAGGCCTTCGGCAGAAGAACCTTGTCGATCACGTGGATGACGCCGTTCGACTGGTCGACGTCGGCGATCGTGACGGTCGCCACGTTGCCGTTCTCGTCGGTCAGCGTGATGTTATCGCCATCCATCTTGGCCTGCAGGGTGCAGCCGCCGACGGTCGGAACCGGGTGGTTGCCGCCATCGTCGGCGATCATGCCTTGAATGGCGTCCGACATGGCATCGGCCGCGACGACGTGACAGGTCAGTATCTTGGTCAGCTGATCCTTGTTTTCGGGCTTCAGCAGCGTGTCGACGGTGCCGGCCGGCAGCTCTTCAAAAGCGGCATTGACCGGGGCGAACACGGTGAACGGACCGGGGCCCTGCAGGGTTTCGACCAGACCCGCAGCCTTCACAGCAGCAACCAGCGTGGTGTGATCGGCCGAATTCACGGCGTTCTCGACAATGTTCTTGTCGGCATACATGGCCGCGCCACCGACCATCGGATTTTCCATGGCATAGGCAGCGGCGGCAATGGCAGCTGCGGCAACGGCACTGGAAAGAAATGTGGACGTGAACTTACGCATTGGGGGTAACTCCTCTGTTTCCCTGTTTTGGGGCCCGTGGGGTGGGCAAGAGGAGGAACGCGGGCTCTCGGGGAAAGTTTCGGGTCGCCGGATCTTTTTCTGAACCTCTTGGAAACAAAAAAAGGAAAAGGGCGCCTGCAAGGTCCCCCTTCAGTTGCGCCACGAGAAAATCAGATAGTGGTAAGGTCGCCGACCGCAACCACGGGGCCGGTCGGGGCGCCCGTCGGCGAGCCGCCGAGAGGTTCGAGGCTGATTGCGAAAGCCGCCCCCGCCTCGATGCGGCGCTTGAGCTCGCCGGTCACCGCCAGATGCACATTGGACCCGACCGGAATGACGCCGAGCGATGCGGGCGCATTGCCGCCTTCGATCACCCAAAGCTCAAAATCGCGTCCCTCGGCGCGGGCGCCGGTCACGTGCGACAGGCCGACATCCGATTTCGCGGCGTCGTAGACAACGAAATAATGGACATCGGTGTCGTCATGCGACAGCGACGCGACCAGCCGCTCGGTGGTGATACTGCCCGGGTCTACCAGCAGATAAGGAATGGCAAGCGCAACGACCATTGCGACGAGCGCAGCGGCCGTAACCGTACGCCAGAAAGCGAGGCTGTCCCAGAAACCAACGCGCTGCAACGGCGCCGCGCCGCCTGCAAACAGCCTTCTGTCCAGCGCCTGCTTCAGGTCTGCCGGCGGCTCGACAGGCTCAAAAGCCTCCGCCATGCCGGATAGCCTGACCTCCCAGGCATCCACCTCGCGGGCAAATGCCGGATCAGAATCGATGCGCGCCGCCGCCTGGCTGCGCTCGGCATCCGGCAGGACGCCGAGAACATATTCGGCGGCGAGCATGTTGCCGCCTCCGTTCTGTTCCATGTCCCTGTCGTCCACCGGTGTCATCGTTCCAGGCATTCCCTGAGTTTCAGCAGGCTGCGCCGCAGCCACGTCCGCATCGTGTTGAGCGGAACCGCGTACCGGTCCGCAAGTTCGGCGTAACTGTCGCCATTCAAATATGCACCGCGCACGGCGTCCGCGCGATCGGCCTCCAGTTCATCAAGGCAGTTGTCGATCGCCAGCCGTTCCCCGCTCGCAACCGCCATGGCTTCAGGCCCCGGAGCCGGGTCGGCGACGTCCAGAGCCTCATCAATATCGTCCGCAGCCGGCCGGCGGGCGCGAACCCGGTCGATCGAATGATTGCGCGCCACGGCTGCAAGCCACGAGATCGGGCTGAGATCGGAGACTGCGAAACGGTCTGCTTTCGTCCATATCTTGACGAAAACCTCCTGCAACGCCTCATCGGCCTCCGCCCTGTCATTCAAGATACGCAGACACACGCCGTAGAGTTTCGCGCTCGTTTGCCGGTAGAGCAAATCGAACGCGGCCCGGTCGCGCATGGAAACGCGGACGATGAGCTTGGAAATGTCCTGCGGCGTCATTGACACCAGATTAGAGGGTCGCCGAACATTTGCAATGATGCAGACGGCGACATGCGCGAACGTTGCGTCTCACCGCATGCCATCCTACCCTCCCGTATCAGCGGAGAGGGTTCATGGGCATCGACAAGTTGCTTTGGTCGCACGACGCGACTTTTCTCGCGCGTCAGGTCAACAAGGGGGCACTCGATCCGGCAGAACTGGTCAACGCGGCGATTGCACGTACCGAACTGGTCAATCCCGAACTCAACGCAGTGGCCGAGAAGCTCTATGACCGGGCGCGGGAACGCGCAAAGTCGGTTGACCGCAAGCTGCCCCTAGCCGGCGTGCCCTTTGCAATCAAGGATTTGGCTATCGCACAGCGCGGCGTGGCGACACATTCGGGCAGCCGCGTGCAGCCTTTTGTGCCCGATTTCGATTCCGTTCTCACGGAGCGCTACCTGGCGGCCGGGTTGATTCCGATAGCGACCAGCACAAGCCCAGAGCATGGGCTGCGGCTGGTAACGGAGTCCAAGGCGTTCGGCCCAACCAGAAGCCCATGGAACACCAACCACACAACCGGCGGCTCGTCCGGCGGATCGGCCTCGCTGGTTGCGGCCGGGGTGGTACCGGCTGCACATGCGTCAGATGGCGGCGGGTCAATCCGGGTGCCGGCGGCGACGACCGGCCTCGTCGGAATGAAGGTGTCGCGCGGCCGGGTGCCGCTGACGCCGATTGCGTCGGAAAGCTGGTACGGGTTCGTGGTCGATCACGCAGTCACACGCTCAGTACGCGACAGCGCTCTTCTGCTCGACCTGACCCATGGGCCTGACCCGCTTTCGCCTTATCAGGCCTTTCAGCCGCAAAAGGGCACGTTCCTGCAGGCAGCAAAGAGGAACCCCGGTAAGCTGGCCGTCGCCGTCTACCGGGCATCGCCACTCGGCCTGCCGGTTTCAGACGAGACGATGGCTGCTCTCGATACGGCGATAACGCTCGCCCGCGAAGGCGGGCACAGTGTCGAAGAGATCGACCTCCCCATGGTCAACCGCGATTTCATCGCAGATTTCGCGCGCTCCGTCGCTTCGTCGGTAGCCGGGCAGATGCGGCTGGAGGCAACGCGTGTCGGTCATAAAGTGATCGGCAAAATCGAGCGCGCGACGCGGGTGTTGGCAAGGCTGGGCAATCTGCTGCCGGCCGGCGAGGTCTATGAAGGTGTCCAGCGGCTGCATGCGGCCTCGCGCGACATCATCAGAACGACCGCAAAATACGATGCTGTGCTGATGCCGGTGATCGCGCATCCGCCGGTCAAGGTCGGCCAGATGGATGCCAGCGGCATGGACGAGGTTCTGGAAAACCTCCTCGACAAGCTGCACCTGACCCGGCTTCTGAAGCTTGACCCCTTTCTCGGCCAGCTGATGGACAAGAGCCTCTGGTTCACGCACTGGACGCCAATCCAGAATGTGACCGGACAACCGGCTATCTCGTTGCCTGTCCATGTCACGGAAACCGGGCTGCCGCTTGGTATCCAGGCGGTCGGACGTCCTGGCGACGAGGAGACCCTGTATTCACTCGCCGGGCAGATCGAGAAACTCTCGGGATGGCTGGAGCGGCGTGCACCTTTTCACGTTCCGCAATAAGCGATGCGCCGTTTGCGGGCGGCCGCGAATGCCGATAAGAGACTGGCGATATTTCCCCGCCCGAGGATGAAATGACCATCGACACTGCCGCCAATCCCGCAGAACAGGCACGGCTCCTCTCCGCCGCCCTGCCCTACATGCAGCGCTACGAGAACAAGACCGTCGTCATCAAGTATGGCGGCCACGCCATGGGCGACGCCGATCTCGGACGCGCATTCGCGCGCGACGTTGCGCTGTTGAAGCAATCCGGCGTGAACCCCATTGTCGTGCATGGCGGCGGGCCGCAGATCGCAGCGATGCTGGCCAAGATGGGCATTGAATCCAAGTTCGAGGGCGGCCTGCGCGTAACCGACGCCAAGACGGTGGAGATCGTCGAAATGGTGCTCGCCGGCTCGATCAACAAGGAGATCGTCGCGCTCATCAATGCCGAGGGCGAATGGGCGATCGGCCTGTGCGGCAAGGACGGCAACATGGTCTTCGCCGAAAAGGCGCACAAGACCGTGCGCGACCCCGACAGCAATATCGAGCGGGTGCTCGATCTCGGCTTTGTCGGCGAGCCGGCAGAGGTGGACCGCACGTTGCTCGATCTGCTTGCAGGGTCGGAAATGATCCCGGTGATCGCTCCCGTGGCGCCCGGGCGCGACGGTCACACCTACAATGTCAACGCCGATACGTTTGCCGGGGCTATCGCCGGCGCCGTGCAGGCATCGCGCCTGCTGTTCCTCACCGACGTGCCGGGCGTGCTGGACAAGAACAAAAAACTCATCGACGAATTGACCGTGGCTGAAGCAAAAGCGCTGATCGCAGACGGCACGATCGCCGGCGGGATGATCCCCAAAGTGGAAACCTGCATCGACGCGATCGACCGCGGCGTGGAGGGTGTGGTCATTCTCAACGGCAAGACACCGCATGCCGTGCTTCTGGAGCTCTTTACCGAACACGGCGCCGGCACGCTGCTGGTGCCATAGCGCCTACCGCCGCAAATGCGAAAGCGGTACGCGGTACGGTCCCTTGATATTCGAAAGCACGAGTTGGGTGTGCACGTCCCGCACCCCTTTCAGCCGCATCAACCGCTTCATGATGAAGTCGTTGAGGTCGTCGACAGTGGGCACCATGACATGCAGCAGAAAGTCGTGGTCGCCGGTCATCGTCCAACAGGACGTCACCTCGTCCATGTCCTGAACGGCGGCTATGAAGAGTTCGGGCGACTCGTCGCTGTGGCTGACCAGCCGCACCTGCACGAACACTTCCACCGCCAGACCCACCGCGCGGCGGCTGATGACCGCCTGGAACCCTTTCAGAATTCCTGTTTCGCGCAGTGAATCGAAGCGGCGCGCGCAAGGCGTGGTCGACAACCCGATCTCCTGCGCCAGCTCCGAAACCGGCTTGCGCCCGTCCTTCTGCAACGCTTCGAGCATCGCAACTTCAAATTCGTCCAACCGAGGCATATTCACTCCATTCTTACGTCTTTCGAGTGAATATACCTCCGTTCCTCGCTCAATGCGTCTAAAAAAGCAAAAGCAAGCATCGGCTTCCCGTTATCATGACAAGCAGAATCCACCATCGATCATGGGAGGCGAAGAACCATGGAAATCAGCGTTCAGGACTATGCGCGCGAATGCGCCGAACAAGGGTTGCGCGGCGACTACCTTGCCTGCCGCAGCGACTTCACAGTCGAGCAGTCCTACGACTATGACGACGCGCAGCAGCGCGTCTGGCGGCTGCTGTGCGACCGGCAGACGGAGCTCACCCAGCGGCTGGCGCATAAATCCTATCTCGACGGCGTAGAGGCTCTTGGCCTGCTGGAACGCATCCCGGATTTCGATGAGGTCAGCGACAAGCTGCGGGCCCGCACCGGCTGGGAGCTGGTCGCTGTGCCCGGCCTGATTCCGGCACAACCGTTCTTCGACCATCTCGCCAACCGCCGCTTTCCGGTGACCAACTGGCTGAGGCACGAAGACGAGCTCGACTACATCGTCGAGCCCGACATGTTCCACGATTTCTTCGGCCATGTGCCGATCCTCACCCAGCCGCAATTCGCCGATTTCATGCAGATGTACGGCGCACGCGCCGGCGACGCGATCGCACTCGGCGGCGACGAGATGATCACCCGGCTTTACTGGTACACGTCCGAGTTCGGCCTCATCCAGGAACCCGGCGGTCCGATGAAGGCCTTCGGCGCCGGGCTGATGTCGTCCTACAGCGAGCTCAAGTTCGCTGTCGAAAGTGCCGACGCGCACCGTGTGCCATTCGACATCGAGACGGTGATGCGCACCGGCTACGAGATCGACAAGTTCCAGCGCGCCTATTTCGTCCTGCCCTCCTTCGAGGCGTTGAGCGAAGCCTTCAGCGCACTCGATCTCGAGGCTTTGGTGAAACGCTGGAAGGATGCAGAGCCGCTCGACCCGGCGACTGTCTGACTAGCCCAGCAGCACCAGAACGACGATACCGGCCACGATCAGCAGGCAGCCGGCGGTTTCCAGAAGAGTGATCTTCTCGCGGAAGAAAAACACCGACGCCGCAAAGGTGAACAGCATCTCGACCTGCGCAAGCGCCTTCACGATTGCCGCCTGCTGCAAGGTCATGGCCGTGAACCAGCCGAATGACGCGCTGGCGCCTGCGAAGCCCGTGAACAGGGCCGGGCGCCAGGCGCGTGCAACACGGCCAAGCTCGGCGCGGTCGCGCCAGATCATCCAGCACGCCATGATCCCCGACTGGAATAAGATCACCCACAAAAGCGTGTAGGCCGCCTGCATCAGCGCGTGGGGGCCGCCGAGCGACAGAGATGCGGCGCGGTAGGCGACCGCCGCGACGCCGAAGAGAGTGCCCGACGCCAGGCCGATCAGCGCATTGCGGCTGAGCACCGCTGTGAAAAGGTTACGCAAGCTTTTCGGTTCGTGCGCCACCGAGATCAGCATCACGCCAAAGACCGTGATCGCAATCGCCGCCAGCGCCCCGGCCGAGGGCCATTCCGCCAGAATGAGAAGCCCGAATATCGCGGCCTGCGCCGGCTCGGTGCGCGAATAGGCAGTGCCAACAGCGAAATTGCGAAACGAGAACAGGTAGATCAGCAGGAAGGTCGCGCCGATCTGCGTCAATCCACCGACCATCGCCCACACCAGGAATGTGCTGTTCGCCGCAGGCAGACGGTATCCAAGGCCGACATTCAGAAGCGCAACGAAGGCAACCGCGAAGGGTACGCCAAAACCGAAACGCACGAAGGTGGCACCGGTCGTGCCCATCACCGATTTGAGATGCTTCTGCGTCGCCGAGCGCAGGTTCTGCAGGAACGCCGCAGCGATTGTTATGGGTATCCAGAGTTCCATTGGCGGTAGCGAAGACGGAAAAGGAGGCCGTATTGTCTAACCGCGATCATCCATGCCACGCAACGTCGCCACTTGCCGCCCGGTGACGTTCTGCGACGCCTCCGTCAGGCTGCCTTGGCCATCCGGGGTTCGAAGACCACCCGGTTTCGACCCTTGCGCTTTGCTGCATAAAGCCGTCCATCCGCCTCACGCATCAGGTCCGAGAGCTCCATTCCCGGAACATGGCTTGCAGCTCCCAGACTGACGGTGAGTTGCACCATCGCACCGTTACCGGGATTGAACCTGATGTTTTGCACCGCATGCCTGATGCGCTGCGCCACCTCCATGGAACGAGCCGGCGTTGTGTCCTTCAGGAAGACCGCGAATTCCTCGCCACCAATACGGCCGCACAAATCGGAGTCCTCCAGAGCGCCACTAATCGCTCCTGCGATTGCTTTCAAAGCCTCGTCTCCGATGAGGTGGCCATAGGTGTCGTTGATGCGCTTGAAGAAATCCGCATCGATGATCATCAGCGTGCCGCTATCAACACTGCTGCGGCGCTGCTCCAGTGCCGAGAAAAACCCCTCGCGGTTCAGCATACCGGTCAGATCATCGTGCCGCGCGGCCTCTGACAACCTGCTGTGCGCTACGGCGAGTTCCGCGTGGGCTCCTGCGAGACGCTCATGCGCCTTGCGCAGTTCCTCATGCGCATCACTCAGCCGCTTGCTGTTGAGATTGCTCCACAATGTCACTGGCGTGGCGATGATCAACGGGCAAATCACGCACATGGCTAGTGCAGTCGGGCCAAATGTCGAGCCGAACAGCGGAAGCAACAGTGCGCCTATCGCCACCGACGCGGCGACCGAGCCAAGCGCGGCTATGATGGACTTTCCCAGTACACGCTGCATTGAAATCTCCCCAGTGACGGGAGTTCTATCGCAATCGACTCAAATCCATGTTTCAGAATTCGATAAAATTGGAACGATCTGCCGGAATCGTGCCATAGGGACGCATGACCAATCAGCCTGACGCAAGAGCCTTCTCCCATATTCGGGAGTGGGTATTCGACCTCGACAACACGCTTTACCCGCATCATTCGAACCTGTTCGCGCAGGTCGATGTGCGCATTACGACATTTGTTTCCGAACTGCTTTCGCTGCCGCGCGATGAGGCGCGCGCGCTGCAGAAAGAGCTCTACCGGGACTACGGCACAACCATGAACGGGCTAATGGCGCTACACGGCATCGACCCCGACGACTTCCTGCAAAAGGTGCACGACATCGACTATTCGGGCCTTGCACCGGACCCCACATTGGGCGACGCGATCCGGGCTCTGCCGGGCCGCAAGTTCATCTTCACCAATGGCGACCGCGGACATGCCGAGCGCACCGCTCGGCAACTCGGAATTCTCGATCATTTCGACGAAATTTTCGACATCATCGCCGCAGGGCATGAACCGAAGCCGGCAGCCGCCACCTATGGCCGCTTCCTCGAGCGCCATGGTGTGGAACCTGCGCACGCGGCGATGTTCGAAGATCTCGGCCGCAATCTGGAAGTGCCGAAATCGCTCGGCATGCGCACTGTGCTGATCGTGCCTCGAAATTTCGAACCGACATTCAGCGAGATATGGGAGCGCGACACCGCATATGAGGATGCGGTCGATTTCGTGACCGACGATCTTGCCACGTTCCTGACATCGATCATGGGCGCATGCGAAAGGGCAGAGGGAAAATAGCCGGGCGCAGTTCTGCGCCCGGCCGGCCTCCCAGCGCTGGTTAGTGTTTATGGCCGCCTTCGGCCTTGCGAACCGGAAATGCGATTTCCACGGAGCCGGCCTTTTCGAACTCCAGTGTTACGGGAACCGTGTCGCCGTCCTTGAAGGGCGTTGCGACGCCCATGAACATGACATGCAGTCCACCTGGCTTGAGCTCGACTGTGCCGCCGGCCGGAATTTCGAGACCGCCATCGACGGGCCGCATGGTCATGACGTCGTTGACGACTTCCATGGAGTGGATTTCCACTTTTGTCGCGACAGGCGAAGAGCCGCCAACAAGTCGATCGGCCTCCGAGCCCCGATTGGCGATGATCAAATAGCCGCCCCCTGCCGGCTGGTTGGGCAGCATGGCGCGAGCCCATGCCGAGCTGATCTCAAGGTCGCCGACAACGAGAGTCGTGTCCATGCCCGCATGCGTACCGTGGCCGCCATGCGCACCATCGCCGGACGCGAGGATAACGAGTTGCGGAGCGGGATGTTCCAGTTCATGCGGATCCTGACCTTCTGCGGGAATCTCATCCCAGGCAACTTCACCGCCCATGCAGAACTGGGTGGTCACAAAATATAACGTCTGACCCGCTTTAACGCCGGACAGCGAGCCCGACAGAACGAACTCATCATAATGGCTGTCGTCGAGTTCGCCCCCAGACCAGGTGACAACCCGTGTCCCTGAAGAGACCTCCCGACCGTGGAGAGAATAGGTCTTCCCGTAGTCTCCGGCCTCAATGTCCAGTTCCCAGCCGGCCTTCGGCATCGGCTTCACGCCGATATAGCCTTCGGGGATTTCGACGCGGACCGTGTGCGTGGCCTGCCCATCGCAGCCATGGGGTACGCGCAGAACGGCCTTGTAGCCGCCTGTTGCAGCCTCGGATTTCTCCAAGGTGGCGTGAGCGGTGGCCGGGGTGGCCGAGAAAAGAGCGAAAATGCCCGCGGCTGCGAGCGAACCAATAAGATGACGCATGATACGTCCTTTCAACGTCTGAAAAAAGGAGATGTGACCCGCCGGGGGCCGGTGTTCTTCAGACGAGGATTGGCGGTGCACGTATAGCCGGTGGCGAGCCGGTGGCCTTGCCGGGTGGGAGCGGGCCGAATTCCGCAGACGGCCAGTTTGCTGCGACAGCCGCCGGCGGCGCAAATGCCGGTTCCGATACCAGCGTGCTTTTGAGTGCGGCGGCGCCGGTACATTGATGAACGCCGATACATGCCGGGCAGTTTTCGGGCATACCGGCCGGCACGCCTTCGCCGTCGCCGGTTGCGCCCGCAAGTGTGCAGATAACAAAATCCTGGCTGGCTGCCTGTGCGGCACTCAGAGACTGCAGCGCGTTTAGGACAACGAGGAGGCCGGCAAGCGCGGCAAACAGCACGCCTTCGCGGCGCAGACTTTCGAACCAGCTTGTACGGCGCGAAACCATGCTCATGGCTTCGCTCTAGGCTCTTTCACCCCCATTGGGAAGTGGTCGACTTGCCACACTGGCGGAAGGCGTCGGTAAGCAAGCCGAAGGGGCCTACTGGCAGCAAGTGTACTCGATGCGGCAGCCGCTCGAGGAGGCCGTGCAGTACCCCATAGCGTAGTCTAGCCTGCTGCTTACAGAATCGGCGGACTACCCATAATCGGGGATCGCGTCACAGCGTTCAGTCGGCAATCTCGTAGAACGCCTTGATCACGCTCCACGCCTCGTCCGCGGTATCGACCAGCGAAATCAGCGTCTCGTCGCCGGGCGATACCGTCCCCTGCTCAACCAGGAAGTCGATGTTGATCGCCTGATCCCAGAACTCCTTGCCGAAAAGCAGAACCGGCACCCGCTCCATGCGCCCGGTCTGTATCAGTGTCAGCGTTTCGAACAGCTCGTCCAGCGTCCCGAAGCCGCCGGGAAATACGGCCACCGCCTTCGCCCGCATGATGAAGTGCATCTTGCGGATGGCGAAATAGTGGAAATTGAAGCACAGATCGGGCGTGACATATTTGTTCGGCGCCTGCTCGTGCGGCAAGACGATATTGAGACCGATCGACGGTGCGCCGCAGTCGGATGCACCGCGGTTGCCTGCTTCCATCACGCCCGGGCCGCCGCCGGTGACAATCACATACTCACGGTAGTAGGATTTCGCCGAGTGCTCCGAGCAGATTCGGGCGAACTGCCGTGCTTCGGCATAATAGCGGCTGTTGGCCGTGAGGTTTTTCTTCTGCGTCTCGTTCTTGGCTGCCCAGGCATCGCCGCCCGGCTCGGGGATTCGGGCACCGCCGAAGATAATGACCGTGGAGCGGATGCCCTTCTCGGTCAGCACCATTTCGGGCTTCTGCAATTCGAGCTGGAGGCGGACCGGCCGCAGTTCGCGCCGGGTGAGAAAATCCTCGTCTGAAAAGGCCAGCCGATATGTGGGCGCTTCCGTCTGCGGCGTGCGCGGGACGCTGCGCGCGCGCTGCAAGTCCTCATCCGAATGCGGGAGCGGCGTCCAGCCATTGTCTTCTGTAGCGGTCATTGCATAAATCCCCGGTCTCAACTCGAAATGCGTCATATCGAGACGCTTCCCGCAATTGACCCCCCGGCGCGCTTGACTTAGGTTCCGCGCGGCCTTCGGGCCAGTCCCTCCCGGACCCTACGGGCTTCCCCTTAACAGCCAGTGTAGTGGAGCACTTGCCATGGCCAAGGCAGATCAAACGGCACTTGAGTCAACAATCGAGAAAGCGTTCGAGGAACGTGACAGAATCAGCGCCGACACCGGCGGCAGCGTGCGTTCGGCAGTGGACGCAGCGCTAGACCTTCTGGATCGGGGCGAAGCGCGTGTTGCATCTCGCGGCGAGGACGGCACCTGGCAGGTCCACCAATGGCTGAAAAAGGCGGTGTTGCTGTCTTTCCGGCTCAACCCCATGGAAGTGATCCGGGGCGGACCCGGCGAAGCAACATGGTGGGACAAGGTGCCCTCCAAGTTCACCGGCTGGGGTGGCGCGGATTTCGACAAGGCGGGGTTTCGGGCCGTACCCGGCGCCATCGTGCGGCGTTCGGCCTATGTCGCGCCCGGCGCCGTGCTGATGCCTTCTTTCGTGAATCTCGGCGCCTATGTCGGTGAGGGCACGATGGTGGACACGTGGGCAACCGTCGGCTCCTGCGCGCAGATCGGCGCGAATGTGCATCTGTCGGGCGGTGTCGGCATCGGCGGTGTGCTGGAACCAATGCAGGCCGGGCCGACGATCATCGAAGACAATTGTTTCATCGGCGCGCGTTCGGAGGTTGTCGAAGGCTGCATCATCCGCGAAGGATCGGTGCTCGGCATGGGCGTCTTTATCGGCAAGTCGACGAAGATCGTCGACCGCGCCACCGGCGAGGTGTTTACGGGTGAGGTTCCGCCCTATTCGGTGGTGGTGGCAGGCACGATGCCCGGCAAGAACGTGCCTGGTGAAAACTGGGGGCCCAGCCTCTATTGCGCTGTTATCGTCAAGCGCGTCGACGAAAAGACCCGGTCGAAAACCTCGATCAACGAGCTGCTGCGAGATTGAAATCCGCGTTCAACGGTCGCACTCTGTCCGCCCCGGCGGACCGGATTCGGCCCGCGCAACAAAGAGAGGGGGCATTTACCATGGACTGGAAGTATCTGCTTACGAGCTTTGAAGGGCGAATCAACCGCGCGAAATTCTGGGCCGGTGTCGGCGTTCTATTCGCCGCCGGACTGCTCGCCAATCTGATCGATATGATGCTTGGCCTGCAAATCGCAGAAGGTCTCGGAATTCTCGGGGCGATCGTGGGTCTGGTATCGATCTATCTCGGCATCGCCCTCTACGCCAAGCGGTGGCATGACCGCGATAAATCCGGATGGTGGACGCTGATCATCCTGATTCCGCTTATCGGGCCGATCTGGCTGCTCGTGGAATGCGGAATCCTTGAAGGCACCAAGGGTGCAAACCGTTTTGGACCGGATCCCCTTGGGTAGCAGAACATTTTTTTGGCTGTTCTTCGGGTTGTCTGGCCGCATAAGCCGGATAACCCACTTCTGGGCCGGGCTGCTGCTCTACCTGGCGCGGCTGTATCCTGTCTACAAGATCATCACCAGTTCCGGAAACGAAGCCGCGCAGACCAGCTGGGGCGGTGTGTTTCTAATGGTGCTTGGCGCGGCCATTGTGTGCCACATTTCGCTGGCGGTTAAACGGCTGCACGACCTCAATGCTTCAGGCTGGTTTGCGTTTCTCTTCCTGATCGGAGATTTTCTGTTCTGGATCGTGCTCAGTCTGATACCTGGCCATTCCGGGCCGAACCGATACGGTTCCCGGCCAGATGCGCCGAATTAGTTCGCATTACGGCTAGCGGCCGCCCGGCGGGGTCGATGTCGTGACAGCCGAACCTGTTTCCAGTATCTGATCACCGATGCGTCATCCAACAGACCCCGCTGAAATCCTTGCCGCTCTTATTCGCTGCCCGTCGGTAACTCCGGCCGAAGGCGGCGCACTGGCTGCACTGGCTGGGATGCTTGATCCACTTGGATTCAAGGTCGAACGTCCACTTTTTTCTGAAGCCGGGACGGCTGACGTCGAAAACCTGTATGCACGGATATCAGGCAACGGGCCGCATCTGATGTTTGCCGGCCACACCGACGTCGTGCCACCAGGCGACGCCGCGGCATGGAGCCATGCGCCCTTCTCAGCCGACATCGTCGACGGCGAGATGTATGGGCGCGGCGCGGTTGACATGAAAGGCGGAATTGCCTGCTTCGTTGCAGCGATTGCACGCCGCATGAAAAAGCAAGGTCCACTGCCTGGCAGCATCTCGCTCCTGATCACCGGGGACGAGGAAGGTCCGGCGATCAACGGCACGGTCAAGCTGCTGGAATGGGCGGCTAACAATGGCGAGCGCTGGGATGGCGCAATTGTCGGCGAGCCGACAAATCCCGACGCCATGGGGGACATGATCAAGATCGGACGGCGCGGGTCGCTCTCCGGCACCGTCACCGTAAACGGCACCCAGGGCCACGCGGCATATCCGCATCTGGCCGACAATCCGCTGCCCGGGCTGCTGGCGCTTGCCGGCGCCCTGCTCTCACCGTCCTTCGACGAAGGCTCAGCCGACTTCCAGCCGACCAATCTCGAGATCTCTTCCATCGACACCGGAAACCCGGCTGTGAATGTAATCCCCGCGAAGGCGACGTTTGCCTTCAACATCCGATTCAACGACAGCTGGACGCCTGAAACCCTGAGGGCGGAGGTTGCCGAGCGGCTAGACAAGGCGGCCAGCCGCCGAACCGGCGCCAAACCAGTCCGCTACGACCTTGTCTGGCGTGACCGGCCGAGCCCCGTGTTCCTGACCCGCGACGAAAAGCTGATCGGGCTGCTTTCCGGAGCCGTGGAGGACGTGACCGGTCGCGCACCAAAGCTGTCGACCTCGGGCGGCACGTCGGATGCCCGCTTCATCAAGGACTACTGTCCGGTCGTCGAGTTTGGTCTTGTGGGGCAGACAATGCACATGGTGGACGAGCGTGTCGCTCTTGCAGACCTTGAGACACTCACCGCGATCTATGAGCGCTTCCTGGAAAACTGGTTCGGGCGCTGACGATGCCGAGCGCGGAGGACATTCAGACATACCTGGCCGGCGTATGGAAACTGATGAACGGCCGCGCGGAGGGATTGCGCCAGCTTGACCTTACCGTCGACGGGTTCTGGAACTCGTTCTTCGCAATTCTGGTGGCACTTCCGGCTCTCGGTGTCGGCTGGGTGTCGTTTGCAAACGAACTGGCGGGAAGCGACCCTTTCGCCTACCGCCTCTGGATACTGGCGAAACTGGCAGTCGTTGACCTGGTGAGCTGGGTCGGGCCGATCATCCTGTTTGCTCTCGTAGCCAGGCCTGTTGGCCTGATTGACCGCTTCGTACCCTATGTGGTTGCATCCAACTGGGCATCCGCTGCGTTTGCCTGGCTGTTGCTTCCGCCATCGCTGATAGACCTGTTCTGGCCCGCTTCGGAGGAGGCGACCGACATAATCTCCCTCGTGGTGGTTATCGTGACGCTTGTGCTTGCCTGGCGGTTGACTAACACCGTGATTGCGCGTGGCGCGGCGGTCGCGACGGCGGTGTTCTTCGCCATGATCGCGGTTTCGGTGACCATCCTGCTGGTGCTGCAGCCGTTTCTTGGGCTGGCAATCGCCTAGCCGAACGTCAGCGCCAGGTCATCATGATCGAAAACAGCATCAGGACCCCGGCCAGCGTCGCTGCGGCGGCAAAACCCGCCTGTGCGTAGACAGGCCCGAACGCAAGCGTTCCTGCAAAAGCCGCCAGATAGGTGACGGTGCTGTTCAGGCCCATGATCGCACCACGACGCGACGGATCGATGGCTGTCAACCGAACGATAAGCAGATTGAGGCCGAAGTGATTGGCGATGCCCCAGATCACAACACACAAGGCGATTGCGGCGAAACTGCCCGACAATACAGCCATCAGCGCATAGATGCAGGCAACGGCGCCAAAGGCCAGAGGCAGCAGCTTGCGTGCCTCGTGGCGCTGCATGAGGCGATCGAGGAATGCCGCGCCGCCGAAACCCAGTCCGTAAAGCAAAGCCAGAATGCCGTTGTAGCTTACCGGGCGTCCAAGCGCATTGACAGTGTGGTCGCCGATATAGGCGTATGCTCCGTAAAAAGCACCCATGAATGCGCCGCAGGCAGCAAGCAGAGGTACGACACCTGGAATTGCGAGTGCCGCGAATGGCTGCATCGCCGCGTCGGCGGACCGGGTGTCGCGCTGGCCGTTCAGCATGAGAGCCAAAGAGGCCGCGACAGCAAGCATCCCGACACAACCGTAGACCGCGCGCCAATGGACGATGTCGGCCAGCAGCGCCGAGAGGGAAACACCGGTCACCATGCTCAAGGTCCATCCTGTGAGGACAATACCGATGGTTTCGTTTTCACGACCGGCGGGCGCAACAAGCGCAGCGCTCGAATAGATCGCCGGAAGAGCGACGCCTGCAGCCAGGCCAGCGATCATCTGGGCGAAGGTCAGAAAATCGGCGGTGGGTGCAATTGCGCTGCCGACCAGGGCAATTGCCAATGCGACAAAGGCCACGCGAAGCAAACGCCACGCGCCGAACCGGTCGATAAAACGGGCTAGAAACAGAGCACTTGCCGCGGTGCCCAGCCCGAACCCGGCCGAGGCTACCATCACGCGCTGAACCGAAACACCGAAGGCGGCCGCTACCTCAGGTGCAATCGGCGCCAGCACCAGCGAATTGCTGCCTATGACCGTAACCGCGCCCGTCAAGATGAAGGCGGCCGGCGGAATTCGCGCACCCGCCGATGGAAGGGTGAATGAGATTTGATCAATCTTCGTCATTTTATTAGGATAGGCAAAAATCATTCGGCAACAACGCGAAAGAGCCTAACGATGCAAGAAACAGATGGCATTCGCCCGAACCCGCCTGCCGCAGCTTCACTCGACGCCCTGGACCGAAAGATATTAGGCGTTCTGGTCGAGGATGCGTCGGTAAGTTACGCCGAACTCGGCTCGCGAGTAGGGCTTTCGGCGCCTGCGGCGCATGAGCGGGTCAAGCGCCTGAAGCGCAGCGGCATCATCCAGAAGATCGCCGCGTTGATCGAACCCAATTCGGTTGGCAAAGGGCTGCTTGCATTCGTTCATGTGGACACCAGCGGCTGGGGCAAAACACCGGCGCTGATGGCTGTCGCTGAATACCCGGAGGTAGAGGAGGTTCACTCCGTCGCTGGCGACGCCTGCATGTTGTTGAAGGTGCGGGCCGAAAACACGCACGCTCTGGAAGGCGTTCTGGCCCGGCTTTACGACACACCCGGAGTTCTGGCCACGCGCAGCTATGTGGTCCTTTCCACCTATCTGGAACGTCCACCTCAGCCGGGCATTACGTCGAGCTGGCCAATTCCCAACGCAGCGAAGGCTGCAAGCGCAGCTCAGTAGTCAACCCGCATCAGAAAGAGGCCGTCCGCCGGCGCGACCGGGCCGCAGGCGGACCGGTCGACGGCTTCCAGCGCCGCCTTCACGTCATCCGCCGTCCATGCGCCTTCGCCGACCCGCTTCAGCGTGCCGACCAGGGAACGCACCTGATTGTGCAGGAACGAACGCGCCGAGGCGCGGATTTCGACCATGTCGCCGTTGCGCGTGACTGCGAGCACATCGAGCGTTTTCACCGGACTTTTCGACTGGCACTGGACCGATCGGAATGTCGTGAAGTCGTGCCTGCCGGTAAGCACCTGCGCGGCTTCATGCATGGCATCCGCATCGAGGCTGCGCGCTACGTGCCAGACCTGACCGCGCTCCAGCGCCGGCTGCGCGCGGCGATTGAGAATTCGGTACAGATAGTGACGGGCCGTGGCGGAGAAGCGCGCGTCAAACCCGGTATCGACGGCGCATGCGGCGGTCACGGCGACCGTTTCGCCTGCCGACGCCAGATGAGCGTTGATTGCGGCGGCGATGCGGTCGGTCTGCCATTCGCGGGAAAGGTCGAAATGAGCGACCTGCCCGCGCGCGTGGACGCCGGCATCGGTACGGCCGGCACCGCGGATTGTCACAACCTCACCGCAAAAGGCATGAATTGCCCGTTCGACCGCCGCCTGCACCGAGTGCTGGTCGGTCTGGCGCTGCCAGCCGGCGTAGGCGGCGCCGTCATATTCGATGTCGATACGGTAGCGCGGCACCGTCAGCGCACCAGAACGCCGGGCGCGAGTTTGGCGCCGCGCTGAAAGTCATCAGCGAAAAGCGGCTTGCCGCCGGCGCGTTGCAGCTCGATCAACCGCACGGCACCCGCACCGCAGGCGATGGTCAATTCGCCGTCGATCACCGTGCCAGGTTGAATACCGGTGCCATTGGAGCCTGCCTTAGGGCGCGCTGCAACCGCCGAGCGTAGCAGCTTTACCCGTTCGCCGCTGCCGGCGATTTCCATTTCGCACCATGCTCCCGGAAATGGCGACAGGCCGCGAATGTGATTGTGAACCTCATCGGCCGGTCGCGACCAGTCAACGCGCGTTTCGGCCTTGGCGATCTTGTGCGCGTAAGTCGCGCCTTCGTGCAACTGCGGGGTCAACGTCAGCTTGCCGGCTTCCAGCTGCGCCAGCGCCTCGACCATGAGCGCTGCGCCAGCCCCGGCCAATTCGTCATGCAATTCGCCGGCCGTCATATCCAGGCCAATCGGAATGCGATGCGTCAACGCGACAGGGCCGGTGTCCAGACCTTCATCCATCTTCATGATCATGATGCCGGTTTCGGTGTCGCCTGCCATCACGGCGCGCTGGATGGGCGCGGCACCGCGCCATCTGGGCAGCAGCGAGGCATGGCCGTTAAACGCACCCAGGCGCGTGCCCTCCAGCACCGCTCCCGGTAGCAACAGCCCATAGGCTACAACGATCGCGGCGTCGGCATTCAGCGCTGCAAATGCCTGCTGCTCGGCCTCACCGCGCAGACTTTTCGGCGTGCGGACCTCAATGCCGAGATCCTCGCCAAGCCGGTGCACCGGCGAGGGCTTGAGCTCAAGCCCGCGCCGCCCGGCCGGGCGCGGCGGCTGCGTATAAACCGCAGCTATCTCGTGCCCGGCATCGGCGACAGCGTGCAACGTGGCAACGGCGAAATCCGGCGTTCCCATAAAGACGAGGCGAAGTGGCATGCCGCGCGCCCTCAGCCCACCATGCGGGTCGGGGCCTTGTCCTTCTCACGCGCCAGCTTCTTGAACTTGCGCACCACCATGTCGCGTTTCAGCTTCGACAGATGGTCGATGAAAAGCACGCCGTTCAGATGGTCGATCTCATGCTGAAGGCAGGTTGCCATCATTCCGTTGGCCTGGAGTTCCTGCCGGTTACCGTCGAGGTCGATATAGTTGACGGTAACGGTTTCCGGCCGTTCGACATCGGCATAATAATCAGGGATCGACAGACAGCCTTCTTCGTGGATGTTCGGCTCGTCACCAAGGGCGACGATTTCCGGGTTGATGAATATGTGTGGCGCCTTCGGTTCGTCTTCGCGCGCAAGGTCGATGACCAGCATACGCAGCGGGATACCGATCTGAATCGCAGCAAGGCCGATGCCCGGCGCATCATACATCGTCTCCAGCATGTCAGCCGAGAGCTTGCGCAGTTCGTCATCGACGGTCTCGACGGGCTTGGAGACCTTGCGCAGAACGGGATCGGGAAGAATGACGAGCGGGTGGATCATAATGGCACTCAGGTAATGGCTGCGCGGGCGGGCGTCAACGTGAACAGCGCGGAACGTTCACGTTTTGGTCTTATGCCGCTTCCGCGAATCGTCTAAGGTTCCGTGATGCAGAGCTTTTCTGAACTCGCAGCAGCACCGATCGCGCAATTCGGAGCGGCCACGATCACACTGGGTCATCTGATGTGGGTTGCTGGCGTCTCCGGCCTGATCGTCATCGCAGTGCTCGGCATTTCGCTTTGGCGCATGGCGCGCGGACGGGCCGACGCCGGGCGCGAAGCCGACGCTAGGCTTGCCGAAATCACGCGCACGCAGGCAGAAATGCAGGGCAGGCTCGGCACACTGGCGGAGGTGTTTTCCAACCGTCAAGCGGAACTCAACAAGGCCATCGGCGAGCGGCTCGACGGGATGACGTCGCGGCTCGGCAGCTCGATCGCCGAGCAGACGAAATCGACGCATGACAATCTCGCCAAGCTGCAGGAGCGGCTGGCGGTGATCGACACGGCGCAGACCAATATCCAGTCGCTTGCCGGGCAGGTCGTGCAGCTGCAGCACATTTTGTCCAACAAGCAGACCCGCGGCGCATTCGGCCAAAGTCGCATGGAAGCGATTGTGGCAGACGGGCTGCCGCACGGCGCCTACGAGTTTCAGGCCACGCTTTCCAACGGATCGCGGCCCGATTGTCTTGTTCGAATGCCGAACGGCCAGCCTTCGCTGGTAATCGACGCGAAATTTCCACTGGAATCGTGGAACGCAATCCGCGCCGCTGCCGAGGGCGACAGTTCCGGAGATGCGCAGCGTCAGGCATCGCAGGGTTTCCGGCGCGACATCGAAGTTCACATCAAGGCGATTGCCGAGAAATATCTTATCAATGGCGAAACGCAGGACACGGCATTCATGTTCGTGCCGTCGGAATCCATCTTCGCCGAGATCCACGAAAATTTTGAGCAACTGGTGCAGCGTGCGCACCGGGCGCGGGTGGTGATCGTGTCGCCGTCGCTGCTGATGCTCTCGATCCAGGTGATACAGGCGGTGCTGAAAGACGCCCGCATGCGCGAGCAGGCGCATCTCATCCAGGGAGAGGTAATCCGTCTGATGGAGGATGTGTCGCGGCTCGACGACCGCGTGCGCAAGCTGCAGCAGCATTTCTCACAGGCGAACAAGGACATCGATCTGATCATGACCTCGACCGACAAGCTCACCAAACGCGGCGCCAAGATCGAGGCTCTGGAGTTCGGCGAAGCGCACGCCGCGGATGGCGCCGACGAGCCGAAGAAAAAGGGCGTCGAGGCAAGCAGCGGACAATTGCGACTGCGGGTGGTGGACGAGGATTAGGTTCGTGCGGCCGTCATCCTTGCCATGGTGATATCGACGGCCGGGCCGACCGGTTTTCCTCCGGTTCTCTAGCCTATCTCGCGCGCCAGCGCCGGCAATTCGGCAAGTGTCGGCATTTCATGGAAACGTGCTGCCTCGCGCGGGGCCTCCGCATGCTCCAGTTCCCAGGTCAATTCGTGTGGCACATGCACACCCCAGCCACCTGCCGCTATCGCTGGGATCACATCCGATTTCAGCGAGTTTCCCACCATCATCGCGCGCTCGGGACCGTCGCCGTGGCGCGCGAACAGCGTGCGATAGGTTTCGGCATTCTTGTCACTGACGATCTCCACCGCGTCCAGCAACTCGCCAAGCCCCGATGCCGCGATCTTGCGCTCCTGATCGAACAGGTCGCCTTTGGTGATGAGGACTAGGCGGTGCGAACCGGCGAGGTCCGCCAGCGTCTCGCGTGCATGCGGCAGGGTCTGCACCGGATGGCGCAGCATCTCGCGGCCGGCCTCCAGAATGTCGGCGATGACACGCGCCGGCACCTTGCCGTCCGTCACCTCGATCGCCGTTTCGACCATCGAGAGCGTGAAACCCTTAATGCCAAAGCCGTAGTGGCCAAGATTGCGGCGCTCGGCCTCCAGAAGCCGTTCGCTGAGGTGGTCCGCCTCGGCAAAGTCGGCCAGCAGTTCGGCAAATTGCTGCTGGGTGATGCGGAAAAACTGTTCGTTTTGCCATAGCGTGTCGTCCGCATCGAACCCTATCGTTGTGAGATGCTGCATTCATACCTCCGCACCGGCAAGCTCTAGACCAGCTTTACAGGACATAAAACCCCACCCCTGGTTGCGTTAGCATCGTGAAATCCGAGTTCGCCGAGAGGACCCATCGTGCCGGACCAGACATTCGAGCAGGCGAGACGCCTTGTTCTACTGAGCGCGGGCGCAGCGGCCCTTATGCCGTTGTCGGCCTGTATTTCGGTGCTGCCGACGATGACGGCAGACGGTGTCGGCATGTCGTCCAACGCCGAGGGCCAGATCGCGCTGGAGCGGCGGGCCAACGGCTTGTCTCCACTCGCGGCAGACCGGAGGCTTGAAAAGGCTGCGATCCAGCAGGCCCGCTATATGTCCACCAGCGGCAAGATGGAGCATACGGCGCTGCGCGGCCGCGATTTCGTTTCGCGCATGGACGCCAATGGCATTGCCGCACCCGCTGCCGAAAACCTGGCGCATGGCCGCTTCGACGTTGCCCGCGTGATCGAGGTCTGGATGGCTTCGCCGCCGCATCGTCGCAACATGCTCGACGGGCGTTTCGGGAAATTCGGGCTGGGCTATGTCGGCGGTGCCGATGACCGCCGCTACTGGGCGATGGTTCTCGCGGCCTGAGACCGGCCCGACGGGCGGCATTCAATAATCCTGACTGGCGGCCGCGGCGATATCTTCCTATTTCGTGGCGGTTGACCGCCGCTGAAACAACAGAAGCAAAGCAGACCGATGATACCGATTTCGGTTCTCGACCTTTCACCCGTCACGGAAGGGAGCGACGCCTCCCAGTCGCTCGCCAACACGCTCGATCTTGCCCGCCATGCCGAGCGGCTGGGTTACCGGCGCTACTGGCTGGCCGAGCACCACAACATGCCGGGCATTGCCAGCGCGGCCACCGCCGTCGTCATCGGTCATGTCGCAGCCGGCACGTCGACGATCCGGGTCGGCGCCGGCGGCATCATGCTGCCCAACCACGCGCCTCTGGTGATTGCCGAGCAGTTCGGAACGCTGGCAGCACTTCACCCAAACCGCATCGATCTGGGCCTAGGCCGCGCACCTGGCACCGACCAGATTACGGCCCGGGCGCTACGCCGCACGCTCTCCAGCGACGTCGATACCTTCCCGCAGGACGTTGTCGAACTGATCCGCTATTTCGAACCCGAACAGCCCGGCCGACGCGTACAGGCAGTTCCAGGAACGGGGCTCGAAGTACCAGTCTGGATACTCGGCTCCAGCCTGTACGGCGCACAATTGGCGGCCATGCTTGGCCTGCCATATGCATTCGCGTCGCATTTTGCGCCGCGCGAACTGAAAAACGCCATTGCCGTCTATCGCGAACGGTTCCAGCCGTCGGACCAGCTCGACCGACCCTTTGTCATGGCCGGGCTCCAGGTCGTCGCTGCCATTAGCGACGATGAGGCCAGGCGCCTGTTCACCTCTTCGCAACAGGCATTCATGCGGCTGCGACGGGGGATGCCCGGCAAGCTGCCACCACCTGTCGACGATATCGAACCGTTGCTCGATTCCAGCTCGCGCGCCATGCTCGATCATGCGCTGGCCGAAGCAATCGTGGGCGCGCCGGAAACCGTGCGTCAGGGATTATCCGAATTTATCGCGCGTACCGGTGTCGACGAGATTATTGCCACTGCGCAGATCTACGATCACGAGGCTCGCCTGCGCTCCTATGAAGTGCTGGCCGAAGTCCGCGACGAACTGGCAAAGTCAGTATAAGCGAGCGCCGCTCAGCAGCGGTCGCCATGCACGATGCGATAGCCTGCCGCCTGAGCCTCGCAGGCGTTGCCAAAGGTCTTGCGGCGTGAACCGCGCGTGGCGCAAACGGGATCATGTTCCTTGGTGCACATGACAAGAGGATTGTCGGGCACGCGACCGCGATCCGACCTGCATTTTCCCTTGGATGCGACGAAGAAGCCAGCGACCTGCGCCTCACAGGCGTTGCCGAATGTCCGGTAACTTGTGCCTTTGCGTGCGCAGACCGGGTCGTATTGCTGTGTACAAATGCGGCGCGACGACTCGGCCTGCGCCAACCGTTCCTGGGCCTGAGCGCCAACACAGGCCGCAAACATGATCGTTGCGGCTGTCAGGCTCCTGATATGTCCGAACATGCTCATCTCCGATTGCCCGTCCCGAAGGCAGCAATAGGCGTGAAGATGCTGATTTTCCGTTTCCCTAGCGCAATGCCTTGACGATCCCTGCATCGGGGAAACAGGTCGGCCTGCGGCCGTTCTTCGCCTGCCAGTCACCGATTGAGCGGCGGGTCTTGAAGCCAGCCAGGCCGTCGGCGCCGCCGACGTCGTAGCCAAGTCGTTCCATACCGCGCTGCATGGCCGCGACATCGGAGCGGTAAAGGCCGCCGACCTTGCCCCATGCGCCGAGAAACGACTTGTCGCCATAGGTCATGCGGTCTGCCGCATGACCGACAAAGAGCGCGTATAGATCGCTCTCATTGTATTTCTTCAGTACGTAGAAATTCGGCGTGACAATAAATGCCGGACCGTGACGCCCGGCCGGCATCATCAGGTAGCCCTCCTGCCGCGCTTCATGATCGGGGAACGGGCGGCCGCCGACCCGCTCAATGCCCATATCCGCCCAGTCTGAAATCCTGCGGCCGCGATCCGGCCCCTCCAGCGCGCATGAGACGCTCTCAGGCACGGTGACCTCGAAACCCCAGTCGCGACCGCGCACCCAGCCATGGTTGGCGAGGTAATTACCGATCGACGCCAGCGTATCGGCTTCCGAATTCCAGATATCGGCGCCGCCGCCGTCGAAATCGACAGCATGGCGGAGATATGAGGTCGGCAGAAATTGCGGCTGACCGAGCGCCCCCGCCCATGAAGATTTCATCGCCGACGCCGGCACGCCGCGCTGCATCATCACGAGTGCCGCCAGTATCTCTGCTCGGAACATGTCCTTGCGGGTCGACATAAACGCCTTGGTGCCCAGCACCTCGATGGCGTTGTGCGGTATTTTGGCGTTGCCGAAGCCGGATTCGCGGCCCCATATCGCAAGCACGATGCCTGCGGGCACACCATATTTCTTCTCCACGGCCGCGAGCACATTCCTGTAGCGCGCCATGCGACTGCGTCCGCCGGCGGTCACCCCGCCGACAACGTTAGGCGCGAAATATCTGCCGGGCGAGCTGAACTCCGCCTGATGCTGCGCCTTCGGCGTCTGCTCTTCCTGACCCGGCATTACAAGGTCGGGCAGTTTCAGGTTGGGATTCACGCCAGCAAAAGCGCCGTTGAAGGTATCGGCGGAGACGCCGTTGGCGCGTGCTTGCGGCCAGAGGTCGTTGACCAGCCAGTCTCGGAACTGCGCATTCACATCTTGTGCGGAAGCCAGCGACGAAGCGAGAAGCGATGCGCAAATGGCGGCGGCTATCAGCGTAGATTTCATCGCCCCTTCCTGTCCGCGAAATGCGTCAAAAGGCTGTCCGCGATTTCAGCGCAGCGGCAATCGTGCCCTCGTCGAGATAATCGAGCTCGCCGCCGACCGGAACGCCATGCGCGAGTCGCGTGACACGCGCTTCGAAACCGGCCAGCCGGTCGGTGATGTAATGCGCGGTCGTCTGTCCATCGACGGTGGCGTTGACGGCAAGCACGACCTCGGTGACGCCGCCTGCGGCGACGCGCGCGACCAGCTGGTCGATGGTGAGGTCGTCCGGGCCGATACCGTCAAGCGGCGACAGGGTGCCGCCCAATACATGATAGCGCGCGGAAAGCGCGGCCGAGCGCTCAAGCGCCCACAGGTCGGCGACATCCTCGACAACGATGATCGTTGATCCATCGCGGCGCGGGTCGGTGCACACGGTGCAAGGGTCGGCAGTATCGATGTTGCCGCAAGTGGAGCACACCTTCACCTTCTCCACCGCCTCGCCCATTGCGGCCGAAAGCGGAATGAGAAGCTGCTCCTTTTTCTTGATCAGATGCAAAGCAGCTCGCCTGGCCGAACGCGGGCCGAGCCCTGGCACTTTTGCCAGTAGCTGGATCAGCCTTTCAATCTCGGGCCCGGCGATTCGCTTGGACGACATGCGCGATGTGTAACGGGGATTGCCGCAATTGGGTAGCGCCGGCGACGCAGTGGAGCAACTGCATGACAGACAAAGACATCTCAATACGCATCGCGCGGCCCGAGGACCAGGCAACCCTCACACAGCTGATCGGAGCATCATACGCGATGCTCGACAATGGCCGCTACGATGCGGCGCAGCTGATGCGCGCCCTGCCACTAATGTCGAAAGCAAATCCGAGACTTCTGGCAAGCGGCACCTATTTCATCGCGGAGGTCGATGGCGTTGCGGCATCCTGCGGCGGCTGGTCATTCGAAATGCCCGGCAGCCGCGAAACAAGCCCGGGCGTCGCCTATATCCGCCATTTCGCCACCCATCCCGAGTATCTGCGACTTGGTCTCGCACGGCGCCTGATCACGCGATGCCTCGAAGAGGCCGCAGCAAAGGGTGCCGGGCTCATCAAATGCCAGTCCACCCTGCAGGCGGAACGCTTCTACGCTTCGGCCGGGTTCAGGTCAGTCGGCCAAATCGATGTCGAGATGGGTCCCGGCGTCACGCTGCCGGTGATGCAGATGGAGCGAACTCTCGGCTAGGCTAAAATGGCAGCTTCATGCCGGGCGGAAGCGGCATTCCAGCCGTTAATTCACTGGTCTTCTTCTGCATCTCCGCCTCGACCTTGATCTTGGCGTCGTTGTGGGCTGCAAGCACGAGATCTTCGAGAATCTCGACATCGTCCTCCTTGAAAATCGACGGATCGATCTTGAGCCCGCGCATTTCGAATTTGCCTGAAAGCGTGACCTGAACAAGCCCACCCGCGGACTGGCCGGTAATTTCCAAGTTGGCGATCTCTTCCTGCATGGCCTGAAACTTGGCCTGCATTTCCTTCGCCTTGCCCATCAGGCCCATAAGGTCCTTCATGAGGTCTCCAATCTAGTTGTCTTCATCTTCGTCCAGCGCTTCGATGCCGGCATCATCGTGATCGTCCCCCACATCATCGCCATCCGCATCGGGGATACGTACGTCGATGATCTTGGCGCCAGGGAATTTCGACAGGATCGCTGCCACCGCGGGATCGCTTCGCGCGTCGGACAGCACGCTCTCGCGGTGCTGCTCCTCCAGCTCGAAAAGCGTCGGCCCACCCTCCTCGCGCGACAACGAGACGATCCAGTTGCGGCCCGTCCATTCCTTCAGGCGGGCGCTGAGATCGTTCAGGAGCAGCTTGGGCGCGTCCTCGGTCAGGCTGACTTCCACCTTGCCGGTCTGAATACGGACCGGCCGTACATAACGCTTGAGCAGAATCTTGAACTGCATGTCGCGGTTCGTGTCCGCGAGCGCAGCGATATCGGCAATCGAATTGATATCGACGTGAGGGGCCGCCTCGGCCCGGGCTTCGACCGCGGGTTCCGGCGCCCCCTGCGGCTCGACCAGCCGCATGGTTTGCGCGCCACCGGCTGGCTGCGGCGACAGGCGTGAAGCGCCTACTGCACTCGCCGGAGCGCCCGCGGTCTCGGCAGGACGCGACCCGGAACCGTTGGGCGTTTGCGGTATGGCACTTTGCCCGCCGCCACGGCCGATGCCGGCCAGCGCCTCATCCAGCGTCGGCAGATCGGCAGCATGGGCCAGCCTGATCAGTACCATCTCGGCGGCACTCACCGGCTGCGTCGATCCCTGGACCTCAGTGATGCCCTTCAGCAGCATCTGCCAGGCGCGCGACAGTACACGCACGGATAATCTGGCCGCGAACTCAGCGCCACGCGTGCGCTCGTCCTCCGACAGCGACGCATCCTCAGCGGCGCTCGACACAAATCGCAGGCGGGTAACGAGATGGCAGAACTCGGCAAGGCTGGTCAGCACCGCAGTCGGTTCCGCGCCAGCGTCGTACAGCGTGCGGAACTGTGCAAGCGCGGCTGCCGTGTCGCCCTTCATGATGTGCTCGAACAGATCGATGATCTGCGCCCGGTCGGCCAGGCCAAGCATGTCACGCACGGTTTGCGCCGTAACCTTGCCGGAAGAGTGCGCGATCGCCTGATCGAAGATCGACTGCGCGTCGCGCATCGAACCCTCGGCTGCGCGTGCGATCATGGCAAGCGCGTCCTCTTCGGTCTCGACGCCTTCGAGGCCGCCGATTCGGGCCAGGTCCTGCTTGATGAGCGAAGCATCGATGCGGCGCAGGTCGAAACGCTGGCAACGCGACAGGATAGTGATCGGAACCTTGCGGATCTCGGTGGTCGCAAAGATGAACTTCACATGCGGCGGCGGTTCTTCCAGCGTCTTCAGCATGGCGTTGAACGCGCCGCCGGAGAGCATATGAACCTCGTCGATGATGTAGACCTTGTAGCGGGCCGATACCGGCGCGTAATGAACGCGCTCCAGTATGTCGCGCATGTTGTCGACGCCAGTATGGGAAGCGGCGTCCATCTCGATCACATCGACGTGCCGGCCCTCCAGGATCGCCTGACAATGTTCACCGGCCACCGAGAGCTCAACCGAGGGCTGGTCGATCTTGTCGGTCTTGTAATTAAGTGCGCGAGCCAGAATGCGAGCGGTCGTGGTCTTGCCGACACCGCGAACGCCGGTCAGCATCCAGGCCTGCGCTATGCGCCCGCTTTCAAACGCATTCGTGAGCGTGCGCACCATCGGTTCCTGGCCGACAAGCGCGGTAAAATCGCTCGGACGATATTTGCGCGCCAGGACGCGATAGCCCGTCTTGCTGGCTTTCGTGTCCGTCGCGGTGTCATTCATCGGCTGGGTCAGCTCCGTATCGCCTGGCGCATTTAGGCGCTTTGCGCGGCACCTGCAATGTCACCCTGAGCCGGCGCCCGCGTCAATGGCGACAGGCGGATGGAACGTGGATGAACCGACATAATGATCAGCGGCGGCGCACGAGGCACCGCCGCTGCTGCAACGCTTCGACTGCCGATGCGACCGACGGATGCTACATTTCCATCAGCTCGGCGACTTCGACCGAGCCGCCGTCGTCCAGAATGGGGCAGCCTTTGGCGATTTCGATCGCCTCATCAATGCTGCCTGCATTCACGATTGTGTAGCCGGAGATTGGATTGGCGCCGCCATCATTGGAAACGCCGCCGGAGGAGACGGTCTTCGACATGCCGGCCGGCTTGCCCGGGTCCTTCATCGCCGAGCCGGACTTCTCAATCCAGGTCATCCAGGCCTGCATGACCTTCGCGCCTTCTTCAGGCGATTCCGGCGCTTTGCCGCCGTGATATGCGAAAATGTACTCAGCCATTGTCTACCTCCCATTTCAAATCGGTTTCGTTCTCCCAACGCCATTGGCTGGCTGCCAATAGTCAACCATTAGGTTCATTAATTGCGGAAATATGCCATTGTCAACCTTGTGGTTCAGCATTACTGAAATGCCATGATGAACCTTGATTCCACATTCGCAGCGCTCAGCCACGAGACCCGCAGGGCCATTCTGAAACAGCTTGCCAGTTCCGGCGAAACCCGGCTTTCGGACATCGCCAAGCCATTCAACATGTCGCAAACGGCAGTTTCAAAACACGTTCGCGTGCTCAGTGACGCCGGGCTTTTGACGGTCGAGCGCCGCGGGCGCACCCGCCACTGCCGGCTGAATGCGGAACCCATGAAGCAGGCTGCGGACTGGCTGACCGATTATGAGACCTTCTGGACCGGACAGTTCGAGAAGCTCGCGCGGCACCTCGCCACCAAAAGGAAGCGCTAGCCATGCAATTCGTGAAATCAGCGCCGGGCGAGGATCCAATCGTCGTTGAAGGCTATTTTGCCGCGACGCCGGACGAGGTTTTCGAGGCATGGACAACGCCCGAAATCATCGTGCAGTGGTTCGGTCTCGAGCGGGATTCGCTGCACTCTGCCGACATAGATCTGCGGCCAGGTGGCCAATGGCGGTTTCTGCATTCCAAAGATGCGGAAAAATCCACTGGCTTTGAAGGGCGCTACATCGACGTCAAGCCGCAGGAAAAATTGATCTACACCTGGGCCTATGTCGTTGAACACAGGAACGGCGAACGTGAAGTCTCACCGGACTCCCAGGTCGAGGTCGATTTCATTCCACAGGGCAAGGGTACAATTGTACGGCTCGTGCACTCGATGGTGCGTACCGAGGATGCGCGTCGCGGCATCGGCGGCGGCTGGCAGGCTTCCTTCACCTCGCTTGGCGAGGTGCTGACGGAGCGGGCGCACAATTGAAAGGTGGGAGGCTGGAACGGTGACCCGTTCCGAGCTCGTTAGGGCTGCTTCCTTCCGGACCTGACCCGGTTGGCGAGTGGCTCGTCCACCACCAACCTCCCGCGCTCCATATCGGTTATCGGAGCGGAGATTGCAAGCATTGCGGTGCGCAAGACGCGGGTCATTGCGTTGCGGGCGCAAAAAGCCCAAGCTGACAGCTCAGCGAGGTGAAGCCGGATAGGACGATGCAGCCGGGCACCAAGAGCGGCTTCGAACTGGATGCGCGACTGGAATCGAACTCGGTTCCCGTCATGTGGCTCGGCTTGTGCGAACTCAGGCTTGTCAATGACGGCCGCTGGATTCGCCTGATGCTGGTACCGCAGCGAACCGGTGTCGAGGAAATTCACGAGCTCTCGCCGCTCGACCAGGCCATGCTGACGTTCGAGATTTGCATGGTTTCGAAGGCGCTGAAGCACGTAGCCCAGTGCGATACCGTCAATATGAGCATCGCATGCAATGCGATACGTCAACTCCGGGTCGATATGATTGCGCGCTCGAAGGGCGATGCCGGCTGGCCCGACACGGTGTGGGACGACGAACCGTGCAAGCCGCGCGACCGCAAAAGTCAGCTTGCGCTACTGGACAAATTGCGCGCCGCCATGTGACCGTCCGGCACGCAATTTCGAGGCAATCCATGACCTTTCCGCTTTTCGACGCGCCGCAGCGCGAACCCAGCCAGTTTGTCGGGTTCGCGGGAAACCGGGTCGACCGGCAATCCGAAAACCGGACTGAAGATTCGCTCGCGAGGGCGCTTGCCGACCCTGCGGCGCGCATCCTGCTCATGCGCGCGGGGCGCATTCATCTCAAACTGGCTGACGGCATATTCGACGCGCATTACAGCAGCGACGAAGCCCGCGCGCTCGGCGCGAAGCTTGATCACGCCGTTCTGCTAGGCCGATCGGAAGCGGGCCCTGTCATAGCCGCACCTGCCGGTCTAGACGCGGACGACTTGCCCGACACGATAAAGGCGATCGACTACCGCTCAGTCTACATACAGGGGCTGATCGACGCGGAAGCACTTGGTGAACTCGCGCAGGGTGCTTCGCTGCTTCACTGGAACCATACGCACCGCTTCTGCGGACGCTGCGGTGCCAGGTCCGAGATGCGCATCGGCGGCTACAAGCGGGTCTGTACAGGCTGTCAGGCCGAACATTTTCCCCGCACCGATCCGGTGGCGATCATGCTGGCGGTCCAGCGCGACCGCTGCCTGCTGGGACGCAGCCCGCATTTCATGCCCAACATGTACTCCGCGCTCGCCGGCTTCATCGAACCCGGCGAAACGATCGAACAGGCAGTGCGGCGCGAGACGCTGGAGGAATCAGGCATCGAGGTCGGACGCGTGGTTTATCACGCGAGCCAGCCCTGGCCGTTTCCGCATACGCTGATGATCGGCTGCTTCGGCGAGGCGACCAACGACGAGATCAGCTTCGATGGAGACGAACTAGAGGACTGCCGCTGGTTTTCACGCGACGAAGTCCTCGCAATCCTGGCCGGCGAACACCCAGACGGTATCGGCTGCCCGCCGCCCGGCGCGATCGCCCATCACCTGATCAGGGCCTGGGCGGAAAGCGGCTAAAACGGCGCGCCCTAGAACCGCTCTGCGCGGAGCACCTGTGCGTCCGTGATGCAAACGACCCCGATATGGCGCTCAACGACGGCAAACGCTGCGTCCAGAAGCGTGTCCAGCCGCTCAGGGCGAATAAGGCAAATCACCGCCACCATGCCACTCGCCCGGCCGACCTGCCCTTCTCTGCTCCATTCGCCAGAGCGCCCGGAACCGCCCATGACGGGCAGGACGGTGAAACCAGTTACACCGGCCTCGCTGAGGGCCTGTGTCAGGTGACGCTCCATGACAGCTTCGATGATGATCTCGACACGTTTGGCCGGGTGGGTGTCCACTGCGCGTTCCTCAGAAATTTCCGCCGGCCGCGATCTCGGCTGCGGCCATGTAGAGCGGAATACCCAAAGTAAGATTGAACGGGAATGTAACGCCCAGCGACAAGGTAAGCGATAGTGCCGGATTGGCCTCGGGCAACGCAACGCGCATGGCAGCCGGCACAGCTATGTAAGACGCCGAGGCGCTGAGCACCATCATGAGCACCACGCCGCCTTGAGACAGGCCCAGAACGATGCCGAAGATCAAACCCGCCAAAGCCCCGACAACGGGCATGACAATGCCGAACGCAACGAGGCGCAGTGAAAGTGTGGAGCGATTGGTCCTCAGACCTCGGCCGGCGACAAGACCCATGTCGAGCAGAAACAGGCATAACACGCCCTTGAACGGTTCAACGAACAGCCCGCCGATCTCGTTCAGCCCGCCTTGTCCCGTCATCCATCCGATGACGAATGAGCCAATGAGCAGTACGATCGAGCCATTGAGAAGAATCTCGCGCCAGAGATCTGCACTCATGCGTTTTCCCCCTCCGCCTCGCGCGACAACGATCCAGAGCGCCGACACGATCGCGGGTGCCTCCATGGCAGCGGCGACAGCCACCATGTACCCTTCGGCAGCTATGCCCTGCCCCGCAAGGAGGGACGTGGCCGCAACGAAGGTGACGATCGAGATCGAACCGTAATGGGCGGCAATCGCGGCGGCATCGGTTACCGACAGCCTTGCCATTGCCCTTAACAGAGCGAATGCCGCAACCGGGAGCGACAGGGACAGCATCACACCTGCGCCGAGGGCGGCAACAAGCTTTCCGTCAAGACCGTGGCCGGATACGCTGACACCGCCCTTGAAGCCGATCGCGAACAGCAGATAGATCGACAGCCCCTTTGCTATCGCCTCCGGAAAGTTGAGGTCGGAGCGCCCGAGCGCGGCAATGAGGCCGAGCAGGAAACTCAGGATGATGGGGGACACCAGATTGTCCGCGGCAAGCTGGAAGATACCCGGCACTCAGGCCTCCAGTTCAGCCGAAAGCGGTCGCTCGCCTGTCATTCGTCAGCGCCCTGCTCTATGCGGAACGGGTGAGCGTCATAAACTCCCAGAATACGAACCTCACGGGAGAAAAAGTTGAGCTCTTTCAGCGCCTGCGCGGCATTCTTGTCGTCGGGATGGCCCTCGATATCGGCGTAGAACTGGGTGGAGAAGAATTTGCCGCCGAGCTGGTAGCTTTCCAGCTTTGTCATGTTGACGCTATTGGTGGCGAAGCCGCCCATCGCTTTATAGAGCGCGGCCGGAATGTTGTGCACGCGGAAAACGAATGTCGTCATCATCAGACGGTCGTCCTGGCGCGACGGCCATGATTTTTCCTTCGACAGCACCACGAAACGCGTAACGTTGTGGTCGGCATCCTCGACATTTTCGGCGATGATGTCGAGCCCGTAGAGTTTCGAGGCAAGTCGCGGCGCAAGGGCCGCCCATGTGCGGTTGCCCTCATCGCGCACCATGCGCGCCGCCCCCGCCGTGTCTCCGGCCACGGCCGTCTTCCAGCGGTGCTTCCTGATGATCTTCCGGCACTGGCCCAGCGCGTGGATATGGCTATGCACGGTCTTGATCTCGTCGACCTTCACACCGGGCAGGACCATGAGGTCGAAGTGGATCGGCAGGAAATATTCGGCCACGATATGCAGCCGTGATTCGGGCAGCAGATGGTGAATGTCGGCTACCCGCCCGGCTATCGTGTTCTCGATCGGAATCATCGCCAGCGCTGCCTTGCCCGTTTCGACGGCGTTGAACGCGTCCTCGAATGTCGCGCAGGGCAGAGGCTCCATGTCCGGATACATGTTGCGGCAGGCCGTATCGGAGTTTGCACCCGGCTCGCCCTGAAAGGCGATAATGTTGGTCTTCATCTATTTTCCTGGGGGTGGAGGCGTTTCAAACGGGTCGCCAACGGCTCATTTCACAAGGGTCACAGGGCGTTCTTGCCGAAGGGAAGCGCCCGCGAGCTGCCGCCGGCAAAGTGGCAAAAGGTCTCACATGGAAGGGCCCTTATATGTGTTGCATGCCAGAAGCAAAAGACCTAGTTTCCGCGCGATTTCGAAGCTTGGCCGGGATGCGGGCACAGAGCGCGTGTGCGTTCCATGATAGGCGCAAGGCAGGGTCGGGCACAGGAGCTGCGGTCAGATGGATTCGTTTGAACTCAACAAGATTGTCGGGGCACTACTCGGCACCGTATTTGTAGTCTTCTCGGTCACGTTGGTTGCCGACGCGCTTTTCGCCGCGCATTCACCGGAAACACCGGGTTACGCGATCGAGGCGGCGGAAGGAAACGTCGGAGGCCCCGCTGAGGTGGAGGAAACCGTCTCTATTGCGGCTCTTCTGCAGGACGCCGACCCCGCGAAAGGCGAAGCGGTGTTCCGCAAATGTCAGGCCTGCCACACTCCCGACAAAGGCGGTGCCAACAAGGTCGGTCCGAATCTGTGGAGCGTGGTGAACCGACCGATCGCGTCGCATGAAGGGTTCTCGTTCTCCTCGGCCATGCGCGAATTCGCCGGTGGCGGCTCTCAGCTATGGGATTACGACCACCTGAACGAATTCCTGCTCAACCCGAAAGGGTATATCAGGGGCACGGCAATGGCATTTGCCGGCTTGAAAAAAGACCCCGAGCGGGCTGATCTGATCGCCTATCTGCGCACGCTCGCCGACAGCCCCGCTCCGCTTCCGGAAGCGCCGGCGGCGGAGACCGAATCTGCGGCAGCGGCCGAAGGCGATGCGGCGAGCGCAGGCAACGCAGAGCCGGCAGCCGGCGCTGAGCCGGCCGGAGACGCCGAACCCGCTGACGAGAACTCCAACTAGAGCGGGCTCCTCCTTCTCCATCCAATCGAAAGCCGGGCCGGTGCGCCCGGCTTTTTTTTGCCCAATGGGGGCCTGCAGGCGAATATTGCTGCCGGGATGCTTTCTTTTGCCGCAGAGCGGGCTAGTTTTTGCAGGACGACCGAAGTGAACCGGCAAAAGGGTTGGAGATGTTTGAACATATGCGCCAGGCCATAGTGGTGCCTGCCGCTGCCACAGTGTTTCTGGTGGCAGCGATCGGTGTTTCCCCGGTTTGCGCCGCCGAAGAGTGGCTTACATCGTCTTCGCTCATCGACCCCGACCGCGAACGCGGCGCTTTCGAGCGTTACGACCATGTGAACCCCGACGCACCCAAAGGCGGAACACTGAACTCGGCGGCGTTCGGCACTTTCGACAGCTTCAATCCCTTCATCGTGCGCGGCACCCCGGCAGCAGGCCTGACACAGTTTGGCGGGCTGTTGTGGGAAACGCTGATGCAGCAGTCGATTGCGGAGCCCAGCACCAGCCATCCGCTGATCGCCGAAGCCTACAGACACCCCGACGACTATTCTTCGGCAACCTATCGCATCGACCCGGACGCGCGGTGGCATGACGGCGCGGCAATCACCGTGGAAGACGTCATCTGGTCGCTCAACATGCTCAAGGAGCACAGTCCTCTGCACAACCGCTACTTCGCCAATGTGACCGGCGCAGAAGCCGTCGGCGAGCGGGAGGTGCTGTTCACCTTCGACCAGACGGGCAACCGCGAGCTCCCGCATATCATGGGTGACTTGCCCGTGCTGCCGAAACACTGGTGGGAAGGAACCGACGCCAGAGGCAATGCGCGGGATATCACCCAGCCGACGCTTGAGGCGCCGCTTGGCAGCGGCCCCTATGCGATCGAAAGCTTCGAGCCCGGATCGAGTATCGTCTGGAAACGGGTCGAGGACTATTGGGCCGAGAACAACCCGGTGAATATCGGCCGCAACAATTTCGAGCGCCGCCGCTACACTTACTTCCTCGACGACAACGCCGAATTCCTCGCCTTCACCAAGGGCGGCATTGAAGACGTCCGCCGAGAGCTGAGCACGAGGCGCTGGTCGACCGCGTACAACTTTCCGGCCTTTGAAGCCGGCGACGTGGTGAAGCGCGAATTCGTTTCGAACAGTATCGAAGGCATGCAGGCGTTTGTCTTCAACATGCGCCATCCACGCTTTCAGGATCGCCGCGTGCGCAAGGCGATTACGCTGGCCTATAATTTCGAAGCGCAGAACCGGACGCACTTCTTCGGCCTCAACAAACGCTTCTCCAGCTATTTCGAAAAATCCGAACTCGCCTCGACCGGTTTGCCGGACGGCATGGAGCTACAGATCCTTGAGGAGTTCCGCGACCAGCTTCCGCCTGAGCTCTTTACCGAAGAGTTCGAGCTGCCGGTCTACGACGACCCACGCGCTGAACGGACCTATCTGCGCGAGGCTGTGGCGCTGTTTCGCGAAGCCGGCTGGGACGTGAAGGGCGGCAAGCTCGTCAACGCCGAAAGCGGCGAGCAGTTCAAGATCGAATTTCTCGGCAATTCGCCAACCTCGGAGATTATCGCCGGCGGGCTGGTGGAGACCCTTCGCAAGATGGGTATCGACGCGACGCTGCGTATCGTCGACACCTCGCAATATATTCAGCGTTTTCAGGCATTCGATTTCGATATGGTGACCGGGCGTTTCGCGCAATCCCTGTCGCCCGGCAACGAGCAGCGCGACTTCTGGTCGTCGCAGGCCGCCGACATTCCAGGCTCCCGCAATGTCGCCGGCATCCGCAGCCCTGTGGTCGATGCGCTGATCGACAAGATCATTTTCGCCACTGACCGCCAGGCGCTGGTTGCCGCGACACGCGCGCTCGATCGGGTGCTGCTGTGGAATTATTATATGATACCGCAATACTTCCAGCCGACGCTGCGCTACGCCTATTGGGACAAGTTCGGCATTCCGGAGACACAGCCGGATTATCTCGGCATCGACGTCGATTCCTGGTGGATCGACCCTGACAAGGAAGAGGCGCTGGCGCGCAAATACGGAGGCTGACAATGACCGACCGCATAGCCTTCAGCCGGCGCCAGATACTCGCCATGGGAGCGGCGGCATTTGCGCTGCCGGCCCTGTCCGGGCGAGCAATCGCGGCGCTTGCGGTCGAAACGCCGCACCGGGGCATTTCCACCTTTGGCGACCTCAAATACGGGCCGGACTTCACCCATTTCGATTATGTGAATCCGGACGCGCCCAAGGGCGGAACATTCAACTTCTCGCCGCCCAGCTGGTACTTCAACCAGTCGACCAACACATTCAACACGCTTAACACCTTCGTGCCGAGGGGCGATGCACCGCCGCGCATGGAGCTTTGTCACGACTATCTGATGAAGCCGTCGCTCGACGAGCCGGACGCGCTCTACGGTCTGCTCGCCGAAAGCGTGACGATCTCCGCCGACCGCAACAGCTTCATCTTCGCACTGCGTCCGGGAGCGCGCTTTCACGACGGGTCGGATATCACCGCCGAAGACGCCGTTTTCACCTTCGAGATACTGAAGGAGAAGGGCCATCCGCAATTCCAGCTGCCGCTGTTCGACATGACCGAAGCGGTTGCCATTGGCCCCAAGACCTTTCGTGTAACCTTCAATGGCGATCAGTCGCCGCAGACGTTGTTTCGGATCGCCGAATATCCGGTGCTTTCCAGGGCCTGGTTCCAGGATCACCCGTTTGACGGCTCGGAGCTTGAGGCGCCGCTTGGCTGCGGACCCTACAAGGTCGGCTTCGTGTCGCCCGGCCAGACGATCGAATATCACCGCGTTGCCGACTATTGGGGCAAGGACCTGCCGGTCAATCGCGGCTACAACAATTTCGACCGTATTCGCATCGAGTTCTTTCGTGACAGGCAGGCTGGATTCGAGGCATTCAAAAAAGGCGATGTGCTTTTCCGTCAGGAATTCACTTCGCGCGTATGGGCTACGGAGTATGATTTCCCGGCCATCCGCGACGGTCGCGTTGTCAAACGCGAATTCCCGGCCGAGTTGCGTCCGGCCATGCAGGCATGGGCGATCAACCAGCGCCGCGAGCGCTTCCGCGACATCCGGGTGCGCGAGGCAATTGCGCTTTGTTTCGACTTCGAGTGGACCAACCGCAACATTTTCTACGACGCCTATGCGCGCTCGCAGTCGACCTTCGAGCGCTCGCCCTACAAGGCGGAAGGTTTGCCAGGTGCCGAGGAACTGGCACTGCTTGAGCCATTCCGCGACGAGCTGCCCGCCGAAGCCTTTGGCGAGGCTGTAATGCAGCCGATCTCGGACGGTTCGGGCCGCGACCGCAACATGCTGCGCCGGGCCCGGCAGTTGATGGAAGAGGCCGGCTGGAAGGTCGAGGACGGCGCATTTCGCGGAGCGGGCGGGCAGCTCTTCCCGGTCGAACTCCTGGTGCGCGACCAGATTTTCGTTCGCGTGTTCACCCCGTTCCTGGAGATGCTTCGGGCCGTCGGCTTCAACGCCTCTATCCGCCTGGTGGATGAAACGCAGTTCCAGTCCCGCCTTACGGATTTCGATTTCGACATGGTTGGCATGGCCGCGTCCTTCGGAGGAACACCGACCCCTGCCAGCCTCGCAAACATCTTCCATTCGTCGGCAGCCGACCTGCCCGGCTCGCGCAACTATCCGGGCACGAAGAGCGCGGCTATCGATGCCTTGATCGACATAGCAGGGCGCACGGAGACACGCGACGAATTCACGGTGGCCATGCGGGCGCTCGACCGGGTCTTGCGCGCGCGGCGCGACTGGATTCCAAATTGGAATGCGGCGAATCACCGTGCCGCGTTCTGGGACATGTTCGGGTTCAAGGAACCGAAGCCCGACTACGGGTTCCCTGTCGAAGAAATCTGGTGGCTGGACGAAGAAAAGGCAAAGGCGATTGGCAAGGCCTGACATTCCAGACAACGGCACACGAACCGAAATACCCGAGACAGCCGACTGATGGGTGCCTATGTCATTCGACGGTTGCTGCTTATGATCCCGACGCTGTTCGGCATCATGGCAGTCTCCTTCATCGTCATACAGTTCGCGCCCGGCGGGCCGGTGGAACAGGTCATCGCGCAGCTTTCGGGCCAGGACGGCGGCACGCTGGACCGCATCGGCGGTGGAGGCGGTGGCGACGGCGGAGGACAGGAGTTCGGTGGCGGCGAATCGCAATATCGCGGCGCCCAGGGGCTCGACCCGCAATTCATCGCACAGCTGGAGAAGCAGTTCGGTTTCGACAAGCCGCCGCTCGAGCGCTTCTTCACCATGCTGTGGAACTATGCGCGGTTCGATTTCGGCGAGAGCTATTTCCGCGACATCACGGTGATCGACTTGATCCTGGAAAAGATGCCCGTGTCGATCTCGCTCGGCATCTGGATCACACTGATTTCCTATCTGATCTCGATCCCTCTCGGCATTCGCAAGGCGGTGAAGGATGGTTCGGTCTTCGACATCTGGACGAGCGGCATTGTCATCATCGGCTACGCGATCCCGGGTTTTCTGTTCGCAATCCTGTTGATGGTTCTGTTCGCCGGCGGTTCGTTCTTCGACTGGTTTCCCCTGCGCGGGCTGACATCGGAAAATTTCTCGGAACTTTCCTGGCCGGAGAAGATCGCCGACTATTTCTGGCATCTCACACTGCCGCTGATTTCGCTGGCGCTTTCGGCCTTCGCCACCACGACACTGCTGACAAAGAACTCCTTCCTTGAGGAAATCCGCAAACAATACGTCGTCACCGCGCGCGCCAAGGGGCTGACGCAAAGGCAGGTGCTTTACGGCCACGTGTTCCGTAATGCGATGCTGATCATCATCGCCGGTTTCCCGGCCGCATTCATCTCGGCCTTCTTCACTGGCTCGCTGTTGATCGAGAACATATTCTCGCTCGACGGGCTCGGCCTTCTCGGGTTCCGCTCCGTGCTCGACCGCGACTATGCGGTGGTGTTTGCGACGCTCTACATCTTCTCGCTACTCGGGCTCGTGGTCAGCCTTGTCTCCGACCTGATCTACACCTGGATCGATCCACGTATCGATTTCGACCGGCGGGATGTGTGACCATGAACATGGCTACACCGCAAGACACAACGGTCGTGCCGCCGAAGCGGCCGTGGCTGTCGCCGCTCAACCAGCGGCGATGGCAGAACTTCAAGGCGAACAGACGCGGTTACTGGTCGCTCTGGATATTCCTGGTGCTGTTCGTGCTTTCGCTCGGTTCCGAACTCATCGCCAACGACAAGCCGATCCTCGCCTATTACAAGGGCGAGCTGCTGGCGCCGGTCATCATCGACTACCCGGAAGAAAAATTCGGCGGATTTCTGGCCATCACCGACTATCGGGATCCGATCATCGCAGAAGAGATCGAGGCCAATGGCTGGTTGATCTGGCCCCCGGTGCGCTACTCCTACCGAACGGTCAACAACGAGATTCCCGAAGCGGCGCCGGCCAAACCGTCATGGCTCTATGACAAGGAAACGCGCTGCGGACGTTACCTTAACGGCGTGGACGACCCCGACTGCCGCCTCGGCAACTGGAACTGGCTGGGCACCGACGATCAGGCGCGCGACGTGCTGGCCCGCATCATCTACGGATTCCGCATATCGGTGGTGTTCGGCCTTGTTCTTACGGCAGCTTCGGCCGTGATCGGCGTGTCGGCCGGCGCGGTTCAAGGCTATTTCGGCGGCTGGACCGACCTCATTTTCCAGCGCGTGATCGAAATCTGGTCCTCGATCCCGGTCCTTTACCTGATCCTGATCATTGCGGCGGTGCTGCCGCCGGGTTTCTTCATCCTGCTTGGCATCATGCTTCTGTTTTCCTGGGTTGCCTTTGTCGGTGTGGTGCGGGCCGAGTTCCTGCGGGCACGCAATTTCGAGTATGTAAATGCGGCGCGCGCTCTCGGCGTGCGGAATGTGACAATCATGTTCCGCCACCTGCTGCCCAACGCGATGGTTGCCACACTGACCTTCCTGCCCTTCATTCTCAACGGCTCGATCACCACACTGACCTCGCTTGACTTCCTGGGCTTCGGCCTGCCGCCGGGCTCCGCCTCGCTTGGCGAATTGCTGCGGCAGGGCCAGCGCAACCTCAACGCGCCGTGGCTGGGCATCACCGGCTTCCTGACGCTTTCGGTTATGCTGTCGCTGCTGATCTTCATCGGCGAAGCGACGCGCGATGCTTTCGATCCAAGGAAGACGTTCCGGTGACCACCGAATCGCTCCTCTCCGTCCGCGATCTTTCCGTGGCCTTCCGGCAGGAGGGCAAGGACGCCCTTGCCGTCGACCGCATCTCGTTCGACATCGGCAAGGGCGAGACCGTCGCGCTGGTCGGTGAGTCCGGTTCGGGCAAATCGGTGTCGGCGCTGTCGATTGTAAAGCTTCTGCCCTACCCGGCGGCGAGCCACCCTTCCGGATCGATCATGTTCCATGGGCAGGATCTGCTGGCCGCTGACGAACGCAGCCTGCGCAAGGTGCGCGGCAATCAGATCAGCATGATCTTTCAAGAGCCGATGACTTCGCTCAACCCGCTGCACACGATCGAACGGCAGATCGGCGAAATTCTCGACCTGCATCGCGGTTTGAGCAAAGCGGAGGCGCGGGCCCGCACGCTGGAACTTCTCAACGAGGTGGGCATTCAGGAGCCGGAGCGTCGGCTTGGTGCCTATCCGCACCAGCTTTCAGGCGGGCAGCGGCAGCGCGTGATGATCGCGATGGCGCTTGCCAACGAACCCGAACTGCTGATCGCCGACGAGCCAACAACGGCGCTCGACGTAACCGTGCAGGCACAGATTCTGGAGCTTCTCGCCGAACTCAAGCAACGCAACGACATGTCGATGCTGTTCATCACTCATGACCTCGGCATCGTGCGCAAGGTTGCCGACCGCGTGTGCGTGATGACGGACGGCAAGATCGTAGAAAGCGGACCGACGGCGCGGATTTTCGAGGCACCATCGCACGACTATACGCGGCACCTGATCGCCGCCGAGCCGAAGGGCCGTCCGCCGAAAACCGACCCCAGCGCCGAAACCGTGATCAAGGGCAGCGACATCAAGGTCTGGTTCCCAATCAAGAAAGGACTGATGCGGCGCACCGTCGATCACGTTAAGGCCGTCGACGGCATCGACGTAGCCGTGCGCGCGGGCGAAACAATCGGCATTGTTGGCGAATCCGGTTCAGGCAAGACAACGCTCGGGCTGGCGCTGACGCGTATGATTTCGTCGGAAGGCAGGATCGACTTCGGCGACACCGAAATTTCGGAACTCAGCTTCTCCGGCATGCGGCCGCTGC
Organism: Rhizobiaceae bacterium; assembly: GCA_017644005.1. Classification (GTDB taxonomy): domain Bacteria; phylum Pseudomonadota; class Alphaproteobacteria; order Rhizobiales; family Rhizobiaceae; genus RCIO01. The sequence continues at coordinate 916,302 of JAEPMJ010000001.1, forward strand.
GCAGCGAAATACAGATTGTGTTTCAAGATCCATTCGGCTCGCTCAGCCCGCGCATGTCGATCACCGAAATCGTGGCGGAGGGATTGCAGATCCACGAACCGGCGCTCAGCCAGAAGGAGCGTGAACAACGCGTGGTAGACGCTCTCAAGGAAGTCGATATCGACCCGGCGACGCGCAACCGTTATCCGCACGAGTTCTCGGGAGGGCAGCGCCAACGTATCGCGATTGCCCGCGCCATGGTGCTGAAGCCGCGTTTCGTGATGCTGGACGAGCCGACATCGGCGCTCGACATGAGCGTGCAGGCGCAGGTGGTCGACCTGCTGCGCGACCTGCAGCGGCGCCACCGTCTCGCCTACCTCTTCATCAGCCACGACCTGAAAGTCGTGCGTGCACTTGCCAACCAGGTGATCGTGATGCGCCGCGGCAAGGTGGTGGAGGCCGGTTCCTCCGAGCAGATATTCGACAATCCGCAGACCGATTATACACGTGCGCTTATCGCCGCCGCGTTCGATATCGAGACAGCGCCAAAAGGAGTGGTCAATCAGTGAGCCAGACTGGGAAGGGGCGGGTTCTGCTTTCTGTCACCGGTTACGATCCGAAACGCTGGTACGAACTGCTCTCGACCGAGCGTGAAGTCGTGCTTGAGCCGGAGGGCGCCCGCGATCCGTCGATCCGCTACGCCGTGGTGTGGAAGCAGAAACCGAATGTGCTTTCGGCATTGCCCAATCTGCGCGCCATATTTTCGGTCGGCGCGGGGGTGGATCATCTGTTTGCAGATCCCGGACTGCCGGACGTGCCGATCGTGCGCGTGGTCGCTGAAAATCTCACTCGATATATGTGCGAGTACATTGTATGGCGGGTGCTTGACCACCATCGCCACGGTGCGCAGTACCGGACCCAGCAAATTCGCAAGGTGTGGGACGAACCGTATCAGCCGCCTGCGGGCGACGTAAGCGTCGGCATCATGGGCATGGGCCATCTCGGCCGTGCAGCGGCCGGGGCGCTGCGGCATCTCGGCTTCGGCGTAAACGGCTGGACACGCACAGAGCGGCCGATGGAAGGCGTGTCGTGCTGGCACGGGCGCGGCGGGCTGAACGGCTTTCTTGCGGCGACGGACATTCTGGTTGTGCTTCTGCCGCTCACGCATGAGACGCGCGGCATCGTCGATTACCGGCTTTTGTCGCAGCTTCGGCAAAAGAACGCGCTTGGCGGCGCGGTGCTCATCAACGCAGGCCGAGGCAAGCTGCAGCGGGAGGCCGACATTCTCCGCGCGCTGGATGAAGGCATCCTCAAGGAGGCCAGCCTCGATGTGTTCGAACAGGAGCCGTTGCCGGAGACCAGTCCGCTATGGACCCATCCGAAAGTCTTCGTCACGCCGCATGCGGCCGCAACATCGGACCCGGCACATCTGGTGCCGCCAATGCTGGCGCAGATGGACGCCCATGAGCGCGGCGAACCGCTGACCAATCTGGTCGACAGGAACGCAGGATATTAAGGGCGGCGATACCGCGTCGGCGGACCGTAGAGCGCTGCGATGCGGGCAACCGCATCCGCTATCGGCTCGCGCGTGACGAGCATCGAACGGCCCGATGCATGAATGGCGTTTATGCCGTCGGTCATGATCGCGACATGGCCGTTCCAGAAGACGAGATCGCCTCGCCGCAACCCCGCCATGTCCGGGCCGGGATCGATCTCGTGGCCCAGCGCGCGCTCCTGCATATCGGTATCGCGCGGCACATCACGGCCGGCCATGCGCATGGCGAGATGTACGAGGCCGGAGCAATCGACGCCGAAACCGCTGGTGCCGCCCCACAGATAAGGCGCGTGCTCCAGCTTTTCCGCAACGGCGACATAGTCCCCGGCCCGGTCGCTGAACGGCTCCAGATGGTCCGCAATCGCCGACTGCCCGGTCGATAGGGCCGCGTAGGCCGTGCCGCGCCGCTTGGTCTCGCCCGTCACCCGAACCGCGCATCCCATCGAAAGCGGCTGCACTGGTGCGGATTTCAGATCGTCGGTTGGATAGGCGAAGCTGCGCGGCACGGCGACGATATGCGTCGGCTTCGATCCGGCCGCCCCCAGCACATCCTGCCGCACATAGCCGACATAGCCATCGCGCGCGGACTGGACCCAGGCCCAGCCTTTCTTTCGTTCGAAGACCGTAACGGGATCGCCCATCAGAAGCTGGTGATCGACGCCCGCACTGTCTTCGGGGGCGCCGGCCAGGTCCGCGACTGCCACGGTAATTTCCGCGGCATCCCCGGCAACGAAATTAGCCGCCTCGACTTTTCCCTTCAGCCGAATGTCGGCTAGGTCGGGCCGATACGCATTCAGGCGGCGATCCGGGTCCGTCATGTCGGCAGTTCCTTTGCCTTGGCGATCACCACGTCGCCAAACCGCTCGACAAAAAGCGCCCCGGTCACTGTCCGGCCTATCAGCACATTGCGGCGGTCGGCGTCGTCGCGGCGGCGCGACACAAGTTCAAGTGCGCCCATTGTGTCGAGCGCCCGGGTGATGACCGGCTTGGAGACATTCAGCCGCGAAGCCAACCCGCGCACCGTGTGCGGTGGCGGATCGAGGTAGATCGTAAGCAGGATCGATAGCTGCCGCGTCGAGAGGTCCGGCATGCCGTTTTCGACCTCGTGCAGCGCGACCTGCTGCCACAAGCGAAGGGCCTGCGAAGGACGCAACGCGATCGCCATTGCCTGCTGTTCCTAAATCGTTACGGGACCGTATCATTCAATCCCCGAATAACGGCAATAGCAAGCCGTTCAGCCGGCATAATGTCTCGCAATCACACTATCCAGCGCTCGGATGGCCTGTGCCTCACCGCCAACCGGACAATGGGGCCGCTCCAGCGGGCTCCAGCCAAACACATCGAAATGCGCCCAGCTCCGCGCTTTCTCGACAAATCGGCGCAGGAACAGCGCCGCGATGACCGCACCGGCAAAGCTGTCATTGCTGATGTTGTTGATGTCGGCAACGCGGGAGGAATAGCGGCTGTCGTAGGGCGACCAGAGCGGCATGCGCCAAAGCGGGTCCGCGCGCTCATCGGCCGCGCGTGAGATGCGCGCCGCCAGTTCATCGTCGTCGGTGAAGAACGGCGGCAGGTCGGGGCCAAGCGCAACGCGTGCGGCGCCGGTCAGCGTCGCCATATCGATCAATAGATCCGGCCTTTCCTCGTCGGCATAGGCCAGCGCATCGGCCAGCACCAGCCGACCCTCGGCATCGGTGTTCCCGACCTCGACGGTTATGCCCTTGCGGCTCTTCAGTATGTCGCCCGGCCGGAAAGCGTTCCCCGAGATCGCGTTCTCCACCGCAGGAACCAGCATACGAAGGCGCACCCTGCGCCTCGCCGCCATGATCATTGAGGCAAGGCCCAGAACATTCGCCGCTCCACCCATGTCCTTCTTCATCAAAAGCATCGAGGAGGGCGGCTTGATATCGAGGCCGCCAGTGTCGAATGCGACACCCTTGCCGACCAGCGTCACCGTCGGCGCATCCTTGGGCCCCCAGCGCAGGTCGATCAGGCGCGGTGCTTCGGCCGATGCGCGCCCAACGGCGTGGATCATCGGAAAATTGCGCGACAGCAGCGCGTCGCCCTTGATGACGGAGATTTGCGCCTTGTAGGCGCGGGCAAGCTTGCGCGCCGCTTTCTCGATACCCTCCGGCCCCATGTCGTTGGCGGGCGTGTTGATCAAGTCACGGGTGAGGAACACACCGTCCGCCACCCTGCCGACATCATCGGGATTGGCGCCTTTGGGACAAAACACACGCAGTTCGGCCGCCTTGGATTTGCGATAGCTGTCGAACACATAACCGCCGAGAGCGAGCCCAAGCATGGCAAGATCGGGCTCTTCGGGGGAGGCGGCAAAGTACCAGTCGCCCGCAGGCAATGCTCTCGCAAGCAGGCCGAATATCAGCGGCGAGAAGCCCGCTCGCCTTGGTTCAACGCCGAAGAACGCGCCGGCAACCTTGCCGTTGTCGCCAGGGATCACAAGTGTGCGGCCGGGCTCGCCGTCAAAGCCGTTTGCCTTTGCCCATGCCAGTGCCTCGCCGCCCGCCCCGCTTCCGGCAAGTTCTCCCCTGGCAACGCAATAGACCGGCAGTGCGTTTTTCGATTTCCGGCTGACGAGCGTGACGGGCATGCGGTGGGCCTTTTCCTGCGGTCGGCATGGCCGACCTTAACCAACCGTTAGGGTTAACAGAATATTTCTCAACTGGAAGACGACCGGCCGAAGACACACAGAATCAGGAGACCGCGCCGCGATGTTGCCACTTCGCCACTCCACCCATCCGGCGAGTAAGCTCGCCCTGATCTCGGCAACCGCCATACTGGCGCTTGGCCTGGCCGGTTGCGCAAACAAGAAGCTGACCACCGGATCGATCGACAGGACCAGTTCGCGCCCGGTCGAATCGCTTTCGCAGGCGGAAGTCGATGCCGAACTTCAGACGCTCGGCAGGGCCTATACCAAAAACACCAAGAATGCGAATGTCGCAATGCGCTACGCGGCCGTCCTGCAAATGGCCGGCCGGACCGACCAGGCGCTGGCGGTGATGCGCAAGGCGGCAATCGACTTTCCGCAAGAACGGTCGGTGCTGGCGGCCTACGGCAAGGCTCTCGCCTCCGCTGGGCAGTTTGAACCAGCACTCGATGCCGTCCGCCGCGCTCAGACGCCCGAATATCCCGACTGGAAACTGGTGTCGGCCGAAGCCGCGATCCTCGATCAGCTCGGGCAGCGCGCGAAGGCGCGGGAGCTCTATGGCAAGGCACTGGAGCTCCGGCCTCATGACCCTTCCATCCTCTCGAATCTCGGCATGTCCTATGTGCTCGAGGGTGATCTCAAGACCGCCGAGAAGCATATGCGCGCGGCAGTTCAGGCCCCCGGCGCTGACAGCCGCGTACGCCAGAACCTGGCTCTCGTTGTCGGCTTGCAGGGCCGCTTCAAGGAAGCGGAGCAGATTGCCAGTCAGGAACTCGCACCCGAGCAAGCGAAAGCCAATATCGCCTATCTGCGCACCATGCTCTCGCAGCAGAACGCCTGGAGCCAGCTCGAAGATGAAGAGCGGAATACCAACTGAGGGAATATGGCCTTACGGCAATAAGGCAACGCAGTAAGGACAAAGGGCGCCCTAGGCGCCCTTCGCTTTTTCGGCTGGAGGAGATGGGCGAGGAAGTCCTCTCCCTACTGCCCTACTGCCCTACTGCCCTACTGCCCTAGAATATTCCCTGCTCACTTACCTGAATGCCTGCCGGCCCGAGGATCACCGCAAAGAGCACGGGCAGGAAAAACAGGATCATCGGTACCGTCAGCTTCGGCGGCAGCGCAGCGGCCTTCTTCTCCGCGGCGTTCATGCGCGCATCACGGCTTTCGGTGGACAGGACACGCAGGGCGTGGCCGACCGGCGTGCCATAGCGCTCGGCCTGGATCAGCGCCTGCGAGACGCTTTTGACCGATTCCAGTCCGGTCCGGTTTGCCAGATTTTCGTAGGCCTGCCGGCGCTCCTGCAGGAATGAGAGCTCTGCATTGGTCAGAACCAGCTCCTCGGCGAGCTCAACCGACTGGACGCCGATCTCTTCGGCGACACGTTTGAACGCCGCTTCGATCGAGATGCCCGATTCCACGCAGATGAGCATCAGGTCCAGGGCATCCGGCCAGGCCATCTGAATGGAGTGTTTGCGTTTCGACGCCCGGTTGGAGACGTAGACTACCGGCGCGTAGAAGCCCGCATACGCAAAGAGTATGCACACGAACAGCTTCACGAAGACCGGCTGCTCGGCCAGGCCACCAAGCAGGAAAATGTAGATTATTGCCAAGACGAGGCCGACGGCGGGCAACACCAGGCGGAAGAAGAGAAACCGCGTCAGCGGATTCTGGCCGCGGAAACCCGCCATGCGAAGTTTGGCGACTGTCCCTTCGTCAGCGAGTGCGCGCTTCAGATCCAGCCGCTCGACGATGGAGCGCATGCCCGACGAATCTTCCTCGCGCAGCCCCTTTCGGCGGCGGTCCGCCTCGCTGGCGAGCCTGGCTCGCTGCTTGGCGCGCAGCTCGTCACGCTCCAGAGCAACTGACTTCATGCGCGTCTTCAGCTGATTGCCGCTCAGCGCCGGCATCGCCGTAAAGAAGGTGGCAAACACCGCGACGCCTACCAGAAAGGCAATGAGGAACCCTGGATCGAGGATAGCTTTAACGACCTGATCGACCATTGCCGGCTACACCTCGATATTGATCATCTTCTTCATCACGAAAATGCCCATCATCATCCAGATTGCGGAAATGCCGAGGATCAGATGGCCCTTGCTCGTGGTGAAAAGGGGCATGATGTATGAGGGGCTCGTCAGGTAGACCAGAAAGGCGACGATAAACGGCAGCGCGCCGATAATCGCAGCCGACGCCTTGGCCTCCATCGACAATGCCTGCACCTTGGCCTTCATCTTCTTGCGGTCGCGCAGCACGCGCGAGAGATTACCCAGGGCTTCCGACAGGTTGCCGCCGGCTTGCTGCTGAATTTGAATGACAATACCGAAAAAGCCCGCTTCCGGGCACGGCATCGTTTCCTGCATGCGTATCGCGGCCTCGGCGGTCGGCATGCCGACCTGCTGTGCTTCGACAATGCGCCGGAACTCGGTTTTTACCGGCTCCTGCGATTCCGTCGCTATCAGCCGGATGCCGTCATTGAGCGGAAGACCCGATTTCACGGCACGGACGATAACGTCGAGGGCGTTCGGGAACTCGTTGAGAAACGCCTTGATGCGCCGGCCACGGCGAAACGAAACGAACCAGCGCGGCAAGCCGATCGACCCTGCAAGCAGAGCTCCCGGCAGAGCTATGAGCGGCGCGCCGGCGATGAATGCGATGATGGTGACGAAGATACCTACGATTGCCGAATAGACGTAGAAGCGCTCGATGCTGACACTCATGCCAGCCTGGCGCAGCTGAACCCGCAAGGGCGGCTTCTTGATGTTGCGGTCGCGGTCCTTCTGGCGCTCGTCGAGATCCTTCAGCGAATCCTGCACCGATTTGCGCCGTTTCGCGGCCTCGGCCAGCCGGTCGCGCGATGCCTTTACAACTGCACGATCGGTTTCCGCCTTCTTTACGGTATCGAGACGCTTGGCCGCTTTCGCCTCGTTGCTGATGTTTGTGTACATCAGCGCATATGCAACCGCGCCGGCGCTCACCGTTGCGAGAAGGACAAACGTCAGAAATGTCATATCGAGACCGAACATCGCGTTCAGCGCCCTTCACCGCTCATTGCGCCTGCTTTTCCATGGCTTCCAGAGCCTGGGCGAGCCGACGCTCCTCATTGTAGTACCGTGCCCTGTCCCAGAACGCCGGGCGTCCAACACCGGTCGAGACATGTTTGCCGACCAACTTGCCCGAAGCGTCCTCGCCAGTGATGTCATAGAGGACCAGGTCCTGGGTGATGATGACGTCACCTTCCATGCCGATCACCTCGGTAATGTGGGTGATGCGGCGCGAACCGTCGCGAAGACGGGCCGCCTGAATGATGACATCGATCGATCCGACGATGATCTCGCGCACGGTACGCTGCGGCAGCGAAAAACCGCCCATCGCGATCATCGATTCAATTCGGCTGAGGCATTCGCGCGGGCTGTTGGCGTGGATCGTGCCCATGGACCCGTCGTGACCGGTATTCATGGCGGACAGCAGGTCAAAAACTTCGGGTCCACGCACCTCACCGACGATGATGCGTTCGGGACGCATGCGCAGGCAGTTCTTGACCAGATCACGCATGGTGATTTCGCCCTCGCCCTCTAGGTTGGGAGGGCGGGTTTCCAAACGCACAACATGCGGTTGCTGCAGCTGCAGCTCTGCGGAGTCCTCGCAGGTGATGACGCGCTCGTCCTGATCGACGAAGTTTGAAAGGCAGTTGAGCAGCGTCGTCTTACCCGAGCCAGTACCGCCAGAGATAACGACGTTGCACCGGACCTTGCCGATGATCTTCAACACCTCCGCACCTTCGGGCGTGATGGCGCCAAAACGAACCAGCTGATCCAGCGTCAGCTTGTCTTTCCTGAATTTACGGATTGTGAGCGAGGGGCCGTCGATCGCAAGCGGCGGCGCGATCACGTTGACGCGGCTGCCATCGGGAAGGCGCGCGTCGCAGATCGGCGACGATTCATCGACGCGCCGGCCGACCTGGCTGACTATGCGCTGGCAGATGTTCAACAGCTGCTGATTGTCACGGAACCGGACATTGGTTTCCTCGGTGCGGCCGTCCACTTCGATGAAAACCTGGCGCGCGCCGTTGACCATGATGTCGGCAATGTCGTCCCGAGCCAGCAATGGCTCCAGCGGACCGTAACCCAGGACATCGTTGCAGATGTCCTCGAGAATCTCCTCCTGCTCGGAGATCGACATCGCGAAATTCTTGATCGCGATAATGTCGTTGACGATGTCGCGGATTTCCTCGCGGGCATTGTCGGGTTCAAGCTTGGCGAGCTGCGACAGGTCGATCGTGTCGATCAGCGCGGAAAACACCTGCGCTTTTATGTCATAGTAGTTTTCGCTTCGCTCCCGCACGGCAGGCCGGCGAGCCGGCTGCGGCGCCGTTGGCGGTGCTTCGACCTTGCGCCTTTCCTGGCCCTGAGTTGATGCGGCCGTCGATGATGCGGAGGCCGGCTCAAGTGGCTGGCCCAAATTCGCCGGCGAGTTATCACGAGGATTTGCCTGCGACGGCGCCTTTTCCGGCTCACGGCGCGGTTCGGGCGTGTCCACAGGCTGCGCCAGCGGCTTGGGAGCCGGCGCGCTGACCGTGTTGTCGATGTTACCTCTTTTACCGAACATGTACCCAGCCGCGTCCTCTGACCGTGGTGTCTCCAGGCCGACCTGCCCTGCGAGCGGGCGGGCCGGCACCGACTATTTCTTGCGCTTCAATTTCCCGAGAAGTCCGCCCAAACCGCTTTTCTTCTTCGACTTGGGCTCGATACGGCCTGTCAAAACATGTGCAAGCTCGCGCACCGAGCCGACAATTGCGTGATTGGCATCCATTTCCCCGAGCATACGACCGTTGTTTGCGGCGTTGCCGAACAGCTGCGGCTCGAACGGTATCACCGCCGCCGGCTCGATCTCGAGCGGCTCAGTGAAATCGGCCACGGAAATCTCCGGCCGCTTGGGTATGCCAACCTGATTGATCACCAACTTCGGCGGCGGGTCATTTGGTCTAAGCTTCTTGAGCGTATCGATGATGTTCTTGGTATTGCGCAAGTTCGCCAGTTCAGGCGTAGCGGTAACAATCACATCGTCAGCGCGCGCAAGTACGTTGCGGCTCCAGCCGGACCACAGATGCGGCACGTCGAGCACCAGAAGAGGAGCGCTGCGCTGCGCAGTGTCGATGATCTGGGCAAACGCATCTGCATCGAAATCGTAAATCCGGTCCAGCGTCGAAGGCGCGGCTAACAACGACAGATGTTCGGCACACTGCGCGAGCAGACGGTCGAGATAGACTTCATCTATGCGCTCAGGCGCGAATACCGCTTCTGCAATTCCCTGCGCCGGATCCTGATCGAAATTTATGTTGGCCGTCCCGAATGCGAGGTCGAGATCGGCGACGACCACTTCAGACTGAAACAGCGATGACATTTCCCACGCCACATTGTGCGCGATCGTGGACGACCCGACGCCACCCTTGGCTCCGATAAAGGCCATCGCTTTGCCTATCGGCTCTGCTTCCGGATCAACGAATATCTGGGCGATGACGGAAACGATGTCCGCCATGGAAATCGGGGCCACGACATATTCCGAAACACCGGAGCGAATGAGCTCACGATAAAGCCAGACATCGTTGTAGTGGCCAATGATGATGACCTTGGTGTTGGGGTCGCAAACCTCAGCAAGCTGGCCGAGCGATTCCAGGAGCTCACGCGGTTCCTGGCGCGACTCGAGAATGATCAGATTGGGTGTCGGGGCGGTCTGGTAAAACTCGATTGCCGTAGCGGCACCACCCATATGAAGCTTGAGATGTGCCTTCGCCATCCGGCGGTCTTCGCTAGCCCGCTCTATCGGGCTCGCAACGCTCTCCGTCTCGCAGAATGCCTGGATCGAAATCCGCGGGATTGGCCGCAATTCACTCATGGAATGCGTGTCCGTGTCGACGCGGGTTTCTTCCGGCGAAGTCTCGTACGCTAGATTGCTCATGTGCTTTTCACCCGATCTGCGGCCTAATAATTCACCTCGGACGCAGCCGAGAATTCCTCCGTCACGCCGCGCGTCTTGTAGAGCTCGATGGCCGCGGAACGATTTTCCGGATCAATTTCGGTACGCTTGCGCGGACCAAGAATGTCCATCGGATTGTCGAGCTGGGCAGCCAGGTTTTTCTGATAGGCGCAACCAAAATTGGCGTAGTGACGGTTTTCGCTGGTCTCAAGGATATCCTCCGGCCAGCGGCCGCAAGGCCCCGTGTCCGCGGTGATTGCCGCGTAGGCGACGCGAACCGGAGCAGAGGTATCGGGCTGCGCAACCGAATAATTGGTGATCAGGATGAGACCCGAGTGAACGCCCTGCGAACGCGCGAGCTCGGCAATCTCCTCGGCTACGAAGGATGCGGCGCCCGCATTGCGCGAACCCGACGGAACCAGAATGCGGAGTGCGGCACCTGAGTCTTTCTCATAGCCCGCGATGTGCCCGGCGATCACCTGACGCTGCGCATAGCTGAGTTTGCTGGTCGAAGCGCCGACCGGTACATCCAGAACCTGATCCCGCTCGGCAACGACGATCGGGTGATTGGTCCGGTAGTCATCCGGAATTGAACCCACGGTGATGTGGTGCCGCTTGGCGCAGCCGGCCAACAAAGCAGCCGAAAGCGTGATAAGAACGGCGGCCGTGACCGATCGACTGTTGGAAGCGCGCTTTGGCGTACCCGCCTGTGTCATTTTCTGGCTCCCGATCACTTATAGATGAACCCGACAACGCCGTGGTAGCGGCCGTCCGGCTTGCTGGTTTCAGCGGTCCCGTAGACCCGGTTGATCCGGCCGAGCAGCATTGCCGCGCCATCGTGCGCCGGATTGAAATTGTCGTCGGGACGCGCAAGGGCGTTCCTGGCCACAGGCCGGGTCATGTAGGGCGTTACAATGATCACGAGCTCGGTTTCGTTTCGTACGAAATCCCGGCTGCGGAACAGCGCACCCAGAACCGGTATCTTTGAAAGCCCGGGCAGACCGGATGCGGTCTGGCGGATATCGTCGCGCACCAGGCCTGCAATCATCATGGAACCACCCGACGGCAGTTCGACGGTTGTATCTGCGAGGCGGCGGCGGATCGAGAGCAGGTTGGTCGAGCCGCGCCGCCCACCGACACTAAGCTGCACCGAGGATTCATTTGTGGGCTCGGAAACCTGGGTACGAATCTTCAGGCTGATGCGGCCAGGCGACAGAACGACAGGCTGAAACTCCAGCCCGATGCCGTATTCAAGCCGCTCAGTATCGTAAGTTATGGCATTGGTATCGCTGTCGATCGATTGACCCGTGATGAAATTGAATTCGCCGCCGACCCGGAACGTGGCCTTTTCGCCCGAAACGGCGGTCAGGGTCGGCTCCGCAAGCGTACGCATCACGCCGGATTGTTCCATCGCGTTGAAATAGGCGTCGAGGAGGCCCGAATCGAAGCTGCCGCCGGAGCCGCTTATGCCTTTGCCCAGGCCGGCAACTGTTTCACCGACAATACCCCAGCTGATTCCGTTGGATGTGTTGTTGGCAAGCAGATTGACCGACAGCTGCTTCATCACATTGCGGCTGACTTCAGCAACGGTGACCTTCAGCGTCACCTGATCCTCGCCGATGACCTGCAGCAGGTTGACGATCTGACTGGTGCGCCGCTCCTGATCGGGGTTGTCGATGTCGACGCCGCCGGCGTCGCTGCCACCCGTGGCGGTCTGCGAATACTGGCCGGTGGTCGCTTCACCGCCGGTTACGAAGACCTGCGCAAGCTGAGCCGCGCGTGCGGCGTCCAAAGGCGTCTGTACAGTGCCTGAGAGCACAACGTTGTCGTTAAGGATCTCGACTTCGATATCCGAATTCGGAATAAAGCGCTTCAGGTAGTCCTTGAGGCCCGAAACATCGCGTTCGACAGCCAGGTCGAGACTGACAATCTGCTCGCCGTTGGCTCCGAATACGAAGATGTTGGTTTCGCCGACCTGCTTGCCGAAGAGGTATATTCTGCGCGCCGTACGCGTTACCGCGTCGGCGACGGTCGGATTCGCCACCAGAATGTCATAGGCATCGGCAGGCAGATCGACCACGATCGACTTGTTCAGACCCAGCTTCAACCGCTGGTTTCCCGCCGATGACGAACTGATCCGCAACTCGCCGCTCTGCGCCTGCGCCGGCGATATGCCGGCGAGCTGCGTAGTGCCGCTTACCAACGCCAATGCCAGCACCGAAAGGCCCGACCAGCGCTTCAGGCCAGCGACAGTCCAGGAGTTCGACATCCAGCGCCGCATAGTCTTTTCCCTTGTCATTATCTGGCCCCCTCTTCCGTCACCTGACCGGAGCGAATGATGCGGACCGTGCCGCGGCGGCCAGTGCCGGAAACAAGATATTCTCCGGCACTTTCAACCGGGTCCTGCGCATCCGCGACAGCACGAAGCGCCAGCGTAAGTCGGTCCGCCATCTGCTGAGCGACGGTAATGATCTCGGCCTGGTCGGGCGTCAGCTCGAGCGTTGCGGTGTCGCCGACACGCACTCGACGGCCTTCTTCGTCTTCCTGAATGGCCTGGTCGATGGCCAGCACCCGAATGTTCTTCAGGATCGTTTCGGTGATGAAGCCGTCCGCGGTGCCGCCACCAGCAGCGTTGGAGCGGCGAGTCATGATGACGTCGACATAGTCGTTGGGCAGGATGAAACCACCCGCCGAGGTATCGGCGGCGATTTGCGTGGCGACCGCCCGGCGACCACTTGGCAGAATGGACGACATGAAGCTCTGACCTTCGCCGATCAGTTTGGAACGGCGCAGCGGTTCGCCCGAATAAAGAGGCACGCGCGCGATCGCTCCCCTGAGTTCTTCGAGAGCGTTGGGATCGCTGCTGCGGGTCAAGAAGGCTTCGCTGATGGCGTCGGAAGGCCAGGATTGCCAGTTGAGCGCGTCGCCGACCACCGAACCCATCGGAACGTCGGCATCCAGAATCAGAACTTCGGTAAGTTCGATTGCAGGCTGCTGCGGCGCCGTTTCAACGATCACCTGAGGCGGGGGCGGCGTCAGCATGTTCTTTGCGACGTATCCCGCGCCTATGGCCGCAACGACTGCAACCCCCAGGATGATTATGCGCGATGTGTTCATTGATCCGGACCTCGTACTCGGCGGAACCCTTCACCGAGCCGGACAATGGACGGCCAATCGTCAAATTACGGTTAATGGACCGCTTACAATCGTGCTTAATTTAAAGTTTATGAAAATGCCGCGCATGCGCGTACGGCCAGGCTTGGCAGGTCAGCACCGGGCAGACATCCGACATCAATGTGGAGGAAATGCTAGCCGGCGATCCGCGCGAGCGCCCAGCGAACCAGCTCGGTTTCCGGGTAGATCATCAGACCTGCAATGCCCAGCGCAACACCGTAGGGGATGCCTGCCTTTTCGTCGGCGAAGTGGCGCAGGAAGATATTGCTGGACGAATAGGCTGCCATGGGAGAGTTGCGAAACAACAGAATAAGCAGCGTAAGCGCGCCACCCAGCATCGCGCCCAGCACCAGATACTGGAGCAGCGTTATATTGAATCCCATCCAAACCGCGGTTGCCGTGAGGAGCTTTGCGTCGCCGCCACCCATGCCGCCGATGGCAAAGACCGTGAACGTTACAGCAAGCACGGTGGCGCCGGCAGCGAAATGCCAGCCATAGGTCGCCCAGTCCATTCCGGTCATCGGTGCGATGATCGCAAATGCCGCGATCAGTATGACCGAGACCCTGTTGGCGATGGTCATGGAAATCATGTCCGAAACCGCAGCAAACAGCATGCAGAACGGAAATATGACGAAGATCGATGCAGCCAGCATGGGCGGACCCGTGAAAATTCGTGGCCTGCAGGTTAGCAGTTTGCCGTTAACAAAATGTCGAACCCGGAGTCCTCGACCAGCCAAAATAAAAGGCCGCCCGGAGGGCGGCCCTTTAAAGCAGTTCGCGTGTGCGAATTAGTTGCCAGCGCTGGACAGGCTGGTTGCGATCGAGCTGAACTTGTTGTTCAGCGCACCGCCGAGCGAGGTCGCGCCGGCAGTAATCGCGAGTGCGATCAGGGCGGCGATCAGGCCATATTCGATAGCCGTTGCGCCGGACTCGTCTTTGGCAAAGCGAGCGATAAGCTTGGACATTTGAGAGCTCCTTACTCCACGTTGTGAACAGCACGTCCGTCAACGTCTTGCTGCGTCAATCGGATGGAGCGAACTTACGTGGAAGCTCTTTCAAACGGCTTAACAAACACCATTACCAAAACCTTTCCCGGCACGGGCGGCCCGTTTGGTTAATTCCGGTCTAAGGCTGGCGCCGAAATTGCTCTCAAACAGATGCGGCCCTATCCGGTGATGTGAAATGGCAGAGCAATAGTGCCTTCCTTGTCGCTCGCCACGTCGCGCACGCGATACTCTATTTCATATGAGCCGGGCGGCGCGCCATCGACAGTAAGTGTCAGAACCAGCATGAACTCGCGGTTGCGAAACCTGCTGTTGAGTTCCAGCTGCTGGAAATTCTCCTGGCCGGCAACGATCTTGCCCGCATCATCCTTGAGCAGGAAATCCACATTGAACCCGAATGTGTAAGTGCCGTCAGGACTCAGGTGCCAGCCATATCCGACAGGTTCGGCATAAACGATGATGGATTCGCCCGTCGCAAACTCGTTGTGCGCCCTCTCAACGTAGATTCCGAACCCTTGCGGTTTGGAATCGGCAAAAAGAGCCGTTCGAAAGGTCAGCGGCGTCTGCTGCCAGGCGGCTATGACAGCCTCTTCGGCCGAGATGATGTCATCAAGGGTCTGGCTCAAAGCGGGAACTGCAATGAGCGCCAACCCGAAAACGGAAGCCCCAGCGATTTTCGTTTTCGTCTTCATACTAACTTCTCCTGTCTCGGTCTGTGGCCATCGTAGCCTGCAAGTCCCTGCTTAACGCTTGGTTCACCAATCTCGTTCATGGTTCGGGAACATTCTGGTTCCGGAGGGACGCCATGGTGCGTTTTGTATCTCTTTCCCGCAAGCACATGCGGATCGCTGCGGCAGTTGCAGTGGCATCCATGCTGACTGCGGGCGCTCAGGCTCTTGCCGCACAGGGCATTGAGGTCGTCATGAACCAGGCAAAGATCGTGAAGCTTGCCCGGCCGGCCGACACGATTGTGATCGGGAACCCGGATATCGCCGACGCCTCTGTGCAGGATGCCACAACGATAGTTCTCACCGGCAAAGGCTTCGGTGTGACCAATCTCGTGGTGCTGGATGCCGATGGGGCACCCATTGTCGACGAGCAGATATTCGTGTCTCGCAGCACAGCCAACTCGGTTCGCGTCTACCGGCGCGCGTCCGTGCAGACGCTCTCATGCACACCCTTCTGCGAGGGCGCCTACAAGAGCGCCGCCGAACAGACCTCCGATCAGGAAATCAGCGCGAGCCAGTAGCTGACCTTCAGGCGGTTAACCGTCCATGAAGGAGATTGAGAGCATTCTTTCTGCCGGAAAAACCGGACTGAAACTGGTGTGAGCTATTGTCCGCACCATGGCTAGTTCAGGACCGACCCGGGGCAGGAAATGCAATACGTCCAGACGACAAAAACCGCGATAACATCCCGGCTGAAACTGTTTCGCCGGTTCGGGCGCTGCCGTGACGGGGCGACGGCGATTGAGTTTACCGCTCTCGCCATACCCTTCGGCCTGCTGGTTTTCGCGATTCTCGAAAGTTCGATCTCATTCGCGGCCCAGCAGGTGCTGGCCAATGCAACGGACGATATCGCGCGGCAGCTCCGCACAGGCCAGATCAAAGCCGCAGATGTGACCGAAACGTCGCTGAAGACGCTGGTGTGCGATCGCATCAGCATCATCGTCGCCAATGACTGTCCCGGCCTGGAGGTTGATCTGAGGGAATTCAACACTTTTGCCGATGCCGCGCAGGTTCGGGTCAAGGTCACCTCCGGCGGTGAGCTGGACACAACCGATTTCGACGTCGATCCCGGCCCGTCCCTCAGCAAGAACATGCTGAGGGTATTCTACCGCTGGCCGGTGATCACCGATTTCATGCGCGGTTCGATGTCCAATCTGAAGGACAACAAGACGCTGCATTTCGCGACATCAACCTGGCAAAACGAGCCGTTCGATGACTGACCGGACAAGAAACACCCTGGAAAACCGACCTGCTGCAGAAGCTCGCACCGGTATGCTGCATGCGGCTGCCCTCCGTGCCCGCGCATTGGCGGGTACTTTTGCAAGGGCGCGCCGAGGCGTCGCCGCAGTGGAATTCGCCTTTATCGCGCCGGTGCTGCTTTCGCTCTATTTTGTCTCGATGGAGGTTTCGCAGGCCATCGAAGTGAACAAGAAGGTCGGTCGCGTCGGTTCCATGGTCGCCGACCTGATTACCCAGCAGCAGGTGACGAACAAATCGGAGGTCGATGCGATTCTGAAGATTGGAGAGTCCATCCTTCAGCCTTACAACCGTACCAAAGGCAAAATCGTTGTCACGGCAATCCAGATCACCGACGAGGACAGCCCCAAGGTCAAAGTTGCATGGTCGCGCCAGCTGGTGAATGGCTCAACTTCGGCCGGCCTGGCAGCGGGAACAACGACCACCGTCCCGGCGAAACTCAAGATCCGCAACACCTTCCTTGTGCGCGTGGAAAGCGAACTCTCCTACGCGCCGGTCATCACCTGGGCCGCCGGCCAGAAACAGGTGCTGGGTCTTGCCGCCGCCTTTGACGGCATCTCCATGTCGGAACGCTACTACCTGCGTCCGCGCATGAGCCCGACGGTGCCTTGCAGCGACTGCTGAGCCTCATCGGCGCGCGACTGAAACCTCTGCAATCCGGGCCGCGGCTTCATAGTCGGCGGCCCCTATTTTCTTGAAGCCGCCACCGCGATAGGGCTCCAGCAGGGCATAGATTTCAGGGCTGGCAGTGTACAGGTTCTCCAGAAAGCTGCCGAGCCTGATCTTCAACTCTGCGGGCACGTCGCGACGCACCGTGTGCGGGCCGAATGCCACGACGCCGGACGTCCAGATGACTTCCAGTTCCGACGGCGCTATCCCTAATTTTTCCAGCCTCGTCAGCGTGCCCGACCGGGACGGCGCCCGTCCGTCGACGAAAGCCGGCACCCAGCCGACCAGCGCATCCGCCTCCCCAGCAGCGAACACGGCCTCTGCCTGGCTTTGACTGCCAGAATGCAAAACCGCGTCCCGCCTGCCCGGCGAAAGAACCTCATTCAGTGCTGACAATGCCAACACCTGGGGGCCGACCTCGTCGACCGGGCCCGCGACAACCCGCGCCCTGCCAAGCCCTTGCATGGTCACCGGCCGACCGCGCCGGGCGATCAGCGCTGCGCGGACGCCGATTGCACCATCCACTCCACGGGGGGCAGCAAGCGGTTCCACGCATTGGCAATACGCGTCAGCGACTGCAAAACCGGTGGCTGACAGAAGCGCATAGTGGACACGCCCCGATGCGATTGCTCGTATCAGCGCTTCGGAATCGCGCGCAACGAACATCTCCGCTGGCACGCCTGCAGCTTCCTCGAAGGCTCGTGTCATCTTGCCAAGCCCGGCCACAACGCGACTGCCAGAGGGCGAAACCATGCCGATACGCAGTGTGCCGAGATCGTCCCGCGAACCGGCCGATGCAGGCAGGGAAGCTGCCAAGACGACTGCGGCTGCTGCACCCATCCATGCAGTTCGCCGACGATTTTCCTTGCCGCCCGTCAACATCATCGCAATGCCCGATATTCCAACAACTTCCGATCATCGGTCCAAGGCGTTGCGTTTTGGTTTCCTGTTTGCCAATCCGGCATCGGAATTCTATGTGTGAACGACCTTTTCAACAGCATCACATTTCCATGACCCGCGCGTTCTTATTCGTTCTCGACTCCTTCGGCATTGGCGGCGCTCCCGACGCCGGGAAGTTCGGGGATGAAGGATCCGACACCTATGGCCACATCGTGGAAAGCTGCGCGCGCGGACAAGGCGACAGGCCGGGTCCGCTGAAGTTACCTCACATGGACAGTCTCGGCCTCGCCCATGCCGCCGCACTTGCGGCAGGCCGGCCGGCGCCGGCGGGCAACCCACCCAGTGGATTTTACGGGGCCGCCAGCGAAGTCTCCTCTGGAAAGGACACCCCGTCCGGGCACTGGGAAATAGCCGGCGTGCCGGTGACCTTCGACTGGGGCTATTTCCCCGATACCGTGCCGACATTCCCCCCCGAGCTCACCAATGCGGCAATCAGCGAGTGTGAACTGCCGGGCATCCTCGGCAACTGCCACGCCTCAGGCACCGAGATCATCGAGCGCCTGGGCGTTGAGCATGTCGCGTCGGGCAAACCCATCTTCTACACCTCCGCGGATTCGGTCATACAGATTGCCGCGCACGAAACGGCATTCGGCCTCGAACGGCTATACGCGGTCTGTGAGGCGGTGCGGAAAATCGCGGAACCCTACAATATCGGCCGTGTTATCGCGCGGCCGTTTACCGGCGAAAGCGCGTCCGATTTCCGCCGCACCGCAAACCGGCGCGACTACGCGGTTCCGCCGCCGGAACCGACCATTCTGGACCGCCAGCTTGCCGCCGGCCGGCGCGTGCTCGGCATCGGCAAGATAGGCGACATCTTTGCCCATCGCGGCGTGTCGGAAGTGCGCAAGGCACCGGACAACATGGCCATGTTCGATGCCGCACTCGGAGCGATGGACGACGCCGGCGACGGCGATCTTGTCTTTGCCAATTTCGTCGATTTCGATTCCATGTTCGGCCACCGGCGCGACGTGCCTGGTTATGCGGCCGCTCTGGAAGACTTCGACCGCCGGCTTCCCGAAGCTTTCGCGAAGCTCAAGGCAGGCGATCTGCTCATCCTGACTGCCGATCACGGCAATGACCCCACGTGGCGCGGAAGCGATCATACCAGGGAACGCGTACCGGTCATGGGCACCGGTCCCGGTCTGGCCAGCGTCTCCATCGGCATCCGCACTACTTTTGCCGATATTGGCGAAACCGTTGCCGAGCATCTCGGCCTTGAACCTGGGCCGCACGGCGACTCGTTCCGCAAACAGCTTGGCGGCAATGCCTGAACTTCCCGAGGTTGAAACAGTCCGCCGAGGCCTGCAGCCCGTCATGGAAGGCGCGCTGATCGAGCGGGTTGAACAGCGGCGTCCCGATCTCAGATTCCCGTTCCCCAATAACTTTGCCGCGCGCCTCGCCGGTCGAACGGTGACGGCCGTTTCAAGACGGGCAAAATATCTCACATTCCATTTCGACACCGATCCTGTTCTGATCAGCCATCTCGGCATGTCCGGATCGTTTCGTATCGAGGACGATGAGGGTATGACGGCGCCTGGGGTGTTCCATCAGGACCGTTCCAAACTGGCCGCGCACGATCATGCGGTGTTCCACCTTAAGTCGGCATCGGGCCTGCAATCGCGCGTTGTATTCAACGACCCGCGACGCTTTGGCTTCATGCTCTTCGCCGAAGCCGCGCAGCTGTCGCAGCATCCCATGCTATCCGGGCTTGGTGTGGAACCGACCGGCAACGCGCTCGATGGAAATCTGATCAACACGCTCTTTTCCGGGAGACGCGCCCCGCTGAAGGCCGCTCTGCTCGACCAGCGGCTGATTGCCGGCCTTGGCAATATCTACGTTTGCGAGGCGCTGTGGCGCGCAGGCCTGTCGCCCAGGCGATCCGCGGGATCGATCACGTCGGCACGCCGTCCTTCCACGGATCGTACCGAGGCGCTCGCGCAAGCGACCCGTGAAGTTATCGCCGACGCCATCGCAGCCGGCGGCTCATCCTTGCGCGACTATGTTCACACGGACGGCTCGCTCGGCTATTTCCAGCATCGCTTCGACGTTTACGACCGCGAAGGCGAACCCTGCCGTCGAATGGGCTGCAAAGGGGTTGTACAGAGGATCGTGCAATCCGGCCGTTCGACCTTCTATTGCGCCGCCTGCCAGCGCTAGGTTAAGGCAAGCTGAAACCGCCATCCACCCGGAGGACTGCATCTTGGCTTATGAGACGATCCTGACCGAAACGCGCGGCAAGGTCGGGCTGATCACCCTTAACCGGCCGAAAGCGCTTAACGCGCTGAACACCACAGTTATGGCAGAGGTGATCGAGGTTGCGGAGCGCTTCGACAAGGACGCCAAGGTCGGCGCGATTGTCATTACAGGCTCTGAAAAGGCGTTTGCCGCCGGAGCCGACATCAAACAGATGCAATCCAAGTCCTACATGGACACCTTCTCGGAGGACTTTTTCGCCGACTGGGACGCGCTGACGCGCGTGCGCAAACCCCTCATCGCGGCGGTGGCCGGCTACGCGCTCGGCGGCGGTTGCGAACTGGCCATGATGTGCGACTTCATCATTGCCGCAGACAATGCGAAATTCGGCCAGCCGGAGATCACTCTGGGCGTCATACCGGGAATGGGCGGTTCGCAACGGCTGACCCGTTTCGTGGGCAAGTCGAAAGCCATGGACATGTGCCTGACCGGGCGCATGATGGACGCTGAAGAAGCCGAACGATCAGGGCTCGTTTCGAGGATCGTGCCGGTGAACGATCTGCTCGAGGAGACGTTGAAGGTGGCGGGCAAGATCGCCGATCTTTCCCTGCCCTCCGTGATCCTTGCCAAAGAATCGGTCAACCGTTCCTACGAGACTACTCTTGCCGAGGGGCTGCGGTTCGAACGCAGGGTGTTCCACTCCCTTTTCGCGACCGAAGACCAGAAAGAGGGCATGGCCGCCTTCGTTGAGAAGCGGTCGCCCAGCTTCCAGAACAGATAAGGTCGCGCAGAGCGCCAATCGGCGTTGACTGACCGCATAAGCTGCACTATAAGCCGCCGCACTTGAGGCGGCCTGTGGCTGCCGTTTTGTTTTATTGGCCTGTCCAGCGATGGGACGTTGGCCACCCCAGTTCGATAGAGAGGCATTATGGCCAACACGTCTTCGGCCAAGAAGGCTACGCGCAAGATCGCTCGCCGTACCGAGGTCAACAAGAACCGCCGCTCGCGGGTTCGCAGCTTCATCCGCAAGGTCGAGGAAGCCCTGGCTTCCGGCGACAAGGATGCAGCGGCCGCAGCGCTCAAGGCCGCCCAGCCGGAGTTGATGCGCGCCGCCTCAAAAGGCGTGTTTCACAAGAACACGGCATCGCGCAAAGTCTCGCGTCTCGCCAACCGGGTAAAGACCCTGTCGGCCTAAGCGAACGCTTCAGTACCGCAGATTTTGTTTGCCCGGCGCAAGGCGCCGGGTTTTTCGTTTTGACTGCAATGGCTTGCGGCAAAGCACCGTCAGCGTTAGCGATTTCATTTGCCGGCATATCCGCCCACTCTGGCCTTGAAAAGGCTCGCTTCACATATGCGGCAACTAATTTTATCCTTTAGAAACAACAAGATGCAGAAGTTTATCCACAGCTTGTCAATTCACCCGCATGACAAACCACCGGTTTCATAAGTCAAGAATTTTTTTTTAACTTTTTTTTGCCGGCGCCGTGAACGACCGCCAATTGAAGAAGGTTTTGATTCACAACGGTTTCGTCACAATCGAGCCAAACGCGAGCCATCCAGCCAGCCGGTGAGACGCCGTGAATCGCGAAAATTGGGCTCTGGCGCACTTGCCCTTCCGGCGCCGGTTTTTGTACAGTCCAACCATCAAAGGGGGCGGGTGCTAAGCCCAGCTAACCAGCCAAAAAGCTGTCGCATTCGGTGCGCGTAGTGTTGCGCGCGGGGATGGTTTTTGTCCGCTTTGATAGAAAAGCAGAGGTCACTTTATTGCCCTCACGGGCAATTGCAATCCGGCGCGGCAAGCACCGGCACGGGGTAGGTGCGTGCGCATTTCAGACGCCGAAAAAAGGAGCAGAGGCGAACCATCGGCAGCAGCCACTTAATGTAGGAACGTGAACAAAGAGGGTTGCCGGACTCGACCAACGAGGGGCTCAGGGTCCGCAGCACAACAAAACAATAAGAGAGACAACAGGGACATGATCATGGAAGGCGGCGTTGGTCGGGAAACTGGGGCAAACTTTTCATCGGCAAAAGCAACTGTCGGGGGTTCGGATTCAGCTGGCGGCGGCGATGCGGACAAAAACTTCGAGAGAGTGAAGGCGCAACTCAAGGCCCGGCTGGGAGCTGAGGTCTATTCAAGCTGGTTTGGCCGTATGAAGCTGGCGGAAGTATCGAAGGGGGTCGTTCGCCTTTCCGTACCTACGGCATTCCTGAGGTCCTGGATTAATGGCCACTATCTCGACCTCGTTACCGAGCTCTGGAAACAAGGCGACGACTCGCTGCTGAAGCTTGAGATCATCGTGCGCAGCAGCGTACGCCCCGGCCGGACGCTGATCGACGAGAGCCAGACACAGCAGCGCGAGGCCAAGCCAGTTGCCGGACAGGTCGGCACCCGTCCGGGCGTCGATATCCGACCGGACAAGCCGCAACAGCGCGGGCGCAGCGACACCCGCAGCAACGTCCTCGGCTCGCCGCTTGATGGCCGATACACGTTTCAGTCCTTCATCGAAGGGGCCTCCAACCGCGTGGCACTTGCCGCAGCGCGCGCGATTGCCGAATCCGGTTCCAACGCGGTCCGATTCAATCCCTTGTTCCTGCATGCGTCAGTGGGTCTGGGCAAGACACATCTGCTACAGGCGATCGCTTCGGAAGCGCTGAAGAACCGGCCGCAGGCGCGTGTTGTTTATCTGACGGCGGAGTATTTCATGTGGCGCTTCGCCACCGCGATCCGCGACAACAATGCGCTGACGCTCAAAGAGCAGCTGCGCGACATCGACCTGCTCATCATCGACGACATGCAATTCCTGCAGGGCAAGTCGATCCAGAACGAGTTCTGTCATCTGATTAACATGCTGCTCGACAGCGCGCGTCAGGTAGTGGTTGCAGCCGATCGGCCGCCGGCGGAGCTGGAATCGCTGGAACCCCGGGTTCGTTCCCGCCTCAATGGCGGCGTCGCACTCGAAATGACCTCACCGGACTACGAGATGCGCTTCACGATCCTGAAACAGCGCCTCGCCGCTGCGCAGGAGGAAGACAAGTCTCTGGAAATCCCGATGGAGATACTGGAGCATATCGCACGCTCGGTGACCGGCAGCGGGCGCGAACTCGAAGGCGCCTTCAATCAGCTCATCTTCCGGCATTCGTTCGAGCCCCAGATCAGCATCGACCGGGTGGACGAGATCCTCGGCCATATCTGCCGGGCAGGCGAGCCGAAACGGGTGCGCATAGAGGATATCCAGCGCATCGTCGCGCGCCACTACAATGTCTCCAAGACCGAATTGCTGTCGAACCGGCGAACACGCACGATCGTCAAGCCCCGGCAGGTGGCAATGTATCTGTCCAAGGTACTGACACCGCGTTCCCTGCCCGAAATCGGGCGGCGCTTCGGCGGCCGGGACCACACGACCGTGCTTCACGCTGTGCGAAAGATCGAGGGGCTTTCGGGCAACGACAACACGCTGGCGCAGGAGATCGAGTTGCTCAAGAGGTTGATTTCGGAACAGGCCTGAGCAGCCGAACGACGGAGATGCGGCGAGGCCGGGCGCATGCGCCCGGCCTTTTCCCCAACTTGACCCCAAATGCAGGGTTGCGCCACGCCCCCGGGCTTGCCTTTCGCCCGGAATTCCTGTCAGTTTGCTTCGATTCTGGCCCATTTCGAGGCTGATCGGGAGCCGGCAGGTTCTGCCTCCGGCGACCGCATTTCTGGTGAGACCATTCCGTCATGCGCGTGATTCTCGAACGCTCCAATCTGCTCAAATCGCTCAACCATGTTCACCGTGTCGTGGAGCGGCGAAATACGATTCCGATACTGTCCAACGTGCTGCTGGGCGCCGATGGTGCAAGTCTGGAGATGAAGGCGACGGACCTCGATCTCGAAATCACCGAGGCGACACAGGCCAATGTGGAGCAAGGCGGTTCGACAACCGTGCCCGCACATCTCCTTTACGAGATCGTGCGCAAGCTTTCCGATGGCGCAGAGGTAATGCTCAAGACGGACGAGAGCGGCAGTTCCATGTCGGTCATCTCCGGCCGCTCCAATTTCAAACTGCAGTGCCTCCCGCAATCCGATTTTCCGCAGCTCAGTGCTGGTTCGTTCAGCCATGTGTTCCGGCTGGACTCAACTGCGCTGAAGGCGCTGATCGAGAGCACGCAGTTCGCCATCTCCACGGAAGAGACGCGCTACTATCTGAATGGCATTTTCGTGCACACGCATGAAGAAGGCGGCAAGCTCATGCTGCGCGCCGTGGCGACCGACGGGCACCGTCTCGCGCGTGCGGAAGTAGAAGCCCCGGCCGGCTCGGAGGGCATGCCTGGCATCATCATTCCGCGCAAGACCGTGAGCGAGTTGCAGAAGCTCGTCGACGATCCGGACGTCGCGGTCACGATCGAACTTTCCGACACCAAGATCCGCTTCACCATAGGCTCGGTGGTGCTGACCTCGAAGCTGATCGACGGTACTTTCCCGGATTATGAGCGTGTGATCCCGACCGGCAATGACAAAAAGCTCGTTATCGACCGGCAGAGCTTCGCGGCGGCTGTGGACCGGGTTTCCACGATCTCGTCGGAGCGCGGCCGCGCGGTGAAGATGTCGATTGCCGAAGGCCAGGTGACGCTCGTTGTCAATAACCCCGATTCCGGCAGTGCGACCGAGGAGGTTGCAGCCGACTATGCTGCCGATCCGATCGATATCGGTTTCAACGCCAAATATCTGCTCGACGTCGCGGCGCAGCTTACCGGCGGCGAAGCCACCTTCATGCTCGCCGACGCCGGCTCGCCGACGCTTATCCAGGATCCGGCCGACGAGCGCACGCTTTATGTCCTGATGCCCATGCGGGTGTAAGACGTGTGTCCGCAGGCACCGACGACCCTTCTTCTCCCGTGCCGCCGCAGGTACATGTTGCGCGACTGACGCTCTCCGATTTCCGCAATTATGAACGACTGGCGCTCGACCTGCAGCCGGGACCGGTTGTGTTCACCGGCCAGAACGGCGCCGGCAAGACCAATCTGCTTGAAGC
The DNA here is from genome assembly GCA_017644005.1 of Rhizobiaceae bacterium. Taxonomy (GTDB): domain Bacteria; phylum Pseudomonadota; class Alphaproteobacteria; order Rhizobiales; family Rhizobiaceae; genus RCIO01. Next base: position 941,474 of record JAEPMJ010000001.1, read on the forward strand.
GATTTCATTCCTGACTCCCGGCCGGGGGCTGCGCCGCGCACAACTGACCGACGTTGCGCGCAGCGGAACCGGCGCCGGGTTCGCAGTTCATGCACATGTCGAGGGACCGGACGGCGAAGTCGAGATCGGTACCGGAACAGCAGGCGGCAATGGCGAGCCGGCCGAAGGCGGACGCAAGGTGCGTATCAACGGGGCCACGGCGCGCAGTGCCGACGCAATGCTCGAGTGGCTGCGGGTGATCTGGCTGACACCGGCAATGGACCAGCTCTTCACCGGGCCAGCCGCCGACCGGCGGCGATTTCTGGACCGACTGGTGCTTGCGGTCGATCCGGGTCACGGCCAACGGGCGCTCGCCTACGAAAAGGCGATGCGCGGGCGCAACCGGCTACTTGCCGACGACACTCATGACGACAGCTGGTTCGACGCCATCGAAGCACAGATGGCCGAGGCCGGGACGGCGATCGCCGCTGCCCGCGCCGAGTTGGTGCGGTTGATGACCGGAATGATCGAGCGCCAGCCGCGGGACGGGCCATTTCCCAAGGCGTTGCTCGCGATTTCGGGCACGTTGGAGCACGATCTCGGTGACAGACCGGCAGTCGATGTTGAAGAAGGGTTCCGAACCGCCCTCGCCCGTGGCCGTCCGCGCGACCGCGCCGCCGGGCGTACACTCGAAGGTCCGCACCGTTCCGACCTGCTGGTTCGGCACGCACCAAAGGACCAGGCGGCGGAGTTCTGCTCCACCGGCGAGCAGAAAGCACTGTTGGTGGGAATGGTCCTGGCGCATGCTCAGCTTGTCGGCGAGATCGCCGGCCTTGCACCGATATTGCTGCTCGACGAAATCGCCGCGCATTTCGACGCCGACCGGCGGGCGGCGCTTTTTGACATCCTCGAGCGCCTCAACTGCCAGTATTTCGCAACCGGAACCGAAGCCGGCCTATTCGAAAGCCTGCGCGGGCGGGCGCAATATCTGACCGTCGACGCCGGACGCGTCTCACCGACGGAAGCCGCATGACAGGACGCCGGGCGGCGGTTAGTCTGCGGACACCATGGATGACCGCGTAACACAACTCGACCCGGGCGAACTCGAACGATATGCGCGCCACATCGTGCTGCCGGAGATCGGCGGACCGGGGCAGCAGAAGCTGAAACGCGCCCGCGTGCTGGTGATCGGTGCTGGCGGCCTCGGCGCGCCGCTCATCGCCTACCTTGCCGCAGCCGGTGTGGGCACGCTGGGCATCGTGGACGACGACAAGGTCTCGCTTTCCAATCTGCAGCGGCAGGTGATTCACGACACCGACTCGGTCGGCAAGCCGAAAACTGAAAGTGCTGCGACCGCCGTCGGACGGCTCAACCCCAACGTGCATGTTATCGTTCATGATCATCGTATCACGGGGGCAAACGCCGCTGAACTCGCGGGCGGCTACGATGTGGTGGCCGACGGTTCGGACAATTTCGACACCCGCTACGCCGTGGCCGATGCCTGCGAAGCTGCATGCAAACCGCTGGTAACCGCCGCCGTCGGTCGATTCGACGGAACACTGACGGTACTCAGGCCTTTCGAAGCCAACGCGGAGGGCAAGCTCAATCCCGGCTATCGTGACCTTTTTCCGGAACCGCCACCGGCTGGCATGGTGCCTTCCTGCGTGGAAGCCGGCGTGCTTGGCGCGCTGACCGGAGTGATGGGCACGTTGCAGGCGATGGAAGTCATCAAGATCATTACGGGTATCGGCGAACCGCTCGTGGGCAGGCTTTTGATGTATGACGCACTCGGCGCGAGGTTCGACACGGTGCGCTACAAGCGCGCGGAGACCTGACGGTTTCACCCGGGCATGACGCTGCAACTCACTGACGAAGAACGTGAAATCGCCGCCGGTTCCCAAGGCGAAGGTGCCGCCATGGCAATGCGGATCGTGGTGGAAGCGGCCAGGCTTCTGGGCGCAGCGCGCCTGATCCCCATCAAATCCGCTCATATAGACGGCGCGCTCTATCACGGCGATTCCGGCACGCTGTTGGCCGAAAGACTGGTGAGGGGCGGCGCAAGGGTAGCCGTGCGTTCCACGCTTAATGTCGGCGCGCTCGATCTTACCGGATGCTCGCAGATCCGCCTTCCCGATCAGCAACGGGGCATGGCCCGGCGTATGATGAGCGCATATGCCGAGCTTGGCTGCGAGGCCAGTTGGACCTGTGCACCCTACCAGGCCGGCCACCGGCCCGAATTCGGCACCGACGTTGCGTGGGGTGAGTCCAACGCGGTGGTCTTCTGCAATTCGGTGCTTGGCGCGCGAACAAACCGCTATGGCGATTTCCTGGACATCGCCTGCGCCATCTCCGCACGTGCGCCGGAGACCGGGCTGCACCTCCCTGCCAACCGCATCCCCGCCGTCAACGTGGATTTCAGCGCACTCGACAGGGAATTCCTGGCAAGCGACGTTGCCTGGCCGGTGCTCGGAAGTCTTTATGGCCGCCTCGTGGGCGACGCGATCGGCATCATCACCGGCGTTGAGACCGATCCCGGCGAGGACGACCTCAAGGCCTTTGGCGCCGCCGCAGCATCATCGGGCGCGGTGGGGCTGTTTCATATCGACGGCATCACGCCGGAGGCCCGAAACGGAGAGGCAGGCTGGCAAACAAGCGAGATCATTGCCGTCTCGCCGGAGATGGTCGCGGATGCCCGGAGCCGGCTGTCGACCGCTATCCGGCCTGACCGGATCGACGCTGTCGCCATCGGCAGTCCTCATCTTTCGATCGAGGAATTCCGCCGGCTTGAAAGGGCATTGGCGGGGCGCAAGCTGTCGGTGCCCCTCTATGCCTGCACCGGCCGACACGCACTTCACTGGTTGGAGGAAAGCCGCCGCCGCAAAGCGCTCGAAGCACTTGGCGTGGTGATCGTCGCCGACACCTGCGTCGTCGTGACGCCGATCATGCGCGAACTGGCTGGAGGGGTGCTGATGACCAATTCCGGCAAGTTCGCACATTACGCCCCGGGCAACACAGGTTACGACGTGCTGTACGCCTCGCTGGAGGAATGCGTGGAGAGTGCCGTGAGCGGGCGGCCAACCCTGAACGGAATCCACCATGGCCATTGAGATTGGCGAGGTGCTCGTTAGCGGCAAGGACGGTTCGGCAGATGCTCTGGTGTTGTCCCTGCCGATCAGCTTCTGGGGTGGTATCGATCCCACAAGCGGAACCGTGATCGACCCGCGCCATCCGGACCACCGCGCCTCGATCGCAGGCAAGGTTCTGTTTCTGCCCGGCACAATCGGCTCCTCATCCGCATCCGCCGTGCTGATGGAACTGGTACATGCAGGCAAGGCGCCTGCCGCGATCGTCCTTCACGAGCCTGACGCCATACTGCTCGTCGGTTTGATCTGCGCCCGCGAAATGGCCTGGCAGACACCGCCTGCATTCAAACTGAACCGCGAGCGACACCTGCAGTTTGCATCCCGTCGCGTGAGCTTCGACAGCGACGGGCGAATTGCCGCGCTCTAATTGCGGATCAGGTGCGTGTCGGAAGCACGCGGTCTGGCGGCCGGTGGCCGTCGAAATAGGTCCGAATGTTGATAATGACCTTCTCGCCCATGTCGATGCGGCCTTCGATCGTGGCGGACCCCATATGCGGCAGAAGGACCACCTTGCCCTGTGCCGCAAGTTTCACCAGCTTGGGATTGACCGCCGGTTCGTGCTCGAAAACGTCGAGCCCGGCGCCGGCCAGCTTGCCATCGCGGATCAGCCTGACAAGTGCGTCTTCATCCACGATGTCGCCGCGCGCCGTATTCACGACGTAGGAACGCGGCTGCATGAGCTCCAGGCGTCTGGCCGACAGAAGGTGAAACGTGGCCGGTGTCGAAGGGCAATGCACCGAGATTATGTCCATACGCGACAACATCTGGTCGAGGCTTTCCCAATAGGTCGCCTCAAGCTCATCCTCGATCGCCGGCGCGACGCGATTGCGGTTATGGTAGTGGATCGACAGACCGAACGCCTTGGCGCGGCGTGCCACCGCGGTGCCGATTCGACCCATGCCGACAATGCCGAGGCGCTTGCCCCAGATACGGTGCCCGAGCATCCAGGTCGGCGACCAGCCCTGCCATTTTCCGCCCGCCTGAAGGACCGCAGCGCCCTCCGTCAGGCGCCTGGGCGCAGCCAGCATCAGCGCCATCGTCATATCAGCGGTGTCTTCGTTCAGCACATTGGGCGTATTGGTGACAGTGATGCCTTTCTGAGAAGCAGCCGTGACGTCGATGTTGTCGACGCCATTGCCATAGTTCGCGATCAGCTTCAGCTTGTCACCGGCCTGCGCGATGAGCGCAGCATCAATTCTGTCCGTGATGGTGGGAACCAGAACGTCGGCTTCCCGCACCGCGGCAACCAGTTCCGGCTGCGTCATGGGCGTATCGTCAACATTCAGCCTGGCGTCGAAAAGCTCGCGCATGCGCGTTTCGACCTGGTCCGGGAGCTTACGGGTAATGACGACGAGGGGCTTCTTTTTGCCTGCCATCGAATCCTCAAATTACGGGTCGTTGAGACCTCTTTAACCAAGACAGGCGACACTTACCGGAGGTGTCGGCCTCCTTTGTCTATCAAGTAGGCCGGCTGAAAACAAAGAAAAAGGGCCGCCAACAAAGTGTGATGCCGGCCTGATACCAATGCACCGGAATGTCGATGCCATCACGTCTCGCGTTGTGTCTCTCCGCAGCAGCCATTTTGACCATTTCGCCCGCCGCTCTGCCCGTTAAAGGTGCTGGAGGCACCGCGCAAGCGGCCGCCGATCTAAGCGGCACCACGACCGGACCAAGCGGGTTGCCGCTGCCGCGTTTCGTGAGCCTGAAGGCGAGCCGGGTCAATCTGCGCATCGGGCCAGGTCTCAACTACGCCATCGACTGGATGTATCTGAAATCCGGGCTGCCGATGGAGATCATCCAGGAATTCGACAATTGGCGCCGGGTTCGCGATCCCGACGGCACCGAAGGCTGGATCAACCAGTCGCTGCTATCGGGCAAGCGCACCGCGATCGTCGCGCCGTGGCAGCGCGGCAAGCCAGCGCTGGTTGCCTTGCGCTCCGGCGCCGACGATACCGCCAGGGTCGTCGCCGAGCTGCAGCCCGGCGTAATCGGCGTGATCGACAGCTGCAATGGCGACTGGTGCCGCATGGATTTCGGCACAGCACGCGGATGGCTCAAACAGTCGATTGTATGGGGCGCCTATCCGGGCGAGACAATCGAAGACTGACTAATCAGGATTCGCAACGCGCCTAGCGCCGTTTGCGACGCAGCCTCACAATGACATCCACATTGGCGATCTCCATGCCCTCAGGAGGCTCTGGGAGATTATGCAAAGCGACTGTGCCGCTATCGATGTCCACCAGCCGGTTCTCTTCCTCGACGAAAAAATGGTGGTGATCTGAGGTGTTGGTGTCGAAGTAGGTTCGAGCACCTTCAACGGCCAAGATCCGGAGCAGGCCGGCATCGGTGAATTGATGCAGGGCGTTGTAGACTGTCGCCAGCGAGACGGCCACGCCAGCAGCTTGCGCCTCCTCGTGGAGCTCTTCCGCAGACAGGTGACGGTCGCCTTTGTCGAAAAGGAGTTCGGCCAGCGCAATGCGCTGACGGGTCGGGCGCAGGCCCGCCTTTCGTACCCTTTGTTCAATCTGTGTTTCCGTCACGGCAACGTCCACAATCGCTGTCTATGCCCGGGCAAAATCCCTGAAAAGCCGTCGCTTCCGCAGCCAGATGAACTGCCCGGCTGTCAATTCTATATATTTTGTGTGCCAAGCGCGATCAATAGCAGTGGAGGGAACATGGTTGACCTTCCAAGCGGGCAATGCGGAGTTTCCAGCCGGTTAGCGTCTGTGATAGGGAAACCCGAACCACAACGACTTCCGGATGGAAGCAAGCGCGAGGATTTCATGGCGGAACGCAAATCGAGCTACGGGTACGAGGATTTGCTGGCATGCGCCCAAGGCGACCTGTTCGGACCTGGAAACGCCCAGCTTCCCGCACCGCCGATGTTGATGTTCGATCGGATCACCGAAATATCGGAAGACGGCGGTGCATTCGGCAAAGGATGTGTGCGGGCAGACTTCCAGATCAAACCCGATCACTGGTTCTTTCCCTGCCACTTCCCCGGCAACCCTGTCATGCCCGGATGCCTCGGGCTCGACGCATTGTGGCAGATGACGGGATTTTTCCTTGGCTGGCTCGGCCTTCCCGGCAAGGGAATGGCGCTGTCGACCGGCGAGGTCAAATTCAAGGGCATGGTGACGCCCAACACCAAGCTGGTCGAATATGGCGTCGACTTCAAACGCGTCATGCGCGGGCGGCTTGTGCTCGGAATTGCCGACGGATGGCTCAAGGCCGACGGCGAACAAATTTATGCCGCGACCGACCTGCGTGTCGGTCTCGCCCAGCAGGGTTCCTGATTTTCACTAGCGTTTCGGGCGGCTGACCGGCCTGCCCAGGGAGAACAACATGAGACGTGTCGTCGTAACCGGCCTTGGTGTCGTTTCTTCGATCGGCAACAATGCCTCGGAGGTGACGAATTCGCTGCGCAATGCGAAGTCCGGGATCAGCTTCTCGGACGATTTCGCCGAACACGGATTCAAATGTCAGGTCTGGGGTGCTCCCACGCTCGATGCGTCGGAGCTCGTTGACCGTCGGGCCATGCGCTTCCTGTCGAAGGGCGGCGCCTGGAACCATGTGGCCATGCAGCAGGCGATCAGCGATTCCGGCCTCGAAGAGGGCGACATCACAAATGAGCGCACCGGCATCGTGATGGGCTCGGGCGGCCCGTCAACCCGAACCATCGTGGAAGCAGCTGCGATTACCGAGAAAAACGGCTCGCCGAAGCGGATCGGCCCGTTCGCCGTGCCGAAGGCCATGTCGTCAACCGCATCCGCAACACTGGCGACCTGGTTCAAGATTCATGGCGTGAACTACTCGATCTCATCGGCCTGCTCGACGTCGGCGCATTGCGTGGGAAACGCTGCCGAGCTCATCCAGTGGGGCAAACAGGACGTTATGTTTGCCGGTGGCCATGAAGACCTCGACTGGACGATGTCGAACCTGTTCGACGCAATGGGCGCGATGTCATCCAAGTATAATGACAGCCCCTCGACCGCATCGCGCGCATATGACGTCAACCGCGACGGTTTCGTGATCGCCGGAGGTGCCGGCGTACTGGTTCTGGAAGAACTGGAGCACGCCAAGGCGCGGGGCGCCAAGATCTACTGCGAGATCGTTGGCTACGGCGCCACGTCGGATGGCTACGACATGGTCGCGCCTTCCGGTGAGGGCGCCGTGCGCTGCATGAAACAGGCACTTTCCACAGTCGATGGACATGTCGACTACATCAATACGCACGGTACCTCGACACCTGTCGGCGATTCGCGCGAGATCGCGGCAATCCGCGAGGTGTTCGGCAACGACATTCCGCACATCGCCTCCACCAAATCGCTGACCGGACATTGCCTCGGCGGCGCCGGCGTTCAGGAGGCCATCTACTCCATCCTGATGATGCAGGAGCGCTTCATAGGCGAGAGCGCCCATGTCGAAGAACTCGATCCCGAGTTCGAAGGCATGCCGGTCGTACGCAAGCGCATTGACGACGCCAAGCTCGATATCGCGCTTTCGAATTCCTTCGGCTTCGGCGGGACCAACGCGACGTTGGTCATGCAGCGCTACAACGGATAACGGGACCCGCCTGCATGGATGGACTGATGAAGGGCCGCAAAGGCCTCGTCACCGGCATCGCCAATGATCACTCGATCGCATGGGGTATCGCCAGAACACTGCACAAGCATGGCGCCGAGATCGCGCTGACCTACCAGGGTGAGGCTTTCGGCAGGCGGGTGAAACCGCTTGCCGAGCAGATCGGCAGCAAGCTCGTCATGCCCTGCGATGTCGAGGATCGCGAATCCGTCGAAACCGTTTTCGAGACGCTCGGCAATGAATGGGGCGAGATCGACTTCATCGTTCACGCGATCGGTTTTTCCGACAAGACCGAACTGAAGGGGCCTTATGCCGAGACCAGCCGCGAGAACTTTTCGCGCACGATGCTGATCTCCTGCTATTCCTTCACCGAAATGGCGCGACTGGCCGCGCCTTTGATGAAGAACGGCGGCAGCATGGTCACCATGACCTATGCGGGTGCGACACGCGTGATGCCCAATTACAATGTGATGGGTGTTGCAAAGGCTGCGCTTGAGGCAAGCGTCCGATACCTGGCAAACGATTACGGGCCGCGCGGCATTCGCGTCAACGGTATTTCAGCCGGCCCGGTGCGCACGCTCGCAGGTGCTGGCATTTCCGATGCGCGGTACATGTTCTCGTTCCAGCAGCGCAACTCTCCGCTGCGCAGGACAGTGTCGCTCGACGAGGTCGGCGGGTCTGCGCTCTATCTGCTTTCGGAACTGTCGGGCGGCGTGACCGGCGAAATACACTTCGTGGATTCTGGTTACCATATCGTTTCCATGCCGTCGCTGGACGAGCTTAAGCGCTTCGATTCAAACGATAATTAGGAATCGGCTGGGAAAAAAGCAATCGAAGGTAGAAACGGTTTCTAAGTAGATTTGCTCTATCGTTACAGGCGAATGGGGCAAATGACATGCAAGAATCCAACCATCCGTTTCGTACACCTGTCTTCCGCCTGCTGACCATCGGAGCTGCCGGTCTGTGCAGCTTCATTATCGGTTTGTGGGGGTTGCGCTACGGCATGGGCGATCAGATCGCAGGCATGCCTGCCGAGGTGATCGGCGCCATCATTGCCTCCCTTTGCGCGCTGGCGGCAGCCAGTTCTTCGCTCTCCTTCTTTGCCGGTGTCGATGAATCTGCGAGCTATGTTTTTCGCGAAACCCAGTTCGACAAATTGACCGGGCTCAATTCGCGGGCCGCGATGATCGGCAAGATCGCCGAGGCGGCAGTGGGAACCGGACGTACCGGACAGCCGGTCTATCTCATCGATATCGACATAGACCGATTCAAACACATCAACGATTCCATCGGCGACCAGCAGGGCGACGAGCTCGTCAAGCTGTTTGCAGAACGGCTGAAGAGCAACCTGCCGGAAGGCATCGAGATCGGGCGGATCGGCTCCGGCCAGTTTGGCGTGCTGTTGCCTGACGGTACCACACCCATTCAGCTTGATGAGCTGGTCGAACAGCTCATCGAACTGATGATGAAACCCTATCAGCTCAAGACGCATCTGCAGTCGATCAGCATTTCGGTGGGTATTGTCGCGATGCCGAAAGACGGCGACGACCCGATCGTGCTTTTGCGGCGCTCCAATCTGGCGCTGCAGCAGGCGCGGGCACTGGGCGTCGCGAGCTGGGCTGTCTTCCACCCCGATATGGGCTTGGTCGCCGAGCACCGGCAGTGGGTCGAATCCGAGCTGCATTCAGCGTTCAAGCGCGGCGATTTCACACTGCATTACCAACCTCAGTTGGATCTCTCGAGCAAACGGATCGTCGGCTACGAGGCGTTGATCCGCTGGAATCACCCCACCCGCGGCATGATCCCGCCGATGGAGTTCATCCCGATCGCCGAAGAAACCGGCATGATCGTCCCAATTGGCGAGTGGGTGCTGCGCAAGGCGTGTACCGACGCGCATATGCTACCGGACGACTGCTTCGTCGCGGTCAACATCTCGCCGGTGCAGTTCATGTCCAAGGACTTCATGCCGATGGTGCGTTCGATCCTCAGCGAAACCGGCGTCAAACCGCAGAAGCTGGAGCTGGAGGTCACCGAAACCGCCATGATGCAGGACCGCGAACGCGCGGCCAAGATTCTGGAAGAACTCTGCCAGATGGGCATTTCAATCGCGGTCGACGATTTCGGCACCGGATATTCGAACCTCAGCTATCTGATCGACTTCTCGTTCCAGAAGCTGAAGATCGACAGATCCTTCATCGCCCGGATGGAAAAGGACAGCAATTCCGGCGCCGTGGTGTCGACAATTGTGGGCCTGTCGCGCGCGCTGGGTGTTCACACCATAGCCGAAGGCGTAGAGACGGAAAGCCAGGCAACATTGCTCAAGGCCGCAGGCTGCGAGGTCGTGCAGGGCTATTTCTACGGCCGTCCGGAACCGTTGGTTATCAACCACGCGCCGGAAATGGGGAAGGTCGCCAACCTTCACTAGCAATGGCATCGGGAGCGGCTCGGCAGCCGCTCCCGCCTATTTCGTCGCCCACAGCACCTTGTAGCGCCCGTCCACAGCCAGTTCGCCACAAGCGGACGACCCGGCCTGCAGGTCTCCCTCATAGGGAAGCCCGCGATTGGCGACGAGAAATAACTTCCCGCCCTTTTTCAACGCCCCGAGCGCTGTATTGACGAAGGCTGAGCCGATCCCTGGTTCAGTCGCACGCCCCTGATGGAAGGGCGGATTCATCACAATCACGTCGTACTGCCGGCTGACCGGCTCCGACAGAAGATCGTGCCAGAAGAAGCCGAGCTCCGCGTTCCCGGCACCGCCCAGATTGACCTTGGCCGCCTCCAGCGCCGCATGAGACGCCTCATAAAGATCGAGTGAGGTGACACGCGCGCGGTTTGCCAGTTCGGCTGAAAGATAACCCCAGCCAGCGCCGAAATCGGCCACCGAGCCCCCGATATCGTCAGGTAGATGCTGCGCCAGGAGCTGTGAACCGGGATCGACCGCGTCGGCAGAAAACATACCCGGCCCGGTCTCGAAACGGCCTTCGACGAGGCCGTTCGGATGCGACAGCGCCTCCACCAGTCCGGCTACTTCGGCTGGTCGCTGCAACCAGAAAGCCATGCCGTGAAACTTGGCCTGGGCGCCGGCCAGATCATGAATCGCGGAAACGCGCTTTTTCAGGCTCGCCATGCCGTCGGTCTTCAGGCCTGCAACGAGCACCGTCCCACCCGTTTTCGTTCGGGCAAGCGCTTCGGCAATCCATGTCTCGTTCTGGCGGCGGTGGCGGCCTGCAAAGACAAGCGTCAGATCGAAATCCGAGCCTTCCGGCGCCGGAGATACGCTACAGCGCTGGTTGTGGAGAGACAGATAGGCCGGCCGAAAATCCTGAACGTATCGGGTTTCGCCGCCAAAATCTTCCGGCCAGCGCAGCGCGTTCTGTGCGTTGAAGACAAGGCAACGGGTGGCAGGTATCTCGATCAGGCCACGTTCGATGACATGCAGCGCTATCGCCGGCCTGTTGTCCGTCATTCCAGTTACTCCATTCCCTAACCCGCCGTCGCATAGAGAAAAGGCGCGGCCACAGGACCGCGCCTTTCGATCTCACAATCGCGGCTGCGATCAGGCGTCGGTTTCTTCCGACTTCTTCTCGCGGACGATTTCCTTGCCGGTCTCCTGGTCGACGACTTTCATCGACAGGCGCACCTTGCCGCGCTCGTCGAAGCCCATCAGCTTGACGAAGACCTTGTCGCCTTCCTTGACGACGTCGGTCGTCTTGCCGACGCGCTCCTGGGCAAGCTGCGAGATGTGAACCAGACCGTCCTTGGGGCCGAAGAAGTTGACGAAAGCGCCGAAATCGGCGGTTTTCACGACCGTGCCCTCGTAGATTTCGCCCACTTCCGGCTCGGCCGTCAGCGAGTGAATCCACTTCTTGGCGGCTTCGATCTCCTTCGCATTCGACGACGCGATCTTCACCGTGCCGTCGTCCTCGATATTGATCTTGGCGCCGGTCTTCTCGACGATTTCGCGGATGACCTTGCCGCCGGTGCCGATCACGTCGCGGATCTTGTCGGTCGGAATGGTCATGACCTCGATGCGCGGCGCGAATTCGCCGAGCTCGGAGCGGCCCTCGGAGATGGCCTTGCCCATTTCACTCAGGATGTGGGTACGGCCGTCCCTGGCCTGACCCAGGGCGATCTTCATGATCTCCTCGGTGATGCCATCGATCTTGATGTCCATCTGCAGCGAGGTGATGCCGTCCACGGTGCCCGCGACCTTGAAGTCCATGTCGCCGAGGTGATCCTCGTCACCCAGAATGTCGGAAAGAACCGCGAAACGTTCGCCTTCCTTGATCAGGCCCATTGCGATGCCCGCAACCGGCTTGGCCAGCGGAACGCCCGCATCCATCAGCGCCAGCGAGGTGCCGCAGACGGTGGCCATCGAAGACGAACCGTTGGACTCGGTAACCTCCGAAACAACGCGCAGCGTATAAGGAAACTGCTCTGCAGCCGGCAGCATCGGGTGGATCGCACGCCAGGCAAGCTTGCCGTGACCGATTTCGCGGCGTCCCGGCGACCCCATGCGGCCCGTCTCGCCCACCGAATAGGGCGGGAAGTTGTAGTGCAGCATGAAGGTTTCTTTGTAGGTGCCGGTAAGCGCGTCAACGAACTGCTCGTCCTCACCGGTGCCAAGCGTGGCAACCACCAGCGCCTGCGTTTCGCCGCGGGTGAACACGGCCGAACCGTGCGTGCGCGGCAGGACGCCGACTTCCGACACGATCGAGCGCACCGTTTTCAGGTCGCGGCCGTCAATGCGGCTGCCGGTGTCGAGGATGTTCCAGCGGACGATCTTGGCCTGCAGATCCTTGAACACAGAGCCGACCTGCTCCGGCGACCATTTGGCTTCTTCGCCTTCGTCCGGCGTGAAGGCATCCTTCACCTTGGCCTTGACCGCGTCCACAGCGGCGTAGCGCTGCTGCTTGTCGGTAATCTTGTAGGCTTCGCGAAGCTCGCCCTCGACGAGCTTCAGCATCTCGCCTTCGAGTTCGGAAAGGTCGGCTGTGGTGTGTTCGCGCGGTTCCTTGGCGGCGGCTTCAGCCAGCTTGATGATCGCGTCGATCACCGGCTGGAATGCCTTGTGGCCGAAGGTCACTGCACCGAGCATGACCTCTTCGGACAGCTCATGGGCCTCGGACTCGACCATCATCACCGCTTCGCCGGTACCTGCGACAACCAGGTCGAGCTTGGTCTCGGGCATCTCGTCGACCTGCGGGTTGAGCACATACTCGCCACCGATATAGCCGACGCGCGCAGCACCGATCGGGCCCATGAAAGGTACACCCGACAAGGTGAGAGCGGCAGAGGCGCCGATCATGGCGACGATGTCCGGATCATTCTCCAGATCGTGCTGAAGCACGGTGAGAACGACTTGCGTGTCGTTCTTGTAGCCATCGGCGAAGAGCGGGCGGATCGGGCGGTCGATCAGGCGCGACGTCAGCGTTTCCTTCTCGCTCGGACGTCCCTCGCGCTTGAAGAAGCCGCCAGGGATCTTGCCGGCGGCAAAGGTCTTTTCCTGGTAGTTCACGGTCAGCGGGAAGAAGTCGAAGCCGGGCTTCGGTGCCTTTTCCGACACTACGGTGGCGAGAACCACCGTTTCGCCGTAGGTGGCAAGCACGGCGCCGTCAGCCTGACGGGCGATCTTGCCGGTTTCCAGAATGAGCGGACGGCCGCCCCATTCCATTTCAACTTTGTGATGTTTGAACATATCTCGTCCTTGTTGGGAAAGCGCGCGCCCTCCATGGCGCGGTCCGCTTCCCTGCTTCGTTCGCCGGCTGCCACGAAACGCGGCGCGAGCCGCCAGATGGCGCTGCCGGGTATGCTATCGGACCCGCCACCCAACCAAGGATGGGCCGGCAAAGGTCCGGAACGAGCCACGGGCAAGACAACGGGGAGCTCGCCAGTACGCGCATCGCCTCGACGCGCCGAGCTGCCTGCAATCCTGCCCCATGACCCGGTCCTGGGGTTACGCCGTCTGCGTTTCTGTTGTCGCGGCGGCGCAGGGTTCGGGGCGTTTCAAAGCCCCGGCGATGCAAAAACGGGCGGACAAAGCCGCCCGTTCCCGCAACAATCAGCGGCGCAGACCGAGCTTGCCGATCAGCGTCGAGTAACGGCCTTCGTCCTTGGTCTTCAGATAGTCCAGAAGACGACGGCGCTGCGAAACCAGCTTCAGCAGACCACGGCGGGAGTGATTGTCCTTTTTGTGGTCCTTGAAGTGTTCGGTCAGGTTCGTAATACGCTCAGAGAGAATGGCGACCTGCACCTCAGGCGAACCAGTGTCGCCCTTGGCCGTTGCGTATTCTTTCATGAGTTCCTGTTTCCGCTCAGCGGTTATCGACATCGGAATTCCTTTCAAAACTCGGGAGGAAAAGGGACGCCCACGGCCGGGATGTCGTCCAGCGGGGGCCGGTAAAGGCAGCGTGATACGCTGCGCTGCGGCGCATATAGTCCAATTCAGCAGCAAATGCCAGTGCGTTTCTTGGTTGGACTATTCCGCTACAGCCACTTCTTCCAGCGAAACAGGAGGAGAAGGGCAATAGCGATCGACGCCATAATCCCAAGCGCCATCGGATAGCCGTAGGGCAATTCGAGTTCAGGCATGTTCCAGGTCGAGCTCGGATCGAAATTCATACCCCAGATACCAGCCAGGAAGCCGAGCGGGATGAAAATGGTCGAGATGATGGTGAGGACCTTCATCACCTCATTCATCTTCGTGGAGACCGACGACATGTAGAGGTCGAGCAGGCCGGTAGCGAGTTCACGGTAGGTTTCGGTCACGTCGATCAGCTGAATGGCGTGGTCGTAGGTGTCGCGCATATATTGGTGGATGTCGCGCGGGATCAGACCAAGTTCCTCACGGGTCAACGCCGAGAGCATTTCCCGCGACGGCCACAAGGCGCGCTTGACGGTCAGCAGCTCGCGCTTGATGGCGTGGAGTTCGTTGATGTCCCTGGGGCGCGGATCGAAGGTGATGCGGTCCTCAAGCTCCTCAAGCTCCTCGCCGATCGCCTCCAGCAGCGGAAAATAGGCATCGAGAATAGTGTCCAGGATCGCGTAGACCAGATAGGGTGCGCCGCGCTTGCGAATGCGCCCCGTCGGAGCATTGAGGCGCTTGCGAACGGGATCGAGGCAGTCGCCCGGCCGCTCCTGAAACGTGACCACATGCGTCTTGTCGAAGGCGATGGCAAACTGCTCCTTGGAGCTTACGCTTTTGCCGTTGAACATGTGGACGATGATCAGCGGATGGCCATCATAGACGTCGACTTTCGGCCGCTGGTCGGTGTTGGCGACATCCTCGATTGCCAGCGGATCCATGTTGAAGAGCTCGCCGATAGCGGCGATCAGCTCAAGGTCGGCCAGCCCGATGACATCGACCCACAACCGCTTGCCGGATTTATGCGCGGCACGCACATCCTCGATGCCGACATCCGCTTTCTCGGTGATCGCATCGTCGGCGATGATCGTCATGCGCATCGACGTCGGCGATGCGTGTTCGTCCGGGACAAGATGCCCCGGAGGCGCGCCTACCGGCGAACGGCGGTGCTGGACCAGCGATTTCTTTCGGCTCATGGATCAAGGTTGGCGCAGATGACGCACCGGCGGCAAGCCAAAAGTTCGATTGTTCAGTCGCTGAAAACGCGGCGCGGATGGAACATGCCGGCCTCGATCGCGCCGAGGGCAACGAGACGCCCCCTTGCCACCGCGCAGGCATCCTCCGCTTCTATCGGAGCGCCGGCACCGCGCACGATTGCCGGGTTGCCGAGCCTCACCTTGCGGGCTGCATCGTCCGAGAGCATCACCTGCGGCAGGAAAGAAAGGGCGGCACCGGTGTCCAGTAAAAGTGCATCGAGCGCGCCGAAGGCATCGGCGGCCGGAGGCAACGGGCGGTTGTCTTCGCCAAGTTCCCGCTCCGGCGATGCCTGCTCCAGAGTTGCGAGGGATAAGAGTTGCTCAGGCGTGAACGGATCGACCTCGGTGCGGCGCAATTCGGCGATGTGGCCGTAGCAGCCAAGCTGGCGTCCCATGTCGCGGGCAAGGGAGCGCACATAGGTGCCCTTGCCGCATTCGATCTCGAACACGGTATGCGTTGCGTCCGGCATTTCCACGATATCGAGCCGGCCGATCTCGACTTCGCGCGCCGGAATGTCGATCGCCTCGCCTTCGCGGGCGAGATCGTAGGCGCGCTCGCCGCCGATCTTGATCGCCGAGAATTGCGGCGGCGTCTGCATGATGACGCCGGTAAACTGCGGCAGCAGCGCCCGGATATCGGTTTCAGAAGGCCGCTTTTCGGACGTCTTCGTCGCTTCGCCCTCCAGATCGTCGGTCGTGCGCTCCTCGCCCCAGGCGACGGTGAAGCGATAGACCTTTGCACCGTCCATCACGTAGGGCACGGTCTTTGTCGCGTCACCGAGGGCAATCGGCAGCATGCCTGACGCCAGCGGGTCGAGCGTGCCGGCGTGGCCGGCCTTCGCCGCGTTGTACAGCCATTTGATTTTGGAGACGGCCTCGGTGGAGCCCATACCTACCGGCTTGTCGAATACCACCCAGCCCGAAATCGGGCGGCCCTTCTTCTTGCGGTTGCGGGGCATCAGTTGTCGTCCGCATCATCGTCGAGGTCGCGCGCCACTTCGGGCGAGCGCAGCAGCTCGTCGATCTTCGCCATGTTGTCGAAGCTGGTATCGAGCCTGAACCTGATCTCGGGCATGTATTTCATCTGCCTCAGTTCGGGCGTGACCTTGCCGCGGATGAAACGCGCATTGCGGTTGAGCGCGGCAACCACGGCATCGTCATCCTTCGCCGCCAGCGGCGCAACAAACGCCGTCGCGATCTTGAGGTCGGGGGACATGCGTACTTCGGATACCGAAATGACAGTGGCCTCGATCAGGTCGTCGCGCACCTCGCCGCGCTGAAGCACGGCGGAAACGGCGTGGCGCACCTGCTCGCCAACGCGCAACTGGCGCTGGGACGGGCCGGAAGATGAAAATCTCGACACGGTTATATTCCCGAAATCGTGCAGGCCGGGTTCGAACCGGCCTGCATGTTTCTGTTATCGTTCAGTCTTTGGAGTGGTGACGCATCCACGCCACCCCGCCATTACCCGCTAAAGCGAACGCGACACCATCTCGACGCGATAGGCCTCGATGACGTCGCCCTGGCGAATGTCCTCGTAATTGGCGAATGCCATGCCGCATTCCTGGCCTGCAGGAACCTCGGCGACCTCGTCCTTGAAGCGCTTCAGAGTCTTCAGCGTACCTTCGTGGATGACGACGTTGTCGCGGATCAGGCGTACGCCGGCACCGCGCTCCACCTTGCCTTCGGTCACGCGGCAGCCGGCAACCTTGCCGACCTTGGTGATGTTGAAGACCTCGAGGATCTCGGCGTTGCCGAGGAAGGTCTCGCGACGCTCCGGCGACAGCAGGCCCGACATTGCCGCTTTGATGTCATCCACGAGGTCGTAGATGATGTTGTAGTAGCGGATTTCGATACCGGCCTGTTCGGCGGCGTCCCGCGCCTGGCGGTTCGCACGCACGTTGAAGCCGATGATCGCTGCCTCCGACGTCTCGGCGAGCGAGACATCGCTTTCGGTGATGGCGCCCGCGCCCGAATGGACGATGCGCGCCTGCACCTCGTCGGTGCCGAGCTTGTCGAGCGCGGCGACAATCGCCTCGATCGAACCCTGCACGTCGCCCTTGATGACCAGCGGGAATTCAGCCAGTTCGTTGGCTTTTGCCTGCGCCATCATCTGCTCGAGCGAGCCGCGCTGACCGGCCTGGCGGGCAACCGACTTCTCGCGCGCAAGGCGCTGGCGATATTCGGCGATCTCGCGCGCTTTGGCTTCGTTCTCGACCACGGCAAAGCGGTCGCCGGCGAGCGGCGTGCCCTGGAGGCCCAGAATCTCGACCGGCATGGAGGGACCGGCTTCCTTGAGCTGGCTGCCCTTGTCGTCGACGAGCGCGCGCACGCGGCCCCATTCGTTGCCGGCCACGATGATATCGCCCGGATGCAGCGTACCCGCCTGCACCAGAACGGTCGCCACCGAGCCGCGGCCCTTGTCGAGCTTGGCTTCGATCACGACACCTTCGGCGGTGCGGTCGGGGTTGGCCTTGAGTTCGAGGACCTCGGCCTGCAGCAGGATCGCTTCGAGAAGACCGTCAAGGTTGGTGCCCTTGGTGGCCGAAACCTCAACCTCCTGCACGTCGCCGCCCATCGACTCCACGAACACCTCGTGCTGGAGCAGATCGGTGCGCACCTTCTGCGGGTTGGCCTCCGGCTTGTCGATCTTGTTGATCGCCACGATCATCGGAACACCGGCGGCCTTGGCGTGATTGATGGACTCGATCGTCTGCGGCATCACCGCGTCGTCGGCGGCAACCACCAGAATGGCAATGTCGGTCGACTGCGCGCCGCGGGCACGCATCGCGGTAAACGCTGCGTGGCCGGGCGTATCGATGAAGGTGATCTTCTGGCCGTTCTGCTCGACCTGGTAGGCACCGATGTGCTGGGTGATGCCGCCGGCCTCACCCGACACGACATTGGCGTGCCTGATCGCATCCAGTAGCGAGGTCTTGCCGTGATCGACGTGGCCCATAATGGTGACCACGGGCGGGCGCGGCTTCTTGTCCTCGGCATTGTCCTCGATATCGAACAGACCCTGCTCGACATCCGATTCCGAAACGCGCTTGACCGTGTGGCCGAATTCGCTGGCCACCAGTTCGGCCGTATCGGCGTCGATCACGTCGCCTGGCTTCATCATCTGGCCCTGCTTCATGAAGAACTTCACGATCTCCACGGCGCGCTCGGCCATACGATTGGCGAGTTCCTGAATGGTGATCGTCTCCGGCAGCACGACTTCGCGCGCAATCTTCTCGCGCGGCTCCTGATGTTGGGCACGCTTGAATTTTTCCTGCCGGCGGCGCATGGCCGAAAGCGAGCGACCGCGGCCGCCTTCGTCGCCCGAAAGAGCGGACGACAGCGTCAGCTTGCCGCGGCGGCGGTCGTCTTCGCCCTTCGGGCGGGTCGGACGCGGAGTTGGCATTTCAGGGCGCGCGGCAGCGCGTTTGGCTGCGGGACGCGAATCTTCGTCACTCTCTGCCGCTTCCGGCTCGGGTGCACGGCGGCGAGCTTCCTCCTCGGAGCGACGACGGGCTTCGGCCTCGGCCTGAAGACGGGCCTCTTCCTCGGCCTGCCTGCGGGCGGATTCCTCGCGCTCGCGGGCGCGGCGTTCGTCTTCCTCGGCCCGGCGTTTGGCATCCTCGGCTGCCTTCTTGCGGTCCTCGACTTCACGGACCTTGGCATCTTCGAGCGCGCGGCGGCGGGCTTCCATCTCCTCGTTGGAGAGTTCGTTCAGCACAACGCCGGCGCCACCCTGGGACGGCTTCGGTTCAGGAGCAGGGGCCTCGGGAGCACGGGGTGCAGCCGCCGGCCGCGGTTTGAAAACCGTCGCCGCCTCCGACTTTTCATCGGGGCGCTGAAACTTGCGCTTCTTGGTTTCGACAACGACCGACTTGGAGCGCCCATGAGAAAAACTCTGGCGCACCGTTCCCTGCTCGACGGAAGGTCTCTTCAACGTCAGCGTCTTCTTGCCGCCAACGCTCAGGGTCTTGTCATCGCTCGATTTCGTATCGCTCATTCCATATCCTTTGTCGGCGTCGTATGCTCAGGCTCTGGTGCACTGGCTGCCGCCGGGGTGTCGAACCCGGTACGGTAGCGGTCAAGTGCAACCGCGCGCCTCAGCGCCGCCTTGCCCGCCTCGGAGGCGAGCAGGGCAGCATGTATCACATTTGTTGCCCCTAATGCCAAACCCAATTCCGTTTCGGAAAAGAGCCTGAATGCCGGAATGTCGGGGCCTCCGGCAGTTTTGGTTGCGTGTCTGGCCTGGGCGAGCTTGCGCACCCCGTCTTCGGACGCTTCCGCCGCATGGAAGACAGCGGCCGCCTTGCCGGAGCGTACCGCGCTATCCACTTTCGCTGCGCCAAGTGCCACAAGGCCGGCCTTACGGGCAAGTCCCAGTGCGCCAAGCGTTGCCGATGCCAGGAGGCGATCGACCATATGCCCGAGTTCGGGCGACACGGTTACGCCGGTCTTCAGCGCCCTGGAGAAAAGATTTTTTGCGGCAGCCCGATCAACATGGTCGCGGTCCGCAGTGACCCAGCAGCCGCGCCCCGGAAGCTTGCGCTTGATATCTGGAACGACCGAGCCGTCAGGCCCTGCGACAAAACGCAGAAGCGCATCGGCTTCCCGCGTCTGCCGCGTCACAATGCATGTGCGGTCGTTCATTTCGATCAAGGTCCACTCCGGACTGGGCAGCCACCGGCGACATGGCTTACGCTTCGGACACGGCCGCTTCGGCCTCGTCCTCAGCATCTGCATCGTCGCCGGCAAGGTCTTCCTCGGTCACCCAGCCGGCCATCAGGCGGGCCGCCATCACCATCTGCTCGGCGTCGGCGCGCGTCACGTCAAAGGGTGAGAAAACGCCGTCGAAAAACTTGGTCTCGCCGTCTTTGCGCTCGCGCCAGCCGACGAGATCGTCAACCGCGTAGCCGGCGAAATCTTCAACCGACTTCACGCCGTCTTCGCCCAGCGCCACCATCATCGCGGTGGTGATACCCGGGATTTCGCGAACTCCATCTTCGACGCCAAGTTCCTTGCGGCGAGCGTCGCGTTCGGCCTCGATGCGCTCCAGATATTCGCGGGCGCGTGTCTGGATCTCCTCGGCGGTCTCTTCGTCGAAGCCTTCGATGGACGCAACTTCGTCCTGCTCGACGTAAGCGACTTCCTCGACGGAGGAGAACCCTTCAGAGGCCAGCACCTGGCCGACCATCTCGTCGACGTTGAGCGCTTCCATGAAGAGGTTCGAACGGTCGACAAATTCCTTCTGGCGACGCTGCGATTCCTCTTCTTCGGTGAGGATGTCGATGTCCCAGCCGGTCAGTTGCGATGCAAGGCGGACATTCTGGCCGCGTCGGCCGATGGCCAGCGACAGCTGATCGTCGGGAACCACGACTTCGATGCGCTCGGCATCCTCGTCCAGCACCACCTTGGCGACTTCGGCCGGCTGCAGCGCGTTGACGATGAAGGTCGCGGCGTTGTCGTTCCACGGGATGATGTCGATCTTCTCGCCCTGCAGTTCGCCGACGACGGCCTGCACGCGCGAACCGCGCATACCGACGCAGGCGCCGACCGGGTCGATGGAGCTGTCACGCGAAATGACCGCGATCTTGGCGCGGGAGCCCGGATCGCGGGCAACCGACTTGATCTCGATGATGCCGTCGTAAATCTCCGGCACTTCCATGGCGAAGAGTTTGGCCATGAACTGCGGATGGGTGCGCGACAGGAATATCTGCGGGCCGCGCTGCTCACGGCGCACGTCATAAACGTAGGCGCGCACGCGGTCGCCATATTTGAACAACTCGCGGGGGATCAGTTCGTCGCGGCGCACGATCGCCTCGCCGCGGCCGAGATCGACGATCACATTGCCGTATTCGACGCGCTTCACGGTGCCGTTGACGATCTCGCCGATGCGATCCTTGTATTCCTCATACTGGCGGTCGCGCTCGGCCTCGCGCACCTTCTGCACGATGACCTGCTTGGCAGACTGCGCGGCGATGCGGCCGAAATCCATCGGCGGCAGCTGCTCGGCCAGGAAGTCGCCGGGCTGCGCGTCAGGATTGCGTGTGCGGGCGTCCTTGACCGAAAGCTGGGTCGCGGGATCCTCGACCTCGTCGACCACTTCCATCAGGCGCTGCAGCTTCATCTCGCCGGTCTGCGGGTTGATGTCGGCGCGGATATTGGTCTCCTGACCGTAACGCGAGCGCGCCGCCTTCTGGATGGCGTCGGCCATCGCGTCGATGACGATCGTCTTGTCGATCGACTTCTCGCGGGCGACCGCGTCGGCGATCTGCAAGAGTTCCAGCCTGTTCGCACTGACTGCCATAGGTGTCTCCTTATGCGCGCCGCCAGCCGGGCGGCCTGTGCATGTTCTCTATTCCTGCGCAGCTTTGCCGCCGGCGCGTTTCTGTTTCTTGCGCTCGTCGCGCAATTTGCGGTCTTTGGCCAGTGCCTCTCGCACGAGCTCGTCGGTCAGAATCAACTTGGCTTCGGCCATCGTATCGTACCGGATCGCCTGAGCCGCCTCTTCGCCCTCGGCCACCTGATCGCGTTCAAGCACGATGCCGTCGGCGCCGGCCTCGACGATCTTGCCGCGGAAGCGCTTGCGGCCGCCGACCATCACCGAGGTCTCGATCTTGGCGATATGGCCAACCGCGGCCTGGAAATCCGCCGCGCGCACCAGCGGCCGGTCAATGCCGGGCGACGACATTTCCAGATTGTAGGCGCGGTCGATCGGATCTTCGACATCGAGTGCGGGCGAAATCGCGTTGCTCGCCTCCTCGCAATCCTCGATGGTCATCGACCCGTCGGGCCGCTCGGCCATGATCTGCAGCGTCAGGCCGTTCTGCGATGACAACCGAACGCGCACCAGCCGCATGCCGATCGTGTCGAGCACTGGCGCGACGATGGCCGCAACGCGCGCATCGACACCGCTTTCACGAATGAAGCGGTCATCCTCGAACGGAGCGTCTGTATGTGCCGGTTCCATCAAGTCCCCAGGTAGCCAAGCTCAGGGCCGGTAACAAAAAAGAGCGGGACCGGGTGGACCCACTCTTCGTCATATCGACCAAGAATTTGAAGCCGATATAGCCCCGCGGGCGCTCGGATGCAAGGGCCGCGGTGCCTTCAGGCAGGCTGCGGCCCGGCCCGCATCAGCATACCGAACAGATCGCGCGGATCGTCCGGGTCGGCCAGAAGATCGAGCCGGTCGAAACAGGGCAACTCGCCAAGCAGCGAACGCACATATCGAAGGGCCGAGAAATCCTCGACGGCAAAACCGACCGAATCGAAGAGCGTGATCTGGTCACGACCGGTACGCCCGGCGATGCGGCCGTCGATCACCTGCCAGAGCTCGGTGACTTTGTGGTCCGGGTCGAGTTGCTGGATTTCGCCCTCGATGCGGGTCTGTGGCGGGTACTCAACGAAAATTTCGGAGCGCAGCAGGATATCGCGGTGGAGTTCCGTCTTGCCGGGGCAGTCGCCGCCCACGGCGTTAATGTGAATGCCGGGGCCGACCATGTTGTCGGTCAGGATCGCCGCATACTGCTTGTCGGCGGTTACGGTGGTGATGATATCTGCGCCCTCGACCGCCTCCTGCCCCGAACCGAAAATCTCGATATCGAAGCCGTGGGGTGCCAGGTTGCGCGCGCAACGCTGGCTTGCGGAACGGTCGATGTCGTAGAGGCGCAAGCGATCGGTTCCGACCAGTGCCTTGAATGCGAGCGCCTGAAACTCCGACTGCGCGCCATTGCCGATGATCGTCATCGTGCGGCTGCCCTGCGGCGCCAGATACCGGGCGGCAAGCGCCGACATTGCAGCCGTGCGCAGTGCGGTGAGCATGGTCATCTCGGTGATCAGGACCGGATAACCGTTGCCGACCTCGGCCATGACACCGAATGCCGTCACTGTCTGACGGCCCGACTTGGTGTTTTTGGGGTGGCCGTTCACATATTTGAAGCCGTAATTGATGCCATCGCTCGTCGGCATCAGTTCGATAACGCCTTCATGCGAGTGCGACGCTACGCGCGGCGTCTTGTCGAACAGTTCCCAACGCCTGAAATCGGCCTCGATGCAGCCCGCCAGTTCCCTCATGAACCGCTCGATGCCCGTCGCATGAACGATACGCATCATGTTCTCGACGCTGACAAACGGCACAAGAGCGAGATCGGACGGTGCGTAACCCATGTCAGTAACTCCGGGTCGGACGGTCCATGATGCGACGGCCCATCAAGCTTGCAGTGAGATCGACAAGCAGTTTCGCGGTGCGGCCGCGCTCGTCGAGGAAAGGGTTGAGCTCGACAATGTCGAGGCTTGTGACAAGCCCGCTGTCGGACAACATCTCCATCACGAGATGCGCTTCGCGCAGCGTCGCGCCGCCGGGCACCGTGGTACCCACCGCAGGGGCAACTTCAGGATCGAGAAAATCCACGTCGAGGCTGACATGAAGCATGCCGTCTCCGGCTTCAACGCGGGCTATGAAATCGCGCAGCAGCGGGGCAGCACCATGTTCGTCAATCGCGCGCATGTCGTGCACCGTCACACCCTGCGCCGTCAGCGCGGCACGCTCGGCCGGGTCGACGCTGCGGGCGCCGAATACACAGATGCGTTCGGGCTCTACCCTGGCGGCAAGGGCGGGGAAACACTCGAACCCCGGCTGGCCACTGGCATATGCCAACGGAACGCCGTGCAGATTTCCGCTCGCCGTCGTGTCGAGCGTGTGAAAATCCGGATGCGCGTCGAGCCAAAGGACAAAGAGCGGACGCCCCGCCTCCGCAGCGCGCCGCGCGATGCCCGCCAAGGTGCCGGCCGACAAAGAGTGGTCGCCACCCAGGAAGATCGGCATTGCGCCTTCGCTTACCTCATATGCCGCCGCCGACAGCGCCACGGTCCATGCAACGATCTCGGGCAGGGCCTTGAGCGCGCGATTGCCGTGCCTGATCGAGCGCGGTTGCGGCGGAATGACCGTACCGCGATCGGACACGTCGTGGCCGAGTTCCGCGAGAGCCGTGATAAGCCCCGCCGTGCGCAGCGCGCTCGGACCCATTTCGCAACCCAGCTGGCTCGCTCCGTCCTGAACCGGTGCGCCGATCACCCTGCATCGCATCCGCCAACTCCCAAACCGGTTGTCTGACCGCAATCAAGGACTTTGCGCTGGCGATGTGAACAATACTATTTGGCAGAATTTTACAAAGGTCTTATCATATTGACAGATACTGGGATCAAATTGGCAAATGGACGATCTTGACCGCGCGCTGGTGACGCTGCTGCGCCACAATGCACGCCGCAGTATCTCGGATCTCGCGCAGGAGCTGGACGTATCGCGGGCCACCGTGCGCTCACGCATCGAGCGGCTGCAGAACAGCGGTGATATACTCGGCTATACGGTGATCCTGCGCGCCGATGCGGTGGATCAACGGGTGCGCGGCATCATGATGATCGAAGTGGAGGGGCATTCGGCCGACAGGGTGATCCGCGCGCTTGGCGGGCTGGCCGAAGTCGGTACTGTCCACACCACCAACGGCCGCTGGGATCTTATCGCCGAGGTCAGTGCCGAGACCCTGACAGACTTCGATGCTGTGCTGCGGCGCATCCGGCTTATTCCCGGTATCACCGGCAGCGAAACAAGCCTGTTTCTGGCAACTCCGCGCAGCACCACTGCACGGCTCTAGACACGGCGGAAGGTGAGATAGGCCGGCACACGCCCTTCGCGGACCGCTTTCGCCTCATAGCGGGTGCCCGGCCATCCGGGATAAGGACTGCGCCAGTCGCCGGCCGAGGACGCCAGCCACTCGAAGTCAGCGTGCGCGTGACAGGCCCGCAGCGTCCAGTTCACATAGCTGTCGATGTCGGAGGCAAACCGAAATTCCGCACCCGGCCGCATGACCCGCGCGAAACGGTCGAGATTGACGGCGCTGACAAAACGGCGTTTCCAGTGGCGCTTTTTCGGCCACGGGTCGGGGTAAAGCAGATCGATCCCTGCAAGAGATGCGTCCGGCAGCCAGTCGAGCAGCTGCGTTGCGTCGTCATCGTAAAGGCGCAGGTTCGGTCGTGGACTGCCGGATAATGCCGAAACCAGCTTTGCCATGCCATTGTGGAAAGGTTCCACGCCGATGAAACCTGCCCACGGCATCGAACCAGACCGGGAGAGCAGGTGCTCGCCGCCGCCAAAGCCGATTTCGAGCCGGACCTCGGCGACGGGCACAGGGAAGAGTTCTTCCAGACGAGAAGGCGGCGCCGAGGCCAGATCGAGCTTCAGCGCCGGCAGCGTTTTGTCGAGCGCGGCCTGCTGCGCCGGCCTGAGCGCCTTGCCGCGACGGCGGCCGAAAAAGGCCTCCGTCGCGCGGCTTGGTCTATCGCCAGGCATCCCGCATCACGCGCCTCAGGAGCCGATCGCGTCCTTGAGCGGCTTGACCAGGTCGGTGCGCTCCCAGGAAAACGACCCGTCGCGGCCGGGCTTGCGGCCGAAATGGCCATAAGCGGCCGTGCGGGCGTAGATCGGCTTGTTGAGATCGAGGTGCCGGCGAATGCCGCCGGGCGACAGGTCCATGACCTTGCGCAGTGCGACCTCTACCTGCTCTTCGCTCACTTTGCCCGTACCGTGCAGATCGACATAGACCGACAGCGGCTGGGCGACGCCGATCGCATAAGACAGCTGGATCGTGCAGCGTTCGGCGAGCTTGGCGGCCACGACGTTCTTGGCCAGGTACCGTGCGGCATAAGCGGCCGAGCGGTCCACCTTGGTGGTGTCCTTGCCGGAGAATGCGCCGCCGCCATGCGGGGCGGCGCCGCCATAAGTGTCGACGATGATCTTGCGGCCGGTCAGACCGGCATCGCCATCGGGGCCGCCAATGACGAACTTGCCGGTCGGGTTGATGTACCAGTTGCAGTCATTGGCGATCTTCAGATCACCGAGTGCCTCGCGAATATAAGGTTCGACGACCTGGCGGACCTTCTTGTTGTCCCAGCTTCCGTCCAGATGCTGCGTCGAAAGCACGATCTGCGTGACTTCGGCCGGCTTGCCGCCCTCGTAACGGATCGTCACCTGGCTTTTGGCGTCGGGACCGAGCTTGCCGGCATCGCCCTCCCCGGCGTGGCGGGCGGCAGCAAGGAGCTCGAGAATCTTGTGCGAATAGTAGATCGGCGCCGGCATCAGGTCGGGCGTCTCGTTGCAGGCGTAACCGAACATGATGCCCTGGTCGCCCGCGCCCTCTTCGCCCTGACGGTCGGCCGAATTATCCACGCCCTGCGCGATATCGGCCGACTGCGGGTGCAGGAGCACGTCGACCTTGGCAGTTTTCCAGTGGAATCCGTCCTGCTCGTAGCCGATCTTGCGGATCGCCCTGCGCGCTGCCGAACGGAACTTGCTCGGGTTGATAACCTTGTTGCCCTTCTTGTCGATCTTGAAAAGGGAATCGGGAACCCTGACTTCACCGGCGATGACAACGCGATTTGTTGTCGTCAGCGTTTCGCACGCGACGCGCACGGACCAAGGGTCGGTGCCCGTCTTCTTGGCTTCACGGTAAACGAGATCGACGATCTCGTCGGAAATCCGGTCGCACACCTTGTCGGGATGGCCTTCGGAAACGGATTCTGAGGTAAACAGGTAATTCTCGCGCGACACGGGTGACCCCTCTCGAACATAAGAAAAGCGGCATGCGCTGCCGCCGGAAGCGGCTTTGCATTATCCAGCGCGTTCCGATGCGTCAAGCGCGCGAAATCCTCTGAGCGTTCGCTGATCCGGGAATGAACAGAGCCGTAGGCCGTTGGCGGCGTGGCGCTACCTACCCTCGGCCAAACTCTCGGTGAGTTCGACAATCTTCTTTCGAACTGCGGGGTCGGTGATCTTGACGAAGGCGCGGTTGAGACGCAGCCCCTCCGTGCTGGAGAGGAAATCCACCACATAGTTGGCCGATGTCCGTTCGGCCAACCCGCCGGACGGCTCCGAATCCATGCCTGGGGCGCCCTCGAAGAAAAAGGCAGGCGGAACGCTCAGGATCGAAGCAATCGCCTGGAGCCTGCTTGCGCCGACGCGATTCGTGCCCTTCTCGTATTTCTGGACCTGCTGGAATGTAATGCCCAACATTTCTCCCAGCTTTTCCTGGCTCATCTCCAGCATGTTGCGACGCAGCCTGATTCGACTGCCAACATGAGCGTCGATGGGATTCGGCTTCTTCTTGTTGTCGCTCATAACCGGCTTCATCTGCCCTTGCGTTCAGGTGAATCCCGCCTGACGCAGGGGAACCTCACTACTATTCTGCACAACCGGAAGTTAGCTGACAATGCAGATTTACTCCTTTAGCGATTTCTGGCGCCATCGAAACATCGCCGCGAGCAGGGCTAATGCCAGGACGATGGCCCATCCGACGGTTCCTGCAAGTGACGTCCGCAAGTTGTTGGCGGGCGCCAGAGGCACCGCGACATCAAGCCTACCGACGGCGTCAAGCGCCAAGGCGTCGACCAGTTGCCCGCGCGCATCGATCACAGCCGAAATGCCGTTATTAGCTGCCCGAACCAGAGGCCGCCCCGCCTCCACGGCGCGGAGTTGCGCTTGCCTGAGATGCTGATAGGGACCGGGCGAATGCCCGAACCAGCCGTCGTTGGTGACATTTACGATCAACGACGCATTCTCAGTCTCTCCTACGGCAATACCCGGAAAAATAACCTCGTAACAGACATAGGGGACAACACTTATGCCATCCGAGACGTCTATGGCGTGACGCGTGACGCCGCGAGAGAATCCGCCCGGCAACTCAACGAGTTTGGCGATCCCCAGCCTTGAAAACAGATCCTCCAGCGGCACGAATTCGCCCAGCGGCACAAGATACGCCTTATCCACAGCGTCATACATCACGCCGGCCGAATTGATTGCCACGACCGAATTGTAGAAGCGCGCGTCCGGATCAGCAGCGTTTTCACCTTCAATTCGCACGGCCCCAGCCAACAACACCTGGTCGTCGCGCACCAGTTCGCCGATTGCAGACAATGCATCCGGCCGGTCCTGAAGGATGAATGGAACCGACGTTTCCGGCCAAAGGATCATTGCAGGGCGCGCGGCATCCTGCGCGTTCTGCTGGGCCGACAGATCCAGGAACGTCTTGAATATGCGGTCGCGAACGGCCGCGTTCCATTTTTCCGACTGGTCGATCGAGGGCTGGACGATTCTGGTCAGAAGTGTCTCATCGCCCTCGGCGGGCAGTGACAGTCGCAAGAAACCGAAAGCCACATGGAGGGCGGCCAATACAACGGCGAGAGCCATTCCTGCGCGAACGTGCTTTTCGCCGGCCAGAAGGGCCGGCAGCGAAAATACAAGCACTGCCAGCGCGTTCACACCCATCATTCCGACCACGCCAACCGACTGCATCAGCAGTGGCGTCGGCATCACCGCATATCCGACCGCGTTCCACGGAAAGCCGGTGAACAGCACGGCGCGCAGCCACTCGGCGATGCCGAATGCCGCGGCGAGCGCGGCAATACGACCGAACCCATCCGACCAGAATGGCCGGGCCAGCGCGGCAGCAAGGCCATAAAAGACAGCCAGGATCGCGGGAAGGAGAAGAACCGCGATCGGGAGCGCCCAGGCGTACCGCTCGAAGTCGGTCAGCATCGCATTGCCGACCCACCACAGGCCTCCGGCGAAATAGCCGAAACCGAACCACCAGCCGGTGACGAACGGCGCTGCAAACCTCTGCATCCTGCCGCTTCCCGAATCCGCCGCCGCACCATCCAGGAGCCAGACAAGGACCGGGAAAGAGATCACACAAACTGCGAAAAAATCGAACGGCGCCTGCGAGAAGGAGGCAAGGCCTCCAGCAATAAATGCCAGGAGCAACCGCCGCCAGCCGTGCAGAAGCAGGAGCCGCGAGGCAATGCGGCTGAGGCGGCTTTCACGCATCTCGGACGCAACACTGAAGACGCGATCGGCCGAACCTACGGTCGATTCCGATTGCGCCTCGTCGAGGTTCAGGGTGCGAATCACTCCCTGTTCTACCAGCGCCCGACACCGGTTCCAATCTGCGTCGAAGCCGCGTCGCATTGACAGCGCGCATTAGCTCTCGGCCGGGAGCGCAAGCTTGTGGGCACGGCGTTTGCGGTCGGCGGCGCGCAACTGGACAATGCGCACGCGTTTAACCCGGCGCGGGTCGGCGTCGAGCACATGAAACTCGAATCCGGGTATGGCCTGCACCACCTCGCCGCGCGCCGGCACGCGGCCAAGCGTGTTGAAAATCATGCCACCGATCGTATCGACGTCCTCTTCATGCTCGCCGGCTGCGAAGGCATCGCCAACCTGTTCGGCAACATCGTCGATCTCGGCGCGGGCATCGACCACGAATACACCCTCACCCGACTGGGTGATCATGGGCTCGTCCTCGTCATGCTCGTCCTCAATGTCGCCAACGACCATCTCGACGATATCTTCCAGCGAGGCGAGACCGTCGGTTCCGCCGTACTCGTC
Organism: Rhizobiaceae bacterium; assembly: GCA_017644005.1. Classification (GTDB taxonomy): domain Bacteria; phylum Pseudomonadota; class Alphaproteobacteria; order Rhizobiales; family Rhizobiaceae; genus RCIO01. The sequence continues at coordinate 971,231 of JAEPMJ010000001.1, forward strand.
GATGACAAGCGCCATCTGTATGCGGGCGGCCTGCATGCGTGCCATCAGGTCGGAGGCCAGCATCGACGGCGGTACAAACAGCAATGGCCGCACCAGGCTGAGATCGCCGATCGAACGCGTGAGGTCTATTTTGGCAAGATCGAGTGGCTGCGTGCCGGCATTTTTCCTGCTGCCGCGTCCACGCTTGGGCTCGCGCGACATACGCAACAACTGGCCAACGACGTCGCGGATGTGAACCATGCCGCGCGGATCGTCCAGCGTTTCGGAATAGACTGGCAGGCGCGAGTGGCCCGATTCTTCGAAAATACGCAGCAAATCGCCGAGCGGAGTCGAGATATCGACCGCCTCAACCTCTGCGCGTGGTACCATCACATCCTCAACGCGCACCTCGCGCAGGCGCAGAATGTTGTGTAGCATTGCCCGTTCGCCGGGCGAAAACTCGGCTGCGTCGGCGGCCTCCGATAGCGCATCGGTCAGATCCTCGCGCAACGAATTACCGTTGCGGGGCCTGAAAAATGCGCCGAGGCGCTGCAGCATTGTCGTGCGTTCGGGTGCAGGTTGTCGTCCCGGCTCGGGACTTTCTCCTGGCTGTTCCTGGCTGCCCGTTTCCGTTTCGGTCGCTGCAGCGTGAACCTGAGTTGTGTGTTCGTTCATCTTCGTCTGGCTAATACCAGCGTTCACTTAGGCATATGGATCGGGAATCGCAAGTCGTTCGAGGATACGCCGTTCCAGCGCCTCCATCGTTTCAGCTTCGTCATCGTCCATGTGATCGTAGCCTACAAGATGAAGCAGGCCATGCGCCAGAAGGTGCGTCAGATGGTCAATGAAGGGTTTTTCCTGCTCCCTGGCCTCGCGCGCGACCGTCTCGAAAGCGATCACGATGTCGCCCAGCATCGGCGGCAGTTCGGTGCCCGGCGCGATCTCCACGACCGGGAAAGACAATACGTTGGTCGCACCATCCTTGCTCCGCCAGTGCCGGTTCAGTTCAGCAATATGAGCGTCGTCGGTAAAGGTGACGCCGAGTTCCGAAGGCTGAACCGGATCGAGGCCCAGTTCGGCAAAACAGGCCGCCACCACCCGATCCAGAATCGTTTCAAGCTCGTGCACGGGTGGCCAGTCTGCGGCCTCGACATCGATCGCGATGTCCAGCTGTCGGGCCGCGGTCACTGTTCCGTCTTGGGCTTCCGGGGCGCAGGGCCAGGGCCGGTGCCCGCGCGGTCATAGGCAGCCACGATTTCGGCCACCAGCGGATGGCGTACCACGTCCTTTTCGTTGAAGCGCACGGTGACGATGCCCGGTACATCGGCGAGAACGCTCAGCGCTTCGACAAGCCCGGATTTGGTATTCGGCGGCAGATCGATCTGGCTCGGGTCGCCGGTCACGATCATGCGCCCGCCCTCGCCCATGCGGGTCAGGAACATCTTCATCTGCATGGGCGTGGTGTTCTGGGCCTCGTCGAGAATGATGGCGGCATTGTGCAGCGTGCGGCCGCGCATGAAGGCCAGCGGCGCGATCTCGATCACGTCAGCCGCGATGGCGCGCTCCACCTTGTCGGCGGGGATCATGTCGTAAAGCGCGTCGTAAAGCGGCCGCAGATAGGGGTCGACCTTTTCCTTCATGTCACCAGGCAGAAAACCCAGCCGCTCCCCTGCTTCCACCGCCGGGCGCGAGAGAATGATGCGGTCGACCATGCCGCGCTCAAGCAGCATCGCCGCGTAGGCAACGGCCAGATAGGTCTTGCCCGTACCGGCCGGTCCGATGCCGAATACCAGCTCGGAACGTTCCAGCGCACGCATGTAGGCGTCCTGGTTTACCGAGCGGGCGTGGATTGTCTTTTTGCGGGTCGAAAACTGCGCGGCCGCCATCTTGCCCTTGCGTTCGAGCGTCGGCAAAGTCAGTTGATCGTCGGCGGCAATCGCCATGCGCACAGCACCGTCGACGTCGGACTGCGCCAGTTCGGAGCCCTTCTGCAGCAGATCGTAAAGATAATCGAGCGCGCGGCGCGCCTGTTCGGCGGCACTCGCCTCACCCTGGATGGAAAGCTGGTTGCCCTTCGAGCGGATATCGACGCCGAGCTTTTCCTCGATACGGGCGAGATTCTCGTCGAACTGCCCATAAAGCGCGCTTGCGAGCTGGTTGTTGTCGAAGGTCAGTACGATATGCGCCATGTCGGATGCCCCGGAGGGCTGCTTCAGTTGCGTAGCGGCGCTCAAAAGCTTCTCCTTATACGCCTTCGGCGAACAGGCTGTTCGCCCCCGTGCGCGTGATTCGTACCGGAACAATGTCGCCGATTCCGCCGGTATTTTCATCAACAATCACCGGCTGAAGCCAGGGCGAGCGGCCGATGAGCTGTCCGGCATGGCGACCGTGTTTTTCAAGCAACAGATCGATCTCGCGCCCGACCAGACTTTCGGCAAATGAATGCTGCTGCTTCGTCAGCAACGCCTGCAGCTCCTGCAGGCGCCCGTTCTTGACCGCTTCGGCCACCTGCTCGCCGCGCTCGGATGCGGGCGTTCCCGGCCGCGGCGAATATTTGAACGAGAAAGCCTGCGCATAACCCACTTCGCGCACGATGGTCATCGTGTCAGCAAAGTCAGCGTCCGTTTCACCCGGGAAACCGACAATGAAATCGCCCGACATCGCGATATCGGGCTGGGCCGCGCGAATGCACTCGATGAGGCGCAGATATTCGGCGGCCGTGTGTTTGCGGTTCATCGCCTTCAATATGCGGTCGGAACCCGACTGAACCGGCAGGTGCAGATAAGGCATAAGCGCCTTCAGGTCGCGATGCGCTGCGATCAGGGCATCATCCATGTCGCGGGGGTGGCTGGTCGTGTAACGCAGCCGTGCCACGCCCGGCACGTCGGCCAGCTTGAACAGCAATTCGCCAAGGCCCCATTCGCGGCCGTCCGGCCCCACGCCGTGCCACGCATTGACGTTCTGGCCAAGCAGCGTGATCTCGCGCACGCCGGCTTCTGCGAGACGCCGGGCCTCGTCGACGATCTGGCTGACAGGGCGGGAAACCTCGGACCCGCGCGTATACGGCACCACGCAGAAGGTGCAGAATTTGTCGCAGCCTTCCTGCACGGTAAGAAACGCGGTCACGCCGCGGGCGCGCACCGCCCTGGCCTGCTGACCGGGCAAATGGGCAAACTTGTCCTCGATCGCGTATTCGGTCTCGACCACCTTTTCGCCGGAACGCGCCTTCTTCACCACGTCCGGCAGGCGGTGATAGGTCTGCGGGCCGATCACCAGATCGACAACAGGCGCGCGGCGGATGATCTCCTCGCCCTCAGCCTGCGCGACGCAGCCTGCGACGCCGATCAGCGTTTCGCGGCCGGACTGTTCGCGCTCAGCCTTGATGCCGCGAATGCGGCCAAGCTCGGAATAGACTTTCTCGGCGGCCTTCTCACGGATGTGGCAGGTATTGAGAAGCACCAGATCGGCATCTTCCATCGTCTCGGTCGCGACATAACCTTCGGCGGCCAGCGCATCGGCCATGCGCTGGCTGTCATAGACATTCATCTGGCAGCCATAGGTCTTCACGAAGACCTTGCGGGCCACGGCGGTGTCTTTATTGGTGACAATACGGTTCATGGGCGCTCTCTAGACCAAGTTCAGCCCGAAATGAAGCGCCGAGATGGCGGCGGCTAATGCTCGCCGCTCCTGATCGGGTGGCTGATCGCGGCGTTGAACATCTCCATCACACGCCGCTCGACTTCCCTCGCCAGGTCCTTGCGCCTGATGCCGGCGCGATATTCGACCGGCTCGCCGAAATGCAGCTCCACGTCGACCGCGCCTTCCTTCAGCAGCGCCACGATATGCGGGGCAAGCAGGCGGTCGCCGATCCATGCAGCATGCGTGCGATGCAGGCGCCCCATCGGCATGCCATGGAAGCGGGTGTAGACGATCGCCACAGGCTGCACGAATACGTGCTCAGCCTCGCCGCGATCGACCGCCATGGAAGCCGCTCCAAACAAGGTCGATTTGAACGGCAACATAAGATTGCCGTCAGCCGTCAGCCCTTCCGCGAACAGCAGCATGGGGTCGCCGTCATTCATGCGCTGCGCGATCTCACCCGCCTGGTGACCCGATCTGTGCTTGCGTTCGCGCTCGACATAGACGGTGCGCTGGAGCCGCGCCAGTTTGCCGATCATCGGCCAGCCGGAGACCTCGGATTTGGCGATGAAATTGACCTCGGCCACCGCGCCGGCAACCATGATGTCGGTCCACGAAATGTGGTTGGCCGCGATCAGCAGCGGGCGCCTGTCCGACATCTTTCCGCGCACATGCAACCGGAAGCCTAGCACGAACAACACGAAACGGTGCCACTGGCGCGGCAGGTAACGCTCATTGCCGATGCCGGTCTTGAGGATGAAAATCTGGGCGAGCGCCATTGCCGGCGTGACAATGGCCACGAGCAGAAGCATGAACGACACGCGTATCCAGCCGAGCATGCGTCTCCCTGACTCCACTCTCTCTATGTTGGATCGTCGCTGGCTAACGAAGATCGCTGCGCATGACAAGCGCGCTGCTCTTGCGGCCGTCCTTCGCCGAATAGTAGCCCTCGCGCCGACCGACGTCGTGAAAACCCAGCCGGCGGTAAAGGCCGATAGCGGCTGTGTTGCTTTCGTCCACCTCGAGAAACAGCGCCTCGGCGCGCTCGGCATAAAGATGGCGCATCACCGCATCCATCAGCATGCGGCCGAGACCGCAGCGCCGGTTTGCGCGGGCAACGACGATGGTGAGGATTTCGGCTTCGCCCGCCGCCAACCGGGCAAGCACGAAACCCTGGATCGGCGGCTTGCCCTTGGAAGCAATGGGCCGGACGGCGTAACCGAATACCGTTTCCTGCACCAGAAGCGCCTCGAATTCCTCGTCGGACCATGGCCGGGCGAAAGCGCCGGCATGCAACTCGGCCATCGCCGGTGTGTCGTCGAGCGTCAGGTCGCGCGCTACATATTCCTGGCTGCCGGACATGAAGGGAATACGCATCAGCTCTTCCGCTCCACCGCGAAACCCTGCTGCGGTTTTGCATCCGCGCCACGCAGATAAAGCGGGCGCGGCGGACCGGAAGCAGAATCCCTGCCGGCGGCGAGCTTCGCGTAAACGGCAATATCGCCTGTGGCGGACGTTGCGGCCACCACCACATCCTTCCCGATGCGTTCCGCGATCATTTCGGCGGCGCTGCCGGTGAGCACGATGTCTGCGGTCAGCATACCGACCGCCTCATCGAGCGTCGCGATGGCGGGGCCGAATTTCGGCCTGCCCCCGGCATCATAACAGGCTACGTAGAGCTGGTCGCGTCTGGCGTCGATTGCAGCCAGAACCTCCTTGCCGGCAAAATCGCGGCGTGCCTCTTCGGCCATCGCGTCCAGCGTCGTGACGCCGACTGCGGGAATGCCCAGCGCCAGCGCCAGCGCGCGCGCGGTGGCGACGCCTACCCTTATTCCGGTGAAGGACCCCGGCCCGACAGAAACCGTAATCAGGCCGAGATCGGCATAGGCAATGTTCGCGGCCGCCAGCGCGTCTTCGATAGTCGACATCAGATGTTCGGCGTGGCCTTTGCCAAGGTCGTGGACAGCACGGCCAAGCTCGCCGGCTTGCGTGTCGAAGATGCATGCCGCGCACAGGTTCGCGGCTGTGTCGATGGCGAGGATTTTCACCTCCGGAGCATCCCGCCCGTGGTGCGCCTAACCAGCCCTTTCACGCGCCTTCAGCTCCAGACGCCGGGCGTGCAGCACCGGCTCGGTATATCCACTCGGCTGCTCACGGCCCTTGAACACCAGGTCACAGGCAGCCTGGAATGCAATGGACCCATCGAAATCGGCAGCCATCGGGCGATAGAGCGGATCGCCTTCGTTCTGTCGATCGACAACCGCAGCCATGCGTTTCATCGTCTCCATCACCTGCTCCTGGCTGCACACGCCATGGTGGAGCCAGTTGGCGATGTGCTGCGAGGAAATGCGCAAAGTGGCGCGGTCTTCCATCAGGCCGACATCGTTGATGTCCGGCACCTTGGAGCAGCCGACACCCTGATCGACCCAGCGCACGACATAACCCAGAATGCCCTGCGCATTGTTGTCGAGTTCCTTCTGAATTTCGTCGGGGGTCCAATTGGGGCGGCTCGCCACCGGCACCGACAAAATGTCAGAGAGCTTGGCGCGCTCGCGCGATTTGATACTGGACTGCACCTCCTTGACGTCGACCGCATGATAATGCGTCGCGTGCAGCGTGGCTGCGGTCGGCGACGGCACCCAGGCGGTGTTGGCTCCGGCTTTCGGATGGCCGATCTTCTGTTCCAGCATAGCCGCCATCATATCGGGCATGGCCCACATGCCCTTGCCGATCTGGGCATGGCCGGAGAGGCCGCAGGCGAGACCGATATCGACGTTCCAGTTTTCATAGGCGTTGATCCAGGCCGCCTGCTTCATGTCGCCCTTGCGGATCATCGGCCCGGCTTCCATCGAGGTGTGAATTTCGTCGCCGGTTCGGTCGAGGAAGCCGGTGTTGATGAACACGACGCGCTCGCGTGCGACCCGGATGCACTCCTTCAGGTTCACCGTGGTGCGGCGCTCCTCGTCCATGATGCCCATTTTGATGGTGTTTGGCGCCATGCCGAGCGCGGCCTCCACGCGGCTAAAGATCTCTACGGCGAACGCAACTTCCTCCGGCCCGTGCATCTTGGGCTTCACGACATACATGGAACCGGCCCGGCTGTTGGAGCGGCGACCGTTCGGCCCGATGTCGTGCAACGCGATCATCGCAGTCATCATGGCGTCCATGATGCCTTCGGGAATCTCGTGGCCGTCACTGACGATGATCGCCGGGTTGGTCATCAGGTGGCCGACATTGCGTACCAGCATCAGCGAGCGCGCTTTGACCTTGAAGTCCGCTCCGCCGGGCGCGGTAAAGGTCCAGTCGTCGTGCAGTCTGCGCGTGAAAGTCTTGCCGCCCTTGGTGACGCTCTCTTCGAGATCGCCTTTCATCAGGCCGAGCCAGTTGCGGTAGACCAGCGTCTTGTCTTCGGCATCGACCGCGGCAACGGAGTCTTCGCAATCCATGATCGTTGTCAGCGCGGATTCCAGCCGGACATCGGCGATGCCCGCCCGGTCGGTCTTGCCGATCTGCGACGACGGATCGACCACGACTTCGATCAGAAGCCCATTGCGGCGGAACAGGATTTTCTGACCGCCGGAATCCCCGCCTCGCCAGCCAGCGTACTGGCCAGCTTCTGCAAGCGAAAAGCCTTCGCCGAGCGAGAGGCCATCCTTCGACGCGGAGATTGACGGCAGGTCGGCCCAGGAGCCGCCCTTGAGCGGCACAGCGCGATCCAGAAAGTTCTTCGCCCATGCGATCACGCGCGCGCCGCGTTCGGGGTCGTAACCGCCGGGCTTGGGCAGGTCGCCCAGCGCGTCGGTGCCGTAGAGCGCGTCATAGAGCGAGCCCCAGCGCGCATTGGCGGCATTGAGCGCGAAGCGGGCATTCATGATCGGAACGACGAGCTGCGGGCCGGCGATCTCAGCTATTTCGGGATCGACATGCGAGGTTGAGACCTGAAAATCCCCGCCCTCGGGCAGCAGGTAGCCGATCTCGCGCAGGAAGGCCTCATAGGCAGCCAGGTCAGCGGGCGCGCCATTGTCGCGGTGCCACTGGTCGATTGTCGTCTGCAATTCGTCGCGGCGGGCAAGCAGAGCGCGGTTTTTCGGCCCCAGATCGCGAACGATCGCGGCAAGGCCCTTCCAAAACGCGTCAACATCCACCCCGGTGCCCGGCAACGCTTCGTCACCTACGAAGTCATAGAGGCCGCGATCAACCTTGAGCCCGTGGGTCTCGACACGTTCCGACATGTGATGCACTCCATTGAAGATCAGTCCGGCAGCTTTCACCACGCGCGACGGGCGGGGTCAATTCTCCCATGGCTGCGAAACACCATCCGATGCGACGCGCGGCCGGCCCTGCGCCCGCGCGACGATACGCGCCTCTACAAATCTGCGCCTATCCTCAACAGTTGCGGTGACAATGTCGGTTTCGGTTCCGACATGGCACTCGGCTGCTCCGGCTTCGACGGCACGGGAGAGCGCCATCCGAGCCGCAAGCGCTGATGCAGCATCGAGCGCGGCATCTTCTGCGGCAAAGTCCTCGACATGTTCGCCCACGGCAAGGCGGAAACGACCTTCCACCGGCTGCGTGACCACAGCCTCGACCGTAATGCGCACCTGCCCCACGACAGCGCCGACCGCATTGGCGACGTCGGCATGGGCCGGCAGAACACACTGCGAGCCAACGAGTTTGTCCAACCCCGCGTAGTGCAGCGGCGCCGAGGCGCCAAGCCCGATCACCGGGCGATCGAGCTCGATCGCCAGCCGTGCAAAACGGCTGCCGCCGTCCAGCGCCCGCTGCACCAGTGCGTGCGAAACGGCCGCCGGACCGTCGTGGCCGTCTTCGGCGAGCGCGGTCTCCAGCACAGCCTCCGCCGATTTGCGGGTGAGGAGTGCGAGCACGTCCTCACTGAGCCACTTGCCGCCAGCCGCAATGCGGTTGCCCGACGGGTCGCGGCGGCGGGCGAAAAGCTCCGCCCCCAGCCTTGCGGCGTCCACGTCCCATGTCGCCTGATGCCCGAGAACATGGGCAGCATCCGATGGTGTAAAACCAGCAATCATGACGAGGCCCCGCGCGACCAGCCGGTTGAGCACCGCCGAATGCGTGCTCGCGGCCAGCAGGCGATCGAGCGGCAGCGGCTCAGCGGCGATGCCGTCATAAAGCCGCCGCTCGGCGGCGGAGAGGCCGGCGGCAAAACGGTCGTCCATACCGGCACGGAAGGCGAAACGGCCGTCCAGCTTGCCGGAATTCGGCATGCCCAGCTGGCGCTCCAACTGGGCAAGGATCATGGAACCATGCAACCGCGCCGCCAGCGAGAGCGGCACCAGCCGGCGTGGCCCAAGCCGCAGCCTCGCATCGAGCCCGCCATCCTCGATCACAACCTCGGAATCCCCACCCAGGCCGAAGGTGCGCATCGCGACCGCCTCGACATGGGTGCGCATGCCGCCGACGCGGGCGCCTTCGGGATCGAGCCTCGGACGCCCCGCTTCGAGCACGGCGACGTCGGTCGTCGTTCCGCCGATGTCAGACACAATCGCATCGTCGAGGCCGGTCAGGTGACGAGCGCCGACGATCGACGCCGCGGGGCCGGAGAGGATCGTCTCGATAGGGCGGCTGCGGGCAAAGGCGGAGGAGACCAGCGCGCCATCCCCGCGCACAACCATGAGCGGTGCGGCGATGCCGCGCAGCTTCAGAAACCCTTCGGTCGCCCCGATCAGCCTGTCGATCAAACCGACCAGCCGCGCATTGAGCAACGTGGTGAGCGCACGGCGCGGGCCGCCCAGCCTGCCCGAAAGCTCGTGGCTCATCGTTACCGGAAGGCTGGTCTTTTCCCGGATCATACGGGCGGCGGCGATCTCGTGGGCGGGGTTGCGGACGGCGAAATATGCGCAAACGGCGAAGCCGGTGACAGACCTCGCGAGTTCGGGAAGCCGGTCCATCAGCGGGACTAGATCGAGCGGCTTTTCGTTGCCGTGGACATCGTGCCCACCGGCCAGGAAAAGCACCGGGTCGGGGCCGAGTGCCGCCTTCAACCCGTCGCGGTCGAGATCGGCCTCACCGAAGCCGATCAGCACCAGGGCCGCGCGCTCGCCCTGGCCTTCCACAATGGCGTTTGTGGCGAGCGTTGTGGACATCGACACCAGCGCGATACCCGCGGGGTCCACCGCCGCGCTTCCCAGCACCGCATCGACCGCGCCGGCAATGCCGATGGCGAGATCGTGGCGCGTCGTGAGCGCCTTGGCTTTGGCGACGACTCCGCCCGCGGCCGCGCTTTCCCGAAAAAGGACGGCATCGGTGTAGGTACCGCCGGTATCGATGCCCAGCATCAGGGGGCTTGAACCGGCGATCATTATGCAGCTGACCTAAAGAGCGGGGATGTCATCCCCGCCCTTTAGCGTGCCGCTGCGTTCAGTTAAAGCGGTTCAGGCGGCGTGCGGTGTCGGCATTCCTGCTGCTCACCGCTTCTGGCAAACCACATTTACCGGGTAAAACAGGTTCGCCGCGCGGGTTTCGGAATTGCCGGCGACCTTGCCCTTTCGGATTTTCGACGGCGAGGCTGCGGCGGCGTAGAAATGCAGCACTACCTTGCCGGCCAGGTTCCACTCGCGCGACAGCACCCAGGATTTCGACTTTCCGCCGGCGATCTGCGCCGCCATGTTGTCGCGGCAAAGCTTGCCGGGCGTCGTCACCCAGTCGACCTTGCGCATATCGGCGGTGAAGGTGCGCGCGGTCTTGTACACCCCCCAGCCATCATCCTGCGTGCGCTGGAAATAGTGCCACCGGCCAGCGCTCACCTCGATGAGGTCCATGCCGTTCTTGTTGCCGATGCCGACGCGGTGGATGTTGTTGTTGCCCTTGCCCTTGGCGAAGAGCCGCACGGTGAAGCGGTGATCGTTGCCGACGAAGCCGGAATAGCCGTCCGAGGTCGCCCGCACCCTGGCGGGCACCAGGTCAATGCCCTCGCGGGCAATGCCGATCTTCTCGATCCTGGTGCCGGCATGCGCGGCGGTTGCGGTTACGGCGGCGAGCATGGCGGCCGATACGAATTTGGATAGCTGATGCGTCATTTGTTCCTCTCCTTGTGGTTTTGCACGCAGGGAAGAATGACGCTTCGCCGCTGAACCGCGTCTGATGGAGCGATTTAGCCGGCGTTCATTTTTTCGATAGCGCTCACGCCGAGTTCGCTACGCTCACCGGCACGGTGAATTCGCTTCGCGAACCGGCTGCTCACTCGATCAGGTTGATTTCCTCGGTCATGCCGCCCTGGCAGACGTAGCAGCAATTGTCGCAGCCATCGACGTCGCCCGGGCCGACGCCCCAATAGGTGCCCGGATCGCCCGAAACCCAGGCGCCGTAGCAGATCGTCTCGCCCTCCTCGCAGGAGAGCGGCATCGCCCTGGTCTCGCCGTCGTCGAGGTAAAACACCTGGCCGTTGCCCGGCCAGACATGGTTGCGGTCCTGGCTGTAGAGCTCGACCTCGACGGCGAATTCGTGGTGGTTGTTCATCAGGAAGGTGACGTCGCCGGCCGAGGCGGCGGTGGTGGCTGCAAGCGCCACGCAGCCGGCAAAAAGCGCTGCCAACGCGGCGCGCGCTGCGGTGATGATCTTCATTGTCGTTCCCCTGGTCGTTAGGCGGCTCCCAGAACCGCCGCGGCAGATTTTCGCATGGCGCGGGCGCAAAGGGTAGCTGGGGCGGCGGGAATATTTTGGGTGATTTGCGCCATGCCTCCCTCCCGGTCGTCATCCCGGACCTGATCCGGGATCCATGCCTGACCGCTGACGATCGCGCCCGCATTTCAGAAGCCGCACCTCCATCGCCAAGTTGATTTCGCTCACGACTGAGCGCTCGCCTTCGGCTCGCTAGCCTCCGCGGGGCCTCGCATGGGCTCGGACGGACAGTCGTCCTTGCGGCCTTCGGCCGGTACGCGCCCTTACCTCTCCCCTTGCGGGAGAGGATGGATTGCCCCGAGCCATGGGCGAGGATTGGCAATCCTGGTGAGGGGGAACCCTCTGTTAACCCTTCTCTTGCGATTTCTGGCCCACCCAGAGGGAGATAGGCGCGCGGCATGCGCGCCCCGCCGGTGTTCTTGCCCCGAGTGATCCCTTTCGGGACTCGCCCCGGCATTTGCGCCGGAGTCTACCGCTCGGGATTCAGCCGATATTCTGGCTTCCTCGGGCTCGCCATCAATCAAGCGGCGAAGACGCGGCCACCAACATAGGGCCCGGAGCTGGGGGCTCATCGCCCAGCAGCACCACCGTAGTGCCGCCGATCCGGCACCGACCGCCGCCCGGATGCTCGGAGTGCACACCCGTTTCCCGCGCAGCGGTATTTGCGCGGAGGATGTTAGGGGAGGTGGTGAGGGCGGGGATAAGATTTGGCCGGATAGCCCGAAATGAGGGCTGTGGAACCGAATTTGTCCCCAGTTGGATAGCTGGATTCCTGCGTGCAAATAATCTACTTTTTGACGGCGCAGCGTATTACTCGTTACTACATACACTGCAAGATTTCGCAGGATCAGTTCTCACCTAGTATTACGTGAAAAAGGGTGACAATGAACGTTCTTATTTCTGAGGTCGCGGGACCCGCGCGTTGGGGGCAGTTCAACCTAAAACTCGCTTGGGTGCCAACATTCTTTGGAGCGTCACTTGGCGCAGTCCATAGCATCCATCTCGCGCAGATCGACGCGAACGGAAATTTCTTGGCAAACCATCATATGCCTGAAATCTACAAGCCAAACAGCAGCAACTGGGCTTTTGAAATACCAGGGGCAAGCGCGCTTACATTCCCGGGAAAGCACAAGCGTCCGATTTTGATCCTTTCTCAGACAGCCGCCGGATATTATCCGTTTGAACTCGTTATGCCCTCAGAGACCCCTTACAATGCCGTCGCAGCGTTTCTCGCTGCCAACCGGCAAACGCCACTCAGGGAAATGGCTCGGTGCATTGTAGACCGATCGATGATTCCAGCCAACCGTTTTGGACTACACTTCTAGCCACACCCAACCAACAAAACTTCAGTACCGATCCTTCCGTCAGGCTTGCTTAGCTTGTTCATTTGTGAGTAATTCTTTCTCATCATTGGGATTTCTATCAACCGCTGATACCTCTCTGAGATTAATGCGCGCAAGAAGTCGATCGTTACTATTCTGTTTTCAACAGCCGAGCCACGACTCTCATCGACATACGACACGGCGACGGGAACGTCCGCGGCACTGCAGATGTCCAAAACCTCTGTAAAAGCGCGAGGTGCTTGAGAGCGGATACTATATGGGGACTGAAATCGCCCGCTACGCATCCGGGACTTCATGTTGTCTACGGGGGCAAATTGGCCCACCGCAATATCCTCTAGGACGTGATAAAATCGGCTATAGTGCTCTCTACCGTAGGGTGGATCAAGATAGACTAACTTCGCCGCACCAATATTTTCCTTCGCAACGTCCGTATCTAAACCTTGAAGGCATTTGTTTTGATCGGATGCGCGCCCCCTAACCGGGAACATATCGCATGCCGCAAAGGCGATCTCCAATGGGTTCCTGACTGCCGATGCACGGTACAATTTAGCGGCCGCAATCTTGGCGCGACCGTCCCTATATGAAAGCTTCCTAGGCTGGGCGAACTGGTTGCCGACCGTAATCGAGCATCTACTGGCTGCGGCGAAGAGGCATGCTTCGCCGACTACCCGCTGATTCGGTGGAAGCACCGATGTTGCATCATACAACGCCTGGAGCACACAGGCATCCCTCACCGTAAAATAGACGCCTCCGAATGTTCCAACTATTGGATCATGACCTTTTGCATCCGCAAAGAGCCGCTCTGTCATTTCTTCGCGAAGCATCTCCGTACTGGGAACACCGCGTGCCGTATCGGACACTATTCTTTGTTCGTCATCTATATAATTCGAATATCTCGAGATACAATTTTCAGCCTTTCGCAATACATCTTCCGATAATATTATCGTCTTTGCTTCTCTTTTGTCATTCTCTGAAACAATTAGCGACGCCTCGCATATCTTGCGTGAAAACGTCTGTATATCGTTAGTCATGACTTGTGAATATTTCGATATCTCGCGCGCAACGGCACCCGATCCAGCAAATAGATCTATTATATAACTTCCACGACGCGAGTATTTTTCACAATGATGTGCAATTTCTTTCGCAGAGGCTGCCTTATTTCCAAGATAATAGATTGATCTTTCTACCATCGTACTAGGACTTAATTCCTATTATCAATTCGTTAACCTTAATAGTTCGATAACGGCGCTAGGCCAGTTTCTGTGTGAGATCAATCGTGAATTCAAGCTTTCGAGGCAAACTAATCCAAGGCGATAACGCTGCGGTACTGGATTCGCTCCGAAGAGAGGGCACACAAGTAACGTGCGCCTATATCGATCCACCGTACAACAATCATGATAGACTTCAACACTATGATGATAGCGTCTCAGATAATATTTGGCTTGATCAAATAAGTTCGTGCGCATTGCAGATTAAGCAAGTTCTGGCCGAAAATGGTAGCCTTTGGGTTTCGATCGACGATGGAATGATGCACTATCTTAAGGTACGGCTCGACGAAATTTTCGGCCGTGAAAATTTCGTCTCAACTATTGTCTGGGAACATAGGACTAGCCGCGAAAATAGAGCTGTCTTTTCAAATAACCACGAATACATTCTTGTATACGCACGCGATAGGAAGAAATTTAAGGAATATCGAAATCCACTTGAATTTACGGCCGAGTGGAAATCAAGATTCAAAAATCCCGACAATGATCCCAAGGGAGATTGGCAATCGGTCTCAGCGACTGCTCAGGGCGGTCATGCAACGAAAAGCCAGATTTATGCCATTGAATGTCCTGACGGCAGAATGCTCTACCCACCAAAGGGACGCTGCTGGACTCTCACAAAAGAACGGATGCTCAAGGCGATAGGTGAGGGGCGTATCTACTTCGGACGCGGCGGCGGTGGGGTACCTCGAATCAAGAAATACCTTTCGGAAGTGGAAGGCGGACTAACGCCCCACACTTTATGGAAGGCCGAAGAAGCCGGAACCACCGCTCATGCTAAGAAGCACGTCCTTAGCATATCCGAGGAAATGGCAGTGTTCGAAACTCCAAAACCCGAGGAGCTAATTGCGCGGATAGTTCACATAGCTACAAAGCCAAATGACTTGGTACTTGACGCCTACCTCGGATCGGGAACGACCGCCGCCGTCGCACACAAACTTGGACGGCGCTATATTGGAATCGAAATCGGCGATCACATCGCGACTCATTGCGTAGCCCGCCTGCGTTCGGTTTGTCGGGGCGAGGAAGGCGGCATATCAACATCGACAGGCTGGAGAGGTGGGGGCGATTTCGAGTTTTCGAGGCATGCATAGACAATGCGCGATTGGTGGATACGTGGGCTGGGGCCGTTCGCTTCGCTCACCCGCCGGCAGCTCCCACTCGACGCCTAACTATGATCGATCACTGGATCGACAAGTCAGGCCGCAACGCCGCCCCCTCCACCACTTCGTGGTCCCCCTCCCCTGTAGACGGGAGGATAAGCGTTCGTGAAAGCGTCCTTCTCCCTGTTCACGGGGAGAAGGGTCAATCCCCCATCTTCAATGCTTCAATAAAAGCCGCCTGAGGGATTTCGACGCGGCCGAACTGGCGCATTTTCTTTTTGCCCTCTTTCTGCTTCTCCAGCAGCTTGCGCTTGCGCGTCACGTCGCCGCCGTAACATTTGGCCGTCACGTCCTTGCGCAGCGCCGCGATGGTTTCGCGGGCGATGACCTTGCCGCCGATCGCCGCCTGGATCGGGATCTTGAACATGTGGCGGGGGATCAGGTCCTTCAGCTTCTCGCACATGGCGCGGCCGCGCTTTTCGGCCGCCGTGCGGTGGACCAGCATGGAGAGCGCGTCGACCGGCTCCTCATTGACCAGGATCGACATCTTGACCAGGTCGCCCTCGCGGTAGCCGGTGAGCTGATAGTCGAAGCTGGCATAACCGCGTGAGATCGACTTCAGCCGGTCGTAGAAATCGAACACCACCTCGTTGAGCGGCAGGTCGTAGGTGAGCATGGCGCGTGCGCCGGCATAGGACAGATCGTGCTGGACGCCGCGGCGGTCCTGGCAGAGCTTGAGGATGGCGCCGAGATATTCGTCCGGCGTCATGATGGTGGCGCGGATCCACGGCTCCTCGATGGCCGCGATCTTGACCACATCGGGCATGTCGGCCGGGTTGTGCAGCTCGATCGTCTTGCCGTCGGTCATCGACAGCCGGTAGACGACGCTGGGCGCGGTGGCGATGAGATCGAGGTCGAACTCGCGCTCCAGCCGCTCCTGGATGATTTCGAGATGCAGCAGGCCGAGGAAGCCGCAGCGGAAGCCGAAGCCGAGCGCGGCCGAGGTTTCCATCTCGAAGGAGAAGCTGGCGTCGTTCAGACGCAGCTTGCCCATGGCGGCGCGCAGATCCTCGAAATCAGCGGCATCGACCGGGAACAGGCCGCAGAAGACGACCGGCTGGGCGGGCTTGAAGCCCGGCAGCGGGGTTTCGGTCGGGCGGCGATCCTCGGTGATGGTGTCGCCGACGCGGGTGTCGGCCACTTCCTTGATGGACGCGGTGATGAAGCCGAGCTCGCCGGGGCCAAGCTCGCCGGTGAGCACCATCTTGGGCGTGATGACGCCGACCCGGTCTACGGGATAACGCGCGCCGGTGCCCATCATGCGGATCTGCTGGCCCTTCCTCAGCTTGCCGTCGATGATGCGCACCAGAACGATGACACCGAGATAGGCGTCGTACCAGCTGTCGACCAGCATCGCCTTCAGCGGAGCGTCGGCATCGCCATGGCTGGGCGGCGGCAGGCGCTTGACGATGGCCTCCAGCACCTCGCCGACGCCGAGGCCGGTCTTGGCCGAAATCTGCACCGCGTCGGAGGCGTCGAGGCCGATCACGTCCTCGATCTGCTCCTTGATGCGCTCGGGCTCGGCGGCCGGCAGGTCGACCTTGTTGAGAACCGTGACGATCTCATGGTCGGCGTCGAGCGCCTGATAGACATTGGCGAGCGTCTGCGCCTCGACGCCCTGGCTGGCGTCGACGACGAGCAGCGAACCCTCGCAGGCGCGGAGCGACCGCGAGACTTCATAGGCGAAGTCGACATGGCCGGGCGTGTCGATGAGGTTGAGCACATAATGCTCGCCGTCGGCCGCGTCATACTCCAGGCGCACAGTGTTGGCCTTGATGGTGATGCCGCGCTCGCGCTCGATGTCCATGGCGTCGAGCACCTGCTCCTTCATCTCGCGCTCTTCCAGCGAGCCGGTCATCTGGATGAGCCGGTCGGCGAGCGTCGATTTGCCGTGATCGATATGGGCAACGATGGAGAAGTTGCGGATGTTTTTAAGTGGCGTGGTCATGGGGCGCGCATGTAGCAGCGGCGCGGCCAAAGGCAAAGCGGGAAATGGCGTGGCGTGCTGCCGCCCTCGCAGCCACCCCGCCACCGAACGCGCGTGGATCAGCGGGTGGCGTCGGTCCAGCCGCGCGACGCGAAGCGCCGCAGCTGCCAGCGGCGGAAGGGCACGAGATTGTGCGGGAAGGTGGGCGCCGGCTCGCGGATCGTATCGTGGCGGGAGCGGCGGCGGTCAACTTCCGCCTGCATCATGCGCGACAGCCGGCGCACGGCCCAGGTATGGTTCCAGACGAAAATCGGGTGGATCGCCTTCACGAAACGCCGCACCCAGGGATGGGCGACATCGACCGTCCAGCGGAACGTGGCCCACAGATGGTCGGGGCCGTCTGGTTCGACGGACATTCTGCCCTCGCCGACGAAATCGCCGCTGATTTCGAACCTCATCCAGCGATGCGCCACGCCGTCGGTCACCTTTCCGACGAAAAAGAAGGAATGTGGCAGAAAACCCTTGGTGTGCAGCCGCACTTCCATGCCGAGACCATCCGGCGCGCCGCGCTCGACCACCTCGCAGGCCATGAAAACCGACGTGCCCCAGCGCGAGATGATCTCGGGGTCGAGGATAATCTCGCTGAGCTCTTCTGGCCGCGCTTCCAGGCGCCAGCGGGTGACGATGTCAAAGTCGGTCCTTGCGGTCGCTGACGTCATCGTTTGTCTCCCGCCCTGCCATGCGCGAGGCCGGCCGCCAGGCCGCGCCGGGAGGCGGAGGCCGGAATGCGGCGCGTTGCTGCGAACACGCCGAGCAGCGCCAGCGGCAGCATCGTCGTGGCGGTCAGAAAGGCGATGCTGGCGAAAATTTCCGCCACCGGCACGAGCGCGCCATCGATCATAACAAAATCGGTGCGGTCCGACACGAAGGGATTGAGCAGATATTCGCCGGCGAACGCGGCCCATATCAGCGGCACGGACAGCCAGAGGTAGCGGTGCGCCGAGCGCGGCACCTTGCGCGCCGGCGGTTCATGGCGGCCGGTGACCACAAGGGCGAATGACTGGAACATGATCCAGGTGACGAACGCCCAGCCGATGTAGTTTTCCAGCGGCACGCCGAAATGCCCGCCGCCGCCGCTCCACACCCAGCGCCCCTCGACCGTGGCGCGCAGCGGGTCCATCGACAGATCCCACACCACCATGAGCGTCGCTGCAAGCACCGGCACGCCGAAGCGCAGGACATTGTCGCCCGACCATTCGGTGCGGGCCAGAAGAAGCCTTGCCATCGACCAGGAGGCATAACCCATCACGCAGTAGGCGGGCATGACGGAGACAGGCACATGGCCCAGAAACGGCGCCATGAGTTCGGTGTAGTGATAATTGCCGACCGGGAAGCCGGTCATCAGCGACACCGTCTCGAAGAACCAGCCGATCAGAAACACCAGCACGACGAAGGACAGGAGCTGCCGGCCCGAATATGTGCGGCGGCCGTGGACCACCAGATAGGCAATCATCGCGCCTGCCACGAGCGCAGGCGACCACTCCTTCAGCATGCCGCCCGGCGACCCGAGCGCATAAAGCACGTTGCCAAGCCATGCCGCCAACCCCAGGCCCATGCAGGCCACTACACCGCCAAGCTTACCCAATGCCCCCACCCATGCCATTCGCTGCGCCCGCCGGCGCGCCGCAAGTCCCTTACCGGCCGCAGTTTGCAACGTTAGGCGCGTAGATGCCAACCCTGCTGACGCAGCGGAAGCATTGACGGTAAATGCGGCGGCCCAAGGATGGCGCCGGGATCACATCTCGATAATATGACAGTTCTAATCCACTATTGCTTCCCGTAAAGCTGATCTCTATGGTCAACATAATGCGCGCATGTGGGACAGGCGTGACTGTCGGCTGCGGCCGGAGATTTCGTTTTTACATGGAGTGGCCATCATGAGAACCGCAACCGGAACCGCAATTCTACTGATGGCGCTGGCAGTGCCCGGCAGCACAGTTGCCGCGGAACCAGCCAAAATCCTCGCCACCTATTCCGACATAGCGCTGGCCGGTTATGAAGACAGCCTGACGACCGCGCAGGCTCTGGATGCGGCAATCGGGGCGCTTGTTGCGGCGCCTTCGCAGGAGACGTTGGACGCTGCGCGGGCCGCATGGATCGAGGCGCGGGTGCCTTATCAGCAGACGGAAGCCTACCGTTTCGGCAATGCGATCGTGGACGAGTGGGAAGGCCGGGTGAACGCCTGGCCGCTGGATGAAGGGCTGATCGACTACGTCGACGCCAGCTACGGCACGGAGAGCGACGCCAACGCATACTACACCGTCAATGTGATCGCCAATGCGCAGGTCAGCGTCGGTGGCGAAACGGTCGACGCCTCCACGATCACACCGGAGGTGATCCAGTCGCTGCAGGAAATCGGCGGCATCGAAGCCAATGTCGCGACCGGCTATCACGCGATCGAGTTTCTCCTGTGGGGCCAGGACCTCAACGGCACCAATGCGGGCGCGGGCAACCGGCCGGCAACCGATTTCGACGCGGCCAACTGCACCGGCGGCAATTGCTACCGCCGGGTTCAATATCTGACCGCGGCTTCCGACCTGCTCATCGCCGACCTGGAAGAGATGGTGGCGAATTGGCAGACCGGCGGCGCGGCGCGGGAAGCACTTGCCGAAGGCGGCGAGGCAGAGGGGCTGACGGCGATCCTGACCGGGCTCGGCTCGCTCTCTTACGGCGAACTTGCGGGCGAGCGGATGAAGCTCGGCCTGCTGCTGCACGACCCGGAGGAAGAGCACGACTGCTTCGCCGACAACACGCATAACTCGCATTATTACGACGTGAAAGGCATCACTAATGTCTATCACGGCCGCTATGAGCGTATCGACGGCTCGACGGTGAGCGGACCGAGCCTGGCGGACCTCGTGCGCGAGACCGATGCCGCGCTCGCCGACGAGACCGAAGCCAGGCTGGCGGCGACGCTGGCTGCCGCCGAAGCGATGCGGGCGCGCGCGGAAGGCGGCGAGGCCTATGACCAAATGATCGGCGAAGGCAACGAGGCCGGCAATGAAGTCGTGCAGGCCGTGATCGACGGACTGGTCGATCAGACTCGCTCGCTGGAACGTGTGATTGCGGCGCTCGATCTCGGCGGCGTGACCATCGAAGGCTCCGACAGCCTGGATAATCCGGGCGCCGTGTTCGAATAGGCGCCTCGGCGGCCGGGCATAAGCGCCCGGCCGCTGCCCGCATTTCTCATGACAGCCAAACCGCTTCTAACCGCCTTTGCGCTTGCCGCCGCCGTGACCGCGGCAGCGGCGCTGACACGCGACGACCTCAGCGATGCGGATCGCGCACGGGTCGAGGCCGTCACGAAACCGACCACCGATTTCTCGAAAGCCGAACCCTTCGAGGCGATGCAGGGCGGCAAAGCGACGACACGCAAGACCCGCGACGCCAACGCGCTTTCCCACCCTTCGGCCAATCTGAGCTTCGAAGACCAGCAGCTCTTCCTGGTGGGCAACGGGCTGTTTCGCAAGGAGTGGGTGTCGTCCCCCTCGTCCACGCAGGCCTCCGACGGGCTCGGGCCGCTGTTCAATGCTCGTGCCTGCCAGTCCTGCCATATCAAGGACGGGCGCGGACACGCGCCGGCGAGCGCCGAAGACGAAGCGATCTCGTTGCTGGTGCGCGTGTCGCTGCCGCCGGACGAAGCCGAGCGGAGGGCAATCGAGGCCGGGTTGATGGTGGCCGCGCCAGAGCCCCGCTACGGGCTTCAGATTCAGGACTTCGCGGTGGCCGGACTGCCAGCTGAAGGCAAGATCGAGATCGCCTATGAGAGCGTGCCGGTGGAACTTGCCGGCGGCGAGGTGGTGGAGCTGCGCAAGCCAGCGCTTTCGATTGGCAATCCGGGTTTCGGCGCGCTTGCCGACGGCGCAATGCTGTCGGCCCGGATCGCGCCCGCCATGAGCGGAATGGGGTTGCTGGAAGCCATCCACCCGGCCGACATTCTGGCGCTTGCCGACCCTGACGATACGAACAACGACGGGATTTCCGGCCGACCGAACATGATCGGCGACGGCCAGGGCGGACTGACGATAGGCCGCTTCGGCTGGAAGGCGATCCAGCCGACGGTGGAGATACAGACCGCACATGCGTTTGCGGGCGATATGGGGCTTTCCACACCGGTACTTCCCGACCATTGGGGCGACTGCACGGACACCGAAACGCCGTGCCGCACGCTGCCGCACGGCGCGCAGCCCCGGCTGGGCAAAGAGGAAGTGCCGCGCGAGCTGCTCGACCTTGTGGTATTCTATTCCGAGAACCTCGCGCTGCCGGCCCGAACGCGAAGCGAGGACCCGCAGGTGCTGCGCGGCAAGCAGCTGTTCTACGAAGCCGGCTGCGCCTCCTGCCATACGCCCAAATTCGTGACCAACCGCGAGGCCCGCCACGAAGCACACCGGTTTCAGCTGATCTGGCCATACACCGACCTGTTGCTGCATGACATGGGCGCTGGCCTCGCCGACGGCCGGCCGGAAGGCCAGGCGAATGGCCGCGAGTGGCGCACGCCGCCGCTCTGGGGAATCGGCGCCGCAAGCACCGTCAGCGCGGAAGCCGGCTTCCTGCATGACGGGCGTGCGCGCACGCTGGAAGAAGCGGTCCTGTGGCATGGCGGCGAGGCACAGGCCGCGCGCGACGCCTATGCCGCTTCGGACAAGGCCGCGCGCGATGCTCTGATCGCTTTTCTGGAGTCGCTATGATGCGCAGAGTTCACCCCACCCGGCGCAGCGCGCCGGCCTCCCCATCAAGGGGAGGTCAAACCGCAGTGCGTGTCGCCCTGATTTTCTCATGCGCGGTTCCCGCTGCGGCGCAGGATGGAGCGGGCGCGCGGGTTGCGGAGACATTTGCACGGCCGGCTTTCGCCGAGCTCCAAAAGACGGCAGCGGCAGCCGAACTAGAGATCGGTGCGCTGTGCACAATGCCTTCGGCCGAAGCGCTGACGAAAGCGCGGGGCGCCTTTGCCGAACTGGTGCCCGCGTGGGGCAAGGCGAGCGTGTTGCGGTTCGGGCCGCTTGCGGACGAACACCGCATGGAGCGGATCTATTTCTGGCCGGACCCGCGTGGCATTGCTTTGAGGCAGGTGCAGGCAACGATCGCGGGCGAGGACGAAAGCGCCACGTCATCCGAAAACCTGGCGCAAAAGAGTGCGGCGCTTCAGGGCCTGCCGGCGCTGGAATTCGCGCTTTACGGCAGCGGGGCCGATGATCTGGCAGGTGGAGCAACGGCCTATCGTTGCCGCTTCGCGGAAGCGATCGCTGGCAACATCGCATCGATTGCGGACGAACTGCTTGCCGGTTGGGCGGATGGCACGGACTTCACCGGCGCATTCACCGCGCCGGCCGCAGATACGGAACCATACCGTAGCGCCGGGGAAGTCGATTCCGAAATCGTCCGCGCGCTTTCCACACAGCTGCGTTTCATGCACGAGGCGCAGCTGCTTCCGGCGCTCGGCGCTGACATCGGCAAAGCGCGCGGCAAACGTGCGCCGCTGTGGCGCTCAGAACTCACCTTCGCGCTGGTGACAGCGCAGCTCGATGGCGTGCGCGACCTCATGAATGCAGCCGGATACGAATCGATCATACCCGAAGAGACAAGCTGGGTGCCCGGTGCGATCCTGTTCGAAATCGGCACGGCCAGAGCCGCGCTGGACGGCGTCGAAATCACTCCAGCCGACGCGTTTGCGGACGAAACCGCCCGCGACAAAATCGAGTTTGCCGGCCTTACCATCGAAAGCGCTGCGGCAAACATCACGGAAAAGCTCGCCGCGGCGCTGGGGCTGATCGTCGGCTTCAACGCTCTCGACGGAGACTGAACCGTGGCAACGCATCTGGCGTCGATCGACAGGCGCACGTTTCTCGCGTTGGCGGCCTCGGCATGTGTTGCGCCGGCGGCCCCGTCCACGTCACTCGGCCATCCCCGTTCCCCAACAGGGGATGACGGGCCGCTCTTCCTCGGTGCGCGGTTGAACCATGGCGGTCACGAGGTGGCGGTGATCGACGAATACGGCAGCGACCGGCTGGTGCTGCCTGTGCCGGCGCGCGGTCACTCCTTCGCGATCGATGCGGTGCGGCGCAGGGCAGTCGCCTTCGGGCGCGCGCCCGGCCGCTTCGCCGTCGCATTCGACATCGATGGCGGGTCTAAGCCGCACGCTATCGCGCCGCCGGCAGACCGGCACTTCTTCGGCCATGGCGCGTTCACGCCGGACGGACGGTGGCTGCTGGCGACCGAGAACGACTACGAAGCCGGCCGGGGTGCAGTCGGCATCTACGATGCAGGCAAGGGGTTCGCGCGCATCGGCGAGATAGCCAGCGGCGGGATCGGACCGCATGAGGTCGTGTTGCTTGGCGACGGCAGGACGCTGTGCGTGGCCAATGGCGGGATACAGACCCATCCCGATTATGGCGGGCAGAAGCTCAATCTCGACACGATGCAGCCGGGTCTGGCCTATATCGACTGTGAGACCGGCGACCTGACCGAGCAGGCTTTTCTAGCGCCCGCACTCAACCAGCTTTCCATTCGCCATCTTGCGGTCGATGCCCAAGGGACCGTCTGGTTCGGCTGCCAGTATCAGGGCGAGCCGGCTCAGCGGCCGCCGCTGATCGGGCGTCACCGGCGCGGCAGGGAACCGGAGCTTTTTGCCGGACCGGGCGAAACGCTGAAGGCGATGAACAACTTTGTCGGCTCGGTCGCGCTGGATGTGTCCGGCGAAATTGTTGCCACCTCATCGCCGCTGGGCGGGCTGATCGCCTTCTGGGACGCCGCGACGGGCCGGCATCTCGGCCACCGGGAACTCGCCGACGGCTGCGGGGTCGCCCCGCTCGAAAGGCATCATGTGCTGGCCACCAGCGGGCGCGGCGCCGTGACCGACCTCACGCCAGGTTCGACCGCGCATATCGTGGAGCCGGCGCCGGACACGCCCGCCTGGGACAATCACCTGCGGCGCATCGGCTGAATGCCGTCAGTCATAACGCAGATCGCCCGCCTTACCGCCGAAGACGCGGTAGGCATAGAACGAATAGCCGATGATGACCGGCAGCACAAAGGCCGTTCCGACGAGTATTATGGCGAGGCTCTCCGGTGCCGCCGCCGCTTCCCAGATCGTCATGCGGTCGGGCACCACGAACGGGTAGAAGGAATAGGCAAGGCCGGCGAAGCCGAGTGCGAAGATCGTAGCCAGGATCAGGAATGGCGTGAGCGCGTGACGGTCGCCCGGGGCCGGCAGACGGAAGGTCAGGGCAAACAGCCAAAGGAACAGCACGCCCGATATCAGCGGCAGGGGCAGCAGCCAGAACAGATGTGGCAAGGCGAACCATTTTTCGAAGATGCGCGGGGAGGCCCACGGAGTGGCCAGCGAAACCGCAGCCATGCCCAACGCCGTGACGATCAGCGCATGCCGCAACCAGCGGACCGCCTTCACCTGCAATTCGCCCTCCGACTTGTAGATCAGCCAGGCAGCGCCCATCGCCACATAGGCGGCCGACAGGCACAGCGCCACGAGAACGCCGAACAAGACAACCGGCCAGCCGGGCTGCAGACCGAGTACGTAGACGCCAAGCATGTAACCCTGGGCCAGGGAGGCGATCGATGAGCCGGCAAAGAACGCTGCGTTCCAGCGCGACTTGCGCTGCGGCGGCACCTTGGCCCGGAAATCGAAGGCAACACCCCGCAGTATGAGGCCGAAGAGCAGCGCGAAAACCGGCAGATAAAGCGCGGTCAAAATGGTACCGTGGGCAATCGGGAATGCGACCAGAAGCAAACCGACCGCGAGAACCAGCCAGGTTTCATTGGCATCCCAGAACGGTCCGATGCCGGCGATCATGGCATCCTTCTCCTCGTCGTTCGCGGCGGCGAACAGAATGCCGATGCCAAGATCGAACCCGTCGAGGACGACGTAGATCAGGATCGCCAGGCCCATGAGGCTGGCAAAGACGAGCGGAAGCGCAGTGGGCCAGTCGACGGTCATGGCAGGTACTCCCCTGCAGAGCGGTGTCTCACAGGCATCATCTCACTCACCTGCAAGCGGTTGGTTCAAACTGCTGTCTGCGACCGCCGGCAGTGGCGACTCGTCGCCCGCTGCCGCCGCCTTGCGGGCAAGGAAAACAAGTGTTCCGAGATAAGCAACGAGAAGCGAAGCGTATAAAAGCAGATAGACGGCGAGTGTGAAGCCGACCTGCCCGCCCGGAACCGGACCGATTGCTTCACGCGTGGTCAGGACACCAGTGACCAGCCAGGGCTGCCGGCCGATCTCGGTGGTGTACCAGCCCGCAAGCGTGGCTACCCAACCCGACAGCGCCATGGGGACAAGAACGAGCGCAAGAGGCCGGGGCAGGACGGCCCGGCGATACACGAACCACACGCCAACCCACGAAACAAGCAGCATCACGATGCCGGTTCCAACCATGATGCGGAAACCCCAGAAGACCGGCATGACAGGCGGATGGAGGGCGGTACCGTCCTCGGCAACAAAGTCATCGAGCCCCGGCACCACACCGTCCGGGCTATGGCGCAGGATCAGACTGGCCCCATCGGGAATCGAAAGCTCGTACCTGTTCGTTCGCGCATTCTCGTCCGGCAATGCAAAGAGCACGAGGGGAACGTTGCCGCGCGTCTGCCAGTTGGCTTCCATGGCAGCGACCTTTGCGGGCTGATGCTCGAGCGTATTCAGGCCGTGCTGGTCGCCGGCGAGAATCTGCAGCGGAATGAGAATGGCGCCCAGAGCAAGGCCGGTGCGGAGTGCCTTCCACATCGCCTCCGACCTGTCGCCCATCAGCCAGCGCAGCGCCGAGAGCCCGGCAACGAGGAACGCTACCGTGAGACCGGAAGCCAGGAGCATGTGGACAAGGCGGTACGGGAATGACGGGTTGAAGACCACGGCCCACCAGTCGGTGGCATGGGCGACCCCGTCGCGCATCTCGAAACCAGCCGGCGTCTGCATCCAGGAGTTGAGCGCCAGTATCCACACCGCGGACATGGTGGTTCCAAAGGCGACGAGGAACGTGGCCAGCGTGTGAACGCGGCTGGACACACGGCGGAATCCGAACAGCATGATGCCGAGAAACACCGCCTCGAGGAAGAACGCGGTCAGCACCTCATATGCGAGCAGCGGCCCGGCGATGTTGCCGACGCGCTCCATGTAGCCCGGCCAGTTGGTGCCGAACTGGAAGCTCATTGTGACGCCCGAGACCACGCCGAGCGCAAAGGACAGGGCGAACACCTTCACCCAGAAGAAATAGGCGCGCATCCAGGCCATGTCGGAGGTGCGGGCGTAGCGGAGCTTGAAGAACAGCAACACCCAGCCGAGCGCAATCGTTATGGTCGGGAACAGGATGTGAAAGGAGATGTTCGCCGCGAACTGAATCCGTGACAGCAGATAGGCATCGGGTTCCATCTGACCACCTTTCACGCGGCCCGAAATGCGAAGCGGCCGCAAGACCAAATCTAGGGTCGCGCGCCAAAGGGGTCAAAGCGGCCGCACCGCGCAGTGGCGCAATGTCGCGGCGCGGCGAGCGGCTGGCTGGCCCAACGGAACACCGTGGACCCGGGCGGCGATACGCGATACCCGGCTGCGGACAGTTTTTGCGCAGACGGCAACAGCCTTGACCGATACCGCAGTGGCCAAACAGACGACACAAGCCGCAGGATTTCTGGTGATCCTGGCGCTGTCGTTCAGCCATATGCTCAACGACATCATGCAATCGCTGCTGGCAGCGATCTACCCGATGCTGAAATCCGACTTTCGGCTCGACTTCTGGCAGATCGGGCTGCTGACCATGGCGTTTCAGGTGACCGCCTCGCTGCTGCAGCCCGCGATTGGGCTCTACACCGACCGCAAGCCGCTGCCTTACTCTCTTGCTTTCGGCATGGGCTCGACCTTAGTCGGCCTGATCCTGCTCGCCTATGCGGGCCAGTATGCCGTGCTGATCGCCGGCGCGGCGCTGATCGGTTTCGGCTCGGCGATCTTTCATCCCGAGGCTTCGCGCATAGCGCGGCTTGCTTCCGGCGGACGCTTCGGCATGGCGCAGTCGGTGTTTCAGATCGGCGGAAATCTGGGAACGGCGGTCGGACCGCTGCTGGCGGCGTTCATCGTTGTGCCCTACGGGCAGGCCAGCGTTGCGTGGTTCTCGGTGATCGCGCTCATCGGCATGGCGGTGCTGTGGCGGGTAGGCGGCTGGTATAGCCGCGAACGCAAACAGGCCGGAATGTTGACCGCGTCCGGCCCCATATATGCCCTGCCGCGGCGCATCGTGTTCACCGCGCTGGCGGCGCTGATCGCACTGACCTTTTCCAAGTTCGTCTATATGGCCAGTCTGACCAGCTATTACACGTTTTTTGCGATCGAGAAATTCGGCGTCTCGGTTCAGACATCGCAGATGCTTCTGTTTCTGTTCCTCGTCGCATCGGCGGTCGGGCTGGTTCTCGGCGGACTGGTCAGCGACAAGGTCGGGGCGCGCACCGTGATCTGGTTCTCGATCCTCGGTGCGCTGCCTTTTACCCTTGCGCTGCCGCATGTCGGCATTGTTGCGACAGCGGTGCTGACGGTGGTCATCGGCATCGTGCTGTCGTCGGCCTTTTCGGCCATCATCGTCTTCGCACAGGAGCTGGTGCCCGGCCGGGTCGGGCTGATAGCGGGGCTGTTTTTCGGCTTCGCCTTCGGCCTTGGCGGCCTTGGTGCGGCGCTGCTCGGCGTCATCGCCGACTATACCAGCATTCGATTCGTGTTCGCGATGTGCTCGTTCCTGCCGGCGCTCGGGCTGGCAGCGGTTTTCCTGCCCAGCCACGCCGCGATGCAGCGATAGACAAGGCGCTTGACGGCGGGCTCCGCCGGGCGCAAAGAGCGATTGGAGATCACGACCGGCGCGACCGGCGGCTATCCTCCCGGGATCGTACGCATGTCACCTGCCGGCCTCGCCCAACTCGGCGTATCGACATTCATCTTCATGCTGGCCGCCACGGCCGCCAAGAGCTGGACGATTTCGCCCAGCGGCTGGCGGCTTGCGTTGGTACTCAGCCTCTACACGCTCGGCAATCTGATCATGCTGCGGCTGATCCGCGAGTTCGGCATGGGCGTGGCGCTCAGCCTTTCCGGCGTCATCCAGCTGGCGGCGGTCAACCTTGTGGCCTTCGCCTGGTTCGGAGAGCGGGTCAACCTGATGCAGGGCACAGGTATCGTGGTGGCGATCGCGGCCATCGCGCTGATCACGATGGGGCCGTATATTTCTCCGCGTTAGAGCGGCCCGCGCGGCGGCGGAATATGCCGGCCGGCAGAGCCCGCATTGCCCGCACAACCATCAGCATCGCGAAAAATGCCGGTGCGGCGGCGCCCGCGAACGCAAAAAGCCCATTGTCTCCAAATCCGGGCTCGATCGCGAGCGCCGCCCCTTGCGCATAACGCGCGGCGAAGATGCCGATCAGAAGCAACAGCGGCAACCAGTCGCCCGCTAGCGCCAGCCTGCCGTCGTCCAGCATGCGTGCCTGACGCCGAGGGGGGATCGCGTAGCCTGCCATCCCTCCCAGCGCGGTACCAACCGCGAAACCGGCCATCCCGGCCAGCGAATTCGCAACCGTTACCAGATTGGCCACGGCAAACGCGGTGACGATTGCCGGCATGATGGAGACCCGCCAGGGCGCCACGGTACGATCGCGCGTCATGCGCCAGCCGGCGACCAGCGAATAAGCCAGCAGAGGCCAGACCCAAAGCGGCGTATGGACAACGATATCGAGCACGCCAATGCTGTTTGGTTCCATGTCGGTCGGTCCTTCGTATGCGTCTCAGGCCGAATGCGCTGCGGACAGACGCTGCCGGCGCGTCGCGGAAGACCGGCGGGCCAGGATGAAGAGGCCAACGCCTGCCGTAATCAACGCCGCAAGCGCGACGATGCCGGCGAGTGGGTTCGGCCCCCCGAAGAATACGTCGTTCATGATTCGACCCGGCAGGAAGGTCAATGTGCCCGCAACGATGAGCGCGCCGGTGTAAGTTGCCTTCATCACACTGGCATGGCCGACGACGATGCGGCGGCGAATGAGCCACAGGCCGTAGGCGAGCGACATCAACGTGCCCACCGAAACGAGGTGGATGGGGCTCCACGGTCCCCACACCCGGATCGTGTGAATGAAGAACGAGGTGAGCGCCACGGTGAGCATCAGGGCAATCCAGATGCGCCCGCCGGTACGATGCAGCCTGTCGCCCTTCTTGCGAAACAATATGTACGCGCCGAGGAAAAACGCGGCTATGGCTGCATAGGCATGGATCTGAATTGCCCACGAAGCTTCGAGAAGCGGCTGAATGTTCACGGGTATGGCCTCCGCATGAGGAAATCGGAACTGCGTCGGCACTTGACCTATCGGCGCTGCTCGCCCAATTCAAAACCGCCTACGCGAAACGATGGATCGACTACGTGAGCGACAGCCCTGTGCATTTCACGATGCGCGAATTGCAGCGCATATTCTTCGCCCCGCACTTTTGGGCGCTGATCATCGGTGCGTCGGCGCTGCTGGGCCTGACCGGTCCTTTCGGCACCTACGATTCCCTGCCATTGGCGGGCCGGTTCGCCTATTGGACTGCTATCCTCGTCACGACCTATTTTGTCTGCAGCGCCACCGTCTTCCTGCTGGTCCAGACCATCTGGCCGAACCGAACGCGCCTGGCCTGGCACTACGGTGTCGCGGGTGCGCTATCCGGCCTGCCGATTGCGGTGCTGGTTTCGGCGATCAACGCCGTCGTTTTCGGCATCGGCCCGGGCCAGGGCATCGCGTTCCTGCCGCTGCTGGTCTATTGCGTGGCTATTGGCGGGCTTGTCTCAGTACTCATCGCCATCCTGACGGCGCAATACGAACGCGCGGCCGACGCCGGCACCTCCGTAAAAAGACACCCCCGCATCCTGGAGCGCCTGCCCCCCGGCCAGCGCGGTGCGCTCAGCCATATGTCGATGCAGGACCATTATGTCGATGTGCGCACGGCCAAGGGCGGCGGGCTGGTGCTGATGCGTTTCGCGGACGCGATTGCCGAGGCCGAAGAAACACCCGGGTTGCAAATCCACCGCTCACACTGGGTTGCACTGAACGCTGTCGACAAAAGCGTGCGGCGCGACGGCAAGCTTTTTCTCAGGCTCGCCGATGGCACCGAACTGCCGGTGAGCCGCAGCTTCCAGCCTTCCGTACGCGAGGCGGGTCTGCTGCAATAGCCAATTTTCGCCCGCGGCTGTCACACAAACCGGTGCTGTCCCGTCAAGGTCGCAGGAGGTCAGCCCTCCTGCTTGCATTCGCCTTCGCTGGCGATGCTCACGCCCTGTGAGGCCGCCGTGCAGGCGTTTGAGTAGGTTTCGCCGTCGCAGCCGCAGACCGGCCGATATTCGCGCGTGCAGAACTCCGGTTTCACCTGGCAGGTGCCCATCCGGTCGGCCGCGCCGCACATTGCATCGGGCGCGTAGTCGCAATATTCGCCGGCGCCAGGACAAACGAGCCCGGCGATACCGCCGCATTGCTGATCTCCATCGGCGTGCAGGAGCGGCGACCACATCAGCGCTGCGATCCCGATCACGACTGCAAACTTTCTCATGGCCGTTCTCCCAAACGTCAGCCTAATCCTTGTCTGTGTCAGGCACGGTCTCTGCCTGATCTTTCACACCGGCCGCCTCGGCCTGCGCGATATCGCCCTTCGACGGATCGCCCCATTCCAGCGACTTATAGTCGAAGCCGTAGGCCAGCGTCGGCTTCACGATCTCGAAATAAGGCGACAGGTCGAAGTCGCGCGGTGTGAACAGCGAGTGATGGCGGATATGCATGATCTCCGAGCGCGAATAGGCCGACTGCGCGGAGGCGCGGCCGGGAGCGCGGGTGATCTCGGGCAGAATCGGGTACCGAATGCCGGCATATGCCTGTGCGATCAGCGAAGAACAGATGGCGCGCGTGGGGTCACCCGAGCCGAATGCGATCATGCGGCGGCGCCAGCGGACTGGCACTGGCGGTGTCGGCAGGAAATAACGCAACATGTCGAAGATGTTCTTCATGTCGTATCGCGTGCCGAGTTTGCCGATCATGAAATCAACCACCTTCTTGCGATCGTCCGGCGTGAGGCCGCTCGGCCGGCAGATGCGGGTGTTGTAGGTCTGGTATTTCGACAGCGGTACGGCGACGCAACCATCGCCGAGAATAACCTCGACGAGGCGCGGACGCTCCGCACCGTCGTCCGGTTCGGGCAGTTCGTCGCCGACATAAAGTGCCGCGTGGGACCATGTGGACTGTGTGAGGTACTTGATTGCCGCCGACACGCGCTGGTTGCCCTCGACGAGCAGAATGTCGCCGGAGCGCAGGGTGCGGTGCAGCGTTTCCGGGTCCGACGGCGTGTAGGGCTGGTAGCCGGAGGATTCGCTCTGCAGCCGGCTCGCCATCCAGCGGCCCAGCCGGTCGAGCAATGTGTCGCTGCCGGAACTCATGCATATCCTCCTGCGGCCGGACTATGCCTGCGACGGGCTTCCGGGTGAAGGCCCTGCAAGCAAAGCGAGCGGCTCATGGGACATATGGGCGGACAGTAATCTGTTGCAACCGTCGCAAGGGGTATTACATTAGAATTATTCTAAAGAGGTTCTCATGCTTTCGCGTGTTTTCGGTTTTGGCCGCCGTTCCTTCGATTCGCTCTCCGAGCAGGAAATTCTGGCGCTGGCCATCTCCTCCGAAGAGGATGACGGGCGCATCTACCGAGCCTATGCGGACGGTTTGCGCGACGATTTTCCGCAGTCGGCAAGAGTATTCGATGCGATGGCCGATGAGGAAGACGAGCACCGCACGGCCCTGATAGAGCTGCACCGCAAGCGCTTCGGCGAGCGCATCCCGCTGATCAGGCGCGAACATGTACGCGGCTATTACGAACGCAAGCCCGACTGGCTGGTGAAGCCGCTCGGGGTGGAAAAGGTGCGGCTGCAGGCGGAAGAGATGGAGCGGCAGGCAGGCCGCTTTTATGTCGAGGCGGCGAAGCGCGCCACCGACGCGGCGACACGCAAGCTACTGGGCGATCTGGCGGCCGCCGAAAGCAACCATGTCTCGCTGGCGCAGCGACTGGGTGAAAAACACCTGCCGGACGACGCACGCGAAGAGGAAAACCGCACCGAACGGCGGCAGTTCATCCTGACTTACGTGCAGCCGGGGCTGGCCGGCCTGATGGACGGCTCGGTGTCGACACTTGCGCCGATCTTCGCAGCTGCCTTTGCCACCGGAGACACCTGGCAGACGTTCCTCGTCGGCCTATCCGCATCGGTCGGCGCCGGCATTTCGATGGGCTTTACCGAGGCCGCACATGACGACGGCAAGCTATCCGGACGCGGTTCGCCGGTGAAGCGCGGACTGGCCTCGGGCATCATGACCACAATCGGCGGTCTCGGCCACGCGCTGCCTTATCTCATTCCGCATTTCACGACCGCGACAGTGACGGCCATTGCCATCGTATTCGTTGAACTGTGGGCAATCGCCTACATACAGAACCGCTTCATGGAAACGCCGTTCATGCGCGCAGCATTCCAGGTGGTGCTGGGCGGCGGGCTGGTGCTTGCGGCAGGCATTCTGATCGGCAATGCCTAGGTAGCAGATTCGCCATGCGGCGAGGAAACGTGCTTCAGGAAGAATCTGTCTTCCTTGAGGATGAAGCGCCTGTCGCGGGCGAATTCGTAATTCCGGCGACCGAGCGGGTCTGCGGCAATGCGCGCTCGGTAGGCCTCGTAGGCGGCCAGGTTTTCGACGTTGTAGACGCCATAGGCGATTGTGGCCGAACCCTCGTGCGGGGCGAAATAGCCTATCAGATCAGCGCCGCAGCGCGGGATCGCCTGACCCCAGTTGCGTGCATATTCGACGAAATCGTCCCGCTTGAAGGGGTCGATCTCGTAACGGATGAAGCATGTGACGGACATCGAATTTCCTTTGCAACGACAGTTTGACCGGGATCGAAATGGGGCGGCCAGTGCGGGGATACGATCGGCGCTCAGCGCCAGAAGGGTTTGCGGATTTCCTGCCTTGCTTCCTCTGGCGTGACGCCGATATCGGCCAGCATGCGGGCATCGAGTTCAGCAAGGGTGCGGCGCTGCACGTAGCGGTCGTACCAGCGGGCAAATGTCTTCAGCGGCGCCAACCGCAACCTGCCGCCAAAACGCAGCGCAGGCCGGAACGGGGGAATTCTGGCGGGGTTCGAGGTGATCATGCTCATCTCCTTGACACGCTGCCATCGTAACGATTGAACGACTTACATACTTCGACTAATATCAAATGATATTCGTTAGCCATACGAGAACACTGCAGTGAAGGACGGGCCGGATCTTTCGCGCATTGCGTCGCTGGTGGGCGACCCCGCCCGCGCCAACATGCTGTCGGCGCTGATGAGCGGCACTGCTCTCACGGCGAGCGAGCTGGCGCTCGAAGCCGGCGTCAGCCTGCCGACGGCGAGTTCGCATCTGGCCAAACTTTCGGAGGGTGGACTGGTGACAGTCGCCAGCCAGGGGCGCCACCGCTATTACGCGCTCGCAGGCAGCGAGGTTGCGGCGATGCTGGAAGCAATTTCGGGCGTGGCTGCATCTGTCGGCCCGAAGCGAGTCCGGCCTGGGCCCCGCGATGGCGCCATGCGCGAGGCGCGCATCTGCTACGACCATCTGGCCGGCGAAAAAGGTGTCGCCCTGTTCGATCACCTGACGCAGAAGCGGCTTCTCAAAGCCTCGGGACAAGATGCGGCGCTGACAGCAAAAGGGCGCGCGTGGTTTTCGGATTTCGGGATCGACATCGCGGCGCTGGAAGGCAGGCGGCGGCCGCTCTGCCGTGCATGCCTGGACTGGAGCGTGAGGCGCTCGCATCTCGCGGGCTCGCTAGGCGCGGCGGCACTTGACCGGATGTTCGCGCTCAACTGGGCGCGGCGCGAGAGCGGCAGCCGTGTGGTCCGCTTCACGCCAAAGGGGCGGGCGGAATTCGAGCGGCTGATCCGGGCCTGAAGGGTGACAATTCGGCCACAGGAGAACGGCTTCCAGCGCGGCGGATCACATGCCGCCAAAAAGCCTCAGATACGTCCAGTTTCGGAACAGATTCGGCTCCTAAAGGCGCATGCGATTCACGCAGTATTCATGAGTCTCGCGTAGGATCTTCCGCAATTCGGAAGGGACATCCGAGCGACAGGGGTCGGGACAATGTCAGTCATAAGCTTCATGGCGCGTTATGCCTGCGCGATGCGGGAATTCGTGGCGCCGAGCTACAGGCCGGAACGCCACTACATGCGCGGGCCGGGGCCGGCATGCGCCAAACGCAACACAGTTGCGATTTCGCACGAGCCGAGCTTCCAGTAAGAGCAGTCACCCGCCACACGCCCTGATTATCACCGGGTCTTCGGCTGACGCGCCGCCGATCTCCAGGCAATCATCCTTCACGCAGAGCCGCCAGCCGGTACCTGTTGCGCCCGAGCGAGCCAGTACCAGCTCTTGCTGTGGTGGGACCGCCGGGCGGTAGACCCACCAGCCATCCTGCAGCACCGAACCCTCGGGTGGCTCCATGCCGGCGCCCGAGCCGCGCACCCGCGCCTCAGCCACGCGCAGGCGACCATGTTCCAGCACCCAGCTTTCGCGCCACTCGGTCTTCTCGACCGAATGGGCCCAGGATAGCGTGAACGCGGTGGCGGCGATCATTGCGGTGACCGCACCTTCAACGATGCAGAGACTCATCCCGCGATAGTCCTCGGAGCTTCGCTCAACTACCCAGCCTGAGCCGCCGGCTTGCCGCGCGTGCGCAACCAGTGCCAGCCGAGCACCAATGCGGCGAGCGCGAAGCCGATCTCGTCGGTGAGCGGCAACGCGGCGACCAGGGTGAATGCAGCAGCGGCGGCAAGAAGCCGCTCCCAAACGGCCAGGCGCGCGCGCAGGAAGCCAATAACGGCGACACCCCACAGGCCGATCGAAAGTGCCGCCTTGAAGATTATGTAGGCGACCGCCGGCAAATAACCGATCGTCTCCGCCAGCGAGCCGCCATCCTGCAGCATCAGGGCCGGGGTGTAGACGGCCATGAAAGGGATGACGAAACCCGCCGCGGCGATCTTGATTGCCTCAAACGAAATCTTGAGGCCGCTTTCGCGCGCGATCGGCGCGGCCGCAAAACAGGCGAGCGCCACCGGCGGCGTCAGGTCTGCAAGGATGCCGAAATAGAAGACGAACATGTGCGACACGATCAGCGGCACGCCGAGTTCGAGCAGCGCCGGGCCGGCAATCGTCGAGGTGATGATGTAGTTGGGAATCGTCGGGATGCCCATGCCCAGGATCAGGCAGGTGATCATGGTCAGAACAAGCGAAAGGAACAGGGAGTTCTCGCCGACGGATACGATGTACTGGCCGAAGGTGTTGGCGAGGCCGGTGAGCGTCATGGTGCCGATGATGATGCCAACCACGGCGCAGGCAACGCCAACGGGCAGCGCTGTCTTGGCGCCTTCGGCGAGTGAATCCCGGCAGATAGCGAGCGTTTTTCTGCCGCCGTCGACAAACAGGTTTGCAGCGATAAGCGCTGCGGCGGCGCCAAGCACGACATTGATACCGAACTGAAAGAAGCTCGCGGCCACAAGGCCGAGGCCGACCCAGAAGAGGACGCGCAGCACCTGGCCCGGCAGTCCGAGCGCGACCGAGCCGCCGAGGATCAGCAACACGGTGAAGGACAGGCCGATGGTGCCGGCGAAAAGCGGCGTGTAACCGGAGAACAGCAGATAAACGAGCGCCGCTAGAGGCAACACAAGATACCAGCCGTTGCGAACTGCTTTGAGGGCTGAGGGAAGCTCTTCGCGCGGCAAGCCGAGCAAGCCGCGCTTCCCGGCTTCCAGATGCACCATCCAGAAGGCGGAGGCGAAATAGAGAATGGCCGGGATGATGGCCGCCTTGACCACCTCGTAATATTCTATGCCCAGCGTCTCGGCCATGATGAATGCCACCGCTCCCATGACCGGCGGCATGATCTGCCCGCCCATGGAAGAGGTCGATTCCACGCCGCCGGCAAAAGCGGCGCGGTAGCCGAAGCGTTTCATCAGCGGGATGGTGAACTGACCCGTGGTCACCACATTGGCGACGCCGGAACCGGAGATCGTGCCCATGAGCCCCGACGAGATGACCGATACCTTGGCCGGACCACCGCGTGCGTGGCCGACGAGACCCAGCGAGACATCGGTGAACAGCTTGATCATGCCGGCGCGTTCAAGAAAAGCACCGAACAGGATAAAGAGAAAAATATAGGTGGCCGACACATAGGTCGGGATGCCGTAAATGCCCTCCGTGCCATAGGCCATGTGGTCGATGACCTGCTCGAAGGCGTAACCGCGGTGATTGAACGGTCGCGGAAGATACTGGCCGAAGAGGCAATAGGCCAGGAACAGGCCCGAAATGATCGGCAGCGCCGGGCCCATGATCATCCAGGCGGCGGCGAATACCGTGATCAGCGCAACGACGCCGAAGAAGATGTCGAGTTCAGTGGGGAAGCCGGCGCGCAGGATAA
The DNA here is from genome assembly GCA_017644005.1 of Rhizobiaceae bacterium. Lineage (GTDB taxonomy): Bacteria > Pseudomonadota > Alphaproteobacteria > Rhizobiales > Rhizobiaceae > RCIO01. The sequence goes on from JAEPMJ010000001.1 coordinate 1,007,733, forward strand.
GCGGCTGGTACTCGACATACTGATAGACGGCGACCGACATGCCGGCCAGCGCCAGGCCCCAGGCGACGGCGCGCAGCGGCAGAGGCCTGTGCTGCATCGCCGCCACCAGCGGAAATGCGAGCAGCATCAGAAAGCCGACATGGAAGGCGCGGACGATCTGGCTTGGCAGGCTGATGACATGCGCCGCCGTGCCGATCTGGTAGAGCGAAAAGACGAAGGCGATCCAGAACAGGACCTTGCCTTCGCGCGACAGCGGAAAGCTGCCATGCGTGGGATCGTGGATGGCAGCGCTGGCCGCATCGCTGGTGGTATTGCTCACAAGGACCCTCCTCCGGTTTCCTCGCGCCGGATGGAACACGGGCCGGGCATGGGACCCGGCCCGCAGCTTGACCTTACATCAGGCCCTTTTCCTTGTAGTAGCGCTCGGCACCGGGATGAAGCGGAACCGGAACGCCCATCGGACCCTTGTCGAGCGAGATCGCTTTCGCGGCGGCGTGCGCGGCGACCATCGAATCCAGGTTTTCGAAGAGCTGCTTGGTCATCTGGTAGGCGACCTCGTCCGACACGTCGGAGTGGGTGACCAGAATGTTGGTGATGGCAAGCGTGGGAACGTCTTCGCCCTGCCCCTCATAGGTACCGGCCGGAATGGTGGCGGCGAGGAAGGGGGCGCCCAGCGTTTCGGCGACCGACTCCGGCACCGACACCATGGTGATGGCCAGAGACGTGGCGAGGTCCTTGATCGAAGACACACCGAGACCGGCCGACTGCAGCGTGGCATCGAGCTGGCGGTTCTTGATCAGTTCGACCGATTCGCCGAAGGGCAGATACTCGGTCTTGCCGAGATCGTCATAACTCATGCCGAGCGCGCCGAAGATGCGCCGCGCGTTGAGCTCGGTGCCGGATGCCGGCGCGCCGACCGAGAGGCTCTTGCCCTTCAGGTCCTCGAATTTCCTGATGCCGGATTCCTGGCTGGCGACGATCTGGATGAAGTTGGGGTAAATGGCGGCTATGCCGCGCAGCTTTTCGAGCTTTGCCGGGAAGCCTGCTTCCTCATCGCCTTCCCAGGCGGATTTGACGGAATCGCCGAGCGCGAAAGCAATTTCGCCGCGGCCCTGCTGCAGCAGGTTGAGGTTCTCGACCGAGGCCTTGGTGGACTGAACCTGCGTTTGCACGCCATCGATGGTCTTGCCATAGATGTCGGCCAGCGCAACGCCGAGCGGGTAATACACGCCGGACGTGCCGCCGGTCAGGACGTTGATGAACTCCTGCGATTTGGCGGAAATCGAGCTTGCGCCGAGCGAAACCGCGACCGCCGCCGCAGCGACAAAACTATTGCGTACAAATGACATTCAATCCTCCCGATTGCTGAAAACCGCCAAGACGAGCCCCGGCGGCGCAGACGAATATAGTTACCGCAGACCCGGCAAATGCCAATCGATAAAAAGAAATATCCCAGTGTCCTCCGGGCAGGCGGTTCACGAACTGCCCAGCCCGTCGAAGAGCACCGTGGAGAGATAGCGCTCGGCGAAGGAGGGAACAACGACCACGATCAGCTTACCCAGGTTTTCCGGCCTGGAGCCGACCATAGTTGCCGCCTGTAGCGCGGCTCCTGAGGAGATGCCGACCGGAATGCCTTCGAGCCGTGCCAGCAAGCGGGCGTTGGCGACGGCATCGTCGTTGGAAACGGTGAGCACCTCGTCGAACACCGCTGTGTCGAGTACCGGCGGCACGAACCCGGCTCCAATGCCCTGGATTTTGTGCGGGCCGGGATTGCCGCCCGACAGAACCGGCGAATCCTTCGGCTCGACGGCGACCATCTGCAGGCTGGGCTTGCGCTCCTTCAGCACCTGGCCGACGCCGGTGATGGTGCCGCCAGTGCCAATACCGGAAACGACGATATCGACGGCGCCGCCCGTGTCGTTCCAGATTTCCTCTGCGGTGGTACGACGGTGGATCTCGGGATTGGCCGGATTTTCGAACTGCTGCGGGATTATGGCGTCAGGCATTGACGCCTGAAGCTCCTCGGCGCGGGTGATGGCGCCTCGCATGCCCTTGGCGCCCTCGGTCAATTCCAGCTCCGCACCCAGCAGCGCCAGCATCTTGCGGCGCTCGAGCGACATGGTTTCGGGCATGGTGAGGATGAGCCGGTAGCCTTTGGCCGCGGCTGCGAAGGCAAGCGCAATGCCGGTGTTGCCCGATGTCGGCTCGACGAGCACAGTGCGGCCTGGCGTGATGCGTCCGGACGCTTCCAGCGCCTCGATCATGGCGACGCCGATACGGTCCTTCACGCTGGCGATGGGATTGAAAAACTCGAGCTTGGCGGCAAGCCGCGCGCCGACGCCCTTTTCGTCGGCAAACTTGTCGATGCGGACCAGCGGGGTGTCGCCGATCGTCTGCGTGATGGAATCGTATATGCGGCCACGGCCCGGTTTGTTGTCGCTCATAAATTCTCTCCAGCGTTGCGCAATGTTTGCCTGCCGCCGGACCAGCTGCCAAGGCATGGAATTCCGATATTTTCGCGTTCTCCGCCAATCGCCGCGCAGCTGCCGGCTGCTCAGCGCAACAGAAACCCCCGGCCGAGTTCGTCGTCCTTTTCGAGCGCATATTCGGCCGTGCCGGTGTAATGCGCCCTGCCGGCAACGCGCACAGTCACGGCAGGGCGACTGCCAGCCTGCGTTATCGTCTCGATCGTGCCGGTGAAGCGCGATCCCGCGATGCTCTCGAACAGACGTTCCTCGCCCAGGTCGGCGTCGCTGCGTGCATGCATGGCGGCGAGGCGTGCAGTGACGCCCGAGCCGGTCGGCGAGCGGTCAATCTGGGCGTCGGCGAATACGCAGATGTTCTTCGTCGGCGTGCCGCCCGAGCCGTCGTCGCCATCGGTCAGGATCGAGCCGTAGAGGAAGGCGAGGTCGGGATCGTCCGGGTGGTCGAGAGGGACGGCCGCCTTGACCGCCTCGGTGAGCGCCGTCGCGGCATCCTGGAAGTCCCGGGTGCGCGAGCGGCCAAATTCGAGCCCGAACTGCCCGGCATGCGCCAGCGCGTAGAAGGCTCCGCCATAGGCCACATCGAAGGACACAGTTCCGAAGCCAGGCACATCCACCGAAGCATCCCGGGTGTGAAGGAAGGCCGGGACGCTTTGGAAGGAGGCAGCGCCGGCCTTGCCGCCCGACACCTCGACTTCGGCGCGGACCAGCCCGCACGGGCATTCGATGTTGACCGTCGTTCGCGGCTCCGTTGCCGGGACAAGCCCCTGATCGACCGCATAGCGGCCGAGCGCAATGACGGCGTGGCCGCACATGGTGGAATAGCCCTCATTGTGCATGAACAGCACAGCGAGATGGGCTTCGGACAGATGCGGCTCGACCAGCAGCGCACCATACATGTCGGCGTGACCGCGCGGCTCGAACATCAAGAGGTGGCGCAGATGATCCACGTTGTCACGGACCCAGGCGCGCTTCTTCAGGATCGGGCCAGCCGGGATTTCGGGATAACCGCCGGTGATGATACGCACCGGCTCGCCGCCGGTATGCATGTCGGTTACGCTGAGTGTGCCGTCGCTCAAGACTTGACCGAAAACAGCTTCTGGAGTTCGGCGAATGGCATTTCGTTTTTGCTGAATTCGAAACTGCCACCTTCCAGCATTTCGCGCGCGGCGTTGCGGACAGCGCCGAATGCAGCGGTAGTGAGCTTGGAGCCAAGTGACAGGCGCTTCGCGCCGGCTTCGCGCAGCGCGGCCACCGTGAAGTCCGGCCGGACCAGGACGTTGACCGGTTTCGACACCGCCGAACAGACGGTGCGCACGGTTTCCACGTCGGGCAGCGCGGGCGCGTAGAGCACGTCGGCGCCCGCCTTCTCGAACGCCTGCAGGCGGCGAATGGTGTCATCCAGGTCGCGGATACCCCAGAGGAAATTCTCGGCGCGGGCTGTGAATACGAAATCGCGCGAGAGCGAGCGAGCGGCCTCGGCAGCTGCGGCCACGCGCTCGACCGCGTGATCGAATTCGTAGATCGGCCTGGTCGGGTCGCCGGTGGAATCCTCTATCGAACAGCCGGCAAGGCCCGCCTTTTCGGCGGCGAAGATCGTTTCCGCTGCGCTGTCGGCACTGTCGCCCTTGCCATGTTCGAGGTCGGCCGACACCGGCAGATCCGTGGCGGATACGATCTCCTTGCAGTGCGCGATCATCATGTCGAAGGGGACACCGCCATCGGGCAGGCCGCGCGAAAAGGCGAAACCGGCGCTGGTGGTGGCCAATGCCTTGAACCCGAGGTGGGCGAGCAGTTTTGCCGTACCTGCATCCCACGGGTTGGGGATAATGAAGGTGCTATCATGCTGTTTGCGGAATAGCGCGCCAACGTCCACTGGAACCTCCCATCGCGAAGCTGCCGCAGGATAGCCTGCGCGGTGGCGGGTTCAAGAAAAGTCGGATGGTCCAGCACAAACTGCTGACAGGTTGACTGCCTCAGCCGGTTCCTGTCGAACCGAAGCCGCCAGCGCCGCGGCCCGTTGATCCAAGCGCCCGGGTTTCGAAAACACGCACACGGGTGACGGGCGCCACCACGAGCTGGGCAATGCGCATGCCGCGCGTGATCTCGAAATCCTCGTCCGAAAGGTTGGCCAGCAACACTTTCACCTCGCCGCGATAATCGCTGTCGATCGTGCCGGGGGTATTGAGGCACGTCACGCCGTGCTTCAACGCGAGACCGGAACGCGGGCGCACCTGGCCTTCGTAACCTTCGGGGATCTGCATGAGCAGCCCGGTGGGCACCAGCGCGCGGCGGCCAGCGACAAGGATGAGCGGATGATCGTCGGCAACGGCGGCCCGCAAATCCATACCCGCCGCGCCCTCCGTCTCGTAGGACGGCAGGGCGAGCCCTTCACCGTGCGGCAGGTGCACGACCGAGATGACCGGCGACGAATCGACAATGTGCATGTTGCAGACCGTAGTCCTGTGCGGTGCACGGTCAATCGTGCGCGGCCTCTTTCCAGAAGATTCGACGACAGGATTGACGGGCAGGACCAGCCCTTGTATTAAACCATTAGGTTAATTAACCGATAGGTAAAATATGATGGCGAACGATCCCCTCAGCACGACGCTTTCCGCCCTGGCCGATCCGACGCGGCGCGCGATCATTGCCCGGCTCGCGAGCGGCGAAGCGACCGTTTCGGAGCTGGCGGCGCCTTTCGAGATGAGCTTTCCCGCGGTTTCCAAGCACCTGAAGGTGCTGGAGCGGGCGGGGCTGGTGGAACAGGGGCGCGAGGCCCAGTTCCGCCCGCGCAAGCTGAGGCCTGACCCGCTGCGCGACCTCGCAGCCTGGCTCGAAGACTATCGCCGCTACTGGGACGACCGGCTCGACAATCTCGACGCCTATCTCAGGGAAATCCAGAAAGGAGACGAACAGTGAACGCGCCAGCGAAGACCGAAAACCGGCCGGAACTCACCATCAAACGCGTCTTCGACGCACCGCGCGAACTCGTCTACGCCTGCTGGACGCAGGAAGAGCACATGCAGAAGTGGTTCTTCCCAAAGGACTTCACCGTGCCGGCGACGCAAAGCGATATCCGGCCGGGCGGCAGCTACCGCAGCTGTCTGCGCGCGCCCGACGGCACAGACTACTGGGTCGGCGGCACTTACAAGGAGCTGTCGCCGCCCGAGAGGATCGTCTTCACCCATGCATGGCAGGACGGCGCCGGTAATGCCGAACACGAGACCGTGGTTACGATCACGCTGAAAGACCTCGGTGACGGCAGGACGCAGCTCACCTTCCATCAGGCGTTTTTCCTGTCCGAGGCGTCGCGCGACGGCCACGAAACGGGCTGGGTCGAGAGCCTCGACAATCTGGAAGTCCATCTGGCGCGCGAGGCGGCGCGATGAAGCTCTATTATTTTGCCGACGGCTGCTCGCTGGCCACACATATTTCCCTGCGAGAGGCAGATATCGAAGCCGAACTTGAAGAGATCGACGTCGAGACGAGGGAAGTTGCCAACGGCGGTGGTCCCTATCGCGCCGTAAACCCGAAGGGCTATGTGCCGGCGCTGGTGTTCGACGATGGCGCGATGCTGACCGAAAACGTCGCGCTGCTCGACTGGGCGGCTCAGCAGGCGGATGCGCTGAAGCCGCACGACGATATGGACCGGACGCGCCTGATCGAGATGCTCGCTTTCATCTCAACGGAGATCCACAAGCAGTTCATCTTCCTCTTCTTCGCGCCCAGCGAAGACGGCAAACCGTTCTTGCGCCAGAACATCGCCGACCGTTTCAACCATCTCGCCCTGTTGCTGACGCATGACTTTCTGCTCGGCGACCGGTTTTCGACCGCCGACGCATTTCTCTATGTGATGCTGCGCTGGGCCCGTATGTCCGAGCTGGAGGTGCCGGCCGCGTTCGCGCCATATATGCGCCGGATCGAAGACCGCCCCTCAGTGCGCGCCGCTCTCGCCGCCGAGCGCATCCAGCCCCGGGCGTCGGAAGCAGCCGCCTGAACCAGTCTCCTGACATGATTTGTCGGCAGGCTGGTGTAGCGTGCCGGCAAAGGGGAGATTCGCATGGCAGAACAGGCAGCCGCGCCGGCGCTGAAGGAGATCTTCAACCGCGAACGGTTCGAACATATTGCCGGCGCAATGGCGGCAGTTTCGGCACAGTTCGACGACAAGCTGTTCATCGCCGAGGCGACCAGAAATCTGGACGATCTGGGCATCATGCAACGCATGCGGCAAGGGGCTCAGGCCATGCAGCAAGCGCTGCCGCCCGGCTACCCGGAATCGATCGAAGCGCTTTACAAGGTCGCGCCGCGCATCGGGCACGGTTTCGCTGCAATCATGCTGCCTGAATTCGTCGCTCTGTACGGTCGCGGACACTTCGCGCTCTCGCTCGACGCGCTGGCGTTCTTCACCCGGTTCGGATCATCGGAATTCGCCATCCGGCACTTTCTCGAGGACGACCTGCACCGCACGCTGGCCGTCATGCGCGGCTGGGCCGAGGACGAGAACGAACATGTGCGGCGGCTGGCCAGCGAAGGCTGCCGCCCGCGACTGCCCTGGGCCGGCCAGCTCAAGGCTGTGATCGCGGATCCGGAACTGACCTGGCCGATCCTCGACGCGCTGAGGGCCGACACCAGCCTTTATGTGCGCAAGTCGGTCGCCAACCACCTCAACGATATTGCCAAGGACCATCCGGAGTGGGTGCTTGCGCGGCTGGAGGCCTGGCCGAAAGACAATGCGAATACCTCATGGATCGTCAAACATGCGCTGCGCACACTGATCAAACAGGGCGAGCCCCGCGCCCTGGCGCTGATCGGCGCCGGCGGCGAAGCGAAGGTGCGCGTGGAGGACTTTTCGGTAACGCCGCGAATGCTGAAACTCGGCGGGCATGTGCTGATCAGCGCTGACATCGTATCGACGTCACTGCGACCGCAGCAGATCGTCGCGGATTACGCGGTGCATTATGTGAAGAGCGGCGGCGGAACCTCGCGCAAGGTGTTCAAGCTGAAACAGTTCGAGCTGGCGCCGGGCGGCAGACAACCGCTTTCGATCAAACGCGCCATACGCGACTTCACGACACGCAAACACTATCCCGGCACACACCGGGTCGAGCTCATGGCGAACGGCAGGACGGTGGCCGAGGGCAGCTTCGAGCTGCTTCCGACCTAGCGCCTGCCGAAGATGGCCGCATAACGCGCCAGATATGCCGGCCAGCCATTGTCGCCGTCGATCGAATCGCGCTTCGCCTGCCAGCCGGAGCCGTGCCGGTCGAGATGGCGGTGCTCGATCTCGACACGCGTGCGAGCCGGCGTTTCGGAAGTGAAACGCACCTCCCATTCGCTGGTTTTTGCAGGATCGGTTTCGAGCTGCCATTGCGTGTCGATGTCCCAACTCAGCCGCACAAGCCTCGGCGGATCATATGCCAGCACACGCGCCCAGCGGCACTCGCTGCCGTCGGCTCCCCTGTCGAAGATGTACCCGCCGACGCGCGGTTCGAACACGGTTTCGGCGACGGGCACGGTAAGGAGATTATGTTCCGGCGGCCGGAAGCTGCCGAACTCCTGTGTGAACACTTCAAAAGCCTGTTCGACGGAAGCATCGACGACAACTGACTTTCTGACCGTTGCGGCTTCGACCGTCCGGTTCATCATGTCCCTCCCGGCCCGTTTGACCGTTGCAGGAGGCAAGCGTTCCCAATGCGCTGCCTAGCGAATTTCCACCGGCACCACCGTCGTCTCCTTGATTTCCTCCATGACGAAGGAAGCTGAGACGTCGTTGAGCGGCACCCGCGCGATAAGGCGCTGATACAGCCTGTCATAGGCCTTCACGTCGGCCACACGCGCACGCAGAACGTAATCCAGATCGCCGGACATGCGGTAGACGCCGGTGATTTCAGGGAAGGAAACCACTGCTTCGCGGAACTTGCGCAGCCAGTCCGGATCGTGATGCGAGGTGCGGATGATAACGAAGACCGAAAGCCCAAGCCCGACCTTCTCGGCGTCGACCAGCGCCACCCGACCGGTGATGACACCCCGCTCCTCCAGCAGCTTCAGGCGCCTCCAGCAGGCGTTGCGCGACAGACCCAGCCGCTCCGACAGCTGATCGACGGTCAGCGTGGTATCGCGCTGAAGCTCGGCTAACAGCCGGCGGTCAGCAGAATCCAATTCAGCACTCATTGCGGGATAATGTCCCAACAACGATCTCTGTTCAAGGACAGATTGGGACAACTTGGTGTGCATTCAGTGTCATTGTTCCCGGCATCCTAGGAGGAACACGCCATGACCACACGCATTGCCCGGCTTTTCACCGAACATCCCGCCAGCGTCGACGAAAGCTATTTCGAGCATATGGCGTTTGCCGCCTGGTTCTCATCGCGACTCCTGCTGGCAGCCGGCGCGGCGCTCGTTCACGCGATCCTGCCCTTCATGTTCGAAAAGACGGCGAGCCAGATCGTGCGCAGCCTCTACGAACGCACGCATAATCGCGGCCGTTAGGTCAAAGCGCATATGTGCCGCTGGGCCGCGTATCGGGGCGAGGCCATTTTTCTGGAAGACATCGTCTCTGCGCCGTGCCACTCGCTGGTGGCGCAAAGCCACTGCGCGCAGGAGGCGAAGACCGCAACCAATGGCGACGGTTTCGGTGTAGCCTGGTATGGCGAACGCGCCGAGCCGGGACTTTACCGCGATATATTGCCGGCATGGTCGGATCCGAATCTGCGGCATGTCTGCCGCCAGGTGCGCTCGCACCTGTTCCTGGCACATGTGCGGGCTTCAACAACCGGCGCGACGAGCCGCGACAACTGCCATCCCTTCGTGAGCGGCAACTGGAGCTTCATGCATAACGGCCAGATCGGCGGCTTCGAACACATCCGCCGGCGGCTGGAAAACAGCCTGCCCGATCATCTTTATGCCGAGCGCCATGGCTCGACGGATTCGGAACTGCTGTTCCTGACCATGCTGGCCGAAGGGCTCGACCGCGACCCGCATGGCGCGGCGCTGCGCGCCGTGAACCGCGTGGGCGAAACGGCACGGCAGGCCGGCATCGATCCGTTTCTGCGGTTCACCGCCGCGTTTTCGGACGGCAAGTCGCTTTATGCCGTGCGCTATGCGACCGACCGATTTGCACCGACGCTTTATCTGTCCGCCGGCGCGCGCGGACAATCACTGGTATCGGAACCGCTCGACGAGGAAAGCGGGAGTTGGCGGCCGGTGCCCGCAGGCAGCTTCGTAAAGGTCGGCGCGGCGGGCGTGGATGTGAGCCCATTCACACCGGCTGGCGACGTGCTGGCCGTGGTGGCCTGAGCGCGGGCAGCAAAAACCCGTTCGACAGCGCCGCGCAGCACCGTTATAAGCCCGCGCAACGAACGGAATTCCTGACATGGCTGAGAAACTGGAACAGGCGGTGGCGCGCCGCCGCACATTCGCGATCATTTCGCACCCCGACGCAGGCAAGACGACGCTGACGGAGAAGCTGCTTCTCTTCGGCGGCGCCATTCAGCTGGCGGGAGAGGTGAAGGCCAAGCGCGACAAAATCCAGACCCGCTCCGACTGGATGAAGATCGAGCGCGAGCGCGGTATCTCGGTCGTGACCTCGGTGATGACCTTCGAGTTCGGCGACCATGTCTTCAACCTGCTCGACACGCCGGGCCACGAGGACTTTGCCGACGATACCTACCGCACGCTGACGGCGGTGGATTCGGCTGTCATGGTGATCGACGCCGCCAAGGGCATCGAGCCCAGAACGCTGAAGCTTTTCGAAGTGTGCCGGCTGCGCGACATCCCGATCGTCACCTTCGTCAACAAGATGGACCGCGAGACCCGCGACCCGTTCGAAATTCTCGACGAAATCGAGCAGAAGCTGGCGCTCGACACCGCGCCGGTGACCTGGCCGATCGGGCGCGGCAGAAGTTTCGGCGGAACCTATCACCTCGCCGACAATGCAGTGCGGCACGGCGATGCCGATGAAAACTGGGCGCAGGTCAACGGCCCGCAATCGGAGCAAGTCGCGGGGCTTTTGCCCGAACATGAACGCGACGCGCTGACCGAGGAGATGGAGCTGGCGCGGGAAGCCTGCCGTCCGTTCGATCTCGAAGCGTTTCGCGAGGGGCATCTGACGCCGGTCTTCTTCGGCTCCGCGCTGCGCAATTTCGGCGTGCGCGACCTGATCGAGGCGCTGGGCGCATGGGCGCCGCAGCCGCGCGCGCAAGACGCCGACCGCCGCCGTGTGGAAGCGAGCGAGGACAAGATGACCTCCTTCGTGTTCAAGATTCAGGCCAATATGGACCCCAACCACCGCGACCGCATTGCGTTCGTGCGCGTGTGCTCGGGCAAGCTTTCGCGCGGCATGAAGGCGAAGCTGACGCGCACCGGCAAACAGATGAGCCTGTCGGCGCCGCAGTTCTTTTTCGCCAAAAGCCGGGTGACCGCCGATGAGGCCTTTGCCGGCGACGTGGTCGGCATTCCCAACCACGGCACGCTGCGGATCGGCGACACGCTGACGGAGGGCGAGGAGCTCAATTTCCGCGGCGTGCCCAACTTCGCGCCCGAAATATTGCGCCGCGTGCGCCTTGGCGATGCAATGAAGGCGAAGAAGCTGAAGGAAGCATTGCAGCAGATGGCCGAAGAGGGCGTGGTTCAGCTGTTCCTGCCCGAGGATGGCTCGCCCGCAATGGTGGGCGTGGTCGGGGCGCTGCAGCTCGACGTGCTCAAGATGCGGCTCGAAGCCGAATACCAGCTGCCGGTCGATTTCGAGGCGGCGCGGTTCACGGTGTGCCGCTGGATCAGCGCCGAGAAGGCCGAGCTCGAGCGCTTCATCAACGCGCACAAGGGCGACATGGCACGCGATCTCGACGGCGACCCGGTTTTCATGGCGCCGCACGCATTCGGCCTCAATTACGAGGCCGAGCGCTGGAAGGATGTGCGCTTCGACGCCGTGAAGGATTACCAGGCGGCAGGCGAAGCAAGGGCGGCCTGAGCCGCCCCGCCGCATCTCATGCGGGCGACCTGTCGTCGCCGGAGAACACGATCCAGCCGAACAGGATGACGCCAGCGAATACGACCAGCGAGCCGACGGCGACGAACGGCTCGAGCGAGGCGTTGCCCTTGAGCATGAAGTAGAGCGCCGGAATCATGATCGCGAGACCGATCATGTGGACGGCGTATTGCAGCATAGGCAGGCGGCCCGCCGCCTTGCCGGGATGCAGCGCATAATAGACGCCGAACAGCGCCCCGGTGACCCAGCCGAGAAGGTTGAGATGGGCATGTGCGCCCATCGGGCTGTGATCTCCGGCCATCGACATGTGAATGCCGACGCCGATCCCCACGATCAGCAGGAGAATGGCGGTGCGGAAATACAAGGTGGCTATGAATGGCATTGGCTTCCCCGTTGAAGACCGACACCGCCGGCCCGCCGCCCTCCCCAGGGCACTACGCTCCGGCGGTTCGAGGCGCTCGACGCGCTTACCGGCTTCAGTCGGATAGTCAGCCGGCGAAATACGCTACGTCCGGGCCCAGTGACAATCAAATGGAATCGCAGGGGTTGTCCACGCTCTCCATTTGCTACCCGCTCACGGCCGAGCGTTCGCCGACGGCCCGCTAGCCTCCGCGGGGGCGCCGGACGGAGCGAGATTTCCTGGATTTGCGTGATCAGCTTCGCTGCGTAGCGCGGCAGCTTGGCCTTGCGGCTTCCCGCCCAAGGCCAAGCCTGTTCGTTGCCACACCCGGCATCATCGCCGTCTGGTTGTCGACAAAGAACGCGACGACCGCTTCGTGGTCTCGCTTTCGCCCGAACCATATAGGGTTCGGCGTAGACGGCTACCCGAAATCCGCCCGGATGTGACCGGCCACACCTGCGGCTACCGCCATGTCGAACATCGCTTTCGCATCCACAACCCCGGCAATGGAACCGTCCGCATTGTATCCGACAAGCGGACCGTGAAGGATCGCAAACATCAAGCATCCGTTTGGCGATACGGGCTGATGGATAGCCGCCGCCTGTTCGCAGATGTAGTGGCCTTTGCTCCCCGCATCGTCGTCATAGGCGAAGCCGCCTTCGAGGATAACGCCTTCGACCGCGCCGATATGACCATGCGGCGGCGCTTCCGCACCAGGATCGACTTTGAGGAACATCGTGAACCCGCCCGAGCGCACGTCGACCGTCATCAACCGATAGTGAGTTCCTGGCATTAGCCAAGGCTTCCACGGTATCGTCTCCGGGTCGACGAAGGAGGGGCGGTTGTGTTTCGTCACCTGAATGGTCGCGTCGGATGTGGGCGTGGCTTGCGTGTTCATATTGCGTCCTCCCTGATCGCTGACCCCGGTATCTTCCGTCAAAGCGCATGACTGTCTTTCAGCAAATTGCGGGACGTGTGTGAGATTGCTATTTTTGCGACATGACGCCGACCGCCCGTCATCCACCTGGAGCCAACCCGATCGCCGCCATGCAGGCCGCGTGGCATATCAACGCGCGAACAAGCGCAACCGCACGCAATGGTATCGCAACCGTGCATTGGGACCATCGCAGTGGCGACGACGCCGAATTGAACTGCGGCCTGGGCGACGACCACCTGATTTTTTCGCTGCACCTGTCAGGGTTCTCCTTCGCCAGCGTAACGCTTGACGGGCGCCGGCGTTGCGCCGAAGCCCTTCCACGCGGTTCATGGATGCTCGTGGACACCGGCGGACAGCCATCAGCGGAAACATCCGGGCCGTTTTCGCTGCTTCATGTCTATGTACCCAAGGCGCTGATGCGGCAGACCTGCGAGGCATATGAGCTGCCTTGTCGCCTGCCGGACAGCCCAGTCTACCGCACCGGCACACTGGCCGATGGCGAAATCACACGCGCGGCCCGCGCGCTTGGCGCAGCAGCCCTGGAACCAGGGCTACTTGCCGGCATGCAGCTCGACCAAGCTTCGCAAAACCTGCTTTTCGATCTCATCTCGCTGCTACACGCGAACGGGATGGAGAGGCATCATCACCTCAGCACAGCAGCGCGGCGCTCGGTGGAACGCTATATCGATCGCCATTTGGATACCCCCATCACGCTGGACGATCTGGCGCACGCGGCCGGACTCAGCAAGTATCACTTTCTGCGGGCCTTCAAGGCCGATTTCGGTCAGACACCGATGTCGGCGCTGCGCGACCGCCGCTTGAAAGCTGCGGCGAGGCTGCTTGCCACAAGCAGCGCGCCGATCATCGAAATCGCACTTGCCTGCGGTTTCGCCGACCATAGCCATTTCTCGACCGCATTCAGGGTGAAATTCGGCCAAAGCCCGACCGCCTTCAGGTCGGACAATCTGGCGTGACGGTGCCGCCGGTCCGCCAAGGCCGGCAAACAGACCAGGTGTCAGCCGGCCAGTCCGCTATTTGCCGAGTCGGCGGCATGCCCCTTGCCTACCGGATCTTGCGACCGGCTCATTCGACATTCATCCGAGTGTCGAAGCCTCAGGGCTGCACCCTGTCAGGTCGCCCCGGCTCGCAGTCGTGAAGTTCCCTCGGCAGGGATGACGCCGCCGGCCTTGCCCCCTCAAAGCCCGTTATGGGTGCCGTCGCAAAGCGGTTTGTTGCCAGTCTGCTTGCAGCCGCAGAAGAATGCCTTGCCGGTCCTTTCGGCGACGTATCTGACCGGCCGGAGGTCGGTCACCTCGTGGCTGCCGTCGCAGAAAGGCTGGTTGGCGGAACGTCCGCAAGCGCACCAGAAATAAGCTTTGCCGGCTTCCACCTCGACGGCGAACGGGCCTTTCTGGGCGATGCGGGCTGTGGCTTTGTCGGTCATCAGACATGGCTCCCGAATGAGACCCGCAGGATAGGCGCGCGTGGTCGCCGGTCAACGCGTCGTGCGGCGACAGACTGTCAACAGAAAAGCTGCGGTCAATATTTCTGCGGCACGTAAAGCTCTCGCGGCAGCACGGCGCGCTCATAGTTCGGATTGAACACCCGGTCGGGCAGCTCGACCTCCTCATGCGGCACCGGCTCGTAGGGCACCTGCGCCAACAGATGGTCCATGCAGTTCAGCCGGGCGCGCTTCTTGTCGTTGCCTTCCACAATGTACCAGGGCGCTTCAGGGATGTTGGTACGGGCGAACATCTCCTCCTTGGCCTTGGTATACCGCTCCCAGCGTACGCGCGACTGCAGGTCCATGGGCGACAGCTTCCACTGTTTCAGCGGGTCGTGGATGCGCATCAGGAAGCGCATCTGCTGTTCCTCGTCGGTGATGGAGAACCAGTATTTGACCAGAAGGATGCCGGAGCGCACCAGCATGCGCTCGAATTCCGGCACGTCGTTGAAGAACTGCTCGACCTGGTCTTCCGACGCAAATCCCATGACGCGCTCGACGCCGGCTCGGTTGTACCAGGAGCGGTCGAACAGGACGATCTCGCCGCCGGCCGGCAGATGCGGCACGTAACGCTGGAAATACCATTGCGACTTTTCGCGCTCGGTGGGCGCCGGCAGCGCCACGACCCGTGCAACACGCGGATTGAGCCGCTGAGTGATACGCTTGATGACGCCGCCCTTTCCGGCGGAATCGCGTCCTTCGAACACCACCACGATCTTCTTGCCGTGATATGAGACCCAGTCCTGCAGCTTGATCAGTTCCGACTGCAGCCGCAGCAGCTCGTGGAAATAGATGTGCCGGTCGATCGTCGGCGGGTGCATCTTGGTATAGATGCGGCGCAGCTCGACCGAAAGCGCCGGCTCGGAAAGCTCGAGCTCGTAATCCTCGTCCAGTGTGTCGGCGAGCTCCGCCTCCAGCCAATCCATGCCGCCCCGCCCGTCCCTCGGCTCGTCCGCCATCATCGTTCTCCGCTGCGTCTTCGGCCGCACATTGGCCGCGCATTCATGAAGCTTTTATGGCGAAATCGTCCACAAACGAAGCAGTCGGAGGGCAAAACGGAAAGGAATTCTTCAAAGGGAACGCTCCTGCTTCGATTTGTTTCGCCGCAATAGCACAATAGCAGTCTGATTTGTCGCGGCTGACGGTGCTTGCGCTATGATCGGGACAACGCCAAATGTTCAATTGGATCAAGACACGAGGAGACGCGACATGGGCCTGCGTATCAATGACACCGCACCCGACTTCACGGCTGAAACTACCCAGGGACAGATCAAGTTCCATGACTGGATCGGCGACGGCTGGGCGGTGATGTTCTCGCATCCGAAGGACTTCACACCGGTCTGCACCACGGAGCTCGGCACCATGGCCGGACTGGCGCCCGAATTCACCAAACGCGGAGTCAAGATCATCGGTATCTCGGTCGACCCGGTGGAAAGCCACACCAAATGGAAGGGCGACATCAAGACCGCGACCGGATTCGACGTCGATTACCCGCTTATCGCGGATGGCGATCTCGCGGTGGCCAAGCTTTACGACATGCTGCCCGCCGAAGCCGGCGACAGCTCGGAGGGGCGCACGCCCGCCGACAACCAGACGGTGCGTACGGTATTCGTGGTCGGGCCGGACAAGAAGATCAAGCTGACGCTGAGCTACCCGATGACAACCGGGCGCAATTTTGACGAAATCCTGCGCGCAATCGATTCGCTGCAGCTGACCGCCAAACACAAGGTGGCCACGCCTGCCAACTGGAAGCAGGGCGAGGACGTGATCATCACCGCGGCCGTGCCCGACGACGAGGCAACCGAAAAGTTCGGCTCGTTCGAACGCGTGCTGCCTTACCTCAGGAAGACCAAACAGCCTTCGGCCTGACCGGCCGGAGAAACTCAGGCAACGGGGCCCGGTGCGATGCGCCGGGCCTTTTCACGCCGTCTGGCCTGCCAGCCTTTCCGCCACCAGCGCGGCCAGGCGCGTCGCGACTTCAGCCTTGCTGAGCTCCGGCCACTCCTCGACGCCGTCGGCGGAAACAATGCGGACCAGATTGCGGTCGCCGCCCATCACGCCCTGAGCGCCGATGCCGGAATCATGCGAGACATCATTCGCGACGATGAGATCGGCGCCTTTCTTCCTCAGTTTGGCGGCGGCGTTTGTGGCGAGGTTTTCGGTCTCGGCGGCAAACCCGATGACAAGGCCCGGGCGCTTGGCGTGGTGGCCGATGGTGGCCAGAATGTCCGGATTTTCGACCATGGCAATCGGTGGCGGGCCTTCACCCGCGACCTTCTTGATCTTCTCCGTTCCCTCATTTGCAGGGCGCCAGTCAGCCACCGCGGCGACAAAGATGCCGGCGTCGGCCGGAAGTTCGGCCTCGACCGCGGCCTTCATCTGGCGCGCGGTTTCGACATGTGTGACCGACACACCCTGCGGGTCGGGGATGTTCACGGGACCGGAGACAAGGCGAACATCCGCACCGAGCCTGGCAAGGGCGGCGGCAATCGCGTGGCCCTGCTTGCCGGATGAGCGGTTGGCGATGTAGCGCACCGGGTCCATCGGCTCGTGCGTCGGGCCCGACGTCATCACGATGCGCTTTCCAGAGAGCGGTCGGTCTGCCGGTTGGAGCATGCGCTCAACCTTGGCGACAATCTCCAGCGGTTCGGCCATACGGCCTTCGCCGGCCTCTCCACTTTCGGCCATCTCGCCACTGTTGGGCCCGACGAAGCCGACGCCGTCGCGGACCAGTGTCTCGCGGTTCCGGCGCGTTGCCGGGTTCGACCACATGGCGGGGTTCATGGCCGGCGCCATCAGCACCGGCGCGCGAGCCGCAAGCAGCACGGCGGACGCAAGGTCATTGGCAAGGCCATTGGCAGGCTTCGCCATCAGATCGGCTGTCGCTGGCGCGACAACGATCAGGTCGGCCTCCCGCGCAAGGCGGATATGGCCAACATCCTGTTCGTCCTGGCGGTCGAACAGGTCAGTGAAAACATGGTCTGCCGACAGCGCGCCAACCGAGAGCGGCGTAATGAACTCGCACGCGGCTTCGGTCATGATGCAGCGCACGGCAAAGCCGCGCTCGCGCAGCCGCCGTATCAGATCGAGGCATTTATAGGCGGCAATGCCACCGCCGATAATGAGCAGGACACCGGGGCCCGGGGGACCGGCCGCCCTGCCTGCCTTCGGAGCGGACTGTCCGCTCGCTTCGCCGAAGAGAAGCCAGGCGGGCGTGACTGCGAAGCGCCTGGCGTATTCGGCGGCATCATCGGCGCCATAATCCCGGGTGCCATTTTCATGGTGCGCGTAGGTGGATATGTTGATGCCCATATCGCGCGCGGCTTCCGACGCGGACGAAAATCCGGCTGCCTTGCGCGCCTTTCGCAGTCTTTCAGATTTTTCAGCAACCATTGATGTCCTTGCACTTCTGTATTAATCTCAATACATTCTGCACAATATTGTGCGTTCTGCAATGTGCAAGCGCTATTTCAGGGTCAGGTCGATGGCGATGCGTATAAAAACATCGCCCGGAGTCATTGGCAGGGATTTCGGCAGCGGCTGACCTCAAGCCTCCTGCTCCATGGAAACGCCGCCCCCGGCGGCACTTCGGCGCACGTCACGGATTACCTCGTCGTCGAGTTTTCGAACGGTCACGGTGCCCATTGCACTTCTCCTTCAGCCCGAAAGTCAGGGCAAAGGGGCGATGACAGCATTGCTAGCAATGCTGTCAAATCAGCTTCCAGGCGATTACGACAGCGGAAACGGCGATGACCCAAAGCGCAGCGCGGCCCCAGCGCGAGTGCCGGGCCTCGGCGCGGCCGATGGCTTCGGCCGTTTCGGCGTCGAAACGCAGGCCGTTCTCGGCCATCGCATCGATTTCGCGCGACAGCCGCTCGGTGCGGGCGGCCAGATCAGGCGCCTGACGGGCCAGCGACAGCATGGCGCCGACGCCCTCGCGTGCATCTGAAATCATGCCGCGGGGACCTAGATTTTCCGCAATCCATGTACCGACCACCGGTTCGGCGGTCTTCCACATGTTGAAATGCGGGTCGAGCGTGCGCGCCACGCCCTCCACCACGACCATGGTTTTCTGCAACAGCAGCAATTCCGGCCGCGTCTGCATGTCGAAGAGTTCCGTCACTTCAAACAGCAGTGTGAGCAGCTTGGCCATCGAAATGGTCTCGGCAGGCTGGCCGTGGATCGGCTCGCCTATTGCGCGCAGCGCCTGCGCAAAGGCCGCGACATCGTGGTGGCCGGGCACATAGCCGGCCTCGAAATGAACTTCGGCCACGCGGTGGAAATCGCGGCGGATAAAGCCGTACAGGATCTCGGCCAGGAAGCGGCGTTCCTTGCGCCCGAGCCGGCCCATAATGCCGAAATCGACCGCGACGACTGTGCCGTTCGCTTCCACAAACAGATTTCCGGGATGCATGTCGGCATGGAAGAAGCCGTCGCGCAGCGTATGACGCAGGAAGGACTGGATCAGCGTCGCCGCAAGCGCGACGGGATCGTGCCCGGCGGCGCGCAGGCCGTCGACATCCGACATCTTCACGCCGTCGATCCACTCCATGGTGACGACATCGCGGCCAGTGCGGGCCCAGTCGACCGAGGGGACACGGAAACCCGGATCGCCGACCGTGTTTTCGGCCATCTCGGAAAGTGCGGCGGCTTCGAGCCGCAAATCCATCTCGATGCGCGTGGTCTGGGCCAGCGTTTCGGCCACCTCGACCGGTTTCAGCCGGCGCGAGGAGGGAATAAACCGTTCCTGCAGCCGCGCGGCAAGAAAGAAGCCTTCAAGATCACGATGAAAGCGGCGGCGTACGCCGGGGCGGATGACCTTGACCGCGACCCGTCGCGTTTCATCGTCACTCCCGACGGTTGCTGAGTGCACCTGCGCGATCGACGCCGCGGCGACAGGTTCGTCCAGCGATGCATAAAGCGCCGATACCGGCTGCCCGAGGGAGCCTTCAATGGCCGTGACCGAGGCCGCGCGCGGGAAGGTCGCCATGCGGTCCTGCAGGGTCGCAAGATCGGCGGCGATCTCGTGTCCTACGACATCGGGCCGTGTGGCAAGAAACTGGCCGAGCTTCACATAGGACGGTCCAAGCCGCTCGACCGCCTTGGCAATGCGCTCGCTGCGGTCGCGCTTGCGGGCTCGATTTCTGGCAAGAAATTTGCCGAGGCGCCAGCCAAGCCGCGCCGGCCCTTCGAGCTCGTCGCCAGGCAGAGCCGCGACAACACCCTCGCGAACCATGACCCAGCCCGCGCGGGCAAGCCGGAAATATGCACCCAATGTGCTCATCTGCGGCGCCGGCTCAGAGCTTCCAGCCGGAATGGCAGGCGGCAATGCCGCCGGTGTAGTCGCGCCAGGTGACGCGTTCGAAGCCGGCGGAGGCTATCATGTCGGCGAAGTTGCGCTGATTGGGAAAGCGCCGGATCGATTCCACCAAATATTTGTAAGGCTCGCCGTCGCCCGTCACCATCTGGCCGATGCGCGGAATGGCGTTGAACGACCAAGCCTCGTAGAACTTTTCCAGAGGTGGGAAATCGACTTCGGAAAACTCAAGGCACAGAAAGCGGCCGCCCGTTTTCAACACGCGAAAAGCTTCCGCCAGCGCAATGTCGATATGCGGCACGTTGCGGATGCCGAAGGCGATCGTATAGGCATCGAAGCTGGCGTCGGGAAAAGGCAGGTTCTCCGCATTGGCCTCGACGAACTCCATCGTTTCGGCCAGGCCGCGCTTTTCTGCGCGCTCGCGGCCCACGCCCAGCATCGAACCGTTGATGTCGAGCACCGTGACCGCGGCGTTGCCGCCGGAAGCCTCGACCGCGCGGAAGGCCATATCACCGGTGCCGCCCGCAACGTCGAGCAGTTTCCAGCCGAGCCGCTTCGGCGGATTGAGCCATGCAATCACGGCATCTTTCCACAACCGATGCATGCCACCCGACATCAGGTCGTTCATGACATCGTAGCGCCTGGCGACGCGGTGAAACACCTCGTCCACCATGCCCTGCTTGTCGCGCTCGTCGACGGTCTGAAACCCGTAGCTGGTTTCCATGCCGCCGGCGGCTGTGGTGCGCTGCCCGGCCATTGCGATTTCCTGTCAAAAACCGAGCGGACCATAGCCCATCGAATTTGTGGGCGCTATTGTCTCAGCCGCGATGAAGGGCCGCGCCCCGCTCGCTTGGTTAAGGAGGGAACCTATGGTGGCGATGGCCGAACTGCACTGTCATATAGAAGGCGCCGCAGCGCCCGACCTGGTGGAGCGCCAGGCGCGCAAATATGGCGCCGACACGTCGCGCTTCATTCAGGACGGCGTGTTTGTATGGGAGGATTTCACCACCTTTCTCGCGGCGTATGACTTTTCGGCAGACCTGTTTCGCGATGAAGACGATTACGCATTGCTCGCGGAACACTATCTGACCGGTCTGGCTGGAGACGGCGCGATCTACTCGGAATTCTTCACCTCGCCCGACCATGCGCGTCGCGCGGGATTGTCGCCCGAGACCTATACGAATGCGCTCGGTGAAGGCATGCGCCGCGCCAAACAAGCGACCGGCATCGAATCGCGCATGATCGTCACCGGTGTTCGCCATTTCGGTGTCGAATCGGTGGAAGAGGCCGCGCGTTTCGCGGTGAATTGCGGGCACCCGCTGGTGACCGGCTACGGCATGGCCGGCGAGGAGCGCTTCGGTCAGCATGCCGATTATGCGCACGCCTTCGACATCGCTCGCGAGGCGGGCCTCGGCATCACGGTGCATGCAGGCGAACTGGTGGGCTGGGAGAGCGTACGCGATGCGCTCGACCATATCCGCCCGTCGCGCATCGGCCACGGCGTGCGGGCGATCGAAAACCCCGATCTCGTGAGGCGGATCGCGGACGAGGGCGTGGTGCTGGAAGTGTGCCCGGTTTCGAATATCGAACTGAAAGTGTTCCCGGACTACCCATCACATCCATTTCCCGAATTGCGTAGAGCGGGCTGCAAAGTGACGCTCAACTCGGACGACCCGCCCTATTTCCACACTTCGCTGAAGCAGGAATACCAGGTGGCGGCCGAACACTTCGGCATGGACGCGAAAGGCCTGGCCGGTGTCACCCGAACGGCACTTGCCGCGGCCTTTGTCGACGAAGACACACGTGCCGCTCTCGTGGCAAGGCTGGACGGATAGCCCACGAAAACTGTGATCGCGCGGCCAACGATGGTGTATCGGAGCGGCGTGCAGGCTAAGGTAGAACGACAATAACGAAACGGGGAGCAGCCGCATGAAGAGCGTCACTGTCGTCGACCATCCGCTGGTCCAGCACAAGCTCAGCATCATGCGCAACCGAGAGACCTCGACCGCCAGCTTCCGGCGGCTTCTGCGCGAGATTTCGTTGCTGCTCTGCTATGAGGTGACGCGCGACCTGGAACTGACAACGACCCGTATCGATACGCCGCTGGAGCCGATGGACGCGCCGATACTCGAGGGCAAGAAGCTCGTTTTCGCCTCGGTGCTACGCGCCGGCAACGGGCTGCTTGACGGCATGCTGGATCTCGTGCCGGCGGCGCGTGTGGCCCATGTCGGGCTCTACCGCGACCATGACACGCTGGAAGCCGTCGAATATTTCTTCAAGGCGCCAAGCGATCTGGAGGATCGCCTCATCATCGTGGTCGATCCGATGCTGGCGACCGGCAATTCCTCTATAGCGGCAGTCGACAAGCTGAAGGAACGGGGCGCGACGAATATCAGGTTTCTATGCTTGCTGGCGGCCCCGGAAGGCGTCGAGAACTTCTCCAAGGCACATCCCGACGTGCCGGTGTTCACCGCCTCGATCGACAGCCATCTCAACGAGAAGGGCTATATCGTGCCAGGGCTGGGCGATGCCGGCGACCGCATGTACGGGACGAAGTAACCAGCGCTTAACCCTACCGGAGAGCGCATGTTCCCGTTAACCAGAGTCTAGTCTGCGCAATCTAGGATGCCCCCGAACAAGGGTAGGCCGCCATGCTGCGCAAACTTCTCATTCTCGGCATTTTCGCCGGAAGTTCCGCTTCCATGCCGATCCTCTACCAGAGCAGTCCCGAGACCTTCCATCGCCTGATGCAACGCGCGGTGACGGAACGCGCCGCCGAACCCGAACAGGACCGGCAGATCGTCGTGGTCAACAAGGTTGCTCCCGAACAGTCGCGGCTTGCCCGCTCAAGCCGCTCATTCGGCATCAAGGCCGACAGCACCGGACATTACCGCGCCGATTTCCGCCTCAACGGGCGCTCGGTGGATGCGCTCATCGATACCGGGGCGACGCTGATCGCCATCAATCGTTCGACCGCACGCCGGCTGGGCATCAGCCTCAGCAACAGCGATTTCAAGCATGAGGTAAGGACCGCCAACGGCACGACCAAGGCCGCGGCGGCGATGATCGAAACGGTGGAGGTTGGCCGCATTCGCGTGCGCGACGTTCAGGCCGTCGTGCTGGAAGACCAGGCGCTCGCCGGCACGCTGGTGGGAATGAGTTTTCTCAGCCGACTGTCCAGCTACAAGGTCGCTTATGGCGAGCTGGTGCTCGAGCAGTAGTTAGCCGTCCGCAACCACCCGGCGCCTGACCGGGCGCTGCACCGACGGTCTTTTGTCTTCGATCAGATAAGCCCGGCGTATCGCCTGTGCGGCTTCTTGCGCCTGTGCCTGCGAGCGCGCGTGGACCAGCGCCAGAACGTCACCGGCGGCAACCTGCGAACCGACGGGCAGCAGTCGCGTAAAACCAACCGCGTGGTCGATCGCCGCGCCCGGGTCGGTACGGCCGCCACCCATGGCAACGACAGCGATACCGACGTCGCGCGTCTCGACGGCAGCCACATAGCCGGCCCGGTCCGCCTTGACGGCGAATTCGACCTCGGCGGCGGGCAAATGCCGGCGATAGTTCTCCACGAAGTCGGACGGGCCGCCGAGAGCCGAAACCATGCGCCCGAAAACCTCGGCGGCATCGCCATTGTCGAGCGCGGTGCGCGATACGAGCGCCGCCTCGTGTATTGAGGTCGCAATGCCCGACGACATCAGCATTTCAGCAGCGAGCGCAAGCGTGACCGATTCCAGCCGCTTGTCACGTGTTCCGGTGAGGAACTCGACCGCGCTGGCCACTTCAACAGCGTTGCCGGCGGCGGACGCCAGAGGTTCGTTCATGTCGGTGATCAGTGCGGTGGTGGGCAGGCCGGCACCATTGGCGGTTTCGACCAGGCTGCGGGCAAGCCTGCCGGCATCACGCGCAGTTGCCATAAACGCGCCATTGCCGGATTTTACGTCGAGCACCAGCGAACCGAGCCCCGCTGCCAGTTTCTTCGACAGGATGGAGGCAGTGATCAGCGGTATCGATTCCACCGTGCCGGTCACGTCGCGGATCGCGTAGAAGCGCTTGTCGGCCGGAGCCAGGCTCGCGGTCTGGCCGATGATGGCGCAGCCGACATTCCGCACGGTCTTGCGGAACAGTGCATTGTCCGGCTGCGAGGTGTAGCCGGGGATGGAGTCCATCTTGTCCAGTGTGCCACCGGTGTGGCCCAGACCACGCCCGGAGATCATGGGCACGAATGCGCCGCATGCCGCCACAATAGGCGCCAGCATCAGGGACACATTGTCGCCGACACCTCCGGTGGAATGTTTGTCGGTCGCCGGTCCGGGAAGGTCGGACCAGTCAAGCACGTCACCGGAATCGCGCATGGCAAGCGTGAGCGCCACTGCCTCATCGCGATTCATGCCGTTGAGGAAGATCGCCATGGCGAATGCCGCCACCTGACCCTCGCTGAAGGAGCCCTTGGCGAGACCTTCAACGAACGCGCCGATCTCCGCCGCGCTCAGCTTCCCACCGTCCCGTTTCCTGCGGATGATTTCCTGGGGGAGCACGGACTAGGCCACCAGTGTCTCAGACATCGCCACCCGCCCGGAAATATTCTTTCAGGATCGTTGCCAGCCGCTTGCCGCCAAGCGGCGCCATGTCCTTCGTTTCCTGATGCGAAAGCTCGTCGCCAGACATGCCCGCGGCGAGATTTGTGATCACCGAGCAAGCGGCGACCCGAAGCCCGAGGAAGCGGGCCAGAATGACCTCGGGCACGGTAGACATACCGACCGCGGTGGCACCCATGACCCGCGCCATGCGGATTTCCGCCGGCGTCTCGAAGGAGGGGCCGGAAAACCACATATAGACCCCTTTATGAAGGTCGGTACCGGTGTCGAGAGCGGCTTTCAGGAGCGCCGCCCGGATAGCAGGGTCGTAAGCCTCCGTCAGACCGACGAATCGCCTGTCCGACGGCTCTCCGAAAAGCGGATTGGTGCCGGAAAAGTTGATGTGGTCTTCGATCAGCATAACCGAACCGGGACCCATCCCGGGCTCGAGCGAACCGGCTGCGTTGGTGAGGATGAGCTTCTTGATGCCGATGCCGACAAGCACCTCGAGCGCCGGGCGCATGGTGGCAGCCTCGCCATGCTCATAGTAATGCGCCCGCCCCGAGAGCATGACCACCGGCGCACCAGCAAGGTAGCCGGCCACGACCTCGCCTGCATGCCCGGTCACGCCGCCCTGCGGGAAACCCGGCAAGTCGCCATAGGGCACGCGAACCGGACTTTCGATCTCTTCGACCAGGCCGCCGAGCCCTGAACCGAGCACCAGTGCGGTATCGGCCGCGATGCCGTTGAGCGCTTCGACGAGCCGCGCCTCAGCCTGCTTCATTTCAGCGTGTCTCCTTCGAAACCGAGCGGCAGGATCTCCGCCATCGACAGCGTTTCGACCACGCCGGTCTCATCGCACAGATAGAGCTTTGCGTCCCGCCCGGCGAATTCGGCAAGCCGCTGGCGGCAGCCGCCGCATGGTGTGATGCGCGCCATCTTCTCCGCTGTCACAGCAATCTCGGTGATGCGTCCGCCACCGGCCATGACGTAATGCGAAAGCGCAGTCGTTTCCGCGCACCAGCCTTCGGGGAAGGCGGCGTTTTCGATATTGGCACCGGAGAAAACCCGGCCATCCTCGGTGCGGATCGCAGCGCCCACGGGAAATTTCGAATAAGGCGCGTGGCACTTCGCCATCGCCTCGCGCGCGGCGAGGTAGAGATCATGAGGCGCGGACTGTTCTGTCACTTGGTTTTCCTGTCTGGGCAGTCAGCAACGGCAGTGGGCAAATCGCATTCGATGTCCGATGCCCCCTACCGATAGCCTATCTTTCTTTCACATAAGGCTGGCCGCCGGCGCGCGGCGGTATCGCCTTGCCGATGAAGCCGGCAAGCAGAACAACGGTCAACACGTAAGGCAGCGCCTGGAAGAACTGCACCGGCACACGGCCGACCAGCGGCAGGGGCGACCCGCCAAGCCGGATCGCGGCCGCATCCAGGAAACCGAAGAGCAGGCAGGCCATCATCGCCGGCACAGGACGCCATTTGGCGAAGATGAGCGCAGCGAGCGCGATGAAGCCTCGGCCGGCGGTCATGTCCTTGACGAAACCGGCATTCATGGCAAGCGCCAGATAGGCGCCGGCAAAACCGCACAGAATGCCGGTGCAAATCACAGCACGGTAGCGCAGCCAGGTGACCGAGATGCCGGCTGTGTCGACGGCGGCGGGGTTTTCGCCGACGGCGCGAAGCCTGAGGCCGAAGCGGGTGCGGAAGAGCACCCACCAGGTGAAGGGCACCATAGCGAAAGCGAAGTAGACCAGCAGCGAATGGCCGGACAACAGCTCAGAATAGATCGGACCGATGATCGGGACGTCGGCCACGGCGTCGGCGAAGGGCAGGTTGACGGCGCCGAAACGCCCGTCTGCCGACAACGAGGGTGTGCGCCCGCCCTGGCTGAACCAGGCCTGGCCGAGGATGATGGTGGAACCGGCGGCGATGAAGTTGATCGCCACGCCCGACACGATCTGGTTGCCGCGATGGGTGATTGAGGCGAAGCCGTGAACGAGGGCGAGCCCTACGGAAATGAGCACCGCCATGGCAAGTCCGGCCAAGGCCGAACCCATGACGGCGGCTGCGGCGCCAGCGGCGAAAGCGCCGGCCAGCATCTTGCCCTCAAGCCCGATATCGAAAATGCCGGAACGCTCCGAATAAAGCCCTGCAAGGCAGGCGAGCAGCAACGGCACCGAAAGCCGCACAGTGGAATCGAGAATCTGAACTACAGTGGTGAAGAACTCCATGTCAGGCTCCCTCACCGCTTGTTGCCTCGACTCCGGCCGATCGCGGCCACAACGTCGCGAACAAAGTCTGTATCTGCGGTCGGAACATGTGTTCCAGCGCACCGGCGAACAGGATGACGAGGCCCTGAATGATGACGATCATGTCTCGACTGATGGTAGGTATCTCGAAGGAAAGTTCCGCTCCGCCCTGATAAAGCGCGCCGAAAAGGATCGCCGCCGGAATGATGCCGACAGGATGCGAACGACCCATCAGCGCCACGGCGATGCCGACAAAACCGGCGCCAGTGACGAAATCCAGCTGCACCCGGTGCTGGTCGCCCATGATCGGGTTGAGCGCCATCATGCCGGCGAGAGCACCCGATATGATCATCGTTACCACGATGATGCGCGCTTCGCCGATGCCGGCATACCGCGCTGCCTTCGGGCTGTGGCCTTGTGTGCGGATTTCGTAGCCCAGCTTGGTGCGCCAGATCAGCAGCCAGACAAGCCATGCGCAGACCAGAGCCAGCAGGAAGGTGATGTTGAAGGGCGAGGAGCGGATCGGCAGGCCGAACATCTCGATCAGCCAGTTGAGCTTGGGCAGTTGCCCGCCCTCAAGGAAGGTACGGGTCTGCGGTGCCATCGAGCCTGCCGGTTTGATGACATCGACCAGCAGATACACCATCACGCTGGCTGCGATGAAATTGAACATGATGGTGGTGATGACGATGTGGGAGCCGCGCTTGGCCTGCAATATCCCGGGAATGAAGGCCCAGAATGCGCCGACGGCGCCGGCACCGAGAATGGCCAGCGGAAAGTTGACCCACCAGGGGAACACACCATCGAGCGAGAGGCACACTATGGCAACGCCGATGCCGCCGATATAGGCCTGTCCCTCGCCGCCGATATTGAACAGGCCGCAATGAAAGGCGACCGCGACAGCAAGCCCGGTAAAGATGAAACTGGTTGCGTAATAGAGCGTATAGGCGATCGACTGGCCGCGGCCGAAGGCGCCTTCAACAAGAATCCCGGCCGCGCGCAGCGGGTTTTCGCCCACGAGCATGACAACCAGGCCGGCAACGAGGAAGGCGACCAGCAGGTTGACAACCGGGATGAGGCCGTAGTCGGCCCAGCCGGGCAGCTTTGCATATGGTGTGCTCATTCCGCGGCTTCCTTCGATTCAACGCCGGCCATCAGCAGGCCAAGTTCGCCTTCGGTCGCGTCCGGCCCGCGCTCACCAACGATACGTCCGTCGAACATCACCAGAATTCGGTCCGACAGCGAGCGGATTTCGTCCAATTCAACCGAAATCAGGAGAACCGCCTTGCCCTGATCGCGCATCGCAATCAGGCGTTTGTGGATGAACTCGATCGCGCCGACATCGACGCCGCGGGTCGGCTGGCCGACAATCAGAACCTCGGGGTCCTGTTCCATCTCGCGCGCCAGCACGATCTTCTGCTGGTTGCCGCCCGAGAAATTGGCAGTCTTGAGCATCGGATTGGCGGGGCGGATATCGTATTTCTTCATGTTTTCCCCGGCCTCCGCGACGATCTTCTCGCGGTCGAGGAAAGGGCCTTTCAGATATTGCGGCTCGTCGTGATAGCCGAGCACGGAATTCTCGTTCTCCTCGAACTGCAGCACCAAACCGACATGGTGGCGGTCTTCCGGCACATGGGCGAGGCCCCGGTCGCGAAGATCGCCGGGGTCGGTAGCGCCGGACACATCAATCTCCTCGCCGAGCAGCGTTACGGTGCCGGATTCGGCGACGCGGATGCCGGCGATGGTCTCCAGCAGTTCCGACTGCCCGTTGCCGGCAACGCCCGCGATGCCCACAATCTCACCGGCCCTGACGTCGAAAGAGACGTCCTTGACCATGGTGACGCCGCGCGAATCCTTGACCGTAAGGCCCTTTACCGAGAGCTTGAAATCGCCCGGCCTGGCCTCGCCCTTTTCGACACGCAGCAGCACGCGGCGACCAACCATCAGCTCGGCCAGCTCTTCCACTGTGGTTTCCGCGGTCTTGCGGGTAGCCACCATCTCGCCCTGGCGCATAACCGAGACATTGTCGGTAATGGCCATGATCTCACGCAGCTTGTGCGTGATCAGCACCACCGTTTTGCCCTCTTCCTTGAGCTGGGCCAGGATGCGGAACAAATGGTCGGCCTCGGCCGGGGTCAGCACCCCGGTCGGCTCGTCGAGAATGAGGATATCGGCGCCGCGATAGAGCGCCTTGAGAATTTCCACACGCTGCTGAAGGCCGACCGGCAGCTCCTCGATGATGGCATCGGGATCGACCTCAAGCCCGTAGTCGCGCTCCAGCCGCTCCAGTTCCGACCGCGCCTTGGCGATGGACGAACCGAGCAGCGCCTCGCCTTCGGCGCCAAGAATGATGTTCTCCAGGACCGTGAAATTCTCGACCAGCATGAAATGCTGATGAACCATGCCGATACCGGCCGCAATGGCATCGTTCGGCGTGTCGATGACGGTCGGCTTGCCGTTAACGCTGATCGACCCGCTGTCGGCCTGATAGAAGCCGTAGAGAATAGACATCAGCGTCGATTTGCCGGCGCCGTTTTCGCCGATGATGCCGTGAATAGTCCCTTTGGGGATTTTAAGATCGATGTTCCGGTTGGCGCGAACCGCACCAAAACTCTTGTTGATGCCGACAAGCTCGATTGCCGCTTCCGCCATCTACCGTTCCCACCCTGTTGATCGCCGTTGCAGCGATTTTTTATCATTTGGTCAAGGGGACTATCATGGCGGTCCCCGGCTGCCAATTCCCCAATGGACAATCGGGCGCCAAGCCCAGTCTCGACAAAAGCGGCAGCGCTTGTCAATTTCAACCGACAAACGAGCAAGTCAGCCAAGCGATTCCGTGAGCAACAGCCTGAGCCGCAATCCACCTTCGAGACGCAACGATTACGTTGCTTTCCGGCCGATCACAACGCGCTGGATGGACAACGACCTTTACGGGCACATGAACAACGTCGTGCATTATTCGCTGTTCGATACCGCCGTGAATGGCTGGCTTATCGAACAGGGGGTGCTCGATATCCACACCGGCGATCAAATCGGCCTCGTGGTGGAAACCGGCTGCCGCTACCATGCCGAACTCGCCTTTCCGGACATGGTGCATGCGGGAATCCGGGTCGGCCGGCTCGGCGGGTCGTCAGTGCGCTACGAAGTCGGCCTGTTTCGCAACGACGAGGACAGCGCGGCGGCGGAGGGGTTTTTCGTGCATGTTTATGTCGATAGGCAGACGCGCCGGCCAAAACCGCTCAATGCGAATTTGCGCGCTGCCCTGGAGCCGCTGGTGAGATGACAGACGACACCGACGAACGCATCACCCGGCTCGAAATCCTGGTCGCCGAGCAGGAGCGCACGATCGCCGAACTGTCCGACCAGCTCCAGGAACAGTGGGCGACAACCGAGAAGATGCGCAAGAAGCTGGATGCGCTGACGGAGCGCTTTCTGGCGCTTGAAGAACAGACGCTGCCGGAAACGCCGGTTACCAAACCGCCGCACTATTAGCCGGCATCAGTCGATCAGGCCGACACGCCGACGGCGGAGCAGCGGCGCCAGAAGCGCCGGACCCAACAGGGCAGACAGCGCCAGAAACCACCCGAGCCCAGCGAAGCCGAAACGCTCGATCACGTAACCGGCGACCGGGGGCGCCACCACAGTGGTGATGCCGCCCGCCTGCGCGATAATGCCGATCGCCACCGAGGCCGACCCGCCGGCGGGCACAATGAACGGCACGCTGGCGAAAAGCGCCGACGCGATCACCCCGCTGGCGACCGCATAAACCACCGCAGCCACGGTGGCGGCAACCATCCCGCTCGGCGTGAAGATGGGCAGCGCGGAAACCGCCGTGCCTACAAAGCCGGCGATGCACAACAACATTGCAAAACGGGCGCGGCGGCCCTTCATGACATAACCGGTGAATATATTGCCGACGGGCACGATAAGCGCGATGACGCCGGCGGCGATTGCCAGGTCGGATCTGCCGGACTGGATGAACTCCGGCAGGAAGGCAAAGAACGCGATCGACAGTGTGACATAGACGCCGAAGGCTGCGGCGACCAGAAGCACGTCGGTCGATGCCGAAGCGCGTATTGGCGGCAGCCCCTGCGGTTTCGGAGGCTCGTCCACCGTTTCGAGATCGTATGCCAGCCATGCCGCCAAGAGGCTGGCGACGCCGAAACCGGCCACAACAGTTGCCAGAAATGCGCGTTCCCCGAAGGCCGGTACCATTGCGGAGGCGAGAAAGTCGGCGATTGCGAAGCCGATCGGCACGAAGCCACCCCAGATCGCAAGCGCAGGCGCCTTGAACTCGGCCGGCGCAAGCGCGCTGACAAGCGCCGGTACTGCGATCACCAACGGCAAATAACCCAGCGCTTCGACAAGCCGCGCCGCCAGCACGGCTGTCTGGCTTTCGAACGCGGCGATGCCGATGCCGCCGATGAAAAGCAGCACCGTCGAAAAGACGAATGAGCGGTAGAGGCCGGCGCGGCTGATGGCGAAGGCGGCCGGTAGCGAGGCAAGCGCCACAAACAGGCCCAGCAGCGCCGTCAGCCAGCCGATGGCGACCAGCGACATGCCGGCGTCTTCTCGATACCAGCCGATCAGCGGCGCGATCTTGCCCAGCTGCGTGCCAGCCAGAATGCCAGCGACCAAAAGCATGGAAATGGCGGCGAGGCGCTTTCGTGTGTCGATCATGTCCGCATTTCCGTTTCCACAGGACCGCCTGGCAGTGCCGATAGGCCGTCCCTCATCCTGAAGTACAAGCTGTGGCGTGTCTCGAAGAACGACGCGCCAGAATCACCTGCAATCGTAGTTCATGCCCTGCGGCGCCTGCCAATTGCCAATGGGTGCAATCCGCTGCGCCAACGAAAAAGCCGCCGGGCGAACCCGGCGGCTTTCGGCAAACTATGCTGCCCGATCAGTAGGGGCAGTTGTTGTCGGACATGTAGTCGTGGACCGTCACCGTGCCGGCGATGATGTCGGCCTTGGCCTTCTCGACCGCGGCTTTCATCTCGTCGGTGATCAGCGATGCGTTGTTGTCGTCAAGCGCATAACCCACGCCGTCCTCTGCCAGGCCGAGCACATTGAAGCCGGTGGTGAATTCGCCATTCTTGGCGTCCATGAAGGCGTTGTAGACAGCAACGTCCACGCGCTTCAGCATGGAGGTCAGAACCTTGCCCGGATGCAGGTAGTTCTGGTTGGAGTCGACGCCGATGCCGAGATTGCCGGCATCCGCGGCAGCCTGGAGCACGCCCACGCCGGTACCGCCGGCAGCCGCGTAAACGACGTCAGCGCCCTGGGACATCTGCGACTTGGTGATCTCGCCGCCCTTGGTCGGGTCGTTCCAGGCAGCCGGTGTGTCGCCCGTGTAGTTCTGGATGACATCGGTTGCACCGGCAGCCTTGGCGCCGCCCACATAACCGCAAGCGAATTTGCGGATCAGCGGAATGTCCATACCGCCGACGAAGCCCACCTTCTTGGATTCGGACGCCATCGCCGCGAGAACGCCGACGAGATAGGAGCCCTCATGCTCGTTGTAGACGACCGAGCGGACATTCGGCAGATCTACGACCATGTCGATGATGGCGAAGTGAGTGTCGGGAAATTCGGCAGCCACTTTCTCAAGCGCCGCCGCCCAGGAGAAACCGGCCATCACGATCGGATTGCGGCCATCCTCGGCGAAACGCAGCAGCGCCTGCTCGCGCTGGGCGTCGTTGGAAATCTCGAACTCGACATATTCGATGCCGGTTTCTTCGGAGAATTTCTGGGCGCCGTTGTACGACGCTTCATTGAAGGACTTGTCGAACTTGCCACCAAGATCGAACAGCAGCGCAGGCGCTATTTCCTCCGCATAGGCCGTGACGGACATCGCGGCGGCAGCCAAAAGGCCAAGAACTAATCTCTTCATGTGATCCACACCCTGTCGGTTGCACTCATTGTTACTTCTGTGGCCGTCACCGGGACGGCGACAGCACATCTTTTTGGCGGAAGGCAACATCCGCTTCGACCCAGTTTTGCATGCGCCGAAATAAAATTCACGCGGAATTTTGACCTTCCGGACAAATATGGTTTCCGGCCTGCTCAGGACCGGCTGGCGGCATCCGGAAGCGGACAGGAGACACCGGTTCCCCGTAAACCGCAATAGCCATGCGGATTCTTCGCCAGATATTGCTGATGCTCGGCCTCGGCGAAATAGAACTCTTGCGCCGGCTTGATCTCTGTGGTGATGCGGCCGCGGCCGACGCTGCCCAGTGCAGCCTGATAGGCGTCGCGGGATGCAATCGCTGCTTCATGTTGCGCGTCTGACGATGTGTAGACCGTTGACCGGTAGGTGGTGCCGATATCGTTGCCCTGGCGCATTCCCTGCGTCGGATCGTGGTTTTCCCAGAAAATGGCCAGCAATTCAGAGAAGGTGACGCGCCCCGGGTCATAAACGACCAGCACGACCTCAGCATGGCCGGTGAGTCCGGTGCAGGTTTCCTGGTAGGTCGGGTTTGGCGTGAAACCGCCGGCATATCCTACTGCCGTGACCCAAACGCCTTCGGTCTGCCAGAAAAGCCGCTCCGCGCCCCAGAAACAGCCCATGCCGAACATCACTGTTTCCAGACCCTCAGGATATGGTCCGTCGAGGGCGCGGCCGGAAACGAAATGCCTGCTGGAGGTCGGGATCGGTTCCGGGCGGCCCGGTAGTGCATTTGCCTGCTCGGGTAACTGCGTCTTCTTGTTTATGAGGTCGCCTAGAAAGAACATCCAACGCCCCTTTTCTAGATTGAAGCGAATCGGCTGGTTCGGCGCTCCGGCCGTCGGCCGATCAGATAAAGCAGCAACGCCAGAACCAGGAAAACCGCGAATCCCGGAGCCGAGAGCAATGTCAGAACGATCGGATCCCAGGCATAGGGCGCCAGAACCTCGCTGACCGCCGCCTCCGATGCCGCATAGCTGCCGGGCGATACCGACTGCCAGCTCTGCGACAGCGCCGTCATGACGATCTGGTCGGCGGCGATCGAGCGCGTTGCATCGAGCACCGCCATGATGACTGCGACAGCGAGCGAGATCGTTGCCAGTAGGCGGAAAAAGAAGCGGATCATACCTTTGCCGTGGCGGCTGCCGCGGCATTTTCGTCCCGGCGGCAGCCTCAAATCTACAAATTTTGGCAAAGAGATAGGGCGGCCAGCGAATTTGCGCAATCTCAGCACGGAATCGTGAGCGCGCCGGCCGCCGCGGTGCGGAGCGCGGCAGCCCGGCATCCCTCCACTATTGAACGAGCCCGCGGGCTTGGCATTCGCCGCCAATTCGACTAGATGAGCCACCGCGCTACCTGGCCATGCCGGGTACCGCGTGGTGAGGTGGCCGAGTGGTTGAAGGCGCACGCCTGGAACGCGTGTATACGGGAAACCGTATCGAGGGTTCGAATCCCTCTCTCACCGCCACTATCTGGCTCGGTTTCGCTTCGTAAAACACTCCTGAGCCGTTCGCCGGTCGCGACGGCGCGGCGCGAGGACAACGCCGATCAGAGTGCCGGCGACGATCGCTGCCGCGACAAGGAACGTTACCGAAAAAGCGTGTGCAACCGTATCGGCACCTGCATCGACGATCTGGCGCGAGCCGAGTGCAGTTGCAAACACAGCCGCCATCAAAGAAGCGCCGGTCATGAAGCCGAGATTGCGGGAAAGGCCAAGCAGACCGGACACCATGCCGCGCTGGTCCTGCCTCGCGATCAGCATCAGCTCGGTATTGTTGGCGGCGAGGAACAGCTGGAAACCCGGTGTCAGCAGAAGCAGCGACAGCACATAACCGGCAACACCGTAGATCTGCGGCACCACGGCAAGGCAGGCCAGACCGGCGAATATCTGCAGAAGGCCGATCCTGACGACACGAGCGGTACCCAGGCGGTCGGTGATCCGGCCGGCGGGGATGCCAGACAGAGCCGACGCGGCCGGGCCCACCGATAGCACAAGTCCGGCCTGAATCGCATCGAGCCCGAGACCCAGTGTCAGGAAGAACGGGCCGACAACCAGCGTCGACATCATTACTGTTGCGACAATCAGGTTTGCCGCCAGCCCGGTCGCCAAGGCGGCCTCGCGCAGGGCGGCCAGTTGCACCAGTGGAGCCGGCCTGGTGCGTTCCACCAGCACGAAGACGACGCAGCCAGACAGCGCCAAGACAAGCAGAACCAGATGCGCGGCTGCGAATCCACGCTCGCCGCCGGTCATGGCCAGGGCGAACGCCACAAGCGTCAGGGCAAGTACGACGGCGCCCGGCATGTCGACATGCGCCAGGCTGACCGGTTCCGATTTTCGGTCCGCCGGAACCGCGACTGCTGCGAATGCGAGTGCCGAAAGTCCGGCAAGTGCAAGCACCACGAAAGCAAGCCGCCAACCTGACCAGTCTATCAGGATGCCGGCAAGCGACGGCCCGAGCGCGGTGCCGATGGCCGACATTGTGCCAAGCACACCCATAGCGGTTCCCATCAGTTGCGGGCTGACAGTCTCGCGCGCGATTGCCATCGGCAATGCCATCAGTATCGCTCCGCCCACGCCCTGCAGCGCGCGTGCGGCAATCAGAGCGCCAAGCGAGGGCGCGAGCGCGCTCAACCCCGACGCCGCCACGAAGAGTGCCAACCCGGCGAGAAAAATGGTGCGCTTGCCGAAAAGATCGCCCAGGCGGCCGCCGATCACGACCGTTGCCGTGAGCGAAAGCAGATAGGTCAGGACGACCCACTGCACCCGGTACATGGGGGCGGAAAATTCGACCGCGAGCACGGGTAATGCGGTCGTTGAGATGCTGACGCCCAGAGACGCGAGCAGAATGGCAAGCGCGAGTGCCGTGAGCCCGGCCCGGCTTGCCGCAGCCGAGCTGGTTTTGATGGAAGCCGACCCAGTCATGATTCCGACCTTGCAACAGTACCCTTGAGGGGGCACTGTGCCACTTCAAGTCAACTTGAGGTCAAGTATGAAAGTTCTCGATATCGGCGAAGTCTCCGAACGCACCGGCGTGCCGCCGTCGGCACTGCGTTATTATGACGAGATCGGACTGGTCCCCTCGATTGGCCGGCATGGGCTTCGGCGCCAATTCGGCCCGGAGGCGCTGCTTCAGATCACGCTGATATCGCTTGGCAAGAAAGCCGGCTTCTCGCTCGGGGAGATCGCCGAAATGTTCGCCGGTTCAGGCGGCAAGAACCTGCCGCGCGAAACGCTGCACGCCCGCGCCGCCGCGATAGACGATGACATTCGCGATCTCACCCTGTTGCGTGACATGCTGAAACATGTAGCGAACTGCCCGGCACCGGCGCACCTGGAGTGCCCTCGGTTCAGGAAACTGTTGAAGGTTGCCGGCCGGAAGCCACACAACTGATCAGAGGATCTGTTTGGTTCGCCGGTTTCAGGTATGCGGCGCCAGCTCGCGTCTGTCGATTTCACGCAAGACGGTGTGAAGCAGCCGCTGCAATTCGGCCTCGGCGGCTTCGCGACTGACGCCGAACGCGATCGACAATCGCATCAGGCGCTTCGCAAGCCCGTGCCAGTAGAGGGATGCGTTGGGGCCGTTCTTTCTGCCCAGGACGGACGCGATGCTGTTCACCAGTTCCGACCGCTGATCAAGCGGTATACGCACGTCACCCATACGCTTTCGAGCCTCGAGAATTTGTCGGTCCGGACATATTCCCGGATGGTTAACCAAGCGTTAGCGGGCATCCTCCAGGATCATCGCCGCGCCCTTTTCGGCAATCATGATTGTCGGCGAATTGGTGTTGCCGGAGGTGATCGTCGGCATAACCGAAGCGTCGATGACGCGCAGGCCGGAAACGCCGCGCACGCACAGCCGCTCGTCGGTGACGGCAAAACGGTCGCCGTCGACGCCCATGCGCGCCGTACCTACGGGATGGAAGATGGTGGTGCCGAGATCGCCGGCAGCGACCAGCAGGTCAGCGTCCGACGCGACATGGGCGCCGGGCTTGTATTCCTGCGGCTCGTAGGGTGCCATTGCCGGCTGCGCGACGATGCGGCGGGCCCATTTGAGCGACTCAACGGCTACCTGTCTGTCGACATCGGTGGAGAGATAGTTGGGGCGAATGTCGGGCTGGCTTGCGGCGTCGGGGCCGTCGAGGTGAATGGACCCGCGGCTTGTCGGCCGCAGATTGCACACGCTCGCGGTGAAGGCATCGAAGGGGTGCAGCCCGTCACCCCAATTGTCGAGTGACAGCGGCTGGAAATGGAATTCCAGATTGGCGGTTTCGTATTCGGGCGACGAGCTGACGAACGCGCCCATCTGCGAAGGTGCCATGGTGAGCGGACCGCGACGGCGCAGCGCATAGTCGATACCCATCATCGCGCGGCGGAAGAGGTTTGCGTAGTCGCCATTCAACGTGCGGATGCCACTCACCTTGTAGACCGGGCGGATCTGCAGATGGTCCTGCAGGTTGCTGCCGACGCCGGGCAAATCGACAAGCGGCTCGATGCCGTTTGCCTTGAGCAGCGAGGGATCGCCGATGCCGGACCGCTCAAGGATCGGCGGCGACGCCACCGCCCCTGCCGAAAGCACGATTTCGCCGACCGCGTCGGCCCGGCGCATCTCGCCGCCCTGCCGATAATGTACCGCTGAAGCACGGCCGTCGCGCAACTCGACACGGTCGACAAGCGCCCCGGTGACGATCTTGAGATTGGGTCTCGACATCGCGGGTTTCAGGAATCCGCGCGCTGCCGACCAGCGCCGACCGCGCTTCTGGTTGACCTGAAAATATGACGAGCCGGAATTGTCGCCCGAATTGAAGTCGTCGATCTTCTCGATCCCGGCCTCGGCGGCCGCATCGCGCAGCCGGTCGAGGATGTCCCAGCTGATGCGGGGATGCTCCACCCGCCATTCGCCCCCGGATGAATGGAATTCGTTGGGCGGGTTTTCGTGGTCCTCGTGTTTTTTGAAGAAGGGCAGCACATCGTCCCAACCCCAGCCCGTGAGTCCCAGCTGACGCCAGCCGTCATAGTCGCGCGCCTGTCCGCGCATATAGATCATTGCATTGATTGCCGAGGAGCCGCCCAGCACCTTGCCGCGCGGATAGGCCAGCGAACGGCCGTTGAGCCCCGGTTCGGCGGCGGTCTTGAACAGCCAGTCTGCCCGCGGATTGCCGATAGCAAAGAGGTAGCCGACCGGAATGTGGAACCAGATCCAGTTGTCGCGCCCTCCGCCTTCGAGCAGCAGCACGCGGTTCCCGGGATCGGCGGAAAGCCGGTTGGCGAGCACGCAGCCGGCAGAGCCGGCGCCGCAGATGATGTAATCGAAGCTCTCGCCTGCGGTTGCCGGCATTGTTCCTCCCCTGGTCGCCCTGGCCGAAGGTGGCACAGCACCAGCGGCATGGAAAGAACCCGGCCATGCGAGCCGGCAGGTTCGAGCGGAACCGACCGCCCGATCTGGCGGCCGGTACCGGCAGGCGGTCTGTTTCGTCGACAACAACCATGTGGCGAAATCTGCGAAACGGCCCGCCCGCTAGACCAGCCCCAGTTCCGCATCGCCGGCGTGGCCGGCATATTTGCGGCGGGGCGGCCATGGTCGCTCCCTCCAGTGCGGCTCGAAAACGAAGCTCGATTTCTCGCGGCCGTCGAGAAGCGCTCCGTTTCCGGCACCGAACGCATAATCGTAATAGAGCTTGACGATCTCCTCGCGGCTCACCTGCTGCGCATCCGGATGCTCCAGGCAGGCATCGCGCCAGATGCGAACCCGTTCATACTTGCGGTCCGCCGGGAGTTCGAACTCCTCGTAATAGTCGAGGAACCAGAAGCGCATGAACATGGGTGTGAACACCGCCTCGGCCAGACCGAAGCGGTCGAACAGGAAGACGCCGTCGGGATTGTGCTCGCGCAGGAAATCGTCGATGCCGGCATAAAGGCCGAGCAGCTTCTCGTTGTGCGTGTCGCGGGCAGCGGGATCCTGGTTCATCACAAACATGTAGCCGGCGCCTGTGAAGGGGCCCTCACGCGCGATCAAAAGCCGCTCGACAGCACGCTCGTAAGGGTCCGCCCGTCGGATCGTTCCCGTGCCCAGCGTCTCGTCGAAATAATCGAGGATAACCAGGCTCTCCTTGAGGATACGTCCGTCGGGCAGTTCCAGCACCGGTAGCGCCGTGGTGCCCCGTGTCTTGCGCAGCAGGTCGGGGTCGCGCGGGCGCGTGATGTCGACAACGCGGAACTCGACCTCGTCCCGGAGGCCCTTGAGCGCCAGCAGGATCTCGACCCGCTGCGAGAACGGGCAGACCGGAATGTGATAAACGACGGGTTTCGCCGGCATTTGAAAATTCCCCCTCGGGCTCGCGGACGGAGCGATTGCGCCGCCCGCATCCCGGCCCTGTCAGGCCGGTTTTGCGCGGTTTCGGAAAACCGTGAACACGAAAATCAGGATCGAGATCAGCGTGAGCACCGAACCTGCCTTGGCTAGCGCTTCGCCATCCTGCCGCAAAGCCATGACGATGCCTGGCACGATCAATACAACGCCAAGAGTGGCGATCGCGAAATGGACCTTGGCGAGCTGCGTTTCCGCCGCCTCCGGTACGTTATGATAATAGATGCCGAACAGTCCCATCGTGACCCAGCCGATCAGGTTGAGATGACCGTGGGCCGGTGAAAGAGAGTGGTCCATCGTCGCCGACATGACGATGCCCCAGACCATGCCGATCGCCACATAGATGGCGGCTGTTGCGAAAAACCAGAATGCGACTCCGCGCATAACTACCCTCCCCTTGTGTGAGATCTAAAGCTTAGCCTCGGCGAATTCATATCGGAAATCGATTGTTTTTATGCTAGCAATTCGTTTCATGAATTTACGTGCATTCGACCTCAACCTGCTGCGCGTTCTGGACGCCCTGCTGAAGGACCGCTCGACGACTTTGGCGGGCCAGCATATCGGTCTGTCCCAACCGGCAGTTTCGGCTGCGCTTTCGAGATTGCGCAGGGCACTTGGCGATCCGCTTTTCGTACGGCAGGGACAGAAACTGGAACCGACCGTGTATGCGCTGTCGCTGGAAATGCCGCTGAAGCGCATACTGGATGAGTTGGAAGCGCTGCTGTCGGGGCCGGCTAATTTCGATCCTTCCGTGGCCGAAGACATCTTCAAGATTTCCGGGTCGGATTTCTTCTCGACCATGCTGATGCCGCAACTGGCGGATCGGCTTGCGCGCGAGGCGCCCGGCATTCGCGTACAGATGGTCGACCTGGTACCGGACAATTATGTCGGCACGCTGGAAAGCTACGACATCGATCTGGCGTTGATTCCGCAGCTCGAACATCCTGAGTGGATCGAATTTAAGCCGCTGTTCTATTCAAGCTTCGCGATGATCGCTCGCAAAAGTCATTCAAGGCTGAAACAGGCAGGTGTCAAACCGGGCGAAACGGTGCCAATCGATCTCTTCTGCGACCTCGGTCATGTGCTGTTTTCACCGGAGGGGAAACTCACGGCGATGGGCGATGCGGCGCTTGCCGCGGTCGGCAGGACGCGGCGGGTCGTGATGACGATGCCGACATTCGCCGGCGTGTGCAGTGCGGTCATGCAGAGCGACAATGTTGCACTCGTGCCGCGGCAATACGCGATTGCCGAAGCCGACCGGCTGGGAATCGAAATCTACGAATTGCCCATGCCGATGGTGAGGCCGCTCATCGGTATGATCTGGCATCGGCGAGCCACCAACTCGCCAGCTCACAAATGGCTGCGTGGCGTGATTGCGGAGATGATGATGCCGCTCAACGAGAACGAACCGCCGCTGCCACGGGTCTGACATGGAGTGAATACTCACAAAGTCTTGCGCCAGCCGCGCAGTTTTGCAGCGTGACAGCAAGCGAGGCTTAAGCCTATCCTTTCACCCGGGTGAAATCTTTGCCG
Organism: Rhizobiaceae bacterium; assembly: GCA_017644005.1. Classification (GTDB taxonomy): domain Bacteria; phylum Pseudomonadota; class Alphaproteobacteria; order Rhizobiales; family Rhizobiaceae; genus RCIO01. Next base: position 1,048,036 of record JAEPMJ010000001.1, read on the forward strand.
ACTAGCTTCGTGGGCACGGATTTCGGGCAAACAGGGGGTAGAATGATGAAATCGGTATTCGCTGCGGCGGGCCTGGTGCTTGCCATCGGTCTGGCCGCTCCGGTTTCCGCCAACGCGGCAAGTGTGGTTGCAAGGGTCGACATTTCAAAACAGACGATGACCGTGACACAGCACGGGCGGGTTAAATACCGCTGGCGCGTTTCGACCGCGCGACCGGGGAAGGTGACGCCGACAGGTTCATGGTCCGCGAAGTGGCTGTCGAAAAACCACCGGTCGAGCCGCTACAACAATGCGCCTATGCCCTATTCGATCTTCTACAACGGCAATTTCGCGGTTCACGGCACCAATCAGGTGAGCCGGCTCGGGCGCCCGGCGTCGGCCGGCTGCGTACGGCTCGACGTTTCCAACGCACGCACGCTCTACAATCTCACGCGTCGTGTCGGCCTCAAGAACGTCCGCATCGTCGTCCAGCGCTGAGCAGACGCTCGATCCAAAGAGGACATTTGCGAACCGCGCGGGGTTAACCCCCTTCGTGGTTTCGTGCTGTTTTGTTTTGCCTCTCCGCTTTCTTTTTGTCATAGAACCGCGCGGAATTCCCCGGAGGGACAAACGCGCGGGTGACGCGGGCTTGCCTGGCCCGCAAGCATGACATGCGGGACAGGAGGATACGCTGAGGAGTTTCGGCTTCGGGCTTGAGGCGCTGGGGATTTTCGTCGTGCGCTTCCCGCGCATTTTCGCGACCATTATCGTGGTGGCGACGGCGATCTGCATCGCGTCCATACCGCGCCTTCACTTCGACGGCAACGTGCTCAACGTGCTCGCCGGCAAGAGCGAGGCGTTCCTCAGCTATCGCCGGGTTCAGAACGAGTTTCGCGACTTTTCTGGCGATCTCGGCATCATAGTTCGGGCCCGAGATCTTTATGAGCCCGAAGGCATCGAAAAGCTGCGCAACCTGCATCTCGACCTGACGCTGGTCGACGGTGTGGAGAGTGTATTTTCGCTCTTTACCGCCGCCAGAATCGATCCGGCCAGCGGCGCCATCACATCGGCCCTGCCGGAGCGATTTTCAGAGACCGACGACGTGCGCGCCATTATTGCCGATGCGGGCCGAGGCGACCCGCTGATCTCGCAATTCACGCGCATCGACCAAAACGCCGCACTGATCTCGATCGAAAGCCCGTTTTCGGAGGAGAACGGCAACGCGCCGGAAGCGGAGCCGGTATACCGGCTCCTGCAGGAAATCCGCGACATCGCGCCGCCAGGCCTGCAGCTCGATTTCGTCGGCTACCCGCTGCTGCGCGCCGATGCGGTGGAAGCGCTGATCTCCGACCAGACGCTGCTGACGATCCTCGGCGTGACCATGGTGTTCCTGGTCTCGCTGGCGACCTTCCGGGCAATCATACCGGCGGCGATATGCTCGATCCCGGCGCTCGCTTCCGTCGCCTGGGTGCTGGGCGGTTACGCAATCAGCGGCTCGAGCATCAACTATCTCTCGACCGCGCTGCCGACGATAGGCATGGTGCTGGCGCTGGCCGACACGATCATGCTGTTCTTCACATGGTCAGCCATACGCTATCACGGGCTCGACGGCCGCGAGGCGATAGAAGCCGCGATCCGCCGCGTCGGACCCGCCAACTCGATGACCTCGATCACCACCGCGGTCGCTTTCGGCTCGTTCGCATTCAGCGGCAACCAGGCACTGCGCTCGCTGGCGTTTCTGGGTTCCACGGCAGTGATGATCGCCTTCATCGCCGTCATGGTGGTCATGCCGCTGCTGCTCTACTATTTCGGCGGCCGCATCCGCGTGGGCAAACGACAGGGCGTGTTCGAGCCCGTGGGCGATGCGGTTTCGCGCTTCGCGATCTGGCGGCCCGGCCTCGTCGGCCTGGCGGCTGTGGTGGCAGCGGCCGTGTTTTCGACCGGCCACATTTTCGTCGACGAGCAGCACGACATCACCGCCCAGCTGCCGCGCGATTCCGAAGCCGCAAACGGCGAGGAACTGGCGGTGGAGATTTTCGGCGGCGTGGCGCCGATCTACATGCTGCTGCCCGTACCCAAAGGCGAGACCTGGTCGGACACGGAGGCGCTGGATGCGCTGGGCAAGGCCGAGCGCGCCTTTGGCAGTGAGATCGGGCGCGACCGTACAGTTTCGCTGGCGCGAGTCACAACTAGCGGCATGTCGGCATCGGCGCTGGCCGAGGCGATGGACGAAGCGCCCGACAACATGCGCGGCCGTTTTCTCTCTGACGACAGAAGCGAATATCTGATCACCGGGTCGGTGCCTTATGGAATGAACCCGGCGACGGCGCTCGCTGCTGCCGGCGACGTTGTGCGCGAGCTTGACGCCAACGGCATCGAAGGCGCGGTGGTGACCGGCTATCCGATCCTGGCCGCCATCGAGATACCCAACATCGTCAACGATTTGCGCAACAGCCTGATCATCGCGATCGTGCTCGGCATTTTCGTCATCATGCTTGGGTCGCGGGCTCCGCTGGTGTCGCTGGCCGCGCTGCTGCCCAACCTCATACCGGTGCTGTTCATCGAAACCGCGCTGTGGGCGATCGGCCAGCCCATGGACATTGCGCATGTGATCGCGCTCACAATTGCGTTCGGTATTTCGATCGACAACGCGGTGCATGTGATCAACGCGTTCCTGGCCAATCACCGATCGGGCATGACCGACCGCAAGGCAATGCACGAGGCAATCCTGGAAGTTGCGCCGGCACTGGTTTCGGCCACGTTCATGTTCGTCGCCGGGTCGTTCGGCACGCTCTTCTCAAGCTTGCCCTCGGTCTCCAATCTCGGCTTCCTGATCATCACCACGTTGTGCGTGGCACTGGTTGCGAACCTTGCTTTCCTGCCCGCCTTGATCCTGACACTTCGGCGGCTTATGGGGCGCGCTGCCTGAAACGAGAGAGGTTCGGACTTGCCGGGATTTCACAAGCTCATCGCCAGATCGGCGGCCGCCGCCCTCATCGGGGTTTCCGCGGCCGGTCCGCTGCATGCCGCGGAGGGCGCGGAGATTCTCGCCGCCTTCCAGGGCGACTGGCGCGGCAGCGGCGAGGCACGTCCCAATCTGCGCTCGGAACTGACCCGCATCACCTGCCGCATCTCTGCCAGTTTTGACGCGGCAGAAACCGCACTCAGCAATACCGGCAAATGCGGAACCACCAAGGGTGCGCAGAAACTGGAAGGCAAACTCAGGATCGTCGGCGACGAGCTCACCGGCAATTTCCTGGGCGCTGCCGCGAACCACGGGCTTGTGAATGTGACGCTGCGCATCGCCGAAAACATGATCGTCACCGAAGCCCAGGTCGAAGACGCCGGCAAGATGGTGAAGGTGCGAACCTTCGTTACCCCTCCGCAGGATGACGCCTTTCTGGTGCAAAGCCAGTTTTTCGACCGTGCGTCGAACAGCTGGGTGGTTTCCGGCGAGATCGAATTCCGCCGCCAGTAGCCGCTGAAGCTAATCCGTGCTGTCCGCCTCGGGCGGCAGCGGTGGCTGTTCGGCCTCTTCCATTGGCTGCTCGGTAAAGCCCTCCAGATCGGACAGTTGCCGCATGTCCCGTTTGATACCGAGCGGCGAGGCCACATAGGCCGTGATCAGTTCCGCAATCGATGTCAGCGCGTGGCTGTGGACCCGCTCATAGCCGTGCGATCCATCGATGCCGAACGCCAGAAGTGCGGTGCGCACATCGTGGCCGGCCTCGATGGCCGATGCGGAATCGGAACGGTAGTAGCGGAAAATGTCCTTCTGGTAGTCGATCTCGTTTTCGCGGCACAGTTCCACCAGCTTTTGTGTGAGGTGGTAGTCGAACGGGCCTGACTGATCGGCCATGGCGATGGTGACACCGAATTCGGCCGAGTTCTGTCCGGGCGCGGAGGTGCCGTTGTCCACGGTGACCATGGAAGCGATGTCAGGCGTGACAATGGACGCCGCGCCTACACCCACCTCCTCGGCGATCGTGAACAGCCAGTGGATATCGACGGGCAGTTTGGGCCGCTCGCGGTTGAGCGCCTCGATCGCCGCGAGGGCTATGGCGACGCCGGCCTTGTCGTCGAGGTGGCGCGAGTTGATGAAGCCGTTTTCCAGAAACTCCGTGCCAGGGTCGATGCCGACGAAGTCGCCCACGTCGACGCCGAGCGCGCGGGTCTGCGCATAGGATTGTGTCATCGCGTCCACGCGCAGTTCGATATGCGGCCACCCGACGGGCTGGGTGTCGACCTCATCGTTGAATGTGTGGCCCGACGCCTTGAGCGGCAGGATGGAGCCTCGGAAACTGCCGGTCTCGGCGTAGATATTGCAGCGCGCACCCTCGGCGAAACGGGCCGACCAGTGGCCTATCGGGACAAGCTCCAGCCGCCCGTTCTCCTTGACGCGTTTCACCTGAGCGCCCAGCGTGTCGAGATGGGTGACGACGGCGCGCGCGCCCTCACGCCGGCCGCCCTGCATGACGGCACGGATCGCGCCGCGGCGCGTCAGCTCAGGTTCCAGGCCGAGGCGCTGCAGTTCCTCGGTCGTGTGACGGACGACGTTGTCGGTGTAGCCCGTCGGACTGTCGATCGACAGCAGCGCTTCCAGCGAGTCGATCAGGAAATCGGTATCTATATTCAGTTTCGGCATTTCATGTTTCCGCGACCGCCTCATCATGCCTCACACGGGACATGGGAAACAACAGGTCGAGGTAACGTTCTGCCGTTGGTTGCGGTTCGTGGTTCGCCAACCCCGGTCGTTCATTGGCTTCGATGAACACGTAATCGGGCCTGTCCGCTGCCAGAACCATGAAATCGATGCCGACCACGGGAATGCCGATGGCACGCGCGGCGCGGCAAGCGGCATCGACAAGTTCAGGGTGTACGATGTCGGTGACGTCATGGATGGAGCCGCCGGTGTGGAGATTGGCGGTCTTGCGCACCAGGATTTCGGTACCTTCGTCCGGCACGTCATCAAGGCCGAAGCCCTGGGAGGCGAGGCAGCGGCTGGTTTCGTCGTCAACGGGGATTGTGCTTTCGCCGTCGGTGGCTGCCGCGCGCCGGCGCGACTGCGCCTCGATCAACTCGGCAATCGAGCGCCGGCCGTCGCCGACGACCTGCGGCGGGCGCCGCAGCGCCGCCGCAACCAGCTTGTAGTCGATGACGACCAGTCGCAGATCGTTGCCGTCGAAACAGGATTCCACCAGGACGCGGTCGCAGACCTCGCGCGCGGTGGCGATTGCGGCTTTAACGTCCTGCAACTTCTCCAGGCCGACGGCAACGCCGCGACCCTGTTCGCCGCGTGCCGGTTTCACCACCACGCGGCCGTGCTTTTTCACAAACGCTGCAACCTGTTTCTCGCCACTGCCGGCTTCGATCTGCTCCGGCACGACAAGACCGGCTTTCTCCACCACGCGGCGCGTGACCGCCTTGTCGTCGCAGATCGACATGGCAACGCCGGAGGTGAGCTCCGACAGAGCCTCGCGGCATTTGATGGAGCGGCCGCCAAAAGAAAGCCTGAAAAAGCCGCCTTCGGCATCAAGCACGTCGACATGCACACCGCGGCGCCGTGCCTCGTCGACGACGATCCGGGCATAGGGATTGAGCGCGTCGTAGGACTCTATCTGGGGTGCGAAGAACTTTTCGTTGATCGGATTCTTGCGCTTGACCGTGAAAATGGAAATTCGGTGGAAACCAAGCTTTTCGTAGAGTGAAATCGCCTGTTCGTTGTCATGCATGACGGAGAGGTCGAGGAAGGCAGCACCCCGCGCCTTGAAATGCTCGGCGACACGCCGCACCAGCATCTCGCCGATGCCGGGATGGCGGGCCTGCGGATCGACCGCCAGACACCAGAGCGACGAACCGCGTTCTGGATCGTCGAATGCCCGGCGGTGATCGATACCGGTCACGGTGCCGATGATCTCGCCGCTTGCCTCATCCTCGGCCACGAAACAGGTGATGGAGCGGCTGTCGCGGCTCGACCAGAAGAAGTCCGGATTCACCTGCACCATCTTGCGCGCGGCATAGATGGCGTTCACCGCCTCCGCATCGCTTTGCGACGACAAGCGTCGAATGAAGTAGCCGCGTGGCTGCTGGCTGCCGGCGCGGTAGGTCGGCAGCTCAAGCCGGTAGGAATGCGACGGATCGAGGAATATCTCCTGCGGCGCCAACGACAGAAGCACATGCGGATCGCGCACATAAAACGCGATATCCCGGCGGTCGCGCCCCTCGCGGCGCAGCGCCTCTACAATACCCTCGTTGGTCTGGAAGGTCTGGGCGAAGATCAGCTTGCCCCAGCCGCAATCAAGCATGGCGTGCGGCTTTGCCGCCTCGCCGTCGTCGGCGACAGAAGCGATCGGCGGCTTGAGCGATTCGCCGCGCATGCGTTTGAGGCGAACGCTCATCTGGCCGTCGGCGCGTTGCCGCCGCGTACCCGCCTTCTTGCCGTCGCCGGTCATTGCGTCAGATCCCATGCGTCTGCAGCCAGAGTTCGAGCAGTCCGACCTGCCACAGCTCGGAGCCCTGCAGCGGAGTGATGTGGTCAGCCGGATTGGCGAACAGGCGGTCGAGATAGTCCTGCCGGAACAGCCCACGCTCGCGCGCTGGCGCGGAACCCAGCGCATCGCGCACGAGATCGAGGTATGGCCCGTCGATATATTTGAGCTCCGGCACGGGGAAATAGCCCTTCTTGCGGTCGATGACCTCTGACGGGAGCACCTTGCGAGCAACATCCTTGAGCACGCCCTTGCCGTTGTCGCGCAGCTTGTGCTCGGGCGGGATACGGGCAGCCAGTTCGACCAGTTCGTGATCGAGGAAAGGAACACGCGCCTCCAGCCCCCACGCCATCGTCATGTTGTCGACGCGCTTCACCGGGTCGTCGACGAGCATCACCGTGCCGTCGAGCCTGAGTGCGCGGTCGACCGGGGTATCGGCACCGGCGCGATTGAGATGTTCGGCAACCAGTTCGCGGCTGGCGTCGTTGTCGGCAATCCACTCATCGCCGAGTTGTGTCTTCAGGGTCGCATGGTCGCGGTCGAAGAAGACCCGGGCGTAATCCCCCACGACGTCGTTCGAATTTTGCAGCGGCGGGTACCAGTGATACCCCGCAAATATCTCGTCGGCGCCCTGACCCGACTGCACCACCTTGATGTGTTTCGAAACTTCCTTCGACAGAAGGTAGAAGCCGACATTGTCATAAGAGACCATGGGCTCCGACATTGCTGCGAAGGTGCCGGGCAGTGCGTCCATCAGCTCCGACGAGGGCACGAAAATCTTGTGGTGATCGGTGCCGAAGCGTTCCGCGATCAGGTCGGAATAGACGAACTCGTCACCCTTCTCGCCCTTTGCTTCCTGAAAGCCGACAGAGAAACTCATCAGCCCGTGCTGGCCGGCTTCGGCCAGCAGCGCCACGATCAGGCTGGAATCGACGCCGCCCGACAAAAGGACGCCGACCGGGACGTCGGCCACCATGCGGCGCTTCACGGCCAGCTGCAGCGCGTCATGCACGCGCTCGCGCCAGTCTTGTGCCGACAGACCGCTGTGTGCCGGGTCGCGGTCGAAAGGCGGGTTCCAGTAAATGCGATCGGCTTTCGACCCGTCCGGTTCGATGATGCGGATCGTTGCCGGCGGCAGCTTGCGCACACCATTCAAGATCGTGCGCGGCGGCGGCACCACCGCGTGGAAACTCATATAGTTGTGCAGGGCAGCGCGATCGATCGACGTATCGACACCGCCGGACCTCACCAGTGCGGGCAGCGACGACGCGAACCGGAGCGCGCCGGGCAGCTCGGAATAGTAGAGGGGCTTGATGCCGAATCTGTCGCGCACCATGATCGTGCGGCGGCTTTCGCGTTCGCAAATGACGAAGGCAAACATGCCGTGCAAACGACTGACCGCCTCTTCGCCCCAGCAGTGCCAAGCCTTGAGAATGACCTCGGTGTCGCCGGTTGAAAAGAAGGAATAACCCTTCGCCTCAAGCTCCGCGCGCAGCTCGGGATAGTTGTAGATGCAGCCGTTGAAGGCGATCGTGATACCGAGTGCGGAATCGGTCATCGGTTGTCGCGATTTCTCGGACAGGTCAATGATCTTCAGCCGGCGGTGGCCCAGCGCTACGCTGCCGTGCTGGATGTAGCCCGACCCGTCGGGGCCTCGCGGCGCAATCGCGTCGAGCATTGCCGCCATTGCCGTCGCAGACGGCGGCGCATTATCGAACCGTATCTCGCCGCAGATTCCACACATATGTCCGTTGAGCCTCCTGAGGGGTGATTGCGTTTTCGCGGCGTTAGTTATAGTTCTAATTATTAGAAGTCAAATGAGACACTGGTATGGCACCTCGACATCGGGCAAAGGCCGACAGCCTGCGCCAGCAAGCACTGTCCCTCGAAAAGGCGATCCGGCGTATTGTGCGTGCTAACGATGTGCAGTCGCGGGCGGTGGCCAAGCAGTGCGGGCTCACCTCGGCGCAGCTCGTCGTCTGCCGCGGCATTCTGGAGCTCGGCGAGGTGACGACGACTGCGCTGTCGGCCTATGCGGATATCAGCGCCGCAACGGTGGTGACGATCCTGGACAATCTGGAGCTGCGCGGCATCATAGAACGATATCGTTCCGTGGCCGACCGACGTATCGTGCACACGAGGCTGACCGACACAGGCCGGGCGATTATAGCAGGAGCGCCGCGTCCGCTGGGTGAGGCGGCACTGACGCGTCTGAAGGCGCTCGACGCCGCAGCGCGGCGCAGCCTGGTCGAAAGCGCGGCGCATCTGGCCGATCTGCTGGAGCGCGATGCGCCGCTTGCGGCCGCCGGTTCCCCGACTCAGCCGCTCGACGGCAATGGCGGAACTCTCAGCGCGATGAGATCCAGGACGCCAGCCGCTCGGCGGCCTGCTCGACCTGATCGAGGCGGCGGTTGAAGCAGATGCGGAAATAGGCTTCCGCGCCCTCACCGAACGCCGAACCCGGCGCCAGGCCAACACGCGCCTTGTCGACAATGTCGAACGCCGCCGCGAGCGAATCGGTGACGCCATCCACCGCAAAGAACAGATAGAAAGCACCGGGCGGCGGACTGACGCGCGCCCGGCCCGTTGCTTCGAGTGCGCCGCACATAATGTCGCGTGCGCTACGGGCCCGCTCCACCTGCATTTCGACGAACGCCTCACCTTGCTCCAGTGCCGCCACGGCGCCACGCTGCATGAACTGGGCAACACCCGAGGTGGAATACTGGATCAGGTTCTCGAAAGTCTGCCCGAGCGAGGGATGCGCCATGATCCAGCCAATGCGCCAGCCGGTCATCGCCCAGTTCTTGGAGAAGGTGTTGACGAACAGAATGCGGTCTTCCGGCTCCATGATGTCGAGGAAGGAAGGAGCACGCGCGCCGCCGTAAAAGAAGCGGGTGTAGATTTCATCGGCGATGATCCACAGGCCGTGGCGGCGAGCCAGTTCCAGGATACGCTGCAGCGTTTCGAGGTCCGCCGTCCAGCCGGTCGGATTGGACGGCGAGTTGACGAAAATTGCGCGGGTGCGGCCGGTGATGGCGGCACCCAGCCGATCGGCGTCGAGCGCCCAGCCATTGGCGCCGAAATCAAGCTGCACCGCGACGGGACTGGCGCCGCCAACGAGCGATGCGCCGAAGATATTCGGCCAGGCCGGTGCGAAATAGATGAGTTCGTTCCCGGCGCCGACCGTTGCCTGCAGGCAGAGCTGGATTGCCTGCATGCCGCCGCCGGTGACAAAAAACTGCCCGGGCGAAAAATCCTTGCCGAATACGCGCGAGTGATATGCGGCAAGCGCGCCTCTGAGTTCGGGGATGCCGCGCTGATAGGTGTAGAAGGTCTCCCCGTCCTCCAGCGCACGGGCGGCCGGTGCGGATATGAAATCGGGCGTCGGCAGGTCACCTTCGCCGGCCCAAAGCGGGATCAGACCTTCCCTGCCGCGCCCGTAATTGGCCACGGCAACAATGCCGCTTTCGGGAGCAAGGCGCGCCTCGGCGCGCAAATCATCGATCAGAGCCATGGCGTCATCCGGAACGGTAAGAGGGCGGACATGTCGTGGCCGCCTGTCTAGCGCCGCGAATGGCATCCAGGCAAAGCCCGCCTGTTGGCCCACAGGCGGGCTGGTGACACCGGCGCTACTTCTTGGCCAGAAGATCGCGGATTTCGGTCAGCAGCTTGACGTCGGCTGGCGGAGCCGCAGGAGTCGTGTCCTTGGCCTTCTCTTCCTCCATGCTGCGGCGAATGTTGTTCACTGCCTTGACCATCATGAAGATGATCCACGCGAGTATAAGGAAGTTGAGCAGGACGGTGATGAAGTTGCCGTATGCGAGGACCGCGCCTTGCTCGCGCGCGGCATCGAGGGTTGTTGCCGTCACCGAATCCGACAGGCCGACGAAGTAGTTGGAGAAATCGAGACCACCAAAGATCGCGCCGACAATAGGCATGATGATGTCGTCGGTGAGCGACTTCACGATCAACGCGAATGCGCCGCCGATGATCACGCCGACGGCGAGATCCATGACATTGCCCTTGGCAATGAACTCACGAAATTCCTTGAGCATTTCGATAACTCCCCTCGCAGAATCAATGCCAGGCCGCCACCGGGCGCAGGCGATGAAGCACAAGGGTTATGCAAATTCGCAGCCAAAGCAACCCGGGAGCGCGATGGACAGCGCCGGGCAGCTGTGATTGCATCCTGTTCACAGCCGGCGCAAACAGGTCATGGGAGGACTTGCCCGTGCAGGGATGGGCAATTGCAATTGTCGCGCTCGCTTACGTTTCGCTGCTGTTTGCAATCGCGAGCCTCGGCGACCGCTACGCGGCGCGCAGGCGTTTCGACAGCCCACGTCCACTTATCTACGGGCTGAGCCTGGCGATCTACTGCACATCATGGACTTTCTTCGGATCCGTCGGACTGGCGTCTGAGCGGAACTGGGAGTTCCTTGCGATCTATATCGGCCCGGTCCTGGTTTTCGTTTTCGGTTTTCCGGTCATCCGCAAGATCATCCGACTGGCAAAATCGGAGAAGATCACTTCGATCGCTGACTTTCTGGCCGCGCGCTATGGCAAGAGTTTTGCAGTCGCGTCGATCGCCACCATTATCGCGACGCTCGGTACCATCCCCTATATAGCACTGCAGCTGAAGGCAGTGTCGGATTCCGTCAGCCTTCTGGTCGAGCACTATAACGGCCGGCCGCCCGCGGATGACCTTTTCATCGGCGACATTTCGCTGATGGTGGCGATGCTGCTTGCGGTTTTTGCCGTTCTGTTCGGCACCCGCCATGCCGACGCGACGGAGCACCAGAACGGCCTGGTGCTGGCCGTGGCGGTGGAATCGGTGGTCAAGCTCGCCGCCTTCCTGGCGCTCGGCATCGCCGTCACATTCTTCTTTTTCGACGGGCCAGCGGACCTTTTTCGCCGGACGGCCGAAAACGCAGATGTGGCCGCCGCACTGGGTTACCGGACATCGCTCGGAACGTGGGTCGTGCTGACCACGCTCAGCGGCTTCGCGATCATCATGCTGCCGCGGCAATTCTATGTGACGATCGTGGAGAACCGCTCCGAAGAAGAACTGAAGACGGCAAGCTGGCTGTTCCCGCTATATCTCGTTCTGATCAACCTGTTCGTGGTGCCGATCGCGTTTGCGGGTCTGGCGACGGTCGGCGACAGAACCACCTCGGACCTCTACGTACTCTCGCTGCCGCTGCTGCAGGGCAACGACCTTCTGGCGCTGGCGGCGTTTGTCGGCGGGCTTTCGGCCGCCACGGCCATGGTGATCGTGGCCAGCGTGGCGCTTTCGATCATGATCTCCAACGACCTCGCCATCCCGCTTTTCCTGCGCCGCTATCTGCGGCCGGACTATCGTGAAAAGGCCGATCTCACCGCGACCATTCTCAACATCCGCCGCGCCGCGATATTCATCGTCCTGTTTGTCGCCTTCCTCTATTATCGCGAGACCACCCACAACACCCGCCTGGCGGCGATCGGCCTGATTTCGTTCGCCGCGATCGCGCAGTTCGCCCCGGCGCTGTTTGGCGGACTGATCTGGCGCGGCGCCAATGCCCGGGGCGCAACCATGGGCATGATCGCCGGCGGCCTCACCTGGGCTTACACGCTCCTGCTGCCGTCACTGGCACCGCCGGACACCGAAATATTGCGCACCGGGCTTTTCGGCATTGCCGACCTGCGGCCGCAGGCGCTGTTCGGCACTGTCGCCGAGCCGCTCAACCACGGGGTTATGTGGAGCCTGGCGATCAATACTCTGTTTTTCGTGCTCGGTTCGCTGAGCCGCCAGGCGCACCCGCTTGAGCGTATCCAGGCAGCCCTGTTCGTGCCGCGCGACACCAGTCCGCGCCCGGTACTGCGCCGCTTTCGCACTGCCGTCACCGTCAACGACCTGAAAGACACCATTGGCCGCTATCTCGGCGTCGAGCGCACCGAACGGTCGTTCCAGAGCTACGAAGAGAAGGAGGGCGTTCTGCTCACCGGCACGGAGCAGGCGTCCATGGCCGTTATCCGCTTTTCCGAACAGCTGCTGGCCAGCGCCGTCGGGTCATCGTCGTCGCGGCTCATATTGTCGCTGATGTTTCAGCGCAATGACCGTTCGACCCGCGATGCGCTGAGGCTGCTCGACGATGCCTCCGAAGCGCTACAGCAGAACCGTGACCTGCTGCAGACCGCACTCGACCAGATGGAAGAAGGCATAACGGTCTTCGACAAGGATCTGCGCCTCATCTGCTGGAACCGGCAGTACCGGAACCTTTTCGGGCTGCCCGATCAGCTGGGTCAGGTAGGCATTTCGATGGCGGAATTCCTGCGTGACCTCATCGATCGCGGCGAAATCTCGCCCGACCGCGAAAACCATGTGCTGGAACGCCTGACTACGGTTGGAAAGCCGTGGCAGATGGAGCTCAAGGCCAGCGGCCGGACAATTGAAGTCAAATCCAATCCGATGCCGGATGGCGGCATCGTCGCCACCTATGCCGACATCACAGCGCGTGTGGAGGCCGACCTGGCGCTGAAGCGGGCCAACGAAACGCTGGAGCAACGGGTTGCCCTGCGCACGGCTGAACTTGTCGAAGTGAACGAGGAACTGGCCCAGGCGCAGGTGATCGCCGAAGAAGCCAATCTGGGCAAGACACGTTTTCTGGCGGCGGTTGGCCACGACATCCTGCAGCCGCTGAATGCCGCACGGCTCTACTGCGCGTCGGTAATGGAAACCACGACGGGCGACAAACGCTTCGAGACCATTCAGAGCATTGAATCGTCGCTCGACTCGGTGGAAACGATCCTTGGCGCGGTGCTCGATATTTCACGCCTCGACACCGGCGCGCTGAAGCCCGCAAGATCCGTGTTCAGCGTTGACGGTCTGCTGCGCCAGATCCAGACGGACTTCCAGCCGCTGGCCAACGAAAAGAACCTCGACCTGCGCATTGTTCCATCGAGCGCAACCATTTCGACCGATCGCAACCTGTTCCGCCGGCTGGTTCAAAACCTGGTGTCGAACGCGATCAAATACACCCGCTCCGGGCGGGTTCTGGTCGGCGTCAGACGCCGCGGCGGCCTGATCGAACTGCAGGTTCACGATACAGGCATCGGGATCGCCGCCGACAAGCTGAACACGGTGTTCCGCGAATTCACCCGCCTGGAAGAAGGCGTCCGCGAAGCCCAGGGCCTGGGGCTCGGCCTTTCGATCGTCGACCGCATCGCACGCGTGCTGCGGCTGGAAATCCAGATCGAATCATTCGCCGGCAAGGGCACACGGTTTTCGGTCATCGTGCCGACCGCGACGCTCGAGGCGGTCGAAACCGAAGCCGTCGCCGACGAGCCGCCGCAGCGGCCGCCGACCGCGCTCGATGGCATGGCCGTCCTGTGTATCGACAACGATGCCGGCATTCTCGACGGTATGCGCCTTCTGCTCGAAGGCTGGGGCTGTGCGGTCGAAACGCAGCCGAGCTGGGAGCGCCACGCCGAACTCGGCAGCCGTGCCGCCAAGCCTGACATCGTTCTCGCGGATTACCACCTCGACAAGGAAACGGGGCTTGAAGCGATCCAGCGCGTCCGCCAGTTTCACCGCATCAATCTGCCGGCGGTACTGATCACCGCAGACCGTTCCGACGAGGTGCGCGCGCAGGCCGCGCAGCTGGAGATACCGGTACTCAACAAGCCCGTAAAACCGGCGGCGCTGCGGACAGTGCTCAACCGGCTTCAGCGCGTGCCGGCGGCAGCCGAATAGGCTAGCCGACCGGGTCGGCTCCTATACGAGAGAGCATGATCACCGCCTGGGTGCGGCTGTCCACGCCCAGCTTCTGCAGGACGGCGGAAACATGGGCTTTCACCGTAGCCTCGGAGACCTGAAGCTCATAGGCAATCTGCTTGTTGAGCTTGCCTTCCGCCAGCATGCCCAGAACCCGCGTCTGCTGCGGCGTAAGCGATTGAAGCCGGCGGATAACGTCGGATATCTCCGGGTCCCCCTCAGAGCCGAGCTCGGTACCTTCCGGCGTATAGACACCCCCGGCGAGTACTGTCTTTACCGCATCCCGGATGACATCCATGCCTGCGGACTTGGAGATGAATCCCGACGCGCCGAGTTCGAGCGCGCGGCGGATGGTCTCCGGATCGTCGCGAGCCGAAACGACGATCACCGGCATTGAGGAGTGAATTCCGCGCAGCGCTACAAGCCCCGACAGGCCGCTGGCGCCAGGCATCGTCAAATCGAGCAGCAGAAGGTCGGCATCGTCGTTTTCCGCGATCAACGCCTTGGTGGAATCGAAGTCGCCGGCCTCGAGAACGGAATTCTCGCCCTCAACGCCGGCCAGCGCCTGCTTCAGAGCGCCGCGAAACAACGGATGATCGTCAGCAATGACGAATTTGCAGCCAGATGCCACGAAACCTCCACGCCCATACATCGCCGCAAGGGCGTGCCTCCCGCCGGGGATTATGCGGGGATGCCACAGCTTTTCAAGCTGCGATGCAACAATGGACACATACCACTCGCCGGGTTGTGACTTGCCCGACTGCTGCATTGGACTAAAGTCTCAGACAGTCGGAGCAAAGCTGATGGAGAAGTTCCGCCAGGTCGCGATGATATGTGTGGGCAGAGCCGTACTGTTCGGCTGGCTGGCCATTGGGCTGATCATGCTCAGCTTTTCGTTCAATCCCGCAATCGCCTTCCGGGCAGGTGCGGTTATGGCGCTGGGCATGGCGACCATCCTGCTCGTCAAGGCGTTCGAGGCAGGCCGGAAGAGTCCGCGCCATACCGAGATGTGGCTATATCTCGACGACAAAAGCCGGCCGGCGAACCCGGAGTCCAAACAGGTGTTCCGAAACACCGTGCGCGAAGTCTACGGCCGGTTTGCGCAGGGCGTGTTCCTGCTCGCCTGCATCATGTTTGTCCTGTCGATCGTGTTTGTCGGCCTGGGTTACGACAAAAACCTGCCGATCCTTCATCGCGTCGAGCAGGAAAGGCCGGTCCAGACATTCAGGTCCGATCCGGCGCAGCTTCCCGTTCTTGCCCGGCTTCAGTCTCGAACTCCTTCACTATTCCCATGAACCGGCGCATGAAGCGCTCCATCAGGCTCATCGTCTGTTCGAACTCCTGATCGGATGGCAGCGCATTGTTAGCCGCTCCGTCCAACTCGGCAACGCGCTTTTCCAGTTCATCGACGCGCTGCTCGAGCGCCTCGATGCGGCCGGCGACGGCCGGATTGCCGCCTGCATTCCTGCAGGTCAGGCCGCCGGAGCCGGTTTCGCAGAACGACATCTGGCCGGTCTCGGTGTCCATGCGCACGAAGCCGCCTTCGGTGCGCTCAAGCTGAAAACGCTCAGCCGCCATACCCTGTCCGGCGAACGGCAGGGCCGCAGCCAGAACGAAAACCGCCGGGACAATACCGCGCATGATGAACTCCCTTTTTGCGAACCACAGCATAGCAGCCATTGCGCCCGAAATACGATCAAAGCTATAGCCTCGCCGCAGTCAGGAGCGTGCTTTGGACAATTTCATCTACAAAATCTGTCCCGCCCCGCTGTGGCGGGCGGCGGAAGAGGCCGGTCAGTTCGACGGCGCACCCGTCGATCGCGCCGACGGTTTCATCCATTTCTCAACGGCGGCGCAGCTGATGGAAACGGCCGAGAAACACTTTGCCGGACAGGATGGCCTGCTGCTCATAGCCGTCGATCCGGCGAAACTCGGTGCGGCACTGAAATACGAACCTTCACGCGGAGGGGCGCTGTTTCCGCATCTCTACGCACCGCTGGCGCTTACGGCAGTCACCTGGGTGAAACCGTTGCCGCTCGGCTCGGACGGAAAACACGTCTTTCCGCCATTCGAGCTTTGAACCGGATGTTCGACGCGCTTGGCCGGCGCCTTCTCCTGCAATTGCCGCCGGAGGCGGCCCACAAGCTTTCGCTGCGCGCCCTGTCGGCTGGCGTTGTCCGCGCGAACCTGCCGCACGATCCGCGACTTGTCGTCAAAAGGTCCGGGCTGACCTTCGCCAATCCCCTCGGCATGGCTGCGGGGTACGACAAGAACGCTGAGGTGCCGGGCGCCTTGCTGGGGCTGGGATTCGGTTTCGCGGAAATCGGTACCATTACACCGCGCGCGCAGCCGGGCAACGCAGCGCCGCGCGTTTTCCGGCTGCCTGAGGACGGCGGTGTCATCAACCGGCTGGGTTTTAACAACGAAGGCCATGCAGCAGCGCGCCAGCGGCTGGCCAACCGCCGGAAAACGCCCGGTGTTATCGGTGTGAATGTTGGAGCCAACAAGGACAGTGACGACCGCGTCGGCGATTACGTCGCCGGTGTGGAAACCTTTGCACCGCTCGCCGACTATCTGACTGTGAATGTCTCGTCGCCCAACACGCCCGGTCTGCGCGATCTTCAGGCGGCCGACGCTCTGCGAGAACTACTGTCGCGGGTTGTCGCAGCTCGCGACGCCACGCAGGGAGTAGGCAGCGGCAGGGTTCCGATTTTCCTCAAGGTTGCGCCCGATCTCGACGAAACGGAGATATCGGCGATCGCCCGGGAAGCGCTCCGCGCGGATGTCGACGGGTTGGTCGTATCCAACACCACGCTGCAGCGCACCGGCCTGCGAAGCGCGGCGCGCAGCGAAGCAGGCGGTTTGTCGGGCAAACCGCTTTTTGCGCGTTCGACGGCGGTACTTGCCAGAATGCGCAAGGCGGTCGGCCCGGAAATGACCCTTGTGGGCGTAGGCGGCGTGGACAGCACAGAAACGGCGGCGGAGAAAATCCGCGCGGGGGCTGACCTGGTGCAACTCTATACCGGCATGATCTATCTCGGCTCGTGCCTCCCGTCACGCATTGTGCGTGGCCTCGGCCAGTTGGCCGCGCGCGAAGGACTGAACTCGATCCTCGATATCCGCGACAGCACGGTCGACCGTTGGGCAGCCCGGCCGCTCGCCGACTAGCTCACGGAGCGAACAGGGCGGCGGAGCGGCGGCGCATGATCATGTAAAGGGTGATGCCGCGCGCCAGCAGGAAGATATGAAGCGCAGCCCACAAGCCGTGATTTCCGAACAGCGCGCCCAGCGACAGCAAGGCAACCAGATAAAGCGCGAATGACAGCAGCATCATGTTGCGCATATCCTGCGACCAGGTGGCGCCGATGAACACGCCATCCATCTGAAAAGCAAGCACGCCCGACAGCGGCGTCGCCGCAATCCAGATGATGTAAAGAGCCGCCAGGGCCCGCACATCCGGCGCCGTCGTCATAAGATTTATCAGTTGGTCGCCGGTAGCGAGAATGAGCGCCATCAGCGCCAGGGCAACGCTGAAACCCCATATTGCGATAAGCCGCACCGCACGGTGGAAAGCAGGACCGTTGCGCGCCCCCACGGCGCGGCCGGCCAGTTGTTCTGAAGCAGCGGCAAAACCGTCCAGAAAATACGTAGCGACCAGAAAGAAGTTCATCAGAATGGCATTGGCCGCCAGCGTCAGCGTGCCCAACTGCGCTCCCTGGCGGGTCAGAAGCGCGAAAGACGCCATCAAAACGAATGTGCGGATCAGAATGTCGCGGTTCAGCGTGAACATGGCGCGCAGCGCCTGCAGGTCGAAGACGCGGGATCGCGGCACGAGACCGGCGCGGAAAAACCGGACAAGGACGATTGCAAGCCCGGTGACGGTGCCAATGAGCTCGCCGCACACCGTGCCCCATGCAACGCCTTCCAGTCCCCAACCGAGCACCAGGCCGAAGAATATGGACAGGGCGATGTTGGAGCCGTTGAGCACCAGCTGCAGCACGAGCCCGAGCGTACCCTCGCCTCGGCCGAGCACATATCCGAGGATCGCATAGTTCATCAGCGACAGCGGCGCGGCCAGTATGCGAATGCCGACATAGAGCGCGAGCGCGTCGTAAACGGCAGCCTCCGGTGCGAAGAACACGCCGGCCGCGTAAAGCAGGAGCGGTGCGAGCAGAATCGTGACCAGGCCGGACACGGCAGCAATGGCGAGCGCCCGCCAGAACACGGCCTGCTGTTCGACATCGTCTTCGCGCCCCACCGCCTGCGCGACGAGACCTGTCGTACCGGTGCGCAGGAAGTTGAAGGTCGCGAACGCCAGGTCAAATGTGACCGCGCCGATCGCCAGTCCGCCGAGAAGCGCCGCGTCACCCAACTGGCCGACAACGGCTGTGTCGACGACGCCCAATAGCGGTGTGGTCAGGAATGCGACCGTCATCGGCACAGCGATGGCGAGCACCGAGCGGTTGGTCACGACGAACGGGCGCCTGCTGGTATCTGCAGTTATCTGGTCGGTCATGAAGGGAACCCGGTGGCGCGATGCAAACTGCATCTGCACATATTGATCGCGCCATGCAAGTCCGACTGGCGGGGCAGGCCGCCAGTCCCCCGACAGTTTGTACGCCCCCCTTTCCCCGGCGCACTCACAGGCCCTAGATAGAAGCCATGGCCCTGCCGATTGTTCATCATCCCGATTACGACGCGAAATTCGCCGTCAATCACCGTTTTCCGATGGGCAAATATTCCGCGCTCATGCGTAGCCTGCGCGCACGCGGGCTGGCGCATGACGGTACGCTGGTGGAATCAGCGCCCGCACCGGCCGCATGGCTGCGGCTTGCGCATGATGCAACCTATGTCGATCAGGTGTTGCGCTGCGCGGTACCGAAATCCGTTGAACGCGAGATCGGTTTCGCGATCGGCGAGCGCGTCTCCCTGAGAGCGCGGCTCGCAGCGGCAGGAACTGCCATAGCCGCAGATATCGCTCTCGCCAACGGCATTGCATGCAACGCCGCAGGCGGCAGCCATCACGCGCGGCGCGCACACGGTGCCGGGTTCTGCACATTCAACGACGTTGGCGTGGCAGCGTCGATGCTCCTGGCCGCAGGGCGCGTGAGCAGCATTCTGGTCGTCGATCTGGATGTGCATCAGGGCGATGGCACGGCAGAGATATTTGCCGAGGAGCCGCGCGTCTTCACCTTCTCCCTGCATGCGGAAAGGAACTACCCCGTCCGCAAGGTGCCTTCGCGTTATGATTTCGCGCTGCCCGACGCCGTGCGGGATGCTGCATATCTGGAGTGCCTCGACGACGCGCTTGAGCGAATGGCCGCTGTGCTGACGCCCGACATCGTATTCTACAATGCCGGTGTCGACCCGCATGAGCAGGACCGGCTGGGGCGCCTCTCACTCAGCAATGACGGAATTCGCGCGCGCGACCGGCGTGTGATCGCGCACTTCCGGAGCCGCGGCATTCCGCTTGTCGGCGTGGTGGGCGGCGGCTATGCCGATGACGTCAGCGAACTCGCGGAGCGCCATGCGATAATGTTCGAAACGGCGGCTTCATACGCGTGACGCGCCTCATGAGCGGCGGTAGTTGAGTATGCGCAATATAATGAACGCCGGCACCACAATCGCCGCACCCAGCATGATGTAATCGCCGAAACGGGCAAGAGCGTCGAAACCAAGATCCCAAATACGGACGAAGAACTCGCGAACCCCGTAGAGGACATCCCAGGGCGACCAGCCGAATGCGCTCATCACGATGCCGACCAGAAACGACAGCACGACGAGTTTTAGCGCCACGCGCAGCGGCGTATCGCCGAGTAACCGATTGATGGATGACACGTGCCACCTCCAATATTGCGTTGAAAGGCACATACGCCTGTCGATACGGCGGTTCAATGACCCACTCGGATAACCACGCTCAAGCAGTATATCCGCAGATTGTCCAACCGCAGCGGGAGGCACCGCAATTCCAGTAGCAGTACTACACGCGATCAATGGAAGCTGATGGCGTTTCATTGAGACTACCAAAATATCTTTCACCATGATAGTTATCAAATATGCTATCTCTGTCATTCAAGCGTAAAAACTATTGTCTATACTGATCGAATTACACTGAAGTATTACTTGAAGTTACAAATATATATGATACCTGTATAAACATACTGGTTGCGTTTCGGACGCGTTAACCCTGGTACGAAAGCTCTTCTTAACGGCCGATATATCATCAATAGCCGGTCTTCCTGTTCGACTGGGGCACCTGAAGAGATGTTTCGTGGGTTGTGGGCCGATCGCGGCGGCAATTACGTGCTTATCACCGCTGTGGCGATCGTGCCGATCATGGGCGGGCTTGCGCTGGGCATCGATTACGCAGTGATGAGCCAGCAGAGGCAATCGGTGCTGCACGCGCTCGATGCGGCGGGCGTGGCAACCGCGCGCTACATATCGGACGGCGGCGGCGGCGAGGCCGCCAAACAACATGCACGTGACTTCTTCGAAGCCAATCTGAGCGGTGAGGATGCGGCCAAGGCAGCGCTCACGATCATCCTTCCGGACGAAAATGCCGGCGGCGGCACACTCAAGCTGACCGCCGAAACGACCTACACACCATTCTTCCTGGGGGCGTTCAAGAAATTCCTGAACGGTGGATCGGCACAAACCGAGCTGAAGTTCAATGCGGATTCCGAAGTGCGCCTGAAGAACACACTTGAAGTGGCTCTTGTGCTCGATAATTCGGGCTCGATGGACTATATCGGCTCCGGCTCCGGCAAGAAGCGCATGGTACTGCTCAAGGAAGCGGCCAAGCAACTCGTCGATACCATTGCCGCCGAAGGCGCGCAGATGAAGCAGATATCGAAACCGGTGCAGTTCGGGGTGGTGCCCTTCGCGGCATCGGTCAATGTCGGTGCTGCCAACAAGTCAGCTACCTGGATGGATACCGACGGCATCTCGCCGGTTCACCATGAGAATTTCGACTGGTCGACCATGCCGACCGACAGGAAGGTCACCGCCTCAGGCGGCATCCGTTACAAAAGAGGTTCGGGTTGGGGCCTGGCTGAGAACGAAAAAGTCACCCGGTTCTCGATGTTCGACGACCTGCAGCGGATAACCGGCTATAGCCAGGTACAGACGGGCACGACAACCTCCACCCGGTGCACAGGTTATGGCTGGAACAGGAGATGTACGACGGTGACCGAACCCGTCTATTCATCCGTTCCTGTCCTTGGCTCGTATGCCAGCTGGCAGGGCTGCGTGGAAGCACGGCCATATCCTTACAACATCAACGACGCGATGCCGACCGCGGCCGCCCCGGCCACACTCTACGTCCCCATGTTCGGGCCGGATGAGACTGACAAGCGCGACGGCTCGAACAGGTCGGCGGAAAACGACTGGTGGGACGATCTCACCACCAGCTCCGACAATGCCTACCGGCAAGGATACATGCCAAAATATTTCGAACCGGCGCCGAACGGGACCAGCGCAGCAAGCGCCGGCGACGGACCCAATGCAAGTTGTACTTCCAATGCGATCACGCCCCTGACCGATGTGACAACCAGCGCCGGCAAATCGGCCGTGACCGGCGCGATCGATGCGATGGCGGCAAATGGCGGAACAAACGTCCCCGAGGGGCTGGCCTGGGGCTGGCGCGTGGTTTCGAGCGGAGCGCCGTTCACGCACGGCCGGCCGGAAGCCGAAAACGGCAACGACAAGGTCGTGATCGTACTGACCGACGGACAAAACACCTATTACACGCCGTCGTCGCTCGGCTATAACGACCTGGCCGGCAACAAGTCGATCTATTCATCCTACGGCTATGCCGGAAAGGGCTACAACGGCACGGGAACCAGCCGCATTTTCATGGGCACCTCCAACGCCGTCGGCAAGAACGACTATTCCAACAGCAACTATACGAAGGCGCTCAACGAACAGTTTGCCGCGCTCTGCAACAATGCGAAAACCGCAGGCATCATCATCATGACGGTGTCACTGGACCTCAGTTCGTCCAAGAGCGAGGAAAAGGCGCAGATGGACGCGCTGAAGGCATGCGCGTCGGAATCGCGATTCCGAAAAGACCCAGGCAATCCCAACGCTCCGGCAAAGCTCTACTGGAACGCCACAGGCGCAAGCCTGGCGGAGAAATTCAAGGAGATCAGCCAGGAGCTGTCCAACCTGCGTATCGTCAGCTGAACTGGAGCGGGTGAAGGGAATCGAACCCTCGTATTCAGCTTGGGAAGCTGCTGCTCTACCATTGAGCTACACCCGCCGACCGGCGCATTGATCGTCACCTGCCCGGCCGGTGTCAAGCACAGTTTGCCGCCGCGGGTCAGCGCGCGGCAGCTGCACGGAGTTGCAGCCCGGCCGGCGACATGGCTTTATCCCATATCGAAGTGCGGATAGCCGCATTTGGGGGATGGGCGGCATGGACTGGCGCAACCACATCGCGACTGCACTCGAAGGCAATCATCCGGGCTTCGGCCGGGGCGTCGAGCTGGCGCTGCTGGTCATCGTCGTGCTTTCGGCCCTGCTGATGGGCATCGAGACGCTACCTGGCCTGCCGCGCTGGGTGCGCTACCTGCTAATCGTCACCGACATAGTCATCATCACGATCTTCACCGTCGAATATGTGCTGCGCATCCTGACCGCGCATAACAAGCGAGCCTATATCTTCAGCTTCTACGGTATCGTCGACCTGCTATCGATTGCGCCCTTCCTGCTCGGCCTCGTGCTGCCGTGGTTCGGTGTCGATCTAAGAGCCCTCAGAACATTGCGACTTTTCCGCCTGTTCCGGCTGCTCAAGGTGGCGCGCTACGCAAAGGCAGCCGAACGGTTGGCTGCGGCGTGGCGCTCCGTGAGAGAAGAAGTGGCGATATTTGCCGCTGTCGCGACGGTACTGCTTTATGCCTGCGCACTGGTTGTCTACCAGTTCGAACATAAGGCGCAGCCGGAGGCGTTCGGCTCCGTTTTCGACGCGCTCTGGTGGGCCGCGATCACGCTGACCACGGTCGGTTACGGCGACGTCTATCCCGTGACGCTGCTCGGGCGACTCTTCACCGTTCTGATCCTGCTGGTCGCTCTCGGCATTGTGGCGGTGCCGACCGGCCTGATCGCCTCCGCGCTAACAGCGCTGCGGCAGGAAGAGCACGAGGCTGCGAAGCGCGACGGGTAGCGCAGGCTCAATTCAGGATCACGTCATTCACGTAGCCGACGACAGCGGCCAGCATCAGGATTGCGGCCGCGCCGGCGATAAGCAGCAGTGGCGCGCCGAATAAGGTTTTGCGTTCTACGGCCTTGATGCCGACGCGCAGCGGGTCGGAGTCGGGTTGCTCCTCGGGCAGTTTCGAGCGCCTGCTGCCCGTTACCGGATGGGTCCGCAGCTTCCAAAGCGCGGGCAGGTAAACCCATGCGCCACCCAGCCAGAACATGGCAATGACGATCCAGCCGAAGACACCGGGACCGAACCATTTGTCGTACATGAAGAGCGCGGTGACGAGCGTCGAAGCGAGCGCCCATATCAGAATGCCGCTGCCGACCGCGCCCGGCGGCAGCATCTTCGCCTCATAGCCGCACTTGCCGCAGAGGTAGCCGAACTCGGTACCCATGCCCGTCCAGCGGCGCTCTGTCAGCGCCATGTCGGCGCCGCAGCTGCGGCAGCGCCTGGTTTCGGTTTCCGCCCCCATGCCCCGAACCTAGAAAGAAGTGGCGGTTCGGGGCAAGCCCCACAGGTCAGCGGGTCACGAGTTCCGGTCCCATCAGGGTATATGGCAGCCAAGTCGACAGGATCGGCACGTAGGTAATCAGAATCAGGAACAGGAACAGGACAGCCACGAACGGCAGCGCAGCCTTGACTACCTGCACGAGGCTCATGCCCGTAATGCCCGACGTAACGAACAGGTTGAGGCCGATCGGCGGCGTGATCATGCCGATTTCCATGTTCACCACCATGATGATGCCGAGATGGACGGGGTCGACACCGAGTTCCATTGCGATCGGGAAGACGACCGGCGCAACAATGAGCAGCAGGCCGGACGGCTCCATGAACTGTCCGCCGAGCAACAGCAGCAGATTCACTGCTATCAGGAATGTGAACCAGTTGAAGCCGTAGTCGAGCATCACGTCGGTGATGGCATCGGGAATACGCTCCGAAGTCAGCACATGGGCGAAGAGCAGCGCGTTGACGATGATGAACATCAGCATCAGCGTGGTCTTGCTGGCGTCGACCATCACCTTGCGCGTCTCGTCGTGGAAGAACGCTGCCGGCATCTTACGCAGCATCAGCGACAGGTTGCGGCCCCAGATCGGCAGGCCCGCCGCGAGATTGCGCGGCACCGACAGCGGGTTGTGCTCGGGATCGCGCCAGATCGCATAGGCGATCAGGATTGCAAGCGACAATACGAGCCCGACCGTGGTGCGGTCGGCGAACGTGACCGTTTCCGATTCCGCCGCCGCGAAAAAGGACAGGATCATCCAGACGAAGAAGAAGGCCAGAAAATAGACACTGGCGGAGAAGCCGACCCGTGCATTTCTGGAATCGGTGTCCGAGACCCATGGCGTGTCCTTCATCGGCCCCATGTCTCGATAGATGAAAAGCGCGACGAAGAAGGCGTAGACGGCGGCCACCGCCGCGGCCTCCGTCGGCGTGAACACACCGCCATAGATGCCGCCGATGATGATGACGATAAGGAACAGGCCCCAGCCGGCCTGCTTGCCGCCATTCAGCAGTTCCTGGAATCCCCGCCACGGTTCGGCCGGCAGGTTGCGCCAGCGGGCGGCGATGTAGATGGCCACCATCAGCATCAGGCCCGCGACCAGACCCGGAATGACGCCGGCGAGAAACATACGCCCGACCGACACGTCGGTCGCGGCCGAATAGACGACCATCACGATAGATGGCGGGATCAGGATACCGAGCGTGCCGGCATTGGCAATGACGCCTGCCGCGAAAGGCTTGGAGTAGCCAACCTGACGCATGCCAGCGATTGCGATAGTGCCGATGGCAACCACCGTTGCCGGCGAGGACCCTGAAAGCGCGGCAAACAGCATGCAGGCCAGAACCGATGCCATGGCAAGGCCGCCTCGGAAATGGCCGACGGCCGCGATCGCGAAGCGGATGATGCGCTTGGCCACACCGCCGGTGGACATGAATGCCGACGCCAGAATGAAGAACGGAATGGCCAGCAGCGTGTAGTTCTGCGAGGCCGTGAAGAGCTGCAGCGCGACCGACGACATGGAGTCGGACGAAAACAGCGCGATGACCAGCACCGAAGACAGGCCAAGCGATACCGCCACCGGTACACCCAGAAACAGCAGACCCAGGACGAGGGCGAAGAGGATAAGGGTTTCCATGATCTCAGCCCTTCAGCTCGTCCTTGTGCTCGGCAACGAGCTCTTCCGCCTCATGACCGGCAATCACCAGCTCACGTTCGCCAGCCCAGATCTGACCGATCGCCTGCAAGCTGCGGAAGGCGAGGAGCGACAGTCCGATCGGCAGCATCAGATATGCGATCCAGCGCTGCACACGGTCCTGTAATCCGAAAGTGGATTGAAGCAGTTCGGGCCAGCGGAGATCGTCGAGACCGGTGCCGCGCTGGAACATAAACGTCCAGTAGCCGACAGCGCCCGTTTGACGCCAATTGGTGCTGGTGTCCACGCCAAGCAGGGTCAGCCACGCGGCGTTAATGAGAATGAGGGCATAAAGCAGCACGCAGGCCGCGCCAAAAATCGCGAGAAGACGGAACGCCCGTGGCGGGAACAACCGTATGAGCGCATCGACACCAAGGTGCGAGCCGATCTTGATGCCGTAGCTCATGCCGAACAGGATGAGCCAGGCGAAGAGGATGCGCTGCAACTCGAGCGCGCCGCCCCAGCCGGTGTTGAACCCGTAGCGCGCGACAACCTGCGCGAACGCAACGATGGTGATGATTGCGAGAAGTGCAGCGATGAGGCTTTCCTCGAGCCGGGCAACCGCCTCGGGCCGCTTGCGCTCCCACAGCCAGAAAGCGCCGATCATGAGCAGCAGCGCCAGATAGGGCCACAACACGCTCCAGTTCATAATGCCGACCTCCCCCCGAAGTCATTGGCCTGCACCGGCCGCTAAGATCATCCGATGCAGGGCCGGGCGGTGATTTCATCCGCCCGGCCGATTGTGTCGGTTTGTTGTTTTAGTTGGTGGCGTTGGCGCCAACGGCGGCGTCAATCAGATCCTTGCCGATATCGCCTTCGAACTGGTCCCAGACCGGCTTCATGGTCGCGACCCAGTTGGTACGCTGCTCGGGCGTCAGTTCGCGGATCATGCCGCCGGCGTCGAGGATGTTCTGGCGGTTGGCCGCCTCGGTCTCCGCAACCGAAGCATTTGCCGACGCGGTCACGTCTTCGACGATTGAGATGAACTGATCGCGGATATCTGCGTCGAGGCCCTCCAGCCACTCGGTCGAGGTCACCAGCAGATAGGCCAGGACCTGGTGATTGGTCTCTGTAACGCCATCCTGCACCTCAAAGAACTTCTGGGTATAGATGTTGGACCAGGTGTTTTCCTGACCGTCGACAACGCCGGTCTGCAGCGCGCCGTAGACTTCCTTGAAGGCCAGCTTCTGGGCCGATGCCCCAAGTGCCTCGATCATCGCCACAGCGACATCGGAGGTCTGTACGCGGAAGCTGAGGCCGGCCGCGTCGGTGGGCTCGACAAGCGGCTTCTTGGCCGAGAACTGCTTCAACCCGGACAGCCAGTAGCCGAGACCGGTGTAGCCGTCGGGTTCCATGACCTTCAGCAGGCCGCGGCCGGCATCACTGTTGTTGAAGCTGTCGACAGCGCCAAGGCTGGCAAACAGGAACGGCAGATCGAACAGCCGGTATTTCAGCGTGTAGGCCTCGAACTTCGAAAGTGACGGAGCGGCGAGCTGAACATCGCCCAGAAGCAGAGCTTCGAGAACCTTGTCGTCGTCATAAAGCGTGGAGTTCGCGAAGACCTCCATGCAGGCCTTGCCGTTCATCTCCTCGTTGACGCGTTCAGCGAGAAGTGTCGCGGCGTCGCCCTTCGGGTGGCCGGTCGCGGCAACAACATGGCTGAACTTGATGACCATTTCGCCGTCGTCGCAATTTGCCAGCGCAGGTGCCGCGCCAAACGCTACCGATGCGGCAACTGCCGCACCCAACACATATTTCATGGAGTCTCTCCCTATCTCTCCCGACGCCGGCTGTGTCGCCGGCTCGCAAAGACGCTCGCAAGCGTCGTGCCAACTTCGCGCTGGCCTGCGCATTTCCGCATATATCGATAGTTTACAGCACGTTACCGGGCACGGCCGGTACGCTGCGCGACACCACCGCGAATGGCAACGGGTAGAATCGGTAACATCCGCGACGGGCAATGGGTGGGTTTCCACCCGCTCAAAGCCCGTGGCGGCGCATTTTCTCGTAAAGCGATTTGCGGGAAATACCGAGCTCTTCGTAGACGGGCTTCAGCTTGCCATCATGGCGGTCGAGCGCTGTTTCGATGACAGACTTTTCATAGCTCTCCATGCGCTCCCGCAACGGCGCCGCGCTGCCGTTGACCGCCGCCGGACGTTGCTGCCCGAAATCGGTGCCGAGGCCAATGACAAACCGGTCGGCGACGTTGCGCAGCTCGCGCACATTGCCAGGCCAGTCATGCGCCTTCAGGCGCCCGAGAAGCTCGAGCGAGATTTCCGGTATCTCGCGCCGGTATCGAGCCCGCGCCTCCCGCGCCAGCTGGAAAAACAGATCGGGTATGTCCTCGGCATGGCTGCGCAGCGGCGGGATGGCAATGCTGACCACGTTGAGGCGGTAGAACAGGTCGGCACGGAATCGGCCGGCCTCGCTTTGGGCTTTCAGGTCAGCCTTGGACGCGGCGATGAACCTGACATCCGTTTTGATCAGGCGGTTCGACCCAAGCCGCTCGATCTGCTTGGCTTCGAGCGCGCGCAAAAGCTTGACCTGAAGATCGAGCGGCATCGACTCTATTTCGTCGAGCAATATCGTGCCGCCGTCAGCGTGTTCCAGTTTGCCGATGCGCTGGCTGCTTGCACCGGTGAACGCACCCTTCTCGTGGCCGAACAGTTCGGACTCGACGATTTCAGCCGGCAGAGCACCGCAATTGATGGCAACGAAAGGCTGACCCGCGCGTGCGCTAAGGCGGTGGATGGCGCGTGAGACAACCTCCTTGCCGGAGCCGGTTTCGCCGACAACCAGCACGTCGGCATCGGTTTCCGCAATGGCGCGCACTTCTGCCCGCAGGCGGACCATCGCGGGCGAGTTTCCGATCAGAACTTCATCGACACCATCGCCGCCGGTGAGGTTTTCGCGCAGCGCACGGTTTTCGAGAACCAGCCGCCGCTTTTCCAGCGCACGCGCCGAAACCTCGGCCAGCTTGCCCGGCGTGAAGGGCTTTTCCAGAAAATCATATGCGCCGTTGCGCATCGCCTGCACCGCCAGCGGCACGTCACCGTGACCGGTGATCAGAATGACCGGGAGCGCGGGGTCGATTTCAAGCGCCTTTGCCAGAAAGGTCATGCCGTCCATGTCGGGCAAGCGGATGTCGCATACCGCAACTCCTGAAAAGGTGCGGGTGATCATGCTCAAAGCTGCCTCGGCGCGCGGGAAATCGGCCACGGTATAGCCGTCCAGCTCCAACCCCTGCACCAGCGCATGGCGCAGATCGTTGTCGTCGTCGATCAGCACGATATCGGTATTTGCACCCATCAGGCCGGTTCCACTTGCCGGGTTTCAGCCGCCGTCTTGAGCACCACAGTAAAGGTGGCGCCGCCCCCCTCACGGCCCCGGGCGCTCAGCTTGCCGCCAAAATCCTGAACGATGTTGTATGCAATGGAGAGACCCAGGCCGAGCCCTTCACCAACCTCCTTGGTGGTAAAGAAGGGATCGAATATCGAATGCACGTCGTCGGGATGGATGCCCGGACCCCGGTCGGAAACGCGGATCGTGGTCGTCACCTCGTCGGCCTGCCAAGCAATGACAATTTCGTCGGCCCCAGTCAACGTGTTTGAATCGATGGCGTTGGAGATCAGGTTGACGAAGACCTGCGCCAGACGCACCGGTCCGGCGCGCACCAGGCGACCGGGCCGGTCCGGTTCGCATGTGATTCTCATGCCGGCGGCCCTGGCCTTATGTTCAATCAGAAGCAGGCTGTCCTGCAGCACCTGTTCAAGCTGCACGTCGGCAAGATCTATGCGCGGTTTGCGGGCAAAGGACTTCAGTGTCTTCGACAGAGTTGCCATACGATCAACCATGGCGCCAATGCGGCTCAAATTGTCGGAAACCTGCGCCGTCTTTTCGCGCTCCAGAAACAGCTGCGCATTGTCGGCATAGGAGCGTATGGCGGCGAGCGGCTGATTGTATTCATGCGCGAGTGCCGCCGACATCTGGCCGATCGCCGCCAGCTTGGTCGATTGTACCAGTTCCGCCTGCGCCTTGCGCAGCGCGGTCTCGGTGAGCTTGCGCTCCTCCACTTCAACCGCCAGTTGGGCATTGGAGCGGCTCAGCTCGCCGGTACGCTGGCGCACCTGGCGTTCAAGGCGCAGTGCCGTCAGGCGCTCGAGACGATGTCTGCGGCGCGATTCCTGCAGGCTCAGGACGATGATGACGCCGATCAGCGTGGCCAGCGCCGCGCCGAGCCCGGTCACCGTCGCCGCATAACGGCCGGCGTCGGCAATGGCGCGGTCAGATACCAGGACGAACAGCGTCCAATCCATCAGGGGGATATAGCGGCGAAATGGAATGAAGCGCGCATTGCCGGTGTCGGGCAGCGCGATCGGGTCTCCGCTAGCACCCGCTCCGGCGAAAACGGCCTCCCGAATTTCAGTCGCCCTGCCGCGCGCCATACGATTGCCGGCAACGAGTTGGCCGCGGCCGTCGAATGCGATGATGGGATTCGGCGATAGTGCCCAGGTCTGTTCGATGGAATCCAGCGGCGCCGCCACGATGATGATGGCGCGGACATCGCGGCCGAGCCTGACTCCCGTGGAGAACGCATAGGTGTGCTGGGTAGCTTCCGCCGAAAGCGACGCCCGGCCGAGCCGACCCTGGAGAGCAGCGCGTACCAGTTCGGTGTCAGCGATCAACTCGGGCGTAAGATAACCAGTCGCGCTGGTCATGCTCATGCCGTCGGGAGCTGCAAACGCGCTGTCTGTGGCGCCGGACAACGTACGCACATTGGAGGCGATGACATGAAGCTCATCGGCATCTACCGCCGACAGGCCATCGGCGAGCATTGCAAGCACGTCTTGCCGGCGCGCGGTAAGGGCAGGCACGTGGCGATATTTGTCGAGATGGCTGAGGATAGTCTCGACCTGCAGGCCCAGCGTAAATTCGGCATTGCGGCGCAACTCGGCTTCAGCGCCACGTTCGGCCAGGCGCATGGCAGCGACGATCGTCACGAAGCTCAGCACAACCGCAAGCCCGAGAAAAGCAGCAACCTGTAGACGCGGATTTCGCAGGGTGGCGTTTCTGGACATACTTTACGCGCGCTTCGCCCGAAATGACGCTATCGAAGTTGCCAAGGCAACTTCGGCCAGCCGACATTGATCATTCTAGGCGGCGCGGAGGCGATGCAACAAGCGCTTTCGTGCGCTACCCATCGATGCTCAGTGGGCGATGATCTCGTCGCCGGCGCGAAAGTGCTTCGAGAGTTTCAGGCCCTGCGCCTGATAATTCGACGACAGCGCCGAACCATAGAGCTTCTTCGGCCGCGACAGCATATGCTCATAGACCAGCCGGCCGACCGTCTGGCCGTGCTCCAGGATAAACGGCACCTCGTGGCTGCGCACTTCGAGCACGGCGCGGCTGCCGGTACCGCCAGCGGCCGAATGGCCGAAACCAGGATCGAAGAAACCGGCATAGTGGACCCTGAATTCGCCGACCAGCGGATCGAAAGGCGTCATTTCTGCGGCATAGTCCGGTGGCACATGCACAGCCTCGCGCGAGGCGAGGATATAAAACTCGTCGGGGTCTAGCACCAGTTCGCCGGTGCCGCGCACAAAAAGCGGGTCCCAGAAATCGAGCACGTCATGGGCAGCCTTCACGTCGACATCGATGACTGCCGTGTGATGCTTGGCGCGGTAGCCGACGAGGCCGTTGGAGTCGCCGCGCAAGTCGATGGACAGCGCGATGCCGCCGCCCGATATGTTGGGCTCGTCCGAGGCAACAAGCGTCTCCCGTGCGTGAAGGCCGCCGAGGTCGGCGGCGTCGAGCAGCGGGCTGCCACGGCGGAAACGCACCTGCGACAAACGCGAGCCGGCGCGAACGACAATCGGGAAAGTGCGCGGACTGACTTCCAGATAGAGCGGGCCGGAATAACCGGCGCTGATCTTGTCGAACTCCCGGCCCCGGTCAGTCATCACGCGGGTGAAGATGTCGAGCCGCCCGGTCGAACTTTTGGGATTGGCGGACGCGGAGATGTCATCCGGCAGCGCCAGCCGCTCCATCAGCGGCACGATGTAGACACAACCGGTTTCCAGCACCGCGCCGCCTGAAAGGTCGATCTCATGCAGTTTGAGCGCCGAGAGCTTGTCGGCGACGGGATGCGCACCGGGCAGGAAGCTTGCGCGAACGCGATAGGCGGTCGTGCCCAGCCGCAAATCCAGGCTTGCCGGCTGAACCTGGTCGGCATCGAGCGCTGCATCGGAATTCAGCGCACCGCTCTCGAACAGTGCGGCAATCTCGGTGTCTGGGAGAATACCTGCCTTGGCCAACGGAACCTCACCACCTGCCTTGTCCTGGCCGGAGGTTTAAGCGCCTCTGCGATTGACGCAAGCGCAGGCGCCGTCTAAACGACAATTATCCCGTGGTGATTTGGCCGGTCGGCTTGCAGCCACGTTAAACAAGTCGCTAAAGGACCGAGAGGACCGGCCAGCGATTTGCGGCCGGTTTTTTGTTTTGAGGCACTGCCATGACGCTGGAGACGAAACGTGCACTGAAACCGGCAACCGAACTGGTGCATGGCGGCACGATGCGATCATCATACGGAGAAACGTCCGAGGCGCTCTACCTGACGCAGGGTTTTGTCTATGAGAGCTCCGAAGCGGCGGAAGCACGCTTCAAGGGTGACGAGCCGGGTTTCATCTATTCGCGTTACGCCAACCCGACCGTCGACATGTTCGAAAAACGCATGTGCCAGCTGGAAGGCGCGGAAGACGCGCGGGCCATGGCCTCCGGCATGGCGGCAGTCAGCGCAGCGCTCCTGTGCAGTGTGACCGCCGGCGACCATGTGATCGCGGCGCGCGCGCTCTTCGGTTCATGTCGCTGGGTGATCGAAACGCTGATGCCGAGATACGGCATCGAAACCACGCTGGTGGACGGCACCAGCCTGGACGAATGGCAAGCGGCCGTGCGGCCCAATACCAGGCTGTTCTTCCTGGAAAGCCCGACCAACCCTACGCTTGAAGTGATAGACATCGCTGCCGTCGCGGATATTGCCGACGCGGCCGGTGCGCGGGTGGTTGTCGACAATGTGTTCGCAACGCCGCTGCAGCAGAAGCCGCTCGAACTCGGTGCACACATCGTGGTTTATTCCGCGACCAAGCATATTGACGGGCAGGGCCGCTGCCTCGGCGGTGTTGTACTCTCCGACAAGGAGTGGATCGACAAGAACCTGCACGACTATTTCCGCCACACCGGGCCCAGCCTTTCGCCATTCAACGCCTGGACCCTGCTGAAAGGGCTGGAGACGCTGCCGCTCAGGGTGAGGCAGCAGACCGAAAGCGCCGGGCGCGTGGCCGGATACCTTGCATGTCATCCCAAGGTCGCGCGGGTGATCTATCCCGGCCGCAATGATCATCCGCAGGCCGACATCATCGCGCGGCAGATGAAGGGCGGCTCGACGCTGGTCTGCTTCGAGCTGAAGGGTGGCAAGAAGGCGGCCTTCGGCACCCAGAACGCGCTGGAGATCATCCGCATCTCCAACAATCTGGGCGACGCCAAGAGCCTGATCACGCATCCCGCGACAACCACCCACAAGAACCTGACCGACGAGGCCCGGGCCGAACTCGGCATCAATCCTGGAACGGTGCGGCTGTCGGTGGGGCTGGAAGATGCCGACGACCTGATCGCCGATCTCGACCGGGCGCTGGACCGCGCAGGCTAAGCCTTGTTGCGAAAAGCCGAGGCGGCCAGCACGATGCGCGACAGCGCCGTGTAGAAGGTGATTGCTGCAAAGGCATAGGCCAGAACCGGGAACCAACCGGGGAAGAGGCAAAAAGCGGCGAAGAACAGAATGGTCTCCGTCGCCTCGGCCAGCCCCGTGGTGAAGAAGAGCGATTTCGAGCCCCGCTCGGCGGTTGTCGCGCCGCGCTTTTCGGCCATCACGGCATAGGCGAGGAAGCTCGCGCCGTTGACGTAGAACGAAAAGATCAGCACCGCGCCGGCAACGGCATTGGCTGCCGGGTCGAGCAGCACGAAGCCCAGCGGGATCGCGCCGTAGAAGACGAAGTCCAGAACGATATCGAGGAAGCCGCCGAAATCGGTGCTGCCGGTGATCCTGGCGACCGCACCATCGAGGCCGTCGCCAATGCGGCTGACCAGCAGCAGAAACAGCGCAACATAGAGGTTGCCCGCCGCGACCGCAGCAGCCGCGGCCAGGCCTATCAGGCAGGAGGCGACCGTAATCGCGTTCGGGGTTGCACCGAGACGCACCAGTTGCCGGGCGGTTCGGTTCAGCGCCGGGTCGATCTGCCGCCGCGCCCAGCCGTCAAGCATACTGTTCGTGCCGGTGTTTGGCCATGATCAGGACCATACTCATGTCTTTGACGGTTACAACGCGCGATTTATCTGGCACATCGGGATGACAGTGCAGGCGAGGTGAGACTGACATGTACAAAGCGATCACCCGGGACATTGAGGTGATGGCGGAACCGATTTTCCTGGAAGACCGTTCCAATCCCGACGACGGCGAGTTTTTCTGGGCTTACCGCATCACGATCGCCAACAACTCGCAAAGGTGGGTGAAGCTGCTGTCGCGATACTGGCGCATCACCGACGGGCTCGGGCGGGTACATGAGGTTCGCGGCGACGGCGTAGTCGGCGATCAACCGGAACTCGAGCCCGGCGACAGCTACCAATACACCTCCGGTTGCCCACTGACGACCGCATCGGGGTTCATGGCCGGCACCTACACGATGAGCAGCGCCGACGGCGAGACCTTCGAGATCGACATTCCCGCATTTTCGCTGGACGTTCCCGGCCAGGCGCATTCGGTCAATTGAGCGACGAGCCGGCGCCCGAGAACTCATCCGGGTCGAACACATACTCCGTGGAGCAGAACTCGCAGTTGACGCGGATGCCTCCGTCCTCGGTGCTCTCCGCGATCTCCTCGGCCGTGAAGCCTTCGAGAATCTGCCGGATCTTCTCCCGCGAACAGGAACAATCGTCGACGACTGGTGTGCCATCATAAACACGGACGCCCTGTTCGTGAAAAATCCGGTAGAGCAACCGCTCGGTGCCTACCGTGGGATCGGCGAGCTCGGACGGGTCAAGGGTCAGGAACAAAGCCCGTGCCGTCTGCCAGGCATCGTCGGTCGGGCCGTCCTGGGCCGGGTCGGAATCGTCGCCATCTCCACCATGCAGGTCTGGTGCACGCATGCGATCGAGCGATTCGGGCAGAAACTGCATGATCGCACCACCGGCGCGCCAGTTGGGCTTGGCCCCGTTGCTTCCGGGCAGCAGCTGCCGCGCCACGCCGAGGCGTACCTCGGTCGGAATCTGCTCGGATTGACGGAAATAGACACGGGCGATGTCTTCTAGCGATGTGCCATCAAGCTGCACAACGCCCTGATAACGCTGCATATGCGCGCCCTGATCGACGGTGAGCGCCAGCACGCCGTCGCCGAGAAGCTCTTCCGGCGCGTCGCGACCCTCAGCTACAGCAGCCGACACCTGCTCGGCATCGAAGCGCGCATAGGCACGCACGGAGCCGGGCGTGCGGATGTCGGCGACCAGCATATCGACGGGACCGTCAGAGCGGGTCTGGAGAATGAACTTGCCGTCGAATTTGAGCGACGTGCCGAGAAGCACGGTGAGCACGATCGCCTGCGCCAGCAGGTTCGCCACCGGCTCGGGATAGTCGTGGCGGCTTAGCACCTGGTCCAGAAGCGGACCGAGCTGCACCGCGCGGCCGCGCACGTCCAGCGACTCCACGTCGAAGGGAACGACGTTGTCGTCACCGGCGAACCCGAAGTCGCCCAGCGCCGGTTGTTGTTCGCTCAAAATCAAGTTCCCGATTTACCCTGCCAAGCTACCGGCCATGCGGTATCGGCGAAAGGCACAATTCGTTCAAATTGGGGTTAGTGCCCGAAGATAAGATCGCGTCTGCCACGCTTCAAGCGCCGAGGCACCATGCCAGTACCGCCTTCTGGGCATGGAGACGGTTTTCCGCCTCGTCGAAAACAACCGAGTTCGGTCCGTCGATAACCTCATCGGTCACTTCCTCGCCGCGATGCGCCGGCAGGCAATGCATGAACAACGCATCGGGGTTCGCCCTTTTCATCAATTCGGCGTTTACCTGGTATGGGCGGAAGACGTTGTGGCCGCGGGCGCGGTGTTCCTGCCCCATTGACACCCACGTGTCTGTGACCACGCAATCGGCACCCGCTACCGCTTCCTCGGGGGACGCTGTGATTGTGATCCGCCCGCCATTCGCGCGCGCCCAGTCGACATAATGTGTCGCCGGTTCGCTGCCCTCCGGCACAGCCACATTCATGCGGAAGCCGAATCTGGCCGAAGCCTCCAGCAGCGAATGAAGTACGTTGTTGCCGTCGCCGACCCACGAGACCAGCCGGTCGTTTACCGGGCCGGCGTGCTCCTCGAATGTCATCACGTCGGCCATTGCCTGACATGGATGTGTATCGTCGGTCAGGCCGTTGATGACCGGAACGGTGGCATATTCCGCCAGTTCGCGCAGCCGGTCATGCGATGTGGTGCGGATCAGGATCGCGTCCACATAACGCGACAGGACACGTGCCGTGTCGGCGATCGTCTCGGAGCGGCCAAGCTGCATTTCGGTGCCGGTCAGCATGATCGTTTCGCCGCCAAGCTGGCGCATGCCGACATCGAATGAAACGCGGGTGCGCGTGGACGGCTTTTCGAAGATCATCGCCAGCGCCTTGCCGGCGAGCGGCCTTTCGGTTTCACCTGCTTTCAGCCGTTCCTTACGGCGACGTGCGTCATCCAGGATACCCCGCAATTCCGCTGCAGACATATCGGACAGGTCGGTGAAGTGCCTTGCTGACATGACGAACGCTCAGGCCGCGCCGGCGGCGTTTTCAGCCAGGCCGGCGGCTGCGGCTCGAATGGCGTCCAGCGCGATGCGGATCTCGTCATCGCCAACGTTCAAAGGCGGCAGAAGCCGCACCACATTGTCACCGGCAGGAGCGGTCAGCAGGTTCTGGTCGCGCAATGCGGCATTCACCGCTGTATTCGGCGGCCGGCATTTGAGGCCAAGCATCAGGCCCTCGCCGCGCACCTCCTCGAAAACGGAAGGGAATTCGTCGATAACCGAGGCAAGGCCCTGCTTGAACAAAAGTGCCTTGCGCTGCACATCGTCCAGGAAACCCTCTTCCAGCACCACGTCCAGCACCGCATTGCCCACCGCCATGGCAAGCGGATTGCCACCGAATGTGGTGCCGTGTGTGCCAGGCACCATGCCGCTCGCCGCCTCCTCGGTCGCCAGGCAGGCGCCCATCGGAAAGCCGCCGCCTATGCCCTTGGCGATCGCCATGATATCCGGCGTGACACCTGACCACTCATACGCAAAGAACTTGCCGGTACGGCCAATACCGCACTGGATTTCATCCAGAATCAGCAGCAGGCCATGCCGGTCGCATATTTCGCGCAGCTTGCGCATCGCCGATGCCGGCACCGGACGAATGCCACCCTCGCCCTGAACGGGTTCCAGCAAGATCGCGGCAGTCTCGCCCGAGACGATATCTTCGACCTTGTCCAGATCGGCATAGGCGATCTGGTCGAAGCCTTCGACCTTGGGACCGAAGCCCTCAATGTATTTCGGCTGGCCGCCGGCCGCGATCGTGGCCAGCGTACGGCCATGGAATGCACCCTCGACGGTGATGATGCGGTAGCGCTCCGGTTTACCGCCCGCATATTGATAGCGGCGGGCCGTCTTGATGGCGCACTCGATCGCCTCGGCGCCTGAATTGGTGAAGAACACCTTGTCTGCGAAGGTGGCTTCGGCAAGCCGCTCCGCCAACCGCGACTGGCCGGGAACCTCATAGAGATTCGATATATGCCACAGCTTTGCCGCCTGCTCCGTCAGGGCGGCGACCAGATGCGGGTGTCCATGGCCCAGCGAATTGACCGCAATGCCACCGGCGAAGTCGAGAAATCGCTGGCCGCCCGGCGTCACAAGCCAGGACCCCTCGCCGTGCTCAAACGACAGGGGTGCGCGCGCAAAAGTATTATACAGCGCCGAGCCACTCATCTGCATCCTCCGGCAACGCCCCGGTCCGTTCCGGCAGTTGCCAATACCGACCGGCAAAAATCAAAAAAGCCGCCCAGCAGCGGGCGGCTGTCCAATTTATGCGTCTATCCGGGTTTTTACCCAGAAAGTCAATGAATGACGGGGTTTGGGCAATTGCTCCAGCACATTAGCGATGCAAAGGCAGCCCCGGATTCCCGGGCAAGCTGGGGAAAACCGGGAAAAGCGAATCTGCTTGCAGCCGGGACTCTTGTCACGGAGTCAAGCGATGCGATAGTTTGCTCTCAACGAACTAGATTTCGTGCGGCGGACTCTAATCTCTGCGTAAATGTAGCGTCACGCCGGCCTTGTGGCCGGTCGGGAACGGATTCCGATTCCGCACACTTCGCCAAGGAGCGGAATACGATGAACTGGACTGATGAACGCGTTGAACAGCTGAAAAAGCTCTGGGCGGACGGGCTGAGCGCAAGCCAGATCGCAGCACAGCTTGGCGGCGTCAGCCGCAACGCGGTGATCGGCAAGGTTCACCGTCTCAAGCTTTCTGGCCGTGGAAGAACTGGGTCTTCTTCGCCGCGGCCGAAAAAGGCGGCATCGGCGGGCGGACGCACGCCACGGACCGGCCGCACGGTGACCCAGACGATCGGCGCCACCGCACTCAAGGCGCAGTTCGATGTCGAGGCGATCGCGCGGCAGGACCTGCGGCCCATCGAAGATGTCGTCATTCCGATTTCCCGCAATCTGGCGCTGGTGGAACTGACCGAGCACACCTGCAAATGGCCGAACGGCGACCCGATGAGCGCCGATTTCAGCTTCTGCGGCAACGAGTCGGGCGAGTCCGGCCCCTATTGCACGTATCACTCGCGGCTTGCTTACCAACCTGCCTCCGAACGACGCAGGGTCCGCTAGGATTATCGCCGACGTTCAGTCGTCGACCTCGACCGTCACATCGTGGCTGCGATCCTGTTTGGGGCGCTCCGCCGGGAGCTGCTCGGCGGTGACAACGTAGTAGATCGTCTCAGCAATATTGGTGGCATGGTCGCCCATTCGCTCGATGTTCTTGGCGCAGAACAGCAGATGCGTGCATGAGGTGATGTTGCGCGGATCCTCCATCATGTAGGTCAGCAACTCGCGGAACAGCGAGGTGTACACGGCATCGATTTCGTAATCGCGGTCGCGCACCGAGCCGAGACGGCTGACCTCGCGCGAAGCGTAAACGTCGAGAACGTCCTTCAGTTGGGCCGAGGCGAGCTCCGACAGCGATTGCAAACCGCGGAACAGCTTCACCGGCTGCCGCGACATGGCGACGGAAATTGCACGCTTGGCGATGTTCTTGCCAAGGTCACCGACACGCTCCAGATCGCTGGAGATGCGGATCGAGCCAATGATCTCGCGCAGGTCGTCGGCCAGCGGCTGGCGGCGCGCAATGACGGCCAGCGCCCGCTCGTCGATTTCTCTTTGTGCAGCATCAAGCTGCTCGTCAGCCGCGATCACCTTCTGTGCCATTGGCGCGTCGTTGTGCACCAGGGCGGATATGGAATTCTCGATCATGCGCTCGGCCATGCCACCCATGGCGGCAACCCGGCCGGCGAGAAATTTCAGGTCTTCATCATAGGCGCTGACAATATGCATATGCGGCTCGTTTCGTTGGCAGTTCGAAACCAAAATCTAAGGCAGGCAGATAACGGAAAAAAGAACCGGGCCAGAGACCGGCCCTGAATGCGCCTTCGCGGCTGTCCGCCATCCACAGGCTGCGGAGAATGCATCATGGCCCGGGAAGATGAACAGTAAACGCGGCACCCTCCCCAACCTTGGATCGTATCGTGAGCCGCGCATTGTGCCGGCTCAAAATGTGCTTGACGATCGCAAGGCCGAGCCCAGTGCCCTTCTGGGTACGGCTTTCCTCGACATCGACCCGATAGAAGCGCTCTGTAACGCGCGGAATGTGCTCATCGGGAATACCAGGCCCGAAATCGCGAACCGTGACATCGACGCCGGATTTCGGGTCATTATCCGAGCGTTCGACGGCAATCTCGACCCTGCCTCCCGACTGACCGTATTTGCATGCGTTCTCGAGCAGGTTCTCGAACACCTGAATGAGCTCGTCGCGGCTGCCCGGCACCTCGATCGGTTCCGACGGGATGGCGCGGACGATCTCGACTCCGGCATCCTTTGCAAGCTGGTTGAGTGAATCGATCACACCGCCGACCAGGAGGCATATATCCACCCTCTCCTCGGGATTGACGAAGGACTTCATCTCCAGCCGCGACAGGGAAAGCAGATCGTCGATCAGCCGCGCCATACGGGCGGTCTGGTTGTTCATGATCTCCAGGAAGCGGTCGCGGGCCCCGGGATCGTCGCGAGCCGGCCCCCGCAAAGTTTCGATGAAACCCGAAATGGACGCCAACGGCGTACGCAGCTCATGGCTGGCATTGGCGATGAAATCAGCCCGCATACGGTCAACCCGCCGCAATTCGCTCTGGTCCTTAAACACCAGGACATAGAGGCCCGAACCCGCGCCCACCGAGGACGCGCTGACGCGATAATGGCGCTCGACGGGAAGGCGCTCGGCATAATCGACACCGGCAGGCCGATCGTTGCCCGACAGCAATGCGCGCACAAGCTCCTGCATTTCCGGGGAACGGAAACGCAGCTGTACATCGACGCCCGGGGAAGTCGAGCCGAAGGCGGCCTGCGCCGGCTGGTTGACATGTACGATGCGCCCAGTCTGATCGAACAGAATCAATGGATCGGGGACAGCCGCCGCCAGGCGTTCGGCCGAAAGGCGTTCCAACGGGCCGAGCATCGCATGAGCCCTGGCCTCGCGACGGCGGCGCATACGGCTTCGGCGCGGCACAGCGGCGGCGGCTGTGACAACACCCACTAACGAGATCGCTACATAAAGCCAGGACACGGTGGAGAACGCAGCCACAAACAGGATCGACACGATCGCAGCGATGACGACCCAGCGCGCTTCCGAAAGGCGCGTCGCATAGAGCGCCAATGCGCTACGCGTCGTCTCCGTGGTGTCGGTTTCGCTCATGGTGTGGTCCCGCACGGACGGCGCACATTCTGCAACTGGCAGCTTGAGGCCGAAGAAGGCTCCCAATAGCATGACCGCACCAACT
Organism: Rhizobiaceae bacterium; assembly: GCA_017644005.1. Taxonomy (GTDB): domain Bacteria; phylum Pseudomonadota; class Alphaproteobacteria; order Rhizobiales; family Rhizobiaceae; genus RCIO01. The sequence continues at coordinate 1,088,821 of JAEPMJ010000001.1, forward strand.
TAGAAGGATCGTCGGATGAAAAATGACAGTCAGAACAAAGGCGGTGTGGATGCGAAGCCGATAAGAATCAAGGTCAGCGGCAAGGAACGCCTGTTCGACATCGACGATCCCAAGCTGCCGGACTGGGTTGAGGACAACAAGCTGACCGCCGGCGGCTACCCGTATGACGAGCGCATGAAGCGCAAGGATTTCGACAAGACGCTGGAAACCCTTCAGGAAGAACTCGTCAAGCTGCAGTCATGGATACAGGCGACCGGCGAGCGGGTGATTGTGGTGATGGAAGGACGCGACGCGGCAGGCAAAGGCGGCACGATCTTTCGCATGCACCGCTACATGAACCCGCGCACCGCGCATGTCGTTGCGCTGCCCAAGCCAACCGAAGCGGAGCGAGGTCAGTGGTATTTCCAGCGCTACATTGCGCATTTTCCGACTGCCGGCGAATTCGTCACCTTCGACCGCTCCTGGTACAATCGCGCCGGCGTGGAGCCCGTCATGGGGTTTTGTACACCGGAACAGCATCAGAAGTTTCTCGATGACGCGCCGCGCTTCGAGCTGACACTCGTCAGCGAAGGCATCCGGTTCTTCAAGTTCTGGCTCAATATCGGCCAGGAAACGCAGCTCAAGCGGTTTCACGACCGCCGCCACAGCCCGCTGACGCACTGGAAGTTCTCGCCCATCGACGTAGCCGGCATGGAAAAGTGGGACGACTATTCGGCAAAGCGCGATTTGATGCTGGAGCGCACGCACACACCCTATGCGCCGTGGCAGGTGGTGCGGGCCAATGACAAGCGGCGGGCGCGTCTGGCGGTCATTCGCCACGTGCTTTTGTCGATCCCCTATGCCGGGCGCGACGAAAAGGCGCTCGGAAAGGAAGACCCCAAGATCATCTCCGATGCGCCGGCGTTTCTGCGCAGCCTTTGACGTCAGGGAGGTGGTGGGTCAGGACGGCCGGGATGCGGCGTCTTCTCCCACAGGTGCGGCCTTATGTATCAAACTCAAATGTTTGGCCTCGTGTATCGCAGGCATGCTACGGTCCCTTTTGTGTTAGGGGGATCAACACATGCAAAAGATAGCTATCGCTGGAATAATGGCTGCCACGCTTGCCGGGTGCGCTACGCCGCCAGATCGAATTGCTGGCGTACCGAACCAGGGTCAATGCACCGCAGCCGATAGGGAGCGGCTTGCCATCCTCTATTCCAGACAAGAAAAAGCGGCTCGAAACGATGCCCTTGGAGTCTTTCTGATTGGCCTTCCAATGGCCTCTATGGGCGGCGCGGACCACGAAACGGAAATTGCCATCCTAAAGGGCCGCTGCGGCAATCCGGCATCTTAGCGGCGCACGAACCACGCCACTTGCCCAGCCACCCTCTCTTCCTGCACACGGTCCAGCCGCTTGCATACAGCACGGACGCGGTGAATGCGCTGTTTGCTATCGCGTCCGGGTGTCATGGCTGCGCCCTTTCGGGCCATAACCCGTTCGGTAATCTGACGGGTTGTCAGCGGCTCGTTCGCTTCCCGTAGGACGGCCATTACAATGCGTTGTAACTCGCCACGCTTGAACAGGGCTTCGCGGCGGAAGTCGCGCGTCAACACCTCTATATCGCCGGTGAAGCCGATCACGTTCACCAGCACGCGGTCTATGGCCTGAATATCGGCCTCAAGTTCGGCCTGATCGCCTTCCTTCAAGCGCAGCCGGCGAAGCAGCCGAGCGCGCCACGTCAGAAGCCCGTTGATGGTGATTGCGTTGCCGCGTGTGCGCTGGCGGCTAACGTTGTATTTGGCTCTAGGCATTTTTCGCCCTCTGCCAGTATCCGGCCCATACACGGCTGGACGGGAGATTGAGCGTGCCGCCAAGCAGCGCCATTGCGTTGCTGCCGTTCGACCGGCAGCGGTGATCTTCCAGCCACGCTGCATGGTTGGCGTACTGGTACAGGTACTTGTGGCTGACTTGGTGGTGCTGGCCGATCACCATGCGGCGAAGGCGCGAGAAGTAGCTTTCGACCCAATTGGTGTGCTTGCCGTTGCCGTCGCTGTACGCCTCTGAGTGATTAATGCGGCTGGACCGGAACTGCATTTCCAGCGCGTCCCAATGGGTAGCCTCGTCGGCAAAGACGTGAGCGTCAGCCGCCATGCGGGCACGGGCTATAGAAACGCCATCCGCTTCCGAGCGGCGAACGAAGGTGAGAGTCCGTCCCTTGCGCTGGCGAAGCGCGACGACGACGCGGCGGGCACCACGGTTCGGGTAAATGCGACGGTCAACGCGATCTTCAACGCGGTTTTCCTGACGCGGTGTTTTCTGGAAATGCGCGCCGTCAATCTCGACTTCGCCATCTAGCGTGGCATTGACGGTTTCGGCAGCAAGCGCTTCACGCAGTTTGTGCGCCATCACGAATGCGGTCTTGTACTGCACGTCCAGATCGCGGCTGAACTGGACCGCCGACATGCCTTTCGAGCCGTTCACAAACAGGCAGATCGCCGCCAACAGATCGGTGAAGGACAGTTTGCGCGAGGCAAACATGGTGCCGCTAGTCACGGTGAAGTGCTTGTTGCAGGCGATGCAGCGAAACGTAGGGCGGTTCTTGATCGGCTTGGCTTCGATGCAGCCGCACTCAGAGCAGATTGGCTCTCCGTCTGTCTCGGGCCAGCGTAGTTTGCGGAACGTCTCATAAGCCTTTTCCTCACCACCCTGATAGATCGCCTTGAGCGAGAGGGTTCGGGATTGGGCCGAAAGAAGGAAGTGTTGCGCCATTTGTCATCATATCCGGTGATATTCTGCACCGTATATGCTGACTTGAACCATCAATGTCAAGGGTATATATCATCGTATGTGATGATATTAAGAGGCCCGACATGGCGCGGAAGGATGACCCTCAGACGGTCGAATACGAGACGCGGGCAAAGAACCTTCTGAAAGGCGAGTTGAAGCGGAAAGGTGTCACCTACGGCCAGCTAGTCGAAAAGCTGGCCGCTATGGACATTCACGAGACGGAACGTAATCTCAACAACAAGATCAGCCGAGGGGGGTTCAGTGCGGCTTTCTTGTTGCAATGTCTAAGCGCGATCGAGGTGGACTATTTAAGGTTGTAACCGCACTAACGGTCGCGCTGGTTTTTTGGCTTACGCTCAAAACGACGTGGTTTCTGTCGGCCCTAAATACCGAATATTCCCAATATGCAGAAGAGGCCGCCGAAGAATACGCCAGCAGTACCCAACAGCGCATAGAAAGCACCTGCACCGACCGAAATCTCCCCGCCTTTTCGGAATGCGTAGGTGAGATAGTAGAGTCCACAAAGGAAGCCCAGCGCGCCGAACGCGACCTTGCCGCCCAGCGCCGAATGGCCCTTTGGACTCTCGGCATGTTCTGGGCTTCGGTCGCTGCTGTCGGCGTGACTGCTATTGGTTTGTGGTTCGTTTGGAGAACTTTGGAGGCTACTCGCATGGGTACGAGCGCCGCCGTCGAGGCGGCCAAGGAAGCCGCCGAGGCGAACCGCATCATGCGAGACGAGCAGAGGCCTTGGATAAGAATTATTCCGCGCCTCCCCAACGGTGTGCGGATTGTCGGTGACGCACTTCAAGTCGATGTATCGCCTGTATTCAAAAATATCGGTGCGCGCCCCGCTTACGATGTGTGGATTGAGGCTAAGGCCGTGTTGCCAGGTCAGGGTGTTCTTGGAAACGTGACCGCGCAGTTCTTTCAGTTTTGGACAGATGTTAACAATCGCCGCCTTAGACCCATTGCCAACGGGCAAATTGTCTTTCCCAACGAACCCGGTGGCGGGATGAATTTCTCGCAGCAGATTAGAGGCCAAGACCTTAACGGCGCGGACCTGACAAAGCCCGACACCGCCTTGCTGCCACACATCTTCGTCTGCTGCGTCTATCGGCTTGCCGTAAATGGCCCGCTGCACGTAACTGCACGTTCCTACATGCTTATGCGCACAGACGCTGGTGTCACGAAGATCATAACGGTTGAAAGTTGCGACTTGCCGGAGGATGCCATCATCGCTGACCCCTCCTTGCAGCCAAGCTACGTTTCCTAGTAACGCGGCGGCCATCGCCGCTCCCAACATCAATGCGCGCATAGCGCGGTCCTTTCTTAAGGACCGACATTAGATTAACAAAAACAACTTCTTAAACGAAATTGAGTTTGCTACCTAACGCCGCACAGGTGAGGATCGCGCCGCAACTGGAAGACCGCTCGCCAGGCGGCGATCGACTGCATGAACCAGTAGAGCGGCGTGCAGAGTGCGACCAGCCAGATGCCATGCCGCCGTTCGCGCGGTAGCGTCGTGCGGCCAAGCAGGAAGTAGGCTCCGTAACCCAGCAGGATATTGCTGAAATCCAGCGCAATGATCGCCGGTACGTGCCATGATTGCGCTCCGCCGGCAGCTATGGTGCAGGCAAACCAGATAATTGTGAGGAGGAACAGTGGGTACACCAGCGCGGACACCACCATTCCTGCATATATTATCTGCGTCACCAGGAAAGAAGCCGCCCCCAACTCCCGCACCAACCTGAGCGGGCTTCGCATGTGCACGAACCAGGTCTGGATCCACCCCTTCATCCAGCGCGTGCGCTGGTTGCGCCAGTCCTTCCAGTTTTCGGGCGCCGTCTCGTAGGTCGGATAGTCAATCGTTTCGGTGCGGTAGCCGAATCTGCGCATGCGCAATCCGAGGTCGGCATCCTCGGTAACGTTGAACGGGTCCCAGCCACCTATCTTTTCAAGCGCGTCGCGGCGGAAGTGATTGGACGTGCCGCCGAGAGGCAACACCAGCCCGTAGGCCGACAGGAACGGCAGCATCCCGCGGAAAAGCGCGGAATATTCGAATGCAAACAAACGCGAGAACAGGCTGCGGCGGCCGTTGGAGATCACCAGCGGCGCCTGCACGCATGCAAGCGACGCATCCGAGGCTTCGAACCGCTGGTGCGCTTCCAGCAGCTGCCATGGGTGCGGCTTGTCCTCGGCATCGTAGAGGACGACGATGTCGCCCGTTGCCATGTGCAGCGCATGGGCCAGTGCCTTCGGCTTGGTACGTGGCAAACCGGGCGGAACGCGAACGATCTCTACCCAGGGCCGCAATTCGTGCGCTTCAAGGGCGGCAATCGTCGCCTGGTCATCGGCTTCGCAGACGAGTTTGATTTCGAGCTTGCTGCGCGGCCAGACCAGTGCACCGAGAGCCTGCAGCAGTTCAGGCACAATCTGGTCTTCGCGGTAGAGCGCCACCAGAACCGAATAGCGCGGCAGGGTCGCAGTTTCGAAGCGCCGCAATCCGTTGGTCCTGCGTCGGGATTGCGCATGACTTGCCGCAGCCAGGCGCAGGGTCGCACAGGCGAAAAAGAACCCCGAAAAGAAGAGGTGCGCAACGAAGATCATCCAGCGCGGCGCTACCAGCATGGCCGCAGCGAAGGCCGTCACCAGCCCGCCGGCAGCAAAACCCTGAAACCCGGTGAGGACCAAACGGGATGAACAATAGGGCAAAGCGTCGAATAGCTGGGCAATCGCACGTTCGCCGATCACACGCTCGCACCGCGCACTGATGGCGGCGCGCATGGCGGACTGCGTTGTGATGCGCAAGCGTGCGAGCAGCCCGGGATCGATGTCCTTGCGTTCCAGAATGCGCCGAAACCCTTCAAGGTTGGGGGCCACGAAGACGCTTCCCGTACCGTCACCTGTAACGGAACGCACAAACCGGGGACCGTCGGCCGAGCGCAGAAGGGCGAGTCCGTCGCGATTTCGCAACGCCAACGTGTCTGCTTCCACATGCCGGAGAAAGTCGATGCCCAAAACCGCGGCGATGGCCTGGAAGAAGTCGGCCTCGCTACGGTGACCCGATACAAGCAATTCGGCCTGAAGGGTCGTGCCATTGGCACGCGCGCGCGCTTCGGCCCCGCGAATGACTTCTCCGGGCAGGTTCAGACAACGCAGAACTGGCCGCCAGAGTGCGATCTCGCCGGCCAGTTCTTGCCTGCGAGCTCCTTGCAGGGAGGGCCCGCAGTCGTGGAGTAAGGCGGTGCCGTCGGTTCCCCACGGCAAAATCTGCCCCGTACCCGGCCGCAAGCGGGCCGGGTACGGGGCTGAAATTTCCGGCGGGGTCTCCGGCACGGACGCTCAGGCAGCCATGCGGGCGATGCGCGCCAGCCGGCGGATCGTCGCATCGTCCTGCAGGGCGTTGTGGAAGAGCTTGATCTCCCTATCGATGCGGTCGCACAGCAATCCTTCGTCGCCGCGCAGCAGCGTCTTGGTTTGCGAAAGCGCTCTCGCCGGCTTCTTTGCCAAAGTGCGTGCGATCAACATCGTTTGCCGTTCGGCATCGGTTTCGTTCGCCAGATGTGACACCAGACGCATGCCGAATGCCTGTTCCGCAGTCAGCGTTTCGCCGAGGCAGAAGAACTTGAACGCATCCGTGTACCCGAGCTTCTCAGGTGCGAGGATGCTGGTTGCCGCGTCGGGTACCAGGCCAAAATCGACAAACGGCACCCGGAACGTGCTCTCCGGCGAAGCGATAACGAGGTCGCAGTGGAAGAGGATCGTGCAGCCGACGCCGACGGCATCGCCATCCACGCAGCCCAGCAATGGCTTCGGGAAGGTGGCGAGCACGCGGAACATCTCGGTCACCGCGGCGATCAGATCCCGGTGTCGTGTCTTGTCGAGGAATTCGGAGAAATCTCCGCCGAGACAGAAGCAACCGGAAAGCCCGCGCAGGATAACCACCCGCGTTTCATCGTCGGCTGCAGCATCGCTAAGCGTCGCCGCAAGGCTCCGGTAGGCTGGTCCATCCAGTATCGGCCTGCCATCCTGCGACGCGACCGTGATCGTTAATGTGTGGTTCTGAAATTCGGATTCTGGTCGGAAATCCATGTCGTGTTCCCTTCTTGACTGGTTCCGTGAAAATCGAGGCTGGACTTACGAGGCTTTCCTGTAGCCGATGAAATCCGGCTCACCCTGAGCCAGTACTGCGGCGTCGAAATTGCGCTTTTCGCGTACCGTGCGAAGCGTCGTTTCGTCGAAGGTGAGCAGGGTTGCGACCACCTGCTGGCGACCATAGGTTCGCTGGTAGCCGAGCGGCTGGGCGAGAAAGCGAAGCTGCAAGGCACGCAGAACCCACATGGGTTCGAACTCGATAATCACCTTGTTGACCCCGCGCGGCATTCCCCATTCGATAAAGCCGGCAATCAACTCACTGCCGACGCTGGAAACGCCCCAGCGTCCCTCGCGATAGGGCTTGGCGACGGCGTAGCGTGTGAGTTCGAAAACATCCGGCCCGCATGGCGGTGTGCCTTCGTATAGGTCGGTCAGAACCTCCGTCAGCAGATGCGGACGGGTGGTTGGCAGCATGCGCTGGTAACCGGCCAGCTCGCCATTGCGAATGACCAGGTGGTGAGTCGCTTCTTCATGGTCGAACTGGTCGATCTCCAGCCCGTCCGGACGGCGTAGGTCATCCCACCCCATCTCATCGACAAAAATGCTGTGCCTGAGAGAATGAACCGCCTGCCACAGGTCAGGCCGATCCATCAATTCGCTGGTTGAAAATGCGTACAACATAACAGTCTCCCTTGTTGAGGAAGACCAGTGTACGACGGCCCAACCGACTCGAAATTACGCGATCACGTAGTGAACAGAAAGCCGCTAAACTACAAGTTGAGTGCTAGGCGATATAACCATGCCGGATTGCTTCCGCAATCGCCTGGACCCTGTTCGACGCACCAAGTTTGGCCTTGGCGTTAAGCAGGTGTTTTTCCGACGTGTGCTCGGAAATCCCGAGTATCTGGGAGATCTCCCACTCGGACTTGCCGGCCGCCGCCCAGCGCATGCACTCTTTCTCGCGCGGCGTCAGCTCGGGTCGATGGTCGATGGTCGGCGTGCCGGCGGTCAGTTGAATTGCTCGTCCGATCGCATAAGTCGACGCCAATGAGATCAGCCGCACGGCGTGCTCGTCGAGATCCACCCGCTCGCCCCCAAGCGAGATCATGACGATCTCCCCTTCGAGAGTGACGAGCGGCAATGCATAACCGTCATTGAGCTTGTAGGCGCCGGCATCGCAGAAGACCTCGCGCGCGCTCCGATCAAGGTCGATGCGCGCCGCGGCGTCACTCCAGGTAACCTGCGACGGATTCTTGCGCATATACTGAACGAGCGGATCGTGATCGACGTAGTTGCGCGTTACGTAGCGCTCCAGCCAATCCATCGGCCAGTCACACAAAAGCACATGGCCGCGCTGTTCTTCACCCGGCGTGCCCTGTCCTGGGACGGTGCCGGCCAAAAGCGCCGTCAGGCCGTATTGCGAGGTAACGTCGACCAAGGCACGACACACATCCTCAGGTGTGTGAGCGTTCTGTATTCTGTCGATGTATTCCAGCGTCTTGTCGAAATGCGCCATGGCAATTGCGGCCCCATCATGCCCCTGTACGCGTTAGGCAAACGTATTGACAATTTGGTTCTAATTCAACCTTGGCTGTGTATGCTTTGCAAAAACAACCAAACGGTTGTAGGCACCTGGCGTTCGGCGCCGTTGAAAAATATGGAGTTCCAATGTTTCGCTGGTTGGCCGCATCGGTGGTTGCGGCGCTTGTCGCAACGGCCACTTCCGCAGATGCGGCCGGGCCGAATATCCCCCAATTCTGGGATGCCAAGGAGCGGCTCACGGAACCTGATCTGTCACGGTTCCCACGCATCCGCTTTCTGACCACCGTCGACTTTCCTCCATTCAATTTCCTCGACAGCAACGGCTTGATATCCGGCTTCCACGTAGACCTTGCGCGCTCGGTCTGCCGGGCGCTCGAAATTCTCGACCGCTGCCAGATACAGGCCTTGCCCTGGGAGGAACTGGAGGGCGCGATCGAACGCGGAGAAGGTGACGCGCTTATCGCCGGACTGGCGCTGACGCCGAAGCGCCGGCTGAAATACGCCTTTACGCGCTCATATCTGCGCTTTCCCGCCCGCTTCGTCGTTGCAAACGGTTCGACCCTAGAGGAACCCATCCACCGCAACATCGCCGACAGACGCGTAGGCGTGCTTTCAGGGTCTGAGCATGAGAAGATGTTGCGGGACTATTTTCCGGAAGCAAAACCAGTGCTCTACAGCCGCGAAGACTGGCTTTACGCCGGAATGCGAAGCGGCGAAACCGACGCGGCTTTCGGCGACGGGCTGCGACTGAGCTTCTGGCTTGCCGGCAGCGATTCCGCCAATTGCTGCCGTTTCGCGGGCGGTCCCTATATCGCGCCAGAATATTTCGGCGCCGGGCTTGCGATAGCCGTTAGGCAAGAAGACGCGATTCTAGCGGAAGCCTTCGATTTCGCGCTCCGCGAAATCAACATGAATGGCGAGTTCGAGGAACTCTATCTGCGCTATTTTCCGATCAGCTTTTTCTGAACGGCAACAGAAGCGACCACAGCAGACCAGCCGCGCGTCCGTCGCGCCATGTCGGCAGCCCTATTTCCATTGCCTTGTGGCCCGCGGAGGGCTGCGCCCTGTAGGTGCGGAAAATCCAGTCCCAGAACGGAAAATTGAATCCGTAGTTGGAATTGGTTTCATGTCGGATCGTGGAATGGTGGACACGGTGCATGTCCGGCGTGACCAACAGCTTGCGCAAATGCCTGTCGACGGTGCGCGGCAAATCGATGTTGGAGTGATTGAACATCGCCGTGCCATTGAGCACGATCTCAAACAAAAGTACCGAGACAGGCGGCGCGCCGAGCGCGACGATGACCGCCGCCTTCCAGAACATGGAAAGCACGATCTCGAGCGGATGGAACCGCAGTGCCGTCGTCACGTCGAAGCCGGTATCGGCATGGTGCATTCGATGGATGCGCCACAGAAGCGGTATCTTGTGGCTGGCGACATGTTCAAGCCAGACAGCGAAATCGAGAATGAAGAACGCCAGAATGCCGCCAATGACCGGGTTCAGGCCGAGTGCGGGAAAGAGGCCATAACCTCTCCCTTCCGCCCAAAGCGCGGTTCCGACCGCAGCCGCCGGAAATATCAGCCGCAGCAGCAGCGAGGACAGGATCACCATCGACAGGTTGGTGAACCAGCGCCGCGATTTGAGAGCGCCCATCATTTCGGCGCGTTCCAGGCGCGGCGACCAGAGCTCGAACGCCGCCATCGCCCCGAAAATCGCGGCGAATGCAACGAGGCGCAATACGACCTCTGAGTTGCCTTCGACAGTCATGCAAAACCCCACCCGCAACACGCGGTTCCCTGCGCATAGCGCTTACAGCGGGCGGCCGAAAGGGCATACCCGGTCAACTCGCGGTGAACCAGGTTAAAGCCGCAGGAACCGGGCCTTCGCGGCCCGCTGGATGGCCGATACCGCATCGCGGCCGATCTCGAGCTTGTCGCGCAGGATATGCAGCATGCGCAGTTCCTCCGGTTCGACATGCAGATCCACGACCGCGACATCGACGGCAAGCAGATAGGCGGTTTCGCGCAGGCGCTCCGGGATAGCGGCAGCAACGGCGTCGAGAATTTCCTGAAAGCCGTTTTCGCGCTGCAGCCATTCCTGGCACTCGCGGGCAACGTCCAGGGTACGACTTGCCTGGAAACCCTCGAACACTGGCAGGTTTGAGACCACGAACCCGATGCGGGAAAGCTCCGGATCACCCATTTCGCGATCGGACGCCGAGACCATCACCATAAGATAGATGAGCGCTTCCTGCGCGGTCGGCTGCTTCATTGAAAACTCCGCTCTTGAGGTTGCCGCGCCTTGTTACGGATCGAGGCCATCCCGCGCAACGATTTTCGCTGTGTTTGTTGACGAAGTTTGGCAGGACGAATAGGACCAAGCCGCATTTGCGGCGCCATGCGCCACCGGTTCCCTTTCAAAGCAGCACAGGCTGGCATGAACCCCGTCACACTCAGCCCCGAAATCGTCGGCGCGGCAGCCGAGAACAATGCCTGGCCCTTCGAGGAGGCGCGCAAAATCATCGCGCGATACGAAGGCCGCGACTGGCCGGAGGCGGTACTGTTCGAGACAGGCTACGGGCCCTCGGGCCTGCCGCATATCGGCACGTTCGGCGAGGTCGCGCGCACCACCATGGTGCGGCATGCTTTCCGCATTCTGACCGAAGACAAGGTGCCGACGCGGCTGCTTTGCTTTTCCGACGACATGGACGGCATGCGCAAGATTCCGGACAACGTGCCGGACCGCACCGCCCTGGAGCCCTATCTGCACAAGCCGCTGACCGCCGTGCCGAATCCATTCGGCGGTGACTATGAGAGCTTCGGCCATCACAACAACGCGATGCTGCGGCGCTTCCTCGACACCTTCGGCTTCGACTACGAATTCGCCAGTGCGACGGATTATTACAAGTCTGGCCGCTTCGACGAGGTGCTGCTGCGCGCCGCTGCGCGCTATGACGATATCATGGCGGTGATGCTGCCGACGCTCGGACCCGAACGGCAGGCGACCTACAGTCCCTTCCTGCCGATTTCGCCCAAGACCGGCCGGGTGCTTTACGTGCCGATGAAGAATGTCGATGCGGCGGCGGGCACCGTCACTTTCGACGACGAGGACGGCACCGAGACGACGCTGCCTGTGACCGGCGGCGCGGTGAAGCTGCAGTGGAAGCCGGATTTCGGCATGCGCTGGGCGGCTCTCGGTGTCGATTTCGAGATGTTCGGCAAGGACCATCAGACAAACGCGGTGATCTACGACGAGATTTGCGAGATACTCGGCGGCAAGGCACCGGAGCATTTTGTCTATGAGCTCTTCCTCGACGAAAACGGGCAGAAGATTTCAAAGTCCAAGGGCAACGGGCTTACCATCGACGAGTGGCTGACCTACGCCCCGACCGAAAGCCTTGCACTCTATATGTTCCAGCGGCCTCGGCAGGCCAAGAAGCTCTATTTCGACGTCATCCCCCGCGCCGTGGACGAATATTACACCTTCCTCTCCGCCTTTTCGCGGCAGGAATGGAAGGAGCGGCTCGGCAATCCGGTCTGGCATATTCACGACGGCGAACCGCCGGCGATTGCGCTGCCGGTGTCGTTCGCGCTGCTGCTCAACCTGGTGAGTGCGTCAAACGCGCATGACAATTCGGTGCTGTGGGGCTTCATTTCGCGCCATGCACCCGGAGTAACGCCCCAGACACACCCCGAGCTTGACCGGCTGGTGGGTTATGCGATCCGCTATTTCGACGATTTCGTGAAGCCCACAAAGACCTTCCGCGCACCGGACGAAACCGAGGCGGCTGCCCTTGCCGCGCTTTCCGACAAGCTGGCGCAACTACCGGCGAACGCAGACGGCGAGACAGTCCAGAACGCCGCTCTCGACGTCGCACGCGAGATCGAACGGTATCAGGATCACAAGCGCAAAAGCCCGGGCGGCGGTCCGGGCGTCTCAGGCAGCTTCTTCCAGATGCTCTATCAGGTGCTGATCGGGCAGGAGCGCGGGCCGCGCTTCGGATCCTTCGCCGCGCTTTACGGCATCGCGGAAACCCGGGCACTGATTGCGAAAGCACTGGCCGGCGAACTCGCGGACTAATTTCGCAGAGGCCGGCTACGTTACCGTTCTTCCATGAAGTTCGGGATTTCGGTGAGCAGGGGAAGCGGCATCGGGCTTGGGCCGAATATGCCCTTTTCGGCATCACGCGCGACCTGTGCGTGCTCCTCATAAGGGCCGCCCGCCACCGCTCGCGCCCAGCCATTGGCAACGATCCACTGGCCAAGGTCGAGCTTGCCCAGCGTACAGCCGGTCTTGATCTCACTGCCATCAAACTCTGGCGGGATGTCGCAGCTGACAGCCCGTCCGCGCAGCAGGCCACGAAACGCTGTTCTGGCGCGCATGCCGCAGGGCCATTCGATGCCGTCGGGATCGGTACAGAATTCGCCGGGTTCGACAATCTCCAGGCCGGCGATTTCGACCATCAACCCCTGCCCGAGAATACGGCCCGCCGCCTCGGCGAGCGGCCGGTGGATCCGGCTGTGGTCGGGCTTTGGCGGCGGCAATGGCCTGGCGAAAGGGCTGAGCGGCCCACGCGGCGCCACGCGCACGAGCGCCTCAGGCTCCACCTCCGGGATGGCCACGACGTCCGGCGCGACCGGGCGTGCGTTCACTGGCTCGACAGGCAGCGCGACGTATGCAGGCGTCGGCCCTGACGTCTCTGTCTTCGTCCCTGCCAACCCTGCATCCGCGACCGGCTGTTGCTGCCAAGCGGTTCGGCCGGCAAGCAATCCAGCTGCAAGCAGGACCAGCCCACCTGCCGCCAAAGCCAAGGGCGCCTTGCGCATCCGCCGCCTTACTGGCTGGCCCAGACGATGCGGGCCACCCACTCGATCTCGGCCATGGGCAGGCTGCGATCCGCATGGTCCGGGTTCATCGAGGTCAGTTCGATGAATTGGGCGCTTCGTTTGGTCATGATCTTGGCCATGACCTCGCCGCCCGATGTCTTCACCACGACACGGTCGCCGCGCCGCACCGTCGCGCCGGGATGGACAATGAGCACATCGCCGTCGCGGTAGAGCGGCAGCATGGAATCGCCCTGAACCTTCAGCGCGTAGGACCCATCCGCCACCCCGGCGGGAAACTCCACAATGTCCCAGCCATGGCCGGCCGGAAAGCCTGCATCGTCGAAATAGCCACCCGCGCCTGCCTGGGCAAAGCCGAGAAGCGGGATGCCGGTTTGCGCGGCGGCAGACCTCGCCTCGCGCCGCCCGCCGCTGCCAAGCAGCGCCATGAAGTCATCGAGCGATTCACCGGTCGCCTGCATGATCTTGGCGAGCGATTCCGTCGAGGGCCAACGCGGCCGGCCGTCGGAGGAGCGGCGCTTCGACTTGTTGAAGGCCGTGGAGTCGAGGCCGGCACGCTTGGCTAGGCCCGACGCCGAAAGCGAGTGGCGTTCGGCAAGCCGGTCTATGGCCTCCCATACCTGATCGTGCGAGAGCATGGATCCTCCGCCTGCGCGAAGCAGGAAAAAATACCTCTTTGCCTTTTAGGCTGCGCGGAGGCCGCTGTCCAGTTCGCGGAGCGGCGCCGATACACCACCGGTTATCCAAGCTCCGGCAACGGGTCAAAAAAGCCGAGGATCGTCTTGAGCTTGCCGGTTGCCTCATCGAATTCGACGATATCGAGCCCGGCCGGCAGCGCTGTGCCGTCGGCATTGACCATGTGCCAGGCGAAGCGCGCCTTGCCGTGGTGCATGTCGACGGCGCTGATGCGCAGCACTTTTGCGCCCGGCCGCGAGGGCAGGATGCGCCCTATATGGTCGGAAAGTTCCGCCGGGTTGGCCGCGTGGACACGGGGGTCGGTATAGGTGCAACCGGGTGTCAGCACCTGCTCCAGGATAGCCTTGCGGCGACCGGGGTCGGGTTCGCCCCAGGCGGTGGCGTAGGTGTCGATCACCTCTTCCGGTGTCAACGCGCAATCCTCACAGCGGACCGTAAGGCCCGCGGCCGCTGGCAAGCGCATGGTCAAGCGCGTCGAGCCTGTCCTGACCCCAGAACGGTTCGCCATTGAGCACGAAGGACGGTACGCCGGTAGCGTCGGCAGCGATCGCGTCAGCCGTGTTCTGCGCACGGATCGCGGCTATTTCGTCGGTTTTCGCGCGCGCGATCACGGCATCGGCGTCGAAACCGGATTTGGCAAGCAGGGCGGTCAGCGTCGCCTCGTCGGCGACATCCATCTCGTCGGCCCAGACCGCGGCGAATACGCTGCCCATATAGTCGAACGGGTCTCCGCCATCTGCTGCAATGGCGCAGATGGTGTGGTCGGCAAGCGCGGGGTTGGTGGGAAAGTGCTTCGGCTTGAAGTTCATCTTTTTGCCGCGCATTTCGGCATAGCGCTGCAGCTCGATGAAGCGATAGCGCTGGCGCACCGCCGGCCGCTCGCCAAGTGCGACCTGTCCGGAGGCACCGAACATTTCACCCAGATTGACCGGACGCGGCACAAGCGTAGCGCCGTGCTTGGCGGCAAGCGCGCGGGCGGCATCGTGGCCGAGATAGGTCCAGGGTGAAACGCTGGTGACGAAATAGTCGATGGTTGCAGCCATTGCGCAATGCTCCTTGGTCAATTCCGGCGCAGCATATGGCGTGGCTGCCGACAGGCAAGCGGTCAGCTCTTCACTTTCGCGAGTTTGCGCAGGCCTGCATGCGAATCCATGAAAATGCGTTCTTCGGCACTTGGCGGACGCGGCTTGATCTCATGGCCGAGCTCGCGAACCATCTCGTCGATGGGCACGAAACGGCGGGCAGAAAAATCGTAGACGCCGGCTGTCGTCATCACCAGTGCGGCGGTCTCGCCGCTTTCAAGCTCGAAGCGGTGCCGGCCGATGACCTGCGTGTCCTCCCAGGTTTCGACGGTGGAGACCACATCGAACTTCCGCCACAGCCTGATCTCGCGCACATAGACCGATTGCAGGCCGCCCATCATCGGCGCCCATCTGCGCTTGCGCGCAAGGCCGATCAGGCCGGCGCGAATGAAGATGTCAACGCGGCCGATATCGGCCAGCATCATATAGCGCGCATTGTTGAGATGCAGGTTGGAATCGATGTCGGTGGGCGTGCAGCGGAATGTCAGGCGGCTTTCATCGCCCATGCGATACGGTCCGCGCGACTTCGCGGTCAGACCCATGCGCAGCAAACGGCCCCAGACGTACATTTCCTACTCTTGTGAACGAATCAAGCGGGATGGCGGTGTGGATTTTGCAGACATTTTTGTAATTACCCCCACCCCGGTGCTATCGCACCGACCCTCCCCACAAGGGGGAGGGTGGGGTGCTCCCGGACCTAAGCCGCCTTCTTTTCGGCGTCCTTGGGATAAGGATTGAAGCGGTCGTAGAAGGTCTCGCCCTTGGCCGCCATGTCGGCCAGCAGCTTCGGCGCCTTGAACTGCGCGCCGTATTTCTTCTGCAGCTTCTTCGACAGCGCGAGGAAGTTCTCAACGCCCATGCCGTCGATGTAGGACAGCGCGCCGCCAGTGTAAGGCGCGAAACCGAAGGCGAGTATCGAACCGACGTCCGCCTCGCGCGGGTCGGTGACAATGCCTTCCTGCATGACACGCGCGGCTTCCATTGCAATGGTGACAAGAAAGCGCTGCTTCAACTCCTCGACGTCGATCTTGTCGGGGTCCTGCTGCGGGTAGAGCGTCTTCAGCTCCGGCCATAGGTGTTTCTTCGCCGGCTTTGCCGGATAATCGTAGAAGCCCTTGCCGTTCTTGCGGCCATGGCGGCCATACTTGTCGACCATGGTGTTGATGAGCTCGAACTGGTCGGCCGGCACCGCTTTCTCGCCGAGATCGCGGATGGTCTGCTTCATGATCTTCTGGGCCAGGTCGATCGCCGTTTCGTCGGTAAGCGACAGCGGACCGACCGGCATGCCGGCCATCTTGGCCGAATTCTCGATCATAGCCGGCGGCACCCCTTCGATCAGCATCTGGAAGGCTTCGGCCATATAACGCAGCACGCAGCGATTGACGTAGAAGCCGCGCGTGTCGTTGACGACGATCGGCGTCTTCTTGATCGCCCGCACATAGTCGATGGCCGCTGCCAGCGCGGCATCGCCGGTTTTCTTGCCCATGATGATCTCGACCAGCATCATCTTGTCGACCGGCGAGAAGAAATGAATGCCGATGAAATTTTTCGGCCGCTTGGAATTCTTCGCCAGGCCGGTGATCGGAATGGTCGAAGTGTTGGAGGCGAATGTCGCGTTCTTGGAGATGACCGCCTCGGTCTTTTCCGTAACGCCCTTCTTGATCTCACTGTCCTCGAACACCGCTTCCACGATCAGGTCGCAGCCTTCGAGCTGGGCGTAATCGTCGGTCGGCGTGATCAGCGAGAGCAGCTTCTCCTTGTCGGCCTCGGTCGAGCGGCCCTTCTTGATGCGGCCGTCCATCAGGCCGGCGGAATGCGCCTTGCCCTTTTCGGCCGATGGCATGTCACGGTCGAGAAGCACGACCGGAATGCCCGCCTGCGCGGTGACATAGGCAATGCCCGCGCCCATGAAACCCGCCCCAAGCACGCCGATCTTCCTGAACTTGGTTTCCGGCACGCCCTGAGGCCGGCGCGCGCCCTTGTTCAGCTCCTGCAGGGAAACGAACAGCGAGCGCACCATCATGGCCGCCTCGGTCGACTGCAGGATTTCAGTGAAGTAGCGCTGCTCGATCCGGAGTGCGGTGTCGAAGGGCACCAGCAGGCCTTCGTAGACACATTTCAGGATTGCGGTCGCGGCCGGGTAATTGCCGTAGGTCTCGCGGCGCAGGATGGCGATTGCCGGCGGCCACAGATTGGCGCCGGCGGCTGAATAGACCGGGCCGCTCGGCAGCTTGAAGCCTTTCTCGTCCCAGGGCTGAACCGGCTTGAGGCCGGCCTTGATCATGTCCCTGGCGGCGTCGACCAGCCCAGCCGGCTCCACCACCTCGTGGACGAGCCCCATCGCCTTGGCCTTCCTGGCCGACAGGTTCTGGCCGGTGGTCAGCATCTGCAGCGCTTCCTGCGCATTGGCGAGCCGTGGCACGCGCTGTGTGCCGCCGGCACCCGGGAAAATGCCGACCTTCACTTCGGGAAGCGCCATCTTGACCTTGTCACTGTCGGCGGCGACGCGGCCATGACAGGCGAGCGACAGTTCGAACGCGCCGCCCATGCAGGTGCCGTTGATCGCCGAAACCCAGGGCTTGCCCGAGGTCTCGATCTTGCGCCACAGCCAGCTCATGCGGCCCGCACCGTCGAACAGCATCTTTATCGCTGCATCGCGGTCCTTCTTTTCCATTGCGTTGAAGGTGCCGAGCTGGCGCTGCAGCATGGTGAGGTCGGCGCCGCCGGAGAAGCTGTCCTTGCCCGATGTGATGACCACGCCCTTGACCGCCTCGTCGGCGGCGAGCTTGTCATTGATCTTCTCCAGCTCGTCCATCACTTCTTCGGTGAAGACGTTCATGGAGCGGCCGGGCGAATCCCATGTGACGAGGGCGATGCCGTCGGCGTCGGTTTCGACCGTGAAGTTGGTGTAGCTCATCTGATCCTCCTTAGGCGGCAGCACTGGTTTCCAGCGCCGCCAGCAGGCTGTCGGTTGTTTCGATGGTGGCGAATTCTCCGTCGAGGTTCGACAGCGTCATCGCGTGAATGTCTTCCGCGCTTTCGCGGCGGCCGCCATGGCCAGTGCGGTCGAACGTGTAGCAGGCGTCCTCGACCAGACGCGCGTCGAAGCCCAGATTGCCGGCCAGGCGGGCAGTGGTCTCGACGCAGTGATTGGTCGTCGCGCCGACGAGAACAACCGTATCGACCGCAGCATTGCGAAGGCGCTGTTCGAGGTCGGTTCCGATGAAGCCGGAATTGACCGATTTCACCAGAACCGGCTCTTCGCCGATCTCGCGCGTTTCGTCCATGGAGGCAAAGCCAGGCAATTCCGGCCGCAGAAGCGAGCCGGGATTGGTGGATGCATGGCGGATGTGAATCACATGCATGCCGCGGCGGCGGAACGCATCAAGCAACCGCGCCATGTTGGATACCGCTTCAGGATTGTTGCGGCGCTCGCCATTGGCCTCGCGTTGCAGAAAGCCCTTCTGCACGTCGATGACGACGAGGGCGGTGGTGGCTGGATTCAGCTTTGTCATCGGTATGCCCTAACGCCCGCCGGCTTCGAGTGCCTGCATCTGCGCCGAAACCGCTTGCGCGCCCAAGCGCTCGTCCGCCGCAAGGCCGCTCACGACACCTGCGCGGTCGGCATCGGATTTGTGCTGATTGAGCTTCCAGTGCGGGTTGCCCTTGGCGACATGCGCCTCGATCACGAGGTCGTCGCCTTCTTCCCGCAGCAGCACGGGTAGATGCGAGGCATGCAACCCGTCCGGCCCGCTCGACACGAGCGCAGCGAACTGGATGTCGCGCATCGCAGCCACCGGAACGTCGCGGCGCTCTTCGCGAGCACTGCTCGGCATATACATGGCGCGCCTCCGTCAGACCCGTTCGATGATGGTAGCGGTCCCCATGCCGGCGCCTATGCACAGCGTGACAAGCGCGGTGTTGAGATCGCGGCGCTCCAGCTCGTCGAGCACGGTGCCGAAGATCATCGCGCCGGTGGCGCCGAGCGGGTGGCCCATGGCGATGGCGCCGCCATTCACGTTGATCTTGTCGTGGTCGATGTCGAAAGCCTGCATGTAGCGCAACACGACGGACGCGAAGGCTTCGTTGAGCTCGAACAGGTCGATGTCCTCGAGCTTCATCTTGGCCTTCTTGAGCAGCTTCTCGGTCACGTCGACCGGGCCCGTCAGCATGATCGCCGGCTCGGAGCCGATATTGGTGAAGGCGCGGATCTTCGCACGCGGCGTCAGACCCATCGTCCTGCCGGCTTTCTTGGAGCCGAGCAGCACGGCGGCGGCGCCATCGACGATGCCCGACGAATTGCCGGCATGGTGCACATGGTTCACGCCTTCGATTTCCGGGTAGCGCTGCACGGCAACGGCGTTGAAGCCGCCCATCTCGCCAGGCATGACGAAGGACGGGTTGAGCGACGCCAGCGACTGCATGTCGGTGCCCGGCCGCATATGCTCGTCATGGTCGAGAATGGTGAGGCCGTTCTGGTCCTTGATTGAAATGACCGAGTTCTTGAACCGGCCGTCCTTCCAGGCTTCGTCGGCGCGCTTCTGGCTTTCCACCGCATAGGCGTCCACGTCGTCTCTGCTGAAGCCGTATTTGGTGGCGATCAGGTCGGCGGACACGCCCTGCGGCATGAAATAGGAAGGCAGGCCGACCGAAGGGTCCATGAACCAAGCGCCGCCCGACATGCCCATTCCGACGCGGCTCATCGATTCCACGCCGCCGGCAATCACGATCTCGTCCGAGCCGCCGGCAATCTTGGCAGCGCCGAAATTGATGGCGTCGAGGCCCGAGGCGCAGAAACGCGAAATCTGCATGCCCGGCGCTTCGGTGGCATAACGTGCCTCAAAGGCCGAGGCGCGCGGGATGACGGAGCCGGCCTCTCCGACCGGATCGACACAGCCGAAAATGATGTCGTCAACCTTGGAGGTGTCGAGGCCGTTGCGGTCCCGCACGGCTTCCAGAACCTTGGCGCCGAGGCGAACGGCCGGGACTTCGTGCAGCGAACCGTCTTTCTTGCCACGGCCACGCGGCGTGCGCACGGCGTCATATACAAATGCGTCTGCCATCTTGCATCTCCTTGCAAAGGGGACGCCGGAGTGCGGCGCCCGGTGTGTTTCGTCACATGCCCGAGGGCATCAGATCTTCAGGGGCTGCCCAGCCGGGCAGCGCACGAATACGTTCAAGCCATGCGGCGACCGCGGGGAATTCATTCCAGTCGGCATCCACCTGTTCGGGCCAGAAAAGGTAACCGCAGAGCGATAAGTCGGCGATTGTGGCGCGGTCCGCCGCAACCCACTCGCGGCCGCTGAGGTGGGTATTGAGCACCTTCCAGGCGTCGCGCGCCCGGCCATAGATGAACTCCGCCGCCGGATCGCCCTTCTTGCCACGGAAATGGCGCATGAAGCGCTCCGTTGCAGTGTAGCTGGTGAGCTTGTGGTTATCGAACAAGATCCAGCGCAGGATTTCGAGCTCCTCAGCCTCGGTCCTATGGCCGAATTTGCCGAAATGACGCGACAGATAGATCAGGATCGCGCCTGACTGGCTGAGAATAAGATCGCTGCCTTCGCGGTGATGGATCAGAACCGGCGCCTCGCCCATCACGTTGAGCTCGCGATATTCTGCGGAGCGCGTCGCGCCTTTGAAAAACTTCACGCCCAGCGGCTGCCAGTCGGCGCCGCAGAGTTCGAGCATCAGCGCTGCCTTGTATGAGTTGCCGCTTTCGGAAAAGCAGTGCAGATCAAACTCGCTCATACATTGCTCCTATTCGGCCGCCAGCGCGGCTTTTGCGACAGGGGTGAGCTTCATGCTGGAAACAGAACGCGCAGCCAGTTCGCCGTCGGGGCCGTATAGCTCGGCTTCGAGAAAAGCGACCGACCTGCCGGCGCGCACCACACGAGCCTCGACCTCCACCCGCCCATGCTGAACCGCGCGCAGGAAATGCGTGTGAACGTCGATCGAGGCCTGCCGGTTCACCATGCCGAGGCTGATGAAGCAGTTGAAGCCCATCGCATCGTCCATCATCGCGATCAGGAAGCCGCCCTGCACCACACCGCCGAAGTTAATCACGTCGCGCGGCGGATTGAAGGCAAGCCGCAAGGTCATTGCCTCGCGGTCCCAGCTCAGCACCTCCATGCCCAGCCATTTGGCCGTCGGCGGCGCATTGTCCTTGCTGAAGCTGGCAAGCGGATCGGCGGACATCGCTAGAGGCTCCTCGCGATCAGCAGCTTCATGATTTCGTTGGTGCCGCCATAAATGCGCTGGACGCGGGCATCGCGATACATGCGCGCAATCGGATATTCGTTCATGTAGCCATAACCGCCGAAGAGCTGCAGGCATTCGTCGACGATCTTGCACTGCAGGTCGGTCAGCCAATATTTGGCCATCGATGCGGTGACAGGGTCGAGACCGCCGTCGAGGTGGCGAGCGACGCAGTCATTGTAGAAGACACGGCCGATGGTCGCCTCGGTCTTGAGTTCGGCCAGTTTGAACTGGGTGTTCTGGAAGTCGATGACGGCTTTGCCGAAGGCCTTGCGCTCCTTCACGTAGTCGATCGTGACGGTGAGCGCGCGCTCGATCATGCCGACCGCCTGACCGGCGATCAGCAAGCGCTCCTGGGGAAGCTGCTGCATCAGCTGGACAAAGCCCTGGCCTTCCTCGTTACCGAGCAGATTGGACGTCGGCACCTTCAGATCGTTGAAGAACAACTCCGAGGTGTCATTGGCCTTCAATCCGATCTTGTCGAGATTGCGTCCACGTTCAAAGCCATCCGCGCCATCGGTTTCGACAACGATCAGCGACGTGCCCTTGGCGCCCGCCGACGGGTCGGTCTTGGCGACCACGATGATGAGATTGGCCAGCTGGCCATTGGTGATGAAAGTCTTCGAACCGTTGAGGCGGTACTGGTTGCCGTCCTTTTCAGCGCGCGTCTTAACGCCCTGAAGGTCCGAACCGGCGCCCGGCTCGGTCATGGCGATGGCGCCGATCAGCTCACCGGACGCCATTCTGGGCAGCCATTTCTTCTTCTGCTCCTCGGAGCCGTAATGAAGGATGTAGGGCGCGACGATGGCATTGTGCAGCGCGATGCCGAAACCGTCGACACCGACATGCCCCAGCGCCATGGTGATCGCACTTTCATGCGCGTAGGTGCCACCCGAGCCGCCATATTCCTCAGGCATGGAAGCGCAGAGAAGTCCGTTTGCGCCCGCCTTTTCCCAGCTTGCGCGGTCGAACGATTCGGCCTTCTCGAATTCGTCGTAACGCGGCGCAATTTCAGCTTCGAGGAACTTGGTCGCCATGTCATAAAGCATGGCGACGTCCTCGGACGCCCATTCCGGCCTGGGGCGCTGCAGGATTTCAGCTGGTCTGGCGGCCATTCTCTTCTCCCGTGGAACGCCGGCATACTACCAACAAGTTCAACCTTGAACAGTAGTGGCTCGGCCCTGGACCATTACATTCGTGCGGGCGCGCCAGGATTGCCGGGGCGGCTCGCGGCGCGGCCAAAGCCGGCGCCGCAACGTCACGCCTAGAACGCCTCCGCCGGCAGCGCCATCATGGAGTCTGCCCCTGCCGAGATCCGGGCGAGCCGTGTCGCCGTTTCCGGCAGCAGACGCTCCATGAAAAAGGTAGCGGTAACAAGCTTGTTGTCGAGAAATGCCGATGAGCCGTTGGCGCCATCGGCCAGCTTTTCCTGTGCGCTCCTGGCCATCTGCGCCCACATATAGCCCAGCGCCACCAGGCCGAAGAGATGCATGAAGTCGGTCGAGGCGGCTCCCGCATTGTCGGGCTTGGCCATGGCGTTCTGCATCAGCCACATGGTGGACGCCTGAAGGTCGTTGAGGCCTTTCTTGAGCGCCTTTGTGTAGGGCTTCATCTTCTCGTCTTCGCGGTGCGCCTCGCAGAAGTCGCCGACTTCCTTGAAGAACGCCTGAATGGCGCGGCCGCCATTGGCCGGCAGCTTGCGTCCCACGAGATCGAGCGCCTGAATGCCGTTCGCGCCCTCGTAGATCATGGCGATGCGGGCATCGCGCACGAACTGGCTCATGCCGTGCTCTTCAATGTAACCATGGCCGCCGAAGAGCTGCTGCGCCATCACCGCATGGTCGAAACCCTTGTCGGTTAGCACGCCCTTGATGATCGGGGTCATGAGGCTCAGCAGGTCGTCGGCCTCCTGCACCTCCTTGTCATCGCCGGAGCGGTGCGCGACGTCGGACTTGATCGCGGTCCACAGCACGAGCGCGCGGCCGCCCTCGTTGAACGCGCGCATGGTCATCAGCGAACGGCGCACATCAGGGTGCACGATGATGGGATCGGCTTTCTTGTCCGGCGCTTTCGGGCCCGTGAGCGCCCGGCCCTGAATGCGTTCGCGCGCATAGTCGGCGGCGTTCTGATAGGCGACCTCGGCAATCGAAAGTCCCTGAAGGCCGACGCCGAGGCGCGCTTCGTTCATCATCACGAACATCGCCTTGAGGCCGGCATTCTCGCCGCCGATCAGATAGCCGGTGGCGTCATCGTAATTGAGCACGCAGGTCGAATTGCCGTGAATGCCCATCTTCTCTTCGATCGACCCGCAGGAAACGCCATTTCGTTCCCCCGGTTCGCCGTTTTCGTCGAGCAGGAACTTCGGAACGATGAACAGCGAGATACCCTTCACGCCTTCCGGCGCGCCCTCGATACGGGCCAGCACCAGATGCACGATGTTGTCGGACATGTCGTGCTCGCCGGCGGAGATGAAGATTTTCTGGCCGGAAATCTTGTATGAGCCGTCAGCCTGCGGCACCGCCTTGGAGCGCAGCATGCCCAGATCGGTGCCGCAGTGCGGCTCGGTCAGGTTCATGGTGCCGGTCCAGGTGCCCTCGATCATCTTGGGCAGCCAGGTCTGCTTCTGCTCGTCGGAGCCATGTTCGACGATCGCCGCCACCGCACCCTGGGTCAGGCCCGGATACATCATCAGCGCCATATTGGCGGAGATCATGTACTCGCTGACGGCGGAGTGCACCGAATACGGCAGGCCCTGACCGCCGTACTCGGCCGGCGCTGCAAGGCCCAGCCAGCCGCCCTGGCAATATTGGTCGTAGGCGTCCTTGAAGCCCTTCGGCGTCGTTACCGAGCCATCGTCATGGCGCACACAGCCTTCCATGTCGCCGACGCGATTGAGCGGCTGGAGCACGTTTTCGGCCAGCTTGGCGCCTTCGGCAAGAATGGCCTCCAGTACGTCTGGCGTGGCATCCGAAAAGCCGGGAAGGTTAGAGTAGCGTTCGTAGCCCAGAACGTCCCGGAGCACAAAAAGCGTGTCCTCGACCGGTGCTTTGTAGGTCGGCATGGGTTCCTCCGAAAATACAAATCTGCGCCTCGCAGCGAGCGGGCGCAAGGTGAGATCGGCATTCGGAGCGCGACCTACCAAATTTTGACGTTTGCGTAAACGTCAAAATTTTCGAATTCGCTTATCCCAGCAGCAAGGGCGGCGGCGGCTTTCGCCGCCACCGCCATATATGAAAGTGAAAAGACAAGACCGTCGGCCGGTTCGGATTCAGGCGCGCGCTGCGAGCTGACCCCGAACCTTGTCGATCAGGCCATCCAGATCGGCAAGCGCCTGCGCGAGTTCCTCGCGCTGCTTTTCCAGCCGTCCGCGCTGACGCTCGGATTTGTCGAGCACCACTTTGAGCTGGCGAACGTTGGAGCCTTCCGGATCGTACAGGTCGAGTATCTGCTTGATGTCGCGCAGCGAGAAGCCGACGCGACGCCCGAGCAGCACAAAGTCGAGGCGTTTGCGGTCGGACGACCGGTAGAGCCTGGTTGCGCCCTGGCGGATGGGCTGGATCAGCCCTTTGTCCTCGTAGAACCGCAGCGCACGCAGCGTAACGCCAAATTCGCGCGCCATATCGCCAATTCTCGTGAGGTTTTCGGAACCGGAATCCGAACCACCGCCACCGGCCGGGTCGAACCCAGCTGAGGTGAAGTTCATAATGTCCTCTCAAAATCCCCGGCGGGCACCGTATCGGGCCCATGACATCGGATCCCCTGGGGGTCAGGAATCCGGATCAGTTTCAGTCGAACGACCGGATCCAGATGGAACCAGTCAACTTCATTGCCGGCCAAATAGTGCCGGTCGCCTCATGTTGCAACTGCGAAGAAACGCCACAGGCAAGCCACGCAGTGCAATTTGCATCCTGGTAAGGTTGGTTAACGCCTTGTTTACCACGTTCGGGGAAAGGTGAGCGCGTCGGTGTACTGTGGATATCCTGTCATGCGTTGGCCACGGTTTTCCATTCGAAAAGTCCGGTGGTGCAACCCAGCCGTGACCATGGAAGACCGGACTTAGGCTGAATTCGCAGTCGCCCCGACCTCAAAAGCACCGGCTCCCTGCCGGTTGCGACGGCGGACAGGCATGTCGATGAACAACAAACGGTCATATCTCGAATCAATCAACGCCGGACGGAGAAGGCGGCCGAATCCCTCCTTCCAGGATATGGACCGCACGCTGGCCCGGCTCGAAGGCCGCGGCGAAACCGGGCGCGAGGCTTTTCAGGCGCCGCGTCGCGGAGACCGTCAGCGCTATCGTGAAGACGACCACAATCAGTTTGCCGGACAGTATGATCGGTATGACGCGCCGCGCGGCGACGTGCGGCAGGGCTCATTCGATGCCCTGGCCCGCGACATGGGCCGCGCGCGCCAGCAGGAAGACAGCCTGGGCGCGGTGACGCGCGTGGCATCGGAACTCCAGGCGCTACGCGAAGAGCTTCGCCAACAGGTCGGCCAGGGCATGCGGCGCGAATTCGATTCGCTTCGTTCCGATATCGAACGGCTCAGTGCAATGGCGCCGTCGTCGAGCGCCGGCGAAATCGGCGCGGAATTCGAGCGCCTTTCGGACGCGGTCCGGTCGCTCTCGGAACGCAGCGACGATCGCAGCGTCAATATGCTGCGGCTGGAGCTCGAAAAGGTCAAAGACACGCTTGGCGAGCTGGCGCGCGAAGAGACCCTGCGGTCAGTCGACCGACGCTGGTCGAGCCTTGAGAGCAAACTCGACCGCGCACCGGACCGGGGGCAATTCGAACCAACGCTGAAGGCGCTCAACAGCCAGCTGGAACGCATCGGCCATGCCGTGGACAGCCTGCCGGAATCGCTGTCGCTGCGCTCGCTCGAAGACAAGCTGCGCGGGCTGGCCGGCACGGTCGACCAGTTTTCCGCCAATTACGGCGCGCAAATGCCGGAGTCCTTTGCGCTGATAGAGCAGCGGCTCGATGAAATCACCCGGGCGATTGCCGCGTCGGCGGAAAATGCATCGTCGCAAACGTTCAACCCGGAGCCTTTCGAGCGCATCGAGGCGCGCGTCACTTCGCTGGCGCACCAGATCGAGGAATTGGCCGAGAATCAGACGTCCGAACAGGTGATCGACCGGCTTAACGCCCTGTCGCACCGTGTCGAAGAGATTGCGCAGCGAATCGAGGTGCCGGAATCCGCGGTGGAGGTTCTGGCCGACCAGATCAGCGCGATCGCCGGCAAGCTGGAACAGGATCCTGCCCGCAACTACGCCGACGTTATCTTCCAGGGAATGGAAGACCGGTTCGCGCAGATTTCCACGCTGCTGGAGCAGCGACAGGGCGATGCCATCGAGCAGGGCAAGCAGCTGTTCCGCGAGCTCGAGCGGCGACTGGAAACCGTATCCGACAAGCTTGACCAGCGCTCCGCCGGCGCCGCGAGCGACGGGGCGGACCTGGTGGACGCGATGGAACGGCGTTTTGCCGAACTGACCGCCAACCTTGAAACCTATCGGCCGGCGACCGGCGACATGCAGGGAATGGCCGGACTTGAGGAGCGGCTGGATGACATTTCACGCCGGCTCGACAATTCCGGTCGCGACATGGCGGGCATCGATCCCGAAGTGATCCGCAGCCTGGAGTCTCAGGTGGCCGCGCTTTCGGCCCATCTGCAGCAGCCCGGCCAGCCGCTGCCGGAGTTCGAGGACATATCGCCCCGCCTCGACCACATCGAGCAATCGCTTTCGCAGGGGCGCGAGGCGATGGTCGAGGCCGCCCGTCGGGCCGCCCAGGAGGCCGTGAGCAGCCTTCCGCCGAGCGCTGGCGGTGAGAGCCTTGCCGCATTCTCGGCCGAACTGAAGGCGTTCGAGGAGCTGTCGCGCAAATCGGACGAGCGCAACGCCAAAACCTTCGAGACCATTCATGATACGCTGCTGAAGATTGTCGACCGGCTCGGCACGCTGGAACAGCGGGGACCTGCACCCGAGAAAGTCCGCAAGCCCGAATTCGCCGCCGCCGACACGCCGTCGATCGAAAGCGATTTCGGCGACGACCCGCAATTCGACGGTCCCGAACCGGCCGTCGGACCACAGGTCAGGTCGCCGGCCCAGGCAGCGGCAGCCGCGGCGCGACAGGCACTCGGTACGGGTGAGGAAACTGCCGAAGCGGGTGCGGAGAAGCGGTCGATGCTCGGCGGATTGACCCGCAAGTTTCGCAAGGAGCGCAAAACAGCCGAAGCGGAACTCGCAGGCTCGAACGCCGCCGGCGCGCCGAATTTGGACGAGCCGCTTGATCCGAGCGCGGCAAACCAGCCGATGGAACCCGGCTCTGGCGCGCCCAATCTCGACGCAATCATGAAACGCGTCCGCTCCGAGGAGGGTGGCCCCGGTCCGGCAAGCAGCATGGACGCAGCCAAGTCTGACTTCATCGCCGCGGCGCGGCGTGC
Organism: Rhizobiaceae bacterium; assembly: GCA_017644005.1. Classification (GTDB taxonomy): domain Bacteria; phylum Pseudomonadota; class Alphaproteobacteria; order Rhizobiales; family Rhizobiaceae; genus RCIO01. Next base: position 1,116,541 of record JAEPMJ010000001.1, read on the forward strand.
CGCGCAAGCCGCAGCGGCCGAGGCAGAAGCCATGAAACGTAAGGGTGACGGCGGCGGAAGCGGGCGCAAGCTCGGCGTTGGCGGCATTCTGAAAGGGCGCAGCAAGACCGCGCTCATGGCCGCAACGGCAATTGTCGTCGTTGTCGGTACATGGCAGCTTGGCGCAGCTCTGCTTTCCGACGATGGCACGGTCGAGGTCGCCATTTCCGAACAGGAGGCCATCGAACCGGCCCCCACGCCTCTTAGCGCAGAGATGGTTCAGCAGGACCCTGCTGTGCCGACGCCGGCTGGCGAAGGCGAAACCGTCATCGTGAACTCTGCCCGTGACGCGATCATGAGTTCTGCTCCGATCGATGAAGCCGCCGAATCCGGCAAGCTTGACGAGCGCATGGCAGCGGTCGAACCCATAACGTTGCCTGAGAGTGTCGACGCGGTCGACCCTGCAACCATGGACACCTCCGCGCCGGTTGAAGCCGGCCCGGTGGCGCTGCGCGAAGCCGCCGACGCCGGCGACGCGAAGGCGATGTTCGAAATCGGCAATCGTTATGCCGACGGGCGTGGTGTCGCAGCCGACATGGCTGCCGCGGCGGAATGGTACGAACGCTCGGCCGAACTCGGCTATGCGCCCGCCGAATACCGTCTGGGCAATCTCTACGAGCGGGGCTCCGGCGTGGAACGCGACATCACCGCGGCGATGGAGTGGTATGACCGGGCCGCCAAACAGGGCAACGCCAGCGCAATGCACAATCTTGCCGTGCTGTACGCCATGGGCGGAGCCGACAATTCGCCTGACAATGACAGGGCCGCACGCTGGTTCCTGGAGGCGGCCGAACTCGGCGTGACCGACAGCCAGTACAATCTGGGCATTCTCGCGGCCAAGGGCACAGGCGTGCCGCAAAGCCTCGAAGACAGCTACAAGTGGTTCGCTCTGGTGGCCAAGACGGGCGACCGCGACGCCGCCGCCAAACGTGACGAGATCGCCAAGGCCCTGCGTCCCGAACAGCTTGAAAAAGCACGCCAGACGGTCGAACTTTGGAAAGCCCGCCCGGTACTTCCGGAAGCCAACATTGCCGATATTCCCGAAGAGTGGACCGAGGGCGACTCACAGACGGCAAGCGTCGATGTCGAGAAGGCAGTCCGCAATATCCAGGCCATTCTCAACAACAACGGCTATGATGCAGGGCCCGCCGACGGTGTGATGGGCGCCAAGACGCAGGCCGCGATCAGGGCCTTCCAGGCGGCCAATGGCATGGAAGCCGACGGCCAGGTCGACGACGAACTGGTGAAGGCACTGCTGGCGCTCAACTGACGCCTGTAGCGCCTGCGAGCCGTCCTGGCGGTGGACACCAGCCCCGGCATTAGCCATTTGTGCGAGATTGGTTTGACTCGGCCACACTGTGGGCGCAAAACCGGCTTCTATTTCTAAGGCTTGTGGCGGGAAACGGGTGCCCGGCACGCGTTGCGCAGACCGGGTGGACGGGTGAGCATTTACCTCCCGATAGCGGAAATGTCAGTGAACCTTCTGGTGCTGCTCGGAATGGGCGCCGCCGTCGGGTTCCTCTCAGGCATGTTCGGTGTCGGCGGCGGCTTCCTGATCACCCCGCTTTTGATCTTCTACAACATCCCGCCGGCGATCGCCGTCGCCACCGGAGCCAACCAGGTTATCGGGTCGTCCATTTCCGGCGCGATCGCGCATTTCAAGCGTGGAACGCTCGATTTCAAACTGGGGACTGTGCTTCTTCTCGGGGGTTTCGCAGGGTCGGCGCTTGGCGCCTATGTTTTCGCGCTGCTGCGGCGGCTCGGTCAGCTCGATCTCTTCATCTCGCTGCTGTATGTCGCTTTTCTCGGCGTGGTTGGCGGACTGATGCTGGTCGAGTCAGTACGCGCGATCCAGCGTTCGCGCGGCGGTGCAACGGCCACGCTGCGCAAGCCCGGGCAACACAACTGGATTCACAAGCTACCGCTGAAGATGCGCTTTCGGGCATCGAAGCTGTTCGTCAGCGCCATCCCGGTGGTCGCACTCGGCGCGGGCATCGGCTTTCTGGCGGCGATCATGGGTGTTGGCGGCGGCTTCATCATGGTGCCGGCACTGATCTATCTGCTCAAAGTGCCGACCAATGTGGTGATCGGCACGTCGCTGTTTCAGATCATTTTCGTGACCGCCTTCACGACTGTATTGCATGCCACCGCCAACCAGACGGTGGATGTTGTGCTGGCATTCCTCTTGATGGCCGGCGGCGTTGCTGGCGCTCAATACGGGGCCAAGGCCGGTCAGAAGCTGCGCGGCGAGCAGCTGCGCGCCCTGCTGGCGCTGCTAGTGCTGGCGGTTGCTCTGCGGCTCGGGTTCGACCTTTTCGTGCGCCCCTCGAGCATCTACACGCTAACACCGATCGGAGGCGCATGAGATGATGCTTCGCGCGCTGCTGATCCTGACAAGCTTCATCGCCTGCGCACATGCGGCGATGGCGCAGGTTGAACTCGAGAATCCGGAGAACATCCAGGTTGGCCTCTCCACCGACCGGTTCTCGATCACATCGGATTTCGGCGGAGCGGAACTGACGATATTCGGCGCTCTGGAGAACATCGATCCGCTGGTGAGCCGCCAGGGGCGCTACGACGTGATAGTCGTGCTGGAGGGACCGCCGCGTCCGCTTGTGGTGTGGAAAAAGAGCCGCGTGCTTGGCATGTGGATCAACACCCAGTCGCAATCGTTCCGGGGCGTTCCAAGTTCCTACTCGGTCGCGACGACGCGGGCGTTTCAGGACATCACGAATGTGGAGAGCTACCAGCAGCTTTCGCTCGGTGCGGACAATATCTTCCTGGAGCCGATCGATGCCGACGGGTCCAAAAAGACGATCGAAGAATTCACTGCCGCGCTACGCGAGCGCAAACGTGCGAGCGGGCTCTACAGCGAGCGTATCGGCGGGGTCGAATTTCTGTCGCAGAATCTCTTCCGCGCCACGGTCTCCCTGGCGCCCAACGTACCGGTTGGCACACACCGAGCGCGCGCCTTTCTGTTCAAGAACAGCGCTTTCCTCCGCGAAACCTCGGTGCCACTTGTCATTTTCAAGGCCGGGTTCGAGCAGTCGATTTTCCGCGCCGCGCATGAATACAGCCTGCTTTATGGCTTGCTGGCTGTCGCTCTTGCCCTCCTGACCGGGTGGATCGGCAGCGTCGTCTTCCGCAGGGAGTAGAAATGGCCGAACCCGAAAAACCGGAAGAAATCCAGGCTCGCGAACAAACGTCGCCGCAGACGGTTGCCCGGCGCCTGGGTTATGCCGGCCTGGTGCCCGCGATCGTGCTCTCGCTGTGGCTCTACGGAATACCCGTCGATCACCTGTGGCGCGAAACCACCATCGCATTGCTCACAGGCTATGCCGCGGTGGTGCTGTCGTTTCTGGGCGGTATCCGCTGGGGTTATGCCATGGCCGATACGGGCGACGATACGGCGCGGCTGCTGGCGATCTCGGTTGTGCCGGCACTCGGCGGCTGGGCAGCTTTCTTTATCCCGCCGCCCTATTCTTTCGTGATCCTAGCCGTCGCATTCGCGGCACATGGTGCGTGGGATTCGCTTTCGGCGCAGAGCGGGAACATGCCCGGCTGGTTTGCGCGGTTGCGCATGCAGCTCACGGCCGGGATCGTATTGACGATGATTGTCGCTTTCGCGGCGACGGCCACTAGCTGAGCGCGGTGCCGGCAATCGGATAGACGCTGTTGCGACCGAGCATATAGGCCGTGAGCCGCTCCCGAACAAAAAGGCCGGCATAGGCGCGGTCCCTGATATTCAGCGTTCCCGTATATGAGCCGAAGGCCGGCATGATGAGGCGCTCGCCGTCGCAGGCGAAACAGGCCCGGCGCACCGAACGGCCGCGCCGCACGATGCGGGCGCCCGGATGCAGGTGTCCTGCAATTTCGCCGGGCGCCGCCCCGCGCGACGGCTCGTGACGGAAAACAAGATCGCCCAGGGCAAGTTCGCGCACGCATTCGCCCGGCAGGTCGTGCGGTGCGTGTGGATCATGGTTGCCGGCGATCCAGAACCAGTCGCGCCCGGCAATCAGCGACAGCAAAGCCTCGCGATAAACCTCCGGCAGCCTTTTGGCGCCTTCAGGATCGTGGAAGGAGTCGCCGAGGCTGATCACCGCGGAGGGCCGGTAATGTGCAATCGCCGATGCAAGCACCGACAGCGTGGCGCCGGTGTCGTAGGGCGGCGCGAAGATACCGCGCCGCGCCAGCGAGGAGCCCTTCTCAAGGTGCAGGTCCGACACGACCAGAAGGTGCTCCTCAGCAAAATAGAGCACACCGCGCGGGTCGCAGACGGCGCGCACGCCGGCAACCTCGAGCGCGGCGGTCTCCATCTGCGGCTGTGCCAATGCGGCGGCTACGTTCATGCCGGTCTCACATCTCCATCGCGTCTGCGATCAGATCGTCCGCCGCCTCGCGCAGCAGGCTTTCGCTGGCGTCCCTGCCGACAGGCTCCCTGCCGATCTCCAGCATGATCGGCACGGCGAGCGGCGATATCTGGTTCAGCCTCTTATGCATGATTCGCCCGCGAATGCGCGAGAGCATGTCGCCGAGCCTGCTGACATCCAGCAAACCGGCGGCCGCATCGGCGTGAGTGGCGCGCAGCAAGATGTGGTCAGGCTCGTGAGTTCTGAGTACATCGTAGATAAGGTCCGCAGAGACCGTGATCTGGCGGCCCGATTTCTCCTGGCCGGGGTGGCGCTGCTCCACCAGCCCGGCAATGACTGCGCAATTGCGGAAGGTGCGTTTCAGCATCCAGCTTTCGGCGAGCCACGCATCGAGGTCGTCGCCCAGCATGTCTTCGTCAAAGAGTTCGCCGAGCGGATAACGCGACTGGAACAGTGCGCCAAGATCCTCCAGCGCCCAGACGGCGAGCGAATAATCGGTCGCGACAAAACCCAGCGGGCGGGCGCCGACGCGTTCGAGTCTGCGGGTCAAAAGCATGCCCAGCGTCTGGTGCGCGAGCCGGCCCTCGAAAGCGTATGCGACCATGTAGTGGCGTTCGGCGCGGGGAAATGTCTCGATCAGCAGACCGTCGCGGCCGGGCAGCACGGATTTGTGTTTCTGTACCTGCAGCCACTCGGCCACCTGCGGCGGCAAAGACTTCCAGCGCGACGTGTCGGCCAGTATCTCACGTACCTGCCCGGCAAGATAAGTCGACAGAGGGAATTTGCCGCCGCCATAGGAGGGCACCTTGGCATCCTCGCCTGCGGCATTGGAAACGAAGCACTCGTTTTCGCGAATGCCTTCCAGCCGCAGCGTCTTGCCCGCGAAAAGGAAAGTGTCGCCTGGCGCCAGCGCTTCGATGAAATATTCCTCGATCTTGCCGAGTATCGGCCCGCCACGAACAGCGGCGCCCCGCCCGGCACGCACGTAGCGTACATTGAGCATGGGCGATTCCACGATCGTACCGACATTCAGCCGGTACTGCTGGGCGATGCGCGGGTTGGCGACGCGCCAGCGGCCGTCCTTCATCTGCCGGATGCGGGCATAACGCTCGTAGCTTTTCAGCGCATAACCGCCGGTGGCGACGAAGGCGACAACCTCGTCGAAAGTGCTGCGGTCGAGCGCGGCATAGGGTGCTGCGGATCGAACTTCGGCATAAAGCTCGTCCGCGTCGAAGGGATCGCCGCAAGCCGAACCCAGCACATGCTGGGCCAGCACGTCGAGCGCACCGGCGAGCAGCGGCGGCGTATCTTGCGCCCCGAGGTAGTTGGCCTCGACCGCCGCCTTGCACTCCAGCACCTCAAAACGGTTTGCCGGCACCAGGATGGCCCGGCTCGGCTCGTCCAGCCGGTGGTTGGCACGGCCGATACGTTGAGCAAGTCGGCTCGCGCCCTTCGGTGCCCCGACATGAACGACAAGATCGACATCGCCCCAGTCGATGCCGAGATCGAGCGTCGAGGTGGCGACGATGGCGCGCAGGCTGCCATCCTCCATCGCCTTTTCGACGCGGCGACGCTGGCCGACATCGAGCGAACCGTGATGCAGCGCTATCGGCAACGATTCATCGTTGATACGCCACAGTTCCTGGAACAGAAGTTCGGCCTGGCTGCGCGTGTTGACGAAAAGCAGCGTCGTCTTGTGATGCTTGATCGCTTCGTAGACCTCGGGGATCGCATAGCGCGCCGAATGCCCTGACCAGGGCACCCGCTCGCGCGAATCCAGGATCGTGATTTCGGGCTTCGCGCCGCCGTGCACGGTGATCAGTTCGGACATGCCACCCGGCGGGTTTTGCGCAATGAGCCAGCGCCGCAGCGCGTCGGGGTCGGCCACCGTCGCCGACAAGCCAATCGCCTGAAGGTTCGGCTGAAAGCGGCGCAGACGTGCCAGCCCCAGCGAAAGAAGATGCCCGCGCTTGGAGGTGACCAGCGAATGCAACTCGTCGAGCACCACATAGCGCAGGCCGGAAAAGAGCCGGTCCGCCTCGCGCGAAGCGATCAGCAGGGCGAGCTGTTCCGGCGTGGTAAGCAGGATATCGGGTGGCGCATATTTCTGGCGCTGGCGCTTGTGGGACGGCGTGTCGCCGGTACGCGTTTCCATCGACAGGGAAAGGCCGATCTCGGCGACAGGCTTCCCGAGATTGCGCTCGATGTCGACGGCCAGCGCCTTGAGCGGGGAGATGTAGAGCGTGTGTATGCCGCGAAACGGTTCGCCGGGTTTGCGCTTCGGGCGCTCGGCCAGATCGACCAGCGAGGGCAGAAATCCGGCCAGTGTCTTGCCAGCCCCGGTCGGAGCAATCAGCAATATGGACGTACCCGCCTGCGCCTTGCCGAGCAATTCGAGCTGATGAGAGCGCGGCGACCAGCCACGCTCGGCAAACCAGCGCAGGAAAGGTTCGGGCAGATAGGGGCCGGCTTCGGCGCTGTGGAGGTCGGGTTTCGCGGTCACGCGCGAACGTTAGCGCCCGGTCAGGTTTGCGCCAAGCGAAAATGCGAACAAACCGTGATCAATTGGGCAGACACCTATCCCTGGCAGGGTCGATCTGGTCTTCACCCATGGAGACGACTGCGGCGGCAGCATCATTCCTGCGGGCAACGACGATCAGCCCTTCGATGGCCTCGCCGCGATCCATGCGAATAGGCTTGCGGTCGAGCGAGAGGGGCTCGAAGCCATTCTCGGCAAGCAGCGTCTCCAGATAGGCCTGCGAATGCGCGTAACGGCGCGAAGCCAGAAGCATGAAACCATCGCCGTCATGCCGCTCGACGCTGAAGGCGAACAGGGCGCCGGGCGCCAGCGAAGCCGAAATGCGCGCAAACAGCGCCTCCAGCCCGCCGACATACATGAAAACGTCGGCGGCCGCGACTAGATCGGCCTCTTCGGGAATGGCCAGAGTCAGCAGGTCGGCTTTCTCGAGCCGGTCATAGATGCGCTTGGCCTGCGCGCGCCGCAGCATCTCGGCCGACAGATCGACGCCTTCCAGAAAACTCGCGGATTTGCGCAGCCTTTCGCCCATCAGGCCGGTGCCGCATCCGAGATCGACCGCATGCGCGAAGGTGCTTGTGCCGGTCTGTGCAATCGCTTCCGCAAGAAGCTCCGGCACGCGATAGTCGAGTGTCTCGATCAACGCGCTGTCGAAGTCTGGTGCATATTGATCGAACAGGGCTTCCACGAACGCTGGCGGCGTATGGTCGGGAAGAGGCACCGCGCCGGCAAGGCCGAGTCTCAACGTGGCGCCAAGACTATCTGCCGGGTCGAGACGCAGCACTTCGCGCCAGCAATTGGCGGCTTCCTCCGCGCGGCCGGCTTCCCACAGCATCTCGCCGCAGCGGAACCAGCCGGCTGCCCAGGCGGGCGCAAGCTCCAGCGCTTCGCGCAGAAGCTCGGCAGCGGCCATGCGGTCGCCTGCCGAAAACAGGGCTTCGGCATAGGAAGCTCGGCGGTCGACGACGAGATCGCCGGACGAAAGCTGCAGAAATTGCATGTCTTGAGGGTTCCGGACCCCGGTGGCCCGGGCAGGCGGCTTATCCCGCGATTGTCGTGAACTGGCAAGAGTGAATCCGACCACCCCCGAGAAGGCTTTTCCGACCGCGGCAAACCGCTATCTTCTTCCAATGCGCCCGGAACAGCTTCTCCACACACGGCCGGAAGGTCTTTATTGCCCGGCGGGCGATTTCTTCATCGACCCGGTGCGGCCGGTTGAGCGAGCCTTGATCACTCATGGCCATTCCGACCATGCGCGAACAGGGCACAAAAGCGTGCTCGCAACGCGCGAAACACTGGCGATCATGAAGCTGCGTTATGACGACGGTTTCGCAGGCTCCACCCAGGCAATCGACTACGGCCGTCAGATCACGGTCGGCGGAGCTCGGGTGTCGTTTCACCCGGCCGGACATGTGCTGGGTTCGGCGCAGATCGCGGTGGAGGCCGGCGGCATCCGGATCGTGGCATCGGGCGACTACAAGCGTCAGAAAGACCCGACCTCGGCGGCTTTCGAAGTCGTGCCCTGCGACGTCTTCATCACCGAGGCGACCTTCGGGCTGCCGGTGTTCAAGCATCCTGATGCTGCGGGCGAAATCGGGCGGCTGCTCAGTTCGGTCGCCGCCTTTCCGGAACGAACGCATCTGGTTGGCGCCTATGCTCTTGGCAAGGCGCAGCGCGTGATCCGCCTTTTGCGCGACGCCGGCTACGACCGGCCGATCTTCATTCACGGGGCGCTGGAGAAGCTGTGCGCCTATTATCAGAGCGAAGGCATCGACCTCGGCCGGCTGGAACCGGCGACGCTGGAGGATGCGCCGCGCGGCGATTTCGCCGGCGAAATCGTCGTCGGGCCGCCATCGGCCTTCAGCGATCGCTGGGCAAGGCGCTTCGCCGATCCGGTTTCGGCCTTCGCGTCCGGCTGGATGCGCATTCGCCAGCGCGCTAGGCAGCGCGGCGTGGAGTTGCCGCTGATCATCTCCGATCATGGAGACTGGGACGAACTCACCCGCACGATCACCGACACAGGAGCACGCGAGGTCTGGGTTACGCATGGCCGCGAGGAGGCTCTGGTGCGCTGGTGCGAGATCAACGGCATCGCAGCCGGGCCGCTCAACCTCGTCGGCTATGAGGACGAAGGGGACTGATGCAGCGCTTTGCCGAACTCCTCGACCGGCTGGTGCTGACGGCAAGCCGCAACGCCAAGCTGAAGCTGATGACGGACTACTTCCGCTCGACGCCGGATCCTGACCGGGGTTACGCGCTGGCGGCGATCACGGGCGATCTGTCTTTCACAGGCGTGAAACCGGGCGTATTGCGGGCGCTCGGGGCGGAGCGCATCGACCCGGTGCTTTTTGCCTATTCCTACGACTATGTCGGCGACCTCGCCGAGACGCTGTCGCTGATCTGGCCGGGAGGGGCGGCGCGCAGCAGCGGCGGCCCGCGGCTGGCGCAAGTGGTGAACACGCTTGCCGCCGCCAGCCGTTCCGACGCAGCCGGGATACTTGCAGGACTTCTCGACGAGCTTGATATCCCGGCCCGTTTCGCGGTCATCAAGCTCGTCACCGGCGGATTGCGGATCGGCGTTTCGGCGCGGCTCGCCAAACAGGCGCTGGCGGCTCTCGGCGATGTCGATGTGAGCGAGATCGAGGAAATCTGGCACGGCATCGAGGCGCCTTATGAAGACCTGTTCGCCTGGCTGGAAGGCAAGGACGCAAAGCCGGAGGAAAGCGCGGCGGCGCTTTTCCGACCCGTCATGCTTGCCCATCCGCTTGGCGAAATCGACCGCGAGAAGCTCGATGCGGCCGACTATGCGGCGGAGTGGAAGTGGGACGGTATTCGGGTTCAGGTCAGCGAGGAAGCCGGCATAAGACGCATCTATTCGCGCACCGGCGACGACGTGTCTGGCGCTTTTCCCGATCTTGTTGAGGCGGTGACGTTTGACGGCACGATCGATGGCGAATTGCTGGTCGGCACGCCGCCTGACGAAACCGGCAGCTTTTCCGATCTGCAGCAGAGGCTCAACCGCAAAACCGTCTCTGCCAAGATGCAGGCGCGATACCCGGCATTCGTGCGCTGCTACGATCTGCTGCGGTCGGGCGGAGAGGATCTGCGCGCGCTGCCATTCGCGCAACGGCGCGAGCGGCTGGAGAATTTCGTGGCGAGGCTCGACGCCAGCCGCTTCGACCTGTCGCCACTGGTGAAATTCGAGACCTTCGAGCAACTGGAAGTGCTGCGGCAAGCGCCGCCGCACCCGGCGATCGAGGGCATCATGCTAAAGCGCTGGGACTCCGCCTACGTCGCCGGCCGGCCCAAAGGCCCGTGGTTCAAGTGGAAACGTGACCCGTTCCTCATCGATGCAGTGCTGATGTACGCGCAGCGCGGCCACGGCAAACGGTCAAGCTTCTATTCGGATTACACCTTCGGCGTATGGACCGGCACCGAGGAGGCACTCGAACTGGTGCCGGTTGGCAAAGCCTATTTCGGCTTCACCGACGAGGAACTGAAGCAGATCGACAAATATGTGCGGGACAACACGGTGGAGCGGTTCGGGCCCGTGCGCGCGGTACGGGCCGAACCGGGGCATGGCCTGGTGCTGGAGGTGGCCTTCGAAGGCCTGAACCGCTCGACCCGGCACAAATCCGGGGTCGCAATGCGATTTCCCCGCATTTCGCGGCTCAGATGGGATAAACCGGCTGGCGAGGCCGACCGGCTGGAGGCACTGTTCATGCTTCTGGATTAGCGCCGCGCGGCCCTGATCTCGAAGAGATGCAACACCTTGCCTTCATTGTCGACGTCGGAGACGATCGCGATCGTTCCATCTGCGCCCGGGTCTCCGGCCGGAAGTTCGACATCAAAGAGATAGTCGGCGCGCTCGTAGCCCACGAGATAGCGCCTGCGCCCGCAGTCGCCGAGCTCGCCGAAATTGCAGCTGATGGAAATCTGCGTTTCGCGGCCTTCCTCCGACCGGGCAACCACGTCGAATACGACATTTCCGCCGGCCAGCTGCTGCAACAACTGTTCAGGCACGTTGACAAGCACAGCCTCGCCGCCGGAGCCTGAGCGGACCACGAGATAGGTGCCGTCGTCGTCCTCAACTTTCTCGGCCGCAGCTCCGGAAGGCGTGATCACACCCGAGATATCCGAAATGTCGAACAGCTTCACCCAGTCACGGACCGCTCCCGGAGCTGCGGGCTGGGGCGTAAAACTCTCGCCGTCGGTTACAGGTGGTGATTCCGCGGGCGCGGGACGAGAGAAAAGGCCCAATTGCGCGGTCCACCAAGCGCCAATCGCAAGCGCGGCCGCAAGCGTGGCGACAACGAACATGGCTGCATACGGGCGCCGGCGGCGCGAGCGGCGCTCGCTGCGCGGCGCCAGCCGATCGTCGTCCGCCACACCGATCTCATCGCTCCCCTCGGCAAGGCCTGGCGGCGCCGGTTCGTCTCGGGCCGGGGCGTCGATTTGTGGCGAAGCGATATCCTGCCTGTCGGTTCCGGCCGGGGCGTGCGGCGGCTCCACCCGTGGAGCTGCCGGTGCAACGTATTCGCGTTCGATCGCGGTGATGTGGCCTTGGAGCGCCCGCCTGCGGTGCGCGATGGTCTCCCGGGCGAGCTTGGGATCCGCGGCATTGGCGCGCTCAAGGGCCGCGAGCACCGACCGGTAGACATTTTCACGATAGGCCTTGTCGCGCGCATTGCCCCTGGCCAGCGCATCCCTTATCGCCCGCTCGATGGAATCCAATCGCCAATCCTCGTCCGCCGCTCCGACGGACAATGGTTAAACCCTGCCAGCGCTGCGATCAATCTCGATAGGTGGCTACCGTCTGCGCCACGGTCGCAGCCCGATTCAGGATTGCCCGTGACATTCGATCTGCTAGAACGAGTTACGTTTACGCACACGTCAATAAATTCGAATTGAGGAACCGATGGCGCTACCCGATATCCTGAAGCGGAACCTGCGTATCCCGGTGGTCGGTGCGCCGCTGTTCATCATCTCGCACCCTCCGCTGGTGCTGGCGCAGTGCAAGGCCGGCATCGTCGGCTCGTTTCCAGCCCTGAATGCGCGGCCGCAGGAGCAACTCGACGAGTGGCTGGCCGAGATCACCGAAACGCTTGCAGCATATGACGCCGCACATCCCGACCAGCCGGCCGCACCTTTCGCGGTCAACCAGATCGTCCATAAATCGAACGGCAGGCTGGAGCAGGATCTGGCTAGTTGCGTCAAATACAAGGTGCCGATCGTCATCACGTCGCTGGGGGCGGTGCCAGAGGTGAACGAAGCGGTACATTCCTATGGCGGCATCGTGCTGCACGACATCATCCACGACCGGCATGCGCGCAAGGCGATAGAAAAGGGCGCCGACGGCCTGATCGCGGTTGCGAGCGGCGCGGGCGGCCATGCCGGAACGCTGTCGCCTTTCGCGCTGATTCAGGAAATCCGCCAGTGGTTCGACGGGCCGCTGCTCCTGTCGGGCGCGATCGCCAATGGCGGTGCGGTTCTCGCCGCGCAGGCAATGGGCGCCGACCTTGCCTATATCGGCTCACCCTTTATCGCGACAGAAGAGGCCCGCGCAGCTGACGGCTACAAACAGATGATCGTCGATTCCAAGGCAGCCGATATCGTCTACTCCAATCTCTTTACCGGCATCCACGGCAACTATCTCAAAGGCTCGATCGCCGCACAGGGGCTCAATCCAGACCATCTGCCGCAGTCCGATCCTTCGAAGATGGATTTCTCCTCCGGTTCCACCAAAGCCTGGAAGGACATCTGGGGTTGCGGACAAGGCATCGGGGCGGTCAACGAAGTCGCGCCGGCGGCCGCGCTGGTTGGGCGGCTGGCGGCGGAATACAACACCGCCAAAAGCCGTGTCGCCGCCTGATCGCACGAAAAAGGCCCGCGGCTTGCGCCACGGGCCCCGCTGCCTGAGCTCGGATCAGCCTACCGGACGAGGCCGCGCAACCATTCGAAATAGGTGCGGTTGATACGCACCGCGGTATTGGCGGACGGGCTTTCGGCAACGTTGACGCCGTAAATTATCCGCTCGTTGGTCGAGCCGTTGTATTTGTAGACCGAACTGCCGCTGGAACCGGGATAGGTGTCGCACAGATACTGGAACCAGTTGTCGCCCATGTCGGCGGCGGACACTTCGCAGCTCACCGCCCACATCGTTCCTGGCGGCATGTCGCCCGGATAACCGACGATATTGGCGACGAAATTGCCGAGCTGCGGATCATAGCCGTAACCCATCCAGCCGAGGTTCTCGCCAACCGGCTCCTGCAGAATGACGACCGCGATATCCCACGGTACGACCGATCCGTAATAACCCTGATAGTTCGAGATGTAGCCTTCGAATATGTAGGCTTCCTCATATTGGTAGACGCCGTGCGGCGCCTCCTGCATGGAAAGGAGGCCCGGTGCGAAAACGAAATTGTCGAGCCAGCCAGTGTCGTGGTTGTAAAGGCAGTGCGCAGCGGTCAGGAGCGTGCGCGGGCCGATCAGGGTTGCCGAGCAGTTGAAAAGACCGCCATCGGGGTCTTCGCCCTGAATCAGGCCGAAAGTGCGGAACGGGTAGTTGCTGCTGTCCGTCACCTGAATGCGATCATCATCGCCAAAGACCTGGCGTGCGTCGCCACCCTCGGTGAATGTCGGGTCGGCTCCGTCGCGCATCGCCCCCTTCAGGGCACGGAGCATGGCGTCACTGGCCGGCTTGCGGCTCTCCGAGCCGTCGCGCTTGCGGATAACGGTGCCGAGGTTCCGCTCGATCTTTTCTGCGTCGAGTTCGAGGGCGCGGGTCACGCCTTCTTCTTCGAGTTTCAACTGTTCAACCGGCGTGCCGCGCTCCGAAATACGTGCACCCCCCGGTGCCGCACGCGAAGCTTCGCCGCTGCCCTCGCTGCCGGGCGACACTTCCGCTGCCGTCACCGGAACCGCGACCAGAGCGAAGGCGGCAAACGCCGACGCAAACACCGCTTTGTCAGGAAATTTCATTGCCGTAAAACTCCAGATGCCTGAGACGGGCGTGAACACAATCGACAATCATGTCGATATGATGATGCGCGCCAGCCCTACCGAAGCCCGGCAATGCGCCGATGACAAGCCTTGCGAGGCGGCGCGATAGCAGCAGGCGCCCCATTTATTCCACCTTTGATGTCAACTAATGTTCCGTACCGTCACCTATGGGCTTTAGGTGACTATCGGCCGCGCCGCAGGAATGCGTTGGGGCACGGTGCACCTGTCTCAGGAGGACAATTTGAGCTTCTTCACTCGTGGATACCAAGTCACGGCAGCATCACTGACAGCTCTTGCGCTGGCGCTGCCTTTTGCAACGCAGTCGCTGGCGCAGGACGAGCGGCCTGAAACGTCACCGGCAAGCCGAGTGCCGGAACTGCGCGCCAATGCCATGGAACCATCGGACGACCGTGTCTTCGGCGGCAAGGAAGCCGCCAAGGGCGCGTGGCCGTTCCAGGTCGCGCTTTTGACCACCGAGTGGCTGGACGATTCGCCTGAATCGCAACCCAATGCGCAGTTTTGCGGCGGCAGCCTGATAGCGCCAAACTGGGTACTGACGGCGGCCCACTGCCTCTACGATTTCGGCGAGGCGATCCCGGCTGAAACGGTGACCGTACTCTCCGAAGCGACCAACCTGGCTGAAGGGAAGCGGCTGGCCGTCGCCGAGGTCATCGTGCATGAGGGTTACGATCCTTCGACACTGGACAACGATATCGGGCTGCTGCGGCTGTCGGATTCAGCGACCGCACCCACCATCGCAATGACAAGCGATGATCCGGATGGCGGCGACGCCACCGTGATCGGCTGGGGCATGATGGACGACGGCAGCTTCCCCAACAATCTGATGGAAGCCAGCATCAAGCTGTTCCCCAACGCAGCCTGCAACAGCGGCATCAAGGAAATCTACGCCCGCGATATCGGCATTATCCTGCGCGACTACGCCTGGCGCATGCGCTACAGCGAAACGGCAATCGACGATGCCGTGCAGACCATGGCCGCGACGATGGGCGACCCGCTTACGGACAACATGCTGTGCGCCGGCGAAGCCGATGGCGCGCGGGACGCCTGCAACGGCGACAGCGGCGGGCCGCTTTTCACCATTGTCGGGGGCAAGCCGGTTCAGGTCGGTATCGTCTCCTGGGGCGAAGGCCCGATCGATGCTGACGCCGCCTGCGGCCATGCCAATGCCTATGGCATCTATACGCGGCTGGCGAACTACCAGGACTGGATCGCCGACAAGATGAAATAGGCCTGACAGGCCGGCTCTAAAGGGCGGCGTCCGGCTGCGCCGCCCTTTTCGTTTCAGAGGCGGGTGATGACCCGGTGCGTTGGCGGGTGTGTCATGCGCACGAGAGTGATCGGCTGTCCCGCCAGCCAGGTCAGCCGCTCGCCCACAAACACCGGCGAACCCAACGGAAGCCCGAGCGCGGACGCTTCGTCGGCCGAGGCCGCTGCCGCAAAGAACGCATATTCAGCAGTTGAAAACGGCGCATGAGCGACGAGCCATTCATTGGGGCCAACGGAGCTGAAATCGACGGCTTCGACCTCGGGCACCGCCGTCAGGCTGATCCAGCGGTCCTCGCACTGGTACGGCGCGCGGTCGGCGAGGTGCAGGCAGCGCAGATGCAGGAAACGCGCGTCCTGCGCGATCTGGAGCCGCGCCGCGACAAGCTCCGGCGCGCCGACGATTTGGCGCGAAAGCAGGCTGTAGTCGTACCGCGCGCCCGTGTCTTCTATCTCCCGGCGCACCAGCGGGATGACGAAACGTGCCTCTCGCACCGGGTTTTCCGAGACCCGGCTGCCGGCCTTGCGTTTGCGTTCGATCAACCCGCGCGCGGCCAGGTCCTGCATCGCCCGGTTGACCGTCGCGCGAGAGGCGCCGAACTCGGCGGCCAGCGTTTCCTCGCCCGGCAGCCCGGCACCCGGCGCCCATTCGCGCACCGCAATGCGGCGCTCAAGCTCGTCGCGGATGTCTTTCCAGGATGTGCGGGTTGCGTTCACAGGCGGCTTCCGAGACTTTCGAGCACTTTGCGGTAGCGGGCGCGGATCGCGCCCGACGACACGTGCTCGCCATCGCGCACCATATGGCGCCCTGCCGCCCAGACGTCGCGAACCTGCGCGCCGCCTGTGAAAATCCACTCGTCGAGAACCAGATCCTTGTCGCCAAATGCCGACAGTTCTCCGGCGGACAGTGCCACGAGATCGGCCCAGCGACCGGCGGCGATCTCGCCGCTGTTGCGGTTGAGCGCGCGCATGCCGCCCGACAGCGCGCCGAGATAGAGCCGGCGTCCGGCCGATTGCTTCGGTTCTGCCAGAACCACACGCGCGCGGTCGCGCAGGCGCTGCGAATATTCGAGCTGCCGCAGTTCCCCTGCAACGCTTATGGAGATGTTGGAGTCTGAGCCAACGCCGAAATTGCCTGCCGGTTTCAGAAAGGTCGGTGCGTCGAAAATGCCGTCGCCCAGATTTGCCTCGGTGATGGGACAGAGCCCCGCGACGGCTCCGGACGCGCCGAGCCGCGATGCTTCGTCCGGCGTCATATGCGTGCAGTGAATCAGGCACCACCGGTCATCGACGTCGTGATTGCCGAGCAGCCATTCCACCGGACGCCCCTTCAAAACCGCTAGCGTCTCCTCGATTTCGGCCTCCTGTTCGGCGATATGCATGTGCAGCGGAAGCTGCGGCTGCCAGCCGGCAAGTTCAGCAAGGTCGGCGGGCGGCACCGCGCGCAGCGAGTGCGGCGCAATGCCGAAACCGGTGTCGCCCGCAGCGGCGGCGGCGATCTCCCTGCTCCGGGCGACCAGACTGCCGAAACTGTCGAGGTCGTTGGCGAAGCGCAGCTGGCCGCCTTTCAGCGGCCGCCCATCAACGCCGCCCTGCCGGTAATAGACCGGAAGAAGCGTCAGGCCGATGCCGGATTGCGATGCGGCCGCAGCGATGCGTACGGCAAGCTCGCCGATGTCGTCATAATGGGCGCCGCCGGGCCGGTTGTGCAGGTAATGGAACTCGGCCACGGCAGCGAATCCGGCCTCCAGCATCTCAACGAATGCCAGTGCCGCAATCGCTTCGATCTCGTCCGGCGTAAGAACGTCGAGAAAGCGGTACATCACCTCCCGCCATGTCCAGAAACTGTCGCGCTCACTCGGTCCGCGCCGCTCGGCCAGGCCGGCCATGGCACGCTGGAAGGTGTGGCTGTGCAGGTTGGAAACCGCCGGCAGAAGCACCGGCACGCGGGCGGCGGCTGTGTCGGCTGCTGCATTTGTGGCCACCTCGGTCATACGACCATCGTCGCCGATCCGGACGTTTACATTGGCCGCCCAACCGTCGGGCAGCAGTGCGTTTTCGGCGAAGATGGACTGCATCGATGAATTCCATTTGACTTATTATGTCTATACATAATACCATCAATCTCTGCTTATTGAAACCGAAAACGCACCGATGACCACAAGACTGTTTGTCAATATGCGGCTCGCAACGATGCGCGGCGGCACGCCCTACGGGCTGCTTGAAGACCATGCCGTCGGCATCGAAAGCGGCCGCATTGCGCTGGTGGCTCCCGAGGGCGATATCCCTTCCAGCTGGCGCAGCGCCGAGCGTATCGACCTCGGCGGCCGGCTGGTGACGCCAGCCCTCATCGATTGCCATACGCATATCGTTTTCGGCGGCAACCGAGCGCGCGAATTCGAGATGCGGCTCGAAGGCGCAAGCTATGAAGAGATCGCGCGGGCCGGCGGCGGCATCGTGTCGACCATGTCGGCGACGCGGGCGGCAAGCGAGGGCGAACTTGTCGAATCGGCGCTGCCACGCCTCGACGCCCTGATCGCAGAAGGCGTATCGACCATTGAGATCAAGTCCGGTTACGGGCTGACCGTCGAGCACGAATTGAAGATGCTGCGCGCGGCGCGGCGGCTCGGCGAAATGCGACCCGTCCGTATCGTTACGTCATGGCTCGCCGCGCATGCGCTGCCGCCCGAATACAAGGATCGCCCGGACGGCTACATCGGTGAGGTCGTGCTGCCAGGCATGACCCAGGCGAAGGCAGAGGGGCTTGCCGACGCCGTTGATGGCTTCTGCGAGGGCATCGCCTTTTCGCCCGATCAGATGCAGCGTGTATTCGAACATGCGCACAAGCTCGGCCTGCCGGTGAAACTGCATGCCGAGCAGCTGTCCAATCTCGGCGGCGCGGCTCTTGCTGCGCGCCATGGCGCCAGGTCGGCCGACCATCTGGAATATCTCGACGCGGCCGGAGTGAAGGCAATGGCCGAGCACGGCACGGTGGCGGTGCTCCTTCCGGGCGCATTCTACACGCTACGCGAGACTCAATTGCCGCCCGTGCAGCTGTTGCGCGATGCTGGCGTGCCGATCGCGATTGCGACCGACTGCAACCCAGGTTCCTCGCCGCTCGCCTCCTTGCTGCTGACCATGAACATGGCCTGCACGCTGTTCCGCATGACGCCGGAAGAAGCGCTGGCCGGCGTGACGCGCAACGCCGCATCGGCGCTGGGCCTTTCTGGAGAAATCGGAACCATCGAGGAAGGCAAATCCGCCGAACTCGCGGTCTGGAACGCCGAAGAGCCGGCCGAGCTGGCCTATCGCATCGGCTTCAACCCGCTTCATCTGCGCATTGGGGGAGAAAATTGAATGACGCTTGTGCTGCAACCGGGAAAGGTCACCATTCAGGACCTGGAACGTGTCTGGCGAGAGATGCCACCGGTACGGCTCGACCCGTCCTGCCATACGGCAATTGAAGCGGCGGCGGCGCGCATCGGCAGCATCGCGCGCGGCAACGAGGCGATCTACGGCGTCAATACGGGTTTCGGCAAGCTGGCCAGCGTCAGCATTCCGCCGCACGACGTGGAGACCCTGCAGCGCAACCTGATCCTCTCGCACTGCTGCGGCATCGGCGCACCGTTTTCGGAGCAGATCGTGCGGCTGGTCATGGCCCTGAAACTGCTGTCTCTGGGGCGCGGCGCGTCGGGTGTGCGTATGGACGTGATCCGACTGATTGAGGAGATGCTGGCACGCGGCGTCATCCCGCTCATTCCCGAGAAAGGATCGGTGGGCGCCTCTGGCGATCTCGCGCCGCTTGCCCACATGGCGGCAACCATGATGGGCGAGGGTGAGGCCTATTTCGGCGGCGAACGGTTGTCGGCAGCCGACGCACTTGGAAAAGCGGGACTGGAGCCGGTGGTCTTTCAGGCCAAGGAAGGCATCGCGCTGATCAACGGCACTCAGGTCTCGACGGCACTGGCGCTGGCCGGGCTGTTTCGCGCCCACCGGGCTGCACGGTCGGCGCTGATCACCGGCGCTCTGTCGACCGACGCGGCAATGGGGTCGTCAGCGCCGTTTCATCCTGAAATACACGCACTGCGCGGCCACCGCGGGCAGATCGACGCTGCTGCCGCGCTGACGTCGCTGCTCGACGGGTCCGAGATCCGCGAGAGCCATCGCGAGGGCGACCAGCGCGTGCAGGACCCCTATTGCATCCGCTGCCAGCCGCAGGTCGATGGCGCCTGCCTAGACATCCTCCGGCAAGCCGCACACACGCTGACAATCGAGGCCAATGCCGTCACCGACAATCCGCTCATTCTGTCTGACGGCAGCGTGGTGTCGGGCGGCAATTTCCACGCCGAACCCGTGGCGTTGGCAGCAGACCAGATCGCGCTTGCCGTTTGCGAGATCGGCGCCATCGCCCAGCGGCGCATCGCGCTGCTTGTCGATCCGGCGCTTTCATTCGGGCTGCCGGCTTTTCTGTCTCCGAAGCCCGGGCTGAATTCCGGACTGATGATCGCCGAAGTCACCTCGGCGGCGCTGATGTCGGAGAACAAGCAGATGGCGCACCCTGCCTCTGTCGACTCCACACCGACCTCCGCCAACCAAGAAGATCATGTGTCGATGGCCTGCCACGGCGCGCGCCGCCTCACGCCGATGACGGAAAATCTCTTCGGCATCATCGGCATCGAGGCGCTGACAGCTGCTCAGGGAGTCGATTTGCGCGCGCCGCTGAAGACGAGCGCCGAATTGCAGAACGCGCACAAGGCCATACGGGGTGCTGCTGCGATGATCACTGAAGACAGGTTCATGGCGGTGGATCTGGAAGCAGCTTCCGAACTCGTTAGCTCAGGCGGCCTCAATGCATCCGTGAGCGCGGGCATCCTGCCGGAGCTTGATGCATGAACCCGGTTGAAGTCACTCGGGGCTCCTCGCCCGTTATCCTGGGACTTCCCCATACTGGCACCCATGTTCCGCAAGACATCAGGGACCGCCTCAACGACGAGGGGCGCAAGCTGCGCGATACGGACTGGCACGTCCACCGGCTTTACGACGGCCTGCTGCCCGGCGCGACGACGGTTCGGGCGAACTTCCACCGCTACGTAATCGACGCCAATCGCGACCCGGGCGGCCAGAGCCTCTATCCCGGACAGAACACCACCAGCCTTGTGCCGCTGACCGATTTCGACAACCAGCCGATCTGGAAGAACGGCGCGGAACCGGATGCTCGCGACATCGAAAAGCGCATCGCCGATTTCCACGCACCCTATCACGCCGCGTTGCAAGCCGAGATCGATCGGGTTCTGGCAGAGCACGAAATCGCAATCCTCTACGATTGTCACTCGATCCGCTCGCACTGCCCATTCCTGTTCGACGGGCGGCTGCCGGATTTCAACATCGGCACGAACAACGGCGCCACCTGCGCGCCGGCACTGGAGCTTGCCGTCGCCGACATCTGCTCGGCGGCCGAGGGCTATGACCACGTCGTCAATGGCCGCTTCCTCGGCGGCTGGACGACGCGCCATTATGGCGCACCGGTGAAGTCCGTGCATGCGATCCAGATGGAGCTGGCGCAGGCAACCCATCTCACGACCGAAGAACCGCCATTCGACTATGACGTGCAAAAGGCGGAACGACTGCGTGTCCATCTGGGCGCCATTCTGAACCGCCTCAACGAAATCGCGCTCGCAATCACACCCGGAGCCAAACCATGACGAATCCACGCCACAACATCCGCGACGTACGTTCACCGCGCGGTCCCGAGATCAGCGCCAAGAGCTGGGTGACGGAGGCCCCCTTGCGCATGCTGATGAACAATCTCGACGCCGAAGTTGCGGAGAATCCGCACGAGTTGGTGGTTTATGGCGGCATTGGCCGCGCTGCCCGCACCTGGGACGATTTCGACCGAATTGCCGCATCGCTGCGCACGCTGGAAGGCGACGAAACGCTGCTCGTGCAGTCGGGCAAACCGGTTGGCGTGTTCAAGACCCATGCCGACGCGCCGCGCGTCCTGATCGCCAATTCCAACCTCGTGCCGCATTGGGCCGACTGGGACCATTTCAACGAACTCGACCGCAAAGGCCTGATGATGTACGGCCAGATGACGGCGGGGTCGTGGATCTATATCGGCACGCAGGGCATCGTGCAGGGCACCTACGAGACCTTCGTCGAGGCGGGCCGCCAGCACTATGACGGCGACCTCAAGGGCAAGTGGATCCTGACCGCCGGGCTCGGCGGCATGGGCGGCGCGCAGCCGCTTGCGGCGGTGATGGCCGGTGCCTGCTGCCTGGCCATCGAGTGTAATCCCGATTCCATCGATTTCAGGCTGCGCACCAGATATCTCGACGAGAAGGCCGAGACCATCGACGAAGCGCTGGCGATGATCGAACGCTGGACAAAGGCGGGCGAGGCGAAATCCGTCGGCCTGCTTGGCAACGCGGCCGAAATCCTGCCCGAGCTGCGCCGGCGCGGTGTGCGGCCGGACATGCTGACCGACCAGACCTCTGCCCACGATCCGGTCAACGGCTATCTGCCCAAAGGCTGGACGATGGGCGAGTGGCGCGAGAAACGCGAGAGCGATCCGAAAGCGGTCGAAAAGGCGGCACGCGCGTCAATGCGCGAACATGTCGAGGCAATGGTTGCCTACTGGAACGACGGCGTGCCGACGCTCGACTACGGCAACAATATCCGCCAGGTGGCCAAGGACGAAGGTCTCGAAGACGCCTTCGCGTTTCCGGGTTTCGTGCCGGCCTACATCCGGCCGCTGTTCTGCCGCGGCGTCGGTCCGTTCCGGTGGGCGGCACTCTCCGGCGACCCCGAGGATATCTACAAGACCGATGCAAAGGTGAAGGAGCTGCTCCCCGACAACGAGCATCTGCACCGCTGGCTCGACATGGCCAAGGAACGCATTTCATTCCAGGGTCTGCCGGCGCGCATCTGCTGGGTTGGGCTGGGCGACAGGCACCGGCTGGGGCTCGCCTTCAACGAGATGGTGGCAAAAGGCGAACTTTCGGCACCCGTGGTGATCGGGCGCGACCATCTCGATTCCGGCTCGGTCGCTTCGCCCAACCGCGAGACGGAAGCGATGAAGGACGGCTCCGACGCCGTGTCCGACTGGCCGTTGCTCAACGCGCTGCTCAACTGCGCCTCGGGCGCGACCTGGGTGTCACTGCATCACGGCGGCGGCGTGGGCATGGGCTTTTCGCAGCATTCCGGCATGGTGATCTGCGCCGACGGCACGGATGATGCTGCCCGCAGGCTAGAACGTGTATTGTGGAACGACCCGGCGACGGGCGTCATGCGGCACGCCGATGCCGGCTACGAGATCGCGCTGGATTGCGCGCGCGAAAAGGGCCTCAAGCTGCCCGGCATTCTGGGCAACTGAGCTACCCGCAGGGAGCAATGGGAGAAACGATCATGAAAAGACGCGAATTCCTCAAAACCGCGGCGATCGGCGCAGGTGCCGCCACACTCGCCACACCGGCTATCGCGCAGGAGAAGCGCGAATGGAAGATGGTCACTGCCTGGCCGAAGAACCTGCCGGGGCCCGGTGTCGCGGCGCAGCTTCTGGCCGATCGCATCACGACACTTTCGGGCGGCCGCATCGAGGTAAAGCTGTTCGCCGCCGGCGAGCTCGTACCGGGCAATGGCGTGTTCGACGCCGTGTCGGAAGGCACCGCCGAGCTCTACCACGCCGTTCCCGCCTACTGGGGATCGAAATCGAAGGGCATTCTCCTGTTCGGATCGCAGCCCTTTGGCCTTCGCGCGGACGAGCAGATTGGCTGGCTGACGCATGGCGGAGGCCAGGCGCTCTATGACGAAATCTATGGCCGCTTCGGGCTGAAGCCGTTCCTGTGCGGCAATTCAGGACCGCAATGGGCCGGTTGGTTCCGCGAGGAAATCAACTCCGTCGACGATCTCAAGGGTCTGAAATTCCGCACCACCGGCCTGGCGTCCGAGATGTGCGCCAAAATCGGGATGGCCGTGCAGGCGATGGGCGGACGCGACATGTTCCAGGCGCTACAGTCCGGCGCGCTGGATGCGGGCGAGTTCATCGGTCCCTGGACCGACAGCGCACTGGGCTTCCAGCAAGTGGCCAAAAACTACTACTGGCCCGGTGTCGGGGAACCCTCTTCCGCCGAAGAATGCGTGGTCAACGCGAAGGCCTATGCCGACCTTCCGGACGATCTGAAGCAGGTTGTGTCGCTCGCCTGCGAGAGCCTCTACAATCCGGTCTGGACGGAATACACCACCAAACACGCGCTTGCGCTCGAAAAACTGGTCGCCGAAGAGGGTGTTCAGGTCAAGAAGCTGCCAGATGACGTGATCGTGGCCATGGGCAACGCCGCCGGCGAGGTGATCGCCGATCTGCGCAACGACAGTGACGAGCTCGTCCAGCGCATCACGGAGAGCTTCCTTGCCTACCGCAAATCTGTCTCGGCCTATATGGTCTACGCCGACAACGGGCAGATGAACGCCCGTGCGATGGACTATAAATACTAGAAGAAATACGCACCGGTGCTGCGTCAGCGCCGGTGCGTCAGCGCCGGGGGACATGAATGGCTGCGCTCGCCGATGCGCTTGACCGGGTGAACCGCGCGGTGGGTAGCGTGGTCTGCTGGTGCGCCCTGGCAATGATGGTGCTGCAGTTCATCATCGTGCTTCTGCGGTATGTTTTCGGCATCAGTTTTATCGCCCTCAGCGAAAGCGTGCTTTACCTCCACGCCACCCTGTTCATGCTGGGCGCCGGCTACACGCTACTGATGAACGGCCATGTGCGCGTCGACATCTTCTACGCCAAAGCCGCCCCGCGGCGACAATCAGCGGTCGACCTATTCGGGCATCTGGCGCTGCTGCTGCCCTCCATGCTCGTGCTGCTCTATTGGACCTGGCCTTCGGTGCGAAATTCCTGGGCCATACTGGAAGGTCCGATTTCGGTCGGCGGCATTCCGGCGTCCTTCCTCCTGAAATCGCTGATCCCGGCCTTCTGTGTCCTTCTGATCGTGCAATCGGTATCGGGCCTGCTGCGCGACATCGCCCGCCTGCGTGATGACGCATGATGCTGCCGCTCGACATCATCATGTTCGCGGCGCTGATCGCCTTCATCCTGCTGGGCTTCCCGGTGGCATTTTCTATCGCAGGTGTCGCCACGCTTTTCGCATTCATCGGCTGGGCGACCGGCACGATGGACATCACCCTGCTCGGCGCGCTCGGCCAGCGCGTCTTCGGTGTGCTCACCAATGATGTGCTGATCGCCATTCCGCTGTTCGTTCTGATGGGCGTTGTGCTCGAGAAAAGCCGTATCGCGGAAGAGCTGCTCGAAACGATGGGCCGCCTTTTCGGCCGGCTGCGCGGCGGACTCGGCGTATCGGTCGTACTCGTTGGCACGCTGCTGGCGGCTTCCACCGGCATTGTCGGCGCCACCGTGATCGCGATGGGCATGATCGCGCTGCCGACCATGCTACGCAACGGATACGACCCGAAGCTTGCTGCCGGCACGGTGTGCACCGCGGGCACGCTCGGCCAGATCATCCCGCCTTCGACGCTGCTCATCATTCTCTCCGACGTGATGTCGAACGCCTACCAACAGGCGCAGTTCGAGCAGGGCAAGTTTTCGATCGAGACGATCTCGGTGGGTGAGATCTTTGCCGGCGCATTGCTGCCCGGCCTGACGCTCGTGGTGCTCTACATTCTCTATATTCTCTGCCGCGCCTGGCTGGTGCCGGAGGACGCCCCCGCAGCGTCGCAGCTTGAAGAAAGTCCCTCGGCGCGCGAGGTGGCGGGCGCCATCCTTCCGCCCGTCATCCTGATTGTCGCCGTGCTCGGCGCCATTCTCGGCGGTATCGCGACACCGACTGAAGCAGCGTCGGTGGGTGCCGTCGGCACGATGCTGCTTGCCGGGCACCGGCTCGGTGCGCCGCGCTGGCTCGTCCTAAGCGGCGCTGTTGCGTTGCTGCTTCTGGCCGTCGCCGCGGGCGCTGCACCCGTGCGCCTGCAACGCAGCGATGTGACAGCGTTGGGGTGGCTGCAGGGCGGCGCCTACGCGCTGCTGGCGCTTGCCGGGCTCGTGGCACTCGTCATTACCCTGCTGCGCATTCACGCCAGCGGGCTGCTGGTGCCTGCGCTCAAATCGACCATGACCGTCACCTCGATGATCTTCGCCACCATCATTGCCGCCAGTATATTCTCGCTGGTCTTTATCGGGCTTGGCGGCGAGGAGCGTATCGAGGAGCTTCTGACTGCGATGCCCGGCGGGCCCACCGGCGCGTTGATCTTCTGCATGCTGCTGATATTCGTGCTCGGGTTCTTCCTGGATTTCGTCGAGATCACGGTGATCGTGCTGCCATTGGTTGCGCCGCTGCTCATCCTGATGGGGCACGACCCGGTGTGGCTGTCGATCCTGATCGCGATCAACCTGCAGACGTCATTCCTGACGCCGCCCTTCGGATTCTCGCTCTTCTATCTCCGGGGAGCAGCGCCGCCAGAAATCACCACCGGGCACATTTATGCCGGCGTGGCACCCTTCATACTGCTGCAAATCGTGGGCGTGGCGATCATCTGGTTTCTGCCGGCAATCCCAACCTATCTGCCTTCCGTGCTATTTCCCTGACGGGGCTTCATCGCCGCCCAGAACGGTGCGACGGCGCGCGAGGCTCTCCTTCGACCAGTACTTTTCGCGGTCGTAATATTGCGGCACGGCCGGCGTACCTTCGGGCAGGATTACCCAGGGCTGTTTGCTTTCGGTGAAGATATGTATCTGGGGCGGGCAGGCATCGGGATCATCCAAAGTACCGATTCGAACGAAACGGAACTTTGGCCCGGCTCCGGCATAGGCGCTCCACAAACCCACCCTGCAATGAGGGCATCGGCTGATCTGTTGCCCCTTGCCACTTGCGGTCGGCGTGTCGACAACCACCGGTTCGCCCGCAAGAAGCTCGATGTGATTGGTTTCGATCAGTGCATTCAGCACGAACGCGGAACCGGTCTCACGCTGACACCAGCGGCAATGGCAGCAATGGACAAAAAGCGGCTTTGCCTTCAGTCGGTAGCGGACCGCTCGACAGGTACATCCACCTTCCATCACATCCTCCTACGAATCACGGAGCATCGACTTTACCTTGGCTCCCGCTTCCAGCGTGCGGTGAACGGGGCATTTGTCGGCTATTTCCAGAAGCTTGTCCTGAATGTCGGCCGGCACTTCGCCGTCGATGGCGATGACCCTTTCGAACCGGTCGATCTTGCCGCCGCCCTCGCGCTCCTCCTCGGTACATTCATCGCAGTCCCTGGCGTGGATTTTGGCGTGCGAAACATCCACACTGATGCGCCCGATGTCGAGCTTCTTTCGCTCGGCATATATACGCAGCGTCATGGTCGTGCAGCTGCCCAGCGCCACCGACAGATAATCGTAAGGAGACGGACCGGTATCCATGCCGCCGAAACTTTCAGGCTCATCTGCGAAGAGACGGTGGCGGCCGGCCTGTACTGCGTTCTGGAATTTGCCTTCGCCGGTTTCCATCACCCGCACATGCTCGATCGCTTCCTCTCCCTGCGGAGTGTCGCTCTCCACATAGCGGCTGAGCCAGCCTGAGACGGTGCGCGCCGCGAACTCAGCATCGTTTGGCTTCGTCAGCAGGTGATCTGCCATATCCAGCGAGACGAAACTCTTCGGATGCTTCGCGGCCAGAAATATCTCCGATGCATTTTCGATGCCGACAGTCTGATCGATCGGCGAATGCAGGATCAGCAGCGGTTTGCGCATCTGCGCCACGGCATCCTTCACTTTCTGGCTTTCCACATCTTCCACGAACTGCTTCTGGATGCGGAACTTGCGGCCGGCAAGATCGACTTCGGCTTCGCCCTCCGAGCGGATCGTCTCCAGCGATGATCCCAGGTTGTGCAGCACATGACCGGCATCCGCAGGCGCGCCGATCGCAACCACCGCCTTCGCTTCGGGCACATCTTTCGCAATCGCCAGAATCGCCGCGCCGCCCAGGGAATGGCCAATGAGAACAGCCGGCGCTTCGTAGTTCTCGCGCAGATATTCGATCGCCGCGAACAGGTCTCCGCAATTGGTGGAGAAGTTAGTCGAAGCGAATTCGCCTTCGCTGGAACCCAGCCCGGTGAAGTCGAAGCGCAGCACCGCGATGCCTTCCCGCGCAAGCGAGGCCGAGATGCGGCGTGCGGCCACAATATCCTTGGAACAGGTGAAACAATGCGCGAATAGCGCATAGGCGCGCAACGGCCCGTTGGGTCGATCGAGTCTGGCGGCGAGTTTGGCTCCGGAATGGCCGGTGAATTCGAGGCGCTGTGTGATGCTGGACATAGTTGGCTCCGCTCTGCTTTCGACATGTTCTAACAGCGTCGGCCGGAAGCGGTGCTCAAAATTTGGTGCGCCTGGGCGCGTGCAGGTGGTCACGCCATGCGGCGATAATCGAAATAGGCGAAGTCGGCCGGCTGCGCCGCGCCCGAAACGTCGAAGGCCAGCATGCCCACGAATGCGCCTGTGAATGAGGCATGTTCGCCGCGCCCCGCCTCATCCGAAATCAGGCTGGCGTCGAGCGGAGGCCCCAGCTCCACCCAATCCGATCTGCCCTGGCGCCAGAAGAACTGGAGCGCGGCGCCATCCACTTCTGCCGCGAGTTTGACCGGGCCGCTTCCGACCGCGACCGGCCGTTCAGGAAAGAAAGTCAGCCGGCATTCAGGCCAGTCGCCGAGGCACGACATGATGCGCAGCACACGGCCCTTCCTCGCGTCATGCGTAACCGCGGCGAAGTGGAATTTGTGCCGGTTGTAGTAATGCGTCAGGCCCGCCGCCTGCTGGAAATGCGCCGGGTTGAAATCGAGCTCGGTCTCTGCACGGAAAGCAAAGTCTTCCTGCCTGCGCGCGACAAGAGCCTGCTCGAACCAGCTGCCGATCGACTCGCGACCGTAAAGCCGGAGATAACCGGGCCGCGCGGTCAGCGAAAAGAGGCGGTCCGGCTCCGGCGTGCGCAGCCACTGAAAATCCAGCGGCAGTTCGCCGGTCGAAAAATCATGCCGAACGTGTTCCGGTTTCAGCTCTGTCTTCGCACCCGAAGGCGCCGGCACTTCGAGCGACGGCACCAGCCCGCCGCCGGCGAGCCGGGGCCAGCCATCGTTGTCCCATTCGATCTTCTGGATCGCGGTTTCGCGACCGAGGGGGCTGCGCCGGATGTCCGGCAGCGGCCGGCCTGCGAGATGGGTGTGATAAAACTGGCCATCCGGGGTCTCCACAATCTGCCCGTGGCCCGCGCGCTGCAGCGCAACCTCAGGCGCTTCCTTGGAGGTGATCACGAATATCTCGGGGTGCAACTCATATGGGCCATCGATCCGGCGCGAACGCGCACAGGTAACCGCGTGGTCGTATCCGGTGCCGCCCTCGGCCACCGTGAGATAATACCAGCCGTCGCGTTTGAAGAGATGCGGCCCCTCGACCAACCCATGCGAGCTGCCGGCAAAAATGTTCTTCACCGGTCCAACCAGCTTGCCTGCCTTCGGATCGAACTCCTGCAACAATATGCCGGCAAATGAGGGATGTTTCGGCGAGCCACCGACACCGGGCGACACGTGGCTCCACTGCATGTTGAGAAACCATTTGCGGCCATCGTCATCGTGGAACAGCGAGGGGTCGAAACCACTCGAATTCGCGTAGGTCGGGTCCGACCACTCGTCTTCGATCGTCGGCGACGTAATGATGTAATTATGGGTGTCCTTGAAAGACCCGTCGATGCGCTTCACATCGGTATAAACCAGCCAGAACAGGCCATCGGCGTATGAGAGACACGGTGCCCAGATCCCGCCGGAGTCCGGATTGCCGCGCATGTCGAGCTGGCTGCCGCGCTCAAGCGGGCGCCTGACGAGTCGCCAGTTGGCCAGGTCTTTCGAGTGGTGGATCTGGACGCCGGGGTACCACTCGAATGTGGAGGTGGCGATGTAATAGTCGTCGCCGACCCGACAGATCGACGGGTCGGGATTGAAACCCGGCAGGATCGGATTGACGATCACGACGCTACATCCTCAGTCCCGCGACGGGCCGGCGCGTTCGGCCGAAGCAGCCCAGAGATTTATGTCGGCGTCTTTTGCGTGCTTGTCGATTTCCGCCAGCTCGTCCTTCGAGAATTCGAGCTTCTGAAGGGCGGCAACGCAATCATCGATCTGTTCGGGCCGGCTTGCGCCAATCAGTGCTGTAGTCACGCGCCCGCCGCGCAGCACCCAGGCCAACGCCATCTGTGCAAGGGTCTGACCGCGGCGTTCGGCGATGTCGTTGAGCGCGCGGATACCGGCAAGTGTCTTTTCGCTGAGGAATTCGCGGCTGAGCGACTTTCCCTGGGCGGCGCGGCTCGTTTCAGGAACACCATCAAGATACTTGCTGGTCAGCATGCCTTGCGCCAGCGGCGAAAAGACGATGGAACCGATACCAAGATCGTCCAGCGTGTCGAGCAGGCCATCATCTTCCACCCAGCGGTTGATCATAGAATAGCTCGGCTGGTGGATCAGGCAGGGCGTGCCCAGCTCTTTCAGTATGGCGACGGCCTCGCGCGTGCGCTTCGAGTTATATGACGAGATGCCGGCATAGAGCGCCTTGCCCGATCGCACGATCTGGTCCAGCGCACCCATCGTCTCTTCCAGGGGCGTGTCTGGGTCGAAACGGTGTGAATAGAATATGTCGACATAGTCGAGGCCCATCCGCCTGAGGCTCTGGTCGAGGCTCGACATCAGATATTTGCGGCTGCCCCATTCGCCATAAGGCCCCGGCCACATCAGATAACCTGCCTTGGAGGAGATGATCAGCTCGTCGCGATAACCGGCAAAATCCTCACGCAGGATCTTGCCGAATGCCTCCTCTGCCGAACCAGGCGGGGGGCCGTAATTGTTGGCGAGGTCGAAATGGGTGATGCCGAGATCGAAGGCCCGCCGGCACATGGCCTGTTTGAGGTCGTGCGGCGTGTCGCCGCCGAAATTGTGCCACAGGCCGAGCGAGATGGCCGGCAGCTTGAGCCCGGACTTGCCGCACCGGTTGTAGAACATTCCGTCATAACGATGTTCGGCGGGCACCCAATGGGTCATGCAAGTCTCCTGTTGTCCGGCGGCCGGTCTAGCTTATTTTCTTTTTCATCATCGCCCTGGCTTCGGCCACGCCAAGAGCCGCCGGACGTTCGCAGCTTGTCTTCAAGGTGACAACCTTGCCGGTTTCGCCAGCCTTCAGAATTGCCAGCATGACCTCCACCGCGTGCAGCGAAAGCTCCAGCGAGCAGCGGTGCGGGCGGCCGTCAGTAATTGCCAACGCCATGTCGGCCAGACCGATCGTGCGGTAATTAGCCATCATGCCTTCGCCGTGCTTCTGGTTGGGCACGCCAAGCGGATGCTTCCAGGTCGGGTTTTTCTTGAGCCTCTTGCCGGCTTTCGTCTGACCCACCTCACCGCCAAAAAAGTTCGGATCGGGAAGAAACAGGGTTCCGGTTTCGCCATAGAGCTCCATCGGCGAATGGCCGTGAGCCCATACGTCCCAGCTGGCGTTGAGCGTGATCACCGCGCCGTTTTCGAACTCAAGCACGGAGTGGATCGTTGTCGGGGTCTCGACCTTGATCTTCTCGCCAGAACGCGGCTTCGAGGTGATGGTGCGGTGCGTGGCGGGCGTAGCCGAGAACGCAGCAACACGGCGCACGGGGCCGACGAGCTGGATGAGGTTGGTCACGTAATAAGGGCCGACGTCGAGCACCGGCCCGCCGCCCGGCTGGAAGAAGAAATCCGGATTCGGATGCCAATGCTCCATGCCGTGGCTCATCACATAGGCGGTGCCGCTGGTGATCCTGCCAACGTCGCCTGCGTCGACGATCTTGCGCGCAAGCTGGTGCGAACCGCCGAGGAACGTGTCAGGCGCGGAGCCGACCCGCAGACCTTTCCTGTCCGCACGTTTCTTCAGGTCCAGTCCCTCTTTCACCGACAACACAAAGGGCTTTTCGGAATAGACATGCTTGCCGGCATCGAGCGCCGACTTCGAAACCTCGTAATGGGCTGCAGGAATAGTCAGGTTGACGACGATGTCTATGTCGTCAGCCGCCAGGAGGTTGGCCGGCGTATCGGCGCGCACGCCGTATTCTTCACCCCGCGACCGGGCGTGTTTCATGTCAAGATCTGCGCAGGCGCGTATTTCCATACCCTTGAACAGTTTCGACAGTGAGAAATACGCCGCTGCAATATTGCCGCAGCCGATAATGCCGACGCCGAGTTTCCCGGCTCCGCTCTTGCTGACCATTTCCGCTCTCCTAAAAACCACGCGCTGCGTCGATTGACCGGCGCGCGAAGCGCTCATGATCGCTGGGCTTGTCGTGCTCCATCACGAAAATGTCTGCCGACGTGTTCTTCAGCGCGGCCCATATAGTGGACCAAGGCATCGTGCCGTGGCCCACATCTTCCCAACCATCCTCGTCTGCCTTTTCGCCCGCAGGCGCGATGTCCTTTACGTGGACAGCCGCCAGCCGGTCGCCATAGCGCGAGATCCACTCTACCGGATCCGCGCCGCCGCGCACGACCCATGCAATGTCTGCTTCCCAGGCGAGTTCGGGAGCGGCATCCAGAATGTGCGCCAGCGGCACCGTGCCATCGGCAAGGGGGCGCAGCTCGAAATCATGATTGTGCCATCCGAAGGTGAAGCCCGCCTTCACAACCGCCTCGCCGGCTTTTGCAAGACGGCGGCCGAACTCGCTCCAGCCGCTGGCGCTATCGGGACGCAGCTCCGGCCCGATATGCGGGCAGAACACCGCTTTCATGCCCGTCGTGCGGGCAATCTCGATCACCTTGCCGGGATTGTCCTCCAGCATGTCGAGGCCAAAATGTCCCGAAGTCATCGCCAGGCCGTTGCGGTCAAGAGCGGCCCGCAACGCCGCAGGATCGCCATAGATCCCGCCATAACCTTCGACCCGTTCGTAACCAAGGCCCCTGAGCATGGCGAGTGTGTCCTCAAGCGGCGGAAACTCGCGAGACGAATAAAGCTGGTAGGAAAAGGCGGTCATCGACTGCTCCACGTGCGATCTGTTGTGAGATTCTGGTTTGATTGTTCCGGTTGCTTCGGCGCCGGTTGAAAAAGCCTGGTTCGGTTGGTTTCGGCGCCGGACAGTGTCGGTGTCCCTTAGAGACGGATATCGGTGTCGGCGTCGAACAGGGAGGCCCTGGCCGGATCGAACCCGATCAGTACTTTCTCACCTTCTTTCGGCGCATATTCGGAATCGGTTCGGAAGGTGAAATTCTGCCCGCCGACCCTGGTCCATGCGAGCGTGTCAGAACCCATGGGCTCCACGATCTCGATGGCAACCTCGCAGGTATAAGGCATCCCGCGAGCCTGTTCGCCAAGCATTACATGTTCGGGCCGCACCCCGAACACCGCCTTCGTTCCGGTTTCAGGCCTGTCAGCGAACTCATAGCCTCTGGTGTCGATCACGGCGTCGCCGGCCTTGAACCTGGGCGGGGCGCCTGCCTCTATCGTGCCGTCCAGAAAGTTCATACCGGGCGAGCCGATGAAACCGGCAACGAAGCGGTTCACTGGGCGTGAGTAGATCGCCTGAGGCGCATCGAGCTGCTGGATGATGCCGTTGCGCATTACCGCGATGCGGTCGGCCAATGTCATCGCCTCGATCTGATCGTGCGTGACATAGACCATGGTGTTGGCGAGCTTCTGGTGAAGGCGCTTGATCTCAACCCGCAGCTCATTACGCAGCTTGGCGTCGAGATTTGATAGCGGCTCGTCGAACAGAAACACATCGACATCGCGCACCAGAGCGCGGCCGATCGCGACACGCTGACGCTGGCCGCCGGAAAGCGCGGAGGGCCGGCGCTTCAGCAGCGGCTCGATCTGCAATATCTCGGATGCCCTCTTTACGCGCTCGGCGATTTCGTCGGCGGGCAGGCGCTGGTTCTTCAGCCCGAAGGACAGGTTCCCTTCCACCGACATCTGCGGATAGAGCGCGTAGGACTGGAACACCATGCCAATGCCGCGGTCCTTGGGCTGCTCCCAGGTCACGTTCTTGTTGTTGATAAATATCTGACCATCGGTGACGTCGAGCAACCCTGCGATGCAATTCAGCAAGGTCGACTTTCCGCAGCCGGACGGACCAAGCAGCACCAGGAACTCGCCCTGCTCAACCTCGATGTTCAGCGATTTCAGAACCTCGACCGCTCCGAAATTCAGTGAAACGTCGCGTACAACCACACTTGCCATATCCGGCCCCGTATCTCAGCCTTTGACCGCGCCGGCGGCGATGCCGCGGACGAAGAGTTTTCCAGAAACAAAATAGACGACCAGCGGCACCAGGCCTGTCAGCAGCGTTGCCGCCATGTTGACGTTGTATTCCTTCACGCCCTGGACAGAGTTGACGATGTTGTTGAGCTGAACCGTCATCGGGTAGGTGTCGGGCTTGGTGTAGACGACCCCGAAGAGGAAGTCGTTCCAGATGCCGGTCACCTGGATGATGATCGCCACAACGAAGATCGGCAGCGACATGGGCAGCATGATCTTGAAGTAGATGCCCCAGAAGCCGGCACCGTCGACACGGGCCGCCTTGAACAACTCCTCGGGGAGCGAAGTGAAATAGTTGCGGAACAGCAGCGTCAGGATAGGCATGCCGAACACGGTGTGAACCAGCACCAGACCCCAGAGCGAGCCGTAGAGGCCGAGCTCGCGCAGCATGATGACGAGCGGATACAGCATCACCTGATAGGGGATGAAGGCGCCGAAGATCAGAATGGTGAAGAAAATGTCAGCGCCCTTGAAGCGCCAGTTGGCAAGCGCGTAGCCGTTGACGGAAGCAACGGCAATCGAAAGCACCACCGACGGCACGAGGATCTGGACCGAGTTCCAGAATCCACGCGACAGGCCCTCGCAATTGAGACCGGTACAGGCTTCCGCCCATGCCTTCACCCATGGCTGGAACGTCACCTCGACCGGCGGGGCGAAGATGTTGCCGAGTCTGATTTCCGGCATGCCTTTCAGCGACGTTACAATCATCACGTAGAGCGGCAGCAAATAGTAGATGGCGACGACCAGCAGCGTGCCGTAGAGGAAAATGTTGCGGCGGGAGAACTTCGGGCGCGGGCGCGGGCCGCGCGGACCCGCCAGAGCATCATCTGCAGAGCCGGTATCGGCAGAAGCCATCTTGAGGAGGGAGGCGGCGTCAACCACGTTTTTTTCCTCCGAATTCGAGATAAGCCCAGGGGATCAGCACGATCAGGACGCTCAGCAGCATCATGGTCGATGCGGCAAATCCTTGAGCGAGATTCTGGCCCAGAAACATCTTGTCGTAGACATATTTGGCCGGAACCTCGGAAGCGATGCCAGGTCCGCCGCTGGTCTGCGCCACAACGAGATCGTAGACGCGCACGATACCACTGGCGATCAGCACCAGCGTCGTGATGAAAACGGGCCTCATCATCGGCACGACGATGAACAGATAGGTCTTCCACATCGGAATGCCGTCGATGCGAGCAGCCTTCCAGATTTCCTCGTCGATGCCGCGCAGGCCAGCCAGCATAAGGCACATGATCAGGCCCGTGCCCTGCCAGAGACCGGCGATCAGGATGCCGTAGATGACGATGTCCTGATTGTAGAGCGGGTCGAAAGCGAAACTCTCCCAGCCCAGTGAGCGCACGACTCCCTGTATGCCGAAATCGGGATTGAGGACCCATTGCCAGACAAGTCCGGTGACGATGAAGGACAGCGCGAACGGGTAGAGGAAGATAGTCCGGAAGGTGTTTTCGAACCGTACCTTCTGATCCAGCATCGCCGCCAGCAGGAAGCCGATCACGATCGAGAAGATCAGCGAACACACGCCGTAGATCAGCAGGTTCTCGATTGAAATCAGCCACCGGTCCTCGCCCCACAAACGGTCATACTGCGCAAGGCCGACCCATTTTTCGCGCGGTAGCAGGCGGGAGTCGGTGAAAGAATAGACCACGGTCCAGATGGTGCCGCCGGTGAATACGCCCAGGGCAACCAGCATCATCGGTAGGGCGGCGATCTTGGCCGTCAGGTTCGACGCCCAGACTCGCTCGAAGATGCCGGGCCGTGTCAGGAGCTGTCTTTCCGAGCCGCTGGCCGCCAATGCCGCGGCCACCAGCAAACAGACCGCAGCCAGAAACAGGCCATGCGTGCCGCAGAAATCGATGAATATACGGGCCGGCTTGCCGAAAAAGCTGACCGCAGGTTTGATCTGGGGTCCCAGGAAGTCGAAAACGAGGAGAAAAACTGCAGCGCATGTCCAGCCAATGACGTGGCCCCTCAGACGGTTGCCTGCAACGCTGAACCCGGAGTGCGACGACGAAATCACGGCCGACAGCGCGAACGCAGCGAATGCCAGACAGGCCCATGGCAGGCCTTCAGCTATCCAGTCACCGGCGTCGCCGATGTCCTCGAACCAGACCGACAGGCCCAACACCATCGCAAGCCGCAGAATGACTCCGCCGGCGATACCCAGGATCAGCCAGCGTTCCCACCGACCGCGCACGGCTGGCCGCTCGCCTGCCGCGGCAAGAGCCGTCTCAACAGTATCGGCCATTAGAGCACCTCCCATCGGCGGTTTGCGGGTGGCCGGCGATCCCGGTCCGGCTCAAACCACCGCACGCTTCGTCGCTGCCGACCCTTCAGGGCCGGCAGCGGTGTCACGGCTGATCAATCAGCGCTTGCGATAATCTCCGCGTAGCGCTTCTGCGCTTCTTCGGCGGAGATCTCGTCGCTGGACCAGAACTGGGTCATCAGGTCCTCGATCTGGCCCTGCGTGTCCGGCGACAGCGTCTGGTTGCCGTCGGGCAGGATGGCGCCGGTGGCAAGGATCGCGAGCCCCTTCTTCATGCAGTCATTGGCGGCTGCGAGATCGACATCGCCGCGCACCGGCAAGGAGCCCTTCTTGAGGTTGAAGCTGACCTGAACCTCCTTCGAAAGCATGAGCGATGCCAGTTCAAGCTGGGCCGCTTCCTTTTCCGGGTCGTCGAGCTTCGGGAAATAGAAGGCGTCGCCGCCGGTCGAGATGATCTCGTTCACGCCGAGGCCGGGCAGGCAGCTATAGTCTTCGCCAGCGGTCTGGCCTGCGACCTGGAATTCACCTTGCGCCCAATCGCCCATGATCTGGGCACCGGCTTCTCCGGTAATGACCATGTTGGTCGCCTGGTTCCAGTCCTGCACGTTGGAGCCCTTGCGGAACTCCCGGGCATTGGCCGCTGCCTGGAAGACCCTGGCGTAATCGGCGCCTGCTGCAACTTCCGCGTTCTTGTCGATATTGACAGCTTTCCAGGCGTCGATGCCGCCGATCGCTATGGCGATGACCCCGAATGCGCCGGAGGCCTGCCAGGGCTGATTGCCCATCGCCAGCGGCACTTTACCGGCTTCGCGCAGCTTGGGCGCAGCGGCGACGAACTCATCCCAGTTGGCCGGAACGGCAACGCCTGCTTCTTCGAATGCCTTGTGGCTCAACCATATCCACTGCCAGGAGTGGATATTGACCGGCACGCA
The DNA here is from genome assembly GCA_017644005.1 of Rhizobiaceae bacterium. GTDB lineage: Bacteria > Pseudomonadota > Alphaproteobacteria > Rhizobiales > Rhizobiaceae > RCIO01. The sequence goes on from JAEPMJ010000001.1 coordinate 1,153,274, forward strand.
ATAGATGCGTCCGTCGAGTGTGCAGGAATCCAGCAGCGACGAAGGATGGACGATGTCTTTCCAACCTTCCTTCTCCGCCAGTTCGGTAAGATCGAGCATGAGGCCGGCCTCGACCAGTTCCTCGGCCTGACGGCCGTGATTGAACTGCGTCGCGCCCATCGGATCGCCTCCGGTGATGCGCGATATCATGATCGGGCGCGCGACACCGCCGGATCCGGCAATAGCGCCATCGACCCAGTTGTGCTCGGTCTTTTCGTTGAATGCCCTTGCGAATTCGGCAACCGCGGCAGCTTCGCCGCCCGAGGTCCACCAATGCGTGACTTCGAGATCAACGGCGCTGGCCGGGCCGGCGAAATGAAGCGCGACCGAGGTGGCAAATGCTGCGCTCAACATACGGTATTTCATCACAGTCCTCCCTGAATCTGTAACGTTACAGGTCGTGACGTTATGCGAATGAACCGGCTCCGGCAACAGACGTTTTCCGATTCGGCGATATTTTTTTCGTAACTCGAAATTAAAAGACCGATCAATGCCGATCCTTCGCAGAGCGGCGCAAAATTCCGCTGCAGCGCAGCAGATCAGCTGATTATTGCTGTAGAATCAAGATTTCATGCCATGCTGCGCCGCAAGAAATCGACAGCTTCAATCGGAAGCTGCCCCCTCCCGGAAATGCCGAAAAATCTGCAGTCGACCCAGTCGCCAGTTTCATGGTCCGGTCTAAATCTGTATCGTTACAGCTACAGTTGTTTTCGTGCCCCAGCGGAGTCAGAACGGTGCGATGCGACTTGAACCGACGGCGGGGCCATGAACGACAGAACAGCTGACGAGAACGTGCCGGCCGGTGCGGAAAGTCGACCGACTCTGAAGACGATCGCGTTTATGACCGGGCTCGGCGTGACCACGGTTTCGCGCGCACTGAAGAACGCGCCGGACATTTCCGCAGACACCAAGCGCCGGGTTCAGCTCGTCGCCAAGCAGGTTGGCTACAGGCCGAACCGGGCCGGCGTGCGTCTCAGAACCGGCAAGACAAATGTGATCTCGCTGCTGCTCAATACCGACGAACAGCTGATGGGTTTCATTTCCGACATCATCTACGGCGTCTCGCGGGCGCTGCGCGGCACGCCCTACCACATCATTCTGACGCCCTATTCGGGTCGTGACGACCCCATGGATGCTGTCCGCTACGTGGTGGAAACTCAGTCAGCCGACGGAATCATCATCTCACGGACAGAGCCGCAGGATGCGCGGGTTCTGTACATGCTGGAGCACAAGTTTCCCTTCGCCACGCACGGGCGCACCGATCTCGGCAACGCACATCCCTGGCACGATTTCGACAATGAGGTATTCGCGCAGCTGGCGGTTCGCCGGCTTGCCCGAAACGGGCGCAAGCACCTGGCGTTGCTGGCCCCCGAGCCCAAGCTAAGCTACTACCGCCACATGACGGACGGGTTTGCCGACGGCATCGCCGAATGCGGACTGACCGAAATTCCTTTTCACAATTGCTGGGTCGATGAGCCGATCGACCGGATTCGTGATGCTGCGATCGAGCTCTTCAAACGGCCCAACCGTCCCGATGGGGTGGTTTGCGGCAGCGGCGCGTCGGCGATGGCCGTCGTCAACGCGCTGGAAATGTGCGGCATGTCCCTCGGCAAGGAGATCGACGTGGTGACCAAACAGTCGACCCCGCTGGTGCAGATGTTTCGACCGGGACTTTACGTGGTTGAAGAGGATTTCCGGCTGGCGGGACGCGAGCTCGCAAATGCCGTTCTGGGCCAGATCGAAGGCCGCCCGGTGTCGGACCTGCACAGCCTGAGCGTACCCGAGCTGGTGCGCGACCCGACCTTCGCCCCTGCGGACCCACCGCATAAGGGCGGCTAGACTTTGTTTTTCCCCGTGCGCTCGGCCCAGGGGCCGTGTTTCTGTCCCCGGCTACCGATCTTTTCGAAGCCGTGCGCGCCAAAGAAATCACGCTGACCCTGGATCAGATTGGCGGTTCCGCGAGCCTGCCTGTAGCTGTCGAAATAGGCGAGCGCTGCCGAAAGCGCAGGAGCCGGCAAACCCTGAAGCGCCGCCCTGCCCGCCGTTACCCGGAGGGCGAGATGGGCGGGGAGCAAAATGTCAACAAATGACGGAGCGACCATCAGATTGGCCGTTTTCGGCTTTGCGTCATAGGCTTTGGCAATCGAATCCAGAAGCTGCGAGCGAATGATGCAGCCGGCGCGCCAGATGCGAGCGATCGTGGCCATGGGCAGATCCCAGCCATATTTGTCAGATGCGGCCCGCATGATTGCAAAACCCTGGGCATAGGCAGCGATCTTGCCGGCAAGCAACGCGCCTTCGAGCTCAGCCACAAGGTCGCCGGTTGATACCGATTGCTGACGGGGCGCCTGCGGGTAACGGCGCGAGGCATATTCACGCTCTCTTTTCAGCGATGACAGGCTGCGCGCGGCAACCGCCGCCTCGATGCAGGTTGCGGGCACGCCGAGCATTGCGGCTTCGATCACCGACCAGCGACCGGTGCCTTTCTGCCCGGCCTTGTCCTGAATGACGTCGACCAGCGGAACGCTGCTGTCTGGGTCGGCCGTCGCCAGCACTTCCGCGGTGATTTCGATGAGGTATGAGTTGAGCCGGCCATCGTTCCAGCGGGTGAAGATCGAACTTATCTCCTCGGCGCCGAGTCCCGGGCCGTCACGCAGGATGCCGTATACCTCGGCAATCATCTGCATGTCTGCATATTCGATGCCGTTGTGGATCGTCTTGACAAGATGACCGGCGCCTCCCGGGCCCAGCCATGCGGCACAGGGCTCGCCTTCATATTTGGCGGCGATGTCGGTGACGATGGTTTCGATGCGTTGCCACGCGGCCTTGTCCGAGCCCACCATGATCGATGGGCCATTCCGGGCGCCATCTTCGCCGCCGGAAACCCCCATACCGACGAGCACAATGCCGCTCTCTTCGAGTTCCTTCACACGCCGCTCCGTGTCATGGAAATTGGCATTGCCGCCGTCGATGATAATGTCGCCCATGCCGGCTAGTGGCCGCAGTGCATCGATCTGCTGGTCGACGGGATCTCCGGCCGGCACCATCAAGATAACGGGCCGCGGCGGGCGTATTGCCTGCATCAGATCTTCGAGAGTGTCACACGCGACAATATTCTCGGCGAGATCGCCCGCATTGCCAACGAAGGACTTCATGCGTGAGGCAGTGCGGTTCCAGACAGCGACCTTGTGGCCTTTTTCGGCAATGTTGAGCGCCAGGTTCGAGCCCATTGTGCCCAGGCCGATCAGGCCGATCTCCGCTTCGCTCATCATTTCCCCCCGCGGCCGGCCACGTGGGCAAATGATGGACGAGTGACGCGACCAACGTCAACCCGAACAGCGCGGCGGCAGGAACTTGACCCCGGCGCGAAGCGATTGCTAGCTGCGCAGGTCGACAACCGATCAGCCAGCAGGACCCGCTTCCCGAATGAAATTACTCCTCTTGATCCTGGCTGTGCCCATTGTTGCGGCGCTCGTTCTGGTGGTTCTGATCCTGTGGCCTGTGGCGGACAAACCGGAACCCTTCGCTTCGATCACCGACCCGTTCGCGGAAGTCGATTATGGCACTATGGCGGGAATCGAGTTCACCGACGCGCGCGATGGCGTCGGCATTGCATTCCGCCGTTACGAAGCGACGGACCCCCGCGCCGCCGCACTGCTTCTGCATGGGTCGAGCGCCGACAGCCAGAGCATGCATCCGCTGGCTGCGGCGCTGGCGGAAAGCGGCGTCACCGCCTATGCGATCGACATCAGGGGCCATGGCGCAACCGGACTGCGCGGCGACGTCGCCCATATCGGGCAGCCTGCGGAAGACGTCGAAGACTTTCTGAATTTCATGCGCAACGAAGCTCCGCGCCTGCCAATCAGTCTGATCGGGTTTTCTTCGGGTGGCGGTCTGGCGCTCAATGCCGCTGGTCAGGGATATGCGCCGGATATCGCCAGGCTGATCCTGGTCTCGCCGATGCTCGGCGTCGACGCGGAACCCTCCACCGCCGACAATCCGAACGCGGCGGACAGCGCCTGGGCGTACCCGGACATTCCACGCATCATCGGACTGTCGATCCTCAACAGGTTCGGCTTTCACGGGCTCGACCATTTGCCGGTAATCGTCTTCGCAGCAGGCGATCGCCCAAATCTCACGCCGGTCTATTCGCACCGGCTGCTCGTCAGCATGAATCCGCAGGATCCCGACGCGCTGTTGGCCCGTCTGGATGCGCCGGTAACCTTGCTGGCCGGTGAGAAGGATGAGGTCTTCGCCGCGCATGCTTATGCCGGGGCAGTACATGCGGTGCAGCCTGAGGCGGAGGTGACGCTTCTTCCTGGGCTTGGACATGTAGCGATGACCCTGGACCCGGCGGCTTTGGAAGCGATCGCGGCCGCTGTCCCGCGCAATGCGCAGATGGCTCTGCGGTGAACTACTTCCTGTTGCCGGCCTTCCTGCGTCGACCGTAAAGTTCCAGCCTGTGATGGACGATCTCGTAGCCCAGCTCGCGGGCGATCTCGTCCTGCAACTCCTCGATGCGGTTCGAGTGAAACTCGATCACGTCGCCCGTATCGAGGTCGATCAAATGGTCGTGGTGATCACCTGACGCCTGCTCGAAACGCGCCGGTCCGCCCTCGAAGGCGTGCCGGTGGATGGCCCCCATGCCCTCCAGCAGTTTCATCGTGCGATAAACGGTCGAAAGCGAGATCGACTTGTCGATGGAGCTGGCACGCTGGAATATTTCCATCGCGTCCGGATGATCTTCGGTCGCGGCGAGAATATCGAGAATGACGCGGCGCGGCCGTGTGATGCGGACGCCGGCACGCCGCAATTCCCGCTCGTAATCCGGCTTTGTCTGGGGGCTGTGATTCATCGCGGGACTATGAGCCAGTTGACACTCAGTTGCAAAAACTAATGCGAGCTATTCGCAACTGGCAAGCGCTAGTTGCAAACGATTTGCAATTGCATTGACAACTGTTTGGAACTCTTCTAAATGCCATTCGTCCTATGTTCATTTTCAGGGGAGTCTCATGCGTTCGTTTTACTGGTCGGGCCTGGTTGGGGCGCTTGCGGTATTGTCGCTGGGTTTCACGCAGGCGCAGGCTGCGGACAAGCTCAAGGTCGTCACCACTTTCACGGTTATCGCCGACATTGCACGCAACGTGGCAGGCGATGCCGCGATTGTTGAATCGGTGACTAAGCCAAATGCCGAAATCCATAATTACCAGCCAACTCCGGGTGACATATTGCGCGCACGCGACGCTGATCTGATTTTGTGGAACGGGCTCAACCTGGAGCAGTGGTTCGAGCGGTTCCTGAACAATCTCGGCGACGTGCCGGGCATCGTCGTCAGCGACGGTGTTGAACCGATGGGAATCGCGGAAGGCCCCTACACCGGCAAGCCCAATCCGCATGCCTGGATGTCGCCGAGTGATGTCGCCGTCTATGTCGACAATATCCGGCGTGCCTTCGCCGAGCATGACCCCGACAACGCCGACATCTATCAGGCCAACGCGGATGCTTATCTTGCGGAGATCGCGGCACTTGTAGAGCCGCTGCGCGAAGCGCTCGACAGTATCCCGGCCGAGAGGCGCTGGCTGGTGACCAGCGAAGGCGCATTCTCCTATCTGGCCCGCGATTTCGGTCTGCGCGAGCTTTACCTTTGGCCGATCAACGCCGACAGCCAGGGCACGCCGCAACAGGTGCGCAAGGTTATTGATGCGGTTCGCGAAAACAAAATTCCGGTGGTGTTTTCCGAAAGCACGGTTTCCGACAAGCCGGCGCGGCAGGTGGCGCGCGAGACCGGTGCCCGCTATGGTGGAGTGCTTTATGTCGACTCGCTTTCCGACCCCGACGGGCCGGTGCCGACTTATCTCGACCTTCTGAAGGTGACCGCCAACACGATCGTCGAAGGTTTGACCGAGTGAACCTGCAGGCTGAGGCAGCCGCCTTCGCGGCACCGGAGACAGTGGAGCAGCCGGCCCTTGCGGTCTCCGGCGCAACGGTAACCTACCGAAACGGCAATACCGCGCTGGTGGACGCCAGCTTCGCCATCCCCAAGGGTTCGATCGCGGCCCTTGTCGGTGTGAACGGATCGGGCAAATCCACGCTGTTCAAGGCGATCATGGGTTTTGTGCCGCTGGCGCGCGGATCGGTCTCGATTTTCGACCAGCCGGTGGGGCGGGCGCTGAAACGCAACATCGTCGCCTATGTGCCGCAGGCCGAGGAAGTGGACTGGAACTTCCCGGTGCTGGTGGAAGACGTGGTGATGATGGGCCGCTACGGCCATATGAACCCGCTGCGCATTCCGCGCGCCCGCGACCGCGAGATGGTCGACGAAGCGCTCGCCCGCGTCAGCATGAGCGACTACCGCAAGCGCCAGATCGGCGAGCTTTCCGGCGGCCAGAAGAAGCGCGTGTTCCTTGCCCGCGCACTGGCTCAAGAGGGCCGCGTCATCCTGCTCGATGAACCCTTCACGGGTGTCGACGTGAAAACCGAAGAGGCAATCATCGCGCTGTTGAAGTCACTGCGCGACGAAGGAAGGGTGATGCTGGTTTCGACCCACAATCTCGGCAGCGTGCCGCGCTTCTGCGACCGGGCGATCCTCATTAATCGGACCGTGCTGACCGCGGGTCCTACCGAGGAGGTCTTCACCCAGGCCAATCTGCGCAAGGCCTTCGGCGGCGTGCTGAGGCGGCATGTGCTGGGTGGCGCCGATCTGCACGAAGATGCCGAAACCGACACGCGCAGCGTGACCGTGCTCACCGACGACGAACGGCCCTTCGTCATCTATGGCGACGACCAGCCGGCAAGAAGCGGGAAAGACAAAACCTGATGGAGCTTGTGCTCGAGCCGTTCAGCTATGGATACATGGTCAACGCCATGTGGGTGTCGGCACTGGTGGGTGGCGTGTGTGCGTTTCTTTCCGCCTATCTGATGCTCAAAGGCTGGTCGCTGATCGGCGACGCCCTTTCGCATGCAATCGTACCTGGCGTCGCCGGCGCCTATATGCTCGGCCTGCCGTTCTCGCTCGGCGCGTTCCTTTCCGGCGGGCTGGCGGCGGGCGGCATGCTCTTCCTCAACCAGCGCACCAAGCTGCGCGAAGACGCCATTATCGGGCTGATTTTCACATCCTTCTTCGGGCTGGGGCTGTTCATGGTCTCGCTGTCGCCGGCCTCGGTGAACATCCAGACGATCGTGCTCGGCAACATTCTGGCGATCACGCCCATGGATACGCTGCAGCTCGCCATCATTTCGTTGGTGACGCTGACCGTTCTGACGCTGAAGTGGAAAGACCTGATGGTCACCTTCTTCGACGAAAGCCATGCGCGGTCGATCGGCCTCAATACCGGGCTGTTGCGCGTGGTCTTCTTCACGCTGCTTGCCGCCTCCACAGTCGCCGCACTTCAGACGGTCGGCGCATTTCTGGTCATCGCTATGGTGGTGACGCCGGGTGCCACCGCCTATCTGCTCACCGACCGCTTTCCGCGCCTCATCCTGACCAGCGTTGCAATCGGCGCGCTGACCAGCTTCACCGGCGCTTATGTGAGCTATTTTCTCGACGGTGCGACTGGCGGCATCATCGTCGTCCTGCAGACGCTGATCTTCCTCGCCGCATTTTTCTTTGCACCCAAACACGGCATGCTGGCCGCGCGGCGCCGCGCCCGGGCGGCGCTGGAGGCAGGCGCGTGATCGAGCTCCTTCTCCTTCCCTTCCAACTGCCTTTCATGCAGAAGGCATTTCTCATCGCCGCGCTCGCTGCGCTGCCGATGGGGCTGCTGTCGCCCTTTCTGGTACTGAAAGGCTGGTCGCTCATGGGCGACGCCATCAGCCATGCGGTACTGCCCGGCATCGTGCTTGCTTATGTGGTCGGCCTGCCGCTGGCGGTCGGGGCATTCGCCGCAGGTATGGTCTGCGCACTGGTGACCGGCTATCTGAATGAGAACAGCCGGGTGAAGGAAGACACCGTCATGGGCGTGGTTTTTTCCGGCATGTTCGGTCTGGGCATCGTGCTCTACATCGCCATCCAAACGGAAATTCACCTCGACCACATTCTGTTCGGCGACATACTGGGCGTCGCCTGGCGCGACGTCGCGGAAAGTGCGGCCATCGCGCTGGTCGCGCTCGCCACAGCCGGCCTCTTCCGGCGCGACCTGATGGCGATGGTGTTCGACGAACAGCATGCGCGCGCCATCGGCCTGCCTGTGCGGCTCCTGCACTACGGGCTGCTGGCGCTGATTTCGCTGACCATCGTCGGAGCGCTGAAGGCGGTCGGCATCATCCTCGCCATTGCGCTGCTGATCTCACCCGGCGCCGTCGCTTATCTGATCACGCGCAGCTTCGAGCGCATGATTGTCGTTTCAACGGCGATCGCCGTAGGTTCGTCGGTGCTCGGCGTTTATGCGAGCTTCTTCATCGACAGCGCGCCGGCACCCACGATCGTGCTCCTGATGAGCTTGCAGTTCATCGCGGCATTCGCATGGTCGCAGTGGCAGGCAAGGCGAACTACCCGCTACCCGACGCCGACATAGTGGTGCACGAGCTCCGGGTTCTCGCGCAGCTTTTCGACATCAAGCGTTTCGCGGTTGCGGCCGTTCTCGATGAAAGCCACGCGGTCGGCCACCGGCAGAACCGCGTCGACGCGCTGTTCGACCAGAATGGTCGACACACCGCGCTCGCGCAGCATCGCCACCGTGTCGCGAATGCGGGCGATCATCGAGGGCATCAACCCTTCCGTCGGTTCGTCGAGCAGCAGCACCTTGGGTTCCACACAGAGAGCGCGCGCCATGGCGAGCATCTGCTGCTCTCCGCCGGACAATGTGCCGGAGCGTTGCCTTAGCCGCTCGCGCAGGACCGGAAAGAGATCAAGTACGCTTTCGCGCGTCTCTGAGCCGTGGTTGCGGGTCATCAGCCCGATTTCGATGTTTTCGGCGACCGTGAGTTCGGAAAACAACCGCCGGCCCTGAGGAACGTAGGCAATTCCGGCTCGCGGCACCTCGTGCGCCGGCAGCCTGGTAAGTTCCGTCCCGTCGAGGAAAACAGAGCCGGCGCTCGCCCGCACCAGGCCCATGATTGTCTTCAACGTCGTTGTCTTACCCGCGCCATTGAGGCCAAGCATGCACAGGACCTCGCCCCGGCGCAGTGCAACCGACATGCCGCGCAGCACCTGCACCTCGCCATAGCCGGCATCGACCTTGTCCAGCGTCAGAACATCAGCCATCGGCGGGCGCTCCCAGATAAGCCTGCTGAACTGCTGCGTTGGCGCGGATCGCGTCAGGCGCACCTTCTGCGATTATGCGCCCCTGATCCATGACCGTGATCTGCTCGGCGAGCGCCATGACAACTGGCATGTTGTGCTCGATCAGAAGCACGGTCGCCTGCTGCCCGATCTCGCGCACCAGCGCGATGAAGCTCTCGATTTCGGTGTCGGAGAGTCCTTGCGTTGGCTCGTCGAGCACCAGCAGTCTGGGTTCGAGCGCCAGCCCCATCGCAACTTCAAGCAACCGCTGATGGCCGTAAGCAAGGTTACCGGCCACTGCACCGGCATGGTCCCGCAGGCCAACACGACCGAGCGCGGACAGCGACGCCTCGCGCAAGCCTGCAGACGAATAGCGTTTGCCGGCGCGGCCGACATGGCGGCGCATCGCGGCAAGGGTGACGTTTTCCTCCACCGTCAGATTGGCGAAGATCGAAGTGATCTGAAACGTGTATGCGATGCCCGCCATCACCCGCCTGTCCGCCGGCATGCCGGTGATGTCGCGCCCGTCGAAGCGGATCAGCCCTTCGCTCGGCGCAACGCGGCCGCAGATCAGGCTGACAAAAGTGGTCTTGCCCGCGCCATTGGGACCGATGATCGCCCTGATCTCGCCTTCCGGCAGGCTGAAATCGACGTTGTCGACCGCGCGTAGGCCGCCGAAGCTTCGGCCGAGACCGCGTGTTTCCACCAGCGCGCTCATGGCAGCCACCTCACCCAGCGGTCGCGCACGGAGCCGAGCAACCCTTTCGGGAAAAACAGGATCAGAAGCACGAGCGCCACGCCCACAATGCCGAGATAAGAGACATCCCAATCGGGGAAACGGCTGTTCAGCAGGTCATTGGAGAGATCGACCAGATAGAACATCAGCACGGTGCCGAGCAGCGGCCCGAGCGTGGTCGCCGCACCGCCGACAAGCACCCACAGCAGCGGCAGGATCGAATATTGCACGGCGGCGAAACTCGATCCGAAATAGCCGAAGAGAAGCACGTAGGCGGCGCCCGAAGCCGCGCAGATGACGCCTGAACTGATTGTCGCGCCGAGTTTGTTGCGGAACGTGTCGTAACCCAGCATGCGGGTGCGCTCTTCGTTTTCGCGGATCGCGATCAGAACCCGGCCGAAGGGCGCGCGCACCAAAGCCAGCGTCACGAAGAGCACGACCGTGAACAGAGCGAGGGCCGTAAAATAGCGCGTCGTCGGATCAGTGAGATCGAGCGGCCCGAGCTGGCGCGCCGCCTGCGACAGGGTGAGACCCTCTTCGCCGCGCGTCCAGTCGCCGAAATAAAGAGTGAAGAGATAGGCGACCTGGCCGAACATCATGGTGACGATCAGGAAGGCGACGCCGGTTGTACGCAATGCCAGAAAGCCGACGGCCGTGGAAAGAACGAGGCCTGATGCAAGGCCCGCTGCGAAGGCGGCCGGAACCGACCAGTCGAGATGATAGACGGTCAGACCCGCGCCATAGAGTCCGGCGGAGAAAAACATGGCATGACCGAGACTGAGCAGGCCGGTGTAGCCAAAGAGCAGATTGTAGCCCATGGCGAAGACAGCAAGCACCATGATGCGCGCCATGATGCCGTGATGATAGGCCGGCAGCGCGAATTGCAGGGCAAACAGCAGTGCGACGACCGCGATGTGCAGGGCAACCACCCGGCCCGTGAAATTGCCGAACCCCGTCACCGCGCTGACACTCCGAACAAACCCTGCGGGCGGAAGACCAGCACCAGCGCAACCGCCATGGTGGCGATGATCTTGGCCAGTGTCGGCGAAAAGAACACCGATATGATGCCGTCCGACAGGCCGATAAGAAGTGCTGCGACGGTGGTGCCGCGCAGACTGCCCAGCCCGCCAATGATAACGACAATGAAAGAAAGCAGCAGCGGATCGTGGCCCATCAAGTAATGCGCCTGCTGGATCGGCACGATCAGTACGGCCGCGACCGCAGCCAGCATCGCGCCGAGCGCGAAGACGCCGGCATAGACTCGATCGACGGGAATGCCGAAGGCGGTGGCGGTTTCGGCATCGAACTGGGTTGCGCGCATGACCAGACCGATCCTGGTGCGCGAGAGCAGATACCATGTCGCCGCCAGTACGATCGCCGACGCGGCGATGACCGAGAGCTTGTAGGCAGAGTAGCCGAACCAGGGGAACCGGATGCGGTAGTCGAACGGTGCAACGACCGGCCGTGCGTCCGGGCCGTAGAAGGTCAGCGCCAGCTGCTGGATGATATAGAGAATGCCGATTGTCGCCACGATGGTGGCTTCAGGATTGTAGTTGACCCGCTTCAGAACCAGCCGCTCGGAGGCGAGCGCCACCGCGCCCACCACAAGCGGGCTGATGACAAGGGCGACGAGAAAGCCAAGTGCGGGGTGTCCGGAAATCGAGGTCGCCACCGCCCAGGCGAGCACCGCGCCCAGCATGAAGAACTCGCCATGGGCGACATTGACCACACGCATGACGCCGAAGACCAGCGACAGGCCGAGCGCGGTGAGCGCCAGCACGGCTGCCATCACCAGACCTTCAAGCGTAGCCAGGAAGAAGTACGGTCCGAATGCCATTCAGGAGCTCCCGCCCTCCGCGGCGGGAGGGGTGACCGCAGAGGGTCAGGCTATCCAACCGGGACGCGGCAGCGCCGCGTCCCGCAACTCCAGATGCTACAGCGACATGGTCGTGTAGTCGGCTTCCGCCTCGTACATGCCGTCTTCGATCGAAGTGGTGTGGACGACGTTAAGCTTGCCGTCGACGACCTGCGAAACGTGCTGGTGGCCGAAGGACTGGTGGATCTTGGCGTTGAAGACCTTGTCGCCCTGCGGATGTGCCGCGCCGGCGGCGAAACTGGTCAGCGCCTCGGTGGCTTCCACCAGTTTGGCACGGTCGGCCGGCCCCTGATAATCCGCTGCTTCCATCGCCTGCTTGATGATATGGAGCGTCTCCCAGCAGCCGAACATGTGCGAGGCGGTTGAGACATCCTTCGGATCGTTCACGCTGGCGCCATTGTCGTCGATGCCGACGGCGCTGCGATACGCCTTGACGGCATCGCTGGCGTCCGGCTGCAGGTAACGCGGCATGGCCTCCCAGAAGTGCGAGCCTTCCAGGAATTCGAGACCGGGGCTGGCGATATCGACCGCCTCGAGACTGTCCAGAAAGCCGAACAGCTTCGGCCCGCTGGAACCGTAGAACTCGCCGAGTTCCTTGACGAAGGTCAGCACGCCGGGACCGACCATGACGTGGTAGATCACCTCGGTCTCGGAGGGTATCTGCGGCAGGTAGCGGGTGAACGAGGTTTCCGTCGGCGGGATCGGCACGAGGCCGACAACCTTGCCGCCGGCCGCCTCATAGCGCTCCGGAAACTTGTCGCGGTGATCGTGCCCGAAAGCGTAATCGGGGAAGACAAGTGTGATCTTCTTGCCGAGATTGTCGGCGATCCAGGGACCGACCGCGCGCACCTGGGCCTTCACGTCGGTAATTCCCGGCTGGAAGACGTAGCGGTTCAGACTGCCTGACGCGACGTGGTAGCCCTCCGACACGACGTAATACGGTATCTTCAGTTCGCCTGCGGCGGGCGCCGAACCCACCACGACGTGGCTGAACAGCGTGCCGAAAACGACATCGGTCTTGTGCTGGTTGGCAAATTTTTCGACCACTTCGGCGCCGCGCTTGGGATCGGTTCCATCATCTTCGGTGACGATTTCGAGCGGCCGGCCGTTAATGCCGCCGGCATCGTTGATCGCCTGCGTCGCCGCCATCGTCACGCGCTCATACCAGCGGCCATAGGCGGCTCCGATGCCGGTGCGATGCGCCTGGAAGCCGATCCGGATCGGCTCCGACGACTGCGTCTGCGCGTAGCGGACGAAGCCCGGCGCGGCCATGATGCCGGCCGCGGCGCCCAGCCCCTTCAGCGCACCGCGGCGGGTGAGGCCCTGCTTGTTCGGGAGCAGGAGAGAAGTGCGTTTGTCAGCCATGCCAGTTCCCCTTTTTCGGCTGTTGAGACCATACTCAAAGAGGCGTTTCACGGGTTTCGCGGCGCGCCAAAATTCACTTGTATGCAAATAAAATCACCAATCCCGAAAGCTGGCAATAGAACCGCGGAAACCGAATTCCGCAACGTCAGCCGCCGGTAGGCGAAGAAAGCAGCCAAAGACCGAACACGGTGTAGCCAACCATCAGAATTGCAAGGGGAATCTGGCTTAGGGTGGTTCGCGGCGCACTCCCGTGGATGCGCGATGCAAGCGCATGCGCGAGAATGACGGCGAGGAGATGCCCGCCGATAATCGCGGCCGACTGCAGATTCCAGATGACCCATGCGGCGTCATAACCGGCAGTTGCCGCAGCGGCAACATGAAAGCCGGCAGTGCCGAAAATATTCCAGCCCTTCGAAAGCGGGTCGGAGATCGCGGCAAACGCATACTGGCCGTTGATCACCAGCACGCCCAGGTAATGCGAGAAATGATAGGCGAGTGCGATCGGCACGATCGACCATACCAGCGAGCCGCAGCTTGCCGCGACCCCGACGCTGGCGCCAGCAATGCGGTTGCCCGACCAGACGGCGAAGACAAAGAGCGCTGAAAGTGCAGCGAACATGCCGCCGAGACCTGCCGTGTTCGAAAACACCACGGCAGAACGACCCGGAAATTCGAGCGGATTCACGCCGATGAGATCGAGCCAGAAGAACGTCCGCATCAGCCCGTCGAACGAAACCGTCGCGAGCGCCAACAGCAAGAATAGTGTCGCGCCGGGCGCCAGCGGATCGGAATCAGCGGCCTTGGCACCCGGAAAGCGCAGAAAGACCCCTCCATGCGCGCCGTCACCGCCGCCGCGGTGTTGAAAGGGGGCCAGCCGGGAAATCATGCCGAAGAAAACGGAAAACAGCTCAACGCGTTTGGTCCATTCCCCGTGCCCAAAGGCGAAAATTCCGGCCAGATTGAAGAGCCAGTAGGCGATCAGCACCTTGGCGAGAAATGCCGGGTCATCAGGCGAAGGGAACACGAGCTCGAACCAGCCGAACCCGAACAGCAGTATCAACGCACCCCCGGAACCGATCCATATCGGCAGTTTCAGCGGCGGGGGGACATCTCTACGCCCCAGCACAATAAGGATCAGTCGCGATGGGCCGTACCAGGGTTCCAGCCAGCACCAGAGATTGCCGGCGATCCCAACGAGCAATGTGAAGCCGACCCAGAAGACGGTCCAGAACACCAGCGGAAGGGGATTCGACAGGGGATCCCGGCTTCCGAACAGGCCTGCGTACCAGAGGCAGGCAACGATTATGAAGCTTGCCATGCTCGTGACGAACCGCCCATCGAAGCGCGCGCCGATCAGCCGCAGCCGCTCCGACAACAACCTGGCAAGCGCCTGCGGTGGCAAGACGACCAGTACGGCAAAGCTGAGCGCAACCGCGGCTGCGCCGCCAAACAGATAATAGTCGGTCGGCAGCAGCATGACGAAGCCGCGATCTGCCGTATGCGCCCATGTCTCGACCGGAGCCAGCAACATGCCGGCGCACGCCAGAATAATTGAGAAGCGCGCGACAGGCCTTGATCGACAGGAAGAAATCATCTGCACCGGTAAGAATGGTTGGGCTGCCACCATGAAAGACACCAGCCATGATTTACAGAATGCTGCATGGTTTCAATTGTCTGGACAAGCTGGCAATTCGCGCCGGCAACCCTTATGCACTAACGCGGATTTGCATCGGAGAGCCTGATGACGACCACGGACATCGCGCGGCGCGTCTACGACCATACCTGGAAGCTCGACCCGATCGTGCGCAGCCTGCTCGATACGGATTTCTACAAGCTCCTGATGCTGCAGATGATCTGGAGCCGCTACCCGGACGTCCGAACCACCTTTTCACTGATCAACCGAACAACTTCGGTCCGGCTTGCCGACGAAATCGACGAGGGCGAACTGCGTGCGCAGCTCGACTATGCGCGTACGGTGCGGCTGACCAAAAAGGAGACGATCTGGCTGGCGGGTAATACTTTCTACGGCCGCAAACAGATCTTCATGCCGGAATTCCTGGACTGGCTCTCAGCCTTCCAGCTTCCCGAATATGAGCTGCGCAAGGACGACGGGCAGTACCGGCTCAATTTTCATGGTTCATGGGCCGAAACCTCCATGTGGGAAATCCCCGCCCTCGCGATCATCAACGAGTTGCGCAGCCGTGCCGCATTGCGCGAGCTCGGCCCGTTTTCGCTGGATGTCACATATGCGCGGGCGAAGGCCCGCATGTGGGACAAGGTGGAGCGGCTGAAAGCCTTCCCGGAAATCCGCATTTCGGATTTCGGCACCCGGCGGCGGCACTCGTTCCTGTGGCAGCGCTGGTGCGTGGAGGCCTTGAAGGAAGGTATCGGCGAGGCGTTCACCGGCACCAGCAACGTGCTGCTCGCCATGGACACCGATCTCGAGGCACTCGGCACAAATGCGCATGAGCTGCCGATGGTGATGGCAGCACTTGCCGACACGGAAGACGAGCTGCGCGCCGCGCCCTACAAGGTGCTGCAGGACTGGAACACGCTCTATGGTGGCAATCTGCTGATCGTGCTGCCGGATGCGTTCGGCACCGCCGCCTTCCTGCGCGACGCACCTGACTGGGTTGCAGACTGGACCGGCTTCCGTCCTGACAGCGCCCCGCCGATCGAGGGCGGCGAACGTATCATCGACTGGTGGAAAGCGCATGGCCGCGACCCCAAGGAAAAGCTGCTGATCTTTTCCGACGGGCTCGACGTCGACACTATCCTGCAAACCTACCGCCATTTCGAAGGCCGGGTGCGCATGGCGTTCGGCTGGGGCACCAATCTCACCAACGACTTCGAGGATTGCGCGCCGCTTCCCAATGACCGGCTGAAGGCGATTTCGCTGGTCTGCAAGGTGAGCGAAGCGAACGGCCGGCCAGCAGTGAAACTCTCCGATAACCCGAATAAGGCAACCGGCGACCCTCGCGAGATCGAACGTTACATCAGGGTCTTCGGCAGCGAAGAGCGGGTGACCAAGCCGGTTCTGGTTTAGCTGGCAGCGTCAGATATGCAGCGCGTGGCCGAGCGCGCGCAAAGCCGCCTCCTGGAAGGCCTCGCCCTGCGTCGGATGCGCGTGGATCGTTCCCGCGACATCTTCCAGCGTCGCGCCCATCTCGATTGCGAGGCCAAAGACTGCCGCGAGTTCCGATACGCCCTGGCCGACGGCCTGAATGCCAAGCACCAGGTGATTGTCGGCACGCGCCAAGATGCGCACGAAACCGGCTTCGGCGAGCCTCGACATGGCGCGGCCATTGGCGGAGAAGGGAAAATTCGCAACCTTCACATCGCGCCCGGCGGCGCGCGCCTCTTCGGGCGACAGGCCGGCGGACACGATCTCGGGATCGGTGAAACAGATCGCCGGAATGCAACGCTTGTCCCAGCCACGGCTTTTGCCGGCGATGATCTCGGCCACCATCTCGCCCTGCGCCATCGCGCGGTGCGCGAGCATCGGCTCGCCGGTGACATCGCCGATCGCGTAGACACCGCGCATGGAGGTGCGGCAGTGATCGTCAATGCGGATGAAGCGGCCGCTCATGTCGAGGTCGATCTCTTCAAGGCCCCAGCCTTCAGTCAGCGGCTTGCGACCGACCGTGACCAGCACCTTCTCCGCCGCGATCTTTTTCTCGCCGTTGCCGGTCTCCACCAGAAGCGCATCGCCCTTTTTCGACAGTCCCCTGGCCTTCGCCCCGGTCATCACCTCGACGCCCAATGCTGCGAGGTTCTTTGAAACCGGTCGCGTCAGCTCGGCATCGTAGAGCGGCAGGATGCGGTCTTCGGCTTCGACCACGGTGACTTTGGCGCCCAGTTTTGCATAGGCGGTGCCAAGCTCGAGCCCGATATAACCGCCGCCGACAACGGCCAGCGTTGCCGGCACCTCTGTAAGAGCCAGCGCCTCGGTTGAGGAGATCACGGAGCCGCCGAAAGGCAGGAAAGGGAGTTCGACCGGCGTGGAGCCGGTAGCAATGACGATTGCCTCGGCGCGAATGACCTGTGTGCCGGTCTCGGTTTCGACCTCGACGGTCTTGCCGTCGCGAAAATGCGCCCGGCCGACGACGACCTTGACGCCCGCCTTCTTCAGAAGACCAGCGACGCCGGTGGTGAGGCGGCCGACGACACTGTCCTTCCAGGCGATCGTTCTGCCGAAATCGAGCGCAGGCTTGGCGACCGAGATGCCGAGCGGCGTCTCACCCGCGGCCCAGTGCGAGGCCTTCTCGAATTCCTCGGCGGCGTGAATGAGGGCTTTGGACGGAATACAGCCGACATTGAGGCATGTGCCGCCCGGCTTGGCCGCCTCGACCACAACCGTATCGATGCCGAGCTGGCCGGCGCGGATGGCGCAGACATATCCGCCGGGGCCAGCGCCGATGACGAGCAGCTTGCAGGTGATTTCTTTCATCTGCTCACGCCTCCACAAAGATCATCGCCGGCGTTTCCAGCAACGCCTTGATGCGCTGGATGAAACGCGCCGCATCCCAGCCGTCGATCACCCGATGATCGAAGCTGGAGGACAGGTTCATCATTTTGCGCGGCTGGAAAGCAGCTCCGTCCCAGACCGGTCGAACCATGATCTTGTTGACGCCGACAATCGCCACTTCGGGATGGTTGATGACCGGCGTTGTTGCCACGCCGCCCATCGCGCCCAGCGACGTGATGGTGATCGTGGAGCCGCTCAGCTCTTCGCGCGTCGCAGTGCCTGCGCGCGCGGCCTCCGCAAGCCGGTTCACCTCGGTCGCGCTATCCCACAAATCTCGCGCTTCGGCGTGGCGGACGACAGGCACAACGAGGCCGGCATCGGTCTGCGCGGCAATGCCCACATGCACACCGCCATAGCGGCGCACGACACCGGCATCGTCGTCGAAATGCGCGTTGAGCGCCGGCTGGTCCCTGATCGCCACCACCATCGCCTGAATGAGGAAAGGCAGGATGGTGAGCTTTGGGCGGTCGGATTTCCGCGAGATGTTGAGCGACGCACGCAAGTCTTCCAGTGCCGTCACATCGATCTCTTCCACATAAGTGATGTGTGGAATGCGCGATTTCGCGAGCGCCATCTTTTCCGCTATGCGACGACGCAGGCCGATGATCTTGACCTCCTCGACGGAGGTATCCGGGTGTCGGGCAATGGCGCCGGCGGGCGAAGGACCGGCACGCAGATAGGCGTCGATATCTTCATGCAGGATGCGGCCGGCGGGGCCTGAGCCTGGAACCTGCCGCAGATCTATGCCCGCCTCGCGGGCACGCAGACGCACGGCCGGCGAGGCAACCGGCTTTTCGCCTTCGGCACGCGGCGCGCCAAAGGTCCGCGGCGTTGGAACCTGTCGATGAGCTTCGTCTGCCGGCTTTTTTTCGGGCTTTTTCGCAACTTCCTTAAGTGGCGCGTCGGTCGCCTTTTCAGGCTCCGGTTCGGCTGCCGTGGTTTCGGTGACCTCTCCCTCCCCTGTTTCGCTGTCGCCGCCGGCGGTCTTTATGCGCACAATTGGCGAGCCGACCGAAACAGTGTCGCCGACCTCCGCGCCCAGCCATGTGATCTCACCCTCGACCGGGGACGGTATCTCAACGGTCGCCTTGTCGGTCATGACGGCTGCCAGCACGTCGTCCTCGCGCACGAGATCGCCGGGTTTCACATTCCATTCGACGAGCTCGGCCTCGGCCACGCCCTCACCGACATCCGGCATCTTGATGGTATGTTCGCTCATTCCATCACCTCGCGCATGGCCTCACCAAGCCGCACGGGACCGGGAAAATAGTCCCATTCCTGAGCGTGAGGGTAGGGCGTGTCCCAGCCGGTGACCCGGGCGATCGGCGCTTCCAGATTGTAGAAGCAGTGCTGCTGCACCAGCGCGGCAAGCTCGGCGCCAAAGCCCGAGGTCAGCGTGGCTTCATGGACGACAACGCAGCGGCCGGTCTTCCTTACCGAGGCGGTGATGGTGTCGAGGTCGAGCGGCAGCAGGGTGCGCAGATCAATGATCTCGGCATCGATGCCGGTTTCCCGCGCCGCCGCCTCAGCGACATAGACCATGGTGCCATAGGTCAGCACAGTAAGCGCGGACCCTTCGCGGCGCACCGCGGCCTTGCCGAGCGGAACGGTATAGTGCCCAGCCTCGACCTCGCCGAGCGCATGTTTGCTCCATGGCGTGACCGGCTGGTCGTGATGGCCATCGAACGGTCCGTTATAAAGCCGCTTGGGCTCCAGGAAGATGACCGGGTCGGGATCTTCGATCGCGGCGATCAGCAGGCCCTTGGCATCGACCGGGTTCGAAGGTTCCACGACCTTCAGGCCCGAAACATGCGTGAACAGCGCCTCGGGGCTCTGGCTGTGGGTCTGGCCGCCGAAAATGCCGCCGCCGGTGGGCATGCGAATCACCATCGGGCAGGTGAATTGGCCGTTGGACCGGTAGCGCAGGCGCGCCGCCTCCGACACGATCTGGTCGTATGCCGGATAAACATAGTCGGCAAACTGGACCTCTACGCACGGCTTCAGCCCGTATGCGGCCATGCCGATTGCGGTACCCACGATACCCAATTCGGAGATCGGAGCATCGAAACAGCGGGTGCGGCCATATTTCTGCTGCAGGCCGGCAGTGCAGCGGAAAACGCCGCCGAAATAGCCGACATCCTCACCGAAGACGACCACGCCCTCGTCGCGTCCCATAGATACGTCGAGCGCGTCGCGGATCGCCTCGATCATTGTCATGCGCGGCATCGCGTTACACCCCCGCCTGCTGGCGCTGGCGGCGCAGATGCGGCGGCATCTCCTCATAAACGCCTTCGAACATGTCGCGCGTCGAGGGTTTGCCGCCCGTATGCAGCGTGCCGTGTTTCTCAGCTTCTTTCTGTGCTGCGATTACAGTGTCCAGAATTTCCGCCTCAGCCTGTGTGTGGCGCTCGTCGCTCCAGGCGCCGATCTTGATGAGGTGGTTCTTGAGGCGCAGCACCGGGTCGCCAAGCGGCCAGGCGTCGGACTCCGCCTTGGGACGATAGGCGGACGGGTCATCGGAGGTCGAATGCGCGCCTACCCGGTAAGTGACATATTCGACCAGCGTCGGCCCAAGATTGCGGCGCGCCCGCTCGACCGCCCATTTCGCGACCGCATGGACGGCGAGATAGTCATTGCCGTCGACCCTGAGCGAGGGAATACCGAAACCCAGGCCGCGCGCGGCGAAGGTGCCCGCCCCGCCACGTGCAATGCCCTGAAAGGTCGAAATCGCCCACTGGTTGTTGACGATGTTGAGCACCACCGGAGCGCGGTAGGTGGAGGCAAAAACGAGGGCGGCATGGAAATCACTTTCGGCCGTCGACCCGTCGCCGATCCAGCCGGCGGCAATGCGCGTGTCGTTCTTGATCGCCGACGCCATTGCCCAGCCAACGGCCTGCACGAACTGGGTGCCGAGATTGCCGGAGATCGAGAAAAATCCGTGCTCCTTGGACGAGTACATGATGGGAAGCTGGCGCCCCTTCAGCGGGTCGGCCTCGTTGGAGTATATCTGGTTCATCATATCGACCATCGGGTAGCCGCCCGCGATCAACAGGCCGGCCTGCCGGTAGGTCGGAAAATTCATGTCGCCCGGTTCCAGCGCCTTGCGGAAGGCGCAGCTCACCGCTTCCTCGCCCATATGCTGCATGTAGAACGAGGTCTTGCCCTGGCGCTGCGCCGTCTGCATGCGCGCATCGAATGCGCGCAGCGTCATCATGTGTTTGAGGCCTTCAAGCAGTTCGTCGGCCGTCAGCAATCCGGCCCATGGGCCGACGGCCTCCCCCTTCCGGTTGAGCACCCTGATGATTGAGAAGGCCAGATCGCGCAGCGATTCGGGGTCGGCGTCGACCGGCGGCCGATCAACCGACCCGGCCTTCGGAATGATCACGTTCGAAAAATCTGGAGTATCGCCCGGGCGGACGGCCGGTTCCGGAACATAGAGGCTGAGAGGCGGCTGGTCGGCCATGGGTACCTGCCCTTTCGCCAGAGGTTGCTGGCGAGAAACTAGGGCAAATCCGCCCGCAGTTCCACATGGCCGTTTATTACTTCATGCACAACCGCCATGCGCAGAATGAGGTCGGCTATTCGGCCGCCACCGCGATGCGTCCGCGGGCGAAGGAGCGTCCGTCGCCATCGAAAATATGCAGCGTGTCGCCATCGGCGTTGAATCGCATGGTCGAACCGCGTTCGACATTCGCGTTGCCGGCAAGCTTGGCGACCAGCGGCTCGCCCTCGCGGCCGATGTCGAGATAGACGAGCTGCACCTCACCGAGCTGCTCGACATAATCGACCGTGCACTCAAAAAGCGCCGCGGAGCCGGCGGCGGCCGTGAGATCCTCGGGCCGCACACCAAAGCTGATCTCCTGCCCGGCAGCACTTGACGGGGTCTCCACTGGCACCGTCGCCTTCCGCCCGCCCGCATATTCGACCTCGGTCGCCTTGCCTGCCCTGGTGATCCTGGCCGGGAGGATGTTCATTGCGGGTGAGCCGATGAACTGGGCAACGAAGAGATTGCCCGGATGCAGGTAAAGCTCCATCGGCGAGCCGACCTGTTCCACATAACCGTCCTTCAGAACCACGATACGGTCGGCCAGCGTCATCGCCTCCACCTGATCGTGCGTGACATAGATCATGGTGGTGTCGGGCATCGATTCGCTGAGCTTGGCGATTTCGATGCGGGTGGCAACGCGAAGTGCGGCATCGAGGTTGGACAACGGCTCGTCGAAGAGGAACACCTTGGGGTTGCGGCAGATCGCGCGGCCGATCGCGACGCGCTGACGCTGGCCACCGGAAAGCGCCTTGGGCAAGCGGTCGAGATAGGGCGTGAGCTGGAGGATACCGGCGGCATATTTGACCCGCTCGTCGATCTCCTGCTTGCTCTTCTTCGCCAGCCGCATGCCGAAAGCCATGTTGTCGTAGACCGTCATATGCGGGTAGAGCGCATAGGACTGGAAAACCATTGCGATACCGCGCTGCGAGGGCGGCATGTCATTGACGACGGTGCCGTCGATCTCCAGCGTACCGCCGGTGATCTGCTCAAGCCCTGCGATAGTGCGCAAAAGCGTGGACTTGCCGCAGCCGGATGGACCCACGAAGACGATGAACTCACCCGACTTTATGTCGAGATCGATGCCGTGCAGGATTTCGACATTGCCGTAGGCTTTCCTGACGCCCGTCAGTTTAAGATTGGCCATAGTGTCCTCCCAACAAATTATCGCATCGCTGCGCTCAAGCGAGGCGACCGAACCAGCCGCCATAGGCGTCCAGAAACAGTTTTCCGTTCACATGCTGACCGGCAAGACCATGACCGGGAATGGCGACTGGCGAGATCGCGCCCGGCAACGCAATCTCGGCGGGCATACTGCCCAGATTGAATGCGCAGAGCAGCTTTTCGGTCTCGGTACGGCGAATGAAGGCGACCGCATCACCAGTCGTGGCAAGAAATTCTATCGACCCCTTGAGCAGCGACGGGTGATTGGCCCGGAACGCCAGAATGCGCCGATAATGCTCGAGCACCGAGCTTTCGACGCCCTTCTGCGTGTTCACCGCGTGGGTAATATGGTCGGCCGGCACTGGCAGCCAGGGTTTGCCGGTCGAGAAGCCGGCATTGGCCTCGCCTGAATCCCACACCATCGGCGTGCGGCAGCCGTCACGCCCTTTGAACTCCGGCCAGAAGCGAATGCCGTAGGGGTCGTGCAGGTCTTCGAAAGCCAGTTCGGCTTCGGTGAGTCCGACTTCCTCGCCCTGATAGAGACAGACCGAGCCGCGCAGCGCTGCCATCATCGCGAAAACGACCTTGAGATAGGCGTCGCGGTCCGTCTCGTCCGCCGCCCAGCGCGAGGCATGGCGCATCACATCGTGATTGGAAAACGCCCAGCACGACCAGCCGTCAGCGGCGGTTTTGCCGAACTGTTCCAGGACGGAGCGAACCCGCTCCGCCGAGATTTTCTGCGGCGACAGGAAGTCGAACGCATAGCACATGTGAATGCCGTCATCGCCAGATGTATAGTCGGCAACGATCTGCAATCCGCGCTGCGCGTCACCGACCTCGCCGACGGCGGCGGCAGCCGGGTATTCGTCCAGCAGCGCACGGAAGCGCGCCAGGAATTGCAGGTTCTCAGGCCTGTTCTTGTCGTAGATGTGGTCCTGATAGTTGTAGGGGTTCACCGACGGCGCGATCGAGTTGTCGCGCAAGGCGGGATCGAGCGGCGGATTGTCCTCCAGCCCCTGCGAGTGGAAATAGAAATTGATCGTGTCGAGGCGGAAACCGTCCACGCCACGGTCGAGCCAGAAGCGGGTAACGTCGAGCAGCGCCTCCTGCACATCCGGGTTGTGGAAATTCAGGTCCGGTTGCTCGGCCAGAAAATTGTGCAGGTAATACTGCTCCCTGCGCGTATCCCACTGCCATGCAGAGCCGCCGAATATGGACAACCAGTTGTTGGGCGCGGTGCCATCGGGCTTCGGGTCGGCCCAGACGTACCAGTCGGATTTCGGGTTCCGTCGCGAACGCCTGCTCTCGGCAAACCAGGGATGCTCGATCGAGGTGTGCGACAGTACCAGATCGATCATCACCTTGAGGCCGAGCCTGTGCGCCTCGGTCACCACCGCGTCGAAATCATCGAGCGTGCCGAACATCGGGTCAACGTCCCGGTAATCCGAGACATCGTAGCCGTAATCCAGCATCGGTGATTTGAAGAACGGCGAAATCCAGATCGCGTTTGCTCCAAGCTCGGCAATATGGGTCAGCCGGGTCAGGATGCCGCGCAGATCGCCGATGCCGTCGCCGTTGGAATCCTGAAACGAGCGCGGATAGATCTGATAGATCACCGCGCCGCGCCACCAGTCCCTGTCGGGACGGGCCTCCAGCTGTGGTTGCCGTTCGATGTTCACGACTGCGGACATCCTGCCTCTAACTCCTGATCACTTGACTGAGCCGGCCAGCAGGCCGCGCACCAGATAGCGCTGCATCGCGAAGAACACGATCAGCGGTACAGCGATCGACACAAATGCCGCCGTCGCCAGAATTTCCCAATTGCCACCGCGGGTGCCAAGCAGTTCAACGATCTGGTTGGTCATCACCGTGGTTTCGCCAGTAGCGTCGATCAAAAACACCTTGGCCACCAGCAGGTCGTTCCAGGTCCACAGGAACTGGAAGATCGCGAAGGAAGCGAGCGCCGGGAAAGAGAGCGGCAGGATGATGCGGGTGAAAATCTGGAAATCGGTCGCCCCATCGACCTTGGCGTTTTCGATGATGTCGCGCGGCAGACCGACCATATAGTTGCGCAGCAGATAGACCGCGAGCGGCAGGCCGAAACCGGTGTGGGCAAGCCAGACGCCGAGATAGCCTTTGCCGATACCGATGCCGAGATGAAGCCTAAGGAGCGGAATAAGCGCCAGCTGCAGCGGCACAACGAGCAGCGCCACGACCGCCGCAATCAGCAGCGCGCGTCCTGGAAAGCGCATCCAGGCCAGCGCGTAGGCCGCAAAGGCTGCCACGACGATCGGGATGATCGTGGCGGGTATCGTCACTGTCAGCGTGTTGAAAAACGCCCTCGCCATGGAATCGGTGGTCGAGCCGCTGAACAGCACCTGCTCGTAATTGGCCAGCGTGAATTGGGGCGGCGTCTGCGCTGTCACGAAAACGCGTTCGCCGCGGCGGCCGGAAAATTCGGCATCGTTTTCGAGCCTGTAGTCGCCATTGGCCTGAAGCGTCAGGCGTCCGTCATCACCCATATCGGCAGTGTCGCCTGGCTGATAGTCGGATATCGCGCGGGACGACGTGCCCCACACGGAGATTGTCGCGTCTGTGCTCGCATCATTGTCGGCAAAAAGGTTGCCGTCGATGACATAGAGCGCACCTTCCTGGCGCTGCGTGTCGGGCGCGGCGGTGCGCAGGACGAGATTCTGCTCCTGAGTAAACAGCGATTTCCACCAGCCGCTGGTCGATATCTGGTCGGCGGTGCGGAACGACGACACGAAGAGACCGACGGTCGGGAACAGCCACAGCAGCACCAGCGCCACGACCGAGAGGTGAACGGCCCATGTAAGGCCGGATTTCTTGCCAGCTATCGATGACATGACCGGGGCCTCCTCAGCGCATTTCCTTGCGGGCGTTGTAGACGTTCCAGATCAGGATCGGCGTTACCAGAAGCATGATGACGATCGCGCTGGCTGAGCCGACTCCCCAATCATTGGCCCTGAACAGCTTGTCGTACATGTAGTTGGCCAGAACCTGCGTTTCCCACTGACCGTTGGTCATGGCGAAGACGATGTCGAAGATCTTCAAAACGACCAGCGTGATCGTGGTCCAGACCACGACAATGGTGCCCATGATCTGCGGGATCTTGATCTTGAAGAAGATATCGAACGGGTTGGCGCCGTCGATGATGGCGGCCTCGATCGTCTCTTCCGGAATACCGCGCAGGGCGGCAGAGAGGATGACCATCGCAAAGCCTGTCTGGATCCAGATCAGCACGACCATCAGGAAGAAGTTGTTCCAGAACGGAATGGTCAGCCAAGTCTGCGGCTCGCCATAGGGCAAAGCTGCGGTGAACAGGCTGAGAATCGAATTCGCAGACAGCCACAGCAGCCATGCCGATCCCAGCGCGACGACGAAGCGCAGTGGCACCGCCCACCACGAACCGCCGCCGCGCTCAGCCTCGCCCCAAAGGAGCGGGCGCAGGGAGACATAGATGCCGTAGAGCATGAAGGCAGCGAAGGCGGCGAGTATTGCCGACGGCATAAGCCGCAGAAAAAGAACCGCCCAGGCGCCACCATCGAAGGACAGCCACATCGCATTGAGCACGCCGATCTGGTCCTGTCCGGCGGGCCGCGTATCGTAGACCAGCTTGAAGATAACCGAGGCGCCGACAAAGGAAATGGCCATCGGCATGAAGATCAGCGATTTGGCAATGTTGCCCCAGGAAATGCGGTCCGTCAGCTGGGCGACCAGCAGACCGAAGGCGGTGGACGCCGCCGGCACCACGATCAGCCACAGCATGTTGTTCTTCATCGCTTCCCAGAATTTCGGTTCCGAAACCATCTGGGAATAATTGTCGAGACCGACGAAAGCCCCGCCGGCCGAGCGGTCGGTGAAGGAAAGCCGCAAGGTCTCGAAGACAGGGTAGGCGAGGTAAAGACCCAGCGCGAAAACGGCCGGAAAAAGGAAAAGCCAGGGCCGTATCTGGTTGGCGCGGGTGATGTTGCGCCCCGCATTCGGACCCCTGGCAGGGAACAGGACCTTATCCAGAAACTGGTTGGACAGGTAGAAGTAGCCGACGCAACCGCCGACGCCCACAATGATGGTGATCAGTCCCTGCACTGCCGGATGCATGGTCTCCTCCCCCGTGCGAACCTGCAAACGTTTCTGGTCAGGCAGGACCGGGGCGCGAACGCCCCGGTCCTAAGTCAGTCAGACCTGGGCAGCGCCTATTTCAGCGCGTCCCACGACTTCTGGATTTCGGCTGCGACGTCAGCAGCGGGCTTGCCTCCGGCGTAATCGACCATGCCGGTCCAGAACGAACCTGCGCCAACCGCGCCCGGCATCAGGTCGGAACCATCGAAACGGAACGTGGTCGCGTTAAGCAGAACCTCGTTCATCTTGCGCAGGGTCGGATCGCTGAAGGCGTCCGGATTGACTCCCTTGAACGGCGTCAGGAAGCCCTTCAACCCCATCCAGGTCTCGTGTGCTTCCGGCGTCTGCAGATAAGCGATCAGATCGTGCGCGGCCTGGTTCTCGTTGGTGATGACCCAGGTCGTGCCGGCGCCCAGCACCGGCGTGCCGAGATCCTTGTCCGCGTAGGCGGGGAAATAGAAGAAGTCGGCATCCTCACCAACCGCCGTGCCTTCCGGGAAAAAGGCCGGAATGAACGAAGCCTGATGGTGCATGTAGCACTGCGGCGGCGAAGAAAAGAGGCCCTTGGGCGAATCGCGGAAATCAGTCGATGCTACCGCGCCGGAACCACCGGCCACGAAATCATCGTTGCGTGCAAACCACCCAAACTCCTCGATAGCGGCAATAACCTTGGGATCGTCGAACTTGAGGTCATTGGATATCCAGGCGTCATAATCCTCCGGTGACTGCGTGCGCAGCATCAGATCTTCCACCCAGTCGGTCGCCGGCCAGCCTGTTGCCGCACCGGAACCAAGACCTATGCACCAGGGCGTTTCGCCATCGGCTACGATCTGTTCGGTCAGTGCCTTGAGCTCTTCCATGGTCGTCGGTACCTCATAACCGGCGTCCTCGAAATTTTCCGGCACGTACCAGACAAGCGACTTCACGTCGTTCTTGAAAGGGAAGCCGTAGAACTGGTCTGCGCCGGAGGCATCCTTGTAGGTACCCAATGCCACCCAGGAGTCGCCGGCGGCATAGTTCTCGCGCAGCCAGTCGGCCACACCGTCGCGCAGCGGCGTCAGGAAGCCGCGCGCGGCCATGTCTGATGCGAGTCCAGGTTGCGGAAAGACGGCGACATTCGGCGCAGAACCCGCCTCCAGGTCGACGACGATCTGCTGCTCGAAGCTGTCCGAGCCGACGTAACGCACGTCATGCCCGGACTTGTCGGCAAATACCTTGAGCACGGCCTCCACGTTTTCCTGGTCCGGGCCAAGCCACGGGCCGAATACGGTGAGCTGCTCGGCGCTCGCCAAGCCTGAATAGCCGGAAAGAGCGAATGCAGCAGCACCCGCCAGCAACAACTTCTTCATGGATTCCTCCCTGGATCAAATCCACAGGGCCGGTCAGAGGCCCCTCAAATCTCACTCCCAGCGCAAAGCTTTCCAAAGCGCTTTGGCTGCCGCATACTCGCCGCCACACAGCGACCGAGTCAAGTGGCCGCGAATTCGAATCGGCTAAATCCAATTTCGTGATGCGCCGCAGCATTACTTTTGGGCAGCGCAGCACAATTCGGGCTTCATTCGAGCCATCTCAGGCGCTAATAGACCGACAGCGCCTTCATCAATCCGGGTGGCCAGGAATCACCCGATTGAAAGCGCTTTGAGCCTGGGAGTCCGCCGTGAACCTGAAACAGCTGTCCGAGAAACTGTCGCTTTCGCAAACGACGGTCAGCCGGGCGCTCAACGGCTATCCGGAGGTCGCGGAGGAAACCCGCCGCCGCGTTGCTGATGCCGCTAAACGATTCGGCTACCGGCCAAGTCCCAGCGCCCGCCGCCTGGCGACCGGCAAGGCAGGCATGATCGGCTACGTGATGCCAACCGGCGATGCCGTCCATATCGACACGCATTTCATCGAATTCCTGTCTGGAATAGGCGACTATGCGCGTACGCACGAGCTCGATCTGGCGTTGAGTCCAACCAATCTCGATGACGAGGAGGCAACCTACCGGCGGCTGCTGGCCGCGCACAGAGTCGATGCAGTCTATGTTTCCTCGCCGACGACGGCCGACTGGCGCATCAGGCTGCTCGAAGAATCCGGCATGCCCTACATCGTGCACGGCCGTTCCGAAGGGCACGATTTCGAGTTTCCGTTCCTCGACATCGACAATGAAGGCGCGTTTCACGACGCGGCGCGGCTTCTGCTTCAGCTCGGCCATGAGCGCATCGCGCTGCTCAACGGCAATGAGGGGCAGACCTTTGCCGATCACAGGGAGCGCGGCATGCGCAAAGCGCTGGCCGCGCACGGGCTGATATTACCCGACCGTTTCGTCAGCCGCATGACGATGACGGAGGAAAACGGCTATCGCGCAGCGCGCCGGCTGCTCGCCGACAGCGACCGGCCGACCGCTCTAATCTGCGCCAGTCTCATGCAGGCACTCGGCATCATGCGGGCGGTCGGCGATCTCGGCCTTTCGATACCCGACGATCTGTCGCTGATCTCGCATGACGACGTGTTCCCGTTTCTGAAGCCGGAAGGGTTCTCGACGCCTCTAACCACCACGTGCTCGCCAATCCGCGCGGCGGGCGAACGCATTGCGGAGCGGCTTGCCGCACGGATAGCGCAAACCGAAACCGGACCGGTGGGCGAGGTGTGGCCGGTCGATCTCATCGTCAGGGGTTCGGTCGGGCGCGCACCGCGAAAGGTGACGAAGCAGCGGCTTGTCAGCCCCGCCTGAGACACAGCGGGCGGTTGACAGCCACCGAGCCCGGGGCAAATGTGCCGGATCGTTTCCGGAGGACCGATGAGAGCCGTATTCGTTCAGTTGCAGTGCCAGCCCGGCAAGACCTACGAGGTTGCCAATACCCTCTTCGAGCGCGAGATCGTGTCGGAACTCTACTCGACCAGCGGCGACTACGACCTGTTGATGAAAATCTATGTCGACGAAGAGAGCCAGGACATCGGCAAGTTCATCAATGACAACATTGCCAATGTGCCGGGTATCGTGCGCTCGCTGACGACGCTGACCTTCAAGGCGTTTTAGGGCAGCTTGAACTAAAAGCGACCTCAGCCCACGAAGGCACGCTCGACCACGAAATCGCCGGGTGTCGAGACTGAACCCTCTTCGAGGCCGGCCTTTTCCACCAGCGCCTTCACGTCCCTGAGCATGTCCATCGAGCCGCAGATCATGGCGCGATCTGTTTCACGGTTGAGCGGCTCGACACCAAGTCCCGCGCACAGCGAACCGTCTTCGATGCGCGTCGTGATGCGGCCCATAAGCGGATAATCCTCGCGCGTCGTCGCAGAGACATAACGCAGCCGGCCTTCGGTCAGTTCGCCGATCAGCGGATCGCTGGTAATGTCGCGCACGAGATTGTCGCCATATTGCAGATCGGCGACATCGCGGCAGGTGTTGGTGAGAATGATCTCGTCAAACTTCTCATATGTCTCGGGATCGCGGATCAGGCTGGCGAACGGGGCAATGCCGGTGCCGGTGGCGAACATGTAGACACGCTTTGCCGGCGTCAGCGCATCGACAATCAGTGTGCCCGTCGGCTTCTGCCGCATGAGCACCGTGTCGCCCGGCTGGATCTTCTGCAGGTGCTGGGTCAGCGGCCCGTCCTGAACCTTGATCGAATAGAATTCGATCTCGTCGTCCCATGCAGGGCTGGCGATCGAATAGGCACGGTAGACCGGCTTTTCAGCATTCGGCAGGCCGA
Organism: Rhizobiaceae bacterium; assembly: GCA_017644005.1. GTDB lineage: Bacteria > Pseudomonadota > Alphaproteobacteria > Rhizobiales > Rhizobiaceae > RCIO01. The sequence goes on from JAEPMJ010000001.1 coordinate 1,183,584, forward strand.
TCATCACGAACTCACCCGAGCGGAAACGTAAGCTCTGAGGCCGCGTAATGCGGAAGGAGAACAGGCGATCGGTGTAATGCTCGACCGAAACCACTTTCTCCGCGAACACGCCGGAGGGAATGGGGAAATCGAGCGGCTTGGCGTTGTCGAGATTGCCGGGTGCAACCGTGTTCATGTCATCGACCTTGAGAATCGTGGGGGTTCGGCAAGATCATGTCGCGATCTTGTCGCGCGGCTGGCGGTTGCGCTGCGGCGCGGCTTGTCTGTTAAATTTATTAGTATACAAATGAATATTGCGTCAAGGTGAACGCTGAGAGCAGCGTTCCAATTTCGGCATTCGATCGGGACGGAATTTCCGGATTTCGGACATGGACGAGAATAGTGCGCCCATCGGGAATTATGTGGTTGCCGGCATCGATGTGGGCGGCACTTTCACCGATCTGATCCTCGTCGACAGCCGCGCCGGCAGAGTGAAGATCGCAAAGACGCCGACAACGATCGACAATCAGGCAAATGGCGTGATCGCGGCACTCGAAGATGCGGCCATTCCCGCCCCCGAGATCGACCTTATCGTCCACGGAACCACGACAACCACAAATGCGGTGCTGGAGCGGCGGCTGGCAAAAACCGGCATGATCACCACCGCCGGCTTCCGTGACGTGATCGAGCTTGGCCGGCGCACACGCCCTCGCCCCTACGGCATGACCGGCGTCTTCACGCCGATCATTCCACGCAACCTGCGGCTCGAGGTTGCGGAGCGCATGGACGCGCAGGGCCGTGTGCTCACGCCGCTCGACGAGGGTGCCATGCGCGCTGCCGTCCAGACGCTGCTCAACGCAGGCTGCGAAACGCTCGTCATCCACTTCCTTCATGCCTATGCCAATCCTGCGCATGAACTGAGAGCGGCAGAAATCGCAGCCGAGATCTGGCCTAACGGGCACATCACAACCGGACACTCGCTGCTATCGGAAGCGCGTGAGTTCGAGCGCGGCGTGACGGCATCGGTGAATGCCGCAGTGCAGCCGATACTGAAGCGTTATGTCGAGCGCCTTCGCACGGAGTTGGGCGGCCGGGGTTATGCCCGCGACTTCCTGATGATGAACGGCAATGGCGGCATGATCTCCTCCGCTCTCGTCAGCCGCGAAGCCGCCAAGACCGTGATGTCGGGTCCGGCGTCCGGCGTGATGGCGGCCGCACATACCGGCAAGCGCGCCGGCCAGCTCGATCTCATCACCTACGACATGGGCGGCACCTCGACCGATGTGGCCCTGATCCGGGGCGCCAAGCCCGCTGTCTCCAACGAGACGGAAATCGAATATGCGATGCCGATCCACGTACCGCTGGTCGATGTCCATACCGTTGGCGCCGGCGGCGGGTCGATCGCACGCATCGACGACGGCGGGCTGATCCGCGTCGGGCCCGAAAGTGCCGGGGCGATGCCCGGCCCGATCTGCTACGGGAGGGGCGGCGCCGACCCCACTATCACCGATGCCAATCTCGTGCTGGGGCGGCTTTCGCCCCGCAAGCTGCTCAGCGTCGACAATCCGGTTTCGAAAGATGCCGTCGAGGCTGTCTTTGCCGAGAGTATCGGCCGCCATATCGACATGGACGGCGTGGAGGCCGCCGGCGCGGTGCTCAAGATAGCCAACCTCAAGATGGCTGGCGCAGTACGCATGGTGTCGCTGGCGCGCGGGCTCGACCCGCGGGATTTCGCACTGTTTGCATTCGGCGGTGCGGGACCACTGCATGCGACGGCGCTGGCGCGCGAGCTCGGCATCCCGAAAGTCCTGGTGCCGGCACGGCCGGGCATCACCAATGCGCTTGGCTGCGTCGTGGCCGATTTGCGGCATGACTTCGTGCGGACGCTCAACCGGCCGCTGGGTGCGCTCGATCAGGCGACGATCAAAGCCGTTCTGGACGAGCAGAAGGCAGAAGGCGTCTCGCTTATAGAAAGCGAAGCGGTAAAGCCGAAAACCGTCCGTGCCGTACATTCCGCCGATATGCAGTTCATCGGCCAGACGCATATCATCAATGTGCCGCTGCCTTCGGCGGAGGTCACCATCGACGAATTGCAGGCGCTGTTCGAGGAAGCCTATTTCGCCCGCTTCCGGGTTTCGCTGCCTGAAATCCGCGCCAACCTCGTCAATCTCAATACGTCGGTGATCGGCGAGCGGGAGGCGATCGACCTTGCCCTTCTGATCGACGCGGCCGGGCGGGCGGCGACGCTGGAGGAAGCGCTCGACGAGCACCGCCAAGTCTGGTTCGCCGGGGCCTGGTACGACACGCCTGTCTATGCGCGCGAGAAGCTGCCGCTGAATGCAGTCGTGGAGGGGCCGGCGATCTTGGAGCAGCGCGATGCCACCACCGTTCTGGAGCCCGGCGACCGCGCGACAGGCGATGCGGACGGCAATCTCATTGTCGAGGTTTCACCCTCCCCCCTGCGGGGAGGGTCGCGACACGAAGTGAAGCGGGGTGGGGCTGGACACAAATCCGAACGGACCCAGAAGACCCCGACGCTACGCGCCGACCCTGCCCAAAAGGGCGAGGGTAAGCTCGACGCCATAACCCTGTCTGTCATCGAAGCCGGCCTGCAGCAGGTCTGCGACGAGATGGACCTGGCCTTCAGCCGCGCCGCCTTCTCGCCGGTGATTGCCGAAGCCAATGACCGATCGGACGGCATCTATTCGGCCGAAGACGGGTCTCTGATCGCGCAAGGGCTGGGTGGGCTGCCCGTGTTTGTCGGCGTCATGCAGTATTCGACCAGAACCCTGATCGAAATGATCGCTGACGGCCGCTGCCTCAAGCCCGAACCCGGCGACATCTACATCGTCAACGATCCCTATCTCGGCGGCACACATCTCATGGATGTGCGCTTCGCCATGCCGGTATGGCGCGACGGCAAGATCTGGTGCTGGCTTTCCAATACCGGCCATTGGCCCGATATCGGCGGCGCCGTGCCTGGCGGATTCTCAGCCTCGGCGACCGCTGTCGAACAAGAGGGTCTGAGGCTGCCGCCGGTGAAACTATTCAAGCGCGGCGAACTCGATCCCGAGATCTACGCAATCATCACGTCCAATATCCGGGTTGCTGACCAGCGCATCGGAGACATCAAGGCTCAGGCCGCCGCACTTCACGTCGGTGCCGAACGGCTTGGCGCACTGCTCGATCGCTATGGGGACGATACGGTGACGGCGGCCGTTGCGGAGCTGCGGGAACGTGCCGCTGCACGCATGCGCGCCTCCATCGCGGAGATCAAGGACGGCGTCTATCAGGGCGAGGCCTTCGTCGATTCCGATGGCGTGGTGAACGAGCCGCTCAGAATTGCGCTGTCGGTCGAAAAGAAAGGCGAGGCCCTGACCTTCGATTTCGCAGGTTCCAGCCCGCCCTGTACAGGACCAATGAACTCCGTGCTCGCGACGACACTGTCGTCCGTCTATCTGGCGATGCGCCACATATTTCCGGATGTGCCGCTGTCAGCCGGCGCATTCGAGCCTTTGATCGTGAAAGAACCCGAAGGCACCTTCCTGCACGCGAAATATCCGCGACCCGTTTCCGGCTGCGCGGCGGAAGTCTCACAGCGCATCGCCGAAGCTGTGTTTTCGGCCATGGTGAAAGCGGTGCCGGACAAGGTGACCGCAGCGCCCGCGGGATCCAGCGGCAATTTCGGCCTGGGCGGACACGACCCCGAACGGGGACGCGACTTCGTGCTCTACCAGATTTCCGGCGGCGGCTACGGCGGCAATGCAGGTCATGACGGGCTGTCCAACGGCTGCTCGACCATTGGCATTTCGAAATCGCCGCCGGTCGAGATCATGGAGCAGAACTACCCGGTGCTCTATCGCCGCTATGCGCTGCGCGACGGCTCGGGCGGGGCCGGCAAACAGCGCGGCGGGTTCGGGCTTGCCTATGAAGTCGAACTCCTGCGCGGCATCGCGCGCGCGTCCTTCGTCATGGATCATGGCCGTTTCGGTCCGCAAGGCGCGCTTGGCGGGCTGGATGGCGGCGTGAACACCGTCAAGGTCTGGCGCGGCGGCAAGGCGCACATTCCTGAACATCTGTCGAAAGAACAGGACATCTCCATGCAGGCAGGTGACCGTGTCGAGGTCGGCACACCTGGCGGCGGCGGTTATGGCGACCCACTGGCGCGAAACGCGGACCTCGTGGCGCGCGACGTAGCGCTCGGCTACTATTCGACGGAACAGGCAGCGCAGCTTTTCGGTGTTGTGCTCGACGAGGCCGGTTGCGTGGATGAGGCTGCCACCGCGAAACGGCGTTCAGCCTGAGCAAAGAAAAGCGCGGCCGGAGCCGCGCCTTGTTGGTGATGTGATTCGGTCACTACCAGCCGAATTGCAGGGTGGCACATGTGCCACCGTCGCCGTTCTGCTGCACATGGCCGTTGGTGTTCTGCCCGAACTGGAACAGGCCGCAGGCATTGCCGTTGCCGTTCTGCTGAAGCGTGCCGGTGTGGCCGTTTCCTTCCTGATGCACGACGCCAAGATTGCCGGAACCGTTCTGAGCCAAGCCGGCGGAGTTGCCATGGCCATTCTGCTTGATGCCGCCATTCTTGATGCCATTGAAGAGGGCATACATGCCGAGGCCGAAGCGCATTGCCTTTTCCTGCTCGGCATCCGCCGGGGTGAGGTTGATCGAAACCTGGCCGGCCAGCGCCGGAACAGCAGTGAGCGAAGCGGTGCCGATCATTGCGGCGGCGAGTACTGCGGTAAGGGTCTTGCGGGTCATTGTCTCTCTCCTCTGAGTTTTGCTGCGGCTTTGTCTGTTGTGCCGATGGACGCACTTTTGCAGCCGCCCGCTGAACCCTGCCGGAACCCGTCATTCAGAAAGCGTTCATTGACAGAGAGCGCCGCAGAACGAGAAAGGGCCCCGGAAATCCGGGGCCCCTCCAATGTCGCCTGAGAGCCGGCGGTCAGATCGAACCGCCGATACGCTCGCTGCATTTCAGCGTCTCGCCATCGGCCTCTACTTCCAGGCTCGCGTCGTAAGAAGCGCCGTAGCCGCCGACCATGACACGGCCAAGCGTGACTTCCTCACCGGCCTGGGCCGAGAAGGCACCGCCCTGGCGGATATTAGTGTTTCCGCCGCCCCCGGCGCTGGTGATCTGAAGCTTGTAGCTGCCGCTCACGGCGACGTCGGCGACAAACACACCATCGAGCGAGATCATCGAACCATTCTGGGTCGTCCTGATTTCGCAACCGTTGGCAGTATCCTCGCCGTTGGTCGCGGCATAAGCGGCTCCAGCGATCGCGACACCGATCATGGCGGGCGCAACGCGGCTGATTAGTCTGGATTTGGCAAACATGACGTCAATCTCCTTGCTGGCGGCGGCGGACCGGCCAAGGGGTTTTCGTCCCCTCGGCCGGCCAACCGCATGGATGGTCTGTTGCGTTCAGCCTTACGGGCAGGCCTGGACGAAAGCCGCGACGTTGCCGCTGCCGTTCTGGGAGACGCTGGCGTCGCAGCCATTGCCGACCTGTACACCGGCGGCGACGTTGCCATTGCCGTCCTGCGTCAGCACCGAGGTGTGGTTGGCGCCGAACTGACCAACGCCCGCGGCGTTGCCGTTGCCGGCCTGCCAGGTGTCGGAAGAGTTGTTGAAGCCGTGCTGGCCGGTTGCGGCGGTGTTGCCGTTGCCATACTGCTTGCTGATCGTCGTGTTCCAGACGCCGTCCTGGTAGACGCCGATGGTGTTGGCGACGCCAACCTGTTCGCCGCCTGCGCCGTTGCCGAAACCGTACTGTTCGATGAACACGCTGTTGGCCATTGCCGGGGCGGATGCGCCCATGATGGCGGCGACGATTGCGGATGCGATGATGAGCTTGCGGGTCATTCTCTCTCTCCTCTGAAAGTCCCTGCGGGTTGTCCGCGTTGACGGGGAAAGAGGTAGAATCAGGTCGCGGAACGACGGCTGAACCGGCCGTTCAGAATTCGTTCACCCGGCAAAAATGTCGCCGGATCAACGCTTTAAGCTCAGAAATTTTTTACAAACTATCCGATCCGCGCGAGCAGTCTGAGCAGCGTCGCCGTTTCGCGCTGGGTCAGCGGCTTGGTCGTCTCGTCGGTGATGTTTCCCGCATCTTCCAGCAAGGATCCAACGAGCGAGGCGCCTTGCGACGACAGGTCGACTACAACCCGGCGGCGGTCAGATTCGTGCTCCGACAGCTGCACGAGGCCGCGCGCGCGCAGCCGGTCGATGACGCCCTTCACGGTCGCGGCATCCATGGCGACAAGTTGGCCGAGCTGGTTCTGAGAGGTTTGTCCGACCTCCCACAACCGCGCCAGCACCGCGAACTGCGGCGGCGTCAGGTCGGGTATGTGCCGGGCAAAGATAGCCAGGTGGCGCTGGTTCGCCCTGCGCAGCAGAAAGCCGACCTGCTCGTCAAGGCGATAGGGCTCGCCCTCCGCCGCCGGCTTCTTTTGTGTCGCGGAATCGCTCACCGCAGCCCGTCCTCGCCCTTCACCTGCCAGGCTTCCAGCCCGCCCATACGCGAGTGGATGCGCGGACCGCACGCCATGGCGAGACAGAACAGGATTTCATCGGGACGCGGGCCGTCCGGCGCGGTGACGGTGATCGCGTCGAAATGGGAGCGAACATAGGCGGCATTGGTGTGGCCAAGCGGCACGTCGAGGGAAGAGCCAAACGCGCCAACCTTCATCGCCGACGGCACGATCGCCTTGGACGAGCCGAGCTTTTCGCGCATCGCATAACCGCCCGGCACATGCCACAGCGCGCCATGTTCGATCTCGCCGGCCGAGCCGACAATGGCGCCCTTGCCGTAACCGTCAATCATCGAGGGATCGCCCCCCAACGCCGAGATCAGGCGTTCGGTCAGAAGCGCGCCGAGCGGCTTGAGGTCATCCATCGCCGGCTGCAGATCGGGTTCGTGGCGGCCGACAAAAGGGTTGCCGACAAGCGCCATGGCAGCCGCTCGGCGGCGTGGTTCGGCTGCCACCGGACCGCCATCGTGCAAAATCTCCTCGGACAGGACCGCGATCTTGCGGATTGGAAATTCAGGCATGTTCCCCCACCAGTTGCCGCTGCTCTTCCGAGCAGATCAGTTTTTCGCCATTGAGTGCCAACGCCGCGGCATGAATCAAGCCGCGGTGCCGAAAATCCTCCGCGACGAGAAGGCCATTCGAAAGTGCGTCATGCGCCTCGACCTCCGTCAGCTTGCCGACCGCGACGGTGACCGGTCGTTCGCCAAGGTCGGTGTCTGGCTGCAATTCGCATGCCGGGCGGCGGCGGATCGCAGGGTGGCCCGGCAGATCGACGGCATTGGCAATCAGCGTGGCCGCCACATCGGCTTCAGCCGCCGACGCTGCCAGTACCGTGACAGCATCTGCGATCCCCAACGAGAATGACCGCCCGCGCCAGCCGGACGTGGCGACGCCGCGAACCGGCAAGGCCGCGTCGATGACGATTCGATCTCCGAAGCCGCCGTCGCCGCTCGCGATGCCGAGCCGCATACCCGCGCCGGGCGTCAGGAAGATCGCGCTATCGCCGCCATTGTTCACATAGGCGCGCTCAAGCGCGCGGCCCTCGATGAGCGCGGCAAGAACCTCGTCGGCAACGCCGCCGGCCACCGCAGCCATCGGCGTTACGAAGCTCTGTACATGCGGCTCCACAGCTCGCGCCATGCGCCGCGCCACCCGTCCTCGAAACTGGAAATGCGGGCGAAACTCGCTGCGTATATCTGACAGTTCCGTAACCAGCTCTTCCAGCACGGTCGAAAACCGGTCGGCCGCCTGGCGATAGGCGCGTTCGCGTTCGTCGGTCGGTCCGAACGCCTGAACGATCAGGTCGATCGGCCCATGGTTCATGTGCAGCCGGCGGCGGTCCGGCAGCATGGCGATCTGCGGACCGCTCATTTGCGTTCGGTCCGCTGCGTAGGGACACGCGGCGTGGGCTGGCCCTTGCCCGCGACAGCCAGCCGCCGGTCATTGTAATATTCGCCGCCCTTTTCCAGCACGTCGGGCACGGAACGGATCGCGCCCTCGTAACCGCCGAGCGCGACATAGTCGTCGCGGCGCAGCGTGAACTCGATGGGGGCAACGAGCGCGGGCGTGGGCACATATCCGAAGGCATTGTCGGGCAGACGCGCGACATCGACCATGAGCGTGATGCCGCCTCCCGGCCAGACATAGACAGGCGCGCCACCGCAGGTGACATAAGTCTGCAACCCCTGCACGGATCGGGTGAGATTGACCGGATTTTCCGTCACTCCGGCACGCAGAGAACCGCCCGCGCCACCCATGAAAAGCACGGTGCAGAGCGCCGGCTCGCAATTGTCCTCGATCAGATCGACCGATTTCTTCAGCTTTTCGGGGAAGGGGCGCGCAACGGGTTTCAGGTCGTCGTCCAGCTCGTAATAGGCGAACTGCTCGCCCGTCGTGGACACCATGAGCATCGAGAGGCCCGGCCGCGCACCCTTTTTCGAATTCCACTCACCGAGGATCTCCAGCGGGTCGGTCAGTGTGGTGCCACCCCAGCCGAGGCCGGGTTCGGCGACCTTGAAATAGCGGCCGGGCGTGGAGCGGCGGCCGTTGATCCTGATGCCGGTGTCTTCCCAGCCAAGCACCTTGCCTGCCTGATGTTCCGACACCACACCGGTGATGTGGTCGTCGACCACCACAACCTCGTCGACCAGCCCGCGCCACTGGGTGGCGAACATGCCGATGGTGGCCGAGCCGCAGCCGACGCGCATGCGGCTCTCGACGGCACCGTCGATGACGGGCGCAGCACCTGCCTGCACGATGACGGTGGAGCCGCCATCGATGCTGAGCTCCACCGCCTGCTTGTTGCACAGCGCCAGCAGCGTTTCGCAGGTAATGCGGCCCTCGGCCTTGGAGCCGCCCGTGAGGTGCCGCACACCGCCGAGCGACAGCATCTGCGACCCGTATTCGGCCGTGGTGACGTGCCCGACGGGCTCGCCCCTGGCGCGCACCGTGGCCGCCTCGGGTCCCAGATGGCGGTCGGTGTCGATTTTCACCTTGGCGCCGCAATAGGAGAAGATGCCCTCGGTGACGACAGTCACCAGATCGACGTCCTCGACCTCCTGGCTGACGATGAAAGGGGCCGGCTTGTAGTCGGGATAGGTGGTGCCGGCACCGATCGCGGTCACCGTGCGCGGCGCGGTGCTGACCGGGTTGCCGTCCCAGTTTTCACTGGCGCCTTCCATGAACGGCACCACCTCACCGTCGCTTTCCGCGACATGCTCAAGGATCACCAGCGGGTCGCAGCGCACAATCCTGCCACCGAAATTGCCGTAGCGGTCGCATGCGCCGGTGCGGCCCTCGGCAATGTAGCACATGACCGGGCAGGCATCGCAGCGCAGTTTCTCACCGGCCTTCGCCGGGCCAGTTTCGGTAGTCTCGAAGCGTTCGGAGAGCTCGCTCATGCCGCGCGCTCCTTTGTCTTGATCGCAGCAAGCACCCGCGAAGGCGTCGCCGGCACCTTGGTCACAAGAACGCCGGCGGCGTCGCGGATGGCGTTGAGGATCGCAGGCGCGGTGGGGATCAGCACATGCTCACCCAACCCCTTGGCGCCGAACGGACCCTCCGGGTCCGGTACTTCGACCAGAATTGTCTCGATCTCCGGCACATCGCCGATTGTCGGGATCAGATAGTCATGCAGGTTTTCGGTGCGGCCCGGTACGTATTCCTCCATCAACGCCATGCCGATGCCCTGTGCGATACCACCCTCGACCTGCCCGATTGCGAGTGCCGGGTTGATGGCGCGGCCGACATCGTGCGCCGCGGTGATCTTGATGAGATCGACGGTGCCGAGTTTCGTATCCACCGCGAGTTCGACGATCTGCGCCCCCCAGCCGTAAACCGCGTAAGGCTTGCCCTGGCCGTTTTCGTCGAGCGGCACTGTCGGCGGATCGTAACTTTCGTCGGCGCGGAAGACCAAACCGTCACCGTCGGCGGGCAGCGAACCCAAGTCGATCGTGCGGCTGGCGGCGCCATCGCGGACCACCAGTTCCCTACCTTCAAGCCCGATCTCGGCGTCACTCGAGACGTTAGCGAAACGCAGGATCGTCTCGCGCAGCGCGCGGCCGGACTTTTCCGCCGCCTTGCCCGAAATATAGGTCTGGCGCGAGCCGGAGGTCTTGCCGGCATCAGGTGTGATCGCTGTGTCCGCACCAACAAGCGTGAACGCCGACAGGGGCAGGCCCAGCGCCTCGGCGCAGATTTGCGGGATTACTGTGTTCGAACCCTGGCCGATGTCGACCGCGCCCTGATGAAGCACCAGTTTGCCGTCGGCCGTGATGCCAAGCTTCATGGTGGATGGGTTCGGAATGCCCGTGTTGCCGCAGCCATACCAGCAGGACGCGACGCCGACGCCGCGCCTTATGTGGCCCTGCCGGCGGTTATGGGCTTCGGCGTCCTCGCAGGCGCGCTTCCAGTGCGGTTGCAGCGCTTCAAGGCAGTCGGCGATGCCGACACCGCTTTCCATGACATGGCCGCAGACAGTCGGCTCACCATTGCGCAGCGCGTTGGTCAGCCGAAACGCCAGCCGGTCGATGCCGAGCTTTGCGGCCAGATCGTCATAAAGCGTTTCCTGCATGATCGCCGCCTGCGGAACACCGAAACCGCGAAACGCGCCCGACACCGGTCCGTTGGTGTGAATGCCGCGCCCGACAGCGCGATAGTTCGGCGTAAAATAGGGTCCCGAAGCATGCACCGGCACGCGGGTCGCGACCGTCGGGCCCCAACTGGCATAGGCGCCGGTGTTGAAATCGCCCTCGAACACCATGCCGGTGATACGGCCGTCCTCGCCCGCGCCGATCGTCGCCTGCATTTCAGCCGGGTGCCGCTTGGTGGTCGACATCATGGATTCGGCGCGCGTGTAAGCAAGAGCAACCGGTCGCCCGGTTTTCAGCGCTGCCAGTCCGATTAGCGGTTGCAGCGAAAGGTCGAGCTTGGAGCCGAAACCGCCACCGGTGGCGGTGGGCAATATGCGCACCTTTTCCGGCGGCAGGCCCAGCACGCGCGCGGTGTCGTCGCGGTCCATCACCGGCGCCTGCGTGCAGGCCTGGATGACCAGCGTGTCGCCATCCATCCACGCCGCACCTGCCTCGGGTTCGATATAGGCGTGCTCGACATAGGAGGTTTCTATGCGGCCGGTGGCGGTGACAAACGACGCTGCTACTGCCGCATCGGCATCGCCGCGCCGTACCTTGCCCTCGGCCATCACATTTCCGGCGCGCGCGGCGTGAAGCGGCGGCGCGGATTTGCCTTCGGTAATCGTCAGCGCGTGATCTCGCGGCTGCCAGGTAACCGGGAAATCGGCCGGATCGAGCTCGGCGACGGCTTCCCTCTCGCCAACGACAACAGCCACCGCCTCGCCCCGGAAACGGGCGAAGCCTTCCGCTAGTGCCGGCTGGTCGGCAAAGGGCGGGATGACACCGAAACTGTTGATGCCAGGTATGTCGGCCGCGGTGAACACCGCGACGAGCCCTGGATTGGCCGCAACGAACCTGTCCAGATCGCCGAATGCAAATTCCGCTTGCCAGTGCGGCGAACGGATCACCAGCGCTGCAAGGGCATCGGCCGGGAATGCATCGGCGCCGAAGGCGTCGGTGCCCAGCACCTTGGGTGCCCCATCGAGGCGGGGAATCGGGACACCAACGGCTTTGCCTGCGGCGATCCCCTCCCTCCGATGAGAAGGGTGAGACTCGGTGCCCTCCTCCCGCGCCAGCGGCCTGACCTCGCCCATAACGTGCGAGGTGGAATGCGTATCCATCACCGCTTCGATGATCTTGCGGTAGCCTGTGCAGCGGCAAAGCACGCCGCCCAGCGCATCCTTCACGGCCGCTTCGCCGGGGGTCGGGTTTTCCTCCAGAAGTCGTGCGGCCGCCACCAGAAAACCGGGCGTGCAGATGCCGCATTGCGCCGCTCCATGGCGCAGGAAGGAGGCCTGAAGGGCCGACAGCGTTTCGCCCGCAAGCCCTTCCACCGTGCGTATGGCGCAGCCTTCGGCGCTTGCCACCGGCACGAGGCAGGCGCAGGCGAGTTCGCCGTCGATTGCTACCGTGCAGGCACCGCAATCGCCTGCATCGCAGCCGACCTTGGTGCCTTTCAGACCGAGCTGGTCGCGCAACACGGCCGAGAGCCGCGCCGTCGGCGGTGCTTCGACCGCGACCGCCTTGTCATTGACGGTGAAGGTCAGCGGGGCCTTTTCGAGCATCATGCCGCGCGCGCCCTTTCATCGTTTGCGCCGATGGCCGCAAGCAACGCACGCCCGACGATCTCGCGCGCCGCGGTATGGCGGTACTGCGCCGTGCCGCGCACGTCGTCGATTGGCGTGAGCCCGGCGAAATGCGCATCGTCAAACATGTCGAGCAGTCCTGCATCGGCATGTCGGCCGACAAGCGCGGCCTCGAGTGCCGTCAGCCGTCGGGCAACCGGCGAACAGGCGCCAATGGCCATTCGCGCAGAGGCGATGGCGCCGTCATCGCCGATCTTGACATTGGCCGCGGCCATTGCGATCGAAATCACCAGATAACGGCGCGCGCCGAGCTTCACGAACGCTGACCGGCCGGAAGTGGCACTTCCCGGCACATGAATTGCGGTCACCAGTTCATTAGGCTGGCGCGCGGTTTCCCTGTTTCCAAGCACGAAATCGGCCAGCGGCAGCCGGCGGGTCGCTTCTATAGAGCGCAGCTCCACCTGGGCGTCGAGCGCCAGCAGCGGCGGCACGCCGTCGGCGGCAGGCGAAGCGTTGCAGAGGTTGCCCGCAACCGTCGCCCGGTTCTGGATCTGCACGGAACCCACTTCGCGCGCGGCGGCTTTGAGCGCGTCGAATGCCGGCGGCAGCTCTGCACGTACGACCCGCGTCCAGCTTGCACGTGCGCCAAACGTCACGCCGTCAGCCGTCACCGTGATGTGGTCGAGTTCGTCCAACCCGTTGATGTCGAGTACGTCGCGCTTCAGAGGCAGCGCGCCAAGGGCAGGATAAAAATCCGTGCCGCCGGCCAGAATCCACCAGTCGCCGTCGGCCAGAAGGCCCAGCGCTTCGTCAACCGTTCTCGGCTTTGCGTAGCGGACCAAGGTTTCCCACTCCGGCTTCTGGACGGCCGAATTTCATTCGTATGCAAATGATATCAGCGAGGCAGCTCTTGTCAAAGACAAGAATTCCGGCTTCGCTGCCGCGAAACGAATCCAAACGAGGTGACCCGTGGCCGACGATGCGCTGATCGTGATCGATGTACAGAACGACTTTTGCCCCGGCGGCGCGCTCGCCGTCGAAAACGGCGATCAGGTCGTGCCGGTCATCAACGGGCTCATCAAGCGCTTTGATCATGTCGTGCTCACGCAGGACTGGCACCCCGCCGGCCATTCGAGCTTCGCTTCGCAGCATGCCGGGCACGATCCCTTCACGGCAATCGAAATGCCTTATGGCGAACAGACGCTGTGGCCGGATCATTGTGTGCAGGGATCGGAAGGGGCGGCGTTTCACGCCGGGCTTGACTGGACCCGAGCCGAGCTTGTGGTGCGCAAGGGTTTCCGCAAGGCGATCGACAGCTATTCGGCCTTTTTCGAAAACGACCACACAACGCCCACCGGACTTGGCGGTTATCTCAAGGAGCGCGGCATATCGAAAGTGACGATGGCGGGCCTGGCGACCGACTTCTGCGTCGGCTTTTCGGCGCTCGATGCGGTGAAGCTTGGCCTGTCGGTCACGGTAGTGATGGAAGGCTGCCGGGCGATCGACCTCGGCGGCTCGCTCGCCGCGATGACGGAGAAGATGCGCGCTGCCGGCGTTTCGCTCGTTTAGGAAGTGACGGGTGAGCCTCCGCGATATTCACAATCTCGATTACACCGTGCTTCTGTGCAGCCGGATGGCGGAAACCACTGCGTTCTACCGCGACATCATGAAGTTTCCGGTCGAGGTAGACCGGCAAAACTGGGTCAGTTTCCGGGTCGGCGCTTCATTGCTGACACTGCGGCCACGCATGAAGTGGCCTGTCTGTGACGACGGCGAGGCGATCGAGGGCTCGGCCGCCGTGCAACTCGCCTTCCGCGTTTCGCCGCCGGCCGTGGATGCATGTCACAAAGAACTCGTCGCGCACGGCGTGGAGATCCTGCGGGAGCCAACCGACCTGCCCGACTGGCGTCACCGGACGCTGTTTTTCCGCGACCCGGAAAACAACATCATCGAAATCTACGCCGAGTACTGAAGGCGGCATGAAAAAGCCGCCCGAAGGCGGCTCGTTCATTTCAGTCGGCTGTGCCGGTGTTTACGCAACCGCCCTTGCGAGCGCGCATTGCGACCAGAGCGTTGAGAGCGCGCTGACCAGCTTGTCGATATCGGCGTCGCTGTGCAGCGGTGTCGGTGTGATCCTCAGACGCTCGGTCTTGCGCGGCACGGTCGGGTAGTTGATCGGCTGCACATAGATGCCGTGTTCGGCGAGCAGGATGTCGGAGATCCACTTGCACTTTGAGGCATCGCCCACCATCACGGGCACGATGTGGCTGGGGTTCGGCATATAGGGAATGCCGATGGCGTCGAGCCTTGCGCGCACCGCCGCAACCCGCTCCTTGTGGCGCGTACGCTCGATATCGGACGTCTTCAGATGTTTGATCGAGGCAATCGCTCCGGCAGCCACCGCAGGCGGCAGCGCCGTGGTGAAGATGAAGCCCGATGCATAAGAGCGGATGAAGTCGATCAGCTTCGCCGAGCCGGTGATGTAGCCACCGATCACCCCGAACGCCTTGCCCAGCGTCCCCTCGATGACGGTGATGCGGTTCATGAGCCCTTCGCGTTCGGCGATGCCGCCGCCGCGCGGACCGTACATGCCAACCGCATGGACCTCGTCCAGATAGGTCATTGCACCGTGTTTCTCGGCGACCTCGACAATCGCTTCGATCGGAGCGATGTCGCCATCCATGGAGTAGACGCTCTCGAACGCGACGATCTTGGGCACCTCGGGGCCGAATTCCGACAACTGGCGGTCGAGATCGGCAACGTCGTTGTGCTTGAAGATGCGACGTTCGGCCTTGGAATGGCGGATGCCCTCGATCATGGAGGCATGATTGCCGGCATCGGAGAAGATCACGCAGCCCGGAATGTTGGCGCCAAGCGTCGACAGCGTTGCCCAGTTGGACACGTAGCCCGAGGTAAAGATCAGTGCGGATTCCTTGCCATGCAGGTCGGCAAGCTCGCGCTCCAGAAGCACATGATAGTGGTTTGTGCCCGAAATATTGCGCGTACCGCCCGCACCCGCGCCGCATTTGTCCAGCGCCTCATGCATGGCGCCGATCACCTTCGGGTTCTGGCCCATGCCAAGATAGTCGTTGGAGCACCAGACGGTGACCTGTTCTGTGTCCGAGCCGGTATACCGGGTCGCTGCGGGGAAAGACCCGGCGCGCCGCTCAAGCTCTGCAAAGATCCGGTAGCGACCTTCCGAATGAAGATCATCCAGCTTCGTGGCAAAAAAGGCTTCGAAGTCCATAACGCTCTCGTTTGCGCCTGCTTGGCATCGCTGTTGGTTCCATATCGGCAAATTATGCGGGCCGCGCAAGGCGAAACGCCCTTCCCGGGTGCGTCGGATTGCCCCTCGCGAGGCACAGCGCGAGCCCTTGCAGGAACCTAGCGGTGTTATTCACCGCTCGATTTGGCCTTTGTCAAATCAAGGAAAAGCGAACGGCACTGCCGCGCAGGGCACCACTCAGGCGGCGACTCCGCCCCAGATCGCCTCGGCCGTCCTTACAACGAGGTCGAGCTTGCGCTTCTCGTCGTCGATAGTGACCTTGTTGCCTTCCTCGGTGGACGCAAAACCGCATTGCGGCGCGATGCCGAGCTGGGCGATGTCGGCATGTTTCGACGCCTCGTCGAATTTGCGCTTCAGGTCATCCAGCTTTTCGAGATCGCCGGTCTTGGTTGTAATGAACCCGGCCATCACGCGCTTGTCGCCCTTTGGAAGCAGCCGCAGGGGCTCGAGCCCGCCGGCGCGCTCGGTGTCGTATTCCATGAAATAGATGTCGACGCCGGTCTGATTGAAGATCGCGTCGGCAGCCGGATCGTAGGCGCCTTCGGCCGCATAGGTGGAGACGAAGTTGCCGCGGCACATATGCATGCCGATCGTCATGTCTTCGGGACGGTCCTTGATCGCCTCATGCATCATCCAGGCGTATCGCTCGATCAGCCAGTCCGGATCCAGGCCATCCGCCTTCTTGGCCGCGCGGTGTTTCGGGTCGCACAGATATGCGAAAAAGATGTCGTCCATCTGCAGATAGCGGCAGCCCGCATCGTAAAAGGCCTTCACTGCCTTTGCATAAGCTCCGGCCAGATCGGCGAACAGCACCTCCGGATCGTCACGATATTCCTTGACGTGGATATCCTCGACCGCGGTGCGGAAATGACTGCAGCTCGGCCCCGGTATCGAAATTTTCGGCATCGCCTCGGTCACGCCGGCAAGGAACCTGTAGTGCTCGAGCATCGGGTGGTCGTCCGGAAAGTCGAGCTTGCCCGTAATCGTCGGGAAAATCGGCCGCAGCTTCACTCCGTGAAACTGTACGCCCTCGTCGCGTTCCTCCAGATCGAGGCCGGTCAACCCTCCCATGAAGTCGTAGTGCCAAAAGGAGCGGCGCATCTCGCCATCGGTGACCACGGGAAGCCCGGCATCCTGCTGCAGCTTCACGACTTCGCGGATCGCAGCGTCCTCAACCGCCGCTAGCTCCTCGGCGGCAATGCTCCTGTCTTCATAGAACTTCTTGCGCGCCTGCTTGACCGAGTCCGGCCTCAGAAGGCTCCCGACATGGTCTGCTCGATATGGCGGTCTGACTGGAGCCTGTACCGTCACGCGAATTCCTCCCGATTTCAGGTTCGCCCGTCACCGAGGGTGCTGGTGCGAGCGTTGTCTTGACAAGCTCTTGTATACAATCTGTACTGGCAAAGTCCATGTGCTTGCCACGACGGTGAGCCTTAGCGGGAGGCAAAATGGCATTGCCGATCAAGACGCAGCGGAGTGCATCGCAGTCGCTCAAAGCTCTGCTGGGCCTGCGCGACTTGGTATATTCCGGCGAGGTCGAGCCCGGCGAACGATTGACGGAAATCAACGCCAGCGAAAAGCTCGGCCTTTCGCGAACCCCCGTAAGAGCTGCGCTTGCACGACTCGAGCGCGAGGGACTTCTAGAGGCAATCCCCTCCGGCGGCTACGCAGTCCGGACATTCACCGCCGCCGACGTACATGACGCAATCGAATTGCGCGGCGTACTGGAAGGCACAGCTGCGCGGCTTGCCGCCGAACGGGGCGTCCCGCATTCCGCCATGGTCGCTTTCAAGGGAATCGTCGGCAGATTGGATACAATCGTGGGAACCGCGCCCTCTGAACTCGACTTCTCGGCGTATGTCAGCGCGAATGCTGAATTCCATGACATGTTGGCCGTTCTTTCCGGAAGCAACGTTCTTCAGCGCGAGATCGAACATGTGCTGCATCTGCCCTTCGCAGACCCCAGCGCGTTCCTGAACGCGCAGCCTGCCCTACCGGAGTTCCGGGCTTCGTTGATCACCGGGCAGGCGCAGCACCGGGCGATCGCCCATGCCATCGAGATGCGCGAAGGCGCACGGGCCGAGGCTGTGGCGCGCGAACATGCGCGGCTTGCGAGGCTCAATCTTGACGTGGTTATCAGAGACGCCGCCCTGGCCGATCGCGTGCCTGGCCTCCGGCTGGTTTCGGGTTAGCGGAGCCGCCGATGGTTGCAACCGCGCAATGGCGGCAGGCCTGCGTTACCCGAGCCCAGACGGTTGCAGGCGGATTGCGCATGATCGATTTCGTCCTGGATGGCAGCTTCTATGCCGTAGGCACGAAACTGCGGGCGCAAATCGCAAAAGCGACCGGCGTGTCGTTATGCAGCCGTGCATTTGAATGCCTGCCGGCGCCGCGGAACCAGTTTCGCATCATGGTCGCAGATGCCGGCGGAGAAGACCTGCGGTTTCTGTGGGCGCTCGTTGAGGGGGCAACGCTGCGCGTTTCGCTGGCTGCTGCCGGCAGCCGCGATAGCGCACTTACACCGAAAACACGTTGCAGCGGAGACAGGCCGCGGTTTCCGTTCCTCGCCGCCGATGACGGGATCATCCTCGGCACCGCCCTGTAAGAACGCTGAATCCCGCTGTTCAGGAAAACAGTTCTACTATATAACAATTACGGAGAATCCAGGGAGGAACCTCATGATCAAACTCAGATCGATGCTGATTGCTTCTGCTACGCTGTGCGCCCTCACCGCCACCGCATTGGCGCAGGAAGTGACGTTGCGTTTCCACCAGATGCTGCCGCCGCAGGCGACGATTCCAGCCAAGGCGATCGTGCCCTGGGCCGATAAGGTCGAGGCCGATTCCGGCGGGCGCATAAAGGTCGACAAGTTCGACGCCATGGCATTGGGCGGCACCCCGCCACAGCTGATCGACCAGGTGACCGACGGTGTCGTCGATCTCATCTGGACCGTGATCGGTTACACGCCTGGCCGCTTCCCTTCGACGGAAGTGTTCGAGCTGCCCTTCATCATGACCAATGGTGTGGCCACGTCGAAGGCGTTTCACGAATATTGCGAAATGCACTGCCAGGAAGAGTTCGCCGACGTAAAGGTGATTGCCTGGCATGCGCACGGCCCCGGCCTCATTCATTCCTCCAAGGCCGTCAACACGCTGGAGGACATGAAAGGGCTCAAGGTTCGCGGCGGATCGCGGCTGGTAAACCAGCTGCTCGAGAAACTCGGCTCGGAGCCCGTCGGCATGCCGGTTCCGGCGGTACCGGAAGCACTGTCGAAAGGCGTGATCGACGCCACGACGATCCCGTGGGAAGTGACGCCGGCGCTCAAGGTGGCCGAGCTGGTCAACAACCACACCGGCTTCTCGGGCGACAACGGTCTCTACACGCTGACTTTCGTTGTGGCGATGAACAGGGCCTCCTACGACAAGCTGCCCGACGACCTGAAGAAGGTGATCGACGACAACTCCGGCATTGAGACTGCGGCCATGTTCGGTGCGGTCATGGATGGCGGTGATGAAATCGGGCTCAAGATCGCCCAGGACCGCGGCAACAACATCATCACATTGGATGAGGCCGAAACGCAGCGCTGGAAAGACGCGGCATCCGATATCACGGCGAGCTGGATCGCCGACATGGATGCCGCCGGCAAGGACGGCGCGGCGCTTTACGAGGAAGCCAAGACGCTGATCGGCAAACACTCCGGCATGTAGGTCCGGGCCAGTATTGCAAGAAGAGCCGGCTGCAGCTGTTACAGCCGGCTCGTTCATTTGCACGTCCCGGTTCGATTTTCTGCTGGACCGGTGCCGTGCATGGCGGCAGCATGTGCCGCATGTCCGAGATCGCCCAGCTGGCCGCCCAAATATTCCGCAATGCGGCAGGTCGCGACCGTTTTCTGGTCGCGATTGCCGGCGCCCCCGGCTCGGGAAAATCCACGCTCGCCGAACAGTTGGTCGAGTTGCTGAAGGAAGCTCCTGCGGCACTCGTGCCCATGGACGGTTTTCACTACGACAACAGCGTCATCGAAAGCCGCGGCCTTGCCAAGCGCAAAGGCGCGCCTGAGACATTCGATGTCGAGGGCTTGCGGGCAACGGTCGAGCGGCTGCGCGCTGGCGGCTTCGATATCGCGGTGCCGCTGTTCGACCGCTCGGCCGATCTGGCGCGCGCGGGTGCCTCTATTGTTGCGGCACGAGACAGAATCGTAATCGTGGAAGGCAATTATCTGCTTCTCGACGAAGCGCCATGGCGCGAACTGAAGAACAAGTTCGACCTGACCATTTTCCTGGACGTGCCGCGCGGTATCCTTGCGCACCGCCTCGTCCAGCGTTGGCTCGATCAGGGTCTGCCGGAGGCGCAGGCCCGCGAACGGGCGTTTTCCAATGACATGGTCAATGCCGAACGGGTGATCACGGCAAGGCTGGAGCCCGATATCACCATAGCGTTCCGTGAATAGCGCACCGGAAGTCCTCCGGGTGTTGTTGGGAGGCGCCTTGACAGTTTAGGACAAGCGACCTATAAATTGGGTCGCTTGTCCTAATTGTTACGGAGATGCGCAATGGGTGCGCAACACACCCGCGGTCACATAGTCGAGGCGGCGGACGATCTGTTCTACCGGCAGGGCTTTGAACACACCTCATTCGCGGACATTGCAGCTGCTGTGCGCATATCGCGCGGCAACTTCTATTATCACTTCAAATCCAAGGACGACATTCTCGACGCGGTGATCTGCCGCCGCCTCGACAGCACTCGCGCCATGCTTGAGCGCTGGGAGCTCGAGAACGAAAGTCCCGCCGCGAGGATCCGCAGCTTCATCCGCATACTCATCGCAAACCGCGCCGACATCATGCGGTATGGCTGTCCAGTGGGCACACTGAGCGCCGAGCTATCCAAGCTCGACCACGACGCGGAGGCGGGCGCCGTCAAGATATTCACCCTGTTCAGGGAATGGCTGCAACGCCAGTTCAGCCTGCTTGGCCGCGAAGCGGATGCGGACAGCCTGGCGATGCACATCCTTGCCCGCAGCCAGGGCGTTGCTGCACTCGCCAATGCCTTCGGGGACGGGCGTTTCGTTCAGGACGAAGTCGACCGGATGTGCGCCTGGCTGGACGCTTGTGCGGCGGGTCCACGCCCGACGGACAGTCAAATCGGAGAAGATAGGGAAATCTGATGTTTGTAATTCTGCTGCGGTTCGCCGCTGAAAAGACTCTGGCACAACAACATATGGACGGGCACAAGGCGTGGATTCAGCGCGGCCTGGACGACGGTATCCTTCTTCTCGTTGGCAGCCTTCTGCCCAATGCCGGCGGCGCCATCCTCGCCCATGGTGTTACCCGTGCCGAAATCGAGGCGCGCGTGAACCGGGATCCGTTTGTGGAACATAACGTGGTACAGGCGGAAATCATCGAAATCGCGCCGCAACGCACCGACGAACGGCTGAGTTTTCTCGGAACCTAGGCCGGGTACGCCATCGAAGCGGAGGCAAGAGCTCCGATCATTCCGCTGCGGCGGATGCCGCAGCGCTGTCGCTCTTCGCCAGCCCACCAAATTCGACCAGGTAGCGTATTATCTCGTCCACGCCCTTGCCGCGCGAAAGATCGGTGATGGCGAAGGGCCGCCCGGCGCGGGCCTGCTCGGCGTCGGCTGTCATCTGGTCGAGATCGACACTCACATATGGGGCAAGGTCAGCCTTGTTGATAATGAGGAAGTCTGAGCGCGTAATGCCCGGCCCGCCCTTTCGGGGAATGTCGCCCCCCTGGCAGACCGAAATGACATAAAGCGTCAGATCGGCGAGGTCGGGCGAGAAGGTCGCGGCCAGATTGTCGCCGCCGGACTCGATGAAAACAATGTCCAGGTCGGGGAACTTGCGGTTGAGGCCGGCGATCGCGGCCAGGTTTATCGAGGCGTCCTCGCGGATCGCCGTGTGCGGGCAGCCGCCGGTTTCCACGCCAACAATGCGTTCCTCCGGCAGCGCCTGCAGGCGGGCCAGCATCAGCGCATCCTCGCGCGTGTAGATATCGTTGGTCACAACGGCGATCGAATAGTCGCCGCCCAGCGCCTTGCAGAGTTTTTCCGTCAGCGTTGTCTTGCCGGAGCCGACCGGACCGCCGATGCCGACACGAAGTGGGCCGTTGGTTGAAGTCATGGCGTGGTTCCCGATACAGTCAGAAAGGCAAAGCTCGCGCCGAGCGTCAAACACAGCGGCGAATAATAGCGTACGTCATAGGCCGCGAACGGCATTTCGGGCGTCAGGCGCCGCCAGGCGGGCAGATAGCCGGCCACGCCGCGCCCCGTGAACACCAGCGACGCTGCCGCACCGAGGGCGACCAGGAGCCAGGCGGGCAGCATGTCATTGCCCATGCCGAGGACAAGCGCCAACAGCGCAGCGGCCGACAGCAGAATGGCGACGGTGATCGCCTCGGGTATCGACGGCATTTTTTCGATACCCCTGAAGCCAGCGACGGTGCGCGCGCAGCTTTTTTCGTCGGTTCCGGGCCACACACCGCCGGTGGCCCAATAGATGTGCAGCCCTGCAAGTGCCGCGAGCACCGTAGCGACGATTATCCCGACCGGCATCATGAGCGGAACAGCCTTGTGTACATCGTTTCGTGCCGCATGGCGGCGATTTCGGAGAGCAACGTGCCGGCGCCGAGATCACCCGGCGTGGCAGCAGATGCCCGAACCGCGGAGGCAGAGATTTCGGCCTCCAGCTGAGCGGCAATGCGCACGCCGTCGCTCTGGCCGATAACGGAAAGTCGGATCGCAGCCTGCAGGAGATTGGAAATCATGGCCTGCAGCAGGCCGGCAATAGCTTCTTCGGACGGAATACCGGCACCACCGGCCGCCGCGCCGAAGGCAACGGCATAGGCACAATCGTCGGGAAGGCCTTCAATGTCGGCGCCGTTCCAGGTATGCGCGGCTTCAAAGAAAGCGCGCCCCTGGCTTGTCGTTTCGAGGTGGCGCTCCGCCGAGCCGGCGAGCGCGTCAGCAAGCTCGGCCAGCCGCGCAAGCTCGACGGGATCGTCTGCGGCCCGCAGAGCATGCGCGGCAAGTACCGCATCGTTCCAAAGCGAGCCCGCCGTGAGCAGACCTGAAAGCCAGTCCTCCAACTCGTCGCGATCGCCGACAAGGCCGTCATGCACGGCACTCTCCAACCCGTGGCTATAGCTGAAGCTGCCGACCGGAAACGCCGGCGACAGCCAGGCCAGCAGCCGCAGCAGGGCCGGTGCCTCAGGCATGGTTGTGTCCGTAATGCGGATCACCCGGCATCCGGCCGAAGCGATCCGGCTCGCCGTGGTGATGCCCATGATGGCCGTGACCGGAATAGGCGCCGCGCACGGGCCGAAACTGCTCCTCCGTTTCCGCGACTTCGGCGCCGAGGCCCTCGAGCATGTCGCGGATGACATGATCGCGCAGGATGACAATACGATCCGGCTCGATCTGGGCCGCCAGATGGCGGTTGCCGATATGCCAGCACAACTCGGCAAGATGCAGCTGCGACCGCGCCTTGATCGAGTAGACTTCTTCTTCCGCCGCGCGAATCTCCACGCTCCGCCCGTCCTCGAGCAGCAGCAGGTCGCCATGGTCGAGCGTCGTTGGCTCCGCAAGATCGACCAGCACGCGCCCGCCTTCGGAAAGGACCAATACGCGACGGCGCAGATGCCGCTCATCATGCGCCAGCAACGCAAAGTCATGTGGCTTCTCGTGGCCCGCGGCAACGGCCCGCAGGACGCGTTCGCAGCGCGGAAGGCTGGTGAAATCGTCCTTGATGTCGAGTTTCATGCCGCTTTCGCTTCCTCCTCGCGCGCCTTTGCCCTGGCAAGAGCCGGCCGCGAAAGAACCCGGTCGAAATAGCTATTCACACTGTCCGAGGCGATTTCGAACCTGGCACCCCGCGCCCACTGACCGCAATGGCCGAGTATGACGTCGACAGCCGTAAAGCGGACGCCCATGGCGAATTCGCTGTCGCCAAGCCGCTTTTCCAGCGTTGCGATTTCGCGCCCGAACTCCATCTTCGCCCACGGGCCGACATCGACGCGCAGCTCATCCGGCAGGATGAGGCGGTGTTTGAGTTTGTTCCACAGCGGCGCTTCGAGCTCGGCCTGCGCAAAAAACAGCCAGGAAAGCATACGGCCGCGCTCTTCCACGGAATTCGGTCCCAGCCCTTTGTCGGCGTGCTTGTCGCTCAGGTAAAAGCAGATCGCGGCGGAATCGGTCAGCACCAGATCGCCGTCCACCAGCGCCGGTATCTTGCCCGAAGGGTTGTAGCGGTACATTACGTCCGAATGCTGCTTGGCCTTGACGATCCCGTAGGTTTCGTCGAGCTCTTCCAGCATCCATGTCACGCGCGTAAGGCGCGAGCCCGGCGATCCGACGGCCTTGTACATGAACGTTCTCCCTGACTTTCGGGCTGGGAAGCTAAAACAGAAAGTAGCGCTGCGCCATCGGCAGCACCGTCGCGGGCTCGCAGGTCAGCAATTCACCATCGGCACGCACTTCGTAGGTTTCCGGATCGACCTCGATTGACGGCATGGCGTTGTTGAGAACCATCGATGCCTTGGAGATGCCGCCACGTGTGTTGTCGACCGCGATCATGCCTTTCTCGACGCCCAGCTTATTCCTCAGCCCGGCATCGAATGCCGCCTGAGACACAAATGTCACCGACGACGCGGTAATGGCCTTCCCGTACGAACCGAACATCGGCCTCATATGCACCGGCTGCGGCGTGGGGATCGATGCGTTCGGGTCGCCCATGGGCGCTGCGGCAATGGTGCCGCCGAGGATCACCATATCGGGTTTGACGCCGAAGAAGGCGGGGGTCCACATTACCAGATCGGCGCGCTTGCCGCGCTCAACCGAGCCTATCTCATTCGATATGCCATGCGCGATGGCCGGGTTGATCGTGTATTTCGCCACATAACGGCGAACGCGGAAATTGTCGTTGTCGCCGGTTTCTTCCTTAAGCCGTCCGCGCTGCCGCTTCATCTTGTCGGCGGTCTGCCATGTGCGGATGATCACCTCGCCGACGCGCCCCATAGCCTGGCTGTCCGAGGCGATAATCGAAAAGGCGCCGATATCGTGGAGAATGTCCTCCGCGGCAATCGTCTCCTTGCGGATGCGGCTTTCGGCGAATGCGATATCCTCGGGTATCGAGGCATCGAGATGATGGCACACCATCAGCATGTCGAGATGCTCGGCGATGGTGTTCACCGTGTATGGCCGCGTCGGGTTGGTCGATGACGGCAATACGTTCGGCAAACCGCAAACCTTGATGATATCGGGCGCATGGCCGCCGCCGGCACCTTCGGTATGGAAGGCGTGGATCGTTCGGCCTTTGAAGGCTGCGACTGTGTCTTCCACGAATCCGCTTTCGTTCAGCGTGTCGGTGTGGATCATCACCTGAACGTCAAGCGCGTCGGCGACTGAGAGGCAGCAGTCGATCGCCGCGGGCGTCGTGCCCCAGTCCTCATGCAGCTTCAGCGCACAGGCGCCGCCCAGCACCATTTCCTCAAGCGCGGCCGGCTGCGAGGCGTTGCCCTTGCCCGAAAGGCCGATATTCATCGGGAACGCGTCGAACGACCGGATCATGCGGCCGATATGCCAGGCGCCGGGCGTGCAGGTAGTCGCCAGCGTGCCGTGCGCAGGGCCAGTGCCGCCTCCGAGCATGGTGGTAAGGCCCGACATAAGCGCCTCCTCGATCTGCTGCGGGCAGATGAAGTGGATATGCGCATCGAAGCCGCCGGCGGTGATTATCTTGCCTTCACCGGCGATAATTTCGGTTCCCGGACCCACAACAATTGTTACACCCTGTTGCGTATCTGGGTTCCCGGCCTTGCCGATTTTCGCGATCCGGCCGTTCCTGATGCCGATGTCGGCTTTGTAGATTCCGCTGTGATCGACGATCAGCGCATTGGTGATCACGGTGTCGACAGCACCCTCAGCGCGCGCCAGCTGAGATTGGCCCATGCCGTCGCGAATGACCTTGCCACCGCCGAATTTCACCTCTTCGCCGTGGGTCGTGAGGTCCTTTTCCACCTCGATGAAAAGCTCGCTGTCGGCCAGCCGCACCTTGTCTCCGGTGGTAGGTCCAAACATCGCAGCATATTCGGAACGGGTGATTTTCGCTGGCATCACGTACTCACAATTTTTGCAAATTCATTCCCAATCAGCGCCACTTTCCGGCCCGGAATTTTCCAAGATCGGCTCCTAGCTCCTTGCCCATGGCGGGGAGCTGCTCCCCAGGCAGCCGCATCAAGCGGCGCTCTTTTCGAGAGCAGGCCCACGGGAAAAAGCATGAGGAGAATAACAATGAAACGCATTATCGCACTGACGACCGCAACTTTCATGGGCGCTTCGATGCTGGCCGTTCCAGCCCTGGCGCTCGACGCCGGCGCCAATGTGGGCATCGGCGGTTCCGCAGAAAGCAGCACCAAGTCCGGCGACACGGACGCGGACATCAAGCTGAAGACCAAGGCCGGTACCGAGGTCGACACCGACACCACTGCGGCCATCGGCGGCTCGTTTGACGGCGCCCTGTCCGCCATGGGTAGCTCCAACAGTGCCGGCGCGATTAGCGCCATGACCGACGTCAGCAATGTCAACGTCATCTGGATCAAGGATCTTGAAGGCGCCGACATGGACGCTCTGGCCAAGGCGGAAACCGAAAATGAGGCCCAGATCGAAGATCTTCGTGCCTCGCTTGAGAGCAACACCGCCGTAAGCGCGGCGCTCAAGGCAAAGTCGGTTGAGCCGGCGGATGTCGTTGCTGCCAACGTCGCGGCCGACGGTTCGCTGACCGTCTATGCACGCTAACATCTGGCGCTGACTGCCAGACCACGGCGCGGGGGCATCCCCGCGCCGCTTTCGTTCCGGGTGTGTCGCCACGTTCACAGCGGCCCCATGATTTTCTGCCGAAATCCGTATATGCGCCTGTTGCCGCCAAAGGGCACCAGCGTCACGTCCCGCTGCTGTCCGGGCTCGAACCGCACGGCTGTTCCGGGGGCGATGTCGAGGCGCATGCCCCGGCTCTTTTCGCGGTCGAAATTCAGGCCTTCATTGGTTTCGAAAAAATGATAGTGGCTGCCGACCTGGATCGGCCTGTCGCCGGTATTGGCTACTCGGACCGTCACTGTTTCGGCACCGGCATTGAGCTCGATATCGCCGGCGGCGGTTATGACCTCACCGGGGATCATGGCGCTTCCCCGTCGAACCGCGCCTGGCGCGGAGCGGCAGGAGAAAAAGCGCACCCAGACCGGCCATCACCAACAGAGCAATAATTGCGAGGCTCCAGTCGCCATGCGGGTGCACATGCGCAACAGGCGCTTCATGAGCGAATGCGGCAGTGGGGAGGGACACCCATGCTGCGGCGGCGAACAGCTGTTTCATCGTCACGACCTCAATTCGCTTGTTTCATCGTCAGGCAATCGGGGTTGAAGACACGCTTTGTCGATGCCGGGTACTTCACCAGCATGGGCGCGGGTCGGATCGGGCGCGGCGCAAAGTTGCCACCGCAATTGGGACAAGTGTCGCCCAGCACGCCGTGCACGCAGTCGGCACAAAAGGTGCACTCGAAAGTGCAGACCATCGCGCCGGCGGCATTTGGCGGCAGGTCCTTGTTGCAGCATTCACAGTTGGGCCTGAGTTCGAGCATGGAAAACGTGCCTCCTATCGGATCGGTTCATGCACGGTGACCAGCTTCGTCCCATCCGGAAACGTTGCTTCCACCTGCACGTCATGGATCATCTCGGCTACACCCTCCATGACCTGATCGCGCGTCACGACATGGGCTCCGGCATCCATGAGGTCGGCGACCGAACGCCCGTCCCGCGCGCCCTCGATCACGAAGTCGGTAATCAGAGCAATCGCCTCCGGGTGGTTCAGCCTGACGCCGCGTTCGAGCCGGCGGCGCGCAACCATAGCAGCCATGGAAACAAGTAGCTTGTCCTTTTCACGCGGGGTTAGGTTCATCGGATTTCCGTCAAAGTGACCAAATTTTGGGCAGCGGTGCCTGTTCATTGAGCAGTTGCAGCGCCGGAACCAGCCGGGCCCTGAGCGCGTAGCCGTCCTGCGCTACAAGCCTCGCAAGAAGCTTGCCAGATTGTCCGATCTGCCAGCAGCTGGCACCGCCCAGCGGGCCGAGAACCTCGCGCAGCGGCTCAAGCAGCCGCCCTCCCCCGTCAGAGATCAGCAACATGGTCGCGAAGGCGCGCGCGCTGTTGCCGAACACTGGTCTTGCCATCTGAGCCGCAACATGCGGGCCAAGCGCAAATTCCTCAGCATGCACCAGCCGGCTGCCATGATGAACACGCCAGCTGTCGCGAAACGCCGCCAGTTCCACCGTTTCTCCATGCGCCTGGCGGCCGAGAATGACAGCTTCGAGGATCAGCGCCCGGCCGCCGGGCTCAACGCGTATGTCGAGGCGGCGGCTCAGGGCGGAGCGGTCGTAAAGAATAGTCTCCTGCGGGAGCCAGGCAACCGAGGCACCGTTGCCGACCAACAGGTTGGTGTTTACGGCTGAATGGCCCCCGGCGCTGCGATAGGCACGCTCGCAGGCCTGCGTGGTCAGCGTCAGCCCGGCGCCGGCTGCAGCCTCGATATCCCAGCGAAGCCGGTCTCCGCCGGTCAGTCCGCCGGCAGTGTTGATCAGTACCGCTTCCAAGCCCTGCCCCGCATTGCGCGGCAGCCGAATCCGGGCAGCACCTTCTTCGCGCAGACGCGCCACCCGCGTGCGGCCGTGCGACAGGGCAACCGATAACACGCCGCCGCCTGCGACGCGTTGCGGTTGAAGGCTGGCGGGCGGGCTCTGGACGGTCATGTGGGCATGTTTCATCTCGCTTGCCCGGAAAGCAAGCTTCATGCCCGGCCGCTGATTTGCGTCGCGACTGCCTGTCAGTTTCCGAAGAGACGAGCCAGCGCGGATTCCAGCCGGCTGCGGTCTTCAGGATCGGCGGTCACCGGCATGATGAACCGGTTCAGAAATGCGCGCGCCTCGGAAAGGTCGACAATGCTGGCACGATTGAGGACCGAAAGCGTGGACAGGAGTGCGTTGGTGTCGCCGCATACTTCGGGCGAATACTGCCAGTAGTTTCCGAACTCGCCTTCCGCACGCACCATGCCGCAGCGGTCCTGAGGCGGTGCGTCGCGCCAGAACAGAGACAGGATGTCCGTAAGCGCCGAGGGATTGTTGGCGTAATAGGAGTGCGCCAGCATATCGTCACCGACACTTGTCATGTCCACACTGTCGAAAATGTCGGCGTGGATGATCCGGTTGCCGCCCTGGCCCGCGCGCGCGGCATCGCCGTGCAGCTTGCGCGACACGGCAAGCGCCCAGTCCTTGTTGGAGGCATAAAGGGTCATGCGCCGGGCCGTGGATTTGATCGTCTTCGCCATTTCGACGAAAAGCCCGGCGTCGAGATCGGGCGCTGTGAACAGCACCTGATCGAATGCAGGCGGCTCGCCCTCATGGCGCAGCGCATAGAGCTCCAGGGCATCGGTGAGCGCGCGGTTACCCATCGAATGGGCAATCAGATGGACACGCCTGGCGCCGGACTTGCGAACCACGTCTTCAAGGAACAGCGTCAGCCGGCGGCCGGAAAGGTTTACCACCGCCGTGTCGGCGATATAGCTCAACAGCGAACCGCGCGATGGCCAGGAATAGAGGATCGGCACGCCGCTGAAATTCATGTCGTACGCCATCTGCGCGGTACGCTGCGCCGCCTCGTTGAACGGCACATTGAAACCGTGCACGAATACGAAGGCGGAGTCGCTTTCGCTGGCGGCCAGGTCGTCGCGCATTTCGGCAAACACGGCGTCGCTGTCGCCGGGCGTCACGGACTTCAGGATCACGTGTTTGGCCGGGTCCTCACGGAACTCAAGAAGCCAGATTTTTGGCCGCTCGATCTTGCCGGGTACGTGGCGTGGCGGGATCGAAACCGTCGCAGTGCCGAGCTCCAGCGTACCGCGTTCGCCGCCGTAAAAATTCGCCGGATCGGGATCGCCGGTGCGGGCGCGGTCGGTGGCGTAGAATATTTTCACCGCGGTGAACCCTGTCTCGGGGTCGGCGCCGAACGGGCCGCTGCGGTCGTCTTCGAGCGAGACTTCGTAGGCGGTCACGGCCGCCCGTATCCGCGCTGCTACATCCGGCACCGCATCCGCGATCGCCTGAAGCCGCGCAACCACGGCGGCGCCGCGGTCATCGAGATCGAGCGCATCGAGAATATCAAGCAGGCGCGACAGGGCCGCAACGGCATCGCCCGGCCTGCCGGCCGCCTCGTAAGCGTCTGCGATGCCCTCCAGTACCGGGATCAGCTCCGGTGCCGTCTCCCCTTCGCGCGCAATGATCGCAGCGCCAAGCTCTTCAAGCGCCGCCCCGGCCTGCGCGTGCCGTTCCGCAGCAATGAGTATTTCCGCTTTGCGGGCGAGAAGATCTTCGGTCAGCCGCGCGTCATTCGAGGCGGCGAGCGCGGCTTCGACCAGTCCGAGGGCCTTGTCAGGCTCATGCGCAGCCTGTGCCTCCGCAATGCGCACTTCGAGCAGCGGATCGAAGCTCTGCGCCGCCGCCGGAACCGACATACAGGTCAATGCGACCATGACCATGAATGCCGCGCGCCTGAGCGCAGTGCCGATTCCGTCGATTGCAACCACCGGATCTCTTCTCCCGTCGCCCTGTCGCCAAGCGGGCCATTCACCCCGACCCCGTCGCCGCCATTAGCGGATGCTCAAGGCAAAATATTGAAGGCGGCACCGAAAAGTCCACCGGCCGTGGTGCAACATTTGCGTTCTTGCCGAACCGCGTGGAGGGATCGCACGCCGAACCAGCCAAGGCACGTCTCGGCAACCGGACGCCGCATTGCGCATTGAAGGCCGGCGCGGCTTCGTCTATGTAGCGCCAACGACGCGGCGCTTCTTGCGCCTGTGCCGCCCAGCGCACCCGTAGCTCAGCTGGATAGAGCGCTGCCCTCCGAAGGCAGAGGTCACAGGTTCGAATCCTGTCGGGTGCGCCAGTTTTTTCAATGGCTTAGGTGGTTATGGCGTTCCACCGAAAT
Source organism: Rhizobiaceae bacterium (assembly GCA_017644005.1). Lineage (GTDB taxonomy): Bacteria > Pseudomonadota > Alphaproteobacteria > Rhizobiales > Rhizobiaceae > RCIO01. Next base: position 1,214,134 of record JAEPMJ010000001.1, read on the forward strand.
GCTCCGGGTAGCACCGGGGTTGCACGCTGGACTGAGATTTCGTCCCATTCGGGATAGGATAAAGTCCGCCATTCTCCGCCAGTTTCGCTGTCAACCTACATCCCATCGAAAGCCCGGCCTGATCTAGGTACATCTCTGCGGCGACAAGACAGAGTCGGAGATAGGGATATGTTCAGGTGAAAGAGGTATCGCCAGCGGCGAGCGTCCGCGACGGAATTGCGTGTAGTCGTCGGTGCCGGCACCCATCCAGATCATCGAAAGCGCGACACTGAGGCATCCAGACCAACCCACGAGAGCAGACAGCGAGGATCGGCAGCGTAATTACTGCCGCCAGACGAGTGACCGCAAGCCTCTCAAGATCGCCCGCCAAAGCGGAGTTGCGACAACTCGGCAATGGCCGGCTCGATATCCTTGGCCTCGATCATGCCGAAGCCGAATACGAGGCCTTTCTGCGCGATGTCACGCGATGCGTAGCGCGCGATGTCCTCGACCCTGATGCCGATCCCGGCGGCCTTCGCAACCAGAGCCTGCTCATTGCAGGGAATGGTCAGTTCCGCGGCGAGATGAACGCCAGCATGTGCGCGGTATGGCCGCAACCGGTCACCCATATGCGCGTCAAGCGCGGCGCGCAGCGCCTCGTGGCGCGCCGAATAGACCCTGCGCATCTTACGGACGTGCCGCGCTAGGTGGCCCTCGGCGATGAAGTCGGCGAGCGCGAACTGACTTATAAGAGGGTTGTGCCAATCGTTCATCTGCTTGGCCAGTGTCAGCGCATAGCGCGCCCATTCCGGGGCGACGACGAAACCCATCCTGAGCGCCGGGAACATGCTCTTGGAAAACGTGCCGGCGTAGAAGACCGAGCCCGAGCGGTCGAGCGTCTGCAGCGCGTCGAGCGGCATGCGGTCGTGCCGGAATTCGCTGTCGTAATCGTCCTCGATGATGACGGCGCCGAAGCTCGCGGCGAAATCGAGCAGGGCGGCGCGCCGGCGAGCCGACATGGCGACGCCGAGCGGGAACTGATGCGAGGGTGTTATGCAGATCACACGCGCACTCGGCGGCAATCGGTCCACGACAAGCCCTTCCTCGTCCACGGGAATGGGAAGGATCTTGGCACCCGCCCCAGTGAACGACCGCTGGGTCGGTCCGTATCCGGGATCTTCCAGCGCGACCTCGGTTTCTCCCGGCGTCACCAGGATACGGGCAATCAGGTCAATTGCCTGTCTCGCGCCGGCAGTCACCACGATATCTTCGGGCTCACACGCGACGGCACGTACGAAGGAAACGTGCCTGGCGATTGCCTCTCGCAAAGGCAGCTCACCCGCGGGATCACGCTCATAGACCCCGGCTCGTGCAACCGCGCGCGCCGCCCGCGTCGAAAGGCGCTGCCAGATATCGAACGGAAATTCCGTATCCGGCATGCCGGCGACGAAGTCGTAGCGGTACATCTCGCCGCTGCAGGTCTCCGCCAAAGGCCGCCACCCGCGCCAGGTGGCGGCAAGCCGTTGATCGGCGAGGGGATCGGCCTGCAGCGGCGCCTTGGGCCGCTCCAGCCTTGGGCGCACATTTGCGACGTAGGTTCCGGCGCCCGGTCGTCCCTCCACATACCCTTCGCTCAACAGCATGTCGTAGGCAGCAATGACAGTATTGCGCGATATCTCCAGCCCCTCAGCCAACGCACGTGTTGGCGGTAGCCGAAGTCCGGGTTGAAGCCGCCCGTCAATGATCGCCGCCCGCAATTGCCGATGCAGAGATCGCAATAGCTCGCGCGATCCCTTCCCGGGCAGTTCGATCGCAATGTCGAGAATTGGCTCCATAAACTTCCGATTTATCGGACCAAGTCAGGAACCATATCGCCAGCCATTTTTGCCCGCAACGCATTTGCGTGCCTGTTGAGAACGGCTTCAGACAGGAACCGGCGGTGATCGATCTGGTTCTCTGCGAGGCCTAACCGCCGCCGACATGGTTGTAACCACCCGCCAACAAGATGGGTCCGCCAGTTACCTCTTTCGGACAATAGGTAACGCAAATCACCTTACATCTTCAGCCTGGCGCATGATGAGGTAGGCGAGTGCGCCATCCCAACGGCTTTCGACATCGGCCCCTCGATCACCATACTGATTCGGCCTTGGCAATCTGGAACCTGATCGATCCAGTTCTGCAGGTCTTGCAAGTCGCCGGTGTTGCGAACCCTTCACCTTGACGAAACGGCCCGTCGTCCTCGGACAAAGGTTCCGCTGTTGCCGTCGCGCTCCACGCGCATGTCAGCAGAAGCGTGACGCTCAACATTCGGTTCTTGAACACTGAGCGTATGCCACCTCTGCGTCCGCCGAGGGACGCCCGGGCGAGTTGATATGTCGACCTCGTTCCTCTTCGGCTTCGGTCGCCCTAAGCACCGCCACAAAGCGCGATAGCGGCAATGAAGAGGGCCATAGCCGCTGTCGAGGCGATCGTGCGAACGTGGTTCCAGAAGGTCCAGTCCTTGAGGTATCGCACCCACATCTCCGCCGAGCCTGTTCCGGCCCGGGCCAGTTCGTTGTTGAGCGGCACATTGTAGACGACTGTACAGATGAACATGCCGACGACATAGATCAGCCCGCCTGCGAGTATGATCAACGCGCCGGGTTCGCCCCAGCGGAAAACCGCGAGCACGGCCAGCACCGCGGCGCTGATCGTCGTGCCGAAAAAGAGCGGCATGAACAGCGAGCCGAGGATGGTGGAGTTGATCGAATTCATCGCGGCCGCACCCTGCGCGGATCCGATACGGTCGAGCGCCGTCATAATGAAAGTCGAGAAGGCGAAATAGAGCCCGGCGATCAGCCCGCAGCCGATCGCCGAGAACCACAGGAGAGTGGAGACCAGGATTTGCATCAACCTGCGATGCTCCACGCGCCGGACTCGGCGGCTCGCCTCGCATAGTCAGTGAAGTCTGCCGGCTTGCGCCCGAGCGCCGCTTCGACGCCGTGCATGACTTCGACATTGCGCCCGTCGAGCACCACCGTGAACAACTCGATGAGCAGGTTGAGAATATCTTCCGGGACGTAGGGTCGCGTCTGCTCGACGAACTCCTCCGCCGATATCTGCCTGTAACGGACCGGCCGGCCGGCCGCATTGGCGATCTCGTCCACTGCCTCGGCGAACGTGAGCGCGCGCGGGCCCGTCACCTCGTAGAGCCGGTTCGTGTGGCCGTCACGGGTCAGCGCGGCGACAACCACATCTGCGATATCGTCGGCATCGATGAAGGGCTCGGGGATCGGATCGGCGGGCAGCGCCAATTCGCCAGCGAGAACACCGTCTCGAAACGGACCCTCCGAAAAGTTCTGATTGAACCAGCTCGCCCGCACATTCGTCCAGGATACACCCGACTCCTGCAACGCCGCCTCGGCGCGCTGTGCTCCAGGCTCGCCGCGACCGGACAGGAGCACGGCGTGCTCCAACCCTTCTTCACGCGCAATGCGCGAAAACTCGGCGATATCGTCCTCGGCACCATCCACCGCGAGATCCGGCTGATAGGTGACATAAGCCTTGGAGACACCATTGAGTGCGGAGGGCCACGTCTCGCGCTTCGCCCAGTCGAATGGAATATCGCTGGAGCGCGAGACGGGACGCGTGTCGATGGCGCGCTTGCGAAGCAGCGTGTTGACGCGAGCGCCCGTCTTGCCGCCCCCGCCGACGATGAGAATTGGTTGGGTGTCCGTCATCTCTGTTCCACGATGGGGTTGGCAACCGGCGCGGATGCTATTGTCAATTCGCGCTATCAGGGCTTCGGCAGACTGGTATTGCCGCCAGCGAAAGAAATGCCGCCTCTGCACTTCCCGGCCTCCAAAACTATGTTCTTGCAAGTATTCTGTCTTTTGAAGGGCCGCCGAACAGGTCCAAATCCTGCCAGCCTTAGGGAGCCAATTTTCCAGTCGCGCAGCGAATGATTGAGCTGAACGGCGCAAGGTCGCTCAGCGCCCATAGCGGTATCCCATGTGTGCATATCCGCTTCTGACGAGAGCGAGACATTTCCATCAAAAGTCCATCCACTGCGCTGTGCTGTTCATATTCGCACCGATCATGAAGCCGCGATTCGCGGCTCCATCTCGTTCAGCTCAGCGAAATAGTCACGCAGGCGCTCGCGGGCTTCGCGCACGGCGGGTTGATTCAGCGCCTTGTGCGTCGACCAGATCGCGATGTCGCGGCGTGTCGCCTCACCGCGGACATCGAGCACGTTCGCGGCCGTGATCAGGCCGGACATGATCATCAGGCGGATGGGCATGCGCACCACCACGTCGCTGGTATGCAACATATGGGCGACCATCCCGATCGCGCCGGTGAAGATCATCTCGGGCTGCCGGTCGATCCCTGTATGGTTTCTGGGCTCGAACAGCCCGGCGCCGGCGCCGGAAAGCAACCAGTTCTCGTTCTTGAGTTCGCCGATGCTCATTACCCGCGTCTCGCCGTAATAGCGTGATTTGGTACCGACCATAATGCGGACCTCGTCATCGAATACGGTTTCGCGCACCAGTTGCGACTGTTCCAGATCGAGAAACGCAGGGGCGAGCAACAGGTCGATATTCCCGCGTTGCAATTCGGGAATGAGCAACGAGGCCGGGCCCGTCTTGAAGTGCACCACATGTTTGCGGCCCCGCGGATAGGTCTCGACAAAACGGTTCATGACTGCGGCCTGCAGCATCGGCCCAACGCCGATACGCACCTCATAGCTGAAGCCCTGTCGCCACTGACGCACGATCTCGTCAGCGCGTGCGGCCTCCTCGATGATCCGGTTGCCGACATCCGCCAGTCGCGCGCCAATCTCGGTCGGCGCCACGCCATGGCGGGACCTCTCCAATACCGGCTCCCCGACGCGATCCTCCAACGCTTTGACGTTGCGCGTCAAAGTGGGTTGCGTGACGCCCAGCCGTTCCGCTGCGCGGGTCAGCGATCCGCTGTTCACAATGGTGGCGAGCTGGGCGAGCATTCGTGAATCCATCCATACACCTGCGCATACCTGAGGGGTATATACGAATTTTACTTATACCAGATGGGCTGTAAATTGGGGACCTGGATTTCGAGAATCCATGGGAGGAACATATGAAGCAGCTTTTCAAGACGGTCCTGGCTGCCGCGTTTGTCAGCCTGGCGCCATTGGCGTCCGCCGAAACGCTCAGCATCGAAGGCGGCGGCAGCGCATCGACCACCGGCCTGGTACCACAAACATTCGCGCCCTATGCGTCGAAAGCGGGGTACGACCTGCAGGTCGTTCTCGATCAGGTGCTGACGAAATCCATCCTGAAGGTCGGCGCTGGAAAGCTCGACCTTGCCGTTGCTCCTCCCCCCGCCTTCAAGCTGATGCAGGCTGGCAAGGGGCCTTATGCCAAGACCGCCGACCAGGCGATCGAACTTTCGAAGAAAGTCCGTGCGCTGTTCGCCTTCCAGGGAAGCACCATGCATCCGGTCGTTTGGGCCGACAGCGACATCAGGAGCTGGGACGGTATCCGCGGCAAGCGGGTCTATATCGGGCCACCGGCGGGAGCAGCCAACGCCCAGACGACGGGCATGATCGAGGCGGCGTCCGGCCTGAAGGAAGGCGAGGATTATGAGGGCGTCAAACTGCCCTGGGGCCAGGCGACCCAGAGTTTTCAGGACGGCCAGTTCGACATGTACATCGCCTTCTTTGCGATGGGTTCACAGACCGTCAGCGAACTCGGGCTGCAGCGGCCCGTTCGAATCCTGAGCCTTCCGGAAGGCACCCGGGACAAGGAAGATTGGAAAACCTACGAGGATCGCTCCGGGGTTGCCGGCGTGACCATACCAGCCGGCACCTATGGCGATGCCGTCGTCAATGCGGGCGAGGACATCGACGCTACCGCGACCGCGATGATGATCGTCGCCAACGCGTCGCTGGGCGATGAAGCTGCCTACATGCTGACCAAGTCCTACTTCGAGGCGTTACCGGAAATAAAGGCGACGAACGCCCTGTTGAGGTCGCAGGACGAGACCAAGCCGCTTCAGGGTATCACCGCGAGGCTCCATCCCGGTGCGATCCGGTATTACGAGGAACAGGGGATAGAAATTCCCGACAACCTGCGCTGACGAACGCTGCAGGCCTGCCCGAACGCGCCGCCGTCGCGTGGCGCGTCCTAGCGTTTTCGAGGAAGCCTCGGTCATGAGACAAGCAAGTTTCGTCATCGGATTGGTCATCGCCCTGCTCGGCCATCTGAATGTCATGCCGACCTACGATGTGCTGCCCCGGATCGGGCCGTTCGAACTGTCCTGGTTTCGGCCGTTCTTCTACTGGCTCTGCGTGCTGGGCGTGCTGGCGATGATCTGGACAGAGGCGCCGTCCAGGCTGAATTCGATCGCGGCGCTCGTCTGCGTCATCGTCGCCACCTACGCGTGCTGGGACAGCTACCGGATCGGGTTGATTCTCGAGAATTCGGTCTTCTTCTTCTCGCCGCGTGAAATGTGGATTTCGCTCGCCGCACTGGCGCTGGCGCTTTTCCTCGGCTGGCGGCTGTGGGGCGCACCGATCGCACTGCTCGGCGGCGTGACCGCGATCTACCTGATCACCGGACGGTACTGGCCGGGCATGCTTCGCACCGGCACGGGCGACCTGACGGAAATCATTTCCGGTAATCTGTGGTACAGCATCGACCAGGGCATTCTCGGCAATATTCTCGGTGTGGTTTCGACCACGGTGCTGCCCTTCATCATCCTCGGTGCGGTGCTTGAGGGCATCGGCGCCGGCAGTTCAATGATCCGCATCGCCTTTCACTACATGCGCCATCTGCGGGGCGGACCGGCCTATGTCGCCATCAGCTCCTCAGCGTTATTCGGGACGGTTTCCGGCAGCGCCGTGGCCAATGTGGTGGGCACCGGCGTGGTGACGATCCCGATGATACGCAAGCGGGGCTTCTCGCCCGAATTTTCCGGCGCGGTAGAGTCCGCAGCCTCGACCGGCGGGCAAATCCTGCCGCCAATCATGGGGGCTGCCGCCCTGATCATGGCCGACATTGTCGGGGTCTCCTACCTCACCGTGATGAAGGTCGCGATCATTCCGGCCATTGCCTACTACGCCAGCCTGTTCCTGACCGTGAGGTTCGAATCGCAGCGTCTCAATGTCGCCGTCGCTGCCACGGAAAAGGCCGTTGCCCCCACGCTCCAGGACTGGGTCAACCTGACCCTGGTTTTCGCGCCCCTGGCGGTGATTGTCTGGCTTTTGCTAAGCGGAATGTCTCCAGCCGGCGCATCGATCACCGCCATCCTCCTTCTCATTCCAATGAGCTTCATAAACGCCGAGATTCGCCGCAAGCCATGGAAGCTTCTGTACGCGCTCGCCCATGGCGGCAACACGGTCGCGCGCCTTATCACCGCAACCGCTATTGTTGGCGTCGTTGTTGCGACGCTTTCGGCGACCGGCCTGCCGCCCAAGCTGTCGGTCCTTCTGCTGGATGCCGCCAGCAGCGCGCTGATCGTCACCCTCTTCGTCTCAGCCATCGGCTGCATCGTTCTGGGCATGGGGATGCCAACCCTGCCGGCCTATATCGCGATCATCGCCGTGATGGGTACCACGCTGCAGAGAATGGGGCTCGATCTGCTCACCGCCCACATGTTCGTCTTTACCTTTGGCGTCGCCTCTGTGATCACCCCGCCGGTCGCAATCGCCTCCTACGCTGCCGCGGCGATATCGGGGGGCAAGCCGATCGCGACGGCCGTACAAAGCTCGCGTGTCGGCGCCATGATCTTCGTGCTCCCCTTCGCCTTTGTCTACAATCCCGCTCTGACGCTCGGCGGCAGCGGCGCCGCGCCCGGAATAGCCGAAGTGTTACCGGCGCTCGTATTCCTGTTCACCGCGATGTGGATGATCGCGAGCGCTCTGATCGGCTACGACAGGATCGCGCTGTCCAGGCTGGAGCGTCTTGCAGGTCTGACTGTCGGCATCTGCCTGATCTCCGGGGCCGCCCCTGTGCAATGGGCGTGCCTCGCCGTCGGTCTCATCCTGATCGGGCGGCGCTGGCTCGCACGTCGCCCCACCATCCGCCCGGAGACGGCCTAATGGGTGCCAAGCCCAATTACGTCATGATCGTCACCGACCAGCACTGCGCAGGCTGGCTCGGCTGTGCCGGCCACCGGGTTGTGCGTACGCCGAATATCGATCGCCTGGCAAAGCGGGGCGTGCGGTTCACCGAATTCCACACCGCAGCGCCGGTTTGCATGCCGAACCGGGCGAGCATCCTCACGGCGCGCTATCCGAGCGTAAACGGCCTGAAATACAACGGCTGCGCCCTGTCACCGAACGCACGGACATTTGTCGAGGTGCTGAAGGATGGCGGCTACCAGACCGCTGCAATCGGCAAGTCGCATTTGCAGCCGTTTACCGGCATCGATGTCGCCAGGATCAAGTCGCCCGATCCGTCGGTTCCCGAGCTGGAAGCCTGGAAAGACGATTTTCACGGTCTCGATATCGAGAGCCCGCGCCACTACCAGAACGACGACCGGCTGGAATTCCCGCTGCCCTATTACGGCTATGACTATGTCGACATGGTTACCGACCACGGCGACCGGGCCGGCGGGCACTATCTGCAGTGGCTGCGCGAACAGGATCCCAAATGGGAGGAATACCGCGATCGGGAGAACCAGCTGCCGCACAATTACACTTGCCCGCAGGCAAAGCGCACGCGCCTGCCGGTGGAGCTCTATCCGACCCGCTATATCGAGAACAGCGCCTGCGACTGGCTGCAAAATCGCCGTCGCGACAATAGTCCGTTCTTCATGTTCGTTTCCTTCCCTGACCCGCATCATCCTTTCAACCCGCCAGGCGAGTACTGGGATCTCTTTCATCCGGGCCAGTTCCATATCGATGCGCCATACGAGGACTTCGTCACTCCGCCGCCGCCGCTGAAATTCGCCCATGAACAGCTCGCCCGCGGCGAAAGGCCAGCGACCGACCAGGAGGCAATCGCCGCCTCCAGCCAGCATTGCCTGGAAGCGATGGCCCTGACGGCGGGCATGATCGCAATGATCGATGACGCGGTCGGGCGCATCCTGGATACGCTGACGGCCGAGGGGCTGGATGAAAACACGGTGGTCATCTTCACCTCCGACCATGGCGACTATCTGGGCGACGGCAACCTACTTCTGAAAGGGCCGTGGATCCGCCAGTCGACACATCACGTACCTTTCATCTGGTCCGACCCGGATGGCGACGCTGCCTCGCAGACCGATGTACTGGGCAGCGCGGTCGACATCGGGCCGACAATCCTCGCGCGATCAGGTCTCAAGGGCTATTTCGGGATGCAGGGCCGGAACCTGATTGCCGATGTCGAAGCAAACAAAGGGCGCGACGCTCTGCTCATCGAATTCAATGACAATCTTCCACGCATGGGGCTCGGCCGGGCTGCGCGCGCGCGCACGCTTTATACGCCCGACCACAGGCTGACGCTCTACGCCGGCGAGAACTGGGGTGAACTGTACGACACAAGAAGCGACCCGTATCACGTTCGCAATCTCTGGGACGATCCGGCTTGCTCGGCCCTGAAATCCGACCTCCTGCTGCAGCTCGGCGAGGCGTTGGCCCTCAACATGGATGAAAGTCCACGTGCCGTGAAACGTGCGTAGCGACGCCGAGTTAGTCGGGCTCAGAACGGACCACGCGCGCATGGCGCGATTCGCTGTCGTTGATACGATGCGGATTACAATCGGCGGCAGACGCCGCCGGCAACGTTGTTACGCGACCCGATTGTACGACCGCCGGCGGGCTTCTATCGTCCGGCGATGAATGATTCTTCTCACAGTAGCGGACCCGGTGTCGCAATATTCGGCGGCGCCGTGTTCGACCGAAAATACCAGGCGCTTGCGCGACTGGTGCCAGGCACGTCAAACCCGGTTCATTCCAGCCACAGTCATGGCGGCGTGGCGCGCAACATCGCGGAAAACCTGGTTCGGCTTGGCGTGCCGACCGCGTTTCACTCCATCGTCGGCGCCGATGCGGCGGGCGATGCGCTGGTGGAGCGGCTGCGCGGCCTCGGCGCTGATACGCGTGGCGTCATGCGCAGCGCAGAGCGCCCGACGGCCGAATATGTCGCAGTGCTTGAAACCGACCACGAATTGGCACTCGGCATCGCCGACATGGCAATCTTCGATTTCTACTCCGAGGCCCATCTGGACGCGGCATGGCCGCAGGCCTCGCAAGCGAAGTGGATCCTCGCCGACTGCAACCTGCAGACCGGTGTCCTGCAGGCGCTTGCGCGGCGTTGTGCAAGCACCGGCGCGCGATTTGCGGTCAACACGGTGTCCGGCCCCAAGGCGGTGAAGTTGCACGGTCTCGGCGCTGCGGTCGACCTGCTGTTCACCAACCGCGACGAGGCCAACACCCTGACGGGCCGTAACATTGCCGCCGATGCACGAAGCGCCGCGGAGGCGTTGCGCGACAGCGGTTTCGCTGCCGCGGTGGTAACCGACGGCGGCAAGGGATACGCAATCCTGGAAAACGGTTCCGTCAGCTGGCATGAGGCCGTTCCGGCCACGCCTGTGGACATCACCGGGGCCGGCGATGCCTTTGTGGCCGGCACCCTTTCACGCCTATTTGCCGGGGACGGGCTTGCGCCCGCGGCACGGGCCGGTGCATTGCTCGCCGCGCGTACAACTGAAACACTCGAAAGCGTGTTGCCCGACCTGTCGCCCGCCTTTTTCGCAGGCGGCGGCCGCGCAATGCCCGGACTTGCATCATGAAGCCAGAATTCCTCGCCATCCATCCCGACATACAGTCCGCCCTCGATCAGAGGCGGCCCGTCGTCGCCCTGGAATCGACCATCATCACGCATGGCATGCCGTATCCGGAAAATGTGCGCACGGCGATCGAGGTCGAGGAAACCGTGCGTGCGAATGGCGCGCTTCCGGCAACCGTCGCCGTCATCGACGGCAAGATCGCGATTGGGCTCTCCAAGAGCGCGCTTGAACGCCTGGCGACAACCAAGGACGTCGTCAAAGCATCAGGCCGCGACCTCGCGGCGGTCATGAGCCGCGGCGGCTCGGCGGGCACCACCGTGTCGGCAACGATGCGTATCGCCGCGCTTGCCGGGATCAAGATCTTTGCGACCGGCGGCGTCGGCGGCGTTCACCGCGGCGCGCAGGAGACTTTCGACGTCTCGGCCGATCTCGTCGAACTGGGCCGAACGGCGGTCACCGTCGTCTGCGCGGGTGTTAAGTCGATCCTCGATATCCCGCTCACACTGGAGTATCTGGAGACGCAGCGTGTGCCGGTAATCGCCGCAGGGAGTGATGATTTCCCGGCCTTTTACACACGCTCCAGCGGCCTGAAGGCCGATCACCGGCTTGACACGCCCGAACAGATTGCACGTGCGATCGCGATCCACTGGCAGCTGGGCAGCGGTAGCGGCATGCTGATCGCCAACCCGATCCCCGAGGCCGATGCGCTCGACCCGGCAATCATAGACGGCATGATAGCCGACGCGGTTGCCGAGGCTGCAGAGCAGGGGATTGGGCGCAAGGAACTGACACCATTCCTGCTGGCGCGTATCAACGAACTTTCCGGCGGCAGCAGCCTCAGGGCGAACATCGCGCTGGTGAAAAACAACGCCGCATTGGCCGCCCGTATCGCCGCCTCACTGGATGCCTGAGCGACATCTGGTCGGGCCAATATCCGTCAAAACTCCTAAATGGAGTTAAGTCAAAGGCAAGTTTTCCCTGCGTAAGGTCCGTCAATCGAGCCGGCCAGGGGACGGTCGGCAGCATTGTCTGTACTGGGAAACGTGACAATGGCAGCCGAAGCAGCGCGAACCGTCGCGCAGACTGGGAACATGGCCGACCAGGTATCGGCGTTAACCGACCTGGCAAGGCTGAATGGCGACCTGCGCGAAAGGGTTCGCTTGCTGGAAGCCGTAATGGAGAATTTTCCGGGCGGCATTTCCCTGTTCGACGACAACCTGCAGATGGTGCTGTGCAACCAGCAGCAGATGGTTCTGCTCGAATATCCCGAGGAGCTGATGGCCAACGGCTATCCCTCGATGGAAGAGCTTTTCCGTTTCAACGCATTGCGCGGCGAATACGGCTCCGGCGATATCGAGACCCATGTTCGCCGCCGGATGGAGCTCGCGCGCAAGATGGAACCGCATTGCTACGACCGGACGCGGCCCAACGGTACCATCCTCGAGGTGCGCGGTATGCCGATCGAAGGCGGCGGTTTCGTCACGACCTATCTCGACGTGACTGAACAGCGGCGCAACCAGCAGCTGGTTGCGCATATGGCACATCACGATCCGCTGACCGACCTTCCCAACCGGATGCTTTTCAACGATCGGCTGACAACCGCGGTAGCGCAGGTGAAACGTCGTGGCCTGATGGCGGTCCATTACATCGACCTCGACAAGTTCAAGCCGATCAACGACAATTTCGGCCACAAGGCGGGCGATGAAATGCTCATCGGGGTCGCCGAGCGGATCAGGAAAGCGGTGCGGGAGAACGACACGGTTGCGCGCCTGGGCGGCGACGAATTTGCAATCGTGCAGACCGGCATCAATCAACGCAAAGACGCAGTCGTTCTGGCAAATCGTATCCTGACGCTGTTCGAGAAACCCTTCGAGCTGAGCGAAACGAGCATCAAGGTGGGCGTCAGCATCGGCATCGCGCTCGGACCGGACGACGGCAGCTCATCGGACGACCTGCTCATGAAAGCCGACAATGCGCTCTACCGAAGCAAAAGCAGCGGCCGCAACCGATTCTGCTTTTTCGAGGAATGACCGGGCCTACGCCGTACTCACGGCGCTGCGATGCACCTATGGCCGCCTGACCTGCGAGGGGCTCAGCGCACATAGGCGCCGCTGTTGTGCAGTCGCCGTTCATAGCTGGCAATTCGCGCCGGAGCCTGATCGGATCGCGAAACCATCGTTGCAATAAGAATTTCAGCCGTCGCAAAAGCCGCAATCAGACTGGGCAGCGTCTGCGGCCCGAGCATGGGCGGCACCAGCACAATTTCGGCGCCTTCGGCAACGGGCGAGTTAAACCCGTCTGTGATCGCGATGGTCTTGGCACCCTGCGATTTCGCGATGCTGGCGGCAAGCACGGTCTCGACCGAATAGAGCGGGAAGGTGATCGCTACCACGACATCGTCCGGACCGGTCTCGGAGAGCAGATCATAGATGTCGCCGGGCTCGCTCACGCGTTGCGCAAATGCGGGAAACGCCATGGCCCCGGTGTAGGCCAGGTACCTAGCAAGCGAAAAGCAGCTCCGCACACCGACACAATGAATGCGCCGCGCCCGCAGGAGAAGTTCGGCGGCCAGTCCGATCTTCCGCAGCGAATCGTCGTCGAACAGAGCATCGATATTGGCATGTGCGGCGTCGCGAAGGTCGCTGTAAAGATCGCCGCTTGCCTTGGTTTGCAATTGAGCCGCGCGGCTGGAGTAAAGGTCGGAGCGCTGGCGCAGAGCATCCTGGAAGCTCAGCCTGCACGCTTCGAAACCATCGAAACCCAGCGCCTGCGACAGGCGCACAACGGTATTCGCGTTAACACTGGCCTTTTCCGCCAGGCCGCGGACAGAGTGAAATGCGACCTCGTGCGGCCGCGCCAAAACCCAACCGGCAAGCCGGGCGACCTCAGGGGCTGCCGTCTTCCTCAATCCAGACAGCTTGTGCCTCAAGGCATCAAGGGATGGTTTGGCTGCAGCAGACATTGCAACACATTTGTATTCAATCCTTGACCGATTTCAATTGTTTGTATCATCATGCCGACAGCCGCAAACACACCGAGCGGCAAAAACGGGAGATTCGACATATGTCCAAGAAAATCATCGGTGCCGCCGTTGTGGTCGCCGCTGCGCTGTTCGCCGCTCCAAGTATTGCCCAGGATCAGACCTTCGTGACGATCGGTACCGGCGGTGTGACGGGCGTCTATTATCCAACGGGTGGCGCAATCTGCCGGCTCGTCAATCGGGGTCGCTCCGAACATGGCATTCGCTGCGGCGTGGAATCGACCGGCGGATCGGTGTTCAACATCAATGCCGTGCGGGGCGGCGAGCTCGAGTTCGGCGTTGCGCAGTCCGACTGGCAGTATCACGCCTTTAACGGTACTTCACGGTTTGAAGAACAGGGGCCCTTCGAAGGCCTGCGGGCGGTGTTTTCCGTCCACCCTGAGCCGTTCACCGTCGTCGCGCGTGCCGACGCCGGCATCACCAACTTCGAAGACCTCAAGGGCAAGCGCGTCAATGTCGGCAATCCGGGGTCCGGCCAGCGCGGCACGATGGAAGTGCTGATGGCCGAGATGGGCTGGACGATGGGCGATTTTGCCGTCGCCTCCGAGCTCCAGGCCGCCGAGCAGAGCCAGGCGCTGTGCGACAACAACATCGATGCCATGGTCTACACGGTCGGCCACCCGTCCGGTTCCATTCAGGAAGCGACGACCGCCTGTGACAGCGTACTCGTCAACGTCGCCAACGACGCGGTGACCAAGCTTGTGGAAGACAATCCGTTCTACCGTGTCGCGACAATTCCCGGCGGCATGTATCGCGGTAACGACAACGACACCACGACGTTCGGTGTCGGTGCAACCTTCGTCACCTCGGCGGATGTGTCTGACGACGTTGTCTATGCAGTTGTGAAAGCCGTGTTCGAGAACATGGATCAGTTCCGCAGCCTGCATCCCGCATTCGCCAATCTCGATCCGAAGGAGATGGCCAATGACGGTCTCTCGGCTCCGCTTCATCCGGGTGCCGAGAAATACTACCGCGAAGCCGGACTGATCGAGTAGCGGCGCCGGCCGGATGAAACAGACTGCTTGTCCCGGGTGCCACGCGCCCGGGACATTTCAGTTTTAGCGGGAGGAGGGGAATAGGATGAGCGCGCAGGACGGCGAGCCGCAAGGCAGAAAATTCACCGACGAGGAACTGCAGGATCTCGTAGCAAGCACGGACAGCGGCGCACGGTCGCCGGCAAACCGTCAGATTGCGCTGCTGATATCGGGGCTGGCGCTAGCCTGGTCGTTGTTTCAGCTCTGGATAGCCCAACCCCAGCTCTGGTTCGGCGAATATCTGCCTGTGCTGAATTCGTCGCAGACACGGCCGATCCATCTCTTCTTCGCCATCGTGCTCGCATTCCTCGCATACCCGGCGCTGAAATCCTCGCCGCGCCAGTACATTCCGGTCGGCGACTGGCTTCTCGCGGCGATAGGCGGTTTCTGCACGCTCTACATTTTCGTCTTTTCGGAACATCTGGCGCTGACGGCGCGCTCCGGGCTGCCGACGCAGACGCAGATCATCGTCGGCAGCGTCGGCCTGCTCGTACTTCTGGAAGCCAGCCGGCGTGCGCTTGGACCGGCACTCACGGTCGTGGGCTCGCTGTTTCTTCTCTATGCCTATATGGGCACAGGCTGGCTGATCCCCGAACTGATCGAGCACGAAGGCCTGTCCTTCACAGCGCTGATCAACGCGCAGTGGCTCGATACGGCAGGCGTCTTCGGCATTCCGCTGGGCGTCTCAACCGCGTTCGTGTTCCTTTTTGTGCTGTTCGGTTCTCTGCTCGACAAGGCAGGCGCCGGCAACTACTTCATCAAACTCGCTTTTGCCGGGCTTGGTCATCTGCGGGGCGGCCCCGCAAAGGCGGCGGTCGTCGGTTCGGCCATGACCGGCCTGATTTCCGGTTCCTCAATTGCGAATGTGGTGACCACCGGCACCTTCACGATCCCGCTTATGAAGCGGGTCGGCTTCACCAATGAACAGGCCGGATCGGTCGAGGTCGCCTCCTCCGTCAATGGACAGATCATGCCGCCGGTGATGGGCGCCGCCGCCTTCCTGATGGTTGAGTTCATCGGCATTTCCTACATCGAAGTCATCAAACACGCGTTCATTCCGGCGGTAATTTCCTATATCGCGCTGGTCTATATCGTGCATCTGGAGGCACTGAAGAAGGAGATGCCGGCGCTTGGCGAGGCGAAATCCTTCCCGGCGATGATACTGAAGTTCTTCATCGGTTTCGCAGTTGCAGGAGCGGCCTTCACCGGGCTGATCTATCTGGTCGGCGCGCTGCGTTCGGTGGCGCCGTCACTCACCGGGCCGATCATGATGATCGCGCTTCTGGCCGTTTACGTCTGGCTTGTCTCGATTGCTGCCAAGCGGCCTGACCTGGAGGTCGACGACCCAAACGCCGCCGAGATCAAGCTGCCCAAGGTGAACGAGGTCTACGCAACGGGCCTGCATTTCGTGCTGCCGATCGTGGTGCTGGTCTGGTTCCTGATGGTCGAACGGCAAAGCCCGGCGAAGTCGGCGTTCTACGCCACCTCGCTGATGCTTCTGATCATCGTCACGCAGCGGCCCCTGAAGGCGGTGATGCGTGGCGCGGCAGACAATATGTGGAACGAGGCCCGTCAGGGCTTCGACGATCTCAAGGAAGGCCTGATCGCCGGCGCCCGCAACATGATCGGCATCGGTGTCGCCACCGCGGCGGCGGGCATCATCGTGGCCACTGTCACAAAAACACCTATCGGCACCGAACTGGCCGGGCTGGTCGAACAGCTCTCGGGCGGCGTGCTGATCATCATGCTGATACTGGTGGGCGTGTTCTCGCTGATTCTGGGCATGGGACTGCCGACAACCGCCAATTACATCGTGGTGTCGTCGCTGATGGCATCGGTGGTAGTTTCGCTCGGCGCGCAGGAAGGCCTGATCGTGCCGTTGATTGCGGCCCATCTGTTTGTCTTCTATTTCGGCATCATGGCGGACGTCACGCCACCTGTCGGGCTAGCGAGTTTTGCAGCCGCGGCGGTCTCGGGCGGCGATCCGATCCGCACCGGGTTCACGGCGTTCTTCTACTCGCTGAGAACGGTGGCGCTGCCGTTCCTGTTCATCTTCAATCCGACGCTCATTCTCTACGGAGTCGATCTCGGGACATTGTCCGGCGTTGCCCAGGCCGTGTTCGTTTTCATCGTCGCGACATTCGCGATGCTGCTCTTCGCGGCTGCCACGCAAGGCTATTTCCTCGCCCGGTCGCGCATCTACGAAAGTGCGGCGCTGCTGCTGGTCGCGTTCACGCTGTTCGTCCCGAATGTGTGGCTGAACATGGTACAGAGTCCGTTCCGAGAGGTGCCGCCCGCCCAGTTCGAAACCGTACTGGGCGAAGTAGCCGACGGTACGCAGCTCAGGCTGCAGATCGAAGGGCCGGACTTCAATACCGGCGGCACCGCGGCAACCACGCTGACGATGAGCGCAGAGGGCGCCACGCCAGCAGAGCGCATACAGAATTCCGGCCTGCTGCTTATCCCGGAGGGCGAGATCGTGCGGCTCGACGAGCCGGCATTCGGCACGGAAGCTGCGGAGGCGCTCGGCAATTTCGACTTCTATGCCGATACACCGGTCTTCCTGGCCGCCGTGCAGGTGCCGCGTGACAGGATGCCGGAGCAGGTATTCTACATTCCGGCGCTTCTGTTGCTGGGCCTGGTGATTGCAATGCAGCGCCGGCGCCAGACACAACCGGCATTCTGAGAGGGAACGGTCATGTACAAGTCCATTCTGCTTCCGATCGACCTTTCGGCACCGGCCAGCTGGTCGCAATCGCTGCCGGCGGCGCTCCAGATGATGGGAAAAGGCGGCACGCTTCATGTGCTGACCGTCATCCCCGACTTCGGAATGTCGGTTGTCGGCAGCTTTTTCGAAAAGGGCTTCGAGAAGAAGGCGCTTCGGCAAGTCGGCGAAAAGCTGACGGAGTGGGTCAGGTCGAATGTCGATGACGGCATCGACGTTCATCCACATGTGACGCATGGTCGTGTGTATGAGCAGATCATCAATGCCGCGGACAAGCTGGAAGTCGATGCAATCGTCATTGCGGCACATACACCGGAGCTCGCCGATTATCTCCTGGGTCCGAACGCGGCGCGAGTGGTGCGGCACGCCAAGCAAAGCGTCTTCGTGGTCAGGGGGAGCTAACCGGCCATGTCGGGTCACCTTTTCGGAAGGTCGACATCCGAACTGATCGCTGCCGAGCGGGGAGAAGGCTGCTACATTTTCGACAAGTCCGGTCGCGCCTATCTGGACGGCGGCGGGGGTGCGGCAGTCTCTTGCCTCGGCCATTCCGACGCGGGCGTGCGCGCGGCGATCCACGAACAGCTCGACCGCATCGCATTTGCCCATACGGGATTTTTCACCACAGATGCGGCAGAAGAGCTGGCAGATCTGCTGATCGCCAACGCGCCTGCCGGAATCGAGCGGGTCTATCTGCTTTCCGGCGGTTCGGAAGCTAACGAGGCGGCGATCAAGCTTGCACGGCAGTATTTCCTGGAAATAGGGCAACCGTCGCGGCACCGCATGATCGCCCGGCGGCAGAGTTATCACGGCAACACGCTTGGCGCGCTCGCGGCCGGCGGCAACGCCGCGCGGCGTGAGAAATATGCACCCCTGCTGGTGGAGACGTTTCACATCGCGCCCTGCCACGAATACCGGTTTCGCGAAGAGGGCGAAAGCGCCTACGAATATGGCCAGCGTGCCGCCAACGAGCTGGAAACAGAGCTAAGACGGCTCGGGCCCGAAACGGTGATGGCGTTCATCGCCGAGCCCGTAGTCGGCGCGACGCTGGGCGCGGTGCCCGCTGTCGAAGGCTATTTCCGCCGCATTCGCGAGATATGCGACCGCCACGGCGTGCTGCTGATCCTCGACGAGGTGATGTGCGGTATGGGCCGCACCGGCACGCTGTTCGCCTGCGAGCAGGACGGCGTGGCCCCCGACATTGTAACGATCGCCAAGGGACTGGGCGCCGGCTACATGCCGATCGGTGCGATGCTGTGCAGCGGCACGATCTACGACACGATCGCGCGGGGCTCCGGCAGTTTCCAGCACGGCCACACCTATCACGGCCACCCGCTTGCGGCCGCTGCGGGCGGGGCGGTGATGAAGGCGCTTCTGGAACGCGATCTCCTGGTACAGGTGCAAAGCCGGGGGCGCTATCTCGAGGCCGCGCTGAACCGGAGGTTTGGCCAGCATCCCAATGTCGGCGACATCCGGGGACGAGGGCTGTTTCGGGCCATCGAGCTGGTGGAAGATCGCGCGACCGGCCGGCCCTTCGACCCTTCGCTCAAACTGCACGCGCGCATCAAGTCGGCTGCGCTAGAGGAGGGACTGTTCTGTTACCCCGGAAGCGGAACCTTCGACGGCAATGCAGGGGATCACGTGCTTCTCGCACCACCATTCATCATCAGCGAGGCCGAACTCGACGAGGTAACGGCGCGACTCGCCAAGGCGGTCGAGCGGGCGCTGGCCGCGTGAGCCGGCTGGCAACGCTGCCGGATATCATGCTGGCGCCCAATGGTGCGCGCCTCGGCAAGGCCGATCATCCCGCGCTTCCGGTAACGGTCGCAGAAACGGTCGCGGCGGCCCGCGCCGCATGCGAGGCCGGTGCGCAGGCGCTGCACGCGCATGTGCGGGATACGGAAGGCCGGCATGTGCTGGACGCCGGACTTTATCGCGAGCTGATCGCCGAAATGTCGCGGGCGGTGCCGGCCATGCCGGTGCAGATCACCACCGAGGCAGTCGGGCGCTACACACCGGACGAACAGCGGCAGGTGGTGCGCGACGTGATCCCGGAAGGCGTATCGGTGGCGCTGCGGGAAATGTGGCCGCTGGCAGGCCCGGACATGCAGGCCGCGCGCTTTTATGCCTGGGCAGATGAAGCCGGCATCGCCGTGCAGCATATTCTGTACGCGCCGGAGGACGTCAGCCGCCTGCTCGCATTGTCCTCTGCCGGCGATGTTCCGAAACCACTGCAGATGCTGTTCGTGCTCGGCCGATATGCGACCCCCAGCGAAGGCCGCCCCGATGACCTGCAAGGCTTCCTGGATGCGGCGGCCGGGATGCCCGAAGGCAGCGAATGGGCGGTCTGCGCGTTCGGGCAGCCGGAACAGGCCTGCCTGCTTGCCGCTGCGCGGCGCGGCGGCAGGATGCGGATCGGGTTCGAGAACAACCTGCTGCGCCCGGACGGCAGCCCGGCGCGGGACAATGCCGAGCAGGTCTTGGCGCTGCGTCAGGCACTCGCCGAAGAAGGGCTTTGCCTTACGCCCTAGGCTGTTGCGGCTTTAGCCAGCCCTCGCGGAGCAGGCCAGAGTGAGCCGACCGACCGCGCACCTATCCCGCAAGGGCGATGCTCTTCGCGCCGTCAACCTGAATCTCGACACCGCGACCCGCGCCGGTATGCGCATGCCGGGCATGATGAGCCCTAATGGAGTTCGAGATGGGAGCCGATGCCGGCGCGGCGGGGTACACCCTAGCGCAAGGGCACAGAAAGACGCACCTTGCCACCGTAAGCCTCGTACTGAGGCGCGCCGACCCCATCGTAGTATCCATCTAGCAGCAGTCGCCAATTGGCGCTGGCCACAGCCACCTGGAGGTCGAACTTCGCCCGTAGCGTATTGTTGCCGGGCAAGGAACCCTTGCCTGCCGGGGTGCCGCGAACCCCGAAACTGTAGACGCCCGATGCCCCTACCCGCGCCGAGACGACCGTTCCTTCGCCGATCGATAGTGCCTTCTCAAGCGAAGGCCCGAACCGCAATTCGCCCAGGGACACGGTCTGAGCGGGGATCACGTTAGACAACGCATCTACATAGCTATGCTGCGTCTCTTCAAAGTAGCTCGCAGCGGCAAACAGGTTCAGCCGGTAGCTGCCCATCCAGACGTAACCTGTCACCTTGCCGTAAGCCATCCAGCGCGTCGTGCCGAAAGCATCCGTGTAGGTACCAAACGGCGTTACGCTGTTTGATGACTGGCCCCAGGCTGCTCTGCCCTCGAACAGAAGGTTTCTGTCTGGAGTGCGCCAGGCGATATAGGGCCCGGCCATCCAGCCGGTGCCGTTCACATTGGCCAAACCGTCATTCTCTCTGGCCCAGTCCACCTGAATGAGCCCCCCGACCAACAAATCCCGCGAAACGAAATAGTGCCCACCGGCATAGACGACCCACAACGAACTGTTTGCGGTACCCGCATTCGCCGTAGAGCCATGGATTTCGGTCCACAGATCGTATTTCGTACGACCGCTGTCTGCGCGACCTTCTTCGGGAGGGGCGCCGCCATGTGCGGCAAAGGCCAACGGATAGCCGGTTGACCGCCGCGAACCCCGAGGAACCTCCAGACGCTCGAAAGCGGCGGTCACTCTTCTGTCTGCATAGTCGTTCGGTCCTTGCGTTGTCTCGGCCGTAGCCGTGCCATCGTACCGCCCATCAATTCCATCCTGAACGTGGGCGAGGCTTGTTGCGAACGCTAGCGCCAAGCCGGAAGAGTTGCCTTCCATAGCCAGGAAACCAAGCGGCCCGCCGCTCGCGAAACCTGACCCCTCGAACATGCCTCCAATGTCGGGTTGATTGTTGGCGATGTGGGAAAGCCGGTTATTCAGGAAACTGGCGATCACATTCTGAGTGGCCTCGACAACGGTCGCCCGCACGATGACCTGCTGGGCAGCTGTATTGGGGTTGCCGTGTCCGTCGTGAGCCGCCCCGGCAGGCACATCGATCGTTACGTCGCCGCTGCCGGTGGGGGTTATGGTTGCGGTGTAGGCGGCACCACCTCCCGCTAGGGCGGAGACACTTGCATTTGTCACCGCGAGGTCCGTTTCCGCAAAGCCGGTGACGTCTTCGGAGAAGGTGATGGTGATGCTAAACGGCTGCCTTCCCACCAGGGTTGCAGGTGCGCCGCTGACTGTGACGGTAGGGCTTGTAGTGTCGGGAGTCGTACAACCGGCGGCGGGTTCGAAAACATCTGTTGCCGCACACGCCGTGATTCCGGCGGTCGTATTGATACCGATCGCCGTTCTTTCGATCGACCAATAGCCGCCAGCGCTGTCCTGGAAAAGGCAGAACGGCCCCGGCGTAAATGCCTTCAATATGTTGCTAGCACCGAATGTGAGGGTGTTTATCACACCGCTTGCACCCCCGGCACCGGCGGGGTCGTGCGGGCGCGCGCCTGAAATACCTCCGCCACATCCCTGGTTAAGGAGGACTGCAGCACCACGGTCGAAGGTTCCAGGCGGTTCGCACGCCGCAATGTCGCTTTCATCGAAGCACACGGCGGCTAGATCGACACGACCCAGCGCAAAGCTCCCGCTCGTGGGGTCCTGCAAGGCGCCCATCGCAGGCAAAGCGGCAACGACGACAAAAGCCGCTGCGATCAGCATGGCGATAGGGTAACGCCGGGGCCCCAGCCAACCCGGCCAAAAGATCATGTCGTCCCCCTAACGACCGCATCTTTTGTTTGGCACGGCGTGCCTCAATCGCCGTGTGACCGTTCCCCGTTAGCGTTATAATTCCAAACAAAGCCGGAAAGCACAATACAAGCAGCGTTCAGCTGCGGTGCACACAGAAATCTGTCGAAAGCCATAGGCGCTCACACCGAGGTCGATTTCCCGCCTAACTCCTGAGCAGCGCTCCGGGAGTTCGCTAAGAAGCCCGACGCGTCACCAACCTGGGTGGGTACTCGCCATGAGTAGGCGGGAAGTCCACGACGCCCGCTAACGCCTTGATAATGATCGCCAACTGGTGGGGAAATAGCGAATTGGTGGAGCCAAGGGGAGTCGAACCCCTGACCTCTTGAATGCCATTCAAGCGCTCTCCCAACTGAGCTATGGCCCCACACTTCCGGCACTTGCCGGTGCCGTTTCCGGCGAAGAGGTCTGGCCCGCCTCGCGGCTGGCCAATGTGCTGGCGGCTTCTAGACCTGTCACCAGCGAAGATCAAGACCCGCCGAAGCGGTTAAATGCACCGCACCTGTCAGAACAGATGGGGCCGCACGCCCCTAGCTGTCGTCGTCGTCGTCGTCAACGTCGATGATGCCCGACACATCGTCATCGTCATCTTCATCGTCTTCGAGGAAAGTGTCATCGTCGTCGTCGCCAAGATCGACATCGTCATCGTCTTCGAGATCGACGTCCGGGTCGCTCGATGACTTCTTGTTGTCGTCGTCATCCTCGGCGTCTTCCAGCGAAACGACTTCGACGTCCTCGTTCTCGGTTTCCGCTTCCGCGGTTTCCGCTTCCTCCTCTTCCTCGACTTCCTTCACGTCGTCTTCGAAGAAGCTGAGCGGATAACTTTTGCCGCTATAGGGCGAGACGATCGGATCCTTGTTCAGATCGTAGAATTTCCGGCCCGTGTCGGGGCAAATTCTTTTGGTTCCAAGCTCGAGTTTTGCCACGCTGCTGCCTCTGCTCATCCTTGGCCGGTACGTCCGGGGGAGGCGCGGCGTCCGGCAATTTCAGTCCGTAAATAGGTCGGTCCCCATAACCACAAGTTCGGTGGCTGTCAAAGGCATTCCGCGCATGTGAAAACGCAGAACGCAATCCGGTCTCAAATCCGGCAGGCACGCCGCAAACGGGGATGACCCTGCGGGTTCGCCATGATAGGAGACGCCTCCGCCAGCCGGGACGATCATCAATGACTCACAATGCCTCACCGAGACCAACGACAGCACGCTTCTCGCAAGCGTTGAAAGGTGCCGTCAAGGTGCCGGGCGACAAGTCGATATCGCACCGCTCGCTGATGTTCGGCGGACTGGCGGCGGGCGAAACGCGTGTTACGGGCCTGCTCGAGGGCGAAGACGTGATCCGCACGGCGGCCGCCATGCGCGCAATGGGTGCGCTGGTGGAGAAGGTCGGCGCGGAGTGGATCATCCAGGGGGTCGGCAATGGCTGCCTGCTGGAAGCGGACGGGCCGATGGATTTCGGCAATGCGGGCACCGGCGTGCGTCTGACCATGGGGCTTGTAGGCTCCTACGATATGACCTCCACTTTCATTGGCGACGCCTCGCTCTCCAAGCGGCCGATGGGCCGCGTGCTCGATCCCTTGCGCCAGATGGGCGCTCAGGTTCTCGAAGCAGCACCTGGCGACCGGCTGCCACTGACAATGCGCGGGCCGGCGCGCCCGGCGCCGATCACCTACCGCGTACCCGTGGCCTCGGCGCAGGTGAAATCGGCCGTGCTGCTCGCCGGCCTCAATACGCCCGGCATCACCACGGTCATCGAACCCGTGATGACGCGCGACCATACCGAGCGCATGCTGAAAGGTTTCGGCGCTGAGCTCGACGTCGAAACCGCCACTGACGGCGTCCGCCACATCCGCCTCGAAGGCCGCGGCAAGCTGACCGGACAGACGATCGCGGTGCCCGGCGACCCCTCCTCCGCCGCCTTCCCCATTGTGGCCGCTCTGCTGGTTCCGGGTTCCGACGTCACGATCGAAAACGTGCTCATGAACCCGACCCGCACCGGCCTCATCACAACGCTGCAGGAAATGGGCGGTTCCATCGAACTCATCAATCCACGCACCGCCGGCGGCGAAGATGTGGCTGATATCCGCGTGCGGCACGCCGACCTCAAGGGCATCACAGTGCCGCCGGAGCGCGCGCCGTCAATGATCGACGAATACCCGGTTCTGGCCGTTGCAGCCGCCTTTGCCGAAGGCGAGACGGTGATGGACGGGCTGGAGGAGTTGCGGGTCAAGGAGAGCGACCGGCTGGCGGCCGTGGCGCGCGGGCTCGCAGCCAACGGCGTCGATTGCACGGAAGGCGAAGCGTCGCTGACCGTACGGGGCAGGCCGGGCGGCAAGGGTTATGGCGGGACAGGTGCGGCAAACGCCGTCAAAACCCATCTCGATCACCGTATCGCGATGGCTTTTCTGGTGATGGGGCTGGCGTCCGAGAAACCGGTCACCGTGGATGACAGCGGGGTCATCGCCACCAGCTTTCCCGAATTCCAGGATCTGATGACGGGCCTCGGTGCACTGATCGAAGCCGTTGAAGGAGCAGATGCATGAGTGACAGGGTCGCAATGATCATAGGCGGTGGCTCGGGCATGGGTGCGGCCGCCGCGCGCAAGCTCGCCGGTGATGGTTTCGCCGTCGCCATCATGTCGTCGTCGGGCAAGGGCGAGGCGCTGGCACAGGAACTCGGCGGTTTTGGCGCTACGGGTTCGAACCTGGAGCCGGACGACCTCAAGCGTTTCGTTGACGCCACACTCGAACGCTATGGCCGCGTGGACGCGGTCGTCAGCAGCGCCGGCCACGGTCCCAAAGGCGACATTCTGGACATCTCCGACGCCGACTGGCAGCGCGGTATGGAGTTCTACCTGCTCAATGTCGTGCGTATCGCGCGCCTTGTGACGCCCGCCATGCAGGCGCAGGGCGGCGGGTCGCTCGTCAATATCTCCACCTATGCGACCTTCGAACCTGAGGCGACGTTTCCCACGTCTGGCGTTTTTCGCGCCGGGCTGGCTGCCTTTACCAAGCTCTTCACCGACAAATACGCCGCCGACAATATCCGCATGAACAATGTGCTGCCGGGCTTCATCGATTCCCTGCCGGAGAAGGACGACCGGCGCGCGCGCATTCCCATGGGCCGCTACGGCACGATGGAGGAAGTGGCCGAGCTGATCGCGTTCCTGGCCTCGGAGAAGTCATCCTACATTACTGGCCAGAACATCCGTATCGACGGCGGTATTACCCGGTCCGTTTAGGGGGCGTGTGTTCTTTCCACAGCCCTCATCCTGAGCTTGTCGAAGGGGCGAGGACGCTCGTTACGCTCACCTCGAGCCAGGCGAAGCGTCCGGTTGCCAAAACAGTCCTCCCGTGGCACTGCCCGAAGATCGAACGGGACGAGTGCATGAGCCTCATCATTGCCATTGACGGGCCGGCCGCATCCGGCAAGGGGACGCTGGCCAGGCGACTGGCCGACACCTACCGCCTCAATCATCTCGACACCGGGCTCACCTACCGCGCGGTCGCGCACCGTATGCTGATCCACGGTCTGCCGCTCGACAATCAGTCTGCGGCGGAAACGGCGGCACGCCAGATCGATCTCGGCGCGCTGGACCGTTCGGTGCTTGCCGCGCACGAGATCGGCGAGGCGGCGTCGAAAGTTGCGGTGATGCCCGGTGTGCGGGCGGCCCTTGTGGAAGCGCAGCGGCGCTTCGCCGCCGAGCCGCCGGGTGCGGTGCTGGATGGCCGGGACATCGGCACGGTGGTGTGTCCCGACGCCGATTTGAAACTTTATGTGACGGCCTCGCCGCAGGAACGTGCGCGCCGCCGCCATGCAGAAATTATCGCCAGCGGCGGCACCGCAGACGAGGCGGCGATCCTTGCCGACATCGAAAAGCGCGACGCACGTGACATGGGGCGGGCCGATTCTCCGCTCAGGCCCGCAGACGACGCGCACTTGCTAGATACGACCACAATGGATATAGAAGCCGCGTTTCGCGCCGCGCGCGAGCTGGTGGACCAGACAATCGCGGCGCGTAACTCAGACTGAGACGGCTTTCGGGCTTTGGCCCGTCCCGTTTTGGACAAAGAACCGCCTGCAGAACAGTCCGCTGCGCCGAAACCGCCAATGTGCGGGCATGGCTTTCTGAACGAAGCCCGGACGTTCCCTGTAGGCAAAACGCAACGCTAACCCCTCGGCGCCTGCCCGAAATACGGGCTTTCCAGGAGTTTCAATGTCACAATCCAACCCCACCCGCGACGATTTCGCGTCGCTGCTCGACGAGTCGTTCTCGGAAGACCATTCCGCAGAAGGCTCGGTCGTCAAAGGCCTGATCACCGCGATCGAAAAGGACATGGCCATCATCGATGTCGGCCTCAAGGTCGAAGGCCGTGTCGCGCTCAAGGAGTTCGGCTCCAGCGCCAAGGAACTGAAAGCCGGCGACGAAGTCGAGATCTATGTCGAGCGCATCGAAAACGCACTCGGCGAGGCCGTCCTGTCGCGCGAGAAAGCACGCCGCGAGGAGAGCTGGGTCAAGCTCGAAGCCAAGTTCAACAACGGCGAACGTGTCGAAGGTATCATTTTCAATCAGGTCAAAGGCGGCTTCACCGTCGATCTGGACGGTGCCGTGGCGTTCCTGCCGCGCAGCCAGGTGGACATCCGGCCGATCCGCGACGTCACCCCGCTGATGCACAACCCGCAGCCGTTCGAAATCCTGAAGATGGACCGCCGCCGCGGCAACATCGTGGTTTCGCGCCGGACCGTGCTTGAGGAAAGCCGTGCCGAGCAGCGCTCGGAAATCGTGCAGAACCTCGAAGAGGGCCAGGTGGTCGACGGTGTGGTCAAGAACATCACCGACTACGGTGCGTTCGTCGACCTCGGCGGCATCGACGGCCTGCTGCATGTCACCGACATGGCATGGCGCCGCGTCAACCATCCGACCGAAATCCTGTCCATCGGCCAGACGGTCAAGGTGCAGATCATCCGCATCAACCAGGAAACCCACCGCATCTCGCTCGGCATGAAGCAGCTCGAGAAGGATCCGTGGGACGGCATCGGCGGCAAATACCCGATCGGCAAGCGCGTTGGCGGCAAAGTGACCAACATCACCGACTATGGCGCGTTTGTGGAGCTGGAGCCGGGCATCGAAGGCCTGATCCACGTTTCGGAGATGAGCTGGACGAAAAAGAACGTCCATCCGGGCAAGATCCTGTCGACGACCCAGGAAGTCGACGTGGTGGTGCTCGAAGTCGACCCGCAGAAGCGCCGCATCTCGCTTGGTCTCAAGCAGACGCTCGACAATCCGTGGGAAGCCTTCGCCAACAACCACCCGGTCGGGTCCGCCGTGGAAGGCGAGGTCAAGAACAAGACCGAGTTCGGCCTGTTCATCGGCCTCGACGGCGATGTGGACGGCATGGTCCACCTCTCGGACCTCGACTGGAACCGTCCGGGCGAGCAGGTAATGGAAGAGTACAATCGCGGCGACATGGTTCAGGCGCAGGTGCTTGACGTCGACGTGGAGAAGGAGCGCATCTCGCTCGGCATCAAGCAGCTCGGCCAGGATTCGGTCGGCGCGGCTGCCGCTTCGGGCGAACTGCGCAAGAATGCGGTGGTCACGGCGGAAGTCGTGGCGGTGAAGGATGGCGGCCTTGAGGTCAAGCTCGTCGACCATGACATGGAGACCTTCATCAAGCGTTCGGACCTTTCCCGCGACCGTGACGAGCAGCGTCCGGAACGTTTCGCTGTCGGCCAGAAGGTCGACGCCCGCGTAACGACCTTCGACAAGAAGACCCGCCGCATAACGGTCTCGATCAAGGCTCTCGAAATCGCGGAAGAGAAGGAAGCCGTCGCGCAGTTCGGTTCAACCGACTCCGGCGCTTCGCTTGGCGACATTCTGGGTGCAGCGCTCAAGAAGCAGGGCGACAAGGAAGAGAAGTAGTCTTCTCCCTGTTAGCACCTGAAAGGCAAAACCCCGCCGGATCGCTCCGGCGGGGTTTTTCGTTGGGAGCATTATGCCCCATTGTCGGTCGTGGCAATCAGTGAGCCAGCATCTCGTCTACGATCTGCTCGGCACTTAGACTGGCCGGATAATAGGTCGGCCAATTCGTCAGTTCTTCCAGAAGCCTGGCGCGGTCGTCGCCCCAATAGAGATGGTAGTGATCGGCCGCCCCCGGCGCGATCTTGTGATCGCTGAACTGGATGTATTGCGGAGCGTCGGCATCACCCTCGGCCTTCCTGAAGATGAACCGCACGCCGCGATTGCCTTTCTTGTAAGTCAGAATCTCATAGCCGTCGCCGGTGTAGCGCGCCTTGAGCGGCTTGCCTTGCTCGTAGAAGGTCAGGGTGTCGCCGTCGATGGTGATGCGCTCGACGTCTGTCCGGTAACCGATTTCATAATAGGCCTTGTATTCGGCGGCAGTACGTTCGCCGCCCTCGGCCTTTTTCGCCATCACCGGGTCGAGAGTGCCGTCCTGCAGATAGGGGTACACCGACTGCCAGTCGCCCTCCCAGTCCGCCAGAGTCCGGTCCTTGATCTGATCGTCCTCGAAGTAGCCTTTGTAGACCTGATCCGAAGCGTGACCATGGGTATGTTCATGCTTGGCTTCTTCGCCTTCGTGGACCACGCCCGAGGCGCCGATGGCGACGATGTTGAAGGGCTTTCCACCGACGGCAATCTCACCGGCTTTGGTGAACGCGGCCGCGTCTACCGCGTGGATGACGCCCCTGAGCGGATCGGTGACGAATATGCCTTCGCCTGCCACCGCGATGCGCGGTCGCGGATCGCTCCAATGGCCGTCCATCGAATAGGGCTCGGTCAGCTCCAGCGAATTGGCGATCTTGCCCGAAAGCACGTTGATGCGGTGCAGCTTGCCATCCTCGGTGAAGACATAGGCAAACTTGGCGCGTACCGGATCGACCGCGAAATGCACGCGGCGGGTGGGCAGCTCGATGTAGCGAAACGCGCCCGTGTCTTCCGGGTCTATCAGAACCACCGCCGAGGCACCAAAATTGCCGAGGAAGTATTGCAGGCCGCGGCCGCCGAGCAACGTCGAAACCTTGCCATCCGGCAAGCTTTCGGCATAGGCGAGATGTTCGATTTTCGGGCCCGATGCGCCATCCTGGACAATCAGAAGGCCCGTCTCGCAAGCGATTGCGATCAGATTGCCTGAAGTCGCTTCACCGTGAAGCCCAGGGCACGGTGCGTCCTCGCCGGCGGGATGACCGTCAGGTCCGAGTGTGCGAATACCGATGGGCAGATTGGATGGATCGGCCGGATCGGGAATGGTAACCAGCACTTCCTCGCCCATCGCTATCCCGACGCCGTGATGCGGCGCAGGCGTCTTCACCTCGCGAAGCGCGGGCTTTCCGTCGTGGATGTCATCCTCTCCTGCAATGCGAATGACACCCTCACCATCGAAGAAGAACGCGACCTGGCCGTGATGGTCGACAACATGAACCGGGCGCGCGCCTTCGATCGAAACGCTCAGAAGTGCCGGGGCCGTGATCTCGAGGTCGCCGTGATCGCCATGGTCGTCGATCTCGATTCCTGTGGCGATTGCCTGCACGGTGTTGCCGTCGCGCTGCGCCGCATAGACGGTTCTGCCGCTTGCGCTGGCATGAAGAGCAGCCGGCGATTTCAGCGAGAAGCTGCCGATTGCATCACCGTCCGCGGCGTCGAACACGCGAACAACTGGCTCGGCGTGATCGCCGACAAACAACCGCCAGACGCTCTTGCCGCTCCCTTCGGCACTGGCAGGCGTCAAAGCTGCGCCCGCGGCAACCACGAGCGCCGGCAATACACTTCTACTGACCATTCCATTTCTCCATTTATGTTATTACATTACATATCGTCTGAAAAAGAGAGGCGGGATTGTCCCGCCTCCTTTCTCTCCGGCAACCGACCGGTTCTTCGGCCTCTATCCCGCCCGGGAGAGGCAGTCGCGCAGAGACGACGCCATGCCGCGCAGCAGCTCGAAATAGAGCTCCGGCCCGTCTTCTAGCGCCGCACCCAGCGGGTCGAGCACGCCGGAGCCAGCGCCGGTGCCCTCGGTGGCGACCGTAACGAGCTTCGGCTCGAACTGCGGTTCTGAAAACACGCATGTCGCACCAAGTTCGCGGACCCGGACCTGGATCTCGCGCATGCGCTCAGCACCCGGCATCACGTCCGGATTGACGGTGATCGACCCGGCGGCCTTCAGCCCGAAGCGGGCTTCGAAATATTGATAGGCGTCGTGGAAGACGACAAACGGCTTGTCCTTCACTGTCTCCAGCTCGGCAGCAAGTTCGGCCGTCAGTGCGCCCAGCCGGGAACGGAGAGCCGCGGCGTTCGCCTCATAGGTGGTGGCGTTATCGGGATCGGCCTCGGAAAGCACTTCTGCGATCTCGTGAACCAGAGCGGCCGCGTTTTGCGGGTCAAGCCAGATATGCATGTTGAATTCGCCATGATGGTGGCCGGCATGCGCCTCCTCGCCATGATGATGATCGTCATCATCATGTGCTGCCTCCATGTGGTCATGATCATGACCAGCCTCTTCGTGGGCGTGGTCGTCATGATCATGCGCATGATCGTCGTGGCCGGCATCGTGGTCATGATCATGGTCGTCCTCCCCATGGTCATGAGCTTCGAAGGCGCCACCTTCGCGGAAGCGCAACCTGATCAGATCATGCGCCTCGCCAAGCTCGACGACTCTGGCGCCCGAGCCCAGCGTGTCGACCGCGCTGTCCAGAAAGGTCTCCATTTCCGGGCCGACCCAGAATACGATGCGGGCGGATTCGAGCGCCGCGGCATCCGAGGGGCGCAATGCATATGTGTGCGGCGAAGCTGCACCGCGCACCAGCAGATGCGGCGAGCCAGTGTCGCCCATCACGCCTGCAACCAGCGAGTGAATCGGCTTGATGGAGGTCACCACGCCGTCAATTGCGCTGGCAGGCGCCGGGAGTACAGCAAGGGCAGCGGCGAAACAAAGGGGACGCAGGCGGGACATTCAATCTCCGTTCATGTCATGTATAGCGATATTACGTAATAACATTACGATCGATTGCGTAACGCTATAACGTGTGGCATAGCCATGTACAAGCCCTTCGGAAAAATCGCCGATCTGCACGAACGACCGCTGACCATGCTCGACACCAACCGTACCGCCGCCCCGCTTGTTTCGCTTTCCGGCGCGGGAATTTTCCGCAACGGTCGCTGGCTCGTGCGCGGCGTGGACATGACAATTCGGCCGGCCGAGATCGTGACGCTTATCGGACCCAACGGCTCCGGCAAGAGCACCACGGCTCGCATGGCGACCGGCATATTGCGACCCGACGAAGGCACGATTTCGCGGCGTGCCGCGCTCCGCATCGGCTATGTGCCGCAGCAACTGGCGATCGACCGGTCGCTGCCGCTTACGGTCAGCCGGCTGATGCGGCTTACCGGACCGGCACCGCGCGATAACATACGCGCCTCGCTGGCGGCCGCGGGCGTGGCGCATCTGGAAAACGCGCAAGTTCACGACCTTTCAGGCGGCGAGTTTCAACGCGTGCTCCTGGCCCGTGCGATTGCCCAGGAGCCTGATCTCCTGGTTCTCGACGAGCCGGTGCAGGGTGTCGACTTCAATGGCGAAGTGGCGATGTACGAGCTCATCGGCAAGATCCGCGACCGCGTGGGCTGCGGCGTTCTGCTGATTTCGCACGATTTGCACGTGGTCATGGCCGCGACCGACACCGTCATCTGCCTTAACGGCCATGTCTGCTGTTCGGGCTCACCCGAAAATGTCGCGGCGAGCGAGGAATACCGCAGCCTGTTCGGCGCGCGAGCGGCGGAGGCGGTGGCCTTCTACCGGCATCAGCACGACCATACCCATTTGCCCGACGGACGCGTGAAGCACGCGGACGGATCGATCACAGAGCACTGCCACCCCGAAGACGGCCACCACGATCATGCACATGAGGATGAAGCGAGGCCAGAACGGGCGAGCGGAGGTGGCCGTGCTTGACGATTTTTTCACCCGCGCACTTCTCGCCGGCATCGGCGTCGCGGCCGTTGCCGGGCCGCTGGGTTGTTTCATCGTGTGGCGGCGCATGGCCTATTTCGGCGACACGATGGCACATTCGGCGCTACTGGGTGTCGCGGTGTCACTGCTTTTCAGCTTCAACCTCACCCTCGGCGTGTTCGCGGTTGCCGCGCTGGTTTCGGTGGCGCTGATCCTACTGCAGCGCCGGCGTGCCCTCTCGTCCGACTCGCTGCTCGGCATCCTGTCGCATTCGACGCTGGCGCTCGGCCTCGTCATGGTAGCGGCGATGAGCTGGGTTCGCATCGACTTGATGGGACTCCTGTTCGGCGACATTCTCGCCGTCTCCAAGCTCGATCTTGCGGTGGTGTACGGCGGCGGCGTGCTGGTGCTGGCGGCACTGATCTATCTGTGGCGTCCCCTGCTTGCAGGCACTGTGAGCGAGGAAGTGGCAGAGGCAGAGGGGCTATCGCCGCGTGTGACGCAGTTCGCCTTCATGCTGCTGATGGCGGCGGTTATTGCGATTGCCATGCGCATTGTCGGCGTGTTGCTGATCACCTCGCTGCTGATCATCCCGGCGGCGACTGCACGCCGCTTTGCCGCAACACCGGAGCAGATGGCCGTGGTCGCGGCGGGCGTCGGCATTCTGGCTGCCGTTGGCGGGCTGCTCGGTTCGCTCAACTACGATACGCCGTCTGGTCCATCTATCGTTGTGGCCGCGCTTGTCATATTCCTGATCAGCTTGGTGCCGCTCGGCAATCGAGCCCTGAAAGGAGGCCAGAAGCCATGACCGAGGCATCCGCGCTGACCCGCAACCAGTCGCTGGTACACGACACACTGCGGCAGGCCGACGGGCCGCTTTCGGCCTACACCATCCTCGACCGCCTGCGTGACGACGGCTTTCGCGCTCCACTGCAGGTCTATCGCGCACTCGACAAGCTTACCAGCCTTGGGCTCGTGCATCGGCTGGAAAGCCTGAATGCCTTCGTGGCCTGCGCCGGGGAGCACCGGCATGGTGCAAATGAGCTGATCGCCTTCGCCATCTGCGAACGCTGCGGGCAGGTCGAGGAATTCGCCGACCCCGTGGTTTGCGAGCGGCTCGAGTCGTGGGCTGGCGACAACGCTTTCCATGCCGACAAAACGACGATCGAAATCCGCGGCAAATGCGCGGTTTGCAGCGCGGCTTAGCCGCGGCCTGCAGCTCACGAAAAACGCATTCCCGCGACGCCACGTCCCTTTGCGTCGCGGGCGAAACCGACTATGAAGCGGGTCTGACAGGACGGAGCCTGCAATGACGACGATTTCCCCGAAACCCAAGCTGGTTACCGTGTTCGGCGGTTCGGGCTTTCTTGGCCGGCATCTGGTGCAGACGCTGGCGCGGCGCGGCTACCGCGTGCGGGTTGCCGTGCGCCGGCCAGACCTTGCCCACCATGTCACCTATCTAGGCAATGTCGGCCAGATTCAGCCCGTGCAGGCCAATCTGCGGGTACGCTGGTCGGTCGACCGTGCCGTGCAGGGCGCCGATCACGTGATCAATCTCGTCGCGATCCTGTTCGAAACAGGCCGGCAGACCTTCGATTCTGTGCAGGATTTCGGCGCCCGCGCGGTCGCGGAGGCTGCCCGCGCGGCAGGCGCGAAGCTGACCCATGTGTCGGCGATCGGCGCGGATGCCGACAGCGAATCGGATTATGCGCGGACCAAGGCGCTGGGCGAGGATTCGGTTCGCGAAACCGTGCGCGATGCCCTGATCGTGCGGCCATCCATCATGTTCGGGCCGGAAGATCATTTCTTCAACCGTTTCGCCAACATGGCGCGGTTCAGCCCTATCCTGCCGCTGATCGGCGGCGGACAGACAAAGTTCCAGCCGGTCTATGTCGGTGATGTCGCGGAGGCGATCGCGCGTCACGTCGACGGCAAGGTGGAAGGCAAGCAAACGGTCGAGCTTGGCGGCCCGGCAGTTCTGACCTTCCGCGAATGCATGGAAGAGATGCTTGAGGTGATCGACCGCAAGCGGCTTCTGGTCAATGTCCCGTGGCCAGTGGCCCGGCTGCAGGCGTCGATCCTCGGGCTCCTGCCGAACCCGCTTCTCACACGCGATCAGGTGAAGCTGCTGGAAACCGACAACGTCGTCTCAGCGGACGCGATCAAAGACGGCCGCACCATCGACGGGATGGGCATCAAGCCGCGCACGCTGGAAGCGATTCTGCCGACCTACCTGTGGAGCTACCGGCCGGCGGGCCAGTTCACCCGCAAGGTTGAAGGCTAAAGCCCCTTGGAGGCGCTCGCGGCGCTGTTACCCGACACGATTTCGGGGTCCATCGCGGCTCTTTTGATTGCCGCCTCGTTTTTCACCTCCGCATTCACCGCCGCTTTCGGGCTCGGCGGCGGCGTGGCGATGCTGGCGCTGCTCGGCGCATTCCTGCCGGTTTCGGCGCTCATTCCCGTGCATGGCGCCGTGCAGCTTGGCTCCAACACCGGCCGCGCATGGCACCAGCGCGCGCACATCCGCTATTCGATTGCCGCACCCTTCGTGATCGGCAGCCTGGCGGGCGCCGCCGTCGGCGCGCTGCTTGTTATCCAGTTGCCGGACGCGATCCTGAAGCTGGCGCTCGGGGTGTTCATTATCACCATCACCTGGACCAGGATCCCGGGCATCGAAAATCTGCGTGGCGCAGGGCTGGCGATCGGCAGTGGAATCATCGCGCTGGCCAACATGTTCTTCGGCGCCACCGGTCCGCTGCTTTCGGCGTTTTTCGCGCAGATCATCCCCGACGACCGCAAGGCGCTGATTGCCACGCATGCGGCCGGCATGACCGTACAGCACGCGCTGAAAGTCATCGCCTTCACGGTCGCGGGGTTCGCCTTTGCAAGCTGGCTGCCGCTGATCGCGGCCATGATCGCAGCCGGCTATCTCGGCACAATCTCCGGCTCGCGGCTGCTCGACAAGATGCCGGAAGAGCGCTTCCGCTTATGGTTCCGTGTTGTTGTGACGCTGCTTGCGCTGTGGCTGATGCGAAACGGGTTGATCGCGCTGCTTTGACTGCGCGCAATTCCGGAAACAGAACCTGCATCCGGAGGTGCTGGGCGGGCTTTCAGCCCCAGGCTGCCAGTGCAGCGAAGCCGGCGAGGCCGACCGCGATGCGCCACCAGCCGAACAGCGCGTAGCCGCGCTTCGACACAAAGTTGAGCAGGCCGCGCACCACAAAAACCGCGACAACGAAAGCGGCAGCAAAGCCGGTCGCGATGATCGGCAGATCGGCGGCGGTCAGGATATCCCTGTTCTTGAACAGATCGAGAGCGAAGGCGCCGACCATCGTGGGCATGGCAAGAAAAAAGGAAAACTCGGCCGCTGAGCGCTTGTCCGTGCCCAGCAGCAGCGCGCCGACAATGGTCGAACCGGAGCGCGAGGTGCCGGGGATCATTGCCAGGCACTGAAACAGGCCGATGCCCAGATAGACCTTCCAGGGATATTTGGTGATATCGTCGTAACGCGGGTTGAGCGCCCAGCGGTCGACCCACAAAAGCACGATGCCGCCCAGAACGAGCGTGGTGCAGATCAGTGCCGGGGTCTCGAACAACACCGTCTTGATGAAATCATGCGCGAGATAGCCGATTATCGCAGCGGGCAGAAATGCTAGCAGTATTCCGCCCACGAAATATTGGGTGCTGCGGTCCGAAGGCAGCGACACCAGAATCGACCAGAGCCGCGCAAAATAGACGCTGAGGATGGCCAGTATCGCGCCAAGCTGGATCAATACCTCGAAGGCTTTGCCGGTCGATTCAAACCCGAGAAAGTGGCCGGCCA
Organism: Rhizobiaceae bacterium; assembly: GCA_017644005.1. Taxonomy (GTDB): domain Bacteria; phylum Pseudomonadota; class Alphaproteobacteria; order Rhizobiales; family Rhizobiaceae; genus RCIO01. Next base: position 1,250,135 of record JAEPMJ010000001.1, read on the forward strand.
ACAGAATATGACCGGTGGAGGAGACCGGAATGAACTCCGTCAGGCCTTCAAGAACGCCCAGGAGAAGCGCATCGACGATCGTCTGGCTTGCCATAAAATCTCCCGGAATGCCGGCAACTTGTCAGCGCAGCCGGCGCGTCCTATAGCTCCGGCCGTGGTCAGGTTTCCCGCATGTTGCGGGAACGGGCCGACGTGACTTAGCCGCCCCAAAGCCAAAAGGCCAGAGGCCTGGCCCATCGGTGTTCATGCTTACGCTTTTTCATTTTCCGCTGTCCGCACCTTCCCGCTTTGTCCGCCTTAGCTTCGCCGAATACGGCGAAGAGCTCTCGCTGATCGAGGAACGGCCATGGCAGCGCCGTCCTGAATTCCTGCAGCTCAATCCAGCCGGCACGGTGCCGGTGCTTTTGGCCGAAGGCGACGTGCCGATCGTGGGCGCGCAGGTGATCGCCGAATATGTCGACGAAACCCGCGGCGCCTTCAAGCGCGACAAGCGCCTTTTTGCCGAAGACCCGTTCGAGCGGGCTGAAATCCGCCGTCTCACCGACTGGTATCTCGGCAAGGCCGATCAGGATGTGCTGCGCCATCTGGTGCGCGAGCGGGTGCTGAAGCCGCTGATGGACAACGGCGCCGGTGGGGCTCCGGATGCCGGCGTGATCCGCGCCGCTCGAGCGAACATTCGTCAACATATGAAGTATACCAACTATCTCGCCGGTACGCGCAACTGGCTGGCCGGGCCGCGGCTCACCTATGCCGACCTTTCGGCGGCCGCCGCGCTTTCAGTGCTCGATTATCTGGGCGAAATCGACTGGAGCGCGCACAGTGCCGCGCGCGAATGGTATCAGCGCATGAAGTCGCGCCCCTCGTTCCGGCCGCTTCTGGCCGACCGTGTGCGCGGCCTGTCACCGGTTTCGCATTATGCGGATCTCGATTTCTGATCGCAGGCCATCTGTGCTCAAATCGCATTCGGAGCACGGAATGAGAAAGAACGCCGCAACAGGAAAAAACCCGACCCGCGACCCGTCCAAGCTGCGGGCGTTCGCGGAATCCGCCGCGCGGCAGGCAGGCTTTGACGCTTTCGGCGTCGCGTCGCCCGACCAATTGCCGAGCGTATCAGCAAAACTCGCTGCGTTCCTCGAATACGGCCGCCACGGCACAATGGACTGGATGAAAGAGACGGCGGAGCGGCGCGCCCATCCCAGGGCGCTATGGCCAGAGGTGCGCAGCGTCATCCTGCTCGGCATGAATTATGGTCCCGAGACCGATCCGCTGGCCACACTCGGTCACAAAGATCGGGCGACGATTTCCGTCTACGCGCGCAACCGCGACTATCACGACGTCATAAAAGGCCGGCTCAAGGAGATCGCAGGCCGTTTGGCAGCGCGTTCGGGCGCGGATGTGAAGGTGTTCGTGGATACCGCGCCGGTGATGGAAAAGCCGCTGGCTGCGGCGGCCGGGCTGGGCTGGCAGGGCAAACACACCAATCTGGTGAGCCGCGACTTTGGCTCCTGGCTTTTTCTCGGCGCGATTTTCACCACCGCCGAACTGGAAGTGGACCGGCACGAGGCGGACAGCTGCGGCTCGTGCCGCGCCTGTCTCGATATCTGCCCGACCGACGCCTTTCCCGCCCCCTACCAGCTCGACGCCCGCCGCTGCATCTCTTACCTCACCATCGAGCACAAAGGCCCGATCCCGCGCGAGTTCCGCAAACCGATGGGCAACCGCATCTACGGCTGCGACGACTGTCTGGCTGTTTGCCCGTGGAACAAGTTCGCGCAAAGCGCCAATGAAGCAAAGCTGAAGGCACGCGATGATCTCAATGCTCCGGCGCTGGACCATCTGCTCGCGCTTGACGATGCCGGCTTCCGAAGCCTGTTTTCGGGCTCGCCGATCAAGCGTATCGGGCGCGACCGTTTTGTGCGTAACGCGCTGATCGCCGCCGGCAATTCAGGCATCGACGCATTGGCCCCGCGCTGTGAAGCGCTGCTAGAAGACCCGGAGCCGGTCGTGCGCGGCGCCGCGATCTGGGCACTCACCAACCTCCGACCCGACAATGCCGTGAAGCTGGCGCGCAGGGCGGCAGAACGGGAAAACGACCCGGATGTCAAAACAGAATGGAAGCACGTAATGGGAGCAGCAGGCTGATGCGCTGGCTTTTGATCGGTGCCGGATATTCGGCTCAAACCTTCGCGAAGCTGATCGGAGGCGAAGCGGAGGCAGTTTTCGGCACCACCCGCGACCGCAGCAAGTTCGACATGCTGGAGGCGGCGGGCATATCCCCGCTGGAGTTCGACGGCAGCTCGATCCATGCAGCGCTGGCACGAGAAATGTCCGAGGCGACTCATCTCCTCCACTCCGCCGCTCCCGGAGATGGTTCGGATCCGCTGCTTAGCCTGCTTGAGACCTCTCTGGCGGAGGCGATGCCAAAGCTGCGCTGGGCCGGCTATCTTTCCACCGTCGGCGTTTACGGCAACCACGATGGCGGCTGGGTGGACGAAAAGAGCGCCTGCCTGGCAACTTCCAAACGCGGCATCGCCCGGATCGATGCGGAGCGCCAATGGCTCGATGCCGGCAATGCGGACGGCTTTACCGTCGCCGTGCTGCGGCTCGCAGGCATCTACGGCCCCGGACGCAACGCTTTCACCAAGCTGGAAACGGGAGCCGCACATCGCATCGTCAAGCAGGGCCAGCTTTTCAGCCGCATCCATGTCGTCGATATCGCGGCCGCCATTCGGCATCTGGCCATGCGGGACATTGGCGGCATCTTCAATCTGGCCGACAACGAACCGGCGCCGCCACAAGACGTGATCTCCTGTGCAGCGGAGCTTATGGGCGTCGAGCCGCCTCCCGAAATCCAGTTCGAAGACGCCGATATGTCGCCGATGGCGCGTTCCTTCTATGCCGACAGCCGAAGGGTTTCCAACGCCAGGCTGCGTGCAACCGGCTACGAGCTCGCCTATCCCGATTACCGCGCCGCGCTCTCGACCATGTGGCGCGACGGACGCTGGCGCTGACCGACGCGGCCCAACCGTGCTAATATGCGAATCGAGGGCTGGTCGGGGCTTGATCGGTTCGGAGCGGACGATTGATCAACTTCAGGCATTTCGGGAAAGCGGCACTCCTGCTCGGTGCAATCATGGCACTGCCAGCGGTGTCTTCGGGCATGGCTGTCGCCAAGGAACCGCTCGCCAAGACGCTGTTCGGGGCGCAGCAGCTGCCAGCCGCCACCGCGCCCAAATCCTACGGCTTCTATTCCAAGGGCTGCTTTGCCGGTGGCATCGGCATGGCGGCCGACGGCCCCAACTGGCAAGGTATGCGGCTGTCGCGCAACAGGCACTGGGGGCATCCCGAGCTGGTGCGCACCGTCGAGCAACTGTCGCGCGACGCGGCACGAGACGGCTGGCGCGGACTTCTGCTCGGCGACATGTCGCAACCGCGCGGCGGTCCGATGCTTTCCGGTCATGCATCGCACCAGATCGGTCTCGACGCCGACATCTGGTTCATGCCGATGCCGGATCGGCGACTGAGTTATGACGAACGCGAGCAGATTAGCGCGGTTTCGCTGTTGAAACGCGATTCGCTTTATGTTGACGACCGCAAATGGACGCCGGCTCATGAGGCAGTCCTGCGGCGCGCGGCAAGCTATGGCAATGTCGAGCGCATTCTCGTCCATCCCGGCATCAAGAAGAAGCTATGCGATACGGTGCGCGGCGACCGACGATGGCTGTCCAAGATTCGGCCGTTCTGGGGTCATGATTCGCATTTTCACATGCGCATCGGTTGCCCGGCCGGCTCGCCCGGCTGCAAGGAACAATCGGCTCCGCCGCGCGGCGACGGCTGCGACGACGCGCTCGCCTGGTGGTTTACCGAGGAACCCTGGCGACCGGCGACCGGACCAGCCAAACCCAAAGCCCGGGATGTGATGACGCTGGCAAGCCTGCCCGCTGAGTGCAGGGCCGTTCTTGAGGCTCCGGCGCCGGTTTCGGCATCGGCGGTGACCGTGACCGGCATCGGCGGAGCGCCGATCGCTGCCGCGCCTGTTACGGCACGCGCATTTTCGCCGCTGCCGGCCATCGACATACCGCTGCCGAGGTGGCGACCTGCGGACTAGCCGTTCCCTGACCGGGGAATATTCCCGCTGCTGATGCACCTTGCGAAAGTCTGTGATATGGCGTTCGCGCTCGATCTCCGAAGCGGACAATCGGGCCCAACTAAAAACGCCTGGCAGCCATATCCGCCGTCAGCACCATGGGATGATTGCAAGCTGCTTATGTTGAGACGTGACGACGAGCTTACCGGACTGGATTTTCCGGTCCTGATCGGCGACATCGGCGGCACCAATGCGCGTTTCGCCATACTGGTTGACGCGCAGGCGGAACCGAAGGAATTTCCAAACGTCGAGACCGCAAATTTCGACAATATCGACGAGGCGATCCAGGCCACCATTCTCGACAAGACGGCGATCCAGCCGCGGTCGGCGGTGCTCGCGGTCGCCGGCCCGGTGAGCGGCGACGAAATCGACCTCACCAATTGCGACTGGGTGGTGCGGCCGAAGGAGATGCTGGAAAAGCTGGGGCTCTCCGACGTCGTCGTGCTGAATGATTTCGAGGCGCAGGCGCTGGCCACCGTCGCGCTCGGCGAAGAAAGCATGGAGCGCATCGTCGACGGCGAGAGCGAGGCCTTCGGCAGTCGCGTGATCCTGGGACCGGGCACCGGCCTGGGCGTTGCCGGAATGGTGCACGCCCGTCACATCTGGATACCTGTGCCCGGCGAGGGCGGGCACATGGATATGGGCCCGCGCACAGAGCGCGATGCAGAGATATGGCCGCATCTGGAACCAATCGAAGGCCGCATTTCGGCAGAGCAGCTGTTGTGCGGGCGCGGGCTGGTCAACATCTATCGGGCCGTGGCGGCCGCCAATGGCGGCACGCCCGCACTGTCGACACCGGCCGAGGTCACCAGTTCGGCCCTCGATGAAACGGACACCAACGCTGTCGAGGCACTCGACCTTTTCGTCACCTGCCTGGGCAGAATCGCCGGCGACCTGGCGCTTGTTTTCATGAGCCACGGCGGTGTGTTTCTCACCGGGGGAATCGCTCAGAAGATCGTGCCGGCACTGAAGCGCGGGCAATTCCAGGCGGCTTTCGAAGACAAAGCGCCTCACACCGAACTGCTCAGGGCAATGCCGGTCTATGTTATCACGCATCCGCGCGGCGCACTGGCCGGGCTGACGGCATTTGCGCGTACGCCGGTCAGCTTCGGTGTCGAAACCGAAGGACGGCGCTGGCGGCGCGACTGAGATGCGCAAACCGGGAGACAAAGCAATGCCTGATATGGCACTCGCCGTGGTCGGCGCCAGCGGACGTATGGGGCAAACCCTGATCCGGGTGATTGCGGAGACCGAGGGGGTGCGGCTTTCCGGTGCCGTTGAGCGTGCAGGCGCACCGGAACTTGGCCGCGATGCCGGAGAACTGGCCGGCGCGGGTATGCTCGGTGTCACCGTCTCAGACGATCCGCTGCCGGTTTTCGCGCAGGCCGAGGGAGTGCTCGATTTCACCGTTCCCGCGGCCAGCGTGACCTACGCAGGCTACGCAGCGCAGGCACGCATTGCGCATATTTGCGGGACCACCGGCATGAGTACCGAAGACGAAGCCGCGCTGATTGCTGCGGCCCGGCACACGCCGATCGTGAAATCCGGCAATATGAGCCTTGGCGTCAATTTGCTTGCGGTACTGGTGGAGCAAGCGGCGCGGGCATTGCCGGACGACTTCGATATCGAAGTGCTGGAAATGCACCACCGCCGCAAGGTGGATGCACCGTCGGGCACCGCGCTGCTGCTTGGCGAGGCGGCCGCGCGAGGACGCGGGCTGGAGCTCGAAGACAACTCCGTGCGTACGCGCGACGGCCATACCGGGCCGCGCCCGCCAAGCGCCATCGGCTTCGCCACTCTGCGCGGCGGTTCGGTCGTCGGCGACCATTCGGTTATCCTTGCCGGGCCCGGGGAACGCGTAACCTTCTCACACAATGCCGAAGACCGCGGCATCTTTGCCCGCGGTGCCGTGCGCGCCGCGCTGTGGGCACGCGGGGGCAAGCCCGGCCTTTATTCGATGCGCGACGTGCTCGGCCTCGCGCAATCCTGATCCAGATCCCAATCGCGAAAGGCAAATTCATGTCCGGAACCCTCATTCTCGTGCGCCATGGCCAGAGCGAATGGAACCTGAAAAACCTGTTTACCGGTTGGCGCGACCCGGGATTGACCGAGAAAGGTCATGAGGAGGCAAAAGCCGCCGGACGCAAGCTGAAGGCTCAAGGGCTCGCTTTCGACGTCGCCTTTACCTCGGTGTTGTCGCGCGCGCAGGTGACGCTCGACCATATCCTTGACGAGACCGGGCAGACCGGACTTGAGACGATCCGCGACCAGGCGCTCAACGAACGCGACTATGGCGACCTGTCGGGCCTCAACAAGGACGATGCGCGGGCCAAATGGGGCGAAGAACAGGTCCATATATGGCGCCGTTCCTACGACACGCCGCCGCCCGGCGGCGAGAGCCTGCGCGATACGGGCGCACGGGTATGGCCCTATTACATGGCCGAGATCCTCCCGCGCGTGCTGCGCGGCGAGACCGTGCTCGTCGCCGCGCACGGAAATTCGCTGCGCTCACTGGTGATGGCGCTGGACAGGCTTTCGGGCGAGGAGATCGTGAAGGTGGAAATCGGCACCGGCGTGCCGATCGTCTACCGGCTCAACAGCGATTCCACGGTGGCGTCGAAGGAAATCCTCGAGGGCTGACCCGGTCGGGGCCGCGGGATCATGCCGTCCTCGATGACCGCACGCGGCGGCGGACGGTACGATTCGTCCGCAAGTCGGCGCAATCGGGCAGATTGGCGTTGACAGGGGGGTGCGGCCCGCTTACATCGGCGGCGCACCTAGCCCAGGTGGCGGAATTGGTAGACGCGCACGGTTCAGGTCCGTGTGCCGCGAGGCGTGGAGGTTCGAGTCCTCTCCTGGGCACCATTCGATCTGCACTGCCAATCTGGCTGCCGCCAGTTCCGATACCGATCGAATCGTACGATGCCATCGCAGCAACTCCTTCGGGCACGCAACCTGCGCTACTTCCGTTTGCTCCGATCGTTCGATCTTGCCGGCTTCAATCGCAGCCTTTACAGGCGGGGCTGATCGATTTGGCGTGATGCCTGTTCCCGGGCAAACGTTCCTACATATCTCGCGCGGCTTCCGTCACAGCGGTGGTGATGCAGTGCGAGTAAGGCACTTTCAACAAATCCCGCCGGACAACCGTTTCGACACCAGGGAAGCCGTTTTCGATAACTCGCTGGTAACCGGCGGCGTAGCGCACATGCTCGCCTGAATCGAGCTTCGCAAGCAGCCAGGCGATCGGGTTCTGCCGTTCCTCGAACACGGGATCGATCGCAAGAAATCTACCGCCTGGCTTGAGATATGTTCTCGCCAACCGGGCAAGTTCGATACATCGATCATCGTCCAGATGATGCAGCAGCCCAACGCACAGAACCTGGTCGAAACTGCCGCCCAGCTCGCCGGTCAGGCTTGCGAAGTCACCCATGTGAAGACGGTCCGACGGCGCCACGACCGTCTGCGCGCGTGCGATATGGTCGGGATTCAGGTCGATGCCGACATAGACCACGTTCCCCAGGGCCGGGCGGATAGAGGCCGGGCCGCAGCCGAGGTCGAGGATGTGGCTTCCAGGTTGCGGACGAATAAGCTCATCGACCAGTAGCCGGAGGGTGCGGTCGCCGCCGAGTGCGCGCTGGAAAGCCGAATAGAGCGAACTCACCTGGGTCAAACGATAAATGCCAGCGGTGCGCTGCGACATACTGGTACCTCAGTTCGGTAGATGCTTGCGAGAAACCCGAAAAATCATCGGAGTCAGCCAGCCGCCGGGAACTCTCTTGAGAAGAGCATCGAGCCCGAGGTTTCGTACGCCGAAGCGGACGACACGCCCCAGACGCCCCTGCCGCTTGCTGAATTCGTCATCCTCGCTAATGCGTGTCAGGACATCGTGCAACACGTCGCGATCGAAAGTGACGGCCAGGCCGAGTTCCCGCACGATTCGCCTGACCCGGCGCGCCGTCACAAAATTGAGCTCGGCCCAGAGTCCGGGATAGCGGGTCAGCACACCTGGCACGATATGGCGGGTCAGTCGCGGGCATACCGGCACCAGCGGAATACCGAAATGCGGCTCATAGGGAATGGCATAGTTCGGACAGGCATGGACCATCATCCCGTCATGAGCCAGGACGCGCGCCATTCCGCGAAACGCCGAATCAAGATCGGGAATATGCTCGATCACATTGGTAGAGAAGATCAGGTCGAACCCGCCATGATGGGCTTGGTCGAGTTCCTCCGCGCCGATCACGAGACACCGAGCACTACCGCCGGCGGCGGCCGCGATCGCCGCGTTCATCGCGGGCATGAAGCCGAAACCCGACCCACCAGGTTCTATCCCGACGATGTCTACGCCTTCCGAGTGCAGGAAGTTGAGCAGGGCGCCGATGCCGCTGCCGATCTCAAGCACTCGCATACCCGGCCGCAGCAGGGGATGGATCAGCCGCAGGCCGACCCTGGCTTCATTGGCGTAGATAGCCAGCAACCGCTCGGCCTCGTCGGCCTCGATTGCGGCCCGGGCGGCGACCTCAGCCGTGTCGATCCGCGGCAAGATCTCGGCGAGCCATCGATCCAGACGCGCTTCCAGGTGTTCATCCGAAGGTGGCTGCATGCGTTTCGTCCGATCCCCGCTGCGTTACGCACCGGCCACCCCGTTAATAGTCGTTTCGACTGGAAATCCAAGCCTTCTATGGCTATAGGAGCAGCGCGCTTCTGCGCTGGAATTGTTGAACGGGGACTGACTCTTGGCCATTGAAACGCTTCTCGAGACGGTAATGAATCGGACTGTCGAACCGCAGGCTGCGGAAACCAATCTGTCCGATATCGCCGGCTGGGATTCGATCATGACCGTGCGCCTCATGCTCGCCGTCGAGGAGGTGGTCGGGCGTGAGCTCACCGAAGCCGAACTCGAAGCGCTGGTAACGGTCGGCGACGTGGAACGCCTCGTCGGCGGAGTCTGAAGAATGGGAACCGGCGCGCGCGGAACGGTTCTGGTCACCGGCGCGGCCGGCGCGTTAGGCTCTGCCTGCATCGATCACTACGTCGCGAACGGCCGAACCGTTTTGGGCCTGGACAAGTCAGCGGGAGCGCCGGACACGAGGGCCACGATGCTCGCTGTCGATCTCGCCGACCAGTCGGCCCTGCAGCGAGCCCTGGACGAAGCGGTGCCGCGCCACGCACCCGTCACGCTTCTGGTCAACGCCGTCGGTCTGATCTGGAACGAACCGGTGATCTCGCTGAAGGGCGCGAAGTTCGTTCCGCATGGGCAGCAGAATTTCGAGACGGTCATCACCGCCAACCTGACCGCGGCCTTCAACGCGGCCGCAGTGGTCGGCGCCCGCATGGCGCGCAGCGGCGGTGGCTCCATCATAAACTTCAGCTCCATCTCGGCGCAGGGAAATGTGGGTCAGGTGGCCTACAGCGCCGCCAAGGCAGGGATCGAGGGGATGACGCGGGCCATGGCGGCCGAGCTGGGCCCCCTTGGCGTGCGCGTCAATGCGATTGCGCCGGGCTTCATCGACGTGCCGACTACCCGTGAAGCACTCGGGGGGGACCTGCTGGAAGATTATGCGCGCCGCACGCCGGTCAAGCGGCTGGGAACGCTCGGGGAGCTTCTGGGCGCATTGGATGCGCTCGCGGAGAACGGGTATCTCAACGGCCACGTGCTTCCGCTCGACGGCGGACTGAGGCTTTGATGAACGCCGTACCTCTGACGCTGTGGGACGCTTTTGTACAGGCGGCGGAAGCCGCGCCTGATCGGCCCGCCCTGGTATTCGAGGAGGCGACGGTCAGCTTCTCCGCTTTGCGCAAGGACGCCGAGAGGATAGCGCAGTGGCTTGCCTCGGCACGGGTCGGCCGCGGGGATGTCGTGGCGATCCAGCTGCCAAAGCGCCATGTCACCTATGCGCTCTGGCTTGCCTGCCTGCGGCAGGGCGCGATTTACGTCTTCCTCGATCCGCGCAACCCGCCGGTGCGCACCGCCAGCATCCTCAAGCAATTGAAGCCGCGGGTGTTTCTCACAGTCGGCGATGACGAGAATCCTTTTGGCGAGACACATCGGCTGGATGACTCCACGGCAGAAGGATGGCTGGCAGCGCTTCCGGCGGGAGGCAGCTCGCAGCCTGCACCCGTGCACGGGCTCGATCCCGCTTACATCATGTTCACGTCCGGTTCGACCGGCGAGCCCAAGGGCGCGGTGATCCCGCAGCAGGGCGTGCTGAGCCTGATGGCGTGGGTCAGGCGGTCCATTCGCCCGCAGGGGGAGGCGCGGTTCTCCAACATCAATCCCCTTCATTTCGACAATGCGGTATTCGACCTTTATGGCGGCCTGCTCAACGGCGCGACGCTCGTTCCGGTAGAAACCTCGGACGCCGCCAACCCACTGATATGGGTTAAAAAACTGCGCGCAGGTCGGGCGAACGTCATCTTCGCCGTGCCCACCCTGTTCCAGACGCTGCAGCAGTTGCGGTTGTTGAGCGCCCGATCAATGCCCGATGCCCGCGTCTTCGTCTTCGGCGGCGAAGGTTTTCCGCCTGCTGCGCTGAAGGCGTTTCGTGCAGCGTTCGATGACGCAACCCGCCTTGTCAATGTCTACGGGCCAACCGAGACGAGCTGCATCTGTTCCAGCCTGGAGATCGACGCCGCCGCGCTGGCGGCTGCCGGCGAGGGTTTCGCCTCGCTCGGGCGCATGCATAGCGGGTTCGACCACCTGATCCTCGACGAGGATGAGATGCCGGTCGAGACGGGAGCCACGGGCGAACTGTGGATCGGCGGGGCTAATGTCGGCCTCGGCTACGTGGATAATGCCGATGAGACGGCGCGGCGCTTTCGCCAGAACCCCACCGACACCCGGTTCCGCTCGATGTGGTATCGTACCGGCGATCTGGTCCGCGAGGACCGGGACGGGTTGCTCTGGTTCGCCGGCCGCGTAGACAATCAGGTTAAGGTACGCGGCCACCGCATCGAACTGGAAGAGATCGACCTTGCGCTCGAGGCGCTTGCCGGGGTGACGCGCGCAGCAACCGTAACGCGGCCGGGACCGGACGGACCGCAGCTCTGTGCCGCCTATTCGGCGAGCGGTCCGGTCAGCGACGAGACCCTTCGCAGCCACTGCATGTCGCGCCTGCCGCCATACATGCGCCCCGAGCGCTTCCTGGCGCTTGACGTGCTCCCCCAGAACGCCAACGGCAAGGTCAACCGCAAGGCGGTCGCAGCGCTATTTAGGGCAGACAATTGAAACTCTCGATCGTCACAACGCTTTACAAGTCGGAGGCGACGGTCGCCGCTTTCGTCGCGCGCGCCACCGCCGCCGCCCATGCCATCACGGATGACTACGAGATCGTGATGGTCGACGACGGCTCGCCCGATCGATCGCTGGAGATCGCCATTGGTCTCGTGGGATCGAACCCGCACCTGCGCGTGGTCGAGCTGTCGCGCAATTTCGGGCACCACAAGGCTCTGATGACCGGTCTGCAGCAGGCGAAGGGCGACTACTGCTTCCTGATCGACAGCGATCTCGAAGAAGCGCCCGAACTGCTGGGCAGCTTCTGGGAGATCCTGCACAGCGAGGACAAGGACGTGGTTTACGGCATGCAGGAACGGCGCGCCGGCAGCCTGTTCCGCCGCTGGACCGGCGCCATTGCCTACCGGGTGTTCGACTGGCTGCTGGCGGCCAAAATCCCCACCAACCACCTGACGGTGCGCCTCATGCGGCGCAACTACGTCGATGCCCTGCTCCTGCACCGCGAAACCCAACTCATCATCGGCGGGCTGTGGGCGATCACAGGCTTTCGTCAGCTCGGACAGCGGGTCGACAAGACCGTGAAGGTGGGAACCACCTACAGGCCCATGCAGCTCTGGTCGATTTTCCTCGATTCGATTACCAACTTCAGCGCCAAGCCGCTGGTCGCCATATTCTATGTCGGGCTGCTGATATTCATGACGTCGATGGCTGTGAGCCTCTGGCTCCTGTTCCGGTGGGCCGCCTATGGCGTGTCGGTTGAAGGCTGGGTGTCGGTGATGCTGTCGGTCTGGGTTCTGGGCGGTTTGGCCATCCTTTTCATAGGGGTGATCGGAATCTACCTTTCGAAGATATTCCTCGAAACCAAGGGTCGGCCGCTGTCGATCATCCGCCTTATTCACGGGAACGGACACCAATGACCGGCGCTAGCGTGAATGCCAGGGTTGCGCTGTTCACCGGGCAGGATGTCGGCTTCCAGCTTGTTGAAGGCATGGCAAATCGCGGAGACATTGACCTTTTCGTCGTCACCAACAGGACCGCACGCGATGACAGTTACGGATATCGCTCGGCGGTCGATCCCTGCATCGCGCGACAAATACCGCTACGCGAGACGTCCAGGGTGGACGCGACGACCATTGAACAACTGGCGTCGTTCTCGCCCGATCTGATAATTTCCGCCTACTACCCGCACATAATTCCGTTAGCCGCGCGGAAGCTGTCTCGCATTCGGCCCGTGAATGTCCATCCCGGATTGCTGCCCGCATATCGGGGGAAGTTTCCCACACCGTGGTATATCCTGAACGGTGCCACCGAATTCGGACTTTCAATCCACCGTCTCGACGGCGGCATCGATACCGGCCCTGTGTTGGTACAGCGGCAATATCCGATCGATCCCGAAGAGACCGGGCATTCACTCTATCGGAAAACCATGGATTGTGCGGTGACGCTGATCCTTGAGCACCTCGATGACCTCCTTGCCGACCGGTTGAAGGATCGACCTCAGGTCGGTGTAGGCACGTACTACGACAGCATCGAACGTCGATTCCCAATCAACTGGAACATGTCGGCGCGAGATATCGAAAGACGCGTTCGAGTGCATGCAAAGCCTTATTTCCCAGCCTTTACCTTCGTGATGAACCACCTGGTCTCCATCAATCGGGTGCGCATGTTCACGCCCGAAGAGTATACGGCTCAGGGTGGCGGCAAGATTATCGCCGTATACGATGATGGCCGGTTCGTCGTCTCCTGCTGCGACGGGTGCGTAATGGTCGAAGACTATGAAGTCTGCCCGAGCCTTCCTCGGGGTCCGGTCATCCGTTTGCTGCGGCTCGCCGGCTCATGCACGAGTTGACCCTGCAGACGCAGTCTGCGCCAGAAAGAAAATATGATAGCTTCTACCGAGAACGGGCGTCCGCGCACGTGTACCCGGTCGAGTTCGTGGTGCGCTCATTCCTGGGCACCTATCCGCGCTTGAAACCGGAGCCCTCGCTCTATCCAGGCAAGCGCGTCCTTGATCTCGGCTTCGGCGACGGTCGCAACATGCCGCTGCTTTGCAATCTCGGGATGGAAGTGCACGGAGTCGAGATAAGCAAGGCCATCTGCGACGCCGGACAGAAGAGACTTGCCGCTCTCGGATACCGTATCGAGGCGCGGGTAGGCAGGAACAACGCCATCCCTTACGAGGACCGCTTCTTCGACCACCTACTCGCCTGCCACGCCTGCTACTATTGCGACCCCGGCACGACCTTTGCCGACAACGTGGGCGAGATCGCACGGGTGATGAAACCGGGAGGACGGTTCACTTTCTCGGCGCCGATCGCCACGAGCTACATCATGGCCAGCGCCGAAGATACCGGCGGCGGCCACATGCGCATCGCCAACGATCCTTACGGGGTGCGCAACGGATATCTGATGAAGAAGTTCGACACTGCCGAGGAGATCGAGGCTGCCCTGTCCCCGTTGTTCCGCAATGTCCGTATCGGCTCTGCGCGCAATGACTGGTGGGGCATCGACGAGCAGGTCTGGATCGTGGTGTGCGAACGGGCCTGATCGCTCAGGCGCGGGCGAACAGGCCGTCCTTCGACGCCACCGACTTGAGGTGCGTGCGTGCGGCCGGCCCGACCTGCATCAGCGTGTCGACGATGCTGACGCCGTGTTCGAAATTGTCGCTTGCCTGCGCATAGGCCGGATAGCCGGCGTAATCGGCATAGTGAAGCGATACGCCCGCAGCCTCGAACTGCGCATCGTCAATATAGTCCCTCGCGGCCGGGCCCGACAGATATCTCGTTGCCCCATGCGCAACGCAGATCTCCACCAGCCTGCCCGTCGGGTTGTCGGCGCTGCGCGGCACCCCGTCGGTGGAGCCTATCGCCGTCGCGATCCCGAGTTCGCGGCACAATGCGTCGAGGAACAGCACGTTGATCTCCGACAGGCCTTCCATGCCGCCCGCCCGTTCGTAGAGTGCTTTCAGTATCGGCTCGTACCGCCCGAAAAAGGGCGATTTGCCATAGGCGAGCCTGATCGCGGTCCAGTGTTTCTCTGCCCAGTCGTGCGAACTCACGCGCATCTCGTTCACCGCCGCCTCGTATTGCCCCTTGGAGGCAACAGGTATTGTGAGCCAGACCGGCTTGCGGTTCACGACGATCTTGTTGCGGTTACGCCAATCCCGCCGCGTAAACTGCGCTTCGTCGAAGATGAGAAACTCGTCGACCGAATTGATCAGGTCGAAATAGCCCTTCCAGGGAATGTAGTTCGACTGGAGGATGGCTACCGTCTTTTGCGGTTTCATGCGCTCACGCCTGGATCGCGCCCAGCCACGCGACGCCAACGGCGATCACGGCAATGGCGGCTACCTTCTGGCCTGAAAGCGCCTCGCCCAGAAGGAAATACGCGCCGATCGAGGCCAGCGGCGAAATCAACGCCGCGCAGGGGAGGATGAAATGCAGCGGCAGCCGGATCATCGACACGTACCAGAGGACAGCACCGCCGATCATCAGGAAAGCCGCCAGCCACAGCGGCCAGTCGCGCAGAAGCAGCAGAAAAAAGCCGGCGAAGCCCCGCCCCATCTCCGAATTGAGATCGAGCGCGTTGAACCGCGCCTTGATGAGCAGCTGTGCGCCGGTAACGCCCAGGATCGCGGCGGCCAGCGCAATATAGGCGATGCGGTCGGTGATCATGCCGCCTCTATCAGCGGATAAATCCGCGTCCTGATCGTATCGATCACATAATCCTGCTGGTCACGCGGAAGGGCGGGATAGAACGGCAGGGTGAGCGTCTCCTCACCCCATAGCGCCGATTCCGGGCAAGCCGCGTCAGCGCCAGGGTATTTCGTGGAATAGTAGCGCATGGAAGGGACCGGACGGTAATTGACGGTGACGGCGATGCCGGCCTCGTTGAGCATGGCGATGGCGGCGTCCCGTTGCCCACGCGGAATGCCGATGGGGAAGATGTGCTCGGCGCTTTTGCAGGCCTGGACCTGCGTCACCAGGCGCAAAGGGCCATCCGCCAGCGCATCGCGGTAGCGGTTCGCAACGGCCTGCCTTCGCTCCAGCCGTGCATCGATGGTTTGGATCTGCCGCGGCAGCAGCGCAGCCAGAAGGTCCGGCAGGTTTGCCTTGGTTCCGAGCCGGTTCATGTCCCAGTGATTGTAGCGCCCGCCGGCGAAACGGTCGACCGCGATGGCGGACATGCCATGCAGCCGCGTTTCCAGCGCGCGCCGGAACCAGCCTTCGTCGGACATGACGATCGCTCCGCCCTCGCCACAGGTAATGTTCTTGGTGGCGTAGAAGGAGAAAACCGCCGCGTCCGAATGCCGCCCCGGCCGGTAGCCCTCGCGTTGCCCTTCGAAGCAATGGGCGCAATCCTCGATGAGTGCGATGTGACCGGCCCGGCGCGGATGGGCGTCCAGCATCTCGCGAATGCCGGTTACGTCGGCCATCTGGCCGTACATGTGCACGGGCATGACTGCCCGCGTGCGCTCGCTGACGTGGGGCCTGATGCTTTCGGGCGTGATCAGCAGCGTGCCGGGATCGCAGTCGACGAAAACCGGTGTCCCGCCCGCGAGCTCGACCACGTTGGCGGTCGCGATGAAGGTCATCGCCGGGATCACGACCTCGTCGCCCGGCTCGAGGTCCATTGCGAGAAGCAGGGCAAGCGCGCCGTTGGTCCAGCTGTTTACGAGGATCGCATGCGGCAGGTCGAAATAGGCAGCAAGCTGCTCTTCGACCTGCTTGGCGACGGCACCCGTCGTCAGGAACGGTGTCGCCAGCACCTCGGCAATCGCCGCGGCATCGTCCGGCGTGAGTTCGTGGCGGTAGAAATCGACCTTCATGCCTGCTCCTCAGGCGAATCGGGTGACGTCGAGTTCGCGTACTATACGCCCCAGCTCCTCGTCGAAATCGCGCTTCTGGCTCCAGCCGAGGGCGCGGATTCGGCTGTCGTCGAGACTGTAGCGCACATCCTGGCCCGACCGGTCGGCGATCGTGACGAAGGCATCATCGTCCGGCACGCCGACAAGGGCGGCAATTGCCCGCACAACGTCGATGTTCTGACGCTCCACGCGGCTGCCGACATTGTAGATCATGTTGCGCTCGCCCTTGGCGATGACGGTCAAAATCGCGTCGACGGTATCCTCGGCGTGGAGCCAGGAGCGAATGTAGGACCCGTCGCCGTGCAACGTGGCCGGCAGCCCGCGCTTCATGCGCCAGATGCTCTTGGGGATCAGCTTCTCGGGGTATTGATGCAGGCCGTAATTGTTCGCCGGCCGGATGATGTTCCAGCGCAGGTCATAGGTGCGGCCCCAGCTCTTCACCAGCATGTCCGCGGCGGCCTTGGTCGCGGAATAGGGATTGGAGGGCACGAGCATATCGCTCTCCAGATGCGCCCCGTCGGTAATGTCTCCATAGACCTCGTCGGTCGAGATCTGGATGAAAAGCGGCCGCTCGGAGACCTGTTTTCCTCGCGCCAGCTCCAGCAGGGTCTGGACGCCGAGGAAATTCGTTGTGCAGAAATTGCGCGCCTTGGTAATGGCGTTGTCGACGTGACTTTCAGCCGCGAAGTTGACGATCACGTCGCACTCCGGGAGGAACTCCATCGTGACGATGTCGGACTGGTAGAAGCGGTAGTTCTTGTAGCTCGAGAACTCGTCGTTGACGACGCGATCGGCGGCATAGGATATGCTGTCGATGTTCTTGACGAAATGTCCGTCTTCAAGGCAGCGGCGCACGAAATGTTTGCCGATGAAGCCCAGCCCGCCGGTGACAACATAAATTTCCGAGTGAGGCATGAAACACCAGCGCCCGTGAGGGCTCTCCTATGGCAAAATATTGATCGCCAAGCGCAGTCGCTCAGCCATCATCCCAGACCGCTATTCCGAAACCCTCGCGACCGTAGCCGTCGCCCGAATAGAGCAGGTATCGGCTGCCCTTGTGGTCGAACACGCAGGGGTATTCGATCATATCGCTGTCCCAACCCGAGGCGGAAACATCGATTGCGTCCTGCGCGCCCTGGCGGGTCCATGTAAGCCCGTCGGGCGAGGTGGCCAGCCTGATGCGGTAGCGCTCACCGCGCGAGCAGAACCACATCCTGTAGGCATCGGCATCCCTGACCACGCAAGGCTTGCAGATCGCATATTCTTCAGCGTTCGCGAAATCGATGCAAACCAGGTTTTTGCGCTCCCAATGCACGCCATCGTCACTCTCGGCGTATTTGATGAGATGGCGCATGTCCTCCTTCACCTTCCCCCAGGCGATGTTGGACCCGTACCACATGCGGAACCTGCCGTTCTCACGCAGAACCCACGGATAGGAGATTGTGTACGGGTCGCTCTCGTCGAGCGGCAGGATGGGGAAGCGCGAATGGCGGCGGAACGGCTGGCCCGGCCCGTCGCTGATCGCGAGGCCGAGCTGGTTCTGCCATGGAACCCGTACCGTCAGATGCCAGCCCATATAATAGAGGTAGCGTTTCTCCCCGACCGGTACGATGCAGCCGATCGAGCAGCCATTGTCGTCGAAAAACCCGTCCTCGCCGGGCAGCAGTTCGGGCTCGACGGACTCGCGGATGACATGGGTGGGGTTGTCGAGGTCGATCTCGATCCAGCCGATGGCCGAACGGTTCTCGTGGTCCCTGGAGGAGAAGTAGATACGGAAGAGGTCGCCGCGGATGTGCTCTGCGATCGGATTGGCCGCATGCGTTCTGCCCCAGGGCCGCGACCCGTCGGGCTTGTAGATGTGGCCGATCTTCCTCCAGCTCATAGTTTCCCGCCCCCGATCATCGCACGCATGAACGGAAGCGCCTCGAATTCAATCTTGCCCTTGCCGGCAACGAGCACCGATTTCGGCGCGACATCATCGGTCACCAGCACATCGGCCCCTACGAGCGCCTCCTCGCCCACATGGACACCGTTGGTGACGGTCGCGCCGATGCCCAGAAAGGCGCGTGGGCCGATCGTTACCTCCGCGGCAACGGTGACATGCGAGGCGACCCAGGCGTGATCCTCGATGACGGAGAGGTCGCCGATGTGGTTGGATGACCACATCACCACGTTGTCGCCGATGCGCACGTCGAGGCTGATCGACTGGTTGTCGTGAATGAAGCAGTTCTCGCCGTGCTGGATCGGCTCGGGCTGGAAGATGGAGGAGGAAACGTAGCTGGCCAGACGATAGCCCTTGGCTTTTGCCTCCTCGAATTTCCTCTGCCGCAGCCGGTTCATCTGCTGATAGCCGAGCAGGATCAACATCTCGAAATCGTCGGGCGGGAAGCGGTTCTCGACTTCGCCGAAGCCGACCAGCGGCAGACCGCGATGCGTGTCGGCCGCCAGATGTTCGTCATCAACGGTGAAGCCGACCACCTCATGCGAGGAATCGGCCGCCAGAAAGCGGTGTGCAATGGCCGCGCCCCGGCCGGTGCCGAACAGCACGACCCTGGTCACTTCTTTCCGCTCCCGGCAGCGTCCCGAACCACCCTGTCCAGCCACTCGTGGATGCTCATCCCGGCGTCGGCCGCAGCTTGCCTGACCATGGCCTTTGCCTCCACCGAAACGCCCTCGAGCACGCCGAAATAGCGCGAGCGGAGCGAACCGCCTCTCACGCCGGTGTGCGGCAGGTCGAGATCAAGCGGCGGCGGGCCGTCCTCGCCGCGTGTATAGGCGATCACGTAGAAGCAGTTTGCGATCACCCATTTCACCGTCACGTCACGCGCCGAAGCGGGCAGCGAGGTCAGCGGTATGTCGGCCTTGAAAAGGGCATTGTTGGCCGAAACGATGCCGTCGAACTCCGTGCCCTTGAGCCAAGGCGCGACCGCTTCGTCGCCATAAAGGACGCGCCCGCCAATCCTGGTGACACGCGTCAGTTCTGCCGCCCCTGCCTTGAGATCGCCGAAGTGGTTGAATCCACCGAAGTGGAACACCGCATCAAAGGTTCCGTCAGGATATGGCAATGCGGTCGCATTCGAGACTGAATAGACTTCAGCACATTCGAGGCCGTGCTGCGCGCGGAAGCCTGCCATCTGCCGCCGGCAGACATGAACCATGCGGGACGACAGATCCTGCATGTGCAGTTCACCCGCGGCGCCGAGCCGCTTGGCCAAGCGCCAGCTGTCCCTGCCCGTGCCACAGCCGACTTCCAGGACCTTCATGCCCGGTTCGACGGCGATCATGTCGAGCATTGTCTCGCGGACCGTCTCCTCGTCTTCGAGGAAGGCCTTGAACTGCCAGTCAAGCGCCCGATCGTAGATGTCGTCAGCCACGCGGTCGTACTCGGCCTGTGTCGCAGCCTCTATATCGGCGAGACTGTCGCCTATGACGAAGTCCGGTATCCCGTCATTAACCGGGTAGCGGATGCCGTTCGCCGATGCGAGGTACTGCCGCCCAGCTTCTTCTCGAAGCACTAGTTCCGAACCATCGACGGGACAGCAATAAATTTCGACTTCGTCAGGCGTCACGGTTCAATCCCAAGTGTGGCTCGGACCTCACCGCGGGATCCAAGGAAGCCGCAGGGTCTTAACCCAGCCCTTGCCTTCCTGTCCAGTTGGAGAACTTACCGTTCGCGCAGTCCACGCGACGGGTCGATCGGGCGTCGAGTACGCGCAGCAGCGTGCGGAATCCGAGCTTCAAGACCCGCTCGCATATCACCTCATCCGGCGCGTCGTTGTTGCCGGCCTCAGGCGGATAAGCTTCAAATCCGTAATAACGAAGGTTCTCGCATGTGGAATTGACGCCGTTGACCATCGGCGTCCACTGGATCGCCGGAACGATCCAGCCGGGAAGCAGGCAGGATGGGCTAACGGACCAGAACTGCTCAACCGATGCGGGGATGAAGACCAGCGTGCTGCCGTCGTCCCCCTCAAGGTTGCGCGCAAGCGTTGTCTGCAGCTGCCCGACGAAGCCTGCCGATGCGTTCTCGCTCAACGTGGCTTTGGCTGGCGGTCCAGTCTCGCCATGTTCGCGAGCGAAGGCTTCGCTGGCTGCCGCCGCGCGCGTATCGAGACTCTCGACCAGCTCGCGAAACTCACCAATGCTCCACGACTTCCCGACCACTACGGCGAGGCCGCCCATGAGCAATAGCGCGAGAACAGATTGCCGACCCAGCCCGCGCTTCGCAGTCGCCGGCAGCAACAGGAATGCGGCGATAGCCAGGAAAGCGATCCAGCAGCCGACATTGACCAGATAGTATTGTGCGCCGGCCGGGGCGCTGGCGATCACACCCGAAACCAGGGCGGTGGCGGCTGTACCCGACAGCAGCGCCGCCGCGGGCAATTTCTCCCAACCGGACAAATACGCGGCAGCGATCGGAACGACAACGCCGACCGAGGCCAAGCCGATATTGGAATATGCCCAGAGCCCGTAGCGGTCCGGAAATTCCCAAACGCCGAAAAGGTCGAGAATCCGGACGCGAAATTCGGCGTCTTCAATCATCAGCGCGCCGATCAGGCACATACCCGCGATGCCCAGAATGCTCCCAAGGACGAGGACCCGATACATCGCCCGGCGAACCAGGATCGCCAGAAGCATAAAGCCCACACCCCCGGCCAAGCAAAAGCCAACGGTCATCTTAGCAAGCGAGGTCGCCAGAACAGCGATAATGATCGCAAGGATACCGGAGAGGATCTCGATCGGGGACCTGCAGTCGGCAAACCTGGATATGAAAGGAATCGACAACAGCAGCAGTATCAGCGCGAGCTGATACGATTCGGACACGATATAGCTGGGGAAGGAAACAAGCTCGAACACCAGGAGCAGGACGATGGGCAATAGGACAACGTACAGCGCCGCGGCAGAACGCGATTCCCTGTGAGAATAGCTGGCCGTCGCACCAATTAGCGCCAACAGAAGCGTTGGCAGAAACAGAATACGCGGCACGAAGGCATAGGCCATCAGCGGTGTCACATCGAGCCACATTGCGAGGCGACCGATCACGAGATGCGACAGGGGATGGTTGGCAACGAATGTAAGTCCGTCCAGGCCGGTCGACACCGCGCCGAAGCGCGCGACCATCGCTGCCGTCGCAGCATGGAACACCGTATCATCGTGAATGGACCCGATCAACGCTGCTTCCTGTACGAAAATGTGAGCGTAGCCCAGTGAATTCGAAAAGAAGAAGTAGATCGCGCCAGCGGCAATGCCGACGAGGAAAAGGGTCAGCATGTAGCGTGAAAGCGCGCGTATCGGCTGTGCGACAACCGCGTAGCCGCACCCGATCATGATCAGGAGCAGCGGATATATGACAATTCCGCCCCATTGATAGGGTGCGAGGACAAGTATCGTCCCGTTCGCGACGATAAGCCCGATGAAGGGCAGCGTTCTCGGTAGCCAGCCCAGTCGGTGAGAGGGGATCATAAAACCGGCGATCAGCGAGGTGTTCGCGCAAAGCAGAATAAACACCTTGATCACCGGCACGATGCCCGGCCCGTCGAGCCTTGCCCGGAATCCGAATGTGAGGAGCGCAATGGCCAGTCCGAGCCCGACAATAAACGGCAGGGCGGCAGAGTTTGACGCCAGGCTTGTTTGTTGCGGAGACTGTGCGTTGGCACCTATTCCCATGTCAGTCACTCTGGCATCAGCTGCTAGGCCATGAATGGTCATAAACACCGATAATCCTGGCCGGGTCCGCCCTCTTGGCACCGCTGCCCCAGACTGTAAAGAAAGGCTGCGGCTGAAAGCCTACAGCAATACGCGCGGCTCGGCCCTGCCACGGACCGGAATGCGGGCGAGGAATGTCATGCCGCCTTTCGGGTCCGCGAGACGTTCGTCCTCGGTCTGGTTTTCCCGCGCCGACGTGACCGCAATCCGGTCCAGCGCCGGCCCAACGAAGGCGGGGCACGAGACCTGCTTCGCCGGCATGTCGTATCGAGCGATGCGTCTGCCGGCCGGGTTGTAAACATCCAGCCGGGCGCAACCCCAGCGCGCATTCCAGATATTGCCGGCCGCATCGCACACCGAACCATCGATACCGCCAGCCTCGCCGCGTTCGTCGACCAGCGGCGACGGAGCGGAAGTCGGCAGGCCGGTTTCCGGATCGCAGTCAACGCGAAACAGGATGTTCTTCGCCGAATCCGCGTAGTAGGCGATGTCGCCGGCCGGCGAAAAACAGATCGAATTCGGTATGCTCACATGCGGAAACAACCGGCGCGTTTCGCCGGCTCGATACCAGTAGATTGCGCCCGCGTGTTTTTCGGCTTTCTTGCCCATTGTGCCAATCCAGAACGCGCCTGAAGGATGTACCCTGCAATCATTGGCACGGGTTGCCGGATTGTCGGCCTCGATCGGCGCAACGAGTTCCAGCCGGCCGTTTGCAACATCGCGAAGCTGGAGCCCCGTCTCGGTGGCAAGCAACTGCCTCCGCTCGTCCACGACAGCGACCGCCGAGGCCAGAAGCGGCAGTTCATGCACAATTTCAACGCCATCGGAGAAGCGATGCTCGAACAGCTTGCGGCCGAGAATGTCGAACCACCAGAGCGTATCCGTCTCCGGCTCGTAGCTCGGACCCTCACCGAGTTCACATGCCACGCCGGAAAGTATCTCGACCTGATTGTCCGCCATTTGCCCCTCCGCTGCGAGGAACCTAACCGCAAACCGGCCTTACATCACCCCGCCATCGACAATCAGCGTCTGCGCGGTCATTGCGCCAGACGCTGCTGAGGCAAGGAAGAGACACGGACCGACCATATCGGCCGGCGAGAGACGACGCTTGAGGCATTGGCGGCCCTGAACATGAGCCTCGATATCATCCTCGGTGAGCCACAGAGCCATCTGCCGGTCGGTGACCACCATTCCAGGCGCGATAGCGTTGACCCTTATTCCGAAGGGGCCGAGCGCGCCGGCCATGCTCTTGGTCAATCCTATGACACCGGCTTTGGCTGCGGCGTAGGCAGGGTACTCGCCGCCATTGAGCATAAAGGCGATCGACGAGAAGTTTATCACGGTGCCACGGCCGGCTGTCTTCATGCCCGGCAGCGCCGCCTGGGCCGTGAAGAAATGCGGCCTGAGATTGACCGCGTGGTTGTTGTCCCAGCGTTCGGGCGTCATCTCGCTAACGTCGTCGCGGTCATCCCTGGCGGCGTTGTTGACCAGCACCGATATGGTGCCGTGTGCGCGCTGCGCCTGCGCAACCGCATCGCGCAGGGCATTTATGTCGGTCAGGTCCGCATGCAGGAAAAGCGGCCTGCCGGCGGATTCCCGTTCCAGCCTGCTGCACAGTTCTTCGCTTGCCTCACGGTCGATGTCGATGAATGCCACGCGTGCATTCTGTCGAACAAAACCCTCAGTAAGCGCGGCTCCGATGCCCGATCCGCCGCCGGTAACCAACACGGACGCGTCAGCGAGGTCGGGATATATAGGGAGTTCGTGCACGGTTCGGGCGTCGCCTGGTTACAGATTACGGGCAGTCTGCGGCGCACGCAGCGCATTGCGCAGATAGCCCAGCGTCGCCTCAGCATTGCTGGGTCTGCCGAACAGGAAACCCTGCCCCCCGCCACAACCGAACTGCTCCAACCTTGCGGCCTGGCCTTCGTCCTCGATCCCCTCGGCGACAACATCCATGTTCAACCCCTCGCACATCGCCAGAATGGCGCGGATGATGTGTTCGGAGGGTTTGTCGTCGAGAATGGACGAGACGAAGGCGCGGTCGATCTTGAGCTTATCGAAGTTGAATTCGCGGAGCCGGCCCAGCGACGACTGTCCGGTACCGAAATCATCCAGCGAGATGCGCGCGCCGATACGCCGCAGATCGTTGACGATCTTCTCAGCTGAGGCCGGGTCGGTCATCAGGCCGGTCTCGGTAATCTCCACTTCGAGACGGCGGGGATCGAAGCCTGTGCGGTTGAGGATCGACAGAATTTGCAGGCCGGTATTCTGGTCGACAAGCTGAGACGGCGACAGGTTGAACGACAGGAACAAATGCTCCGGCCACGCCCGGGCGGCCTCGGTCGCCTTGCGCAGCACAAGCTGCGACAGCGGCGCGATGATACCCCGTTCCTCGGCGATGGGGATGAAGGTCGCAGGCGATACAAATCCCAGGTCGCGATCGGTCCAGCGCGCCAGCGTCTCGAACCCGACCGTCTTGCGCGATACGAGATCGACGATGGGCTGGAAATGCGGCTCAACCTCGCCTGCCGAGACGGCGCGGCGCAAAGCCTGCTCGATGCGCGTGACGCGCTTTGCGGCTTCTTCCATCTCGCGGGTGTAGACGACAACGCCGCCGCGACCGGAGCGTTTTGCGTGATAGAGCGCGGTTTCCGCCTTGTTGAGCAGATGCGCGGTGGTTTCGTCGCCGGAATAGAACAATGAACAACCGACGGATGCCGACAGGCGGGCCGTGCGTTCACCAATGTCGTAAGGCGCCGACAGTATTTCGATCAGCATGCGGGTCTTCTGCGAAATCGCATCCTCGGAAAAGACCATCGGATAAAGAAAGGCGAACTCGTCCGCGCCGACGCGCGCGACAGTGGCGGTGTCGTCCATCGCCGCACTCAGGCGCAACGCCACCTGCTGCAGAATAAAATCGCCCGCGGCCCGGCCAAAAAGATCGTTGATCGGTTTGAAGCCGTCGAGATCCAACAGGCCGACGGCAAACGGAGCCGGATCGTCGGCACGCTCGCTTATCAGCCGGTCGATCTTGTCCTGCAGGCGGCGGTGATTACCCAGACCGGTAAGCGGATCGGTAAACTCAAGGTCCGCGCCGTTTGAGGCCATCGCCCTGTTTTGTATTGTATTACTCATCAGACACACAGCCAGATTTCGCAATACAAAACGTTATGATGGAAAACCACTTAAGATTTCGTATCAATTTGAAGTGTTATCCGCGGTTGCGTTGCTAATGGCCGCGGACGACACGAAATATTTCAAGATTCGATGCTTGCCCACTTTCGATAGGCTGCAGCCAGTCGGGCGGCTGCCCATTTGACAATGCGGCCAGCAAACCGGAGGGAAACGCTTCGGAAAGCGTTCGCGTCTCATCGTTGCCGGGGCAATGGGCGACAAGGTCGATCTCGAATTCGGCAGCCATCGAACGCGCAGCCTCCGGGGGCGACGCGAGCGCTCGCAATGCGGCCAGGTTGCCTTCGACGTTGCGGTGATACGGTCCCGCCAGAACCCGGTGGTCAGTATTGGCCAGAACGGCCGCGCCGAGATTGGAGATAACCAGCACGGTTGCGGGCGAAAGACCCGACAGGAGTGTGTAATCGGTTGCGGCGTTGCAGTCGCCGCCAGCCGCCGCATTTGCCGCGGGCGGCGCCTTTGAAAGCAAATCTGCCAGGCGCGCCGCGCCCATATTCCAGACAACGTTGAAAGACACCAGCCAGGCAAACACCAGCAGCAGCGTGAAAACCGAGCCGCCACGGACAACGGAGAGGGCGCGGGCGCGGGCGATCAGCGCGGCGAGCGGGATGGCGGCCAGCGCGACCGAGAAGATTGCTCCGCGTACCTGCCACAGGGACACCGCGGCCGCACAGGCGATCATCGCACCGAGAACAAGTGCGTTGCGCCGCGAGGCCGGATCCGACACCGCACACCATGCCAGAAAGGCGAGCGCGAGCACCGGTGTTGCAAAATAACCCGCTGCCTCGCCCGGCTTGCCGGCAAACAGGCTGAGGACGCCCTGTGCTTCGGAAACCCAGTCGAGCCAATAGCGCTTCAACAGCGGGTCGAGTGAGGCATATGGATCGGCCAGGCATGCCGGAAACGCCACAAGAGCGACCACGAGCGTGACCGCGCCGAGGCTCGCCAAGGCAAATGCTCGCCGCCGCGCGGTCGCACAGAGCGCAGGTACGAGCGCGCAGGCTGCCAGGCCCAGGCCGGTGAGGATTGCGGTGCCGGCCTGGGCGCCCGACCAGGCATCGCACTCAACCGAGGCCCATTCGCGCGGCGGAAGGGTGACCAGGGTGACGATGAAAGCCGCCGCGGCAAACCCAAGACCGAAGCCCGCCGCGGTCAGGCGCTCCATGTGCCCGGAGACCAGAAAGCAAAGCGCAAGCGCGGCCGCTCCCGCTGCAACCAGCGGCGCGGTTTCCATACCCACCGCAAGCGATAGTGCCGCAAGCGTACCTGAAACGGCGCCGCCTGCCGATCCGGGTCGCCCGAGGAGGGCTGACGCCATGCCAAGCACAAGCGCCAGCTGCACATTGTGATGGTCGAAGGAGCCGGGCACGAAGATGCCCATGAAATGGAGCGCCGCCAGGGCCAGTACCACGGCAGGAAAGGCTGCCTGCGCGCCGCCCATTGTGCGCGATGCCCTGGCCGTGAAGTACAGGCTGAGCGCGAGCAGCAGGCCCGGCCAGAGATAGGCTGCGATCGCCTCCGAACCAGGCCCGTCGCCTGTGATCTCCTCTATGGCGGCAATCAAAATGGCGATCGGCGCGTCCACGAGCCGCGACCAGTGCAATTCGAAGCCCGGCTCCAGCCCCATGCGCAGCTGAACAAGGTCGAACCAGCCCTGCCCTGCGAGGAGATCGCGCACCTGCACCAGCCGCATGAGGCTGTCGGAATCGCCGCCTGACCGGACAAGTTTGTTGGCGCCCTGCAGCCAGCTCACCAGCAGCGAACCCGCCGCTCCGGCAAGTGCCATCGCGGCATCGGTACGCCGTGCAGCCATCTGCGGCGCGTCTCCACTCGTTCCGCTCGTCGATATTGCCTGCAAAAGCCGACCCCCGCCGGGTTAAACGTAGCTTTAACCGCTTCAACAAATAGTAAAGCGCGTCAGCGCCGTGCACGGCGCCACCGGAGACCGTCATGAGCCTTGCCATCCTGCCCGATGCCCGCATTGCGGTGCTCATCCCCTGCTACAATGAAGAGCACACGATCGGCGATGTGGTGAGCCGATTTCGCGACGCGCTGCCGGGTGCTGCCATCCACGTCTACGACAACAACTCGTCGGACCTGACGGCGCTGAAGGCCCGGGCAGCGGGCGCACATGTCGTGCGCGAGCCGCGCCAGGGCAAAGGCCATGTTGTGCGGCGGATGTTCGCCGATGTCGAAGCCGACATCTATGTCTTGGCCGACGGCGACGGCACCTATGCGCCCGAGGACGCGCCGCAGCTCATCAATGCCCTGCTCACCGAGGGAGCGGATATGGCGGTCGGGACGCGCCGCGGCGTAGGCGACGATGCCGGCCGAACCGGACATGCCTTCGGAAACCGGTTCTTCAACGCCGTCTACCGGCGGCTCTTCGGGCGCGAATTCACAGATATCCTGTCCGGATACCGCGCCTTCACACGCCGCTATGTGAAGAGCTTTCCGGCCGTCTCCGGGGGCTTCGAGATCGAAACCGAAATGTCGGTCCATGCCTCCATGCTGAAGCTGCCCGTTTGCGAAATCGCGCTCGATTACGGGCGCCGACCGCCTGGATCGGCCTCCAAGCTCTCAACCTTCGGGGACGGTTTCAAGATACTGTGGATGTTCGCGATGCTGATGAAGGAAACGCAACCGATGCGCTTCTTCGGCGTGATTTCGTGCCTGCTGCTGGCGACGAGCCTAGCGTTCATGGCACCCGTGCTGCTCGAGTACTTTACAACCGGGCTCGTAACGCGCCAGCCGACCTGGGTTCTTTCGGTGGGCCTGCTGCTGCTTGCCACGGTTACCTTCGCAGCGGGGATGATCCTGGATTCGGTGGCGCGCGGCCGCGCCGAGCAGAAGCGGATATTCTATCTCAGCCTGGCCAGCGCCCGCGGCGAGCGCGAGCGCGAGCGCCAGACGGAACCGCGCAAGGCGGCCTGACGGCAAACGGAAAATCATTCCTCGACGCATCCCCGCCAAGGCGCTATCTCGGCTGAAGACTGGCCAGGTCGGCCTCTCTCGTCACGCTTTTTCCGGGGACCCTGAATGCCGTTGAAAATCGCTGTGCAGATGGATCATGTTGCCACGGTTTCGATTGCCGGCGACACGTCGTTTGCGCTTTCGCTGGAAGCGCAGCGGCGCGGACATGATCTGTTCCACTACACGCCTGACCGGTTGACCATGGAGAATGGCCAGATCTTCGCGAGGGTGGAAGAAATGGCCGTGCGCGACGAGGCGGACAACCACTTCAGCCTCGGCGAACCGGTGCGTACCGATCTGGCGGAAATGGATGTCATCCTGCTCCGGCAGGATCCGCCCTTCGACATGAACTACATTACCACCACGCACATTCTTGAGCGCATTCATCCCAAAACACTGGTCGTGAACGACCCGGCCTGGGTGCGTAACAGTCCGGAGAAGATCTTCGTCACCGAATTTCCGGATCTGATGCCCGAAACGCTGATCACACGCGACGCGGCCGAAGTGGCGGCTTTCCGCAAGGCGCATGGCGACATCATCGTGAAGCCGCTTTACGGCAATGGCGGCGCCGGCATTTTCCATCTGCGCGAGGACGACCGCAACCTGTCATCGCTGCTCGAAATGTTCACGCAGATGTTCCGCGAGCCGTTCATCGTGCAACGCTACCTGAAGGACGTTCGCAAGGGCGACAAGCGCATCATCCTCATCGACGGCGAACCGGTGGGCGCGATCAACCGCGTGCCGGCCGAGCACGATTCGCGCTCCAACATGCATGTTGGCGGGCGCGCAGAAGCCGCCGAACTGACGGAGCGCGAGCGCGAAATCTGCGCGCGCATCGGGCCTTCGCTCAGGGAGCGCGGCTTCATCCTCGTCGGTATCGACGTGATCGGCGACTTCATGACTGAGATCAATGTCACCTCACCCACGGGCGTGCGCGAGGTCAAGCGTTTCGGCGGCGCCGATATCGCGGCGTTGTTCTGGGATGCCGTGGAAAAACGGCGCGACTGACCCGCAGAGGCGGAACATTTGTTCCCGATTTACAATTCAGTACAACCGGATTTCACCTTAGACGCTATTATGTTCTTGTAATGTTCCTTTAGCTGTGCTTCTGTAGTTTACAGGGGCTCGTGAAGAACACATCCGTGCATGTGAAAATCGGTACGGATCGGGGGCTACCATGGTTTCTCATGTGCGGACGGTTGCATTTCAGGGTATCGAGGCCGTCCCGGTCGACGTGCAGGTAATGGTCGCGCCGGGCAAGGTCGGCATGCAGATCGTCGGCCTGCCCGACAAGGCGGTGGCTGAAAGCCGCGAACGGGTGCAGGCGGCGCTTCATGCGTCCGGCCTTTCGATGCCGGCGAAGCGGGTAACGATAAATCTTGCGCCGGCGGATTTACCCAAGGAAGGAAGCCACTACGATTTGCCGATCGCGCTCGGGCTGATGGCAGCGCTTGGTGCCATTCCCGGCGATTCGCTCGCCGGTTATGTGGTTCTGGGCGAACTTTCCCTTGACGGGACGATCGCTCCGGTGGCCGGAGCCCTGCCGGCGGCGATCGGGGCAAATGCAGACGGCCGGAGGCTGATCTGCCCGCATGGATGCGGTTCTGAAGCGGCATGGGCCGGAGCGGATATCGACATTATCGCGCCGCGCAGCCTGATCGCAGTAGCCAATCATTTCCGCGGCACACAGGTATTGTCACGGCCGGAACCGGCGATCCGGGAACAGGCGCGCAACCTGCCGGATCTTGCAGACATCAAAGGGCAGGAAACTGCCCGGCGCGCGCTGGAAGTTGCCGCTGCCGGCGGCCACAACCTTCTGATGGTCGGCCCGCCGGGATCGGGCAAGTCAATGCTGGCGCAACGGCTGCCGTCCATCCTTCCGCCGCTGGGTGCTGCCGAGCTTCTGGAAGTGTCGATGATCGCCTCCATTGCCGGCGCACTTGCCGATGGCAAGCTCTCTGACCGGCGTCCGTTTCGCGCGCCGCATCACTCTGCATCGATGGCTGCCATGGTGGGCGGCGGCCTGCGGGTGAAGCCCGGAGAGGTGTCGCTCGCACATTGCGGCGTGCTGTTTCTTGACGAGTTTCCCGAGTTTACGCCGCAGGTACTCGATTCACTGCGGCAACCGCTGGAGAGTGGCGAGTGCATGATTGCGCGGGCGAACCACCGCGTGACCTATCCGGCCCGCTTCCAACTGGTGGCGGCGATGAACCCCTGCCGGTGCGGCATGGCGGGCGAACCCGGACACCGTTGCGCGCGCGGTCCGCGCTGCCAGGCCGATTATCAGGCACGTATTTCTGGGCCGCTGATGGATCGCATCGACCTCAGGATCGAGGTGCCGGCGGTCTCGGCAACCGATCTCATACGTCCCGGGCAGTCCGAGGACAGCGCTGCCGTGGCGGAGCGCGTGGCGCGGGCACGCCATGCCCAGCGCGAGCGTGCTGCCGAACTCGGCCAGCCCCCCGCTGTCACCAACGCATCTCTGTCAAACTCGATGGTGGAGAAACTCGCCGCCCCGGACGCCGCCGGCACAAGCCTCCTGGCGGACGCCAGCGAGAAGCTGGGATTTTCGGCCCGCGCGTATCACCGTATTCTCAAGGTCGCGCGGACGCTGGCCGACCTTGACGGTACGGACAGTGTCGGGCGCGTTCATCTAGCGGAAGCGATATCGTATCGGATGGCCGGCGAGCGGCTTGCGCAGCAGGCCGCATGACGCGCGATGAGGGGTGGCGGGCCGACCCCCGACGTATTTCAGCGTTTCGAGCCGGGTTCGCTGTTCCGGATTGGCTGATCCCGCCTAATCGACGGAGCCGACCAGCGTTTCGTTTTCGTCGTGCAGGGAAACCCAACGACCGGTGTGATAGCTCGCCTGGCGCTTCAGAAAACGATAGCCGGTCTCGCGCCAGCCGCGAACATCGTCGCGCAGATTGTCGAGAATCAGGTCGCCGCGGTGAGTACGCACCGTCAGGACGGCGTGGCCTTCGCCGTCCGGCTTGCGCACCACCGTGATCAACAGATTGGAAAGCGAAATACCGGCGCGATTGAGCTCGCGGCGCTTCAGAAGTGCGTAATCCTCGCAATCGCCAGCGCCGATATCAGGATAGGCCCAGACTTCGTCCCGACCGTAGATGTCGATATCGTTGAGCGGGCGGACACTGCGGTTGATCTCGACATTGACCGCGGCAATGCGGTCCATGATTGCCTGCGTCAGCCGCAGCGGCTCCCGGTCGCGCGGCCGCAGTGTGCATTCGGCCGGGTTGGCCTTGCAGAATTCGTAGTGGCCGATCGGCTGGGAGGTTTGGCGACCCGCTACCATCGAGCTGAGATCGACGGCGCCTGCCTGGCTGCAACCCAGCACCGCCAGCGCAACAAGGCCGACTGCCCGCAATGCCGCGGCGCGATACCCAATACTCATGACCTCGAAACCCCGAGCCACACTCCCCGTTAACAAAAAGTTAAGGGTGAGGACCCGCCGGAGTCAATTCGCGAACCGGGCAAGTTGTGGGAATGGTTACTTCCGCAGCGGCATCAGGCTCGCCTGACGGCGGCCCGCTTCTTCTGTACCGGCTGTGCCGATTTCGCATTGGAACGGATGAAGTCCAGTATCCGCGGCGCAATGTCTGCTCGGAAGCGTGACCCGTTGAACACGCCGTAATGGCCGACCTTGGGCTGCATATGGTGCGCGCGCATGTCGTCGGGAATGTTCACGCACAGATCGTGCGCAGCCTTTGTCTGGCCGAGCCCCGAAATGTCATCGTTCTCGCCCTCGACGGTCAGGAGTGCGACATTGCGTACGGCCGCCGGATCGACCGGCTCGCCGCGATGGGTCATCTCGCCCTTCGGCAGAGCGTGGCGCACAAACACGGTGTCGACCGTCTGAAGGTAGAACTCCGCCGTCAGGTCCATCACCGCGAGATATTCGTCGTAGAATTCACGGTGCTTTTCTGCCGAATCTCCGTCGTCCTTCACAAGGTGCATGAAGAAGTCCTTGTGAGCGATCAGATGACGATCGAGGTTCATGCTCATGAAGCCGGAGAGCTGCAGGAATCCGGGGTAGACAGGCCGGCCGAAGCCAGGGTGGGGCCACGGAACGGTGGTGATGACATTGTCGCGGAACCAGTCGATGCCCTTCTCTTCCGCAAGAAGGTTCACGGCAGTCGGATTGCGCCTTGTGTCGATCGGACCGCCCATCAGGGTCATTGTAGCCGGTGCGGCGTCATCGCTGCGCGCTTCCATGACCGAAACCGCGGAAAGCACAGGCACGGACGGCTGGCACACGGCAATCACATGTGTATCGGGACCCAGCCAGCGCAGCATGTCGATGACATAGTCGACATAGTCATCGAGATTGAACGGACCATCCGCCAGCGGCACCATGCGTGCATCGGTCCAGTCGGTGATGAACACTTCGGCGTTCGGCAGAAAGGTCTCCACCGTTCCCCGCAGCAGTGTGGCGTAGTGGCCCGACATCGGCGCAACAATCAAGATCTTGGGATCGGAGCGATGATTTGCGGGCAGCGTGCGCTCGAAGTGGATCATATTGCAGAACGGCTTCGACCAGACGACCTTTTCCTTCACCGGCACACGAACGAAATCGACCCGGGTTTCCGTGATACCGAATTCGGGCTTGGCGTAGCGGCGGGTCATTCGCTCAAAAAGCTCGGCGGCGCCGGCGACGGAGCGTCCGAAGCTGGTTTGCGAGGCCGGGTTGAGGGGATGGCTGTAGAAAAGCTTCACCGCATCGGCCAGCGCCCGATAAGGTTGCAGCGCGGCATGGTTGAGTTCGTACATCTGGTAGAACATTGCGCTTCTTGGCCCCAGTCGCCGTCCAGTGTGTGCGATCGATGCGCGGATTCGTTCCGGCATTTGTTATGCGGCAAAGCTATGCGCAGAATTGCTGCAGCGCAACAAGAAACGACGGAATAGGCAATATAGCGGCTGAAACCGCTCCCGGTGGAACGGAAACCGCATGACAAGCCGCCCAGCCGGGTCAATTCCGTGCGGAATTTCGGGCCCAAAAGGCATGCGCGATAAAGCGCGCCGCCTCGGCAACCGGCAATTCGCGAAACCCGGGGATTCGCAGAATGGCGAGTTCAACGGTACTTTTCCGAAGGTAGCGAGGCAGATGCCTCGCAATCCGCCATCGTCATCCGCAGCGGTGATCGCACCCGCCCCAGATTGCAGCGCGGCGCGCATCGCAGGCCGGCGTTCAGGCGGGGATCACATATCCCGGCGGGCAATCAAAGCGACAGCGGGCCGGCAGCGGCAACGCGCCACCGCCTTGCGTCACGCTTCGAAACCCTCGACTACAACCATTTCGGCATCCGCGACCTCCTGGCGGATGGCCTTCGCGGCCTGATATTCGGCCGAATTGTAGCAGTCGACCGCAGCCTGGTGTGACGGGAATTCGATCACGACATTGCGGGCGCGTACGGCGCCTTCCAGAGCGGTATATTCACCGCCGCGCGCCAGAAACCTAGCGCCGAAGCGTTCAAAGGCCGGCTTCGCTGTCGATACATAATCCTTGTAACGCTCCGGGTCGCGTACATCGACCCGCGCAATCCAGTAACCTTTAGGCATTTCTTTCACCTACGTTTTGCTTCGCGCCGCTGCTAGGCGGCAGCCATTTCCTCCAGAATCGCTGCAGCTGCAGCCCTGTGATCAGACGCAGCGACAACCGGGCGCGCAACCACCAGATGACTGGCACCGGCGCGCAGCGCATCCGCCGGCGTGGCGATGCGCTTCTGGTCTCCCGCGTCAGCACCTGCCGGCCTGATGCCGGGCGTTACCACCGCCATTTTCGGGCCAACGATAGCGCGCAGCCTCGCGGCTTCGGGAGCGGCGCACACGATGCCGCCCATTCCGGTCTCCCGGGCCTGTCCGGCGCGGCGCGCAGTCAGCGTTGCGGCGTCTTCGGCATACCCGGCTTCGGCAAGATCGGAATCGTCCATGGAGGTCAAAACCGTAACGCCAAGCAGGCAAAGGTCCGAGCCCCTTGCCGCGTCCACGGCAGCGCGCATGGCCTTGGGGTAGGCATGGATGGTGAGCATGTTGACGCCAAGGCGCACGACACTTTCAACGCCCCTGGCCACCGTGTTGTCGATATCGAGCATCTTCAGGTCGAGGAACACTTTCTTCCCGTCCTCGATCAGGTCGCGGGCCAGTTCGAAGCCGCCGGCGTAAGCGAGCTGGTAGCCGATCTTGTAGAATCCCACCGCACCGCCAAGTGTATGCACCACCTGCTCGGCGTCACTGAGCGTCGGCACGTCGAGACCGACAATCAACCGGTCGCGCATTTCGTCCTGAACCACCATCAGTGCTCCACTCTGGTGCTCAGCAGCCGCGCATGTTCAATCAACACGCGACACAGCCGCTCCATGCCTTTGCGCAGCCGTTCAGCTACGAAATTGCCGTCTTCATCGAATGCCTCGGCGCCATTGGGCACCGAGACCTGGGGCGCGATCACCTCCATCTGGATGTGCGAGAGCACTGCACGGAGGTGATTGGCGCTGCGAATACCGGCGAAATGACCGTCCGAAGACGAACAGATCCCAACCACCCGCCCAGGATAAGGCTTCAGGGGTTTACCGCCATCCTGGCTGATCCGGCTGACCCAATCGATGGTATTCTTCAGGAGGGGCGGCATCGAGCCGTTGTATTCCGGTGTGCAGATGAGAAGCGCGTCATGCGCCGCGAACAGCCGCGCCAGCTTGTATGCGTTTTCCGGAATGCCCTTTTCAGCCTCCAGATCCTGATCCATGATCGGCAGCGGGTAATCGGCAAGTGAAATGCGGGTCACCTCGGCGCCTTGCCTCGCCAGCTCCTGCTGGGCGATATCGGCGGTCTTGCCCGAGTAGGCACCTGTTCGGATAGAGCCGGCGAAAACGAGGACCTTCGGTACCATGGCGGAATTTTACCCTTCCGTGCATGCGGGCGCGAACCCGGTTGAATTTAGTGGCGCGCCGCCGGCAGCACCGGCTCGCCCCTCGAATACAGCCAAAGCGTCGTCGGCGGGATATTGCGCAGAATGAAGTCGAAGCGGGTCACCTTGTAGTCGCCCTTGCCGGGCGGCACCGGAGAGAGCGGGCCATAGGTGAGTTGAACCACCGGCCGGCCGGGGTTCAGGCGGTCCAGCAGGTGCTCGACGTAACGGACCCTCTGCTCGACCGGGAAGTTCAGCAGCGGCACACCCGATACAATGGAGTCGAACGTCAGATTTGCCTTGGCGCCCAAGGTCTTGTCGAGATCGAATGCATCGCCCTGGATCACATCGACGTCGGGGAAGTGCTTCCTGAGGTGGGCCACGAAGTCAGGCGAATATTCGATTGCCGTCAGCCGCTCCGGAGCAATGCCGTGCTCCAGGAGCGCGCGGGTGATCACCCCTGTGCCGGGCCCCAGCTCAAGCACCGGCAAACCCGAATTCGGATCGGTTACACTTGCCATGCGCCGCGCAGTCACGGCGCTGGTGGGTACAATCGCACCAACAGCCTTCGGCCCACCCACCCAGCCGCGGAAGAAGCGCAGCTCTTCATCGAAACGCGCCGCAAATTTCCGCAAACCAGGGTGTAGGGTCATAAACGCTCTCCTCGTGCCGCCGCCGACCGGGTTGACATGTACATATGCGCTGCCGCAGGGGAAGCAAGCAATTCCGGCGCTATTCCCCGAACGATTCCAGGAAATCCTTCATCCGCGCGAAGAAGCCTGCCGATTGCGGGCTGTTTTCCCTGGATGAGAGCTGTTCGAATTCCTCGAGCAGCTCACGCTGGCGCTTCGACAGGTTCTGCGGCGTTTCCACGGAAACCTGGATGTAGAGATCGCCGACCTGCGGCTGGCGCAAGACCGGCATGCCCTTGCCCTTTAGCCGGAACTGGCGTCCGTTCTGGGAACCCTCCGGCACCTTCACGCGCGTCTGCGTGCCATCGAGCGTGGTGACTTCGAAGGCACCGCCAAGCGCGGCCGTGGTCATCGAAATCGGCACTTTGCAATAAAGATCGGAGCCGTCGCGCTGGAAGAACTCATGCGGCTTGACCGACAGGAAGATATAGAGATCTCCGCTTGGCGCACCGCGCAGCCCCGCTTCCCCTTCGCCTGCAAGACGAATGCGGGTGCCGTCCTCGATCCCCGCCGGAATATTGACCGAAAGCGAGCGGTCTTCGGTCATCCGGCCCTGGCCGGAACATTTCGGACAAGGGTCGGTGATGGTCTGGCCGCGGCCCTGACATTGCGGGCAAGCGCGCTCGATCGAGAAGAACCCCTGAGCTGCGCGCACGCGGCCATGGCCCTGGCACATCGGGCATGTAGTCGGCGACGTGCCCGGCTTGGCTCCCGAGCCGGAGCAGTCGGTGCACTGGATGGAGCTCGGCACGTGAATTTGCGCCGTCTTGCCGGTGAAGGCCTCTTCGAGCGAGATCTCCATATTGTAGCGAAGGTCGGCGCCGCGCTCGCGTCCGCCCGAAGAACGGCGCCGCCCGCCGCCCATCATGTCGCCGAAGATGTCTTCGAAAATATCGGCAAATCCGCCAGCACCGCCAAAGCCGTGACCGCCACCGCCGCCCATGCCGCCATTTTCGAACGCGGCATGGCCGAAGCGGTCGTAGGCGGCACGCTTTTGGGGATCCTTCAGAACCTCATATGCCTCGCCGACTTCCTTGAACTTGCGTTCGGCCTCGGCATCGTCGGGATTGCGGTCAGGGTGAAAGCGCATCGCCTGCTTGCGGAATGCTGCTTTCAGCTCCTTTTCGTCCGCGCCTTTCGCGACGCCCAATGTTTCGTAGAAATCTGCCTTCATCACATCCCAGAACGGTAAGTGCGGCCGATCAGTCTCGCGCCATCGCGCCGAGCACCCAATCAAGCCAAGGATTTAGTGATCCCGGCGCGCGTATGCCATAGATTGGGGGCTAAAGTGTAGGTTTTTTTGTACTGCCCGCCTTCAGGACCCATTTGGAACCGCATTGACGGCGACAGGCTCGTTGCGGTTCGATTGCCGCTGTCCCGAAGCTGGGGTGAAGATGCGGTTAATCCAGCGGGACGCCGGCGTCTCAAACCAATGAAACGAGATCAGCGACAGAACGCAGACTGCGATTACCGCGAACGGCAGATACAGGTAGAAATTCACTATCCCGGCAGGTTCCACGATCAGGCGCCATACACCGCCAAAAGCCAGCGCGCCGACCACCGGGTGGATCAGATAGATCGAGAACGATACCCGGCCGAGTGGATCGAACACACACAGGAACCGCGCCCCTTCGGGTGCGTCGCTTTCGGCAACGGCGGCCTGATAGATCGCCAGGGCGAGCAGCAGCAGAACGAAATACGACGCCCCGACGATGCACATAGCCGCCAGCGAACAGCCAAAGGCCAGCCAGGCCGAGCGGTGGCTGGCAGCAACCAACACGCGCCGCCGCGCCGCCATCGCCACCACCGCGCCGGCTGCGAAGTCGGTAAAGGCACGGAATGCGCCCCATGTATCGGCGTAGAACCAGCGCTCGAACGGCATCAGGCCGGAAGCGGTGGCGATTTCAAGCAGAAGGCAGGAAAGGGCGATGAGCCCAAGCAGCCCACCGATGCCGCCCCGGCGGTAGGCGATGACGATAACCGGCAGCGCAAGGTAGCAGAACCACTCTGCTGAAAGTGTCCAGCCGACATAATTGAACGTCAGCGTTTCGGTGAAACCCCACCCCTGGATCAGGATCAGATTTGCCGGAAGCGCCGAGAAAGTGTAGCGCTCCGGCGAGCGCGTTTCATAGACGCCAAAATGAACCGCCAATGCCAGGAGCACGAAGAAAACAAGCGTCGCCAGATAGAGCGGGTAGAAGCGCGCAACCCGACGTATGAGAAAGCGGCCATAGCTGCCGCGCTCGGTCAAAAGCCGGTCAACATAACGTTCCATGATCAGGAAACCCGAGATCATGAAGAACATGTCCATGAGCGGGAGCAGGTTGAGCAGCAGCTCCGTCGCGTGGACGGCACTTGGCGGTCCATAGTTCAGGAAATGGAACACCATGACCATAACCGCCGCCGCGATGCGCCAGAACTCAAGAATACGAAATCTGTCGGCCATCCCACCCCTCGTTGTGCCGCTCCACCGGACAAGCCACGCGCTTGCCGGATAGCAGATTCAGCCTGAGCTTTGGGGATCGACTGGTTTTAAGCTTAACGCAGCGGTTAAAAAAAGCCCGGCGTAGGCCGGGCTTTTGGATCAAGTCTGACCTGAATCAGGCCGACTTCTTCTTGTCGTCGTCCTCGTCGATTTCCTCGAAATCGGCGTCGACCACATCGTCCGACTTGGCCTCGCCGCCGGCATCGCCGTCAGCGCCCTCGGCCTCAGCCTGCTGAGCCTCGTACATCGCCTGTCCGAGCTTCATGGAGGCTTCGGCGAGCGTCTGCGTCTTGGTCTTGATGGCCTCGGCGTCGTCGCCTTCAGTCGCTGTCTTCAGCTCGGCGATGGCGTCTTCAATGGCCTTGCGGTCATCCTCGGAGATCTTCTCGCCATACTCACTCAACGATTTCTCCGAAGAGTGAATCAGAGCCTCGGCCTGATTGCGGGCCTCAACGCCCTCGCGGCGCTTCTTGTCGGCCTCGGCATTTGCCTCGGCGTCCTTGACCATATTGTCGATCTCGTCGTCCGAGAGACCACCGGACGCTTGAATGCGGATCTGCTGCTCCTTGCCGGTGCCCTTGTCCTTGGCCGAAACGTTGACGATGCCGTTGGCGTCGATATCGAAGGTGACCTCGATCTGGGGTACGCCGCGCGGCGCGGGCGGGATGCCAACCAGGTCGAACTGGCCGAGCAGCTTGTTGTCTGCCGCCATTTCGCGTTCGCCCTGGAAAACGCGGATCGTCACTGCGGACTGGCTGTCCTCGGCAGTCGAGAACACCTGGCCCTTCTTGGTCGGGATGGTGGTGTTGCGCTCGATCAGGCGTGTAAACACTCCGCCGAGCGTTTCGATGCCCAGCGACAGCGGGGTCACGTCGAGCAGCAGAACGTCCTTCACGTCGCCCTGCAGGACACCCGCCTGAATGGCGGCACCGATGGCGACCACCTCGTCAGGGTTCACGCCCTTGTGCGGCTCCTTGCCGAAGAACTGCTTCACGACTTCCTGAACCTTGGGCATGCGGGTCATGCCGCCGACGAGAACGACCTCGTCGATTTCGCCCGCCTTCATGCCGGCATCCTTGAGGGCCGCCTTGCACGGTGCGATGGTGCGCTGCACCAGGTCGTCGACAAGCTGTTCGAACTTGGCGCGGGTCAGTTTCATCGTCAGGTGTTTTGGACCCGACTGGTCGGCGGTGATGAAGGGCAGGTTGATTTCGGTCTGGGTCGAGGACGAGAGCTCTATCTTGGCCTTTTCCGCGGCCTCCTTGAGGCGCTGCAGGGCGAGCTTGTCGTCCTTCAGGTCGATGCCCTGTTCCTTCTTGAACTCGTCAGCGAGGTAGTTGACGAGATGCATGTCGAAATCTTCGCCGCCGAGGAAGGTGTCGCCGTTGGTCGACTTCACTTCGAACACGCCGTCGCCGATCTCGAGGATCGAGATGTCGAAGGTACCGCCACCAAGGTCGTAGACGGCGATTGTGCCGGCGGTCTTCTTGTCGAGGCCATAGGCGAGCGCTGCCGCGGTCGGCTCGTTGATAATGCGCAGCACTTCAAGGCCGGCGATCTTGCCGGCGTCCTTGGTGGCCTGGCGCTGGGCGTCATTGAAATAGGCCGGGACGGTGATGACGGCCTTCTCGACCTTCTCGCCGAGATAGCTTTCAGCCGTCTCCTTCATCTTCTGCAGCGTCATCGCGGAGATCTGCGACGGCGAATAGGACTTGCCGTGAGCTTCGACCCAGGCATCGCCATTCTTGCCCTTCACGATCTTGTAGGGGACGAGTTTCTTGTCCTTTTCGGTAACCGGATCGTCGTAACGGCGGCCGATCAGGCGCTTGATCGCAAACAGGGTGTTTTCGGGATTTGTGACTGCCTGGCGCTTGGCCGGCTGGCCGACGAGGCGTTCGTCGCCGTCGGAAAATGCAACGATGGAAGGGGTGGTGCGTGCGCCTTCCGAGTTTTCGATCACCTTCGCGTCCTTGCCGTCCATGACGGCGACGCAGGAGTTAGTGGTACCAAGGTCGATACCGATTACTTTAGCCATGGCTCATATCTCCGCTAGGCAGGCTTTCAGGACCCCATCAGGCGTTCCAGGTGAAAGCCCCGTTCACACGAAATACCGCTTCTGCGGCCGATTTGCCGGCTGCGCGGTGTTGCCGGGTATATAAGTAGGAGGGTTTTGCCATGCAAGGCGGCAATGGGCTGCTTTGACGCCCGAAAAGACACCAAAAACGCGGCACGGCGGGCCATGTGCTTCAGGGGCGGCGCGAAGCCACCCCTGAAACCGGTCCGATGACCGGCATTGATGCCGCGGGCCGAGGCGAAGCGAATCAGCCGATCGCACCTCCGCCCGATTTGGTGACCACCACGACGGAGGGCCGCACAGGCATGGCATCATCGAAATCGGGCCAACGGGTCGCCGGGTTTTCATAGGTGGCCAGGCCCTCGTCGCCCGGGTGCTGAACGGCGAGGAACAGCGTATCGCCCGAGGGGTTGAACAGCGGGCCGCACATTTCGGCTCCCACGGGCACACGATAGAAGAGCCGCGACGTGCCGCGGGCCTCGCCCTCGGTGTCAACCGCCCAAAGGCCATCGGTGCGCCCGGTCTTGGAACCGCTGTTTCCATCGGTCGAAACCCAGAGCCTGCCGGCGGTGTCGATGGCGCAGTTGTCGGGCATGCCGAACCAGCCATTTTCGGTGGTGGCGGATGAGAAGGTCGCTCCAACTTCTGCAATCGAAGGATCCCCGCATTTGAGCAGGATTTCCCAGGTCGACCGCGTTGCCGCAAAGTCGCCGCCACTTTCGGAGATCTCGATGATATGGCCGAACGCGTTGTCGGCGCGCGGATTGGCCGGGTTTTCCTCGCCCTCCTTGCGGCGCGTATTGTTGGTCAGCATGACATAGACCTTGCCGGTGCGCTGATTTGGCTGCACGTCCTCCGGGCGGTCCATCTTGGTCGCACCGAGAAGATCGGCGGCGCGGCGGGTTTCGATCACCACATCGGCCTGACTGTCGAAGCCGTTGGCCGCCGTCAGCGGCCCCTCGCCAAACACCAGTGGCAACCAGTCGAGCGAACCATCGGCATTGAACCGCGCGACATGAAGCGTACCCTCGTCGAGCAGGTTCAGATTGGAGGCGCGATCCGAGGCCTGGTAACGGCCGGCGGTGACGAATTTGTAGACATAATCGAAACGCTCATCATCGCCGGAATAGACCACGACGCGACCATCGCCGTTGACGACCGTCTCGCAGCCCTCGTGCTTAAATCGACCTATTGCGGTGCGCTTTTTCGGTACCGAATTCGGGTCTTCCACATCAACCTCGACGATCCAGCCGAAACGGTTGGCTTCGTTCGGCTCCTTCGCGACGTCGAAGCGGTCGTGGAAATCACCCCAATTGTACCAGCCGCCGGGAACGCCGACGCGCTCGTAGTTGGCGGCCTCGGGGTGATCGACCGGCAATTTGCCCTTGAAGTAGCCGTGGAAATTCTCCTCTGCCATCAGATAGGTGCCCCACGGCGTGACGCCGCCGGCGCAGTTGTTGAGTGTTCCGAACACCTTGCGCCCGCTCGGATCGGCATTGGTCTTCAGCCGGTCATGGCCGGCGGCCGGGCCGGTGAGCTCCATCTCGGTGTCCGGAGTGATGCGGCGGTTTCTGGTGCCGTCGAATACCGGCGCCC
Organism: Rhizobiaceae bacterium; assembly: GCA_017644005.1. GTDB lineage: Bacteria > Pseudomonadota > Alphaproteobacteria > Rhizobiales > Rhizobiaceae > RCIO01. Next base: position 1,292,026 of record JAEPMJ010000001.1, read on the forward strand.
ATTTGCCGTCGGTGCGGCGGATTTCGATGATGGTGCCGCCATGGGCCGCCATTTCGATGTCCACGATTTCCTTCGTGAACTCGCCCATCACGACCTTGTCCTTGCCTTCGCTGTCCTTCTCGACCTTGGCCCAGCCGGGGAACATGAGCTCGGCGTTGGTGTATTCGTGATTGACAAGAAGCAGGCCGTGATCGGAACTGCCATCGATCGGCACGAAGCCGATATAGTCATTATTGTAGCCGAACTGTCTGGCCTGTTTTTCAGCGGTCTGGGCCATCGGATCGAAATCGGGCGAATCGGCGAACACCTTGTCGCCCCAGCGCAGCAATATCTCGGCATCGTAACCTTCGGCGACGTGGTGGTTTTCGTCGACACCGGCCGTAACTTCCGGGAAATCGAAGACCGAGCCGGCGGCGGCGTGCGCTTCGCGCGCGCTCAACAGAGCAAGCGGGCTGACAGTCGCGCCTATCGCGGCCACGGCGAGCGACCCGCCCAGGAAGCCGCGGCGCGAATAACGTGCGTTGATGACATCGCCCATTGTCGGGTTGCGGGAGGTGTTGCGGCCGACATCTTCCGATTCCTCGCGGATTTCGGTCGGCGTTTTGTAGTCGGGTGAGACGTGCTGGGTCATCGGTTGCATCCTTGGTTGCGTTGCGCCTGGGATGCCCGCTATCAAGCGCAGCCACATTTCAAACCGATGACAAAATCATGACGGCAGGCTGCAATTTTCGCCGCCGTCAGACCTGTTGCCAGTTGTCGCTCTCGCCTGCGCGGTAAATCGCGTCGACGACTTTCTGGTTCAGGACCGAATCCTCCAGCGTGAAGTAATCGACTTTCTCGCCAGCCGCGCGGCGCGCAAATGCCTCGACCTGCAGCCGGTAGTGCTTCGCGGCGGGAAAGCGGAACTGCTGCGTGGTGGCGTGGCCGGAATCGTGCAGCTCGATGCGGTGATGGTCATAGTCGCCGGCGTTGAACGGCGCGACGACCTCGATGAACCCTCTGTCGCCGTGGAAAACCATGTGCTGGCGCTGGGCCATCTGGGTGGAACAGTAGAAGGTGAGCTCGAACGCTCCGAAATCGGCCTTCACGCTCGAATAGATGTCCGTGCCGAATTTCGGGTCTCGGTCCACTCTTGCCTGAATGCGGGCCGGTTCGGCCCCGGTGACGAAGCGCGTGGTCACAGTCGGGTAAACCCCGATGTCGGGCAGCGCGCCGCCGCCGAGTTCGGGCTGGTTGCGCATATTGGCCGGATCGACGTTGAAATAGCTGAACGCGCCCTGCACATGGCGCAGCCTGCCGATCGCGCCGCCCAGCACCAGTTCGCGCACCTTGCGCCATTGAGGATGGTAAGTGACCATGAAGGCTTCCGACACCACGACACTGTTGCGGTCGCGCGCCGCGATAACCTGATCAATGTCGTCTGCGTTCAGCGCCAGCGGCTTTTCGACCAGCACATGCTTGCCGGCATCGGCCGCTTTCACAGCCCATTCGACGTGTTGCGAGGTGGGAAGCGGAATATAGACGCCGTCGATTGCGTCTGACGCCAGCATCTCCTCGTAGGACCCGAATGCGTGCGGCGCGCCGGTGCGCTCCGCCAGCGCCTTTGCCTTCGCTCCGTCGCGGCTGGCAATCGCCGAAAGCACCCCGTTTTCGGCGTCCTGGATCGCCGGAATGAGCTGCTCGCGCGCGATCTTGGCGGTGGAGAGAATACCCCATCGGAACATATTTTACGTCTCCCGAAATAATTCGGCGAGCCTAGGCCGTCGTACGGAGGAAGGCCAGTGGCGGCCTTCACCCGACTCGTTTCGCGAGACAGCCCTCTCCGCGGCGGGCGATCAGAGGCTTACCCCCGCAGCACGCCGCCGGTCTGTTTGGTGACGTTGTCGACGATTTTTGCAGCCAACGCCTCGAAATCCTCGTCCGTCAGCGTCTTTTCGACCGGCTGGATAGCGACCTCGATTGCGAGCGACTTCTTGCCTTCGCCGAGCGACGCGCCCTCGAACAGGTCGAACACGCGCACGCCCGTGATGAGCTTCTTGTCGGCGCCGGCGGCGGCGCGCACAAGCTTGGCCGCCTGGACATCGCTATCCACCACGAAGGCAAAGTCACGCTTCACCGCCTGCAGCGACGAGATGTCGAGCCGCGGCTTGGTGCGGGTCGCCTTGGCCTTGGGCTCCGGGATCGCATCGATGTACACTTCGAAGCCGCAAAGCGGGCCTTCGGCATCGAGCGATTCGAGCGTGCGCGGGTGCAGCTCACCGAACGTCCCAAGCAGATTTTTCGGCCCGAGCTTGATCAGGCCCGAGCGGCCAGGGTGATACCATGCGGGACCGCCCGGCTCGATCTGCAGATTGGCGACGGGCGCACCGCAGGCTTCGAGCGCCGCCAGCGCGTCCGCCTTGGCGTCGAACACGCCGACCGGCTGTGCATCGCCGGCCCAATGCCTGCCCTGCCCGTCCATATGCGCGGTGCCACGGCGGACACCGGCAGCCACGCGGCGCTGGCCGTCCGGCTCGTCGCTCTCATAGGTGCCAGACACCTCGAACAGCGCGACATCGGCGAAGCCGCGGTCGGCATTGCGCTGCGCAGCGCTGATGAGCCCCGGCAGCAGCGAGGGCCTCATATCCGACATGTCGGCAGCGATCGGGTTGGAAAGACGCAGCGTATCCTGGCCGCCGCCGAACAGCTCGGCATGCGCATGCGGGATGAACGACCAGGTGACGGCCTCCATCATTCCGCGCGCAGCCAGTGCGCGCTTGGCGTTGCGGGTTCTTACCTGCAGCGTGGTCAGCGTGCGGCCGTTCACTGCGCCCTGCGCGGACAGCGGCTGCGGGTCGATTTCGTTGACGCCATGTATGCGCATCACCTCTTCGACCAGATCGGCCTTGCCGCCAACATCCGGCCGCCAGGACGGCACAACGAAACGCACGGTTTCACCTTCCTCGCTGCCTTTCGGCGCAAAGCCGAGTCGCTTCAGAATCGCAATGCTTTCTTCGCGGCCGACGTCGAGCCCGGTCAGCCGTTTGGTTTCCGCGAGCGGGAAATCGACTTCGAGATAATGATGGCCGGTTGTGCCAACCGTCTCACCCTCGGTTGCGGTCGGGTTGCCGAGCACGATTTCGGCATCGGTCGGCTCGCCGCCGCAAAGCTCCATAACGAGTCGTGTCCCGAGATCGACGCCCGGTACCATGAATTCGGGATCGACGCCGCGTTCGAAGCGGTAGCGCGCGTCGGTGATAACGCCGAGATCGCGGCCCGTGCGCGCCGTGGTCAGCGGATCCCACAGAGCGGATTCCACCAGCACGTCGGTGGTGTTCTCGTCGCAGCCAGACAGCTCACCGCCCATGATGCCGGCGATCGATTCCACGCCGTTCTCATCGGCAATCACGCATTGGCCTTCGGCCAGCTCATATTCGCGGCCATCGAGCGCCAGTACCTTTTCGCCGGCGCGGGCGGCACGCACGACGAGATTGCCCTTCACCTTGGCCGCATCGAACACGTGCAGAGGGCGGCCGCGGTCGAAGGTGACATAGTTGGTGACGTCGACCAGCGCGTTGATGGGGCGCAGGCCGATGGCGATCAGGCGCTGCTGCATCCATTTCGGCGACGGGCCGTTTTTCACGCCGCGCACCATCCGCAGCGCGAAGCCGGGGCACATGTCGGGTGCTTCGATCTTGACCTTGACCGGGCACTCGCCCTTGCCGGCAACGGGTGCAACCGTTCCGTCCTTCAGCGTGCCGAGACCGGCGGCGGCGAGGTCGCGGGCGATACCATAGACACCGGTCGCATCGGGCCGGTTGGGAGTCAGGCCGATTTCGATCACCGGATCGTCGAGCTTGGCCCAGGCGGCAAACGAGGTGCCCACCGGCGCATCCTCGGCGATATCGATGATGCCGTCATGCTCGTCGGAGAGCATAAGCTCGCGCTCCGAGCACATCATACCGTGGCTTTCGACACCGCGGATCTTGCCGACCGAAAGCGTGACGTCGATGCCGGGCACATAAGTGCCGGGCGCAGCGAAAGCGCCGACAAGGCCGGCGCGCGCATTGGGCGCGCCGCAGACGACCTGAACCGGATCGCCGGAGCCGGTGTCGACCGAGAGCACACGCAGGCGGTCGGCATCCGGATGCTGCTCGGCGGTGAGCACTTTGGCGATCACAAACGGTTTCAGCGCGGCCTTGTCGTCGGCGGCTTCGACTTCGAGGCCGATCATGGTCAGCTTCTCGACGATTTCGTCGAGCGTGGCGTCGGTCTCAAGATGATCCTTGAGCCAGGAAAGGGTGAATTTCATCGATATATCCTTAGCTGCTCAAGCCACCGAACAAGGTCGGCATGTCGAGCGGGCGGAAGCCGTAATGCGACAGCCACCGCACATCGGCGTCGAAGAAGGCACGCAGGTCCGGCATGCCGTATTTCAGCATCGCGATACGGTCGATGCCCATGCCCCAGGCGAAACCCTGATACTCGTCGGGATCGAGCCCGCCGAAACGCAGGACATTGGGATGCACCATGCCGCAGCCCAGAATTTCCATCCAGTCATTGCCCTGGCCGAACAGCACCTCGCCCGGACGCGAGCGGTCGCATTGAATATCGACCTCCAGCGACGGTTCGGTGAAGGGAAAGAAGCTCGGGCGAAAACGCATGTTGAGCGAAGGCACCTCGAAGAAGGCCTTGCAGAACTCGGTGAGCACCCATTTCATGTTGGCGACGTTGGCCGTCTTGTCGATCACCAGCCCCTCGAGCTGGTGGAACATCGGCGAGTGCGTGGCGTCGAAATCGCAGCGATAGGTCTTGCCCGGAATGACGATGCGGATCGGCGGTTCCTGGGCCTCCATGGTGCGGATCTGCACCGGCGATGTGTGCGTGCGCAAAAGGCGGGCCTCATCGCGCTCGCCCTTCTCCAGGAAGAAGGTGTCGTGCATCTCGCGCGCGGGATGGCCTTCGGGGAAGTTGAGCGCGGTGAAATTGTAGTAGTCGGTCTCGATATCCGGCCCTTCGGCGATAGCGAAGCCGAGGTCGCCGAAAATGGCGGCGATTTCGTCCATCACCTGGGTAATGGGGTGGATGCGCCCCCGCTCCGCCGGAGTCTGGCGGACGGGCAGCGTGACGTCGAGCGTCTCGCGCGCCAGGCGGGCGTCGATAGCGGCATCGCGCAGCGTGGCGCGGCGCTCCGAAAGCGCATCGCCGATGCGGTTTTTGAGGCCGTTGATCGCCGGGCCGAAGCTCTGGCGCTCTTCAGGGGTCATGGAGCCAAGCGACTTCAGCCGCTCCGACACCGAGCCCTTCTTGCCAAGCGCTGCAACACGCACGGCTTCGATCGCCTGCTCGTCGCCTGCTGCGGCGATTTCGGCCAGCAGCGTCTCTTCGAGCGCTTTCAGATCAGTCATCAATTCGGTCACGGTCTCATTGCCTCGGCTTGGGCCCTCTTGCGGCCCGTTAACAAGCAAAAACCCGCGCCGGCCCAGCCAGCGCGGGTTTCCCAAATCAGATTTTCGAATGCTTGGGAAGGCGCTAGCTTAAGCTACAGCGCTTTCAAAAGCGTTCGGCGTGGTGTCTTTCAGATAGGCGAGCGCGGTCTTGGCCTGCGCAACGATCGCCGCGAAAGCCTGCGGTTCGTGGATCGCCATGTCGGAAAGCACCTTGCGGTCGATCTCGATGCCGGCCTTGTTGAGGCCGTCGATCAGACGGCCATAGGTGAGGCCGTGTTCGCGCGCCGCGGCGTTGATGCGCTGGATCCACAGGGCGCGGAAATTGCGCTTGCGGGCCTTGCGGTCGCGGTAGGCGTACTGCATCGACTTTTCGACCGCCTGCTTGGCGGTGCGGATGGTGTTCTTGCGGCGGCCGTAGAAACCCTTGGCCTGACCGAGAACCTTTTTGTGCTTGGCGTGGGCGGTAACGCCTCTTTTTACGCGTGCCATGTCATGATCTCCTTAAAAGCTCGGTTCCGTAGCGGCTCAGAGGCCGCCGCCGTTGGGCAGATAGTTCTTGACGACCTTGCGGGCGTCCGGCTCAGCCAGAACCATCATGCCGCGCGCGTCGCGGATGAACTTGTTGGAACGCTTGATCATGCCGTGGCGCTTGCCCTGTGCAGCAACCTTGACCTTGCCGGTCCCGGTGATCTTGAAACGCTTCTTGGCAGAAGACTTGGTCTTCATCTTGGGCATTTTGCTGTCTCCGTTTTAGGCGCTCACGCCAGTCCGCTATGCGGACGGCTCCGCGAGGGCGCCGGATCGCCGGCGGCGGCCAGTCGACCGCTTCTCGCTTCGCTCGTGGCTTTTGTGAGCTTAAGCATTAAGAACCGCCACGGCATGCCCTGCCGGACGGTTCGGAACGCGGCCTTATATCGATGCGTCGTGAAAAGCGCAACAGGCCGTGATTGTGATTCTGCGTCAAAGGCGGGCGGCGCTATTTCGGCGCCAGCACCATCATCATCTGGCGGCCTTCGAGCTTCGGCTCGGCTTCCACCTTGGCGATCTCTCCGACTTCCTCGCGCACGCGGTTCAGCAACTGCATGCCAAGTTCGAGGTGGGCCATCTCGCGGCCACGGAAACGCAGCGTGAGCTTGACCTTGTCGCCCTCATCGAAGAACCGGCGCACCGCCTTCATCTTCACCTCATAATCATGGGTGTCGATGTTGGGACGCATCTTGATCTCTTTGATGTCGATGGTCTTCTGCTTCTTGCGGGCCTCGGCAGCCTTCTTCTGACCCTGATATTTCAGCTTGCCAAGATCGGTGATCTTGCACACCGGCGGCTGCGCATTGGGTGAAATCTCGACAAGATCGAGACCAGCGTCATCGGCCATGTTGAGCGCTTCGTCGATTTCGACGACGCCCCGATTGTTGCCTTCCTCATCGATGAGCTGAACCCGCGGAACACGGATATCGCGATTTGCGCGCGGTCCTTCCTTGACCGGTGCGGCGGCTTTGAATGGTCTGCGAATGGTCGTTGTCTCCTTCTGCCGTTGACCCAGTATCGCTTGAGCGCCCGTGCATCGCCGAACGCAAGGCGCGCAATGTGGTAGCGGCGCCGCGCAAGTCAATAGCATAGTTTGCTGTCGGAATCATTATTTCGGGCCGGGTGGGCCATAAACATGGCTCTTCACCGGCACGGCCGAACATGCGATAGCCGCTGCCGGAGGCTTCAGCATGAATCCCGAACAGAGCGAAACCATCAAGGTCGGCGGCAACGCCATCGCCGTCAGGTACCGGGTGGGCAAGGCCCCCGGACTGGTGTGGCTCGGCGGCTACAAATCAGACATGGCCGGCACCAAGGCAGACACGCTTGACGCATGGGCGGGCGAAAACGGGCTTGCTTTCACCCGTCACGACTATTCCGGCCACGGCGTGTCGGGCGGCCGCTTCGAGGACGGAACGATTTCACGCTGGCTTGATGAAAGCCTCGCCGTGTTCGAACGGTTCACAAGCGGACCGCAGATCCTTGTAGGCTCATCGATGGGCGGCTGGATCGCGCTGAGGATGGCGCAGGAACTCGCAAAAGCCGGCAGGAGCGATCGGCTGGCGGGCATGCTGCTCATTGCACCGGCGCCCGATTTTACATCGGAACTCATGGAGCCGGAGCTGACAGAGGCACAGCGCCGCGAGCTCGATACAAAGGGCTATCTGGAAGAGCCTTCTGAATATTCCGACGAACCCAATGTCTACACAAAAGCGCTTTTCGAGGACGGGCGGAAAAACCGCGTCCTGACCGGTGTCGTCGATACGCATTGCGCAGTGCACATCCTGCAAGGCAAGTCCGATCCCGACGTACCGTACACACACGCGCAGAAGCTGGTGGAGCATCTTTCCGCCGACGATGTGACGCTGACGCTGGTACGTGACGGCGACCACCGGTTGTCGCGGCCGCAGGACCTGGCATTGCTTACGCGTACGGCCCGCAACCTGGTCGAGCTTTGCAACTGACGATGCGCCTTTCGATCCCGGCGGCAGCGCTGGTCGCCGCCATCGTCGGCTTCGGTGGAACGCTGGCGCTCATCATCGCCGCGGCCGATGCACTCGGCGCAACGCGCGAGCAGACCGCGAGCTGGGTGACGGCAGTCTGTCTGGCGCTGGCGGTGGAGACGGCATATCTGTCGTGGCGCACGAAGATGCCTGTGGTGACCGCCTGGTCGACTCCGGGTCTGGCGCTGCTTGCGGCGGCTGGGGGCTTCACCATGAACGATGCCGTGGGAGCCTTCATCATGGTTGCCGCGCTGCTGATCGTGACCGGAACGATCCGGCCGCTGTCACGCCTTGTCGGGCGCATTCCGGCCTCGCTTTCCTCGGGTATGCTGGCCGGTATTCTCGTTTCGTTTGCGATAGGCGCGGTCAAGGCAGCCGGGTCCGACCCGCTGCTGGTTCTGCCTCTGGCAGCCCTGTTTTTCGTCGTCAGGCTCATCAATCCCGCACTTTCGGTGCTTTCGGTACTGGTGGCCGGCGTTGCGTTTGCCTGGGCGCTCGGCCGGGTGGACGCTTTTCCCGAACCTGAGCTTTCGACGCTCATCGTCACCGAGCCGCGCTTCACGCTTGCCGGCTTCTTCGGCCTGGCGTTGCCAATCTACCTGGTGACGATGGCGTCGCAGAACCTTGCCGGTATCGCGGTGCTGAAGGCATCGGGCTATGAACCGCCATCCGGACTGCTGGTCTGGTTTACCGGCGCAGTCTCGCTGCTTTCAGCGCCTTTCAACGCCGTGACAACGAACCTGGCAGCCATTTCGGCAGCGATCTGCACTGGTCCGGACGCGCATCCCGATCCTGCGGAACGCTGGAAAACAGGGCCGTTCTATGCCCTGTGGTATCTGATATTTGCCGTGTTCGGCGCTTCGCTGGTGGCGCTGTTCGACGCCTTGCCGCCGCAGCTCATCATTCTGGTCGCCGGGCTGGGCTTGCTCGCGCCGCTTGCCAACGCGCTGACGATGGCGCTCGGCGACGCCGGATTGCGCACCGCCGCGGTGGTCGCTTTCGCCGTCACCGCGTCGGGCGTGACCATTGCCGGAATCGGCTCCGCATTCTGGGGCCTGATGGCCGGGCTGATAGTGGCAGTACTTGATTCAGCCGGAAAATACTTTCAAAAACAATAACTTGGTCGATTTGTTCGAATCCGTCATTGAAACGGACGAAACCCGTTCCCATTTCGAATTCATGCAGCCACGACCGGCTGCCCAGCACTGACAGGGAACGGGTAACGATGACCAATTCCGCATTGATACGTCCTGCCTGGACGCCAGCCACCATCGCGCTGATGGTGATCGGCTTCATGGTGTTTTGGCCGCTCGGCCTTGCCATGCTCGCCTACATTCTGTGGGGCGACCGCCTCGACGGATTCAAGCGCGATGTGAACAAGGCCACCGACGGCATGTTTGCCAACTGCCGCCGCGGACACTTCCGCGGGCATGCTCGCACCGGCAACGTCGCTTTCGACGACTGGCGCGCGAAGGAACTCGAGCGAATCGAGGAAGAGCGCCGCAAGCTCGACGAGATGCGCGAACAGTTCGACGACTATCTGCGCGAGCTGCGCCGGGCCAAGGATCAGGACGAGTTCGACCGCTTCATGGCCGAACGCTCCAAGTCCACCCCAGCCACTACTTCGAAGAAGAAGAAAGACGGCAAGGGCGAAGGCCTGCTCGACGACTGAACGTCAAAACTCCAGTCATGATGAAAGACGGCGCCGCAGGGCGCCGTTTTTCGTTGGAGGCATGGCCCGCGAATCGCCTAGATTGGCCCGATGAGTTTCGCGTTCCTGCGCCAGAAGAAACCCGAGCCGCTGACGCGCGACCATGAGGTCGCCGGACGCACTGTGCCGCTCAGGATCGTTGAAAACGACCGCGCCACGCGACTGACGCTGCGCATCGCCGCCGGCGGTACCGGACTGCGCATTACCGTCCCACCCGGTGTATCCATCCGCGAAGTGGACCGGTTTCTGGAGCGCAATCGCGGCTGGCTGGAGCAGCGGCTCGCCAAATTGCCCGATCAGCCGCAGGTGCGGCCGGGCATCAAGATACCGCTGCGTGGCGTGCCCCACCTCATCGTGCACGAACCCGGCAAGCGCGGCATGGCCGAAATCGGACAGACCAACGACGGGCCGGTGCTCATCGTGCATGGCGACCGCCGCTTCCTGCAGCGTCGCGTCGCCGATTTTCTGAAACGCGAGGCAAAGCGCGAAATCGAGGCTTTGGTTGCCAAACATACGGCCGCTGTTGGCCGGCGCGCGAAATCGGTGCGCTTCAAGGATACGAGCTCCCGCTGGGGTTCATGCACGTCCGACGGCGCGCTCTCCTTCTCCTGGCGCATCGCGATGGCGCCAGGCACCGTGATCGACTACCTCGTAGCGCATGAAGTGGCGCATCTCATCGAGATGAACCACGGACCGAAATTCTGGAAGCTCTGCCGCGAGCTCTGCCCGCGCACCGACGAGGCGAAGGCCTGGCTGAAGCGCAACGGCCCGGCGCTTCAGGCAATCGGGTTCGGCTGAGGCGGGCTCAGCGCATCTCCGGGCTGCTCATGCCCGGCAGGATGTTGCGTGCAATCGCGATGGTAATCAGCAGTGCGGGAATGGCTATGAAGCCGCCGATCGGACCCCACAGCCACAGCCAGAACGCCAGTGCCAACAACACCAGAAACGGATTGAGCGTCATGGTGCGGCCAACGACCATCGGCGTCACAAACTGCGCTTCCAGAAAATTGACCCCCAGAAAAGCGAGCGGCGGCACGAGGCTCTGGCCAATTGTATCGCCAATTGAGAGACCCACGGCGAAGAGGATGACGGCCATGATGGCGGGACCGATATAGATGACGAAGTTCAGCAGGCCGGCAAGCGCCCCCCACAGAAGCGGCGAAGGCACGCCGACCAGCCACAGGACCAGCGAGACCGCGACGCCAAGGCCGGCATTGATCGCGGTGATCGACAGCAGATAGCGCGAAACGAGTGCCTCCACGTCGCGGAAGATATGCGCGACCCGCCAGCGCAATCTGCGATTGAAACAAACCCTCAGCAGGGCCGCGCGGATGTCGTTTCGCGTGGCAACAAAGAAATAGAGGCTCGCCATGAAAAGCAGGATTTGCGCCACGATCGCAGGCGCAAGAAAGGCGACATCCTCGACGCCCGCGCCCTCCTGCTCGACCTTGAGTGTCGAACCGGAACCACCAATCAGGGAGCCCATCTCCTCCTGAAGGTTCTTCAGCGCGTTGATCGGACCGCGCAGTTCGGCAAGGTGGATCTGCAGCCTGTTCCAGATCCGCGGCAGCTCACCGGCCCAGAACGAAAGCGGGCCCATCAGCGCAAGCGCAAGAACGCAGACGGCGGCGATAAACAGAAGCACAACCGCGGCCGACGACACCCAGCTCGCCGCGCCGCGCCGCTCCAGCCATGCCGCGGCCGGGCCAAGCATCAGGCCGACCGTGACTGCCAGCGCGACCGGCATGAGGATGAACGCGCCAGCGTGTAAGGCAAACACCGTACCGACAATTCCCAGTACGATAACGGCGGCGTGAGCCCCGCGGGCAAGCAGAAGATCGATCTCGATCTTGAGCGGCAGGCGCGCGATGGGCGGGCGTTTGGTCTCGGGCTTCTTCATTTGACAGTTCGATTGAATGCGAATTGGGGCCGGATGACGGCCAATGCCGTGACTTCACGTGCCCAAACGCGGTTGTATCCACGTTTCATATCCGGACGTGCATTATATTGAACACGTGATTCCTGAGCTTGATTGGCTTCGTCCTGGTTGTCGCGGCTCGTCGGGCGCCGCAAAGCGTACAGGACTTCTCCAAAAAACAAATGGGCCGCTACGCCGTCGGCAATCCTATATGCAAGTGGCCTCAACACCGGACTTTGAGGACGATTCGCTCGGCCGCGTGTGACTTTACCGCGAGCCGGTCGGGTCCTGTGTGCTTGCCTCGGGCCAGATCGTTCACCGGCATCTCAAGCGGTATGCGGCTGAATCTCGACACCGGCCCAAGCGCATTGTATTTGCTTGTCACATGGCGCTCGACATCAAAATCTGCGGGCTGAAAACGCCCGAAACGATCGCTGCCGCACTTGACGGCGGCGCGACCCACATCGGCTTCATCTTCTTCGCCAAAAGCCCGCGCTATCTGGCTCCCGAACTCGCGGGCGACCTGCGGCTCGCCGCGCGGGGCCAGGCGGATGCGGTGGCAGTCACGGTCGACGCCGACAACGCGTTTCTCGACGAGATCGTACTCGCCATGTCGCCAGACATGCTGCAGCTTCACGGGCGCGAAACGCCCGAGCGGGTGGCAGCGATCCGCGCGCGCTACAGCCTCCCGGTTATGAAGGCGCTGTCCGTTTCGGAACCCGGCGATCTCGACAGGATCGCCGCATATCGGGATGTCGCAGACCGGTTTCTGCTCGACGCCAAGCCGCCAAAAGGCTCCGAGCTTCCCGGCGGCAATGGGGTCACCTTCGACTGGCGCATACTCACCGCCCTTGACGCGGACATCGACTACATGCTTTCCGGAGGGCTCAACGCCGCCAATATCGGCGAGGCCCAGCGACTGGCGAACCCGCCCGGGATAGACATTTCCTCCGGCGTCGAAAGTGCGCCGGGCATCAAGGATGTGGGGCTGATCAGAGATTTCTTCGGGGCCGTGCAGGAAGCGCAATCGACAAGCGCGGCCTGACTGGCCCGAACAGCCAGGAGGCCGGGCCATGAACAAGCCGGCGTTGCCGAATTCCTTCCGCACCGGACCCGACGAGCAGGGCATGTTCGGCATGTTCGGCGGCCGATTTGTCGCCGAAACGCTGATGCCGCTGATCCTCGACCTCGAACACCACTGGAACGAGGCCAAGGACGATCCGGCATTCAAGGCAGAGATCGAGCAGCTCAACAAGCACTATACGGGCCGGCCGTCGCCGCTCTATTTCGCCGAGCGCCTGACCGAACATCTCGGCGGCGCGAAAATCTACTTCAAGCGCGACGAACTCAATCACACCGGCTCGCACAAGATCAACAACTGCCTCGGGCAGATTCTGCTCGCCAAGCGCATGGGCAAGACGCGCATCATCGCCGAAACGGGTGCCGGCCAGCATGGCGTGGCCTCCGCCACAGTTGCCGCGCGCTTCGGTTATCCCTGCGTGGTCTATATGGGCGCCACCGACGTTCAGCGGCAGGCGCCCAATGTGTTCCGCATGAAGCTTCTCGGCGCCGAGGTGCGGCCGGTAACGTCGGGCCACGGCACTCTCAAGGACGCGATGAACGAGGCGTTGCGCGACTGGGTGACCAATGTCGAGGACACCTACTACCTGATCGGCACCGCCGCCGGCCCGCACCCCTATCCCGAGCTGGTGCGCGAATTTCAGTCCGTCATCGGCCGCGAGGTGCGCGAACAGATGATGGAAGCCGAGGGGCGGCTGCCCGATATGCTGGTTGCGGCCGTCGGCGGCGGCTCCAACGCCATCGGTCTTTTCCACCCGTTCCTGGACGACGAGGACGTGCAGATCGTGGGCGTGGAAGCCGGCGGCAAGGGGCTTGCAGGCGACGAGCATTGCGCCTCGCTGACGGCCGGGCGGCCGGGCGTACTGCATGGCAACCGCACCTACCTGCTGCAGAATGAAGACGGCCAGATCAATGAGGGCCACTCGATTTCGGCCGGCCTCGACTATCCCGGCATCGGGCCTGAGCATTCCTGGTTGAAGGATAGCGGGCGGGTGGACTATGTGCCGGTCATGGACGACGAGGCGCTGGAGGCGTTCCAGCTGCTCACTCGTCTCGAGGGCATCATCCCGGCGCTGGAACCCGCGCATGCTCTGGCGGAAGTCATCAAGCGCGCACCGAAAATGGCAAAAGATCAGATCATCGTCATGAATCTGTGCGGCCGCGGCGACAAGGATGTCTTCACGGTCGGCAAGATTCTCGGACATGAGCTATAGTACGGACGGTGTGCAAGCAGCCGGGAGGCAAGCCAGCCATGTTCGAGATTTACCGTTCGAAACAGAACCCGCAGCATTATGTGGCGATCCGCGCCGACGACATGCGCGAAAATCCGAAAGGCATCCGAGAAAGCCGCAACCTTGCGCTGATGACACGGATCGCGGATGACGATGCCAAACGCATTGCCTTTGACGGCGGCGAGGCGATGAGCCGGATCGCGCGCGACGGGTTTTATGCCTTCGCAGTGACCATCCAGGTGCGCGAACACGCCGAGTGAAAGACTTCAGAGCCGGACCGGCGAACAGGAAACACGCATGACCACACGCATTGACCGCCGCTTCGCGGCACTGAAAGCCGAGGGCCGGCCGGGGCTCGTGACCTATTTCATGGGCGGCGATCCCGACTATGAGACCTCGCTGTCGATCATGAAGGCGCTGCCCAAAGCGGGCGCCGACGTCATCGAGCTCGGCATGCCCTTTTCGGACCCGATGGCCGACGGTCCGGCAATCCAAGCGGCGGGCCTGCGCGCACTCAAGGGCGGGCAGACGCTGGCCAAGACGCTGGCAATGGCGGCAGACTTTCGCAGGCAAGACGACGACACGCCGATCGTGATGATGGGCTATTACAACCCGATCTACATTTACGGCGTCGAGCGGTTTCTGCGCGACGCCAAGACCTGCGGCGTCGATGGTCTGATCGTAGTCGACCTGCCGCCCGAGATGGATGAGGAACTGTGCGTTCCCGCTCTCAAAGCCGGACTCAACTTCATTCGCCTCGCAACGCCGACGACCGACGAAAAGCGCATGCCGGCAGTGCTGAACAACACATCCGGCTTTGTCTATTACGTATCGATGACCGGCATCACAGGATCGGCGCTGCCCGATACCACCAAAGTCGGCGCAGCGGTCAACCGCATCAAGGCACATACCGATCTGCCAGTCTGTGTAGGTTTCGGCGTCAAGACGGCCGAGCAGGCGCGAGCGATCGGGGCTTCGGCCGACGGCGTGGTCGTTGGCACCGCAATCGTGAACGCAGTCGCAAATGTGCTCACCGCCGACGGCAGAAAGACAGCCGATCCGGCGGATGCCGTGGCAACGCTTGTCGGCGGACTTGCGCAGGGCGTGCGCCAGGCCCGCCTTGCCGCCGCCCAATAGTTTCTCCATGTATCGCCGCAGCGTATCCGCGAAGGGAGACCGCAAATGAACTGGATCACCAACTTCGTCCGGCCGAAGATCAACTCGATTCTCGGGCGCCGGGACATGCCGGAAAATCTCTGGATCAAGGACCCCGAAACCGGCGAGATGGTGTTCCACAAGGACCTCGAGGAAAACCAGTTCGTCATCCCCTCCTCAGGCCATCACATGCGGATTTCGGCCAAGGAGCGGCTGGAGCACTTCTTCGACAACGGCGCGTTCGAGACGCTGGATATTCCGAAAGTCGCCACCGATCCGCTGAGATTCCGCGACGAAAAACGTTATGTCGACCGCCTGAAGGAAGCACGCAACAAGACCGCGCTCGAAGATGCCGTGCTTGCCGCGCAAGGGACGATCGAAGACCTCCCGATTGTCGCGGTGGTTCAGGACTTCGCCTTCATGGGCGGTTCGCTCGGCATGGCGGCGGGCGAGACCATCATCAAGGCATTCGAGACCGCGCTGGCCGAAAAACGGCCGCTGGTGCTGTTTGCCGCATCGGGCGGCGCGCGGATGCAGGAAGGCATCCTTTCACTGATGCAGTTGCCGCGCACGACAGTCGCGGTGGATCGGCTGAAAGAAGCCGGCCTGCCCTATATCGTCGTATTGACCAACCCGACCACGGGCGGCGTCACGGCCTCTTACGCCATGCTGGGTGACATCCATATTGCGGAGCCGGGCGCGCTCATCGGATTTGCCGGCCCGCGCGTGATCGAACAGACAATCCGCGAGAAACTGCCCGAGGGCTTCCAGCGGGCGGAGTATCTAATGGAACACGGCATGGTCGATATGGTCGTCTCACGGCTGGAAATGAAAGCCACCGTGGCGCGCCTGCTGCGCCTGCTGTTGAAGTCGCCTGTGCCGGAAGCGACTGCGGCCGATCCCGACGCACCGGCATTGCCCGCCCCGGAGCCGGAGAGCGAGCAGCCGGCCACGCAGTAATTCGGGTTTTCGTAAACCAGCCCGTACGCCATCGACCGAGACACTTCCATGACGACCCTAACTGCCGACCAGGAAATCGATCGGCTGATGTCGCTGCACCAGAAGGGCTTCGACCTTTCGCTCGACCGAATCAGATCGTTGCTGGGACGGCTCGGCCATCCCGAAAAAAAGCTGCCACCGGTGATCCATATCGCCGGCACCAACGGCAAAGGCTCGGCCGTGGCATTTTCACGGGCGCTGCTGGAGGCCGGCGGCCACACCGTACATGCGCATATTTCACCGCATCTGGTACGCTGGCACGAGCGATACCGAATCGCCGGGAAGGGCGGCGGGCAGCTTGTTTCCGACGCTGTCCTCGCCGATGCGATCCACCGCGCGGCGGACGCAAATGGCGACGATCCCACAACCGTGTTCGAGATTCTCACCGCGGTGGCGTTCCTTCTGTTTTCCGAACACCAAGCCGACGCCACGATCATGGAAGTCGGGCTCGGCGGACGTTTCGACGCTACCAACGTTATCGAAAAACCAGCCGTATCGGTGATCATGCCGATTTCTCTCGATCATGAGGCCTATCTCGGCGACCGGGTCGAGCTGATTGCCGCGGAGAAGGCAGGCATCATCAAACCAGGCGTGCCGGTGGTGATCGGCGCGCAGCCGAGCGAGACCGCACGCGATGTGCTGATCGAGACCGCGGAGCGCGTGGGCGCACCGGTCATTGCCTACGGAACCGACTTCCTGGCTCATGAGGAAAACGGGCGACTGATCTATCAGGATGGATACGGGCTGATGGATATCGCGCTGCCACGGTTACAGGGACGGCATCAGATTGCCAATGCGGCAGCAGCGATCGCGGCGGTTCGGGCCGCCGGTTTTGCCATTGATGCCGAAGTGGCCGACCGCGCCATGAGCACCGTGAGCTGGCCCGGGCGGCTGCAGAAACTGCCTGCCGGACGCCTGTGGGAAAACGCGCCGGAGGGTTCCGAAATCTGGATCGATGGCGGGCACAATCCCGGAGCAGGACTGGTGATTGCCGAGGCGCTGGCCGGGGAAGAGGAGCGGTTTTCGCGTCCGCTGTTCCTGATAGCGGGAATGCTGAACACCAAGGATCAGAGCGGGTTCTTCCGGGCGTTCGAGGGTATGGTACGCCATGTATATACCGTGCCCGTTGAATCCAGCGATGCGGGTGTGTCCCCGTCGGAACTCACGGTTCGAGCGATGGAGGCGGGGCTGTCGGCCGAGCCGGTTGCCTCCGTCGAAAATGCACTGAAGCTTCTGCGCGATACCTGGGACGAGGAAGAAACTCCGCCGCGTGTCCTGATCTGCGGATCACTTTATCTTATTGGCGCTGTCCTGGAAGCCAACGGCACGCTGCCGGCATAAGAAAGGCGCGGAAACCCGCGCCTTTTCCAGGAACCCATTTCCTTCGGATCAGCCGACCGCACCGCCGATCCATGCCGAAAGTGCGGTCTTGGGAGCGGCGCCCACCTTCATGTCGGCGACTTCGCCACCCTTGAAGAGCATCAGCGTCGGAATGGAACGCACGCCATACTGTGCTGCGAGCTCTGGGTTCTCGTCAATATTGAGCTTGGCAACCTTGACCTTGCCGCCCAGTTCGTTGGCGATCTCTTCCAGTGCCGGCGAGATCATCTTGCAGGGACCGCACCACTCGGCCCAGAAATCCACGACGACCGGCTCTGCGGCTTCCAGCACGTCGCTCTTGAAGCTGTTGTTGTCGACTTTCACGGTGGCCATTGCGGGCACTCCTTGCATGTTCCGAAGTTGATCCAGATGTGGGCCTTCATGCCCGCGCCGTCAAGCTGGCCGCAAGTCACGGGGTGGTGAGCGCCTCCAGCGCGGCGTCGAGCGCTTGTGCGTCGAGCTCGATGAGACGCGGCCCTTCTGTAAAAAGAAGCGCAGCACGCACGGTGCGGCCGGGGTAGATCGGCTCAAGCAGAGCGCGGTAGATCGCCAGCTGCCGCACCTGGTTTTCCGGCACTTCCTCTGCATTGCGCGGCGCAAGGCGGCCAGTCTTGTAGTCGACGATCAGAACTCCGTCGTCCGAGACTGCGAGGCGGTCGACCTTGCCCGACACCGACCAGCGGCGCCCGCCCGCCTCCACTTCGCCCATCAGCGACACTTCCGCGCGGGAACCCGGCGCAAAGACGCCGGCAAACGCCGAATCGGACAGAATCGCACTGACCGATTCGGCAATGCGATCGCGTTCGGTCTGCGGCCAATCAGAAGCAATCGAACAGAGGTAGCGCTCAAGAGCAGGCAAGCGCTCCGCCGGCGCCATGGTTGGAAGAAGCTGCAGCAGCCGATGAACTGCAATACCGCGCGCCTGCGCAAATGATGGCTCGCGATTCGGGTCGAGCACCGGCGACGACGCGGGAGCGACTGGCTGTCCTGCATCATCGTCGGGAGTATAGCCAGCGCCGGAAGGTCGTAGCGGAGGCGGAGGCCTGGGCGCGGCAGGCATAGGTCCGAGCGGATCGGGGGCGACAGTGCGAACTGGCATCTCGCGCTCAGGTTGGTCGATCTGCGGCGCCTCAGCCTCATCAAACGTCGTATAGCGGAACCGCAGGGCCGGCACGTCCATGCCCTGGATTTCACGTGATTGGGTATGTTCGGAGCCCTGAAGCGCGGCTTCCACCATGCCATGCCAGGAAAGCGTCGGACGGCCACGTACGCCGTGATAACCGCATACGATCAGCCGGTCTTCTGCCCGTGTCATGCCGACATAAAGCAGGCGGCGATACTCTTCTTCCGCGGCGTCGCGGATTGACGCGCCCCGACCCTTCGCAAAGGGATTTGCCGCACCCGGTCCGGCGCGCCACAGGTAGCCATCGCCCGACCAATCGCCGTTACGTGAGCGAAACGGCATAAGCACGGGAAGGTGTTGTGTATGGAACGCCTCGCTGCCCGGGTCGACCAGAAAGACAACCGGCGCTTCCAGACCTTTCGATGCATGGACGGTCATGATCCGCACTTCGTCGCGGTTCTGATCCATCTCGCGCTTGATCTCGGGTGCGGATTCATCGAGCGCCGCAAGCAGCGCCTCCAGCCCATCACCTCCGGTCTGTTCGATCGCCAGGCAGAAGCTCAGAAATTCATCGATCACGTCACCGGCTTCGGCGCCGAGCCGTGCCACAAGTTTCGCACGCACAGCCGGCGTGCCCGGCGCACCGGCGAGCAGCCCGGCATAAAATTCGAACACCGGCTGGAAAGCCGCGCTGTCTCTCCAGGCTTCAAGCGTTCTGACAACATTCCCCAACAGCAGGTCGCCTTCGGCCTGGTGGCGCAGGGATGAATAAAGCGACTGGTGATCCCGGTCATGCGCGAACGCAAACAGCTCCTTGTCGGTCAGGCCGAAGATCGGGCTGCGAAGCAGGGCAGCCAGCGACAGGTCATCCTCCGGCTGCTGCACGAAGCGGGCAATCGCCAGCAGATCCTTCACCGCAATATGGTCCGTCAACACCAGACGGTCGGCACCCGCCACCGGCACGGCGCGACCAACATCCTTCAGCGCACGGGTCAACGCATGAACGAAGCTGCCACGCTTGCGCACCAGAACCAGAATGTCGCCCGGCGTGAGCCTGCGTTTCTGACCTTCCAGTATCTCGCCGTCGCGAAGCCAGCTGCCGATTGTATCGGCAATGGTCTCGGCAAGCCGCACGGAAGGCGCCGAGGCATGGTCGACCGGCTGCGTCCAATCGTCGGGTTCCTCCACCGTCTCCGGTCCGAGCGAGGGCCACAACTCGACGTAGCCCGGCTGGCCGGTGCGGATGCCGTCATGCACGATCAGGTCTGGATCGCGCGTCAGCCCCTTGCGCCTGATATCGTCGGCAAACACCAGATCGACGGCCTGCAGCACATCGTCAGTGGAGCGGAATGAGCGGGTGAGCCTTACCCGCTCGAAACGGCCATCGGCAGTCGCAACGCTGCGCGCAAATTCGTAACCGCTTTCAGCGAAGGCTTCCGGCACGGCGCCCTGGAAGGAATAGATCGACTGTTTTTCGTCGCCGACGGCGAAGATCGTTCGGCGGATATGGTCGCGCGCGCCGCGACCGGCAAAGAACTCGGCGGCGAGGCTCTTCACCACGCGCCACTGGTCAGGACTGGTGTCCTGCGCCTCGTCGATCAATATGTGGTCGATGCCCTGGTCGAGCTTGTATTGCACCCACGCGCTGGCGTCGGCGCGCGCAAGAAGCGCAGAGGTACGGCCGATGAGGTCGTTGAAATCGAGATAGCCGCGGGCGCTCTTGATGCGCTCGTATCGCGCGATCAGCCAGTCGGCGATGGTGAGCGCCGAGCCTGTTGCCTCGACCATGCGGAACAGCGCCAGCCGGTCGCGCACCTCCATAATGTGCCCTGCGGCCGCCTGATAGCGATCGTACAGATCGGGCAATTCGAGGCGCAGCTGCTTCTTGAATCGGCTTGCGGCATAGGGCTGGCCGTCGGTGGATTTGAGGAAGCCGTTCACCAGATGGTCGAGACGCCTTTCCGCCGATGCTTCCGTGAAGGCTGCAGTCATTTCGGGCAGCATATCCTTCACCACCGCAGCTGCACCTGACAGTTGCGCTTGCTCGGCGAACCGCCGGAAATAGGCCGCATCGAACCGCGGCAGCGGCCATACGCCGGCGGCGACACTGTCAGCGGTATCGTCCAGCGCAAATCCGAACTCGGTGCGCAAGACCGAGAATCCGCCATCCTCGTCGCGCGCTTCGGCGATGAACCGCCGCAGCCCGTCGCGATACCTCACGATCTCGCCCAGCAGCGCATCGAGCCCGAACTCACCGGCTGTCGCCAGAATGTCGGGAAAGGCGCGGGCAAGCGCCGGATCGTGCCCGGTATCTGCGCCGGCTATCATGTCGCGGCGCGCTTCGGCGATCAGGATCGCTTCCTGGCGCGCATCGAGCATCTCGAAATGACCGGCAATATTGGCCTCCAGCGGAAACTGCTGCAGCACGGCTTCACAGAAGGCATGGATGGTCTGGATTTTCAGCCCGCCTGGCGTTTCCAGCGCACGGGCAAAGAGCCGGCGCGCCGCGGCGAGCTGTCTGGTGTCCGGGGAGGCCCCGGTCAGATTGGCGATCACCTCGGCGAGCGGCGCATCCTCCATCAGCGCCCAGGAGGCAAGATCGCCGAAGACGCGGTTCGCCATATTGGCGGCGGCGGCGCGCGTATAGGTGAGGCACAGCACCTTCGAAGGCTCGCACCCGTCGAGCAATAGCCGCACCACGCGCTGCGACAGTACATGTGTCTTGCCGGAACCGGCATGCGCCGACACCCACGCGGAAAGATCCGGCCTAGCGGCCAGTTTCTGCGCGGAGACGGTATCGGCCGGGATGGACAGCTTGCCGTTCATTCGGGCGGCTCGCCTCCACCCGAGGCCGACCATTCGAGCACACGCGCAAGATGGTCGTAGTCGCCGTCCGTATCCCCCTCACGGAAGGGCAGAGCGCGGGAGATGTAACCATTCGATTCGGTAGCGTAATGAGCGACCAGAAGCTCCAGCCGCTGCCATGCATCCGCAGTCAACGAGGCCGCTTTGACATGCTTCTTCTTATATTCGAGCACTGACTCCTCAAACACGCCGCCATTCGCCTTCAGCCGGACATAGGCGAGTTCGTTCGGCTTTCGTTTGCCAGCCTCCTCAAATGCACCACGCTCCAGCAGCGCACCCTCCAGCGCCAGTTGCGGCGAAAGCAGTGTGTGCGCCTGAGCTTTCGTGGGATAGGAGCCGGTCTTGTAATCGAGAATGTCGGCATGGCCTCCGGGCAGAAGGTCGATACGGTCGGCCCGGCCATGCAAGGTTGCCCCGGTGCGGCCGATTTTCGCCGCGGTTGCCACCGCCTCTGCGAGGCGGGCTTCAATCTGCGCCGGACGCTCGTTGCGCTCCCAGTCTACGACCGAACCGGCAAGTGCAACGAAGCGCGGCCACCAGACCGCATGCACATCCGGCGGGAGCCTGGCCGTGGCGAAGGCCTTTCGTCCAGCTTCGAGCAGGCGCGCCTCCGCGCCTTCGTCGCGCGGATCCGCACCTGTCGCGACGAAGGCGTGCAGGATGTCGTGGAACAGCGTGCCGCGATCGGCAGCGCCCGGGTCGCGAATGAACGGGTCGAGCGGGCGCAACCCCAGAACGCGTCTGGCATAGACGGCATAGGGGTCGCGGCGCAGCGTCTCGATTTCGGTAACCGAAAAACGCTTGGGGCGCGCGATCACCGGCGGGGTCGGGCTCGGGCGGGCTATGGGGCTTGCCGCCGGCTGCATGTCGAGCCTTCGCGCGCGGGCGATGAGGGCTGCACCCCGATTGCGCAGCTGCGTTGCCATCGGCTCACCGACATAGGTCAAAAGGCGTTGCATCCAGCGCGAAGCCACCGCCGGCGCATCGCCGGCGCGCACCGAGCGCGTCAGCATCACCTCCGGCATGCTCGCCGCCATCCAGAAATCATGCGCTGCCTGGCCGAGGCGACGCTCCGGCGGCTCCAGTTCAAGGCCCGCTTTCATCAGCCGGGACATGAAGCGATCAGCGTTTGCACGGTGCGGCCAGCTTCCCTCATTGAGACCGCCAAGCACCAGCGTATCGACATGCTGCAACCGGGCTTCCAGCGTACCCCAGATCGCGACTCGGCTGTCGGCTCCCTGGGGCGGTTTCACCGCAACGCCGCTGATGAGCGCCGCCAGCATGTCCGGCCACTCGGAAGCCGAGAAGACCAGCGGCGTGGTCGAACCCGTAAGCTCGCGCAGGAATTTGACCAGAGCCTCCCCGCCATCACCGCCATAAAGGTCGGCAAGGCCGCCGTCCCCGCTTCTGCCAAGCGCCTCGATGGCCTCAACCGACATGCGCGCGACATCGCATAGCGACACCTGCGCTTTACCGCGCAGCTCGATCAGCGGTGCGACTGCTTCGGCGATCGCCAGCGTCAGCGCGCGGGCATCGGCGATTTCGGCGGCGGTGATGCGCGACCGCCAGAAGGGTCTGCGCACCTCCTCACGTTCCATGGCAGCCAGCCGGTTCTCGAAAAGCGCATTCAGCTCCGCGACATCCGGCCGTCCGGTGCCGCCCCGAAACGCGACCAGCTCCGTGACTTCCGCCGCCCTGCGCGCCGCCCGACGCGGCATTGCACAGCACAGAAGAGGGTTCTTCATCAGCGACAGAAGCGCAAGGGGATCGCCTGGCGCCAGTGCCACTTCCACCGTCCGCAACAGCAGCGACGCGGCAGGATAATGCCGCAGCTGGCGGCCACCGGAATCGTCGGCCTGCAAGCCGAAACGGCGAAGCTCGGCCGCAACGCGGCGCGCCAGCGCGCGGTCCGGCGTAACGAGTGCCGTCTTGCGGCCCTCGCCCACCGCACGGCGCAGCGCGACGGCGATCGCAAGCGCTTCCTCGTGCTCGTTGGCGGCTTCGACCACGGTGACTTCGTCGAGCGATTTGCCCGCCAGCAGTGCACCTGCGGTCGAGCGTGACAGCGCCCATTCGCTGGTGGTTTCTGCAGGACGAAGCACCTCGCTGAGAAGGCGCGCCCGGGCCGCAAGTGCGGACGTTGGCTCGCCTACTGTCTCGATCTCGGAGCGGTCGGTACCCAAAGCCTTTATCAGCTTCGCCAGTCCGAATTGCGGATGGCCGAAGGTCGCCGGCTGGCGCGGCTCGACGCCCAGCAGCGACCAGGACGCGTCGTCCATCGCGAGGTCAACGCCTGGCAGTACCACCGCGCCATTGGGCAAGCCGGCAATTGCCGCAAGCAGCCTCGCCGTTGCGGGAATGGAGCCCGTGGAACCGGCGGCGATCACCGGGCCTTGCGGTGGATTGCGCTTCAGCCGGGCGGTTTCGGCATCAATCATCGCGGTCAGGTGCGCGCCAGGGCTGGCAAGCCGCCGTGCTTCCAGTTCAGCCGGAAAATACTCGGTGACGATTGCCAGGAAGTCGAGCGTGACCTGCCACCACCCGGCCAGATCGTCAGGCACGAGTCCCTGAAGCCTGGACCAGTCAGCGCCTTCGATCTCGATCTCGTCCATCAGCGCGGAAAGATCACGCGCCAGCCAGATGGCGTCCGCGGTTGAGGCGGGCACCACAACATCCTCGCCGAAACGGGCGCGAATGTGTGCAGGCAGACGCGCCTTCCATGCCTGCACCAGCGGTGCCAGCGTCAGCACACGATCAAGCGCGCCGATGGGCGGTGCGAGATCAAGTGCGTCGGCAGACACGGGTTCGAACGCCCCGAGGTCTTCCTCAAACTCACCCAGCGGCCGGATCTGCGGCAGGATTGCGGCGCGGCACCCCAGCCTTTCAAGAAAAGCAGCGCGGAGCTCGCGCGCGGCGCGGCGGGTGGGCACGAAGATGGTGGTCGCGGCGAGAGCCAGAGGATCGTCTGGCGGCGCACCCGGCGCCAGACGATTGGTGAAAACGGCATCGGCCAGGGTCGGCAGGAATGCCACGCCGGCCGGAATGGAAAAGACCTTCGGCCCCGCCCTGCCGGTCATAGGTTTGCAGAGTGGCGCGCCACGGCCGCTTCGGCGGTCGCGATCGCATCGGGCGTGCCGACCGTGATCCAGTGGCCCCTCATCGGATGGCCGTAGAGCCGGCCTTCGGCGATCGCCCGGTCGAAATAGAGATTGAGCGAATGCGGTTCGGCAGCTGCGCCGGCAAAAATCCCCGGATTTACGATGGCCGCACCTGCATAGATCAACCCGTCGGGCGCGCCACCGGCGCGGCTCAATCGGCCATCCTGCGCCAGCAGAAAGTCGGCACGGCCCGAATGTCCCGTCGAATGGTCGAGATCGGCAAGCATGAGTAGAATATCCATGCGCGCGTCATCCCAGGCAAGGCCAAGTTCGGCCAGATTTTCGTCACCGCCGACCCAGAATGTGTCAGCGTTGAGCACAAAGAACGGCAACGTGCCGAGCCAGGGCAGCGCCCCAACGATGCCGCCTGCCGAATCCAGCAGTTCCTCGCTCTCATCCGAAATTCTGACACGCGGCGAAGCCCGGCCTTGAAGATGCGCGATCAGCAGAGGCGCGAGGTAATGGACGTTGACCACCGCTTCGCCGACGCCAGCGTTGGCGAGGGCGTCTAGTCCCCAGTCGATTAACGGTTTGCCCGCGATGGGAACCAGCGGTTTCGGAATGCGCTCCGTAATCGGCCGCATCCGTTTGCCGAGCCCGGCGGCCAGAACCATGGCTTTGTCGGGTATACGGCCGGTCATGCTTCGAGAGCTTCGGCGAGGCCTATTTCCTGAAGGGCCTGCTCCACCGGCGCCAACGAGGGATGGCGCAGCGCCTGGGCGAAATAGGCGCGGCAGCGGGGCAGGTGACGCATGTAACCCGGCTTACCGTCGCGTTTGTTGAGGCGCACGAAAATGCCCAGCACCTTTGCATTACGCTGCGCTGCCATAATGGCGAAGGCCTCGTCAAAGGCAGCACGGTCGAACGGACCCTGCCGCGCTCGCGCCTGCGCATAGGTTGACACCACGGCGTCCTGCAAGTCCGGCGGCACTGTCACGCGTGCATCCATTGCCAGCGAGGCAACATCATAGGCAGCCGGCCCATAGACGGCGTCCTGGAAGTCGATCAGGCCTAGGCAGTCGTTGCCGGCGTGGTTTGCGCGCCAGATTAGGTTTGGCGAGTGAAAGTCGCGCAGCACTATGGTCTTTTCCGCACGCTCGAGCCGGTCGAGCACCGCGTTCCAGGCATCGAAAAACTGGTGTCGTTCGTCGTTCGTTATCTGACGGTTCGCCTCATGTGGCAGATACCAGTCGAGCATCAGAGACAACTCTATCAGCATGGCCTCGCGGTCGTAGTCGGGCAGCCGATGTTCCACGCCCTCCGCGACAGGCAGTACATGCGGCCATGTGTCGGCGTGCAGATCGGCCAGCAGGCCGGCGGCAGCGAGGTAGCGTTCAGGTATAGGTGTGCCGTCGGCGGCGATAACGCCCTCGTCGCCAAGCTGCTCCAGAACAAGCAAGCCGTTGTCCAGATCCGATGCATGGACGACGGGTGCGCAGAATCCGGCTTTCTTAAGCGCCGAAGCGACAGCCACGAAAGGCACCACGGATTCGGCCAGCTTGGCCACCTGGCTGTAGGTTCTGCCGTCCCGGATCGGCGGGCCGTCGGGCCGTCGGGGCGCGTCCATCAGAATGCGCGCGGCGCCATCCGCCAGCGCCAGTGTTTCGTAAGCGCGGGTGGAAGCATCGCCGATGAGATGCGTGCGGCTGGCATTACCTTCGCCGGCTGCGATCAGGAAGCCGCGGATATCGAAGGATCGCCCGATGCGGTCCGCCGCCGGGCCGGATGCCGAAATCCTGGCACTGCGGCCCGCGCCTTCTTCGCCGAGTACGACCTCGATGGAATGTGCAGGCAGGAGTTCGCCGGCGCGCTCGGGCCATTCGACGAGTACAACGCCGTTGGTCGTTGCTTCATCGAAGCCCAGCTCTTCCAGCTCCTCGACCGATGTCACGCGGTAGAGATCGAAATGCGCGACCGGAAACCGAGCGTCATAGGACTGCACGACCGTGAAGGTCGGGCTTGGCACCTCCAGGTCGGGGTTTGCGGCGAGCGCGCGAATGATGGCGCGCGCCAGCATGGTTTTGCCGGCACCCAGGTCGCCATGCAGGGCCAGCACGTCGCCTGGCCGCACTGCCGCGGCGAGATCATTGCCAAGTATCGCGGTCGCGGATTCATCGGGCAAGAAGCGCCGAAAATGGCGCACCGTCATCAGCCCTCACTCCGCTGCAGCGCGGATGCCCTGCGGCGCCGCGGGGAAGCGACAGACCACCCTGGTGCCCGCGTCTGTGCCGGTTTCGATATCGACGCTGCCGCCATGCAGCTCGACGAAGCTCTTGACTATGGAAAGCCCAAGCCCGGCACCGCGGCGGCGGCCGCGTTTGGGTCGTGGCTCAAAACGATTGAACACCGTTTCCAGCACTTCGTCTGGCATACCCGGACCGTCGTCGTGAACAGAGAATTCGATACCCTCGTCAACGCCGCGGGCAGCGAGCCTGACGGTGCTTCCCTCCGGCGCGAAATTAGCGGCATTGCTCAACAGGTTGAAGAGAATCTGCCGGACGCGCTGCTCGTCGGCGTGGAAGGAGGCCGGAGCGGACGCGCTGTCAATCTCGAGTTTCAGCTGATGTTCGCGCAACCGCTCACCTATCGCTTCGGCTGCTTCTTTCACCAGAGCGTCGACCTGCACTTCGCCGATTTCCAGCTCCATGATGCCCGCATCAACCGTGGCAAGATCGAGGATGTCGTTGATGATGGTGTGCAGCGCCGCCGACGACGAACCTATATGCTCGACATATTCGCGCTGCCGCGCATTGAGCGGGCCGGTCGTCTCCATCGCCAGAAGCTCAGCGAAGCCACTGATATTGGTCAGCGGCGAGCGCAACTCATAGGAAACGTGCTGCACAAAGTCATTCTTCAACTGATCGGCGCGCTGCAGGGCTTCGTTCTTGTCCTTCAGCGCGCGTTCGACATTCACGCTGTCTGTAATGTCGACGAAGGTGATCATCACCTGCCCATTGGGCAGATGAATGACGGCGTAGCGAAGTACGGTGCCGTCCACCAATTCAACCTGCCCCTGGCGGTCGCGGCGCTCGTCGTCAAAGCCGGTGGCGGCTGCAACAAAGTCGCTCCAGGGACTTTCCTTGGCACGCGCAGCGCATAGGTCGCGGATCGCAGAAATATGCGTGCCGGCTTCGGCCTGTTTTTCGTCCAGACCCCAGAGGCGGGCAAATGCAGGGTTGGACAGCCGCGCCACACCGTCGGACCCGAACACGGCAACGCCTTCGGCCAGGTTGTCGAGCGTTTCGCCCTGCACCCGTACAGCCGTCTTGTACCGGCTTTCCAGGTCGATCTGTTCGGTCAGATTCTCGAAAATCCACGTCACGCCGCCATTGGCCTGCGGATTGGCAACAACTCGAACCGTGCGGCCGTCCGGCAAGTGCCACCAGTGTTCCTGCGAATCGACGGCGCGATATGCCTCAAGCAGCGTCTCTTTCCAGCGCCGCCATTCCGGCTGCTCGGCAAGCTTGCCCTCGCTGCGCAGCCTGTCGAGCACCAATGCGTGCTCGGGCGCGCTTTCCAGAAAGCCGATATCGAGCTCCCAGAGCTTCTGGAAGGCCTGGTTGAAAAAGCGCAACTTGCGGCCGGAATCGAAAATCGCGATCGCGGTATTCAACTGATCGAGCGTATGGGCGTGGCTGCGTGCCATACGTTCAGATTGCTCACGCACGCTTTCGGTGTCGCTGACATCCACGGCAATGCCGGCGGAACCGGCGGCGGTGGCGTGGTCCGTTACAGCGAAAACGCGGCGGTCGCCACCGACCACGGTGGAGAGCTTTCCGGCGAACGCGGCTTCTTTCTTCTGCTGGTGCGCAATCGCGTCACGCGACTGGGTGCCCAGAAACTCCTTGCCTTCTTCGACGGCTGCATCGGGCGAACGCGCCTCCACGGCTGCCGCATAGGCATGGTTGACCCAGCGAAGCGTTCCGTCCGGGTGGCGCATCCAGATCGGCATGGCCAGCGCATCGGCAAGGCCGAGCAGCATTTCTCGTTCGTTGGCGACGAACTGGTGTTCGAGCCGCAGGCGCGCATGCTCCTCGCGCGCTGCGGAAAGAAGTTCGAAGCGCAGAACGCGGCTCACCGGGGAACGACGCCCCTGCGCCTCGAGCAAGGTGTCACCGCGCGTTGAGACGACAAGATCGAACGGTCTGCCGTTTTCACGGAGCTCCGTCAATGCGCTCTCCAGCTCCGCTGCCGAATTGGGTTTGAGCCAGCGCCCGAAGGCCAGAAATGCGCCGCGCTCTTCCGGAACGCCGGTGTCAGCCGGCAAACTGCCGACGACGTCGGGTTTACCGGCCTCGTTCATCCAGACCACGGCCTTCTGGTCGTTGAGATTGAGCAGCGACTCCGTGCGCTGGAGCAAAGCACCCGATTGCGATAGCCGCTCGCGCAAATCGAGGTTTTCGTCTGCAGTGCGCGCGCGTTCGCGGATCAGCCAGATCGCCGACAGCATTGCCGCGCCGGTGGTGCCAATGAAAACCGCAAGCTGGATGACTTCCCATGCGCCGAAGAGATCGCCGCCGCCCGTCTGCGCCTGGGCCGAGAACGGCTGCATTGCGGCTACGCCCGAAGCCAGGGCCGCAACCAGCCTGTTGCAGGCAGAAGACCGCCCGCCAGATCCTGAACGATCTGTACCTTTATGCGCGCCGCGTACCGCAGCGCCGCCCGCCTTTTGCGAGACCACTCCTGGCAATGTCTTGTTCCTTTTCGCCGCCTTCGTGCCAAGACCGCCCGCTGCGCGCCTCTCTGCCGGAGACGTCGCGAATCAGGGCAATGTACCTGCAAGGGGATTCGGGGTGAAGGAGGCCCAACAAAAAACCGGGCGACACGGGGCCGCCCGGCTCATATCATCGGGTATCTCGCCGGATCAGTAGCGGTAGTGGTCCGGCTTGAAGGGACCCTGCGGCGTAACGCCTATATAGGAGGCCTGCTCGTCGGAGAGCTCGGTCAGCGTTGCACCCAGCTTGTCGAGATGCAGGCGGGCCACTTTCTCGTCGAGATGCTTGGGGAGGACGTAGACCTCGTTCTTGTACTGGTCGGACTTGGCCCACAGCTCGATCTGAGCCAGCACCTGATTGGTGAAGGACGCCGACATCACAAAGCTCGGATGGCCGGTGGCGTTGCCGAGATTGAGCAGGCGACCTTCAGAGAGCAGAATCATGCGGTTGCCGCCGGGGAACTCGATCATGTCGACCTGGGGCTTCACATTGGTCCATTTCAGGTTGCGCAGCGCGGCAACCTGAATCTCGTTGTCGAAGTGGCCGATATTGCCGACGATCGCCATGTCCTTCATCTTGCGCATGTGATCGATGGTGATGACGTCTTTGTTGCCTGTCGTGGTGATCACGATGTCGGCGGTCGGAGCGGCATCTTCCAGCGTCACGACCTCATAGCCATCCATCGCCGCCTGCAGAGCGCAGATCGGATCGACCTCCGTGACACGCACGCGCGCGCCGGCGCCGCGCAGCGACGCAGCCGAACCCTTGCCGACATCGCCATAGCCGCAGACAACAGCAACCTTGCCGGCCATCATGACGTCGGTGGCGCGGCGAATGCCGTCGACCAGCGATTCCTTGCAGCCGTATTTGTTGTCGAATTTCGACTTGGTGACGCTGTCATTGACGTTGATTGCAGGGAAAGGCAGCAGGCCCTTCTTCTGAAGCTGGTAAAGCCGATTGACGCCGGTCGTGGTTTCTTCCGATACGCCGCGGATCGCATCACGTGTCCTGGTAAAGAAGCCGGGGCTTGCGGCCATGCGCTTCCTGATCTGGGCGAAGAGTATCTCTTCCTCCTCATTACCGGGCTTCGACAGAACGTCCTCGCCGGCTTCGGCGCGGGCGCCAAGCAGGATGTACATGGTGGCGTCGCCGCCATCATCGAGGATCATGTTGGAGGGCTCGCCGTCCGGCCATTGGAAGATCTGATCGGTGTAACCCCAGTATTCCTCCAGCGTTTCACCCTTGATGGCGAAAACGGCCGTGCCGCCGGCGGCTATTGCCGCCGCTGCATGATCCTGGGTGGAGAAGATATTGCAGGAGGCCCAGCGAACGTCGGCGCCCAGCGCCTTCAGGGTCTCGATCAGAACGGCCGTCTGAATGGTCATATGCAGCGAGCCGGAGATGCGCGCGCCCCTGAGCGGCTTTGTGTCGCCAAATTCCTCGCGGCAGGCCATCAGGCCCGGCATTTCGGTTTCGGCGATTTCGATTTCCTTGCGGCCCCATTCGGCCAAACCGATATCGGCAACGACATAGTCGTTTGCTGTCGTCATGTGATCGCTCCGCAATGTCCAATGTGAAGGGTATATCCGCCGTGGCGCCCGGGCGCGCGGATCAGACTGGCTGACTGCCTAGCAGATCGCAGCCGGCGCCTCAATAGGATATAAAGAAATCTTTATACGGCTATGTGTGCTCAGATTTCCTCGCCAAACCCGGAGGACACCAGCTCCTCCAGAGCGTCGAGGGCAGCTAGTGCATCCGGACCCCGGCCGCGCACGGCGATGGAACAGCCGGTGCTCGCTGCGAGCATCATAAGCCCCATGATCGAGGTGCCGCCAACGGTAACGCCGTCCTTTTCCACCTCGATCACGGCATCGAAGCCGGACACCGTTTCCACAAATCTGGCCGATGCGCGGGCATGAAGACCACGCTTGTTGACGATGACGAGTTCGCGGGAATGCGGTGGAGTGTCTGCTGCCATCTATTTTGCGGCCAGAACCTGGCTGGCGACATTGATGTATTTGCGGCCGGCCGTCTGCGCCTGTTCAAGCGCGGAAGGCAAATCGTCGTTGCGCCTGACGCTTGTCAGCTTGATCAGCATCGGCAAATTGACACCGGCAACGACCTCAATCTTGCCCGGCTGCATGACTGAGATAGCCAGATTGGAGGGCGTGCCGCCGAACATGTCGGTGAGAACGATCACACCGGTGCCGCTGTCGGCCCTGCCAACCGCTTCCAGAATATCGACCCGACGTTTCTCCATGTCGTCGTCAGCGCCGATCGACACCGTTTCCAGACCGTCCTGCGGGCCCACAACATGCTCGACGGCATGTTTGAATTCTTCCGCGAGTCGACCGTGCGTCACGAGCACGAGACCGATCATATTGTTGCAGGCTCCCGTTGTGGGCGAACTACTCGGCCTCCCGGGAGGCCATTCGACAGGGGCGCTATCTTGTCGACGACTATCGCGTTGACAACCCCAATTTTGCCGGCGTCGCTACCAAAACGATATTATCTTGCTGCTTTTCAGTCCATGCTGGCCACAAAGGGCGGCGATTCCAGATAGGCACGGATCGCCAGAGCCGCCTGATGGGCATTTCTGCGCGGCAGGCGCAGCTGCGGCACTGTGACGCCGGCCAGCACTGCCGGGCGCGCTTCCTGAAAGCGCGGCACCGCATCTTCGGGCAACAGTTCGACCACCAGATCAACGACCGCCGCGGGCTCAAACGCGATGGCGGACGGCCTGTGGCCGCGGACCTCCACCAGGCCGGACGTCGTCGCCGGAGCACGAGCGATCAGCCGGCCCTGCTCCGGCTCAAGCAACAGCTGATCGTCGCAAACAAGGCGCACAAAGCGACCCGATGCGCGGCAATAGTCGATCAGGGCCAGGCAAAGCCCGGTCTTGCCGGAACCGGACGGGCCGGTGACGACAATGCCGCGGTCTGCGATCACCAGCATCGAGGCATGCAGGTTTTGCGGCACCTATCTCGGCTCGGCCGGCAGCGAAATGATGAAACGGGCACCGCGGATGTCGCCGGGTTTGGCGCCGATGATGTTCTCCGCAGTCAGCGTGCCGCCATGCGCCTCGATGATCTGGCGGCTGATGGAAAGCCCCAGGCCGGAGTTCTGGCCAAACGAGTCACCTTCCGGACGGTCGGTGTAGAAGCGTTCGAAAATCCGCTCCAGCGCATCCGGACGAATACCCGGGCCATTGTCCTCGATGGCAACGACGACCCGCCGGGCGGAGCGCGAGAGGCGCACGACGATGCGCCCGTTTTCGGCAGGTGCGAAGGATCGTGCGTTTTCGATCAGGTTCGTCACCACCTGACCGAGCCGCAGTTCATGCCCGTTAACGGCGAAACCGCGCGCGCCGGACGGCAGTTTGTCGACCTTGAGTTCGATATCGACCGGTTTGTGGCTCCGGTTGAGCTCACGCGAAACGGCAATTACCTCGGTCAGGAACTTCCTCATATCGAGGTTTTCGGCATCGACCCTTGCGAGCTCGGCATCGAGCCGCGATGCATCCGATATGTCGGTGATCAGGCGGTCGAGTCGGCGTACGTCATGCTGGATCACCTCAAGCAGCCGGGCGCGTGCGGCTTCGGTCTTGGCGAGCGGCAGTGTTTCCACCGCACTGCGCAGCGAGGTAAGCGGATTTTTCAGCTCATGGCTAACGTCGGCGGCGAAACTCTCTATCGCCTCGATTCGGGCATAAAGCGCGTTGGTCATCTCCCTCAGGGCAATCGAAAGGTTGCCGATCTCGTCCTGACGTTCGGAGAAATCCGGGATTTCCTCACGGCTCTTGACCCCGCGCTTGACCCGAACCGCCGCTGCCGACAGGCGCCGGAGCGGATTTGCGATCGTAGATGCCAAAAGCAGGGAGAGTATCGCGGTAACGATTGCGGCAACGCCAAAGACGCGGAAGATGGCGCGGCGCTCGGCCGCGACGATCTTGTCAATGTCGCCGCCCTGTGTCGACAAGAGCAAAGTTCCAAGCACCGCGCGAAAGCGCTGGATCGGAACCGCCACCGACACGATCATCTCGCCCTGCTCGCTTACCCTCACAACCGTGGAGGGAGCGCCCGCCAGTGCGTTCATGACTTCCGGAAACGCCGCGCCGTTGCCGCCAGGCTGCTCGTAATAGACCGGCAGGTCCGAGCGCCGGAACAAATCGGCGATAATTTTCTGGGCACGGTCGATGAGGCCGGGCTCTTCCTCCGTCACCGGCTCCAGCTCGTAGCGCAAAACCTGGCCGCGGGAGTAGAGATGCCGCGAATCAAGCAACAGGTTGGCGTCGCGATCGTAAATGCGGGCGCGGGTGCGGGTCGGCGAGATCAGCCGCCGCAAAACAGGAGCCACACGTTCCGGATTGATCGGGAAATGAAGGCTGTCCAGCTGATCGGTGGTTGGCGGCAGGCTTTCACCGGCCTGCAACTCGAGCAATCTCTCCGGGTCGATACTGATGGAGTCGGTTTCCACCGTGGCGGAGGCCGCAACCGCGCCGGCGATGATCTCGCCCTGTGTCATCAGGCTCTCGACGCGCGCGTCTATGAGACCGTCGCGGAACTGGTTCAGGTAGAGAATGCCAACAACCAGCACGCCCAACGCCGCCAGATTGAGAAACAGGATGCGCCGGGTGAGACTTGAAAAGACATAATGGCCCAGCAGCCGGCGCAGCGGGCGGGTGAGCACACCGCTCACATGGCTCAGAAAGCCATATTGCGGGGCCTGCTTCCGGCTCCGGTTTTTGCTGTCGGCGGCAATCGCCATTCACAGCTGCTCCGCGACTTCACGCCTCACGGAAGCGGTAACCCACGCCGTAAAGCGTCTCGATCATGTCGAACTCGCCATCGACCGATTTGAACTTCTTGCGCAGCCGCTTGATGTGGCTGTCGATCGTGCGGTCATCAACATATACCTGCTCATCATATGCCGAATCCATCAATGCGTCTCGGCTTTTCACCACGCCCGGACGCTGCGCCAGCGAGTGCAGGATGAGAAATTCCGTCACCGTGAGGGTGACCGGCTCGCCTTTCCAGGTGCAGGTATGGCGTTCCTGATCCATGACGAGCTGCCCGCGTTCCAACGACGCCGACTGGGTGCCCACCGTCTTGGCGCCGGTTTCACGCGCACTTGCGCGCCGCAGCACGGCGCGGACGCGTTCGACAAGAAGACGCTGCGAGAACGGCTTGCGGATAAAGTCGTCGGCGCCCATCTTGAGGCCGAAGAGTTCGTCGATTTCATCGTCCTTCGAGGTCAGGAAGATCACCGGCAGGTCGGTCTTCTGGCGCAGACGGCGCAGAAGCTCCATTCCGTCCATGCGCGGCATTTTGATATCCAGAATTGCCATGTTCGGCGGCCGCGCCGCCAAGCCTTCCAGCGCTGAGGCGCCGTCAGTGTAGGTCTCGACGCGGTAGCCTTCGGATTCCAGGGCGATCGACACCGAGGTCAGGATATTACGGTCGTCATCGACAAGAGCGATTGTTGCCATATCAAAGTGCTCCCTCATAATCGGCGTCCCTTCCATCTTGGGAAGATGCCTTGTGGCGGACAAATTTAGTACAAAATGTGGCAGCGCCCCATATACCAGATCCGATATGTGCAGCTTTCCTGCCGGCATGGCGGATCAGAGTGCCGGCCATTGCGTTATCCACATTTACAGAAATTCACCGCCTTTAAACGATTTAGGAATTTTTCAAATTTTTTAAATCGATTAATGATTTGAAAATACTCGCTTATTCTGTTTTGGCACAAAAAGTCCGCTCTGATTGGTCCTTTGGCCGCCCGGCGCGGGAACACCCAGCATTCCCGGCCGACAGCGCCAACACCAAACAAGCGAGAGGGAGCATGACCGAGCAAGGTACGCGTAATCCCGAAAACGGAATCGAGACCATCGGACTGACCGGAACCGGCACTGTCCGCTACAATCTGACCGAAGCCGAGCTTTACGAACATGCGCTGCAGCGCGGCGAAGCCCAGCTTACCGCCGACGGCGCGCTTGTGGCTTACACCGGGCAGCATACGGGCCGTTCTCCCAAGGACAAGTTCGTGGTGCGCGATGCGTCCACCGATGCGACGGTCTGGTGGGACAACAACGCGGCGATAGCGCCGGAGAATTTCCAGCTCCTTTTCGACGATTTTCTCGACCACGCGAAAGGCCTCGAGCTCTACGTTCAGGACCTTTCGGGCGGGGCGGACGCCGAACACCGGCTGCCGACGCGGGTGATTACGGAATTCGCCTGGCATTCGCTGTTTATCCGTAACCTCCTCATTCGTCCCGCACGGGCCGACCTTGCCGGCTTCATCCCGCAGTTCACGATTATCGATCTGCCGTCCTTCCGTGCCGATCCGGCTCGCCACGGCACGCGCAGCGAAACGGTGATCGCCATCGATTTCAGCCGCATGCTGGTTCTGATCGGTGGCACCGCCTATGCCGGCGAGATGAAGAAATCGGTCTTCACAGCGCTCAACTATCTGCTGCCGGAAAAAGGCGTGATGCCAATGCACTGCTCGGCCAACGAAGGCCCGGCAGGTGATGCTGCGGTTTTTTTCGGCCTGTCCGGCACCGGCAAGACCACGCTTTCGGCTGATCCGTCGCGCACACTGATCGGCGATGACGAGCATGGCTGGGGGTCTGCCGGCATCTTCAATTTCGAAGGCGGCTGCTATGCCAAGACAATCCGCCTTTCGGCCGAGGCCGAGCCGGAAATCTTCGCCACCACGAAACGTTTCGGCACGGTGCTGGAAAATGTCGTGCTCGACGAAGTGCGCGCACCCGATTTCAACGACGGCAGCCGGACCGAAAACACGCGCTGCGCCTACCCGCTGCACTTCATTCCGAACGCAAGCGACACGGGGCGCGCAAGCCATCCGAAGAACATCATCATGCTGACAGCCGATGCGTTCGGCGTATTGCCGCCCATTGCACGCATGACTCCCGCGCAGGCAATGTACCACTTCCTGTCCGGCTACACCGCCAAGGTGGCCGGCACCGAACGCGGCGTCAGCGAACCGGAAGCCACCTTTTCGACCTGTTTCGGTGCTCCCTTCATGCCGCGACATCCGTCGGAATACGGCAATCTGCTGCGTGAGCTGATTGCCGAGCACGGAGTCAATTGCTGGCTGGTCAATACCGGCTGGACGGGCGGTGCATATGGCACGGGCCAGCGCATGCCGATCCGCGCGACCCGGGCGCTGCTGGCGGCGGCGCTCGACGGCTCGCTCGCTGACGCAGAATTCCGCACCGACCCGAATTTCGGCTTCGAGGTGCCGCTGGCAGCCGAGGGCGTGGACACGGCGATTCTCGATCCGCGTTCGACCTGGGCCGACCCGGCCGCCTATGACGCGCAGGCGCGCAGGCTTGTCGGCATGTTTATCGACAATTTCGCCAAGTTCGAGAGCCATGTCGATGCGACAATCGCAGGCGCGGCACCCCGGCTCAACGTCGCCGCCGAGTAGTCATTCTGCAACTCGATCCAGCAGGGCCCGCCATCGCGCGGGCCCTTTGCATTGGCGAGGGTGTGGCGTAGACCGAACCCGTTATGACGAGTACGGGTATCACAGAAATCGCTCCCGGCGTGACGGTTGCCGAAGCCGACCTTGAAGAGCAGTTCATCCGCTCGTCGGGGCCGGGCGGGCAGAATGTCAACAAGGTGGCGACGGCAGTGCAGCTGCGATTTGACGCCCTCAACGCCCCAGGACTTCCCGACGCGGTGCGGACAAGGCTTTTCCGGCTCGCCGGCCAGCGCGCCACCAAGGAAGGCACCGTTATCATCGAGGCCAGCCGCTACCGTACCCAGGAACGCAACCGCGAAGATGCGCGCGAGCGGCTGTTCGCTCTGATAGCTGAAGCAGCGAAGCCACCGCCGCCGCCGCGCAAGAAAACCCGTCCTTCCAAGGGCGCGGTGGAACGGCGCCTGAAGGCAAAGGCGGGACGCTCGCAGCTGAAAAAGATGCGCGGCCGCGTCGATCGCGAATGACCCTTCAGACCGATTTGGACTTTCCATTCGCGGCATCGGATGCAAAAGTTCATACCGAA
The DNA here is from genome assembly GCA_017644005.1 of Rhizobiaceae bacterium. GTDB lineage: Bacteria > Pseudomonadota > Alphaproteobacteria > Rhizobiales > Rhizobiaceae > RCIO01. The sequence goes on from JAEPMJ010000001.1 coordinate 1,329,357, forward strand.
CCAACAAATGAGGAGGCTCACAGGATGGGCATATTCGATTTCGTCAAGAATGTGGGCAAGAAGCTCGGTATCGGGGATGACGAAGAAGCTCCGGACGCCGACAGCCTCAAAAAGGAACTCGATTCACATTCGCTCGGCACCGATGATGTGAAGATCGAGGTGGTGGGCGACAAGGCGGTTCTGAAGGGCGTTGTTTCGGACCAGTCGGTATTCGAAAAGGCAGTCGTGGCCGTCGGCAACACGCTGGGCATTTCCAAGGTCGAAGCGGACGAACTGACCCTGAAGGCCGAGACAGCGAAGGAGCCGGTGTTCTACACGGTCAAGAAGGGAGACAACCTCTGGAAGATCGCCGAGGCCAATTACGGCAAGGGCAAAGGTGCCAAGTACCCCGTCATCTTCGAAGCCAACAAGCCGATGCTGAAAGACCCGGACAAGATCTATCCCGGCCAGGTGCTGCGCATTCCCGCGCTCGACTGACGCCGACGTACCGAATCTAAAGAGGCCGGTTTCGGGTTGCCCGGAACCGGCCTTTTTTGTGATGAACGGCCATGCAATCGCTTCCCGACGGTATCCGCCATCTCCCCGCCTGTCTCGACACTGCCGCACAACGGCTGCTGGTGAACGACATTCGCGCGGTCGTGACCGCAGCGCCGCTCTACACGCCGGTCATGCCACGCACCGGCAAGCAAATGAGCGTTCGCATGACCAATTGCGGAGAGCTCGGCTGGGTGACCGACAAGGAACGCGGCTACCGTTACCAAGCCACACATCCCGTGACAGATGAACCGTGGCCAGCAATTCCCGAAAGGCTGCTGGATGTTTGGCGAGCGGTGACCGGCGATCCGCGCGATCCGCAGGCGTGTCTGATCAACTTTTACGACGCGACTGCGAAGATGGGGCTCCACCAGGACCGCGACGAAGAAGATCTTACGGCGCCCGTAGTGTCAATTTCTCTCGGTGACAGCTGCCTGTTCCGTGTCGGCGGCACCAAGCGCAACATGCCGACGACTTCCTTTCGACTGGAAAGCGGCGATGTCGTCGTGCTTGGCGGAGCGGGGCGGCTCGCCTTTCACGGGGTGGACCGTATCTACGCCGGAACCTCGCCATTGCTCAAAAACGGAGGACGGATCAATCTGACGCTGAGGCGGGTGAACTACCCCGGATAGCTACGCAAATGCTTGCTTAACAAATCGAAACTACCCTTCTACACGAAGAAGAACGACCCACGAGGGTGAGCACGTAGCGATGACAGACCGGCAAGCGCCCATCACCGGCGGCTCCGATTGGGTCTATGCAGCCATCGTCGTGGCAGCCGGCCTGCTTTTCGGGCTGACCAACCAGTATCACCTCTGGACACTCGACGAGAACGGCTTCTCCGTTCTCTCCGAACGCCTGCCCTACTGGGACTTCACCAATCTGTGGGCCGGCTCGAAGATGGCGCTCAACGGCAACGCTGCCGCGCTTTTCGATGCCGAGTTATACCGCGCCGCGCTGCGAGCAATGCTTTCGCCGCTATTACCCGATCAGGAATGGAGCTATCCCCCCAGCATGGCGTTGATTGGCGCGCCTTTGGCGCAGTTGCCGATCTTTCCGGCCTATCTTGTGTGGACGTTCGGCACGATTGCTTGCCTGTTTCTGGCGATCAGACCACTTGGACTGCCCCTTGCGGTCCAGATCGCAGCCGCAGTCTCGCCGGCAGTGCTGGTCAACACCGTATTTGGACAGAACGGCGCGCTCACCGGCGCTCTTCTGATCGGTGGGCTGCTGGCCGTGCAGAAAAGGCCGATCCTGGCGGGTGTCCTTTTCGGCCTGCTCACCATCAAGCCGCATTTAGGCATACTCGTGCCGGTTTGCCTCCTCGCCAGCTGCAATTGGCGGGCGTTCGGCTCCGCTGCCGTTACCACTGTTCTGGTCGCGCTCGCCACGGGCTTTGCCTTCGGCTTCGACACCTGGCCGATGTTTCTTGCCAATACCAGCCCGCTGATGACCGCGATTATGGAGGCGCCCTACCCGCAGCCTTACCACGCGAACGCCATGACCGTTTTCATTGCCGCCCGCTCGATCGGGGCGAGCGTATCGGTGGCGTATGCTGCACAGCTGGCGGCAACACTTGCAGCGGCGTCGTTCGTGATCTGGCTCTGGCGCCCCTCAAATCCGGTCGAATTCAGGATGCGTGCGCTGTTGACCGCGACGCTGGCCATCGTGGCGACGCCCTATGGATACAGCTATGATGCCATTCCCCTGTGCGTCGCAGTCGCCTTCTTGTTGGTCACGGTGCCGAAGCCGCCCGTCACTTTTCTGGCATTCCTCTGGCTTTCGCCACTTGCGATCCATCTGCTCCATCAACAAGGCACAGGTTTCGGCGTCCTGTTCCCGGTCAGCCTATGTGTATGGATGGGAATGCGCTGCCTGAACGATGTCAGATCGGCTCAGTCGGCCACCGCAGCAGACGAGGCCACGAGATCGGAGCGAAGCCATATCGTTGCCGCCGAGTTGCGGTAAACGACGCGATAGTTCTCTAGCGCAACCTGAATCACGGAGTTGGTGCTGATCGCAGCCTGACCCGCGGTCTTGCGACTCCCGCCGGCAAGAATGACGTCTGGCCTCAATTGCTGCAATTCGGCAGCAGCGTCCGCGATATGCCGATCGCGCAGCGACCTAAGACGTTCGACGTCTGCCGAGCCAGCGGCCGCCATCATCGTTTCAGCATTTTCGACCGCCCAGAGACTGGCGTATCGCGACTGATACCGACCCTCGATCATTCGCGTGAGCGGGAATGCAGCCTGCATGCGCGTAGCGACGGAAGCGACCGTCGGACGCGCGACATGTGCTGCAATGGCGTCGCGTGTGCGACCGAGCTCCGCCTTCTGCGACGCCTCGAGAACGCCCTGACCTATACCCGCGGCAACAAGGCCAATGACGAGAAAAATGCCCGCAGCCACCGCAAGTCTGGCTGTCGAGGCCCATTCCCGATAGCGCGGCACGGTCCAGAGCTGCACGCAGAGACCCAGCATGCCGAATACATGGATGGGCATCGCCTGATAGTCCCAGCCCTTTCCCATCCAAAGATAGCAAGGGACATAGCCCAGCGCTGCAAGGAACAGCAAAGCTGCCCCCCTGTCGATCCGCCCCGGCCGTGCGACGGCGAACGCAACCGCAGCAAGGATGAACAGTCCGGCTACCGGGCGAGCCAGATCACCATGAAGGATCCCTTTGCGTGCCGGCAGATAAAGCTCGGCGAGCATCGGCATGAGATCGGTAAAAAACGCCCGGTAAAAGACTGCCACCACAGCCAAATAAGCCAGCGTTATGGCCGCACCCAGAAGGGCCTCAACCGTTAGCAGAGGGCGCAGCGACCGCCGCATGAAACACAAGCCAACGGTCGGCAGGGCAAGCGCCAGAACGGCGAATGGCGGTTTGATCATGACGAAAACAGCTGCGCCGGCGCCTGCCAAAACGTGAGCGAAGGTGCTTCCGGAGTGGAAATCCGACGTCGTGTCGCGTGCGATCAGCAGGGCCAACCAAGGCAACAGGGCGATGATGCCGATCTGCTCACGTTGACCGAAGTTACCGGGGAAAAGGTAGAGTACGGCGGCAACCGCTACAGGTGCAAGCCAACCAAATCGAGGTGCGGAAAACCGGTCGACGGCCTGAAGAATTCGGGCACACAAGGCCACAGACGCCAGCGCAAATGCCGGAATGCCAAGGGAGAGAAACAACTCGGCGGGCACGCCGGTGAAGCGCTCACCAAGTGTAAACGGCATGTAGAGCCAGACCGAAAAAGGCGGGTTGGTCTCGATCACATCGACATAAAGCCCAGCGCCGTCGAGCAGACGGTTGCAGACGACAATCAGGTAAGTGACGTCGACGTTACCCGGCACCACGGCATATGAAAGCCACGCCACAAGCGCTGCAATCAATAGGCTCGCATTCGACGGGTTGACCAGCCGCCTGCGATCGACGCCGCTGTGCGACGGCGAATAGCCCCGCGCAGTCATATCCGTGTTGTTGGAGTTGGCGCCCATCCAGCCTCTGCCGCAGCGCATATGCCGGCTTGTTCGAGGAGCGTAGTCGGGCTGCAACCTAGCGCAAGGCAACTAACTGCATGTTAACGCAGGCTCAGAGCTTTCTGAGCGCGACTTCCATAACCCGGTGTTCTGCGCCCTTGCGCAGGATGAGATTGGCCCGGGGACGCGTGGGCAGGATGTTCTCGTGCAGGTTCTTCAGGTTGATATTGGCCCACAGGCCTTCGGCGATGGCGCGCGCTGCATCCTCGGAAAGTCGCGAATAACGATGAAAGAAGGATTCCGGATCGCGGAAAGCGGTTTCGCGAAGACGCATGAAACGCGAGACATACCAGTGATGCAGCAGGTCCTCATCCGCGTCGACATAAATCGAGAAATCAAAAAAGTCCGACACGAACGGCACGATCTTGCCGTCCTTGGGCAGTTCGCGCGGCTGCAGAACGTTCAGTCCCTCGAAGATCAGAATATCGGGCCTGTCGATGGTGACGAATTCCCCCGGCACAACGTCATAGACCAGATGTGAATAAAGCGGTGCACGCACATTGCGCTTGCCCGACTTGATGTCGGTCAGGAAGCGCAACAACGCGCCGACATCGTAGCTTTCGGGGAACCCCTTGCGCTCCATCAGATTTTCGCGCCGTAACACCTCGTTGGGCAGCAGGAAACCGTCGGTGGTGACGAGGTCCACCTTGGGGCTTGAGGGCCAGCGCCGCAGCAACTCCTTGAGGATGCGCGCGGTTGTCGACTTGCCAACGGCGACCGACCCGGCCATTCCGATGATGAAAGGCGTCTTCACTGCATCCTGGACGGAGAAGAACACCTTGCGCTGGTCGAAAAGCAGCTGGCTCGCCTCCACATGGGCGGAAAGCAGCCGCGACAGCGACAGATAGATGCGCCGCACCTCCTCCAGGTCGATCGGCTCGTTGAAGGACGAAAGCCGGATGACTTCGTCATTGGTGAGCGTCAGCGGCGTATCGGCACGAAATGCCGACCATTCCTCGGCGGAGAAGAACCGGTACGGGGAGTATTTGTTTGTCGAGGCCAGCTGATCCATCGCCATCCAATTTCTGCCTGGAAAGGCTATCTGCCGCGGGAGGCCTTTTCGGCGATGCCTGACTGGCCGGTTCGTTGCTCAAGTTCCGCAAATACGGAGCTGAGGGGAATACCAGCAATTTTGAGCACCACGAGCCAGTGATACAGCAAATCCGCGCTTTCCGAAATCAGCGCGTTTTTGTCGTCCTGGATGGCCGCGATCACGGTTTCCACCGCTTCCTCGCCAAGTTTCTTGGCGGCCCTGGGCTGCCCCCCAGCGAGGAGACGGGCTGTCCAGGAAGCTTCGTCACCGGACGATGCACGTTCGGCAATGATGCGTTCCAGATCTGCAAGTGAGAAGTCGCTCATGCCTATTCCCCTGTCGCGCTTATGCAGCGTCAAGCCGCACGGCGACGCCCGCTTGTGCCATATGCGCCTTCGCCTCGGCAATCGAGTAGGTGCCGAAATGGAAGATCGAAGCGGCCAGCACACCCGTCGCGCGGCCCCTCAAAACACCATCAACCAGGTGATCCAGCGTACCGACACCGCCCGACGCAATGACCGGAGCAGGCACGGCATCGGCGACGGCGCGGGTGAGGTCGAGATCATAACCTTCCTTGGTGCCGTCGCGGTCCATCGAAGTGAGCAGGATTTCGCCCGCGCCCAGCGCCACCACCTTGCGGGCGAACTCAATGGCATCGATGCCGGTCGGCTCGCGACCGCCATGGGTGTAGATTTCCCAGCGGGCCGGCTCGCCGTTCGCCGACACACGGCGCGCGTCGATGGCGACCACGATGCACTGATCGCCGAATTTGTCGGCGGCTTGCGCCACGAAATCCGGGTTCTTTACCGCGGCGGTGTTGATCGACACCTTATCCGCTCCGGCGAGCAGCAGCTTGCGGATATCGGCGACCTGGCGCACACCGCCACCCACGGTCAGCGGCATGAAGCAATGCTCGGCGGTGCGCGCGACGACATCGAAGATCGTCTCGCGATTGTCCGACGAAGCGGTGATGTCGAGGAAGCAGAGTTCGTCGGCGCCGGCGGCGTCATAGGCGATCGCCGCCTCCACCGGATCGCCGGCATCGACGAGATCGACGAAGTTGACACCCTTGACGACACGGCCGTCCTTCACATCCAGACAGGGGATGACACGTGATTTGAGGGTCATTGGACGGCCTCTTTCTGCTTTTGCGCATCCTCGCCGCTTCGCGGCTGCGGGTGGCGCGGGCCGTCCTTGACGTCCAGGCAGGGGATGACACGCGATTTGAGGATCATTTTTCCAGCTCCGCGCGTCAGGCCGCTACCGCGCGCGCTACAGCGTCACGCATGATCCGGCGGTGGAACGGCAGGATGAGCCGTAGATAGGTACGCCCAAAGAGATTGTGCGGCCGGACCCAGGTCGCGGCGTAAGCAACATTGTGGCGGCACAACACCGAAATGCGGAAATCCAGATGGCGGTCGTCAAATCCGAGCAGAATCTCGTCTTTGGCGCGCCCTGCCACCGGGAAAATGCCGAAACGGTCGCCACTTCGGCTGCGGCCTTTCAGCTTGAACGGCAGCACCGCAATTGCGCGCAGCAAGAGCAGGCCCTTCACCCAGGCCGGAAACGCGGTCGCCCTGGTAACGACGGCTTCGACGTCGAGCGCGGTTTCGCCGGCATAACAGTCGACAAAATCCCGCGGACCCAGGAGATCGGCCAGCAATGTACCTTCCGGCAGTGGGGTCTCACGGACTTTCAACGGCGTTCTTCCTCGAAAAGCGCATCCTCCGGCGCCTCGCCCCGCAGCACCGCCAGCGCCTCTGCGGGATCGATGCGGCCGTCATAAAGCGCGCGGCCGGAGATCGCGCCTTCCAGCCGCGCCGAGTCGGGCATGGTCATGCGTACGATGTCGGCCAGCGAGGCGAGGCCACCGGACGCGATGACGGGAATGGACACGGCATCGGCCAGAGCGATGGTCGATTCCCAGTTGATGCCGGTCAGGACACCGTCGCGGTCGATGTCGGTATAGATGATCGCCGCGACGCCGGCACCTTCGAAGCGTCTGGCAAGCTCTTGGACTTCCAGCTCCGACGCCTCCGCCCAACCCTCGACCGCGACCTTGCCACCGCGCGCGTCGATGCCGACTGCAATCTTGCCTGGAAAGGCAGCCGCAGCCTGTTTCACGAGTGCCGGGTCACGAACCGCGACAGTGCCCAGAATGACCCGCGCCAGTCCCTTTTCGAGCCAGGCCTCGATATGCGCCATGGAGCGGATGCCACCGCCAAGCTGAACCGGGTTCTTCGTCGCGGCGAGGATCGCCTCCACCGCCGCGCCATTGCGGCTTTCGCCGGCGAAGGCGCCGTCGAGATCGACCACATGCAGCCACTCGAAGCCCTGATCCTCAAAGGCCTTGGCCTGCGCGGCCGGGTCCGGATTGTAAACGGTGGCGCTCGCCATCTCGCCGAGCTTGAGGCGCACGCATTCGCCGCCCTTGAGGTCGATCGCGGGAAACAGGATCAAGGCGACCACCTCAGAAAATTCGCGATCAGGGCCAGACCCAGTTTCTGGCTCTTTTCGGGGTGAAACTGGGTGCCGACCATATTGTCGCGCGCGACAGCGGCGGTGACTTTGCCGCCATAGTCCGTTGTGGCGAGCAGGTCTTCGGTGCGCGCAGCCGCGAGGTGGTAGGAGTGGACGAAATAGGCGTGCAAGCCGTCATCGCCGGTCGAAATGCCGTCGAACAGCGGGTGGTTTTTCGCCAGCTCTATCGTATTCCAGCCGATCTGCGGGATCTTGAGCGCCGGATCTGATGGTTTCATTTCCACCACGTCGCCAACGATCCAGCCGAGGCCTTTCGTGGTCGTTTTCTCCAGCCCTCGTTCCGACATCAGCTGCATGCCGACGCAGATGCCGAGAAACGGCCGGCCCTTGTCCATAACAGCCTCTTCCAGCGCCTCGACCATGCCGGAAACAGCATCGAGGCCGGCGCGGCAGTCGGCATATGCACCGACACCCGGCAGCACGATGCGGTCAGCCCTGCGGACAGCTTCGGCGTCCGCCGTTACCTCAATTGAAGCAGCCTTCCCCCCTTCGCGCGCGGCACGCTCGAAGGCCTTCGCAGCGGAGCGGAGATTGCCCGACCCGTAATCGATGATCACAACACGCATGGTTATCTGCGGTCCGGATAGGCAAAAAGCCCGAGAGCCGGCGCGCCCGATGAAGCGGGTGCCGGAGGGTACCGCGTTTCGCGCCGCGGTGCATCGCCGCGAACCGATGACTCCCCGTGAATGTCGAAATAACGCAGCATCGCTTCGTCTTCGTTGGACGCCTCGACGATACCCGCCTCACGCCAGCCCTGGCGGCGCAGCGCGGCAACACGAAGCGAAGCGCCTTCCAGCGCCACATAGATGGAAATCAGCAGCGACAGGCCCATCGCCACATCCTGAAGGCCGGCGAGTTCGCCGCCAACGCCAAGCGCCATCACTACAGCGAACACCAGCAGCGCCTCGACCCACATTCGGTGCCACAGCAGCCAGATGAACGGCAGGATCAGTGCCACGAACGAAAAGCCGTCTCTTACGAAGCGAGTTTCGCCGTCCGCGCGGGACGACGGCTCCATGACGACATAACTCGCCATTTCAGCACCTCATCCGTTCAATGTTCCCTTGGTCGAGGGAATGGCGCCCGCCTGGCGCGGGTCGATCTCGCACGCCGTGCGCAGCACGCGGGCTGCTGCCTTGAAGCAGGTTTCCGCGATATGGTGGCTATTGTCGCCATAGTGGTTGGCGATGTGCAGCGTAACGCCGGCATTCTGCGCCAGCGCATGGAAGAACTCGCGGAACAATTCGGTATCGAACGTACCTATCTTGGGCGACGGAAAGGCGACTTTCCAGACGAGATAGGGCCGGCCCGAGATGTCGATCGCCGCGCGGGTCAGAGTTTCGTCCATGGCAAGGTCGAGTGAGGCATAACGCGCCACGCCGCGCCGCTCGGCCAATGCCTCGGCCAATGCCTTGCCGATGGCGATGCCCGTGTCCTCAACCGTGTGATGATCGTCGATATGAGTATCGCCGCTGGCTTTCACCTCCATATCGATGAGCGAATGGCGCGACAGCTGCTCCAGCATATGGTCGAAAAAGCCGATACCCGTTGTGATATCGGAACGGCCGGAGCCGTCCAGATTGACGCTGACGGAAATTGCGGTTTCGTTGGTCTTGCGCTCGACGCTTGCGCGACGTGCCGTTTCAGCGGAGGCCATGGTCTTTGGGTTCCGGTTGAAGATGGGCGCCTTCTACCAGCCGATACCGCCAATATCCAGAACCATCCCGCACCTGCGAAAAGGAGCAGTTTGCATTAGGGTAGCTGGCGCATACATAAAGCGGCCAGAGCGAGTTTGGCGCAAAGCGCCGGAGATAATGATGAGCGAACAGCAATCCATGCATGCCACGACAATCGTTACCGTGCGCAAAGGCGGCAAGGTGGTGATTGCCGGCGACGGCCAGGTGAGCCTTGGCCAGACGGTTATGAAGGGCAATGCCCGCAAGGTGCGACAGGTCGGCAAAGGCAATGTGATCGCCGGTTTCGCGGGCGCAACGGCCGATGCCTTTACTCTGCTGGAGCGGCTGGAGGCCAAGCTCGAACAATATCCCGACCAGCTGATGCGCGCTGCTGTGGAACTCGCCAAGGACTGGCGCACCGACCGCTATCTGCGCCGTCTCGAAGCCATGATGCTGGTCGCCGACAAATCGGTGACGCTGGCGCTGACCGGTACCGGCGACGTGCTGGAGCCCGAGCACGGTGTGATGGCCATCGGTTCGGGCGGCAATTACGCACTTGCGGCGGCACGTGCACTGATCGACACCGACCTGGACGCGGAGGACGTTGCCCGCCGCGCCATGCAGATCGCGGCCGATATCTGCGTCTACACCAATCACAACATCGTGGTGGAGACACTCGATGCCGCCTGATGGCGCCGGCATCAGCTTTGCGCCGGTGACGGCCGCGCATTACGGGCTTCTGCGCGAATGGCTGAGCCGTCCGCATATGCGCGAATGGTGGGGTGAGCCCGAAACCGAGCTCGGCTACATCGTCGACATGGTGGAAGGGCGCGATACGACCCGGCCATTCCTGATCATGCTTAGCGGCGAGCCCGTCGGGTACATCCAGTGCTGGTTCGTCGGCCACCATCAGAACGAAAAGTGGGTAAAGGACCACCCCTGGCTTATGGAGCTACCTAAGGAAACCGTCGGTGTCGATCTTTCGATCGGCGATCCCGACCGCCTGTCCGCGGGTATCGGCACGGCTGCGCTGACAGCCTTCGTCGCAATGCTGCGTACAGAAGGTTTCGACGACATCATCATCGATCCCGACCCGGACAACCGCCGCGCCGTACGCGCTTACGAAAAAGCCGGCTTCCTGCCAATTCCCGAACTTGAGGGGCGCACCGGCGACGTTCTGCTCATGCGGTATGCGCCAAAACCGAACGAGACACACATATGACCACATTTTCCCCGCGCGAGATCGTTTCCGAACTCGACCGCTACATCATCGGCCAGAAAGACGCCAAACGCGCCGTTGCAGTGGCGCTGCGCAATCGCTGGCGCCGGCAGCAGCTCGAGGGCGCCATGCGCGAAGAAGTGATGCCGAAAAACATCCTGATGATCGGACCGACGGGCGTCGGCAAGACCGAGATTTCGCGCCGTCTGGCGCGGCTCGCCGGTGCGCCCTTCATCAAGGTCGAGGCGACCAAATTCACCGAAGTCGGTTACGTCGGCCGCGATGTGGAGCAGATCATCCGCGATCTGGTGGAAGTCGCCATCGGGCTGGTGCGCGAGAAGAAGCGCGAAGAGGTTAAGGCACGGGCACATCTGAATGCGGAAGAACGGGTGCTCGACGCGCTTGTCGGCAAGACAGCAAGTCCGGCCACACGCGACAGCTTTCGCCGCAAGCTGCGCAACAACGAACTCGACGACAGCGAAATCGAGATCGAGGTGGCGGATACCGGATCCGGCGGTATGCCGAACTTCGAGATTCCGGGCATGCCAGGCGCCAATATCGGCGTCATGAATATCAACGACATGCTGCAGAAGGCGATGGGCGGCCAGCGTACCAAACCGCGCAAGACGACGGTGAAGGATTCCTATGCGCTGCTGATCAACGACGAGTCAGACAAGCTGCTGGACCAGGATGCTGTGGTGCAGGAAGCGCTTTCCAGCACCCAGAATGACGGGATCGTGTTTCTGGACGAGATCGACAAGATCGCGGCCCGCGATGGCGGCATGGGCGCCGGCGTCAGCCGCGAAGGCGTACAGCGCGACCTGCTGCCGCTTGTCGAGGGGACGACTGTGGCGACCAAGTACGGCCCGGTGAAGACAGATCATATTCTGTTTATCGCGTCGGGCGCGTTCCATGTCTCGAAGCCATCCGACCTGTTGCCCGAACTCCAGGGGCGGCTGCCGATCCGCGTCGAACTCCGGGCGCTCGAAAAAGAAGATTTCCGCCGCATCCTGACCGAGACCGAAGCCAGCCTGATCAAGCAATATACGGCGCTGATGCAGACCGAGGGGCTGACGCTCGAGTTTACCGACGATGCGATCGACGCGCTGGCCGGTATTGCCGTCGATCTCAATGCATCGGTCGAGAACATCGGCGCGCGACGTCTGCAGACGGTGATGGAGCGTGTGCTCGATGATATTTCGTTCAATGCACCGGACAGTGCCGAAAAGGAATTCACCATCGACGCCGAATATGTGACCAAGAATGTGGGCGATCTCGCCAAAAACACAGATTTGTCGCGATTCATCCTGTAGAAGGCGGGCAGCCGGGCCGGGCACAACGATCAGTTCGCGTAATTGTGCCCGACTGCGGCTCGACACGCGCGCCGGCAGTTTCTAACCTGAGGCGTCCCTCGTTTCGGTAACCCTGGGGTGATCATGAAGTTGCGGATGCTGCTTGTACTGGCTTGCCTGGCCCTTGGCCTGGAGACCGGTTTGGCCGCCGTGCTCGTGCCTGAAGGCAACCGGAACGCAAAACAACCCGAGATTCCCTACGGTTCAGGCAGCCGAACGAAAGCCGCCAAGACGACCTACGACGCCAAATATGAGCGGGTGCTGAAACTGCTGCGCAACGACGAGCAATTGCGCAAAAAGATCGAAACGACCGCCAGGGACTATGGAATCGATCCGATCCATATCGTTGGCGCCATCGTCGGCGAGCATACATACAATGTGGATGTCTACGACCGGCTCCAGACCTATTATGTGAAGGCAATTTCCTACCTGCGCAGCGCGGTGGACTTCCGCCACGACGGTGAAAGCGTCGACGATTTCATCAAGCGCCCGCAATTCGATGACTGCAACGAACTCAACGGCAGCTACGCAACCTGGACCTGCCGCGAAGCGGTTTGGAACGAGGAGTTCCGGGGTAAGGTCGTAGATGGGAAGAAATTTCCCGACGATCGCTTCGGCGCGGTGTTTTTCCAGCCTTTCTACGCCGGACAGACATTCGGCATTGGCCAGCTGAACCCGCTGACCGCGCTGCAGATGAGCGATCACGTCCATAAAGTATCCGGACTTCCAAAACTCGATCACCGGCGGGCGGCGCAAGTCTACAAGACGATCATGGACCCGGATCTGTCGCTGCCCTATGTCGCCGCATCGTTGAAAAAGGCCATCGACGCCTATGACAGGATCGCCGGTTACGACATCTCCAGGAATCCCGGCATCACCGCCACGCTTTATAATGTCGGCGAGCCGGACGCGCGGGCCTACGCGCTAAAATCAGAGAATGCCGCGCGCCGAATGCGTGGGCAGGCGCCGCGCATGCCGCAGGAAAACTACTATGGCTGGTTTGTGAACAACAAGCTGGAGCAACTGCGCGAGCTGTTTCCCGAAGTTACGGATTGAGCCAGGCTATTCGTTGCCCAGCAACGACAGCAGCTGCGCGAGTTCGTCTTCAGTGAGAGTAGAAATGCGTCTGGCCAGAAGGTTGGCGAGTTCGGTCGCGGCCGGCGAAAGGCCCGCCGTATCGACAACGACCCTCGGATCGGATCCGGCAGCCAGTTGCTGAAGTTCCTCGACATCGTCCCAGATGAGATTGAAATAGCCGATGATCTTCTGGGTCATCGCCCAACTCGGTGCACTGCGATGACCATGTTCCAGCGCCGAGAGATAGGCGGCGCTTACCCCCAGCGCCTCGGCCATCTCCTTCTGATTGACGCCGCGTTCACGCCGCAACTGCCGCAGCTTCTGGCCGAATGGCGTCATGTGCCGCCTCCAGGTGTACGACGCAGCTTGACGTAGAACGCGCCGTCGCCGCCATGCCTTCGCGAGGCTGACGAATAGCCGCTGACAAGTCCGCGAAACGGCGCGGTGGCAAACCACGCGGGAACGGCGCGGCGCAGAACTCCTTCGCTCGACGGCGAAGAACCCTTGCCGGTGATGACAAGGACGTGACGAATCCCCTCTCCGTGGGCTCGGTGAAGAAACGACAGGAGCAGACTGTGCGCAGCAGCCTGGGTAAGGCCATGCAGATCGATGCGGGCTTCAATCTGGATACGACCCTTGGCAATGCGGCCATGGGTTTTGGTGTCGATGGAAGACGGACGCGAAGCGGGACGTGGCGGTTTCTGCTGGTCTGGCGCCGGCAGCGACCCGCGTTTCGGCCTTGCCGGTGGCGGGGCAGCAGGTTCAGGCTCCCCATCCCCCACTTCAGGCTGGCCGCCGCTGCGGTCGAGCGGTGTGACAGTGCTGGCAACCCGCCCCCACAATATTCGGTCTTCCGCCGTCAGCGTCTTTCGCTTGCGGCTCATGCCCAGTGCTCCGCAAGAGCCGCCGGAACAAGCATGTAGAAATCCGCCTTGTTGCGGATAACACCTGCAACCGCGCCCGCTGCCTGACCCGACCCGGTGAAGAGATCGCCGCGCGCCGGGCCGATAATGGCCGAGCCGGTGTCCTGCGCAATCATCAGGCGGCGAAATCCACTGCTTCCAAAAGCGTGCAGCGATGGCGAGACGACGAACATCGGTGTCGCGAAAGTATGCAGCAGACGGTCCACAGCAAGTGAGCGGCCCGCAGTCAGCGGTACCTTGGCGGCCGCGACCGGCCCTGCCTCTTCATCATCGACCGCAGCCTCGCGAAAAAAGATGAAAGACCTGTTCTGCCACAGGATCTCGTCGTGCCGTGCGGGATTGGCAGCGAGCCAGGCGCGGATCGATTGCATGGTCACGTCAGCCAGCGGGATTTCTCCCATGTCGGCGAGAACGCGGCCGATGCCGGTGAAGGGATGGCCCGATTTCGCGGCATAGGTGACGCGTAACGTATCTCCCTCGGCCATGCGCAGGCGTGCAGCTCCCTGAATGTGAATAAAGAAAAGATCGATGCGATCGGATAGCCAGGCGATCTCAAGGTGACGGCCGGCAAGCGCGCCGGATTCAATCGCCCGGCGATCGAAATATTCCGAAATCACCCCTCCATGGCGGCGTCCGAAACGAAAGGACGGATCGATCTCGGCCGAACGGTTGTCGTCGTCCAGGTCGATCAGATCGTCAGGACGGCGATAGAGGGGAAAACGGAATTCGCGGGTTCTTACGCGGGATGCGCGGGCTTCCGGCTCATAAAAGCCGGTGACGAAGCCCGTGTCGCGCCCGGGCCGTATCAGAAACGGCCGGAAATGGCGCTCGAAAAAGGCCCGGGCTTCGCCGGCGGTAATGCCGGCCATGGTTCGCGCTTCGGCGAAAGCCGGCAGAAAGGCCTCTGCCGGTACTCCTATAGCACCGCTTCGATAGGGCTTTTCCGCCGCCCGGAATCCGCAGCGGCGAAACGCGGCAAAGGCGGCCTCATGATCGTCGGTATCCCAACCCGGAAGGCTGTCGAAGGTTCTTGCAGCAAACTCAACTCGCGGGAACGCCGCCATCACCCGGCCGCCGGCCTTGCCGCTGTCAGTCGTCGGCTTCGGTCGCGACAAGCTTCCAGTTGGGGTCGTTGGAGCGGGTATCGCGCGCGAAGGTCCAGACGTCCTTGACCTCTGCCACCGTTTCGGGGTCGCCGTCGATCACCTCACCGCTCTTGTCGAGCGTGGCCGAAATAAGCTCGCTGACAATCCGCAGTGTTATGTGCGCTTCCGAACCCTTCAGTTCGGCAGACACTATGTCCGCCTTGTCGATACCAACGAAGGACGATTGCACCTTCTCGGAGCGTGATTCGCGGTCGTCGATCGCCGCAACAAATCCTTCGTACACCTCGCGTGACAGAAGGTTCCTGAGCGTGCGCTTGTCGCCATCGGCGTAGGCCATGACGATCATCTCATAGGCCAGTTTGGCACCGTCGACGAAAGAGCTCGGATCGAAATCCGGCTCAGCGTCGCGAATGGCGCGCAGGCCTTTGTTCAGATCCGAACCAGGTTTAGCGACCGCATCGATTGATACGTACCTGTCCTCGGTCTCTGCCGCATCCTTTCGGCGGGGCAGGGATATGACATTTTCCTGGGCGTTGTCGTTTTCCTCGTTGCGGGTACGACCCGCGGTGTAGGGGTCGAATGGCGGACGCTCGTTTCCCGTACGCCGGCCCAGCACATTGCGGAGCTGATAGAAAATCACCACAGCCGCGACGAGAAAAAAGATCGTTCCGAAGTCGAAGAATTGCATTTGATTCGCCAGTTATTCAGGGCATTTCGTCCATTTAAGGCGATCCGCCAGCCGCGGCCCGATTTTCCGCGTGTTTTCCACTTCACATATAGAACGCACGGCAACATCATTCAAATCAAGTCAATGAATCCCTATTTGGTGAAAATCGCCCGTTGTCGCGCATAAGGATTCGCTCATTTGCCGTTTTCGCTAATTCCGTTCCTGCTTCTGGCCATACCGATCGCCGAAATCGCCGTTTTTTTGGTGGTCGGCGGGCAAATCGGCGTGCTTGCGACCATATTGCTGATTCTCGCTACGGCTGTAACTGGTTCGATCCTGCTGCGAATTCAGGGCTTTGGCGTCATGTCGCGCATTCGTCAGACAATGGATGCGGGGCAATTGCCCGGACGCGACCTGGTGCATGGGTTCATGATCATGGCCGCCGGGCTTCTGCTTCTCACTCCCGGCTTTATTACAGATTCGATTGGCTTCCTGCTTTTCGTGCCCGCATTCAGGGATCTTGCCTGGTCGCTGGTGCGCGACCGTGTCGCGGCGGCGGAAGGCACCTCTTTCCAATGGCGGACGGGTCGCGGAGGCCAAACGATCGATCTCGACGCCGACGAGTTCGAGCGCGAAGCGCAGCGCGAACCGCGTGACGGTCAAGAACGACTCAGGTGAATCGCGCCGCGCCGCGCCTTGTCACCTAGGGCCACCCATGCTAGCCAGCGGCCCAATTTCGGTTTGGCCGCGGCGCGGCCGGTATTACAGGGACTTCCGCTACATGGCCAATGAGAGCAACGGGAACGCCGCCGCCGCGCAGGCGCAGCCAGCGCAGAACGCGGTTATCAACATCCTAG
This sequence comes from Rhizobiaceae bacterium, assembly GCA_017644005.1. Lineage (GTDB taxonomy): Bacteria > Pseudomonadota > Alphaproteobacteria > Rhizobiales > Rhizobiaceae > RCIO01. The sequence goes on from JAEPMJ010000001.1 coordinate 1,345,875, forward strand.
CGCAGTATGTGAAGGACTTCTCGTTCGAGAGCCCGGGCGCGCCGCAGTCGCTTAAGGGGCGCGACAACAAGAACCCGTCGATCAACATCAATGTCAACGTCAACGCCAATCCGATAGCGGACAAGGAATACGACGTGGCAATGACGCTGACCGCGCAGGCTACTTTCGACAAAGATGTTCTCTTCAATGCCGAGCTCGTTTACGGCGGTGTATTCCGTATCGACGGCTTCCCGCAGGAACACATGCTGCCGCTGCTGTTCATCGAATGCCCGCGGCTGCTTTTCCCGTTTGCGCGTCAGATCATCGCCGATGCAACGCGCAATGGCGGCTTCCCGCCGCTGCTCATCGATCCGATCGATTTTGCAAAAATGTTCCAGCAGCGCATGGCCGAGGAGCAGGCAAAGCAGGCCGGCGCACCCAAGGCCGGCTGAGCCGGCGGCTGGGTTCAGCCAGCCTTCAGCCAGATCGCGTTTTCACCCAGTTTCGCGACCATCGCAGCGTGGGCTTCCAGCTCCGCGCTGCTGATACGCGGTGGCAGCGGATTTGGACGGGCGCCAAACGAGACGGTCGCAATTACCGTTTCATCGCGTTCATCAGTGTCGGTGGCGATATCCAGCCCAAGCGCCGCCTGACGCCCACCGATCAGCTCGATATAGACCTCGGCGAGAAGCTCCGAATCCAGGAGAGCGCCGTGCAACGTGCGATGTGTGTTGTCGATGCCGTAGCGCCGGCACAGGGCATCGAGTGAATTCGGCCCCATCGGATGTTTGCGTTTGGCGATAGCCAACGTGTCGACGATGCGCTCCGGCGCTATCGGATCGGCACCTATTCGTTCCAGTTCGGCATTGATGAACCCGGCATCGAAACCCGCATTGTGGGCGACAATGTCCGCCCCTTCTGTGAATTCCAGGAATGCATCCACGACCTCGGCGAAGCCAGGTTTACCGACGAGATCGGCATCGCTGATTCCATGCACCGCCTGCGCCTCGGGGTGAACCCTGCGGTTACCGGGATTGATGTATTGATGAAACGTCCGGCCGGTCGGGAACTTGTTGACTAGCTCGACGCCGCCAATTTCGATGATTCGATCAAGCCGCGGGTCAAGACCGGTGGTTTCGGTGTCCAGAATGATCTCACGCACTGCCAGGCGGCTCCCGTTCAGCCGGACCGGTCGCGCGCCTTGAGTGTCTCGATCAGTTGGCGAACTGCGGTGCGCGCCGCTTCCATACCGGCGCCGGTATCAATGACGAAATCGGCATTGCGCCGCTTCTCGCGATCCGGAACCTGATTCGCCAGTATTGCGGCGAATTTTTCCTCGGTCATCCCCGGCCGTGACATTACCCTCGACTTTTGCACTTCAGGTGACGCCGTAACCACAAGAATATCGTCAACCCGACCGGTCGCGCCCGTTTCGAACAGCAGCGGAATGTCGAGCACGACAAGCGGCGCCCCCGCCTTGCGGTGATGCGCAACGAAGACATCCTGGTCGGCGCGCACGAGCGGATGAATGATCTCTCCCAGCCGACGCAGCTTCTGCTGGTCGTTAAGCACTGTGGCTGCGAGCCGCTCGCGGTTGACGACTCCGTTGGACGCGGTGCCTGGAAACTCCGCCTCGATAAGCCCGGCCGCCTTGCCGGCGTAGAGTCGATGGACGGTTGCGTCGGAATCGTGGACGGGAATTCCCTCATCTACAAACATCTTCGCGGTCGTCGACTTGCCCATGCCGATCGAACCGGTAAGGCCGAGTATGATCATCGCCCAGTCTCCAGATCGGCGACAATATGCGCTCTGAGGCCCGCCGTCACCTGCGGGCGTTGCCCGAACCAACGCTCGAAGCCAGGCACTGCTTGATGAAGCAGCATGCCCAGACCATCGACAGCAACAAGACCGCGGCGGCGGGCGGCGGCCAAGAGGCTGGTTTCCAGCGGTGAGTAAACAATGTCAGTGACGACAGCGGCCGTTGGAAGCGGCGCGACGTCGATCACGAGTGGCGGCTGACCGCTCATGCCCAAAGAGGTGGTGTTGATCAGCAGATGACAGTGCGGCAGCAGACCGGGTAGTTCATGCCATGCGTGTGCGCCAACCCCAGAATCAAACAGTTGCGCCAATCCGGCTGCCCGTTCGCGGGTACGGTTGACGACGTGGATATTGGCCACGCCAGCGGTTCGCAATGCAACGATTACCGCGCGCGCCGCGCCGCCTGCGCCGAGAACAACCGCCGTTTCGGCACTACGCCAAGCCGGTGCACCAGCATCGAGATTTGCCGCGAAACCATAAGCATCCGTATTGCCGCCTATCATCTCGCCTTTTTCGAGCCAGAGCGTGTTCACTGCGCCTATCGCTTCGGCCGCGGCGTCGCGGCGCGCCGCGAGACGGAATGCGTGCTCCTTGTGGGGGATGGTTACATTGCCGCCGACCCAGCCGTTCTGCGTCAGGTGGCTTGCAAAATCGGCGAAGCGCTCCGGAGCGACATCGACAGCTTCATAGCTGCCGGCAAGGCCCAGTTCGGCCAGCCAAAAGCGGTGGATCAATGGCGAGCGCGAATGCGAAATCGGATGGCCGCATACGAATGCCCGCCGCCCGACATCAGCCATCGATTGCCCCATGTTCCCGCAAAACCTGAAGGAGCGGCAGAAGTGGCATGCCGACGATTGTGAAATAGCTGCCTTCGACTGTATCGAACAACTGCGCGCCGAGGCCCTCTATCTGATAGCTGCCGACGCTTTTCAGGGCAGCGTCGCCAACCGCCGAAAGGTAGCGTCCGGCATAGTGCGGACTGAATTCGCGCATGGTCATATAGGCAGTATCGACGCAGTGCCAATTCACCTTGCCGGCTTCTGCGATCACGACCGCGCTGTTCAGTTCATGGGTACGGCCGGAAAGCTCGATCAGGTTGCGGCGCGCCTCATCCATATCGGCTGGTTTGTGAAACCGCCTGTCTCCGAGATTCATCGTCTGATCGGCCGCGATCACGATCGTATCGGGAAACCGCAAACTGACTTCAGTTGCCTTGGCCTCTGCCAGGATCAGTGCAAGTTCGGCCGGTGTGGTGCCTGAATCGTCTATCGCCGTCTCGACCGCGCGTTCATCGACATCGGGGAGTTCGATTCGAAACCGCACTCCCGCATTTTCGAGCAGCATGCGGCGCCCAGCGCTGCCTGAAGCGAGAATGACCTCACGGGACTTGGTGAGCATGATGCCTGCCTCTCCGATCGTGGCTTCGCCGCGCTAGCGCGCCTTGCCTCGCAAGGCAAGGATCGCGGCTGCTGTTTCCTCGATCGAGCGGCGTGTAACGTCGATCAGCGGCCAACCATGACGGCTGCACAGTTGCCGTGCATAGGTCAGTTCTTCTGCAATCACTGCGCGGTCGACATAGTCCTGAGAGCGGTAATCGCCGCTTGAACCGAGGATCCGGTTTTGCCGAACATGCGAGATACGTTCCGCCGAAGCCACGAGTCCGACCACGAGCGGGCCTTTGGCGCCGACCACCTCTGGCGGAACGGGCAAGCCGAGAACGATAGGTACGTTTGCCGTCTTGATACCGCGATTGGCGAGATAGATGCTGGTCGGCGTCTTCGAGGTGCGCGATATGCCAACCAGCACGACGTCTGCAGCGTCGACGTCGTTCAGCATCTGGCCGTCATCGTGCTCGAGCGTGAAATTCAGCGCATCGATACGGGTGAAATACTGCGCGTCAAGGACGTGTTGGGCACCAACCCTGCGACCGGCGGGAGTGCCGAGATATGATTGAAAAACCGTCAGAACCGGCTCGAGCACCGAAACACAGGGGAGGCCCAATGCGGCGCATTTTTTGTCGATGGTGGCGGCGAGCTCTGTGTCGACGACTGTATAAAGTACGATACCGGGTTCTTCCTCAATATCAGTGAAGGCCCGTTCGAGCTGCTTTCGATTGCGGACTAGCGGGTAGATGTGCTCGATCGACCGGGCATTCGTGTATTGCGCTGCTGCCGCGCGCCCCGCTGCCAGCAGGGTTTCTCCGGTCGCGTCGGAAATCATGTGCAGGTGAAAGAAGCTCTGCGGCTTGCTCACATGATCGTCTGGCATGCTGTGATGTTGTGTGGACAAAGGAGGGTTCCGGCGGATGTTTGTGCACCGACAATCTAGCAGAGGGCCTGATATCCACAATTCACCGTGGTGAGCGAGCAATGCCGGTGCTGTGCGGAATTACCGTGTGGTTCGGCCTTTATCCCATCCATGGTCTGGCGAATGCGACAGTTGGTTCGTTTGCAAGTCGTTGAAATGCAACGTATCAGGTCGGTTGTCCCCGCAATTACCGTTGAAGTTTGGTCTGGGAGATGACGGGACCGGGCAAATGGTACCTTTAGAGGTGGCTGTGGGTTGGCTTGCGACCCCGCAAGTCACAGAGTCATAGAATCAGAAAATCTTTCTGAATTGGTTTTCTATTTATTTACTGCGTTGGAATGGGTAGCGCGCTCATGGCTGAACGTAATGTGCTCAGGGTCCTGAAAGGCGCTACGGCCTTTCCGCCTCCAATCTGGATGATGCGTCAGGCAGGACGGTATCTGCCGGAATATCGCGCGACACGATCAAAGGCGGGCAGTTTTCTCGACCTGTGCTACAACCCGGAACTGGCCTGCGAAGTTACGCTGCAGCCGATCCGGCGCTTCGGTTTCGATGCCTCGATCCTGTTTTCCGATATTCTGGTTGTGCCGCATGCACTTGGCCGCGATCTACGGTTCGATGAGGGTGTTGGTCCGCGCATGACGCCGATAACGGCGCAGGAGATTGCCGGGCTCGACGACGATGGGTTTCACGTGAATCTTTCGCCTGTCTATGAGGCTGTGCGGAAGATCAGGTCGGAGCTGCCGGAAAAGACGACTCTACTCGGGTTTTGCGGTGCGCCCTGGACGGTTGCCACCTATATGGTCGCCGGGCGCGGTACGCCCGATCAGGCGCCGACTAGGTTGTTCGGTTATCGTAACCCTGAAGCGTTGGATGAGCTTCTGAACCTTCTTGCCGACCTGAGTGCCGACTATCTGGCAAACCAGGTCGATGCCGGCGCCGATGCCGTACAGATTTTCGATTCCTGGTCGGGCGTATTGGATGAAGCCGCCTTTCAGAGATGGTGTGTGAGGCCGGTGGCTCGGCTCCTGGCGCGATTTCGGGCGCGTCATGCCGATGTGCCCGTGATTGGTTTTCCGCGCGGCGCCGGACTTGCCTATAACAGTTATCGCCAGCAGACCGGCGTTACGGCACTGGCACTCGACTGGACGGTGCCGTTTGCGCAGGCGAAACAGCTGCAGGCTGTGGGTGCTGTGCAGGGCAATCTCGATCCACTACGGCTCGTCGCCGGCGGAGCGGCGTTGGAGGAGGGTGTGCGGGCGATACTCGAAACACTGGGCGACGGGCCGTTGATCTTCAACCTGGGGCACGGAATTACGCCCGATGCACCGGTGGAACATGTCGATCAGATGATCAGACTGGTCAGGGGCGCTCAGCGATGAGTGCCGGAGCGCCTCTATTTAGGGCATTTGTTGCTCTCGGCGCGCTGGCGGTGCTTGCGGTGCTGTTTTTTCTTATCGAGCCGGGTGACGCCTACTACTGGATCAAGGCGCTGCATGTGATAGCGGTAATTTCCTGGATGGCCGGCATGCTTTATCTACCGCGGCTGTTCGTCTATCACGCCAGTGCCGTTGCCGGTTCGGAGAAATCCGAGACCTTCAAGGTGATGGAACGCAGGCTTTTACGTGCGATCATAAACCCGGCGATGATCGTTACCTGGGCCGCGGGGCTTTGGCTGGCCTGGTACGGATTTGCGTTCAAAGGCGGGTGGCTTCACGCGAAGATCGTGCTTGTTTTTGTGCTGTCCGGCGTTCACGGATACCTGTCGGCGTCCGTTCGCAATTTCGCCGAAGACCGCAACGAAAAGTCGGCCCGCCACTGGCGGATCGTCAATGAAGTTCCCACATTGCTGATGATCGTTATAGTGGTCCTGGTGATCGTGAAGCCGTTCTGACACGGCCGGCGTTACGAATGACCGCTTGCTCTTTGCGGGCGGCGGGGATATGAGTCGCAACCTCTCCCGGTACAGAGCGCCACGTCTTCAGCAGCCTGCTTCTGCGTTCCGCGCTTCCGCGATCCCGCCCATTTTCCCGCTTTCTCCCTCATAGCGTTTGACGGACATGAAATTACAGGAACTTAAAAACAAAGGTCCGACGGACCTGATAGCATTCGCCGAGTCGCTCGAAGTCGAGAATGCCAGCGTCATGCGCAAGCAAGAGCTGATGTTCGCGATTCTGAAGAAGCTTGCTGCGCAGGATACCGAGATCATCGGCGAAGGTGTTGTGGAAGTGCTTCAGGACGGGTTCGGTTTCCTGCGTTCCGCCAACGCCAACTATCTGCCGGGGCCGGACGATATCTACATTTCACCGTCGCAGATCAGACGCTTCTCGCTGAAGACCGGGGATACGGTCGAGGGGCCGATTCGCAGTCCGAAGGAAGGCGAGCGCTATTTTGCGCTTCTCAAGGTCAACACGATCAACTTTGAAGATCCCGAGAAGATCCGTCACAAGATCCATTTTGACAATCTGACGCCGCTTTATCCGGATTCGCGGTTGCGGATGGAGATCGACGATCCGACGAAGAAGGATCTGTCGGCGCGGGTTATTGATCTGGTTGCGCCGTTGGGCAAGGGTCAACGTGGCCTTATCGTCGCGCCGCCACGCACCGGTAAGACGGTACTGTTGCAGAACATCGCTCATTCCATCACGTCCAATCATCCCGAGTGCTTTTTGATCGTGCTTCTGATCGACGAGCGTCCCGAGGAAGTGACCGATATGCAGCGTTCGGTGAAGGGTGAGGTTGTGTCCTCTACCTTCGACGAGCCGGCAACACGCCACGTTCAGGTGGCGGAGATGGTGATCGAGAAGGCCAAGCGGCTGGTCGAGCATGGGCGCGATGTCGTCATCCTCCTCGATTCGATCACGCGTCTCGGCCGCGCCTACAACACAGTTGTTCCGTCCTCGGGCAAGGTGCTCACGGGTGGCGTTGACGCCAACGCGCTGCAGCGCCCGAAACGTTTCTTCGGTGCTGCTCGCAATATCGAAGAGGGTGGCTCGCTGACGATCATCGCGACCGCGCTTATCGATACCGGCAGCCGCATGGATGAAGTGATCTTCGAGGAATTCAAGGGTACCGGCAACTCAGAAATCGTGCTCGATCGCAAGGTGGCGGATAAGCGCATTTTCCCGTCGATGGATATTCTCAAGTCGGGTACGCGGAAGGAAGACCTTCTCATCGCCCGGCAGGAGTTGCAGAAGATATTTGTTCTGCGACGTATTCTGGCCCCGATGGGGACGACGGATGCCATCGAATTCCTCATCGACAAGCTGAAGCAGACGAAAACCAATTCGGATTTCTTCGATTCGATGAATACCTGATCGATTCGGATTCGAAACGAACATCAACGGATCATTAACCATAGAGCTCGATTCGGACTCGAAATGAAATGGCGCCGGCGGATTCGCCGGTGAGCGCGATGCGCCAGTCCGACACCATTTTTGCACTATCGAGCGGCGCCCCACCCAGTGGCGTCGCAATTGTCCGCATTTCTGGCTCCCGTGCCAAAGATGCGGTGCTCCGGATTTGCGGACGTGTTCCGGAAGACCGGATGGCGGAGTTAGCCGATTTGCGCGATGCAGGTGGTGAACTGCTCGACCGGGGGCTTGTAATCGTGTTCACGGGGCCACGTAGTTTCACGGGTGAGGATTGCGCAGAATTTCAAATTCATGGGGGCCGGGCCTCAATTGCTGCGGTGATCGATGCCCTTGGCCAGATCGAAGGCTTGCGGCAAGCGGAGGCCGGTGAGTTTACCCGGCGCGCTTTCGTCAACGGTAAAATGGATCTGACCGGTGTGGAGGCGCTGGGAGACCTGATTTCCGCTGAAACTGCGGTGCAGCGCCGTTTCGCGTTGGCCAATGCCGACGGTTCGGCCAAGGCGCAATACGACAACTGGCGCGAACGTCTGCTGCATGCACGAGCCATGATCGAAGCGGAGTTGGATTTTTCGGACGAGGGTGATGTCCCCGGTTCCGTCGCGGACGAGATCTGGCGGGACGTAAGGCTGCTTGCCGAGGAGATGGCAATCAAGGTTTCAGAATCCAGGAAAGCGGAAATCCTCAGGGATGGTTTTCGGGTGGTAATTCTGGGTGCGCCCAATGCCGGCAAATCGAGCCTGATTAACCGGCTGGCCGACAGGGACGTCGCGATCATTTCAGATGAGGCGGGTACAACGCGTGATCTGGTCGAGGTGGTTCTCGACCTCGATGGTGTGCGTACGGTGGTTACCGATACAGCGGGTTTGAGGGACGATCCTGGATCTGTAGAGGCTCAGGGCATCGCCCGGGCCCTGGACAGGGCTGCCGATTGCGACCTTGTTTTATTGCTTGAAGATCTCTCGAACCCGACAGCTGTTGATGTACGAACCGAAGGTAAGGTCCTGCGCATCGGATCGAAGGTCGATCTTGTGCCGGACTCCGGCGCAGGGTCTTATGATGTTGTGATTTCGACCAAGACGGGTTCCGGGATTGGCCGGCTGATCGAACGTATACGGGAAGAGGCACAGACCCGGATCGGTGGGTGGTCTGGGGAATTGTTGCCATTCCGGCTCCGTCAAGTAGAGCTTCTCCGTGCAACGGTGAGTCACCTTGAGAGTGCATTGAACACGCAAACCGAGCTTGAATTGAAGGCCGAAGCGCTTCGTCTCGCCGCTGACTCCATCGGCTCCATCGTCGGGGAAATCAGGACGGAGGAGGTGCTCGGCAGGATATTCAGCCAGTTTTGTATCGGCAAATGATTCACGTGAAACATTGGCATTATGATTGCTGGGCGATAGACATCCAGGGCGTGGGGTTGTTTCACGTGAAACGGAATCGGTGCCGTAACGAGTATTCGCGAAATGATGGACTTTGATGTCATTGTGATCGGCGGCGGGCATGCCGGATGCGAAGCCGCATCGGCATCCGCACGAGCTGGAGCCAACACGGCGTTGGTTACGATTTCGGCCGAAACCATCGGCATTATGTCGTGCAATCCTGCCATCGGCGGGCTCGGAAAGGGCCATCTGGTGCGCGAAATCGATGCCCTTGATGGTGTCATGGGCCGAGTCGCTGATGCGGCCGGTATTCAATTTCGTCTGCTCAATCGTCGTAAAGGGCCTGCGGTTCGCGGACCACGTACCCAGGCGGACCGGAAGCTCTATCGCAATGCCATGCAGCGTGAAATGGCAGCTCAATCCGGCCTTTCGGTATTGGAAGGCGAAGTTGTCGATATCGGTTTCGCAGAAGGGCATGTGACGCATGTCGAACTCGGCGATGGCCGCGTTCTGACATGTTGTGCCGTTGTGCTGACTACGGGCACGTTCTTGCGGGGACTTATTCACATTGGCGACAAACGCTTTCCGGCGGGCCGTATGGGTGAGAGCGCTTCGACGAAACTATCTGAGCGCATAGCGGCCGCCGGTTTTACGTTGGGCCGGTTGAAAACAGGTACGCCGCCCAGGCTTGATGGTCGGACGATCGGCTGGGCTTCGCTCGATATGCAGAAGCCGGACGATGAACCGGTGCCGTTTTCCCTGATGACCGACCGGATCGCCCAGCCGCAGATCGATTGCGGAATTACCCGGACCGTCGACCGCACGCACGAAATTATCCGCGCCAACCTTGAGCGGTCAGCAATGTACTCCGGATCGATCAAGGGTGTCGGACCCCGTTACTGCCCCTCGATCGAAGACAAGATTGTCAAGTTCGGCGACCGAGATGGTCATCAGATCTTCCTGGAGCCGGAGGGGCTCGACGATCCAACCGTTTATCCCAATGGCATATCGACGTCGCTGCCGGAAGATGTACAGAGGGCGCTGCTTGCAACAATTCCCGGGCTGGAAAATGCAGTGATGCTGAAGCCGGGTTATGCGATCGAATATGACCACATCGACCCGCGTGAACTGGATCCTACCCTGGAGACGCGACGCGTCAAAGGCCTATTCACGGCAGGTCAAATCAACGGGACGACAGGGTACGAGGAGGCCGCAGCTCAAGGATTGCTGGCGGGGTTGAATGCAGCGCGGGGGGCCGGCGACCAGCCACTCGCGGAGATCAGCCGAACGGATGCCTACATAGGTGTCATGGTCGACGACCTTGTTCATCGCGGCATTACCGAACCTTATCGCATGTTTACATCTCGTGCAGAGTTCCGGCTTTCCTTGCGCGCTGACAACGCGGATTTACGACTGACGCCTCTCGGTCACAAGTTCGGTATTATCGGGCCGAATCGACTGGGCAGATATGGTGAGATTGAAAACCGACGTGCGGCTGCGCGTGGTCAATTGCGGGCTCTATCCGTCACTCCCAATGAGGCGGCTTCGCATGGCGTGCGGCTTAATCTGGACGGTGTGCGCAGAAGCGCCTACGAGCTCCTTTCCTATCCCGGAATTGGGTTTCCGGAGCTGGTGCAAATCTGGCCGCAGCTCGCGTCTGTCGATGGTGCAACTGCCGAGGCGATGGAAACCGAGGCGCGGTATGCCGTCTATGTTGATCGCCAACAACAGGAAGTGGCGTATATCCGCCGCGAGGAACAGACGGCGATTCCCGAGGGGCTCGACTACAGCAGTCTCGCCGGCCTTTCCAACGAGTTGAAGCAGAAATTGGCAGAACGGTCGCCGCGGACGATTGCAGAAGCACAACGTATGGACGGTATGACGCCTGCGGCGCTGGCAATCGTCATTTCCGCAATTCACCTTCAGAGCCGTCGCGGCGCGGCATGAACGATGGCCGATACGCTGAGCTGCTTCGGGTTGCCGGGCCCGTTTCACGTGAAACATTTGACCGGCTCATCGCATTTCAGGCGATGTTCGAAAAATGGGCAGCGCGAATAAACCTCGCTTCGCCCTCGACTATTCCCGAACTCTGGCGCAGGCATATTCTGGACAGCGCGCAACTATTGCCGCTGGTTTCTGATGCTTTGCGTTTTGTGGATCTGGGTTCCGGCGGCGGATTTCCGGGCGCGGTTTTGTCCGTGCTCCTCTCAGATAGGGGCGGGGCATCGATTGCACTGGTGGAAAGCAATCAGAAGAAGGCTTCCTTCCTGCGCAACGCGATAGCAGGCACGCCGGGCTGCGTCGTCGCAAAGCGCATCGAGGAGTTTGCCAACTCTGGAGAGAGCGCGGATGTCGTGACCGCACGTGCTTTGGCCCCGTTGCCCAAACTTCTGGGCCTCGCAGAACCCTGGCTCTCGAGTGGTGCAAGGGCGCTTTTTCACAAAGGCAGGGATTACCGGCGCGAAATCGAAGAAAGCCGTGACGCCTGGCAATTCCGTCTGGTAGAACATTCGAGCGTGATCGATGCGGCAAGCGTGATCCTGGAAATTTCCGATCTCAAGAAGCGCTGAAGCTGGCGATCGCCCGAGGAGTCACCATACGAGGCCGTTGCGAATATGAGCCCCCGCATCATCACAGTTGCCAACCAGAAGGGCGGCGTCGGCAAGACAACGACAGCAATCAATCTGGCTACGTCGCTAGCCGCAATCGGCGAAAAGGTCCTAGTTGTCGACCTTGACCCGCAGGGCAATGCCAGTACCGGCCTGGGTGTCGATCGTCAGGAGCGATTGGTATCGTCCTATGACGTGCTGACCGGCAAATCGACGCTGGCCGACGCTGCGATGGCTACGGCGGTCCCCGGCCTTTCGCTGGTTCCCTCGACACTCGACCTGCTTGGCATCGAAATGGAGATCGCTGCGGCGCCCGATCGCGTGCAGCGGTTGCGCAAGGCGCTGCGCGAAGATTCTCGGCCCAGCCCTTACAGCTATGTTCTGGTCGACTGCCCGCCATCGCTTAACCTGCTCACACTGAACGCCATGGCAGCTGCAGATTCGGTCCTGGTGCCTCTGCAGTGCGAATTCTTTGCGCTGGAAGGCCTCAGTCAGCTTCTTGCAACGGTCGAGCAGGTGCGCGGGTCGATCAATCCCGGCCTGGAAATTCAGGGCATAGTCATGACCATGTATGACGGGCGCAACAACCTGGCCAATCAGGTTGTTGAGGATGTGCGCGATCATATGGGCGACAAGGTGTACGACACGGTGATACCGCGCAATGTGCGGGTGTCGGAAGCGCCGTCATACGGCAAGCCCGTCATTCTCTACGACCTCAATTGCACCGGTAGCCAGGCCTATCTGCAACTCGCATCGGAAGTAATCCGACGCGAACGCCATCTGCGCGCCGCTTGATGAACCCACATTGATTCGGCAGCGAAATGACAGGACCATCAGCATGAACGAAGATCAGTCCAGGAGGCGCCTCGGCCGCGGTCTTGCCGCGCTGATCGGCGAAATGGACAAGCCGACCGAAAAAGCCGCCGAACCGAAAGCACCCGCCGATGGCCGGGTCCCGATTGCCTTTATTGCACCGAATCCCCGCAACCCACGCCGTGCCTTTGCCGACGCTGATCTGGCCGATCTGGCGCAGTCGATACGCGAGCATGGCATTGTGCAGCCGGTGGTTGTGCGGCCGACTGCCGATACCGAACGTTACGAGATCATCGCCGGTGAGCGCCGCTGGCGGGCTGCGCAGCGCGCCGGTGTCACGGACGTTCCGGTCATTATCCGCGATGTCGACGACCGGGTGGCGCTCGAACTCGCGATCATCGAGAACGTACAGCGCGCCGATCTCAATCCGGTCGAAGAGGCTAATGGCTACCAACAGCTCATCGACGAGCACAGTTACACGCAGGCCGATCTGGCGCAGGTTATCGGCAAAAGCCGCAGCCATGTGGCGAACACGCTGCGGCTGCTGAAGCTGCCGGCGGTCATTCATGATCTGCTTGTCGACGGAACGCTCTCGGCCGGCCATGCACGTACCCTTGTGACGGCCGACGATCCCGCCGGCCTGGCCAAGCGAATCGTGGAAGAGGGACTTTCAGTGCGTCAGGCCGAAGCATTGGCGCAGACCAAGGAAGGCCGCGAGCCAGCGCAGCAACCTGAAAACAAACCCGGTCATGCCGAGCAAACCAAGGATGCCGACACGATCGCGCTTGAAAAACTGCTTACCGATGCCACCGGCCTCAAGGTTCAGGTGCAGCACAAAGCCAAGGGCGGCGAAGTGCGTATTGCCTATCGTACGCTGGAGCAGCTGGACGAACTTTGCCGACGCCTTAATCCGTGAGCGGCTCTAGGCTCTGCTGTTTCTCGGGATCAACTTAACTTATTGTTTTTAAAAGAAATTATCTGCCCGAGCGGGCGCCTGTGACTGCAGCGGCCAAGAGCGCCTGGCGTGTCGCTGCGACTGACAGCTCGGGACGCTGCCTGGTTTCCAGCACAGCGCCGTTAATGCGCTCCAGGACCCTGGTGCAGGCATCGGCAGTCCAGTTGGAGAGCGCTCTTTCGACCAGCCTGCGGCGCGCAAAGAAAACCGGCGGTCTTGCGGACGCGACGACCGAGGATGCCGGCTGGCGGTCACGATCCATCTTGTCGCGCATCAGTTGCAAGGCCTGAAACTGCCGCATCGCGGCTGCCAGCAGCAGGAATGGCTGGGTACCGGCACCAATCAACCGCGAAAAGGCAGCATCGAATTCCGCCGGACGCCCCGCCAGAACGGCGTCAATCACATCGTCCAGCGAGAGACCTGCCGCATCGCCGGCGGCTTCGCGTACGTCCGCCAGCTCGATACGCTCCTTGCCTTTGCAATAGAGAACCAGCTTTTCAATTTCTGCGCGCGAGGCCAGGCGATCACCTCCGAGCCCTGCTTTCAGCACTTCCCGTGCGTCGGATGTGATACCGAGCCCCGCTTCCGACAGCTGTTGCTCAATAAGACCGTCCAGCGCACGCGCATCGTCGGAATAGCAGGGCAATGCCATACCGGCTTTTGCGGTCTCGACGGCGGTGCGCAGTGCCGCGTTCTTACGCAGTTCGCCAGCCTCAATGAGCAGGAGTGCATCTGCCGGCGGAGCGGCGGCGAGCGAGGAGACGGCATCGGCAAACGGCTTGTCAGTGCCTGCGCCGGTGATCCAGACCAGCCGCCGGTCGGCAAACATCGGTACGGTACGCATCTCGTCGACTAGCCGGCCAGGATCGTCCGCCAACCCCGCGGCATCCATACGTACAACGGTGAAAGCGTCATCCAGCGGCAAGCCCGTCGACGCAGCAAAGCGCTTGGCACGTTCCGAAACGAGCCCGCGGTCGGGGCCATAAACAAGGACGATACTGGCCCCAGGGTGCGGCTTGACCAGCCAGCCGTCGACCTCATGCGCTTTCTTCTGTGCCATGTTCTGTGGCTAGCACAGCGTTCGCCAAATGCGAATCGGAAAGTAAGGTCGTGAGCCACCACGGAGAAGGTGGCTGTCCGGTCGCCAAGAAAATCGGTTCCAGGAACCAATGCCGTGACGAGGAGTTCCCTGCAGCCAGATGCACTACTCATGGAGAGCGTGCTTTGCGGGAGACCGGGCTTGTTGTCGGCGATCCAGTCCAGGTGGTTCGCCAGCCGCCAGCAGCAGTGCGTCGGTTTATGGATCCGCGGATGCTGTCGGCTTCCTGCTGTCCTGCACGATATGCGATATGATGTTCACAGCTGTCTTCGCCACGTGTCTCTTCATTGCTTCACTGGCGCCGTCACCATCGTTTTTCAGTATGCAGTCGACGACTTCCTGATGTTCCTCCCGCGATTGGGCGACACGGCCCTCCGAGAATAGGAACCGGGCGTGAAACATGGAAAGCCGATTTCGAACATCGAGGGTGATGTCCCGCAACGCATCGTTATGGCATGCGTCGTAGATAGCCCGGTGCAGGGCATGGTTGGCTTCTGCGTAGGCAGCCATGTCGTGGAGCCTGATTGCCTCCATCCCCCGCTGGTGAAGCATGCGGATATGTTCGCGCTGCACCGAGTCAGCGCGCAGGGCACAATATTTGGCGCAAAGGCCCTCCAGTTCCCCAGAGGCTTCATACAGGTTGCGGAGCGTCGCCATATCGATCGTTGCGACGGTAAATCCGCGACGCGGCTGATGCTCTATCAACCGCGTAGAGGCGAGCTCGCGCAGCGCGTCGCGAATAGGACTGCGTGAGACTTCGAAGCGGTTTGCAAGGGATTGCTCGTCCAGCCGGTCTCCCGGCAGAAGCTCACCTTTCAGAATTTCTTCCGAGAGGGTGTTGGCAATCTTTCGACTCAGAGTGCTGCTCGCCATGGGACTCCGCTTGTTCCAGGACCGATTGACTCGATCGCAATGTTGTATGTCGCAGACATTAGCAAGACGTCCCTTGCTTTTCCAGACATATCTGTCGACAGTGTACCTAGATTGTACGCAAAAAGGATAAATTGGTTGATCGTTCTTCATCATGCCTGGGATTCGCTTCAGTCATTCAAGGTCCGGATGTGCCTTGCCGAAATTGGAATTCCCTGGGGCGACCATGCCCTGAACCTCACTGAGTTCGATCACCTCACTCCGGCATATTTGGCGCTCAATCCCGATGGCCTGGTACCTGCTCTAGAGACAGCCGAAGGAGTTCTGACAGAATCTTCCACGATAAACGCCTATCTGGACGAAGCGTTCAATTCCATGCGGCTGCAGCCGGACGATGCGTTTGCCCGCGCGCGCATGCGGTGGTGGTGTCAGCATGAAGACACAGTGGTTCACCCGGCGATAAGACCGCCGACCTTCAATCTCTACATCAAGCCAATTCTCGCCGGACTGTCACCGGAAGTCATGGAGCAGCGGATCTCCCGCCATCCGCACCCGGAACGCGCGGAGACGTACAGGGCTGCTGCGTCGGCGCCCGTGGATGATGCCGCAGTGATCGCAGCCTTTCGGAGCCTCGATCTGACAATGTCCCGCATCGACCTGGCGGTGGAACAACGGCGCTGGCTAGCAGCAGACACATTCTCGCTTGCGGATATCGCCATGGCGGCAATGGTCGAGCGAATAGAAATGCTGGCGCTGGGGAGCTTGTGGGAAAGGCATCCCGATGCACGGGCCTGGTCGGAGCGGGTCGCCCGGCGGCCATCGTTCAAGCGAGCGCGGGAACCGAGAAGTGCCGAGAAGCCCTCACCTGTCGATCAGGAACTCGTTCGAAGGCTAATGGGCATGGCATTCGGATAGGTCTCACATACAAAGATTATCACTTGCATACAATTATTAGCTATTGTATGCATACGGAAATCGAGAATGAGTGAGGAGAAGTCACATGCCAGTCATCGCATTCGGCACATACGCATCCGACGGCAGGGAATACCCAGCCGTTATCTGCAACGGAGCGATCTATGACGCCGAAGCGCTGCGGGACGCGGGAATCCACGTTCCCAATGGAGACTGGTCTAATGGCCAGGCAGGCCTGTTCCTCGAGAATCTGTGCGCTGATCGAAGCGATTGGAGTGAGGTGGCCGACGCGATCCGCACAGCGGCAGCGACCGGTACCGTACGCACCGTTGCCGATACGGCGAAGCTCGCCGCGCCCTTCCGCCCGCGGCGAATCTTCTGTGCCGCATCGAACTTTGTCGATCACGCGGACGAAATGGGTACCGTGCTTGCAGCTAAGGCTGAGAGCAAGCCGTACATGTTCCTGAAGCTGGAAGACTGCGTCGTCGGTCCGGGTCAACCGGTGCTAATGCCTGAGGCGACCAGCCAGCTCGACTGGGAGGTTGAACTGGCCGCCGTTATCGGCAAGCCGGCGCGACACGTGTCCGTCGCCGAGGCGCTGAGCCATGTGGCGGCCTACACGGTAGTCAATGATGTGACGGCACGCGACATGAATGTGCGCAGCGACTATCCCTTCAAGTTCGACTGGTTCCAGGGCAAGTGCCACGACAGTTTTGCACCCTTCGGTCCCTGGCTGGTGCCCGCATCGCAGATACCTGATCCGCAGAAGGTCGGTCTCAGACTGTCAGTCAATGGCACGGTGATGCAGGAGGGCACCGCCGAGGAGATGATCTGGAAGGTCAACGAACAGATTGCCTACCTGTCGACGATCCTGACGCTCAAACCCGGTGACGTGATAGCGACGGGGACGCCGACCGGCGTCGGCATGGGGCGCGGCGTCTTTCTCAAGCGAGGAGATGTCATGACGGCGGCCATCGCCGAGGTCGGAGAAATCACCAATCCGGTTCAATAGCCGGACTTGCACAGAAAACAAGGGAGGATGAGCATGTACAATCACGGACGCAGGCCATGTGCAATGGCGGCTGCCGCTGCGCTGGCAATTCTTGCCGCAGGCCCAGCGAAGGCTGCCGAGGAGATCAGCTTCAATATGGCGTGGTTGCCGCAGGGCAGCGTCGCGGGACCGATCATTGCGGAGGCGAAGGGCTGGTTCGACGAAGCAGGACTGAACGTCAAGCTGTCTCGCGGTTACGGTGGTTCACGCACGGCCAACGAGGTCGACCAAGGGATGTTCACGGTCGGTTATGTCGATCCGATCAATGTCGGCCTCAATCGCCAGAACGGCGGCAGCCTGCGCATGATCGGCGTCATAAACGGGGTTTGGCCGGCCGGCGTCTGCTACGTCAAGAAAGACGATGACGATCTGAGGGGTATCGACGATCTCGTCGGTCTCAAGATGGGCGGAGGAGCAGCGTCCCCTGTGCACAACATCCTGCCGGCATGGCTCGAAATGAACGGCCGCAAGCGTGACGATATATCACTTCTGCGTCTTGAGCCGGCTGTTGTCGATGCCTCCCTTCTGGAAGGCAGAATCGACTTGGCCGAGTGCTGGCGTGCATCCAATCGCGCAGTCCTCCAAAAGATCGCCCGCGAGAATGGCAAGGAAGTCGGCTGGATCGAATATTCCGATCATGGCCTAAATGCCTATGGCAGCGGCTTCGTTGCCACCGAGGCGTCCATAGCCGAGATACCGGAGGCGTTGGAGGCTTTCCTCCAGGCATCCTATCGGGGTTATGAGTTTGCAATGAAGGAGCCGGAGGCAGCGACCGACATCCTGCTCGCCGAGTATCCGAGTCTGGATCGGGAGATCACTCTGCAGCAAATCAGGGAGCTACCTTCCCTGCTTGCTCCTTCCGGCGAGATCGAGGCGACGTTCGACGTAGATCGCATCGGCGCCACCTACACGTTGATGACCGAGGCATTCGGTCTGGATCCTGAAGGGGTCAAGCCGGATCAACTCTTCACCAACACGTTGGCCGAGTAAGGTAAGCGTCGGCCCGCATTCTCTCGCGGGCCGGCAGCTTTCAAGTCAGGAGATTGACATGGCTAAACCGCAGCCTCGCAAGATGGGTCATATCGTGCTGCACGTGCGCGATATCCGCAAGTCCTTCGAATTCTACACGGAGGTGGTCGGCCTGACGCTCTCGGACTGGATAGAAGACAAGCTGGTGTTCTTGCGTTGCGGCGCAGACCACCACGATCTGGCCCTGGTGCAGATCCCACCCGACGCTGAAAATCGCGAAGACCTCTATAGCGTCAATCGGCCCGGATTGGAGCATTTCGCGTATGAACTGGGCTCACTTGAAGAGATTGAGGCCGCAGCCCGCCATATCCAGTCGAAGGGTGTCAAGATCGAGCGCGGTATCGGAAAACACGGACCGGGTGAGAACCTGTTCCTCGTCTTCAAGGATCCCGACAACAACAATGTCGAGTTCTACGCCGACATGGTCCAGGTGACCGAGAGGAACCCGTACAAACCAAGCGTTTGGAAGGATGACGTCACTGCATTCGACCAGTGGAAATTCGAGAAGTTCCTGGTCGAGCCGCCCAGGGGCTGGGGTGAGAACTGAATGCAGGATCTCTTGAAGGAAATTTTCGCATGAGCGAATTGTTCTCAAGGCTGCGGTTCCCAGAGATTGTGTTCTTCGGACTCATTGCGCTGTGCTGGGAAATGGCGTCGGAGTGGTTTGGCATACGACCTTACCTGTTGCCTCCGCTGTCGTCGGTTCTGGCGGCGTTGTGGAACAATGCGGGCGATCTCTACCGCCACAGCATTGTGACTCTGAACGAAGTCGTCGTCGGTTATCTCTGGGCAGTCGCGGGTGGGCTGGCACTCGGTCTGATAATACACGCGGTGCCGATTGCGCGCCGCACCATCTATCCGCTCATAGTCCTGTTTCAGGGTCTGCCAAAGGTAGCGCTCGCGCCACTTATGGTGATCTGGTTCGGCTACGGGCTGACGTCCAAGGTGCTGATGGCGTTCCTCTTCGCCTTTTTTCCCGTTGTCATCGGGATGCTGGGCGGGCTGGAGAGCGTGCCATCGCAACTGCGCGAACACTTTGATGCGATCGGCGCCTCGCGCTGGACACGCTTCTGGCGGCTTCAGATGCCGGCCGCGCTGCCATCGATCGTCGACGCCTGCAAGACGGCAATGCCGCTCGCGGTGATCGGTGCCATTGTCGGAGAGTTTGTCGGTGCAGAAGGCGGGCTGGGTTACGTCATCCTTTCCGCCAACGCTTCAGCTCGGTCCGACCTCTTGTTTGCCGCTCTGGTGGTGATCTCGATCCTGTCGACGCTCCTCTACCTGGTGGTCGAGCTTCTGGGGCGCAAGGTCTGGTGGCGCGGCGTCTAGGTCGCGCACCACTCACAAAGCAGTCACGACTTTCACAAGAAGCCAAAGGAGAACTTCAATGGCAAAACTACGTCACGTCGCCATCCAAGTTAAGGAGCACGCCAAGGCCGCTCAATTCTATGTGGACGCACTCGGCATGGAGATCGTCGGTCAGACAGACTCGCCGCTCGCCTCCGGTACCTATGTTTCGGATGGCACTGTCACGCTTGCGCTGCTGGAATATAAAGCGGACGAGTGGGCAGGCCGAGACAAGGACGATATCGCGATTAACCATATCGGTTTCTGGGTCGATGACCTCGACGAACAGAGCGACCTGATCAAGAAGAATGGCGGCACCTTTTTCAAGGAACTACCGCTGTCGAAGGACTCACTCTACTACGAGATGAAGTTCCGCGATCCGAACGGCATCATTTTCGATGTCTCTCACAATGGCTGGGTCGGAGCATCAAAGTGACAAGCCAAGCCAATCCGGCGGATGCGAAAGCAGCCGCCGGGGCCATCAGCATTCGCGGCCTGTCCAAGACGTTCGGTGCGCTGAAGGTCCTCGATAAGGTGGACTGCACCATAGGAGAAGCCGAGTTCGTCTCGATCCTCGGTCCGAGTGGTTGCGGCAAGAGCACGATTCTGAGGATCATCGCGGGTCTCGTCCAGCCCGATGCAGGTGCGGAGCTGCGTCTGCTCGGCGAACCGTTCGGCGGGAAGAGCGATCAGGTTGGCGTTGTCTTTCAGACACACAATATGCTGCCCTGGCTGACGGTCGAAAAGAACATCAGGCTCAACTGCGAGGTCCGCGGCGTCGCTCGCGCGGAAATTGCGCGCCGTGTCGAGGAGATTCTGCCGGTTCTCAAGCTCGAAGGATTTCGAGACAAGTACCCACACCAGATATCCGGCGGCATGAAGCAACGTGCCGCGCTCGGTCAGACACTGATTGCACAGCCAAAGGTACTTCTGCTCGATGAGCCCTTTGGTGCGCTTGATGCGCTGACTCGTGACCAGCTTAACGTCGAACTGCTCCGTCTCTGGCAGAAGATCAGAAAAACCGTCGTGCTGATAACGCACAGCATCTCGGAGGCAATCTTCCTGTCGGATCGGGTGCTTGTGATGTCGGACCGGCCATCGCGCGTGGTCAGCGACGTCAGCATCGATCTACCCCGACCGCGTGATCCGAAGGCGACACGAGAGGATCCGCGCTTCGGCCAATACGTAACTCAGCTCAGCGCGCTCATGGGCGTGCAGTAGATACCATTCCTGGAGACCCGACGTATGGATTTGCAACGATTTCACGGCATGTCGCCGGCCCTTGCGACCCCCTTCACCGCTACCGAGGCGCTCGATCTCGACAGGCTTGAAGCGCTGATCGACGACTACCTCTCCTGCGGGGTTCATGGAATTTCCGTTGCTGGAAGCCAGGGAGAATTCTTCGCGCTCGACGAGGAGGAGCACATCGCGTTGCTTGAAAGCTGCGTGAAGGCGGTCGACGGGCGTGTTCCGGTGGTAGCGGGTTGCGGGCGTTCAAACCTGACCGAGACGCGGCGAGTGCTTGCGGCTGCCGAGAAGATCGGCATCGACATGGCTATGTTGATCACCCCCTATTTCGCGCAACCCAACCAAGCGGAACTGGCGGCCCATTTCATCGGTCTGGCCGAAGAGACCAGGCTTCCAGTGGTCCTTTACAACAACCCACCACGTACGAGCGTTAACATAGCCCCCAAGACTCTCGTATCGGTTATGGACGCAGCGCCGAATGTCGTCGGCATAAAGGACTCTGCCGGTGACATGACACAGTCGATCGAATACCTGGTGTCTACCAATCGCCGCGCGCTGTTGTATTCCGGCCGCGATACTCTGACCCTTTCAATGGTTCTCAACGGCGGGCATGGCGCAGTCTCGCCGGCCTGTAATGTCTTTCCGCGGCTTTTGGTCAAACTCTACAACGCTGCCGTTTCAGGCGATCTATTGGAGGCGCAGCGTATTTCCGACTTGTTGGCCCCACTTCGTGCGGCCTGGGTGCTGGGCTCATTCCCGGTCGTGATCAAGGAAGCGATGGCGATGGCGGGTCGGGGCGCGGGCCCAACCCGCAAGCCCATCGCGCCGCTCGAAGCAGATGCACGCGCCAGACTAAAGTCTGTCGTCGATGCCATCATGCCCGAGGAAGAGGCGTTGACACGATGAGTTGCGCGACGGGTCTGTTCGGTGCGTTGAGCCCCTGTGCGGAGAACCTGGTAACGCGGATATTCCAGGATGCCCGCAGCCAGAACGGCTGGCTGGACACACCCGTGCTCGATGCCGAATTGCAGCGGATCTGGTCATTGACACGGTGGGCGCCAACCTCGTCGAACTCGTCGCCTATGCGCATCAAGTTCATTCGTCCGGGTCCGGCCCAGGACAAGCTGCTCGGCTTCATCGACGAGGGTAACCTCGCCAAGGTGTGCGCTGCACCAGTTACCGCCATCCTAGGCTACGACCTGGCATTTTACGAGCATTTCGATTTTCTGTTTCCGCACCGGCCCGCCGTGCGGGAACGCTTCGCCGGGGCTGAGAACGTCGAACGCGCACGCATGACCGCGATCCGAAATGGAACGCTGCAGGCAGGCTTCTTCATGCTGGCCGCGCGCACTGTCGGCCTCGACTGCGGGCCACTTTCAGGTTTCGATCACGAGGGCGTCGACCGGGCATTCTGGCAAGGAACAGAGGTTCGCACCAATTTCCTTTGCAGCCTGGGACATGGCGACCCCAAACGGCTCTTTCCGCGTCATCCGCGCTTCGATTTCGACGATGTCTGTGAAATTCTCTGAGCCCGGCACGACTGCTCTCGGCGAGGACGGGGCGCTTCACCTCTCGCTTGGTCGTATGGGGCTTCAGGACGGGGGGGTGGTCAACGATGCGGTCATTGTCGTCAATACATTCGGCCGTCTGAACAGCAGCCGCGACAATGCTGTCGTCATCCCGACCTCGTTCGGGGCGTCGCACCGCGATTTCGAATGGATGGTGGGGGCTGATTCACTCTTCGATCCCGCGCGCTACTTTATCGTGATCGCGAACTTGTTCGGAAACGGCCTTTCGAGCTCGCCCAGCAACAGCCCCGTCTTCACAGTCGGGGAGCGCTATCCCCTGGTGACCGCCTACGACAACGCCCTTGCACAAAAATATGTTCTTGAGCGGTTCTTCGGCGTTCGCCGGATCGCCGTAGCGATGGGGTGGTCGATGGGCGGTCAGGTCGCCTGGCATCTGGCTTCCCTTTTTCCGGAGGATGTCGAGCGCCTCGTTGCGGTTTGCGCCACGGCAAAGACATCTGCGCATAATCTGGTTTTCCTCGAAGGCGCCAAGGCAGTGTTGCAGACCGATGCCGCATACGACCCCGAATCCGGCCGGTTCACGAGCAAGCCGAAGCGGGCATTGCGGGCGCTCGGGCGATTTTATGCCGGCTGGGCGCTTTCCCAGGCTTTTTATCGCGATGAATGCTGGCGCTCCTTGGGTTACAACGACCTGGAGGAGTTTCTGATCGGCTATTGGGAATCCGCGTTCGTTGAGAAGAACGCCGACGATCTGCTGTCTCATATTGCCACGTGGATGGCAGCGGATATTGCCGCCAACGAACGGCATCGTGGAGATCTCACGAAAGCCATCGAGGCGGTGCAGGCGCGCGCGCTGCTTCTGCCCGTCCGATCCGACCTCTATTTTCGGGAAACCGACGTCAGGGCGGAAGCCGCGTATCTTGAAGATGTTCGCACGGTGACGCTGGATTCGCCGTGGGGGCACAGGGCTGGCAATCCCCTCAACAGTCCTTCTGATCGGAACTTCATCCGCACCCAGCTGCGCAACTTCACGATGGATTGACTGTCCGGATAGACTGCGCAGAACGGGCCGATCCACGTAGGTCCCGGGGGGGGGGGGGCGAATTCGTTAAAATACCGCCTTTGGCCACCGGAACTGACGGCGAATCGTGTGCTACACGATATCGATAGGGTCGAAGCGTCCAATCCCGACTCTGATGGATCGGAGCAGCGAATGGAACATCTCCGTGCCAGAAACACCTATGACAGGCTGGCGCCTGACGCCAAGTGGTCGACTAGACCGAATGCCTGCGGTCGTTTGATTCAGCAAGTTTTCTGATCGCCAGAGTCGCTGCCATGTTGGCAGGGGATTGCCTCCCATGCCCACAGGAACTCACCGGTTACCTATGTCCTCGGAATGAATCCTGGGGAAACTGGAGCGGGCGAAGGGATTCGAACCCTCGACCCCAACCTTGGCAAGGTTGTGCTCTACCCCTGAGCTACACCCGCTCGCACGGCGCCTGGCCGCAAGACGCGCTATATGACCGAACTCCATCGCGATTGCAACAGGAAATCAAGCCAGCCCGGCGCGAATGCAATTGCTGCCGCCGGATGCCGGTTTTGCACCTGTTCGGCGGCGGGCTTGTGACCGTTGCGGCCTTTGCCGTACACAGCCGGAACACTCACTGGGCAGGACAGGGGGAGCGTAACAGATGGCATTGAGCCGCGACGATCTTCTCGACTATCTGGGCAGTCTCGGAATCGAGACGACAACCCACGACCATCCGCCATTGTTTACCGTCAGCCAGTCGGAGGCCCTGCGCGGCGACATACCGGGCGGGCACACCAAAAACCTGTTTTTGAAAGACAAGAAGGGCAGTTACTTTTTGCTCACCGTGGGCGAGCATGCCGTGATCGATCTCAAGTCGGTGCATACGAAGATCGGCGCCTCGGGCCGGGTTTCCTTCGGAAAGGCCGAGAAACTCGAGGAGCTGCTCGGCGTAGCCCCGGGCGCGGTGACGATATTCGGACTGGTCAACGACAAGGCCGGCCAGGTGAAGGCGTTTCTCGACGCCGACCTGATGGAGCATGACGTGATCAACGCCCACCCTTTAACCAACGAGGCGACAACCTCAATCGGTCGCAAAGATCTTATACGGTTCATCGAGGCAACGGGTCACGAGGCGACCGTCTTGAAACTCTCCGAGTGATTGCCACATGTGCGGCACACGGTGATAAGGTGCCGCCTGATTCACGCCCCGGTCAACGAACCCGACAGGAATGCAGAATGAGCGACGCTGATTTCAACAATGGCACAAAGCCCGGTCTGATCGGCGAATTCGGCCATGCAGGCGGCATGCAGGCGGCTGCGCCGGGCGGCTATATCAAGGATACGACGACGGCCGGCTTTCAGGCCGATGTCGTTCAGGAATCGCGGAATCAGCCGGTTCTGGTGGATTTCTGGGCACCCTGGTGTGGCCCATGCAAACAGCTTACGCCGGTGCTCGAAAAAGTGGTCAACGAGGCTGGCGGCGCGGTCAAGCTGGTGAAGATGAACATCGACGACCACCCGTCGATCCCCGGACAGCTTGGCATTCAGTCGATCCCTGCCGTCATTGCTTTCAAAGACGGGCAGCCGATCGACGGCTTTATGGGCGCGGTACCCGAGAGCCAGATCAAGGAGTTCATCGGCCGGCTCGGCGGCGGCAAACAGGCGCCGAAGACCGAAGAGGCGCTGGCCGCTGCCGAAGAAGCGCGCGCGGCCGGCGACCAGCAGATGGCGGCGCGTATCTATGCCATGGTGCTGGAGGGCGAACCCGGTAATGCCGATGCACTTGGCGGCATGGCCGAGATACTGGTCGATGCAGGCGACCTGAATGCCGCGAAGGAAATGCTAGCCAAAGCACCGGAGGACAAAGCGGATGCGCCTGCGATTGCCGCAGTACGCGCGCGTATCCAGCTCGCGGAACAGGCGGCGTCATTGGGCGACCCGGTGGAACTGGAGCGCCGCCTGGCCCAAAACCCAAAAGATCATCAGGCCCGGTTCGATCTCGCCATGATTCAGAATGTGATGGGCGAGCGAATGGCGGCGGCGGACAATCTGCTTTTCATTGTGAAGGCGGACCGGAGCTGGAACGACGATGGCGCGCGGGCTCAACTCCTGACCTTCTTCGAAGCCTGGGGGGCGACCGACGAAGCGACACTGCAGGCACGGCGCAAGCTGTCGTCGCTGCTGTTTTCGTAAACGCGCAGCGGCCCCTTGCGTTTGCCGCCGCGCGCGCCAGATAAGTAGCTCAGGCACCCAATGACGCAAACGGAGAAACAAGTTGCGCGCGGGTAACGCCCGATATCTGAAAGAGAGCGATCTGCCGGCAAGCGTACCGGTTTTTCCGCTCGCAGCGGCGCTGCTTCTTCCCGGCGGGCGCATGCCGCTCAACATCTTCGAGCCGCGCTATCTTGCAATGATCGACGACGCGATCAGCGGCAAAAGGCTGATCGGCATGGTGCAACCCGCGCTTGGCGGCACGCTGAAGGCCGATGGCGAACCCGAGCTTTGCGAGGTCGGCTGTCTGGGACGGGTCACCTCGTTCGCCGAATCGGGCGACGGCCGCTATCTGATTTCGATGCAGGGCGTGTGCCGGTTCCGGATCGAAAAAGAGCTGACTGCGCGCACACCCTACCGGCAATGCCGCATTCTGCCTTTCCTGTCCGACCTTGATGCCGATGCCGGTTCGGAAGAAGTCGATCGCAAGGCGCTTCTCAAGGCATTTCGCGCCTATCTTGATACCTATTCGCTGGAGGCCGACTGGGAGAGCGTGAGCCGGGCGGAAAATGCCACCCTGGTCAACGCGCTGTCGATGATGGCACCCTACGGGCCGGCCGAAAAACAGGCGCTGCTGGAAGCGCCGGACTTCAAATCCCGTGCCGAGACGCTGATTGCAATTACTGAAATGGCGATCGCCCGTGACAGCGACGAGGAGGGGCCGCGACTGCAATGAGCGAAGCAACCCGCAAATCCGACGTCGATCCGAAGCTGCTGGAACTGCTTGCCTGCCCGCTGACCAAAGGTCCGCTCACCTGGGACGCCGAGAAAAGCGAGCTCGTGTCGAAGGCGGCGCGCCTGGCTTACCCCGTACGCGACGGCATTCCGATCATGCTGCCGTCGGAAGCGCGGCAACTGGGCGACGATGAATAGCTGGCCTTCGTGGTTGCGTCGACAAATCCTGCCAACGGCCCGAGCCTGCGCTATAAGGGCCGGAAAACCGAACCGCAGATCAGATTCATGAAACTCTACCGTTTTCTCACCGGACCTGACGATTCCGCCTTCTGCCACAAGGTCACCGCGGCTCTGAATCGCGGCTGGCAGCTGCATGGTTCGCCGACCTATGCCTTCGATTCCTTGAACGGGACAATGCGTTGCGGTCAGGCGGTGGTGAAGGAAGTCACGGGCAAGGAGTATGATCCCGAGATGAAGCTCGGCGAACAATAGCGGCTACTCGGCCGCGGCCTCAATATTGGCCATGTCGTCATCCGACAGGCCAAAATGATGTCCGATCTCGTGGATCAGTACGTGGGTGATGATATCGCCCAGCGTTTCCTCATTCTCGGCCCAGTAGTCGAGAATGGCTCGGCGATAGAGCGTGATGCGGTTCGGCCCTTCGCCAGTCTGCGGGTTCCAGCGCTCGGCGATACCACGGCCTTCGAACAGGCCGAGCAGGTCGAACGGCGTTTCCAGCGCAAGATCGTCCATGATCTCTTCGGTCGGAAAATCAGCGATCTGAATGATGATTTCGCCGGTGAGTTCGCGGAAGGTGCCAGGCAGATTGGCGTAGGCCTCAAGCGCCATCAGCTCCATCTCGTCCATTGTCGGCGACATTTGGCTGTGCCAGGCGCGGGTTTGATAAATGCGTGCCATTTTGTGTCCTTCCTGCGCCATATAGACGGTTGTTGCACTGGTTTCGAGAGGGAGCCGAGGGCATTTGTCCATGGCAGGATCGCGTTGCCGTGAAACAAAGAGGAAAAAATTCTTGTTGGCGCGCGCTTGACTCTTATTCGCAGCTCTGGAATCCATAAGAACATAACATGAACAACCGAAGCTGTCGGGATGACCGTCATGGCTCAGCAGGCTGTGGCGCAGGAAAGGCTTTGTGCCTTGCGCCAGGACATTGCCAGAATAGAGGGCCGGCCTGCCGAAAGGCTGGAGCAGGCGGACGCGGATGTCACCGTGCTCCGCCGCAGCGGTATGGCGACCCGTAGCGAAGACCTGATTGTGACCGGCGTGGAGGCATTCGACGGCGTGCTTGGCGGCGGTGTGCCGAAAGGCGCGCTGAGCGAGATTCACGGAAAGCAGACACGCGATGCGGGGGCGGCAGCCGGCTTTGCACTGGCACTCTGCGCACTTGCCATGAAACGTGAGGCGCCACGCTCGCTACTCTGGGTCGGCACGGCGGAGATTTTCCACGAGGCGGGGCTCCCTTATGCCGGCGGTCTCGAGCAGGCTTTCGGGCTTTCGCCCGACAGATTGCTTTTTGCCGCACCGCCCAAACCTGCCGATGCGCTGTGGATCGCTGAGGACGCGACGCGTCTTGGCGCACTTGCTGCGATCATCGTTGAGTTGCGCGGCAATTCGGACAGGCTCGACCTTACGGCAACGCGCCGGCTGCATCACCGAGCGGCGGTTGCGGGCCGGCCGATTTTCCTTCTGCGTCAGGCGGCATTTTGCGAACCGACCGCGGCACCGCTCAGACTGGTCGTTTCACCTGCGCCCGCCACCAAGCGGGAAACGCTTGACGGACCGCTTGAGGGAACGATCGGCAATCCGGTTTTTTCCGTCTCGCCCGACAAGAACCGCACCGCCCGCCAGGGCCAATTCCTGCTGGAGTGGAACCGCCATGACATCGCTTTTCAACAACACCAGACGGCGCATCCTCGCCGTCTGGTTTCCCTATCTCGGAACGGAGCGGATCTGGCGCCAGCGCCTGGGGCGGTCGTGGCGCTCGACAAAGCCGCGCAATACGCCGCCGCTGGTGGTGAGCCGGCACGAAAGCAACACGCAGCGCATCTCGGCGCTCGACGAACGGGCTGAGACGCTGCGCCTCAAGCGCGGCATGGGCCTTGCCGATGCCCGCGCCATACATCCAGATGTGGATGTCGTTGAAGCCGACCCGAATGCCGACCGCCGGCTGCTCGATGCCCTTGCCGACTGGTGCGACCGCTATACGCCATTGGTCGCCATTAATGGCAATGACGGGCTTTTTCTCGACATTACCGGCTGCGCGCATCTTTTCGGCGGCGAGACAAAAATGATTGCCGATCTCAGGCGGCGGCTGGCCGAGCAGGGGTTCGATGCCCGCGCTGGCCTGGCCGCGACGCCGGGAATGGCATGGGCTGCGGCGCGGTTCGGTCTTCGGCCCGTGGCCGCGGGCGCGGAGGCCGAAGCACTTGCCGGGCTGCCGCTTGCCGCCCTGCGGCTGGAACCCGCCACGCGCATGGGGCTGGAAAGCGTCGGCCTGCGCACTGCCGGTGCGATCATCGATGCGCCGCGCGCGCCGCTTGCCCGGCGGTTCGGCAGCGGGCTTATCCTGAAGCTCGACCAGGCGCTCGGCATGGCCGAAGAAACGATCTCGCCGCGCCTGCCCGTTGCACCGCTTTCGGCCGAACGGCATCTGGCGGAACCCGTGTTCCTGACCGAGGATATCGAGCGCCTGCTGGCGATGCTCGCCTCGTCGCTGAAACAGGATCTGGAGCGCCGGGGCGAAGGCGCGCGGCGCTTGCAGCTGGCGCTTTTCAGGGTCGATGGTGCCGTTACCCGCATCGGCATCGGCACCTCGCGCCCGATGCGCGAGCCGAAACCGCTTTGCCGGCTGTTTCACGAAAAGCTGGCCGCCATGGAAGACAATATCGATGCCGGTTTCGGTTTCGACCTGGTGCGTCTGGCGGTGCTTGCCACGGCGCGCTTCGAGGAGGAACAGGGCGATCTCTCCGGCGCCGATGCCGATGCGGATGAAGATATCGCCTTGTTTGCCGACCGGGTGCGGGCGCGACTGGGCAACACGGCGATACTGCAGCCGGAGCCGGTTCAAAGTCATGTTCCCGAACGTGCAGTGGCACTGCGTTCCTTTGCCGATGCGCGGCCTGCTTCAGCGGGCTCTGCTCTTTCGGAACTTACGCTGCCGGAACGTCCCATCCGTCTTTTCGGGCGGCCGCAGCCCATCGAGGTGACAGCGGAAATTCCGGAAGGTCCGCCTGCTCGCTTCCGCTGGCGCCGGGCGCTTTACAATGTCGCCGGGGCTGAGGGGCCGGAACGTATCGCGCCGGAATGGTGGCTGGGCGAGGAAGGCGAACGTACCCGCGATTATTATCGCGTGGAAGATACCGAAGGCCGCCGTTACTGGCTTTACCGCGAAGGTTTTTACGGCGTTGCGGAAGAGCCGCCGCGCTGGTTCGTGCAAGGCATTTTCGCATGAATGCCCGAGCCGACCCCCCCTATGCGGAGTTCGCCGTGCAATCGAACTTCTCATTCCTGCGTGGTGCATCGCAGCCCGAAGAGTTGATCGTCATGGCGCAGAAGCTCGGCCATCACGCATGCGGGCTTGCCGATCGCAACAGCGTGGCGGGGGTCGTGCGCGCATGGTCGCAATCGAAGACAGGCACGATCGCCTATCATCCCGGCTGCCGGCTGGTCTTCGCCGACGAAACACCAGACGTGCTCGCCTATCCACAGGACCGTCAGGGCTGGGGGCATCTGTGCCGGCTGCTCACCCAGGCCAATATGCGCGAAAAAAGCGAGAAGGGCGCGCCGCTTGTTTATCGCGGTGATCTGATGGAATGGGGCGCGAATATCTCGCTTGCCGTGATCCCACGCCTGGAACATGTCGATGATGAACTCGCCTTCGTCTCCGATCTGCGGGAATGTTTCGGCCAATCAGTGTGGCTGGCGGTTTCTCCAACCTATGGCGGCAACGACCATTTCCGGCTGGAGCAGGCGGCGGCAATGGCATCGCGCGCCGGCGTTCCGCTAATGGCAGTCAACGATGTGCTTTATCACTCGCCCGAGCGGCGACCGCTGCAGGACGTGCTGACTGCCATCCGACTTAACGCGCCGGTGTCGCAAGCCGGTTACGAACTCGGGATAAATGCCGAGCGTCATCTGAAGACACCGGCAGAGATGGCGCGGCTTTTCCGGCGCTTTCCACATGCGCTGGCCGAAACCGGACGGTTTGCCGACACGTTGCGGTTTTCGCTCAAGGAGCTCAGCCACAACTATCCTGAAGAAACCTCGACGCCAGGGCTCGATCCGCAAGTGGAGCTC
The DNA here is from genome assembly GCA_017644005.1 of Rhizobiaceae bacterium. GTDB lineage: Bacteria > Pseudomonadota > Alphaproteobacteria > Rhizobiales > Rhizobiaceae > RCIO01. Next base: position 1,376,481 of record JAEPMJ010000001.1, read on the forward strand.
GAACAGCTCACCTGGAAGGGCGCCAAATGGCGATACCCGAAGGGTATTCCGGATGGCGTGCCCGAGAAGATACGCTATGAACTCGAGATCATCGCTCTCAAAGGGTATGCGCGCTATTTCCTCACCGTACGCGATATCGTCCAGTATGCGCGCCGCGCCGATGTTGATGTGTTGTGCCAGGGGCGCGGTTCGGCCGCCAATTCGGTGGTGTGTTTCTGTCTCGGCATCACCGAGGTCGATCCGGTGCTCATGATGGACGGGCTGTTCGAGCGGTTCGTTTCCACCGAGCGTGACGAGCCGCCCGATATCGATGTCGATTTCGAGCATGAGCATCGCGACAAAATCATTGCCTATATCTACGAAAAATACAGCGGGACACGAACCGCGCTTGGCGCTTCCGTTGTCACCTATCGCGGCCGCTCGGCCATGCGCGAGGTAGCGAAGGCGATGGGTCTTTCCGACGATGTTCAATCGGCGCTTTCGGGTTCAATATGGGGCTGGTCGACCTCTAGGCTTGGTGAACGCGAGGCGCAGGCCGGCGGGCTCGCCAAGGGCGATCCCATGACCGGGCAGGTGATGGCCCGCGCCAACGAGATACTCGGTTTTCCGCGTCACCTTTCCCAGCATGTCGGCGGCTTCGTTATCACCAAGGACCGGCTCGACGAGATCGTGCCTATCGTGAAAACCGCGATGGACGAGCGCAAGATGGTGGAGTGGGATAAGGATGATCTGGACGCAGTGGGTCTGATCAAGGTCGATGTGCTGGCGCTCGGCATGCTGTCTTGCCTGAAACGTGCCTTCAATCTGCTCGAAGCGCATTACCGCGTACATGACGACTATGACCAGCCACTGACGCTCGCGACCATCCCCAAGGAGGATCAACGTGTCTATGACATGATCTGCCGGGCCGACACGCTTGGCGTATTCCAGATCGAATCGCGTGCCCAGATGTCGATGCTGCCGAGGCTCAAACCGCGCTCGTTCTACGATCTGGTGATCGAAGTAGCGATAGTGCGGCCGGGCCCGATCCAGGGCGACATGGTACATCCCTATCTGCGCCGGCGTGAAGGCAAGGAACCTGTCAATTATCCGAGCCCGGAAATGAAGAATATCCTGGAGCGGACGCTGGGCGTGCCACTGTTTCAGGAACAAGCGATGAAAATCGCCATCGATGCCGGCGGATTTACGCCGAGCGAAGCCGATCAGCTGCGCCGGGCGATGGCGACCTTCCGGCGCAACGGCACCATCCACAATTACCGCGACAAGCTGATCACGGGTATGGTGAGCAAAGGATACGATCCTGATTTCGCGGAACGCTGCTTCAAGCAGATCGAGGGTTTCGGTGATTACGGCTTTCCCGAAAGCCACGCGGCGTCTTTCGCGCTGCTGGTCTATGCGTCCTGCTGGTTCAAGGCGTTTTACCCCGACGTGTTCTGCGCTGCGATCCTCAACTCTCAGCCAATGGGCTTTTATGCGCCGGCTCAGCTTGTGCGCGACGCGCGCGAGCATGGCGTCGAGGTAAGGCCGGTCGATGTCAATCATTCGGACTGGGATTCAACGCTGGAAGAGGCTGCGTTCGACTCGGGAAGAATCGAGACCCGTCATGCCGAAATGCGCGAGGTCATCCAAACGCGTCATGCAGTGCGGCTCGGGTTCCGGCGCATCAAGGGGCTGCGGGAGGAGAGCATTCGCAGCTTCATTGCATGCCGCGGCGACGGCTATCGGTCGGTACGCGATGTTTGGCTGCGTTCGGGTCTCGATGTCGGCCAGATCCAGAAACTTGCCGAAGCCGACGCGTTCCGCTCGCTCGACGTCGGCCGGCGGGAGGCATTGTGGGCGGTGCGGGCGCTCGACAAGGCGAAAGCCGCCGAACGTTTGCCGCTTTTCGAGCGGCCGAAGCTTGCATTGCGCGACCATGAACCGGCGATGCAGCTTCCCATCATGCCGCCCGGTGAACATGTCATTCACGACTATCGTTCGCTGGGTCTGTCGCTCAAGGCTCACCCCGTCTCGTTCCTGCGCGAGCGGTTGGGTCATGCAGGCGTTACGCCGAATGCGGCTTTGCCGACGGTTCCGGACGGTCGGCGTGTCACTGTGGCCGGGCTGGTACTGGTGCGCCAGCGACCGGGCAAGGGCAATGCGATCTTTCTGACGCTGGAGGATGAGGGTGGTATCGCCAACGTGATTATCTGGCACCGGAAGTTCGAGCGCTTCCGGCCAATCATCATGGGCGGGCGTTTCATCAAGGTGAGCGGCAAGCTGCAGTCGGAATCGGGCGTCATTCACATCGTCGCTGACGGGATGGAAAACATTTCATCCTGGCTCGTGTCATTGTGCGAAGGGGCGCAGAATGTCGCCGGCTGGTCGCGCGACGGCATTGCCGGCGGGTCCGGCCATCCTGACTCGCATGAGCGTCCGCGCGACACTGAAAAGCTCTACGCCGCCATGGCGAAAGCCGGCGAAGCACCGGAGGAACTGTCGCTGGAAGCCAACAAGGTGATGCCGAAAGGCCGCAATTTTCACTAATCGGGATGGCTCGGGCGGCGTAACGAGGGTGGCTCTGCCGAGGCCGAACCCCGGATGCGCCGGCGCAATCAGGGCAGGCGTGCCCGCTAACGCCCTACTTTCGCAAGCAGACGCTCAGCCTGTCCAAGATGCAGGCGCTCGACCATGCGTCCGCCGACGGCGATTACGCCTTTGCCGGCATTTTCGGGTTGTGCGAATGCAGCGACCACCTCCTCGGCCGCGGCAATTTCGTTCTCCGACGGCATGAAGATGCGATTGGCTACTTCTATCTGTGCGGGGTGGATCAGCGTCTTGCCGTCGAAACCCATATTGCGGCCTTCGATGCACTCGCTTTCGAAGGCATCCATATCGCGAAAATCGTTCATGACGCCATCAAGCGCATCGATGCCGGCGGCCCGTGCCGCGGCCACAAGTTGCAGAAGCCAGGGCACGAGGTAGCGGCGATCGGGCGTTGCAAGTACGCCTGTTTCCTTGATCAGGTCGTTGGTGCCGGCTACCAGGCAGCCAAGCCGGGCCGCCGGGTCGCGGCCGAGTTCGGCAGTCGCGCCGAGATTAAAAATCGCCTTCGGAGTCTCCACCATCGCCCACAATGCGAGCCCGGGCGGCGCATCCATCTCGTCAAGAGCGGCATCGGCGTCCAGAACGTCACGCGGACCATCCACCTTGGGCAGGAGAATTGCGTCGGGCCGTGCCGCGCGCGCAGCCAGCAGGTCTTCCGTGCCCCATTCACTTGCCAGCGGGTTGATCCGAATCACGATTCCGCAGTTTGCGGGCCGGCTTTCGCGCAGAAAATGCCGCATCGCTTCGCGGGCGGCATCCTTTGCCTCGGGGGCAACGGCGTCCTCGAGGTCGAGGATCACGACATCGCAATCAAGCGATGGGATCTTTTCCAGCGCCCGTTCGCTATTGGCGGGCACATAGAGCACCGAACGGCGCGGGCGGCTGTCTGAAAAACTGGTCATAATGCTTCATGCCGTCACAACCTGGCCTACGCAAGTGGCGGCAAAAATCCGCTACCGTGCCGCAGAGCGGGACCACGGCAGCGGATCCATGTGATTGCCCGCAGGGATCAGTCTGCCGCAGCTCCCTGTATGACTTCGCGACCGCCACCTTGCCGGCCGCGGCCCAGCCAGGCTGCGCATATTGTCGCCGCGATCAGGGTGACGAGGACGCAGACCCATGCTGCGGCGTGGAAAGACTGCGCAAACGCAACCCGCGCGGCGTCGCTCAGTTCACCCCGAGCCGGTTCCGGCAGAGATTGAGCATGGGTCAGCGCCGCAGCCGCGGTGTCGCCGGCCGCAGCCAGCACTGCGGTCGAAAGCTCGCTGCCGCGCATCCAGCTATGATAAACCGCCGTTGCCACAGAACCGAGCACGGCTATGCCCAGCGCTCCACCGAACTCGCTAGCGGTTTCGGATAACCCCGATGCCGCACCGGCTTTGGCGGGGGGCGCGATGCTCAAAATCACGTCCGTCGTCAACGTGAACACGGGCGCCAGACCGAGCGACATCAGCGCCCCGGCGGCCACGAGAACCGGCAGTGAAACCGGCGCAAACACTCCTGTGAGAGCAAGAAACGACAGCGTGGCGACCAGCAGCCCGGCCGCCATGACATGAGCCGGCTTCAACCGTTCCGCCAATATCGGGGTGACGGTGGAACCAACAATAAAGGCTACCGCCGAAGGCACGGACCAGAGACCGGCGGCCAACGGGCTCAAACCCAGGACAAGCTGCAGGTACTGGGCGATGAGCAAAAAAGAACCGAAGGCCGCGAAGAAGCCAAAGATGTTGACCGAAAGCGCTGCACCAAAGGCGGGTTGCCTGAACAGGGTCAGGTCGACAAGGGGGTCTGCCAGCCGCCTCTGGCGTATGACGAAGAGAACCCCGAGAACGATGCCGGCGACTACCGATGCCACGGCCTCCGCGCCGATGCCGCTTTCGGCGAATTTCTTAAGCCCGAAAATCGCAAGCAGCACCGCGGCGACCGACAGCGTGGCGCTCGCGATATCGATGCGGCCGGCATTTTCGTCGCGGAATTCCGGCAGCAGGATTGGCCCGAGAACCAGCAGCAGCACCATTACCGGTACCGCGATCAAAAAAACCGAACCCCACCAGAACCAGGTGAGCAGAACTCCACCGACAACAGGCCCGATTGCGGCGCCTGCCGAAAAGCTGGCGATCCAAACTCCGATAGCGACGCGGCGCTGCTTTTCGTCGTGGAACATGTTGCTGATCAATGACAGCGTGGACGGTGCCAGAGTGGCTGCCGCGAGGCCAAGCAAGGCGCGGGCGAGAATCAGCAATTCGGCAGATGGCGCAAATGCGGCGAGGATCGAGGCGAGACCGAACGCGACGGCTCCGATCATCAGCAGGCGCCGGCGGCCGATCCGGTCTCCGAGCGTTCCCATTGTCACCAGAGCGCCGGCGACCATGAACCCGTATATGTCAACGATCCAAAGCAGTTGCAGACCGGTCGGGTTCAGTTGGGCGGCGATATGCGGAGTCGCAAGGTTGAGGACCGTGAGATCCATCGAATACAGCATGCAGGGCAGGGCAATGACGGCAAGGCCGGCCCATTCGCGCCGCGATGCCTTGCCGGATGTAACGTCAGTCATGAAAGTCTCCAATCAAGTTTGCGCGTTCTATAGACCAGGCACCTGCCAGCATTCTGTCAGTAGGGGTGGCACCATCCGGCATAAGGCAGCGCGTGCTGACCCTAGGACGTTCGGGTTCGGCGGTTCCCGACATGCTTTGTCGCGTAAACTTGATGCGCTGCTGCCGCATCCCTATCTGACGAGCTTAGGTTTGGAAGGCACCAGCCGCCCGCTGGCCCAAAGCCCCGGTGAAGCCTTCTCCGACACGTGTTTTCTCTGTCTCGCGACGGACGAAACGGCAATGCGGGCACCTGTTCACAATGTCCCTCGCTGTGAAGAGCAAAACGATGTCGATACAGACCAGGAACGACTACAAGTCGCAGGCCAAAAGGTTGCGCACGGCACTCGCAGATGACGGCCATGCCGTCAGTCATTCGCGGGCGCTGGAATTCGTCGCGCGGTTGCATGGTGCGCGCGACTGGAACACATTATCTGCCAGGCGTGCGGGTGAAACGAGGCCTTCCGCGCCGTTCGTGGTGGGCGAGCGCGTGGCGGGTACCTTCAACGACAAACCGGCGCAGGGCCGCGTGATCGAGGTTTCGGAAACGATCAAACCCGATCTGTGGCGCGTTACCGTGGCATTCGACCCGCCGGTCGATGTCGTTACATCGAAGCTGTTTTCCAACGAACGCCGGCGCATCCGGATGATCGTCGGGATGGACGGACGCTCGCGGCGGTTGACCGGAAGTGAAACCGGCGTCATGGCATTGAAACCGGCCTGACGCCATGATCCATGGCGGTCGCGGGGCGATCTTTGCGGATCGCCCTTTGCCTCGCCGCGCGGGCTAGTATAAAGCCGGGTCACGCAACACCGAGCGAGCATACGAAATGGACAAGTTCACCACGCTGACCGGCGTCGCAGCGCCGCTTCCGATCGTCAATGTCGACACCGACATGATCATCCCCAAAGACTACCTCAAGACGATCAAGCGCACCGGACTTGCCGCAGGCCTGTTCGCCGAGATGAGGCTCAACGAGGACGGCTCGGAAAATCCGGACTTCGTGCTCAACAAGCCGGCCTACCGCAACGCGCAGATACTCGTCGCCGGCGATAATTTCGGCTGCGGCTCGAGCCGCGAGCACGCGCCCTGGGCGCTGCTCGATTTCGGCATCCGCTGCGTGATTTCGACCAGCTTCGCCGACATTTTCTACAACAACTGTTTCAAAAACGGGATTTTGCCGATCATCGTCAGCCCCGAAGAGCTCGACAAGCTGATGGACGATGCGGAGCGCGGTGCAAATGCAACGCTGACGGTCGACCTGGAGGCAATGGAAATCCGCGGCCCCGACGGCGGCGTCATCAAGTTCGATCTCGACGCGTTCAAGCGGCACTGCCTGTTGAACGGGATCGACGATATCGGCCTGACGATGGAAAAGGCGCCGGCAATCGACGCCTATGAAAAGCAGCTTGCCGAAAACCGCCCCTGGGCCTGAGCGGCTGCGACAGACAATCGTCCAGGCTGGCTCTTCCGTGACCGGTCGGAGGCGTCGTATGCCATCCGCGCTCTGGCCAACGAGGTGGTGCGATGCGCAAGCTGATTTCAACGGGTTCGCCTTTCGAAAAGACCGCAGGCTACAGCCGCGCCGTCGCTGACGGCGACTGGTGTTTTGTCTCCGGCACGACCGGCTACGACTACGCCTCCATGGCAATGCCTGGCTCGGTGGAAGACCAGACCCGCAACGCGCTCGGTACCATCGCCAAAGCACTCGATGAAGCCGGCTTTGAGATGGCCGATGTGGTCCGCGCGCATTACTATGTGACCGACCGGTCATACGTTCAGCGCGTCTTTCCGATCCTCGGCGAGGTGTTTGGCGATATCCGCCCGGCAGCAACAATGATCGTGTGTGAGCTCAACGAGCCGGAAATGAAAATCGAGATCGAAGTGACTGCTCTGAGGCGCAGCCGCGGCTGACCGGCGCGCTTGAGCTTGCCTTTATGCGCGGCGCCCACTAGCAAGACGCCGGTTCATGAAATCCGAAAGGCAGTATGATGGCATCGCGCAAACTTCTCCTCCTTCCCGGCGACGGCATCGGCCCAGAAGCCATGGGCGAAGTGCGTAAACTCATTGCGTTGATGAATGACAAGATGAGCGCCGGCTTCGAGGTCGAGGAAGGGCTCGTCGGAGGTGCTGCATACGACGCGCATGGCGCGGCGATCTCGGAAGAGGATATGGCCACGGCAATGGCTGCCGACGCGGTGCTCTTCGGCGCCGTAGGCGGGCCGAAATGGGACGGCGTGCCTTATGACGTGCGGCCGGAAGCCGGACTTCTACGGCTGCGCAAGGACATGCAGCTTTTCGCCAATCTGCGTCCGGCGATCTGCTATCCGGCACTCGCTGCTTCGTCGTCGCTGAAGCAGGATGTGGTGGAAGGCCTCGACATTCTGATCGTGCGAGAACTCACAGGCGGCGTATATTTCGGCGAGCCCAAGGAGATTACCGATCTCGGCAACGGTCAGAAGCGGGCCGTCGACACGCAGGTCTACGACACTTACGAGATCGAGCGTATTTCAGGTGTGGCCTTCGAACTTGCACGCTCGCGACGCAACGAAGTCTGCTCGATGGAAAAGCACAATGTGATGAAGTCGGGCGTGCTGTGGAAAGAGGTCGTGGAAGCGACTCACAAGGCGCGCTATGCCGATGTGAAACTCAGCCACATGCTGGCAGATGCCGGTGGCATGCAGCTCGTGCGCTGGCCCAAGCAGTTCGACGTGATCGTGACCGACAATCTGTTCGGCGACATGCTGTCGGACGTCGCCGCCATGCTGACCGGTTCGCTCGGCATGCTCCCTTCGGCTTCTCTGGGGGCGCCGGACGAGAAGAGCGGTAGCCGCAAAGCGCTTTACGAGCCGGTGCACGGTTCGGCGCCTGACATCGCGGGCAAGGGCATCGCCAATCCGATCGCCATGATCGCCTCGTTTGCCATGTGCCTGCGCTATTCCTTCAACATGGTGGCGGAAGCGGAGCGCCTGGAGGCAGCGATTGCCGCGGTTCTCGATCAGGGCCTGCGCACCGGCGATCTGATGTCGGAAGGCATGACGCAGGTGAATACATCCGGCATGGGCGATGCGATAGCGGCCAAGTTTCTGGAACTCGACGCCTGACGAACGGCGCAACGGATGCCGGATTGACGCTGCGCCCGGCTTAGGCGAGTTTCAGCCAAGCTATCTCACGCCCGCAACCCCGCTGAACGGACCGCACCATGATCGAGTTTCTCGCGCCGCACTTTGTCTGGCTGAACGACCCGACCGCCTGGGTCGCGCTGTTGACGCTTGTCGTTCTCGAGGTCGTTCTGGGCATCGACAACCTGATCTTCATCTCGATCCTGACAAACAAACTGCCGGCGGAACATCAGGCGCGGGCGCGGCGGCTCGGAATAGGAGCTGCGCTTGTCATGCGGCTCGTACTTCTGGCCACGATTTCTTTCATTGTGCAGTTAACCGATCCGCTGTTCGAGGCTTTCGGCCACGGGTTCTCGTGGCGCGACCTGATACTCGTCGCCGGCGGGCTGTTCCTGGTCTGGAAAGCGACCAAGGAAATCCACCACACCGTCGATCCCGAAGACGACAAGGACACGATGGTGGGCAGGGCCGTGCAGATGACGGTCGGTGCTGCGATCTTTCAGATTTTGCTGCTCGACCTGGTGTTTTCGATCGATTCCATCATCACCGCGGTCGGCATGACCGATGAAATCGCAATCATGTATATCGCGGTGATCTGTGCTGTGACGGTGATGCTGCTGGCAGCCGAGCCGCTGTCGCGGTTCATCGCGAAAAATCCGACCGTCGTGATGCTGGCGCTCGGCTTCCTCCTGATGATCGGCATGACGCTTATCGCGGACGGTTTCGGCTTCCATGTTCCAAAAGGCTACATCTACGCCGCGATGGGCTTCTCGGCGCTGGTGGAAGGGCTGAACATGCTGGCGCGCCGCGCCCGCATGCGAGAGAAGGAAAGCGCCGGACACTAGCAGCTTAGCCTGGTCGCACGGCCGCAAGCATATCGCAATTAATCGCTTCGAAACCCCTGTCGTGCGACGATTGCCTGGCAACCACTTTCAGGTGCGCCTATGCAGACGGTTCTGCTGCCATTGCCGGAAACTTCCTCGGTTCTTCATGCGCGGCTCAAGGCAATAGCGGTCGTTGGAACGGCCGTTCTTCTCGCTTCGCTGTTCGGCATACTGACGCGCCCTGTAGGCTTTCTGGCCGCTTTCTGGCCGGCCAATGCCATTCTTCTCGGGCTGATGGTTCGGAACACGAGCTATGCCAGCCTGCCTACCTGGCTCTCAGCGTTCTTCGCATATCTCGTTGCCGATCTGGCGACTGGCAGCGAGCTGGCGATCACCTTGTGGCTGACATCTGCCAACATGGTTGGCGTGATAACAGGATATCTGCTGTTTGGCCTGCTGGGCGATGACGACCGAGCCCTGCGCAGGCCGTTGTCGGTGCTGTATCTGTTCGCAATAAGCGCGGCTGCGGCTCTGGCAGCTGCGTTGACGGGCGGGGGCGCCGCGACGGTTCTGTTCGGACGGGACTTCATATCAGGTCTGGAATTCTGGTTTGTCACTGAACTTGTGAACAGTCTTGTGATTCTACCGGTCATCCTCGCATTTCCCGGATTCAGGCAGTTCGGGCTCAGTGATCGCCGAGTTCGCAGATTGAGGCGTGACGAACTGCGGCAGATGCTTCCCGCGGCACTTCTTCTCTGTTCGGCCGCGGCCACCGTGGTCGTCGGCGGGCCGGGAGCTATCGCCTTTCCGGTTCCGGCCCTCGTCTGGTGCGCGCTGAGTTACACCGTTTTCACCACGTCGGCGCTAACACTTATGTTGTGCGGCTGGATGCTGGTTGCGGTATCGACGGGTTTGCTAGCGGGGTCCAATTCACCCGATGCGCTGGGCTCGGCGAGCTCGGTCCGGCTGGGCATCGCCCTCATTGCGCTCGGACCGCTTTCGGTTGCGAGTATCAACGCAGCGCGCGAGGAACTGCTGCGCAAGCTGACACATAGCGCCAACCACGACATGCTGACCGGGACACTGTCCCGGCGTGCGTTCATGGATCACGGCTATGAAATAGTCAGGAAGCAGGCGAGCCGCGGCGCACCGACCTCGCTGTTGATGCTCGATGTCGACCACTTCAAGAGTGTGAACGATCATCATGGACATGCTGCCGGCGACCGCGTTTTGACCGAATTTGCGCGCCTCGTCAGCTTAACAGTGAGAAAAAACGACCTGTTCGGCCGCATTGGAGGCGAGGAGTTTGCCGTGCTCCTGCCCGGCACCGGCCTTGATGAGGCGATTGCAATTGCCGAGCGCATACGCGGCGTCGTCGAGAACTCGGAGATCGCTATTTCCGAAGATGACGCCATCTGCATTTCCGTGAGTATCGGCGTCGCTGTCACGGACGGTGCTGCCGACGCCTGCCTCGACGGGCTGCTGGCTGCCTCCGACACGGCGCTCTACCGCGCAAAATCAAAGGGCCGCAACGTGGTGCATGTCGCCTGACGCGGATTTGCTACAGCCTGGCTGGTATCCGGATCGTCGGGCGGCGCGGCAGCGTGCGAAGCGAGACGGTGAAGCTGTTGCCTTCCATGAACTCCAGCCCGAATTCCGCACCCATACGCGAGGTGAATTCCGACAGCGGTGTGGAGTTGCGATGCATGGGCAGTACGATCGAGGAAAAGAGCCGTTTCACGATCGCGCTCACCGTATCCGCGGACAGTGTCAGCCCGCCGTCGATTGGCACCATCACCACATCGAGGCGCCCGATCGCGGCATAGTGCTCGTCCGTCAGGTGATGATGCAGGTGTCCGAGATGGCCGATGCAGAGCCCTGCCACCTCGAAGATGAAGATCGAGTTGCCGCCTTCCTCCAGCCAGCCGCCACGCATGATATCAGTCGGCACGTTGCGGATGTAGATGTCGTCGATCACCACACGGTGTTCGGCCGCGCCGCCTTCGGGGTTCCAGCCGGGCAGCACGTATTCGATGTCCGGGTTCGGGTAATTGGTGAAATGCGTGGTGTGCGCCTTGTTCATAGTCACGACGCGCGGCACCGGGTCGGCTCCATAGACGCCGCTATAGTCGGTGGCCACGGTCACGCCGGCTGGCGTTTCGATCACATAGGTGGAGTGGCCGGCATAGGTGATCGTTACTTCCGAAGCCTCGGCCTGTGTCAGTTTGAAAGAGGCGAACCGTACCTTCGGCATGCTTCGCGCGATGGCAAGGCATTGGCTTGGAACCGGGTCTTCCTGCGACTGTGCGGGCACCGTAAGGCAGATCACGGACAATGCGCCGGCAAGAGTCAATCGCAGCATGGCAGCCTCCCAAAACGCCTGAGGTTCAGCTTAGCGCGCAATCGGGTCGTTGCGTCCAATGCCGTCTCCGTGCGCGGTCACGATCCCGCGATCATCTCCTTCCAACGGGCTTTTAGTGACCCATAGTCGTCGTCGGGCTGGCGTTCCCAGCATAACTCGTCAATGCCGATGGCCATGAATTTCTGCTTTGACGCCGTCCAGATATGGCCGGCCGGGACCAGCCAGGACGTGTCGTCCAGCGTTCCGGCCTTGATGTTGATCTGTTCGGTGCCTGCTGTCCCGTGTACAATGCGTACGCCGCATTCGGGGCAGAAATAGCCTTCGCGGCGCTTGCCGGATTCCGAAATGCGGGTGAAGCATGCCATATCGCCGTCGACCGTGAGGTCTTCGCGACGCAGACGCAGCGATTCGCCGAAGGCGCTGGATGTGTGTCGCTGGCACTCGGTGCAGTGGCATAGATAAAACACTATCGGCCGGTCGGTGATGCGGTAGCGTACGGCACCGCATTGGCAGCCGCCGGTGATCGGCAGGGGCGGGAGAGTGACTTTCTGCATCGGTGGGCTCAAATGCTGCCTTCTGGACGTTTCAAGCACTTTTCACTATAAGGCGCGCCGTTTCCGACGCTAGAGATTTTTCCAAGGAGCCACATGGCCGGCCATTCCCAATTCAAGAACATCATGCACCGCAAGGGCCGTCAGGACGCGGCGCGCTCCAAGATGTTCTCCAAGCTCGCACGCGAGATCACGGTTGCGGCCAAAATGGGCACGCCTGACCCGGACATGAACCCGCGCCTGCGGCTTGCCATCCAGAACGCCAAGGCCCAGTCGATGCCCAAGGACAACATTCAGCGGGCGATCAGCAAGGCGTCGGGCGGAGACAGCGAGAATTACGAGGAAGTGCGCTATGAGGGCTACGGACCCGGCGGCGTCGCTGTGATCGTCGAAGCGCTGACCGACAACCGCAACCGTACTGCCTCCAATGTGCGCGCGGCCTTTACAAAGTCGGGCGGCGCACTTGGAGAAACCGGTTCGGTTGCCTTCATGTTCGACCGTGTGGGCGAGATCATCTACCCGGCCGATGCGGCCACGGCGGACGCTGCCATGGAAGCGGCGATCGAAGCTGGCGCAGAAGATGTTCAGTCGGACGAAAACGGGCACGTGATTTCCTGCGCCTTCGAGGATATCGGCGACGTGACTGCCGCACTGGAGGCCGCGCTTGGCGAGGCCGAATCGGTGAAGACGATCTGGCGGCCGCAGACGGGAACGCCGGTAGACGAAGACCGGGCGCAGTCGATCCTCAAGCTGATTGCGGTTCTGGACGACGATGACGACGTTCAGAACGTCTATGCGAATTTCGAAGTCGACGATGAGACGTTGGCGAAACTCAGCGCCGCCTGACAAACAACCGCCGGCGGTTTGCGATGGCCACAGCACAAGCTCCGGAATTGACGTTACGACCGGCAGTCGATGCCGACCTGCCGGCAATTGCCGGGATTTACGCGCATGCGGTGCGGGAAGGCACGGCAAGCTACGAGCTTGAGCCTCCCTCGCTGGCAGAGATGACAATCCGTTTCAACGCGCTGCATAGCAGCGGATTTCCTTATCTGGTTGCGGAAGATAACGGTGCCGTGGTGGCCTATGCCTATGCTGGCCCGTTCCGGCCGCGTCCGGCCTATCGCTTCATTGTGGAAGATTCCATCTATGTCGCGCCGTCGGCGAAGGGCCGCGGAGTGGGGCGCTCCTTGCTCGAACGGCTGATCGAGGACGTGCGGCAGCTGGGGTTCCGGCAGATCATCGCCGTCATCGGCGACGGGCATGAGTCGAGCGCCTCTGTAAGGCTGCATCGGCGTCTGGGCTTTGCTGACAGCGGTCGGCTGGCCGGATCGGGCTACAAACACGGGCGCTGGCTTGACACCGTATTCATGCAGCTTTCGCTTAATGGCGGTGCCGCACTTCCGCCCGACCCGCAATCGATGCCGGAGCGCATGTTCAGGGGCGAGGCCTGAGCGTCAAGCCTTCACCAGTTTGAGATTGCGGTCGAAGACGCCGAGCACGCGCGGCAACTCGTGCCCGCGCTTCAGTATCTGTCCCGATGCCGCGACAACTGAGTAGGCGCCCTGGCGGTTCTTCAGCCTTGGCGTTTTGGTGATTCGGAAGAGGGGAACCTCGCTGGTGCGGCGGAATACCGAAAAGATCGCCTGATCCCTTAGGTGGTCGATTGCATAGTCACGCCACTCCCCGGCGGCGACCATAATGCCGTAGATCCGTAATATCTGGTCCAGCTCGCGGCGATTGAATGTAACTGGAAGACCATACCGCTCACGCCGTGCTTCGCTGAGCGGTATGGGTATCGAGGAATCGTCCTGCCCCTCCGCGGCTGCGCCTCCATCCGTCATCCGGAACACCTTTCGTTACAGTCCTGTGACAAAGGTTGCGCGTCGGCTGCCGAATTGCAAGCCAAACGGGCGTTTTGGCGCCCGCGCGACGGGTACTTTCACAAAGCGCCACATGCTGTTTGATTTGGTGATGGCGTGCCACATTCTCGCCGCGAAGCAATCAAGCTGACGCCTCAATGTCCGAACACCATCCGCCTCGTTGCCTGAGACGGTTCGGTTCGATCTGGTCCCGAAACCCCAAGCCCCCCGCCCACGGGGCCGGTTGAACCGAACCAACTCCGCCGAATAGCGGCGGGCTCAGGCATCGAATCCCGACGCGCCGGTTCAGTCACATTGACGAACCGGCGTTTCGGGTCCTGCAGCGGCAATCACCACGCGGACGAGAAATTGACGATCGCGGCGCCCAGTATGGCGCCGGGCAGACCGTCGACGCTCGTTTCCTGCAACAATACTGCGCAGCCGCCATTGCCCTTGCCGGCGATATCGCTCATCGGAAGCTCGAAGCGGGCGAGTTTTCCCTTCCACACGCCGACCGTCTGATAGGCGGTTACGGCATTGTGGTAGGTCAGCGACCTGCCGCCGTTTTCACCGCGCTCGACATTGACCACGTGAGTGGCGTCGAAATTGACCAGTACGACATGCGCCTTGCGACGTCCGTTTTCGCTGGCGCCGGTCTCGATGACGAGGTTGTCGCCCTCGTATCGAGCCGAGATTTCAACCGAAAGGCCTTCGGGTGTGTCGATACGATCCTCAATCGCATTCATCACCGCCGCGCGGCGCGACCCGGCCATATGTGTGTGGCCGTTGACGACCATTTGCGGCGTGTAGATAGAGCTGGCCTGGAACGCCCGGCCATAGGCGCGCTGTCGCTGCGTGTTTTCCGGCCGGGCCAATGTGTCCTGCCAGCCGAGATAATCCCAGTAATCGACATGGTAGCTGAGCGCGACCACATCGCCGCGTTTCGCCAGATCGCCTAGGAAGGCGTCTGCCGGCGGGCAGGAGCTGCAGCCCTGGCTCGTAAAAAGTTCGACCACCGCCACCGGCTCGCCGGCCGATTGGGCAGTCGACGCATTTGCGCCAAGCATCAGCGACGCCGCTGCCGCAAGCATGAAAATGACCGGACGCATCATAATCGTTCAGATAACCCGTTTTGCCACGTCCCGCCTCTCCGATGCGGTTCGACATGATCCAAGCTGCAAATTAGGCTCTTCACGATCTCAATCGGAAGTCACGTTGCGGTGAGAGAATTGCTGCATGCTGCCGCCGGTTTTTCGGAGCCCTCATGGACGAGACACTTTTTACATCGATCGATAATTATTGCGAGCGAACGGGACCGGAAATCTGGTCCGAGCCGCTGAACGCGCTCACCAACCTTGCCTTCGTTGCTGCCGGAATCGTCGGTATCGTGCTTTGCCGGCGGCATGGCGCGGACCGGTTCGCAGTGTTGCTGAGTTGGTGGGCGGTCGTTATCGGCGTGGGGTCGGGCCTGTTTCACACCTTTGCCAATGGCATAACTCTTTATGCTGATGTGCTGCCGATCATCGCCTTCATCCTGCTACTCAACTGGTACGTTGTGACCTCCTGGACGTTCGCGCGATGATGGCGCTGGCTGTTATCGTTGCGTTTTATCTGGTTGCGGGAGCCCTGACCGGGTTCGCACCGGCAAGCCTGCGCGAGGCGACCAACGGCACAATCGGCTATCTGCCAGCCTTCCTGGGGCTCCTGTTCTTTGGCGGCTGGCTGTCGAGACGCGGCCACGCGGCCGCCCGCCATATGTACTGGGCGGCCGGCCTGTTCGTGGTTTCGGCCTGCTTCCGTTCAGTCGACATGGCGCTGTGTGCCGATGTTCCAATTGGCACGCATTTTCTGTGGCATTCCCTCAACGGCCTGGTTCTGGGTGTCCTTCTGGCCGGTGTGGCCAGATATGGCGGAAAGCGGTCTTCCGTTCAGGCCTGAGCAGGTTTCGGCCTGTGACCGAAGATCGCCGAACCGACCCGAACTTCCGTGGCGCCGAAGGCGATCGCGGTCTCGTAGTCGCCCGACATGCCCATCGAGAGCTGATCGACGCTTGCCTCGCGAGCGAGCTTTTCCAGCAGTGCGAAATGCGGGCCGGGATTCTCATCGAAAGGCGGAATACACATCAGGCCCTCTATAACGAGTCCATGTTCTGTACGGCAGCGTTCCACGAAGGCGACAGCGTCCCTGGGGTCGATGCCCGCCTTCTGCGGCTCCAGCCCTGTGTTGACCTGCACATAAAGCCGCGGCGACTTGCCCTGTTTGCGGATCTCCCTGGCAATTTCCTTCGCGATCTTCTCGCGGTCGATGGACTGGATGACATCGAAAAGCGCGACGGCCTCTTTTGTTTTGTTGGATTGCAGCGGGCCGATCAGATGCAGCTCGATATCGGAGAAATCCGCCTTCAGCTTGGGCCACTTGGCCAGTGCTTCCTGCACCCTGTTTTCTCCGAATGCGCGCTGGCCTGCATCAATGACAGGCTGGATGGCCTCCGCGTCGAATGTCTTGGTGACGGCGATGAGTCCGACGGAACCATTCGGCCGGTCTGCCTCGGTTTCCGCCGCAGCGATATTGCGCAATACCGCCTTCAACCCCTCAATCACATTTGCCTCAGCCGCCATGCCCAGTCTTCTCCATGTTCGCAGTGCCAGTAATGTCCCGCAGTTGACGCTTCCGCGAAAGCATGGTGAAGGTCCGCGGCGCAAATTCCGGCACTTTCTGGTTTGAATTCTCTTCCATGGCAACTGAACGATATAATCCGCGTGTCTGTGAACCCAAATGGCAGAAGGCCTGGGCAGACGCCAAGCTCTTTGAAACCGCGAACGACGATCCGCGCCCTAAATACTATGTGCTGGAGATGTTCCCCTATCCCTCGGGGCGCATCCATATGGGCCACGTACGCAACTACACGATGGGTGATGTGGTAGCCCGTTTCCAGCGCGCGCGCGGCTACAATGTACTGCATCCGATGGGTTGGGACGCGTTTGGCCTGCCGGCGGAAAACGCTGCGCGCGACAACAAGGTCAATCCGCGTGACTGGACCTATGCCAACATCGACACGATGAAGGGCCAGCTCAAGACGATGGGCCTGTCGCTCGACTGGTCGCGCGAATTCGCGACCTGCGACCCCGATTATTACAAACACCAGCAGAAGATGTTCCTCGACTTCTGGAAAGCCGGGCTGGTGGAGCGCAAGACGGCCAAGGTCAACTGGGACCCGGTCGACATGACCGTGCTCGCCAACGAGCAGGTGATCGACGGCAAGGGCTGGCGTTCCGGCGCCCCTGTGGAACAGCGCGACCTGACGCAGTGGTTTTTCAAGATCACCTCGATGAGCCAGGAGCTGCTTGACGGGCTCGAGACGCTCGACCGCTGGCCAGACAAGGTGCGGTTGATGCAGGAAAACTGGATCGGCAGGTCCGAGGGCCTGCAGATCCGCTGGAAACTCGATCCCGCCACCGCGCCGGAAGGCGAATCGGAACTCGAGGTCTATACCACGCGGCCCGACACGATTTTCGGTGCATCCTTCATGGCTGTCGCCGCCGATCACCCGCTGGCGAAAAAGGCGGCGGCGCAGAATGCCGAACTCGCGGCGTTCGTGGCCGAGGTGAAGCGCATGGGCACATCTGCCGCGGCGCTGGAAACTGCCGAAAAGAAGGGGTTTGACACTGGCATTCGCGTTGTGCACCCATTCGACGAGAGCTGGACGCTGCCCGTCTATGTCGCCAACTTCGTGCTCATGGAGTATGGCACGGGCGCGATATTCGGCTGTCCGTCCGGCGACCAGCGCGACCTCGACTTCGCCAACAAATACGGCCTGCCGGTCGTTCCGGTGGTAATGCCCGCCGAAGCGGATGCGGCTACCTTCCAGGTCATCGACGAGGCCTATACCGAAGACGGCGTGATGATCAATTCGCGCTTCCTCGACGGCATGACCCCGAAAGATGCCTTCGAGGACGTGGCGAGGCGGCTGGAACAGGTGCCGATGGGTAACCGCCCGATGGCGGAGCGAAAGGTGCAGTTCCGCCTTCGCGACTGGCTGATCTCACGCCAGCGCTTCTGGGGTTGCCCCATTCCAGTGATCCATTGCGATGCCTGCGGCGCGCAGCCCGCCTCGGAGGCAGAACTGCCGATCGAGTTGCCGAACGATCTTTCGTTCGACAAGCCAGGCAATCCGCTCGACCATCACGCGACATGGAAACACGTCAAGTGCCCGAAATGCGGTGGCGACGCGCGGCGCGACACCGACACGATGGACACGTTCGTGGACTCGTCCTGGTATTTCGCGCGCTTTACCGATCCTTGGAACGCGGAAGCGCCGACGACGCTGAAATATGTCGATGGCGCGAATGGCTGGCTGCCGGTCAACCAGTATATCGGCGGCATCGAGCATGCGATCCTGCACCTGCTCTATTCGCGGTTCTTTGTGCGGGCGATGAAAGCGACCGGCCATGTGGGAGCGGTCGAAGAGCCATTCGAGGGCATGTTCACTCAAGGCATGGTCGTTCACGAAACCTACAAGGGCCCGTCCGGCTATGTGACTCCGGCGGAAGTGACGATCGAAGAGGTGGACGGCAAACGCTCGGCCAGGATTACGGCGAGCGGCGAGGCGCTGAAGATCGGCCCGATCGAGAAAATGTCGAAGTCGAAGAAAAATGTCGTCGACCCGGACGACATTATCGGTTCCTACGGCGCCGATACCGCGCGTTGGTTCATGTTGTCGGATTCGCCGCCCGAGCGTGACGTGATCTGGACCGAAGCCGGAGTGGAAGGCGCGCATCGTTTTGTGCAGCGCGTCTGGCGCCTGGTGTCGGAGGCAGCACTTGCGCTGAAGGATGTGAGTGCGGCCGCCGCAACGCAGGGCGACGCCGTCGCACTGTCGCGTGCAGCTCACAAGACGCTGAAAGCGGTGGGCGAGGATATCGAGAAGCTCGGCTTCAACCGCGCGGTGGCGCGGCTCTACGAACTTGCCAATACAATGCAGCCACTGCTCGCACAGGCTGCGAACGGCAAGACGGACGCGGCCACCAACGCCGCGCTGCGGCAGGCACTGGAATTTTTCGTTGCCATGATTGCGCCGATGATGCCGCATCTGGCCGAAGAATGCTGGGTCGCGCTTGGCGGCCAGGGCATGGCGGCCGAACAGGCCTGGCCCATATTCGATGACAAGCTCACAATCGATGACGAGATCGTCTATCCGGTGCAGATCAACGGCAAGAAGCGCGCCGAATTGACAATCGCGCGCGACGCGGACCAAGCTGCGGTGGAAAGCGCCGCCATGGCGCTGGAAGCGGTGCAAAAAGCACTCAATGGGGGCTCGCCCCGCAAGGTGATCGTGGTGCCACAGAGGATTGTCAATGTCGTCGTTTGATCCAACGCGCCGCAGACTTGCAACCGGTCTCGGACTGGCATTTATCGGCGCTGCACTGTTCGGCGCGGGCTGTACGGCCGGGCCGCTTTACGGCAACGCCGGGTCTCCTGCGTCGGTTCCCTCCCGCTTGGCCAGTATCGACATCGAGCCGGTTTCGACGCGACAGGCGCAGGAAGTGCGCAATCACCTGATCTTCATGTTCGGCGGTGGGCAGGGCAGCCCGGCAAACCCCGACTATGTGATGCGGGTCAATGTCACCAGCAGCTCGAGCGCGGCGGCGCAGATCGTGGTCAGCGCCACCGAACAATCGCCGTCTTCGTCGCTGCTGACGATGACTGTCGCCTATGCCGTGCGCGATGCCGAGAGCGGCAAGATCGTCGCCGAGGGCAATCGCAGCGTCGTTTCCGCCTATGACGTTCCACGCCAGCACTTCGCCGCCGATCGGGCGCTGCGCGACGCCGAGAACAGGGCCGCGCGCGAAGTTGCCGAGCAGGTCAGGCTGGCGGTCGCGCAGCAGCTTGCTTCCAGGGGCTGAGGTCGTCCGCCTTTTCGCCTTGTTGCTGTCGTCTGTTGCCGCAGGCGCGTGTCATTCCCGCGTCATGCAAATCAATCAGTAAGCGCTGCACAAGGATGCGCTTCCTGAACGGACGACAGGACGATGGCTTCGACTTTCACTGATCTCGTCGCGTCGCGACTGCTTCCCCGCGACCTCGCTCCAAACAACAACCATGTGGTCGATCAGCTGATTGCAGAGCGTGCTGCCCGTCTTTCGGCACATCCGTTCTGGCCTCTGATGCGGCCGCTGCTCTACCGGTTCCTGCATTATTCGGAAGCGGTGCGGATGGCGGATCACGTCGCGACGCTTTCCGGCCGGGGCGTGCTCGATTTCGTCAGTGACCTGCTTTCGCTCGACATTCAGGCCAGGGGGACGGAAAATATACCTGCCAGGGGCGGCTTCATCATGGCCTGCAGCCATCCGACCGGCATTGCCGATGCCGTTGCCGCGTTCGATGTTCTGAAGACTGTCCGCACCGACTTTTCGATTTTTGCCAATCGCGATGCCCTGCGTGTATCGCCACGGCTGCGCGAAGTGCTGATCCCGGTCGAGTGGCGGGAGAGCGAAAAATCGCGGGCAAAAAGCCGGGTGACGCTGGAGCAAACGGCGCGGGCTTTTGCCGGCGAGCGCGCGGTGCTGTTGTTCCCGTCCGGCCGCATTGCCTACTGGAACAGGGACCACGTGGCCGAACGGCCGTGGCAAACAACGCTGGTTTCGCTCGCCCGTCGTTATCGGGTGCCCGTCGTTCCGGTTTCGATCACATCTCGCAATTCGTGGTTGTTCTATTTCGTCTCGCCGCGCAGCACCGAGCTGCGCGACATGACGGTGTTTCACGAGCTTCTGAACAAGAAGCGCAAGCCCTTCGCGCTGAATGTCGGCAAGCCCGTAGCGCCGGATCAACTCGATGGCGACGCCGCCGACGTGACCCGGAAGCTTCAGGATCACACGGTGAATGTGCTGTGCAATGATCC
This sequence comes from Rhizobiaceae bacterium, assembly GCA_017644005.1. Lineage (GTDB taxonomy): Bacteria > Pseudomonadota > Alphaproteobacteria > Rhizobiales > Rhizobiaceae > RCIO01. The sequence goes on from JAEPMJ010000001.1 coordinate 1,397,275, forward strand.
GGAAGCGGAGTTTACCCGCGCCTGATCACCGCATTTCGCCTCAGGCGATCTTCTGGCCGGTCTTGGCCCAGTCCGCCAGGAACGCGTCGAGGCCCTTGTCGGTCAGCGGGTGCTTGACAAGTTGCTTCAGGATAGCCGGCGGCACGGTTGCGACGTCGGCGCCGATCAGGGCCGACTGCTTGACATGGTTGACGGTGCGGATCGACGCCGCGAGCAGTTCGGTCGCGAAATCATAGTTGTCGTAGACGGTACGGATTTCGGCGATCAGTTCCATTCCGTCGTCACCGGTATCGTCGATGCGGCCGATGAAGGGCGAAATGAAAGTCGCGCCTGCTTTTGCCGCCAGCAGTGCCTGGTTGGCCGAAAAACAGAGCGTAACATTGACCATGCGGCCGTCGCCTGTGATCGCCTTGCAGGCCTTGAGGCCGTCGAAGGTCAGCGGGACCTTGATGCAGATATTGTCGGCGATCTTCGACAGAACGTCGGCCTCGCGCATCATCTGTTCATACTCGGTCGCTGCAACTTCGGCCGATACGGGACCGTCGACGATCCCGCAAATCTCCTTCGTGACTTCCATGATATCGCGGCCCGATTTCAGGATCAGCGATGGATTGGTTGTCACGCCGTCGAGCAGGCCGAGTGCGTTGAGTTCGCTGATTTCAGAGGTGTCGGCGGTGTCGACGAAGAACTTCATTGGTATCTCCTGGGGCAGATGGGGAGGTTGGCAGTCGCCATTCGGCCTTGCTCTATCGCAAGAACCGGGCAAGGTCACCCATCATGAATAAAGATTCGCCCAGGACGGTTCCGGTTCTTGTGCCGACTCCGGTCGACCGGCCGTTTTCCTACGCAGTGCCTGAAGGTGCCGAGGTTCGGCCGGGTTCCATCGTGCGAGTGCCGATCGGCCCGCGCGAAGTTGCGGCAGTGGTGTGGGACGGCGAATGCGAAAGCCTGGACCCCAGGAGGCTGAGGCCGATCTCGGAGGTCTTCGACTGCCCACCGCTTGGCGAGGCGGCGAGGCGATTTGTCGACTGGGTTGCCGCCTATACCATGACCTCGCCCGGCATGGTCGCGCGGATGTTCTTGCGGGCCCCGGCGGCCTTTGAACCGGAGACGCCGCAGCCGGGACTGCGCTATTCCGGCGGCATGCCGGAGCGCATGACTGCGGCCCGGAATCGCGTTCTGGAACTTGCCGGCGACGGCATGGCGTGGACCCGGTCGGGACTGGCCCATTCTGCGGGCGTGTCGCTCAGCGTTGTCGACGGGTTGGTTGCTCAGGATGTCTTCGAAACCGTGCTGCTGCCGCCGCAGCCGGTGGTGGCAAAACCCGATCCCGACTATGCGAAGCCCGCGCTCACCGCCGATCAGGAGGAGGCCGCAGCTCGCCTGCGCGAAAGGGTGCAGGAAGGTGCTTTTTCCGTCACGATGATCGACGGGGTGACCGGTTCGGGCAAGACCGAGACCTATTTCGAAGCAATAGGCGAAGCGATTCGCGCCGACAAGCAGGTGCTGATCCTGATGCCGGAAATCGCACTGACACAGGCGTTTCTGGAGCGCTTTCAAGATCGATTCGGCGCCAAGCCGGCGGAGTGGCACTCCGATGTCACGCCGCGCATGCGCGAGCGGGTATGGCGACAAGTCGCCGAAGGCAATGTGCAGGTGGTGGCCGGCGCGCGCTCCTCGCTTTTTCTGCCTTTCGATAACCTCGGCCTGATCGTGGTCGATGAGGAGCACGACACCGCCTACAAACAGGAAGACCGGGTTTTCTACAATGCCCGCGACATGGCGGTGGTACGCGGCAATATCGGGCAGTTTCCCGTGGTGCTTGCGTCTGCAACGCCTTCCGTCGAAACGCGGGTAAACGCGGAAACCGGGCGCTACCACAGCGTTGCATTGCCGACGCGATATGCCGAGGCCGTGCTGCCGGAGCTCAAGGCGATCGATATGCGCCGCCATCCGCCTGCGCGCGGCGGGTTCCTGTCGCCGGTCCTGATTGGAGCGCTGCGCGGTGCGCTGGAGCGCGGTGAGCAGTCACTGCTTTTCCTCAATCGGCGAGGCTACGCGCCGCTGACGCTGTGCCGCGTGTGCGGGCACAGGTTTCAGTGCCCGGACTGCTCGTCCTGGCTGGTAGAGCATCGTTTTCGCGGTCAGCTCGTGTGCCACCACTGTGGCCACCATGAGCCGCGGCCGGAAGCCTGTCCTGAATGCGGCACCTTCGATCACCTCGTTGCCTGCGGTCCCGGAATCGAACGGATCGCAGAAGAGGCGGTGGAGCATTTTTCCGATGCCCGCATCATCGTCCTCTCGTCCGACCTTGTCGGCGGAGTGAAGCGGCTGCGGCTGGAGTTCGAGGCAATCGCCCGAGGCGAGGCCGATATCGTCATCGGAACGCAGCTCGTCGCCAAGGGCCACAATTTTCCGGGCATTACAGTGGTCGGCGTTGTCGATGCGGATATCGGCCTGGCCAATGGCGATCCGCGCGCGGCCGAGCGGACGTTCCAATTGCTTAGCCAGGTGACCGGCCGGGCTGGACGGGCGGGTGGGCGCAGCCAGGGTCTGATCCAGACCTACCAGCCGGACCACCCGGTGATGCAGGCGCTGATTTCAGGCGATGCGGAAAGCTTCTATCAGCGCGAGATCGCCGAGAGGCAGCGGGCGGCCATGCCGCCTTTCGGCCGGTTGGCGGCGATCGTGGTGAGCGCGGCGACGCGCGGCGAAGCCGAAGCGCATGCGCGCGCCCTGCGCCGGGCAGCAGCCCCGAGCGACCAGATCAACGTCCTCGGACCTGCCGAGGCGCCGCTGGCGCTGATTGCCGGTCGGTACCGCTTTCGGCTTCTCGTCCACGGCACCCGCCGCGCCGGCATGCAGGACTATCTGCGCGACATGCTGGAAGCCGCACCCAGGCCGCGCGGTTCGGTGCGGGTGCAAGTCGATATCGACCCGCAGAGTTTTCTTTGACCGCGGGAAAGCAGCTCCCTAAGCTCGGGCTCGATCAGGGGAGATTTCATGAAGAAGCCCGCAGCGGCGGTCGCCGCCATGCTCATAGGTTCCGTGCATCTGGCGCAGGCCCAGCAACCAATCATCACCGACATTCACTGGCCGTACATCAATTCCTACTGCGCGTTTCAGCGCGTTGGTCAGGATTTCGATTTTCACAATCCCGACAGCTGGCGCTTCGTCTTCTTCGACAATATCGACACCCTGACGGGTTCGAATGCGCGCTACGCCTATATCGGTCTGCACCATCAGGTCCGGCAGCTCGAGGAGGTCGACACCGTGTCATCGGGCGAAGGCGAAGTGCGGAGCTATCGGACCTGGGGCGAGCCGGGCTACGAGGTGAAGGTTTCGATGGTCAAGGGTGAGGACGGCTACGAAAGCACCTCTTTCACGGGGACGGTATCCGTCAGCGGTCCCGGCGGCTCCGAAGAGGTAGAGTTTCATGGCGACTGTGGCGTCTGACACCGCTCTGGCCATCCAGCCGCAAGCTGCTAGACTGACAGAATTGAAGCGCAGTTCGAGGGGCGCGCGATGGAATTTGCTTTTCCTTGGCCACTGAGCCCGGGGGAATGGCTGGCGTGGAGTTGCGCCGTCATCACCGTGCTGCTCGGGCTGTTTCTGCTTTTTGCACCGACCGTCGGATTGCGTCTATACCGGCTGCAGACCTTGCCGGAGCATCCCGAGGCAGTGGCTGGCGCCCGCGCGAATTTGGCCGGATTTCAGATCGCGTTGGGGCTCTGCTGCATCCTGCTTGCACAGCCGCTGCTTTATATCGCGCTCGGTCTCGCCTGGGCGCTGACGGGATTCGGCCGGCTCGTATCGATGCTCTCAGACGACGGCAATACGCTCTATAACTGGATTTCGCTTGTAATCGAGATCATTCTGGCGCTGTCGGCGCTGCTATTTGCGTTCGGGCTGGTCCCCTGAACGCGGGCTTTCCGCGGTCTAAGACGTGCGTGCGACAAAAACGCGCCAAAAGGCCGACTTCCGGCGTGTTGCGAGTCCCGGAAGCGTATGCTAGACGGCGGTCAATATTTGGCTGGGGGAGCCGGCATATCCCGGTGGCTGGCCAAAAATAATCAGCAAGGTCAAAGATTTAGCAAGAGCTTTGAGCTCCAGCGTCAATCTTGCGGCCAATCAGACAGGAAGAGCGGCACTTCGTGGCGAATTCTGGTTCGATGATTTCTGGAATGGCTGAGCGTTATGCGGGTTCACTTTTCGATCTCGCGCTCGAGGCCAAGTCGGTCGAGAAGGTTGAAGCGACCCTCGGCGAGGTCGAAGACCTGATCAATGCAAATGCCGATCTGAAGCGTCTTATCGAAAGCCCTGTTTTTTCGGCGGACGATCAGTTTCGCGCCGTTGACGCGATCGCCAAGAAGGCGGGCATCGACGGACTTGTCGGTAATTTTCTGCGTGTCGTGGCGCGCAATCGGCGCCTGTTTGCCGTTCCGTCCATGATTGCTGCTTATCGCCGCATTGCCGCCGCGCATCGCGGCGAGGTGGCTGCCGAAGTGACGTCGGCACACGAACTCACGGCCGTACAGATGCGGGAGCTGACTGCCTCGCTGAAGGAAGTGGCCGGAAAAGACGTCGCGATCAAACTCAACGTTGATCCCGCCATTCTCGGCGGCCTGATCGTGAAGATCGGCTCGCGCCAGATCGACACATCTCTGCGCACCAAACTCAATTCGCTTAAGCTTGCACTGAAAGAGGTCGGCTGATGGATATCCGCGCCGCGGAAATTTCCGCAATCCTCAAGGACCAGATCAAGAATTTCGGCAAAGAAGCCGAAGTTTCCGAGGTCGGTCAGGTTCTCTCCGTCGGTGACGGTATCGCCCGCGTTTATGGCCTCGACAATGTCCAGGCCGGCGAGCTGGTCGAGTTTCCCGGCGGCATCAAGGGCATGGCCCTCAATCTCGAAGCCGACAATGTCGGTGTCGTTATTTTCGGTAGCGACCGCGACATCAAGGAAGGCGACACCGTCAAGCGGACCGGCTCGATCGTCGACGTTCCAGTCGGCCCCGGCCTGCTTGGCCGCGTGGTGGACGCGCTCGGCAACCCGATCGACGGCAAGGGTCCGATTTCTTCGAAGGAACGACGCCGGGTTGATGTGAAGGCGCCGGGTATCATTCCCCGCAAATCGGTGCATGAGCCGATGTCTACCGGCCTCAAGGCAATCGACGCCCTGATCCCGGTTGGCCGCGGCCAACGCGAGCTGATCATCGGCGACCGGCAGACCGGCAAGACCGCGATCATTCTCGATACCTTTCTTAACCAGAAGCCGCTCAACGATGGTGACGACGAGAGCCAGAAGCTCTACTGCGTCTATGTCGCTGTCGGTCAGAAGCGTTCCACGGTCGCCCAGTTCGTGAAGGTTCTGGAGGAGCGCGGCGCGCTTGAATATTCGGTAGTTATCGCGGCCACTGCGTCGGACCCGGCGCCGATGCAGTTCCTGGCTCCGTTTGCCGGCTGCGCGATCGGCGAATATTTCCGCGACAACGGCAAGCACGCTGTGATCGCTTATGACGATCTTTCCAAGCAGGCAGTCGCCTACCGTCAGATGTCGCTGCTGCTGCGCCGCCCGCCGGGCCGCGAAGCCTATCCGGGCGATGTTTTCTACCTGCATTCGCGTCTGCTTGAGCGCGCCGCGAAGATGAACGAGGACCACGGCGCCGGTTCGCTGACCGCGCTGCCCGTTATCGAAACGCAGGGCAATGACGTGTCGGCGTTCATCCCGACCAACGTGATCTCGATCACCGACGGTCAGATTTTCCTTGAAACGGATCTGTTCTTCCAGGGTATTCGCCCTGCGGTGAATGTTGGCCTGTCGGTTTCGCGCGTGGGCTCTGCGGCCCAGATCAAGGCGATGAAGCAGGTCGCGGGCTCGATCAAGGGCGAACTGGCGCAGTATCGCGAGATGGCGGCCTTCGCGCAGTTCGGCTCCGATCTCGACGCAGCAACGCAGCGCCTGCTGAACCGTGGTGCGCGCCTGACCGAGCTTCTGAAACAGCCGCAGTTCTCGCCGCTGAAGACTGAAGAGCAGGTGGCGGTGATCTTTGCCGGCGTGAACGGCTACCTGGACGAACTTACCGTCGCGCAGGTTGGCAAGTTCGAGCAGGGCCTGCTGGCGCATATGCGTTCCGACGGCAAGGACGTGCTCGCCGCCATCCGCAAGGAAAAGGCACTTTCCGACGACCTCAAGGCCAAGCTGAAGGCACAGATCGACGCCTTCGCAAAGACCTTCGCCTGAGGCCGACGAACCAGACTGACAGGATCCGGGTCGCCGCATGGCTTCTTTGAAAGATCTTCGCAATCGCATCGCTTCCGTGAAGGCGACGCAGAAAATCACCAAGGCGATGCAGATGGTCGCCGCGGCGAAGCTGCGCCGTGCGCAGGAAGCCGCAGAGGCCGCCCGCCCCTATTCGGAGCGGATGGATGCCGTTCTGGCCAATATCGCACAGGCGGTGGCGGGTGGCGGCGAAGCCCCGGCGCTGATGACCGGTACAGGCAAGGACGATGTGCATCTGCTTGTCGTCGCCACTGCCGACCGCGGTCTGTGCGGTGGCTTCAACTCGCAGATTGTGCGCCTGGCGCGCGAACACATCCGCAAGCTCCTTGCCGAAGGCAAGACGGTCAAGATCCTTACGGTCGGCCGCAAGGGTTACGACATGCTGCGGCGTGATTATGCCAGGCTGATCGTTGATCGGGTCGAACTCAAGGAGATCAAGCAGATCGGCTTCGCCAATGCCGACGAGATCGCGAAAAAGGTTATCGCGCTCTTCGAGGACGGACAGTTCGACGTCTGCACGCTCTTCTACTCGCGCTTTAAATCGGTGATCAGTCAGGTGCCAACCGCACAGCCGCTGATCCCGGTGGCGACCGGTGAAGTCGAGGAAGGCAGCAACTCAGTTTACGAGTACGAGCCGTCGGCGGGAGATATTCTGGGCGATCTCGTGCCACGCAACATCGCGGTACAGATATTCAAGGCGCTGCTCGAAAACGTAGCCGGCGAGATGGGCGCGAAGATGACCGCTATGGATAACGCGACGCGCAACGCAGGTGAGATGATCGACAAGTTGACGATCACCTACAACCGCCAGCGTCAGGCGCAGATCACCAAAGAACTCATCGAAATCATTTCGGGCGCGGAAGCGCTCTAGGATAGGACGAAGGGTACGAAAAATGGCTAGAGCAGCTACCCCGAAAAAGGCTCCGGCAAAGGCCGCGACGGCCACGGCCGCCAAGAAGACCACCGCGCGCAAGCCCGCAGCCTCCAAGGCGGGCTCGGCATCCAAGAGCGCCAAAGCCTCCGGCGCTGTCGGCAAGGTTCACCAGGTTATCGGCGCCGTTGTCGACGTGGCGTTCACCGATCACCTGCCACCGATCCTGAACGCACTCGAGACCGACAACCAGGGCACTCGCCTTGTGCTGGAAGTCGCCCAGCATCTGGGCGAGAACATTGTCCGAACCATTGCCATGGACACCACCGAGGGCCTGGTGCGCGGTCAGGCCGTGAGCGATACGGGCAGCCCGATCGCAGTCCCTGTCGGGCCGGAAATGCTTGGCCGCATCATCAACGTCATCGGCGAACCGGTTGACGAAGAGGGGCCGGTCAAGGGCAGCGAATTGCGCGCTATCCACCAGCCGGCTCCGGAGTATATCGAGCAGTCGACCGAAGCTGAAATCCTGGTCACGGGCATCAAGGTTCTCGACCTTCTGGCGCCATACGCCAAGGGCGGCAAGATCGGCCTGTTCGGCGGTGCGGGCGTGGGCAAGACCGTGCTCATCCAGGAACTGATCAATAACGTTGCGAAGGCCCACGGCGGCTATTCGGTGTTCGCCGGCGTTGGCGAGCGAACCCGCGAAGGCAACGACCTCTATCACGAGTTCATCGAATCGGGCGTGAACAAGAAGGGTGGCGGCGAAGGTTCCAAGGCCGCACTTGTGTACGGCCAGATGAACGAGCCGCCCGGTGCGCGTGCCCGCGTCGGCCTGACCGGACTGACCGTTGCGGAGTATTTCCGCGACCAGGGCCAGGATGTGCTGTTCTTCGTCGACAACATCTTCCGTTTCACGCAGGCGGGTTCGGAAGTGTCGGCGCTTCTCGGCCGTATTCCTTCCGCTGTGGGCTACCAGCCGACGCTGGCGACCGACATGGGCGCGCTGCAGGAACGCATTACCACAACCACCAAGGGTTCGATCACCTCGGTGCAGGCCATTTACGTGCCTGCCGACGATCTGACCGACCCGGCGCCGGCGACCTCGTTCGCGCACCTTGACGCGACGACCGTGTTGAACCGTGCGATTTCGGAAAAGGGTATCTACCCGGCCGTGGATCCGCTCGATTCCACCTCGCGCATGCTTGACCCGATGATCGTCGGTGAAGAGCACTACCAGGTGGCACGTGACGTGCAGCAGACGCTACAGCGTTACAAGTCGTTGCAGGACATCATCGCGATCCTGGGCATGGACGAGCTGTCTGAAGAGGACAAGCTGACCGTTGCCCGCGCCCGCAAGATCGAGCGTTTCCTGTCGCAGCCCTTCTTCGTGGCCGAGGTGTTCACCGGTTCGCCGGGCAAGCTTGTCGAGCTCGAAGACACCATCAAGGGCTTCAAGGGCCTCGTTGCCGGCGACTACGACCACCTCCCCGAAGCCGCCTTCTACATGGTCGGTACGATTGAGGACGCGGTTGAGAAGGGCAAGAAGCTGGCTGCCGAGGCGGCTTAACAGAGCGAATTGGGAATAGGGAGTAGCGAATAGGGGATAGAACACTGCGAGAACTCAACCACTCGCTGCTGGCTATTTCACTATTCGCCCTTTGAACATGGCTGAAAGCTTCAAATTCGAACTCGTTTCGCCGGAGCGGCTGCTGATCTCGGAAGAGGTCGAGCAGGTGATCATTCCCGGCACCGAAGGCGAGATGACCGTCATGGCGTCGCATGCGCCGGTCATGACCACCATCAAGCCGGGCGTCGTCACAGTGAAGCCTGTTTCTGGCGCTGAGCAGCGTTACGCGGTGTTTGGCGGCTTTGCCGATATTCTGCCGCAGGGCTGCACGTTACTGGCAGAATCGGCGATACACGTGGACAAGCTTGACCGCGCCGATCTTCAGAAACGGATCGAGGATGCGAGGCACAAGGCCGAACACGCCGAAGACCTTAACGAGCGCAGCCGCGCCGAGCTCTATCTGCATCAGCTGACAACGCTTGAAGGAACTCTTGTTCCGGCCTGATAGGCCAGCCAGCAAGAATCCAAAGCCGGGCTCTCAAGCCCGGCTTTTTTGTTGGGCCTGTCAGCCAGCGAGATGCCGGAATGCCGCGATCACTTCTTCATAGACGCCGCGTTTGAAGGGCACGATCAGCTGCGGCAGCTCGTCCATCGGTTTCCAGTCCCAGGCGTCGAATTCGGCTTCGTGGCCGCCAGGCGGCGGCGCGATGGCAATTTCGCTTTCATCGCCCTCGAAGCGGAAGGCATACCATTTCTGAGTCTGGCCGCGAAATTTGCCTTTGAGCGCGACGCCGAGGATATCGTCAGGCAGATCGTAGGCGATCCACTCCGGTGCCTCTGCGAGCAGTGAAACGCTGCGGATACCGGTTTCCTCGTAGAGTTCGCGTTTTGCCGCTTCAAAAGGCTCTTCGCCGCTGTCGATACCACCTTGCGGCATCTGCCAAAGCATGGCGGTACCTGCCATCTCCGTATCCGTCGCGGCAATTCGGCGGCCAGCCCAGACAAGACCGTCTGCGTTAAGCACCATGGCACCGACGCAGCGCCTGTACGGCATCGTCTCGCGGTCCGGCGGGAACATGCGCTTGCCCATGCGGTCAGCCGGCCTCCGGGTCATGCGCCAGCGCCGAGACAGGGACGATTTCGATGCCGCGCTTTCTCGCCTCGGCGACCCATTCGGCGACCGCCGACACGGTACCCTGAAAAGCCGAGCCAATTGCAATCGCATAACCCTTGGCGCGTGCGGTTCGTTCGGCCTCGTCCAGTTTATTCAGGATATCTCCGCGCTCGCGCGTCTTGTCGATATAAAGATCGGCGGCTGCATAAGGTCCACCTGCGCCAGCAGCCAGTTCTTCGGCCATGCTGCGCGCCGATGTTCCATCGTCGAGGAACATGAGGCCACGGGCGCCGAGTTCATCCATCACCGGCTTCATTGCCGGGCCTTCGGTAACAAACCGGCCGCCGAGGTAATTCATCACGCCGACATAGTTGGTCGTGCGCGAGAGGGCGACGTGAAGCCGCTGGACGTTTTCTGCGGCACCGGCATCCACAGTCAGCGTGTTCTTGCCTGGATCGACGTTGGGATAATCGAACGGCTCCATTGGAACCTGCATCAGGATTTCGTGACCTTTCTGCCGTGCGGTCTGCATCCAGCGGTCGATCGAATTGCCGCCGCTGGCAAACGCAAGCGTCACCTCTGCGGGCAGGCTGGCGATGGCTTGCTGCGTGCCGGTCTGGGAGACCGCAAGGCCGCCGATAACGATGGCGATACGGGCCCCGCGCGCGCCGGACCATGGACGCGCATAAACGTCGAATGGCCTGCGACCGTCTGCGGCGCGCACCGGCAAAGGCCCCAGTTCGGTTTTCTGGATCAGCGCCCTGTCCGGCAGATGTGCAACGCGCAGGTTCTGTCCCTTGGCGCTCGGGTCGAACACTTCGACGGAGGAACCGGATGCGGGTGCAGGAACCCGGATAATCGATGCGCCGCCATCGGTGCGGGTTTCGGTCGGCTGAGGCCGCGCAGCTTGTTCGGACGCAGCTGTCGTTTGTTCTTGCGGAATCGAAACAACGGCCTGTGTGGCAGATCGGAACGGACGATCACGCAGCGCTATAGCGGTCGAGGCTCCGAAAACCGCCAGCACGGCGACCCAGAAAACGAAGGTTGAAAGTGGCGGCAGCGAGAAACGCGGCCGGTCGTGCCGGACATTCAGGCCCAGCGGCTGATCGATCTCGCTGCGTTCGGCCTTGCTGTCCACCTGGTTGTCCTGTCGGGCGCTGCTGTTATCGGGGCCGGGCTGGACGACGGACGAAGCGACGGCTGACGATGGTTCAAACGGATCCGGTCCACGTCTGACGCGGACCGGATTGTGGCGCTATTCCTGCAGCTGGGCCTGATCGGGATTCGGCGGGAAGGCCGGATCTGACTTGTTGCCGCGGATAAGGTCGAGTGCGTAACCGAGCTGCACGTCGTCTTCCGGATCCGGTGGCACATAGGCCGACGAACCGGAGCCTTCGTCATCCTCTTCGACGCCCTGGATGTGTCCGCGCAATTCAGATTCGCCCCGGGTGACGTCGCGCCCGAGCAGTTCGTCGGGCAGCGGCTGTTCGACCCGGATGTCGGGAGTGATACCCGTGCCCTGAATGGATTTGCCCGACGGTGTATAATAAAGCGCCGTGGTCAACCGCAGGGCTCCGTTTTCGGCCAGCGGGATGATCGTCTGAACCGACCCCTTGCCGAAGGATTTCGTGCCCAGAACGGCCGCTCGCTTATGGTCCTGCAATGCCCCGGCAACGATCTCCGATGCACTCGCTGAACCGCCGTTGATCATCACGATTACCGGCTTGCCGCCTGTGATGTCACCGGCGCGGGAATCGAAGCGCGTCACATCCTTGCGCTCGCGCCCGCGCGTGGAGACGATCTCGCCGCGCTCCAGGAATGTGTCGGTCACGCCCACCGCCTGATCGAGCAGGCCGCCCGGATTGAGCCGCAGATCAAGCACGTAGCCCTTGATCTTGTCGGCACCGCCAGCCTCTTTCTCGATCTTGCGTATCGCATCCCGCAGATCGTCGGAAGCGCGCTCGGTGAAGGAGTTGATCTTCAGGTAACCGACATCCTCTTCGACGCGATAACGTACGGCCTTCACCTTGATCACGTCGCGCACGATGGTGAGCTTGATCGGCTTATCGGCGCCTTCGCGCAGAATGGTCAGTTCGATCGGGGAATTCACTTCGCCCCGCATCCTGTCGACGGCGTCCGAGAGCGTCAGGCCGCGCACCTCTTCGCCGTCGATCTCGGCGATATAGTCGCCTGCCAGAACTCCGGCGCGGGCCGCGGGCGTGCCCTCCATCGGAGCGATTACCTTGACGAGTTCGTTTTCCATGGTGACCTCGATGCCGAGGCCGCCGAATTCGCCGCGCGTTTGCACGCGCATGTCCTGCGCCGCTTCCGGGTTCAAGTAGGAGGAGTGCGGATCGAGCGAGGTGAGCATGCCGTTGATGGCGTTCTCAACCAGCGACTTCTCGTCGGGAGGGGTCACATACTGGGCTCGCACGCGTTCGAACACATCGCCGAAAATCGCCAGGTTCCGATAGGTGTCGGAGGCGGCGGCATTGGCGGTGGAACCGGGTGTGCCGTAGACCAGACTCATGGCCGATGCGCCCATCAGCGCGCCGGCGAGCAGAAGCGACATCCTACGAATCATTTCCAGTCCTTCCAGAATAACTCTGCGCCCACCATGGCGCGGGATCGATGGGTTTTCCGTCCTTGCGAAACTCCACGTAGAGCTCCGGTTCCTTATTTCCATCGGCGAGAGCCACCGCACTCGCCAGTCTGGCTTCCCCCATCGTGCCCACAGGCTCACCGGCCAGTACCGACTGACCCAGCGAAACGCTGATTCGGTCCATGCCTGCCAGAACGATATGATAGCCATCGCCTGCATTGAGGATCAATAGCTGCCCATATGAACGGAACGGTCCAGCGTAGAGCACTGAGCCGTCCGAGGGTGCGGTCACGATTGCCCCGGATTGTGTTGTAACGATGTCGCCATAGATGGTACCCCCGGCGCCGTCGTCCTCGCCAAAACGCAGATCGACGCGGCCGCTCACCGGTAGCGAAACCTGCCCCAGCATCGACTTGAAGGGCGCCGGCCCGGCAAGGCGGTTCCGCTCCGGCACAGGCCGATCAGCCGGCGGTACTTCAGCCGCGGCCCGGGCCGAGACGATCTCTTTTTCGAGCGTTGCGATGAGCTCCTGCAGGCTGTTAGCCTTTGCCGCGAGTTCACCGGCGCGTTGCTGTTCCGCCTCCAATACCTCCTGCGCCCGTTCCCGCAGTTTCGCTTTCTCTGCGATAAGGATGGCGAGGCGCTCCTTTTCTTCTGCCTGCTGGGCAACGGTTTCTAGGAGCTTGTCGCGCTCGGCAGATTTCGTCGCTACCAAGCGTTTCAGCTCGGAAAGATCGGTGATCAGAATTTCAGTTTCTGCCCGCATTTCCGGCACAACCGAACCCAGTAGAATGGCGCTTCTGACGGACGATAGCGCGTCCTCTGGCTGGACGAGGAGCGCTGGAGGCGGGTTCAGACCCATGCGCTGCAGCGCGCCGAGCACCTCGGCCAGAACGCCGCGACGCTTTGCAAGCGACGCCCGCAATGCCTCCTCCTGCCCGCCGAGCACATATATGCGCTCCCCGATCGCCCGTGCCTCGTCGCTCAGCTTGCGTTCGGTCCTCGCGGCCTGGATCAGCGATGCTGTCAGCGCCTGTTCGTCGCCCTTGTGGGCAGTTACTTCGGCGGCGATTGCGGCCAGCCGTTCCTCAGACAGACTTATCTGCCGCGCCACTTCGGCATATGCATTTCGGCTCGCGGTTTGCCGGTCGACGATGTCGTCGACCGATTCCGCCCGCGCCGCGATTGCAGCCAGCATGCAAAAAAATATTGCCAAGAACCCGGTCACTGCCGGACGGAGAATCATGGTTGAAGCCCGAGCGTTTGCGATCAATCCTATTTGCGGCTCCGTTAACGAACCATCAACCTTATGTCTGCCGAAGATGACTTCATGAGGCGACAGAAAATGGTCCGTCAATTTCACGTGAACTGGCCGGCGAGGACCTGTCATGCGCGGTGATAAGGGTGACCAGAGAGGATTGTCACCGCGCGATAGAGCTGTTCGGTGAGCAGAATGCGTACGATCCGGTGAGGCCAGGTCATTGCGCCGAAGGCAATCCTGCGTTCGGCAGAATCAAGCAGCGAGCTATCCAGCCCATCGGGACCTCCTATTACGAAAGCGGCTGCGGCACGCCCTTCATCGCGCATGGCGGCAAGCATGTGGGCGAACGATACGCTGTCCATCGTGCGTCCGCCCTCGTCAAGCGCAATCAGCGCGGCGCCTTGCGGAAGCCGGGTGGCGAGTTTCTGCGCCTCCTCGCGTTTGCGCGCCGCCGCGTTTGCGGCGCGCGCCTCGGCATGTTCGCTCACTCCGCCGAAATCCAAGCCGAGCTGAGGCCCCGCTTTTGCGAGGCGGTCGAGGTAACGCATCGCAAGCTCCCTTTCGGGGCCGGCCTTCAGCCGTCCGACAGCGTGTATCTCTATTCGCATTCCAGTCCGGCGCGGTGTCCGCGGTCAGCGGGTCAATGCACCGTCTCTTCTTCGAGATCCGGAGCCTGCCACATCTTTTCCAGATTGTAGAACTCCCGGATTTCCGGCCGGAACACGTGAATGATCACATCGCCCGCGTCGATCAGGACCCAGTCGGAACTGGAAAGCCCTTCAACGCGTGCATTGCCGTAACCGGCATCCTTCAGCGCCTTGAGCAGATGTTCGGCCACTGCCGCGACATGGCGATGCGACCGCCCGGAGGCGATCACCATGAAATCGGCAAGGCTGGATTTGCCGTGGATGTCGATGGGTACGATTTCTTCGGCCTTGGAGTCTTCAAGACTGGCAAGAGCCGTTTTGAGGACCGGAGGGGCGGTATCAAATCCGCTCATCTGGACCGGCGAAGGCATGGTTTCTGCCTTCTTCCGTGTTGCTGTTCTCAGCGTCTTCCCTTTCGTACAAGAACAACGGAATCGCGCATGGAATCTGCACGATGCACCGAAGATAGGCAGAGTCCTGCGACAGTTTCAAGACATTGCTGCCAGATTGCCGCCATTCAGCTGCGTTTGAGGACGGTTCAGCGGCTTTGCTGCGATGCCGGTTCGGGCTCTTCGTCGGGCGTCACCAGATCAACGGGCAGCGGCGTTTGGGCTGCCAATGGAGCAAAACTTCCCGTTTCGTCCGACGGTACCTGCTCGCGTTGGCTGATTCGCCAGAGAGCGAATGCTGCGAAGGCAACGGCGATAGCCACGGCGACATAGATGAAGGCGACGGTTCCGAACACTGCGGTGAGCGCGGTCGCGATGGCCGGGACAATGACGCCCGACAGCGACCAGGCAAACAGCATGGTGCTGGCAAGAGTGACCATTTCCTCCTTTGAGGCGCGATCGTTGGCATGCGCGTTCGACAGCGAGTAGATCGATTCCGTGGTGCCGCCCCAGACCAGGTAGATCGGAACGATGTAAAGCAGCGCATAGCCGTCAAAAATGCCGGCCGTGATGCCCGCCAGCGCAACCAGGACTGCGGTTGCGACCATGACGATACGCCTGTCGATACGATCAGATATCCAGCCCAGCGGGATCTGAAACAGCACCGAACCGAGCGGCATCATCGACATCAACAGCGCCACCTCCAGCTGGCTGTAGCCGCTCGCGGCGACATGGATCGGCGTAAAGCCAGCGACCATCATCGACAGGCCGCCGACCGCCAGCATGCCGACCAGTCCGACTGGAGAAATGCGCCAGGCGCGAACGATGGCGACCGATGCAGATTCGGGCGGCGGGGGCAGCGGCAAGCGCGTCATGCCGACCGGCAGAATTGCAAATGCTGCAAATGCGATGCCGAGAAGAGGCGCGGTTGCGGCCGCAAGGTCGATCTGGCCGGTCAGGAAAGAGCCGGTGCCGAGCCCGGCAACATAGGCGACGTAAAAGACCGCCATCACACGGCCGCGTATTTCGTTGTTGACCGCATCGTTGAGCCAGCTTTGAGCGACTATGAACATGCCCGAGATGGCGAAGCCGTATAACGCGCGTGCGCCGATCCAGCTTGCTGCATCGACGCCATTGCCGATGACGGCATTGGAGAGAATAATCAGCGCCGAAAAGATCATGAATGCCCGCGCGTGGCCGACGCGGCGAGCCAGCGCGCCGGTGATCAGGCAGGCGATCAGGCCGCCGGCGGAAAGGGCGGTCAGTATCAGGCCGGCGAGGCTCGGCGCATACCCGGCGCCTGCTAGGCTCAACGGTATGTATGCAAACATGAGGCCGTTGCCGACGGCGGTCAAAAATGTGGAGACGATAATCGAAGCAACGGCCACGACCGTGCCCGCTTCCGCGGGCAGAACAGAATCAGAGTTTGGCGGCGCGGGCGTCGTCATACCCGCAATCTGCTCCGCAGCCGCGATTCCGGCCCATAAAAATGCGACATTCCGTTGCCGGGAAATCGCCAGATTGCTGACGGTCAGGGCTTTTGTGCGCCATTGCGGATTGCGGTTGATGAGAGTGAACTGCGGGGTCCGTGGATGAAGGTCCATGCCGGCGCCTGCATACGGGGAAGCAGCGGTGCATCCGCCTCATCGATACGAGCGTAGTCGAAGGTCTTGGCCATGATCGACGACAGAAAAGCAAGGGTCGATCCGGGCCTGTCGATGACGGCGATCGGGATCGAGGAGGCGATTTCGCGCCACCGTTCCCAGCGGTGGAAGTCGCGCAGGCCGTCGGCGCCCATGATCCAGACGAAATTGACACCCGGCCGGCGACTACGGATCAGGTCGACCGTATCGGCGGTAAAGCGCACCTGATGGCTGGCCTCGAATGCGGTGACCTTGATGCGCGGGTCTTCCGCCTGCGCTTCCGAAGCCGCGATGCGCTTGGCCAGCGGTGCGAGCTCCCGGGTATCCTTGAGCGGATTTCCCGGCGTCACCATCCACCACAGCTGCTGCAGGCCGAGCCGGCGGATTGCGATCTCGCTTGCCAGCGCGTGCCCAGCATGGGGGGGGTTGAACGAGCCACCGAACAGGCCAACCGCCATGCCCTTTTCCACATAGGGGATGCGCAGGTAGCGGGCCGGGATGACGGATGTCGTCACGGGGTCTTCGCGCGGCAGGGTGTCAGGCGCCTCAAGGACGCGTCTGGCCCGAACCGCGAACGCGGTATTTGAACGATGTGAGCTGCTCAACCCCGACGGGGCCGCGCGCGTGCATGCGGCCGGTGGCGATGCCGATCTCGGCGCCCATTCCAAACTCGCCACCATCTGCGAATTGCGTCGAGGCATTGTGCAGCAGAATGGCGGAATCGACCTCGTTGAAGAAGCGCTCAACCGCCGCCGCGTCTTCCGCGACGATCGCCTCGGTGTGGTGTGATGAATAGGTTTCGATATGGTCGATCGCTTCGCTGATACCATCGACCAGTTTGACCGAGATGATCTTGTCGAGATATTCTGTCGTCCAGTCGGCTTCGGCGACCGGCTCTGCCCCGGGAAACAGCGCGCGGATTTCGTCGGTGGCGCGGATTTCGCAGCCGGTCGCGTCGAGCGCTTCCAGAACCGGAACGAGATGTGTCTGTGCAACCGTGCGGTCAACGAGCAGGGTTTCGGCGGCGCCACAGATGCCGGTGCGCCGCATTTTGGCGTTCACGGTTATTGCCACCGCCATATCCAGCGCGGCAGAGCGGTCGATGTAAACGTGGCAGAGGCCTTCCAGATGCGCGAAGACGGGCACACGCGCTTCAGTCTGCACACGCTCGACCAGCCCGCGGCCGCCACGCGGCACGATGACATCGATATTGCCGCCGAGACCTTTGAGCATTTCGCCGACGGCTGCGCGGTCGCTGGTCGGCACAATCTGGATCGCGTTGGCGGGCAGGCTGGCCGCCTTAAGACCTTCCACGAGGCAGGCGTGAATAGCCGCTGAGGAGTTTGCGGAATCGGAACCGCCGCGCAGGATCACGGCATTGCCCGCCATCAGGCAGAGTGCGCCGGCATCCGCGGTCACATTGGGCCGGCTTTCATAAATGACGCCGATCACGCCGAGCGGCGTGCGCACGCGCTCGATGTGAAGGCCGTTGGGCCGGTCCCACTCGGCGATCACGTCGCCTACGGGGTCCTTCAACGCGGCAATGGCACGAATCCCGTCGGCCATGGCGCGAATGCGGCCTTCACTGAGGGTCAGCCGGTCGAGGAAAGCAGGCGACAGCTTTGCTTCCTCGCCATTGGCGACGTCGATTGCGTTGGCGTCGAGGATCGACTGGCGGTCGCGCCAGATCGCGTCGGCCGTCGAAATCAGCGCCGCATGTTTGCGTTCGGCGTCGGCCATTGCAAGCGGGCGAGCGGCTGCGCGGGCGCGCCGGCCGATCTCGGCCATCAGAGTTTGCAGGTCCTGATTTGCGTCGTTACGGGTCTGCAACATCGCCTACTCTCCGGCCGTCCCGCTAGCGGCTTTTGCACGTCCGCCGATGCGTGACATCACGAGATCGTCCCTGTGCACCATAGCGCCGCGTGCCTCATAACCCAGCACCCCGGCAATCGCCGAGGTTTTCAACCCGGCGATCTTTACGGCATCGGAGGCGTCATAAGCAACCAGCCCGCGCGCCACCTCCCGACCGTCCAGGGTAACGATCGCTACCGTGTCGCCGCGGGCAAAGGTACCGGAGACGCTTTTCACGCCAGCGGGCAGAAGCGACTTTCCGGAGACAAGCGCTGCTTTGGCACCGTCATCGACGACAAGCAGACCGGCGGGTTCGAGATTTCCCGCAATCCATGTCTTGTACCCTCTCACGGGATCGGACGACGGCTTGAAATAGGTGAAGCGCTCGCCGCCGCTGATGGCGCCAAGCGGATTGAGGCGGGTGCCCGACGCAATGATCATCGCAGTGCCTGCTGCCGTGGCGATCTTGCCGGCGTCGAGCTTGGTGCGCATGCCGCCGCGCGACAGCTCGGACCGCGCAGCGCCGGCCATCGCCTCGATCTCAGGCGTTATTTGTTCCACATGCGGAACAAAGCTTGCATCGTCTGATATTCCGGGCGGTGCGGTATACAGGCCATCAATATCGGACAGGAGCACCAGGAGGTCGGCGCCCATCATGGTGGCGATGCGGGCGGCGAGCCGGTCATTGTCGCCATAGCGGATTTCGGTAGTCGCCACGGTGTCGTTTTCGTTGATGACAGGCACTGCTTTCATTTTCAGAAGCGTCGAGACTGTCGCGCGGACGTTAAGGTAGCGCCGGCGCTCCTCGGTGTCGCCCAGTGTCACGAGTACCTGGCCGGAAACGGCATTGTGACGGCCAAGCTCGCGCGACCAGGCGCTTGCCAGTGCAATCTGGCCGACCGAGGCCGCAGCCTGGCTTTCCTCGAGCTTCAGTTGCGCGGGTTTGAGGCCGAGTATGGTGCGGCCGAGCGCGATTGCGCCAGATGAGACGACCATCACCTCCGCGCCACTATTGGTCAGCGCACAGATATCGTCGACCAGGGCAGCCAGCCAGTCGTGTTTCAGGCCGGTCCTGCGATCCACCAGAAGCGCTGAGCCGACCTTCACCACGACGCGGCGCGCCGTAGACAGCGGGGTCGCGCTCATCGATCGTCGCCCTCGGGGTTTCGCGCGGCCTCTATTGCAGCCATCAGCTCGCGCAGCACTTCGGTGACGCCCTCATTGGCGGCGGCGGAAAGGAGTATGGGAACCCGGCCGGCTTCCTTTTGAAGTGCGGCGACGCGTTCGGCACGCATTTCGTCGTCCAGAAGATCGACCTGCGACAGTGCCAGTATCTCAGGCTTGTCGATGAGGCCGTGGCCATAGGCCTCAAGCTCGCGGCGTATTGTGCGGTAGGCGGCGGCCGGGTCTTCCTCGCGCGCCGAAACCAGATGCAAAAGCACCGCCGTGCGCTCGACATGACCGAGAAAGCGGTCGCCGATGCCCACGCCTTCATGCGCGCCCTCGATCAGGCCAGGAATGTCGGCCAGAACGAATTCGCGTGCGTCGATTCGCACCACTCCCAGATTTGGGTGCAGCGTGGTGAACGGGTAGTCCGCGATTTTGGGCTTGGCGGCTGTGACTGTTGCCAGAAAAGTTGATTTGCCGGCATTCGGCAGCCCAACCAGTCCGGCATCGGCGATCAGCTTCAGCCGAAGCCAGATGGTAAGCTCCTCGCCCGGCAACCCGGGGTTGGCCCGGCGAGGCGCCTGATTGGTCGAAGATTTGAAATGCTGATTGCCGAAGCCGCCATTGCCGCCCTTGGCGATGCAGGCGCGTTCGCCCACCTCGGTGAGATCGCAAATCAGCGTTTCGTTGTCCTCGGCGAAGACCTGTGTGCCGACCGGCACTTTCAGGGTCACGTCCGCCCCTTTGGCTCCGGTGCGGTTGCGTCCCATGCCGTGAACGCCGGTCTTAGCCTTGAAATGCTGCTGGTAGCGGTAGTCTATCAGCGTGTTGAGGCCGTCGACGGCCTCAACCCACACATCGCCGCCCCGGCCACCGTCGCCGCCGTCTGGACCGCCGAACTCGATGAATTTTTCGCGCCGGAATGAAACGGAGCCGGCGCCGCCATCGCCCGAGCGGACATATACCTTGGCCTGGTCGAGAAATTTCATCGAATTGACAGCCGTGCGGGATAAGGGTTGGAAGCGCTGTCGGCGCCATGAGGCGCGAGCGATATAGGAATCACCACAGGACCGCAATCTTTGGCGGTCGCCAACCTGCTACGGGACCGGTTCATGAAATGCGTCTCCTACAATATTCAATACGGTATCGGCCTGGATGGCCGTTACGACATTGACCGAATTGCCGAAGCCGTGCGCGGTGCAGATATCATCGCGCTGCAGGAGGTGACCCGCAACAACCCAAAGAACGGTAGCCGCGACATGGTTGCGGAGCTGCGTGGGGCGCTGCCTGAGTATTTTTCCGTGTTCGGGCCGAATTTCGAGGCCGACCTGGGTTCCGGCATCAAGGATGGCCGGGCCATGGATGTACATTTCCAGTTTGGCAATATGGTGCTTTCGAAACGGCCTATTCGGCTGTCGCGCAATCTACTGCTGCCGCGCCGGCGCAGCTTCGACAAGCTCAACCTGCAGCGCGGTGCGCTTGAGGCGCTGGTGGAGACCGAGTTCGGCCCGGTGCGGTTCTATTCGGTACATCTCGACCATCGCGATCCCGACGAACGGCTGGAGCAGGTGAGGTTCTTGCGCGAGCGCGTGCTCAATTATGCCCTCGAGGGAGGCGGGCTGACCGGACTCGCCGAACTTGGCTTGCCGGAACCGCCCCTCCCGGAAAGCTATTTGATGATGGGTGACTTCAACATGCTGGCCGGTTCAGATGAATATCTCGCTCTGGCCGGCCGGTCTGACCCTTCGATGGGCATGCCGCTTTCGGCGGCGCGTGCAGTGGATTGCGCGGCTCACATCGCCGGAAACGCCGCCGCGACGACGTGGGTTGAACCCAAAGACCCGGATGATACCGCCTTGCACAAGCGCATCGACTATGCCTTCGTTTCACCGGACCTTGCGCCGCGGCTCACGGCAAGCCGGGTCGACCAGGCGGCTGTGGGCTCGGACCATCAGCCGCTCTGGGTCGAATTCGGCTGAGCGCCGCATCGGGACATCCTTCACCCGAAGGTCATCACGGAACAGATCACCACAGCCAGCATCGACAGACCGGTGATCGCACCAAAAACGCGCGGATTGGCCCGTCGGGGGCCGGCGAGGATGGTCGTCGCCATTGCCGCGACGATGACTACGACAAAACCGAGCTTGGCGACAAACCAGGGTCCAAGGGCCAAGGCATCGCCGCCATAACGCAGCCACAGCATCAGGACGCCGGTGAGCACCAGCAAACCTGCGGCGATGCGCGAGTTGAGCTGCAGCCTGCCGCCGATCGCCAGAAGCGGTGCGCGCGCCTCCGGGCCGGCGGCGGCGGCCTTGCGCATGACGATCGGCATCGCCACGCCGGTCGCCCCGCCCAGCACCAGCGACAGAAGATGAATGATCAGCAGAAACTTGAATGCGATGTCCACAACACTCTCCGATTGCGTTGGCAAGCAGGTCTGCTACAACCTCAACATTAGTTGAGGTCAAGCATGAAATTTCCGGTGCCTGAACTGACCGTCGGCGAGGCGTCTGCACGCAGCGGCGTCGCGGTATCGGCGCTGCATTTCTACGAAAGGAAAGGGCTGATCGGCAGCTGGCGCACCGACGGCAACCAGCGGCGTTATCCGCCCGGCACGCTGCGGCGGGTCGGCATCATCCAGTTCGGCCAGTCGCTCGGCATTCCGCTGGCCGAGATCAAAGAGGCGTTGGATACGCTGCCGAAGGATCGCGCGCCTCTGAAGGAAGACTGGCAGCGTCTCTCGCAACAATGGGCCGGCAAGCTGGACGACCGGATCGCGCGGCTCAAAAAGCTGCGCGCCGCGCTTACCGACTGTATCGGTTGCGGCTGTCTGTCGACGGAGCTCTGTCCATTGCGCAACCCAACTGACAGGCTGGCGCGGAAAGGAAGTGGCCCGCGCCGGCTGCTTGGCGACTGAGCGCCGGCGCGATTATGATCTTGCCGGCGCCCAGGTTCTAAGGCTCACCCAGGTTTTGCGATCGAGGCTGTAGCGCTCGACTGGTACGCGGCCGGCGGAAATCGAATCGATCATGCCCTGCCCGACATACTGGAAACCGCATTTGTGGATGACACGGCGCGAGGCGCTGTTGACCACACGGCATGAAGCATGGAGGTGCTCGACCTCCGTTGCCCGAAATGCCAGGTCTATCAGCGCGTGCGCCGCTTCGGTGGCATACCCGTTGCCCCAATAGGGCTCGCCAATCCAGTAACCGAGCTCCAGCCCGTGCTGCCGGAAGTCGAGCCCGGCGCCGCCAACAAAGGCACCGTTGTCGGCCAGCGCCAGCGCGTAGGCGCAGCCTGATGCGCGTTGAGCCGTGCGCTCGATGAAGTCGCGGGCCTCCGCCTTGCCATAGGGGTGTGGCATGCGCGACAGCATGTCGGCGACACGGCGGTTGTTGGCGAGTTGCGCCATCTCGGCAACATCGTCGGCATGCGGCGGGCGCAGCACCAGCCGCTCGGTGACCAGTACCGGGCAGCGGATGCTGTGTCTGCTGTCTTCGTTTACGTCTTCATCCTCGATCATCATCCCGTTCCTCCATCTCGCCACCGGCCTTAAGCGGCCTCGACCAGTTCTTCTGCCGTCGCCTTTTCGAATGCTGTTCTGGTGAGCCGCGTCGTCCATGCCGGAACCGGCGCCTGACGCGAATTCGACCAGGTCTGGCGGGCGCCGGTCATCACGAAGCCGAGTTTTTCCTGCACCCGCATGGATGCCGGATTGTCGGCGAAGGCTGACGAGGTCGCCGCGCGGATATTTCGCGTCGCGAAGGCGTGTGCGATCAGAGCTGACGCGGCCTCGGTCATGTAGCCATGGCCGTGCCAGGGTTCGGCAAGCCAGTAGCCGAGTTCCGGCTCGCTGCCGTCGCCCTCGAGCGATACGACACCGATCAGACGTTCGCGGTGAATGGTGAAGACCAGGTCATTGCGGGTTTTAGCAAGACCGGCAACCCAGTCCTCAGCGTCAGCCGGCCAGTAAGGGTAAGGCACCCTCGCCAGCATGCGTGCAACTTTCCAGTTGTTCAGTCCGAGCGCGATGTCCTCGGCATCCGGCAAAGCGGGCGGCCTTAAAGTGAGGCGTCGGGTAAGAAGAACCTGAATCTGGACCTCCAGAACGAAAAAGGGGAGATGGCTGCCCATCTCCCCTGATCTTTTTCTGGCATGTCCAGACACCGGGTCCCGAGATGGGCGCCGGTGTTTGGTGCGGAACCGGCTACTCCGCAGGCGTAATCGGGTTTACCGATACGTAGGTTCGGCCGTTGGCTTTGGCGGCAAAAGCCACTTCGCCGGCGGTCATTGCGAAAATCGTGTGGTCTTTGCCCATGCCGACATTCGAGCCTGGGTGCCACTTCGTGCCGCGCTGGCGCACGATGATATTGCCGGCCACGACGCGCTCGCCGCCGAACTTCTTCACACCAAGGCGTTTGGATTCAGAATCGCGACCGTTGCGCGACGAACCGCCAGCTTTCTTGTGTGCCATTTCTCACTCCTTCGCGCGCTGAGGCGCCAAATCAGATCGGGTGATACCCGAAGAATTACTTCTTGGCCAGTTCCTTGGCCTGCTCACGCCAATCAGAGATCTGGTCGGCGCTGAAAGGCATCGCTTCGTCGATCTTCGCGATGTCCTTGTCGGACAGTTTCGCGATCTGCGCGAAGGTGGTGATGCCCTGCTCGATGAGCTGACCTGCGGCGACCGGGCCGATGCCCTTGATCTGGGTCAGATCTTCAGGCTCGCCCTTGGGAGCCTTGAAAAGCGGCGCTGCGGCGGCGGTTTCGGCTTTCGCCTCAGCTTTGGGAGCAGCCTTCTTTTCAGCGGCGGGCTTGGCTTCAGCCTTCTTGGCCGGGGCCTCGTCCTTCTTCGCTGCGGCCGGTTTCGAGGCTGCCTTCTTCGAAGGTTTGGCGCCGCCGGTCAGAATTTCGGAAATGCGGACGGTGGTGAGAAGCTGCCGGTGGCCGCGTTTGCGGCGCGAATTCTGACGGCGGCGCTTCTTGAAGGCTATGACCTTGGGGCCACGGCCCTGCTCGATCACCTCGGCTGTTACCAAGGCGCCGTCGACAAAAGGCGTCCCGATGGTCACCTTGTCGCCGTCGCCAAAGGCCAGCACATTGCCGATCTCGACGATGTCGCCGACTTCGCCGGCAACGCGTTCTATGTTCAGTGTGTCGTCGGCGGCGACGCGGTACTGCTTCCCGCCGGTTTTGATGACTGCGAACATTTCTTGATCCTTCATTGTTCGGTCCGGCTCTGAGGCGCGAGAACGCGCAACGGCCGTCTTTTTGTCAGTCGGTTTCTGGTTCGCGTCCCCAGGGCCTTCCCCGCCGCGCAGTCTTCTGCACCGCAAAGAACAGCCGGCGCGGGGAGGCCCCACGCCGGACGTGGCGGTTCGATACTGGATGAAGGCTTTCAAGTCAAGGCAATGCGATGCCGGCTCAGCGCCGCCCGCGGCCCTGTGCTTTGCGGCGCAATGTGTATAAAAGCAAGGCAGGAACGCGCTTCGGAGGTTGGGTTGAACGGCACGCACAAGGACGGCGGAAAGACGGAATCGGAGCGGATTCTGCGGCAGGTGAACAGCCAGGCCGGCGCCAGCGCGTCCCGACAGGGCGACGACAAGGACGACTGGGCCGAATATTGGGGCCGGCGTATCGGCCGAACACTCGGAATCCTGTTTCTTTTCGTGGTCATCTACTGGCTCTATCAGCTTGTGACCGGCAAGGGCTGACCTTCGATGGCATCTGCAGTGCGGGATCGGCCGCGGGCCGTCATCGTGATTTCAAGCCACGTCGTGCGCGGTACCGTGGGCAACCGGGCAATGGTGTTTGCGCTCGAGACGCTTGGATTTCCCGTCTGGGCAGTGCCCACCGTGACGCTTCCCTGGCATCCGGGTCACGGAAAGGCGACCCGAATCGTGCCGCAAGCGAGTGAATTTGCGGCCATGATGAAAGACCTGGAAGGCGCGCGCTGGCTGGGTGAAGTGGCGGCCGTCATCTCCGGCTATCTGGCCGAAGCAGAACAGGCATCTGCAGTCGCATCGCTTGTCCGCGCGGTCAAAAAGAAGAACCCGGCAGCCCTTTATCTGTGCGACCCCGTCGTCGGCGATCAGGGCGGCCTCTATGTTGCCGAAGAGGTCGCCGCGGCACAGCGAGACAGATTGCTGCCGCTGGCCGACATCGCAACGCCCAATCGCTACGAGCTCGAATGGCTGACCGGGGTGAAGCTCGAAACGCCTGACGCCGTTGCGGATGCCGCATTCGATGCCAGCCCGCCGACAATGCTGGTGACCTCGGCCCCTGCATTTATGGCGCGCGGTACCGGCAACATCCTGATCACGCCTGACGCTGCGATGATGGCTGAACACCGGCAGATCGACAATCCGCCGAACGGGCCCGGCGATCTGACCGGAGCGGTGTTTCTCGCGCGTTTGCTTGACGGGCAGGATCTGCAAACGGCGCTTCAGCTGACAACCGAATCGGTGTTCGAGATCCTGGCCCGAACGGCCAAACGCGGCGCTGACGAGTTGACCCTGGAAACGGACGCGCAAAGCCTGTCGCATCCGATGGCAATGGTGCAGACCAGGTCGCTTGCCTTTCCGGGTGGCGGCCGCAGGGCCTGAGGCCGATGGCGGTTCAGGCCGGGGTCGATGGATGTCGAGGTGGCTGGATCGCGGCAGTCGCCGAAATCGACGCGCAGCCCGAAATTCGTGTCTTCGGCCGGTTTGCGGCGCTGGTCGACGCCCTGCCAGAGGACGCGTTGATTGCCGTCGATATGCCGATCGGCCTTCCCGAATGCAGCGGCCCAGGCGGACGCGGACCTGAGAAGCTGGTGCGTCCGCTGCTCGGCATGCGACAGTCGAGCGTATTTTCGATTCCCTCGCGGGCGGCCGTCTACAGCAGTATGGCTCCGGCTTCGAGCGGCGACGACGGCTGGCTTGCCGCGCATCGAAGGGCGAGCGCGGCGGCGCGGGAGACATCCGACCCGCCAAGGGGCGTCTCCATTCAGGCTTTCGGTTTGTTCGCCAAGATACGTGAGCTGGACACCCTGCTCAGGGAAAATCCCCCGCTGCGCGACCGCGTTTTCGAAACTCATCCGGAATTGTGTTTCTGGCGTCTGAACGGCAGGAGGCCGCTCTGCGAGCCGAAGAAGGTGAAGGGCGCGGTGTACGCGCCGGGTCTTGCGGAGCGCCGGAGGCTGCTTGCGACCGCCGGATTTGACGCCGACCGCGTTGCCGCACTGCCGCCTGCTGGCGCTGCCGAGGATGACCTGCTCGATGCGCTGGCGGTGCTGGGCGCCGCGCGCAACCGCGCCGCCGGACGGCAGATCACCTTTCCCGACCCGCCCGCGCGCGACGCGCACGGTCTGCCCATTGCCATCAGCTGCTGATCTTCGTTCAGAGTTCCGATTGCTGCTTCGGACGTATGCGGTTAAAGGCAGGGCATGACACATTTGCCTGAACGACTCTCCACCGGCTACCGCAACTTCATGTCCGGGCGTTATGCCAGCGAACGAGACCGATACCGTGCACTCGCACGCGAGGGGCAGGAGCCGCATACAATGGTGATTGCCTGCTGCGATTCACGTGCCGCGCCGGAGACGATTTTCGATGCCGGGCCAGGCGAGCTCTTCGTCGTGCGAAATGTCGCCAATCTGGTGCCTCCCTACGCGCCGGATGACAATTATCACGGCACGTCCGCGGCCCTGGAGTTTGCGGTTCAGAGCCTCAAGGTCAGCAGCATTCTTGTGCTCGGCCATGGACGCTGCGGCGGCATTCACGCCGCGCTTTCACCCGACGCACCGCCGCTTTCGCCCGGCGATTTCATCGGCCGCTGGATGAACATGGTCGCGCCTGCCGCCGAGGCCGTGGCAAAAAACGAGATCATGACGTCTTCAGAGCGTCAGACCGCTCTGGAGCGTATTTCCATTCGTTATTCGATCGCCAATCTGCGCACCTTTCCCTGCGTCAAGATACTCGAGGGCAAGGGCCGTCTGGCGCTTTATGGCGCCTGGTTCGATATCTCGACCGGCGAGCTTTGGGTGATGAATCCCGAAACGGGCGATTTTCAGCGGCCAGAAGTAGACTGACACCGGGCGCTAGAGCGTCGTCTCAGGTCGGTGGGTGATCGGTTTCGCGCGGCAGGATCACATGCGCCAAGGCCGGTTCCGGCAGCGTGCGCCAATAGGCCCAGCACAGCGCCGCCAGTATACCCATGGCCGGTGGAACCGTCGCTATTGCGAAGGTGGGGTTGCCAAGAGCAGCGGCTATCAACCCGCCAACCAGTCCGCCGCCCATCTGCAGAAAGCCGGCGATCGCCGATGCCGAGCCTGCCATGTGTGGAAACGCCGCCACCGTTGCCGTCGACATGGCCGGCAGGACGAAGGCCATTCCGAAGGCGTGGAACCCGATCGGAACCATGACGTTCAGATAAGTCGGTTCCTGCACCCGCAGAAGGACGGCAAGCAGAACGCAGCCGAATGTCACACAAGCGAGGCCGGCTGGAACGATGCTGCCGGCGCTGTGGCGCGCCAGCAGACGCCGCGTCACCAGGCCACCGACAAAAAAGCTGCCCGATTGCATCAGCATGCCGAGCCCGAACTCAACCGCAGTCATCCCGACACGGTCCATGAGGATGAACGGCAGGATCGTCGCCTGTGTGTAGAATGCGCCGATGCCACATCCCACTACCAGGCTGGACGACATGAAATAGGAACTGGTCAGGAGCGTCCGATAGGAGGCGATTATCGCGCGGGGTCGAATTTTCGAGGGGTCTGGCACCGCCGTTTCCACGAGCGCCGTGCGTACGACTATTGTCAGCACCGCACCGGCGGCGACCATGAATATAAACACGGCCTGCCAACCGAAAAGGCCTGTTAGAACGCCGCCAACGGTGGGCGAAAGCGCAGGACCCAGGCCCATAACCAGGCCGATGAAGTTCATCACCCGGGCGGACTGGTCGGAGGTGTACATATCGCGGACGATGGCGCGGGCAATGGCGACACCCACCGCGGCTCCCACGCCCTGGACGAAACGCGCAGCGACCAGCGACTCGACATTTGGTGCCATGATCGCGGCAATGCTGGCCGCCAGATAAACCGCCATGAAACCGAAGGTCACGGGTTTGCGGCCATAGCTGTCTGACAAAGGTCCGCAGACGAGCTGGGCAATGGCGAAACCGGCAAAATAGGACGACAGGCTGAGCTTGATCAGTGCTTCGGTGGTGTCAAAGGCGGCAACCAGTTCGGTCATCGCGGGCGTATAGACTGCCATCGAAATGGGGCCGATCGCGACGAGAAGGGCACATATCAGTCCGACCTTGCGCTCGCTCATTGTTTGCGCAGATACGATACGGGAGTTCTGGAGGTTCATGCCGTATCATCCGTTGCCGCAGGCAGGGATCTGGCCTCCATCATATTAAGGCGCGCCTGCCGCAGCACTTCGGATGCCACGGCCCAGTCCGCCTTATCGATGTCGCGGGATGCCTGTTCCGAAATCTCGCGTGCGAGCGCTGTCACGCGCAGCAGCACGTCGTCCGCCTGAGGGGTCAGCGAGATACATTTCGCGCGGCGGTCGGCCGGGTCGCGTTTCCTTTTCACAAGGCCACGCGCCTCAAGCCGGTCGATCATCGCAGAAAGCGTCATGGCTTCGACGTTCAGCCGCTCGGCGAGTACGGTCTGCCGCTCGCCTTCGGCACGGGCAATGTGAGCCAGCGTTCGTGCCTCGCCGGCCGTCAGGCCAAGGCCGGATTCACTGACGCGGCGGTCGAATTCGGCGCGGAACATCCGAGCAAGGTCGGTCAGCAGAAAGCCAAAGGAATGGGGGTCGATGGCGCGATGCATGAGAAACTAAGGGTCACTGATAATAAGGTTAACTTATTATATTTCAGCAACTTTCCGGTCAATCCCGCCCGGGCAGGTTGCATGCGCAGATGGCGCGCCCTAAATCGGTTTCCAGGCCGGGCCCTCCGGCATCTCTCCAGCCAATTCCGGACAAAAGCCGTGAGCGCCATCGATCTGAAATCTCATCCCATGACCCATTGGACGGGGCCGATCGGCCTGCCGGATTTCGTCGCTCTTGACGATGACGATTTCGGACCCGTCTTTGAGGCAGCACTCGCGGCGCACAACAAGGAGATTGCCCAGATAACCGGGACGGCTGAGAAACCCACGATCGGCAACACGCTCGCTGCGCTGGAGCTTTCGGGTGAGGCGCTGGGCCGTGTTTCAGCGCTGTTCTGGACACGCGCAGGCGCACACACCAATGACGTCATTCGCGCGCTGGAACGCGAGATCGCGCCGAAGATGGCCGCCCACTATTCGGCGATCACGATGAATACGGAGCTTTTTGCCCGTATCGACGCACTTTACCAACGCCGCGACGAACTTAAGCTGGATGCCGAAACCGACCGGGTGCTGGAACAGACCTGGAAGCGTTTTGTGCGTGCCGGCGCCAAGCTGGACGACAATGCCAAGTCGCGGCTCTCCGAAATCAACTCCGAACTTGCACGGCTTGGCGCTGCCTTCGGGCAGAACATTCTGGCCGACGAAGCGGAATGGGCGATGTTCCTTGACGAGGGCGACGACCTCGCAGGCCTTCCGGAATTCCTGCTTTCGGCAATGCGCGGCGCCGCCGAAGAGCGCGATCAGGCGGGGCGCTACGCCGTGACGCTCTCGCGTTCGATAATCGAGCCGTTCCTGACCTATTCGGCGCGGCGCGACCTACGGGAAACTGCGTTTCACGCCTTCACACATCGAGGCGAAAACGGTGGCGAGACCGACAACCGCGACAATGTCGCCCGGATACTCTCGCTTCGTGCCGAAAAGGCGAAACTGCTTGGTTATCCGCATTACGCGGCGCTGAAACTCGACGACACCATGGCCAAGGATGCAGGGTCGGTGTTCGGTCTGCTCGAGCCGGTATGGAAGAGTGCGAAACGCAAGGCGGCCGAGGATGAAAAGGAGCTCGGTCGCATAGCCGCCGCCAATGGCAGCAATGAGCCGCTGGCAGCCTGGGACTGGCGCTATTGGCAGGAGAAGCTGCGGGCTGAAAAGTACGATTTCGACGAAGCCGCGTTGAAACCCTATCTCCAGCTTGAGCGTATTGCCGACGCTGCATTCGATGTGGCAGGCAGGCTTTTCGGGCTCACCTTCAAGCCGCGTCCCGAGATTGCCGGCTGGCACGCGGATGTGCGGGTGTTCGAGGTGCATGATGCGGCGGGCAACCATCGCGCCACCTTCATCGCCGACTATTTCAGCCGGGCTTCCAAGCGCTCCGGTGCCTGGATGAGTTCGCTGGAGACCGGCCACAAGCTCGGCAAGGGCGCGAAGCCCGTCATCTATAATGTGATGAATTTCGCCAAGCCGCCAAAGGGCGAGCCGGCACTGCTTTCGATGGACGATGCGCGCACGCTCTTTCACGAGTTCGGCCACGCGTTGCATGGCATGCTGACCGACGTCACCTGGCCTTCGGTATCGGGCACGTCGGTGGCACGCGATTTCGTCGAGCTTCCGTCGCAACTTTACGAACACTGGCTGACTGAGCCCGAGGTGCTCAACAAGCATGCGCGCCATCATGAGACAGGCAAGGCGATGCCACGGGAGCTCCAGGAGCGCATGCTGGCCGCCCGCAATTTCAATGCCGGTTTCGCCACGGTGGAATTCACCGCGTCGGCGCTGGTCGACATGGCCTTCCATACCGAGTCGTCCGCACCTGATGATCCGCTCGCATTTGAGACCGAAACGCTGGGGAATCTTGGAATGCCTGACGCCATCGCGATGCGCCACCGCACGCCGCATTTCGCGCATGTGTTCTCCGGCGACGGTTATTCGGCCGGATACTACTCCTATATGTGGTCCGAGGTGCTGGATGCCGACGCCTTCACGGCGTTCGAGGAGACCGGAGATATCTTCGATTCCGGGACGGCGCGCAAACTTCACGACTTCATCTATTCAGCCGGCGGCTCGCGTGATCCCGAAGTGCTTTATACAGCCTTCCGCGGCAAGATGCCGTCGCCCGAAGCAATGATGGAAAAACGCGGACTGAGGCAGACCGGCTAACCGGAATTCGGACGGGAACGCGAACGTCATCGCCAGTACGGGCGCGCGTCCGGCCGCCCATCGCGAGTACGATGCGGCGGTCCTGGACTGGAAGTCTGTCCTTAAGGCAGTCGGTAGGCCTTCTTCGGCGAACGATCCTCCGAAAGCGAAGCGCGCGACCGCTCGACAAGCTTCTCGATCGCGTCGGCCAGGTGGATTTCAGCGATCGCGTAGTCATCCCGTGCGACCCTGATCTTGTGCGCCTCCATCAGAACGTCGGCATGGGTGAAGCCATGCGGCGGTTCGAAACGATATGAAGCGAGCTCGATGGTCAGGCCAAGCGGGTCGTTGAAATAGATCGAATCCATGAAGCCCCGATCTTTCGGGCCGGTGTTCCTGATGCCGCGTTCGTTAAGCCGTTCAACCGCTTGAAGAAAGGTCACCCGCGAGACGTTGAAGGCAATATGGTGGACGCAACCCGGCTCGGTGGGCGTGCGACGCGGGTCGGGCTTGCGCTCCTCGTTGGTGAAGATCGTGATGAGCCGCCCGTCGCCCGGGTCGAAATAGAGGTGGCTTTCGGAAGGGGAATCGAGGTTCGGCTGCTCGAATATGAAGGGCATGCCGAGTACACCCTCCCAGAAGTCGATCGAGGTCTGCCGGTCGGCGCCGACCAGAGTGATGTGATGAACGCCCTGCGCCTGCAGCTTCCGCATGTCGACTCTCCCTAAATTCAAGATCCGCGCCAGCCTACAAGCGAATGCGAAACCAGACCACTGGCCGGCAACATTGCCCAGACACTATCGCGAACGGTCGAAAAGCTGTAAGAGCCGCCGCAACACGAGTGGCCAGCCCCCGGCCCGTACCTCGAATCACAGAGCATCCGACATGAAACTCCGCAACATCGCGATCATCGCGCATGTCGACCATGGCAAAACCACACTGGTCGATGAACTCCTGAAACAGTCCGGCTCCGTCCGCGAGAATCAGCGCGTGGCCGAGCGCGCCATGGATTCCAACGATCTGGAAAAAGAGCGCGGCATCACCATTCTCGCCAAGGCAACTTCGGTGGAGTGGAACGACACGCGCATCAACATCGTAGATACGCCCGGCCACGCCGATTTCGGAGGCGAGGTGGAGCGTATCCTCAATATGGTGGACGGTGCCATCGTGCTGGTCGATGCCGCCGAAGGTCCTATGCCGCAGACCAAGTTCGTGGTCGGCAAGGCGCTCAAGGTCGGACTGAAACCAATCGTGGCGATCAACAAGATCGATCGCCCGGATGGGCGCCACGTCGAAGTGGTGAACGAGGTGTTCGACCTTTTTGCCGCGCTGGACGCAACCGATGAGCAGCTCGACTTCCCGATTCTATACGGTTCGGGGCGCGATGGCTGGATGGCCGCAAACCCGGAAGGACCGAAAGACGAAGGACTGAAACCGCTGTTCGACCTGGTGCTCAAACATGTTCCGGAACCGACCGTGCATGAAGGTCCGTTCCGCATGATTGGCACCATTCTGGAAGCCAACCCGTTTCTTGGCCGCATCATTACCGGGCGCATCGAATCCGGCTCACTGAAGCCCAATCAGGCGGTGAAGGTGCTGCATCACGACGGCAGCCAGCTGGAAAGCGGCCGCATCTCCAAGATCCTGGCTTTCCGCGGGCTCGAACGCCAGCCGATCGAAGAGGCGCAGGCGGGCGACATCGTGGCGATAGCCGGCCTTTCGAAAGGCACCGTGGCCGACACTTTCTGCGACCCGTCGGTGAGCCAGGCATTGCCGGCGCAGCCGATCGATCCGCCGACGGTGACAATGTCGTTCATCGTCAATGATTCCCCGCTCGCGGGCACCGAGGGCGACAAGGTCACCTCGCGCGTCATCCGCGACCGTCTGCTGCGCGAGGCGGAAGGCAATGTTGCGCTGAAGATCGAGGAATCGGCCGACAAGGATTCCTTCTACGTGTCAGGCCGGGGCGAACTGCAGCTGGCAGTGCTGATCGAAACCATGCGGCGCGAGGGCTACGAGCTCGCCGTGTCGCGCCCGCGTGTGGTGATGCAGAAAGACGAAAGTGGCCAGTTGCTGGAGCCGGTCGAGGAAGTCGTCATCGACGTTGACGAAGAACATGCCGGCGTCGTGGTGCAGAAGATGAGTGAGCGCAAGGCCGAGATGGTCGAGCTCAAGCCGTCGGGCGGCAACCGCCAGCGGCTCGTTTTTCACGCACCGACACGCGGCCTGATCGGCTACCAGTCGGAGCTTCTCACGGATACGCGCGGAACGGCTGTCATGAACCGGCTGTTTCATGAGTATCAGCCTTACAAGGGCGAGATCGGCGGCCGCATCAATGGCGTGCTGATCGCCAACGAGCCCGGCGAGGCGGTGGCCTATGCGCTGTGGAACCTGGAAGACCGCGGTCCGATGGTTATCGACCCCGGTGTGAAGGTCTATCAGGGCATGATCGTCGGAATTCACAGCCGCGACAACGATCTCGAAGTGAATGTGCTCAAGGGCAAGAAGCTCTCCAACGTTCGCGCAGCGGGCAAGGACGAGGCAGTGAAGCTCACACCGCCGGTGCGCATGACGCTGGAGCGGGCGCTGGCCTGGATCCAGGATGACGAACTGGTGGAAGTGACGCCGAAGTCGATCCGGCTCCGCAAGCTCTATCTCGACCCGCATGAACGCAAGCGCTTCGAAAAGCAGCGGGCGGGCGCAGCCTAGATACGGCGATGATTCAGAGCCGGCCGTCAGCGGGCCGGCTGTTCGTTCGCAACGGCACCCCCGAATGTCGGACTGCGTCGCACTGACCGGCCCGGACGGCGCGGGAAGGCCCAGCGTGCACCCAGTGGTTCAGGATTCCGACTTGTCGCGCTCGCGCACCCGAACCATCTTTTCCATCAGCTCGTCCTGCCACGGACCGAGCACTTCCCTGATGCGCGCGACATAAGCCTCGTTCTTGTGGGCGGGGACGTCGGGATCGTATACGTCTGCCACCGAGATCATGGCGCGGCGATCGGTTTCGTTGAACATGTCCTTCATCCGCTCGGACGCCTTCTTGCTCGCACCCAGCGCCTCGAAAGCCGAGCGGCCCATGCGAAGCGAGCTATCGTAGTTTTCGCGCACGATATCGCGGCACCCCGCGGCCCAGAGCTCATAGACATGGTGGCGGTTGGTCGCCCGGGCAATCACATGCAGGTTGGGGTAGGTGGATGTCGCATAGCGCACCAGTTCGGTGATCTGGTCCTTGTTGTCGATGGCGATCACGAGGAGCTTCGCCTCGGCAATGCCCGCCGCCGCGAGCAGGTCGGGCCGCGTTGCATCGCCATAATACACCTTGACGCCGAAGGTGCGCAGGGCCTCGAGGTGGCTGGAGTTGAAATCGACGATTGTCGGTGTGTAGCCGGCCGCCCGCAGCATGCGGTTGACAATGCCGCCGACACGTCCCGCGCCGGCAATGATGATCTGGCTGGGCTCCTCGATTTCGTCTGCCTCGCGGGTTTCGTCGCCTGTGTAGCGCGGCACGATGAAGCGGTCGTAGAAGATAAAAAGCAGCGGCGTGAGTAGCATTGAAAGTGCGATCACAAGCAGCAGCTGATCCGCGATCGCCTGCGGCAGGATCGAATTGGCGACGGTAAACGAGAGCAGCACGAAGCCAAACTCGCCGGCCTGCGCCAGGCCAAGCGTGAATAGCCACTTGTCCGCACCTCGCAGCTTGAAGACATATGCCAGCGCTACCAGCACCAGACACTTCGCCAGCATCAGGCCGAGGGTGAGCGCGACGGTCATCCAAAGAGTCTCGCCCAGAAGCGTGAAATTGATGCCAGCGCCCACTGTCATGAAAAACAGGCCGAGCAGCAGGCCACGGAAGGGGTCTATGTCGGATTCCAGCTCGTGGCGGTATTCGCTGTTGGCAAGCACTACGCCGGCAAGGAAGGTACCGAGTGCCGGCGACAGGCCGACCAGAGACATCAGAAGCGCGATACCCACGACCATCATCAATGCTGTGGCAGTGAAGAGCTCGCGCAGCTGGGCCATGGCGATAAAGCGGAAGATCGGCCGGGTGAGGTAGCTGCCGCCGGCGATTACAGCACCAATCGCGGCCATGGTGACGAGCGCGGTTTGCCAGCTGTTCAGGCCTTCGACCAGGCTGATGACTGAGCCATGGCCATCGTCAGCGCCGTGTGTGTCGGCGGCGCCATGCGCGGCATCGGCGCCATGCGAAACCGTCTCGGCTGCCGCGCCAAGCAGTTCGGGTGCAGCCAGAAGCGGCATCAAGGCAAGCATTGGGATGACGGCGATATCCTGAAACAGGAGCACAGAAAAACTCGCCTGACCGCCGTCAGAGCTCAGGATCCCGCGTTCGTTCAGCGTCTGCAGCACGATGGCAGTTGACGAAAGCGCCAGGACCAGACCTATCGCCAGCGAAATGTTCCACGTTTCGCCGAGCACCATGGCGACCGCCATCACGACAAGCGTGGTTGTGGCCACCTGTCCGCCGCCAAGGCCGATCAGCCGGCCGCGCATCTGCCATAGCTTTTCCGGCTCCAACTCCAGCCCGACCAGGAACAGCATCATTACCACGCCGAACTCGGCGAAATGCTGGATCGAGACGACATCGACATTGAGCAATGCGAGAATCGGGCTGATGGCAATGCCGGCAATCAGGTAGCCGAGCACGGAACCCAGCCCGAGCCGCGACGCTATGGGTACCGATGCGACGCCGGCGACCAGGAAGATGAATGCGAGAAGTAGAAAATCTGTCATCCGGCTGGTCCCGTCCGCTCCGATCAGGACAGACTGGCCGCCCCGCATTCAGGCGAGCATACGCGCGCCGCTTTGGGCCGCGCAACCAGGCGGCCGCCCCTTGTCTGCATTGAAACCGATCGGGCGGGCTCAGGGTAGCTGGTCAAATGGCGGGTGAGGCGGCCACATGCGGCGAGCGGTGGAATGTTGTGGCGTGGGCTGGCTAGTGCGGACCAATGTTGATAGCGAAAGGCAACGGTCAATCAGCGAGGCGACACCATGTTCTCCAACACATTCCCGGATCGCGCGGTCATTTCGGAAACCGTGGCGAAGATGCTGCTGGAGATCAAGGCGGTACATTTCAGGGCGGACCAGCCATTCACCTTCACATCCGGCCTCGCAAGTCCGGTTTACATCGATTGCCGCAAGCTGATCTCCTATCCGCGTATCCGCTCGGCACTCATGGACTTCGGTGTGTCGGTGATTGTCCGCAATGTGGGTTTCGAACAGTTCGATGCGGTGGCTGGCGGCGAAACAGCAGGCATTCCATTCGCTGCCTGGCTGTCGGACAAGCTCGGCCTGCCGATGCTTTACGTGCGCAAGAAGCCGAAGGGTTTCGGCCGCGATGCGCAGATCGAGGGCTCGCTGAACGAAGGTGCGCGGCTACTGCTGGTCGAAGACCTGACCACCGACGGCGGTTCCAAAATCAAGTTTGCCGAGGCGATCCGCAAGGCGGGCGCCGAAGTCACCGATACGTTTGCGGTCTTTTATTACGACATTTTTCCCGACACGCCGCAGCGGCTGGCCGACGCCGGGATGCGGCTTCATTACCTTGCCACCTGGTGGGACATCCTGAAGGTCTGCAAGGACGAAAGCCGGTTCCCGGCAGATACGATCAGAGAAGTGGAGTCCTTCCTCAACGACCCGATTGGCTGGTCGTCGGCCAATGGCGGCATTTCGGAACGGCCGCAATAGACGATCCCGGCGCGATCAGCTCACGCGCTCGATCACGAGACTGTTCATTGGCACGTCGTGCCATTGCGGGAATATCGTCGGCAGTCGCTGGAACTCGAACCCCACGCCGATCGTGAGCGGCTTTGAGGGCATTGCGGCCAGCGTGCGGTCATAAAAACCACCACCGTAACCGAGACGGTAACCGGCAGGATCGAAGCCGACCAGCGGTGCGATCACGATATCAGGCGAAACCAGCTCGCCGGCGGCCGGGACAGGTATGTTCCAGACACCCTTTTCCAGCTTTTCGCCGGGTTTCCAGCTGCGGAACTCGAGCGGTTGTCCCTTGGCGATCACCACCGGCAGCGCGATGCGCGCACCAGCGCCAAGCTTGCCCTGTGCCCAGCCACGCAGATCCGGTTCGCCGCGAAACGGCCAATAGAAACCTATGGTACGGTCGCGGAGGTCCCCGATTTCGCGGTCAAGCTTCGCAGCGATATTGGCTGCTGCTTCGGTGCGCCTGGCGGCCGCGGTCGACAGCCGCTTGTCGATGAGACGGGTTCGCTCCGACTTTCGCCATCTGGCCACTTCAAGCGCCGCTTGCGGGTCGTGAGCCAGAATGCCGGAATAGGCGGGGTCCGCCTCATGCAGCGAGCAGGGGGGTGATGCGTAGTTGGAGCGTTCCTTATGGTCGTTCACGGGATCAAGCCGCCTTGGTAACCGGAAATGCGAGCAGTCCTTCCAGCAGGGCGCGGTTGTCCACCAGATCGGCGAGCGTGTATTCGTCAAAGACCGACAGGAAGGCTTCTACTCCCTTGCGTATTATCCCCCGCAGCCGGCAGGCGGGGGTGATCACGCATGCGCCGCCTTCGTGCCCGAGGCACTCGACCAGTGCGAAATTGTCCTCCGTCGCCCGCACCACCGCGCCGATATTGATCTCGTGCGGCCTGCAGGTGAGCGCGATACCGCCGGTACGGCCGCGGGTTGTCTTCACATAGCCGAGCCGCCGGAGATTATGCGCTACTTTCAGAAGATGGTTGCGCGACAGGCCGTAGGTCGACGCGACATGTGCAACCGTGACCGGTTTTTCATCATGCACCGCGAGGAAAATCAGCATGCGCAGAGCATAGTCGGTGTGAAGCGTCAGTTTCATGGAGCCTCCACCTTTTCCTCTCTATCGCGCCATCCGAGTCGGAAAAGGGAAAGAAGCGAGAGCGCAGCAAGGGCCTGCGCTTTTGTGACCTCAAGACCGGCGTAAATCAGGTGATGCCACGAAGGAGGCAAGGGGCTGCCGGCCACAACGGCCGCCACACGGGCTTCGAGCGCCGGCAGAAGCCACAGCGCCTGCAGCGTCACGATCACCACAACCGCCGCCGACAGGGTCACTGTGGTGCGAGATATGCTGGGGAAGAACGTCGCTATCACCAGACCGAGCGAGAGGCCCCACTCCACCATCGAGAAGGCGGCGAATGTGACGCTGCCGACTTCAAGTGCAACGGGCAGCACCAGCGACGGCGCCTGGAATTTGACCGGAGTTGCCAGGAACGAAACGCCGATGAGCATTCCGAACCAGGCGAGTGCGAGAAACGCGGTAACGGCGTCCGCAAACGGATCGCGGTCAGCTCTGTCCATTGAATGTCTCCCGTTGCGGTATTCCGGCAGCAGGCAGGCGGAAGAACATCGCCAGTTTGAGGCTTTGTGCGATCCGCTCGGCGCGCTCGACAAACACGGCTGCCACTTCCGGTTTGCAGAGGTCGGTCGTCGTGCGCCTGAAGATGGCGAGCCAGATGTCGAAATCTTCTTCGCGCACCTGACCGAGTTTCTGATGCGCTGGCACAGGTCGCCCGCTATAGGCGCCGTTCTTCAGGATCACGGCGCACCAGAAGTCGGTCATCTTTTCCAGATGCGGTTCCCAATGATCTCCGATCACCTCGGCGAATATCGGGCCCAGGCGCTCATCGGCGCGAACTCTCCGATAGAATTCTCGCACAAGCGTGCCGATGAATGCCCGGTTGACGTCGGGATGATCGAAGGGCGCTTCGGGCTTGGGGCCTAGCCGTTGTGCCGAGTGGCTGGGCATGGCTGTCACGTAAAGTAGCTTTCTAGATACCACTTTTATCCGTCATGCTGCCAGCGGGCAAGAAAGAACTGCAGTTTGCATGCGGTTGCCTGGCTGGCGGGTTGAAGCCGCGCAAAAGTACGGCCACTGTGCCGCGAGCGTCGGGAGCGTGAGGTTCCACGAGGAGGGCGCCGATGTTTCCAGTCCCGGACTATCCCGAAATCCGCGATGCGGTGCGCCGGCTTTGCGCGGAATTTCCAGGCGAGTACTGGCGCGAACTCGATGCCAGGCGCGAATATCCAGCAGCCTTCGTGGAGCGACTTACCGAGGCCGGTTATCTGGCAACGCTGATCCCGGAGGAATATGGCGGCTCGGGCCTGCCGCTTTCGGGCGCGGCGGCAGTGCTTGAAGAAATCCAGCGTGCCGGCTGCAACGGTGCTGCCTGCCATGCGCAGATGTATGTGATGGGCACCGTGCTGCGCCACGGTTCGGAGGCGCAGAAACAGCAATATCTGCCGGCGATCGCTGCAGGAAAACTGCGGCTGCAGGCGTTCGGCGTGACCGAACCGACTTCGGGCACCGACACGACCGCGATCCGCACTTTCGCGCGGCGTGAAGGCGACAACTACGTGGTTAACGGCCAGAAGATATGGACCAGCCGCGCCGAGCACTCGGACCTGATGGTGCTTCTGGCGCGCACCACGCCGCGCGAAGAGGTGGCGAAGCGCACCGGCGGCCTGTCCGTGTTCATCGTCGATATGCGCGCTGCGCTAGGCAACGGGCTTACCATCAGGCCGATCCGTACAATGATGAACCACTCGACCACCGAGGTCTTTTTCGACAATGTGCGGGTACCGGCCACCAATCTTATCGGCGAGGAAGGAAAAGGGTTCCGGTACATCCTGTCGGGTATGAATGCTGAGCGCATCCTGATCGCGGCCGAATGTGTCGGCGATGCCAAATGGCTGATCGAAAAGGCCGCGCACTATGCCGGCGAACGCAGTGTTTTCGGACGGGCTATCGGCGCCAATCAGGGCATTCAGTTTCCGATCGCCAGAGCCTACGCCAATATGCGCGCGGCAGAGCTGATGTTGCGCGAGGCGCTGCGCTGCTACGAAGCGGACGAAAATTGCGGAGCGGAAGCCAATATGGCCAAGCTGCTGGCGGCGGACGCTTCCAACGAGGCTGCCAATGTCTGTATTCAGACGCATGGCGGCTTCGGTTTTGCCGAAGAGTACGATATGGAGCGCAAATTCCGCGAAACGAGGCTTTATCAGGTCGCGCCGATCTCCTCGAACCTCATTCTCTCCTACCTGGCCGAACATGTGCTCGGCCTGCCGCGCTCCTATTAGGCGGGAGAGTTCGCATGGCTGAAGTGGATAGACCTTTTGTCGAATGGATCGGCCGGACGAGCGAGCACGTCGATGAGGTCACGCCGCGGCTTGTAGAGAGCTACCGCGCGATTTTCGGGGATTGGCTGGCGCCGACGTCGGAGGCTGAAGCGCCGCACGGCCTGCACTGGTGTCTGTCGCCTGCCATTGCGCCAATGGATGCGCTCGGACGCGACGGACATCCGGCGAAGAACCGAGACCTGCCCCCGGTGCCACTGCCGAGGCGCATGTGGGCCGGCGGCCGTATCGAGACACTCGCGCCGCTTCGGATCGGCGATGCCGTGCGGCGCGTTTCGACAATCGCCGATGTGACCTGCAAACACGGGCGCAGCGGTGAATTGTGGTTCGTCGCAGTCGATCATGACTATCATTCGCCGCGCGGGCTTGCGATCCGCGAACGGCACGACATCGTCTATCGTGCGGACAGCACTCGGGCGGCAGCCGGACCGGTAGCGGAACGAGAGCCGGTCTGGACAAGACGGTTCGAAACCTCACCGGTGCTGTTGTTCCGCTATTCGGCGATCACTTTCAACGGGCATCGCATTCACTACGATCCGGTTTATGCAAAAGACGTCGAGGGCTATTCCGGCCTTGTCGTGCATGGGCCGCTGCAAGCGTCCCTGCTCTTCAATCTCGCTGCCTCGCGAGGCGGCGGCGCACCCAAGGTCTTTACCTATCGCGCCCTGTCGCCCGCTATCGCGGGCGAACCGATCGATATCTGCGCGGGCGGCGACGGCTCCTTCTGGACCGCTGATGACAGGCGCCAGATGCACATGGAAGCGTGCGCCGGTAAATAATTTGATGATGATATATTGCAACCAGTCAACTGGTTGGCAAAAGATCCAGAAATGACTTTTCCGAATCTCCTTAGATGCTACCGAGCCAGTCGTTGACCTCTTTTTCCGCTGCTTCGCGGGTTTTACCATATCGCTCTTGAATCTTGCCGATCATCTTTTCGCGATCACCTTTTATTTCTTCAATCTCACTATCTGTGAGTTTTCCCCATTTGCTCTGAATAGAACCTTTAAGCTGATTCCATTTTCCTTCAACAATACTCCAGTTCATTTCATCACTCCTTGATTAGATACTAGATTATCTATATACATATATAACAATTTGACGAAAACGTGACGTTTATATTTTATAATTGGGGAGATTTTGCAGCAAAGCGCTGTCGGCGCGATACGCAAGCTCGACTCGGATGCCGAGGTAGCGGGAGGACAGCGGGCTGCGCGCACAGATCGGCGCGATCACAGTCCCGGCAGGGTTCGAACCTGTGACCCCGGATTCAGTAAGCGCTGCAACATTCCGCCTGGACAGGTCGATACGGCTAAATGCCTATCCAAGGAGGACGTCACTGCGGGTTGACGCAGGTTGTTCGCGAATGACGCTCGTACGGTCCCTATTTTGACTTTTGGTGCAGAACGTTGTCGGACAGCGGCTAACTGGCTCCTAATCTGGTCGCCACCTGGTTTAACGCGTCCAGTTTCGCTTTCTCCGATTCGCCCGAAAATGCAGCATCCAGAACAGAGACGATCTGCGTGATCTCGTCCAGCTCTTCGGCAGCTTCTTTCACAGTCAGCGGCTGGTCATCGTAAGAATCCACGAAGCGCTGTGTCGCATAAGAAATGAGAAGCAGGGCCGCGGCATTTTGGGGCTCGTCCGCTATGCGGGCCCTGGCCTCGCGACTGCAGGCGTCATAGGCGCGCACGCTGCCACCCGCTTCGTTTATGTTCTTCACCAATGATTCAAACATTACGCACTCCTTGGTATTTTGTGCAGCAGTTCCGATATGCCGCCGTGACTGGCGGACCACGAAACCGGATCGTTCAGGAAGCTCTCCACCTCGGCTATGGTCTTCGAGGGTAAGCGGTTTTCGTTCTTGCAGACCTTCAATATGTCCCACCATGTTGCCAGGTAGTGAAGCCGCATGCCGGCCTCGGCGAGGCGTTGCGGCGTGTCGGGGAAAATATCGTAATAAAATACCGCGAATGTGTCGGCGACGCTCGCGCCGGTTCGGTTGATTGCGTCGCCGAATTTGATCTTCGAGCCACCATCTGTGGTCAGATCCTCGACCAGCAGTACGCGCGCACCATCCTTGAGGAAACCCTCAATCTGCGCATCGCGACCAAATCCTTTGGGCTTCTTGCGCACGTAGAGCATGGGCAGGCCAAGTCGATCGGACAGCCATGCCGCAAACGGAATGCCCGCCGTTTCACCGCCCGCAACGGCGTCGAATTGTTCGAAGCCGACCCGCCTGACGATAACGGATGCTGCGAAATCCATCAGCGCGGAGCGAATGCGCGGATAGGAGATCAGCTTGCGGCAATCGATATAGACCGGGCTCGCAAGGCCGGAGGTGAAGGTGAAGGGCTGGTCGGATCTGAAATGCACGGCGTCGATTTCCAGCAGCATCTTTGCGACGGTTTCGGAGATCAGCTCCCTGTCTGGAAATGTATTTGAAAACATCGGTATTCCTGGTGGTCGGTCGGCGGCGGTTGCAATTCGGATCCGGTGCTAGGCGCCTTGCATTTCCCACATCAGCTGGAACCCCGGATCGAAGACGGTGACGGGTCCTTCGGCTGTGTCGATCTTTGCGGGGAAGGTGACGGGTGTGTCCTGTCTTGCCAGGGTGATGCGGGTGTCGTTGGGC
>JAEPMJ010000008.1 GCA_017644005.1 Rhizobiaceae bacterium
CTGCGGCACGGCTGCGCCACATCGCAGGCACGCAATGGTCGACAAGACGATACATGAACATGATCCCGTTATTCGCAGAGCAAAACCAAGGAGCCGCCGTCGCGTGAAAACCCAAAGTGCGAAAGAATCTGGACACTACCCGCCGCCTCCGGCCGCCAACATGCCCGCATCGCGGAACACGTCCGGCGCGTAGCTCTCATAGGCATACCACCACTCGAACAGCCGCCAGGGCGCATAGACCGGCAAGCCGAACGCAGATGCGAACGGCTCGCCCAAACCTTCCTGATAGCCCAGCCGGTGCGCCGCCCACTGGGTCGATGCCCAAAGCGTGCCGGTGATCGTTCCGGTCACAACGGCCGCCTGGCCGATCAAAAGCGTCGTGGGTTGCATGGTCTCCGAGCCAGGTTCGAGTGTTCGAATTCGGCGTCAGGAGACAAAGATGGGAGGATTCGTACAAGTGAACGACTGGACAACCATATCCACTTTGATCAATGATTTGCCAGTTATTTCCAGCGCTCGAAAGTGATCGCCGCCGGTAGTGTCCAGATTCTTTCGCACTTTGGGTTTTCACGCGACGGCGGCTCCTTGGTTTTGCTCTGCGAATAACGGGATCATGTTCATGTATCGTCTTGTCGACCATTGCGTGCCTGCGATGTGGCGCAGCCGTGCCGCAGCAAGGTTCAGACATGATTTACCATCCGGGAACGCGCCAACTGCACGTGTGCGCCTTCTGATTTCTCGCATGATGCGTTCAAGCGGGTTGTTCGTGCGCAATTTCAACCAATGGCTATCGGGGTAGCCGTAGTAGGTCAGCGTTTCTTCGCCGTGCTCTTCCAGAAGATCGGCCGCTTTGGCGAGCCGCATTGCACGGAGTTCTGCAATGACCGCCATCATCTTCTCTGTGGCGGCCTGGCGGCTTTCCTGAGCGTGGATGGCTTTCAACATCCTGGCGATATCACGAACCTTGCCTGCCGGTACCAGGCTGAAGACGTTACGATAGAAA
Source organism: Rhizobiaceae bacterium (assembly GCA_017644005.1). Classification (GTDB taxonomy): domain Bacteria; phylum Pseudomonadota; class Alphaproteobacteria; order Rhizobiales; family Rhizobiaceae; genus RCIO01. The sequence goes on from JAEPMJ010000008.1 coordinate 1,004, forward strand.
TGCACGACACAGCGTTGCCACTGCGCGTCCGGAAAATGCTCGGCGGCGCTCTCGACGAGGCCACGACAAGCATCCGACACGATCAATTGCACGCCGCAGAGCCCTCTGTCGGCCAAGTGGCGCAGAAAGGTTGACCAGCCCGCCTTGTCTTCCTTGGGACCTTCGACGATACCCAGGATCTCGCGATAACCGTCCGCGGTCACGCCAATCGCCACCAGAAGTGAGACGTTGCGCACCTCACCCGCCCACGTCCGCTTCATGACGATCCCGTCCAGGAAGACATAGGGGTGATCGCCTTCGATCCTGCGATGACGCCATTCGTCGATCTTGGCGTAAATCTTCTTGTTGAGGTTGGAGACTGTGCCCGGACTGACACGAGTGCCCCAAAGCGCCTCAGTAATGTCCTCGACACGGCGTACGGAGACGCCCGCCAGATACATCTCGATCAAGGCCTCCTCAACGCTGCTTTCCCGTCGCTGATAGCGCTCGATGATCGCCGTCTCGAAGGTCTGCCGCCGCAGCTTCGGCATCTTCAGCTTCACAGGCCCGGCCTTGGTATCGAGCGAGCGCTCATAACTGCCCGCCCGAGTGTCGCGGCGGCCTTCGGTGCGCTCATAGCGACCAGCACCGCAGAGCCGATCCGCTTCTGCGTCCAACATCGCATTCAACGCTTCCTCGACCGTCCCCCGGACCATCTCGCCCAGATGATCCTTGATCCGGGCTTCGTCGATCTGGATCACTTGCCCCATCGTTGTGGGCTTCTCGTCATCTTCCATTCTCTGCTCCTCTCAGACAATCTGAAAGGAGCCTCCGTCACGGTCAAATGTGCGAAAGACTCTGTACGTTATC